>NZ_JACOEA010000017.1 GCF_014281125.1 Lawsonibacter celer | reverse complement strand
TGTTCCTCAAGCTGGAGAATATGAGCAAGCCCGTGATTGCGGCGGTGAACGGCTTTGCCCTGGGCGGCGGCTGCGAGCTGGCCATGTCCTGCGACATCCGGCTGGCCTCTGAGAAGGCCAAGTTCGGCCAGCCCGAGGTGGGCCTGGGCATCACCCCCGGCTTCGGCGGCACCCAGCGTCTGCCCCGCATTGTGGGCATCGGCAGGGCCATGGAGCTGATCCTCACGGCCAAGACCATCAGCGCCGCCGAGGCCAAGGAGATCGGCCTGGTGAACGAGGTGTACGCCCCTGAGGAGCTGATGGACAAGGCGCTGGAGCTGGCAAACGCCATCTGCGCCAACGCCCAGATCGCGGTGCAGGAGTCCAAGCGCTGCATCCGCAAGGGCATGCAGACCGATATCTACACCGGCTCCGCCTTTGAGGCCGAGGCCTTCGGCGTCTGCTGCGGCACCGAGGACAAGGACGAGGGCATGGGCGCGTTTTTGGAGAAGCGCAAGGAGAAGCATTTCAAAGGCAAGTAAGCGCG
>NZ_JACOEA010000016.1 GCF_014281125.1 Lawsonibacter celer | reverse complement strand
TCAGCCGATGGCGATAATGGGGTCGCCCGCATTGATGGGGAGGGAGGAGATGACATAGAGCATCACGCCGTCGCAGGGGGCAAAGTACTCGCCCAGCACGTTGGTGAAGTAGTCACGGATCTCGCCCAGCTTCTGCCCCTTCTTCACCACGTCGTTGATCTTCACGCAGGGGTACCAGCATCCCGTCTGCTGCGCGTCCAGGCCGGTCATGTGGTCCACCACCACGGCCTCCTTGTTCTCAACCACCTCGCCGGGCAGCACCTTCAGCAGCCGCAGCACGTTGCTCACGCCGTCCACGTACTGCTTCACCTCGTCCTCGCTCCACAGCCCGCAGTTGCCGATCTCGCCCAGGAAGCCCGGCACGCCCATGGTGGCCGCGCAGCCGAACGTGCCGTTGGTGGACACGCTGCCGCACACGTACTTCACGCCCAGGGCCTTGGACGCCTCCAGGGACAGCTTCGTCTGCGCCTCGTCCCCCAGCTTGGAGTAGATGACGAAGGGCGTCAGGGACTCGTGGATGTCACCGCCGTGCAGGTCCATGTAGAAGTCTGCCTGGGTAAACAGCTGGCTGGAGATGGTGTAAGCGATGCGCTGGGTCACCGTGCCCGTGGCCAGGCCCGGGTACTCCCGGTTCAGGTTCTTGCCGTCATAGGGGCCCACGTACTGCAGCTTGGCCTGGAACGCGGGCACGTTCACAGGGTGCAC
>NZ_JACOEA010000015.1 GCF_014281125.1 Lawsonibacter celer | reverse complement strand
GAGGATCTGACGGGCTTCATCCGGGGTGGCGACCTCACAGCCATACTCGCGGATGACGCGGGCGGCGCGCTCCACAAACTGGCGGTTGTTCTTGGCCAGCACGCCCTTGGAGTACATCACGTTGTCCTCCATGCCTACCCGGATGCCGCCGCCCAGCGCTACCGCCGCGTACAGCATGTCCATCGCCGTCTGCCCCACGCCGAAGCAACTCCACGTGGACCCAGGGCACAGCGTGTCCATCGTCTCCTTCATGAACAGCAGGTTCTTGATGCTCCCGGGAATGCCGTTGGCGCACCCCATGCAGAACTGGAAGTGCAGCGGCGCCTTCAGAACCCCCTTCTTCAGGTAGTACGCCGCGTTGGCGATCATGCCGGGGTCAAACGCCTCGATCTCCGGTTTTACGCCCCACTCCTGGAAGTCCTTCCCCAGCTGCTCCAGAAACGCCGGCGGGTTCAGGAACAGGCCCGTGTTCAGCCAGTTCATGGAACCGCAGTCATAGCTGGCCATCTCCGGGCGCAGCTCCTTGACGTGAATCTTCCGCTCCTCGTCGTTGGCCGTCAGGGCCCCGGAGGTGGTCATGTTGATGATGATGTCGCAGTCCGGGTGGTTCTTGCGCAGCAGCTCCACCGTCTCACGGAACTTGTTCTTGTCCATCGTCCCGTTCCCGTTCTCGTCACGCATATGCAGGTGCGCCATCGCCGCTCCCGCCTGCCAGCACTCGTACACGTCCTCCGCGATCTCCGCCGGCGTCATCGGCACGTTCGGGTTGTTCTCCTTCTTCGGCCACGCACCTGTCGTCGCTATCGTGATGATTCTTTTGTT
>NZ_JACOEA010000014.1 GCF_014281125.1 Lawsonibacter celer | reverse complement strand
ATGGCACTGATGACAGGCGAGGAGTACATCGAGAGCATCGGGAAGATGAAAGTGCAGGTATACATGTTTGGGAAGAAGGTGGAGCGTCCGGTGGACGATCCGATCCTGCGGCCGAGTTTGAACAGCGTACGGATGACGTACGACCTGGCGCAGCAGGCGGAATACGAGGACCTGATGACGGCCATTTCGCCGTACACGGGCAAGCGCGTGAACCGGTTCACCCACATCCACCAGTCGGCGGAGGACCTGGTGAAAAAGGTAAAGATGCAGCGGCTGCTGGGGCAGAAAACGGCGGCGTGCTTCCAGCGGTGCGTGGGCATGGACGCCTTCAACTCCGTGTTCTCCACCACCTATGAGACCGACCAGAAGTACGGCACCCACTACCACGAGAACTTCCGGAAGTTCATGATCTACTGCCAGGAAAACGACCTGACGGTGGACGGGGCCATGACCGACCCCAAGGGGGACCGGAGCAGGGCGCCCCACGAGCAGAGCGACCCGGACCTGTACCTGCACGTGGTGGAGCGGCGTGAGGACGGCATTGTGGTGCGGGGCGCCAAGGCCCACCAGACCGGGGCGCTGAACAGCCACGAGATCATCGTGATGCCCACCATCTCCATGGGCCCGGAGGACAAGGACTACGCGGTGAGCTTCGCGGTGCCCATGGACAGCGAGGGGATCTTTATGATCATCGGCCGGCAGAGCTGCGACACGCGCAAGCGGGAGAACAGCGAGCTGGACGTGGGCAACAGCGAGTTCGGCGGGGTGGAGGCCCTGACGGTGTTCGACAACGTGTTTGTGCCCAACGAGCGCATCTTCCTCAACGGGGAGACGGAGTTCGCGGGCATGATGGTGGAGCGCTTCGCGGGCTACCACCGGCAGAGCTACGGCGGGTGCAAGGTGGGCGTGGGCGACGTGCTCATCGGCGCGGCCGCAGTGGCGGCGGACTACAACGGCGCGGCCAAGGCCAGCCATGTGAAGGATAAGCTCATTGAGATGACCCACCTCAACGAGACGCTGTACTGCTGCGGCATCGCCTGCTCCGCCGAGGGGCATCCCACCCAGAGCGGCAACTACATCATCGACCTGCTGCTGGCCAATGTGTGCAAGCAGAACGTCACCCGCTTCCCCTATGAGATCGCCCGGCTGGCAGAGGACATCGCGGGCGGGCTGATGGTTACCGCGCCCTCCGAGGCCGACCTGCGGGACGAGAAGCTGGGGCCGGTGGTGGAGAAATACCTCAAGGGCGTGGACGGGGTCAGCACCGAGAACCGCCTGCGCATCCTGCGGCTGATCGAAAACCTGACCCTGGGCACCGCCGCCGTGGGCTACCGCACCGAGTCCATGCACGGCGCCGGCTCCCCTCAGGC
>NZ_JACOEA010000013.1 GCF_014281125.1 Lawsonibacter celer | reverse complement strand
TCCGTGACTACTTCACCAACGTGCTGGGCGAGTACTTTGCCCCCTGCGACGGCGTGATGCTCTATGTCATCTCCTCCCTCCCCATCAATGCGGGCGACCCCATTATCGCCATCGGCTGAAAGGAGAAAACGGATTATGCACAAGACCCTTATCAGTGAGATGTCCTGGTATGAGTTCCGGGACGCCATGGCCTTCAACGACCTAATCATCATCCCGGTGGGCAGCAATGAGGAGCACGGCCCCCACAACCCCCTGGGTACCGACACCATCCTGGCCCGGGAGCTGGCCCGCCGCATCGGCGAGCAGGCCGGCGTGCCCGTGGCCCCGGAGATCCCCATCGGCTCCACCCACAACCTGGCCGCTTTCCCCGGCACCGTGAACGTGGACCCCATGCTGCTGCGAAAAGTGGTCTTTGAGATTGCCGAGAGCTATGTTCAGCATGGAGCCCGCCGCTTCCTCTTCGTCAACGGCCACGGGGGCAACTCTAACTCCCTGGACTTCGTGTGCGACGACCTGCACGCCAAGTACAACGACGTGATCGCCATGCACTCTGAGTGGTGGAAGGTGCTGCCCTTCATCTCCCAGTATAAATGCGACGACCACGGCGGCAAGCATGAGACCTCTTTCGTCCTGGACGTGGACCCCGACCTGTGCCACATGGAGCGGGCCAAGACGGTACCCCGTGCCTCCCTGACCGAGCGGCTGACTTATACGGACAAGTTCCGCTTCGATGGGGTGAACATCCCCACCTGCGGCGTGACCTTGGATAAGCTGACGCCCATGGGCAACTACGGCGCCCGGGCCGAGGAGGCCACCGCTGAGCTGGGGGCTGAGATGAGCCGGATCTATGTGGATTACTGCGTGGAACTGGTCAAAGAGCTCAAGCGCGTGTATCTGTAAGGGGGTAAGGGAAATGAAGACAACCCAGATTGAACGTATGTCCTGGACCGACTTCCGGGACGCCATGACTGAGACCGACACCATCATCATCCCCACCGGCGTAATGGAGGAGCACGGCCCTCACGTGCCGCTGGCCACCGACACCATCATCGCCCAGCACTGCGCCGCCCTCATCGGCGAGCGCGCCAACACCCCCGTGGCCCCGGTGATGACCTACGGCTATGCGGCCAACGTGCGCCGCTTCCCCGGCTCCACTTGCCTGGACCCGGATACATACCGTCAGCTGATGCTGGCCTTCTGTGAGAGCTACATCCGCCACGGCGCCAAGCGCTTCCTCATCGTCAGCGGCCACGGCGGCAACACCCCGGTGCTGGACATCCTGGCCGGCGACCTGTATGACCGCCACGGCGCGCTTACCTTTGCCAACGACTGGTGGAGTGTGCTGCCCCAGCTGAATCCCGAGTGGAACTGTCAGGACCACGGCGGCTATTTTGAGACCTCCATGCTCATGGCCGCCCGGGAGGACCTGGTGAATATGGACCTGGCCCACGCCGTGGGTGAGAGCGCCATCAGCGAAGGCATCCGCAAGAACTATGTGTGGAAGTTCCAGGAGGCCCCGGTGGGCGTGCGCTGCGATGTGAGCAAGTTCAACCGCTACGGCAACGTGGGCAACCCGCCCCAGGGCGCCAGCAAGGCCCTGGGTGAGCAGCTGACCGAGGCCTATGTGGACTTCAACGTTAAGCTGCTGGAGGAGATCAAAAAGATCTCTCTGCCTGTATAACGCTGGATAAAACCGCCCCCCAGGACCATTGGTCCCGGGGGGCGGTTTTTAACGCCGCAGGGGAGCTGGGATAGGTACCTGAATGGGGAGAGGAGACCGCCTGCCCCCGGACCTCCGCCCAAGGCGGAGACGGGGACAGGCGGTGTCACTGTCAGCGGGGAGACCGCGGCCGACGGCCAGGTCAGGGGGGCGACGTAGCGCCGGCGGCAGGAATGCCCCGCAGGCGCCGCGCTTACTTGCCTTTGAAATGCTTCTCCTTGCGCTTCTCCAAAAACGCGCCCATGCCCTCGTCCTTGTCCTCGGTGCCGCAGCAGACGCCGAAGGCCTCGGCCTCAAAGGCGGAGCC
>NZ_JACOEA010000012.1 GCF_014281125.1 Lawsonibacter celer | reverse complement strand
GAAAAAAGTGAAAGAAAGCACTTGACAAGCGAGCAGCGGGTATGTTAAACTAAAAGTCCTGACAGCGGCTCGGGAGAGCGGCTGGATGAGGGACGAGCGTGTACCTTGTAAATTAAACAACGTGAAAGAAACACGAAGCACCAGAAAGGACGTAGGTCCTTTCAAGCAGAGATGTTTGGAAGGTCCTCGGAACTAATTTCTTTGAAGCTAAGGTAAGCTTCGATAAAGTGATTTGAACACGGAAGTGTTTAGATACCATTTTATTGAGAGTTTGATCCTGGCTCAGGATGAACGCTGGCGGCGTGCTTAACACATGCAAGTCGAACGGAGTGCCCTTGATTGAGGATTCGTCCAAATGATAGGGTTACTTAGTGGCGGACGGGTGAGTAACGCGTGAGTAACCTGCCTAGGAGTGGGGAATAACACAGAGAAATCTGTGCTAATACCGCATAATGCAGTTGGGTCGCATGGCTCTGACTGCCAAAGATTTATCGCTCTTAGATGGACTCGCGTCTGATTAGCTAGTTGGCGGGGTAACGGCCCACCAAGGCGACGATCAGTAGCCGGACTGAGAGGTTGGCCGGCCACATTGGGACTGAGACACGGCCCAGACTCCTACGGGAGGCAGCAGTGGGGAATATTGGGCAATGGGCGCAAGCCTGACCCAGCAACGCCGCGTGAAGGATGAAGGCTTTCGGGTTGTAAACTTCTTTTCTCAGGGACGAAAGAAATGACGGTACCTGAGGAATAAGCCACGGCTAACTACGTGCCAGCAGCCGCGGTAATACGTAGGTGGCGAGCGTTATCCGGATTTACTGGGTGTAAAGGGCGTGTAGGCGGGAAGGCAAGTCAGATGTGAAAACTATGGGCTCAACCCATAGCCTGCATTTGAAACTGTTTTTCTTGAGTGCTGGAGAGGCAATCGGAATTCCGTGTGTAGCGGTGAAATGCGTAGATATACGGAGGAACACCAGTGGCGAAGGCGGATTGCTGGACAGTAACTGACGCTGAGGCGCGAAAGCGTGGGGAGCAAACAGGATTAGATACCCTGGTAGTCCACGCCGTAAACGATGGATACTAGGTGTGGGGGGTCTGACCCCCTCCGTGCCGCAGTTAACACAATAAGTATCCCACCTGGGGAGTACGATCGCAAGGTTGAAACTCAAAGGAATTGACGGGGGCCCGCACAAGCGGTGGAGTATGTGGTTTAATTCGAAGCAACGCGAAGAACCTTACCAGGGCTTGACATGGAGACGACCGGACTAGAGATAGTCCTTCCCTTCGGGGCGTCTCACACAGGTGGTGCATGGTTGTCGTCAGCTCGTGTCGTGAGATGTTGGGTTAAGTCCCGCAACGAGCGCAACCCTTATTGTTAGTTGCTACGCAAGAGCACTCTAGCGAGACTGCCGTTGACAAAACGGAGGAAGGTGGGGACGACGTCAAATCATCATGCCCCTTATGTCCTGGGCCACACACGTACTACAATGGCGGTCAACAGAGGGAAGCAAAGCCGCGAGGCAGAGCAAACCCCTAAAAGCCGTCCCAGTTCGGATTGCAGGCTGAAACCCGCCTGTATGAAGTTGGAATCGCTAGTAATCGCGGATCAGCATGCCGCGGTGAATACGTTCCCGGGCCTTGTACACACCGCCCGTCACACCATGAGAGTCGGGAACACCCGAAGTCCGTAGCCTAACAGCAATGGGGGCGCGGCCGAAGGTGGGTTCGATAATTGGGGTGAAGTCGTAACAAGGTAGCCGTATCGGAAGGTGCGGCTGGATCACCTCCTTTCTAAGGAGACTTCGGCGCGAATTACATGCCGAGCGCAGCGAGGCATATAATTCTCAAAGAAGTGGTAACACTTTTTTGAGCCAACGGCGCGCCGTAACGTCCTAAGGTCAGCTTTCTGGTGGTGTGGACGTCACGTTGTTTAATTTAGAGGGTATACGTCTTGGGGAGCCATTCAAAGCCCAGCGAAGCGGACTTTGCGACGACGGGGGTATAGCTCAGCTGGGAGAGCACCTGCTTTGCAAGCAGGGGGTCATCGGTTCGAGCCCGATTATCTCCACCAAAAGAAAAAGGCGACCGAGATGGGCCTATAGCTCAGCTGGCTAGAGCGCACGACTGATAATCGTGAGGTCGATGGTTCGAGTCCATCTAGGCCCACCACTTTCTTTCTTTTGAAAAGGAAGGAAGCAAAGGGAGCTTTGATAGAGATTCGAGAGTGGATTGAAGCGTTTGAGCGATTAAGCGTTTCAATCTGGTCTTGAAAAAGGCCGGAAGGTCTGCACCTTGAAAACTGAACAATGTAGATGAAGAATGATGAAGCAAGCAACAGAGGGCAAAAGCAAATTGTGGAAACTTTAAGAATAGCGGAAGCTGTTCTGGATAAAAGGGTAAAAACAATGAGCCAAGCAAAAACTTCTGTGAAGCCTGCATAATTCATGATCTAGAGAACAGCTTGAAAAGAGGTTGTTCTACTAAGGTCAAGCTATAAAGAGCGCAAGGGGAATGCCTTGGCATCAGGAGCCGAAGAAGGACGTGACAAGCTGCGATAAGCTGCGGTGAGCTGCACATAAGCTTTGACCCGCAGATTTCCGAATGGGGAAACCCGGCAGAGCAATACTCTGTCAGCGTGCGTTGAATTAAATAGGCGTACGCGGGGAACCGCCTGAACTGAAACATCTAAGTAGGGCGAGGAAGAGAAATCAACAGAGATTCCGCTAGTAGTGGCGAGCGAACGCGGAAGAGGCCAAACCGGAGGATTTATTCTCCGGGGTTGCGGACCGACACAACGGCAGTAATAGGTTAGTCGAATGGTATGGGAAGGCCAGCCAGAGCGGGTGAGAGCCCCGTAGACGAAAACCGATTTCTGTCAGTCGAGTTCCAGAGTACCGCTGGACACGTGAAACCCGGTGGGAAACTGGGGGGACCACCCTCCAAGCCTAAATACTACCTGATGACCGATAGAGGAGCAGTACCGTGAGGGAAAGGTGAAAAGGACCCCGGGAGGGGAGTGAAACAGAACCTGAAACCTTGTGCTTACAAGCACTCAAAGGCCGTTAATGGCTGATGAGGTACCTTTTGTAGAATGGTCCGGCGAGTTATTGTAACAAGCAAGCTTAAGGTATTCAGTACCGGAGGCGAAGCGAGAGCGAGTCTGAATAGGGCGTATAAAGTTTGTTGCAATAGACCCGAAACCGGGTGACCTACCCATGGGCAGGTTGAAGTGGGGGTAAAACCCCATGGAGGACCGAACGCACGTACGTTGCAATGTCCGGCGATGACCTGTGGGTAGCGGTGAAATTCCAATCGAACTCGGAGATAGCTGGTTCTCCCCGAAATAGCTTTAGGGCTAGCGTTGATTTAGATTACCGGAGGTAAAGCACTGAATGGGCTAGGGGCCGATAAGGTTACTGAACCCTATCAAACTCAGAATGCCGGCTAATTGATGATCAGCAGTCAGTCTACGTGAGATAAGTCTCGTGGACAAAAGGGAAACAGCCCAGACCCACAGCTAAGGTCCCAAATAGATACTAAGTGGAAAACGATGTGGAGTTGCGAAAACAACCAGGATGTTGGCTTAGAAGCAGCCACTCATTAAAAGAGTGCGTAATAGCTCACTGGTCGAGTGACTCTGCGCGGAAAATTTAACGGGGCTAAGTATCTAACCGAAGCTTGGGCTTGCCGCAAGGCAGGGGTAGGGGAGCGTCGAATAAGGGGTGAAGTCGTAGCGGAAGCAGCGGTGGACTTTATTCGAGTGAGAATGCCGGAATAAGTAGCGAGAATTATGTGGGAATCATAATGGCCGAAAATCTAAGGTTTCTTGGGGAAGGTTCGTCCGCCCAAGGTAAGCCGGGAGCTAAGGCGAGGCCGAAAGGCGTAGCCGATGCACATACGGTAGAAATTCCGTAGCCGCCGAACTTTAAGCACACTGACACATGGAGATAGGGGAACCCGGGCGTTGGTCGACCCGGGCGTAAGGGACCGAAATATAGTAGGGAAGTCCCCGATGCTCTGTGGCGAGAAAAGGTGTGAGGTATACTAAGGCGCCCGTACCGCAAACCGACACAGGTAGATGAGGAGAGAATCCTAAGGCCAACGGGAGAAGGGTTGTTAAGGAACTCGGCAAAATGACCCCGTAACTTCGGGATAAGGGGAACCCCCTACGGGGGGTCGCAGAGAATAGGCCCAAGCGACTGTTTACCAAAAACACAGGTCTCTGCTAAATCGAAAGATGACGTATAGGGGCTGACGCCTGCCCGGTGCTGGAAGGTTAAGAGGAGAGCTTAGCGCAAGCGAAGGTTTGAATTGAAGCCCCAGTAAACGGCGGCCGTAACTATAACGGTCCTAAGGTAGCGAAATTCCTTGTCAGGTAAGTTCTGACCCGCACGAATGGCGTAACGATTTGGGCGCTGTCTCAACAGCCCACCCGGCGAAATTGTTGTACCGGTGAAGAAGCCGGTTACCCGCAACTAGACGGAAAGACCCCATGGAGCTTTACTGTAGCTTAATACTGGAATTCGGTAAATCATGTACAGGATAGGTGGGAGACTTGGAAGCCTGGGCGTCAGCTTAGGTGGAGTCACCCTTGGGATACCACCCTTGATTTGCTGGATTTCTAACCTGCGGCCGTGAATCCGGTCGGGGGACACTGTTAGGTGGGCAGTTTGACTGGGGCGGTCGCCTCCAAAAAGGTAACGGAGGCGCTCAAAGGTTCGTTCAGCACGGACGGAAATCGTGCATTGAGTGTAAACGCATAAACGAGCCTAACTGCGAGACCGACGGGTCGAGCAGTAACGAAAGTTGGAGTTAGTGATCCGGCGGTATGCAAGTGGAAGTGCCGTCGCTCAACGGATAAAAGCTACCCTGGGGATAACAGGCTGATCTCCCCCAAGCGTCCACAGCGACGGGGAGGTTTGGCACCTCGATGTCGGCTCGTCACATCCTGGGGCTGGATTCGGTCCCAAGGGTTCGGCTGTTCGCCGATTAAAGTGGCACGCGAGCTGGGTTCAGAACGTCGTGAGACAGTTCGGTCCCTATCTGTTGCGGGCGTAAGAGATTTGAAGGGAGCTGTCCTTAGTACGAGAGGACCGGGATGGACGAACCTCTGGTGCACCAGTTGTCGTGCCAACGGCACAGCTGGGTAGCTATGTTCGGACGAGATAAACGCTGAAGGCATCTAAGCGTGAAACTCCCCCTAAGATTAGATCTCTCATCCTTTGTGGAGTAAGGCTCGATGTAGACTACATCGTTGATAGGCCGGAGGTGGAAGCGTCGTAAGGCGTGCAGCTGACCGGTACTAATCAGCCGAGGGCTTGACCTTAACATGAAGAAATGCAGGCGCTTGCAAAATATTCGGAATCTATATTGTTCGGTTTTGAGGGTGCAGACACCCTGATGGTGGCGTATGCGCCTTTAGCTCAGTTGGTAGAGCAACTGACTCTTAATCAGTGGGTCCCGGGTTCGAATCCCTGAAGGCGCACCAAATGGCCCGTTGGTCAAGCGGTTAAGACGGCGGCCTCTCACGCCGCAAACATGGGTTCGATTCCCGTACGGGTCACCATCATTTTAAAGTGCATATGATAGCTTACTGTTGAGAAAGACGGTAAGGAGAGAAAAGTTTTATGGAAGTTTTCTTTGCTTACTTTCTTTTTCAAAAGAAAGTAAGTTGGTGTTGATTGCGGTGAGGGTCCACCCGTTCCCATCCCGAACACGGAAGTTAAGCTCACCTGCGCCGAAAATACTTGCCTGGAGACGGGCCGGAAAGATAGGTAACGCCAACATGAAAA
>NZ_JACOEA010000011.1 GCF_014281125.1 Lawsonibacter celer | reverse complement strand
GACGGGGTCAGCACCGAGAACCGCCTGCGCATCCTGCGGCTGATCGAAAACCTGACCCTGGGCACCGCCGCCGTGGGCTACCGCACCGAGTCCATGCACGGCGCCGGCTCCCCTCAGGCGCAGCGCATCATGATCTCCAGACAGAGCAACCTCCTCCACAAAAAATCCCTCGCCAAGGCCCTCGCCCATATCAAGGAGTAAGAGGGGCGGAAAACAATATACAGTACATAGTCTTGTCAATGAAACAAAAAGGACCTGCGGCGTAAGCCGCAGGTCCTTTTTTCGCGCATTCAGCACATGGGCTTCAGGTTGGGGGAAACAATCAGTGTGGCTTCGGTGGCGGCCTGGACCTGCTCCACCGTGAACTCGGGGTTGATCTCCACCAGCTCCAGACCCTTGTCGGTCACGTCGATGACGCACATCTCGGTAATGATCTTGGTGATGCAGTGGACTGCGGTGTAGGGCAGGGTGCACTTCTTCAGAATCTTGGGCTTGCCCTTGGCGGTGTGCTCCATGGCCACGATCACGGTCTTGGCGCCCACCAGCAGGTCCATGGCGCCGCCCATACCGGGCATCTTCTTGCCGGGGATGATCCAGTTGGACAGGGAGCCCTCCTCGTCCACTTCCAGACCGCCCAGAATGGTGGCGTTTACATGGCCGCCGCGGATAAAGGCGAAGGAGGTGGCGGAGTCAATGTAGCAGCCGCCCTTGGCCGCCTGAGCGGGAGATCCGCCGGCGTCCGTCTTGTAGAAGGGCTCCGCCTCGTCGGCAGTGGGTTTGGGGCCGGTGCCGATAATGCCGTTCTCGGACTGCAGGATGACGTGCACGCCCTCAGGCAGGTAGGCGGGAACCATCGTGGGCAGGCCGATGCCCAGGTTGACCACGTCGCCGTCCTTCAGCTCGGCGGCGACACGCTTGGCAATAAAGCCCTTGATCTCAGACTTTTCCATTACAGCTTCCCTCCATCCACGATGTAATTGATGTAGGCGCCGGGCGTAACCACGTTCTCCGGCTCGATGTCGCCCACCTCAACCAGGTGGTCGGCCTCGCAGATCACGATGTTGGCGGCAGTGGCGGCCACGGTGTTGAAGTTCCGTGTGGTGCCCTTGTACCACATGTTGCCGGCCTTGTCCACATAGTGGGCGTTTACCAGCGCAATGTCGGCCTTCAGGGCCTTCATCAGCAGGTAGTCACGGCCCTCGATGGTCTGCTTGCCCAGGCAGAGGGGAGACTCCTCAACAATGGTGCCCACACCGGTGGGGGTGAGCACGCCGCCCAAGCCGGCGCCGCCGGCGCGGATCATCTCAGCCAGGGAGCCCTGGGGAACCAGGTCGACCTGCAGGGTCTTGTCCACCATGCCTTGGGTGCCTACGTCGGGAGTCATGCCCACATGGGTGGCAATGACGCGCTTGACCTGATGATTGTGCACCAGTTTGGCCATGCCATAGAACTCAATGCCGTTGGGGCCGGTAGCCATGCCGCAGTCGTTGCCGATGATAGTCAGATCCTTCTTGCCGCTGGCGGCCAGAGCCTCGATAATGTGGTGCGCGCTGCCACAGCCCAGGAAGCCGCCAAACATGATGCTGGCGCCATCCGGAATCATGGAGACAGCTTCCTCTACGGAAATAATCTTAGCCACGATTGATACCCTCCTAATTAAATGTATAAAGCACAGTGTAAAAAGAAGAGGGAGGGGCGGGAAGCGCCCCTCCCTCAAGGTACACTGCAACTGCCTATCTGCCTATGCTCAGCACTTCTCGAAGATGGTGGCAACACCCTGGCCGCCGCCGATGCACAGCGTGGCCAGACCCTTCTTGGCGTCGGGGCGCTTGGCCATCTCGTGCAGCAGAGTGACGATGATGCGGGCGCCGGAGCAGCCCACGGGGTGGCCGATGGCAATGGCGCCGCCGTTGACATTGACCTTGTTCATGTCAAAGTGCAGCTCACGGGCCACAGCGATGGACTGAGCGGCAAAGGCCTCATTGGCCTCCACCAGGTCGATGTCGTCGATCTTCAGGCCGGCCTTCTCCATGGCCTGACGGGAGGCGGGCACGGGGCCCACGCCCATGATCTTGGGATCCACGCCGCCCTGGCCCCAGGAGACCAGCTTGGCCATGGGCTTGAGGCCATACTTGGCAACCGCCTCGCCGCTGGCCAGCACAATGGCGGCTGCACCATCGTTGATGCCGGAGGCCTGGGCTGCGGTCACACGCTGCACGTGCTTCCTGGCGTCCGCCTCATGGCACTCAGTGACCGGGAAGGTGTGGACGATCTCGTCCTCGACACCCTCGGGGCCGCAGGGGAAGGCACCCTTCAGCTTGGCAATGCCCTCGACGGTCACGCCGGCCTTGGGGAACTCGTCCACCTTGAATTCCACCATTTCCTTCTTCTTCTTGACCATAACGGGCACGATCTCGTCCGCGAACTTGCCGGCCTTCATGGCGGCCTCAGTCTTCTGCTGGGAGGCGGCGCCGAAGGCGTCCAGCTCCTCACGGGTGATGCCCCACACATCGCAGATGTTCTCGGCGGTGGTGCCCATGTGGTAGTTGTTGTAAGCGTCCCACAGGCCGTCCTTAATCATGGTGTCCACGGCCTTCTTGTCGCCCATGCGGGCACCCCAGCGCTCAGCGGGCAGAGCGTAGGGAGCGGCGGACATGTTCTCAGTGCCGCCGGCCACAATCACGTCGGCATCGCCGGCCAGAATGGCGCGGGCACCCTCGATGACGGTCTTCATGCCGGAGCCGCAGACCATGCCGACGGTGTAGGAGGGGACGGCATAGGGAATGCCGGCCTTTACGCTCACCTGGCGGGCCACGTTCTGGCCCAGACCGGCGGTCAGAACGCAGCCGAACATCAGCTCGTCCACCTGCTCGGGCTTCACGCCGGCGCGGTTGAGCGCTTCCTTGACAACGGCGGCACCCAGATCCACGGCGGGCACATCCTTCAGGCTGCCCCCAAAGGAACCGACTGCGGTACGGCAGCAATTGACTACATAGACTTCTTTCATGATTGATGAGACCTCCAATTTTATTTGATTCCGCGCTGGAAATACCCTTCAGTTCAAATTATAACGCCGGGGACTGAAAAAATCAACCTGAGAAAGAAGGAAATAGACACTTTTGAGAGAAATTGAACTTGGGTCATTCAGTGGAAAAGCTCCGTCCGCCTGCCGCAAAAAAGAGCCGCCCCGGAGCGCCCGGGGCGGCTGAAAAGCAGGGGATGCAGACAGGGGATCAGTCGAAACGCGCAAGGTCCGCGTGGGTCTGCAGCCGGTCGGCGGTCAGCTCCGGCGCGGCGTCGTACAGGACGGCCAGCGTTCGGGAGGCGCTGGCCTCCAGACCGATGCAGATGGTAAAGGTGACGTCCGCCTCGGCGGAGCCGGGTCTGCCGTTGTACTGAGCGCTGACGGGCGCGGTAAAGGTGAGCACCAGGTCGCTGCGGTAACAGTTCTCCAGCCGGGCCTCGTCCTCCAGCAGATAGCGCCGGCCCAGGTCGCCGGAGAGAAGATCCTCCCGGACAGCGGAAAGCAACTCCTCAGAGGGGGTAAAATAGAGATCGGTGTAGCTGTCCGTCTCCGGATCGTACACACTGGTAAGGGTAATGTCCACCAGACGGCAGTTCTCGTCCCATCTGTGGAAATAGGCCTGTTCCGTCAGAGCCGGGGTGTTGATCAGCTGATTCAGCAGGGCGGCCGGGGAGCCGGAGGTATTCAGGGCCTCCTCGGTGATGGGCAGGGCATAGTGGCGGATGAGGGTGCCGCCGTTCTTAAGCTGATAGGTGATCTCAAAATTGGTGAAGCCAGCGGTCTGTACCTCCAGGCCGTCACGGGACTCAGAAATCCAGCCGTCCAGATCAACGCCGTCCAATTCGTCCTTTCGATCCACAATGGCCTGGTGCAGCTGCACCAGCAGGGCCACATCGTCTGGCTTAGAGAGCTCCAGGTCGGCATAGCTGCAGTCGTCCGAGGGGTAGGAGCCAATGGAACTGATCCGCGCGGAAGCCACCTGGTCGGCATCCGGAAGGCGGCGCTCAAAGCCGGTCAGGTCCAGCTCCATAACACACATGGCCGCGGCCAGGCAGACCAGCAGCACCACACAACCCTTCCAGCCCCGGTGAAATACCCGGAAGGTCTTGCGCAGCAGCATTTCAGCAATAAAATACCCCAATGCGCCGCTGAGGAGCATAAAGAGCAGCAGGGTCCATGGGCTGTGGGGGGTAATGGCATAGAAGATGCTGTAGAGCAGCATGCCCAGGGCCACGGCGCAGCAGGCGGCCAGACCATACTTGAATACCGGCCGGACCCAGCTCACCGCCACCACGTCGCCGGCGCACTCCAGCTGACGGCGGCGGTAGACGAGCAGGGCGAGGACGGCCAGCACCACGCCCACCAAGGCGTAGAAAAAGATATAGCTCAGTCCGGAGAAACGGGCCAGATTCGCCTCGTCATAACGCACATTCATGTGCCGGGCCAGCTGAAGCAGGGGGGTAAGCCAGGCGGCGGCCTCGTACAGGCGGTCAACGCCCACGTACCCAAAGAGGAACTCCTGGGCCATGGTATTGAAGAGGGTCACCAGCCCGTAGGCCAGACCGTTCAGGATGCCATAAAAGGCGGGCAGGGCGAGGATATGGCCTGTAAACATGGCGCAGAACACGGCGAAGGAGTAAAAGAACAGGCACAGAAGACTCTGCGCCACCAGCCAGAGGAACAGGCTGGAGAACACCAGAATACCCATCAGCGCCTCAGTGGCCAGGGCGATGAGAAAGACAGCCAGATGGGGCAGGAAAAAGAACGCCAGCCCGGAGAGATAGTTGGTGAGGAACAGAGCCTCCCGCCGCACGGGCAGGGCGTGCAGCAGCCCCACAGAGCGGCTGCCGTAGAGATAGGAAAACACCGCCATGGCACCCAAAATGCCGAAGAGCGCGGCCATCCAAAGGCCGACCATGGGGAGATACCCCAGCGGGAGAGCTTGGGAAAGGGTCCAGTCCGCGTTGCGGTTGGTAAACAGGGCCACGGGAATCAGAAAAAACCAGATGACCCCGTACAGGCCCCAGATGGGCCAGAAGCGGGCCAGATTCTTCCGGAACAGGGTAACGTTAAAGCACGATGTCACGGACCGCATAGTCCTCACCTCCCAGCTCATAGATAAAGATCTCCTCCAGGGTCAGGGGCAGGGCCTCCATGAGGATGGGGGCGTAAACCGCCAGACGGTTGGTGACCTCGGTGGCGTTGCCCCGGACAATGAGGGTGTGAATGCGCCCCACCTGGGCCACGTTGAGCACCTCCAGATCCGCGGGCAGTTGGGGCATCTCCCGCTCCTGGAACACCACCTGCATTTTCACCAGATTTTCCTGCAGGTCGGACAGGGAGCGCTCAATGAGCACCTTTCCCCGGGAAAGAATGCCCACATGGTCACACACGTCCTCCAGCTCCCGCAGGTTGTGGGAGGAGACCAGCACCGTGGTGCCGTGTTCGGCCACATCCCCCATAAGCAGACTCCATACCTGTCGGCGCATCACCGGGTCCAGGCCGTCCACCGGCTCATCCAGCACCAGAATGTCCGGCCGGCAGCTCATGGCCAGCCAGAAGGCAGATTGCTTCTGCATGCCCTTGGACAGACGGCGGATGGGCTGCCGCTCGTCCACTGTGGGGAACACGTCTTTGAGCGCCTGGTAGCGGGCGGCGTCAAAGCGGGGGTAAAAGCCCTGGTAGAAACGCATCATGTCCCGGGTAGAGGCGGAGAGAAAGGAGTACAGCTCGTCGGGAATGCTGTTCATGCGGACCTTGACCGCAGGGTTTTCATACACGGGACTGCCGTCCACGGTCAGTGTGCCGGAATCCTGGCGGAAGACCCCGGTGACATGGCGCAGCAGGGTGGACTTGCCGGCGCCGTTGGGGCCCACCAGGCCGTAGATGGAGCCGGTCGGGACCGTCATGGTCAGGCTGTCCAGGGCCCGAAAGCGGTCAAAGGTTTTGACCAGGTTGTTTGCCTCAATCATGCTGCTCCTCCTCTCGCGCGGGGGCGGCCGCCGCCCGCAGGCGCTGGTACAGGTCCTCCGGCGTCATGCCGAGAAACAAAAGCTCGGCTGCGGCGCCGTCAAACTGGACCAGAAGGGCGTTGCGCCTGGCCTGGTCCACTCCTTCCTGAGGGGCGGCAAAGGACCCCTTGCCCATGACGGTGTAGAGATAGCCCTCGTGTTCCAGGGACTCGTAGGCCCGCTGAATGGTGTTGGGATTGATGGCCAGGGAAGAGGCCAACGCACGGACGGAGGGCAATTTATCTCCGGCCTGGAGCGCCCCAGTGACCACCAGATGCCGCAGCCCGTCCTTTACCTGTTCGTAGATGGGCCGCGCATCGCGGTAGTTGAGACTAATCATCGTCCCGGCTCCTTTCGCGTGGTAGGGTGATAAGTGTATGAAGCGAATTAATACACTTAGTATACACATTGCGCGGGGGAAATACCTTAAGATTTTCTGATGAATTTCTTTCTTTTGCAGGAAAGGGAGAAAACGCAGGGCGCTCCGGCCGGACAGAGCGGGCTCCGGCGGCGGGGAATGAGGCGAAATATCCGGAAAGCGCGGACAAAACAGGCGGAATTTGTGCAATCATCCCAAGAGCAAAAGAAATATGTACTTTTTTGAAAAATACGATGCAATTTCTCCGGCACTTTGGTATAATTGTGGCGTAAAGGATTGAGAAGGGGAAGATGGACCCGCCGGCGGCGCCGCCAGAGGCGCGGAGGCCGCAGATTGGAGCAGGAAGGGGCCCGCCCGCGGGCGGGATAAGCGCGTGGAAATACGTGCTATATAAAGAAATTGAGAGGATGTAGAACATGATCGCACACGGTAAGGATATCAAGATCTTTTCCGGAACCTCCAACCGCCCTTTGGCAGAGGCCATTTGCAAGGAAGTGGGCGTACAGCTGGGCAACGCCGAGGTGGGCGCGTTCTCAGACGGGGAGAATTTTGTCTCCATCTATGAGACCGTCCGCGGCTCCGACGTGTTTGTGGTGCAGTCCACCTGCGCGCCGGTCAATGACAACCTGATGGAAATGCTCATTATGATCGACGCGTTCAAGCGGGCCTCCGCCGGCCGCATCACCGCGGTGATGCCCTATTTCGGCTATGCCCGCCAGGACCGCAAGACCAAGCCCCGCGACCCCATCTCCGCAAAGCTGGTGGCCAACCTGATTACCCGTGCCGGCGCCGACCGGGTGCTCACCATGGACCTGCATGCCAACCAGATCCAGGGCTTCTTTGATATCCCGGTGGACAACCTACTGGGCTCCCCCATCTTCACCCAGTACTTCCATGATCGCTTCGGCGAGCAGGACGACGTGATGGTGGTCTCCCCCGACGTGGGCTCCGTGGCCCGCGCCCGCGCCTTTGCCCAGAAGCTGGGCATGCCCCTGGCCATTGTGGACAAGCGCCGGCAGAAGGCCAACTCCTCCGAGGTGATGAACATCATCGGCGACGTGAGGGACAAGCGGGTCATCCTCCTGGACGACATGGTGGACACCGGCGGATCCCTGTGCGGCGCGGCCAAAGCCCTGGTGGAGATCGGCGGGGCCAAGTCGGTGACCGCCTGCGCCTCACACGGCGTGCTCTCCGGCCCCGCAGTGCAGCGCATTCAGGACAGCGTGCTGGAGGAGTGCATTTTCCTCGACACCGTTCCCCCCAAGCCGGATGTAAAATGTGATAAGATTAAGTACCTCTCCGTGGCCCATATGTTTGCCGAGGCCATTGAGCGCATCTATGAAGAGGTCTCTGTCTCCAAGCTGTTTGTATAAAAACGAAACGATACGGCGTCCTACAGGGGCGGAGCGATGCTCCGCCCCCGTTGCCGCTTTGAGGGGAAAAGATGTTTTTTGTAAGAAAAAGTAATTCCGGCGGGGTTGAATGGCTGATTGTGGGCCTGGGCAACCCCGGGGACAAGTACGAGGCCACCCGCCACAACGTGGGCTTTATGGTGGTGGACGAGCTGGCCGAGCGGGCGCGGACCCCGGTGCAGAAGCTTAAATTCCGCGCCTTGACCAACACGGCCCAGGTGGGGGACGCCAAGGCGCTGCTGATGAAGCCGGTCACCTATATGAACCTCTCTGGGGAGGCGGTGCGCCAGGCGGCTGACTTTTACAAGGTGCCCCCGGAGCGGGTGCTGGTCATCTCTGACGACGTATCCCTGCCCGTGGGGAAGCTGCGCCTGCGCCGCGGCGGCTCGGCCGGGGGGCACAATGGGCTGAAAAATATCATTCTTCACTTGGGGAGCGATCAGTTTCCCAGGGTAAAAATCGGGGTGGGGGAGAAGCCCCACCCGGACTATGACATGGCCGAGTGGGTGCTCTCCAGATTTATCGGGGAGGACAAGCGGACCATGGACGAGGCGATCAAGCGGGCCGCCGACTCGGTGGAGTGCTGCATCCGGGAGGGCATGGACCGGGCTATGAACCGTTTTAATTGAGCAGCTGAGATGAGACGAAAGCAGTTTTGTGAATTGGGGCCGGTCTGCTACCGCATTTCCCTGTGGAAGGAGGCAGCGCGCAAGCGCCTGCGGGACCGGCGGGCCGGCGTCCGCTTTGCCGCGGGGCGGCGGGAGGAGAATCTGCCGGTGATCGTCAAGGGGCACCGCTCCCCGGTGCTCCGGCGGCTGGCCGGGGTGGACATGGTCCTTCAGGAGAACAAGCGTACCAATCTGGCCTTGGCCGCCGCCTGCATCGACGGTGTGGTGGTGGAGCCGGGGGAGAGCTTTTCCTTCTGGCGGCTGGTGGGGCCGCCCACGGCCCGGCGGGGCTATCTGCCCGGCCTGGCCATCGCCAGCGGCGCGGCCCGCACGGCGGTGGGGGGCGGCCTGTGCCAGCTGGCCAACCTAATCCACTTTCTGGTACTCAACAGCCCGCTGACGGTTACTGAGCTGCACCACCATACCGACGCCCTCTTTCCAGACGACCGGCGGCGGGTGCCCTTCGGCACCGGCACGTCGGTGTTCTGTCCCCATGTGGACTATCGGTTTTTCAACGCAACCGGCCGGCCGGTGCAGCTGCGGGTATGGCTGGAGGGGGACGACCTGTGCGGGGAGCTGCGGGTGGAGCGTCCCTTTCCCTGCCGCTATCGGCTGGTGGAGGAAAACCACCATTTTGTCCGGGAGGGGGCGGAGTATTACCGGGTCAGCCAGGTGTACCGGCTGGTCATCGACCGGGCCAGTGGGACACAGACGGCAAAGGAGCTGGTCCTGGACAATCACTCCCGGGTGCTCTATGACCCGGCCCTGATTCCGGCGGAAGAATTGGTGTAGCACCGGAGGCATACCATGTTTTTGGAAGAGATACGGCAGAACAGCGCCCGTCTGGGGGAACGGCCCGCCCTGTGCGCCGGGGAGGAGCAGATTTCCTGGGGAGCGCTCTGGCCCCGGGCGGAGAGCCTGGCCGCCCGCCTGCGGGCGGAGGGGGAAGGTCCGGTGGCGGTGCTGGGCGTGCGGGAGGTGTGGGTCCCGGCGGCCTTTCTGGCCTGCCTCATCGCCGGCCGGCCCTACCTGCCCCTGGACCCGGCCCTGCCGGCGGCCCGGCGGCGGGTCCTGCTGGAGCGGACCGGGGCGCGGCCCCTGACCCGGGCGGACTGGGAGGCGGCCGTTCCGGGCGGACGCTGCCCGGCGGCGGAGGCTCCGGAGGGCATTGCGTACCTGCTCTTCACCTCGGGCAGCACCGGCGTGCCCAAGCAGGTGGCGGTGAGCCGCCGCAACCTGGAGCACTTCCTCCGCTGGGCCCGGAGCCTGCCCGGCGTGGCCGGGACGGCGGGCAGGGGCGTGCTGGGCCAGGCGGCCCTGTCCTTTGACCTGTCGGTGGCCGATGTGTACCTGTCCCTGACAATGGGGGGCGTGCACACCACCCTGACGGCCGGGGAGCTGGGGGACTTTCGTACCCTGTTCCGGCGGCTGGAGGAGGCCGGACCCGCCCTGCTGGTAGGCACCCCGTCCTTTCTGCGGCTGTGCCTGCGGGACGCCGCCTTTGCACCGGCCCGGCTGCCCGGGCTGAGGACCGTCTTTTCCTGCGGAGAGGCGCTGTCGCCCCGGACGGCGGGGCAGCTGCTGGAGCGCTTTCCGGGCCTGACGCTGCTCAACGCCTACGGCCCTACCGAGGCCACCTGCGCCGTGAGCGCGGTGGCCATCACCCGGGAAATGTGCGCCAGGCCGCTGCCCATCGGCCGGATGGGGGAGGGGGCCGTGGAGCTCTCCCTGGAGGACGGGGAGATCGTGCTGCGGGGGGAGAGCGTGGCCCCGGCCTACGGCGGGGTGTACCCCACCGGGGACCTGGGGCATGTGGAAAACGGCCTGCTCTACTTTGACGGACGGCGGGACGACCAGATCAAATACAGGGGCTACCGGATCGAACCGGCGGAAATCGAGGCCACCCTGGAGAGCCTGCCCGGTGTGGAGCGGGCCTGCGTCCTGCCCCGGCGGGCGGGGGGACAGGTGCGGGGCCTGACCGCCTTTGTGGAGACCGGACAGAGGCTGAGGCCGGAGGCGCTGGCCGAGGCGCTGGCCCGGCGGCTGCCGGCCTATCTGATCCCCGGGGAGTGGCGCTTTTCTGCGTCGCTGCCCCTGACCCCAAACGGAAAATGCGACCGGAAGCGGCTGGAGGAGCAGATGTATGGAGCTTGAGACACAGGTGCGGGAGCTGATCGCGGCGGCCTGCGGCACGCGGGAGGCCCTGGAGCCGGGCACGGACCTTTTGGAGCGGGGTCTGCTGGACTCCCTGGGGCTGATCACCCTGCTGGAGGATCTGGAGGACCTGGGCATTGAAATTCAGCCCACCCAGGTGCCCCGGGAGGCATTTCGGACCGTGGACGGGATTCTGGCCCTGTGCAGAGAGGCGGCCGGGACCGGCTAAGCGGGGCTGACCTCTGCGCTGGACGGCAGGGGCACTCTGCGCCAATGGTTTCCAATTTTTTCTATTTATTAAAGCGAGGTGTCCCATGAAGGAGCTTTTATCCGCCCTCAACCGCATTCCGGAATTTCAGAGCCTGCTGGCCGCCATGGACGGCGGCGGGTGCCCGGCGGCCTTTTCCGGGCTGAGTGCGGTGCATCGGGCCTATTTTGCCGCCGGAGTGCGCCGGTACCAGGAGCGCCCAGTGGTGGTGGTGTGCGCCGACGAGGGGGAGGCCGAGCGCATGGCAAAGGACCTGGCCGCCTTTTCCGGCGAGCCGGTGTGCACCCTGCAGGCCCGGGAGTTTACCTTTCACAACGCGGCCGTGGTCTCCCGCCAGTGGGAGCACCGGCGGCTGAGCGTGCTGCGCGCTCTGGCGGCGGGGGAGTGCCCCCTGCTGGTGTGCACCGTGGAGGCCCTGCTCCAGCGCACCCTTCCCAAGACCCTGCTTACCCAGGCCTCCCAGGTGCTGCGGGTGGGGGAGCGCTGCGACCTGACCGAGCTGGCCGGGACCCTCGCCGCCGCGGGCTACGCCCGGTGCGAGCAGGTGGAGGGCGTGGGCCAGTTTGCCCTGCGGGGCGGCATCCTGGATTTCTTTTCCCCCGCCCAGGCCAGGCCGGTGCGGGCGGAGTTCTTCGGGGACGAGGTGGACTCCCTGGGACTCTTCGACGCGGGTACCCAGCGGCGCACAGAGAACATCAGCCAGGCGGAGATCCTGCCCGCCGCCGAGGTGCTCCCCCAATTTGCCCCCGGCGGCCGGGCCGGCCTGCTGGAACAGCTGGATGGTCTGATTGCCCGGACGAGGAGCGGCCGGTGCGGAAGCGCTCCGCTGCTGGCCACCCTGGAGGAGGACCGGGAGCGGCTGGCCGGGGGGGCCTCCTTCCCGGCCATGGACCGGTATTTGGCTCTGACCTATCCGGAGCTGGCCACGGCGGCGGACTACCTGCCGGAGGACGCGGCGGTGCTTTTCTCCGAGAGCCCCCGGGTGGCGGAGCGGGCCCGTACCTGGCTGTGGCAGATGGAGGAGGATGTAAAGACCCTGCTGGAACGGGGGGAGCTGGCGGGCGAGCTGGCGGAGGTCTCCCTCAGCTTTGAGGGGCTGAACAGGCGATTGGAGCAGTGGCCGGTGTGCTATCTGGACTCCTTTGCCGCCTCCCAGTATCCCAGCCGGCCCCGCACCCTTCTGAACCTGCTGGCCAAACAGCTGCCCTCCTACGGCGCCAGCCTGGAGACCGCAGTGTCCGACCTGGCCCACTATGTCAGCGAGGGCTATTCCACCGTGGTACTGGTGGGCAGCGAGCAGCGGGCCCTGAACCTCCAGGCCCTGCTGCGGGAGCAGAAGATAAGGACCGCCGTGGATTTCCAGCTCCATCAGCTGCCCGCCCCCGGAAAAGCGGTGATCGCCGTGGGCGGGATGACCGGGGGCATGGAATTCCCCGGCGCGCGGCTGGCTGTGCTCACCGAGGGGGGCGCGCAGACCGGGCGGAAAAAAGGGAAGGCCAAGCCGGTGACCAACCGGCAGAAGCTGGGCTCCTATGCCGACCTTTCCCCCGGCGACCTGGTGGTGCATGAGCACCATGGCATCGGCCGGTATGTGGGCATGACCAAGATGACGGTGGACGGGATTGAGAAGGACTACGTCAAATTGGCCTACGCCGGGGCGGACGTGCTCTATGTGCCCGCTACCCAGCTGGACCTGGTGAGCAAGTACATCGGCGGGGGGGAGGACGCCGCCGAGACCAAAAAGCTCTCCCGCCTGGGGGGCGCGGATTGGGAGAAAGCCAAGACCCGGGCCAAAAAGGCGGTGCAGGACCTGGCCAAGGGGCTCATTCAGCTCTACGCTCAGCGGCAGCGGCAGCCGGGCTTTGCCTTCTCGCCGGATTCCCCGTGGATGAAGGAGTTCGAGGACGAGTTTGAGTACGCCGAGACCGACGACCAGCTGCGCTGCATCGCCGAGATCAAGCAGGACATGGAGCAGGCCCGGCCCATGGACCGGCTGCTGTGCGGGGACGTAGGCTACGGCAAGACCGAGGTGGCCTTCCGGGCCATTATGAAGTGTGTGCTCGACGGCAAGCAGGCGGCCATTCTGGTGCCCACCACCGTGCTGGCCCGGCAGCACTACCTGACCGCCAAGCAGCGCTTTGCCAAGTATCCGGTGGAGATCGACGTGGTCTCCCGCTTCCGCACCCCGGCCCAGATGAAGCAGACCCTGCGCCGGGTGGCCGAAGGGAGGGTGGACCTGCTCATCGGTACCCACCGGCTGCTGCAGAAGGATGTGCAGTGGAAGGACCTGGGCCTTCTGGTGGTGGACGAGGAGCAGCGCTTCGGCGTTACCCACAAGGAGAAGCTCAAGGAGATCTCCAAGCAGGTGGACGTGCTCACCCTGAGCGCCACCCCCATCCCCCGCACCCTGAATATGGCTCTGTCCGGCATCCGAGACATGTCCACCCTGGAGGAGCCGCCCCTGGACCGCCAGCCGGTGCAGACCTATGTGCTGGAGCACGACTGGGGTGTGCTCTCCGACGCCATGCGCCGGGAGCTGGAGCGGGGCGGGCAGGTGTACTACCTCCACAACCGGGTGGAGACCATCACCCGCACCGCCGGGCGCATCAAAGAGATGCTGGGGGAGGACGCGGAGGTGGCCGTGGCCCACGGCAAGATGACCCAGGAGGAGCTTAACGAGGTCATGCAGCGCATGAGCGAGGGCGAGGTGGATGTACTGGTGTGCACCACCATTATTGAAACAGGTATTGATATTGCCAACGTGAATACCTTGATTATCGAGGACGCGGACAAGATGGGGCTGGCCCAGCTCCACCAGATCCGGGGCCGGGTGGGGCGCTCCAGCCGCCGGGCTTACGCCTATCTCACCTACCGCCGGGGCAAGGCCCTCAGCGAGGTGGCGGCCAAACGGCTGGGTGCCATCCGGGAGTTCGCGGAATTCGGCTCCGGCTTCAAGATCGCCATGCGGGATCTGGAGATCCGGGGCGCGGGTAATGTGCTGGGCCCGGAGCAGAGCGGCTTTTTGCTCAGCGTGGGCTATGACATGTACCTCAAGCTGCTGGAGGAGGCGGTGCTGGAGGAGCGGGGGGAGAAGCCGCCGGTGCAGACCGAGTGTGCCGCCGACCTGAGCGTGGCCGCCTCCATCCCGGACCGGTACGTGCCCTCCCCGGAGCAGCGGATGGACCTCTACCGCCGCATTGCCGCCATCCGCTCCGAGGCGGACGCGGACGACGTGGTGGATGAGCTCATTGACCGCTACGGGGACCCGCCCCGGACGGTGAACAACCTGATCGCCGTAGCCCTGCTCCGGGCGGACGCGGCGAAAAACGGCATCTCGGAGATCGGCCAGAAGGGGAGCAATCTGAATTTCTACCTGACTCAGTTTGACCTGCAGCGGGTGAGCGCCCTGTGCGCCATGGACAAATACCGCTCCCGCCTGCTCTTTTCCGCCGGGGAGCGCCCCTACCTGGCTCTGCGCCTGAAAAAGGGAGAGGACTCCCTGAAGCTGGGGCGCAGGCTGGTGGAGGACTACGGGGCCACCGCGCCGGAGGAAATCTGAAGTTTATGAATATTCGGTAAAACCGGCGGATTTTTCGTTGTGCGGGAACCGGAAACGTGCTATAGTGGTTTTCGCTGAATCCATGCCAGCTGTTTATTTAAGGAGGATACCACCTATGAAATGCGCAAAAAAATTGCTGGGCCTGTCCTTGGCCGGCGCCCTGCTGATGGGAACACTGGCCGGCTGCGGCGACAGCCCTGCCCCGTCTGCCACGCCCGCGCCGGACGATATCGCCTACCAGGCGGCGGGGATTGCCCGGGATACGGTGCTCTTTACGGTAGACGGCGCGGACGTTACCACGGATGACTATCTGTTCTGGCTGCTGGGCTCCATTTCGGACGCCAAGCAGAACGGCTATCTGGCCGACGATACGGCGTGGGAGGAGGAGATCGACGGCGTAGCCACCTCCGAGTACCTCAAGACCGCGGCGCTGGAGACGGCCAAGCTCTATGCCGTTATGCAGAGCAAGGCGGCCGAAAAGGGCCTCGCCCTGTCCGAGGACGAGCAGGCCGAGGCGGACGCCCAGATGGAGCAGATGTCCAGCTATCTCAGTATGATGGGTTACACGCTGGAGGAGTATCTGAACAGCCAGTGTATTACCGAGGAGACCTTCCGAGCTATGAATGAGGTCTACTACCTCAATCAGGCCTATGTGGCCAAGCTCGTAGAGGAGGGAGACGAGCGCCTCCAGGCCACGGAGGAGAATATGACGGCCTTCTTGGACGAAAACGGCTTCTACAGCTGCAAGCACATCCTGCTCACCACCCGCCGGGAGACCGGGGAGACTGATTCCTCCGGCAATCCGGTGTACGAGGACTTCTCGGAGGAGGAGACCGCAAAGGTGAAGGAGGAGGCCGATGCGCTCCTCGCCCAAATCCGCGCCGCAGACGACCCGGAGGCCGAGTTTGACAAGGTGATGCAGGAGCGCAGCGACGACGGCCGGGACGAGGAGGGCAACCTCTATTCCCCCGACGGCTATGATACCTATGCCGGTCAGATGGTGGCCGAGTTTGAAGAGGCGGCTCTGGCCCTTCAGGTGGGTGAGATCAGCGAGCCGGTGAAGAGCCAGTTCGGCTATCACATTATCCTGCGTCTGCCCCAGGCCACGGAGAACGAGACCTATCAGGGCTATTTCCAGACTTATGCCATGAACCAGATCGTGGACGGCTGGGTGGCCGAGGCCAAGGTGGAGACCACCGACGCCTATGACGCGCTGGACCCCAAGGCGTTTTATAATAAGATGACCGAGCTCAACGAGACCTGGGCCGCGGAGAAGCAGGCCGAGCAGGAGGCCGCTGCCGCCGCCACCGCCAGCCCCTCCGCCGAGCCGGAAGGAACTGCCCCTGCGGACACCGCCCAGCCAACCCCTACACCGGCCGGGGAATAAGCTGCTGGCCGAATTCTACAGAAAAAGGGCCCCGCCATCTGGCGGGGCCCTTTTATAATTAAAACAATTGTTTGATAAAAACAAACAATAGATGATTTTAAAATTCAATTGTTGTGTCAATCTATATCTATCGTTTAGAAAGGGCGGTAGTGGACATGACAGAGGCCGAGCAGAGGAGACGGGAGGTCTGCATCCCAGTGGGAGAGCGCATTCGCCACTTCAGGGAAGAGGCGCGCATGACAAAGGAGGGGCTGGCGGAAGCGGCGGATATCTCCACCCAGTACGTCAGCGACATTGAGCAGGGACGAAAGTGTATGAATTTTATCATCTTTGGGCGTATTGCCAAAGCGCTGCATATTGATATGGAGACACTGCTCTACGGCTGCCGGGCGGAGAGTCCGGCCGAGGCGTGGGCCATGGAATACCTGCGGGAATTGACGCCGATGGACCGGCAATACGCCGCGGACATGCTGATTCACGCGGCGCGTGCGATCCTGGGAAGCGGGCCGGAGGACCAGGGGGTGCGCCGGTGAGACCCATCCGGGTGGTGCTGGCGGAGGACGACCCGTCCGACCGGCTCCTGGTAGAGGCCCACTTTGCACGGCAGCCGGATTTGGAGCTGTGCGCTGCAGCGCGGGACGGATTTGAGGCCCTGGAGCTGGTGGCGAGGGAGCGGCCGGATTTCCTGTTGCTGGATTTGGTCATGCCCGGCCTGGACGGGCTGGAGGTGCTCCGGAAGCTGGGGGAACAGCCGCCCCAGAGGCGGCCCGGAGTAGTGGTGACCTCCCGGGTCGGCAGCAGCCGGGTGACGGACCTTTGCATTCACCTGGGTGCCAGCTATTTTGCCATCAAACCGCTGAATATGGCCAGCCTGTTTTCACTGCTGCGGGCGCTGCACCGGGATGTGCTTCGGGAAAAGGCACTGGATCTGCTGGTGCAGATGGGGGCGCAGAGAGACCATCTGAGCGTGCGGCAGACTGCGCAGACCGCCGCCGCCTTGGCCAGAGATCCGACCCAGACCATGCTGCTCAAGCAGGCGTACTATGACTCCATTGTGGAAAGCGGGAGCACCTGGATTCGGGTGGAGAAGAATATCCGCGCGGTAATCCGGTCCATTCACCAGGCCGGCTCTCCCCTATATCGGACCCTCCTGGAGGCCGCCGCCCTGGCGGACCAGCCGCCCAGCAACCGGGTTTTTCTGTGGAGGCTGGCCGCGCGGCTGAGGGGATAAGCCCTCGCCAGATTTCCCCTGAAATCGGACAGGCTGCGTGCTATACTGATATCCAAAGAACAGGAAAATAATGGATGTCAAGGGGAGATACCAATGAGCGTATGGCACGCAAAGAGCGCCCGGCAGACGCTGGAGCAGCTGGAGACGGACAAGGTCCGGGGACTGAGCGGGGAGGAGGCGGAGCGCCGTTTGGGCCGATACGGCCCCAACCGACTCCAGGGGACTAAGCGGGAGAGCCTGCCCCGCCGCTTTTTTGGGCAGATGAAGGACCCGATGATCCTGGTCCTGCTGGCCGCGGCGGCGCTGTCCCTCTGGGCCAGCGGGGGAGAGGATTGGCTGGACGCGGTGATTATCCTGGTGATTGTGGTGGTCAACGCCTGTATCTCCATCTCCCAGGAGGACAGCGCCGAGCGGGCGCTGGAGGCACTGCGGCGTATGTCCGCGCCCCTGGCGCGGGTGGTGCGGGACGGAAGGCTGGAGCGGGTGGAGGCTGCGGACCTGGTACCGGGGGATATCATCCGTCTGGAGGCGGGGGACCTGGTGCCCGCTGATACCCGCATCCTGGAGAGCGCCGGGCTGACGGCGGACGAGAGCGCCATGACGGGAGAGTCCGTCCCGGTATCCAAGGGCGCGCTGGGCGCGCTGCCCGAGGACACGCCCCTGGCGGACCGGAAAAACATGCTCCTCTCGGCCACGGTCATTACCGCCGGCCGGGCGGCCGGGGTGGTGGTGGGCACCGGAATGGACACCGAGGTGGGCCGCATCGCCGGGCTGATGCTGGGGGAGGAGAGCGCACAGACCCCCCTGCAGAAAAAGATGGCGGAGATCTCCAGGACGCTGTCTTTCCTCTGCCTGTGCGTATGCGCGGTGATGTTCGGGGTGGGCCTGCTCCAGGGCAAGGATCTGCTGGGCATGTTCCTCACCGCGGTCTCCCTGGCGGTGGCCGCGATCCCGGAGGGACTGCCCGCCATTGTCACCATTGTGCTGGCCTTGGGCGTGCAGCGGATGGTAAAGCGGGGAGCCATTGTAAAGCGCCTGCCCGCGGTGGAGACCCTGGGCTGTGCCAGCGTGATCTGTTCGGACAAGACGGGCACCCTCACCCAGAATAAAATGAGCGTGGTGGACGTATGGACGCCCCGTCGGGGAGAGCGCGCCCTGGCCCTGACCATCGGAACCCTGTGCAGCGATGCGGTGCTCTCCTACCGGGGCAGGCTGCCCCAGTGCACCGGAGACCCTACCGAGACGGCCATTGTGGAGCTGGCGGAGCGGGAGGGGGTGGAGAAAAACCAGCTGGAGGCGGACTGGCCCCGTCGGGGAGAGCTTCCCTTTGACTCCACTCGAAAGCTGATGACCACGGTCCACCAAAAGCCCGGCGGGGGATTCCGGGTGTGCGTGAAGGGGGCGCCCGACGTGCTGCTGCGCCGCTGCCGGCAGGCGGGGACAGGCCGGGCCGCCGGCCGCAATGAGGCCATGGCGGCCAAGGCGCTGCGGGTGCTGGGCGTGGCCTATAAGGATCTGGAGTTTCTGCCACGGGAGCTCAGCAGCGCCCTGCTGGAGCAGGATCTGACCTTTGTGGGGCTGCTGGGGCTGATGGACCCGCCCCGGCCGGAGGCGCGGGAGGCGGTGGAGCAGTGCTTTGCCGCCGGCATCCGCCCGGTGATGATCACCGGCGACCACAAGCTCACCGCCGTGGCGGTGGCCAGGGAGCTGGGAATCTTCCGGGCAGGGGACCTGGCCATCACTGGGGAGGACCTGGACTTTATGCCCCAGGAGCTGCTGGAGGAAGAGGTGGAGAAGTTCTCCGTCTACGCCCGAGTCTCCCCGGAGCATAAGATGCGCATTGTGAAGGCTTGGCAGGCCAGGGGAAAGGTGACCGCCATGACCGGGGACGGAGTCAATGACGCCCCTGCCCTGAAGGTGGCGGACATCGGCTGTGCCATGGGCATTACGGGGACCGACGTGGCCAAGGGCGCGGCGGATATGATTCTGACCGACGACAATTTTGCCACAATCGTCTCCGCCGTGGAACAGGGGCGCGGCATCTACGCCAACATCAAAAAGGCCATCCACTATCTGCTATCCTGCAACATCGGGGAGATCCTGACCATCTTCCTGGCCACCCTGTTCGATTTTCACCAGATGCCCCTGGTGCCGGTACAGCTGCTTTGGCTCAATCTGGTGACCGACTCCCTGCCCGCCCTGGCGCTGGGGGTGGAGCCGGTGGAGGAGGGCGTCATGGATCAGCCGCCCAGGGAGGCCCACGCCTCCCTCTTTGCCCACGGTTTTGCCCTGCGTCTGGCCTGGCAGGGGGTAATGGTGGGGGTGCTGACCCTGGCGGCCTATTTTCTGGGGGAGTATGTCCTCTCCGATCCGGGACAGGCCAGCTCCACGGCCAACACCATGGCCTTTGCAACCCTGACTCTGTGTCAGCTGTTCCACGCCTTTGACGTGCGCAGCGAGCGTGCCTCCCTGCTGCACATCGGCCTGCTTTCCAACCGGGCGATGAACCGGGCGTTCCTGGTGGGCATGGCCATGCAGCTGGCGGTATTATGCATTCCGCCCCTCCAGGCCATCTTTAATACAGTACCCATGAGCCCGATGGAGTGGGCGGTGGTGCTCGCCCTGGCGGTAACGCCCGTGGTGGTGTGCGAGGCGGTAAAGGCCGCCGGCCGGGGCCGGGTGCGGCGAAAGCCCGCCGGTCAGGCCGGGAAAGAGGCCCTGCTGTCCCGTTAAGATAAACAAAGCGGAGGTCCTGCTGAAGCAGGACCTCCGCTTTGTTTCAATCAAACTCAATCCTGCGCCTGGGTCTTGCGCCACTCGTTGAGCACGGCGCAGAAGACCAGGGAGAGGAAGCTCTCCTCCGCGGCGGCGGAGCGAGAGGTAAGGGCGATGGGCACTTTGGCGCCCACCACGGCGCCGCAGGTCACGGCGTGGGCGTGGATCAGCCAGCTCTTGACCAGGGTGTTGGCGGAGAGCAGGTTCTGGGCCACAATGCCGTCAAAACCACCGCCCGCCCAGGGACAGTCATAGTTTTTCAGACGGCAGGCTTCCTTGGAGATAATCAGGTCATAGGAGATGGGGCCCCACAGCTCACAGTCGGCAAAGGGCCTGGACTTCTGCTCGGCCACCAGGCGCTGGGCCTCGATGGTGTCGGGCATGTGGAAATTGACGTTTTCCACCAGCGCCAGCAGAGCCAGCTTGGGGTTTTCGTAGCCGAAGGCCTTCAGCGCATCGGCCATATTCTTGATAATGGCCTTCTTCTGGGCGGGGTTGGGATTGACAATAATGGTCATATCGGACAGCGCCATCAGCTTGGGGTATTCGGGAATGGAGGCCAGAGAGACATGGCTCATGATCCGGTTGGTGCGTAGGCCGTTTTTTTTATCCAGAACGGGCATCAGAAAATCCCGGGTGGGCATGCTGCCCCGCATGAGGATGTCGCCATCCCCGCAGGTGATAATGTCAATGGCGGCCTGGGTGACATTATGGCCGGGCGGGGTGTCCACCATGGTGTAGGGCTTGTTTTCCAGCCCCAGCTTTTCCAGCTGGGTGATGGTGCGGGCACGGTCGCCCACCAGCACGGGTTGCACAAAGCCCTCCTCCTGGGCTCGGAAGAGACCACGGAGCATATTCTCACCGTCTGAGCCGGCCAGAACGACCCGCAGCGGAGCTGGGAGCTTCGGGATCCGGCTGATAATATTATCAAAGTTCTTTAATTCCATGTAGTCCGCCTCTTTTCCACACATTTTCAAAGGGCACTGAAATTACCCTAGTATAATTATACGGCCTATTCGGAAGGAAAACAAGAGGAATTTGTGAAAAGTGTCGGAAAAGTGCCCGGGTATGGCCGCATATTTTGGGGGAAAGAGGGCATACTGGCAGGGATCATTGGAAAAGGAGGTGGAGCGTATGGGCTTTTTTGGCCGGGATGAGGCGCGCATACCGCCTCATCCCCGAAAGGAGCCGCGGATTTCCCTCCCGCTGAGTCTGGAGAGCCTGGAGCAGGTTTTTGCGGACTGCGTGGACTTTTCCCACCGGGAAGTGGCTTTGGCCGGTGATGAGGAGAAAAAGCTGACTCTGTGCTACATCGGCGGCATGGTGAAAATGGAGCGGGTGAGCGACTATGTTCTGCGGCCACTGGCCCAGGACAGCGCCCTGGCTGCCTGCCCCGACATGGACGCCGTGATGGCGCAGATCAAGGCAGGGGCGCTGTACAACCTGGGGGTGGACGAGCGGGACACCATGGATACGGCGGCGGCTGACCTGGTAAACGGCAACTGCCTGCTGCTCTTTCCTGGGAAAAGCACGGTCCTCTCCTTTAACGTGGGGACCGAGGAGAAGCGCTCGGTCAGCGACCCGGAAAACGAGACCGTGCTTAAAGGCTCCAGGGACTCCTTTGTGGAGTCCCTGCGGACCAACACCAGCCTGGTGCGCCGGCATCTGAAAGCCCCGGAGCTGAAGATCCGGGAACAGATTGTGGGGAGGCAGTCCCTGACCACAGTTGATATCCTGTGGATGGAGGGGATTACCGACCCGGAGCTGGTGCGCCAGGTGGAGGAGCGGCTGGCGGCCATTGACATTGACGCAGCCCTGTCCACCGGAAATATTGAGGAGTATATTGTGGACTGTACCGGCACCGCGTTTCCGCTGGTGCAGTATACGGAGCGGCCGGACAAATTCTGCGCCGGGCTGGCGGAGGGCCGGGTGGGGGTGCTCATCGACGGCCTGCCCTTGGGCTATTTGGCGCCCGGCGTGCTGGGGGATTTCCTGAGGGCCAGCCAGGACAAATCCAACAACTGGATGCTCTCCTCCGTGCTGCTGGTGCTCCGAGGCATCTGCCTGCTGCTCACGCTAACCCTGCCCGGCTTCTATGTGGCCATGGTCACCTTTCATCAGGAGATGATTCCCACACGGCTGGCGCTGTCCATCATCGCGGCCAAGCAGGATGTGCCCTTTATCTCGGTGTTTGAGGTGCTGATCCTTCTGCTGGCCTTTGAGATTCTGCAGGAGGCGGGGCTGCGTCTGCCCCAGTCCATTGGGCAGACCGTATCCATCATTGGCGGGCTCGTGGTGGGCACCGCGGCGGTAGAGGCGAAAATCGTCTCCCCAGCGGTGCTGATTGTAGTCTCAGTGGCAGGCATCGCCGGATATACCATGCCCAGCCAGGAGCTGGCCGGCGCTTTGCGCATCTGGCGGTTTGTGCTGGCGGTATTCTCCAGCGTGGCCGGGCTGTTTGGGCTGGTCATGGGCGCGGCCGCGCTGGTCATTCACCTGGCGGGAATTGAGAGCTTTGGGGTGTCCTACCTCACCCCCTTTGCCGCAAACGACGGGAAACAGGTGGAGGGGCATGCGGTACTCCGGCAGCCGCTGCCCCGGGTAAAGCTGCGCCCCGACGCTCTCAAAACGCGCAATCGGAGGAACCAGGGATGAAGCGGACGTGGCTTTTCCTGGCTGCGGCGGCCGTGGTACTGATGGTGCTGGGGGGCGATCCCTTGGACCTGCTCCCCTATGCCCGAGAGATCGACACCGTGGTGCTCATGCGGACCATGGGGGCGGACGTGACGGCGGAGGGGGTAAGTGTCACTTTGTCCAGCGGGGCGGAGGACGGAGAGCTGCCCGAGCTGCTGGACGGCCAGGGCGGGACCATCAGCGGGGCCCTTCTGACGCTCCAGGGCAAGGGGGAATCCAGCCTCTTCTATGGCCACGTGGGGCAACTGCTTTTGGGAGAGACACTGGCCCGGGAAAACCTGCTGGCCCCGCTGGACTATGTGCTGCGGGATGTGGAGACCCGCCTGGATACGGACCTCTATATCATCCGGGGCGCTGATGCGCAGACCGCCATCCGCTCGGCGGCCGGACCGGGCGAGTCGGCGGCGGACCGGCTGGAGGCCATGTCGGAAGACGCGGGCCTGCTCTCCGCCACCATGACCCGTACGGTGGGGCAGGTGCTCACGGACCTGGGGGAGCAGGAAGCAGCGTTTGTCCCGGCCCTGGAGCTGGCGGAGGGAACCCTGGAGGCCGCGGGGTACGCAATTTTAAAGGAAAACAGGCTGGTCGGATGGACACAGGAGGCTGCGGCAAAGGGCGTCAACCTCTATCTGGGGCAGGTGGACGCGGACGTGTTGGAGACGGAGCATGTGGCCCTGCGCATTGTAGGGGCCAGAACCAGGGTGAAGCCTGTCTTTGAGGGAGAGGCTCTGACCGGACTGGAGATCCGATGCAGGGTAGAGGCTAATTTGGCCGAGGGGACGCCGGAGGTGGACTTGCGGGACCGCAGGCAGCTGGAGGCGGTGGAACAGCGGCTGGCGGATACAGAGCGTGCCCGGCTGGAGGCGGCCCTGGCGCTGTCCCAGGCGCTGGACGCGGATTATTTGGGGCTGAAACAGGCAGCCTGCCTGGCCGCGCCCTGGAGGAAGGCGGATATCCAGGCCGGATGGAACCTGCCCGGACTGGAGCTACAGGTTGTGGTTCAGGGCAAAGTTGAACGCGGCTATGATGCCTCTTAAAAAATAAGGAAATGCCGTGACGCGGTAAATCAGAACAAGGTGGTGAACCCATGACCGACGACCAGATCTCCATGCGGCAGCTGATGGTGCTCCTGTTTACTGCCCTGCTGTCCCCTGTGGTACGCCTGCTGCCCACTCGGACTGCGGAGGAGGCCGGAAGGGCGGGGTGGCTGTCTGCCCTGGCGGCGCTGCCCATCGTCCTGGCCCTGTGTTGGGTCATCTCCGCCCTGTTCCGGGGGACCGAGACCGGGACCGGGTTGGGAGAGATTGCCCAGAGGGTCCTTGGGGCGCCTCTGGGCAAGGCGCTTGTCCTCCTTTATCTTATATGGGGACTTTTCCTGTTGTGTGCAAATACTCGGCTGTTCGGGCTGCGCTTTTTGTCCACCAGCTACCGCAACGCTCCTCTGGGATTTTTTCTGATGGCAGCCCTGCTGTTGGTGCTGTGGCTGGTGAGAAAGCCGCTGTCTGCCTTTGCACGGGCGGCGGAGCTGTTCTATCTGGCGCTGGCGCTCTGCCTGGGGCTGACCCTGTTCTTCGGCCTGTTTCGGGTGCGGGCGTCCAATGTCCTGCCGGTATGGGCCGAGGATGTGCCGGGTGTGGCGCGCGCTGTGCGGCCGGTACTGTCAGTGGTGGGATATGGAGTGTTCGGCGCCTTTCTGGGCGGAAATGTGACCCGCCGCTCCAGTGACCGGCGGCGGAGCCTGAAATGGGCGGCCGCTTTCTGTGCGGTGCTCGCGGCTCTGCAGCTGGTCTGTTTAGGCAATTTCGGGCCTGAGCTGACCGCACGTATGGACACCCCCTTTTTTATGATGGTAAAGGGAATCGGTGTGCCCGGAGCCTTTGAACGGGTGGAGTCGGTGGTAATTGCTCTGTGGGTCCTCTCGGATCTTACTCTCCTGGGCCTTTTAGCCTCAGCCTGCTGCGCCATGGCGCAGTCGGTATTCGGATTCCGAAAGCGCAGTACGGCCGCGTGGCCGGTCGTGCTGGCCGCATTAATCGGAGCAATTTTTTTCTTTCCCGATGCCTTTGCCCTGTCTCAGTGGATGGGGCAGGCCGCTGAATGGGGAGGAGTTATCTTCGGATTTCTGATTCCTGCCGCGCTTCTACCCGCTGTGCTCCTCCGGAGGAAAGGGTAAAGCACGCATATCTTGTGGATAACCCGGGGCAGAAAAGGGCATATCTTGTTGTATCAAGAAGCAGTAAAAAAAGACGAAAGAAATTGCAAAAAAGGTGTTGACAAGTCGCAGCCGATTTGGTATATTAATTGAGCGCTCGCGGGAAAGCCTTGAAAGTGCAGAGGTTTCCGGGTTCCGGCCAGAAAATGGCTGAAAAAAGTGAAAGAAAGCACTTGACAAGCGAGCAGCGGGTATGTTAAACTAAAAGTCCTGACAGCGGCTCGGGAGAGCGGCTGGATGAGGGACGAGCGTGTACCTTGTAAATTAAACA
>NZ_JACOEA010000010.1 GCF_014281125.1 Lawsonibacter celer | reverse complement strand
GGTGTTGATTGCGGTGAGGGTCCACCCGTTCCCATCCCGAACACGGAAGTTAAGCTCACCTGCGCCGAAAATACTTGCCTGGAGACGGGCCGGAAAGATAGGTAACGCCAACATGAAAAGGGTCTGGTCTGCCCAGGCCAGACCCTTTCATATTCCTCAATAGCTCAGTTGGTAGAGCATGCGGCTGTTAACCGCAGGGTCGTTGGTTCGAGTCCAACTTGGGGAGCCAAAAGATGCGGCTTGCCGCCACGTAGCCGTGACGGCAGGCCAGTTTCTTTCATACAGTGGAACGGTATGGGCCTTTAGCTCAGTTGGTTAGAGCAGCCGGCTCATAACCGGCCGGTCCCGGGTTCGAGTCCCCGAAGGCCCACCATATAGGGGTATAGCTCAGCTGGTAGAGCATCGGTCTCCAAAACCGAGTGCCGAGGGTTCGAATCCTTCTGCCCCTGCCAGAGGAAAAACAGCGACAGCTGTCTTTTGATACAAAAGATGGCGCGGTAGTTCAGTTGGTTAGAACGCCGGCCTGTCACGCCGGAGGTCGAGGGTTCAAGTCCCTTCCGCGTCGCCAATGCTGCTGTAGCTCAGTAGGTAGAGCGCATCCTTGGTAAGGATGAGGTCGGCAGTTCGAATCTGCCCAGCAGCTCCAGAAAACACCTGAAATCTTCGGATTTCGGGTGTTTTTTTGTTGTAAAAAATGAGTTTTTGGAATGCCAAAAAAATTGCGACCCACACCGTGACCCACATGCCGAAACGGCCGGAAAGGTTTGAAGCGCACTGGATAGGAAGTTTTGCTTCCCGACCAGTGCGCTTTCTCATTTTGGTGCGTTTTCTCTTTACATGACTTGCTCTATGAAGGCTCCCATGGTTTGGGCAGCTTCGTCCTGCTTCTGCCGAGTAGCATGGGTGTAGGTGCGGAGGGTGAAACCCGCATCGAAGTGCCCCAGCATGGAGGACACCGTCTTCACGTCTACGCCGTTTTGCAGGGCTGTGGTGGCGAAAGTGTGCCGGAGATCGTGGAATCTGAGATGCTCCAATCCGGCGTCTTTCAGGATCTTCTTGTGGAGGTTCACCACGCTGTCTGGGTGGTACATCTCTCCGGTCAGGGGCGAGGGGAACAGATATGGGTTGTCCGGGTGCTTTTCGTGTTCCTGGATCAGCAGGTCCACCGCCGTCTGCGGAATGGACACCAGCCGCACGGAATTCTCTGTCTTGGGGCGGGTCAGTTCCAGTGAGCCATCCGGGTTGCGTACATACTGCCTGCTCACCGAGATGGTTTTGCTGGGGATATCCAGATCGTCCCACCGCAGGGCCACCAGTTCTCCCTTCTGCAGGCCGCTGACCAGCTCCAGATAGAACATGGGGAGCAGGTCCCGCCGCTGGGCGGCCTCCAGATAGGCCCCCATCTGCTCCAGGGAGAGGACCTTCATGTCCAGCTTCCGGGGCTTTGGCACCACGCAGTCCTCACAGGGGTTTCGGGGAATGAGCCGCTCTTTCACCGCACGGTCTAGAGCGGCGTGGAGCATCAGGTGGACGCTGCGAACAGTGGTGGTACTGAGTCCGTTGCTCTGGTTCTTTCCGATGTGGATTCTGCCATTTTCTAATAACTCCTTGTAGAGCTTTTGCAGGTGCCGGGTGGTCAGCTTTTTCAATTTGATATTCCCGATGCGGGGGACAGTGTAGGTGTCGATGATGAGCTGGTAGCGGTTTGCGGTGGCGGTGCGAACGTTGGGTTTGGCATAGAGTTCGTACCACATTTTCAGCCAGGTGGCCACGGTGTGCTCCTCGGCTTCTCTGCTGACGTCCAACCCCTGACACTCAGCCATAGCGATTTTCAGCTTTTCCCGGCCCTCCTTCCTTTTTCTGATATTTCCCTCGCCGTTGGCCCGCTTCTTTGCCATGGTGATCGCCTCCTTTGCAACGACACAGCATACCGCAGAAAGAGAAGAATAGCCAGGACCAAAGCGCAGAGTTATCAAACAATTCACATTTCTCCGCCCCAACGTTCTGCGGAGAAAATGGCTTATTTTGTTTCATGCGGCGCAATTTTTGAGGGGGGGAGCCCAACACAGATGGCTCTGGGGGGAGGAGGGAAGACGAATTTTCTCTTTTCTGCCTATAAATTGCTTTCTGGGGTGTGACCCCTGTTTTTTTCGCTGTGGCAGTAGGATTTCAGGGATCGTGACCGCAGAGGTGATAGCACAGGCCGGATTTTGACCCCACTTTTGATACACCGCAAAACCCTCGTAACTGCCCGCACTGCGGACAGATGTGACTGGCCGGAGGCGCCACCGGCGACCCCGGTCTTTATCCTGCTATAATTTTCGTCCTCCGCAGAGCCATCAGCAGGGCCGGAAGTGCCCATTCACAAATCCGCGAACAGCGCCCAAATCCGGCCCGTACCCGCCGAGAGGGGCAGGGATCTGTCCCTCCCGTCATCGAGGCACACAGCCGCTTACCCGGCCAAACAGGGGGAGAACGCACAGGGGGACAACGGCAGAGAGAAAAATTTGCTCTTTGTTTGTATTGCGTATCAGGATTTAACATGCGGTAGAAGTCGTGCTCCGTGCTCTTTCGGGCAATCGGCCCACAGGCCGTCCAAAGTGGCTCTGGACTTCTTCTCACAAAAAAACACCTGGCTGCCAATGGTAAGCCAGGCGCTCTGCTATCCCAGCGAGGAGTGGGAGAATTCGTTTTCGAAGGAACCGACTTAGTCTCTCCACCTTACCGAGGCTTTACAGGCATCCAGAGTTCGCACCGGAACGGCGGGCCGCCGTTGAACGCTGCTTTCCCGCCGTGGGCCTCGGCGATCTGCCGCACCAGCTTGAGGCCCGTGCCGTGGGCGGCGGCGCCGTCCGTTTCCAGATGGCGGGCAGGGGCGGCCTCCACCGGAGCCGCCGCCGCGCCGCCCTCCACAAAAAGGACGACCGATTTCCCTTCGGCCCTGGCCCCCAGGCGGATGGATCCGCCCGGAGCGTTGTGCCGCACGCAGTTGGTCAGCAGATTGTTCACCGCCCGGCGGAGCAGGAAGGGATCTGCCTCGATGGGAGGTAGAGGCTCCGCCGGAAGATCCATCTCGAAATCGAAGCCCTCTCCCATGCCGCCGTTGAGGAAGTCGGCAACGGTCTGGCGGAGGAACACCTCCACCTGGATGGGTTCCTTCCGCAGCGCCTGCATGGCGCAGTCCAGCCGCATGGTGAGATTCAGGTCGTTCACCAGGTTCCGGATCTCCTGGCTCTGGGAGCGGATGATCCCCGCCTGTTTTCGGCGCTCCGGCAGCAGATCCTCCGCCTCCTCCATCTGGGCGGCGTAGCCCATGACCATGGAGAGTGGGGTGCGGATGTCGTGAGACACGCCGTTGATCCAGTCGGATCGGGCGGCATCCCGCACCCGCTGGGCCTGCTGGGACCACCGGCGCACCGCAAAGTAGGGGAGCAGCAGTACGCACCCCAGGGCCAGCAGGAAAATGATACCGCACCACAGCGGCGCGGCGTGAAGCAGCTGGGCGGGCGTGGAGATGCCGTGCTTCCACACGCTCCCCTTGGGCGAACCCACCACCAGCAGTCCGTCATCCCGGATGCGGCACTGCACCGGGTAGTCATTGAGATACCACCGGGTAAAGGAGGCCACGTCCGTGAGAGTATATTGCTCCGGCACGTCGGCGGGTTTTCGGAGGGACCAGACCACCCGACCGTCCTCGCTGATTAAGACAGCCCAGCGGTCATTCTCCAGCAGTTCATCACCGGAAAAGTCATAATCCGTCCCGTCCCAGGTCAGGGCGGAGGAAATTCTGGACACCGGGGCATCCCAGCTCCGACCGCCATTGGAGTGGTAGAAGACGAAGGCCAGGATTCCTACTATGGTGATGACGGCGATCAGGGCCGCCGAAGCGGTCACCAGCAAGGCCCCTTTGAAAATGCTCCGCAGACTCATTTCGCCCCCTCCCGGTTCAGGCGGTAGCCCAGACCCCGCACCGTCAGCAGATATTTTGGGTGGGAGGGGTCCGCCTCGATCTTCTCCCGCAGGCGGCGGATGTGGACCATGAGGGTGTTCTCATAGCCCACCAGGGGCCCGTCCCACAACGCGGCGCACAGGGCGTCGATGGTGACGATGTTGCCCCGGGCATCCCACAGCTTCTTCAGCAGAGTGAACTCCTTGGCGGTGAGAGCGGTCTCCGCCCCGTTTCGGCGGACAGCGCTCTTGCCCCAGTCCATCTCCACGTCCCTCAGCCGGGCGGCCTGGGCCTCCTCCCGATATACCCGCCGGAGCACCGCGTTCAGACGGAGCAGCAGCTCCTGGGGAAGAAAGGGCTTGGTGATGTAGTCGTCCGCCCCCAGGCCCAGCCCCTGGAGCCGGTCGGCGTCCTCGTCCCGGGCAGAGAGGAACAGCACCGGCACGTCCCGGCCCTCCCGGAGCTCCCCGAACAGGGAGAAACCGTCCCCATCCGGCAGGTTCACGTCCAGCAGCACCGCATCTGGCTGGATGATCCGGAACTAATCCAGCGCCTGGGTGCAGGTGAGGGCGGAGACCGTCTCATAGCCCGCCTGGGCCAGGATCTCTCTCACCATGTTCTGCAGGGCGGCCTCGTCGTCCACGATCAAAATGCGATAGGCCATACTGCGGCCTCCTTTACTGTTCTTTCACTCATTATAGCAAATCCTGTCCAGCCGTCCAGACTCAGCCGGAGAAGTAAGGTAAACGTAAGGCAGGCTTCATCGTGGCGTAAGGCGGGGGTGCTATCCTTGGGGACATAAGGAGGTCTTGCCATGAACATCATTGAGACACACGACCTGTGCAAGCAGTATGGAAACGCCCTGCGGGTGGCCCACCTGGACCTGGATGTGCCAGAGGGCAGCGTCTACGGTTTCCTGGGCCCCAACGGGGCGGGGAAGTCCACCACCCTGAAAATGATCCTGGGCCTGGTGCGCCCCACGGCGGGGGACATCCGGGTGCTGGGTAAGAAGATGGACGGCGGGAACCGCCTTTCTGTGCTCCGGCAGGTAGGGAGCCTCATCGAGAGCCCCAGCTACTACGGCCACCTCACCGGAGAGGAAAATCTGCGGATCGTCCAGACCCTCCGGGGCGTGCCGGAGAAGAACATCCGGGAGGTGCTGCAGATCGTCCGGCTGGACGGCCAGCGGGGCAAGAAGGTGGCCCACTACTCTCTCGGCATGAAGCAGCGGCTGGGTCTGGCGGCGGCCCTGCTGGGCTATCCCAAGCTGCTGATCCTGGACGAGCCCACCAACGGCCTGGACCCGGCGGGCATCCAGGAGATGCGGGAACTGATTTGCTCCCTGCCGGAGCGGTTCGGCATGACGGTGGTGGTGTCCAGCCACCTCTTGAGCGAGATCGACCAGATGGCCAATCATGTGGCCATCATCCGGGAGGGAGAGCTGGTGTTCCAGGACACCCTGGAGGCCCTCCACGGCCGCAGCCGCCACCACCTGGCCCTGCGTACCACCAATAACACCGTGGCCCGGGCTATCCTGAAGGAGAAGTCCGTCCCCTGTCAGGAGGAAGAAGGCTACCTCATCCTCCCCATCCTCTCCGATGAGCTGGCTGCCCAGCTCACCCGCCTGCTGGGGGTACGCAATTTGGGCGTCATCCGGTTGGAGGAGCGGCAGAAGAGTCTGGAGGACATCTTCCTGGAGCTGACGGGAAAGGCGGCGAGCCTGTGAAACTGCTGAGACTGGAGTTTTTCAAATGCCGCCGGCGGAAGATCCTGCTGGTATGCGCCGCTGTGCTGGCGGCGGAGCTGCTGTGGATCGTCTCCACCTTCCTTCGGCAGGACGCCGAGGATCTGGTCCAGGGCTGGATGCTGTTGCTTTACGACCTGGCCATGGTGGACGCCATCATCATGCCCATCAGCGTGGCCACCATCGCCAGCCGCAACTGCGAGCTGGAGCACAAGGGTACGACCCTCAAACTACTGGAGACCATGGCGGCGCCGGGGCGGCTTTACGGGGCCAAACTGGCCTGGGGCGCCCTGGTGCTGGCCGCCCTGCTCCTGGTCCGGTGGGCGCTCTTCATGGGGGTGGGCATCCTGTGGCAGTTCCCGGAGGAGGTACCCTGGGGGCGGTTCGGGCTCTTCACCCTGATCTCCTGGGCGGTGTCCATGATGGTCTACGCCCTGCAGCAGGGATTGTCTCTGCGCTTTGCCAACCAGGCGGTGGCCCTGGTGTGCGGGATCTCCGGGAGCTTTCTCGGAATCCTTTCGCTCCTGTTCCCGCCGGCTCTGACCCGGTGTATCCCCTGGGGCTACTACGGCCTTTTATCCCTTGTGGGGATGAACTGGGACCCGGACACCCGGTTCACCTGGTTTTACTGGGAGTGGCCGGTGCCCACCGACCTGGTGCTCCTGTGCCTGTGGGCGGCGCTGTTTCTGCTGGTGGGCAGGGCGCTGTTTGTGCGGAAGGAGGTGTGAGGGATGCTGCTGCGTTGTCTGAGGGCAGAGCTGATCAAATTCCGCCGGTCGCCGGTTTGGCTGGCCTTTGTAGTGCTGCCCGTTTTCCCGGCTATCCTGGGTACCATGAACTATCTGGGGAATTTGGGGCTGCTGCAGAGCGAGTGGTACAGTCTTTGGAGCCAGCACACCCTGTTCTCCTCCATGTTCTTCCTGCCGGCCCTCTTAGGGGTGTTCTGCGCCTGGCAGTGGCGGCTGGAGCACACGGACCACAACTGGAACAGCTTTCTCACCGCGCCGGTGCCGGTGGGGGACCTGTGCCTTGCCAAGCTGATCTGGGCCGCAGTCATGTCCCTGCTCTCCCAGGTCTGGATCGGGGCGCTGTTTATCATCAGCGGGAAAATCGTGGGTCTCACCGCTCCCATCCCGCCGGAACTTCCCGAATGGCTGGCATGCGGGGCTGTCGGCGGCGTGTCGGTGTGCGCGGTGCAGCTCTATTTCAGTCTCATCATCCGGGCATTTGCCCCGCCGGTGGCCTTTGGGCTGGTGGGCGGCATCGCCGGGCTGCTGGTCACGGCCCAAGGGTTTGGCTATGCCTTCCCATACTCTCTGCTGTGCATTGGGATGCGGGCGAATAACCCGAATATGGAACTGAACTTCGCGCCCTTTCTGCTCTCTGCTTTTGTTTACACAGCGGTGTTCACCTTCCTGGCCGTCCGCCATCTCCGGCGGCACGATGTGGCGGCGGAGTAGGGACCACCTTGTGAATGCCATCGCAAATACGAGGCTGCTTGAATCAGGATCGGGAATCGCAAGGATGCGTTTTTCCGATCCGGAAGTACCCTTTTCTTTTGCACCGGCCTATGCTATATTATCAGCAGAAGGGCAGGTGGGAGTGATGGCGGAAGATGTTTTGGCGCTTAACGGGCTCTCCATGGAGCTCCTTACCCGGCTTTCCTATCGGTCTCAACTGGGCCTGTCACTGAACGGACATTGCGGCATTTTGAGCGAGAGGCGCTGATCGCGGAGCTGGTGTCCATGACCGAATGGCTGGATGAGCAGACCGTACTCTCCGAAATCGCACTGGATTACCGAATCAAGAGCTATGCCTCCATTGTAGGAAAGTATGAGCGGTATCTCAATTCCTTCCGCCATGTGAGCCAGGTGTTTAATGACATTCTGGGATTTCGGGCTTTCTGTGACAGCTATGACAGCGTGCTGGCCCTAACGTCCCCCTCATTCAGTGTGGCGGACCTGTCCAAGGGCAAAGCAGTGGATGACGGTTATCGAGGCGTTCATCTATACTTTCAGATGGACAACGACCACTATCCCATTGAGATCCAATTCAACACTCTGTATGATCGACAGCTCAACAACTGGCTGCACGATTATCTCTACAAAAAAGCATACCCCAATGAGGTCGGGCAGCAGTTGAGAGTCCGCTATGAAAACGGGAAGATCAGAAACCAGTCAGAATTTGAGGAGGCGCTGGAGAATGTGTTATCTGGTGGCTAAGGATACGGAAAAGCGGGGTTGCTACGCCCTGAAAACCACCCATGGGGAACGCCTTGTAAATTTGAAGCGCACTCTGGATCGGGAAGTGGGAGCCAAGGGTATCCAACTGGTGACCATCAGCCGTCCAACGGCCTACGGTGAGTACGCGCCCTATACCTTTGCCAGGGACGAGCAGGAGTTTAAGACGTTGGTCCGGGCCATGCGCGCCTGACCCACACCGTGACCCACACGGAGAAACAAGCGGACGGAACCAACGGATGTAAGAGTGTCAAAGAGTATGGCCCTCCGGACCGGAAAGGTCACAAAAGCGCCCGAAAGCAAGAAACCTCACCCTCCCAATCAGTTGGTAAGGATGAGGTCGGCGGTTCGAATCCGCCCAGCAGCTCCAAAAATCCTTGAAAACTTTGGTTTTCGGGGGTTTTTTATTGTAAAAAATAATTTTTGGTGTGGGCCCCAATATGGATCACCCGCCGGACCCACATCGCGACCCACACGCGGAAAGGGCCGGAAAGGATTTAAGCGCACCGGATAGGAAGTAGTTTCTGTCCGGTGCACTTTTTCTCTTTCTGCCTTACATGATCTGCTCCATATCCAGGTTGATGCAGAGAAAAAGCCTGATGGGGGGCCATGGGGCTCGCCACCAGGCTTTCTTTTTTCAGCAAATCCAGCCCCGGCAGCGGCCCACCGCCCGGTGCCAGTCTGTCAGCAGCTTTTCCCGGCTTCCGGAGTCCATGGCCGGGGCAAAGGTAGTGTCACACCGCCACAGGCGGGAGAGCTCTGAACAGTCTTTCCACACCCCGGCTGCCAGGCCAGCCAGATAGGCGGCTCCCAGGGCGGTGGTCTCCCGGATGGCGGGACGGAGGACCTGACGGTCCAGGATGTCCGCCTGGAACTGCATCAAGAACACGTCCCGGCTGGCGCCGCCGTCGGCCTTCAGCTGGGTGAGGGGTACGCCGGTGTCTCCCTCCATGGCGTGGACCAGGTCAGCCACCTGATAGGCGATGGATTCCTGGGCCGCCCGGATGATGTGCTCCCGCTTGGTGCCACGGGTCAGGCCCACCAGTACCCCTCGGGCATACATGTCCCAGTAGGGGGCGCCCAGGCCGGTGAAGGCGGGCACCAAGTAGACCCCGCCGTTGTCGGGCACCTTTTGAGCGTAGTACTCCGCGTCCCGGCTGTCGGTGAAGAACCGCATCTCGTCCCGCAGCCATTGGATCACCGCGCCGCCTACGAACACAGAGCCCTCCAGAGCGTACTGCACCTTGCCGTCCAGCCCCACCGCGATGGTGGTCAGCAGACCGTTGGCGCTGTCGCAGGGCCTTTCCCCGGTGTTCATCAGCAGGAAGCAGCCGGTACCGTAGGTGTTCTTGGCATCCCCGGGGGAGAAACAGCCCTGGCCGAACAAGGCCGCCTGCTGGTCGCCGGCGATGCCGGCGATGGGGATCTGAGCCCCCTGAATATCGGTATAGCCGTAGATCTCGCTGGAGGAGCACACCTTTGGCAGCATGGCCCGGGGAATGTCTAGGGCTTCCAGCAAGGTGTCGTCCCAGTCCAGCTTCTTGATGTCGTAAAGCATGGTGCGGGAGGCGTTGGTCACGTCAGTGGCGTGGACCGCTCCGCCGGTGAGCTTCCACAGCAGCCAGCAGTCCACTGTGCCAAAGAGGATCTCACCCCGGCGGGCCTTCTCCCTGGCACCCTCTACGTGGTCCAGAATCCAAGCGATCTTGGTGGCGGAGAAATAGGCGTCGGGAATAAGACCGGTGGTCTTACGGATGTGGTCCTCCAGCCCATCAGTGAGGAGCTTGTCCACCATGTCCGCCGTCCGGCGGCACTGCCAAACGATGGCGTTGTAGATGGGCCGGCCGGTCTCCTTATCCCACAGAATGGTGGTCTCCCGCTGGTTGGTGATGCCGATGGCGGCGATGTCCGCCGGCTCCACACCTGACTGGGCGATGACCTCCATCATCACCCCGTACTGGGAGGACCAGATCTCCATGGGATCGTGCTCCACCCAGCCCTCCCTGGGGTAGAGCTGGGTGAACTCCTTCTGGGCCACGCCCAGGATGTTCTGCTCCCGGTCAAAGAGAATGGCCCGGGAGCTGGTGGTGCCCTGATCCAGGGCCAGAATGTAATTGGCCATAATACTGTGCCCCTCTCTTCCGTTCCACGTTACATATTCCGGGTGGCTACAAAATCCACCCCGGTGTCCCGGACATTTTCCACCACTACCTGGCCCACCCGGACGGGGGCGGTGAGGGTAATGTCGTCCAGCAGGGCCATGGCCGCAAAGATCTCCCCCTTGGGGATGGGACCGTTGGTCTTGACGGGGCAGCGGGGGTAGGCCCCGCCCTCACAGCGGACGGTGGAGGTAACCACCCGAGTGGGATGGGTCAGCTCCGCCTTGCCGTACTCCGCCCCCCGGGGGCAGCTGTTGCCGGTGACGGTGTAGTCATGCTCTTCATCCACCTGCAGATGGCAGCCCTTGGGACAGACGATGCAGATCAGCTCTTTCATTTGGCCTCCACCTCCTCAATGGATACGGTCAGGGTGCCGCTGGCCCCGTCCAGCAGTTTGCGGGGCAGCAGGATGTGCTCCATCTCGCCGGGGGCCAGATAGTCCCTGGAAAAGGCGGCGATCTGCGCGCCGTTGGAGGTGACCTTGATGCGGCTGGGGCCGCACACCCGGTTCACCCGGAAAAACAGGTCGCAGGCTTTTTCCACCCGGCCCGGCCGGATGTGCTGGGGGACGGTATAGGATACCCCGTCCCCGTTGACGATCTCCAGAGCGAAATCGGTTTCGCCCTCCCCCTCCAGCACGTACCGGGCGGCGGCCTTGCCCGCACGCTGGCTCTCGGCGGTGACGAAGTCCACCAGGTCGTGGACGTGGGCCACGTTGCCCGAGGCGAATACGCCGGGCAGGGAAGTCTCCATATTCTCCCACACCACCGCCCCGTTGGTCCGGGGATCAATGTTGATGCCCGCCTGCCGGGTCAGCTCGTTCTCCGGGATCAGACCCACAGAGAGCAGCAGGGTATCGCAGTCGAATACCATCTCGGTGCCGGGAATGGGCTGGCGGCGGTCGTTCACCTGGGACACCACCACCTGTTCCACCCGGTCCACACCTCTGATGTCAGTGACGGTGTGGGAGAGGTAGAGGGGGATATCGTAGTCGTGGAGGCACTGGACGATGTTCCGGTTCAGGCCGCCGGAGTAGGGCATGACCTCCACGCAGGCCAGCACCTTGGCGCCTTCCAGGGTCATCCGCCGGGCCATGATGAGGCCGATATCGCCGCTGCCCAGGATGACCACCCGCCTGCCGGGGAGCCAGCCCTCCATATTCACATACCGCTGGGCGGCACCGGCGGTAAAGATGCCGGCGGGCCGGGTGCCGGGGATAGCGATGGCACCCCGGGTGCGCTCCCGGCAGCCCATGGCCAGCAGGATGCTCCTGGCCTCCTCGATGCGGTAGCCGGTGTCCTTGCCCACCATGTGGACCTTCCGGTGGTCGGTGACTTCCAGCACCATGGTGTCCAGCCGCACCTCCACGCCGGTGTCCCGGAGCATTTCGATAAACCGCCCGGCGTACTCCGGGCCGGTGAGCTCTTCTTTAAAATAGTGCAGGCCGAAGCCGTTGTGGATGCACTGGTTGAGGATACCCCCCAGTTCCTTGTCCCGCTCCACGATGAGAATACGGCGCAGACCCGCCTCCCACGCGGCGCAGGCCCCGGCCAGACCGGCCGGGCCGCCGCCGATCACAATGAGGTCATACATCAGCGTGCCCCTCCTTTCGTCTCACAGGCCAGCAGCCAGGAGCCGGCCTTGTCCTGGGGGATGTCACCCGGTGAGCGCTTCTGCTCCCGGGCCAGCAGCTCCACCACCCGGGGACCGCAGAAGCCCCCCTGGCAGCGGCCCAGACCGGCCCCTGCCCGGCGCTTCACTCCGTCCACCGACCGGGGCGGGATAGGACTGGCCAGGGCGTCCAGGATCTCCCCCTCGGTGACGGTTTCACACCGGCAGATCACCCGGCCGTAGGCCGGATGCTCCGCTGCTAGTTTGGCCTTTTCCTCCGGCGGCAGTTCCCGGAACCGGACCCGTTTCCGGCTGGCGGTGAAGTCCGCTTTCCGCTCTAATGCCAGACCCGCCTGCCCCAGCAGCTCCACGGCGTACTCCCCGATGGCGGGGGCGGCGGACAGGCCAGGGGAGCAGATGCCTGCCAGGTCCAGGAAGTGAGGGGCGGCCTCCTGAATAATAAAGTCCCCGGTGTCAGCCACAGCCCGCACCCCGGCGAAGTTGCGGATGGAGGTGCGGAACTCCACCGACGGCACCGAGCGCAGGGCGGTTTCCCGAACAAAGGCCAGCCCGGAGCTGGTGGTGGCGGTGTCGTCCCCCTCCACCGGCTCGGCGTTGGGGCCCACGATCAGGTTGCCGTGGACGGTGGGAGCCACCAATACTCCCTTGCCGTTTTCGTTGGGACACTGGAAGATCACCCGGCCCACCCGGCCTCCTTCGCTCTTGTCCAGCAGGAAGTACTGGCCTCGGGAGGGGTGGATGGTAAAGGCGGGGGGTGCGGCCATCTCATGGACGGCCTGAGTGTCCAGCCCGGCGGCGTTGACCACATACCGGGCCTCCAGCACGCCCCGGCTGGTCTCCACCCGCCAGCCGTCCTCCGCGGGGGTCAGGCCGGTGACGGCGGTCTCCAAATGAAGCTGAGCGCCGTTGCGCACCGCTGTCTCCGCCAAGGCCAGACAGTACTCCCAGGGGGAGCAGATGGCGGCGGAGGGGGCGTGGAGGGCGGCGGTGACGGCGGGGGAGAGGTTGGGCTCCAGGTCCCGGGCCTGGTCTCCCGTCAGCAGAGCCAGGCCGGGGACGCCGTTTTGTACGCCGCGGCGGTACAGCTCCTCCAGGTGGGCATTGTCCTCCGGGGAGAAGCCCAGCACCAGGGACCCGCAGGCCAGATAGGGCACATCCAGCTGGGCGCACAGCTCCCGGGCCAGGGCGGAGCCCCGGACGTTGAGGCGCGCCATAAGGGAGCCGGGGACGGGGTCATACCCGGCGTGGATGATGGCGGAGTTGGCCTTGGTGGTGCCGTTGGCCACATCGTTTTCCCGCTCCACGATCCCCACCCTGAGCTGATACTTGGACAGCTCAAAGGCAGTGGCCGCGCCCACGATGCCGCAGCCGATGATGAGAACGTCGTACATAGCAAAACCTCCCGTAAACCGTTACTTAAAAAAGAAAAAAGAGCAAAACAGGACCGCCCCGGCAAGGGGCTGGCGCTGTTTCACTCTCACTCTCCGGAAACATCCTTATGCAGTTGGTCCGCCGCTACATGCTCCAGACGGCGGGATTGGTGGAGGACACCGCCACCGCTCCGGCCCCCAGGGCCCCGGTCACGTCCTCCTTGTCGGTAATGAGTCCGCCGGCGATGATAGGCCGGCCGGTGGTGCGGCAGAGCTGCCGGATGATCTTGGGCATCAGCCCTGGCAGTACCTCCACCAGATCGGCACTCTCCTGAGAGAAGTGGCGCTCTACGCTTTTTAAGGCCATGGAGTCCAGCAGAAAGATCCGCTGGATGGCCACCAGACCCAACTCCCGGGCCCGGCGGGTGAGGGCGGGCTTGGTAGAGATCACCCCGTCGGCGGCGGTGCTCCGGGCGATAAAGTCGGCGGAGATCTCCCGGGTGGACAGGCCCTCGATCAGATCCAGGTGGACGAAGGCCCGCTTGCCCGCCTCCCGCACCCGGGCCACTGTGTCCCGGATGGTGAGGATGTCTCCATAGAGGAGAAAGAGGACCGATACGTCGCTGTCCAGGGCATGGGCCAGGCCGGCCGGGTCCTTGACTGCCGCGATCACCGGCCCGGCGTCCAGAAGCTCCAAAAGCTGATGGGTATCCATACTGTGTCCCTCCAAGATGCAAACCAACAGCCCGACACAAAGAAAAAGCGCAAAGCGGCCTGAACCACTCTGCGCATCTCAACATCTCTGCACCGGTGTATATTTATCATAGCAGGCTCCGCCGGGAAATGCAAGAGGCTGGTGGCTGTGCCGGGTGTAAAATACCCCCTGCTATTTTATTGCAATTTGCACAAAAAATAAAGGTTGCGCTTGACAAGATGAGTCGGCTTTGCTAATATAAATTTAACACAATAAAGCTCGTGAGTAATGGAGAGAGCATGACGGCCAGCCAGGGTGTCATGCTCTTTTTGCGCGCTGGGGGGGTGTTGGTGTCAGAGTATGTTCCGAAACTGTAAATACAAAATGTGAAAGAAAAAGGGAGGAGCACCACCATGTCAAAAGAAAACCGCAGCGTTAGGCGGAAATGGCCTGCTATCTTGTTGGCGATATCCCTGTGCCTGTGCCTGATCAGTATGATCGTATCCTCGGCCATTCAGGACGGTTTCGGAAGCGTCCATGTGGAAGAACTCCGGCTCATTGACTCTTCAGGATATGCTGTCAGTGTGCAGCTGTATCGGCCGGACACGGCCACGGCGGAAAGCCCGGCCCCGTGCATCATTACGGTGGAGGGCTGGTATAACAATAAGGAGATGCAGGACCTTTACTCCATCGAATATGCCCGCCGGGGTTATGTGGTGCTGGCGGTGGATATGCACGGCCACGGCGACAGCGAGGCCACGGGTGCGGAGGATCTGTACAGCTCTGCCGTAGGCGTGGACGCAGCGGTGGTACAGGCCAGTACGTTGCCCTATGTGGATACCAGCCGCATCGGCGTCACAGGCCATTCCAGCGGCGGCGCTTCCTGCAATATGCTGGTGGCCATTGACAACGAGCGGGAGGAGCCCCTGATTAGCGCTGTTCTGTTCCAGGCAGCTACCTGGGTGGACGATCTGGGCAATGACCACAGCGCGGACTTCGGTGACAGAAACGTCGGCATCATCGCGGACAAATATGATGAGTTCTTCTTCTGGACGGAAGGGGAGAACGGTGAGACCGGGGCGCCCCGAGACTTCCTGTCCACCAATGACGCGAAGAATTTCGTCAACTTCAATCAGGGCGCCGACGGTGTGGCCGGCGATGTGGTCCCCGGCCAGTATTATGAGAACGGAGACGCCTTCCGGGTGATCTATCAGCCCAACTGCACCCACCCCCAGGTGCATTTCTCCGGCGAGTGCGTGGGCTACGGCGTACAATTCTTCCAGGACGCGCTGGGCGCGCCCAATCCCCTGCCCGCCTCTGACCAGGCCTGGCAGGTGAAAACGGCCTTTGACTTTGTCGGACTGGTGGGGATCGTCCTGTTCCTGCTCTCCTTCGTCCTGGTGATGCTGGATGTCCCGTTCTTTGCCGTGCTGAAGGAAAAAGAGCTAGTGCAGCCCCTGTCTGTGTCCGGCGGCGGCAAGCTCTGGTTCTGGCTCTCCCTGGCCTGCTGCGCCGTGTTTTCCGGTGTGAGCTATATGTGGGCCATCCAGAACATCTATTCCAAGACCACGTCGGTATTCCCCCAGACCGGGCCGCTGACCATGGGTGTGTGGTGTGTCCTGTCCGGTGTGTTTGCCCTGATTCTTCTGGTCATCTATGCGTTTACCTATGGAAAGAGCCACGGATTTTCCGCGGCTGCCCGCGGCATTACGATGAGCGGCGGAAAGCTGCTGCGCACCATCGTGCTGGCGCTGCTGGCGTGCGGCCTGGCGTTCCTGATCCTGTTCTTCGCCGATTACTTCTTTAAGACGGATTTCCGACTGTGGGTCCTGACCCTAAAGGCCTTTGATGCGGACAAGGTGCTCATTGCCCTGCGCTATCTGCCCCTGTTCCTGATCTATTACATCATCAACTCCGTGGCTGTCAACTGCTTCAACTACAATACCATCGGCGGCAAGAAGGGCTTTGGCAACATCCTGATCCTGGCGGTGTTTAACATTCTGGGCGCGCTGGGCTTCCTGGCCATCCAGTACGGCACCTTCTTCAGCACCGGCCTTCTGAAGTGGTATGCCACCGAGGGACTGCGCATCAGCGGCATCTGGCTCTATCCTGCCATCGTCTATCTGTTTGTGACCCCCATTCTCAGCCGTGTGGTGTATAAGCGTACCAAGAACCCCTACCTCTTTGCCATCATCAGTGCGGTGCTCATTACCATCATGGCCGTGGCTAACACCACCACCCTTCTGGGCGGCGGAGCGGTCGTGGCGTCCAATTACTGAGCACAGGCTTCTTCCGAGCGGGCTTGGCAAAACGCTATTACACATGGTATAAATGAAACATCATATGACTAACGGATCATGTGGAGCCTACCACATGGAGTATAATTAAGAAAAAGCCGACCGTCTGGGCGAGAAAAGCCTGGACGGCCGGCTTTTTTATGCCCTCAAGGCCCCGGATGGCCTCCTGCTGATCGGCCGGGGTCTTGCACACCGGTCCTTTCTTGGACAGGGGGTACTGGATGAACTTTACATAGCAGTCGTCCTCATAGGCCTGGCCCAGATAGAACCTGCTGCCCCAGGCGGTGATCTCCAATCCGCTGCAACCGAACGGGCGGACAAAAAGGATTAATATGCATTATTTGTCTTGTCTATATTCATATTAACCCTGTTAAGCCGTAGGTTCGATTGATGCGCCGCACCTGGAAGAGAATCTTAAAGATAGATAAATACAGTTAATGTTTCTGTAGAATCAAAAGGAATCGTATCGAATAAGAAATGAATAAAAACATGCAATTTCGGTTGCATTTTTCAAGGAAAATGGTATAATGAGCGGCGGAATGAAAAATCTAGGAGGAATATGAAACATGGCCAACAAGTATGTCTATTTGTTCTCCGAAGGAAATGCCAACATGCGTGAGCTGCTGGGCGGAAAGGGCGCCAACCTGGCCGAGATGACCAATATTGGCCTGCCCGTGCCCCAGGGCTTTACGATCACCACCGAGGCCTGCACCCAGTACTATGAGGACGGGCAGAAGATTAACGATGAAATTCAGGCCCAGATTATGGACTACATCGTCAAGATGGAGGAGATCACCGGCAAGAAGTTCGGCGATCTGGAAAATCCCCTGCTGGTCTCCGTACGCTCCGGCGCCCGTGCCTCCATGCCCGGTATGATGGACACCATCCTCAACCTGGGCCTGAACGAGGACGTGGTGGAGGTCATGGCCAAGAAGTCGGGCAACCCCCGCTGGGCCTATGACTGCTACCGCCGCTTTATCCAGATGTACTCCGACGTGGTTATGGAGGTGGGCAAGAAGTATTTTGAGCAGCTCATCGACGAGATGAAGGAGAAGAAGGGCGTCACCCTGGACGTGGACCTGACCGCCGACGACCTGAAGGAGCTGGCCGGCCAGTTTAAGGCCGAGTACAAGGCCAAGATCGGCCAGGACTTCCCCTCCGACCCCAAGGAGCAGCTCATGGGCGCCATCAAGGCCGTGTTCCGCTCCTGGGACAACCCACGCGCCAATGTCTACCGCCGGGACAACGACATCCCCTATTCCTGGGGCACCGCGGTCAACGTGCAGTCCATGGCCTTCGGCAACATGGGCGACGACTGCGGCACCGGCGTGGCCTTTACCCGTAACCCAGCCACCGGCGAGAAGAAGCTCTTCGGTGAGTTTTTGACCAACGCCCAAGGCGAGGACGTGGTGGCCGGCGTGCGCACCCCCATGCCCATCTCCGAGATGGCCGACAAGTTCCCCGAAGCGTTCGCCCAGTTCCAGGAGGTCTGCAAGACCCTGGAGAACCACTACCACGACATGCAGGACATGGAGTTTACCGTGGAGCACGGCAAGCTGTATATGCTCCAGACCCGCAACGGCAAGCGCACCCCCGCCGCCGCCCTGAAGATCGCCTGCGACCTGGTGGACGAGGGCGCCATTGATGAGAAGCAGGCGGTCGCCATGATCGAGCCCCGCTCTCTGGACACCCTGCTGCACCCCCAGTTTGATGCGGCCAAGCTCAAGGAGAGTAAGGTCATCGGTAAGGCGCTGGGCGCCTCTCCCGGCGCCGCCAGCGGCAAGATCGTCTTCTCCGCCGAGGATGCCAAGTCCTGGGCCGAGCGGGGCGAGAAGGTGGTCCTGGTCCGTCTGGAGACCTCTCCTGAGGACATCGAGGGCATGAAGGCCGCCCAGGGCATCCTCACCGTCCGCGGCGGCATGACCTCCCACGCCGCCGTCGTGGCCCGCGGCATGGGCAAGTGCTGTGTCTCCGGCTGCGGCGAGATCAAGATGGACGAGGCCAACAAGCAGTTTGAGCTGGCCGGCAAGACCTACAAAGAGGGCGACTGGATCAGCCTGGACGGCTCCACCGGCAGCATTTACGACGGCGCCGTGCCCACGGTGGACGCCACCATCGGCGGCGAGTTCGGCCGGGTCATGGGCTGGGCGGACAAGTACCGCCGCCTCCAGGTGCGCACCAATGCCGACACCCCCCACGACGCCGCTCAGGCCAAGACCTTCGGCGCCCAGGGCATCGGCCTGTGCCGCACCGAGCACATGTTCTTTGACGCCGACCGCATCCCCGCCATCCGTGAGATGATCTGCTCTGATACGGTGGAGCAGCGGGAGAAGGCCCTGGCCAAGCTGGAGCCCATGCAGCAGTCGGACTTCGAGGGCATCTACGAGGCCATGGAGGGCTGCCCGGTCACCATCCGCTTCCTGGATCCCCCGCTGCATGAGTTCGTGCCCACTGAGGAGGCCGACATTGAGAAGCTGGCCGGCGACATGGGCAAGAGCGTTCAGGAGATTAAGAACATCATCGCTGGCCTGCATGAGTTTAACCCCATGATGGGCCACCGGGGCTGCCGTCTGGCGGTCACCTACCCCGAGATTGCCGCTATGCAGACCCGTGCCGTGATCAAGGCCGCCCTGAACGTCCAGAAGCGTCACCCCGACTGGAACATGATCCCCGAGATTATGATCCCCCTGGTGGGCGAGGTCAAGGAGCTCAAGTACGTCAAGAACGTGGTCACCTCTACCGCTGACGAGATCATCAAGGCCGCCGGTTCCGACATGAAGTACCTGGTGGGCACCATGATCGAGATCCCCCGCGCGGCCCTCACCGCCGATGAGATTGCCAAGGAGGCCGGCTTCTTCTCCTTCGGTACCAACGACCTGACCCAGATGACCTTCGGCTTCTCCCGCGACGACGCCGGCAAGTTCCTGGGCGCCTACTATGACAAGAAGATCTACGAGAACGATCCCTTCGCCAAGCTGGACCAAAAGGGCGTGGGCAAGCTGGTGAAGATGGCCGCTGAGCTGGGCCGCTCCGCCAACCCTGACCTGCACCTGGGCATCTGCGGCGAGCACGGCGGCGACCCCTCCTCCGTGGAGTTCTGCCACAAGGTGGGCCTGGACTACGTGTCCTGCTCCCCCTTCCGTGTGCCCATCGCCCGTCTGGCCGCCGCCCAGGCCGCCATCAAGAACGGCTGATTTCATTCGCGGCATAACGCTTTCAAAAAGGCCCCCGCTCCGCGTGAAAGCGCGGAGCGGGGGCCTTTTGCCTGGAAAGGGGAAAAAGCTCAGGCGTAATGATATTTGGAGCGGTTGCACAGCAGAAAGAGGACGGTTATCCCGAGGGCCAGCAGCTCGGCGGCCACAATGGCCAGCCATACCCCGTCCACGCCCAGGAGGAGGGGGAGAATCAGCACGGCGGACACCTGGAATACCAGCGTGCGCAGGAAGGAGATGGCGGCTGAGACCAGGCCGTTGCTCAGCGCGGTAAAGAAGGCGGAGCCGAACATGCTGAACCCGCTGAACAGGAAAGAGAGGGAGTAGAGGCGGAAGCCCCGCCGGGTCAGGTCCAGCAGCTGGGCGTCGTAGCCCACAAACAGCGCGGTAAGGGGGCCGGAGAGCAGCTCGGCCAGGGCGGTGAGGACCAGCCCGAACAGGCCGATGAGCAGGAGGCTTTTCCGGAACAGGTTCTGCAGCTCATGGCGGTTCTCCGCGCCGTAGTGGTAGCCCACCAGGGGCGCGCTGCCGATGGAATAGCCGATAAAAATGGCGGCAAAAATGAAATTGGTGTACATGATGACGCCATAGGCGGCCACGCCATCCTCTCCGGCGATGCGCATCAGCTGGAAATTGTAGAGCATGTTGACCAGCGAGGCGGAGAGATTGGTCATCAACTCAGAGGAGCCGTTGGCGCAGGTTTTGAGCAGGGCGCGTCCGTCAAAGGGCGCCCGCCGAAGGCGCAGCAGGCTGTGGTTGGGCAGCAGGAAATAGACCAGCGGGAAAATTCCACCCACCATCTGGCTGATGGTGGTGGCCACAGCCGCCCCCGCCAGACCCCAGTGGAATACCGCCACAAAGAGAAAGTCCAGAATGATATTGGTCACCCCGGCGGCCACGGTGGTGGCCAGACCCAGGTGGGGGCGCTCGGCGGTGATGAGGAAGCTCTGAAAGACATTTTGCAGCATAAAGGGAATGAGGGCCACCAGCAGGATGCGCCCATAGAGCACGCAGTGCTCCAGCATGGGTCCCTGCGCGCCCAGGAAACCGGCGATGGGCCTCAGGAAAAGCTGACCCAGAAGGGTGAGCGCCGCGCCCAGCAGGAAGGTCACATAGATCAGCATAGAGAAATAGCGGTTGGCCCGCTCCTGATCTCCCTCTCCCAGGGTGCGTGAGACCAGGGCGCTGCCGCCGGTGCCGATCATAAAGCCCAGCGCGCCCAGCATCATCAGCAGGGGCATAATCAGGTTGATGGCCGCAAAAGGGGTCTTGCCCACAAAATTGGAGACAAACAGCCCGTCCACCACGCTGTAGATAGAGGTAAAGACCATCATAACGATGGAGGGCAGCACAAAGCGCAGCAGGCGGGAGTAGTTGAAATGGTCGGAAAGCTGAATTCTCATAAAAGCGGATTCTCCTGTGGATCAAAGGTTTGCGCTCCGGCGTGGGACCGGAGCGCGTCCAGATAGGCCCGGTTCAGCCGCAGCAGCTCGGCCCGGTCTGCGGCGGACAGTGTGGAAAAGGCCCGCACCTCCATGCGGAGCACCGGGTCAATGCGCTCCTCCATCAGCTGCCGGCCGGCGGGGGTCAGATAGATGTGCAGATTTCGGCCCTTTCCGGGGCGCAGGGAGAGCAGCCCCCTGCGCTCCAGGGTGCGGATGGAGGAGTTGACGGTCTGCTTGCTCACAAAGGAGCAGCCGCACACATCCCGCTGCAGGCAGCCCTCCCCCAGGGTGCGCAGGGTGTAAAAAATGTCAAAGGCGCTGTCGGACAGGCCCGCGCCTATCGCCAGATCGTGATACAGGTCGTCCATCTCTTTAAAAAAGGCGTTAAAGGCACGCAGTTCCCGCTCAAGCTCCATGGGCGCGGCTCCTCTCGATAAGTATGATTTTGGACTTGCGGCATGGAAAAGTATAGTACGATTTCGGACTTGCGTCAAGAAAAAGATCACTCCGCGCAAAGGAGCAATGGAAAAACGCCCGGCCCGCTTTTCAAAGCGGGCCGGGCGGGGACGTCTGCTGTCTTATTCTGGGTGGCGGCTGCCCTCGGGGATGAGGCTCACCAGAAATTCAAAAAGCGCGGGGTCCTTAACAAAGGTACTGGAACGAAAACCAAATAGGTCGGGGTAAAACGATGGCTCCCAATCATCTTCCGAAACATAGAGAAGTGGCTCTGGCGTTTGTAGGTAGGATTTTAAAATATAACGTTTTCCGTTTCCCTCCAGATACAAAAGAAAGTCCACGCCTATCGCTCTGCCGGAATTATAAAATGTGATTTTTTCTGGCGAGAGCTGGTTGAGTAAGGAGATCACCTGGTCCACTTCTTCTCGGGTCAGCGTATAGGTCCTAAATGGTTCTCCCGACTGAAAGCCATAGTTCATACCAGCTACAGAGAGCGCATCGACGGAAATACTGTTGCTCCACGTCAGAAATGGCAGCCGGGCGGCCAGCACGGTATACAGTATCCCTCCTGTAAGACAAACCACACAGAACACTATGGCGATCACAATCAGGATTCTTTTGCGCTTCAAAAATCAGCCTCCTTCCCGCATCCCGTTCAGCCGGAGATCCAAAGCAGGATCAGGACAAGGGCCATGACTATGCAATAGGGAAGGGCGTCCCGGAATTTGTCCCGCGGATCCGGTTTTACGGTATTGCGGATTATTTCCCTTACCAAAAATGGGAGGAAAATGATGCCGATCAGGCAGGGAATATTCAAGGTGTTCACCTTCTCGCGGTATAGCTAGCGGTAAAGCTGCGCCATAAGCATAGTATGACAATCTATGACTACATCCTGACCGGAGGATCCAACGCTAATTCCAAAGGGATAAGAATAGGAGAATGAAATCCCTTCTCTGGGAATCATAGCAACATTTCCGTAGATGTTAAAGGAGCCTCCGGTGGATCCAACTGCGGTCCCAGGCGGATTTATATTGCTGTTGTTTCCGTAGCATGACAGATAAAATCTGGAAGCAGATATGAGCACTCCGGGTTTATATTGAAAGGCAACACCGGATCCCGCACTATCAGAGAGCGGCTTAAAACCAGGATCATCCCTATGATAAACTCCGATGATATTTTCTACAAAATTTCCATAGTCATCTTTAAACATTATAGCTATAAGAGAGCGAAATGCTACTAGGCTCTAGTGCAAACCCTTGTATACAAATAGATTGTACCCAGTCATAGAGATAACCGTTATTTTCGGCAAGATTTCCGAAATAATATCGCTCTGCACTTTTGCGGGTATAGCTTAATGTAGAGGACCAGTCATTCCGTTCCTGATAATCCTCTCCGCTTGCACTGGGAGTGGCACGGGTTACGCCGAATTCCAGGCCTGTGGTTAATTCCAACTTTGTGTCCGAATCCGTCGATGCAATAAAATCCGCAGAGTATCCGCTGGGATCAAGGATATAGTCTGCCGCGACAATTTGCTGCTCACGGCTGGTAAGCTGATATGTATCGGACAAATCAATGACGGTACTCGTTGCTTCCTCGGTTATCCTTGTAGTAACCGGGAGTGAAAGCACAATACCATCAGATGGAACGCTTCTGGTCAGCGCATAGGCAGCCAAGCCATCCAGAGGGATCGCCTCTGTATCAGTTATAAGTACCGAAACTTTCCTGGTCATATCCTGGTCCTCAGAGTCGACCGCGGAGGCAGGCACGAAAATCAAAGACATGCACAAAAGTAAGCTGATGATTCGTTTAAACCGTTTTAACGTTTGGAAATCCTCCTTTGTATTGTTGTCAGATAAAAGGATTAAGGTCTCATCGGCTTTACGGATCACGGCGCTAACTGGCTTAACTAATCAATCATTGGACTGCTCCTTTCTCTGCGCCAGTATATGGCAGCATTGGCTTCAGCTTCCTTACAATTAACATACCAAAACGACGGTAAAATGTCAACGAAAACTAAAAAAATTGTGCAAAACTGACTATAATTTAAAAACCCAATTTCAGGAAAAAAGTGCTTTACAGAGGCGAGCGACTCGTGCTATAATAAAACAAAAACCGCATCATATCATTTTAAAGATTAGAAAGGGATGCCGAGCATGGAGGAACTGCGGGAATTAAAGGGGCGCCTGGAGGGGGAGCGCCCGGCGGAATGGGACGCGCTGCCGGATATCGGGCTGTATATGGATCAGCTGATCTCCTATATGCCCCGGCAGCTGATCCACTATGGGGAGGGGGAGAGCCTCACTTCCGCCATGGTAAACAACTATATCAAGGACGGCGCCCTGCCCCGGGCGGAGGGGAAGCGGTATTCCCGCACCCATCTGGCCTATCTGACCGCCCTGTGCGCCCTCAAGCAGGTGCTCTCGGTGAAGGACGCGGCCCGGCTGCTCTCCTCCGCTGCGGAGGGGCGGGAGCCGGAGGCCCTTTATGATATGTTCCAGCAGGAGTTGGACCGGGCGCTGGACGTGACGGCGGGCTGCCTGGACGGCAGCGCCGGGGCAGAGGAGCTGCCCCGCCTGGCTTTAAGCCTGGCCCTGCGCAGCTATGCCGACCAGCTGGCCTGCCAGCGGGTGCTGGATATTATGGCCCGCCGGCCGCCTCTGGCCGGTCAGGCGGAAAAGCTGAAGCGAAAAAATGAGCGGGAGACCGCCAAAGATTGATTTTGGAGGGACGCGTATGAGCGAATATCTGCTGGCCACCGACTCCTCGGCAGACCTGACGGCTTCTATGGTAAAGGAAATGGAGCTGGAGGTGCTGCCGCTCTCCTTTACGATCAAGGGGAAGACCCATCTGAACTGGCCGGACAACCGGGATATGTCCCCAAAGGCCTTTTACAAGGCTCTGCGCGAGGGGGAGATGGCCACCACGGCGGCGGTCAACGTGGCCGACGTGACCGCCCGGCTGGAGCCGGTGCTGGCGGCCGGAAAGGACGTGCTGTTCCTGACCTTTTCCTCCGCCCTCTCCGCCACCTGCGATTCGGTCCGGATTGCGGCAAAGGAGCTCACGGAAAAGTATCCGGAGCGGAAGTTCTACGTGGTGGACACCCTGAGCGCCTCCCTGGGGCAGGGCCTGCTGCTCTGGCACGCCGTGGCCCAAAAGCGGCAGGGGAAGAGCATTGACGAGATCCGGGACTGGGTAGAGGAAAACAAGCTCCATCTGTGCCACTGGTTTACGGTGGAGGACCTGCATTTCCTGAAGCGGGGCGGCCGCGTGTCCGCTGCCACCGCTGTGCTGGGAACCATGCTGTCCATCAAGCCGGTGATGCATATGGATAACGAGGGGCGGCTGGTAAAGGTGGGGACCGCCAGAGGGCGGGGCGCCTCCCTCACCGCCCTGGTGGACCACATGGAGGAGAGTGTGGTGGACCCGGCCGGGCAGGTGGTGTTTATCAGCCACGGCGACTGCGAGGCGGACGCCAAAAAGGTGGCAGAGGAAGTGAAGCGCCGCTTCGGCGTCAAGTCCGTGTTTCTCAACCAGGTAGGCCCGGTCATCGGCGCCCACTCCGGCCCGGGGACTGTGGCGCTCTTCTTCCTGGGGAGGCAGCGCTGATGGAGGATATTCGCTGGCTGGAGATCACCCTGGAGGCCCGCCCGGAGGAGCTGGACGATCTGACCGCCCGGCTGACCGGAAACGGGGTCACAGGGCTGGTGATCGAGGACGAGGAGGAATTCCGGCGCTTCCTGGAGGAGAACCGTCAGTACTGGGACTATGTGGACGACGAGCTGCTGGAGCGGATGCGGGGCGTGTGCCGGGTGAAGTTCTATGTGCCGGACGACGCGGACGGCCAGGCCCAGCTGCACGCCTGGCTGGCCGGCGTGGACCGGGACTACACCTCCGCCGCACTGGGGGAGAACGACTGGGCCCACAGCTGGAAGAAGTACTATAGGCCAATGGCCGTGGGGGAGCGGCTTTACATTGTGCCCGAGTGGGAGCGGGGGCGGCCCGTCCCCCCGGGCAGGACGCCCCTGTACCTCAATCCCGGCCTCACCTTCGGCACGGGCAGCCACGCCTCCACCCAACTGTGCCTGATGGGGGTGGAGCGCTATACCGTGCCCGGCCGGCCGGTGCTGGACCTGGGCTGCGGCAGCGGCATTCTGTCCATTGCCGCCCTGGCCCTGGGAGCCTCTGCCGCCGTGGCGGTGGATATTGATCCCAAGGCGGTGGGCGTGGCCTATGAAAATGCCGCCATGAACGGGATCGGGGCCGACCGCTATACCGTGCGTGCGGGCAATGTGCTGGGGGACGAGGCCTTGGCGGCGGAGCTGGCCGAGCGGCGGTATGCCCTGGTGCTGGCTAACATCGTGGCGGACGTAATCATCCCCCTCTCCGCCCAGGCGGGCCGGTTCCTGGCCCCGGAGGGCGTGTTCCTATGCTCCGGCATCATTGACACCCGCGCCGCCGAGGTGCGCGCCGCTCTGGAGAAAAACGGGCTGGAAGTGGTGGAACGCCGGGAGCAGAAGGGCTGGGTGGCCTTTGCCGCCCGTATGAAGTGAAGATGACCGAGCGCGGACCGGACGTTTCCACGGGAGAACGTCCGGTCCTTCTTGCCCTGAGGGGGGCGCTGTGATACACTATCCCTGAAAAAGAGGTGATCCCATGGAAAAGCGGGCGGCAGTCCTCCGCGCCCAATTCCCGGCCGGGCGGCGGGTGCTGGCGATCAGCGATATTCACGGCAATCTGCCGTTTTTAAAGGGCCTGCTCCAGACCGCCCGGGTGACCGGGGACGATATTCTGGTGCTGGTGGGAGATCTAATTGAGAAGGGGCCGGACAGCCTGGGCACCCTGCGCTTTCTTATGGAGCTGTCCAAACACCAGACAGTGTACGCCTTGAGCGGAAACTGCGACAGTCTGGTGGCGGAGTTTGCCCACGGGGCGCAGCTGCCCCAGTCGTTTTACCACCACTATCTGGGGGTGTGGGGGGAGCGCAGCCTCCTGCTCCAGATGGCCCGGGCGGCGGGCTATGCGGGGCAGGCACCCCACGACCTGGAGGAGATGCGCAGGCGGCTCCGGGCGCGGTTTCCGGCGGAGCTGGCGTGGCTGAGCGCCATGCCCACGATTTTGGTCAACGAGCACTACCTGTTTGTCCACGGCGGGGTGCCCCGGGAGACTGATCTGGAGCGTCTGTCCGCCTGGCACTGCATGAAGAACGACGACTTTCTCAACCAGGGGCACCACTTTAGCCGCTGGTGCGTGGTGGGCCACTGGCCGGTGACCCTTTACAACCCGGATGTGCCCTCTGCCGCGCCCCTGCTGGATGGGGAAAGTCGCATCGCCAGCATCGACGGGGGCTGTGTCCTCAAACTGGACGGGCAGCTCAACGCCCTCATCCTGCCGGAGGAGCCGGGCGGGGCCTTTTCCTGGGCGGCCTACGACGGACTGCCGAAGGCCGCCGCTCTGGATGCCCAGGCGCCCTCGGAGCGGTCCATCAACATCCGCTGGGGGCATAACCGGGTAGAGCTGCTGTCGCACGGCGGGGAGTTCTCCCGCTGCCGTCACCTGGAGACCGGCTGGGAGCTGGATATTCTCAACAGCTACTTGTATGAGGAGGACGGCATGCTCAAATGCGAGGACTCCACCGACTACCACCTGCCGGTGGAGCCGGGGGATGTGCTCAGCGTGGTCCGGCGGGTCCGGGGCGGCTGCCTGGCCAAGAAAGAGGGGGTCACCGGGTGGTATTTCGGCCGCCTGGCGGAGTGAACGGGGGCCCAGGTCGGGTGTTACCCTTTTTTACCCCTTTGTTGCCGCTGTGTAAAGACCGCCCGCAGGGTAGACTGCTATACTGGGATGCTTTTATACATAAAAAATAAAGGAGGCGTCTCTATGAGATCCCCTGCACTTCTGCTGGCAGCGCTTCTGCTGGCGCTGCTGTCCGCCTGCACGGCCGCCGCTCCGAAGCCGCCGGTCGCTGACATCCCCCCCACCCCTGAGTTGGCGGCGGAGGCCCTGTTCCCCCAGCTGAACGCTGCCGCTCTGGAGGGGCGGCTCCCCGACGGAGACTGGGAGGCCCTTCAGGGCTTCCTGCCCATTTTGCAGGAGGGCGCTTCCTTTGCCTACACCCTGGATATGGCGGCGGAGGAGCCTGAGAGCGAGAGCCTTACCCTGGCCGAGTACTGCGCCGGGCTTCCCACAGAGACAGGGCAGCTTCTCAAGCTGACTCTTCAGGAGCTGGACGGGGACGGGGGCGCGGAGCTGATCCTCTGCATCGCGGGCCCCGGCAGCGGCGATTATCTGGTCCTGAAGCGGGAGGAGGACGCCTTTTATGGGGTGCAGATGGTCCACCGGGGCATGAACGCCATCCAGACCAACGGCGTGTTTGTGGGCTCCAGCGGGGCGGCCAGCAACCACTATTGCAGATTATATTTCGAAAACGGCATAGCCGCGCTGGAGATCCTGGGCTATGCGGACTCATGGGAGTACGCAATTGCTGGCCAGACGGTGACGGAGGAGGAATTCAGCGCCTGGACGCAGGAGCTTATGGTGGGGGACGCGGCCTGGTACACGCCGGAGGGCGAGCAGGCCCCCTGACGGAAAAAGCCTGCAACTATATAATGTAGTGGAAATTTGGCTGCAATACGAAAGGGGAGATCGATATGGAAAGACAAAAAACCTATTGGCTGTTTCTGGCGCCGGTGGCCGCGGGTGTGCTCTCCATCGGGCTGTGCGTCAGGGCGCACTTTATGGCCTTTTCCCTGGCCGAGACGGCGGCGCGGCCCATTGCACCGGGCTTTCTGGCCTTCTGGGGCATGTTCCTCAGAGTGGGGCTGTGGTGCGGGCTGATTCTTCTCAGCTGCGTCTTTTTCAGCATGGGGCGCAACCGGGAGGCAGTTTCCCTGAAGGGGGCTGGCATCTTCTGCGGAGCCGCGGCGGCGGGATTGGCTCTCTTCACCGCGGCGTGCCTGGGCGCCCACGGGCAGGCCTACCTGGTCCCGGCGGCGTGCGGGGCGTTTTTCCCCGCTTTGTAAGGGGAAACGGAGAAAAGGGCTTGACTTCCGGTTTTCGGGCTGATATACTATCAAAGCCGCTTTGAATGGGATTGCAAGAAGAGAAGCCGTGACCAGGCTGTCACGCTGCGCACACTCCGCGCTTCTCTCTCCCCCGACAGCGAGCCCGTAATGAAGGAGTTGAAACTACATGCATGCGATCATTGAGACCGGCGGCAAGCAGTACAAGGTGACCGAGGGCGACACCCTCTTCATCGAGAAGCTGCCCGTGGAGGCCGGTGAGGCCGTGACCTTCGACAAGGTGCTGGCAGTCATCGACGGGGACAAGATCACCGTGGGCACTCCAGTGGTGGAGGGCGCCAAGGTGGACGGGTCCGTTGTCAAGAACGGCAAGGGCAAGAAGATCATCGTCTTTAAGTATAAGCCGAAGAAGGGCTACCGCCGTAAGCAGGGCCATCGTCAGCCCTACACCAAGGTGACCATCGGCAAGATCTCTGTGTAATGACTACAGCGTCATTCACCATGGAGGGTGAGCGCATCACGGGCTTTACCGTGAAGGGCCACAGCGGCTCCGCCCAGGCGGGCGCCGACCTGGTGTGCGCCGCGGTGACCAGCGCCGTGCGTCTGACCGAGTGCGCCGTCAACGACGTGCTGGGCCTTGGGGCCTCGGTCAAGGTACGGGAGCGGGACGCTTCCATCACCCTCAAGCTTCCCGGCGGACTGAGCCCGACCAATGAGGAGACCTGCCAGACCCTTTTGGCGGCCCTGATGGTCTATCTGGCCCAGCTGCACGAGGAGTACCCTGAAAATATCATCGTAGTGGAGGAAGAATGATCCTCCCTGCGGCAACGGACAACACTCGTTTGGAGGTGTAACAAAATGCTGAATATCGGTCTTCAGTTTTTCGCCCATAAAAAGGGCGTGGGCTCCACCCGCAACGGCCGCGACTCCGAGTCCAAGCGCTTGGGCGTGAAGCGGGGCGACGGCCAGTTCGTGCTGGCCGGCAACATCCTGGTCCGCCAGCGGGGCACCCATATTCATCCCGGCGTCAACGTGGGTAAGGGCAGCGACGACACCCTGTTTGCTCTCAAGAGCGGCAAGGTCAAGTTTGAGCGCTTGGGCAAGGACCGCAAGCAGGTCTCCATTGTGGAGATCGCCCAGTAATATGGGTATACTAAGCCCCGAACGGCTCCGTTCGGGGCTTTTCCTTTGAGAGGAGGGAGATGCCGATGGCAGCTTCATTTGTAGATACGGCCAAGATCGCGGTCCGGGCGGGCAGCGGCGGAAACGGCGCGGTGGCCTTCCACCGGGAAAAATATGTGGCCGCAGGCGGCCCGGACGGCGGCGACGGCGGCCGGGGCGGCGATGTGATTCTCCAGGTGGACGACCACATGTCCACCCTGATGGATTTCCGCTACAAGCGCAAATACGTGGCGGGCAACGGCGGGGACGGTCAGGGCAAGCGCTGCTCCGGCAAGGACGGAGAGAACCTGGTGATCAAGGTGCCCCGGGGGACCGTGGTGCGGGACGCCGAGAGCGGGGAGATCATCGCCGACATGTCCTCGGGGGAGCCCTTTGTGCTCTGCCGGGGGGGCAATGGCGGCTGGGGCAACAAGCATTTTGCCACCCCCACCCGCCAGGTGCCCCGCTTTGCCAAGGCGGGGCTGCCCGGGATCAGCCGGGAGGTGGTGCTGGAACTCAAGCTCCTGGCCGATGTGGGGTTGGTAGGCTTCCCCAATGTGGGCAAATCTACCCTGCTCAGCGTGGTGAGCAAGGCACGGCCCAAGATCGCCAACTACCACTTTACCACCCTGTTTCCCAACCTGGGCGTGGTGTACGTGGAGGAGGGGGTCTCCTTTGTGCTGGCGGACATCCCCGGCATCATTGAGGGGGCGGCCGATGGGGCCGGCCTGGGCCACGACTTTCTGCGGCACATTGACCGCTGCCGCCTGCTCATCCACGTGGTGGATGTGTCGGGCAGCGAGGGCCGTGACCCGGTGGCCGATTTTGAGGCCATTCAGGCCGAGCTGAAGGAGTACTCCCCCGAGCTGGCCTCCCGCCGGATGCTCGTGGCGGGCAACAAGGCGGACATTGCCCAGGAGCGGACGGGGCTGGAGGCCCTGCGGGCCCATGTGGAGGCGCTGGGGATGCCCTTTTACGAAATCTCCGCCGCCGCCCAACAGGGCACCCGGGAGCTGATGTACGCGGCCGCCCGGGAACTGGAGAGCCTGCCCCCCATCACGGTGTACGAGCCCACCTATGTGGAGCGCCCGCCGGAGGTGGACCTGTCCGAGCCCATGACCATCCTTCATGAGGACGACACCTGGATTGTGGAGGGCCCTGCCCTCCAGCGGCTGATGGCCAACGTAAATTTCGGGGACTACGAGTCCCGCAACTGGTTTGATAAAATGCTGCGGCAGTCCGGTCTCTTTGACCGGCTGGAGGAGATGGGCATCCAGGACGGAGACACCGTGTCCCTGTATAACCTGGAGTTCGAGTACCAGCGCTGAGGCCGGACCGGAAAAGGGGGCTGTCCCCGCATATCCGGGCAAAAGTTAGGACATGCTAAAAAAGATTTGACAGGCCTGACCGGCTGTGGTATAGTAACATTTAGTTGAAAAGGGAGTAGTTTGAAAGTCATGCCGTCAACATCACGGCCCGCGTGCGCGGACCTGGCGGTATGCGCCCGATGCGGTAACAAGACTTTTCGGCGGCCGCGCTGTACGCGCTGGCTGCCGGGAGGTCTTTTTTTGTTTGCCTCATCTACCGGAAGGAGCGGATTTTGACATGCAGGAGACCTATTTTAACAAGACCGGGCAGGAGACGCAGGAATGCCTGCGGACTGCCCCGGAGGGCCTGGGGGCTGAGGAGGTCCGCCGCCGGGCGGAGCAGTTCGGTCCCAACAAGCTCTCCGAGGGAAAGAAAAAGAGCGTGGCCCAGGTGTTCCTGGAGCAGTTTAAGGACCTGATGGTGGTCATTCTGATCATCGCGGCCCTGATTTCCGCCTTCTCCGGCAATGCGGAGAGCACCATTGTGATCTTTGCCGTGCTCATCCTCAACGCCATTCTGGGCACCGTGCAGTATCTCAAGGCGGAAAAATCGCTGGAGAGCCTAAAGGCCATGTCCTCCCCCTCGGCCAAAGTCATGCGGGGGGGCGTGCGGGTGGAGATCCCCTCCCAGGATGTAGTGCCCGGCGACATTGTGCTGCTGGAGGCCGGGGACATGGTGGTGGCCGACGGCCGTATTCTGGAAAATTTCTCCCTGAAGGTCAACGAAAGCTCCCTCACCGGTGAGAGTGAGGGCGTGGATAAGACCGACCAGGCCATTGAACATGAGAAGGTGGCCCTGGGCGACCAGAAGAATATGGTTTTTTCCGGCAGCCTGGTCACTTACGGCCGGGCCACGGTGGCGGTGACTGCTACCGGTATGGACACGGAACTGGGCAAAATTGCCTCCCTGATGAACCAGACCCAGCAGCGTAAGACGCCCCTGCAGGAGAGCCTGGACAAGTTCAGCGCCGGGTTGGCCACGGTGATCATGGCCATCTGCGCCCTGGTGTTTGTGCTGTCCATCTTCCGCACCCACATGGGCATACTGGACTCCCTGATGTTTGCTGTGGCTCTGGCCGTGGCCGCCATTCCAGAGGCGCTCTCCTCCATCGTCACCATCGTGCTGGCCATGGGGACCCAGAAGATGGCCCGGCAGAACGCGATTATGAAGGACCTGAAAGCGGTGGAGAGCCTGGGTGCGGTGAGCGTCATCTGCTCGGACAAGACGGGCACCCTCACCCAGAACAAGATGACCCCCCAGAAGGTGTACGCCGACGGCTCCCTACTGGAGGGGGCGGATCTGGAGCTGGTCAACGATGTGCAGCGGCTGCTGCTCAAGGCCGCCCTGCTGGCCAGCGATGCCACCAACAACCAAGAGACCGGTGCCTCCATCGGCGACCCTACTGAGGTAGCCCTGGTCATACTGGGAGAAAAGTTTGGCGTGGACGAGGTGGCCTATCGGGAGCAGCACCCCCGCCTGGGGGAGCTGGCCTTTGATTCCGACCGCAAGCTGATGAGCACCCTCCACAACATTGACGGCACTCCCACCCTGTTCACCAAGGGCGCCATCGACGTGCTGCTCCAGCGGTCCAAATACCTACTGACCCGCCAGGGGCCGGTGGAGATGACCCCGGAGCGGCGAGAGGAGATCTCCCGGGTTAACATGGAGCTGTCCATGGAGGGGCTGCGGGTGCTCTCCTTTGCCTATAAGGAGCTTGACGGAGTGCGGCCGCTGACCCTGGAGGATGAGAATGATTTTACCTTCATTGGTCTGATCTCCATGATTGACCCGCCCCGGCCCGAGGCGGTGCAGGCGGTGGCCGACGCAAAGGAGGGCGGCATCCGCACCATCATGATTACCGGCGACCACAAGGTGACCGCCGCTGCCATCGCGCGCCAGCTGGGCATCTTCCGGGAGGGAGACGAGGCCCTCTCCGGGGTGGAGTTGGACGCCATGACCGACAAGGAGCTGGACCAGCGGCTGGCCAAGATTTCCGTGTATGCCCGGGTGTCTCCGGAGCATAAGATCCGCATTGTCAACGCCTGGCAACGGCGGGGATGCATTGTCTCCATGACCGGCGACGGCGTCAACGACGCCCCGGCCCTGAAAAAGGCGGACATCGGCGTGGCCATGGGCATCACAGGCACCGAGGTGAGCAAGGATGCGGCCTCCATGATCCTGGCCGACGACAACTTTGCCACCATCGTCAAGGCCGTGGTCAACGGCCGCAGCGTGTACACCAATATCAAAAATGCCATTCAGTTCCTGCTCTCAGGCAACGCGGCGGGCATTTTCTGCGTGCTCTACGCCTCGCTGATGGCCCTGCCCGTGCCCTTCCAGCCGGTGCATCTGCTGTTTATCAATCTGCTCACCGACTCCCTGCCCGCCATTGCCATCGGCATGGAGCCCGCCCGGCGGGGGCTGCTGCGTCAGAAGCCCCGGGACCCCAAGGAGCCCATTCTCAACAAGCCCCTCCTGCTGCGCATCGGCGGGCAGGGCCTGCTTATCGCAATTGTCACCATGATTGCCTTCTACCTGGGGTACCGGAATGGGGACGCGGCCTTGGCCTCTACCATGGCTTTCTCCACCCTCACCCTGGCCCGCCTGTTCCACGGCTTCAACTGCCGGGGGGAGGAGTCCATCTTCAAGCTGAAGCTCTCCACCAACAAGTACTCGGTGATGGCCTTCTTCGCCGGTGTCCTGCTGCTGCTGGCAGTGCTCTTCATCCCCGGGCTGACCGGCCTGTTTGCCATCTCACCCCTGTTCAGCGCGGCCTGCCTGGGTGAGATCGCCCTGCTGGCCTTCCTGCCCACCCTGGTCATCCAGATCGTTAAGATCATCGCCGGGGTGTGGAAGAAATGAAGGGACAAGGATGAGTCTGTCGCAAAATGCAGTTTTCAGACCCAAACGGAAAAATTTGTGCATTAAAAAAGTTAGCGAGAACCGTCACGGCGGCGGTTCTCGCCAACTTTTTCCTGGGCCTGTTTCAAAATTTTTATTTTGCAACAGGCCTAATTTGTTATACTTGTAAAAATGAACAAAAACAAAAAGGGGGCGGATGAGAAAATTGTTGACAATTAAACGACGACATGATAAATTGAAACAAGAGAGGAAGCCACAATGACAGCTGGATTACGGCGCTGGGAAAGGAGCAGACCGATGGGCTAGTATGGATTGGCAAATAACCAGATGATTATAACAGCTCAATCACATGATAGCTATTTATGGAAGAATGGAGGAGTACAAAGATGTTTAAGCATAGGAGAAGACTTATTTCTATTCTTGCGTGTCTGACAATACTTCTTACTCTTCCGGCGTATGCCGCATAAGTGGACACACCTATAGGTCAGCTTAAAGAAATCGCTGATACAGAGAATGTGTTTGAGATGGTTAGTCAAAACCACACAGTAATTCGCATTCTGGAAAGAGAGCCAATGACTGCAAGCGCTATGGTGGAAGAGGCCGCTAACAACTATGTAAAAACGAAAGAGACACTATCAGCTTTAGGGATGGAACAGGATTTCATTGAAAGCCCTTCTGTTGAGGATTTGAATGTATACGCCTCCAGCCCGAGCATTAAGGCGGCAGTTTCCTGTTTTGTGGTAGATGGCGTAAGCGGCGAAATGACTTGTATTTCGGAAGAAGAGGCATTGCGAGGGGCGGCGGCTGTAACTTCTGATCCCGCTATTGGAGAAATGGCCCAAGACTATATTCAGGACACCTATATGCGGGTATGGCATGCGGTTACCAACCTAGGTGCCTCTAACTATAAATTTGTCACAGATGCCCGCTGGTTGACAATGCCCTTTTTCAGAGGGACGGATTCGATTGGGTCCTGTTCCATGAATACTACAGTTACACCAGGGACGGCATCTGGCTATATGGAGTTTAAGCAGCAAAGCATATCAGGATTACAGACCACAACCCTTGACCGTTATGAGGCAATAGAAACGAGTGATATAAAGTATGCGTCAAATGGAAGCTTTTATGGTGCAGGCGCTGTATTTAATCTTCCAAATGATGTTGTTATAAGTGAGGCCCAATCAACTACTTTCTACGACTTTAAAGTTCACTTTGAGTACCAGGGCCACCTTATGTATCCAGAATTGGAGACGTGGTTTAATAGCACAGGAACATATACACACGCTACGGTTGGGATCTCTGGGATTCCAACGTTAACAGTGACAATAGATTCAAGCGGCAGTAAACCAAGCGGCTCGATTGGAATCACTGTAGCGGGGATTAAGGAACCACGCTCAGTGCTGTTAGAACTGCATTATGTGCCCTAGCGCTGAATGGAGAGACCCAATGAATAAAATTGCACTTGCGGTTTCTGTTACTGCTGTGGCCTGGTTTGGCGGTTTCTACATTGAGGTATTCCTGGGATGGCCGGTGAGCACATTGGCCGCAGTCTGTACCATGGGAGCTTTTATTCTCCATTTCAATGGCCGCCGCAGGTGACGGGAGTGCAACTTCAACTGTAAGAGGCAGGGGCCCGGCGAAGCCGGGCCCCTGCCTCTTTTTACGGCACAACTTCAAATTCCTGCTGCCCCATGGAGCCGGGGGCAATCTCGTATTTGTCAAAGAGGATGACCGGATGGCCGGCCTGATTGAGGTAAAAGCGCTGATTGGGGTCAATTGACTGGAAGCCGCCCTCCCCTGGGGAGAAATATACCTGGTCCGGGTCCTTGCTGCGCTCGGCAATGCCGGCCCGGACGGCGGCGTTGGCGATCTCCACGTAATCGGGGCCCAACAGATCGCGCAGGGTGATCTCCCGCCCTGCCTCCAGGTCGATGTTATAGGCATAGGTCTGGGTATAGGCGCTGGCCAGGGTCTCCGTCTCCGTGACCAGGAAGGAGAGGTACTGGCCGTTCTGGCATTTGATCTCATAGTCCACATCGATGATAATGGGGATAAAGTCAATCTCCTCGCCACCGGTTTCCACATAGGCCTCCCGGGCTTTCCGGGCGCGGGCCTCCGCCTCGTCCAGGAGCGCGTTGATCCGGGACTGAATCTCCACGTTGATCCGCTGCTCCAGATCAGTATGGCCGGACAGCTCCAGGGCGGGCAGACGCACGTCGATGAGGTGGTCCCGATCGTCCACCGTGTACTGCTCCACCGTAAAAATGCGGGCCAGCTGCCCTAATACTGGGACCGCGTCCACCGCGTGTGCAAAGCCAGGGCTGGCATTGACCAGCAGGACAAAGCAGGCGCAGCAGGCTGCGGCGGCGGTAAGGCTTCGCCGGACGGCCCGGCGGCTTCGGCGGCGGCGTTCCCCGGCGCGCACTGCCGAAGCCACCGCAAAATCCAGCACCGGGGGCGGCGCGCCTTCGGATTCGTAGCGCGCTTTGGCGCGCGTCCATGACTCATTCATCGCTAAGCTCCTCTCCAGTCCACTCCCGTAGCTTGCGCAGGCTCTTGTACAGACGGGATTTGACGGTGTTCAGATTTGCCCCGGTTGCCTGGGCGATCTCCTCCAGCTTCATATCCTCAAAAAAGCGCAGACGGATGACAGCCTGCTCCTGCAGGCTCAGCCGGTCAATGGCATCGTACAGGTCCAGCCGCTCCCCCACGTCCGGGTCAGGGGCGGCGGGCTCCTCCTGCTGCTCGGGAAACGGGACCAGCCGCCTTCCCCGGCGAAAATAGTTCATGCTCTCATTGAGCAGGATGCGGTAAAACCAGGTTTTCAGGTAGGCGGTTTCCCGCAGGGTATCCGATTTGGACAGAGCCTTGACGATGCTCTCCTGCACCACGTCCAGGGCCGCGTCCCGGTTTTTTACATAGCTGAACGCCAGACGGTAAAAATCCGCCTGTCCGGACACCAGATAATCCACCAGCTGCTGGTGGGGGCTTAAAATGGTCTGTTCCAAAGCGCCCGGCGCTCCTTTGCTCGCTTATTCTGCCACCGTGTGGGCCTTGAGGTAGTCCAGCCAGCGCTGATAGTACGACCTGGTCAGATGCACGCCGTCCACACTGCCCGCCTCGTCCAGCGCGCCGTCAGCCTCGGCAAAGGCCGACCACACATCCACCAGAAAAACCTGCTTTTCCTCCGCCAGCTGAGCGATAATGTCATTATACACCAGAATCTGCGGATTGTTGATATAGGAGCCGGCGGATTTTTTGCTCGTCACCGGAATCAGGGTTTGGAGATAGATCTGCGCCTCGGGCTGCACCTCCCGGATCAGGTCGATCAGGTCGGCATAGTTGTCGTAATAGCGCTGGTCATTGTACCAGCCCAGCTCGTTGACGCCCAGCATCACGTATACCTTCCCGTAGGCGCCCCGCTCCAGGCCCTCCAGGGCGGTCATCTTTTCTCCGTTCACCCGGATGGAGGCCTCGGTGCGGGCGGACTGTACGGTCAGCCCGCGGTAGGCCAGGCATGCGCCGGGCTGGACCCCGGAGTAGAGACAGAGGCCCTCCGTCCGGGAATCCCCCACAAAAGCCGCGTCGGAAAACCAGTCGTCCCCCACCGCCTCGGCTTCGGGTACCGGCGCAGCGTAGTCATAGGGAGCCTCCGGCTCCGGCATGGGCGCAGGGGCAGGTGTGGAAGAGGGGAGTGGGGCGGAGCTGGACTCGGGAAGGGGAGCGGCGGCGGTAGGGGTGGGCAGCACCGCTTCCCCCTGGCGGGCCAGGGTGACACCGCCGGTCAGGAGTAGCGCCAGCAGAAGCCCGGCGGCCAGAACGCGAAAAAAATAGGGGAGAAAAGGGCGGCGCCTCCGGCGCTTTCTGCGGGTGGGGGGCATGGCGGGTCATCCTTTCTGTCTGTTGCTCTATCTAATAGACCAGGATAGGGCGGGAAAAGTTGTTTTATACAGGCAAAAAAATAAAAAAGGGAGCGGACGATTTCGTCCGCTCCCTTTTTCTGATGGAAAGGTTATTGTGCGTCCAGCGTTTTTTGGGCCAAATCCGGGTCCGCGGCCACCACCAGGATGGCGGAGTCTCCCAATTGGGTCACAATGGCCCCGTCCAGCTTGGCCACCTCCTCGGGCATGTAGTCCTTCAGGGCGGCGCGCTGATCCTCCACCCGCTGCTCCAGGCCGGACAGGGCGGCCTGGGCCGCGTCGGTGCTCTTCATGCGGAAGATGGCGATCTCCTCCGCACCGGAGGAGAGGGAGCCGTAGACAATACCGTCGGTCACGTCCCCGTAGTCGATGCCGTAAAGCTGGCAGGCGGTCTCAGTGTCCATGGTGTCCAGGGCGCCGGCAAACGCGCCGGAGTCCAGCAGGGCTTGGGCGGTCTTGGCCGGGTCCACGCCGGCCTTGCTGTCCCCACTGCCGCAGGCGGCCAGGGCCAGACAGAGGGCCAGCAGCAGCGGCAGCAGCCGCAGGTTTTTAAGCTTCATTTGCAGTTTCTCCTTCCTCAGCGACGGGCGCGCTCTGCCCCGCCTGATATTCCAACGGGTCCACCGTATGGGTCATCAGATAGTCCAGCCAGGTCTTGTACCAGGCCTTGGTAAAGTGTACGCCGTCCACCGTGTTCTCCCGGGCCAGAATGCCGGTCTCGTCGCTGAGGGCGGAGGCCACGTCCAGAAGCACCACATGCTCCTCCGGAGCTAGCCGGGAGAAGATTTCGTTATAGACCGCCACCTGTTCATTGGTCACATAGTAGGGTTGCTTGTATTCCTTGCACTTATCCGGATTGACAGGAACCAGATTTTCCAGATAGATCACGGCGTCGGGCTGCAGCTGCCTGAGCTGCCGGAGAAAGGCGCGGAAGGTATCTTCAAATGCCTGATCGTTAAAATAGCCCAGCTCATTGATGCCCAGGGAGATGTATACCTTGGCGTATTGACGCCGCTCCAGGGCCTCGGCCACGGAATAGGTGCCGCCGTCCAGCTCCACCACCTTGCGGTCCTGCAGCTCAAACACGGTCAGCCCCTTGTAACAGTAAAAGGTGGCGCCTTTGATGCCGCTGTACAGCTGCAGGCCGTCGGTGCGGGAGTCCCCGATAAACAGCGCATCTGCAAAGTAGTCCATCTCCACCGGGTCGGATGCGGGCGCGGCCTGGGAAAAGTCATAGACCGGCTCCGGCGTGGGGGTAGGCGTGGGGGGTGGGGCGGGCGTCGGCTCCGGCGTGGGAGTTGGTGTGGCAGCCGCCTGGGGCGAGGAGGTGGAGGAGCTGGGGCCGGGTGAGGCGGGCGCGCCGATGGAGGGGAGAGCAATCGCGCAGACCACAACTGCGGCGGCGGCCAGCAGCAGGGGCAGCTTCGGGGAGCGGGGCCGCTTCTTGCGGGACGGTTCCAGGTGACGGGGCGTGTGGGAAGCCATAAAAAGGAACACCTCATTTATGTATAAAATCAAGAGACCGAAATGGTCAGATTTCGACGTTCCGGGTAAAAAAATTACCCAAGGAGCAGCGCCTCCAGGGCGGGAAAGCCGTCGGCCTCCCAGGTGGGGCGCACGTCCGGAGCGACTGGCAGGCGGCGGGGATTCAGCCAGCATGCGTCCGCCCCCGCGTTCAGCCCTCCCCACACATCAGTGAGCAGGTTGTCCCCGATGACCAGGGCGCGGCTGGGGTCGTCAATGCCCATATCCCGAAAGACCCGCTGGAAAAACGCCGGCTGGGGCTTGCTGGCGCCCACCTCCTCAGAGATGAACAGCCAGGGAATGACATCCCGCAGGGGGGAGCGCTCAAACCGGCCCCGCTGGGCACGGGCCACCCCGTTGGTAATAATGGCCAGGGTATACCGCCCGGCCAGACGGCGGCACAGGTCCTCCGCGCCGGGATAGAGGATGACGGTGTGGGCCAGATGGTCCAGATAGGCGCGGTTGAGTGCCTGGGGATCGCCGGACAGGCCCATGATACGCAGGAAGGCGTCAAAGCGCTCCACCACCAGCCGCTCCCGGGGAATTTCGCCCAGGTCAAATCGGGTCCACAGCGCCCGGTTGATGGCCACATAGAGCCCTTCGGTCACATCGTTGAAGGGACAGCCCGCCTCCTCCAGCGTGAGGCGGAGCGCCTCGTGTTCGGAGCGGTCAAAGTCAAAAAGCGTGTTGTCCGCGTCAAAGAGAAGATATTGATAGCTTGGCACAGGGAGCCCTCCTTTCAGCGGCGGCGCTGCCGCCAGGCGGTAAACAGCCGCGCCACCGAGGCCACCATCAGCACGCCCACCGCCAGAGCGCCGGCAAGCCCGAGGGTGTGCAGCAGTGAGTCCAGAAAGGCCTGGGTCTCTCCGGCCATGGCGTGCTCCATGGTATAGTAGATGCCGCCGCCGGGGACCAGGGGAAACAGGGCCAGCAGCAGATAGGTAGTGACCGGGCACTTGCGCAGCCGGGCCATGACCTCCGACCAGACGGAGATCACCAGGGCGGCCAGAAAGGACTGAATGATGTCGCTGTGCACCAGCGGCGCGCAGAGCAGATAGGCCATCCAGCCCAGCGTCCCGCCCAGGGCGCACAGAAGCATGTTCGGCCCGTGGACATTGAAGAGGAAGCAGAAGCCCAGACAGCCCCCAAAGGCGCACAGGCAGGGGAAGAGGAGTGAGTTCCACACCGCCATCTCAGCCACCCCCCAGCATCCGCGCCAGGCCCAGGGCAAGCGCGGTGCCCAGAGCAATGGCCGCGCCAATGAACAGCGCCTCGGTAATTTTGCTGATGCCTGCCACCATGTCTCCGGCCATCACATCCCGCATGGCGTTGGTGAACGCGATCCCCGGAACCAGGACCATCAGCGTGCCGATAATGATCCGGTCCTGATGCGCGCCAAGGCGCAGCCCGACCAGAAGCACAGCGATCAGTGCGGAGATCAGCGCCCCGGCAATGGTTTTAAAGAAGGCGTTAGTGCGCAGCCGGTTCATCCCGGTCAGACACAGACCCAGAATCGTGCCGCATACCCCGCCACACAGGCCGTCCCGCCAGCTGCCGCCAAAAAACAGCACGAAGGAGCCGCAGCCCAGAAAGTAGGCGAACAGCTGTACCGGCAGGGAGTAGCTGCGCGGCCGGCGGAGGGTTTCCTCCAGCAGGGCGGCCGCCTCGTCCAGGGGCGGGGTGCCCCGGCACAGGCGGCGGCACAGGTCGTTGAGCCGCTCCACCTGGTCCAGATTCGTGCCGTGGGCGGGGACGCGGCGGATCTGTGTGACAGGGCGGCCGTCCGGGGCGGTGAGCGTCACGATAATGCAGTTGGGAATGGCGAATACCTCGCCGAAGGTGACGCCGTAAGCGTGGAGCAGCAGCTGCATGGACTCTTCTACCCGGTAAATCTCCGCGCCGCTCTCCATCAGACGGTAGCCCAGCTCCGCGGAGAGAGCCATTAACTTGTCATAGTCCAAAGGCAAAGGCGAACACCACCCTGTCAAACATCAGAACAAGTGCGTCAGAGGCATCAGACAGATGCCCGCGAAGGTAGCCCACAGGGCGCTGCGGTCGTGGCCGTACTGCCGGGAGGAGGGAATCAGCTCCTCCACCGCGATATAGATCATGATGCCGGACACCACGCCGAACAGACTGCCCAGCAGCATGTCGCTGATGAACGGGCGGAGCACCAGAAAGGCCAGCCCCGCGCCCGCCGGCTCGGCCAGAGCGGAGAGCAGGGTGTAGCGAAAGGCACGTCTGCGGCTGCCAGTGGCGTACCAGATGGGCATGGCTACCGTAATGCCCTCCGGAATGTTGTGCATGGCGATGGCGAAGGCAATGGTCAGCCCCAGGGTCGCGTCCTCATAGCCGGCCATAAAGGTAGCCATGCCTTCGGGCAGATTGTGCAGGGCAATGGCCAGCGTGGATACCACGCCCACCCGAAGCAGGTTTTTGTGAGGAGCCTCTCCGGTGGCCTGGTCAAAGGCCTCGTGGGGGACCAAATGGTCCAGAGCCATTGCCAGCAGGATGCCGCCGGCCAGGGCGGCCACCGAGAGTACCGCGCCGGGCCGGGTGCCGGAGGCTGCGCTGAGCAGCTCCCGGGCATTGGGGAACAGATCGGTAAAAGACACCGACAGCATCACACCCGCGGCAAAGCCAAGGCTGACGGCCAGAAGCCGCTGGCTGCGCTGCCGCGTGGTAAATACGGCCAGGGCGCCCAGCAGCGTGGACAGGCCGGCAATCAGCGCAAGCACAAGCGCGCGCAGGGAGGGAAGATCTATCATATTAGAATACCTCTTTTTCCGTGGCCGCGCAAGTGGGATCTCCGCGCAGCGCTAAAGAGATTGTAACGGAGAGAAGGCGGAATGTCAAACCTGCGCACCCTTTTCCGGCGCCGGAATAGGATGGAACAGCCAGGATAACGGAGGAGAGTGCCATGAGACATCGATGGAATATCTGGGTGCTGGGCGGAGACCTGCGCCAGAGCAAGCTGGCAGAGCTGCTGGCAGGCGACGGCCACGCGGTCCACACCTTAGCCCTGGAAGAAGCGGGCGCGCTGCCCGGCGTGCGGGCGGAGAGCGGGTTGGAGGGAATTTCACAGGCCGACTGCGTGGTGCTTCCCCTGCCGGCGGTGGGAGAAGACCTGCGGCTCAATACGCCGCTTTCCACGCAAAGCTGGCCGTTGGAGCGGGTGCTGGCGGCCCTCCGGCCGGAACAGGTGCTCTGCGGCGGAAGGGTGAGCCAGGCGGCCCGGGACCTGGCGGAGCGGCGGGGGTTGACCATCCTGGATTACTTTGCCCGGGAAGAGCTGGCGGTGGCCAATGCGGTACCTGCCGCCTTAGCGAAACAGACACAGTGCCCCGCCAAAGAAAAGACGGAGCAGGGCGGGAAAAAGTTGCGCGGGGGCGGATTCGGCATGTATAATAATAAAACAGACAAAGTAAGCGGGCAGGAGAACAGGAGGGGGACGGATGGACAACAAACAGATGTGCCGGGCGCTGCGGGAGCGGACGGAGGCCTTCCTGGCCTCGGGCGGAGCGCGAGAAGAGGGAGACGCCCTGTTCCGGCTGGTGGTGCAGCTGTGTCCAGGGCGGGTGGACTTCCGAAAAGTCTGCGAAAATCTCTACGATGGAATTCATATTACCGACGGCGAGGGCAGAGTCCTGTTTATCAATGAGGCCTATACCCGCACCACCGGCATTCGTCCGGAACAGATATTGGGTCGCCGGGTGTCGGAAATTGAGACAGAGGGGAAACTGTACAAAGGCTCGGTCACGGAGCGGGTACTTCAGCGAAAGGAACGGGTCAACTCAGTGGCCGTCATCTTCGGACTCAATCGGGAGGTACTGGTTACCGGAACACCGGTGTTTGACGAACAGGGCAATGTGGCGCTGGTGGTCACCAATACCCGGGACATCTCTGGACTGAAGAATTTGGAAAAGCAGCTGCACACGCTCACAGAGGAGAGCAAAAAGGCCAATGAGGAGCTGGCTTACCTGCGCCGGCAGCAGGCGGGCGACAAGCGCCTGTTTTACCACAGCGAAGCCATGCGCAAGGTAGTGGAGCTGATCCATACCGTGGCCGCGGCCGATGTGACCGTCCTGATCACCGGAGAGTCGGGAACGGGAAAGGAGCTGGCGGCCAATGAGATCTATCAGAACAGCGCCCGCGTGGGAAAACCTTTTATCAAGGTAAACTGTGCCGCCATTCCCGCAGAGCTGCTGGAGAGCGAGCTCTTTGGCTATGAGGCGGGGGCCTTTACAGGAGCGGGAAAGGCGGGCAAAGCCGGCCTGTTTGAACTGGCGAACACGGGGGTGCTGCTCCTGGATGAGATTGGAGAAATGCCATACAGCCTTCAGAGCAAGCTGCTCCGGGTCATCCAGCAGCGTGAGCTCATGCGCATCGGCGGAAGCCGCCCGGTGAAGCTGGATATACGGGTGATTGCCTCTACAAACCGGGATCTTCGGGAGCAGGTGCGCAGGGGGAGTTTTCGGGAGGACCTGTTTTACCGGCTGAATGTGGTACCCATTGAACTTAAGCCGCTGAGAGAGCGGCAGGAGGACATTCCCTATCTGGCAAAGGTATTTTGTGAGAGCTTCGGCAAAAAATACAATAAGGATGCCTCTTTCACGCCGGAGGGGCTGGAACTGCTGATGGAGTATGCATGGCCGGGTAATATCCGGGAGCTGGAGAACCTGGTGGAGCGCCTGGTAGTCACGAACCCGGATGGTCCCCTGTCCAGCCGGCAGATCGCCAGTGCGCTTTATCCCGGGGAAATGCCTCCACGGGACGCCGCGCTCACGGGCGGCACCTTAAAAGAACAGGTGCGTGCCTTTGAGCAGGAGCTGATCCAGCGGACCGTGGCCCGGGAGGGATCGCTGCGCCGCGCCGCCGCAGCCTTGGGCGTGGATCATTCCACACTGGTCAAGAAATGCCGTGCAGAAAAAATGCACAGGGAGATGGACGGTGACATTTTTCACCGGTCGGTGGAAAATATCACCACCAGTCAAAGAGGGAATAGTTAAGCAAAATAGGCAAAATATGAAGTAAAAAACAGAAAATTTTGAACAAATAAAACGAAAAAGCGGACAATCAATTTAAAGCGGGCGGTGAATAATTTCACCGCCCGCTTTAAATTGATCTTTTGCACAGGCAGAGACAGAAAAAGAAAAAACAAGGTGCCCCAGTTGTTTGCAGCCTTTTTTGAGCGGGAAACGCAAAAATGGCACAAAGTTTGCTTATAAAAGTATCCGGTACGAGAAATACAAGCAAAACAGAAAATGAGGTGCTTTGTTATGACAAACAAAAGAATCATCACGATAGCGACGACAGGTGCGTGGCCGAAGAAGGAGAACAACCCGAACGTGCCGATGACGCCGGCGGAGATCGCGGAGGACGTGTACGAGTGCTGGCAGGCGGG
>NZ_JACOEA010000009.1 GCF_014281125.1 Lawsonibacter celer | reverse complement strand
TGTTTAATTTACAAGGTACACGCTCGTCCCTCATCCAGCCGCTCTCCCGAGCCGCTGTCAGGACTTTTAGTTTAACATACCCGCTGCTCGCTTGTCAAGTGCTTTCTTTCACTTTTTTCGACCGCCAGGCCGATTTCTTTTCGTGATTTCAGAACTCTTCTCACTAGCAGCATTCGCTCGATGCGAACTTTTATATGTTACCACGCTTTGTTTTGCTTGTCAAGCACTTTTTCTCAGATGCAGAAGTTTTTTCTGTCATCCTCATCGAATTCAGTGCCCCGCTCAACAGGCGCTCGATTAATATACCAAACTGTCGGCCCGGTGTCAAGCCCTTTTTTATCGATTAATCGAGTTTTTTCGCGAAGCATCCCTCTCTCCTATATTTACTGTTGCAGGTGGGCGCCAAATATGCTAGGCTTTACTCAAAAGATATTATAGGTAGTGAGACCAAAGGAGAGCCCATTTATGCCCATTAAGATACCAGATTCTCTGCCCGCTACCGCGGTTCTGGAGAGCGAGAATATTTTTGTCATGACAGAATACCGCGCCATGCATCAGGATATCCGCCCCCTGAATCTGTTGATTCTGAACCTGATGCCCACCAAGATTGTGACGGAGACCCAAATTCTGCGCAAGCTGTCCAACACTCCTGTCCAGATCCAAGTGGAACTGCTGCGTACCGCCAGCTATCAGTCCCAGCACACCGATGAGGACCACCTGGAATCCTTTTACACCACTTTTCAAGAGGTAAAAAGCCGCAATTACGACGGACTGATTATCACCGGAGCGCCGGTTGAAAACCTAGAGTTTGACCAAGTGGATTACTGGCCGGAGCTGTGTGAGATTATGTCCTGGAGCCGAACCCATGTCCACTCCACCCTGCACATCTGCTGGGGGGCCCAGGCAGCGCTCTATTTCCATTACGGGATTGCTAAACATACGCTGAGACAAAAGCTCTTCGGGGTGTATGAGCATCGCGTCCTGAAGCCGAGTTCTCCCCTGTTCCGCGGTTTTGACGATGTATTTTATGCCCCGCACTCCCGTTATACTGAGGTGCTGGAGGAGGATATTCGGAACACGCCTAATCTGGAGCTGATCGCCACCTCCGCCGAAGCCGGCATCTACGCGGTCAAAACCGAGGACAGCCGGCAGTTCTTCATCATGGGACACCCGGAATACGATCCGGACACTTTGGCAAAGGAGTATTGGCGCGACGTCAATAAGGGTCTGGACATCACCGTGCCTGCCCACTATTTCCCTGGCGACGATCCGAACCGGGTGCCCATTGTCCGCTGGCGCAGCGCGGGACAGCTCCTCTACACCAATTGGCTGAATTATTATGTATACCAGACCACGCCTTATGATTTGGCCCATCTGCAAGGGCCGTAAGCCGGTCCATGTCCGACCGCCCATTTCTGTGAATCCCCCACTTAATAATAGAAGGTGATCGATATGCGCTCCAGTAATGTTCGTCCCTTCCCTGCGACTGGCGATACCGCCCATTTGCTCCCGCTGCTGATTAATACTCCGTTTGAGGGGATTTTAGCCGTAGATGCAGATGGAATCATTCAGTTCGTCAATGACTTTTTTACCGACCTGCTCCAGCAGGAACGCAGTCTGCTCCTGGGTGTCCACATCAGCAAAGTGCTCCCGGACTGCCGACTAGCGGACACCTTGGTCCGGGGCTACTCCGAGTGGGGCGATCTGCTTACCATTCAGGGAAAAGAGGTGTATACCTCGCGCTTCCCGCTGAAGGAAAACGGCGTACTGGTCGGCGCCATGCTGAAAACCGTGTTTCCCGACATGGTGGTGGGCCGGTCCATCGCCGAGCACATGATGTTCCTCGGCGGGGATGTACATCCCATCCCCCCAACCCGAACCCTTTTTACCTGTATGAGCATTGTCGGCGAAACAGAGAGCATGCTGTATGTAAAAAAGCTGGCCCGGCGCGCCTCCCGTACCAGCTCCACCCTGCTGATCACCGGCGAGAGCGGCACGGGAAAGGAGATCATCGCTCAGGCGGTCCACACCCGTTCTGTACGACGGGACGCACCCTTTATCAGCGTCAACTGCGGCGCTATCCCCCGAGAGCTGATTGAATCTGAGCTCTTTGGCTATGAGAGCGGGGCGTTTACCGGGGCCAAGCGCGGCGGCAGCCCGGGGAAATTTGAGCTGGCCAATGGCGGTACGATTCTGCTGGACGAGATCGGCGATATGCCTATGGACATGCAGGTCAAGCTGCTGCGCGTCCTTCAGGAAAAGGAAGTCTGGCGGGTAGGGGGCTCGACTCCGATTAAGCTGGATGTGCGGGTGATGGCCTCCACCAACCGGGATCTGCTCCAGATGGTGCGGGAGGGCTCCTTCCGCCAGGACCTCTATTACCGGCTGAATATCCTGTCCATCCATATGCCGCCCCTGCGGGAACGGCTGGATGATCTGCCCGACCTGATCCAAAGTCTGCTCTGCCGGATTAATCAGCGCATCGGTTCAAAGGCCTCCGGCGTCACCCCGGAGAGCATGGAGATTGCCCGCCGCTATTCCTGGCCCGGAAATGTGCGGGAACTGGAAAATGTGCTGGAACAGGCGGTAAACTGGAGCAACGATTCGGTGATTGACTTCCGCCGTATTCCCAACCGCTTTTGGGAGGAACGCCCGTCCGCCCATGAGGCGAGACAGGGAGACGGACCTGTGATTCTGCAGCAGGAGCTCTGCCGGAAGGAGCAAGAGCTCTTGGAGCGCACCCTGCAGGAGGCCGGAGGTAACCGCAGCGAGGCGGCCCGCATTCTCGGCATTTCCCGCTCAGCCCTGTACCGCCGCCTGGAGAAATATAAAATATAGGACCGTTCCGGAGCCGCATGCCAAGCTGGCGTGCGGCTCTGCTTTTATTTCCGTCCGCTTGTCCGGTCAGTTTGGGACAGTTGTATCGTTTTTGGAACAACCCTTGGGAATAAATTCCCCCATTTTGCTTGAAAAAACGGGTTTTCTTTAGTTGGCACGCGGCTTGCTTCTTTTTTCTTATGCACACCCCAATCAATAAAAAGGAGGGAATTCGATTGTCCAAGCTATCCAACAAGGTTATGACCATCGATGAGGCGCTGTCCTGCCTCCCCCAATCGGGCGCCCGGATGCTTATGGGCGGCTTTGTGGGCGCTTCCGAGCCCACTTGCTGCATCAACTGGCTCATTGAACACGGCATCCGGGACATCACGCTGATCACCAACGAACCCGGTCTGAGCGGCTTTGGCCGCGCGAAGCTCTATGAGCAGGGCCTCGTCCGGGAGATCATCTCTTCCCATGTGGGCACCACGGAGGAATCCACCCTGAAATACCTGGAGGGTTCTTTGAAGGTGGAGCAGTACTTTCCCATGGGTACTCTGGCGGAAAAGGTCCGCGCCGGTGCCATGGGGCTGGGCGGCGTTCTGGTCCCCGTCGGTGTCGGAATCCTGGATCAGCCCGGCCTGTTCCCCGACCTGGAGCAGCCCAAGCAAGTTTTAAATGTCAACGGCATGGACTGCTTCGTGGAGCCGGCGATCCGAGCCCCCTTCTCCATCATCAAGGCCTGGCGGGCGGACACCATGGGAAACCTGGAGTTCCGCTATACCGGTCTGAACTGCAACGCCATCTATGGCATGGCCGGCGACTATACCGTGGCCGAGGTGGAGGAGATCGTGCCGGTGGGCGCCATCCCGCCGGAGCGCGTGGGCTGTCCCGGCCCCTTCATTAACGCTGTCGTTCAGGGGCTCTCCCTGGAGGAGCACAACGAGCTCTATCGTCAGCACTGGCTTAAGATCGGCAAGCTGAAGGCAGAAGATGAGGAGGTGCGCGCATGAATGCCAGAGAACTGATCGCCCGCAGAGCGGCTCAGGAGCTGAAGGACGGACAATTGGTCAACCTGGGCTTTGGTATGCCCACCCAGGCCTCCAACTACCTGCCCGAGGGCGTCCACCTCATGTTCCACGGAGAAAACGGCGTCATTGGCGTCGGCCCCCGCCCGGCCCCTTCTCAGGCACAGGCCGACATCACCAACGCAGGCAGCGAGCCTGTGACCCTGGTGCCCGGCGCAGCCATTATGGATCTGTGCACGTCTCTGGGCGCTATGCGCAGCGGCCTGCTGGACGTGACTATTTTGGGCGCGCTTGAAGTGGATCAGCACGGCAACATCGCCAACTGGGCGGCCAAGCGGGAGGGAAAGTGGTGGCCCGGCATGGGCGGCGCCATGGAGCTGTGCTACGGCACCCGGGTCTGTATCGCCACCCTGATGCACGCTGACAAGAAGGGCAACTCCAAGATTCTGAAAAACTGCACCCTCCCCCTCACCGGACGAGGCTGTGTCAAAACCATTATTACGGACAAGGCGGTCTTTCAAGTGGGAGACGGGCATTTGATTCTGAAGGAACACGCCCCAGGCGTTACATTGGAGGAGATCACCGCGCTCACTGACGCGGATTTTGTTGTGGCGGATGATTTCCACGAGATGACCTTTTAGGAGGCGCTATGGAACAATGCAGATATGATACCCAGGCGGTGGAACGGGCGGCATGCTTTGCGCGGGAGCGTCTGTCTCCCCTGGCCGCCGCGCTGGATGAGGAAAACCGGCCCCCGGCAGAACTGCTGGATGAGATGAGGCAGGCCGGATTTTTCGGAATGCGCTACCCAAAGGCGTGGGGTGGCGGACAGCTGGGCGCCACCACGTCCTACTTGGCCACGGCTGAGCTGGCAAAGGCCAGCGCCGGCGCTGCGCTGCTTCTCCTGGTGCACTGGATGGCAGTGGACGCGATTCTGGAGTTTGGCAGCGAGGAACAAAAGGCTCTCTGGCTGCCCGATCTGATTCAGGGAAGAAAGATCGCCGCCTTTACCATCAGCGAGGCCCAGGCCGGTTCCGACGCCGCTGGCATCGCCACTACGGCGGTCCACGCACCGGGCGGCTATCGGCTCAACGGTTCCAAGTATTTCTGCACCAACGGCGGGCTGGCCCAGCTCTACCTCATTGCCGCCAAAACAGACCCTGACGCTGGGAGCCGCGGCATCAGCCTGTTCGCGGTGGAAAAGGAGACGGCCGGCTTTTTTATCAGTCCTCCACTCAACAAGCTGGGCTGCCGCAGCTCCTCCACCACCGCGCTCTCCTTCCAGGACTGCTTTGTGCCGGAGTCGGCACGGATCGGTCCGGAAAACGGCGGCTTCAAGGCCGCAATGTACGGTCTGGTGGGCGGCCGGCTGGGCATGGCCGCAATGGGGCTGGGCATTGCAGAGGCCGCGATGGAGGCCTCTCTCTCCTACGCCAACCGCAGAAAGGCCTTCGGCGCCCCCCTGGCCCGGATCTCCGCCGTCCAGTCTATGGCGGCCGAGATGCATGTGAAAGTTGAGGCCGTGCGCCACATGCTGACCGCCGTGACGGAAAAGCAGGATAGCGGCGCGGATTTCTCACTGGACACTTCGGCCCTCAAAGTCTTTACTGCGGAAGCTGTAACCGAAGTCTGCCACAAGGCGCTTCAGATCTGCGGCGGTCACGGATACATTAAAGGCAACCCCACCGAGCGCTATTACCGCGACGGCAGACTGATGGATATCGGTGTAGGCTCCACCGAGGTCCTCAAGCAGGTTGTTGGCAGCACGGTATTAAAACACTATCGATAACATTCAGGAGGTATCATTCACTATGGCAGAATTTCAGGTAAACGGCACTACACTCTATTACGAGGTACACGGCGATCCCGACGGTAGGGAGACCATCGCCTTTCTCAACGGCGTGATGGCCTCTACAAGCAGCTGGGAACTGCTCTATCCCATCTTTGAGCGGCTGGGCTTCCGGGTGATCCTGCACGATTTCAAGGGACAGCTCAAATCCGACAAGCCGGCGGGACCCTACACATTTGCCCAGCACTGCGCTGAGGCAAAGGCCCTGTTTGAGCATTTGGGCGTGAAAAAGCTCCACTTGGTGGGTACCTCCTACGGAGGCGAGGCGGCCATGAAATTCGCCATTCTCTATCCGGAGATGGTCAAAACCATCTCGGTCATCGACTCGGTCAGCGAGCTGGACCCGGTCCTGGAGGGATTTGTCCTCGGCTGGAAAATTCTCTGCGACACCGGAGACGGCGAGGAATTTTTCTGGGGTATGGCCCCCAGCATTTACGGCCCCAAATTTATCGAACAAAACCGCGAAATGCTTGCCCGCCGGGCCAAAGCCATCAAGGGCAATCCCAACGGCTATCTTGAGGGCCAGAAGATTCTCTACGATACCTTTGCCCAGGATGTGACGATGACGGACGAACTGCCAAAAATTCAGTGCCCCGCGCTTATCATTTGCGGGACGGAGGACATCCTCAAGCCACCCAAGTTCTCCCAGATTCTGGCGGACACTATTCCGGATGCCGAGTACATCACCCTCCCCGGGTGCGGCCATGTGTCCATCTTTGAAAAGCCCAAGGAGCTGGAAAGCGCCATTTCCGGGTTCGTCCTCAAGCACTGCTGAGCCACCTGTTTCACTGCACCCCCTGTTTTCCTCCGCATACGTATGAAACCACGGAACAAAAAGGAGTGTCGCACGATGAAAAAACGCCTTGCACGCCGCCTTAGCACCCTGCTCACCGCATTTGTCCTTCTGCTCGGGCTCATGCTTCCCGCCTCCGCCGTTCATACGGTCGTACGCACCATCGGCGATGACTTATCTGCGCTGGAAAACACCAATTCCTGCTATTTCAACAATCCGGTCGCCATGGCCAAGGATGCCGACGGCAACATCTATGTGGCCGACATGGGCAACCACCGTATTGTCAAGCTCGACAACGCAGGGAATATTATCGGCAAATTTGGCTCCCTCGGCACCGGAAATGGCCAGTTTGATACCCCGTTCGGCGTCGCCATTGACAACGACGGGAACATTCTGGTGGCCGACACCGCCAATCACCGCATCCAGAAGTTTGACTCCCAGTGGAATTACCTGACACAGTGGGGAAGCGAGGGCTCCGGAAATGGTCAGTTCGGTCTGGCGCGGGAGATCGGCATTGACAGCCAGAACCATTACCATGTGTGTGATGAGTTCCACGACCGCATTCAGGTGTTTGACGAGGACGGCACTTATCTTTACCAGTATGGCGGAAAGGGCAGCGGCCAGGGGCAGTTCAGCCTGCCTCAGGGAATCGCGGTCAAGCAGTCTCCGGACGGCGACCGCGTGTATATCTGTGATACCTTTAACCACCGGGTTCAGGTGCTGGATGTACAGGGGAATTATATTACACAGATCGGCGGTTCCTCTGGGGACAGCAGCACTTCCTTCACCTATCCGCGGGGGGTCAACATTGATACCAACGGCGATGTCTATATCGCCGACACCTTTAACCACAAAATCAAGGTATATAACGCCTCCCACACATTCCGGTTTCAGACCTCGCTGAACCTGGTGGACCTGGAGCCCTGCTATCCCTGTCAGGTGCTCCCGCTGGGCGACGGACGCTTTATTCTCTCCGACACCGGCAACAGCCAGCTTCTTCTGCGCAATCAGAGCACCGTGCTCCGGCATGTGGGCACGCAGCGCACCACAAATTACGCCTTCTCCAACGTCAGCGGCATTGCAACGGATTTCAGCGGGAATTATTACGTGTCCGACTCTCTGAACCACCGCGTTCTCAAGTACAACTCCAGCGGCACCCTGGTCTACAAGCTGGGTGGAAACAGCGGGAACGGCGGTCCTGGTGCTTACGGGATCAACTACTGGCAGTTTACCTCTCCCAAGCAGGTCTCCTATGACCGCGCATTCAACCGCCTTCTGATTGCCGATACCGGCAACTCCCGTATTCAGGTTTTTAACGCCAACGGGACTTGGATCAGCAACTTTGGCTACGGAGTGTTCAGCAACCCCATGGGCGTGTGCACGGACAGCTACGGAAACATTTATATCGCCGATACCGGAAACAACCGCATTATGAAATGCAATGCCTACGGTATCACCATTACAACGTGGGGCGGCTTCGGCACGGCAAACGGCAAGTTCAACATGCCGACCTATATTACCTGTGACTCCAACAATAACGTCTATGTGGTGGACCGCAACAACTGCCGGGTCCAGAAATTCTCCAGCAGCGGCGTATTCCTGGGCAAATGGGGCACCAACGGCGGCAATGCCAGCAGCAATCCGTTGGACAACTGGGGCACCGGGGACGGCGAACTGTTCCTGCCCGTCGGAATCGCCTGCGATTCCAACAACCGCATCTACGTCACGGACAGCTCCAACAACCGTGTCCAGGTGTTCACCTCCAGCGGCACATTTGTGGAGAGCTTCGGCCATTTCAGCGGCAGCACGGACGGCTTCTTCTCGCCCCAGGGGATTGCCTGCTATGGCAACAAGGTATACGTGACGGACGCCCTACTCAACCGCGTGTCTGTTTTCGAACACTGAATTGCGCAAAAAAGCCTCTGCGGCGTATGCCGCAGAGGCTTTTCGTTATTCTTTCCCTCTGATTTGCTCAATCAGCCGGCGCATCAGCTCCACACGGCGGAAGGGAGTCATCAGGTAGACCCCGTCCGTCCAGGGCTCCACGGCCCTGGCAATTTCCACGGAGATAGTCAGAGCCAGGCGCTCCCCCTCCTCCCTGTCCTTGCCCTCGTACAGGGAAATGATCTCGTCGCACACCCGGATGCCGGAGACCTCGTTGTTGAGGAAGCAGGCGTTGCGGTGGCTGACCACCGGAAAAATACCGCCCAGAATCTTTCCCTTCAGCCTCTGCCGGGCTAGCTTCAGGTTGTCCAGCGCCTCCCTCGAGAGCACCGGCTGGGTCAAAAAGCCGGACATACCGTTGGCCTCTTTCTCCTCGGCCAAGGTTAGCTGCTTGTCAAAGTTGTGAGCGTTGAGGTTGAGCGCCCCAAAAACGTGGAAGGGCGCGGAAAACACGTTCTCGTTCAGACCAGTCACATAACGGGCCAGCTTGCGGGAGTTGAAGTTGAATACGCTCTTTACCTCGTCCCGGTCGGCGGAGGGAATGGGGTCGCCGGTGACCAGGAGCACACTGCGCACGCCCTCCATGGACAGGCCCAGCAGCAGGGCCTTGGTGGCATTCAGATTGCGATCCCGGCAGTTGAGGTGGGGCAGGGGCTCCACCCCTAGCTCCCGGTGGATCTTGCAGGCGAGCAGGCTGCTGTCCGCCCGCGGCCGCCCGATGGGGCAGTCGGCAATGGTCACGGTGTCTGCCCCCGCGTCCCGCAGGGTGCGCACTCCGTCCAGGAAGAAGGTCACGTCGTCGTCCGCCGGCGGATCCAGCTCTACGGCGATGACCCGCCGCCCCGCGTCCAGCTTCTGCCACAGAGGGCTCTCCTCCGGCCGCCGTTCCCTGCCTCCGGACCGGCTAAGGCGCGCCCGGGGCACAGTCGTCCGCCGCTCCTTCAGCGCCTCGGCCAGGGCGGCGATATGGGCCGGGGAGGTGCCGCAGCAGCCACCCACGATGGCCGCGCCCGCGGCCACCATCTGGGCCGCCTGCCCGGCAAAGTAGTCCGGCCTGCCCTGGTATACCGTCCGGCGGCCCAGCACCGTGGGATACCCGGCATTGGGCATGGCGGCCAGTGGCTTCTCCCCCAGTTCCAGCCCCCGGATATACCGGAGCATATGGTGGGGACCGGAGACGCAGTTGAAGCCCACCGCGTCCACACCGGGCAGGGCCGCGGCGCGGCGGTACAGATCGCTCCCCAGATGTCCCTCCCGGGTGACGCCGTCAGGCTGGACGGCAAAGGAGACCAGCAGAAACGCCTCGGGGCGGCGCGCCTTCAGGTGGGCGGCCAGCTCCGCCACCCCCTCGTCCGAGGGCAGGGTCTCCAGCAAAAAGCACTCCATCCCCTGCGCCAGGAACCGGTCGGCCTGCCAGATGTAGTTCTCTGCCGGGGGACAGCCGGGTAGCTGCGGCGCCGGACCCAGGTCCGCGAACACATAGGCCCCGTAGGGCTCCGCCGCGGCCTTTGCCAGGGCGCAGGCCGCTTCAATCAGCTGCCCAGCCAGGGCCTCGTCCCCCTGGGACCGGTCCACGCCCACGGAAAAGGTGTTGGTCTTGACGGCCCGGCTGCCCGCCTCCAGATAGGCGGTGTGGATGGCCTGGACCTCCTCCGGATGATCCAGGCAGGCCCGCTCGCACCGAGCCTCCGCCCGGCCGGGCAGCGCCGCGTAGCAGGTGCCCATGGCCCCGTCAAACAGCAGGGGCTTCCCCTGCGCCAGATATCTCCTGATCTCCATGGTTTCTCTCCTTATCCCAGAATGCTCCGCGCAATCTCCACCGACTGCCGGGCGTCCTTGGCGTAGTAGTCCGCCCCCATGCGCGCTGCATAATCCGCCGTGACCACCGCGCCGCCCACGAAAATCACCGGCGGCCGGGGCAGGGTGTGCAGCAGGCGGATGGTGGCCTCCATGGAGGGCAGGGTAGTGGTCATCAGGGCGGAGAGGCCCACCAGGCGCACGTCCTTCTCCCGCACCGTCCCGGCCACGGTCTCCGGCGGCACGTCCCGGCCCAGGTCGATCACGTCGTAGCCGTAATTCTCCAGCAGGGTCTTGACAATATTCTTGCCGATGTCGTGGATGTCCCCCTGGACGGTGGCCACCACAATGCGCCCCTTCTTCACCGGCGCGCTCCCCTGGCGGGCCAGGGCGGAGCGCACCTCCTCAAACACCGCCTGGGCGGCCTGGGCGGCGGAGAGCAGCTGGGGCAGAAAGAGCACGCCCCGCTCGTAATCTGCCCCCACCCGGTCCAGAGCGGGGATCAGAGTCCCCTCCACCAGGGACAGGCCGTCCCCCTGCTCCAGGGCGGCCCTGGCCAGCCGGCCCGCCTCGCTCCTGAGTCCCCGGGCAATGGCCTCGTCCAGGGTCAGACGGAGTTCGCCCGCGGGGGCGGTCGCAGGCGCGGCCTTTTGAGCGGCAAAGCGGCTGATGTAGTCCCGGCACTCCCCGTCCTCGCCGGAGAGCACCCGGAAGGCGGCCACCGCGTCCATCATCTCGCTCTGGTTGGGGTTCAGAATGGGCAGGGTAAGCCCCATGGCCATGGCCTGCACCAGGAAATTCTGAGTAATCAGCCCTCGGTTGGGCAGACCGAAGGAGATATTGGACACCCCCAGTACGTTCTGCAGCCCCAGCTTCTCCCGCACCATGGACACCGCCCGCAGGGTCTCCCCGGCCTGGGCCTGCTGGGCGGAGACGGTGAGGGTCAGGCAGTCGATCCACACGTCCTCCTCCGGGATGCCGTGGGCCCGGGCTGCCTCCAGGATACGCGCGGCGATGGTGAAACGCTCCTCCGCCGTCTGGGGGATGCCCTCCTCGTCCAGGGCCAGGCCCACCACCGCGGCGCCGTATTTCTTCACCACGGGCAGGATCTCTTCCAGCACCTCCGGCTTCCCGTTCACCGAGTTGACCGCCGCCTTGCCGTTGTACACCCGCAGCCCGGCCTCCAGAGCCGCCGGGTTGGAGGAGTCCAGCTGGAGCGGAATGGGCAGCGCGGCCTGAAGGGCCTTGACCACCCGGGGCATCATGGCCACCTCGTCCACCCCGGGATAGCCCACGTTCACGTCCAGAATGTCCGCCCCCGCGTCCGCCTCCTGGAGCCCCACGTCCAGGATGTAGTCCAAATCCTCCTCCAGCAGGGCCTGCTGGAAACGTTTTTTCCCCGTGGGATTGATGCGCTCCCCGATGACCCGCACGCCGTCGATCCTCACCGGCACCGTGGGGGTGCAGACCATGCTCACCGGCGCGTATCGCCGCGGGGCGGGCACCTTGCCTGCCAGGGCCTCCTTCAGCACCCGGATATACGCCGGGGAGGTGCCGCAGCAACCCCCGAAGATGGTCACTCCCGTGTCCAGCAGGGGGACCAGGGCGGCGGCAAACGCCTCCGGCCCCAGGTCATAGCGGCCGTCCACCGGGTCGGGCAGGCCCGCATTGGGCTTGGCAATCACCGGCAGGCGGGTGTTCCGGCACAGCTCGGACAGCAGGCGCCCCAGTTGGTCCGGTCCCAGGGAGCAGTTTAGCCCGATGGCGTCCGCCCCCAGGCCCTCCAGCGTACGTGCCATGGAGGGGATGGTGCAGCCGGTGAAGGTCCGCCCGCCGGTGTCGAAGGTCATGGTCACCAGCACAGGCAGAGCGGTATGTTCCTTGACCGCCAGCAGGGCGGCCTTGGCCTCATACAGGTCGGTCATGGTCTCAATGACCGCCAGATCCGCCCCGGCGGCCGCGCCGGCCACGGCCACCTCCCGGAAGATCTCGTAGGCCTGCTCGAAGCGCAGGCTGCCCATGGGCTCCAGCAGCTCCCCCAGGGGACCCATGTCCAGGGCGGTCCGTCCGCCGGTCCCGGCGCAGGCCTCCCTGGCCAGGCGCACTCCCGCGCCCACCACCTCTTCCACGCTGCGGCCGGTGTGCGCCAGCTTGAGCCGGTTAGCCCCGAAGGTGTTGGCGTACACCACCTGGCTGCCCGCCTCCAGGTACTCCCGGTGGACGGAGCGCACCAGCTCCGGGTCGCTCAGGTTGAGCAGCTCGGGCCGTCCCCCGGGGGGCAGGCCCTTCTGCTGGAACACGGTGCCGGTGGCCCCGTCCAGCAGGACTATCCCATTTTTCAGAAAATCAGATCCCACAGGTCATCCCTCTCTTTCGCAGGGTACAGGTCTGTTTCATGGAGCAGCAGGCGCACCCCCGCACCCGCCGCCTCTGGGGTCGGTCGGCGATCCCCAGCACGGCGGTCACCGACTTGCCCGGGGTGAGCAGCAGGCTGGGTGTGACGCACAGGCCCAGCCGCCGCTGGGCATCCAGCGCCCGGCACAGCTCCGGCTGAACCGTCAGGGGCAGGTCGCCGTAGCCGGGACTGAAGCGGTCGGTGAGGTATTTCCCCGGAAAACGCCCGGCGATCTCCTCCTCCGCCCTGTCGCACCCGGCCTCCACCCACGCGCTGCCGCAGGCGTCCAGGATGACCGCCTGGGCCATGTCTCTGGCTTGCTCGGTGCGCAGCAAGGCGTCAAACTGCGCCCCCAGGGTGCACGCCAGCAGCACCGCCTGCCCGCACTCCTCCAGCATAAGTGCCGCCGTCCGGCCGGTGAGGAACAGCCCCGCCTCGGCCAGCAGGATGCCCTGCGCCCCATGGGTCACTGGCGTCACCCGGTACCAGTACCGGGGGCGGACCAGGGCGGTCAGCCGGGCGGCCTGACCCTCTACCCGCTCCCGCAGGGCCGCATCCGCCCCCTCCCCTGCGCCCAGATAGCGCAAGGCCTCGTTCACATTCAGCTCCACCGGTCTCCCCCCTGTCGAATTTCAATTCTTTTAGAAGTATAGCGCCTCTCCGCTCAAAAGTACAGAGTGTTTTCCCTTTTATTTTCTATTTTTCCCATTGACAAACTAGGTTAATATTGGTATACTCCTTTTAACCTATTTATTAAGTAGGTTATTCAAAAATCGTACCTGAGGGAGGCGTCCCCCATGGGGCTTCTGTTTGACCGCCTGAACCGGCGCAATTTCCGCTTTGGCCGAATGCTGCAGCCTTTTTCTTTTTTCCGCAGACCAAATCAAAAATAGAAAGAGGTTATTTTTATGAGCCAGCATGCCTATCAATTTGAGACCCTTCAGCTCCACGTGGGACAGGAGCGGCCCGACCCCGCCACCGACGCCCGGGCGGTGCCCATCTATCAGACCACCTCTTATGTCTTTCACAATTCCGCCCACGCCGCCGCCCGCTTCGGCCTGGCGGACGCGGGCAACATCTACGGCCGGCTAACCAACTCCACCCAGGAGGTGCTGGAAAAACGGGTGGCCGCTCTGGAGGGCGGCGCGGCGGCTCTGGCGGTCGCCTCCGGCGCAGCGGCCATCACCTATGCCATCCAGGCCCTGGCCCAGGCCGGGGACCACATTGTCGCCCAAAAGACCCTCTATGGCGGCAGCTATAACCTGCTCTCCCACACCCTGCCCCAATTCGGTGTTGAGACCACCTTTGTGGATGCCCACAATCTGGTTCAGCTGGAGGGGGCCATCCGCCCCAACACCAAGGCGGTCTATCTGGAGACCCTGGGCAACCCCAATTCCGACATCCCGGACATCGACGCGGTGGCGGCCATCGCCCACCGGCATGGGCTGCCCCTGGTCATTGACAACACCTTCGGCACCCCCTATTGGGTCCGGCCCATTGAGCATGGGGCGGACATCGTGGTCCACTCTGCCACTAAATTCCTGGGCGGCCACGGCACCAGCCTGGGCGGCGTCATTGTGGATTCCGGCCGGTTTGACTGGAAGGCCAGCGGCAGATACAAGCCCATCGCCGCCCCCAACCCCAGCTACCACGGGGTCTCCTTTGCCGACGCAGCCGGCCCCGCCGCCTTTGTCACCTACATCCGGGCCATCCTCCTGCGGGATACCGGCGCCGCCATCTCTCCGTTCAACGCCTTTCTTCTGCTCCAGGGGGTGGAGACCCTCTCCCTGCGGCTGGACCGCCACGCCGAGAATACAAAAAAGGTGGTGGAGTACCTGTCCAGACACCCCCAGGTGGAGCGGGTCAATCATCCCTCCCTGCCCGGCCATCCCGACCACGCTCTGTACGAGAAGTACTTCCCCAACGGCGGGGCTTCCATCTTTACGTTCGACATCAAGGGCGGCATGCCGGAGGCGCACAAATTCATTGACAGCCTGGAGATCTTCTCTCTGCTGGCCAACGTGGCCGACGTGAAGAGCCTGGTTATCCACCCGGCCACCACCACCCACTCCCAACTCTCTCCGGAAGAGCTGGCCGACCAGGGCATTTACCCCAACACCATCCGCCTGTCTGTCGGCACCGAGCACATAGACGACATCATCGCCGATCTGGAGCAGGCTTTCGCCGCCGTCCAGTGACGGCGTTCTCTGCCCCTTAAAAAGCAAAGCCGCACGGATGATTCCGTGCGGCTTTGCCGTTTTCTTAAGACGCGCGCCCCTCCCTGGGCTGCCGGGCCAGCTTGACACAGGCGGCAATTACGCCGAAGAGGAACCAGTAGGTGAACATATTGCGGGGGTAAAACCACGTATACTCGGCTAGGCCGATCACCAGGATACCGCAGAAGGCACCCACCGCAGCGGCCAGCATCCGACGCACCCGTTTGTCGCCCGCGTGCACAAAGGCCCGTATCCCGCTCTTCACCTGCCAGGCCAGCAGAGCCAGGAAAGAGATCAGGCCCAGGATCCCCGTCTCTCCCCACATCTGCAGGTAATTGTTGTGGGTGTGGATGGGATAGCTGCCGTCAAAGATAGTGGGGTAGGTCTGGAACACCTGCTTCATCACATCGCTGCCCAGGCCCACGCCCCTGACCCAGTGGTCGGCCATCAGGTTCTTCGTGGTGGCGTAGATCTCAAAGCGGTAGCGGGTGGAGGTGTCCTGGGTGTTGCCGATGGTGAGAATCCGGTTGTAAATGGTCTCGGGCAACAGCGGCAGGGCGGCCACCCCCAGCACAAGGACCAGGGGCACGAAGCGCCAGTCCAGCAGGGCCAGGAAGATCACCACCGCCAGGGTCAGGCCGATCCAGCTGGCGCGGCCGTAGGTGAACCCGATGGCCGCCACCCCCAGGCAGAGGGAGAGCAGGGCGAACAGCTTCCCCCGCCAGCGGGCGTTCAGGAAGAGGGCAAGGTCCAGCGGCAGCAGCATCACCAGCTGTTCGGCAAAATTATTGGGGTTGTCAAAGAAGGAGTACACCCGCCCCGGCATTCCAGCGTTGAGGACCATGTCCTGCTGGGAGGGCACGATGTCCACGCCCACATACCCCTGATAGCAGCCGTAGAGGGCGGCTACGGAGAGTCCCAGCACGGCCAGGGCCACCATCAGCTGCAGCTGCTCATATTTATGCACGCTGCTCACCACCAGCAGCACCAGCAAAAAGCCGGTCAGGTGGAACGCGAAGAAGCGCAGGGACATATGGGTGGACAGCGATCCCGCCAAAGCGGCACAGATAAAGCCCATGTAGAAGATCATATAGGGCCCAAGCCGGTCCAACTCCAGACGGTTTTTCGGCCGGGAGGCGCCGCCGATCACAAAGAGCGCCAGCACCCCCACCGTGCCCAGCAGGCCGTAGACATTGTTCCACATCCCGTGAGGGGTCATGAGCATGACCATCATAAACAGGCCCAGGAAGAAAAAGCTCCCGCCGCCCGCCAGGGCCAAAAAACGGCAGAACAGGCTGGTCTCCCAGACCTTACGCCCCAACTGGTACAGCCATTTGACCAGGGCGCAGGGCAGGTTAAGGATGCCTGTGAACAGGCGGCAGGCGACGGAGTGGGGCCAGCTTTGAGGGATGCGCCCCTCCCTCCACAGGAAGCGGCAGACCGCGCTGCCCCGGACCTGCCGCCCGGCCCAGCGGGCCAGCCCGTCCATTCCCCGGCGCAGGGCGCTGCCCCTCCACGCCTGGCTTGCGAAGCACCCAATCGCCATAAGCAGGCGAAAGAAGATACTGTTTTGTGCAATCGTCATGGGTCATTTGCTCCTTTAGTCGATTCAGCGGCTGCTCAGGGCCTTCTCATATACCGCATAGGTGGCCTGGGCCATTTTGTGCACCTCAAATTTTTCCGCAATGGTGGCCAGGGCCCGTTTGCGGCACTGGGCGGCAAAGTCCGGCTCCTCCAGGAAACGCTTCATGGCGCCCGCCATAGAGTCCGGATTGTCGTACTCCACCAGCAGTCCGCACCCCGCCTGATCGTTCACAATGTCGGAATTTCCCCCCATATCCGTGGCGATCACCGGCAGGCCGGCGGCCATGGCCTCGATGATGAGGAAGGAGAGCGCCTCATGCTGAGACGAGTTGACGTACAGGTCGGAGCCCTTGTACAGGTTCTTGATGTCCTTGCGGAAGCCGATGAAGAGCACCTGCTCCTCCAGCCCCAGCTCCTTTACCTGGGCCTTGGCCGGCTCCAGCAGAGGGCCGTCCCCGGCCAGCACCAGGGTGAATGGCACGTCGGAAATTTCCGTCAGCCGCTTGATCGAGTTGATCAGATATTTGTGCCCCTTGTCATCGGCAAAGCGGGAGGCGCACAGCATGACAAACCGGTCCTCCGGCAGGCCCAGCTCGGAGCGCAGGGTGGACGACTGCCGGTCGCCCGCCCACGCCTCCATGTCCACGGCGTTAAAGATGACCTGAATGCGCTCCCCGCTCCAGCCGTTGGCAATGAGCTGCTCTTTCCCCTTATTGCACACGGCGATCATCTGGTCCTGGCGCTTGTCCATGATGCGGTTGGTAAAGCGGGTCACAGCGTCGTTGGCCAGCACAAAGTGATTGGTATACACCACGCGGATCTTTGGGTTGTACTTCTTGGCCAGCAGGGCGGTGTAATGCTCCCGCAGATAGTGGCAGTGGACCACGTCGATGTCCCACTCAGCGCACAGGGCGGCCAGGGCCTTGGCCGCCTTCCGGTCAAACCGGCGGCGCATCTCCACCCGGCGGCAGGGCACACCCATGGCCTCCAGCCGCTCCACCAGCAGCCCGCCCTCGTGATAGGCGAAAAAGGGCTGCACCCGTTCCCCGCTCAGATAGTGCACCAACGTCTCCACATACCGCTCCGTCCCCGCCTTTCCGGCAAAGTTCAGCAGATAGAGCACTTTCAGCATGAAAGCTGCCCCCTTTTCTCTTGGTTGGGTGCGGGCATGGCCCGCAGGTTCTATTGTACAGGAAAGCGCCCGGCAAATCAACTCCGATTTCCGCAGCAAAATGTGCTCTTGCCTGCCGTCGGGCAGGCAAGAGCACATTTCAGGCCTTATCCAGGGGCTGAATGACTTTCCGATAAATATGGCGCAGGAATCCGGCGCACAGGCACAGAGAGACCAGCTCGGCAATTGGAAATGCCAGCCAAACCAACTCCACTCTGCCGCTCAGGGAGAGCAGCCAAGCCGCAGGAAGCAGCACAACCAGCTGCCGCACAATGGAGACCAGCATGCTCATCACCCCGTTGCCCAGGGCCTGGAAGGTGGATGAGCACACGATGCAGAACCCGGCCAGGGCAAAGCTGACGCTGATGATGCGCAGGGCGGGCACGCCGATAGAGAGCATGTGTTCCGAGGCATTAAAGAGCAGCAGCAGCGGCTGCGCGCAGAACTGTATGGCCACGAAGCCCGCCAGCATAATGCATACCGCCGTCAGGATCGCCAGCTTTATAGTGCGGATCAGGCGTCCCCGGTGACGCGCCCCATAATTGTAGGAGACAATGGGGACCATGCCGTTGTTCAGGCCGAACACCGGCATGAACACAAAGCTCTGCAGCTTGAAATACACCCCCAGCACCGCCGCCGCGGTGCTGGAAAAGGCCAGCAGGATCTTGTTCATGCCAAAGGTCATAACCGAAGTGATGGATACCATGATGATCGAGGGCACGCCCACCTGATAAATCCGCTTGATGATCGCCCCGTCGGGCCGGAATCCCTTCAGCCGCAGCCGAATCTCCGGATTGCATCTGGCATTGAACACAATGGCCAGCAACATGGCCGCGATCTGGCCCAGTACGGTGGCCAGCGCCGCGCCGGCCACCCCCATCTCAGGGAACGGCCCATAGCCAAAGATGAGCACCGGGTCCAGAATAATGTTGATAACCGCCCCCGTGCCCTGGGTAATCATGGTGAAAAATGTGCGCCCGGTGGACTGGAGCAGCCGCTCGAACATAATCTCCAGGAAGATGCCGACGCATAGGCCTCCGCAGATGGTCATATAAGTGGTGCCATACTCCACAATCTCCTGAATATCAGTCTGCGCGGAGAAAAACAGGCGCGAGACCAACAGCCCCGCCGCGGTGAACGCGGCCGCGCTGAGGACCGCCAGCAGCACGCCGTTTTCCGCCGTCTTGTTGGCGGTGTCATAATTCTTCTCCCCCAGGCTGCGGGAGAGCAGGGCGTTGACGCCCACGCCAGTGCCCGAAGCCACCGCGATCATCAGATTCTGGAACGGAAACGCCAGAGAAACCGCAGTCAGGGCGTTTTCACTGATCTGGGCCACAAACACGCTGTCCACCACATTGTACAGAGCCTGGATCAGCATGGAGACCATCATCGGCAGCGACATACTGATCAGAAGCCGCCCCACCGGCATAACGCCCATTTTGTTTTCTTGCCGCTGTTCTGCCATTTTTCAACCCTCCGGGCAATAAATGACCGCAGCAGTCCCGCTGCGGTCAAGCATTTCTTTTTTTATTGTACCGGCTTCTTTTTCCTGCGTCAATGGTCCCGGCTCTACTTCGGCACAACTGACAGAAGCGCCGGTCCTTTTCTCCGGGTTTTTACAAAAAATCGGCAAAAAGCGCGGGCCTGCCCAGCTGTGTAAACCCTGCGGCAGCTCCGTCCGGTGAGCACACCACGCCCCCCAGGCTGCGGGAGCAGTGGAGCACCAGCAGCTTCCCGCTCTCATCCCGGCCCGCTACAATTCCCACATGGGACAGATCCGGAAAAAAGGCCAGGTCGCCCGGCTGGGCGTCCGCCCATTCCACCGGGCTGCAGGCCGCCCACTGGGCCCGTACGCCGTCGCCGACGCTCCCATAGGCCGCCCGGTCTCCAACGGCATTGACCGCCGCCCAGCACACATAGCCGGAGCAGTCCAGGCCGAAGGGCATGCTCTTCCCGGTGTCGCTGCACCCGGCGGCCGTCACCACCGCCGGAATTCCCCAGCGCTCGTCCCACCCGATACAGTCAGACTTGCCGCCCCAGAAATACCCCACCTTTCCCACCAGGGAGGCCGCCTGCTCCACAAAAGCCCGGCGCAGCCCGGCCAGATCCTCCGGCAGCACCTCCTCCACCGCCCGCGGCGCGTCTCCGGCCGGCAGCGGGGGCGGAAGAGGACGCGGACGGCGGAGCAGATCGGGCAGCAGCAAAAGAACAATGGCCGCCGCCAGGACCGCCAGCAGGAACAGCTGGGGCCGAAGAGAGCTCCCCTGCCGCCGCCGCTTACGCCTGGTCCGCGTCATCCATCCGTCCCAGCCAGGCCTCCAGGTTATCCACCGTCCGCTCGTCAATGGCGTGCTCCACCTGCTCCACCAGCTCCAGCTCATCCTCGGTGCCGTTGACCCGCTGGAAAAAGCGCAGCAGCACCTCATGCCTGCGCAAAAGCCGCCGGCCAATCTGCCATCCCGCCGCGGTAGGGCGGATGAGGCCGTACCGCTCAAAGGATACCAGCCCCCGCTCCCGCAGGTGCCCCACCATCTTTGAGGCGGAGGGCGGCCGCACATGAAGCTGCTGGGCCAGATCCCCGGTGCGCACGTACCCCGCACTCTGCGCCAGGCGGCAGATCATCTCCAGATAATCTTCCATCGCCCCGGTCAAATGTTCCTGCCTGCGCATCTGATACCCCTTTTGTGTGTAAAAATCCGGATGTTCCTCCATGGACATACCCGTTCGCCTCCCGCCGTTTTCAGCACCATTCGTGGCCCATGGCAATAAGATAGGGTGCGGAAACATAGTTTCCCTCCACTCAATGTATGTGAGGAGTTTTGAGATATGAACGAGCTTTCCCTCAGTGCGCTCCAAGTGGGGCAGAGCGCCCGTGTGGTCGCCCTGCATACCGGCAGCGCCATGCGCCGACGCCTGATGGATATCGGCCTGATCCCCGGCACCTATGTCACCTGCGTGGCCAAGAGCCCTGCGGGCGATCCTGCGGCTTATCGGATCCGCGGCGCGGTCATTGCCCTGCGCGCCTGTGACGCGGACACCGTCCACACCCAGGCGGAACCCCTGCTCCACCCAGCCCGGCGGGCTGTGCCCGCTTAACGGAAGGGGGCGGCGGCAATGGGACTGACCAAATCCTCCACCGGCGCCGGAGCGGTGGACGGCGGCCTTGTGATCCGGCGGGAGCGGCCGGACGACAAGGTCATCGCCCTGGCGGGCAACCCCAATGTGGGCAAATCAACGGTATTCAACGCCCTCACCGGCTTACATCAGCACACAGGAAACTGGCCGGGCAAGACCGTGGCCAACGCCCAGGGCCGCTGCGAACACCAGGGGCGGGGCTATGTGCTGGTCGATCTGCCCGGCACCTACTCCCTCATGGCCCACTCCGCAGAGGAGGCGGTGGCCCGGGACTTTCTCTGCTTCGGCGGTGCGGACTGCGCGGTTGTGGTGTGCGATGCCACCTGTCTGGAGCGCAATCTGAATCTGGTGCTCCAGACCCTGGAACTGATGCCCCGGACCGTGGTATGCGTCAATCTTCTCGACGAGGCCAGACGCAAAGGGGTGCGCGTCGACCTGGACGCTCTCTCCCGGCGGCTGGGTGTTCCCGTGGTCGGCACGTCGGCAGGCCGCGGGGAGGGGCTGGAGGAGCTGATGGATGCCGTGGCGGCCCTCTCCTCCGCCCCGGCGCCGCCCGCCCCCGCCCCGGTGCGCTATCTGGCCCCCATTGAAGCCGCCGTCTCCGCCCTGGAGCCGCTTCTCGCGCCCCGTCTGGACGGCCGCCTGCCCGCCCGCTGGACCGCCCTGCGACTGCTGGACGGGAACGAGGGTCTGCTCTCCTCCATGGAGCACACCCTGGGCATCTGCCTCCGGGCGGACGAAGCGGTGGCCCAGGCAGTGGCCGCCCAGTGGGACGCACTGCAGGCGGCCGGCATCGACCGGGAGGCGTTTCTGGACCGGGTCGTCTCCTGCCTGGTGCTAAACGCCGAGGACATCTGCAATGGAACCCTTACGCAGACCGCCCGCAGCGACCGGCGGGACCGGCGGCTGGACCGGCTGTTCACCTCCCGTGCCACCGGGATTCCGGTCATGCTTCTGCTGCTGGCTGCGGTGTTCTGGCTGACCATTCAGGGGGCCAACTACCCCTCGGACCTGCTCTCCCGCGGTCTGTTCTGGATACAGGACCGTCTGAGCGATCTGTTTGCCTATCTCAACGCCCCGGACTGGCTCCACGGTCTGCTGGTGCTGGGGGCGTACCGCACCCTGGCCTGGGTCGTGAGCGTCATGCTTCCCCCCATGGCCATCTTCTTCCCCCTCTTCACCCTGCTGGAGGACTTCGGCTATCTTCCCCGGGTGGCCTTTGTACTGGATCACGCCTTTCAGAAGGCCGGAGCCTGCGGCAAGCAGGCGCTGACCCTCTGTATGGGCTTCGGCTGCAATGCCGCCGGCGTCACCGGCTGCCGCATCATCGACTCACCCCGGGAGCGGCTGATCGCCATGCTCACCAACAATTTTGTCCCCTGCAACGGGCGATTTCCCACCCTCATTGCAATTATTACCATGTTTTTTGTGGGCTCCTCCGCCGGAGGCGGACAGTCACTGCTTTCCGCCCTGCTGCTGACCGGAGTCATTGTTCTGGGGGTAGCGATGACCTTCGCCGTGTCCCGGCTGCTGTCCGGCACGCTTTTGAAGGGTGTGCCCTCCTCCTTTACCCTGGAGCTTCCCCCCTACCGGCGGCCGAGAATCGGTCAGGTGATTGTCCGTTCCGTGCTGGACCGCACTCTGTTTGTCCTGGGGCGGGCTGCGGCGGTGGCCGCTCCGGCCGGGCTGGTGATCTGGCTGTGCGCCAATATCACCGTGGGCGGGACCAGCGTGCTTCAGTGGTGTACCGGTTTTCTGGACCCCTTTGCCCGGCTGCTGGGTCTGGACGGCGTTATCCTCATGGCCTTTATCCTGGGCTTTCCAGCCAATGAAATCGTGATCCCGATTATAATGATGGGCTACCTGGCCACGGGCACCCTCCAGGACTTCCAGTCCCTGGACAGCCTGCGCGCCCTGCTCATTGACAACGGCTGGACCTGGCTGACTGCGGTGTGCACCATGCTCTTCTCCCTGATGCACTGGCCCTGCTCCACCACCTGCATGACCGTGGGCAAGGAGACCAAAAGCCTCAAATGGACCCTGCTTGCCTTCGCCCTCCCCACCGCAGCCGGCATGCTGGTGTGCGCCCTGGTGGCCGGTGCGGCCCGGCTGGCCGGCTGTGCATAATTCCGATTCCCTTCCTTGATTCACAGCCCCTTTTTGTTATAATAAATCAAAATCTGTCTATTGTAACCCCGGGCTGCGAATCCCTTTTTTCCGCCGCCGGAGCACGTAGACGTTCATGGAAGGGCTGGCACAAATGGACGAATCGTCATTCAACCGCATCGCCAGAGACATCCTGGAATCTCTCTATTATTTCGTCGCCATAGACTGTGAGGAGCGCATTACGTTTATCGGTCGGGAGTACGCCGCCTATCTGGGCTATGGGCAGGAGGCGCTGATCGGCCGCCCTGTCCGGGAAGTCATCCCCAATACCCGGCTTCCCCAGGTGCTCCGGGATGGTAAGGAGGAGCTGGGCCGCTTTATGTCGGTCGCCAGTCAAAAGTCAGGCTCCAGGGTGCTCGTCTCCACGGTCTGCAACCGGCTGCCCATCTATCGCGATGGGGACCGGTACCGGGGAGAGATTGTCGGCGTTATGGCCGAGGGCGTCATCCGCGACTTCCAGGACTCCAATCGCCTGCATGAAGAGATGGAGCTGCTGCGCCACCAGAACGAGCTTTATCAGTCCCACCTCGCCCAGCTCTACCAGGTGGAATCCGGGCTGGACAACATTCTGGGCAGCTCCCCGGTGATTCAGAAACTAAAGGGCCTGATTGGACGGGTGGCAAACTCCACCATTACCGTGTGCATCTCCGGTGAAACCGGCACTGGGAAGGAGTTGGTGGCCAACGCGATCCACAAGCTGAGCAAGCGCTCGGAAAAACCCTTTGTCAAAATCAACTGCGCGGCCATTCCAAAGGACCTGCTGGAATTCGGAGCTCTTCGGCTATGAGGCCGGGGCCTTTACCGGTGCGGACCGCCGGGGCAAGGTGGGGCGCTTTGAATTGGCCAACCACGGCACCCTCCTGCTGGACGAGATCGGCGAGATGCCGATCACTCTGCAGGCAAGCTGCTCCGGGTGCTCCAGGAGAAGGAAATCGAACGGGTGGGCGGCGTGCGCCCCATCCCGCTGGATGTGCGGCTGGTGTGCAGCACCAACCGGGATCTGGCCCAGATGGTACACGACGGGCAGTTCCGTGCGGACCTCTATTACCGGCTCAACACCATGGAGCTGGTTACCCCTCCCCTGCGGGACCGGCTTGAGGATCTGCCTGAGCTGTGCGAGCTGTTTATCAAGCGGACGAACCAGTGCAACGGTCTGGCGATTACCGGCATTCATCCCGACGTATACCGCTTTTTTGAAACCTATCACTGGCCGGGCAATGTACAGGAACTGGAGCACACCCTGGAGCGGGCGGCCGTTCTGCTGGGCTATGGCGAATTAAACGTGCCCCATTTTGACTTCCTGTCAGAGCGCATCGGCCTGCAGCGCGCGGATTCCCCTGACCTCCACAGTTTTACGCTGAAAGGGCGCAAGGACGCGCTGGAGCGGGACGCTATCTTCCACGCCATGCAGGTGTGCCACGGCAACAAAAGTGCGGCCGCCAAGCTCCTGGAGATGGACCGCACCGTGCTCCTCCATAAAATCCAGCCCCTGCCGGATCAGCAGCTTGGCGCGCTCCAGAGACTGCCCGGACAGATCCTGCAAAACAAGGTTCCGCACCCCATGGCACAGTAGGTGGACATTGGTAGCCTTGACGCCGCGGCTGAGGTAGAGATTGTCCTCCAGGCCGACCCGTAGGCCGTCACACCCCAGGGCCAGACCGGCCAGCATCATGGCCATGTGGTCCCTGCCGATGCCGGTTACGCTCCAAGTGGCCCCTTCCGGCAGACGTTTTTTCAGGAAGAGCAGGTTTTCCACCGTGCCCTCCAGACCGCCCAGCACACCCAGAACAAACTGGTAGTGGCAGGGGGACTTCAGCATTCCATTCCTGATATAATACGCCACGTTGCCCATCATGCGGCCGTCAAAAATTTCAGTTTCCGGCTTGATGCCCCCTCTTCGCTGACACAGCGGCACAGCTCAGCCAGGAACGCCGGTGTGTTTTCAAAGACCAGATCGCAGCCCCAGCTCATCGTGCCTGCGTCAAAGGAGCACAGCTCCGGCTTCAACGGCGCAGTTGCCCCAGGCGTAACTCCAGCGGCGCTGTACCGCCTGACGCGCCGAAAAGGTGGTCAGGTTGAGCACCGCGTCCAGACTGGCCTCTTACAGCGCGGCCTCAAATCGGTCAGTATCCATGGTCACCACCTTTGGATCCCCCTTCTTCTGTGGGACCGTCACAGGCACCACCTGGTCGGCAAACCACCCCTTCTCCCAGGCCTCCGCCGCCTTCTGATGGCTGCCCAGTACAAAGGCGTCGCACTCCTCCCGGGTAAGACTGTACCGGACCGCCAGGTTCTCCGCAGTCTGAATCATGGGAATATTGTCGCCCGCGCCGGGCACAGAGGCCTTATAGCCGGTAAACTCCATCTGGTTGGGATAGGGGGAGCCGGGCCGCCTGAGCGTCCTATCCATAGCAAATCCCCCTTTTGCTGCGCTTTGTCTTTCCTGCACTTATACCATTGCAATTCAGAGGCCAACTTTTACGCCAGCCCCATCTTTTTTACAAACAGCTGGCCTACAAGGCTTTCCCACCTATCGGCGGGACCCGGGTTTCCTGCGTCTTTTTGAAAGCGTTGTGGTTTCCCACAACAGTTTTGTTGGTTTTCCCCACATTTTGGGGTCCAGGGGGAGTGTCTATCCCTCTGTCCGATCTGAACACTCCTTGAGACGCAAAAATCCCGCCCCCTGCCATTGGCAGGGGGCGGGATCCTACAGTCGCTTTATCCAGTTACAGGTAGCTCTTCAGCTTTTCCACCATGTCCAGGTGCTCCCAGGGCAGGTCCACGTCGGTGCGGCCGAAGTGGCCGTAGGCCGCGGTCTGCTCATAGATGGGACGGCGCAGGTCCAGATGCTCGATGATCTTGGCCGGGCGCATGTCAAAGCACTCATTGACGATGTCGGACAGCTTCTCCTCGGGGAGCACGCCGGTGCCGTAGGTATCCACCAGGACGGAGACCGGGTGGGCCACGCCGATGGCGTAGGCCAGCTCAATCTGGCACTTCTTGGCCAGGCCGGCGGCCACCAGGTTCTTGGCAATATAGCGGGCCATGTAAGCGGCGGAGCGGTCCACCTTGGTGGGGTCCTTGCCGGAGAAGCAGCCACCGCCGTGGGCGGCGCTGCCACCGTAGGTGTCCACGATAATCTTGCGGCCGGTCAGACCGGTATCACCCACAGGACCGCCGACCACAAAGCGGCCAGTGGGGTTGACATAAAACTTGGTTTCCTGGTCGATATACTTTGCGGGAATGACGGGCTTGATGATGGTCTCCACAATGGCCTCCCGCAGGTCCTTCAGAGCGATGTCCGGATCGTGCTGGGTAGACACTACGATGGCGGGGCAACGGAGCACCTGGCCGTCGTCGCCGTACTCCACGGTGACTTGGCTCTTGCCGTCGGGGCGCAGCCAAGACAGCTCGCCGGACTTGCGCACGTCGGTGAGCTTCTTGGCCAGCTGGTGGGCCATGGAGATGGGCGCGGGCATCAGCTCGGGGGTCTCGTCGCAGGCGTAGCCAAACATCATGCCCTGGTCGCCGGCGCCGATCAGGTCGGCGGCGTCCATGCCGCCGTTCTGGGCCTCAAAGGACTGGTTGACGCCCATAGCGATATCGGGAGACTGCTCGTCAATGGCGGTCATCACCGCGCAAGAGCGGTAGTCGAAGCCGTAGGCCGGGTCGGTATAGCCAATGCGCTCCACTGTGCGGCGCACGATGGACGGGATGTCAGTGTAGTGGGAGGTTGTGATCTCGCCCATCACGGTAACAATACCCGTGGTGGTAAAGGTCTCGCACGCCACATGGGCGTTGGGGTCAGCAGCCAAGATGTCGTCCAGGACCGCGTCGGAAATCTGGTCGCAGACTTTGTCGGGATGTCCCTCGGTCACAGACTCCGAGGTAAACAGACGCTTTGCCATATGTATCGTTCCTTTCTTTCTCTTGCCCCAATCAAAAACCGCGCGCCCCGCCGGGCGGCGGAGCGCGCAGGGAGATATTGGTCGCTTCTCATCTTCCGATGCGTACACCGCCGGATTTGGCACCTTGCCTTTGCAGGTTGCCGGGCTTCATTGGGCCGTTCCCTCCGCCGCTCTTGATAAGGCTATTCGATTTTACATTGGTATTCTACCGGCTTGTCCGCAAAACTGCAATAGACAGATTGCCGGGTTTGTATGAAGCCCATACCGAAACCCTCAGGCCTTCCAGCCGCTGAGATACGCCTCCTGCTCCGGCGTGAGGGCGTCAATCGCCAGACCCATGGCGGCCAGCTTCACCCGGCCGATCTCATCGTCGATCTCGCCGGGGACCTGGTATACCTTTTTCTCCAGCTGCGCCCGATGCTTCACCAGCCACTCCAGGGCCAGGGCCTGTACCGCGAAGGACATATCCATGATCTCCGCCGGGTGGCCGTTGCCCGCCGCCAGATTCACCAGGCGTCCCTCGCCGATGACATTGAGCACCCGCCCGTCGGGCAGGGTGTACCCCACGATGTTCTCCCGGCGCGCCTCCCGCTTCACCGCCAGGGCGGCCAGCCCCGCCACATCCACCTCGCAGTCAAAGTGGCCGGCGTTGGACAGCAGGGCGTTGTGCTTCATCACCGCGAAATGGGCTGGGGTGATCACGTCCCTGCACCCCGTGACCGTAACAAACACGTCTCCATATCGGGCAGCCTCCGCCATGGGCATCACCCGGAAGCCGTTCATGGTGGCGTCCAGGGCCTTGAAGGGGTCCACCTCGGTGACGATCACGTCGGCCCCCATTCCCTTAGCCCGCATGGCGACCCCCTTGCCGCACCAGCCGTATCCGGCCACCACCACGGTCTTGCCCGCCACAATCAGGTTGGTGGTGTGCATGATGGCGTCCCATACGGACTGCCCGGTGCCGTATTTGTTGTCGTAGTAGTGCTTGGCCTTGGCGTCGTTCACCGCCATCATAGGGCAGGGCAGGATGCCCTCCCGCTCCCGGGCCTTGAGGCGCAGGATGCCGGTCGTGGTCTCCTCACAGCCGCCGATGAGATGCTCCCCCAGCGCGGCGCACTTGTCCCCCAGCAGATGGACCAGATCGCCTCCATCGTCCACAATCAGATGGGGCCTGCACTTCAGCGTCTCGACCAGGTGCCCCTCATACTCCTCGGCGGACGCACCGTGGATGCCGAAGGTCTCCACCCCCATACTGGCCAGTCCGGCGGCCACATCATCCTGGGTAGACAGGGGGTTAGAGCCGGTCAGATACACCTGGGCCCCACCCTTTTGGAGCACATAGCCCAGATTGGCGGTCTTGGCCTCCAGGTGGACCGAAACTGCGATCCTCAGACCCGCAAAGGGGCGCTCCCGCTCAAAGCGGGCCTCAATCCCGCCCAGGGCGGGCATAAAGTCCCGCACCCAGCGGATCTTGCGGCGGCCGGATTCCGCCAGCGCTTCATCTTTTACAATACTCATCCCAGCGCCTCCTGTTCCGCCCCCTGCCGGCCCACCGCCGACGGGCTGGGCCGGTCCCAGAAATCCAGGGTGAGCAGGGGCTTGCTCTTCCGGAATGCCTTTACTCGCTGGTGCAGCTCAGACAGCTGCATGGGCCCCGCCGGATCCTCCGGGCTTACCGCCGGGCAGGTAAAGAACCAGCAGAACTTGGCCCCCAGCGCGATGAGCCTATCGTAATATTCCTCGGTACCCACCTGCTCCACATTTTCGGCGGTGCAGGGACAAGCCACGCCAAAGGGGAGCTTGTAGCGCCGAAGCAGCGCCATGGCCTCCTCCTCCGATGGCAGGGGCCGCGGGCCGCGCATACAGATAGCGGGAAACAGATTGCGCACCCGCAGCATATCCTCGGCCAGCCGGTCTGTAATAGTCCCAGGCACGGTAAACACGGCGAACACACAATCGCTGTGCTTGTTGCACAGCGCAATCATTTCTTCCTCCCGCTCCAGCAGGTTGCTCAGATTGAAAATGTACAGGTGGGTCCCCTTGGCTTTGCGGGCCACGATCTCCTCGTCCAGGCTGTCAAATTCCATGGCCGGCCGCACTCCGTAGACCGCGGCTCCGCAGCCTTTGCACTCCATTTTGCAGGCCATGGACGGGTCGATCAGCGTCGCCCAGGGCGCCGCCCCCTCCGGCCAGCCGCCCGCGGCGTTGTGAGCCGTCCAATCCAGCAGCCCGGCATGGATGATAAAATTCTCAAAAATCTTTTTCAGCACCCGGTTGTCAATGTCTGAATACATGCTTTTAATCAGCTGGTACCAGTTGTTGCTCGGGTCGGACAGCGCACGGTGAAATACGTCCTGATAAGCCGGCACAATCCGTTCTCCCCCAAATTTGTCCACCCACTCCATGAGCTTCGGGAGATTGGTGTCCGGGTCCTTTTCCAGATAGTCCAGCGCCTTGGACACACCGAAGATTTTAATTCGGTCGGTAAAACCCACGACGATGGCACACTCCTTTCCATTTAAAACAAGTCAATGATTCTATTTTATTTTAGGACACCACAGAGCGCCGCACCATAGACAAAAGAGAACCTGTGTCAGAATTTCAAAAGTATTTTCCGCCGGATAGGCGCAAAACCGCAATTTCCTGCCCCCATCCAATCGGACATGTACAACCCCGGCCCTTTTGTGGTATAATAGCCGCAGGGCGGCTGTTATACCTGTTCCCGGCGCGCTCCGCTCCCGCCCTGCGGGCGAAACCGCGGACGATGCCGATCTGCCGCGAAACGCTCCGCGTTTGCGGCAGAACAGCCGCAGAGCGGAACCTGATTTTCCCGTTTAGGAGGAAGCGCAATGCTGCATACCGGACTGATCACCTTTCATTTTGCCCACCACTACGGGGCCCAGCTGCAGGCCTACGCCACCATGCGGGCCATTCAGGGCCTGGGGCACGAATGCGAGATCATTGACTACCGCCTCACCCACACCACCCGCACCAACCAGCTGTTTAAAAAGTCCGGCAGCCTGAGGGACACGGTCTCTGACGTCCATACTGCGCTCCACTATGCCCCCTTCAAGCGCCGTTTTGACCGTTTTGAGGCCTTTGTGACCCAGGAGATGGTCCTCTCTCCCCGGCAATACACCTCCTTTGATCAGCTCAATGCCCAACCGCCGGCCTATGACGTGTATGTGGCGGGCAGCGATCAGATCTGGAACCCATACATCTTTCAGAACCAGCAGTTCGACCCTTCCTTTCTCCTGGCCTTTGTCCGGGAGGGCCGCCGGATCGCCTACGCCCCCAGCCTGGGGGTGCCCCAACTGCCGGAGGACAAGGCCGCCCAGCTGCGGGACTATCTGGCCCCCTTCTCCGCCCTCTCCGTGCGGGAAAAGCGGGGCCAGGTCCTGCTGGAGCAGATGACCGGGCGGGAGGCCCGGGTGGTGCTGGACCCCACGCTCCTGCTGCGCCGGGAGGACTGGGCAGCCCTGGCCGCGCCCCCCAAGGGGAGCGGCCCCTACATCCTGTGCTACTTTGTCTCCGACCCGGGAGAGGCGGCCCCCTACGCCCTCGCCCTGTCCGAGCGCACCGGCCTGCCCATCGTGCAGCTGGCCGGCGCCAGGCGGAAGATTCCCGGCGCCAGGGACCTGGTCTTTGACGCCGGTCCCAAGGAGTTTTTGGGGCTGTTCCAAGGGGCCTCCTATGTGGTCACTAATTCCTTCCACGGGGCCGTGTTTTCCCTGCAGTTCGGCCGGCCCTTCTTCACCTCCATGTCCCCCAAGGAGCGGGCCGAGCCCACCTTCTCCCGCATCTACAGTCTGCTCTCCCGCCTGGGCTGTACCGACCGGGTCATCGGTCTGGACGCCACCGCCCCGGTGGACGCGCCCATGGACTACGAGGCGGTCAACGCCCGCCTGGAGGAGACCCGGGCCGACTCCCTGTCCTATCTGAAGGCTGCCCTGGAGGGGGCGGACATGCCGGCTCCCCCGGACGCACCCACCCCGCCGGCCAGCCGTCCCGTGCTCTGCAGGGCCGAGGACTGTACCGGCTGCGCCGCCTGCGCCTCGGTATGCCCAGTGGATGCCATCTCCATGCAGCCCGACCACGAGGGCTTTCTCCGCCCTGTGGTAGGGGATTCCTGCATCCTCTGCCGCAAGTGCGAGCATACCTGTCCCATTGTGAACCCACGAACCCCTGGCCCCGCCCCGGAAAAGGCCCACGCGGTGTGGAACGCCGACGAGGCCGAGCGCACGGCCTCCTCCTCCGGCGGCTTCTTCTCCTTGCTGGCCCGCCGCACCCTGGACCAGGGGGGCGCGGTGTTCGGCGCGGTGCTGGGGCCGGGGCTGACCGTCCGCCATGTCTGCGCCCGCAGCCTGGAGGAGCTGGCCCCCATGCGCGGCTCCAAGTATGTGCAGAGCGAGATCGGCGGTGCCTTCCGCCAGGCCAAGGAACTGCTGGACTCTGGGACCCCCGTGCTCTTCTCCGGCGTGCCCTGCCAGATCGACGGCCTGCTGCGCTACCTGGGCAAAGACTATGAAAACCTGCTCACCTGCGACCTGGTGTGCCACGGCGTCCCCTCCCCCGCTGTGTTCCGGGCCTATGCCGGGAACCTGGGCCAATCCCGGGGCGCCCGGGTGACCGACGTGCGCTTCAAGGACAAATCCCACGGCTGGAGCCACCCGTATTTTACCGCCCGCCTCTCGGACGGCACCGTGTACAGCGAGGACTTCAACCGCACCCCCTACGGCCGGGGCTTCGGCATGCAGCTCTTCCTGCGCCCCTCCTGCGCCCGGTGCCAGTACACCAGCACCAGCCGGCCGGCGGATTTCACCCTGGCCGACTACTGGGGACTGGATGAGAAGCTGACCCTGCCCGTGGAGCGGGACAAGGGCGTGTCCATGGTTCTGGTCAACAGCGAAAAGGGAGCGGCCGTGTTCCAGGCCCTCTCCCCTGACTTTGGTCAGGTGGAGCGCCCCCTGGACGAGGCTGTGGCGGGAAACCCCCGGCTGGCCTCCCCGCTGAAGGCCAACCCCAGGCGCGCCGCGTTTTTCGCCGCCTTTGCCGCCCGCCCCTATGAGAAGGTGGAGCGGGACTACCTCTCCCTTCCCTCCCTGCCCTACCGCCTGGCGGCCAAGGCCCTCACGCCGGAGATGAAAGCCAGGATCCGCAGGCTTCTGAAGTAAAGTTTACAATTTGTTCCCAACTTTACCCCCGCACCCTGCTAGACTTGCCTTACTACCTTCAACCTGGGAGGAATTTAATTGAACGCTCTGCAAACCTGGATGGACCGATTCTGCCGCAAGCATCCCAACTTCGGGATTCCCAATCTGATGAAGTATATTGTCATCGGCAATGTAGTCGTGTTTCTGCTGGATTTGTTCAGCAACTACGCCTGCTCGAACCTGCTGGCTTTTTTCCCAGATCTGATCCTGCAGGGGCAGGTCTGGCGAATCATCAGCTTCATCTTTATCCCCATTAACTACAGTCCCCTGTTCTTCCTGCTCTCCCTCTATTTTTACTGGTTCATCGGCACCACGTTGGAGCGGGAGTGGGGCAGCGGTAAATTTACCCTGTTTTACGCCTCCGGCATTGTGCTCACCGTCATCGCCGGCGTGCTGCTCCGCCTGACCGGCGTTTGGGAGGTTTACTCCTATGTCAATATGTATTATGTTAACATGTCCATGTTCCTGGCCTTTGCCTCCCTCTATCCGGACATGCAGGTTCTGTTTTTCTTTATCATTCCCGTGAAGGTCAAATGGCTTGCCTGGCTGGATCTGGCCCTGTTCGGCATTGACTGCGTGCGCTATATCGCCGGCGGCGTGTGGATGTTCTGCCTGCTGCCCCTGGTAGCTGTGCTCAACTACCTGCTCTTCTTCTGGTCGGATGTCAGTGCCCTGTTCGGCCGGGTCAAATACCGCCACTCCCGGCAGACGGTCAACTTCAAACAGGCCACCAAGGCCGCCCAGCAGCAAAAGGGCTATATCCACAAATGCGCCGTCTGCGGCAAGACCGATACCGACTACCCCAACGAGGAATTCCGCTACTGCTCCAAATGCAACGGCTACTACTGCTATTGCTCGGAGCATATCCACAACCATGTGCATGTGCAATAATCGAGGGGGCGGCCCGATGGCCGCCCCCTCGATTTTGTAGCCCCTGTGTCATTGACCCTGTTTTTCTTTTTTGCTAGGATGGAGATGAGGAAGATTCCGTATATAACGTCGTGGAATAGGAGGTCCAAATGAAAAAAGTACGTTTCTGTGTCCTCTCTCTGCTTCTGCTGCCGGCACTGCTTCTGCCGACCAACGCAAATTCCGCGCCCACCCGTTACGGCGGAATCGGCGGCTCTGTTCTGGAAATTCAGGAGGACTGTCCCATCACAGTCACCGCGGAACAGCTCACCTTTGACGTATCGGAGTGGGACGGCGTACAGCTCTCCGCCCAAGTCACCGCCGTATATCAAATGAAAAATCCAACCTCAGACCCTTGTTCCGTCCAGATGGCCTTCTATCTGGACGAATATGATGGGCAGGTCGGCCCGCCTTCCCCCGCCGATTGGACAGATTTGGCCTGTGTCACCGCGGACGGCATTCCCCTGGATTTCTCCGCCCGAACGGTTTCCCCGGATGGTGAGGACGCCGGCCGTACCGCCCTTGTCTATACCGTAGATTTCCCCGCAGAGGACAGCCGTGAGGTTGCCGTGTCCTACCAAAGCTACGCCTATGCCTGCCGGGACGGCACCAGCCACTGGACTCAGGAATTCACCTACCTGCTCTCGCCCGCCCGGTATTGGGCCGATTTCGGCACCCTTGACCTTACCGTGAACACCCCCGAAAGCTGCCCCTACCTTGTGGACGCCTCCCTGCCGCTGGAGGCGGACGGAGACTTCCGCTACACAGCCCATTTTGACACGCTCCCTGAGACGGAGCTGACTTTCACCCTCTATCCAAAGCCGGAGATCACTCTGCTGGACCGCGCCCAGGCCGCGCTCTCCGCTTTTCTCTCCAGCGCCGCCTATCTCTTTGCATTTTTCTGGCCTGTGCTGCTGATCCTTGCGGTTTTCCTGATCCTTCTCGCTGTCCGGCTCACTCTGCGCAGATCACGGCGGAAGGGGCGGTAAGCACCGGCCCGGTCGTATACTCCCGGCCACAGGGCCATGGGTGCTCCAGACACAGGGCATATAGGTCGGTACAGCGGCTCTCCAGCTCAAACAGGCGCCGGGCCTCTCCATCCAATCCCTTGGCATGAGCGGGCTTGGTGAGCACCGGCAGGGCGGCCTTTTCCTTCATCTCCCGGAGCAGGCCCTGTCCTCTGGCATTGAACCCCAGCACCCGCAGGTAGGCAGGCGCCTGGGGCAGCTGCGCCGCCTTCAGCCCCAGGAAAGCCCCCACGGCCAGTCGGCGCAGCCGGGCGTGGGGATAGCGCTTGGTCTTGGCCATCGTATAGAATTCCTCCAGGGTCCGGGCCTGCCCGGCGGCGCGTGTGAGCCGCTCCGGCAGGCCCTCTGCCGCCCCACCGTCCGGCAGGGCGGCCCAGTCCATCGGAGCCATAGTGCGCAGCCGGGCCAGGACCGCCCGCTCGCACCGGACCAGCTCGGCCAGCTCAATGCCGCGCAGTGCCTCCTCGCTCCCGCCCGGCAGAAGGGCTCCCGCCCCGCCCCAGTCCCCAGCGCGGATCAGCGCGCGGATCTGGGCCGCCGGGGCGAAGCCGGGCTCCACCCCCACGCCGTGGTGCTCCGCCCCCCGGCGGAGCACAGCCAGCGGCGCAATGCCGCTGTGAAGCGCATTCAGGGCGCGGAGATATTCCACCCCCAGGTTGTTGTTAGGGCCGGAGAGCAGCCTGGCCGCTTCCGTCCCCAGGATATCCTTCACCGCCGCCTGCCGGCAGGCGGCGAAGGTCATGCCCTGCCCCAAAAAGCGCGCCAAGCCGGCCCGGTACCGGGGGCTGTCCAGGCAGCCGGCGATCTGCCCCAGGCGTCCCGCGTCCCCGCACTCGCTGCCGAAGGAGAGCACGTCCACCACCCCCGTGGCCGCCAGCAGTCCCACCGCCCCCCGGGCAAAGGTCTCCGCCGTGGCCATGGCCCAGGGGGTGGGCAGCTCCAGCACCAGGTCCGCGCCCCCCGCCAGGGCCAGCTTTGTCCGGCTCCACTTGTCCGCCAGGGCGCACTCCCCCCGCTGGACCCAGTGCCCGCTCATGACGCACACGATCCCCCCGTCCTCCCCCAGCGCCCGGCGCGTCTGCGCGATATGCCAGGCGTGCCCCCGGTGAAAGGGGTTATATTCCGCGACAATTCCGGCGGTTTTCATAGCGCTTCCTCCAAGTCCGGGGCGGAATTTCCCCCGGTTTTCTTTCAAAATATGGGTTGTCCTTTTGGGAAAAAAGGGCTAAAATAGAAATTACATATGGACTTATTTTACTACGAGACCCCTTACCCTACAAGCCATACTCAAAAAAGTTTGTTTAAGGAGAGATCTGAGTCATGAAAGTTCTGGTTATCAACGCCGGCAGCTCCTCGCTGAAGTATCAGCTGATGGATCCCGAGACCCGCGAGGTGCTGGCCAAGGGCCTGTGTGAGCGCATCGGCATCGACGGCCGCCTCACCCACAAGGTACCCGCCAAGGACGCCAAGCACGAGTTTGAGATCCCCATGCCCACCCATGCCGAGGCCATCCAGGCCGTGCTGGACGCTCTGCTCTCTCCCGAGCACGGGGTCATCAAGAGCGCCTCTGAGATCGACGCGGTAGGCCACCGCGTGGTGCACGGCGGCGAGAAGTTCGCCTCCTCCGTGCGCATCACCGGCGATGTAATGGCCGCCCTGGAGGAGTGCATCCCCCTGGCCCCCCTGCACAACCCCGCCAACATCACCGGCATTCGTGCCTGTGAGAAGGTCATGCCCGGCGTACCCATGGTGGCCGTGTTTGACACCGCCTTCCACCAGACCATGCCCGCCAAGAGCTACATCTACGCTCTGCCCTATGAGTACTATGAGACCGACAAGGTCCGCCGCTACGGCTTCCACGGCACCTCCCACCGCTACGTCTCCGCTCGGGCGGCCGACATGCTGGGCAAGAAGATTGAGGACGTGAAGGTCATCACCTGCCATCTGGGCAACGGCTCCTCCGTGGCCGCTGTGGATGGCGGCAAGAGCGTGGACACCTCCATGGGCTTTACTCCCCTGGCCGGCGTGCCCATGGGCACCCGCTCCGGTGACCTGGACGCCGGCATCCTGGAGTACCTGATGAACAAGTACGGGTACGGCATGAAGGAAATGATGAACATCCTGAACAAGAAGTCGGGCGTGCTGGGCATCTCCGGCGTGTCCTCTGACTTCCGCGACATTGAGGACGCCGCCAAGCAGGGCAACCAGCGGGCGGAGCTGGCTCTGGAGGCCTTCCAGTACAGCGTGAAGAAGCTGGTGGGCGCGTACGCCGCCGCCATGGGCGGAGTGGACGCCATCGTGTTCACTGCCGGCGTGGGCGAGAATGACGCCGCCACCCGCATGGCCATCGCCTCCGGCCTGGAGTTCATGGGTGTGAAGATGGACGCCGAGGCCAACAACACCCGCGGCAAGGAAACCGTGATCTCCGCCGCCGACTCCAAGGTGAAGGTCCTCCTCATTCCCACCGACGAGGAGCTCATGATCGCCATGGACACGGCCGCGATTGTCAAGGGCTGATTTCTGTGTTTCACATCCGGCGGCGCTGCCGCCGGATGCCCTCTCCCGATGACCGGCAAACCAAATTTTCCAACCAAAAAGCGGACCGCCCGTTGGGCCAATGTCATTAAGTTAAGCGAAAAAGCCAGCTGTAGGGGGGCGAAACGCGAGGTTCCGTTCCTTAACGGCTGGCTTTTTTCTTCCCTGTGGCGTTTAGTTAAAGGGCGAAGTATAACCAAAATGTAAATAAACACTCACTCCTCTTGCGTTCAAAATCACTCGCGAGGCACACTAGCTTCACGCCGTGGTGGAACGGTGTTCGCACGCGACAGTTCAAACAGTTTAAAGCGCATAAATCGAGCGGTTTTGCTGATTTCCAAGTATGATATACTTTAGAAGGATAAACAGGCAGATAAATGGGAAATTGTAGAGGAAGGTGTGTATTGTGGGAGAATTGTCAAAATTGCCAAACATAGGAAAGGTTGTTGAAGAACAGCTCATGCAGGTTGGTATAAATACTGCTGATGAACTAAAAAGCACAGGTGCCAAAGCGGCATGGCTAAAAATACAGCAAATAGATGAATCAGCCTGTATCAACCGCTTGCTGGCGCTGGAAGGGGCTATTCGCGGTGTGAAGAAAACCCTGATACCGGAGGAAGTAAAAGCGGATTTGAAAGCATTTTATCAGTGCCATAAGAAGTAGGTAAATTATAATTTTTCGAACAACCTGCTTTCGATTTTCCCGGGTATAAAATGCAGCATCATGCAGAATAACTACCGTTACCGCATCAGAAAAAGCACCCACCCCGTTCAAACGGGGTGGGTGCTTTTTTGTGTTTGGCAAAAGCATTAACTTAATGACATTGCCCGTTGGGGCGGTCCGCTTTTTGCCGTATTTGGAGTAAAGGTCTTAATCCTGGATCTGGCCGCGCACGTCCGCGGGCAGCGCGTCGATCACGCTGTGGTTGGAGTTCAGCAGCACGTTCTCCTCCAGCTTCAGGCCGAAGGTGGCGCCCTCCATCACTGCGGCGTGGAGGTTGCGGGGCCGCTTGCTGTCGCCGGCGTTGATCACCGGGATACCCGCAGCCTGCAGTTGCTCAAAGAAAGCGGTGTTGGAGCGGGTGTGGCAGGTGATCACATCGTCGATGGCCAGTTCGGTGCGGTTGAAGTTCTTGTCCATCACGACCACCTTGCCCTCTTCCACACTGTAAACCGTGCTGTTCTCGATAACTTTCACCGGGAACTTGAAGGGCTCACTGTGCAGGGCCTCGGCATCGGTCTGGGCAAAGCGCTTGCGCAGCACGTACATGTGGATGACCTCCACCGTGGCGGCAAACTCCTTCTTGTCAGTGACCACGGTGACCTCCTTACCCATACCGGCAAGGGCGGCGGCGGTGTCGGCGGCGGCGTAGTGGTCGCCCCAGACCAGGACCTTCTGGCCGGTCTTGCGCATCTTGCGGTCCTTGGGGTGGAAGGGGCAGGTCACCTTGGGACAGGCGATGGCCTCCTCAAAGGGCACAACCCGCTCCGCGCCGATGCACTCAGGCACATAGCTGGAGGCGCCAGTAGCGTTGAGCACCACATCGAAGCCCTTCAAATCGTCCACCGTAGGTACAGTGCGCAGCCGTACATCCACCTTCAGCTGCTTGATCTGATTGCGGATCCAGTCGGCATACCACTTCATCTTCTCCTTGCCCGGGGCCATGCAGCAGCCCAGAATGGCCCCGCCCAGCTCCCCGCTCTTCTCGAAGAGGGTGACTTTGTGGCCGCGGACCGTGGCGATGCGGGCAGCCTCCATGCCGGCGGGGCCGCCGCCCACAATGCCTACATTCAGGGGCTTCTCGGCCAGAGCCATATTGTCGAACTCCATATGGCCGCAGGCGGGGTTAATGGCACAGCCAATCTCCTTCTTGGCCATCATACTCTCCTGCCAGCAGCCGGTCAGGCAGGAGATGCAGCGGCGGATTTGCTCGTCCTTGCCCAGATAGGCCTTCAGCGCCCAGTAGGGGTCGCACAAAAGCTGACGGGACAGACCCACCATATCGGTGTCGCCGTCGGCCAGGACCTTCTCACAGAAGTCGGGGTTGCGGAAGGTGTGGCTGTTGATAACGGGAATGGACACGGCCTTTTTCACCGCCTGGGAGGCGTAAAGCGTCCATCCCTCAGGATAGTACATGGGGTCGAAGCCGGCACCGGGGCTCTCCTGAATGCACTGGCTCAGGTCCAAAGCCGCCACGCCTGCCTGCTCGAACTCTGCAGCTACGCGGACGCTCTCCTCGCACTCACGGCCGCCCTCAACCCACTCGTCCACAGAGTAGCGCACTAAAATGGGGAAGTCCTTGCCGCACTTCTGTTGGATAGAGCTGATGATGGCCAATGGAAAGCGCATCCGGTTCTCAAAGCTGCCGCCCCAGCGGTCGTTGCGCTTGTTTAGATAGGGGGACATGAACTGGGAGATCAGATAGCCATGAGCCGCATGAAGCTCCACGCCGTCAAAACCAGCCTGCTTGACACGCCAGGCCGCCTCGGAGAATTTGTCCACCATATCCACGACTTCCTCGGTGGTCATGGCGCGCACCGGCTTGCCCTTCTCCTCCGCGTTTTCATAGACGATCTCATGCCCCGCGCTCCAGGGCAGCTTCACCACCATATCGGTGGCGGACATGGTGTTATAGCGGGGCCAAGCACACTGCCGGCCGGGGTGCTGCAGCTGGACCACACACTTGGCGCCGTACTTGTGCATGCTCTCCGCCAAGCGAGCCAAGCCTGGGATAAACGTATCGCTGTCTGCCGCAAGGCCGGTAACGGTGGGGCGGCCAGTAGCAGAGTCAGGGGAGGTGGCGCCTACAATGATCAGGCCCACGCCGCCCTTGGCCAGCTCGCTGTGGTGATGGATGTCCCGTTCACTTACCGAACCATCGGCATGGGAGGAACTGACGTCGGTAGGCACATGGCAAATGCGGTTGGGAACCAGCATATTACCGATCTGGATGGGTTGGAACAGATGCGGGTACTTCAGCATAGAAAACTCTCCTTTCATCAATGCGTCTGTTTACAGAATATTGTTAAAGCGCACAAATTAAAGTGCAAATGTCAGACATCTTACAAGTAAATTTTACAACAGAACATGAGGAAAGGAAAATATCAAAAGCGCTTTGCTTTATATCAAATCCGGCTATTCCCCCAAAGGATCATTTTCCCCAGAGCGCAGCCGCGTCCGCCAAACCAGCGGTGTGACCCCCTCATTCTCCTGGAACATTTGATAAAAGCGGTATGGATTGGAAAACCCCGCCTCGCGGACAGCGTCAGAGATACTGCCGATGCCAGAGGCGATCCGCCGCCGGGCGTCCAGATAGCGCAGCTTTGCCACATAATCCTGAAAGCTCATGTGCATTTGCCTGCGGAACAGGTGTCGAAACCTGGACTCACTGAGGAAGCACAGCGCGGCGATCTCCTTCTGGTTCAAACGCTGGGAAAAATGGCTGTCTATATAGGACAGGGCTGGGCGCAGGCGCAGATAATCCGCTAATGCCGCCGCGGAAGCCGGACTCTCATCCAGCCGGAGCAAGCTGCACAGCTCAGCCAACACCAGTCGGAGCCGGGCCCGAATGAGCCGTTCCCGGCCGGTGCGGTCGCCGTGGGCATCCTCCCACAGACCATCCAGAAGAGGACGCAGCGTCTGCCCCGCTGGGCTGTCCCCGGTGACACGGTTGCAGAACCGGGCGCTGTCGTACTGAAAGGGGAGCAGACATTCCGCCTCCCAAGCGGCGGCCCCCTCCAAAAAGAGCTCCGGCAGAAAAAGGAAAAAGCGGAACCGAGTGTCTGCCTGGCTCAACGCCGCCGCTCCGTGCTTTTCCAGGTTGTTAACCAGAAAAATGTCGCCCGCGGAATAGTCGTAGGATTTTTCTTCGAAATAGAAGATTCCTTCCCCAGCGGTACACACGCCCAGCTCAAAAAAACTGTGCCAGTGCAGCCGGGGCGGCGGACCCCCTACAATGTCAGTAACTGCATAATCAATGGCAGAGAAAGGAAAATCCGGTTTCATCCGATATTCCCAGAAAAAGCTCTGCATTCCACACACCCCCGCCTGCATTTCACCGGTCACCCATTTTCAGCCTCCCGGGGCGCATTGCGCAGGGCCACAGCACCCATCAGAGCTGCCAGCACGCCCGCGACCGCAGGCAGGAACATACCGGCCTGAACGGAGACCGCATCGGATACGGCGGCCATCAGGAGAGGGACCACGACTCTGGCAATGCCGGTTACAAACATGTAGGCTGATGTGGTGAGAGTGGTACTGCCCTGATAGCCTCTCGCGCATTCCGCCACCATCATGGGCATAAAGTGCCCGGTGACCAGGCCCAGCAATCCGAAGCACAGGCACATCACCACGGCGCTTCCGCTGAGGATGCCCAGGGACAGCAGTACGGCGGACAGAGCCCCGCCACCCAGAATCAACAGCAGCGGGCGCACCCGCAGGCGGGGTGCCAGGAAGCGGTTGACCGTGGCGGCCACCCAGTAGGCGGTCAGGCAGGTGGCCCCCAGGGCACTGTCGTTATGTACCAGAAGCATGTAGCGCACGATCCAGCAGGTCAGGCCGGTCTGCACCAGGGCGCACATGGCCCCGCAGGCCAGTAACAGCAGATTGCGCCTGTTGCGCAGGTAGCCGCCCAATTCCCGCCAGGACAGGCGGGCCTCCTGCACCTGCTGGAAGCCGTTCAGGCGCTTGACCCCACGCCGTGCCAGGGCTACAGAGACCATGGCCGCTGCCATCATGCCTCCGGTCACAAAGAACACGCCCCGCCAACTGATCCCCAGCAGCAGCGCCTGCATCAGCAGGGGGGCAAGCAGGCTGCCCACACCGAAGAGACCATGGAGCAGGCTGAGATATTTGGGGCTGTCCTGGGGATGGTAATCGATCATGCAGGAGTTGATATACCCGTCCAGCCAGCCGCAGCCCACCCCCAAAAGCACAATGGCGGGCAGGAACACGGCAAAGGAGGTGGCTGCGCCGGAGAGAAGGAGCATGGCCACCTGCAGGATGCCGGAGAGGAGGAGCATGGCCAGCTTCTCCGTCCGCCCCTGAAACAGGGGGTTGACCAGCAGCGCCAGCATGTAGCCCACGTTGAGCATGCTGCTCAGCAGGCCCTGCGCCGCACCGGTCAGTGCGAATGTCTCCACGACCTCGTTGAGCAGCACGCTGCTGATGGAGTTCACAAAGGCGTAGAGGAAAGATACGATCAGAATGGCGGCCGTAACACCCTTCACTGCGGGAGGGCTGGTGTGGGTTTCCATGAAATCTCTCCTTTTGACAAAAAGAACCGGCGCCGGGGCACCCGAAGCCGGTTCTTTTTTAAGTAGACCTATATCCGGGAAAGACGGAGCGGCTTACTGCCGGACTTTCTTCTCCCGGTTGTAGAGAATCAGCAGCAGGACCATAATCAGGCCCATGAACACGTTGCGTACCGGCTGGGAAAGGCCCACCGTGGTCAGCGCATTACTGAGCACCACCATAACCAGGGACCCGGCGATGCTGCCCGTATAGGAGCCAATACCGCCAGAGAGGGTGGTGCCGCCAATGATAACCGCGATCAGGGAATTGTAGGCGTACTCGTCAAAAATCTGGCATCGGGCGGCGTTCATGTACGCCGCTCCCAACATGCCGGCGAAGGCCGCGAACAGACCGGAAAACACGTACGTCAGGATCTGCACCCGAGCCACATTGATACCGTTGAGCCGCGCGGCGGTGGGATTGTTGCCCACCAGATAGACCTGCTTTCCGAAGCGGGAGCGGTTGAGCAGGAAGTAGACCAGCGGTATGATGATAATGGCATACAGCACGATGGACGGCAGGAACTGCAGGCCGAACAGGCGGGAGGTCACCGTCTTGATAAACGTAGGCGAGGCATACCCCATGGGGCTGCCCTGGGTGAGCACATACTGCATCCGGGTGACCACATTGGAGATGGCCAGGGTGACGATCATGGGCGGCAGGCCGATTTTCACCGTGCACACGCCGTTGAGCAGACCGACCACCGCGCCCATGGCCAGAGCCGTCACCAGCAGCTGGAGGAAATGGCCGTCCTTACCGTTCATAATGGTGGTCGTCAAAATCGCCGCCGAGGACATCACCGCGCCCACACCGAAGTCCATGCCGCCGCCGATCAGCACGATGGTCTGGCCCGCGGAGGCAAAGCTCAGCAGCAGGGTGAGCATGATGATCGAGCCGATGGCGCTGGGATTCAGAGAGGTGGGGGAGATAATGATGGTCACCAGATAGATCAGCGCCGCGATGATAAAGGCCATGCGGGCGGGGCTTTTCTGGATGAACATCTTTGCCCTTTGGCTGGCGGAGAGCTGCTGAGCAGCCAGAGGATTACTCATTCCCGTCGCCCCCCTTCTTTGCCGCCGTGGGTTCGTCGTAATGGCGGTCGCTGCGCCGGAACTGGCGCACAATGCCCTCCTTGAGGGCCTGTCGCTGTCCCTTGGCGGTCACGATCGTCATCAGCAGACCCAGGAAAATGATGATATCGGACACAAAGTTCTGCCAGTAGCTGGTAACGGCAAAGCCGGGAATCAGCTTGACCAGCAGGGAGAAGAAATAGTACACAGAGTTCTGGATCAGCACATAGAAGCCAGAGCCGAACACTGCGCAGGCCACATTGCCCCAGCCGCCGAAGCCCAGGCCGCCCAGAATACAGGCGGACAGGGAGCGGATGCCGTAGTCCTCGGCCTGCAGCGGATTACCGGAGGCGATCATCAGGGTAATGCAGATACCGGCCACACCGATAAAGATCCCCTTGAGCACAAAGGCCTTCAGCTGCACCTTCATCGGGCTGATGCCCGCGGCAAAGGCATTACGGGGATTGGCGCCCACGGCGTAAATATGGGTGCCAAACCGGTTGTGCCGGACATACAGCCAAATGATCAGCACGCCCACAATAAAGAGGGCGGATACCGGAATAAACCCGAGGATCTGGGAGTCGTAGGCTTTGTAGAAAACCTTGTCCACCTTGCCCTGGGGCACGTCCATAATCATGACGTTTATACCCTTTATGATATAGGTCAGCGCATAGCTGGCCAAAAGCGCGGGCAGTCGGAACACCGAGCAGCATATCCAGCAGGCCAAGGAGGCCAGAACGGCCACACCCACGCCCAGAATGCAGCACACGATGAATGGCAGCCCCAGCGTCTGCCCGGCCATAATGATGACCACGTTGACCAGAGCCACCTGCACGCCGCAGGAAATATCCATGGTGCCGGCAATCAGCAGAAGGCTCTGTGCCACGGTGACGATAATAAAGGGGGCGTTCTTTGCAAACAGGGTATTGATGCTCTTGACCGTGAAAAAGGACGCAGGCCCCTGCAGCACGGCGTTGAGCACCAGAGCGACCAGGAACAGGATGAATCCCGCAAACGCCGGGGAGCGGCGGAACCTGTCAAATGCATTTTTGATCATGACTGCACCCCTTCCTCGGATGTCTGCGAGCCGCCGGTCATGCCCATCATGGCCGCCACCAGCATCTCAGGCGTCTTTTTGTCGCCTGAGAGCATGGCGCTCACGCAGCCCTCATAGAACACATAGATCCGGTCGGAGATACTGAGCAGCTCCTCCGATTCGCTGGAGGAGATGATGACGGTCATACCTTCATCGGCACACTGGCGCAGTATCTTGTGGATTTCCTGACGGGAGTGGATATCCACGCCCTTGGTGGGGTCGTCCAACAACAGGAGCTTGGGCTGCATGGCAATCCAGCGGGCCACCACCAGCTTCTGCTGGTTGCCGCCGGACAGAGAGCTGGCCGGATGGCCCAGCTCACCAATTTTAATGCTGTATTTCTCCACCGCGTCGTTGGCAAAAGCATGGTTAGACTTAGGCGTCATGTAGGCGAACAGATTGCCCTTGGCCACCTTGCCGGCCAGAATGTTCTCCTCAATGGTGCGCAGGGGGAACATAGCCTCCCGGTTGCGCTCGCCGGAGATGAAGCCCATACCGCCCTTCACTGCCTGAGCCGGGGATTTGAAGGCCACACTCCTGCCATCATACTCAATGGTGCCCTCCTGAAAAGGCTCGGCCCCCAGAAGCGCGCGAATGAATTCCGACTGTCCCTGACCCTGAAGCCCGCCAATGCCGATGATCTCGCCCTGATAGGCCCGCAGGGACAGATCCCGCACCCGCGGGAAGATGGACAGGTTTTTCACGTCCAGCAGAGGGGTTTTGTCCTCTGCGTGGAAGTGGCCGTGAGCCGCGGTCCCGTCGCCCTTTTCCGGGCGCTGACCGGTCATATAATATACTATATCATCCAGGGTAAAGTCAGACATCTTACCCTCGGTGACTGTTTCCCCGCTGCGCATGATGGTAGTGGTATCGCAGACCTGGAACACCTCATTCATACGGTGGGTTACATAGATCATAGCGACGCCTTCCTCCTTCAGCTCGCGCATCACGGAGAAGAGCACTTCAATTTCATCGTAGTGCAGCGCGGCCGTCACCTCGTCCAACAGCAGCAGCCGCGGCTTGAGGGACACCGCCTTGGCCACCTCCAGCATGGTCTGCGTGGACGGCGTCAACGTCTGCACATATGCGTTGGGATCACAGTCAATATGGAATCGAGCCAACAGTGCGTCGATCAAATCGTCGCCGGCCTTCCGGTCAACGATGCCGAATTTGTTGCAGGGCTCATTGCCCAAAAGGATATTATCGCGGACGCTCATAGTGGGAACCAGGCTCAAATCCTGGAACGCCGTGGCAATTCCCAGGCGCCTGGAATCCTGGCCGCTGTGGATTTCAACCGGCTCACCGTCGATCAGAATCTCCCCCTTGTTGGGGTTGACCAGACCGGCGAGCACTTTGATCATTGTGGACTTACCGGAGCCATTGGAGCCCAGCAATGCGCGAATCTCGCCTGGCTCCACATGCAGATGCGCGCCGTTGAGTGCCACAACCGCGTCAAATCGCTTTTCGATTGCGCGTAACTCAAACATGAATCGCTTCCCTCCCGCCAATAAAAAAGTTCGGTCCCCGCTGCAAGACGCCCGGAAAGGGGACGACTTGTCCCCACAGGGGGCAGGCACAGCCTGCCCGGGACCACCGGACCTGCCGCAAACAGGCGGGCGGCAGGCCGGAGATAAAGAAGTAGAAGCTTGACCGGCGGAATCGGAATTCCGCCGGTCAAGCGGTCCATTCGGTCCCTTCTGGGAATATAGATGTTGCTTGCGGGGATTACTTGAAGTAGGCGCTGGCAACCTCGTCGATGGTCAGCCAGTAGGTGATGGCATCACCGGGGGCCATGGTGGTAGCATACTCGACAAACTCAGGGTTCTCAATGTCATCGTAGGTGAAGGACACCTTGGAGGGCACGCGGATGGCGTGGATCTCAGGCACGGTGTACACGTCTTCCTTGAGCTCCTTGCCCAGGATCATGTTCAGGCCGAAGTTCAGAGCGGTAGCGCCAACTCCGGGGGGGTTGGACATGACCATGAAGTCCATCTTCTTCTCATCCTTGTTCAGCTCGTACATACGGCTCATGAACTCGCCGGTGTCGTTGAAGCCGATGAACTTGGGATACTGGGCGCCAGCGGCGTCATAGGCGGCCAGGGCGGCCTCGGCGCACTGGGAGATCAGGATGCCGTCAAACTCCAGGCCGGAGTTGAGGATCTCGGTCATGATCTGCTGGGCCTTCACGGCGTCCCAGTCGTGGTTGTACTGGCCGCCCACGACCTCCAGGCCGTACTCCTCGATGGCGTCGGCAAAGCCGTTCTGGCGGTCGGTATTGGCGGAGTTGCCGTCAAGCGCGGCGATCATGATGACCTTGGCGCCCTCGCCCAGGACCTCAGCGGCGTACTTGGCGGTCTCATAGCCCAGGTAGTACTGGTCGGTGGAGACATTCAGCACGTTTACGTCAGTGGAGGTGTACTCACAGTCGGCATTGATGTAGATGATGCCGGCATCCTGAGCCTTCTCAATGATGGGATCCAGGCCGGTGGAGGACACGGCGTTCACCAGGATGATGTCATAGCCCTCGTTGATGGAGTTCTCAATCTGCTGAGACTCGGTGGCGGCGTCCCAGTTGGACACGAAGGACGCGTAGGAGACGTTCAGGCCGTAGTCCTTGGCGGCCGCGGCAGCCTCCTGGATGTCGGCCTCATAGCGCACACGGTAGGGGTTACCCTCAATCACGGCGTTGTGGGAGGCCAGGCGGATTTCCTGGGTATCGCCGCCTTGGGTGGGCGCGGGGGTGTCAGTCGAGACAGGTGCGGAAGTCTGGGGCGCGGGGGAGTTGCCGCTGGGCTGGCTGGTACAGGCAGCCAAAGCCAGTATCATGGCCACTGCCAGCAGCATTGCGAGATACTTCTTCATTTTGTTTCCTCCTTCTTTTTTGTTGGAAGCATCTTCCGGTGCCTTCCGGTGTTTATAACCAAGGGGCTGACATCCCCTCGATTACCAGATGGATACGCGACAGGGTTTCAAGTGTGCTTCAGGCGTTCTCAATGAGACCGCGGAAGTATTTCTGGGCGATGCGGATCTGGTCCTCGATGTAGTCGTTGTAGCCCCGCACCTTGCCGCCCTGGAAGGGCATGTGGCAGAACTCATAATTGATATAGCCCTCGTAGCCCACTTCCTTCAGCGCGCGGATAAAGGCGGGATAGTTGGTGAGCACCGGCTGGAGGTGCGGATCAAAGGAGATCATCTCGATCTTTCCGTCGGGGTGCTCGATAAACTCTGCGTTGGCGTGGGTAATCATCTGCAGGTCGCCCACATCGCGGACGGCCTTGGTAATATACGCATCCGACTGGTGCTCCGTCGTCCAGCCGCAGCAGGGAGCGTCCAGGCAGCACTTCACCCAGGGGGAATCCACCCATTTGACAATGTCCAGCATGTCGGTGTACTCGTCAATGATGGGGTGGTGGTTCTGCAGGGCCAGCACCACACCGGCCTCCTCCGCCCACTTGGCGGCCTCCTTCAGGCAATTGACAATGCTCAGGCGCAGCTCATAGTCCAGCGCGCCGTAATAAGTGTGGTATTGGCTGGGGATCTCATAGGTGGCCACGCCGTCCCGCTTCACAATCCCCCGCCAGCAGGCAAACACCCGCAGCACCTTCGCCCCCAGCTGCTTCGTGACCCGGATCTGCTCCCGCACCATGAGCAGCTCGTTTTCAATATGCTCCGGCACGATGGAGGCAAAATTGTTATTGGCGGCACAGCCACAGATCTCCAGGCCCTGTTTCTCCGCATAGGCGCGGATTTCCGCACAGCGTTTTTCATCCAGATCCAAAGGGGAGCCGTGGGGGCGCTTCAGATCAATTTCCACGCCGTCATAGCCGAATTTCTTGGCTGTGTCAATAAATTCTTCCACAGTCAGGGCGGGACGGTCTTTGAACCAGGTTCCCGAACAGGAGATGGAATACAGGCCGACTTTCATGATAAAACGCTCCTTTTCATGATATGAAATTTAGCTGCCGGAACATGCAGTTATCCGGTGATCTCCTCCGCGCGGACCTCACGGCCTTCCGCAGCGGAGCGGTAAAACGCGTCGATAATGGCGGCCACATTCAGGGTCTCCTCCGGCCGGACCGCCAGCGGCGTGCCGAGGAGGAGATGGTCCACCGCGTTTGCAAACAGGAGGAAGTGCCCCGGAAACGCCTCCTTGGCAAAGGGCCGCTCCTCCGGAAAAAGCCGGGGCTTGATGTCCGCCTGGTAGCGGCCCATGGTGGACAGCAGTTCCACCTGGGGCAGCAGCAGCCCCGCCTTGCTCCCGGCAAAGGACATGGAGTACTCGGGCGGCAGGTTGACCGCCCAGGAGGTCTTGAAGTTGATGCAACAGCCGTTGTCCAGCCGGAGATTGCCCGCGGCGAATTCCTCCACCTCAAACTCCTCCGGGGAATAGGGCCGGGCGTTGAACACCCCGGCTGGGGCGCCGCTCTCCGCCAGGCTGGTGATCACGTCCCGCTCATTGCGCGCGATGTGCGCAGACGCCGTGCCCGAGATGGAGGCAAATTTCGGCCCCCCCATGACCCACAGAGCCGCGTCCAGCATATGCACCCCCAGATCGCACAGCACGCCGCCGCCGTTGGCGTCCTTCCGGTGAAACGCGCCCCACTTGGGCACGCCCCGCCGGCGGATCAGGGAAAATTCCGAATAGTAGATGTCACCCAGCAGGCCGCCCTCTACAAACTCCCTGGCCACCTGGTACTCCTGGTTGTAGCGCACCACCTGGCAGGCAAAGAGCACCCGGTCCACCTTTTTCGCGTAGTCAAACATCTCCTTCGCGTCGGCATAGGTGAAGGCGATGGGCTTTTCGCAGGCCACATGGGCTCCGTGGGACAGGGCCAACATGGCCATTTTTTTGTGCAGCGCGTTGGGCGTGCACACCGAAACCAGGTCCGGCTTCTCCTTGAGGAGCATCTCTTCCGCGTCCGTATACCAGCGGGGAATCTGAAAACGTTGTGCGGTCTGTTCCGCCGAGACGGGATTCACGTCGCACACAGCAGCCAGGTCCACCTTGTCGCTCAGGCTGCGGTAAGCCGGGATATGGGCCGCGTTGGCAATCATGCCGCAGCTGATCACGGCCACCTTAAGCTTGCTCTCCTTCAAATCAGAATCCTCCCCTTGTTGCAAATATCCGCGGGCAAACAATCAGCGGAGCCGTTTTGCAAAATAAAAAATAACGTTTCAAATCTCGTCATTATTGTAACAAAAGGAGCAGAGAAATGCAAGCGGCTTTTGGAGAGAATGTCAATATATTTTTGCGTGCCCAGCTTACCAGTTAATATCGAAGCTTTCTCCCGCCTGCAGGGCGCTCAGGGCCTGGTTAACCCGCTCCACAAAGGTTTCCTTCATGGCAAACTCGCACACGCCGTTGACATATACGTTCATCCGCCGGGTGCCTCCGGCATGCAACGCCATCACGTCGTCTGCCTTTCCGTCCGTATAGTGGTACGTGATGGTCATCACCGCGGGCGTCTCCGCCTCCGGCTGCACTCCCAGGTATTCCCCGTCGCTGGCCGCGCTGCCCAGCAGCTTGAAAAAGCTGCGGAACAGATCGGTGTCCACCACCGAGCCATTCAGGGTAATCACGGGGTTTCGGGCGTCGGTATTGTCCACCTGAAATTCATGCCGGCCTGCGGCGCTCTCCACTGTGACGCCGCTCACATCCATCAGCAACGGGGAGAGGAACCAGCGCAGCAGCAGCTTTTCGTATTCCAGATCCATGAAAGCCGGCCGCTCCACCAGGTAGACCACGCCGCTGCCCTGGGCATTGGCGTAAAAGTAAGTGCCGTCCTCTACGGCGGGCAGGAAGCGCAGGACATAGTGCTCGACCGTGTCGGCGCCGTTTTTGTAGTCAAACTCCACTTGCAGGTAGGGATCGGCAAAGCCCATCCCGTCCACCTGTTCCTCCGTAAGGCCGTAGGAGACGATGGACTGTCCGGTCATCCCGCACAGGGGTGTGAGCATGGTCAGGGCGTAGGTCTGATCCAGCTCGTACACCCCGGCGCCCCGCACAATATGGGTGGCCGCGCCGAAGGAACGGGCCAGCTGTTTTACCTCCTCGTCCCCGGCGGACACCGACTCAATGGTGATCGGGGCCTCCAGCGCTTTGCCGCTGAAGGTCACATCCTGTACGGCGGACAGGGCGCTGGACACCGCCAGCTCCGGCGTAAGGCGGAACGAGATCAGAGATTCCTTCGCAATCAGATACCATTGGGCGTATTCCGCCGGAAGCAGGTAGACCCCGTTCTCCCCCTCCACGCAGCAGTAATAGTCGCCTGAAATGCTCTCCTGGCTGCCCAGGCGGACGGTCAGCGACTCCCCGTCGGTATAGGCTGCCGTCATCTGCGCCTGGGGCTGGGCAAGGCCGTACTGCTCCAGGTCGGCCTGCCCTCCAGCCACCTGCTGCTGGGCAGAGACCTGGGAGCAGGCAGTGAGGAACTCAATGAACGCGCTGGTGTCTACCAGCTCAGCCGGCACGCCGTCGATTATATAGCCGCCGTCCCGGGTGGTTACGGAGACCACTCCGAGCTCGTTCTCCACCTGAACGGACGCCACGTCCGTGGCTGCATGGTTGGAAAACACGTGGTGCTCCGCGCCGGAATCGGGCGTGCTCAGCAGCAGGGCGGCCAGGACTGCGGCAAGCCCCGCCACAACCACGATTTCAATGGTAAGTAGCTGTATCAGTCGTTTCATCACTTATACCTCCGATACAGCCAGACGCCGATACCGGCGGCCAGAATGGCCAGAGGAATCACGCCCCCCAGCACCATGCCCAGCGTGGATACCTGGGCGGTGGTAATGCCCAAGGTCTTGCCGGACAGGGATTTGGGCGCGATGGTGACGGTCTCCTCCCGCTGGGTCAGCGTGTTGAACAGGTTGAGCAGATAGCTGCTGTTGGCCAGGGAGGAATTTTGCAGGCACACCTCCTCCAGCATGGACACCGAACCCGTGACCACCACATTGGACTGCTTGGCCAAGACGCCGTTTTCATACACCTTTCGGCTGGCCAGCACCATGGCAGGCATGGGTCCCCACTGCTGCGCATCGTCGGCTGCAAATCCCTCCCCCGCATCGGAGGGGCGCACACCGGCGCTCTCCCCAAAGGAGAGGAGCGTCTCCGTGTACTGGCCGTCCCGGCTGTCAAAGAGCACCTCCAGCGGACGGCACAGGGGCATAAGCATGGGGGTGCTGCTGTCGATGAGCATATCCCGCCAGTTCTCGGAGGTGTAGTCCGCAATGGGATAATAGGGCTGGTACTGGTAAGTGCGTTCCGCCTTGGTCTCGAATACCGACCCGTCCCCCACGGTCACGCCCCACTCGGACAGGAAGGTCTCCAGATTGGGCAGGACCGTCTGGGTCACTGAGGCGGCGTAGAACAGGGTCTTGCCGTAGGACCCGTTGTTGTACAGGTATTCCTCCAGCTTGCGCACATCGTCCTCAGACAAATCAGACTGGGGGGCAAGCAGAAGCAGCGCGTCGTAAGCCGACAGGTCGCTGGTGGCGGCCACCGCGCTCTCCAGCACATAGTTGTTGTTCACCAGCAGGGCGGTAAAATTGGGCATGTCCTGCTGTCCGTTGCCGGTGAGCACGCCGATGCGCACGTCCCGGTTGCTGAGCACGTTCAGAATCGCCCCTGTCACCGCCTCCTCCGCCCGGGAGGACTCAATCGTCAGGGAGCCGGAAGCCGTATAGGCGTAGTTGAACAGGGAGGTCATGGACACCTGCCGCACCCGGCCGTTGCCGGAGACGATCACATCTCCCTCGGACAGGGTGAGGTCGGGGTGGCTGGCGGCATAGCTGGGGTCCGCGGCGTAGTCGATATAGCGCAGGCTCACCCGGTCGGAGTACTGGGGATAGTGCTCCAGGATCCGTTTGGCCTGCACCAGGTAGGAGTCGCCGCTGAATGCCTCCTCCGTGGCCAGCACATCAATGGTGATGTCCTGGCTCAGCGCAGAGAGGACCTGCTTTGTCTCGTCCCCGATCTCATAGGCGGCGTTGGCCGTCAGGTCCACCGAAAGCGGGAAGCGGTTGGACAGCACCAGCGCCACCGCGTTGAGCAGAAATGTGGCCGCCAGAAGCAGCACAATGATGAGCGCAAAGATGACCTTCATCTTCCCGCTGTGCGTGGTTACAGGTTTTTTCATGCGTCCGGCCCTCCCCTCAGCTCCAGCGCCGTTTTTCCAGCACAGCAGTGGTGAACAGAAGGAACATCACCGCAATGCTCACGAAAAACAGCACGTTGGAAAAATCAATGATACCGTAGGTAAAGCCGTTGTAGTGGTCGTTGAAGGACAGGTAGGAAAAGAAGGTCTGAAAGGCCGGGGTGGACACCACATACACCAGCGCGTCCACTAGAATGAGAAACAGGCTGACGGCAAAGCCGCACACGGCGGAGATGACCTGGCTCTCCGTCAGGGAGGACAGGAACATGCAGATGGCGATCAGGCACGTCCCCAGCAGCGCCAAGCCCAGGAGATTGCCGATCACCACCGGCCAGTCCGGTGCGGCATAGGCCGAGAGCACCAAAGCCATCAGCAGGGCGCCGGAAATGGCGATCAGGTACACGCACAGGGCCGACAGGTATTTGCCCAGCACAATGCCGATGCGGGGTACCGGCGCGGTCAGCAGCAGCTGGTCGGTCTTGGAGCGCTTGTCCTCGCTCATCAGGCGCATGGTCAGAATGGGCACCAAAAATAGCACCACGGAAAAGAGCTGGCGAAACAGATTGGACATATCCGTGGTGTTGCTGTACAGGTTATAGGTAAAGAAATAGTACGCGGTGAAAAAATAGAGCACCGCAATGAACACATAGCCCAAAGGGGACTGAAAATAGGCGCGGAATTCCCGCTTGAATACGGCTCTCACGGCTGCGCTCCCTCCTCCTGCTCCACCTGCTGCTCGCCCACCAGATTGAGGAAGATTTCCTCCAGGGAGAACTCGTTATGATAGGTGCCCAGCAGCGGCAGGTCCGCCGCCGCCAGGGCGCGGAACACATCGGCCCGGATGTCGGTGTCCGGCTGTCCGTCAATGCTGTAGTCCCAGGCGCCCGGCTCCTTTTCCGCCAGGGCCCTGACCGCCTGCACGCCGGGCACGGCACCCAGCGCGGCAATGACGGCCTCCGGCGCGCCGGCCACCCGCACAATGGCCCTGTGGGTGGCAAGCATCTTGCGGGACAGGCGCTCCGGCGTGTCGTCGGCGATGACCCGGCCCCCGTGGATGACGATGATCCGGTCGCAGATGGCCTGGATCTCCGAGAGGATGTGGGAGGAGACAATAACCGTGCTGGACTGTCCGGACTGGCGGATGAGTTCCCGGATTTCAATAATCTGGGAGGGGTCGAGGCCCACCGTGGGCTCGTCCAGGATCAGCACCTTCGGGCTTCCCACCAGCGCCTGGGCGAAGCCCACCCGCTGCTTGTAGCCCTTGGACAGGTTGCGGATCATGCGGGTACGCACCTGGGTCAGACCCACCCGCTCGCAGATGGCGGAGATGTGCGCCTCCCGCTCGGCGCGCCTGGAGGTAACTCCCTTCAGGTCGCAGCAGAAGGACAGAAATTCGTTCACCCGCATTTCCGGGTAAAAGGCGAAGGCCTCCGGCAGATAGCCGATGCACCGTTTGGCAGCCTTGGCGTCGGACAGGATGTCGTGCCCGTCGATGCGCACGGTGCCCGCCGTGGCGCTGAGATACCCGGTCAGTATGTTCATGGTGGTGGATTTACCCGCGCCGTTCAGGCCCAGAAGGCCCACCACCTCCCCCGCCCGGATGGAAAAGCTCACATCGGCCAGGGCGACTTTGGCTCCATAGTGTTTGACAAGATGCTTTACTTCAACCAAGTGGATCAGTCTTCCTTTCCGCCGCGCGGGGCAAAACGCCGTACTCCGCGGCAGCGAGTAGAATGGTATAAGTATGCATCATTTTGGGGCGTTTTGCAACTGTGATTGGAGAAGCAGATGGGATTTCTGGCGAAATGCCTCTATTTCCCCGGGGATACCGCCAGCAGGACGGCCTCCCCCTCCAGGGCAATTTCCTCTCCTGCGGTCAGGAACAGCCCCGTCCCCGCCGCCAGTCCAAGCGATTCCCCGCCCTGGAAAGCGCTGCAGGCCCCCTCTGTGCACAGCAGATGGCAAAAGCCGTCCGCCGATGCCGAGACATGGGCCTGTCCGGCCAGATGAAGCTCCCAAAGGGAAAAATAAGGGCAGCGGACAATGGCCCGGCGGCGGAGCCCCCCCTGCTCCCGCGCCTCCCCCGCGCCCGGAGGCGTGGTGGATACCGGAGCCAGGGCCGCCACCGCCAGGGCGTCGGCAATGTGCAGCTCCCGCGGGCGGCCCTGGGCGTCCACCCGGCCGTAGTCATACACCCGGTAGGTCAGATTTGAGCTCTCCTGCACCTCATAGATCAGGCAGCCCGGACCGATGGCGTGGAGCATCCCCGCCGGAATGTAGTAGCTCTCCCCGGCGTGGACAGGCACCTTGTTCAGCAGCTCCTCCACCGTATTCTCCCCGATGGCGCGCTCCAACTCCGCCTTGGTCACCGGGCGCTTCAATCCCAGATACAGATATGCGTCCTTCTCCGCAGCCAGCACATGCCACAGTTCGGTCTTGCCCCGCTCCCCCGCGGTGCGCAGGGCGTAGGCGTCATCCGGGTGTACCTGGACGGATAGGGGCTTATGGGCGTCGATGAGCTTCACCAGAATGGGCAGGTCCTCCCCCAGCGCGTCCCGCAGGGTCCGGCCGCTCCCGGCCAGCAGGGTCAGGCCGTCCGGGTGGGTGGACAGCTCCCAGCTCTCCGCCACCACCGGCAGGCCGGCTCCCTTGCCAAACCGCTCCCACAGGGCGGTGCCGCCCCACAGGTAGTCCTTATAGACAGGCTCCAGCAGAAACATGGTCAACCTCCAATTTGTACCCGCAGGCCGTATTCTGCCCCCAGGGCGGCAAAGCCGGACAGCGCCTCCGGCTTCATCACAGGCGTCTGCGCCATGGGCGGATTCAGGCCCAGCTTTTTATACTTGCCGGCCCCCAGGCTGTGGTAGGGCAGAAGCACATACTCCTCCCGACCCAGGTCGCGGGCAAAGGCAAAGCAGCCCCGCAGGGCGGCCTCGCTGTCGTTGAAGCCGGGGATCACCGGGGTGCGCAGGGTAAAGGGCGCGCCGGCGGACGCCAGCCGGCGCAGATTTTCCTCAATCCGCTCCAGCTGCGCCCCGGCAGAGCATTCCAGCGCGGCCGCGTCCGAATGCTTATAGTCCACATAGAGGCCGTCCAGGAAACGGGCGGCCTCCTCCAGCCGCTCCCATGGGAGAAAGGCGGTGGTCTCCACCCAGGTGGAGATCCCCGCCCTCTTGGCCATGGCCAGCAGCTTCACCGCCGCGGGCTGGAGCAGCGGCTCCCCACCGGAGAGGGTCAGCCCGCCGTCGGTTGCTTTGTAGTAATCCATGTCCCGGCGCACAATGTCCAGGATTTCCTCCAGCGCCATGGCCCGGCCGGAGAGGGCGTTGACCCCCGTCGGGCACACCGGAACGCACCTGCCGCAGCTCCGGCACCGGGTCCGATCCACCTGTGCCCTCCCCTCCGCCAGGGAAATAGCCCCGTGGGGGCAGGCGGACACGCAGCAGCCGCAGCCCACGCAGCGCTTCCCGTTGTGGAGCAGCACCGGGGTCAGGGGCTGGGTCTCCGGATTGCAGCACCAGAAGCAGCGCAGGGGGCATCCCTGGAGGAACACCACCGTGCGCAGGCCGGGGCCGTCGTGGATGGCGCTGCGCTCGATCTCCGTGACCAGAAGGGTTTTCTCAGCCATAGAGCACCCGGCTCATCAGCTCCTGCTGGATGTCCGGCTCCAGATTGACGAACACCGCAGAGAAGCCGGACACCCGCACAATCAGGTCCCTGTACTCCTCCGGGCGCTCCACAGCCGCCTCCAGTACGCCCCGGTCCACCACGGTCACCATCAGATGGCAGCCGCCCTTGTCGAAATACACCCGGAACATCTGCTTGATCAGGTCTCTGCGGTTGTTGAAGAAATCCGGGGTAAATTTGATGTTCTGCACGCTGCCCCCGTGGAGCCCGGCGTCAAACCGGGCCAGGGAGTTGAGCATGGCCGTGGGGCCGCTGTGATTGGCGCCCCCCTGGGGATTGTTGGCCGGGTTCATGAACTGCCCTCTGTGCCGGCCGTCGTAGGAGGCCGCGGTGCGCCGCCCCCACTCGGTATTGAGCTGGTTGTTGCTGATGACGATTAAGTAGTACTGCATCCCGGCGGCAATGCCCCTGTCCCGCACCCCGCTGGCCACAAACCGGAACAGGTCGTCGGCCATGTCGTCGGCATAGGGGTCGTCGTTGCCGTACTTGGGGCACTCCCAGAGCGCCCGGCGCAGCCGCTCCTGACCGGCAAAGTCGGCGTTGGCCGCGTCCCGCAAGGCGGGGAGGGTGACCAGCTTCTCCTCAAAGACCACCTTTTTGATGGCCGCCAGAGAGTCGGACACATTGATGTTGCCATAGGTCTCGTTGGTGCCGCCCAAGTAGCGGATTCCGCCGTCCAGCACGGCTTTCCCCCGGCCCAGGCAGTCGTCCATCAGGATGCTGGTAAAGAGGAAGGAGACCTCCTGATTCATGATCTCATAGGACCGGGTCTGCGCCGCCACGGATAGATCCAGATAGTGGTCCACCAGGCGCTTGTACTGGCCGTACACCGCCTCGAAGCTGTCCAGCTCCTCCGCGGGCAGCAGGGGCACCCCGTCGCTCTTGTCCACACCGTCCATGGGGTCGACGCCGCCGTTGAGGGAGATCTGCAGCAGCTTCAGCAGGTTGATGCAGGTGTTGGGGGTGCCGGTGCTCTGCCCCTGGATGACGAACTCGCCGCAGCCGAAGGGGACATACTGCTCCGCCGTCTTCTCGTCCACCCGCATGGCCCGCATGACCGCCGGGATGTTCACATCGTCGTTGTACAGGGTGGGATAGGTGGCCCCCTGCCCGATGGTGTCCAGCGCCGCGTCCATAATATCCTCCGGGGTGTTCCGGTCGAAACGCAGGGTAAACTGTGGCTCCACATACCGGGTGGCCTGGGCCACCTTCATGGCGATGCGGGCGAAGGTGTCCGCCGCCTCTGGATCACGGCGGCCCCGGCCGCCCACGATGATGCGGCCGTTGACCGTGGTGCGGCGGTTTTCGATCATGGTCCACAGGGACTTGAGCAGGCGGAAGGCCTCCTCCTCTGTGAGCCGGCCCTCGTCCAGATCTCTCTGGAGGAAGGGGCCCAGCACGTCGTCCATGCGGCCATAATTAATGACCCCGGCCAGCAGGGCATACAGCCAGAAGAGCTGCAGCGCCTCAAAGAAGGTCGCGGGCGGGTTCTCCCGGATGTTCCCCAGGGCGTCGATCATCCGCTGCAGCTCCGCCCGCCGCTCCGGACCGGCGGTCTCCATCCCCCGGGCGGCCTTTTTCGCCAGGGCGTTGCAGCACACGCCGAACAGGTCCAGGCAGTCCAGGCTGGCCCGGTAGAAGGCGCTGTCCCCCTTCTCCGCCTGCAGCGTCTTAATGCGCCGGCGCAGGCCGCCGATGCCCAGCTCCATCAGGGTACGGTAGTCCAGCATCATGCCCGAGAGCCGGGCGGTGGCGATCAGGGGGTAGTCACAGTCGATAAACATGCCCACGATATCGTCCTTCAGGGCATCCCGGCAGTATTTGGTCTTTAGGTCGTGCTCCAGCCAGTACTGATAGAGCGCGTCCACCCGGCCCTGCTCCCCCTCCGGGAGCTGGGCCTTGAACTTGGTCAGCTTGTTGAACACGCAGTAATGGCCCACGCCGCCCACCGAGGTCACACAGCCAAAGCCGATGGGCAGGAAATCCAGCCGGCCGGCGATCAGGTCCGCCGGCTCAATAGAGCGGAACAGGGCGGGATAGAGCACCCGCAGGCAGGCCGCCTCACGCCCCTCCTTGGTCTGGCCCGGGGCGCTGTGAACGGCGGTGTACCGCTCCATCAGCTCCAGCTGTGCCATAGGGGACAGCTCGGGGGGAATCTTGATGCTGACCTCTACATTTTGAGCGATTTCGGCGTTAAAGGCCATATTAATGCGCACTCCTCTCCGCGTCGCGCCAGTTGTTCCGGTAGCCGCCCATCAGGTCGGTAAACCGCTTGGTGGTCAGGTGGGGGCGGGTGATGGCGCTGCCCACCACTACCGCGTGGGCGCCTAAGTACAGGCACTTGATGGCGTCCTCCGGGGAGTAGATATGCCCCTCCATCACCATATATACGTCGTCGCCGAAGGCGCGGCACATATGGGCAAACTCCCGCAGGTCGGGCTCCTCAATGTGCTTGGTCTGCGCCGTGTAGCCGTACAGGGTGGGCCCCACGATATCCGCCCCCATGGCCACCGCCCGCTCCGCCTCCTCAAAGTTGGACACATCGGCAAAAAACATGGCGTCAGGGAAAGCCTTCTTGGCCTCGGGGAAGAGCTCCCAGGCCGGACGGCCGTCGGCGTTGATCTGGTTGGTGCAGTCCAGTGCGATGATGTCGGCCCCCGCCTCATACACCTGGCGCACCGCGTCCAGATTGGGGGTGATGAACACATCGGTGCCCCTGTTCCACTGCTTATATAGCCCGATGAGGGGCAGGTCCACGGCCGCCTTGATGTCCCGTATCTGCTCCGGGGAGTTGGCGCGAATGCCCACAGCCCCGCCCCAGAGGGCGGCCTGGGCCATCTTCACATGCATGTCGGGGGTGCTGATGGGGTCGTCATGCTGCACCTGACAGGATACAATCAATCCGTTCTTAAAGGACTCCAGAATCGCTCTTTTCTTCGGATCTGTGGTTTTCATAAATACACACGCCGCCTTTCTATATTCTCACTGTCATTATATCGCATCTTTTTGCAAAGTCAATCAAAACATTGCAAAAGCGTCCATGCAGTGCATGGACGCTTTTCAAACGAATTTAATCCTTTTCTGTTGGCTCCACAAAGGTCAGGTTATCCTGGAATTTTCCCTTTGGCCTGGGGCCGTTGAGATACACCTGCTCAAAGGCGTCCAGCCCGGCAAAGCGGAACAGGCCCACCTTGCTCAGCTTGCTGCGGTCGGCCAGCAGATAGCTGGCCTTGGCGTTCTTCATGGCAATCTCTTTCAGGCGCATGCATTCCATATCCGTCTCGTAGACCGTGTTGTTCTTCACATCCAGACCCATACAGCCGATAAACGCCCGGTCAAAGCCGAAATTCTCCAGGGTACGCTCGGCAATCGCGCCCACAATCATCTGATCCGCTGGGATCAGCTGTCCGCCCAGGCCAAAGACCTCCGCCCTGGATTTGGGGGTGGCCCGCTGCAAAACCACATTGTTGTAGGTCACAATGCGGATCGGCATGGTCAAGAGCAGGGAACCCAGCGGTGATATGCTGGTGCCCGCGTCCAGGAACACGCTCTCCCCGGGCTGCACCACCTCTGCCGCGGCCGTGGCCACCAACAGCTTTTCCTGGGTATTCAGGGTGTTTTTGGCGCGGATGGACAGCTCCGCGTCAAATTCCCCCTCCTCATCGCCATTGCGCACGGCTCCGCTGCGCACCCGGCGCAGCTTTCCCTGGGATTCCAGCTTTTCAAAGTCCCGGCGCACCGTGGCCTCGGACACGCCCAGCTCGCTGGCGATGCTCTTGTAGTCTACAATGCCGGCCTCGTTGAGCCGCCTTAAAATATAGAGGCTTCTTGCAGATGCAATCATGGTTCCGCCCTCTCTTCTACGACGTGCGCAGGATAAAATCAATGCCGGTCTGGCGGCGGACCTGGTCCATCAGGGACAGGGTCTGCTCCGTCACCCGGTTGTGCCCCTCCCACGGCCGGCCGCTCTCAGCTGCGGCGACAAAGGCCAGAAAGGCGGCAATCTCGTGAGTCATGCCGAAAAACTCCGGATCAGGGTCATGATAGAGTGTCCTGCGGCTCCCATCCCGACCGACCCTCTGGATCCGCTTGGGATTTGTGATGCTGTCAATGAGCAGGCTGGCCTCCTCCCCCTGGATCTCGTTGGCCCGCCTGCCGTCCGCGATTTTGGACCAGCTCAGGTCGGCCAGCATCCCCGGGTAACGGCAGAGGGCACCCCCCTGGGCGTCCAGCCCGTTTTCCAGGCGGTGCGCGGCGGCCAGCACGCCCTCCGGCGGGCCGAACAGGGAGACGAGCGCGTGGGCACAGTACACCCCGATGTCCATGAGCGCGCCGTTGCACAGGGCCGGGTTGAAGGCGTTCTCCACAATTCCCGCCTTAAATTTGTCATATCGGGAGGAGTACTGGCAGTAGAGGAAAGAGACCCGTCGCACCGGACCGAGGCCACTAACCGCCTCTCTCAGAGCGACAAAGCCGGGGGTAAAGGCCGGGCGCATGCCCTCCAGCAGCACCACGCCCTGTTCCCGCGCAAGGCTGCACAGCCGCGCAAACGTGTCCCGATCCGGGCAGGCGGGCTTTTCCAGCAGCACATGCTTGCCCGCGCGGAGCATCTGCTCCGCCTGACCGGCGTGGAAGGCATTGGGGGATGCGATGTACACCGCGTCCACATCGGCCCGGCCGGCCAGCTCGTCCAGGCTGGTGAGGCAGACCGCCCCCGAGTCCCCGGCAAAGGCCCGGGCGGTATCCAGGCTGCGGGAGTACACCGCCGAGACACGGAAATCGGGCAGCGCTTTCCCGGCGTTTACAAACTCCCGGGAAATAAAATTGGTTCCAATGATCCCAAAGCGCACCATGGCCCTACATCCGATCCAGGTAGGCCGCGCCGATGGTCCCGGCGGCGTTGCCAAGGGTGGCGGTCACAATGGGGGGCACTCCGATCAGGTCCGAGGAGTACACATAGCGGAGCACCTTCTCGCTGAGTGGGCGGGTCAGATTCTCCCCCTGAGCGGACAGGCCGCCGCCCAGGAGAAAAATCTCCGGGCGAAAGATGGTAATCAGCCCGCCGATGCCGTTGGCCAGATACTCCAGGTATTGGTCCACCACAGCGGCGGCCGCCTCGTCCCCCGCCTGGGCGCAGTCGAAGGCGGTGCGGCCGTCCACCTGCCCGCCGTGCTCCGCCACATAGGCGTGGAGGGCGGACTCAGGGTGTTCCTCCATGGCCTGCCTGGTCTGGCGAATCAGCGCCGTCACCGAGGCATAGCCCTCCAGACAGCCCTCAATACCGCAGGTACAGCGGTACCCCCCGTGCAGCAGAGGGGTGTGCCCCAGCTCCACCCCCATGCCGTCGCCGCCGGTGAAGAGCCTGCCGTCCAGCAGGATGCCCCCGCCCACGCCGGTGCCCAATGTAAGCATCACCACATTTTTCCGCCCCTTGGCCGCGCCAGCCAGCGCTTCGCCGATGACGGCGCAGTTGGCGTCATTGCCGATGTACACGGGAATACCAAGGCGCTGCTCCAAGGCCTCCCCGATGGGGACGTCCCGCCAGCCGGTATTGTTGGCAAACACCAGCCGCTTTGTATGGGGGTTGACGGTGCTGGGGATACCCACCCCCACACAGGGAAAGTCGGATACCCTCAGCCCTGCCATGGCGGCCACCGTCTCCACCGCCTCGGCCAGGCCGGCCACAGCGCGCTCAAAGTTATGGTCGCTGGGCTGTGAGTGGCGGAACACCACCTGATGATTTTCATCCACAATCCCCGACTTGACGGCGGTGCCGCCCAGGTCAATGCCGATGCGGTACTGCATATTCGTTCCTCCCAATTCAGTTACAGATATTCGGTATCTTACACGCCCACGTCCTTGAGCACACCGTCGGTAAAGCGCTTGGCCCGCTCGATATCGCCCTCGTCCAGGTGCTCGATGATCAGCGGAATATTGGGGTGCTCCTCCGCCAGGCGTTTCACATAGAGCGGGTAATTCAGCACACCCAGACCGGCGGCGGGCAGCTCCACACTGCCGGAACCCCGGAAGGAGTGGGAGGCGTCCGCATCGATGTCCGCGTGCTTCTCCCCGGTGTCGGAGGCCAACTTGATGTCCTTGGCGTGGGCAATCCTCATGTAGGGGCTGAGCTTGTCAAAGATATGGTTGATGGTGCCGTCGATGTCCTCCATGGCGGTCTCGTTGAAATAGTTGGTGGGGTCGCAGATCAGACCCAGATGCCTGCTGTTCACGTCGCGGAACATCTGCTCCACCTGCTCCACCGTGCCGATGACGTTGTTGACGTAGTTCTCCACAATAAAGGTGGATCCCCACTCCCCGGCGAAGTCGGCCAGCTCCCGGATGACACCGATGGTCTCTTCATACACTCTGGGGTCGGCGTTCTTCTCGTGCCAGACCCAGTCGCTCTCCAGGTTATAGGTGCCCGTCTCGCTGGCCACATAGGGGCAGCCCAAATCTCTGGCATAGCGAAGCATCATCTTGATATAGTCGATGTTGCGCCTGCGCACCTCCGGGTCCGGGTGGATGAAGTTGGTGTAGGCGGACACGGCGATCACGGGCAGGTTGGCGTCCCGGAAGGCGTCCCGGATTTCGTGGGCCTTCTGCTCGGTCAGCGGCTGCTTTGCCGCGTCAAAATCCTTAAAGGATACGTCCAGCTGTACACAGTTGAAGTCAGAGGCCTTGATGCGGCGGATGACTTCATCCATCGCATAGGGGTAGTAGCCGGTAAAAATGCCGACGCTGATCATAGTGGATTCCTCCTTATTCATTGACATGTTTTTCCCGCCCTCCGGCGGGCGGTCTGTATCCTCAGCCCAACACTTCGCTCAGCGCCACGGTGCGCTTCTCTTCAATGGAGCGGTAGCAGGCCTCCACGCAGGCAATGGTGGCAATGTTGTCCCGGGCGGAGATCTCCGGCTCCGTCCCGTTCTCCACCGCCCGCAGCAGCTGGGCCATTGTCCCTTCAAAGGCGTCGGGGAACCAGACCGTTTCCCACTTGGGCTCCACCCACTGGTGGGGATAGCGTTTGGAGGTAAAGCGCAGGGTGGAGGGGCAGCGCTCCGGATACATGGGCCAGCCGATGGTGCCCTGGGCCATGCCCTCAGTGCCCTCCACACGCCAGCGGATGTAGATGTCCTTCTCGCAGGGCTCCTCCGGCCAGGCCCACACATCGTCCAGAGAGGTGGCCATCATGCCGCTGTCATATTTGTAGGTAAACTGCACAATGCCGTCGGTATGGGGGAACTTGCTTCTGGGGTCGGTGCGGCACACGCAGGTGATCTCCGCCGGGTCCCCGAAGAGGAAGCGGAAAATGTCCACATGGTGGATCCCCATGCCGAAGATTTCCAACTTGCTGTACGCCTTCAGGAACTCCTGCCAGTGAGGAATGGCACGCATCTCGATGGTGGCCAGCACCGGCTCTCCCAGCTCTCCCGTGTCCAGCAGATACTTCAGCGCCCGCATGGACTGGTCGCAGCGCATGTTGGAGTTGACGGCAATGGCCTTGCCGCTCTCCTCCCCCAGCCGGGCGATCTCCCGGGCCCGCTCCAGAGACATCTCCAAGGGCTTCTGGCACAGGATGCCCTTTAGGTTGGGACACTTCACCGCCTGGCGGACAATCTCCAGCTGCTGATCCGGCGGGAAGGCCACATCCAGGATCTCCAGGCTCTCGTCCGCCAGCAGCTCCTGCCAGGTATCATACACCTTGGGGATCCCATGCCGGTCGGCTACCGCCTGGGCATGGGCCGGAGTGCGGGAGGCGATGGCCGCCGGGTTAAACCCTGCGTTCCGGTAGGAGACCAGATGGCAGTCGGCCATAATGAAGCCGGATCCGATGCAGCCGATGCGCCAGTCCTTCCGGGCGGGCGAGGGAAACCGAGTCGCCTGAATCAGTTTGTTGCAGATATCTTTCATTACTTACCCCTCCTAAACGTCACTTCTGGGCCTGCGCGGCCAGGACGGCGGCGGCCTGGGCCGGTGCCATTATATCATTCTTTTCAATTTCATTCAATGGTTTTCAAATTTTTTCAGATAAAGACCTGCAACAGAGTGTTTTTCAACATTAAAAAAGTGTTCCAGCCCTTCTCTCCGAATTATATGGGGTTTCCCTTGCAATCTTTTGCAGCATAGGATATACTTCTTGGTAGAAGCGTCCCGTCTGTGTGCACCGCGCATTTGATAATATTTGAAAGGGGTTAAGCAAAAATGAAACGGTTCCGAACTTGTGTAATTGGCGTTGGCTTTATTGGCGCCGCCCATATTGAGGCGCTGCGCCGGCTGGGCAATGTGGATGTGGTGGCCGTCGCCGACGTGCCCAACGCCGCCGCCAAGGCCGAGGCCCACTGTGTCCCCCGGGGGTACGACGACTACCGGGAGATGATCGACACGGAAAAGCCGGATGTGGTCCACATCTGCACCCCCAACGCCTCCCATTATGAGATGGCCATGTACGCCATGGAGCGGGGCATCGCCGTGGTGTGCGAGAAGCCCCTGACCAAGACCCTGGAGGAGGCGCGGGCGCTGGCCGCCTACGCGAAGGAGCACAACATTATCACCGGCGTCAATTTCAACTGCCGCTGGTATCCCCAGGTCATGCAGGCCAAGGCCATGGTGGACAGCGGCGAGGTGGGCGACATCTACACCGTCCACGGCGGCTATCTCCAGGACTGGCTGTACTACGACACCGACTACAGCTGGCGGCTGGAGCCCGAGGTGAGCGGCGACTCCCGCGCCTTTGCGGACATCGGCTCCCACTGGATCGACATGGTGGAGTCGGTGACCGGCCTGCGGGCGGTGGAAGTGCTGGCCGATTTTGAGACCTTCCACAAAACCCGCAAAAAGCCCCTCAAGCCCGTGGACACCTATTCCGGCATGGCCCTGCGGCCCGAGGACTACGCGGAGATCCCCATCCACACCGAGGACTACTGCACGGTGCTCTTCCGCTTTGACAACGGCGCCCACGGCGCCTGCACCATCAGCCAGGTGTTTGCCGGGCGGAAGAACCAGATCCTCATGGACATCGGCGGCAGCCGGTGCGCCCTTCACTGGGACAGCGAGGACAGCAACGAGCTTTGGATCGGTCGCAGAGACGCCTTCAACCAGAAGGCCCCCAAGGACCCCTCCATCCTCAGCGGCCTGGCCGCCGCCTCTATCAGCTATCCCGGCGGCCATGTGGAGGGCTTCCCCGACACCTTCAAGCAGAATTTCAAGGCCATCTACGCCGCCATTGAGCAGGGTGACAGCGGCAAGGGGATCTTTGCCAACTTTGACGACGGCCTGCGGGAAATGGTCCTGTGCGACGCCGTGGTGCGCAGCGCCCGGGAACGCCGCTGGATCAAAATCGACGGGTAAGGAGCGGGCGTATGTTTCAAATTGCAACTCTGGCCGACTGGTTTGGCGTCGGCCTGCTGGAGGGCATCCGGGAGTCCGGCCGCTGCGGCGCTGAAGGCGTGCAGATCTACGCGGCAGACGAGTTTGACCCCCGCACTGTCTCCAGGGACACCGTTTCCGCGGTCCGTTCCGCCGCACGGGACGCCGGGCAGACGGTCACCGCCCTTTGCGGCGAGCTGGGGGGCTTTGGCTTTGAAAAGCCGGAGGACAATCCTCCCAAGCTGGACTACCTGAAGCGGGTGGTGGATCTGGCTCTGGAACTGGACTGCCGGATTGTCACCACCCACATCGGCGTGGTGCCCGCCGACTCCTCCCACCCCCGCTACCAGGTCATGCTGGACGCAGCGGGCGAAGCGGCCCGATACGCCGCGGAGCGGGGTGCCGTCATCGCCGTGGAGACCGGCCCCGAGCCCCTTAAGACCCTGCGGGGCTTTGTGGACGCCTGCGGCAAGGGCATGGGGATCAATTTTGACCCGGCCAACCTGGTTATGGTGGGGGCCGACGACGAGGTGTCCGCCGTGGCCGACGCGGGGAGCGCCATCGTCCACACCCATGCCAAGGACGGCCGCTCCCTGAGCCCTATCCTTCCGGAGGAGTTCTACCACAAATTTGCCGAGGACGGCCTGGACTGGATTCTCTCCAACCCCTGCTATGAGGAGACCCCTCTGGGTCAGGGAAGCGTGCGCTGGATCCCCTATCTCCGCGCCCTCCAGTCTGTAGGCTACAACGGTTTCCTGACCATCGAGCGCGAGGCGAAGAACGGCGCGGAGGACATCCGCATGGCCGTGCGCTTCCTCCGCGAGACCATCGCCGCCCTGTAAAGGCGGACCATCCATCTACATATTTTATAAAAGGAGGGTATTCCCATGATGAAACTCGGTCTCCATTCCGCGATTCTGCCGGACGACAGCTTTGAGCAGGTGATCGACTATGCCGCCAAGGTGGGCTTTACCTGTGTGGAGGTGTGCTGCTGGCCCCGTGGCAAGGCGGTGCGCCGCTACGCCGGCGTCACCCACATCGACCTCAATGAAAGCGACGACGCCAAGCTGCTCTACTATAAAAAGTACGCCGAGGACCGGGGCGTGGCCATCGCCTCACTGGGCTACTACCCCAATCCCATGGATGCCGACCAGGAGGCCGCTGAAGTGGCGGTCAGGCACCTCTACCGCCTCATCGACGCCTCCGCCCTGATGGGTGTCAATCTGGTCACCACCTTCATCGGGAAGGACAAGAACAAGACCGTGGAGGAGAACCTGGACAAGTTCGAGGTGGTGTGGAAGCCCATCGTCTCCTACGCCGAGGATAAGGGCGTGAAGCTCGCCATTGAGAACTGCCCCATGCTCTACACCGTCAGCGAGTGGCCCGGCGGCAACAACCTGGCCTGCTCTCCCGCCATCTGGCGGGAGATGTTCCGCCGCATCCCCTCCCCTGCCCTGGGGCTTGCCCTGGACCCCTCCCACCCCTACCTCACCAGGGCCAGCTACATCAAGCCCGTATACGAGTTTGCCGAGCGCATCTATCACGTCCATTTCAAGGATATCAAGATCTACCAGGAAAAGCTGGACGAGTATGGCTGCTTCTCCTACCCCACCCTGTGGCACTCCCCCAAGCTGCCAGGCATGGGCGGCGTGGACTTCGGTGCCTTTGTCTCGGCGCTCAACGACATCCGCTACAACGGCTGCGCGGTCATCGAGGTGGAGGACAAGGCCTTTGAGAGCTGCCCGGAGGATGTGCGTGCCGGCATTGAGCAGAGCTACCGCTTTATGAAACAATATATGTAAGAAAATAAGGAGAGCAATGCATGAACAAGACCAAAGTGGCCGTGCTGGGCTGCGGCTTTATCTCTGAAATCCATATTTCCTCCTACCAGCGCTTTGTTCATGACGCCGAGGTGGTGGCCGTATATTCCCACCACCTGGACAAGGCCCGGGCCTTTGCCGAAAAAATGGGCGTGCCCGCGGCCTATGACGATGTGGACGCTCTGCTCTCGGAGTGCGAATGCGATATTGTGGACATCTGCCTGCCCAACTTCCTGCACCACGACGTCTGCCTGAAGGCCGCCAGAGCGGGCAAGCACGTCATCATTGAAAAGCCCCTGTGCCTGTCCCTCCAGGAGGCGCACGAGATGATCGCCGCCTGCCGGGAGAACGGCAAGCTGCTCATGTACGCTGAGGAGCTGTGCTTCGCGCCCAAGTACGAGCGGGTGCGCGCCATTGTGGAGAGCGGCGCGGTGGGCGATGTGTACATGCTCAAGCAGTGCGAGAAGCACTCCGGCCCTCACAGCCGCTGGTTCTACGAATCCGACAAGTCCGGCGGCGGCGTGATGATGGACATGGGGTGCCACGCCATCGCCTGGTTCATGTGGATGCTCAAAAACACCGCCCCCAAGGCCGTCTATGGCAATTTTATGCACGTCTATCACGACACGGACGCCGAGGACCACTCCATCACCCAGCTGGAGTTTGAGTGCAGCGGCCGCAAGGTGCTGTGCGTGGGTGAGGACAGCTGGGTCAAGCAGGGCGGCATGCAGGACTGCATCGAGGTGTACGGGGACAAAGGCGTGTGCTACTCCGACCTGTTCCAGGGCAACTCCTCTCAGATGTACAGCCTGGACGGCTACGACTACGCCAGCGAGAAGGCGGGAGCCACCACCGGCTGGACCTTCCCCATCTTCGAGGAGGCGTTCAACCAGGGCTATCCCCAGGAGCTGACCCACTTTGTGGACTGTGTGCGCAGCGGCAAAAAGCCCGTCTCTGACGGCGAATACGGCAAGGCCGTGCTGGAGGTCATCCACGCCGCGTACCTGTCTTCCAAAGAGGGCCGCAAGGTGGAACTGCCCTATTTTTCCAAGGCTGCCAAGCCGGTGGACAACTGGAGGTGAGCACGGTGCAGCGTTTTTCCGACGACAAGGCTCTGGGCCGGTATCTGGCCGACCGGATCGCAGACATTGTGCGCGCCAAGCCTGACGCGCTGATCTCCATCGCGGCCGGCACCTCCTCTTTCCCCCTGTTTGACGCATTGAAGGCGAAGGTCCGGGCCGGGGAAATTTCCTTTGCCCAGGCCACCTTCTTCGGCATGGACGAGTGGTGCGGCCTGCCCCAGGACGCCGACGGCGCCATGGCGGACTTTCTGCACCGGCATTTTCTCGACGAGGTGGACTTTAAGGAGGTATTTCTCTTCGACGGCGCGGCCGATCCCCAGGCGGAATGCGCCCGAGGGGAGGCGTACCTCGCCGCCCGCGGCGTCTTTGACGTAATCGTGTTCGGTATCGGCGTCAACGGCCATGTAGCCTTGAACGAGCCGGGCATCGACCCCGCTCTGCACATCCACGTGGCCCAGGTGGCCGGCGTCACCGCCACGGTGGCCCAAAAATACTTTGAAAAGGAGGCCCCTCCTCTGACGGCGGGCGTCACCATCGGCCTTGCCAACGCGGCAGAGGCCAAGGCGGTCTGGGTGGTGGCCAATACACCGGCCAAGCGGGACGCGGTGGAAAAGACCGAAGCCCTCGCCGCCGCAGGCACGCCCACCAATCAGGTGCCAGCCAGCCTGGTGGCCGTCCTGCCCCAGGCGGAGCTGCTGGTCTCTGAGGCCGTCTTTGCCTCCTCCCTGTAGCGCCTTCCGGCACAGGGCCGCCCCGATCGGGGCGGCCCTGTTTTTATACTCAGCCAGATCAGAGTGGATAGGGAAACATAGCCCTGTCAAACAGCGTCAGATTGGAGTCATTCAGTGGAAGGCGCCCCTCCTCAATACCAGTGACAATCTCTACCACCTTGTCATTGAACGGCGTCTCAATCCCGTACCGGTCCCCCGTCTCACACACGTATCCGTTGATCATGCGCACTTCGGTAGGCTTGCCCTTCTCCAGATCCTGGAGCATGGAGGCCTTGGCCGTGCGCATATCCGAGTACATAGTCAGAAACATGCGCTGATTGGCCTCGAACATCGCCTGATCGGCAATCTCCAAGCTGTCGGGGGCTTGCTCGTGAAGGAGGGTCGGAAGCTTATACCCAGCCGCCTCACAGCACTCCTTGACCTCCCGGCCCAGATAGCTCAGGCAGGCCCGGGCAATCCCGTTGTCCAGCACGCCGCCGAAGGTCGCCCCGCACACAGCGGACATACCGCTCATGCAGGCGTTGTTAATTAGCTTGCCCCAGCGGGAGGCCATCAGCTGATCTGAGACCTTGGCCGGCCCCATGTAACCCAGGGTCTCCGCCACCTTTTGAATCCGGGGGCCGATAGAGCCGTCGATCTCCCCGACCTCAAACAGGTGGTCATTGCGGGAGAGGTCCTGTGTCAGCTCCGACACGCCGGGCTCCACAAAGGTGGCGCCCCAGAGCACCGTGCCGCCCACGGTGCGCGCCTCCCCCACATAGCTGGCCACATAGGGCTCCGGCACCCCGTTCTGCAGGGTGCAGACCGTGCTCTCCGACCCCAAGTGGGGCAGCAGGTGAGGCAGCACCGCGTCATTGGCCGTCTGCTTTGTGAAGAGGAATACCACATCATAAATCCCCTCCATCTGCTCGGGAGTCACTGCGTGCACCGGCACTGTGAAATCCACGGTGCCCACGATGTGCGCACCATTTCTGTTCAACGCGCTGACATGGTCGGCATAGCTGTCAATAAGTTCCACCTGACAGCCATTTTTGGTCATATAAGCGCCCATAACCGTCCCCATGGCGCCGCAGCCCAGAATTGCAACTTTCATTTTAGAGATTCCTCCTTTTTCATTTGAACTCTTCTTTATTTAAGAAGCAAAATTCATGCCAACCCTGTTTTAGAATGGGGCAGAAAGATTTGGCATGAATTTTGCTTCTTTTTAAAAACAGCACCTATTCCCGAAAAATTGATAGGAGGAATCAGAGCATGCCCGATTTAAAAAACAAGCGCGTAATCACCGCGGCTATCACCGGCTCCTGGCCTACCCGTGAAGACAACCCTAATCTGTCCATTACCCCCGCAGAAATCGCCGAGGACGTCTACCAGTGCTGGAAAGCCGGTGCGGCGATTGCCCATATTCACGTCCGCAACGATGACGGCACCCCCTCCACGGATTTTAGCAAATATCAGGAAACCATCGACCGCATCCGCGCCCACAGGGACTGCGACATCTGCCTGAACATCACCAGCTCCGGCTCCGTGGACTTCGGTGATGAGGAGCGCATCCGTCCCCTCCAGGCCCTGCTGCCCGAGCTGGCCTCGTTTGATGCAGGTACCCTCAACTGGCAGCACCGCACTGTATTTATGAACCCGCCCGCTTTTCTGGAAAAGCTGGGCCTCGCACTCCAGATGTGCAGCATCAAGCCGGAAATCGAAATTTTTGACGCCGGCATGGTTTATAACGCCATCCACTATATCAAAACCGGCATTCTAAAATCCCCCTGCCATTTCCAGATCGTCCTGGGTGCCGCCGGGGGCATGCCCTGCACAGTCGAAAATCTGGTATTCCTAAAGAACATTCTCCCGGAGGGCTCTACCTGGGCCGCCTGCGGAATCGGCAGGGGGCATCTGCCCATGATGATGGCCACCATTGCCATGGGCGGCCATCTGCGTGTAGGCATGGAGGATAACGTGATGTGGCTCAAGGGCGTCAAGGCCGACTCCAACGCCCAATTTGTAACCCGCGCCAAGCAGCTGCTGGAGATCAACGGCCTGGAGGCCGCCACCCCGGAAGAAGCCCGCGAAATCTACGGTTTGACCAGAAAGGTGTTTTAAGGATGAAGGCACTCACCATCGACCAGCTGACCGTCGGCCAGTCCGCCAGCTTTTCTAAGACCATCAGCGAGCATGACATATACGAATTTGCCGGTATTACCGGCGACCTGAACCCCGCCCATATCAACGAGGAATACGCCAGAAATACGCACTTCAGGGGTCGCATCGCCCACGGCATTCTCTCTGCCGGCCTGATCTCGGCCGCCATTGCCATGCAGCTGCCCGGCCCCGGCTCCATCTATCTGGGACAAACCCTGAAATTTACCGCGCCGGTGCGGATTGGCGATACAATAACCGCCACAGTCACCATTACGGAGCTCAACACAGGAAAGAACCGCGTCAAACTGCACACCGTGTGTACCAACCAGGAGGGTGCCGTTGTGATTGACGGCGAAGCCTCAGTTATGCCTCCCAAATAATTGTGCCCGTGGCAAATGGAAAAGGCGGTCCGGTAAAACCGGACCGCCTTTTCCTGTATGGAGAGTGTGTGAGTTGGGGGATGCGAAATCAGGCATCCTTGCGGATGGCACGAACCACGGCCAAAGTGGACTCGCTGACCTTATCACTGGTGAAGGACTCATACGCCTCCACCGGGGGCTTCTTGGTGGCGAACATAAAGATCAGGCAGAAGATCAGGGAGATACCCGCGGTGACGAAGAAGGTGGGGATCCCAAATACACTGATCTTGCCGGCGGTGATGATCAGATAGGATACCAGGCCGGAAATCATGGCCGCCCAGGCAGCTGGCTTGTTCATCCGCTTGGTAAACAGGCCCAGCCAAGTGACCCAGAAGAAGGTGGAGCCAAAGGCGCCGTAGATGTAGGTAAAGCCTGCCGCCAGCAGAGAGAGCTTTGCGATGGCGCCCAGCACGGCCAGCACGCCCAAAATCAGCACGCAGTAACGCAGCTGCTTGGTGGTCTTGGCATCCTCCTCAGCGGAGGGTACCTTGTCCTGAATCACGCGCTTGATGTCGTAAATCAGGGAGGTAGAGCAGTGCAGCAGCATGGAGTTGGCGGTGGACACAGCGGCGGCGCAGATGGCGGTCAGGGCCAGGGCGCCCAGCACCGGGTTCAGGAAGCGCACAATCAGCTGCGGGAACATGTAGTCAGAGGTCACGCCAACGGGCAGGGAGGGCATCAGCATCTTGCCGCCCATACCGATGACCACCAAGGGTACGAACACGGGGATCAGGACGATCAGCACCCAGAACATCTGGAGCGCTGCGGTCTTGGCATTCTTGGGAGCCATGAAACGGGCAATCCAGTGGGGGGCCACGGTGGCGCCGATGGAGTTGGCCAGGAAGGTGGACATGATGGCGCTGAAACCGAAGGTGCCCCAGGGGGAGCCCAGGACGCCGGCCACCAGAGGTTCGCCGCCTTCAACAACAGGAGCGGTGGTAGTCATAAAGTTATCCACAATGGCGCTGAAGCCGCCAGTCAGGTGCAGCACTGTGACCATACCGGCGATCACGCCGATGAGAATCAGGATGGCGTTAACCGTATCAGTGCGGGCCACAGACTGGAAGCCGCCGAAGGAGGTAAAGACCAGCACCACCAGGAACAGGACGCAGCACAGGTTGTAGTTCAGGCCGCTGATGGTGGACAGCACGATGCCGAAGCCCTGAACCTGGATAAATGAGAACACGAAGTAGCCCACCAGCTCGATGACAGCCACAAAGATCTGGATCTTGGACTTCCTCTCAAAGGGGTCGTAGCGCACATGAATGAACTCAGGGAAGGTGCGGGTGGGGACTGCGGGACGGCGGACACGGTGCGCGATCAGGGGCATAATGGCAGTACCCAGGAACCAGCCGGCGATCCAGCCGAACACGGCGGCTACGCCGCGGGAGTAAATATTGCCGGGCACACCCATGACCGAGGCCACAGACAGCCATGTGGCAACGGATGTGCCGATACCAAGGATCAGGCCCATATTGCCTCCGCCGGAGGTGAAGTCGCCCATAGTTTCGACCTTTTTTGCACCCGCGATGGAGGAGATGATCATGATCGCAAAGTAGATGATAAATACGATAAGGTAGATATTCATACTTTACTTTCCCTCTCTCTTGTCAGTTTGTCAGGTAGAACACTCGCTCGCTCATTTCTTGTCAGGATCACAGGTAAAGAGGTGTCCGGTCGCGCCCAAGCGCTTGAGACCGCTCTTCTCGATCTTGGCCGCCACGTAGATATAGATAAAGATGCCGACAACTACGGACAGGGCCCACGCGATGAAGGGGATCAATGACATAAAAACGACTCCTTTCCCATTTTGTTTTTATCTGGTCGGGTGGGATGGCCGCCTCCCACCCGGCAAGACCTTCACAAAAGTGGATCGCTTACTTGAGGCTGAGGATCTGACGGGCTTCATCCGGGGTGGCGACCTCACAGCCATACTCGCGGATGACGCGGGCGGCGCGCTCCACAAACTGGCGGTTGTTCTTGGCCAGCACGCCCTTGGAGTACATCA
>NZ_JACOEA010000008.1 GCF_014281125.1 Lawsonibacter celer | reverse complement strand
GACGGGGTCAGCACCGAGAACCGCCTGCGCATCCTGCGGCTGATCGAAAACCTGACCCTGGGCACCGCCGCCGTGGGCTACCGCACCGAGTCCATGCACGGCGCCGGCTCCCCTCAGGCCCAGCGCATCATGATCTCCAGACAGAGCAACCTCCTCCACAAAAAATCCCTCGCCAAGGCCCTCGCCCATATCAAGGAGTAAGAGCATGGGAGACTGGAAGCGCTATTATACGGAACATCTGACCACCGCTGCGGAGGCGGTAGCCAGGATTCAATCCGGGGACCGGGTAGCCGTGGGCCACGCCTGCGGCGAGCCCAGCTTCCTGGTGGACGCTCTGGTGGCCAATGCCGCGGCCTATGAGAATGTGGAGATTGTCCACATGGTAGCCATGGGCAAGGCGGACTACTGCAGGCCGGAATACGCCCGCCACTTCCGCCACAACGCCCTCTTCGCCGGCGGTTCCACCCGGGAGGCGATTAACAGCGGCCGGGCCGACTTTACCCCCTGCTTTTTCTCCGAGGCACCCGCCCTCTTCTCCTCCACCCTGCCCCTGGACGTGGCCCTGGTGATGGTGGCCCCCCCGAACGAGCACGGCATGTGCTCCCTGGGCGTGTCGGTGGACTACACCTATGAGGCGGTCAAGCAGGCCAAGCTGGTCATCGCCCAGGTTAACCGGGAGATGCCCTTTACTCTGGGCGGCAGCCTGATTCCGGTGGGGGATGTGGACTGCTTTGTGCCCTATGACGCGCCGGTAATTCAACTCCCACCCCCGCAGATCGGCCCGGTGGAACGGGCCATCGGGGAGAACATCGCCTCCCTGGTGCGGGACGGTGACACTCTGCAGCTGGGCATCGGTGCCATCCCGGACGCGGTGCTCTCCTTCCTCAAGGGAAAGCATGACCTGGGCATCCACTCCGAGATGTTCTCCGACGGGGTGGTGGAGCTGGTGGAGGCCGGAGTCATCACCAATGCCAGAAAGACCCTCCACCCGGGCAAGAGCGTGGCCACCTTCCTGATGGGCACCCGGCGGCTGTACAACTACGTGGACCACAACCCGGACGTGTTTATGGCCCCGGTGGACTATGTGAACGATCCGCGCATCATCGCCCAGAACGATAACCTGGTGTCCATCAATTCCTGCGTACAGGTGGATCTGATGGGGCAGGTCAATTCAGAGAGCATCGGCCCCCGCCAGATCTCCGGTGTGGGCGGGCAGGTGGACTTTGTCCGCGGCGCGGCCATGAGCCGGGGCGGGCGCTCCATCATCGCCATGCCCTCCACGGTCAAGGGCAAGACCTCCAAGATCGTGCCCCTGCTGGACTCCGGCTCCGCCGTGACCACCTCCCGCTGCGACGTGGACTACGTGGTCACGGAGTACGGCGTGGCCCACCTCAAGGGCGCCTCCCTCCGCCACCGCGCCGCCGCCCTCATCTCCATCGCCCACCCCGACTTCCGGGCCGAACTCCAGGAGTATGCCCGGTCCCGGTTTGATTGTAACAACTAAATGCTGTATTTGGAGGACTTTAACTATGAGTGTAAAAAAGGACAAGGAACTGGCCAAGCAGTTCTATACTGTCATGTACCGCACCCGCCGCTTTGAAGAGGAGGTCTTTGAATTCTACAAGCGGGGCCTGATGCCGGGCCTGGCCCATCTGTACCTGGGTGAGGAGGCCATTGCCACCGGTGCCTGTGCCACTCTGCGGGAGGACGACTACATTGGCTCCACCCATCGGGGGCACGGCCATCTGGTGGCCCGGGGCGCCGACCTCAACCGCATGATGGCTGAGATCCTGGGCAAGGAGACCGGCTACTCCAAGGGAAAAGGCGGCTCCATGCACATTATGGCCATGGACAAGGGGATTCTGGGCGCCAACGGCATTGTGGGCGGCGAAATTCCCATTGCTACCGGCGCGGCCTATTCCGCCAAGCTGCGGGGCACCGACCAGGTCACCCTGGCCTTCTTCGGCGACTCCGCCTCCAACGAGGGCACCTTCCATGAGTCCATCAACATGGCTGCGGCCTGGGACCTGCCCTGCGTGTACATCATTGAAAACAACCTCTTCGGTATCTCGGTGGACATTCGCCGGGTGACCAGGGAGCACCAGCTCTCCAAGCGGGCCGAGGGCTACGGCATTCCCGGCGTTACCATCGACGGCAACGACGTGTTTACCGTGTATGAGACAGTCAGGACCGCTGTGGAGCGCGCCCGCAAGGGCGAGGGCCCCACCCTGATCGAGTGCCTAACCTACCGCTGGCAGGGTCATCATGTGGGCGATCCGGGCGAGTACCGCGACCCTGAGGAGCTGGCCGAGTGGAAGGCCCGGGAGCCTCTGGGAGTCCTGGAGGGCAAGGGCCTGCTCACCGAAAAGGAAATTACTCAGATCAAGGCCGGCGTGGACGCGGAAATTGCCGAGGCCTGCAAGTTTGCAGAGGAGAGCCCCTATCCCGACCCGTCCGAGGCCTATTCGGACCTGTTCGTGGACTGAGTGAGGAATGGAGGTAAAAAGCAATGAGAGAATTGATGGTTAGAGACGCCATCCGTGAGGCACTGGACGAGGAGATGGCCCGTGACTCCACCGTATTCCAGATGGGCGAGGACATCGGCGTCATCGGCGGCAACTTCAAATGTACCGTGGGCCTACGGGACAAGTACGGCGACCTGCGCGTCAAAGATACCCCCATCTCCGAGCAGGGGTTTGTGGGCATGGGCGTGGGCGCGGCCCTGACCGGCCTGCGGCCCGTTGTAGAGCTGATGTTCGCCGACTTCATGATGGTGTGCGGCGACCAGCTGTTCAACCAGATGGCCAAAATCACCTATATGTCGGGCGGTCAGTGCAGCGTGCCCATGGTGGTGCGTATGCCCCTGGGCGGAGGCCGCTCCTCTGCGGCCCAGCACTCCCAGTCCATTCATGCCTGGGCGGCCCACATCCCCGGGGTAAAGGTGGTCCTGCCCTCCACCGCCGGCGAGTGCAAGGGTCTTCTGAAGACCGCCATCCGCGACAACAATCCTGTCATTTTCTTTGAGCACAAGATGCTCTACACCACCAAGTTTGACGATGTGCCCGACGAGGGTGAGGACGTCTGCATCCCCTTCGGCAAGGCACGCATTGTGACCGAGGGCTCCGACATCACCGTGGTGGCCAACTCCATGATGACCATCAAGGCCGAGAAGGCCGTGAAAAAGCTGGCGCAGGAGGGCATCCACGCCGAGCTCATCGACCTGCGCACCATCGTGCCGCTGGACACCGAGACCATCATCCGGTCTGTAAAGAAGACCGGCAAGCTGCTCATCGTGGACGAAGGGCACGTCGACTTCGGCATCAGCGGCGAGATCGCCGCCCGCATCATGCCCGACGTGTTCTATGATCTGGAGGCCCCCGTGCAGCGCCTGGGTACCGGGAACGTACCCCTGCCCTTCAGCCCCGCCCTGGAGTTCCCGCTGATTCCCGACGACAAGTCAATCGCGGCCAAGATACGGGAAATGGTTTAAGGAGGAGTCACCATGGCAGAAGTCATTATTATGCCCAAGCTGGGCTTCAATATGGATGAGGGCCAGCTGGTCAAGTGGCACAAGCAGGTGGGCGATCCCATCAGGAAGGGCGAGGAGTTCTTCGAGATCAACACCGATAAGACCACCATGCCCGTAGAGGCCACCGAGGACGGCGTGGTGCTGAAAATCCTGCTGGAGGAGGGCGCGTTTGCCGACGTGTTTACGCCCATTGCGGTTATCGGTCAGCCGGGCGAGGATGCGGACGCCGCTCTGGCGGCGGCCGCCGGCGGGGACAACGCCCCGGCCGCTCCAGCTGCCCCTGCGGCGGAGGCCCCTGCGGCTCCGGCCGCCGTCCCCGGGAACGCCGCTGTGGACATCAGGGATCTGAAGCTCACCCCCAAGGCCAAAAAGCTGGTCCGCGACGAGGGCATTGATCCTGCTTCCTTGGCTGGCATCAAGGGCACCGGATTCCAGGGCGGTATTACTTACAAGGACATCAAGGCGTCCCCGCTGGCCCGCAGGGTGGCTGAGCAGAAGGGCGTGGATCTGGCCTCGGTACAGGGCACCGGCGTGGCCGGAAAGATTATGAAGGCCGACGTGGAGAAGGCCGCTGCCGCCGCGCCTGCGGCCGCAGCATCCAGCGAGACGCTGCAGGTCGCCTCCACCGCGCCCTACAAGGGAGTGCGCAGAATCATCGGCGATAAGCTGGCCCAGTCCAAGGTGAGCGCGCCCCACGTGTACTTTACCGACGCGGTGGACACCACCGCCCTTACCGCCTTCCGCAAGGAGCTGAACGAGACCAGCGAGGTCAAGATCGCGGTCTCCGATCTGCTCACCATGGCCGCCTGCAAGGCCCTCAAGAAATTTCCGGAGATCAATGTGTCCCTGAAGGACGACCAGATCGTCTACTACAAGTCCATCAACATCGGCACCGCTGTGGCCGGCAGCAACGGCCTGGTGGTCCCGGTCATCAAGAACGTGCAGAACAAAACGCTCACCGATGTGGCCGCGGAGTCCAGGGATCTGGTTGCCCGCGGCAGAGAGGGCCGCCTGGCTCCGGCGGAGTACAGCGAGGGCACCTTCTCCATCTCCAACCTGGGCATGTTCGGCATCGGCAACTTTACCGCCGTCATCAACGCCCCCGAGGCGGCGATCCTGTCTGTCAGCTCTGTGCGCAAGACGCCTGTGGTGGTTACCGATGAAAATGGCGAGGATGTAATTGCAATCCGCCCCATGATGAACATCCAGCTTTCTGTGGACCACCGGCTCATCGACGGTTTGCTGGCCTCCCAGTTTGTGGAGTACATGAAGGACCTGCTGGAGCATCCGGTGAAGATCTTGCTGTAGGGAGAAGGGGACATGGCAGAAATTATTATTATGCCCAAGCTGGGCTTTAATATGGACGAGGGCGAGCTGGTCAAGTGGCACAGGCAGGTGGGCGAGACGGTAAAGAAGGGCGAAGTGCTCTTTGAGATCAACACCGATAAGACCACCATGCCGGTAGAGGCCACTGAGGACGGCACACTGCTCAAAGTAATGCTGGGCGAGGGGGAGTTCGCCGACGTATTTACCCCCATCGCCGTGGTGGGGCGGCCCGGCGAGGACCCGGATGCCGCCTTGGCCGCCGCCGGAGGGGGGGGCGCTCCCGCTCCGGCGGCCACCGCCGCCCCGGCGGAGTACGCGGCTCCTGTCGCCGCCCCGGCTGCAGCATACGACTATGAGGTCACCGTCATTGGCGCCGGACCCGGCGGATACGAGACCGCCATCAGGGCCGCCCAGATGGGGAAAAGGACCTGCATTGTGGAGGAGAAGTACTTCGGCGGCACCTGCCTGAACGTGGGGTGTATTCCCACCAAGGCGATGATCGTCACCGCTGAGCGGCTCAGCGCCGTCAGGGAGGCCGCCGCCTTCGGCATTGAGGGGGTGGACCCCGCCCGGCTGAAGGTAAATATGGCCGCCCTGCAGGCGCGCAAGAACCAGACAGTCAAGACCCTGACCGGCGGCGTGCAGATGCTGCTCAAGGGCAACAAGGTGGCCATTGAGAACGGAAGGGCCTCCTTTGTGGATACCCACACCATCCAGGTAGGGGACAAGCGGATTACCTCCGAGTACTTTATCGTTGCCACCGGCTCGGATGTCTTTATGCCCCCCTTCATCGCGGTAGAGGGCAGAAACAATCTGCTCACCTCTACGGAGGCCCTGAATTTGGGCCATGTGCCGGAGAGCATCGCGGTCATCGGCGGCGGCGTAATCGGCGTGGAGTTTGCTTTCCTGCTGAGTAAGCTGGGCGCCAAGGTCACAGTCCTGGAGCTGATGGACCACATCCTGCCCATGGTGGACCCCGAGGTCTCCAAGCTGGCCCAGAAGCGCCTGGCCAAGGAGGGCGTGAGCTTCCAACTGGGCGCCAAGGTGGCCAAGGTCAAGGACAACACGGTCTATTACGAGTTGGGGGGCCAAAGCAAAGAGGTCAAGGCCGAGTGCGTCCTCATGTGTGTGGGCCGCGTGGCCAACACCGCCGGCCTGAACGCAGAGAGCATCGGCCTGGAGTTTGAAAAGCGCAATATCAGGACCGACGACCATCTGCGCACCAATATTGAGAACATCTACGCCATCGGCGACGTGAACGGAAAGGTCATGCTGGCCCATACCGCCTCCCACGAGGGCATGGTGGCCTTGGCCAATATTCTGGGCGGCGACGAGCGCATGAATTACGACCGCATCCCGTCCTGCATTTATCTGGAGCCGGAGATCGCCTGTATCGGCCTGACCGAGGAAAAGGCCCGGGAGAAGTGCGCAAACGTAAAGGTCGGCAAATTCAGCCTGGCGGGCAACGGAAAGTCCCTTGCAGAGGGCGACACCTCCGGCCTGTTCAAGGTCATCCTAGACGGGGATACCGGTGAGATCCTGGGCGTCCATCTGTATGGGCTGCACGTCACGGACATGATCGGGGAGCTCTCCGTGGCCATGAACAACGAGCTGACCGCGGAGGAGCTCATCCACAGCATCCACCCCCATCCCACTGTCAGCGAGGCCATCGGCGAGGCCTTTATGGCCGCCTGGACCGGCCGGGCCGTCAACTCCCTGTAAGAGATGAGACTTCTCTGCCTTGGGGACAGCCTTACCTTTGGTTTTGCGCTGCCGCGCGGCCGGACCTGGCCGGCGCTGGCGGCTGCCCAGGTCGGCCTGGAGCTGTTTAACCGCGCGGTCAACGGCAACACCACGGGCGGGATGCTGGCGGCCTTTTTCCCGGAGGTAAAGGCTGTACAGCCAGACCTGGTCTTTTTGATGGGCGGGGGCAACGACATCCTCTACGGCGGCGACCTGGCGGGAGCCAAGGCGAACTTGGGCTGCCTGGCGCATTTGACCTGCAGCCTGGGGCTGGTCCCTGTGATAGGGGTGCCGCCGCCCGTCTGCCCGCCTGTCCGGCGGGACTGGATGGACTTTATCGACCTGGAGCGGGCCGGGCGGCAGGGGGAGGAATATGCCGGATGGCTGCGCGGACTGTGCGCCGCATTCGGATTCCCTGCCTTGGACTTTGCCCGGGGCCTGCCCCAGGCCGCGGCCCGGGAGGGAAAAGCGCTGCGGGATTACTATTTGGAGGATGGGCTGCACCCCAACCTGCCCGGCCATGAGCATATGGCGCAGATCGCTGCGCAGGCGCTTGCCCCCTTTGGGCGCTGACCGGCTGCGCGGAGGTGCCGTCCCCGGGCTGTCCGGCCTGCGCCCAATACCCCGGCCATAAAAAGTGAGGAATATCATGTACTATATTGAAAGTCAACAGCTTGATCCGGAGTGGAACCTGGCGCTGGAACAGTATGTCTTTGACAGGCTCGGGCCGCGGGAGGACTGCTTCATGCTCTGGCAGAACGACAGGGCCGTTATTGTCGGCAAACATCAGAACACGGTGGAAGAGGTAAACGCCGGCTATGTAAAGGAGCACGGCGTCAAAGTGGTGCGCCGGCTGTCCGGCGGCGGGGCCGTCTACCATGACCTTGGAAACATTAATTTTACCTTTGTCAGCGGCTATGAGGGGAGCAGCTTTGATTTCGCCTCCTTCTGCCGCCCTGTGGTGGAGGCGCTGCACAGCATCGGGGTGCCGGCGGAGATCAATGGGCGGAATGACATGACCATTGAGGGGAAAAAGTTTTCCGGAAACGCCCAATATATGAAGCACGGACATGTGATGCACCACGGTACGCTGATGTTTCACTCGGACCTGGAGGCAATCGGACAGGCGCTGGCGGTAAAGACGGATAAAATAGAATCCAAGGGCCTGAAATCTGTGCGCAGCCGGGTGACCAATATCAAGCCATACGCGCCGGAAGGCATGACGACCCGGGCGTTCTGGAGTATTCTGCGGGACCATATGTTCCGCGCCTACGACCTGAAGCCGTACATTCTGACGGACGGGGAGCTGGCCGAGGTGGACCACCTGCGGCGGGAGGTTTACTCCACCTGGGAGTGGAACTACGGGGCCTCCCCGGCCTGCCGCATTGTGAAGCGGCGACGGATTGAGGGGGTGGGAGGCCTGGAAATTCACATGGACCTGGAGAACGGCAGACTGAGCGGGCTGTGCTTCTATGGAGACTATTTCGGCAACGGCGATTCCAGCCGGCTGGCCGCCCGGCTCATGGGTCAGCCCCTGGATGCCCAAGCTCTGCGCCCCGTCCTGGCGGCGGCCGACGTGGGGCAGTACTTTGCCGGGATCACGGCGGAGCAGCTGCTGGACGCCCTGCTCTGCTGAGGCTGTCCGGGCGGTAAAAGGAACAGAAAAAGCGCTGGAAGGACCGCTTCGTCCTTCCAGCGCTTTTCGTATTCTGGCAAAAACGCAATCTGTCCCTCAGCGCTTGTTGGAGCGGCGCCAGATGTGCAGCCGCTCGGCCTGGGCGATCAGCTCCTCCCGGAAGTCCGGGTGGGCCACGGAGATGATGGCCTGCGTGCGCTGCCACATGCTGGTGCCCTTCAGATTCACCTTGCCATACTCCGTGACCAGATACTGCAGGTTGGAGCGAGTGGCTGTGACCACCGCACCGTTGGGCAGGGTGGGGACAATGCGGCTCTTCACCGTACCGTCCTTGCCTGTGATGGTGGAGGAAATGCAGATAAAACTCTTGCCCCCTCTGGACAGGTGCGCGCCCATAACAAAGTCCAGTTGGCCGCCCGCGCCGCTGATGTGGCGGGTGCCTGCGGTCTCGGAGGCCACCTGGCCGAACAGGTCCACATTCACGGCGCTGTTGATGGAGATAAAGTTGTCTAGGGCGGAGATGTTGCCGATGTCGTTGACATAGCTTACCGGTGCGCCCATTATCTCCGGATTGCGGTGAATGTAGTCATAGAGCTTTTGGGTACCCCAGGCAAAGGCAAAGGCCTGGCGGCCTTTATCCAGAGCCTTGTACCGGCCGGTGATTTTGCCCGCTTCGGCCATCTCCACAAAGGCGTCCACGTACATCTCGGTATGTACACCCAGATCCCTCAGGTCGGACTGGGCGATCAGGCTGCCCACGGCGTTGGGCATGCCGCCGATGCCCAGCTGCAGACAGGCGCCGTCGCAAATTTCGGGCACCACCAGCCGGGCCACCGCCAGGTCCACCGGACTGGGGGCGGCGTTCTTCAGCTCCGGGATGGGGGCGTTGTCCCCCTCTATCACGCAGTCCACCTGGTCGATGTGGATGCCGGTCTCAAACCCGCCCAGGCAGACGGGCATGTTCCGGTTGACCTCCAGGATAATCTTGTCCGCCACCTCGCACAGGGCAGCCAGGTGAGACACGTTTAGGCCGAAGCTGAACCAGCCGTGCTCGTCCATGGGGGAGACCTGGAGCATGGCCACGTCCACATGCCGGATGTTCTCCCGGTAGAGCCTGGGCAGCTCGGAGTAGCGCAGGGGGTTGTAGAACACAAAGCCGGAGTCCATCAGCTTGCGCTCAATGCCGCCGGTGTGCCAGGCGTTCCAGGTGATGCGCTCCTCCGCGTTGGGGATCTGGGTGACCGCCGGGCGGAACATGGCGATGGCGCCCCGGAAGTGGATGTCGGTCAGGCGCTCGTCCGCCGTCATGCGTTCGCCCAGGGCCTGGTCCAGCACGGGGGGATGGCTGGTGCCGAAGCCGTAGTCCACCCAGTCGCCGGTTTTGACCAGCTTGACCGCCTCCTGGGCGGTGGTAAGCTTGCTCTGATAGGCAGCGCGGTAATCCATGGGAAAAGCTCCTTTCTGAAGATCAATCACACAAATACGGCCTGGACCAGCACCATATACAGAATGGTCCCGCCGAAAATGGACAGCAGGTTGTTGTGCTTCCACAGGTGCAGCCCCACCACCGCCCCCACGGCGATCAGCTGGGGCGCCCACCCGGCCGGGGCGGAAAAGGAGATGCCCCTGAGGCAATAAATGATGAGCATGGCAATCACGGCCGGGGGCAGCATACGGCCCAGATAGAGCACAATTTTGGGAGGCGACTCCCCCCGGTCAAAGAGCAGAAAGGGGAGCACCCGGGTCAGAAAGGTGACCCCTGCCATCACGGCAATGGCGGCAGCGGCCTGTCCGGCGGTCAGCATGGCGCGCCCTCCTCCCCTTCGGCGGCCGGAGTCTCCTCCAGCTTGTCCCGGAAGATCAGCAGCACCAGCACGATGACCCCCAGAGAGATGAGCAGCATCTGCTGCTGGCCGAAGAAATAGCCCAGCACAATCAGAAAGAGCACGGTGACCGCCCCGCCCAGCACAGCGGGGAAATGCTTTTTGTAGGCCTTCCACTGATCCACGGCGATCACCACAAACAGGGCGGTCATGGCAAAGTCAATCCCGGTGATGTCGATGGGCAGCAGCGCTCCGGCCACCGCCCCGATCACCGAGCCCAAAATCCAATAGGCATGGTCCAGCAGGGCAATGGCAAAGTAAAAATCCTTGGGATTCACCCCGACCGGCGCCTGGGCGGAGGCCAGTAGTGCGTAAGTCTCGTCCGTGAGGGAAAAGATCATGTACAGCTTGCGGATGCCCATGCCCCGGAATTTCTCCAGCATGGACAGACCGTAGACCAGGTGACGGAAATTGATGAGAAAGGTCATCAGGGCCACCGTGCCCAGGGTGGCCGCCGTCTCCAGCAGGCTGACCCCCAAATACTGTCCCGAGCCCGCGTAGATGGTCAGAGACATAAAGAAGGCCCAGATAAAATTATAGCCGATCCGTTCCAGCATCAGGCCGAAGGCAATGCCGATGGAGAGATATCCCATCAGCACCGGCACGGTTACCGGAAAGGCGGCGGCAAGGGCTTTGCGGTCCATGAAAGCGCGTCACTTCCTTGTGCGTGCGGATTTGTTTCTGATAGCAATCTATTTTAACGGGTTCGGGCCGGAAAAGCAAGACTGAGGCCGGGAAATCCCTATTGTTCACAATTGGCAGGTTGTTTTTTTTCGCTGAGCCGTTATAATATCTCTATTAAGCGCCGAATTGGCAGACCAACGGAGGAAGCATGAAAAAACTGCTGTTTATCTATAACGCCTATGCGGGCAAGGGTCAGGTAAAGACCCGCCTGCCCGCCATGCTGGACCTGTTTACCAAGGCTGGCTGGCAGGTCACCGCCCACCCTACCCAGGGGGCGGGGGATGCCGCCGCGGTGGCCGCCCGGCTGGGCGGCGAGTTTGACCGTATCATCTGCGCCGGCGGAGATGGCACGCTCCATGAGGTGGTCACCGGCCTGATGGAGCGGGAGGACCGGCCGGAAATCGGCTATGTGCCGGCTGGGACCACCAATGATTTTGCCAAGAATCTGCACCTGCCCCGGGGTATGGAGAATATGGCCCGCACCGCGGCCGCAGGGATTCCCCGGCCGGTGGACATCGGCCGGTTCAACGAGCGGTTTTTTATCTATGTGGCCGCCTTCGGGGCCTTTACCGACGTGGCCTACAATACGCCTCAGCCGTTTAAGAGCATGTTCGGCCATCTGGCCTATCTGCTGGAGAGCGTCACCCGCATCAGCTCCATCCAGTCCTATCCCCTCACCGTGGAGCACGACGGGGGCATGGAGGTGGGGGGGTACTGCTACGGCATGGTGTCAAACACCGTGTCCGTAGGCGGATTTAAAGGAATGCCCACCCAGCCTGTGGAGCTGGACGACGGTATTTTTGAGGTAATCCTGGTCCGGCAGCCCCAGAATCCGATCCAGCTGCAGGCCATCATCAAGGCCCTGCTCACCATGTCCCCGGACGACCAGGGCCTGGTCACCAGCTATCGCACCTCCCGCCTGAAAATCACCTGTCCGAACGCGCTTCCCTGGACCCTGGACGGGGAGTTCGGCGGCGCGCCCAAGACGGCGGAAATCGAGAACTGTCAGAAGGCGGTCCGCATCGTCTATGGCAGGTAAACGGCAGAAAAGGCGCCGCTGGCCCCGCCGGCTGCTGCTGATTGCTCTGGTCGTGCTGGCGGGCGTGTGGTTTTTTCAGGACCAGCAGAACCGCATTCAGACCGAGGCTTTGTCTGTGACCGATCCCCGCCTGCCGGAGGCCTTTGAGGGATTCCGCATTGTGCAGCTGTCCGATCTGCATGGAAAACAGTTCGGCGCGGGGAATGAGAAGCTGCTGGAGCGGGTGGCCGCCCAAGAGCCGGACCTGATCGTCCTGACCGGCGATCTCATTGACCGGGCTTTCCAGTTGGAGGACCTGCCAGCCCTGGCCCGCGGGCTGGCGGATATTGCCCCGACCTACTATGTCACCGGCAACCACGAGTGGGGCATCCGTCAGGCCAAGGAGGTCAAGCTGGTGCTGGAGCGCAACGGCGTTACCCCACTGAGCAACGAATTCGTGCGCCTGGAGCGGGACGGGCAGTCCATCGTTCTGGCCGGAGCGGACGACCCCAACGGGCCCTATGACCAGAAGACCGGGCCGGAGCTGCGGGAGGAAATTGCCGCCGCGGCAGGGGATGTGTACACCATCCTGCTCGCCCACCGGGACGCGGTGGAGGAGTACGGCGGCTGGGGGTACGACCTGGTGTTCTGCGGCCACGGCCACGGGGGCATTTTCCGTATTCCTATTGTGGACAAGGGCCTTCTCAGCACCGACCGTACCTTTTTCCCGGAATACGACGGCGGACTTTATCCCCTGTCCGGCGGAGGGTATTGTGTGGTCTCCCGGGGCCTGGGGAGCAACACCGTCCCCTTCCGGGCCTTCCGGCTGTTCAACCGGCCCCATCTGCCGGTGGTGACGCTGCACCGGGGAGCGGCTCCCGCCGAGGGCTAAACTCATTTTCACCGGCTGCGCCGGTATAAAGAGTTTCTAAGCGACAGAGCCGCTAAGAAGCTCTAAATTTTGACAGACCAAAAGAAACGGGGTTGAATGCCAAAGAAAAGCCCGCCGTTTATCTGGGCCCTTGATTTCTATTGGTCGGCGCGTCCCTCAGGGCGGCCACGCGGTTCCTTGGGAGCGCAAACCCCTGCGTCCCCTTGCGGGACAAACCAAACGACAAAGAGCGAGAGAAGAAACCATGCAGTATTACGACGCGGGAAAATTTGACATTGCAGTGATCGGCGCAGGCCACGCGGGGATCGAGGCGGCCCTGGCCGCAGCCAGGCTGGGTCTGCGGACCCTTTGCTTTACGGTGAATCTGGACGCGGTGGGCAACATGCCCTGCAACCCGGCTATCGGGGGCACGGGCAAGGGCCACCTGGTGCGGGAGCTGGACGCCCTGGGGGGCGAGATGGCCCGGGCCGCCGACGCGGCCTGCATCCAGTACCGCATCTTGAACCGGGGCAAGGGTCCGGCGGTGTGGTCCCTGCGGGCCCAGGCCGACCGGCGGCGCTACCAGGAGATCATGAAGCACACCCTGGAGCGGCAGGAAAACCTGTGGCTCAAACAGGCGGAGATTGTGGAGATCCGGGCAGACCACGGCGGGGTCTCCGCCGTGGTCACCGACCACGGGGCGGTTTACGCCGTCCAGGCCGCGGTGGTGGCCTCGGGCACCTATCTGGGGGGGCGCACCATTGTGGGGGACGTGACCAAAACCTCCGGCCCCGACGGCCTGGCCGCCGCCCTGCCCCTGACCGAGAGCCTGAGGGCCCTGGGGGTCACCCTCCGCCGCTTTAAGACGGGTACGCCTCCCCGGGTGAACGCCCGCAGCGTGGATTTTTCCAAAATGGAGGTTCAGCCCGGGGACGAGACCACGGTTCCCTTCTCCTTTGAGACCGGCACGCCCCCGGTCAACCGGGCGGTGTGCTACCTAACCTATACCAACGGGGCAACCCACGACATCATCCGCGCTAACCTCCACCGCTCCCCCCTCTTGAACGGGGTGATCGAGGGGGTGGGCCCCCGCTACTGCCCCTCCATTGAGGACAAGGTAGTGCGTTTTGCGGACAAGCCCCGGCACCAGCTCTTTGTGGAGCCCATGGGCCTGAACACCGAGGAGCTGTACATCCAGGGCTTCTCCTCCTCCCTGCCCGAAGACGTGCAGGTACAGATGCTCCACACCATTCCCGGCCTGGAGCACGCGGAGATGACCCGCCCGGCCTACGCAATTGAGTACGACTGTGTGGACCCCACCGAGCTGCGGCCCACCCTGGAGCATAAGAAGGTGCCCGGCCTCTACGGGGCCGGGCAGTTCAACGGCTCTTCCGGCTATGAGGAGGCCGCCGCCCAGGGCTTTGTGGCCGGGGTGAACGCGGCCCTGCGCATCCTGGGGCGGGAGCCCCTGATTCTGCGGCGGGACCAGGGCTACATCGGTGTGCTCATTGACGACCTGGTAACCAAGGGCACCAACGAGCCCTACCGCATGATGACCTCCCGCACCGAATACCGCCTGCTCTGCCGGCAGGACAACGCCGACCAGCGCCTGTGCCCCGTGGGGTACGCCATCGGACTGGTCAGCGGCGAGCGGTACGAGCGGGTGCGGGAGAAATACGCCGCCGTGGCCCGGGAGATCAGACGGCTGGAGCACACCGGCACGGCGGAGGGCCGCCTGTGCGACCTGCTGCGCCGGCCGGAGAACAGCTATGAGAGCCTGGCGTCGGCGGACCCAGGGCGGCCCGCCCTGCCCCCAGAGGTCGCCGAGGCGGTGGAGATCGCCATTAAGTACCAGGGGTACATTGACCGGCAGCTGCGCCAGGTGGCGGAGCAGCGGAAGATGGAGGACCGGCCCCTGCCCGCCGACCTGGACTATCTGTCCATGAATGGCCTGCGCCTGGAGGCCCGGCAGAAGCTGGACAAGATCCGCCCCCTGAATCTGGGGCAGGCCAGCCGCATCTCCGGTGTCAGCCCGGCGGATGTGGCGGTGCTGATGATTAGCCTGGAAAAGCATGAGGGGACGACTCAGCCCCGGGGCGGCGGCCTGGAAAGACCATAAGAGAGAAGCGATCAGGAAGGATGAACCGCAGTGATTCTGGATTTTGACACAATGAACGTGACGGAGCTCCCCAACTTTTACGGCGGGGAGAAGAGCATTCTGGCCAAGCTGAGCAGCGACGGCCTGAACAAGATCATGGTGGGCCGGGTGGCGCCCGGCGCGTCCATCGGGGTCCACACCCATGAGAGCAGCAGCGAGATCGTGTATGTACTTTCGGGCAACGGGAAGGCGGTCTACGACGATGGGACGGACGAGCTGCGCCCCGGTGTGTGCCACTACTGCCCCAAGGGGCACGCCCATGGGATCTATAACGACGGCACGGAGGACCTGATTGTGTTCGCCGTGGTGCCGGAGCAGTGACATGAGGCAGCGCGTGGTCCTGGGCCTGTCCGGCGGAGTGGATTCCGCCGTGGCGGCCCGCTTGCTCCTGCGGGAATACGATGTGCTTGGGGTCTACCTGGATATCGGCCTGGGCGGCAGCGGCGGGGCGGACGCCTCCGCCGTGGCGGATTCCCTGGGGATCCCCTTTGAAATTGTGGATATCCGTAACGCCCTGGAGCGGGAGGTGTGCGCCCCCTTTGCCGCCGACTACCTGGCGGGGCGCACTCCTCTGCCCTGCGCCCGGTGCAATCCGGCGGTCAAGTTTCCCGCTCTGCTGGCTGCGGCGGAGCGATTCGGCGCGCCCTATGTGGCCACCGGGCATTACGCCCGGGCGGAAAACGGCAGGCTGAAAAAGGGAATGCCCGCCAATGACCAGTCCTATATGCTCTCCCGCCTGCCCAGAGCGATATTACAAAAGGTAATTTTCCCGCTGGGCAATTACGAAAAGGTCCAGGTGCGCGCCCTGGCGCGGGAGTTTGGCATCTCGGTGGCGGACAAGCCGGACAGCATGGAGATCTGCTTTATCCCGGATCAGGACTACGCCGCCTGGCTGGACCGCCGGGGGGGCACGCCGCCGCCCGGCGACTTTGTGGACGCGGACGGGACCGTGCTGGGCCGCCACAAGGGTATCCACCACTATACCCTGGGCCAGCGCCGTGGGCTGGGGGTGTCCGGCCCTCACCGGTATTTTGTCGCCGCAATCCGGCCGGGGAGCAACCAGGTGGTCCTCTCCGACGGGACGGATCTGTATGTGGACCAGGCCCGGTGCGTCCAGCCCAACTGGATTGGGGTGGACAGCCTGGACGGCCCCCTGGAGGTTACGGTGCGCCTGCGCCACTCCAAGGTGGAGACTCCGGCGGTCATCTGCCCGGAGGGGGATGGGGTGCTCATCCGCACCAGGACTCCGGCCCGCGCTCCCACGCCGGGCCAGCTGGCCGTGTTCTACGATGGTGCCGCCGTGGTGGGCAGCGGCTGGATCGTATAAACAGGAGAAAGGATGGTCCTCCTATGAAAAAACGCATGTGCACCGTACTGGTCCTGTGTCTGCTGCTGGCGGGCTGCGCCCCCGGCGGGGAGAAGGCGGGGGAGACCCCATCCCACGCAAATTAGGCGTGCCCCCTCTACCTGGAGGTGTACGACAGCGGCAGCGGCATGCGATCGGCCGTCCTCCCCGACGCCTTTACCGACGCCGGCCAGCTGAACCGCTATGACCGGGCCTACATTGTGGCCATCACTTTGGAGGCTTAAAAACAGCGGGTATTCTGCCATGGGCAGAATACCCGCTGTTTTTATTATTTCATCTCCAGGCCGGTGAGATACCGCCACGCCATGTGGAGGGCGTGGCTGGCGGATACATGGCGCACCCGCTCCCGGTCCATGCCGATCTGAACCTTCCGCACCCAGACGCCCTCCGGGGCGGCCAGGGCCAGATAGACCAGCCCTACCGGGTTGTTCCGGTCGTCCGGGTCGGGGCCGGCCACACCGGTGGCCGCCGCCGCCAGGTCGCAGCCCAGGAGCCTCCGGGCGCCCTGGGCCATGGCCCTGGCCACCGGCTCGCTCACCGCGCCGTACTGGTCCAGCAGCTCCCGGGGCACGCCCAGCACATTGTGCTTGATCTCGTTGGTGTAGCTCACCACCCCGCCCTTAAAGGCGGCAGAGGCGCCGGGCAGGTCGGTCATTCGCTTGGCAATTAGCCCGCCGGTGCAGCTCTCCGCCGTGCCCAGGGTGAGGCCCTTTTCCTTCAGGAGGGCCAGCACTGCCGCTTCCAGGGAGGGCACGTCTGCCCCATAGATCAGGCGGCCGAACTTGGCGCGCAGCTGCGCCTCCACCGGGGAAATGAGGGCGTGGGCCTCCGCCTCGGTGGCCCCCTTGGCGGTGATGCGCAGCTCGCACTCACCCTCTTTGGCGTAGGGGGCCAGGGTGGGGTTGGTCATGGCGTTCATCTCATCCCGCAGCTGCTCCTCCATGGAGGACTCCCCGATGCCGAAGAGCTTCAGGGTGCGGGAGACGATCACCCCGTCGGACAGGGCCTTTAAATAGGGAATCGCCCGGTGGGTGAACATGGCACGGCACTCCCGGGGCGGACCGGGGAGCATAATCACGTGCACGCCGTCCGCCTCAAAGGCCACGCCGGGGGCGGTGCCCCAGTCGTTGGCCAGCACCGTGCACCCTTCGGGGAGCATGGCCTGCTGATAGTTGTTCTCCGTCATGGGGCGCTTGGCATGCAGGCGCTGGAAATAGGCCTCGATGCGCCGGGCGGATTCCTGGTGAAACACCAGTTTTTTGCCAAAGCACTGGGCCAGCACGTTTTTGGTCAGGTCGTCGCAGGTGGGGCCCAGGCCACCGGTGGTGATAATGATGTCTGCCCGGGTCTTGGCCAGCTCCACGGCGGCCTTCAGACGCTCCGGGTTGTCGCCCACCACCGTGTGGTAGTAGACATTGATGCCCAGGTCGGACAAGCCCTGGGAGAGCATCTGGGCGTCCGTGTTGGCAATGTTGCCCAGGAGCAGCTCGGTGCCCACGGCGATCAGCTCCGCGTTGTGAGACATGGGATACACTTCCTTTATTGAGGTGGAGGGTTCGGTTCCCGCAGGGGGCGCAACTGCAGATTACACCCGGATCCGCTCGATGCCCTCCACCGCGGCCTGGACCAGGCCCTCCACATCCAGGGCGGCCTCGGCGGCCTCCAGCTCTCCCAGGACGGGGCGCAGCCGGGGGTGGCGGGGGGTAAAGACGGTGCAGCAGTCCTCATAAGGGAGGATGGAGGTCTCAAAGGTGTTGATCTTGCGGGCGATACGCACGATCTCCTCCTTATCCATACCCACCACGGGGCGCAGAATGGGCAGGGTGGTCACAGCACTGGTGGCCCGCATGGCCTCCATGGTCTGGCTGGCCACCTGGCCCAGGCACTCGCCGGTGACGATGGCCCCGGCGCCGATGCGCTGGGCCACCTTTTCCGCGATGCGCATCATGAACCGGCGCATAAGCACGGTGAACAGCTCCTCCGGGCATTTGCGGCGCAGCTCCTCCTGGATGGCGGTGAAGGGCACCACGTGGACGATCAGGTTGCCGCACCAGGGGGTGAGGAGCCTGGCCAGATCCAGCACCTTGTGCTTGGCCTCCTCCGAGGTGTAGGGGTAGGAGAAAAAGTGCACCATTTCCAAGGCAATGCCTCGCTTGGCGATCATCCAGGAGGCCACCGGGGAGTCGATGCCCCCGGAGAGCAGACTCACCGCCCGCCCGCCGATGCCCACGGGCAGGCCGCCCGCGCCGGGCTCCGGATCGGCGTGGACATAGGCGGCGTAGTCCCGCACTTCAAGATACACCGTCAGCTCCGGATGGTGCACGTCCACGGTCAGATTGGGATAGGCCTCGTGCAGCTCGCCGCCCACGTACTGGGAGAGTTGAATGGAGGTCATGGGGAAGGACTTGTCCGCCCGCTTGGACTCCACCTTAAAGGTTTTCGCCGTGCGCAGCCTGTCATCCAGGTAAATTCTGGCAGTCTCCAGCAGGGCGTCCTTGTCCTTTTCACAGGCGCGGGCCCGGGACAGGCCCACCACGCCGAACAGGCGCTTCATGGCCTCCCACGCCCCGTCCATGTCGCAGGAGTCCTCCTTGGGTTCCACATAGAGGGTGGACTGCTTGGTGTACACCCGGAACGCCCCGAAGGGTTTCAGGCGGCGTCGGGCGTTGCCGATCAGCTTATCCTCAAAGCTGCGGCGGTTGAGGCCCTTGAGCACCAGCTCGCCCAGCTTGAGCAGAATGATCTCATTCATAGTTAGGGACACCTTTCTTTCCTTACAGTTCCATGGCATTATACCGGATTAGCCGGCCCCTGTCCAGCGCGGGAAAGTTCAACGGCCTCCTTCCCGCTGATGCAGTCGGGAATCAGCTCCAGCACGCACAGCCGGGGCAGGCTCTGGGTAATGGCCTGCTCCAGCTGCTCCGACGTGTGCTCCGGGGCGTATTTGCGCCCCAGAAGCGCGGCGGCGGCGCGCAGCTGCGACTCGTCCTCCACCACGCGGACCCGGCCGAACACGATAACACTGCGGAAATAAGTGGTATATTCCTCGGGCACGACCTGGTCCTGGTCAATGACGCAGAAGGAGGCTTTGGGCTCCTGGATAATGGCGTCCAGCTTGTGCCCGGCCTTGGCGCAGTGAAACACAAGCCGGTCCTCCTGCCACGCATAGCTCAAGGGCACCGCGTAGGGGTAGCCTCCGTCGCCGGCCACGGCCAGCACGCCGGAGGTGCCCCGGGCCAGGACGGCCCGGCATTGGGCCGGGGTCAGTGCCTGCCCGTCCCGCCGCATTTTACGAAATTCCATTACAAAAACCTCGCTTCCATATCATTAAGGCCGCGCCGGCCTATTGCCGCAGATAATCGCTCTCCCGGTACTGGAGGGCCTCGGCCAAGTGAGGCACCTGGATCTGTTCGGCCCCGTCCAGGTCGGCGATGGTGCGGGCCACACGGAGAATCCGGTCATAGCTGCGGGCGGTGAGCCCCATGCGGGCAAAGGCCCCCTTCATCACGGTCTGGCAGTCCGCGTCCAGGGCGCAGAAGCGCTCCAGCTCTCTGGGGCCCATGTGGGCGTTGCAGTCCGGGCCGGCCGGGCCGAAGCGGCCGGACTGGACCTGCCGGGCGGCGTTCACCCGGGCCTTGATCTCCCCGGAGGTCTCGGCCTGGGGCCTGCGGGAGAGCTCCTCAAAGTCCAGGGCGGGCACATCGACGTAGAGGTCGATGCGGTCCAGCAGCGGGCCGGACAGCTTTCCCAGATAGTTTTTTACCTCCGCCGGGCTGCACCGGCAGCGGTGGTCGGGGTGGCCGTACCAGCCGCACTTGCAGGGGTTCATGGCGCACACCAGCATAAAGCGGGCGGGAAAGCGCTCCGACCCGGCGGAGCGGGTGATGGCCACCTGACCCTCCTCCATGGGCTGGCGTAGGGCCTCCAGGGCGTCCTTGTGGAACTCGGGCAGCTCGTCCAGAAAGAGCACCCCGTTGTGGGCCAGGGAAATCTCGCCCGGACGGGGCAGCGGGTTGCCGCCCCCGGCCAGGCCGGTGGCCGAAATGCTGTGGTGGGGGGAGCGGAAGGGCCGCTGGACCAGAAGGGGGCGGCTCTGGTCGGTCAGTCCCATGACCGAGTGCACCTCGGTGGCCTCCAGGGCCTCCCGCCGGGTCATGTCCGGCAGGATGGAGGGCAGACGGCGGGCCAGCATGGACTTGCCGGAGCCGGGTGGGCCCACCATGGCCAGATTGTGCCCGCCCGCGGCGGCGATCTCCAGGGCCCGCTTGGCGGTATCCTGGCCCTTGACCTCGGAGAAGTCGGGACAGAGAAAGTCCTCCGGCGCGGGCCGCCAGGCCGGGGCGGGGGCGATAAGGGCCTCCCCCTGCAGATGGGCCACCAGCTGCCGGACATGCTCCACCGGGTAAACCGTCAGCCCACCGGCCAGAGTGGCCTCGGCGGCGGAGCCGGCGGGTACGTACAGTGACTCAATGCCAGCGCGGCGGGCGGCCAGAGCCATGGGCAGCATACCAACCACCGGCCGCACCTCGCCGCCCAGGGAGAGCTCTCCCACAAAGGCGCTCTTTTCCCCCGCGTCCCTGAGCTGCCCGCCCGCGGTGAGAATGCCGGCCAGAATGGGCAGGTCATACACGGTGCCCGCCTTGCGGCGGTCCGCCGGGGCCAGATTCACCGTGATGCGGGACACTGGAAAGGAAAAGCCGCAGTTTTTGATGGCGGCGCGCACCCGCTCCCGGGCCTCCCGCACCGCCGCGTCGGGCAGGCCCACAATGTCAAAGGCGGGCAGGCCGCCGGACAGGTCGCATTCGGCAGTCACCTCATACCCGGTGACCCCGTGCAGTCCCAGAGAGCGTACTTTGCAGAACATGGCAATCCCACCTTTGTTTTAAGCGGCCTTTTCCCTTAGTTTACCATGCTTTGCCCGGCTTCACAAGTGTCTGCGCAATTTGCGGCGCTGGGAAAGCGGGCTGGAGCCGGCGGCCGACTGGGCTTGCCGGAGCGGTTTGGCATGATGAGCCGCAAAGAGAAAAAGAGCGGTAACTCGGATAAATTTGTGGCAAGTGGTCAGAAAACCCATTGGTTTTCCAGTAAAAGTGTAAAAAAGTTAGTTGGAAGGAAGATTTGATTTACAAAACAGGGTGAAGGTGATAGAATAAATCAGCCTCGGGGGATGTATCCTCCGGGGGATCTTGCTTGGGACAATGGAAATCAGACCTGGCCTGTGGGGGGACGGGGCCGGATTTCCATTGTTCCGGGCGCCAGGAAAACGTAAGGAGGAATCATTTTAATGGCTAGAAAGCTTAAAACCATGGATGGTAATACAGCTGCGGCCCACGTGTCCTACGCCTTTACTGAGGTTGCCGGCATCTATCCGATTACGCCGTCCAGCCCCATGGCGGACTATGTGGACCAGTGGTCTGCGCAGGGCCGGAAGAACATCTTCGGCACCACCGTGAAGGTCATTGAGATGCAGTCCGAGGCCGGCGCCGCCGGCACCGTGCACGGCAGCCTGGCTGCCGGTGCTTTGACCACCACCTATACCGCCTCTCAGGGTCTGCTGCTGATGATCCCGAATATGTACAAGCTGGCCGGCGAGCTGCTGCCCGCCGTGTTCCACGTTTCCGCCCGCACCGTGGCCACCCACGCCCTGAACATCTTCGGCGACCACTCCGACGTGATGGCCTGCCGCCAGACCGGCTTTGCTATGCTGGCCGAGGGCAACGTGCAGGAGGTCATGGACCTGGGCGCCGTGGCCCACCTGGCCGCCATCGAGGGCCGCGTGCCCTTCCTGAACTTCTTTGACGGCTTCCGCACCTCTCACGAGATCCAGAAGATCGCCATTTGGGATTACGACGATCTGAAGGACATGGTGGACATGGACGCGGTCAACGCCTTCCGCGCCCGCGCCCTGAACCCGGAGCGCCCGGTGATGCGCGGCTCCCATGAGAACGGCGACGTGTTCTTCCAGCACCGGGAGGCGTCCAACAAGTACTACGAGGCCGTGCCCGCCATTGTGGAGAAGTACATGGACAAGGTCAACGCCAAGCTGGGCACCGACTATCAGCTGTTCAACTATTACGGTGCGCCTGACGCAGACCGGGTCATCGTGGCCATGGGCTCCATCTGCGACGTGACCGAGGAGGTCATCGACTACCTGAATGCCCACGGCGAGAAGGTGGGTCTGGTGAAGGTTCGCCTGTACCGCCCCTTCTGCCCGGACAAGCTGCTCGCCGCCATCCCTGACACCGCCAAGCACATTGCCGTGCTGGACCGCACCAAGGAGCCCGGCGCCCAGGGCGATCCCCTGTACCTGGACGTGGTCACCGCCTTTGCAAACGCGGGCCGTCAGGCCACCATCATCGGCGGCCGCTATGGCCTGGGCAGCAAGGATACCCCGCCCCGCAGCGTGTTCGCCGTGTATGAGGAGCTGAGTAAGGCCGCGCCCAAGCGCCAGTTCACCATCGGCATCGTGGACGACGTGACCGGCACCTCCCTGCCCGAGCACAAGGCCCCCAACACCGCGGCCCCCGGCACCATTGAGGTCAAATTCTGGGGCCTGGGCGGCGACGGCACCGTGGGCGCCAACAAGAACTCCATCAAGATCATCGGCGACCACACGGACAAGTATGTGCAGGCCTACTTCCAGTACGACTCCAAGAAGACCGGCGGCGTGACCATCAGCCACCTGCGCTTCGGGGATGAGCCCATCCGCGCCCCCTATTACATCAACAAGGCCGATTTTGTGGCCTGCCATGTGCCCGCCTACATCATCAAGGGCTTCCCCATGGTGCGCGATGTAAAGGACGGCGGCACCTTCCTCATCAACTGCCAGTGGTCCGACGAGGAACTGGATAAGCACATGCCTGCCGAAGCCAAGCGCTACATTGCCGAGCACAACATCAATGTCTACACCATTAACGCCATCGACCTGGCCATTGAGATCGGCATGGGCAAGCGCACCAACACCATCCTCCAGTCCGCCTTCTTCGCCTTGGCCAAGGTCATGCCCGAGAGCGAGGCCATCGGCTACATGAAGGACGCCGCCACCCACTCCTACCTCAAGAAGGGTCAGGATGTGGTGGACATGAACCACAAGGCCATTGACTTGGGCGCCACTGCGTTCAAGAAGTTCAACGTGCCCGCCTCCTGGAAGGACGCCCAGGACGCAGCCAAGGGCAGCGACATGGAGGGCCGTCCTGCCACCGTGAAGATGGTGGAGGAGCTGCTGGTGCCCATCGACAAGATGGACGGCGACAGCCTGCCCGTCTCCGCCTTTGTGCCTCACGCCGACGGCACCTTTGAGCAGGGCGCCTCCGCCTACGAGAAGCGCGGCGTGGCCGTGTCCGTGCCCGAGTGGGACCAGAACAAGTGCATCCAGTGCAACCAGTGCTCCTATGTCTGCCCCCACGCCACCATCCGGCCCTTTGCTCTGAGTGAGGAGGAGGCCAAGGCCGCCCCCGCCGGCGCCAAGATCGTGCCGGTCAAGGCCGGCAAGGGCAAGGGCGTGTACCAATTTGCCATCGCCGTATCCCCGTTGGACTGCATGGGCTGCTCCGTGTGCGCCAACGTCTGCCCGGTGCAGGCTCTGACCATGGTGCCCCAGGAGTCCCAGGCCGCGCAGCAGGGCGTATTCGACTACATGGTGGCCAAAGTGGCCCCCAAGGCCGACATGGAGGACATCGCCACCGTTAAGGGCAGCCAGTTCAAGCAGCCCCTGCTGGAGTTCTCCGGCTCCTGCGCCGGCTGCGCCGAGACCGCCTATGCCCGCCTGGTCACCCAGGTCTGCGGCGAGCGCATGTATATCTCCAACGCCACCGGCTGCTCCTCCATCTGGGGCGGGCCGGCCGCAACCTCTCCCTACACCGTCAATAAGCAGGGCAAGGGTCCCGCCTGGGCCAACTCCCTGTTTGAGGACAACGCCGAGCACGGCCTGGGCCTGTACCTGGGCCAGAAAGCCCTGCGGGACAGCCTGGCCGACAAGACCCGCGCCCTCATCGCCGTGGACTGGTGCGACGCCGACCTGAAGGCGGCCGCCCAGAAGTGGCTGGACACCATGGACGACGGCGAGGCCAACGGCGAGGCCGCCAAGGCCTATATTGCCGAGCTGGAGGCGTGCCTCGTCACGGTGGACCAGCTGGCCCAGGTGCCCAAGTTTGCTGCCCACGCGGCCGAGCTGAAGGCCGCCGGCGAGACCTACTGCGACTGCGCAGCCTGCAAGCTGGCCAAGGCGATCCTGGATCAGAAGGAGTACCTGAACAAGAAGTCCGTGTGGATCTTCGGCGGCGACGGCTGGGCCTATGACATCGGCTACGGCGGCCTGGACCACGTGCTGGCCTCCGGCGAGGACATCAACGTCTTCGTGTTCGACACCGAGGTCTACTCCAACACCGGTGGCCAGGCCTCCAAGTCCTCCAACATCGGCCAGGTGGCGCAGTTTGCCGCCGCCGGCAAGGTGCAACCCAAGAAGAGCCTGGCGGAGATTGCCATGCAGTACGGCTACGTCTACGTAGCCCAGGTGGCTATGGGCGCCAACCCCAACCAGACCCTGGCCGCCATCCGCGAGGCTGAGGCCTATCACGGCCCCTCCCTGGTTATCGGCTACGCCCCCTGCGAGATGCACTCCATCAAGGGCGGCATGTCCAACTGCCAGAGCGAGATGAAAAAGGCTGTGGAGTGCGGCTACTGGAACCTGTTCCGGTACAACCCCGCCGCCAAGGCCGAGGGTAAGAGCCCCTTCACCCTGGACTCCAAGGAGCCCAAGGGCGGCTATCAGGAGTTCCTGATGAACGAGGCCCGTTACTCCTCCCTGACCCGCGCCTTCCCCGAGCGCGCCAAGGACCTCTTTGCCCGCAACGAAGAGGCCGCCAAGGAGCGCTACGAGCACCTGACCAAGTTGGTGGAGCTCTACAAGTAAGATTTCCCGCCAAGACCCCCGGGCAAAGCCCGGGGGTCTTTCTTATTGGCGGCCTCTTCGGGGGCCCCATCAGAGATGGGGCGGCACCCTGCGCCGTCCAAGTGTTTTGGGCCATCAGCCCAAAACCTTGATGCCGGCGGAATTCACTTCCGCCGAGCAGATCAAATCAATGGGTCCCCAACGGCGCCATGGCCCCGTTGGGCCTGGCCGCCAAGGAGCGCTACGAGCACCTGACCAAGCTGGTGGAGCTGTACAAGTAAGGGAAACCTGAACGACCCTCGAACACATGTCGTCCGGGGGTCGTTTTTTCTGGGCCGCTTTGGGGGGCGGAGGGTTGCCTTCGAAGGGGCTATTTACACAATGGGAAAAAACGGGTATACTAGATCCATGTAAAATTCAAAACAGCAGCACAGGAGGAAATACTTATGAAGACAACCCTTGAGGACCTGAAAAACCGCCGCAGCTGCCGGACCTACCGGCCGGAGCAGATTACCGAGGAGGAGCTGGAGCAGGTGCTGCAGGCCGGCATGTATGCCCCCACGGGGAGCGGAAAGCAGTCTCCGCGGATCGTGGCCATTCAGAACGCAGAGGTCATCGGGCAGCTGAAAAAAATGAACGCCGCCCTTTTGGGCAATCCGGAGGCGGACCCCTTTTACGGCGCTCCTACCGTGGTGGTGGTGCTGGCGGACCGGAGCTGCCCCACCTATCTCTATGACGGCAGCTGTGTCATGGACAACCTGATGAATGCGGCCGAGGCGGTGGGGCTGGGCTCCTGCTGGATCCACCGGGCCAGAGAGGAATTTGAAAGCGACCAGGGCAAGGCCCTGCTCAGGCAGTGGGGGATTGAGGGCGACTATGAGGGGATCGGCCACTGCCTGCTGGGCTATCGGGCGGGCGAGCGCCCCGATCCTGCGCCCCGGAAAAAGGACTATATTGTTCGGGTAAACTGATTTTGTCCCCTCCCCGCCTGAAGAAAAGCAGAAAATTGCAATAAATTCTTTACATTGAGGGGAAAATGTGATAAACTACCACAGCCTGCGGATATACAGGCAGCATAATTACCCCGGACCTCGTTTCCCGGCTCACACCGGCCGGTCACGCAGTCCGCGGGCAGATGAACAGAAAGGTGGAACATCCCATGATTCGCAAGGACGAAAAGACGGCCGTAATTGAGGCCAACCGCACCCACGCCACGGACACCGGCTCTCCCGAGGTTCAGATCGCAATTCTGACCGCCCGCATCAAGGAGCTGACCGAGCACCTGAAGGTCCACAAGCAGGACAACCACTCCCGCCGCGGTCTGCTGAAGATGGTCGGTAAGCGCCGCAAGATGCTGGACTACCTGGCCAAGAAGGACGTGGAGCGTTACCGCGCCATTATTGCCAAGCTGGGCATCCGTAAGTAATCGTATGTTGATAGGGGCGGCGCGGACACCGTGCCGCCCCTTCTTCCCATCCGCCAGAGCACGCTTTTAGCAGTTGAACCTGGGCCCGGAGCGGCCGGACCCGGCTTCAAGTGCTAAAAGAGCAAAATGCTCTGATGTGTGGGAAACACCAGAAAAAAGGAGGAATATCCCGCATGTCAACCATTATCAAGCACAAGGAATTTGCAAACCACAAGGTCTATAAGACTCAGGTGGCCGGACGGCCCCTGACCATCGACGTGGGCAAGGTGGCGGAGCTGGCCACCGCTTCCGCCATGGTCACCTACGGTGAGACCACCGTGCTGGTGGCCGTCACCGCCTCCGCCCGCCCCAGGGACGGCATCGACTTCTTCCCCCTGAGCGTGGACTTTGAGGAGAAGCTCTACGCCGTGGGCCGCATCCCCGGCTCCTTCATGCGCCGGGAGGGGCAGCCCTCTCTGCCCGCCGTGCTGGCCAGCCGGGTCATTGACCGGTCCATCCGTCCCCTGTTCCCCTATGATTTCCGCAACGACGTGGTGGTCACCGCCACCGTTATGAGCGTGGACTACGACTGCTCCCCCGAGGTGACCGCCATGATCGGCGTGTCCGCCTGCCTGGCCTACTCCAACATCCCCTGGGCCGGCCCCATCGGCTGCCTGGAGGTGGGCTATGTGGACGGCCGGATTGTGATGAATCCCACCCAGGAGCAGAAGCACGCCTCCAAGCTGGATCTGACCGTGGCCGCCACGGACAAGAAGGTCATCATGATCGAGGCCGGCGCCAAGGAGCTGCCCGACGACATCATGTATGACGCCATCGTCAAGGCCCATGAGGAGATCCGCGCCCAGGTGGCTTTCATCAATCAGATTGTCTCCGAGATCGGCCGGGAGAAGATGACCTACGACCACGCGGATTTTGACCAGGAGCTCTTCGACAAGATCGTGGCCGCTACTATGGACGAGGCTAAGGCCGCCATGGACACCGACGACAAGAATGTCCGCGAGGTGCGCTGGAACGCCCTCATCGACCACTGGCATGAGCTCTTCCTGGAGGAGTACCCCGAGATGGACAAGTACCTGGAGGAGATCACCTATAAGTTCCAGAAGAAGATCGTCAAGGCCTGGCTGCTGGAGGGCCACCGGGTGGACGGCCGCGCCAAGAACGAGATCCGGCCCCTGGCCGCCGAGGTCGGCGTGCTGCCCCGTGTCCACGGCTCCGGCCTGTTCACCCGCGGCCAGACCCAGGTGCTGTCCATCTGCACCCTGAACACCCTCTCCGCCGCCCAGAAGCTGGATACCATCTGGGAGGAGGAGGAGAAGCGGTACATGCACCACTACAATTTCCCCTCCTATTCTGTCGGCGAGGCCCGTGCCGCCCGCTCCACCAACCGCCGGGAGAAGGGCCACGGCGCCCTGGCCGAGCGGGCTCTGGAGCCTGTCATCCCCTCTGTGGAGGATTTCCCCTATGCCATCCGTGTGGTGAGCGAGGTGCTCTCCTCCAACGGCTCCACCTCCCAGGGCTCCATCTGCGGCTCCACTCTGGCGCTGATGGACGCCGGCGTACCCATCTCCGCCCCCGTGGCCGGCATCTCCTGCGGCCTGATTCAGGACGACGACGGCTCCTTCACCACCTTTATCGACATCCAGGGTGTGGAGGATTTCCACGGCGAGATGGACTTCAAGGTGGCCGGCACCAAGGCCGGCATCACCGCCATCCAGATGGACATCAAGAACGACGGCCTGAGCCATGAGATCATCAAGGAGGCCCTGGAGATCACCAAGGACGCCCGCTATGCCATCCTGGACGAGATCATGCTTCCCTGCATCTCCAAGCCCCGCCCCGACGTGGCCGACACCGCCCCCAAGATGGTGAAGATGAAGATCGACGTGGACAAGATCCGCGAGGTCATCGGCTCCGGCGGCAAGGTCATCCAGAAGATCTGCGCCGACACCGGTGCCAAGATCGACATCGAGGACGACGGCACCATCTATATCGCGGGCACCGACAAGGCCTCCTGCGACGCGGCCAAGAAGACCATCGAGACCATCGTCTTTGTCCCCGAGGTGGGGCAGCTGTACTACGGCAAGGTGGTCCGCATCCTGCAGTTCGGCGCCTTTGTGGAGCTGGCTCCCGGCAAGGACGGCATGGTCCACATCTCCAAGCTGGCCAACCGCCGTGTGGAGAAGGTGGAGGACGTGGTCAACATCGGCGATATGATCTGGGTCAAGGTCACCGACATTGACGAGAAGGGCCGCGTGAACCTCTCCTATAAGGACGCCCTGAAGGAGATTGAGGCCAAGAAGGCCGCGGGCGAGAGCGTGAAGTAAAGACACACAGCCTAAGGCCGGATGGGGATCCCCTTCCGGCCTTCTTTATGCAGACGGGCGGCGCGCAGGACGTCCTGCGCCGCATCCGGCAGACAAAAAGGGGGAACGGTAAAAATGAACGTGGAGATCCGGCAGGACAGATGTGTGGGCTGCGGGGCGTGTCTCCGGGACTGCCTGCGGGAGCTGTTTTATGTGGCGGATGGGAAGGCGCAGATAAAGCAGGGCGTCTGCATCCGGTGCGGCCACTGCGTGGCGGTGTGCCCGGCGGATGCCATTCGGCTGCCCGGCGGCCGGGAGGAGGAGATTCTCCCCTACGACCCGGCCCAGTTTGACATTCCGCCGGAGCAGCTGATGAACTTCATGAAGTTCCGGCGGAGCGTGCGCCAGTTCAAAGACAAGCCGGTGGAGCGGGAAAAGCTGGAGCTGCTGCTGGAGGCGGCCCGATACTCACCCACAGGCGGCAACCAGCAGAAGAACCGGTACATTCTCCTGGACCGGGACAAGGAGGAACTGACGGAGCTGGCCCTGAAGACCCTGTATGACGTGGCCGGCCGGCCGGGCGGGGAGGAGGAGCTCCCCGGGTTGAAGCGGTACCGGGAGAGATGGCGCGGCATGTATCCGGCCTGGAAGGAGCGGCGGAAGGATGGACTGTTCTACGGGGCGGCCTGCGTGCTGATGGTGGTGTCCCGCAACCCTGGGTCGGGCAGCGGCCGGCTGGACGCGGGGCTGGCCAGCGCCAATATGGAACTGATGGCCCACGCGCTGGGCCTGGGCGCCTGCTACATCGGCTTTTTCACCATGGCGGCCGAGCTGGAGCCGGAGCTATACCGCCGACTGGGGATACAGGAGGGGGAGGAAGTGGTGTCCACCCTGGCCATCGGCTACCCGGCTGTGCAATACCGCCGGACGGTGAACCGGGACCCGGCCGACCTGACGCGCCTGTAACACCCCGGATAACTGGAAAAAACCGCTCCGGACTTCAGTCCGGAGCGGTTTTCTTATGGGGAGATGCGGAGGGTTTTCACCGGCTCCATCAGCTCCAGGGCCCGGTTGGCCCGGCAGGCGTACCAGTAAAGGCCGCTGCGGAAGCCGAAGGAGAGCGGGGCTTCCTCCAGAAGGGTCTGGGGCACCCAGGCGGTGTACACCGGCCGGTAATTTCCGGCGAGCCCCCGCTGCCACACCACAGCGTGGCAGTACTCCGCCCCCTCCGCCTCCACCTGCCAGAGCTGGAACTCCAGGCTGCCGTCGGTGAGGCTGTCCGCCAGGGCGGCGGAAATCTCCGCTCTTCCCTCCGGGGCGAGCCGGGTGGCCCGCTCCGCCGCCAGCCAGTCAGCCCGCCCCTCCGGGGAGATGGAAAAGGGGAGCACGGCGGCCAGCAGGAGCGGTATGGCGATGTGCAGAGCCCGCTTTTTCACGGCAATCCCTCCATAGACAGAATCAGGGGCGGCTGTATTCCTTTTTCAGGATAGCATGGCGCGCCTGGAGCCGTCAACCTTTTCCCGGCGCGGATTTCCTGCTGACAAAGGGCGGAATTTCTGTTATCCTAGAGAAAAACAAAGCGAGGTAACCGTTTATGTATGAACGATTTACCCTCCCCAACGGGGTGCGGATTTTGACAGAGCGGGTGCCCGGTGTGCGCTCGGCCTCCCTGGGGGTTTGGGTGGGCGCCGGCTCCCGCCATGAGGCTGCGGGGGAAAACGGCGCGGCCCATTTTATTGAGCACATGCTCTTCAAGGGCACCGGCCGCCGCACCGCGGCCCAGCTGGCTGAGGAGATGGACGCGGTTGGGGGCCAGATCAACGCCTTCACCACCAAAGAGTGTACCTGCTTTTACGCCCGGGTGCTGGACGCCCATCTGCCCCAGGCGGCGGACATCCTCTGCGACATGTTCTTCCACTCCAGGTTTGACCAGACGGATGTGGAGACCGAACGGGGCGTCATTTTAGAGGAGATCGGCATGTACGAGGACAACCCGGAGGACCTGTGCGCCGAGCGCCTGGCCGGGACGGTGTTCAAGGGCACCCCTCTGGCCCGGCCCATCCTGGGCAGGCAGGCCACCCTGGAAAAAATGGACGGGGCCTGGCTGCGGGCCTGGCAGAAGGCCAACTATACCCCGGAGCGCATGGTAATTGCCCTGGCGGGCAGCTTTACCGACGCCCACACGGCGGCCCTGATGGAGCGCTTCGGCGGCCTGGAGCCGGGGCGCAGCGGCCCCCTCCGTCCGGCCCGGTATACCCCCGGCGTGACGGTGAAAAAGAAGGCCATTGAGCAGAACCACATCACCCTGGCCTTCCCCGGCCTGTCCTTCTCAGACCCCCGGCGCTTTACCCTCCAGCTGCTCTCCACCATCCTGGGGGGCGGGGCCTCCTCCCGCCTGTTCCAGCAGGTGCGGGAGCAGAGGGGGCTGTGCTACTCCATCTACTCCTACGGCGCCAGCCATGACGACGCGGGCTATTTCGGCGTCTACACTGCCCTGGGCCGGGAGACGGAGCGGCAGGCCCTGGACACCATGGTGGCCGTAGTGAGGGAGTTTGCCGAGCACGGGGTGACCCAGGCGGAGCTGGACCGGGCCAGGGAGCAGTCCAAGGCCAACGTGCTCATGGGTCTGGAGTCCACCCAGGCCCATATGAGCAGCCTGGCCCGGGGGGAGCTGATGGCCCGCGCCCTGCTGGATCCGGACCAGATCATCGCAGCCTACGACGCGGTCACCCGGGAGGACGTGCGTACCCTGGCGGAGGAGCTGTTCTGCTTTGAAAACGCCTCCCTCTCTGCCGTGGGCCGGGTGGAGTGCGCCGATTACTACCGGGCGCTGCTGGCGAAGTAGGGACTCGGAATTCTTCTCAGGGGACGAGGGATTGCGCTCCCGCGCGGGAGCGATGCCCCGGAAGGGTGCTTCCCTCCACCCAATAGAAAGCCGCCGGCTGAAAACAGCCGGCGGCTTTCTTTCGTTACAGCAGGCTCAGCTGAGCCCCCTCGCCGCACTGGGCCAGGATCCAGCTTACCCAGCCCCGGACGGTTGAGGCCCGTCGGGCAAGCGTGGTCTCGTTCAGGGGCAGGCCGCACTCCAGCATCAGGCGGATGACCAGCTCCCGGTTGGGCGCGTCCCCCAGCTGAAGCGCCCGGCCGAAGGCCCGGTGAAAGACGGGGCGACGAAAAATGCAGGCGATGAGGGCAAGACAGCGTGCCCGCCACGGCAGGCCCAGAATGCGCCTACCTTCGTCCGTCAGGCAGAGGGGCGCGCCGGGCACCCCCGCAACGCAGTCCGCCAGCCCCAGGTACTGGGCGGCGTGAATATAGTAGTCGGCCTGCCGGGCGTCAATCTCGCAGCGCAGGGGGATCTGGGCCCGCTCCAGGGGGCCCTCCCAGAGCGCGCCCAGCAGATCAATCACCCGGGGAAAGGTATCCGCCTGGGGAAACGGCAGGTCCGGCTCCGGCGCGGGACGGGTGCTTTGCCAGAGCTGCCGCACATGGGCTACGGTGATGCTCTCATCTGCAAAGGTGTATGCCGTGTGGGACACCAGGGAGAGGGAGCTGAGATCGCCTTCGTCGGGAAAGGCATAGCGGAACAGGTGCAGCAGGTCGCCGCTCCGCACCAGAAACACGGGGATGACCGGCTTGTCCGTGCGCGCCCGCCAGGTCCGGTAGGGGTAGTAGAGCCGGCAGATGGGCAGCGCCTCCGCCGCTGTGCCGCGCGCCGCGCACAGGCACAGGGCGTCCCGGCTCTCCAGAACACAGTCGATCCCTGACGGGGCGCGGTCCGCGCAGAGGGAATAGGCCTGGCCGGGAGCGGCGGTGCTGCGCACCCGGAAGGAGAAGCGCCCGGAGGGCATGGCGCCTGCGGCAGTGGGATAGGCCCGGCCGCCCAGAAGCTCGTCAAAAATCCCGCCGCACAGGCAGAAACGCAGCAGCGTGTCCGTGCTGTAAAGCCGGTCCCGCTCCAGAGAGACCAGGCCGGTCTCCGGTACGGGCCGGGGGCGGGCGTCGGCGCAGCTCACACAGCGGTGGGTATCCAGCAGGCCTACGGCCCATTCCTCCGGCCCCAGAGGCAGAAGGGACATCCCGCTTCGTCGCAGCAGGGCGGGCAGCTGGCCGGAGCGCTCCAGCTCCCCCATCAGGCGGGGGTCCGCCGCGTCGCCCAGTTCCGCGCCGGTCAGGCGGACCACACCCTCCTCCCGGATGCGGGAGAGCAGACCCAGCCGGTCAAAAAGGGATTCCCACGCCCCGTCGAGAGCCGATATGCGTGCCATGGAAGTCCCTCCTTTGCCAATATTGCCTACCAGAGGTGGGAGCATAGTTTGAGGCAGGCATTACGGTAAGCTATAAAAATAAACAGAAAAACGAACAAAAAACAATTGATTAAAACGAAAAAATATATTATTTTGACAATGGGTGCGAGGGGGTTGAGAGATGCCCTCTGGCCACCAAAGAGAGGAGGTGAGTCCCATGGGCTGAGCGAATGACATACAGACTAGTCCTATGAGGAAATCTGATAAATGAAAACAAAACGCCTATACTCCGCAGCAAGCGGAAGAGGAAGCCTATGAAAATATTTTTCGCTGTTTTGTTTTTTATTTTGCTATTTACATCATGGGTGTGGCCCATTTTGTTGGTTTCATCGCTTTTAGAGGCAATCAAACAAATCAAGGAGGGCGAAAATTATACCCGCGCGAAATGGGGCGCGATCATCGCCCTGATTGCAATGGCAATCGGGCCGTTTGTGATCAGCCTGGTAGTCACTTCTACTTAAAACACTTTAGAAAGAAGGCGCGCGAAATATATTCAAAAAGCGTAATCTTACGAAACTTTGGGTGAGCGCAAATGTATTTTAAGCTGTGCGATACTCGTTGCCGTTATTATGCCTGCGGCGGGAGCAGTATCGGCAGATGAACAGAAGAGTACGGTTTCATTTAATGAGTATGATTTAATACAGACGCTCCAGGCCAGTCCGATCAATAAACTGGAAAGGCAAGGGCATTCACAGGAAGAAATAATGGAAATAAAGGGCGCTTTATTGGAAACCAAGCTGGTAAAGCGTGCATCGCTGTCGCAGGATAAGCTGAGAGGGCTTGGTTATACTGCTGACGAGATCAGCATTTTAAAGGAAATTGAGACAACAGGACAAGTGGATTTAAGCGAGGCTCAATTGCGGGCTATCGCGGGAACATGTACCGGTACAATAGTTCCAAATTCAGCGGGGAAGAGCGAGTATAGAGTGTCCTATGAATGGGAATGGGACCACGCTCCTGTCATATGCTATAAGGATTCGTTTGCAATCAGGTGGGAGGCAATGGGGAGCGACGGCCTCCCGGTGGACTCGACGGCAGGCAGCCTCACGGTAGGATATGTTGAATACTATGACTATGACGGGTATTTTTCAGCGATAGAAACATTACAGCCCAACAGAAACAATATTGAATTCAATGTTGTAAAATTTGATTTCCGGGTAGGCAGCGGAACCCCTGAGGTCTCAACATATGCTAAACGGGGTTCTGGACATGTCCAAATCCAAAAGGATGCAGGAGTTACAAGGGACTTCTATTACTTAAAAGTAGGCGCGCTATATGGACATACTGTTGTCAATATAGGGTTTCCGAGCCTCTCCGTGAGTGCGGGGGGTATTGGAATAGGGTTCAGCGGTGGGCTGAGTACGGACAACATTGGCGGAGACAAATGCAAAATTGACCTGAATAATCAAAAGACAGCCATTAGCGGTTAACAATCACTAAGGCTGGGTGATATCCGGGCGGGGCGGCGTGGGCCGCCCCGCTTTTTTTACAGCCGCTGCTTGCGCAGCAGGCGGATGTCCTCCCCGTAGAAGGGAAGCACCCGGTATTCCCCCTCCAGCCGGGAGGCGGTCTGGGGGGTGTAGCGGCGGCGCACCTCGTCCATGGACAGGTTGGAGGAGATCACGGTGCGCCGTTCAGACATCAGCCGGGCGTTGACCAGGGTGTACAGCGCGGACTGGACAAAAGGCGTGGTCAGCTCGCTGCCCAAATCGTCCAGGATCAGCAGGTCGCAGTTTAAGTAACGCCTGGTCTCATCCCTGGCCTCCTCGGCATCCAGCCGGTCCCGGGAAAACTTCTGCTCCTCAAACCGGGTAAAGATGCTCACCGCCGTGTCATATACCACGGAAAAGCCGTTCTCCGAAACGGAACGGGCGATGCAGGCGGACAGAAAGGTCTTGCCCAGCCCGGGCGCGCCGGTGAGGAAGAGATTGCGGAAGTAGAACTTCCCGAATTTCTGGGCATAGTTCAGGCACACCTCATAGATAAACTCCATGTTTTCCCGGGGGGACAGGGCCTCTCCCGGCCAGGGCAGAGGGCTGTAGTAGTCCAGGGAGAAGGTGTCAAAGGACTGCTCTCCCAGGGGGAGCAATCTGGACAGCTGGGCGATCTGCTCCTGGGTGCACAGCTGTTTCAGACAGTCGCACATGCGGGCGCCCACCCAGCCGGTGTCGCCGCATTTGGGACAGGCCGGGCGCCCGTCCAGAGCATCAGCCGGATAACCGTTTTCCTCCAGCAGGCGGACGCGCTCGGCCTGAAGGTCCAGGTTCTTGTCCCGAATGACCCCGATGGCGGGCACCGGGTCGCTCCCCTGACGAAGGGAGGCGGAAATAATCTCCAGAATGGTGCCCCGCAGCTGCCGGTCGATCTCCGCCACCCGGGGCAGCCGGGTGTAGATCTCCCGCCGCCGGGCCTCCAGCGCCCGGGCACGCTCCTCCCGCGCCCCCTCCAGCCGCCGGGTGGCCCGGCGCAGGACGCTTGCTTCATAGGCCATGGGTCATCCTCCTTCCGACTCGCGCTGTCTGCGCATGAATTCCCGCATCCGCTCCAGGTCGGCCCGCACCCGCTGGTCCGCCTCGCCGGCGGCGGGGGGAGCGACCGCATCCCGGCGGTTGTTGGGTCCGCGGGAAAAGCTGCGGTCTCCGGCCTCGATCTCCGCCAGTGTGTGCAGGTTCTTCCTGTGCCAGCCGGTCAGAATTCCGTTCATATAGTCCCAGTCCATGGCCTGCTTTTTATACACGGTCTTTTCATAGGCCAGGCGCAGCGCCTCGTCCGGAAAGCCCATGTCAGTCCAGGCGGCCACCTTTTTCCGCTCCTTCTCCACCAGGGGCCGGGGCCGCTGGTCCAACAGGCGGAGGATCTCCCCTTCCCGGCTGCGGTAAAGGGCCTGGCGCTTCAGATGGGCGTCGGCGGCCTCCGGCGTGTCCACCCCCAGCCGCCGCCACACAAAAGCCTCCTTTTGGATCTGGGACATGCGGGGCCTGCGGCCCTCGCCGTACTTGCGCTCAAATTCCTCCACGCACCAGCTGACCAGCAGGCAGATCACCTCCGCCGGCAGAGCCAGATAGTCGTAGATGGTGTAGAGGCTCTTCAGGTCTGCGGTGGAGAGTACCTTGCCCAGCCGCCGCTGGACCTCCCCCACCAGACCGGGGAAGGAGGAGGCCTGATCCTCCAGCTCCCGGGAGATGTCGGCTGCGGTATATTCGGGCGGGGACTCGGGCGCGACCGGCGGGGCGGCCTCGGGGACCTGGGGAGCGCCGGAGTCCATCAGGCCCAGCCCGGCCAGCGCGGCGCGGGCCCCCTCCAGCCGGGCGGCGTCCCATTTCAGGGTCCGGCGCGCGCCCTCCGGCGCAAAGCGCCCCCCTTGGCGCAGCAGCCACAGATACAGCAGCGCGGCGTCCCCACTGCCGGCGGAGAGCAGGCGGTCAACCGCCGGGCCAGCCATGGACAGAATTTCGCCGGGCATGAGTATTCGCTCCGTCATGGGACGCCTCCTTTCGCGCTTTTTTACCGGCTCTATCATATCACACGCGGCGGCTCCTGTCATCTTTGAAAAAATTAATAATAAATTATTTTGTCGAGGGCGTATCTGTGCTATAATGTCCTAAATAGTATTGTCAGGAGGGGCTTTCCATGAAAAACCGCGTCACAGTCACCATTGCCGGACAGGAATACACTCTGGTGGCCACGGAGGATAAGGGTTATGTGGAAAAGGTGGCGGGCCATGTGGACGCCAAGATCCAGGAGGTGCTGGACGGCGCCAGGGTTTCTCTGGTGGATGCCGCGGTTCTGGGCGCGGTGAATGTGGCTGACGAGTACTTTAAAGAAGTGGAGGCGTCCGAGAATCTGCGCCGCCAGCTCAAGGAGTATCTGGAGGAGGCCACAAAGCTCAAGCTGGAGCTCTCCGAGGCCAAGCGGGAGATTTTTAAACTGCAGAATCAGAAGAAGTGAAGTCCGTCCCCCGGGAGACGGAGGGGTTTGAGCTCCCGCGCAGCCCTTGGCGGCTCCCGTTGGGGGCCCAGACCATTCCTTTTTCCAAAAAGAGACGGTTCGGGACTCCAAAGAAAAAATCCGTTTATCTGGGCCCTTGACTTCTATTGGCCAGCGCGCCTGTCAGGGCGGCCCTGACGGGTCCTTCGGCGGCTCAGCCGCCTTCCCTGGAGGTGAACCGGCTTGGCAGATCCCGGTGATGCGCGCCTCGTGGGCAACCGCGCGGCAAGGCTGTTCGAGCCGCAGGCCTGAACACGGCGAAGGGAACGGGTGGTCGGAGTGTCCGGTGGACACTTCGATGAAAAGAAGCGAAGCTTCCTTACACTGGCGAAACCCCTGGTTGTTTTTTCGGCTTTTGCAGCTCAAAAGCCGGGCCCCCGCCGGGTAGGTGCAAACGTCCGATGGACTCATATCTGGAGGTCATTATGCTGGAATTACTGGCCCCTGCCGGGTCAATGGAGGCGGTGGCCGCGGCCGTGGAGAACGGCGCGGACGCCGTCTACTTAGGATATGGAGATTTTAACGCCCGCCGCAATGCAAAGAATTTCTCCCGGGAGGAATTTGCGGCGGCGGTTTCTTACTGCCATGTGCGGGGGGCAAAGGCCTATCTCACCCTGAACACCCTGCTCACCGACCGGGAGCTGCCCGCGGCGGCCCAGGTGGCCGCACACGCCAGCGAGATCGGGGCGGACGCGGTGCTGGTGCAGGACCTGGGGGTGGCGCGGATGGTGCGCCAGGCGGCCCCCGACCTGCCGCTGCACGCCTCCACCCAGATGACCCTGCACAATCTGGACGGGGTGAAGCTGGCCGCCGACCTGGGGATGACCCGGGCGGTGCTCTCCCGGGAGCTGAGCCGGGACCAGATCGAGTATATCTGCCAGCGCTCCCCCATTGAGATCGAGGTGTTTGCCCACGGGGCGCTGTGCATGTGCTATTCAGGACAGTGCTTCCTCTCCTCCGTCATCGGCGGGCGCAGCGGCAACCGGGGCCTGTGCGCCCAGCCCTGCCGGCTGAAGTACGGCTGGATGGACAAGGCGGACGCCTATCCTCTCTCCCTCAAGGACCTGTCCCTGGCCGGACACCTGCGGGAGCTGCGGAGGATGGGGGTGGCCTGTGTCAAGCTGGAGGGGCGGATGAAGCGGCCGGAGTATGTGGCTGTGGTCACCCGCATTTACGCCTGTGCCATCAAGGAGGGACGGGAGCCCACGGCGGAGGAGCTGGCGCAGCTGGAAGCCGCCTTCTCACGCCAGGGCTTTACCCAGGGGTATTACCTGGACCGGCAGGGGCCGGAGATGTTCGGCGTCCGGGAGGAGGGGAAGGAGCCCAGGGAGCTCTTTGCCCAGGCCCGGAACACCTACCAGAGCGGCGAGGCCCAGCGGGTGCCGGTGACCTTTTATGCCATGATTCGCAGGGGCGAGTCCGCCCAGGTGGGGGTGGAGGATCCCCAGGGACGGGTGGTCACCGTGGCCGGTCCCGTGCCGGAGGAGGCCCGTACCCGCCCCCTCACCCAGGAGGCGGTGGGAACCCAGCTCTCCCGGACCGGGGGCACCCCCTACCGCTGTGAAAAGGTGCGGGCACTGGTGGAGGAGGGACTCTCCCTTCCCCTGGCAGCCCTTAACGCCCTGCGGCGGGAGGCCCTGGACCGGCTGACCGAACAGCGCTCCCTTCCACCGGCCCGGCGCGCCGGGGCTTTCCACGCCGGCGCCCGGTACGAAAACCGCCGGGAGGAGCCGGAGCTGGCCCTCTCCGTGCGCCGGGCCGAACAGGTCACCCCTGAGCTGCTGGAGACCCGGCCGGCCCTGCTCTATGTGCCCCTGGAGGAATTGTGCGCCCACCCGGAGGTGGTGGAGACGGCGAACGGGACGCCGGTGGCCGCCGTTCTGCCCCGGGTGGTCTGGGACCGGGAGATGGAGCAGCTGCTCCGGCAGCTGGAGCAGGCCCGCGCCCTGGGGGTGCGGGAGGCCCTGGTGGGCAACCTGGGCCTGCTGGAGGCGGCCCGCAGAGCGGGCTTCGCCCTGCGGGGGGATTTCGGGCTGGAGGTCTATAACGCCCAGACCCTCAAGGAGCTGCGGCGGCTGGGCCTGATCTCCGCCACCCTGTCCTTTGAGCTCAAGCTGGCCCAGGTGCGGGATCTGTCCAAGAACATGGACACCGAGCTCATCACCTACGGCCGCCTGCCCCTGATGATTATGGAGAACTGTATCATCAAAAACCGCTCCGGCCATTGCGGCTGCGACAACCCCAACGTGCTCACCGACCGGAGGGGGGCACGCTTCCCCGTGCTCCCGGCCCCGGGCTGCCGCAATGAGCTGTTCAACTCTCAAAAGCTCTTTTTGGCGGATAAATACGATGACTACCGCCGGGTGGGTCTGTGGGCCCAGCGGCTGATGTTTACCACTGAGAATCCCAGGGAGTGCGTCCAGGTGGCCCGGCGCTACCGTGAGGGCGGGCGCTGGAGCCCCAACGGGTATACCCGGGGGCTGTACTACCGGGACGTGGAATAACGGGATGTAACAGAAGGAGACTGGAAACAATGCATATGAAACTCTTTGTCAAGCGGCTGGATCCCCGGGTGCAGCTGCCCGCCTATCAGACCCCCGGCGCGGCGGCCATGGATCTGGCCGCCCTGCTGGACGCGCCGGTGACCATCGCCCCCCGCCAGCTGGTGAGCATTCCCACGGGGCTGGCCATCGCCCTGCCCGACGCGGGGTGGGTGGCCCTGGTGTTCGCCCGCTCCGGACTGGGCATCAAGCACGGCATTGCCCTGTCCAACGGCGTGGGGGTCATCGACAGCGATTACCGGGGGGAGCTGAAGGTGGGGCTAATCAATCTGTCCGACGAGCCCTATACCATCCAGCCCGGCGACCGCATCGCCCAGCTGATGGTGGTGCCTGTGGGCCAGGCCGCGGTCCACGAGCTGGAGGAGCTCCCCCCCACCGCCCGGGGAGCAGGCGGCTTCGGCTCCACGGGGAAATAAGAAGCGCGGAGGCGTGCGGAGCCGCGCAGAAGGGGCAGACGGCCGCCCCTACATCGAACAGGATAACGAGGGAACGCATATGGACATCATTTTGGCCTCCCAGTCGCCCCGGCGGCGGGAGCTTTTGGAGCGTATGGGGATCCGGGACTTCCGGGTGCTGGTCTCCGACGCGGACGAGACGGTGCGGGAGGGCCTCTCCCCGACGGAGCTGGTGGAGACCCTCTCCCGGCGCAAGGCCCTGGCGGTGCAGGAGCAGGCGGGGCGGGACGCGCTGATTATCGCCGCAGACACGGTGGTGTCCCTGGACGGGACGGTGCTGGGCAAGCCAGCGGACGAGCTGGACGCCTTCCGCATGCTGACCACCCTCTCCGGCTGCCGGCATCAGGTGTACAGCGGCCTGACGGTCCTGCGGGGCGAGGAGAGCGTCACGGTCCACGAGGTCACCGATGTGACGGTCCGGGAGCTGAGCAGTCGGGAGATTGAGGACTATATCAGGACCGGAGAGCCCATAGACAAGGCGGGCGCTTACGGCATTCAGGGCTACGGATCCCTCTTTGTGGAGGGGATCGTGGGGGATTACTACAATGTGATGGGCCTGCCGGTGTGCCGGCTGGGCCGTATTCTGGCGGACCTGGGCTTGGACTGCATGGCTCTGGCCGCCGGGCGGGCGTAAGACGGGAGAATCGAACGTGAAAGACTTTTTCCGGCAAAATGGGATCCTGCTTTTGATTGTGGCCGTCCTGCTGGCCCTGGTGACGGCGGTGGTCTCCGCGACCCTGGGGGGCGTGGCCGACCCCCTGTCCAGCCTGGCGGGGTGGATCACCACGCCGGTGCGCAACGGCATCAGCGCCTTTGTCAACTGGTCCCAGGAGCGATATGACAACGCCTTTGCCCAGGAGCAGCTCAAGGAGGAATATGAGCGCCTGAAGCAGCGGGTGGCGGAGCTGGAGCAGAAGGAGCGGGCGTACGAGGCCGCCCTCCAGGAGAACGAGCGCCTGCGCAACCTCAACGACCTGCGGCCCAGCGGCCGTACCTTTGAGATCGAATCCGCCATGGTTACCGCCCGCTCCACCGACAACTGGGAGTCCACCCTCACCATCAGCAAGGGGAGCAATATGGATATTGCCGTGGACGACTGTGTGGTGGACGAGTATTGGAACCTGGTGGGCGTGGTGGCCGTGGTGGGGCCCAATTATTCCATCGTGCGCACCCTGGTGGACGCGGAGATCGAGATGGGCGGCCTGCTCTCCCGCACCGACGGGGCGGCCATTCTGGAGGGCGACTTTGCCCTCATGGGTCAGGGAAAGCTCAAGCTGAGCTATCTGCCGGAGAACAGCGACCTGATCGCCGGGGACCTGGTGCTCACCTCGGGCAAGGGCGGCGTGTACCCCTCGGGGCTGGCTGCGGGGCATGTGGAGGAGGTCTATACCGAGGCCTCTGGCATGACGCGCTACGCGGTGATCCAGCCGGAGACCGACCTGGACGGGCTTAAGCAGGTGTTTGTAATCAAAAGCTTTGACATTGTGGAGTAAGGACACGGCGGGAGGAGGTGCAGAGGGTTGACCCGGCAGGATTTTCTCATCAAGTGGGGGGCGTACGCCCTGGCGCTGCTGCCCGTATGGTTTTTGGAGCTGTTTGTGCTCAACCGCTTCCCAGTTCTGGGGGTCACGCCCATGCTGCTGCCTCTGGCGGCGGCGGCCGTGGGGGTACTGGAGGGCGCCGTGGCCGGCGGCGGCTACGGCCTGTTTGTGGGTATTGTGTGCGACGCGGTGTATTTTTCCACCAGCGGGGCTATGACTATCGGGCTGTGCCTGCTGGGCGTGCTGACCGGAGCCCTGGCTCAGTACGCCCTGCGCCAGAGCCTGGCGGGCTGCCTGGTCTGCTCCGCCCTGACCCTGACGGTGATTGATGCGGCCCGGATCGCCGCCCGCCTGATCCGGGGCATGGCGTCGCTGCCCGCCCTGCTGGGAGTGGCGGGCCCGGAAATTCTGTGGTCCATGGCCTTTGTGTTTCCCATCTACTTTTTTTACCGATGGGTGTTCCTGCGGGTGCCCAAGCGCACGGTGCTGTAGCGGCCCGGACTGTGGCAGAGGAAGGAGGGCTGGCCTGTGCGGAGGCTGGAACAGATATGGGAACGGTGGGGCGCCTGGTTTCTGCTGGGCCTGCTGGCGGCCAGCCTGGTGCCCATCCTGCTGCTGGGGCGGTATGACTGGGCCTCGGCGGATGACTTCTGCTACGGGATCCTCCCCCGCCTGGCCCTGGAACAGGGGGAGTCCTTCTGGGCGGCGGTGGCACGCACCGTGAGCAGCTACTACCGGACCTGGCAGGGCAGCTTTATGTCCCTGCTGCTCATGTCTCTCACCCCGGTGGCCTTCTCGGAGTACGCCTATTGGATCACCCCGGCGGTGATGCTGGGTTCCCTGTGCCTGGGCACCTTCAAACTCACCGACACCCTGGTCCGGCGTGTATTTTGCCGGGGAGAGAGTAAAAACTGGAAATTAACCGTGGAGATTGCGGCGCCCCTGCTGCTCATGTCCATCCAGTGCGCCCCCTGGCCCAAGGACAGCTTTTTCTGGTGGAACGGCGCGGTGTATTACACCTTTACCTACGGGATTATGCTGCTGCTAGTGGAGCGACTGTTTGCCCTGCGCTGCGCCGGCACCCGGCGGAAGAAGCTGTGGGCAGTGCTGCCGGCCCTGCCCGCCGCGCTGCTGGTGGGGGGAAGCAACTATGTCTGCGCCCTGCTGGCGGTGCTGCTGACGGCGCTGTTTATGCTGGATTTCCTGCTGCGGGACCGCCCCAGACTGGCATGGGCGGCCTGGCCCGCCCTGGTGCTGTTCGGGAGCTTTGCCGCAAGTGTGCTCGCTCCGGGCAACCAATTCCGGCAGGCCACCCTGGCGCCCCCCATCGGGGCGTGGGAGGCAGTGGTCAAATCCATCCTGAAGGCGAGGGAGGACTGCCTGAGCTGGCCCAACTGGCCGATTGTGCTGGGGTTTGTGCTGATGATCCCTGCCCTGTGGCGGCTGACCGAGGGGGTGAAGTTCCGCTTCCCCCTGCCCGCCGGCTTCTCGGTGTTCTCCTTCCTGCTGTTTGCGGCTGAGAATGCCCCCCACTTTTATGCCGTGGACAGCGCCGGGCCGGGCCGGCTGCGGAGCATCGTGTTTTACTCCTTTTTCTGGCTGGTGCTCAGCAACCTGTGGTACTGGCTGGGCTGGCTGCGACGGGTGCTGCCGGCGCCGGAGGGGCGGCGGCAGGCCCTGCGGCGGGCGGCGCGGGCCGGGATGCTTCTGACCCTGGCGGCTCTGGTGGGCACCACCCTGTTTTACCGCTACCTGCCCGGGTTTACCAGCATGCGCTGCGCCCGGGCGCTGGCGGACGGGAGCGCCGCGGCCTATTTCGCCCAGCAGGAGGCCCGCCTGACCCAGCTGCGGGACCCGGCGGCGCGGAATGTGGTGCTGCCGCCCATAGAGACCCGGCCGCCCCTGCTCTACAACGGAGACGCGGGTGCCGACCCCCTGAACTGGCGCAACAATGTGATGCGGGTATTTTACGGAAAAGACAGCCTGACGGTGGCGCGGACGACCCCGCCGGGCTGACCCCACGGAGGTGACCCCCTTGGAGGGAAAACAGTTTCAAAACCGAACTTGGCTGGTGATTTTGGTGCTGGCCGTGCTGCTGTGCGTCTTTACGGGGGTGCTCTACAACCTTCAGGTGAACAACATGGACTATTACCGGGGGATCTCCACCCGAAAAATTGCCAATCGGGAGACCGTGGAAGCCGCCCGCGGAGAGATCCTGGACCGCTACGGCCGGGTACTGGTGTCTAACCGGGCCACCTATCAGGTGACCCTGGACACCTCCCCCATGGGGGAGGAGCCGGAGCGCAACGCCAATCTGTTGGAGCTGCTGGCCCTCTGCCGGGAGAACAAGGTGGAGTGGGCGGACACCATTCCCATCTCATTCCAGGCTCCCTTTACCTATACCAGCGGCGAGGCCCTGTCCTACACCGTGGAAAACGAGGACGGATCTGTGTCCGTGTACCAGACCAATTTCGCCAGGCTGCTGGAGGCGCTCCCCCTGAAGGGCCTGCCGGAGGAGCCGACGGCGGCGGAGGCCATGGCTGCGCTGCGCGCCTGGTTTGAGGTGGACCAGGCGGTTTCGGACGGGGAAGCCCGGGCGCTGGTGGGCGTGCTGTGCGAGCTCAATCTGCGCAGCCGGGATATCGTACGCTCCGGAGAATATATCTTTGCCCAGGATGTGGGGATCGACTTCATCTCCGCGGTTAAGGAGCATAAGCTGGTAGGGGTCTGCATTGAGGCTACCACGGTCCGGGAGTACAATACCAGCTGCGCCGCGCATCTGCTGGGCCGGGTGGCGCCCATCTACGCGGAGGAATGGGCGGAATACAAGGAAAAGGGCTACAGCATGGACGATACCGTGGGAAAGGAAGGGGCGGAACTGGCCTTTGAGGAGTACCTGCGGGGAGAGGCCGGCAGCCGCACCCAGGAACTGACCACGAGCCACAAGGTGGTCAGCGAGAGCTGGGACATTGACCTGGAGACCGGCGAGGTGTTGGAGCCCAAGCCCGGCGACAATGTGATGCTCACCTTGGACATCAAGCTCCAGGAGGCCCTGGAGCGCTCCATGGCCCAGCGGATTCCCGCGCTGCCCTCCGAGGATACCGAGGGCGGCGCGGCGGTCATTATAGATATGAGCGGAGGGGTGCTGGCCATGGCCTCCTACCCCACCTTTGACCTGGCCACCTACAGCTATGACAGCGCTCTGGCCGACCTGGCCCCCCTGTACAACCGGGCCACCAACGGCCGCTATACGCCGGGCTCCACTTTTAAGATGGTGGTGGCCGCGGCCGCCCTGGAGGAGGGGGTGACCACGCCAACGGAGAAAATTCTGGATACCGGATACTTTACCCTTCCTGAGGAAGAAAAATATCCCTATGGCGATTACCACCCCCAGTGCTGGATCTACCGCCAGTACCGCGGCAGCCACGGCCGGGTGAATGTGTCCGACGCGCTGCGGGATTCCTGCAACATCTACTTCTACACCATGGGACACCGGCTGGGGATTGAAAAGATCGACGAGTACGCGGCCATGTTCGGCCTTGGGGAGAAGACCGGCTTTGAGCTGCCCGAATACCAGGGCTACGTGGCCGGGCCGGAGACCAGCCAGGCGCTGGGGGGGACCTGGTACGGAGGCAACCTGCTCTCCGCCGCCATCGGTCAGGGAGACACCTCCTGCACGCCGCTCCAGCTGGCCAACTATATCGCCACCCTGGTTAATGGGGGAAATCACTACTCCGCCCACCTGCTCCAGACGGTCAAGACCAGCGACTACTCCTCCACGGTCTACCAGAGGGAGCCGGAGCTGCTGGACACCCTGGGACTGAAGACGGAGAATATGGAGGCCATTAAGCTGGGCATGTGGAAGGTAGCCAATGAGGGCACCGCGTCCAGCTACTTCAAGGACCTGCCCGTGGAGGTGGGTGCCAAAACGGGCACGGCCCAAACCGGATCGACCACCACGGAAGCAGACGCGGTCTTCGTGTGCTTCGCCCCCTATGAGGACCCCCAGATTGCCATGGCCATCGTGGTGGAAAAGGGCGGCTCAGGTACGGAACTGGCCGCCATTGCCGCGGATGTGCTGGCCTATTACTTCAACGCGGAGGACACCATTGAATCGGTGAGCACCGAGAATACCCTCCTGCGTTAACAGGGGAAGGATGCTGACTGTATGCGCGACGCGCAGATCTATAACTCCAGGGACCCGGCCTATAAGGAGCCCTACGGAGCCGTGCCCTCGGGAACCCGGGTGCGCTTCCGCCTGCGGCCGCCCCGGGGGCAGGGGTACTCCCGCGGGCTGCTCACCGCCCGCTTTGAGCAGCGGGAACAGGAGAGCGTAACGGTGCCCCTGCCCTGGAGTGGCCGGGAGGGGGCACGGGACTGCTTTGAGGGGACCCTGCCGGTGGGGGACTATGTGGGACTGGTGTGGTACTCCTTCCGGCTGGAGAGCCTGGACGGCCGCAGTCTGGAGCTGGGGGAGTACCAGCTCACGGTTTACGACGCCGCGGAGGAGGTCCCCGCCTGGTTTGGGGAGGGTGTGACCTACCAGATCTTTCCGGACCGCTTCCGCCGCACTGTGATACCTGACCCCGCGGGGATGGTGGGGGGACGCTGGGTCCATCCCGGCTGGGATGAGAGCCCCGAGTACCGCCCGGACGGGCGGGGGGAGATCCGTAACCGGGATTTCTTTGGAGGCAGCCTAGCCGGCGTGCGGGAAAAGCTGCCCTACCTCAAGGGCCTGGGGGTGGAGACGATCTACTTCAACCCCATCTTTGAGGCAGCGGAGAACCACCGCTACGGCACCGGCGACTACGAGAAGATTGACCCCATGCTGGGGACCAACGGGGAATTTTCCGCCCTGTGCCATGAGGCGCACCGGCTGGGGATGCATGTGCTGCTGGACGGAGTGTTCAACCACACGGGCTTTGTCAGCCGCTATTTCAACGGGGACGGGTCTTATCCCGATACTGGGGCCCATCAGTCCCAGGACAGCCCCTACTATCCGTGGTTTCGGTTCCAGCACTGGCCCGACCAATACGACTCCTGGTGGGGGGTCTATTCCCTGCCCGCGGTGAATGAGAGCCAGCCGGGCTACCTGGACTATATCATCCGGGGAGAGGACAGCATTGTCCGTCGCTGGCTGCGCGCCGGGGCGGACGGCTGGCGGCTGGATGTGGCCGACGAGCTGCCCGACTCCTTTATCCACGCTCTGCACGCCGCCGTCCGGGCGGAAAAGCCTTGGGCCGTGGTGATTGGGGAGGTGTGGGAGGACGGCTCCACCAAGATCGCCTACGGCGCCCGCCGGCACCATATCTGGGGCGGCCACTGCGACGGACTGATGAACTACCCCTTCCGCAGCGGCCTGCTGGCCTATCTGCTGGGGGGCGACGCCGGGCGGTTTCAGGAGGACATGGAGACCCTGCGGGAGAATTACCCACCCTTTGCCTGGCACTCGGCCATGAATTTTCTGGGGACCCACGACACACCCCGCATCCTGACCCTGCTGGGGGTGGGCTCGGACTGCCGGGAGCACACCAGGGCCTGGCGGGCGGATTTCCGAATGAGCCCGGAGCAGCGGACCCTGGGACTGGCCCGCCTGCGGCTGGGTACCTTGGTGCTTTTCGCCTTCCCCGGCTCCCCCACCATTTACTACGGGGACGAGGCGGGCATGGAGGGCTTTGAGGACCCCTTCAACCGCCGGACATATCCATGGGACCACGGGGACCCGGACCTGGCCGATTGGTATGCCGCACTGGGAAGGGCACGGCGGGAATTGTCTCCCCTGCGCCGGGGAGACATCCGCTGGCTGCGGGCCCAGGGGCGGGTGCTTGCATTTGCCCGCGTTCTGGGCGGAGAATGGGCGGCCGCAGCGGTCAATGCCGGGGAGCGGACCGAGGCGGTGCGCCTGCCCTGGGCGGCCCGGGATTGGATGACCGGGGAGCGCTTCCCCGTGACCGGGGAGGGTTGTGTGGTGCCCCTGCCGCCCCTGAGCGGACGGCTGCTGGTATCCGATGAAGTGCAATAAAACCCCGGACCCAGTGGGCAATGTCATTAAGTGAAACCAAAAAGCCAGCCGTTAGGCGGTGAAAAGTTGTTTTCCCCCCTTAACGGCTGGCTCATTTTTGTGCTATTGCCTATCGTTAATCGAGCGTTATGAGATTTTTGTTGCTGCTTTTCCGTACATCCACATCTTTTTAAATTGACAATTTTCAAGGAGGTTTAGAATGAAAAGAAATGTAATCAGCATGTGGTTGGTAATGCTGGTCCTGTTCCTTTCTGCATGTGGGAGGGTGCCAACCGAGATGCCTGACAGTACAATTACCTCCGAATCGGAGCAAACGGAAACAGTGTCTAATGGCCAGGGTGCCGAACAGAGTGAGGGCGTTCCTGGGGAAACTGTTGTTAGCATTGATTATGCAAATGAAGAACTTCTTGCCGCTTATGACTCTTTTGAGGAATTTGTTGACGATGACTCAGAGTATCAAGTAAAAGTAATTTTCTCAACGAATACATCAGTGAAAAAATTTAGATTTCTTGAACTTAGCTATGTTGATACAGACGAAAAAGGAGATATACGGTTCAACATTGATAAGGAATTGCACACAATTAAGGAGTTGTCATCGCAATTTCCCTTTGTTGTAGATATGGCATTTGAAGGAATAGTTCCCACTCGAGGCATATCGTATGTAGCCGAAGATGGTGCTGTAAAATGTTATGCTATTCAAATGAGCGGCGAAGATGACTCGTTGATGCTAACAGAAATCGAAATATGATATGAAGTGTGGTATCATATAGAACACACAGCTTATTGCTGCACGAAAAAGTACCCGCCCTGTTTAAAATGGGGTGGGTACTTTTTCGTGTTCGGCAAAAACTGAACTTCATGACATGACCCATCGGGGCCAGGACTATTTACGGGCCCAGGAAGCCCTCCGCGGACAAGACGCGGGTTGGAGTAAAAAACACCGGACGGATTGGGCCGTCCGGTGTTGGCAGGTGTTCAGGGCTGTTCCGTGTCCTTGGGATCCTCTGGCGTCTCCGGCTGCTCGGGGGCGTGTCCCGGCGCGCCATCCAGGGGGACGGGAGGGGTGTCCTCCTGAGACGGGGGAGGAGCGGGGGTCTCGCTGACCATGTGGACACTGCGGGCGGGGGGCTCAATGTCGCCCTGGAGCCGCTGCCTGCGCTCCTCTCGGGCGGCGCCGTAGTTCTCCGCCAGAGCCGGGTCCTTGCCCTCCAGGATGCACATCATCTCCTGGCCGGTGATGGTCTCCTTCTCCAGCAGGTAGCCGGCAATTTTGTCCAGCATCTCCCGGTTATCCTTCAAAAGCTGGACGGATTCCCGGTGGCAGGTCTCAATGATAGAGAGGATCTCCTGGTCGATGGCCGCTGCGGTCTCCTGGGCACAGGTCAGGCCCATACCGCCGTCCAGGTACTGGTTCTGGATGGTGGCCAGCCCCATCATGCCGAACTTGTCGCTCATGCCGTACATGGTGACCAGCTTGCGGGCCATGTCAGTGGCCCGCTCAATGTCGTTGGCCGCGCCGGAGGTCTGGGTATCAAACACCACCTCTTCGGCGGCGCGCCCGGCCAGCAGGGTGCGAATCTCGGTAAGGATGTCCTGCTTGGACATGAGGAACTTTTCCTCCTCGGGCAGCTGCATGGTGTAGCCCAGGGCCCCCTGGGTGTGGGGCACGATGGTGATCTTGCTCACCGGCTGGGCGTGCTTCTGCTTGGCGGCCACCAAGGCGTGGCCCACCTCATGGTAGGCGATGATCTTCTTCTCCTGCTCGGTGAGAACAGTGCCCTTTTTCTCCGTGCCCGCGATGACTGTCTCAAAGGACACAAGCAGGTCGTTCTGATTGACCGCCTTGCGGCCGTGGCGCACCGCCCGGAGGGCGGCCTCGTTGACCAGATTGGCTAAATCCGCGCCCACTGCACCTGCAGTGGCCTGGGCGATCTGGTTCAGGTCCACATCCTCGGCCAGGCGGATGTTGCGGGTGTGTACCTGGAGGGTGGCCAGACGACCAGCCAGGTTGGGCCGGTCCACGGTGATGCGCCGGTCAAACCGACCGGGGCGCAGCAGAGCCTTGTCCAGAACCTCGGGCCGGTTGGTGGCGCCCAGGACGATGACCCCCTTGGTGGGGTCAAAGCCGTCCAGCTCGGCCAGCAGTTGGTTGAGGGTCTGTTCCCGCTCGTCGTTGCCGCCGAACTTGGAGGCGTCCCGGGATTTGCCGATGGTGTCAATCTCATCGATAAAGATAATGCAGGGCGCCATCTTGGCCGCCTCTTTGAACAGGTCACGCACACGGGAGGCGCCCACGCCCACAAACATCTCCACGAAGTCGGAGCCGGAGATGGAGAAAAAGGGCACGTTGGCCTCGCCGGCCACGGCCTTGGCCAGTAGGGTCTTGCCGGTGCCTGGGGAGCCTACCAGCAGCGCACCCTTGGGCAGCTTGGCGCCGATCTCGGTGTACTTGCCCGGGTTGTGGAGGAAGTCGATGATCTCCTCCAGGCTCTCCTTGGCCTCGTCCTGGCCGGCCACATCCTTGAAGGTCACGCCGGTCTTTTTCTCCACATAGACCTTGGCGTTGGCCTTGCCCACGCCGCCCAGGCCGCTTCCCATCTTGGAGGACATACCCCGGAACAGGAAGGAGAGCAGCACCATCATCAGGGCCATGGGCAGCAGCCAGGAGATGAGGAAGCTGACAATGGGAGACAGCTGCTCTACTACCTCAGAGCCGTACTGCAGCTGCTCCTCCTCCGGCACAGTGCTGTTATACTCGTCCAGGAACGCGTAGAGCTGCGCATCATAGCCATAGGCTGGCGGCGCGCAGATATAGACCTTCTGGCCGGACTGCTGCTCGCCGTACAGGCTCTCCAGCGGGGGCAGGCCCAACTGGCTGGAGGGCGCTGGAGAGGCGTCGGTCCCCTCGGAATCCGTGCCGGGGTTCTCCTTGGGATAGATGGTGAATTTGGTGGAATCAATGACCACTCGCTCCACCTGGCCGTCCAGCACCATCTGCTTAAAGGTGCTGTAGTCGATTTCCTCGGTCTTGGCCCGCTGGGCCATCGAGGTGATGTAGTTGAACAGAACCACGATCACAAGCGCCCACAGGATGATGGACACAATGGCGGTCGTGTTGCGCTTGTCGCCGCCCTTTCTGTTCTTATTTTGTTTATCGGGCATTCCGTAAAGTCCTCCTTAGGAACAAATCGGCTCATCTGCGAAACGATTGTATATGTACTGTTATAGCACAGCCAGGTTAAAAATACAAGGAAGGGGCCTGAAAAGCTGTAAACTTTCTGTGAATCCGGCCGGGGGCTTTTCGGAAAAAGACAGAAATTTGGCTTTTTCTATGGGGCGTGTTGTGGTATACTTTTGGAGAGTTTACAGCAGCACGGAGGGGTGGACAAACCATGAAGGAGCACAAGCGCGTCCCGGAAGCGGAGGCGGACGGCCTTATTGAGGGCCGCAACGCGGTGATTGAGGCCCTGCGGGCCGGCACCGCAATTGATAAGATCTTTCTCGCCCGGGGGGAGACCGACGCGGCCCTGGGGCACATCGCCTCCGCGGCGCGGGACAAAGGCGTGGTGGTGGTGGAGGCCGATCGGCGCAAGCTGGACGGCATGAGCCGCACCCACGCCCACCAGGGGGTGATCGCCCTGGCCGCCGTGCGGGAGTACGCCAGCGTGGAGGATATTCTCTCCGCCGCCCGGGAAAGGGAGGAGCCGCCCCTGATCGTGGTGTGCGATGAGCTCTCCGACCCCCACAATCTGGGGGCGGTCATCCGAACCGCCGAATGCGCCGGGGCCCACGGCGTGATTATCCCCAAGCGCCGCTCCGCCGGCCTGACCGCCATTGTGGCCAAGACCTCCGCCGGGGCGGTGAGCCATATTCCCGTGGCCCGGGTGGCCAACCTGACCGCCTGTCTCAAGCAGCTGAAGGAATCCGGGGTCTGGGTCTTCGGCACCGACGCGTCGGGGGACAAGCTGCTCTACGAGGCGGATCTGAAAGGCCCCGCCGCCATCGTGATCGGCAGCGAGGGGGCCGGTATGGGCCGCCTGGTGGCGGAAAACTGCGACTTTCTGGTGCGGATTCCCCTGAACGGGAAGATTAACTCCCTCAACGCCTCCGCAGCCGCGGCGGTGTTGCTCTACGAGGCGGTGCGCCAGCGCCTGGGATAAGGCATATGCAATTGACCACAGTAAAGGAAGTACACTATGGCAAAGAACCGGGACGAGAAACAAAATAGCGGCACGCCCGGGGAAGGGGAATTCTCCCTGGAGGAGATCCTGGCGGAATTCGGCCACGGCCGGGCGAAGCACGCTGGGCAGAAGGAAGAAGCGGAGGTGCCGGAGGACACCATCCCCTTCCCTGTGGTGCGCCCGAAAGGCCGGGAGGCCCCGCGCGCCGGGGGCGCAGGCAAGGTGCTCCGCTTTCCCCAGGGGGAGCGCGGACCCGCTCCGGCTCCGCCGCCTCAACCGCCGGAAGCGGAAAAGGAAACGGCGGAGGAGCCCTCCGCCGCGGGGGGGGAGACGGACGAGGACAAGGTGGTGGCCTTCCCCGGCGAGGAGGAGAGCGCCAACCCCATTGCCGAGGGGCTCAGCCGCCTGGTACAGAAGGCGGATGCCTACGCCGAGCATATGTTTGAGGAAGAGGACGCGGAGAACGACGAGGAGGTGCGCCGGGCCGAGCGCTACATCCCGGGGACCGATCAGGAGGAGGAGCCGGAGGAGGACTGGCGGGAGCGCCGCCGCCGCAGGCAGCCCCCGCCCGCACCGGACCTGTCCCCTGCCGACCTTGCCCGACGCTATCGAAAAGGGCTGAAAGGCCTGCGGGTGCGGGGCATCCTAGTGCTGCTGCTGGCCCTCGCGGCGCTCTATGTTACCCTGGCGCCCGGGCTGAATCTGCCGGCGCCCTCCGTCCTGTCCCAATCTGCCCAGCTCCGGTGCTATGCCCTGGCCGCGGCGCAGCTGATCGCGATGCTGCTGGGGGCGGATGTGCTGGCACGGGGCTTGTTCAGCCTGTTTCGTCTGGAATTTGGAATGGATACCCTGCTGGTCTTTTCCTGCGCCGCCGCCCTGGCCGACGCGTGCACCCTGCTGCGGCTGGACCCCCGGGAGGGACAGATGCCCTATTGCGCGCTGGTGATGCTGGCGATCTTCTTTACCATGCGGGGCACTTGGCTGAGGCGCCGGGGGCAGTGGGTGGCCTGCCGCACGGCGGCCTCCGCGTCAGAGCCCTATCTGGTCACCCTGGACGAGGGGAAATGGAATGCCCGGGGGACCTATACCAAGTGGTCGGGGTCCACCGCGGGCTTTGGCAGCCAGATGCAGGCGCCGGACGGGGCCCAGCGGCTGTTCCGGGTGGTGTGCCCCCTGCTCTTTGTGGCCTGCCTGGTGCTGTCCGGCCTGGCCTCCGTGGGGCGGGGACGGCCGGAGGATCTGCTGTGGTGCCTCTCCGCCACGCTGACGGCGGCCTGCGCCTTTTCCTCGGCCCTGTGCTTTGGAAAGCCGTGGCACAGCCTGAGCGTCCGCCTGAGCCGCTCCGGGGCGGCCCTGGCCGGCTGGGACGCGGTGACGGGGACGTCGGGGGGGAGCGGGATCCTGCTCACCGATACCGACCTGTTTCCCCCGGGCTGTGTGTCCCTGAACGGCATCAAGATTTTCGGGGATTTTCCCGCCGAGCGGGTGGTGGCCTACGCGGCCACGCTGATCCGCTCGTCCGGCAGCGGGCTGGATAAGCTTTTCCACGATCTGCTGCGCACCCAGGGGGCTATTTACCGGCGGGTGGACCGCGTTCAGAGCCATGAGGGAGGCGGCCTGTCCGGCGAAATCCGGGGAGAGCAGGTGCTGGTGGGCTCCGCCGCGTTTATGCACCTGATGGAGATCCCGCTGCCCCAGGGCCTGAATGTGAAAAACGCGGTGTTCTGCGCCGTCAATGGGGAGCTGGCGGGGATCTTTGCGCTGCGCTATGTGCTCCACGGCGCCATTGAGCCCTCCCTTCACGCCCTGATCCGCAACCGCGTTGTCCCGGTCCTGGCCACCCGGGATTTCAATCTGATCCCCGCTATGCTCCGCCAGCGATTTAAGCTCCCGGTGGAAAAGATGGAGTACCCGCCGGTAGAGCGCCGGGCAGAGCTGTCCGACCCGGAGCAGGAGCACAGTGAGATCCTCACCGCCGTCCTGTGCCGGGAGGGACTGGGGCCCTATTCGGAGGCGGTGGTGGGCGGTCAGCGGCTGTACCGGGCTGTGCGCATGTCCGCCTGCCTGGCCTGCGTCGGCGCTGCGGTAGGCGTGCTGCTGGCCTTCTACCTCACCAGCGCGGCGGCCTATGCCTCCCTGTCCCCGGCGAATCTGCTGATCTTTCTCCTCATGTGGCTGGTGCCGGCCCCGCTGATCTCCGGCTGGGTCAATAAGTACTGAACCGACCGCCTTTCCCGCGGCACACCGGGAAAGGCGGTATTTTTGGTTGACAAACTAACGACATTAGTTTATTCTGAAAAGGAAAGAAACACAGCCTGCCTGGGGGTGACGCAATGGCAAAAAAAGGGCTCAGCCGGGAGTGCATTGTAGACGCGGCGGCGCAGCTGGCCGAGGAAAAGGGGCTGGAGAACCTGACACTCCACGAGCTGGCAGGGGCGCTCGGCGTCAAGACGGCCTCCCTGTACAACCATCTGCAGGGCATGCCGGAGCTCAATGCCCGGCTGACGGAGCGGGCCTTTGAGCGCATGCTGGAGGCGCTGCGCCAGGCGGAGGGGGAGCTGTGCGGGGGTCCGGCGCTGCGGGCTCTGGCCGGAGCATACCGGGAGTTTGCCCGCAGCCAACCCCAGCTGTACAAGGTCATGCTGGCCGTGCCCCGGTTCCAGGAGACGCGCATTGTGGCGCAGAAGCAGAGCTTTATGGAGCTCTTCCGTCGTGTGCTGCTCCCTTACGGCCTTTCGGAGCAGGAGCGGGTGCACATGTCCCGGATGCTCCGCAGCAGCCTGCACGGCTTTGTCTCGCTGGAGGCGGCGGGCTTTTTCGCCTATCCGGTGGAGGCGGACGAGAGCTATGGGTATCTGGTCCAGAGCCTGTGCGCGCAGATCGAACGGTTGGGAGGAGCACAAGGTGAATGATTCAGCGCAGGAGAGGAAATACATTCAGATGACGCAGGCCCCGGTGGAGGCCCTCATCTGTAAAATGGCGGTGCCCACAGTGGCCAGCATGCTGATTACCTCTATTTACAACATGGCGGACACCTTTTTTGTGGGGCGCCTGGGTACCAGCGCCACCGGCGCGGTGGGCGTGGTATTCCCCCTTATGGCCATCATCCAGGCCGTGGGATTTTTCTTCGGGCAGGGCTCGGGCAACTATATCTCCCGACAGCTGGGAGCCCAGCATCGGGAGGAGGCCGAGCGCATGGCCGCCACCGGCTTTTTTTCCGCCCTGGCGGCCGGCTTTCTCATTATGGCGGCGGGGCTGCTGATTCGCTCCCCCCTGTGCCGCCTGCTAGGGGCCACGGAGACTATCTACCCCTATGCCCTGGACTACCTAACCCTTATCCTGGCGGGCGCGCCCTTTATGACAGCCTCCCTGGTGCTCAACAACCAGCTGCGCCTGCAGGGCAACGCCACCTACGCCATGGTGGGGCTGATGGTGGGCGGCCTGCTGAATATGGCCCTGGACCCGCTGTTTATCTTCACCTTCCACATGGGAATCTCGGGGGCGGCGCTGGCCACCTCGCTCAGCCAGGTGGTCAGCTTTGTCCTGCTCCTGGCGGGAATGATGCGGGCCGGCGGCATCCAGGTGCGCTGGAGGCTCTTCTCCCCCTCGCTCAGCCGCTACCGCGCCCTGGCCGGAGGCGGCCTGCCAAGTCTGTTCCGGCAGGGCCTCGGCTCGGTGGCGATTACCTGCCTGAACACAGCGGCCTATCCCTTTGGGGATGTGGCCATTGCGGCCATGAGCATTGTCAGCCGGGTTAGCCAGTTCGCCATCTCCGCGCTGATCGGCTTTGGCCAGGGCTTTCAGCCTGTGTGCGGCTTTAACTACGGCGCGGGCAAGTATGGGCGGGTCATCCGGGGTTATTGGTTCTGCGTGTGGGTCTCCACGGCGGTGCTGGCGGTGCTCTCCATGGTGGGCGCGGTGTTTGCCCCGCAGATCATCGCCATCTTTCGGGGAGATGATCCGCAGGTGATTCAGATCGGCACCGCTACCCTGCGGCTGCAGTGTATCTCCTTCCCGCTGATGGGCTGGGTGATACTGTGCAATATGCTGCTGCAGAACATCGCCCTGACGGTAAAGGCCAGTGTAGTGGCCGCCGCCCGGCAGGGGCTGTTCTTCATTCCGCTGATCTTGATCCTGCCGCAGACGATGGGCCTGTTCGGCGTGGAGGTATGCCAGACGGTCTCCGACCTGTGCTCTTTCGCGCTCTCTCTGGTCGTCACGCTGCCAGTCTTGGCCGCTTTTTCCCGGCTGGAACGGGAAAAAGCGGCCGGAAATGAAAACAATTTGTAAAAACAAAAGGGGTCTCCTTGACAGACGGAAAAAAAGCAACTAAGCTGTATTTCGCATAAGAAATATGGCTTGGAAGTGTACCCTTCTGCCGAAAGGAGGCCCTTATTATGCAAGAGGTCAAAGAGGATAAAAAGACTACTCCGCCTAAAAAGCCGCTGTTTTTTTACTATATTATTGCACTCATCATACTGATGCTGCTCAACGCGCTGCTCTTTCCCGGTCTGCTGGAACGGCAGGTGACGCAGGTCAGCTACGACACGTTCCTGACCATGATCGACCAGGACAGGGTGTCCCAAGTGGCCTGGGAGACCGACGAGGAGCAGATGGTATTCATCGCCAAGAATGAGGCCGGCCAGGACGCCTATTACAAGACCGGCGTATGGCCGGATGACGGCCAGCGGCTGCTGGAGCAGCTGCGCTCCAATGAGGACATCACATTTGAGGCCTCGATTCCCACGCAGGCCAGCCCTCTAATGTCGTTTATCCTTACTTGGGTCCTGCCCATCTTTATCTTTATCCTGATTGGAGAGGTGCTCTCCCGGGCAATGGTAAAGCGCATGGGCGGCAATCTGCCCGGCGGGATGGGCAACGCCATGACCTTTGGCAAGGCCAACGCCAAGGTCTACGTGGAGGAGGCCCAGACCGGCGTAACCTTTGCCGACGTGGCCGGCCAGGAGGAGGCCAAGGAGTCCCTGCTGGAGGTGGTAGATTTTCTTCACGAGCCGGGCAAATATGCACAGATCGGCGCCAAGCTGCCCAAGGGCGTGTTGCTGGTCGGCCCGCCGGGCACCGGTAAAACCCTGCTGGCCAAGGCTGTGGCTGGGGAGTCAAAGGTGCCTTTCTTCTCCATCTCCGGCTCCGAATTTGTGGAGATGTTTGTGGGCATGGGCGCGGCCAAGGTGCGCGACCTGTTCAAGCAGGCCAATGAAAAGGCCCCCTGCATCGTGTTTATCGACGAGATCGACGCCATCGGCAAAAAGCGGGACGGCTCCGGCATGGGCGGCAATGACGAGCGGGAGCAGACCCTCAACCAGCTGCTGGCTGAGATGGACGGGTTTGATGCCACCAAGGGCGTGGTGCTCCTGGCGGCCACCAACCGGCCCGAGTCCCTGGACCCGGCCCTGCTTCGCCCCGGCCGGTTTGACCGCCGGGTGCCGGTGGAGCTGCCCGACCTGGAGGGGCGCAAGGCCATTTTGAAGGTCCACGGCAGACATGTGCGTCTGGATGGAGACGTGGATTGGGACGCCATTGCCCGGGCCACGGCCGGCGCCTCGGGCGCGGAGCTGGCCAATATTGTCAATGAGGGCGCCCTGCGGGCGGTGCGTATGGACCGCAAAACTGTTACCGAGGCCGATCTGGAGGAGAGCGTGGAGACCGTGATCGCCGGGGCGCAGCGGAAGAGCGCCGTCATCTCCCCGGAGGAAAAGAAGATTGTGGCCTATCACGAGATCGGGCATGCTTTGGTGGCGGCGGCACAGACCCACTCTGCCCCGGTGACCAAGATCACCATTGTCCCGCGCACCTCCGGGGCTCTGGGCTACACCATGCAGGTGGACCAGGGAGAGCACAATCTGATGAGCCGGGAGGAGGTATGCAACAAGATTGCTACCCTGACCGGGGGAAGGGCCGCCGAAGAGGTGGTGTTCCACTCCATTACCACCGGCGCGTCCAACGATATTGAACAGGCCACCAAGCTGGCGCGGGCGATGATCACCCGCTACGGCATGACTGATGAATTTGACATGGTGGCGCTGGAGACGGTGACCAACCAATATCTGGGCGGGGATGCTTCCCTGGCCTGCGCGGGTGAGACTGCCGCCCGAGTGGACGCCCTAGTGGTGGAGACAGTGAAGCAGGCCCACCAGAAGGCCCTGCGCATTCTGCGGGAGAATGAGGACAAGCTCCACCGGCTGGCCGGCCGCCTGCTGGAGCAGGAGACACTCACCGGCGAGGAGTTCATGGCGCTGCTCAATGAATAAAAAACGCGAAAAAAGTCCGCCGCCCCATTGGGGCGGCGGACTTTTTGGTCCGTAGGAGGAATTACAGGGAGTCCACAAATGCGCGGAAGGCGGCCTCGCCGGCGTCAGCGTCCTCCGCGATGAGGAAGAGCACATAGCCGTCCTCCACCAGCAGCCGGGCATCCTGCACCTTGGGCAGGTTTTGGGACAGGTACCAGGAGAAGGTATCCTCCTGGCTCTGGCGGTAGGCCTCCAGAGCGTCCTTCACGGCGGTGACGTCCGCGCCCTCGGCCAGCTTGCCGATGACTAGGGTATCAGGACTGGTAATCATGGGGAAGAAACCGATTACCTGCTCAAAGGAATCGGCGGGCAGCTGATAGGCCTCGGCCATTGCCGCGCCGTCCATCCGCATGCTGTAGCCCATGCCGGCCTCCTCCGTGATCGTGTAGGCGGCCTTGACCAGGGGGTCATTGTTGGGAGTGGTGATGACCACGGAGCGGAAGCCCTCGGCGGTGGGGTCAGCCCAGGTCACGGTAAAGCCCTCCATCAGCTCCAGCACGCTGGCCGGGACAAAGGTGACGCCCGCGGTCACCTCCGCCTGGGACTTGACCTGCTCGTCATTGAGCCAGATGCTGTTGTCGGCGAATTTTACAATGATCCGGTCGTCGCCGAAGGTAAACCAGCTCTCGTTGCCCTCCTGATCCCAGTAGGCGGAGCCGTGGTCGGCCTCGGCCAGCAGGCGCAGGGGGAGCATGGCGTCGGAGGCGGAGGGGATGGCGGCGGTGTCCAGCGCCTTGCTGTTGAGGGTGATGGCAGTGGAGTAGGCGTTGGGGCTGGGGGCGATGACCATGGGGGCGTCCTCCGCAGCCAGGGCGGGTAGGCCCATGGCGCCCGTCAGAGCCAGGGTAAGGGCAAGGGTTCCAAGCTTTTTCATAGGGATTCTCCTTTGTATTTGGTTTGATAACTCCATAGACGAAAGCGGCGGGAAAAAGTTCCCGCCGCTGGAACTTTTATTTTGCCACCGGGGCGAAGCGCCCGCCCGCCAGGGCGCACAGATCGGCGGGGGAGGCCTCCACCTGGGCACCGATCCGCCCGGCGCTGACCGTGATGGTCTCCAGCCCCTCCACGCTCTGGTCAAAAAAGGTGGGGAAGCGCTTTTTCATCCCCAGGGGGGAGCAGCCTCCGTGGACGTAGCCGGTGAGAGGGAACAGCTGGGCCTGTTTGATCATCTCCACCGATTTCTCTCCTGCCGCCCGGGCCGCCGCCTTCAGGTCCAGCTCCCCCAGGGCGGGGACCACAAAGACGTAAAAGCGTCCGCTGGTCCCCTGGGTCACCAGGGTTTTGCACACCCGTGCCGCGTCTTGGCCCAGCAGGGCGGCCACGCTTCTGCCGTCCACCGCCCCGTTGGGGGCGGCGTAATAGTGGGGGGTGTAGGGGACCTTCCGCTGGTCCAGCAGACGCATCACATTGGTTTTTTCTTCCGCCATGTTCCCTCTCCTCACACACGCAGGCTGTAGTTGTCGATGTCCAGATACCGGCCGAATTTCATGCCCACCTCCGGGATCCTGCCGCAGAAGGTGAAGCCGAACCGCTCGTGGAGTCGGCAGCTGGCCTCGTTGCCGGTGGTGATGACGGATACCACCGTATGGGTGCGCCCGTCCCGCCGGGCCTCGTCCAGCAGAAAGCCCATCAGGGCCCCGGCAATCCCCTGCCGCCGGAAGTCCGGGTGGATGTAGATGGACAGCTCCACCGTGGACCGGTAGGCCTCCTTCTCCCGGTAGGGGGACAGGCTGGCGTACCCGGCTACCCGCCCCCCCGCTTCAGCCACATACAGGGGGTGGTTGTCCACATTGTGGCCGTCGAACCATACCTGCCACTGCTCCAGGGTCCTGGGGGCCAGATCCAGGGTGGCCACCCCGTGGAGCACCTCGTAATTGTAAATGTCCAGAAGGGCCGCCAGGTCCCCCTGCTCCGCTGTTCGGATGCGCATGGACATGCCTCTTTTCGTAAATTTTTACAATAAAATACCACGCCGGCCGCGTCTTTGCAAGGGGGAAAAGGGGGCACGTGCCTGCCTCTTGTCACGCCGCGCGGTATTTGATATAATAAAGGGTAATTTTGATTTGGGAAGGCAGGCGAGCCCTGTGAAATATCAGCAGTGGAACCGGGCCGTCTGCCCGGACGGGGCGCGTGCCGAGCTGGAGCGCGCCGGAATCCCCACCCTGGCGGCCCTGGTGCTGGGCGCACGGGGGTATGATACCCTGGAGCGGGCCGGCCGGTTTCTCTCCCGGGACCGGGGGCTGCTCCAGGACCCCATGCTCCTGCGGGACATGGACAGGGCGGTCCTGCGCATCCGGAGCGCCCTGGAGCAGGGGGAGATCATGGCCGTCTACGGGGACTATGATGTGGACGGCATCACCTCCACCTGTCTGCTCACCCGCTATCTGCGCAGCGAGGGAGGGCAGGTCGTCCCCTATATTCCGGACCGCATGGAGGAGGGCTACGGCCTCAACCGGGAGGCGGTCACCGCCCTGAAGGAGCGTGGGGTCTCCCTGATCATTACGGTGGACTGCGGCATCACCGCCGTGGAGGAGGCGCAGTTCGCCGCCGGCCTGGGGGTGGACGTGGTCATCACCGACCACCATGAGTGCAAGGAGCGTCGGCCCCGGGCGGCCGCGGTGGTGGACCCCCGTCGGCCGGACTGCCCTTATCCCTTTAAGTGCCTGGCCGGCGTAGGCGTGGCCCTGAAGCTGGTGCTGGCCTTGGGCGGGCCGGAGCGGACGGATGAGCTGCTGGAGGAGTACGCCGACCTGGCGGCTATCGGCACGGTGGCAGATGTGATGCGCCTGACCGGGGAGAACCGGGCTATTGTCAGCCTGGGGCTGAGCCGGCTGCGCACAGCGGCCCGGCCCGGCCTGAGGGCCCTGCTCCATGAGGCGGGGCTGGACGAGCGCCCCCTGACCTCTGTGACCGTTGGCTATACCCTGGCCCCCCGCATCAACGCCTCCGGGCGGATGGGGTGCGCCGGCCTGGCGGCGGAGCTGCTGCTCACGGAGGACCCGGTCCGGGGGGCAGAGCTGGCCGCCCGGTTGTGCCAGCTCAACCGGGAGCGGCAGGCCATTGAAGCGGAGATCTACGACGAGTGCCTGCTCCGGGCCGAGGCCATCCCCCCGGAGGAGCGCGCCGCCCTGGTACTGGCCGGAGGGCACTGGCACCAGGGGGTGGTGGGCATTGTGGCCTCCCGACTGGCGGAGAAATACTCCTGCCCCACCTTTATGATCTGCCTGCAGGGCGGCAAGGGGAAGGGTTCCTGCCGCTCCTTCGGCGGCTTTAACCTGTTTGCCGCGCTGGAGCAGTGCGCCGATCTGCTGGAGGGCTTCGGCGGCCACGAGCTGGCCGCGGGCTTTACCATCCGGGAGGAGAACCTCCCCGCCTTTGCCCGGCGGATGCGCGAGTGTGTGCTCCGGCAGACCGAGGGCGCCGAGATGGTCTCCGCCTTGGAGATCGACGGCGAGTTGGAGGATGCGGGCCTGCTCAGCCTGGAGGAGGTGGAAGGGCTCTGTGTTCTGGAGCCCCACGGCACGGGCAACCCCAAGCCGGTCTTTCAGCTCAGCGGCTGCACGGTGGCCGCCCTGTCCGACGTGGGCGGCGGGCGGCATCTGAAGCTGAAGCTCACCGTGGGCGGTCGCTCCTTCGACGCGATTTTTTTCTCCGCCACCAGCGCCCAGGCCGGCCTGCGGCCGGGCGACCGGATTGATGTGGCGTTTACGCCCCAGATCAATGAATATCGCGGCTGGCGTTCGGTACAATTACAGGTGTGCGATCTGCGCTGCGCCCTCACCCGGGCCCAGGCGGAGCAGGCGCTTTACGAGCGCTTCTGCCGGGGCGAGCTGCTCTCCCACGCGGAGGCGGCCGCCCTGCTGCCCAGCCGGACCGAGTTTGTCAACCTGTGGCGCTACCTCAAGGTACACAGCGGGCCGGCCCCTCTGGAGGAGACCGCCCACCGCCTGGCGCGCAACATTGCCCGCGCCAGCGGCGGGCGCGAGACGGTGATGCGTACCATGGTGTGCCTCGAGGTCTTTGACGAGCGGGGGCTGATCCGGCTGGAGCGCACCACTGACCACCTGCACATCTGCCTCAACGCGGTGGAGGGGAAGGTGGATCTGGAGGATTCCCGCATTCTCCGCAAGCTGAGAAAACTGATGGACGGCTGAATGCCGTCCCGTTCCCAATGGAGCTGATTTGATGGACCCGATCCTGGAGCGCTATCAGGCGCTGGAAGACAAAATCAAGGCCTACCACGCGGCGCTGGACACTCAGCGCCTGTTCGCCGCGTTCAATTATGCCGACAAGGCCCACGCCGGGCAGCTGCGCAAGGACGGCTCCCCCTATATCACCCACCCTCTGGCCGTGGCGGAGATTGTGGCGGACCTGGAGCTGGACACCGACTCCATCATCGCGGCCCTGCTCCACGACGTCATCGAGGACACGGATGCCACCCATGAGGACATCGCCAAGCTCTTCGGCCATACGGTGGCCGACCTGGTGGAGGGGGTCACCAAGCTGACCCGGGTGCAGTACACCTCCAAGGAAGAGGAGCAGATGGAGAACCTGCGCAAGATGCTCCTGGCCATGGCCAAGGACATCCGGGTGATCCTTATCAAGATCTGCGACCGGCTGCACAATATGCGCACCATGGCCTACCAGTCCCCCCGCAAGCAGAAGGAAAAGGCCCTGGAGACCATGGAGATCTACGCCCCCATCGCCCACCGCCTGGGCATGCAGCGGGTTAAGTGGGAGCTGGAGGACACCTCCCTGAAGTACCTGGACCCCATCGGCTATAAAGAGGTGGCCGACGAGGTGGCCGCCCGCTCCTCCGCCCATGAGGAATTTATGGCGGCCATCCAGAAGCGCATTCAGGAGCGTATGGACGAGGAGGGCATCCAGTGTACCGTCTACGGCCGGGTCAAGCACATTTACTCCATCTACCGCAAGATGTACGCCCAGAACAAGACCTTGGACGAGATTTTTGACCTGTACGCCTTCCGGGTGATTGTGGACGACATCCCGGAGTGCTATAATGTCCTGGGCTGCATTCACGATCTGTTCAAGCCCGTGCTGGGCCGCTTTAAGGATTATATCGGCACCCCCAAGCCCAACGGCTACCAGTCCCTGCACACCACGGTCATCGGCCGGGAGGGCATTCCCTTTGAGGTGCAGATCCGCACTTGGGAGATGCACCACACCGCCGAGTACGGCATTGCCGCCCACTGGAAGTACAAGCAGGGCATGGCCAATGACAAGCTGGGTACGGAGGAGGCCTTCGAATGGGTGCGCAAGCTGCTGGAGAGCCAGCAGGACGCGGACCCGGACGAGTTTGTGCGCACCCTCAAGGTGGATATGTTCGCCGACGAGGTGTTCGTGTTTACCCCCCGGGGGGACGTGATCAACCTGCCCGCCGGGGCCACCCCCATCGACTTTGCCTATAACATCCACTCCGCTGTGGGCAACCGCATGACCGGGGCCAAGGTCAACGGCCGCATCGTCACCTTTGACACGCCCCTGAAAAACGGCGACATTGTGGAGGTCATCACATCCAAGACCGCCCGGGGGCCCAGCCGGGACTGGATGAAGATCTGCAAGTCCAACGAGGCCCGCAACAAGATCCGCCAGTGGTTCAAAAAGGAGCGCCGGGAGGAGAATATCGCCACCGGCCGCTCCTCCTTTGAGTCGGAGCTCAAGCACGTGGGGCTGACCATGGCCGCCATCACCGCCGAGGACGTGCTCCCCTTTGTGCTGAAAAAGGTGCGCTTCGGCACCCTGGACGAGCTTTACGCCGCCATCGGCTACGGCGGCATGTCCGCCCAGAAGGCCGTGGTGCGCATCAAGGACGAGATGACCCGCCTGGGCCGTGCCAAGGCCGAGCACGCCGCCGCAGAGAAGCTGGCCCAGACCACGGAGAGCATGGTGCCCGCCACTGGCCAGACCGCTGTGGTCAACACCCCCAGGGGGGGCAAATCCTCGGTCTCCGGCATCATCGTGGAGGGCATCGACAACTGCCTGGTCAAGTTCGCCAAGTGCTGCACCCCGGTGCCCGGGGACCCGGTGGTGGGCTTTATCACCCGGGGCTTCGGCGTGTCAGTCCACCGGGCCGACTGCCCCAACGCCGACCCCGCCCGCCGCAAGCCGGAGGAAGAGGGGCGCTGGATCAAGGTCTACTGGGCCGAGGGGGAGCTGGCCTCCTACAAGACCTCCCTGGATATCTCCGCCAAGGACCGGGACGGGCTCACCCTGGACGTGGCCACCGCCCTCTCCGCCGCCAAGGTCAAGACCACCGGCCTGTCCGCCCGCTCCATGCCCGACGGATACGCGGCGGTGAGCATTACCCTGGAGGTCAAAAACCAGACCGAGCTGGCGGCCGTTATCAACAAGCTCAGCCAGATCCAGGGGGTCTATCAGGTAAAGCGGGCCACGGGATAAAGCGCTTCCAGGGGGGCTGTGTTCCCCCCTGGATCCGGGAAAGCTGCGCCGTTCAGCGGTACAGCTTTCCCGATACCCCCCTCGCCTCCGCACGGCGGAGGCGGTTGCCCGCCGGCGGCGGAAACTCTGCGAGGCGATTCGTCTGTCCGCTTAAGGAGAATGGAATATGACAAAAATAGAGAAAACAGCGCTGGAGCGGCTTTTGTCCGAGTGCTTTGCCGGCGGGGAGCGCCGCCGGCGGGAACTGCGGCTGTCCCGGGAGCAGGCGCGCCAGGTGGAGCGGCTGTGCCCCGACAGCCAGGTGCGGGCCATGGGCGGCAGCTGGTATGAAATCAGTTTTCAGGGAGTGCGGTATTATGGCAGTTAACTTTGTCCCGGTCATGCTGGGTTCGGATATCAACGCATACAGCATGGCCCGCGCCTTTCACGAGGCCTACGGCGTCAAAACCATCGTCTACGGCATGTTTCCCGCCAGCGTGTGCGCGGGCAGCAAGATTATCGACTACCGGGTGCGGGAGCACAACGACCGGGTGGACAAGGTCCTGGAGAACGTCGCCGAGGTGGCAGGAGAGTTTCCGGACAAAAAGATCCTGGTGCTGGGCTGCGGGGACAACTATCTCAACGCCATCTCCGCCAACCTGCCCAACTACCCGGAAAACGTCATCGCCCCCTATGTAAGGCTGGACCTGCTGGAGACCCTGATCCACAAGGAGAAGTTCTACGACCTGTGCGAGTGCCACGGCATCGACCACCCGGCCACCTATGTCTACCACAAGGGGGAGGGGCACGGCTTTACCCTGCCTTTCGACGGGCCCTTTGTGGTCAAGCCAGCCGAGTCGGACACCTACTGGAAGCATCCCTTCCCCACCCAGAAGAAGGCCTATGTCCTACAGACACGGGAAGAGGTGGACAAGGTCATCGACGAGATCTACAGCGCCGGGTATGAGGATTCCCTCATCATCCAGGACTTTATCCCCGGGGATGACAGCTACATGCGGGTGGTCACCAACTACTCCGGCTCTGACGGAAAGGTGCGGCTCATGTGCGTGGGTCACGTCCTGCTGGAGGAGCACACCGCCCACGCCATCGGCAACCACGCGGTCATCATCACCGAGCCGGAGCCGGAGCTGTGTGAGAAGCTCAGGGGCTTCCTGGAGGCCATCGGCTTTGTGGGCTTCTCCAATTTTGACATCAAGTACGACCGGCGCGACGGCAAGTTCAAGGCCTTTGAGATCAACTGCCGCCAGGGGCGCAGCAATTACTACGTCACCGGCGCGGGCTACAATCTGGCCAAATACCTGGTGGAGGACGTGATAGAGCACAAGCCCTGTGAGCTGACCGTGGTGGAAGACCGCCACCTGTGGTGGGTGATCCCCAGGGCCGTGGCCTACGACTATGTGAATCGGGACTACCACCAGGCCATGCGGGAACTGGATGGGGCCGGGAAATCGGTCAACCCCCTGCTCTACGCCCCGGACAACGGCCTGATGCACACCCTGCGCATCAAAAAGGGCCAGCGCCGCTATGTGGGCTGGTACGCCTCCTGTATGGAGAAGGTAAAGTAATGGAGCAGCGTCTCGGCATTTTGGGCGGCATGGGGCCTCAGGCCACCCAGGACTTTTATCAGCGCATCCTGGACCGCACTGAGGCCTCCTGCGATCAGGAGCACCTGCCCACCCTTATTCTCAGCGACACCGGTATGCCCGACCGCACGGCCGCCATTCTGGGGGGGGACGCGGAGGGGTGCTTCCGGCGGCTGCTCTCCGACGCGCAGCTGCTGGAGCGCAGCGGCTGCACCGCCCTGGCCATCCCCTGCAACACCTCCCACTTCTTTGCCGACCGGCTCCAGGAGCAGCTGGGCGTGCCCATCATCCATATGCCCCGCCGCGCCGTGGCCCAGGCCCGGCAGGAGGGCTGGCACAAGGTGGGCATTCTGGCCACCGACGGCACGGTTCAGACCGGGGTGTATCAGAAGGAGTGCGCCGCCCAGGGCATTCTGGCCGTCTCCCCGCCGGAGGATGTGCAGAAAATCGTCATGAGTATTATCTACGACGAGATCAAGCGGGGGGAGAAGGGCAGCCGGGAGAAATTCGCCCTCATCGACCGCTGGCTGCGCTCCGCCGGGTGTGACGGGGGGATTCTGGCCTGCACCGAGCTGTCCGTCTATCGGACCTATCACAGCCTGCCCGACTACTATCTGGACGCCATGGACGTGCTGGCGGAGGAATGTATTACCGCCTGCGGGTATAAATTACGGATGGTGTAGGCTTCCCAGATAGAGGCCCATTTTCAGGGCGGCGCGGAACAGGGTTTGGCTCTGCTCCGTGTCGGACAGGGCGACGCTGTCCTGGTAGACCTCGAAATGGCGGAGCTGTTCCGGCGTGAGGGCGCCCTCCAGCTGTTGAAGATGGCGCTCGGCACAGCGGCGGTTGAGGCGGTACTCCTCGGAGAGGTACAGGTGCTCCATGGCGTAGGAGTAGAGATAGTTTAGGAAGTCGTTCATTGAAATTCCTCCGTTTGGGTGATAAAATAATTATATTCCCCCGAATGGGTGATGTCAAGAGGTGTACTATGGAAATTTTGGGCCAGCGCCTGCGTATGCTGCGAAAAGAGAAACATGAGCCGCAGAAGGCAGCAGCGGAGGCAATCGGAATTTCCTTCAATTCTTATTGCCGCTATGAGCTCAATGAGCGGGAGCCGGATGCGCCCGTCCTGAAAGCCATGGCGGATTATTTCCACGTCAGCGCCGATTTTCTGCTGGGCCGCACCGACCAGCGGTAGGAGGGCCTCCCCTCCGGGGGCCCCCTTTCTCAGCGATGAGAAAGGGGGAAAAGAATCGGCAGGGGGAGGGATTTCGATTTCCCTCCCCCTGCACCCCCTCCTTAAAACGACCAATCAGGGGGGACTGCGGTCCCCCCTATTGGATGTACCCCCTGGGGGCGAAGCTCCGCGGCCATCCCGCGAGGCGCGCCTTACTGGGGTGCGCCAGGCCGATTCACTGCCAGGGAAGGCGGCTGAGCCGCCGAAGGAACCGCCGGGGCCGCCCTGACAGGCGCGCCGACCAATAGAAGTCAAGGGTTTAGATGAATGTCAGGCTTTTTCTTTGGAGTCCCGGACCGTTTCTTTTTGGCCCGTCAAAAAGAAATGGTCTGGGCCCTGCGTCCCCACTCGGGGGACGCACCCACCCAACACCTGAGGAGGTGAACCCGGATGACAAACCGCCCCCGTCTCCCTCTGGGGGACTATTATCAGCTGCTGCTCCGCCATGGGCTCCTGGCGGAGCGCACTCCCCTGCCCGCCGCCCTGACCCGGCCGGTGTCCCTGGTGTCCTGTGACTCCCAGGTGGTCACCCCGGGCACCTTGTTCCTCTGCAAGGGCGCGCGGTTTAAGGAGCAGTATCTGTTGGACGCGGCGGCCAAGGGGGCCTTTGCCTATGTGAGCGAGCGCGCCTACCCCGCACCCATCCCCTGTATCCGGGTGACCGATATCCGCACCGCCATGGGCTTGCTGGCCGACCTGGCCTGGGGGCACCCATCCGGGACGCTGTGGATCACTGGTCTGACAGGTACTAAGGGAAAGACCACCACGGCCTATTACCTGAAATCCATTCTGGACTGCTGGCTGGCCGCCCAAAAGCACAGGGAGAGCGCTCTGCTGTCCACCATCATTACCGACGACGGGGTGGAGCGGCGGCCTGCCAAGCTCACCACGCCCGAGCCCCTGGACCTGCAGCGGCACCTGTTCAACGCCGCCTCGGTGGGGGCGGACTACCTGACCATGGAGGTGTCCAGCCAGGCTCTGAAATACGGCCGGGTCATCGGGGTGGACCTGTCCTGCGCGGTGTTTCTCAACATCGGGGAGGACCACATCTCCCCCATCGAACACCCGGACCTGGCCGACTACCTGGCCTCCAAGCTGCTGATCTTCCGCCAGGCCCGCACCGCGTGCATCAATCTGGACTGCGACCACGCATCGGAAATAGCCGCCGCCGCGTCCGCCTGTGAGCGGGTGATCTCCTTTTCCCGGAAAGACCCCTCCGCCCAGGTGTACGGCAGCGGGGTGCGCAAGGAGGACGGGCTTATCCGATTTCAGGTGCGCACCCCCCGGTACGCCCGGGAGTTGGCCATCTCCACCCCGGGGCTCTTCAACGTGGAGAACGCCCTGGCAGCCGCCGCCGTGGCCGAGTGCTATGACATACCTCCGGAATATGTGGAGGAGGGCTTGCTCAGGGCCTTTGTCCCCGGCCGCATGGAGCACTATGCCAGCGCCGATGGGCAGATTTCCGTCGTCGTGGACTACTCCCACAACGGCATGAGCCTGGAGACCGCCCTGCGCTCCATCCGGGCGGAATACCCGGACCGGGAGCTGACGGTACTCTTCGGCTGCACCGGCGGCAAGGGAATTGACCGCCGGGCGGGCATGGGAAACGCCGCCGGCGCGCTGGCCGACCGGATTTTCCTCACCGAGGACGACCCGGGGCCCGAGGCGGTGGCGGACATCTGCGCGGATATCGGGCGCTTCATTGCGCCCCACGGAAAGAGCTATACGGTTGTCCCTGACCGCCCCGCCGCAGTGGAGCAGGCGATCCTGGGGGCCAGCCGCCCCGCCGTGGTGCTCCTGGCGGGCAAGGGGTGTGAAATGCAGCAGAAGCGGAAAAACGGACCCGAGCCCTGCGCCACGGACGGGCAGCTGGCCCAGGCGGCGCTGGCCCGGTACGACCGCACATGATCCCGGGGCTGGACGCGGCCTTTGCCGCTGCGGGCGCGGCGGGCTGGGGGGCCGTGGCCTATGGCCGCCTGGCGCCCGCTATGTCCCCCGCCGCCCGGGAGAGGGCGGAGGAGGCCTGCCCCTGCCCCGCCGCGGTGCTGGTGGCCGCGTTCCCCTACTATGCCGGGAACCGGCCGGGCAACCTGTCCCTCTACGCCCGGGGCCGGGACTACCACGCCGTGGTGACGGCCCGGCTGAATACGGTTTGCAGTTTTCTGAAGGAACATTACCCCGGGTATTTGTTTTTGCCGGCCGCGGACAACTCCCCCCTGCCGGAGCGGGAGGCGGCCCGGCTGGCCGGACTGGGCATGATGGGCTGGAACGGCCTGGTGATCCTGCCTCCCTACGGCACCTATCTGTTCCTGGGCACCATCCTCACCGACGCGCCCCTGCCGGTGGAGGAGGTCCCGCCCTCCCCGGACTGCCCCGGCTGCGGCCGCTGCGTCTCCGCCTGCCCCGGGGGCGCTCTTGGCCCGGACGGCTTTGCGCTGGAGCGCTGCCTGTCCCACCTGACCCAGAAAAAGGGGGAGCTGACAGAAAAGGAAAACGCCCTGGTGGCAGCCCATCCCCTGGTCTGGGGGTGCGACTTCTGCCAGCGGGTTTGCCCCTTCAATGATCATCCCGCCCTCTCGCCACTGCCCGAGTTTACCTGCGGCCTGGTGGCCCGGGTGGCCCCGGAGGACCTGGAGGGACTCACCAACCGCGCCTTTCAGGAGAAATACGGCGCCTACGCCTTTGCCTGGAGGGGGCCGGCGGTGCTGCGGCGCAACCTGGAGCTGCAAAAGAAAAAGGAATAAAACCGCCTTTCCCGGTCCAAACTATTGGAAATTTAGTGGGAAAGGCGGTTTTTTATGCAAGTGCGCGATCTAATGAATCCCAGCGTGGTCTCCATCACCCCCGGCGAGTCGGCGGCCCTGGCGGCTCGGCTGCTCTCACGGCACAACCTGGGCTCCCTGCCGGTGTGCGGAGAGGACGGTGGTCTGCGGGGCATCGTCACCGATCGGGACATCGTTCTGCGCTGCGTGGCAGCGGAGGAGGACCCGGCCCAGACCCAGGTAAAGGATATCATGACCCGCAACTGCGCGGTGGTCTCCCCGGACGACGACGCCCGGGAGGCCACCCGGCTGATGGCGGCCAAGCAGGTGCGCCGCCTGCCGGTGCTGGAGAACGACAAAGTGGTGGGCATGGTCTCCCTGGGCGATCTGGCCAAAAGCCACCGCTTCGACATGGAGGCCAGCAAGGCACTGTCCGAGATCTCCGAGCCGGTGCAGAAGCTCTATCCCTGAAACCAAGAGGCCCCCGGACCGCATGGTCCGGGGGCCTCTTGGTTTCAGGATTTTTTCTTGGACGCCTCGCGCATCCGGGCGCCGTGGTCCAGCAGGCGCTTGCGCAGGCGCAGGCTCTCCGGTGTGACCTCGAGCAGCTCGTCGTCCGCCAGAAATTCCAGGCACTGCTCCAGGCTCATCTGACGGGGCGTGGTCAGGCGCAGAGCCTCGTCCGAGCCGGAGGCGCGCATGTTGGTCAGCTGCTTTTTCTTGCAGATGTTGACGCTGATGTCCTCCTGCTTGGGGGTCTCGCCAACCACCATGCCGGCGTACACCGGCACGCCGGGACCGATGAAAAGCACGCCCCGCTCCTGGGCGTTGAACAGGCCGTAGGTGACGCTCTCGCCAGTCTCAAAGGACACCAGGGAGCCGGAGGCCCGGCGCTGGATGTCCCCCTTCATGGGGGCGTAGCATTCAAAGACGGAGGCCATGATGCCCTCTCCCTTGGTGTCGGTGAGGAACTCGTTGCGGTAGCCGAACAGGCCCCGAGAGGGGACCAGGAACTCCAGCTTCATCCGGCTGCCCACCGGGGTCATCTCCAGCAGGTCGCCCTTGCGCGCGCCGATCTTCTCGATGACCGCGCCCACGCTGTCGCTGGGCACGTCCACCACCAGGCGCTCGATGGGCTCACACTTTTTCCCGTCGATCTCCTGGAAGAGCACCCGGGGGGGAGAGACCTGGAACTCATAGCCCTCCCGGCGCATGGTCTCGATGAGGATGGACAGACTCATCTCGCCCCGGCCGGCCACGTTGAAGGAGTCGGTGGAGTCGGTCTCGGTCACCCGGAGGGACACGTCCTTCAGGGTCTCCCGCATCAGCCGCTCCCGGATCTGGCGGGAGGTGACGAATTTGCCCTCCCGCCCGGCAAAGGGGGAGTCGTTCACCGAGAAGGTCATCTCGATGGTGGGGGCGGAGATCTTCACGAACTCCATGGGCTCCACCGCGTCGGGGGCGCAGATGGTGTCGCCGATGGTCACGTCGCCGATGCCGCTCATGGCGATGATCTCGCCGGCCGAGGCCTCGCTCACCGGCACCTTGGCCAGCCCGTCAAAGGTGTAGAGCGCGGTAGCCTTGGCCTTCTTGGCGGGCTCGCCCGCCTTGTGATAGTTGCACACCGCGATCTCCTGATTCTGCTTGATGGAGCCCCGCTCAATGCGGCCCACGGCGATACGGCCCACGAACTCGTTGTAGTCAATGGAGCTGACCAGCATCTGGAAGGGCTTGTCCACATCCGCCTCAGGGGCGGGGATATAGTTGAGAATGGTCTCAAACAGGGGGACCAGGTCGGTGCCCGGCACGTCGGGGGAGTAGGAGGCGGTGCCCTGCCGGCCGGAGCAGAACAGGGTGGGGGACTCAAACTGCTCGTCCGTGGCGTTCAAGTCCAGCAGCAGTTCCAGCACCTCGTCCATGACCTCGTGGATGCGCTGGTCGGGCCGGTCGATCTTGTTGACCACCACAATCACCTTGTGGCCCAGTTCCAGGGCCTTGGACAGCACAAAGCGGGTCTGAGGCATAGGGCCCTCGGAGGCGTCCACCAGCAGAATGACGCCGTTGACCATCTTCAAAATGCGCTCCACCTCGCCGCCGAAGTCGGCGTGGCCCGGGGTGTCCACGATGTTGATCTTTACGTCCTTATAGTGAACGGCCGTGTTCTTGGCCAGAATGGTGATGCCGCGTTCCCGCTCCAGGTCGTTGGAATCCATGACCCGCTCCACGGTGGCCTGGTTTTCCCGGTAGATACCGCCCTGCTTCAGCATCTCGTCCACCAGGGTGGTTTTGCCGTGGTCCACATGGGCAATAATTGCGACATTTCTCAGCTTTTCGTTCTGCAAAGGGATGCACCTCGTATCTGAATAGACATAAATAATGAAAAATCCGACTTTCTATTATACCGTGGGGTACAGTAAAACGCAATGTATTTTATAAAAAAATCGTCCAAAATCTTAGCACAGATCCCGCTTTCCGTTGACAGAAACATCCGCTTAGGGTACAATAAACCAGTACCGTGCCGTCCCGTGTTTGCGCGCGGCGTATCTGCGCCTGTAGCTCAGCAGGATAGAGCGACCGCCTCCTAAGCGGTAGGTCGGAGGTTCGAATCCCCTCAGGCGTGCCAAGTCGGAGCAAGAGTTGTATCGCTTGCTCCGACTTATTTTATAAGTCAGGGCGCGCTCACGCCGCTGCTCCTTCTTTCCAAATCGCAACCACTGCGCTGGGCTGCGCTTTGGGTACAGGTCTGACGGCGGGCCTCTAAAAATGACCCGTAGAACAAAAGGGGCTGGAAATCCTAGGATTTCCAGCCCCTTTTACGCTGAGAGTTGGGATGGTACAGGTACGGACAGGAGAGACCCTGGTTGCCGTCTATACCCGCAGATCGTCAAACTGCCCCTGATAGCTGAAACGGGTGCCGGCCAAAGAGCGCCAGATCCGCTCACACCTGGCCTCGATCTCGGGAGACAGGGCGGGGGCCTCGGCAGCGGCCAGATTCTGCTCCAGCTGCTCCAGCTTGCTCACGCCGGTAATCACGCTGTCCAGATAGGGGCGGGAGAGGCACCAGCGCAGGGCCAGCTGAGCCGGGGTCATGCCGTTCTCCTCCGCAATCTGCCTCAGGGACTCCACGGCGCGAAAGTTCTCGTCGCTCCAGTAGCGGTCGATGTACATATCGTCCAGGGCAAAGCGGGTGCCCGCGGCGGGGGCGCCTCCCTTGTGCTTGCCGGTGAGCAGACCGCCGGCCAGAGGGTTGAAGGCCACCAGCCCCACGCCGTGGGCCTTCAGACAGGGGACTAGCTCGGGCTCCACGGTGCGGGTGATCAGGTTGCACACGTTCTGGCTGAGAATGGGGCGGCTGCGCAGGTGGTGGCGCTCCGCCGTCCACACCAGGTCGGCGATCTCCCAGGCGGCATAGTTGCTCACACCCATGTAGCGCACCTTGCCGGAGCGGATCAGATCGTCCATGGCATAGAGCGTCTCCTCAATGGGGGTGTGCCGGTCCGGGGCGTGGAGGTAGTACACGTCGATGTAGTCGGTGCCCAGGGTGGTCAGGCTCTTTTCCGCCTGGCGGATGATGTTCCGGCGGGTGAGGCCGCCGTTCTCCGCAAAGCGGACCTTGGTAGCCACCACGGCGCGGTCCCGGTCGCCGTTCAGGCCCTTGCCAAGGATGCGTTCACTCTCCCCGCCGCAGTAGAGACGGGCGGTGTCAAAAAAGTTTACGCCGGCGTCCAGAGCCCGGCGCACCAGACGGACGCCCAGGGCCTCGTCTACCTGCTCGCCAAAGGTCATGGTGCCCAGACAGATGGGAGAAATTTCAATGCCGGTGCCGGTGAGATAGCGGTATTCCATAAAAACGCCTCCTGATCTCTAATGTAGGGGAAAAATCGCAGGACATCTCAACCTGCGGCTGTATCTGGGGGACGAGTAAGTCGCCCTGAATCAATTGCGCAGCAGCGCCTGAATGCGGCTCATCTCATTGTAGACGATCATGAAGCCCTCGTCCACTCCCATGCCGGGCTTGGCCAGGATCTGGTCAGGGCGGGCGGCCATGGCCGCGTGGACGCACACCTGAGCGGAGCGCTCAGTCTCGTTGCAGGTGCCGCCCTGATAGGCGCCCACACTGTGGGATTTGCAGTAGAGCACCGCCTCCACGGTGTTGTGGACAGAGCCTAGGTCGGGGGTCTTGATCTGAATCATATGTCCGGCCCGGTTGTCGGCAAAGTAGCGCACATCCTCCAGGGTATTGCACCACTCGTCAGCCACCAACTCCACGGGAATGCCCATGGCGTCCACCCGGGCGGTGAGGGCGGCCAGAGCCTCCATCTGGGCGGTGCGCTCCTCCATGTCCATAGGGCCCTCGATGCGCAGGCGGAAGGGGGCGGCGGCCCGGGCCAGCCGGGCCAGATAATCGGCCATCCTGTCCTGGTCCATGCCGAAGGCCAGGCCGATGGTGCCGTATACGTCGATGTGGAGCACCGGCTGATACTCCGGTGCGGTGCGCAGGGCCAGAATGCGCTCCCGCAGCCAGGCCACGTATTCCAGCAGCTTCTCCCCCTGGCGACCCAGCTTGCTCTCCACACTGTTAATGAGGGCATGGGGGAGCACGTCCGCACCCTTGAGGATCATCTTGTCGGCGTTTTCATACCGGTTGTCCCCTGACTGGGTAAAGATGGGGATGGGGCTCCAGTCGCTGTGCAGGCCATACTCCCGGGCCACGGTTTGGCACATGAGCTCTCCATGGGACCGGGCCACTGCGTCCAGCACCGCCTGGGACAGGCCGTAGCGCAGAGCGGTGTGCAGCCGCTGGCCGTCCGCAGTGTGCAGTCCGTCCAGCAGGCCGGCCAGGTCCCGGAAGCTGTCCGCCTCCCGCCCCGCCAGCAGAGGGGCAACCTCACGCTCCAGCACCGGAATGAACTGGCTGGCCAAAAACAGCGGGTCCCGGCCGCCGGCCCCGGAGTACTGCACCGCGGCGCAGTCGCCATAGGCCACCTGACCGTCCTCCAGCTGAAGCAGAATGGAGATGGATTCCCCCGCCTGACGCACCGCGGAAAAACCGTCCGTCACAGGCTGGCCGATATAGCAGGCGCCGTCCGGCCTGGCTCCGGATTTAATGGCCCGCTGGTCGTCAAAAAAGAAACCGGTGCGCCCGGGCGCACAGACCATTGACTTGATCTTCATAAATGATACATTCCCTTCTTTATAAAACAAGAGGACGCACGGCGCCCTCTTATTGCTCGGGCAGGGCTTCGCCGGTCAGTTTCTGCTGATAGGCGCGTTTGGCGGTGGCGTGGATTAGGAGCTTGGAACCCTGGTCCAGCTCATACGAGAACTCGATGACCTGACCGCCCTGGGATCGAAACTCCTCCAGCATGGCGGTTGCCCCACTGCTGCGGAGAAGACCGCACTGGGGGCAAATGATGAGAGTGTCCAGCGGTCCCACGGGGGTGACATCCGGCTGCCCCGCCGCATTTTCTGGAATCCGGACTGGTGCGGAGCGGCCCGGGACAAGAGAGGCAAGATTCTGACAGATAATCTCGTAAAACCGCTCGGTCTCACATACGACGCCAACCCGCGCCTGCGGAGAAAGCGTAGCTAATTGAACAATGGTGTTGGGCGGAATGGCCAGCGCAAAGTAATACAGGCGGTCCTCACAGGAAGGAAGAAGTTTCTGCATCTGTTCAAAATGCTTGGAGGTGGTGAAAATCAGATCGCAGGTGGCGGCCTCGCCCAGCAGAGGCACGTCTTTTTCCAGGTCGCCGAGTACATAGGTCTCAAGCTTTACACAGGGCAGCTGGTCCAACTGGCTGCGGCAGCAGCGCAAGGTCTCCGGCGCGCAGTCGATCAGAGCCAGGCGCACCTGGGGGCACTGACGTTCCATCCGCTCCAGATAGCTGTGGACCAAGTGGGAAATCTGTTCGTAAGGCAGATGAAGCTCCTGAAGCGCAAAAAATGCATAACTGCAGATTTCAGCGGCCTGCTCGGCAGTGCTGGCAGCGGTAGGCTTGGGCGGTCTGGGAGTGGTGACATAGTTCCCACTGCCCTGAAAGCTCTCCAGATACCCCTGATATTTCAGAGACTCAATGGCCTTTTTCACCGTCCCGCGGGAGATGTGCAGTTGGGCGGCCAGATCCCGCTCCGGAGGAAGCCGGTCGCCGGGGCGCAGCACACTCCGCCGGCAGAGCGTAATAATGTGGCCTGTAAGCTGCTCATAAAGGGGGCGAGTATCCTTTTTGTTGACTTGGAAAGACAATGGCACAGTCATCACCTCCGGAACGCGGACAAAATTGGAAAAACGCCTTTTTGCGGTTTGGTGTGCAGAAAGCGCCGAACATTGGGAAATCGGCAGAGTTTCATTGCCATTGTAGCGGGTGATGCCAGGTTTGTCAACCGAAATTGGTACAATTGGGCTGCAACAGCAACTGTACCAATTTTTTGAAGTGTGCAGTGTGCGCCCGCTGTGGTATATTTGAAAAAAGATGCAGGCTTAAATTTGAAACTCCCCTGTTAAAATGCGGATTTTCGCGGGAAAATGAGAAACGTGTATTGACAGGACGGACAAAAATGTGTATGATAACCACAATGCAGCGTGGCAGTGGTATAGACCAAGCTTCGTTGCTATTTTGCTATTTGGAGGTATAAGGAATGAAGAAGATCTGGAAGCGCGCTGCTGCGATGCTTCTGGCCGTGAGCATGGTTCTCGCTCTGGCGGCCTGTAGCAGCGGCGGCGGCAACAACAGCCCTGCTCCCAGCGGCAGCGGCGGCGAGAGCCCCAGCGGCGGCGATGCTGCAATCAAGTCTGAGATTGTCTTTGCCCGCCGTGAGGATTCCAACAATCTGGACCCTGTTCTGCAGGACGGCAACGTAAACATCTGGTTCTTCACCATGGTGCTGGAGAGCCTGCTGAAGGTCAGCGACGACGGCACCAAGATTGAGCCGGGTCTGGCTGAGACCTGGGACGTGAGCGAGGATGGCCTGACCTACACCTTCCACCTGAAGGAGGGCCTGGTGTTCTCCAACGGCGATCCTGTGCTGGCTGAGGATCTGGTGTGGTCCTATGAGCGCGCCATGCACACCGAGGAGTCCCTGTGGGCCGAGCTGTGCCTCAATCTGGACAGCGTCGAGGCTCCCGACGACACCACCTTTATCGTACATGTGAAGGAAGCTTCCCCCGTGGACGAGGTCACCTTTACCCTGTTCAATCTGACCATCGGCGACAAGTCCTACTTTGAGGAAGTGGGCGAGGAGGCTTATGCCAAGTGTCCTGTCGGCACCGGCGCCTACAAGTTCGGCGAGTGGAAGCAGGGCGAATACCTGATGCTCGAGAAGAACGAGAACTACCGCGATGCCGACAGCGTCAAGACCGAGAAGATCCGCGTTACCGTAGTGCCCGACGACAACACCCGCGTGATGCAGCTGCAGGGCGGCAACGCCGACCTGATCAGCGATGTGCCCTGGAACCGTATGAGTGAGGTGGAGGCCACCTCCGGCCTGGACATCGCCACCCCCATCTCTACCGAGGTTCGTTCCCTGAACTTCAACTGCACCAAGGGCCCCACCGCTGACGTGAAGGTGCGTCAGGCCCTGACGATGGCCATCGACAAGGAGGCCATCGTGAAGATGGTGCTCTTTGGTTACGGTGAGGTTGCTGACTCCTATCTGCCCCCCTCCATCCCCTACTATATCTCCCCCTCCACCACTAAGTCCCATGACGTGGAGGCTGCCAAGGCCCTGCTGGCCGAGGCCGGCTATGCCGACGGGTTTGACATCACTCTGACCACCAACGCCGGCAACGCCATCTATGAGCAGATGGCCACCATGATTAAGGAGCAGCTGGCCGCTATCGGCGTTAACGTCACCATCGAGCTGCTGGAGGCCGGTACCTTCAACGCCAAGCGCGCTGCGCTGGAGCTGGATATGTTCTTCGGCGGCTGGACCTCCGACATTCCCGATCCCTCTCAGCAGACCAGCTACTGGTGCCTGCCCGCCACGGCTAACAGCGTGCACACCGGCTGGTCCAACGACCGGGTCATTGAGCTGGGCTATGCTGCGGCCAAGGAGATGGACTCCGAGAAGCGTGCTGAAATGTACGCCGAGATCCAGGAGATCTATGCCGACGAGTGCCCCACTGTGCCCATCTACTATGCGCCCTACGGTGTAGGCATGAGCGCCAAGCTGGACGGCTTCGCTCAGATCCCCACCGGCCCCTATCGCTTCAACAACCTGACCTGCGCCGAGTAATCGGACTGCAGAGTCCACTTTGTAATGACGACCCTACAGGCGGGCAGGTTTGCCCGCCTGTAGGGTGTGTCTGAAAGGTTCTGGCGCCGCAGACAGGCGATCGGCCCGGCGGGCCCCGGACTTTTCAGATGCACCCTGGGGGGTCAGTAAGGAATAACCCCGCCCAAGACAAAGGCAGGTAATGATCAAATGAGACAATTCAATTACATTTTAAAGCGACTCCTACATATGATCCCGGTGCTTTTCTGTGTGACAATTCTGATCTTCCTGATGATTCGCCTGATTCCTGGCAGCCCGGCGGAGATTATGCTGGGCGATAAGGCAACGCCGGAGAAGATTGCCATCCTGGAAGAGAAAATGGGCCTTAATGAGCCGTTGATCGTCCAATACGGCCTGTTTTTGAAGCAGATCGTCACACTGGACTTCGGCGATTCCATCACCTATGCACGCCCAGTTCTGGAGTTGATTCAACCAAAGATTATGGTGACGGTGGGATTGGTAATTTCCACAACGATCTTTGTGCTGCTGCTCAGCTTCCCACTAGGATATCTGGCGGGCAGCAAGCACGGCACTCCCTTGGACAGCGGCATTAAGACCGGCGCGCTGATTGTGATCTCTCTGCCCCAATTCTGGGTCGGTACGCTGTTCCTGCTGCTCTTTGGCCTCAAGCTGCACTGGTTTCCGGTGGGCGGCTGGGGAGACACCTTTTTGGAGCACGCCCATTCCCTGATCCTGCCGGGCCTTACCGGCGCGCTGACCACATCCGCGCTGACCATCCGCAACCTGCGCAGCAACGTCATCGACGTGGTCAACAGCGATTATGTGGACTTTGCCCGCAGCAAGGGCCTGACGGAAAAGCGCATCAAAAACCGTCACATTATCCGAAACTCTATGATTTCCACCGTCACGCTGCTCTCCCTGCGTATTGCCAATATGCTGGGCGGCTCCATCGTGATTGAGACGGTGTTTTCCCTGCCCGGCCTGGGCAAACTGCTGGTAGACTCCATCTTCGCCCGCGACTACGCCGTGGTGCAGACGGTGGTGCTCATGCTGGCACTGATCGTACTGATTGTTAACCTGATTACAGACGTGGCGTACTCCATGCTGGATCCCCGCGTCAGACTCGAGTGAAAGGAGAGGGAGATATGGAACAGAAGGACAATACCTCCGTCTTCGAGCAGACCGAAGCCAGCCGCGGAGAAGAAGCGCACCACATCAAAAAGAAGAAGCACTTCTGGCAGTACAGCATGTCCCTTAACATCGGTCTGGTCATTATCGTGATCGTTCTGATCTTCGCATTTTTCCCCCAGTTTATCGCACCCTATGAGCCAAATACCAGTAACCCGGACGCTATCATGCTGGCCCCCAGTGCGGAGCATCTCTTCGGGACGGACAACTACGGCCGTGACATTTTCTCCCGTGTGGTGTGGGGTACCCGCATTGACGTGGCCATGGGCATCTTCGCCATGATCGTACCCCTGATTGTGGGCAGCATCATCGGACTGATCGCCGGCTATTACGGCGGCTGGATCGACACCATCCTCATGCGGATCCTGGACGTGGTCATGGCTTTCCCCTTTATCTTGATGGTTATCGTCATTGTGGCCATTTTAGGGTCCGGATTGATGAATATGTTTATTGCCATCTGGCTGGTGGCTTGGCGAGATTACGCCCGATTGGTGCGAAGTGAGGTCATGATTGCCAAGCACAGCGAGTATGTTATGGCCGCCAAGGTCTTGGGCTACAGCGAGATCCGCATTATCCTGGGGCATATTCTGCCCAACGTAGTCAATTCCGCCATTACCTTCGCCGCTGCCGACATTGTGATGTGCATGCTGACCGGCGCCTCCATGAGCTTCCTGGGCCTGGGTGTTGAGCCCCCCACCCCGGAATGGGGCGCCTTGATCTCCACTGGCCGACCCTTTATGACCCAGGCCTGGTGGATGTGCACCCTGCCCGGTGTGGCGATCTGTATCGCCGGCGTCGGCTTCAGCCTCTTCGGAGACGGTATCTCCGACGTGCTGCGCGCCAAGAGCCGTTAAGGAAAGGAGGAGAAGCCTCGTGGAACCTATTTTAGAGGTCAAGGATTTAAAAACCTATTTTATTACCAAAGACAGCACCGCCAAAGCGGTGGACGGCGTCTCCTTCTCGGTGATGCCCGGCGAGACCTTTGGCTTGGTGGGTGAGTCCGGCTGCGGCAAGAGCGCCACCTGCCGCTCGATTCTGCAGCTGATCCACAAGCCCGGAAGGACCGTGGGCGGCGAGGTTATCTACAAGGGGCAGAACATCCTGGACATGCCCCCAGCGGAGCTGCGGAAGATCCGCGGCTCCGAAATCGGGATGATCTTCCAAGAGCCCATGACCTCCCTGAACCCGGTGCTCAAGATTAAGGAGCAGATTTTTGAGAACCTGAAGGACAAGAACCTGACCAAGCAGCAAAAGCACGACCGCGCCATTGAGCTGCTCAAGCTGGTGGGCATTCCCACGCCGGAAACCCGTCTGGACGAGTATATCCATCAGTACTCCGGCGGTATGCGCCAGCGAGCCATGATTGCCATCGCCCTGGCGGCGGAGCCAAAGGTGCTTCTGGCGGACGAACCCACCACCGCTCTGGATGTGACCATCCAGGACCAGATTATCAAGCTGCTGGGCAAGCTGAAAACCCAGCTGGGCATGAGCATTATTCTCATCACCCACGATCTGGGCGTGGTGGCCCAGATGTGCGACTATGTGGCCGTTATGTATGCCGGGCATATCGTGGAGAAGGCGGACACCAATACCCTTCTTACCGCGCCCCGGCACCCCTATACGTATGGACTGATCCGCTCAATCCCTACCGGACTGGAGGGCAGCAAAAAGCTGGAGTCCATTGAGGGAATGCCCCCCGACCTGAACAACATGCCGGAGGGATGCCCCTTTGCGCCCCGCTGCAAATTCAAGGGGGAGCTGTGCACCAAGGTGCGCCCCGAGATGCGCAAGCTGGGCAATGGGCACGAGGTGGCCTGCCACTATACCGAAAAGCTGGAGGGCGTCAGTGGTCTGCAGTCCTCGGAAAAGAAGGTGTAAGCCATGACACAGACCACGGAAAAAAGAATGGTCGTGGAGGTACGGGATCTCAAGAAGTGCTTCCCCTCCAAGCGGACCATTACCGACGCCATCGCCAAAAAGCCGGCCCAGGTGCTCACCGCAGTGGACGGCGTGAGTCTGGAGATCCGCGAGGGCGAGACGCTGGGCCTGGTGGGCGAGTCCGGCTGCGGCAAGTCTACCCTGGCCCGCACCCTGCTGCGCCTGTATGAGCCGGACGGCGGGCAGATCTTCTTCAACGGCGTGGACGTCACCAACATGAAGGGGACCGAGCTGCGCAAGCAGCGCCGGGACTTCCAGATGATCTTCCAGGACCCCTATTCCTCCCTGAATCCCCGCAAGAGCGTGCGCGCCACACTGGAGGAGGCCCTGCGGGTCCACAACATCATTGAGCCGGGCCCGGACCAGAAGGAGCGCATTGAGCGGCGCATCTATACCCTGCTGGACCTGGTGGGCATGAACCGCAATTCCATCGACCGCTACCCCGGCGAATTCTCCGGCGGCCAGCGCCAGCGCATCGGTATTGCCCGCGCCCTGGCGGTGAATCCGTCCTTTATCGTGGCGGATGAGCCGGTTTCCGCCCTGGACGTATCCATTCAGGCCCAGGTGCTCAACCTGCTAACCGAGATTCAGGCCAAGGAGAACCTGGCGTTTCTCTTTATCTCCCACGACCTGCGCGTGGTGCGCCTGATCTCCCATCAGGTGGCCGTCATGTACCTGGGCAAGGTGATCGAGTACGCGCCCACGGAGGACCTGTATGAGACGCCTCACCACCCCTATACCCAGATTCTGATGAAGGCGGCGCCTGTGCTGGACGCCACCAACCGCAACCGCGACTATGCCATCGAGGGCGAGCCGCCCAGCCCCCTGAACCTGCCCACCGGCTGCCGGTTCCACCCCAGGTGCCCCTATGCCACGGACAAGTGCCGGGAGGAGCAGCCCGAACTGCGGGAGGTGGCCCCCGGCTGCAAGGTGGCGTGCCACTATCCGCTGAATCTGCCGGAGCAGAAATAAGCTACTCCGATTTTCTGTACTGCTTGGAGGTAGAATAGAAATGGATAAAAAAGGAATTCGTTTGACGATTTTAGGCGCCACCGGCGCCGTAGGGACCGAGATGCTCCGTGTCTTGGCGGAGCGGAATTTTCCGGTCAGCTCCCTGAAGCTGCTGGCGGACGCCAATGACGCCGGCAAGCAGATCCAGTGGCAGGGCCAGACCTACACCGTGGAAGAGGCCACAGACGACTCTTTTGCGGATACCGACATTACCCTGGTGGCGGTGGGCAACGCGGTCAGCCTGCGCTTCAGCCCGATTGCCGTGAAGAGCGGCAGTGTCGTGGTGGACAACTCCAGCGCCTACCGGATGTACCCGGATGTGCCTCTGGTGGTGCCTGAGGTCAACCCGGAGGACATTAAAAAGCACAACGGCATTATTGCCAACCCCAACTGCTCCACTATTATCGCTATGGTGCCCCTCAAGCCCCTGCATGACTATGCAGGCATCCGCCGCGTCATTGTATCCACCTATCAGGCGGTGTCCGGCGCTGGCGTGGCCGGCCTGAATGAGCTGCGGGACCAGGCCGCCGACGTGTTGGCCGGCAAGACCGCCCAGTCCAAGGTGTTCCAGCATCAGATTGCCTTCAACGTCATTCCCCGGATTGAGACCTTCCAAGAGAACGGCTATACATACGAGGAGATGAAAATGCTCAACGAGGGCCGCAAGATTCTCCACTGTCCGGGGCTGCAGGTCAACTGCACCTGCGTGCGCGTGCCCGTGTTCCGCAGCCACTCCGAGTCCATTACCATCGAGACCGAGCGCAAGCTCACCGTGGAGAAGGCCCGGGAGCTGCTGGCCAGCGCCCCCGGTGTGAAGCTGGTGGACGACCCGGCCAACAACCTCTACCCCATGCCTGTGGACTCCTCTGACCAGGACTTGGTGTTCGCCGGCCGCATCCGTGAGGACTTCACCGCCCCCAACGCCCTGCAGCTGTGGGTATGCGGCGACCAAGTGCGCAAGGGCGCGGCCACCAATGCCGTGCAGATTGCCGAGCTGGTGGCAAAAGATATGGGGGCTGTATGAGCATTATTGTACAGAAATTCGGCGGCACTTCCACCAATTCCTATGAGAAGCGCGATCTGATTCAGGCCCGCATGGAACAGGCGCTGGCGCAGGGACACCAGGTGGCCGCCGTGGTCTCCGCCATGGGCCGCCGGGGCGAGCCCTATGCCACCGATACGCTGATCGACCTGGCCCTGGCGGAAAATCCCAATGTGAACCTGCGGGAGATGGATCTGATCGCGGTCTGCGGCGAACAGATCGCCGGCGCGGTCATTGCCGCCCACCTGCAGAAGGGCGGGCACAAGGCCTGTTACCTCTCCGGCCAGCAGGCCGGGATCTATACTGACGGCAAATACACCGACGCCGAGCTGGTCCGCTTTGACCCCGCACGTCTGCGGGAGCTGCTGGCCGACGGCTGCCTGCCTCTGGTGGGCTCCGGCCAGGGCTATGCGGACAAGAATGAGGTCTGTATGATTGGCCGCGGCGGCGGCGACACCACCTCCGCCATCCTGGGCGTGGGCCTGGAGGCGGACGAGGTGGATATTTACACCGACGTCAACGGCGTGATGACCGCCGACCCCCGGGTGGTGCCGGAGGCACGTCTGCTGGAGCGCATCAGCTACCAGAACTGCGCCGATATGGCCCACAACGGGGCCAAGGTGGTCCATCCCCGGGCGGTGGAGATCGCGGCTCAGCGGCCTGAGATGGCCCTGTATGTCCGCGGCCTGCGCAGCACGGAGAAGGGGACGCTCATCTGCGCCGGCGAGGGGAGCGCGTCCAAATATGTGGGCGTGGCCTCCCAGTCCGGAGAGGTGCTGGTGGAGGCGCCTATGGACAGCCCGCTGGCCCAGGCCTGCCTGGCGGGCGGGCTGGAGCTGGTGGAGGTGCGCGCGGGCGGCAAGCCCTGCTTTGTGGTAAGCAGCAAGGATGTGCGCCGCTTCCAGTATCTGCTGGCGGAGCGGGGCGAGACCCCTGCGCTGCGCGCCGAGCTGACCCGTGTCAGCCTGATCGGCGACGGTCTGGACCGCCTGAGCGGCGTGGAAGCGGGCATGTGCGACCTGGCCGAGAGCGGACCGGCTGCTGCCCGCCTGAATTCCGGCTGCTGCAGCGTCTGGGTGGAGGGCGACGGAAAAGAGACCCTGCGCCGGGCGCATCGAGTCTTTATGGAAGCGTAATCCCGAGGGAAAGACTCCCGTCAGGGTTAGTAGGAAAGGAAGCGACCCGTTTTCATGACAATGTATTGGACTGATCCGGAGACCGCAAGGACAATTGTGGACATTGCGGCCAGCCTGAGCAAGCTGGCCGACGGCATGAGCAGCGACGAGCCCATGACCGCCAACTACAGCCATACCCAGCCCACCTTGAACAGCCTGGAGGAAGTCTTGGCTGCGGTGGAGCAGGTACAGGCCAAGATTACCGATCTGCCCGGTCACCCCGGAGACTATCTGCGCGCCATGCTGAAGTCTTTCGGCACCCTGGCCCGCTATATGGGCGACGAGAACTACAACTACAAGGACGCCGTGCGGGACATCCTGGAGGTGGAGCTGAAGGAGATCCCCCAGGAGAACTTTGACCGCCTGGCCCAGCGCATTGACGCCAAGCTGACCGAGTGGGGTTACACCGGCACCCCCTATGAGAAGATTGCCAAGTGGCAGGATGACAAGCGCATCCCTGCCGACCAGGTGATTGCCACTGCTGAGCGGTTCCTGGACAAGAGCCGCATCTATGCCTCCAAGCGGGTGCGCAAGCTGCCCGAGGGTGAGGGCATCGACTCGGTCAACCCCATCCAGGGGGTGTACTGGAGCGGCCTGTCGGAGTATATTGGCGACTACCAGGGCCGCCTGACCTTCAACATTGACCGGCCCTGGAATGTGCCCACCTTCGCCTGTATCCTCACCCATGAGGGCTACCCCGGACACCACACCTACTACACTCTTTGGGACTACCTGTACCGGGAGGGCAAGCTGCCCATGGAGGCGGCCTACGTGCTGATCAACTCCCCCATCAACTGCCTGTTTGAGGGCGCGCCCGAGGTGGCGATCCACTTCCTGGGCTGGGACGACCCCCGGGAGGACACCCCCGAGATCACGGCCCAGGAGAAGGAAGAGATCATGGTGGCCAAGGACATCATGGACCTGCAGCGGATGTACCAGACCAACGCCAACTACTACTACAACGCAGAGGGCTGGAGCAAGGAGAAGGTCATCGAGTACATGCTCTCCACCGGCTGGTATTCTGAGATTGAGGCCAACAACACCTTCCGCTACTTCTCCAACCGCTACAAGGCGATTTACTACCCCTGCTATTACTATGGCCGCTGGATCATCCAGGCTGGCTATGAGGCCTTCCCCAAGGAGCGTCGGGAGGAGTACTTCCACATCATCTACGATATCCCTCAGACCAACAGCACCCTCATCAAGGCCGTGCGTGAGGCCACCGGCAAGAGCGATTTTGACCCCTTCCAAGGGATCTGATCGATACAGCACAAATTAAAAAATGTAAGGAGTGTTTTATCATGTATCTTCTGGAAAACATGACCTGGGCCAAGGCTCAGGAGGCCTTCTCCAAGTGCAAGACCGCCATCATCCCCCTGGGCTCCACGGAGCAGCATGGTCCCCATCTGCCCCTGGGCACCGATTTCTTCACCGCCCAGTATTTTTCCGACGCCATGGTGAACGTGGATTACAACGCCATCATCACCCCCGTTCTGCCCATCGGTTTTGCCGACTATCACAGTGACTTCCCCGGCACTCTGTCACTGACCTATGACACTCTGATGCACGTGGTCAGCGAGATCTGCGAGAAGCTGATCGGTTACGGCATTGACCATATTCTGTTCTTCAACACCCACGGCGGCAACGCCGCCCCCCTGGGCCGTGTGGCCTATGCCCTGCGTCAGCGCGGTATTGTGGCCGCTACCTATATGTGGTTTGAGATGATCGGCCATATCAAGGACGAGTGGAAGCTCATCGGCCACGGCGACGCCTCCGAGACCGCCTTCGTGCTGGCCTACCGTCCCGAGACCTGTGACCCCAACGACGCCATCCGCCCCACTAACAAGAACCTGACCGACAAGCTCATCATGGGCGATATGAACGAGATCATGTTCAAGGGCGTGATGCCGGTCCACTTCCAGCTGCGCGTGAAGGATGTCAGCGACATCGGCGCCATGCTGGAGCCCTCCCTCTATCCCGACGGCGACCACGGCCAGTGGATGGAAGGCGTGGATCCCAAGATGGCCGAGGATATGACCAAGGTGGTCATGGAGTATCTGGCCGAGTTCCTGCCCGAGTTCGAGAAGGTCCACTTCGATCCCGTCGTCTAATTGCGGATTGTACGGTCCGGATGCGCATGGCGTCTATCCGGGGCGCGTGCCGCAGCATTGTACCATAAACGGCGCGCGCCCCTGTCAGGCAGGGGCGCGCGTTTTTATTTCAGGAGGTAAATAAAATGGCAGATCTGAAGGTTGGCTCCCTGAGTGCCGCTGTGGGGAGTAAGGTGCAGGGATACCTGGAGGTAGAGGGTACGCCTGTAAAGATGCCGATCACGCTGATCAACGGCGTGAACGAGGGGAAGACGGTGGTGATCACGGGCGGGACCCACGGCGGGGAGTATCCCGGCGTGGAGGCGTCGATCCGCCTGGCCAAGACCCTGCAGCCGGCGGACGTGAGCGGGCAGCTGATCATTGTGCACCCTGTGAACGTGCCCGCGTTCCAGGCCAAGCTGCAGTACGTGGGCCCCTATGACGGCAAGAACCTGAACCGGGAGTACCCGGGCCTGGCCACAGGCACGGTGACCCAGCGCAT
>NZ_JACOEA010000007.1 GCF_014281125.1 Lawsonibacter celer | reverse complement strand
GGCCTTCTCAGAGGCCAGCCGGATGTCGCAGGACATGGCCAGCTCGCAGCCGCCGCCCAGGGCAAAGCCGTTCACCGCCGCAATCACGGGCTTGCTCATATTCTCCAGCTTGAGGAACAATTCGCCGCCGTAGACCCCCCACTGCTTCCCCTCATAGGAGGAGTAGGAGATCATCTGTCCAATGTCGGCGCCGGCCACAAAAGAGCGCCCCGCGCCTGTCAGAATGATTACATCAATTCCACTGTCCTGGGCGGCGGCGTCAATGGCCGTCTCCAGATCCTGAAGCACTGCGCTGTTAAGGGCGTTGAGGGCCTCCGGACGGTTGATGGTGATAATTCCCACGCGGCCTTGCCGTTCCAGATTGACGAATACCATAGGATTGCCTCCTTCTGTGTGGTGAGGACCTTGTCCCGTCAGGCTCTAGCCTTTTTAATCTCCTGGACAAGGACGGGGATGACTTCGAAGAGGTTGCCGACGAGCCCGTAGTCGGCCACGTCGAAAATGGGGGCGTCCGGGTCCTTATTGATGGCGACGACCACGTCGGAGCCGGACATACCGGCCAGATGCTGAATGGCGCCGGAGATGCCGCAGGCGATGTAAAGTTTGGGCCCCACGGTCTTGCCGGTCTGGCCGACCTGGTGGGCGTGTGGGATCCAGCCGGAGTCTACAGCCGCGCGGGAGGCGCCCACGGTGGCGCCCAGGACTTCGGCCAGCTCCCGGATGGGGGCAAAGCCCTCGGGGCCGCCCACGCCGCGGCCGCCGGAGACGATGATTTCAGCGCCCTCCAGGTCCACCTTCTCGCTGCCCAGCTCCTCAATCAGCTCCAGCACCTGGGTGCGGATCTGTTCGGCGGGGACGCGGATGTCCTCCCTGATGATCTCGGCCGTGCCCTCCCCGGGGGCGCTCTTTTTGAACACGCCGGGGCGGACGGTGCCGATCTGGGGCCGGTGGTCGGGGCAGAGGATGGTGGCCATCAGGTTGCCGCCGAAGGCGGGGCGGGTCCAGGCCACGTTGCCGCTCTCCGCGTCGATGTCCAGGGCGGTGCAGTCGGCGGTCAGGCCGGTGTGCAGGCGGCAGGAGACGCGGGGGCCCAGGTCGCGGCCGTTGTTGGTGGCGCCGATGAGCATGCTGGTGGGGCCGTACTTCTCCACCAGGGCGCACAGGGCGATGGCGTAGGCGTCGGTGGTGTAGTGCTGATATTCGGGGCCGTCCACCACGATAATCTTCTCCGCGCCGTGGGCGTTGGCGGCGTCCACTGCCGCGTCCACGCCGCGGCCGATGACTACCGCCGCCAGGGCGCCGCCCTGCTTGGCCGCCATCTCTTTGCCGGGGGTGAGCAGCTCCAGACCCACGTTCTTGGCGCTGCCGTCCTCATTGGTCTCTACAAATACCCAAAGGTCTTTCGTCTTGGCTTCCATGTCCGTTCTCCCTCCCTCAGATGACGCCGGCTTCGCTCAGAACGCTGAACAGCTTTCGGGCGGAGTCCTCGTTGGTGGCTTCCTGAATCTTGATGCCCCCCTGCTTCTTTTGGGGCACAAACGTCTTCTTTACATGGGTGGGAGAGCCCTTCAGGCCGATGCGGGCCGTGTCGATCTCCGGGAACGCGTCGTCCCCCAGCACGGGGATCTCCGCCTTGTTGGCCGCCATTTTCCGCTTGATGGACGGGTAGCGGGGGTCCCACGCGGGCTTGGTGAAGGTCACCAGGCAGGGCAGGCGGATGCCGATGATCTCCGCACCCTCCTCCACTTCCTTCTTCACCTTCAGCATGTCGCCGTCCAGCTCCGCCTCCAGACCATAGGTCACCTGGGGCAGACCCAGGTGCTCCGCCAGCTCGGGGCCCACCTGCGCCGTGTCCCCGTCAATGGCCTGCTTGCCGCAGAAGATGGCGTCAAACTTGCCCTCCTGCTCCTCAATTTTCTTCACCGCGTTGGAGAGAATGTAGCTGGTGGCCAGGGTGTCCGACCCGCCGAAGGTCCGCCCGGACACCAGGTACGCCCTGTCCGCCGCGATGGCCAGCGCTTCCTTCAGCACCGCGCTGGCCTGGGGCGGGCCCATGCTCACCACTACGATCTTTGTATCCGGATTTTTATCCTTGATCCGCGCCGCCGCCTCCAGCGCGTACCCGTCAAACGGGTTGAGGATGCTTGGCACCCCGTCCCGGATCAGTGTGTTCTTCACCGGATCGATCCGGATCTCCGTCGTGTCCGGCACTTGTTTGATGCAGATTAAGATGTTCATACAAATCCTCACTTTCTTTTATCGCGGGCTGGGATTCAGGCGGCCTAGACCGCTTCCCACAGGGAGGCCATGGCGGGGCCGCCGCCCACGCACAGGGAGGCGCAGCCGATTTTGTGACCTGCCCGCTTCATCTCGTAGAGCAGGGTGACGATGATGCGCAGGGCGGTGCAGCCCACCGGGTGCCCCAGGGAGATGCCGGAGCCGTTGACATTGACCTTGCCGCGGTCCAGCCTGATGCCGAAGTCCTGCTCCAGCTTGCGCTCCACGCCGATAAACTGGGCGGCAAAAGCCTCGTTGATCTCCCAGTAGTCCACATCGTCCGCAGTCATACCGACTGCTTTCAGACATTTGGGAATGGCCACCGCCGGACCCAGTCCCATGACCTCGGCCTCCACGCCCTCGCCGCAGATGTACAGCATCCTGGCCATGGGCGGAATGCCCAGCGCGTCGGCCTTCTCCCGGGACATGACCACCACGGCGGCGGCCGCGTCGTTGATGCCGGAGGCGTTGGCCGCGGTAACCACGCCATCCTTGATAAAGGCGGGGGGCAGCTTGGCCATGCTCTCCAGGCTGGCGCCGCGGATGGGGTGCTCATCGGTGTCCACCACGGTGACGCCCCGCTTCGTCTTGATCTCCACCGGGATGATCTCTTCCTTGAATTTGCCCTCGTCAATGGCCCGGCAGGCCCGGTTGTGGCTCAGCAGGGCCAGCTCGTCGCACTCCTGGCGGGTGATGCCGTAGCGCTTGGCCACGTTCTCCGCGGTCACGCCCATGTGGCCGCCGGACAATTCGTCCACCAGGCCGTCGTGGAGCATGGAGTCCTCGATGGTGCCGGGGCCCATGCGGTAGCCCTGGCGGGCCTTGGGCAGCAGGTAGGGGGCGTTGGTCATGCTCTCCACGCCCACGGCCAGGGCGATCTCCGTCTTGCCCAGGGCGATGTCGTTGCACACCACCTCCAGCGCGCGCATGCCGGAGGCGCAGTTCTGGTTCAGGCTGACCGCGTTGCTGGAGGCGGGCAGGCCGATGCGCATGCTTACCTGCCGGGCGGGCAGGGAGCCCTGCATGGCGGTGTAGAGCTGACCCATGGCGATCTCCTCCACTTGGTCGGGGGAGAGGCCGGCGCGGCGGATGGCCTCCTTGCCGGCCAGAATGGCCAGCTCCCGGGCGCTGACCTGGGCCAGGGCGCCGTTGAATTTTCCGATAGGGGTGCGGCATGCGCTGACAATGACAACGTCTTTCATATCATATCGTTTCCTTTCTCGAAAATGTAGAAATTTTGGTCAGATGGTCAGACCCATTTTGGCGTCTGTGAAAATGCGGGGGTCCATGAGACCCAGATTCTTCGAGAGAATGGGCTCAAAGCCCATCTGGTCCAGCACATCCTTCTGCAGGTTGATGCCGGGGGCCACCTCGGTGAGCATCAGGCCCTCCCGGGTGAGCTTAAACACGGCTCGCTCGGTCACATAGGTCACGTCCTGACCGATGGAGGAGCCGTACTCGCCGCTGTAAGTCACCTGCTGCACCTGGGAGACGAATTTACGGTTGCGCCCCTCCTTCAGAATGTGGAGCGCGCCGCCGCCGATTTCCACCTCCAGACCGCCCGCAGTGAAGGAGCCGCAGAAGACCGCCTTGTGGGTGTTCTGGGAGATGTTGATAAAACCGCCGCAGCCAGGGTTCTTGGGACCGAAACGGCCAACGTTGATGTCGCCCTTGGCATTGACCTCAGCTAAGCCCAATACCGTCATATCCAGACCGCCGCCGTCGTAGAAGTCAAACATGGTGCGCATGTCCAGCACGCCCTGGGCATTTTGGCCTGCGCCGAAGGCGCCGCCTCCACAGGGAACGCCGCCGAGAATACCACTCTCGGTGGTCAGGGTCAGCTGGTCGCCGAAGCCCTCCTCAGCAGCCACCACCGCTACGCCCTCAGGCACACCGATCCCCAGGTTGACCACGGCATTGGGGCTGAGTTCCATGGCGGCCCGGCGGGCCATGACCTTACGTACGTCCAGGGGCAGAGGGGGAATGGAATCCACTGGAACGTTGATGTGGCCGGACATGCTGGGGTCGTAGAAACAGGTTTTGACCTGCCGGTGCTCATCCATAGGATTGGGGGAGATCACCACAGCGTCCACAAAGGTGCCGGGGATCTCTACCTGGTCGGCGGTCAGGCTTCCAGAACGGATGGTGTGCTTGACCTGGAAAATGACTTTGCCGCCGCAGGCCTTGACAGCCATGGCGATGGAGAGCAGATCCAGACGGACCGGCTCATGCTCAAGGGTGATATTGCCATCCTCATCGGCGGCGGTGCCCCGGAGGATCGCGATATCAAACTTGGGCGTGGGATACCAGAGCCATTCCTCACCTTGGAACTTTACGACCTGGACCAGGTCCTCCGTGGTGACGGCGTTGATCCGACCGCCCTCCAGACGGGGATCCACAAAAGTCTTCAGGCCCACCTTAGTCATCTCGCCGGAGCGTTGCTGGATGGCGTTCCGGAACAGGGCCGCCATCACGCCCAGCGGATAGTTGTAGGCCATGCACTTATTGTCTGCCATGTATTTACCCAGCGCGGGCGTAAGACCGAAATGTCCGCCGATTACCTTGCCCAGAAGTCCGTCCTTGGCCAGGTGGTCATAGCCTAAGCCGGCCCCATCGCCCTGACTGGCGCAAAACACGCCGGTGAGATTTTTGGGATGACCTGTTTTCTCATAACGCTCACCTAGGGCTTTTAAAATGGATTCAGCAGTCCCGGCCATCACAAAGCCGGAAGAGGCGATCACGGCGTTATCCTGGATGAGATCCAGCGCGGTGTCCATACTCACGATTTTGCTCATAAATACACTCCTTTCCTGTTATAAGAACCTGCAGGGGTCTATGTCTGCGCCTGGTCGCGCAGCAGCTGCCTGGCATATTGATAAAAGTCCCTGTCATAGGTGTCCAGCACAACGTGCTCCACACCAGGCACATGCTCCCGCAGGGGCTTTTCCAGCACCGCTTCCACCGTGTAGTAGGCGGAGGCACAACCAGCACACTGGCCCAGAAGACGGACATAAACGGTGTCCCCCTCGATGCGGGTTACTTCCACCTCACCGCAGTGTTCCCGCAGGGCTGGACGGGCGTATTGGTCTAGGGCCCGCTCAATCGATTCCCGCATGATAATATCTCCTTCCCTTGACTGTTGCAAAAGGCGGAGGAACCGCCCGCTGACAATTCCTCCGCCCTGGTTGCGTTTGACGCCGCCCCGACTCAGCCGGATCCGCTCACTTCTTGAATTCGCCTGAGGATGCTGCTGCACAGCTCCTCGGGAGGGGTGGGCCAATGATCGACTGTGCCGGGGGAGACCCAGATTACCGGCCCCTGAAAGGTGGGACGGCTGGCACATTCGGCCTGACAGGCGTTAAGGATCAACAGCACGTCTGCCTCCGGGTCTTGGACAAAATAGTGGAAGCCCAGTTCGGGTGCCTGGAGGCGAAGTGCCTCACACAGCTGCACCATATCCATGCGGGGGGCACAGTGGCCGCAGAACTTTACGCCTACTCTCAATGCAGGGGCCTTCTTACTTTGTATACTTGCTGGGGTCCACGCCGGCGATCTTCATGGCTGCCTTCTTCTTGTTCTCCAGGCCGGAGAGCTTGGAGTACATAATCTTCTGAGCCTGAGGAGAACCTGCGCCGTGCATGGATTCCACCAGCGCCACGCCGCCGGTCATCACTTCCAGCAGGCGGATCATCCTCATGCGGTCTTCAGTGGGCACAGAGGCTACGCCGCGCATGTACTTCTCTACATACTTGCCGATCTCGGGGCTGCGGAAATCTTCCTCGGAGGGCAGGGTAGCCAGGATGCCGCCGCCCACGTCCTGAGCCAGCCGGTCGATTTCGTAAATGATCTTGGTGATGTTGTGCTTGCCAACGTTGGCCAGCAGCGGATCCACATAGTAGTTGCCCGCGGCGGTGGGCTTACCCTCAGCAGAGCAGGCGATAGCGCAGCAGTAGACCGTCTCGGCCAGGTGAATCATCTCGTTGAGCTTATCCTTGATGTGAGTGGCCTTTCCGTAGCCGCTCATGTCGGCCACAGTGGCAGCCGCGCCAATGACGATGTCGGACACACCGCCCTTGCAGGCGCCGTAGTTCTGGCGGTGATAGCAGGCAAAACGCTCTACCAGCATGCCGGAAAACTGATACTCGCCGCACATAAATACGTTGTCCCAAGGAACAAATACGTCTTCCAGAATGGTTAGGCACTCGCCGCCGACTACGCCGTAGCGGGCGTTGCCCTGGTCGATCTCGCCGCCCATCTTGCGGTCGTCATTGGTTTGACGGCCAAAGATATGGAACACGCCGGGGGCATCCACAGGCAGGGCGCAGCAGACTGCGTAGTCCTTGTCCTCTTCGCCGTAGCCGGAGGTGGGCATGATGAGCATCTCGTGGGAGTTGACCATGCCGGTCATATGGGCCTTGGCGCCGCGGAGATAGATGCCCTTGTCGTCCTTCTTGACCACATGCACGAACATGTCGGGGTCCGCCTGCTGGGAGGGGCGCAGGCTGCGGTCGCCCTTGGGGTCGGTCATGGCGCCGGCCACCATCAGGTCCTCCTCCTGCCAGCGCAGCAGGTACTTCTTCAGCCGCTCATGGTAGTTGGTGCCCAGCTTCTGGTCCATCTCGAAGGTAACGCTGTATACCGCGTTGACCGCGTCGAATCCCACACATCTTTGGTAACATGTGCCAGTATTGAGGGAGATCATACGAAGCATCTTGACTTTTTTAACCAAATCATCTACACTCTGGTGGATATGGGTAAAACGGTTGATCTTCTTTCCGGTCAGGTGGGAAGTAGCGGTCATCAGGTCCTCAAACTGGGGATCCTGCGCCAGTTCATAGGTCATGGCGGCAGAGTTGACATGACCCTTGATAAAGGGGTGGTCGATCACGTCCTTGCTGTCCAGGAGCTGTCCCTTGATGTACACCTTGATGTTGCGGGTGCGCAGGCTGTCCCTATACTCTTGTCCTGTTTTCATGATGTTACCTCCATTTTGTTTTTTGGAAAGTTGGTTTACCGGTCTGCCTAAGAGATAAGCAAATCGTGTGCCAACCCACAAAAATTGGGAGCCCCGGCATCCGCCGAAGCTCCCGTTTTCCCTGTTCGCTTTTATCGCGCCGGCAGGGTAATGGCTGCCTGACTGCGGTATTTTTCCAGCTTGCGGTACAGCACGGATTTGTGCAGGCGCAGCTTTCCGGCCGCCTTGGAGACGCTGCCGCCGCAGGCATCCAAGGTCTCCAGAATCAGCTGCTTTTCATAGGCCTCCACGGCGTCGTGCAGGGAGGAGCCCTCCTGTGCCGGCTCCGGACCTGTACGGCCCGGAGCCGCTGGCCCCGCCAGCGGCTCAGATCCGGCTGAGGGCAGAACGTTATACCCGCTTTCGAAATCCAGAATGTCCGTGGAGGAGGTGATAAACAGCCGCTCAATGACGTTGCGTAGCTCCCGGACATTGCCCGGCCAGCGGTAATGTTCCAGCCATTTAATGGCCGAATAAGACAGTATTTTGGTCTTATTATACTTTTTATTAAACAAATTGAGAAAGAAACGGGCCAGCGGCACGATGTCGTCCCTCCGCTCCCGCAGGGGCGGGATCTCTACGGAGAGAATGTTCAGACGGTAGTAGAGATCGCTGCGGAACAGCCCTTGGGCGCACATTTCCTCCAGATTTCGGTTGGTGGCCGCCACCAGCCGGAAGTTCACCTTTTTGCTGCTCTCCGAGCCCAGCCGGGTCACCTCACCCGTTTCAATGACCCGAAGGAACTTTGCCTGGATCAGGATGGGCATTTCCCCAATCTCATCCAGAAAGATGGTGCCGCCGTCGGCCAGTTCAAATACGCCGGCCTTGCCGTCACGGTTGGCGCCGGTAAAGGCCCCCTTGGCGTAGCCGAAAAACTCTGATTCCATCAGGCTTTCCGGGATGGCCGCACAGTTGACCGGGACAAAGACTCCGCCGCTGCGAGCGCTCTGGTTGTGGATGTATTTGGCCAGGACCTCCTTGCCCGTACCGGTCTCTCCGGTGAGCAGAACCGTGCTGTCCATGGCGGCAATCCGGCTTAAAAAGGTCAGAATGCTCTTCATGGCCGCGCTCTCCGCAATGACCACAGTGTTGGCCGACACCTGGGCGGACAGCAGGTCCAGAAGCTGGGTGGATTTGATCCGCGACTCCATCATCTCACGGGTGACCAGCTCGGTAATCTGCTCATTAAAGCTGATGGCTACTACCAGCGCCACCTCGCCGTCCTCGTCCAGGACCGGGTTTGAGACCGTCAGAATGGGAACCTTCATCTTGCCCTGGACGTATTTAATGCTCAGCTGCTTGGTTTCAAAGGCCTGGATGCTGGCTGAGTTGAGGATATAACCCTCCTCCGCCAAATCCATCAGATTTGCGCCGTCCAACCGTTCGGCCGGGATATTCAGCGCCGAACAGACCACGTCATTGTAGTACACTACATTGCGGTCCCGGTCACAAATCAACAGGGTCCCCTTCATATGGTTTAAAGCCTTCCGCAAATTTTCAAAACCAAATTCTTCACACCTCACGCGGGGGTCTCCTCTCCGGTCAAAAAATCGTCTCATTTTTGCGATAAGTCGCAAAAATGAGAATTTAAAATTGTCTCGATTTTGCGATTTCAAATCTAATTATAGGCAAAATAACTGGAATAGTCAAGGGACAACTTTCTTTGTTTTGGGTAATTTGCTCGCATGTGCCGACAATATTTGCAAAAAAGCGACTTGTGGTCAAAGCCTTTCAGGAGAAGCGGTATCCCGCACCGGCGGGGATAACCGGCGGGAAAACTTGGTACGGAACTTGCATTTAAGCTGTGTGAATGCATGCATCGCACGCTGGAACCAAATTGAAAAATGGAGGAGATCATATGGGTTATCTGCTTAACGAAGACCAACAGGCCATTGTCAGCTCCGTCAAAGACTTCATGGAGAAAGAGGTGGCCCCCATCTGCGCGGAATGCGACCGCACGGGCGAGCTGCCCATGGCGGCCTATGACATGGCGCTGGAGATGGGCCTGCACAGCATGGAAATTCCCGAGGAGTTCGGCGGAGGCGGCGTGGACTATATGACCGTGGCGGCCGCCTGTGAAGAGATGGGAAAGGTGGACGCCGGCTTCGCCACTACCATGGGCGCCACCGGTCTGGCGATCAAGCCGGTTCTGCTGGCCGGCACCGACGCCCAGAAGCAGATGTATGCCGACATCCTGGGGCAGAAAAAGTTTGCGGCCTTCTGCCTGACCGAACCCATGGCCGGCTCGGACGCGGGCGCCTGTGCGGCTACCGCCGTCCGTGACGGGGACGAGTACATCATCAACGGCTCCAAGTGCTTTATCACCAACGGCGGCATCGCGGACGTGTATGTGGTCTTCGCCTCGGTGGACCGCTCCAAGGGCCTGAAGGGCCTGACCGCCTTTATTGTGGAGCGCAACCGTCCCGGCGTGAGTACCGGCAAAGAGGAGGATAAGTTCGGAATCCGCCTGTCCAACACCTGCGATGTGATCTTTGAAGACGTGCGCGTGCCTGCGAGCAACCGCCTAGGGGAAGAGGGCGAGGGCTTTAAGATTGCCATGCGCACCCTGGACCTGTCCCGTCCGTTCATCGGCGCCATCGCCGTGGGTATCTCCCAGCGCGCGCTGGACGAGGCTGTGGCCTACTCCAAGACCCGGGTGACCTTCGGCAAGCCCATCGCTAAGCAGCAGGCCCTCCAGTTTATGATGGCGGACATGGATATGCAGACTGAGGCCGCCCGGCAGACCGTGATTTACTGCATCAACCGCATTATGGCCGGCCTGCCCTACTCCCGCGAGGCCGCCATCTGCAAGTGCTTTGCCGGCGACACTGCGGTCAAGTCCGCGCTGGATGCCATTCAGATCCTGGGCGGCTACGGCTATTCCCGGGAGTACCCGGTGGAGAAGCTCCTCCGTGACGCCAAGATATTCCAGATCTTCGAGGGCACCAATCAGATCCAGCGGGTGGTAATCGCCGGGCAGCTGCTGAAATAAGCGTGGCCCCATCCCCCTGCATTCCGGCGAATTCGAGTTTAAGGAGGATGTATCATGAAACAGAGCAAAACCGGCACAATCCTGTTTGTTATCGTGAATATTATATTCTTTGCGTTCAACTTCGTGGTGATTCCCATCCTGCCCAATCCCATTCTCTTTGGGTGGCTGAGTCTGCACTATCTGCTGTTCTTTGGCACGGCCCCAATCGGTTCCATTATCTGGGGTATTTATTTTATCCGCTTTTTTGCCCGCCAAAAGGACCTCTAATCCCCTGCGGCGTTTGAATCAATCACAGAGGAGGTATTACGCAAATGAATATGTACGCTGTATTATGTATCGCGTTCTGCGGTGTCTACGGCATTTTTATGGTGGTCCAGGGCCTCGCGAACTATCGGAAAACCAGCGGATCCACAGAGACCTTCTACAATGCCGACCGCGGCGTGAGCACCTTTATGCTGGTCTGCTCCACCGCCGTGTCGGTGTTCAGCGGCCTGGCGTTCTATGGCTGGCCCTCCTCGTCCTATAAGCTGGGCGTGGGCTATATCTCCGGTATGGGCGCCTTCTGTGTGGGCCTGGAGTTCTGTGTGATCGGCTATCGACTGTGGCTGCTGGGCAAGGAATACGGATTTACCACGCCCATTGACTTCCTGCGCAGCCGCTATTATTCCGAGGGCTACGGCGTGTTCTGCGCCGTGCTGATGGTGGCCATGATTGTCCCCTATGTGGCCCTCCAGCTTATCACCATCGGCGACGGTATGAACGTGTCCACCAAGGGGTTCGCGCCCTATATGCTGGTGGTGCTTTTCGCCTGCGCCATCATCTGCTTCCACGTGTTCGGCGGAGGCATGAAGGCGGTGGCCTGGATGGACACTTTCAATTTCATCCTGGGCGTGGGCACCCTGTGGGTACTGGTTGTGGTCCTAGTGGTGCGCAACTTTGACGGCGGCATGGTCGCGGTCTTTAACGCACTGAAGGACGACCCGGTATCCTACGCTAACCTGGGCGCGCCCGGCGCCACCGGCTACTTCAATATCGCGGGCGTCATCAACCAGGCGCTCACCGCCTCAGTCGCCACCATCGTGTGGCCCCATATTTACTCCCGCTGCTACATCGCCAAGAGCAAGAAGAACTTTGAGGTCATGGCGTGGGGTCTGCCCATTGGCTATCTAATGGTGTTCAGTGGCCTGATTCTCATCGGCACCTACATTGCCCCCGCCCTGCTGGGCTCCGGCTTCACCCAGGCCGACTCCATCGTGCCCTACCTGGCCACTAACTTCGCGCCTCCCATCATCAGTTCCGTGGCCATGCTGTGCCTGTTCGCCTTCGCTATCTCCACCGGCGAGTCCATGCTTCTCTCCGGCACCGCCATGGTGACCAAGGACTTGTTCATCCGTCACCGCTTCCTGCTCAAGGGCAAGGACGTGGACGAGAAGAAGGCGGTCCGCTGGACCCGCTACGTGGTCATTATCATGATGATCGCCATGCTCATTATCGTCTGGTTCCGTCCTGCCGCCATTGTGGATTACGCCTATAAGCTCTCCTCCCCCTACTTTGGCATGGTCATGCCCGCCACCATCGGCGGCCTGTTCTGGAAAAAGGGAACCAAGCAGGGCGCTTGGGCCGGTACCATCTCCGGCTGTATCGTGGTTACCATCGGCACCTTCTTCATCACCAGCCTGCCTCTGGGTCTGTCTGCGTTCTCTTGGGGCCTGATTGTCAATGCTGTTCTCTACATTGTGGTCAGCCTGGCCACCAAATGCCCGGATGAAATTGTCGACAAGTACATCACCCGCGTGGAGAACTACATCAGCGCCGGCACTGACGTGAATGTGATCGTGGGCAACACCATCCTCGCCTCCACCTTCCGTCCCGAGCAGCTCGCGGCCAAATAAGAAAAAGGAAGTGCGGATTATGGATACCACATTGATGGAACGTACGCTGTTTTCAATCTATGATGTCTCCATTGAACATCCCAAAAGCTGGAAGCTCTGCTTTGATCCCAAACGGGGCGTCACCTACAACTCCGGCTTTTTCCGGATTGAGGATTTTGTCCCCAAAAAGGGAGCTCAGCTCTCCCTGAGCCTGAACTGGGAGGCGGCCGAATCCACCAACGAGGAGTTTGCGGAGAACTACTACGCCAATATCCGCCAGCAGTATGCAAGGCAGCTGAAAAAGACTCCCTATGACATTGAAACGATGGAGGTCGTGGATTTCTGCGGTGGGAAGGCGGCCTTTGTGGTGTCCGAATACCGAGCGTCCCTGGGGCTGGTTAAGCGCAAGTCCGACGCCCCGGTGCGGGTGCTCCAGCTGGCTTTCTATGACGAGGAGAGCGGCCGGGCTGTGGTCAGCTCCCTGATCGGCCGGCCTGACAACGTGCGGGAGAACGAGGAGGCCCTGCGGGAGCTGGTGTTCTCAGTCTCCTGTGGCTGCGCCTGCAAGAGCCTCCCGGGCTGAGGCACGGCAGCATCCCCCGGATCTATCCCGGCACAGTGTCTGAGCAATGAAAAGCGGCGCCTCCCCCGAAAGGGGGAGGCGCCGCTTTTGGGTATCCGGCCGGCAGAACGTCTTACCGCCTCTTGAGACGCGGCCGATATGAGGAGCCTATAGAATGAGCATTGAAAGAAAAATATCAATATAGAACAAAAAATATGTGATAAACAACAAGAACCAAATAAAGAATGATGTTATACTATAAACACTGGCAGAATGTGCCGATGGAACAGATACATGAAAAATGATATACAGGAGGCAATCAATATGAAACCCACAAAGAAAGCAAGCGAAATGACCCTGAAGGAGCTGGCGTCCTACATCGATTACTCCGTGCTGAAGCCTGAATTTACCGAGGAGCAGATTATCGACCTCACCAAGGACGGCGTCAGGCTGGGCTGTGCCACCATCTGCATCAACCCCGGTTACATGGATCTGTGCGAGCCCTATGTGAAGGGCTCCGATACCATGCTCTGCCCGGTGACGGACTTCCCCTTCGGCACCAGCTCCACTGAGTCCAAGGTCATGCAGATCGAGATGGTGGCCAAGTACGATACTGTGAAGGAAGTGGACGTGGTCGCCAACTTCGGATGGATCCGGGCGGGCAAGTATGACAAGGTGACCGCCGACCTGAAGGCCTGCGCGGATGCGGCCCACAAGTACGGCCGCCAGCTGAAGGCCATCTTCGAGACGGACGCCCTGAATGAGGAGCAGATCAGAAAGACCTGCCACTGCTGCATCGAGGCGGGCGTGGACTTTGTAAAGACCAGCACCGGCTTCCTGACCGGCTTTGAGTCCCACGGCGCGACCCCCGAGGTCATCCGGATTATGATGGAGGAAGTGGGGGACAAGTGCAAGATCAAGGGCAGCGGCTGCATCCGGACCAGGGAGCACTTCCTGCAGCTGATCGACATGGGGATTGACAGAATGGGGATCGGCTACAAATCCGTTCCCGTTGTGCTGGATCTGAATAAGTAAAAAATATGGATGCCGGGGTTGAAATTGGGGACAGGGAGTGGCTCCGATCAGCTCCGCAGGTGAAGGCAGAAGGGCCGGCCCCTTATGGGCCGGCCCTTCTGAATAATGCGGGAGAGGTGTGGTATACCTCCTTGAACAGGTGGTAGAAGTGGCTCAAGCTGTTGAAGCCGCATAGAGAGCTGATGGCCAGAATGTCCTCAGAGGTCTGGGTCAGCAGGTAGATGGAGTACTCCAAGCGCCGTTGGTTGATATACTGTGTGGGCGTGGCGGACAAATATTTCCTGCAGGCTCTGCACAGGTGATTGACCGAACAGGGGGATAGCTCCTGCATCCGCGGGAAACCCAATCGCAGATTTTCGATTTTCTGCATCTCCTCGATCATGGCGGAGAACCAGTCCGGGACAGGGCGGACTGCCTTTTGCTCGGCTGCATAATGAAAAAAGTGATCTGCAAATACGGAGCTGAGGCAGCTTTTGGCATAAAAAACAGTCTGTGCGGCGGGGGCGGTGTCCATATAAGCGCCGATGGTCAAAAAGGCATGACTCACCTTTTCCAGGGTGTCCTCCTTCAATGGGATGATCACCGGCAGATCAGAATGGATCAGGGTCTGAAACTCCTTGTAGTGGTCGAGGAAAACCACAATGCTTTGGAATGTCCGTTCGGAGAAGCCGATGTTGATGATGCGGAAATCCTCTGAGCAATGGAACTCATAGGTGTGGACGTCCCTTGGCCGAATAAAGACAAGGTCCCCCCTGTGGAGCGTCTGTATGGCGTGGTTTACCATATGCAGGGCGGTCCCTTCGGCCACAACGAACATTTCGTAAAACGTATGGGTGTGCAGCTTGGCAGTCTGATGGATAAATGAATTTCGAAAGAGCAAACCGGTGTCAGGCTCCAGAAAGGTATGCTCTTTTCCATAGACTAATACCTGTTCCATGCGGCCTCCGATATACTGTCGGTCTGTTTCCAGGGCTCCTCCGCGTCCAGACCCAGATGGGCGCGCACCTGGTCCCGGAACTGGGTCAGCTCCGGATAATCATAGAAAAAGCGGAGCTTTTGCTCCCACACCGCGTCTCCCTCCAGAGGCGGCCAGAGCAGGAAATAGGTAAAGCTCTCCGCAATGTCCTCCGAGGGGTCGGTGGAGGCGTAAGCGGTGACGAAATCCTCCTCATGACGGAGGAAAAACCCGTAGCTGTTGGGGTTTGCAAGACGGTCGTCCAGGAGATCGGTCCAGAACTCCTGGTAAAAGTCGTCCAGATAGGAGCCGCTCCGGGCGACCATGCCAGCCTCGTTATAGGTGTCCACCGTCTGCCGGTGGGTGTAGACCACCTGGCTGTCGTTGAGGGTGAGGGCGTGGCAGTACTCGTGGAGCAGCGTCTCGGTAAACCAGCCTTCATCCTCCGCATCCGCCGGGTCCACCGCCAGCTCCCAGCGGCTGCCGGAGGAGTCCAGGGCCATGACATAGGCCAGCATCTCCTCCGGCCCGTCGGTAAACACGGTGAAGCGGGTAAATCGCTCCAGGTCGCCGTCCGGCAGCAGGGCGACAATGCGTGCCCAGAGGTCGGCGTCCGCCTCCTGGTCGGTCCCCCGGCGGCCGGCCATGTCCGCCGGGCGGAGGGCGCTGCCCTCCACCACCCGGTACCCGGCCAGCACCCGCTCCGGAGGACTGCTGTACCCCCAGGGCCCGCCGTCTCCCAGATAGCGGGTGGTCCAGCGCTCATAGAGGCGGTTCAGCCGGCGCAGAAGCTGCTCCTCCTGGGCGGATTTTTCCCAGCGGCCCGCCTCCAGCCGCGCCCGGCGCAGGGGCTCCAGCTGCTCCAGCAGCAGAAGGGCGCGCCCGCGCTCCTCCGCAGTGATGACGTCCGAGAGGAGGCCCAGCTGCGCGTCGGCCAGACGCCCCAGCTCCTCCCCTAAGGCGGAGGGCTGCGCCGGTTCCGGCGTAGGCACCGGCTGGGTGCAGCCGGCGCCCAGGAGCGCCAGCAGGAGACAAAGGGCGAGAAAATGTCGTCTCAAAAACAGGCACCTCCCTGAAACGCTGCTCGGCGGCTCACTCTGCGCGGGTGAGGACCACGCCGTCCAGGGGGCGCAGCGTGTCTGCCGCAGCGGCCGCCTGGTGCGCCTGCTGCCGGCCGGTGCGGGTGATAACGCGCCAGGAGAACCAAAGGCCCAGCAGCAGAAACAGTCCGGACTGAATCAGATTACCGGTGATGGAGCCGGAGGCAACCGTGTCCGCGTACATACCCAGGCCGGTCCAAAGGGAGACGGCCCGGCCCAAGGCCTGGCAGAGGCTAATGTAGTTGGTGAGAAAGTGGATGGAGAACAGGTTGAACACAGAGGAGACCAGCGTGCATACGAAAGCGCCCCGATCCATCCGGCCCCCCAGAAGCTGATAGCCGTAATAGGCGCAGATGGGGATCAGGGCAAACAGCAAGGCGTAGATGCGCTGGGCAAATAGAATGATCAGCACGGTGGGCAGAGTGCCTACGATCCCGCCCAGCAGGGCGCCAAGAAAGCCGGTGATGTAGCTGCCGGAGGCCTCGTTGTGCGCCGCGCGCTCCTGGACAGTGCGGTTGCGGCCCTCCACACAGGCGCGGTGCACGGGCAGATAGCCCTCGCCAAGCCCGCCGCCGGCGGCCAGCGCGTCACACCCGGGGCGGCTGCAGAGAGGGCAGCGGTCCGGCACCGTGAGGCCCAGCTCCCGCAGGGCCCGGACGGTCTGGTCCAGCACGGCGGAAAAATCGGCGCGTGCGCTCCGGAGCTTGGCCCCGTTACACACCAGGTGGTAGCACCCAGCCCTGGGGACGGTCAGAGTCCAGCCCCGGGGCAGTCCCTTCCCCAGGGCCTTCAGCCCGGCCCGGTCCGGGCGGCCCTCCAGCCGGAACAGGAAGGCCGCGGCCCCCCTGCCCGAGGGCGCAAAATTCACCTGAAAGGGCAGCCCGCCCCACACACCGAAAACGCCTCGGCCCTGAACGAGCCAGTCCCGCCCGCTGAGAAAGGCGGCGTATTCATCCTGCAGCATTTCTTCTTCCCTCCTTGCAAAGCAGGTGCAAACATTGTATCATAAAGGAAAGCCGCGGGCAACCGCCCGCTGAGAGAACAGGGGTTTTTCCATGATCTTTGACACCCACGCCCATTATTATGACAGCGCCTTTGACCCGGATCGGGACGCGCTGCTCTCCGCCCTGCCGGAAAAGGGGGTCCGCCTGGCGGTGTGCCCCGGCTGCGACTTGGACTCTTCCAGAGCCAGCCTGGCCCTGGCGGAGCGATACGACTACCTTTACGCTGCCGCCGGCTTTCACCCGGAGAATCTGGAGGGGGCCGCCCTGGCCGCCCTGGACCAGGTCAGGGAGCTGTGCGCCCACCCCAAGGCGGTGGCGGTGGGGGAGATTGGCCTGGACTACTACTGGGTCAGGACCCCCGAGGGCCGCGCCAACGCCCGGGACTTTTTTGACGCCCAGCTCTCCCTGGCCCAGCAGCTGGATCTGCCCGCCATCGTCCACGACCGGGATGCCCATAAGGATTGCCTGGACATTGTCCGCGCCCACCCGGACAGCCGGGGGGTGTTCCACTGCTACTCCGGCAGCCTGGAGGACGCCAGGGTCCTGGTAGACCGGGGCTGGATGCTCTCCTTCACCGGGAACATTACCTTTAAAAATGCCCGGCGGGCCCCGGAGGTCCTGCGCTGGCTGCCTCTGGACCGGCTGATGCTGGAGACCGACGCCCCTTACATGGCGCCGGAGCCCCACCGGGGGGAGCGGTGCGACTCCTCCCTCATCCCTCTGATGGCGGCCACGGTGGCCCAGCTCAGGGGGCTGACCACGGAAGAGGTGCTCGAGATCACCCTGGAAAACGGAAAGCGATTTTTTAACATCAAGGAGGGGTAAGCGTGGAGACCATCAGCTATGAGTATGAGGGCGCTCTCTATGTGAATCTGACCAACCGGTGCGACTGTGCCTGCGTGTTCTGTCTGCGGCACAACGGGCATAAGGGCTCCATCTATGCGGACGATCTCTGGCTGGACCACGAGCCCACCCGGCAGGAGGCCCTGGACGACCTGCTGGCGCGGGACTTCTCCCAATATCGGGAGCTGGTATTCTGCGGCTTTGGGGAGCCCACCTACCGCCTGGACGACCTGCTGTGGCTGGTGGACCGGCTGAAGGAGCGGGTGCCCGGCCTGCCCCCGGTGCGCATCAACACCAACGGCCACGCCAATCGGATCCTGGGCCGGGATGTGACGCCCGAGTTGGCCGGGCGTATTGACACGATTTCCATCTCCCTTAACGGCTCCACGGCGGAGGAATACTGTGCGGTCACCAAGCCCAGGGATGGGGAGGCGGCGTGGCAGGCCATGCTGGACTTCACCCGCCGGGCCAGGGAATATGTGCCCCATGTGGTGATGACCGTGGTGGACAAGGACAAGTCTCCGGAGGAGCTGGAGCGCTGCCGAAAGCTCACCGAGGACCTGGGGGTCACCCTGCGCATCCGGGCCTATATCCCGGATTGACGAAAACCCGAAAACGAAAAACGGAAGGAATTTTGCTGTTTGAAACGAATTGGTACACTGGAGCTTGCGGCAAGCCGGGAGGTTTGCGCAAATTAATCTCCGCAATACCTCCCAAAAGGAGCCTGGCACTTTTAGGAGGAATTCTTCTTGGATCGCAAAAACAAACGAAAGCAGCTGGAAAAAGGCTATTACAAGGCCCATGCCTGCCATGAGGTGTTTACCTGCAAGGTGTGCGGCCGGGCGGTGGACCCCGCCGGGGCGGGGAGCGGGCACCGCAATCACTGCCCCAACTGCCTGTCCAGCCTCCATGTAGACGACGAGCCCGGGGACCGGGCCGCCGGCTGCGGCGGCGTCATGGATCCGGTGGGAGTTTGGGTGCGGAAAAACGGCGAGTGGGCGGTCATCCACCGCTGCCGCCGCTGCGGCGTGCTCCATTCCAACCGGACAGCCGCCGACGACAACCCGGTAAAGCTGCTGTCCATCGCCCTGCAGCCCCTGGCCCGGCCGCCCTTCCCGCTGGAACATATGCGGGAGCTGGCGGAGCGCCTGATGAAGCCATAAGGAAAAAACGGGAGACGGTTCAGGCCGTCTCCCGTTTTTCAAGTGAATTCCGTCTTGTTCAGGTCCTCTTCGGTCAGGCCATTGGCCGCCGCCAAACGGCGCCATACCCGCTGGGTAGCGTCGCAGTGCTCCTCCCGGGTGAGCTCCGGAGCGGAAAAAACGTGGGGCCCGCCGTCGCCGGCGGCAATGTCTGCGGCCAGACCGGCCAGGGCCTCGCCCAGGGCCGCCTTGGGGGGCTCACCCATGGGAATTTTTTTCAGTGCGTGCAGCGCGCCGCCCGCGCCTACCCCCATGCCCCGGCCCCAGATCAGACCGGCCCGGCCGCTCCAGCAACGCAACATGTCCAGGGCGTTGACCGTCTGGGCACCCTCATAAAAACCGCAGTTGACCAAGGCGTACACCCGTTGGCCATGCCCACCCCGGCGCAGAGGGGCCTCCAGCCCCTCCAGAGCGGTCAGCAGGTGGGCGGGCAGGCCGTCCACATACACCGGACAGGCCAGGACCAGCGCGTCGGTATCCAGCAGAAGCCGGGCTGGGTCCTCCGCCGGACGGACGGCGTGCAGAGGGCACTCCACACACTCCAGCCCGGCGGGCAGGCAGGCCCTCAGGCCGTCCAGCAGCATGGCGGAGGCGCTGCCCCGGGGCTTGGGGCTGCCGTTGATCAGTGCTACCTTCACAGCTCTCCCTCCAATTCCGCCGCAGATAGATAAAAGGCGACCCGCTCCAACGGGAAGTCCAGGTTCCGGGCCAGGGCGCGGGCCCAGCGCCCGGCCGTCTCCCGCTCCGCTTGGGTAATATCCCCGTAAAAGAGCACCCACAGATCGGGGTGGTGGTCCAGGCGCATTTTGTGGTGCATCTCGCCGCCGCGGATGGCGAAGTCCGGGTGCATATAGGGGATGCTCCGGTCCAGCAGGGCCTTGACCTCCGGGCCGGGGCCGCCGTAAAGGCAGCGGGAGACGATCCACAGCCGATCGCAGGCGGCAATGCTCCGCCCCATATGCGACCACTGGTCCGGCTGGGCGCACACACCAGGGGTGCGTACCCAACAGGAGAAGCACCCCACGCACACACGGGCGCTCCCGTCAGCGTGGAGCACCGCTCCATAGGTCCCCGTTACCATCCATGGGGGCAGGTCGTGAAGCAGCAGGGTGTGGCTGGTATCCATAGCGTTCCCTCCCGGACTATGCGGCGATCTCCTCCCTCAGGTCGGCCAGCGCCTCCCGCTCGGTATCAGCGGAAAAGCGGAAGCGGCCGAACTGGTCGTAGACCTCTACATGTCCATGTACATATCGAATTTCGTATTCCATCGTTCCGCGCTCCCTTCTCATTGGTTCTGAGAATAGGATAGCGGAAAAAGTGTCCCATAAAACGGACTATTCTGTCCCGGTGTCCAGATCGCTTAAAAAAGCTTCCCAGGCCTCCGGGTGCTGGACGTAGTAGCGGGGGCATTCCTTTCCGGTTACATCATAGTGTCGGATCACCTGGCTGGTATCCAGGCCGTAGTAGTCCATGAGCCAGGCGGTCAGCCGGACCAGGGCGTCGTAGGTCTCCTGGGTAAATTCACCCGCCTCATCCGGGTGGCAGCACTCGATGGATAGCGTGTCGCTGTTGCGCTGGCTGGAGCAGTAGGCCACCTCGTCCAGGGGGACATTCTGGAGGATCTCGCCGTCCAGCCCCACCAGGAAGTGGCTGCTGGCGTAGGTCTCGCCGCTCCGGGCCAGGCCGGCGAAGTAGCTGTGGTTCTGCTCCGCCGTGGTGCCCGGATTGCCCACGTAGTGGATGACGATCCCGTTGATGGCGTCCAGCGGCGTGCCGGGACGGGAGTAGTCGTTCACGGGCAGCAGCGCCTGGGTAATCCACTCTGGATTGTCCGGGGGCTGCTTGACCTTGGGGTTTTTGGACCGGGCGTCTCCGGACAGCAGGCGCCCTGCCAGCAGACCCGCCGCCAGGATGGCCAGCAGGAGCGCCGCAAAGGGAATGCCGCGGCACCGGCGCCTGCGTCTGCGTCTGTGTCGCCGGGTGGGCGGGCGGCGTACGGCGGTTTGTTCCATGGGCATTTCCTCTTTTCGACGGTATTCTTGCCCCTATTATAACAGATTCCGCCCGCCTGTTTTTTAAACTTTTCTAAATTCCGTTCCGCCGCCGATGCGGAACTGCCCGTACGCTTCGTACGGGCAGTTCCAACGGGTTATAGGTGCAGAAGCGCTGTGGCCACCTGAAAATAGAGCAGCAGGGAGAGGGCGTCCACAATGGTGGTGATGAAGGGGCTGGCCATCACCGCAGGGTCAAAGCCCAATTTCTCCGCCACAATGGGGAGGGTCCCCCCCACCAGCTTGGCGCACAGCACGGTAACCGCCATGGTGATGCACACTGTGAGCATGACCCCCAGGGTAATCCCGTCGCCGCCCAGCAGCAGCTTGTCAATGAGCAGGATTTTCATAAATACTGCAGCGGACAGGGTCAGTCCGCAGAGAATGGCCACCCGGCATTCCTTCCAGAGAATCTTCGGCAAATCCCGCAGCTCAATCTCCCCCAGGGAGAGGCCGCGGATCACGGTGACCGAGGTCTGTGAGCCGGAGTTTCCCGCCGTATCCATCAGCATGGGGATGAAGGCGGTCAGGACAATCTGAGCGGCCAGGGCCTCTTCAAAATGGTTGAGAATCATGCCGGTAAAGGTGGCGGACACCATGAGCAGCAGCAGCCAGGGAATGCGGTTTTTCCAGATAGCAAAAATGGAGGAGCGCAGATAGGGCTTTTCGGAGGGCAGCATGGCCGCCATTTTTTCCATATCCTCCGTGGCCTCCTCCTCGATGACGTCCATGGCGTCGTCAAAGGTAATAATGCCCACCAGCCTGCGCTCAGTGTCCACTACGGGCAGGGCCAGGAAATTGTACTTGGAAAACATCTGCGCCACGTCTTCCTTGTCCTCTAGGGTGTTGACGCAGATCACGTTCTCCTCCATCAGCTCGGCAATGGTCTCCTGGTCGTCCTCACAGAGGAGCAGGTCCTTGACCGTGGTCATACCAATCAGCTTTCGGTCCACAGTGACGTAGCAGGTGTAGATGGTCTCCTTGTCGATCCCGGTCCGGCGGATCCGCTTGAAGGCCTCCTCCACCACCATGTCGGGGCGGAGCGTGACGTATTCGGTGGTCATAAGGGAGCCGGCGCTGTCCTCGGGGTAGCGGAGGATCTCATTGATCTGCTTGCGCATATCCGGGTCAGCCTGCCGCAGGATGCGCCGCACCACATTCGCGGGCATCTCCTCCACGATGTCCACCGCGTCGTCCACGTACAGCTCGTCAATGACCTCCTTGAGCTCGCTGTCGGAAAAGCCGCAGATCAGCAGCTCCTGGGCCTCCGGCTCCATCTCCACAAAGGTGTCGGCGGCCAGATCCTTGGGCAGCAGCCGGAACAAAAGGGGGAGGCGGTCTTCCGCCAGGCCATCAAAAATGGCCGCAATGTCAGACGGGTTCATGGTAGAGAGAATATCGCGCAGGGAAAAGTACTTTTTTTCACTGAGGAGCGCCAACAGGGTGGCCTCCATGGTGACGTTGTGTTCTGCCATTGTTTCTTTCCTCCTAAATCTCAAGAAATTAGGAAGTAGAGACACAGAAACGGCCAGCGTTACAGAGGGTATAAAATGGCCACAGGAGCAATTCGATATCCAATCCGACTTCGGCCGGTCACTGTGCCGCTACTACTTCCTGCGTCCATTTCGTTCACCCCTTTAAATATCAAATCGAAAACGGAGCCGAATGGCCCCACAAATTATAATTATAAACCGGCAGGACCGGTTTCGCAACCCCAAAACTGCGGAGAAAAGTGGCGGCACAGGGAAAAGGTGCGGCGGAACGGTGTTGCTCCGTGCCGCCGCACCCATCTGATGCGTCATTGGTTAAAGCCGGCGGACGTCGGCCAGCGCCGCGTCGTAGGCGTCCTTGACCTCCTGGCTGAAACAGACAAATGTGACGTGCTGCACGCTGTTACCCTCCTCCGAGAGGCAGGCGCTCACCGCGGCGGCGGCGATGGGCGCGGCCAGCTCCAGGGGGAAGTGATACACGCCCGTGGAGATGGAGGGAAAGGCCACGCTCCGGCAGCCGTACTCTGCCGCCAGGGCCATGCAGCTGCGGTAGCAGGAGGCCAAAAGAGCGCGTTCCCCATGCCCTCCCCCGCGCCAGATGGGGCCGGGGGTATGAATCACATACCGGGCGGGGAGACGGTAGCCCCCGGTGATCTTGGCCAGCCCGGTCTCACAGCCGTTCAGGGTGCGGCACTCCGCCAGAAGTTGGGGGCCGGCGGCCCGGTGAATGGCGCCGTCCACCCCGCCGCCCCCCAGCAGGGTACAATTGGCGGCGTTGACAATGGCGTCGGCGCGGACCGTGGTGATGTCTCCCAGCAGGGTGTCAATCCGCTTCATGTCCGCGCTCCGGTTTGTCCGGACCGTAGCCCTCCGGCGGGCGCACGGCGTCCGGATCGGTAAAGACAAGGGCAAAGGTCTTGGCGTCCATGTTCTCGTATTTCAGCAGGTAGTCGGCCACAAAGTCCAGCTGGGCCCGGTTGGCCTGGAGAATTTCCTCGCAGCGGGCATAGGCCTGGTCGATGAGGGCCTTGACCTCCTCGTCAATGAGGGCGGCCACCTCCTCCGAGTAGTTCTTGGTCTGGGCCATGGAGCGGCCGATAAACACCTCGTCATGCCCGGAGTCGAAGACCACGTTGCCCACCTTGGCACTCATGCCGTAGCGGGTGACCATATTGCGGGCGATGGAGGAGGCCTTCTGCAGGTCGCTGCCCGCGCCGGTGGAGATATCCCCCAGGGCCAGCTGCTCGGCGGCCCGACCGCCCAGACAGACCGAGATGCGCTCGGTCAGCTCCTTCCGGGACTGGAAAGAGACGTCCTCCTGGGGCAGGGAGATGGTCATGCCCCCCGCCATGCCCCGGGGGATGATGGTGATCTGATGCACCGGGTCCTGGGTCTCCAGACCGTGAATCACAATGGCGTGACCCGCCTCGTGATAGGCTGTGAGCTTCCGTTCCCGCTCAATCACCACCCGGCTCTTCTTCTCCGGGCCGGCGATGACCTTGATCACCGCCTCGTGCAGGTCCTGCATGGAGATAAAGCGGTTGTGGCGGCGGGCGGCCAGCAGAGCGGCCTCGTTCATCAGGTTCTCCAGATCCGCGCCGGTAAAGCCGCCGGTGGCCTTGGCCAGGTCGGCCAGGCTTACGTCGTCGCCCAGAGGCTTGTTGCGGGCGTGGACCCGCAGGATGGCCTCCCGGCCCTTGATGTCCGGATAGCCCACATACACCTGCCGGTCAAACCGGCCCGGGCGAAGCAGGGCGGGATCCAGGATGTCCTGCCGGTTGGTGGCCGCCATGACCACCACGCCCTCGTTGTTGCCGAAGCCGTCCATCTCCACCAGCAACTGGTTAAGGGTCTGCTCCCGCTCGTCATGGCCGCCGCCCAGACCTGCACCTCTCTGGCGGCCCACGGCGTCGATTTCATCAATAAACACAATGGCCGGGGCGTTTTTCTTGGCCTGGTCAAACAGGTCGCGCACACGGCTGGCGCCCACGCCCACGTATAGCTCTACAAAGTCCGAGCCGGAGATGGACAGGAAATGCACCCCCGCCTCACCGGCCACGGCCTTGGCCAGCAGAGTCTTGCCGGTGCCCGGAGGGCCCACCAGAAGCACGCCCTTGGGAATGCGGGCCCCCAGCTCCAGAAAGCGCTTTGGGTCCCGGAGAAACTCCACAATTTCCTGCAGCTCGGCCTTCTCCTCCACCGCGCCGGCCACATCGTCGAAGGTGACCTTCTTCTGCTCATCTGCGCCGGTGCGGGTGCGGGCCCTGCCGAAGCGGGCGGTGCGGTCCGCTCCGCCGCCCCCTCCGCCGTTCTGGCGCAGAAACATCACATACCACAGCAGCCCCACCACCACCAACGTGGCCACGATGGGGAGGAAGGAGACCCAGGCGGGTGTGCGGAAGCCCTGGATATAATCATAATCGCTGATCACACCCCGGTGGACCTGATCCACAATCAGGTCGTTGAAATCGTGGTAGAACCAGTCGGGATACGCCAGCTCAAAGGTCACGGACTCCTGGCCGTCCACCGGCTCCCGGAGCCAGAGGGTAAGGGTGGAGTCCTTCAGCTGGACCTGGGCCACCTGCTCCTGCTCCAGCAGGCGGCGGATCTCGCCGTAGGTGGTGCGCTCGCTGGCATCCAGTCCGCCCCGCAGGGCAAAGACCGTCATCAGCAGGATCAGGGCGATCAGCAGGTAAAAGCCCACGTCCCGCAGGTTTCGTTTCTTACTCAAACAAAGGCCACGTCCTTTCCGGGCAAAACTAGCGGATTATTCCGGGAGAATCATCTCATTCCTCATATACACAGGGCTTGAGCACCCCGATATAGGGAAGGTTGCGGTATCGCTCCGCAAAGTCCAGGCCGTAGCCCACCACAAAGTAATCGGGGATGGAAAAGCCGGAATAGTGCAGCTCCACCGGCTTGACCCGGCGGGAGGGCTTATCCAGCAGAGTGCACAGCCGGATGGAGGCGGGGTGGCGGGCCTGAAGAATCTTCAGCAGATAATTCAGGGTGTTTCCGCTGTCCAGAATATCCTCCACCACGATGACGTCCTTCCCCTCGATGTGTTCAGATAGGTCCTTGACAATCTTGACCTGGCCGGAAGAGGCGGTGCCGGCGCCGTAGGAGGAGACCGCCATAAAGTCCACCGTGCAGGGTAGGTTAATGCTGCGCACCAGGTCGGCCATAAACACAAAGGAGCCCCGCAGCACGCTTACCAGCAGAGGCTCCTTCCCCTGGTAGTCCCGCTCAATTTCGCGGGCAATCTCGCCCACCCGGCAGCGCAGCTCCTCCTGGGAAAAGAGGACACGCTCAATGTCCCGGTCCAGCATATGTTCCATCTCGCTCACTCTCTCTTTTTACAAATAAATTGAAGCTCCAGGGCATCCTCCCCCGGGCGGGCCAGGCGGCTCCGGTCGGGCCCCAGGCCGGCGACCGCCACGACCCCCAGCTGGTCCGCCAGCACAGGGATGCGCTCCCGCTCCCGACGGGGGACGCGTGTCTCGATCAGCCATTTTTTCAGGGTTTTGCCGCCACGGCCGGGCGGGGAAAGCCGGTCCCCAGTCTGCCGGGAGCGGAGGGTCAGCGGCCCGGAAAGGCGGCCCAGGGACACCCAGAAGGCGTCGGGGCCCAGGGGGGGATTTTCCGGGCAGAAGGTCCTGCGGCAGCGCAGCAGCCAGGGTGTATCTCCGGCCGCCGTTACTCCGTTCAGATCCGGGATGACGGGCTGGAGAGGGGGGGGCGCACTCCGAAAGGTGAAAAGCAAGTCCTGGTAGGAGCGCTGTGCCAGCAGCCCGCCGGGGAGCCGGACCGAGGCCGAGGGATCGCTCCCCCGGGCCAGGGCCACAACGGCGTTCAGGTGGGCGGCGGTGCAGTCGTCGTTGCCGGAGCGTAGCTGCCCGATCAGAAATCGGACGGCCCTGGGGGCCAGTGCATCGGGCAGTCCAGCCAGGTCGGCGGCCGGAAGCGCCAGTTCCCCATCCGCCCAGCGGGCGCGGGAGCAGGCGGCCTGGGCCTGGGCGGAGAGATAGGCCTCGTCGGTCTGGAGCAGTTGTGCGGTGCTCCACATACGGGGGAGAAAGCCGGGGTCGATCTCCTGCAGAAGGGGAAGGATCTGGTGCCGCACCCGGTTCCGGGCATAGGAGTCGTCCGCGTTGGTGCTGTCCTCCACGTGGGGCAGGCCGTAGGCGTGCAGGTAGGCCTCGATCTCCCGCCGGGGCGTGGTCAGCAGCGGGCGCACCAAGTCGTCCCGCCGGGGCAGAATACCGGTGAGACCCCGCAGCGCACAGCCCCGGAGCAAGTGGAGCAGCATGGTTTCCGCATGATCGTCGGCATTGTGGGCCAGGGCGATCACATGGGCGCCAAGGGCCTGCGCCGTCTCCCGAAGGAAGGCGTAGCGCATGTCTCGGGCGGTCTCTTCCAGGCCGGTCCCCCGGCGCTTGGCCTCCTGCGCCACATCCCCGGAGCCCACCACCAGCCGGGGCGGCCGGGGATCTAGGAAGCGGGCCGTAAAATCCCGGACAAAATCCTCATCCCGGTCCGACTCTGCCCCCCGCAGCCGGTGGTTGTAGTGTGCGGCGGCCAGGGTGAAGGGAATCTCCCCCTGCAGGCGGTGCAGCAGGTGGAGCAGGCACACCGAGTCCGCGCCCCCCGACACCGCGCACAGTACGGTGCTTCCGGGCGGGATCAGGCCGTATTGCCGGATGAGGGCCCGGGCGCTCTGCTCGGCCCCCATATCAGTACTCCTCGTGGCGCCGGTCAATGGAGGAGAAGGTAGTGTATTCGGGCAGCCACTGCAGTTCCACCGTCCCCGTCTCGCCGTGGCGGTTTTTGGCAATGATGCATTCCGCCAAGTTGTGGTTTTCGCTGTCCTCGTTGTAGTAGTCGTCCCGATAGAGGAACATCACGATGTCCGCGTCCTGCTCAATGGCGCCCGACTCGCGCAGGTCAGAGAGCATGGGGCGCTTGTTGGTGCGGGCCTCATTGGCGCGGGAGAGCTGGGACAGGCAGAGCACGGGCACATTCAGCTCCTTGGCCATAATTTTCAGGGCGCGGGAGATGTCAGAGACAATCTGCTGCCGGTTGTCGCCGCTGCGGGAGGGACCGCCGGCGGAGGTCATGAGCTGGAGGTAGTCTATGACCACCAGCCCCAGATTATCCACCCGGCGGCATTTGGCGTTCATGTCCGCCACGCTCAGGGCCGGGTTGTCGTCAATGAGAATCTGCGTCTGGTTCAGGGCGGCCGAGGCGGCGGCAATTTTGGTCCAGTCCTCCTCAGCCAGCTTACCGGTGACCAGCTTTTTGTTGTCCACAAAGGACTCTCCGGAGATCAGGCGCATGGCCAGCTGCTCCCGGCTCATCTCCAGGGAGAAAAAAACCACGGTCTTGCCGGAGAACTTGCCCGCGTGCAGCAGGATGTTCAGGGCCATGGACGTCTTGCCCATGCCGGGGCGGGCGGCCAGCAGAATCAGGTCGGACCGGTTTAGACCGGAGATGGCCGCGTCCACGTCGGGCAGGCCGGTGCTTAGCCCCGGCACTGCCTGGCCGCTGGCGGCCAGCTCGTTGAGGCGCTCATAAACGCCGAGAATCACGCTGGAGATGTGCTCCAGTCCCTGGGAGGCGCGGCCCTGCCGGATGGCATAAATCCGCTGCTCCGCTGCCTCCAGCACCTCCTGGGCGGTGCCGGTGCCCTCCTGAATGAGGGCGGTCAGGTCCCCGGCGGTCTCGGCAATGCGCCGCAGGAGGGCCTTATCCTTCACGATGGCCACATACTCCTTTACATTGGCCGCCGTGGGGGTGATCTCCATCAGCTGGAGGATGTAATTGCGGGAGGTGTTCTCGTCGTATACCCCGTTCTGGCGCATGTGGTCCAGTACGGTCACCGGGTCAATGGTCAGGGAGAAGTTGAACATGGAGTAGATGGTCTCATAGATCTCCCGGTTGGTGCGCAGGTAAAAGTCTTCGGGTTTCAGCTCCTCAATGACCTGGGGCACGCAGCGGGCGTCAATGAGCATGGAACCCAGGACGCTCTGTTCCGCCTCCACGCTGTGGGGCATCTGGCGGACCAGCAGTTCCTCCTCTGTCGCCATGAAATCACCTCCTGGATGTGTGGCGGCGGCCCCCTGCGGGGGACGGGGATGCCGCGCTGATGCGGAGAGGGGCCGTTTTGGACGGGCCTCAGCCCTCCGCCACGACGACCTTCAGGGTCCCCACCACCTCGTAGCCCAGCTTGCACTTAAGCTCGTAGCCGCCGAAGGCCTTGATGGGTTCGTCCTGGACGATCTTGCTCTTGTTGATGGTGATGCCGTGCTGGGCGCTCAGGGCGTCGGCGATCTCCTTGGAGGTCACGGCGCCGAAGAGCCGCCCGCCGTTGCCGCCCTTGGCCACGATCTTCACGCTCAGCTCCTTGAGCCTGGCGGCAATGGCCTCAGCCTCCGCCTTCTCGGCGGCCTCCTGGGCCTTTTTGGCTTTCTCCTGCATTTTCATGGTGTTCAGGTTTTCCGCCGTGGCGGCCACCGCCAGCTTGCGGGGCAGCAGGAAGTTGCGGGCGTATCCGTCGGACGCGTCTACCAGCTGGCCCTTTTTGCCCTGGCCCTTTACGTCCTGCAGTAGAATTACTTTCATCTGATGTTCTCCTTTCAAAATCCAAGCGGGGGACAGGCGGCTCTGCGCGGCTCCCGGTTTTTCTGCGCTGGGGTCATTCATCCTCAAAATACTGGTCGATGGCCCTCAGCAGGGAGCGGGCGGCGGAGTCCAGGGTGGCACTCTGAATCTGTGCGCCTGCGGTGGCGGCGTTGCCGCCGCCGCCCAACTTCTCCAGAATCACCTGCACGTTCACATCTCCCATGGAGCGGGCCGAGACGATCACCCGGTCTCCGTCCGGGAAGAGCACAAAGGAGGTGTCAATGCCCGAAATGTTCAGCAGCTCATCGGCCGCCTGGGCGGCCGTCACCCGGCCGACAGTGTGGTCCACCACGGCCACGGCCACCCCGTCCCGGTACATGCGGGCGTTCTGGATGATGTCGTAGCGGGCGATAGTGCCCTCCAGGTCGTTTTGGAAGAGCTTCTTCACGTCCCCGGTGTCCGCACCGGAGCGGCGCAGGAAGGCCGCGGCCTCAAAGGTGCGGCTGCCGGTGCGCATGGTAAACTGCTTGGTGTCCAGCACCACGCCGGCCAGCAGGGCCTCCGCCTCTGCCCGCAGCAGATCGGCGGGCTCCAGCAGATACTGCAGAAGCTCAGTGACCAGTTCGCTGGCCGAGGAGGCATAGGGCTCGTGAAAATTGAGGGCGGCGTTGGAAATATAGGTGGCCGCCCGGCGGTGGTGGTCAATGACCGCCACCTTGTTCACCGCGGCCAGCAGATCCTCGCTGACCACCTGCTCCGGGCGGTTGGTGTCCACCACCACCAGCAGGTCGCTGGCGTCCGCAAGGACGAGGGCGTCCTGGGGGGAGACAAAGACCTCATGGTACTCGGGCAGAGCGGCCAGCCGCTCCACCATATCGCTGGCGGGGTTCTGGCCCGGCTCCCGCACAATACACACCGGAGTGCCCTTCTTGCGGGCAATGGCGCATACGCCGGCGGCCGCGCCGATGCAGTCTAGGTCGGGGAATTTGTGGCCCATGACCAGCACCCGGGACGCGTCGGCCACCAGCTCCCCCAGGGCGTTGGCCATGACCCGGCTTTTGACCTTGGTGCGCTTCTCCAGCTCCTTGGTGCGCCCGCCGTAGAACTCAAAGTTGAATTTGTTTTTCACCACCGCCTGGTCGCCGCCCCGGGAGAGGGCCATTTCCACCGACAGGGAGGCGTACTGGAACAGATCCTGGAAGCTGTCCGCATCCTTGCCGATCCCGATGGACAAGGTGGCGGGAATGCCGTTGGGGCTTACGATGTCGTGCACGGTGTCCAGCAGGTCAAACTTCTTTTCCTGGAATTGGGCCAGACAGCGCTCCTCAAACACAAAGAGATAACGGCCCCGGTCATAGCGGCGGAACAGGCCCTGGGCGGGAGCCGCCCAAGCGGCCATCTTCTCCTCAATTTCGCTGAGCAGGGCGGATTTGGCGTTGTCGCTGATGCCCTTCATCAGCTCCTCATAGCTGTCCAGGGTAAGGATGGCCACCACTGGACGGTTGGCATAATAGGCGTCGCGGGTCTGGGCAAAGTCGGTAATATCCACCCAGTAGGTGGTGGCCAAATAGCCCCGGCTGCTGGAATCCTCGGTGCGCACCAGGTGGCCGAACACCAGGAAGCGGCGCTGATCCAGCCGGACCTCGGTGGGACATTCGGTCTTACCCTCCATCAGCCAGCGGGAGGAGAAGTCGGGCACTGCGTCGGTGATCTTCATGTCAAACATGTGCTCCCGCTCCCCGGTGATCTGGAGAAAGCGGCTGTTGGACCAGATGACCTCGTCGTTCTCCGGCCGGAAGATGACCATGGGCAGGGGGGAGTTGACCATGGTGTCCTTAGTGGCCGAATCCATATTGGTGCTCACCCGCTCGATATAGTTCAGAATTTCCTTCTGGCGCTGGGCATTGCTGCGGCGGAAATAGAAATAGAGGATGGCCACCACAACCAGCTCCGCCACAGCCATGGGCCAGGAAAAGAGCAGAGAGATCAGGGCAAAGATCAGCAGAAAGAGAAAATAGAGCCGGAGACTCGGCTCCAGCAGATGGGTCAGTTTGTTTTTTCGCATGGAGACACCTCCCAAAGGCCGGCTCTGCTGCCGGGGTGCGGTAAAGGCGGAAAACAGCCGTGTATACGATTATTATACCAATATTTCAGCGCGAAAACAAGTCTGCTTGCGTCCTTTGTTGCAGCCTGCTATAATAAGAAATCAGAGAATCCCGCCATTGTATCATGCTTTACATTCTTTTTTGGCCTGAACTGTCATACTGGGCAGTATCAAAAAAATAAACTATCTCTCGGGAGGCCGTCAATATGAAAACATTTCCCGTCCAGTACGCCGCCGTGCGCAAGGACAAGCCCGACCCGGACACCCTGGTGTTTGGCCGCAGCTTTACCGACCACATGTTTCAGATGGATTACACCGAAGGGAAGGGCTGGCACGACGGGCGCATCGTCCCCTACGGCCCTCTGCCCCTGGAGCCCTCCGCCATGGTGTTCCACTACGCCCAGGAGGTCTTTGAGGGGCTGAAGGCCTATCGTAATCCCCAGGGCAAGGTGCAGCTCTTCCGCCCCATGGAAAATGTGCGCCGCATGAACAACTCCTGTGAGCGCATGTGCATTCCACAGCTGGACGAGGAGACCGCCCTGTCCGCCATTGAACAGCTGGTGGAGCTGGAGGCCGACTGGGTGCCCTCCAAGCCGGGCACCTCCCTGTATATCCGGCCCTTCATCATTGCCACCACCCCTACTCTGGGCGTCCACGCGGCCCACAATTACATCTTTGCCATCATCTGCTGCCCGGTGGGCTCCTACTATAAAGAGGGCATCAACCCGGTGCGCATCTATGTGGAGAGCCGGGACGTGCGCGCCGTCCGGGGCGGCACGGGCTATGCCAAATGCGGAGGCAACTACGCCGCCTCCATCCGCGCAGGGGAACAGGCCGAAAAGCAGGGCTATGCCCAGGTGCTCTGGCTGGACGGTGTGGAGCGCAAATATATTGAAGAAGTGGGCTCCATGAACGTGCTCTTCAAGATCAACGGCACCGTGGTCACCCCAGCCCTTACCGGCTCCGTGCTGCCCGGGATCACCCGCAAGTCCTGCCTGGAACTGCTCAGAAGCTGGGGCGTTCCGGTGGAGGAGCGCCTCATCACCGCCCAGGAGCTCTTTGACGCCGCCGAGGCCGGCGCTCTGGAGGAGGCCTTTGGCTCCGGCACCGCCGCCGTGGTCTCCCCCATCGGCGAGATGGGCTGGAACGACCGGCACGTGGTGGTCAACGGCGGGCAGATCGGTCCCCTGACCCAGCGCCTGTACGACACCCTCACCGGGATCCAGTGGGGCACGCAGCCCGACCCCTTTGGCTGGATCACCAAGCTGGACTGACGCGCCGGTCGGGCCGCCCCGAAGGGCGGCCCGACCGGGCCCTTGACAGCGGGGGCCGGCTCTGGTAAAATAGCTCCGCAATTTCATCACGGGAATGAAGTGCTCCCGCGGCCGACAGGCCGGAACCGCCTTTTGGCTGATGACTTCTGCAAACTGTTGCAGGGGGCATTGGCTTTTTTGCTGCCCTCTGGGAGGAGTGCGCATCCTATGCTGACCAGTATCGCCTATGTTTTCCTGTTCGGCCTGGCCCTGGGGAGCCTGGCCAAACGGCTGTATATGCCGTCGCTGGTGGGCATGCTGCTGGCCGGTATTCTGCTGGGGCCCTATGGGTTTGATCAGCTCTCCGGTGAGCTGCTGGCCATCTCCGCCGATCTGAGGCAGCTGGCTCTGGTCATCATTCTGCTCCGGGCAGGATTGTCCCTGGAGCTGGACGATCTGAAGCGGGCGGGACGGCCCGCCCTGCTCATGTGCTTTGTGCCCGCCGCCTGCGAGGTGCTGGGTATGTGGCTGCTGGCCCCGCGGCTGCTGGGGGTCTCCCCCCTGGACGCCGCCATTATGGGCGCGGTGGTGGGGGCGGTGTCCCCTGCGGTCATCGTGCCCAGGATGCTCCGGCTGATGGAGGAAGGGTATGGCGCGGCAAAAGGGATTCCACGGATGGTCCTGGCTGGGGCCTCGGTGGACGACGTGTTTGTGATTGTCTTGTTTACCTCCTTTACCGGCATGGCCCAGGGGGGGCGCTTTTCCCCCGCCGCCCTGGTGGGAGTGCCCGTGTCCATTCTGCTGGGCGGCGCAGCGGGGCTGGCACTGGGCCTGCTTCTGGCGGAGTTGTTCGCCCGGCTGCAGATGCGGGATTCCGTCAAGGTGCTGCTCCTGCTCGCCCTGGCCCTGCTGTTGTTGGAGCTGGAGCATGCGCTGGAGGGCACCCTGCCCTTCTCCGGCCTGCTGGCGGTGATGGGGGCCGGGCTGGGCCTGCGCCGATGGAGGCCCCGGACAGCCGGGCGGCTCACGGCCAAGTTCGGCAAGCTGTGGGTGGCCGCTGAAGTGGTCCTCTTTGTGCTGGTGGGCGCCCAGGTCAACCTGCCCTATGCCGCCTTGGCCGGTCCTAGGGCGGTGGCCGCCGTGCTGGGCGCCCTGTGCTTCCGGGCCGTGGGGGTGCTTCTGTGTCAGCTGGGCGGCGGGCTCAACGGGAAGGAGCGGCTGTTTGCTGTGCTGGCCTACCTGCCCAAGGCCACGGTCCAGGCAGCCATCGGCGGTGTGCCCCTGGCTATGGGGTTGTCCTGCGGCGAGACAGTGCTCACCGTGGCGGTCATCGCCATCCTGGTTACCGCCCCCCTGGGCGCCCTGGCCATCGACGCCGCCTACCGTAGATTGCTGGAAAAGGCATAGAGCAAGGGCGGCGGAACGCATCACGTTCCGCCGCCCTTTTGTTTCACAGAATTTTCGCCGCCCACGGCGGCGAGGGGACTATTTCGTATCCAGGGGGGATGTTGTCCCCGCCTGGACCTAAGTCAGCACAGCTTCGCGCCGGCCGGGATGGCATCGTCCACCATGAGCAGGTGGAGCTTCTCTTCCCCATTCTCTTGGTGCACGGCGGAGATGAGCATGCCGCAGGAGTCCAGCCCCATCATCTTCCGGGGGGGCAGGTTGAGGATGGCCACCAGAGTCTTGCCCACCAGCTCCTCCGGCTCATAGTAGGCGTGGATGCCGGAGAGGATCTGCCGGTCAATACCGGAGCCGTCGTCCAGGGTGAAGCGCAGAAGCTTTTTGCTCTTCTTCACCGCGTCGCAGGCTTTGACCTTCACCACCCGGAGGTCGGACTTGCAGAAGGTGTCGAAATCCACAAACTCCTCGGTGTAGGGCTCCAGCTCAATGGCCGGCCCCTTGGCCGCCGCCACGGCGGCCTCCAGCTGGGCGAGGGCCTGGTCCAGGTCGATGCGGGGGAAGAGGTTTTCCCCCTTGGTCACCGTGACCGTAGGATTCAGGGAGCCCCACACCCCGGCGCTCTCCCAGGTGCGGCAGCCCTCACAGGCGCCCAGCTGGGCAAAGAGCTTGTCCATGGACTGGGGCATGAAGGGGGTCAGCAGCACGCCGCAGATGCGGGTGGTCTCCAGCAGGTTGTAGAGCACCGCGGCCAGACGGTCCCCGTTGGCCTGCAGATCCTTGGCCAGCACCCAGGGGGCGGTCTCGTCAATATACTTGTTGGCCCGGGCGATGACCTTGAATACCTCGGCCAGGGCGTTCTGGAAGGCGAACTGCTCCATCTGCTCCTCATAGCGGTCCCGCAGGGTGGAGACCATGTTCACCAGCTCGTCGTCCAGCGCGTCCGCCCGGCGGCCGGCGGGCAGGGTGCCGCCGAAGTATTTGCCCGCCATGGCGGTGGTGCGGGAGAGCAGATTACCCAGGTCGTTGGCCAGATCCACGTTGATGGTGTTGATGAGGGCCTCGTTGGAGAAATTGCCGTCGGAGCCGAAGGGGAAGGTGCGCAGCAGGAAGAAGCGCAGGGCGTCCACCCCGAACTGCTCGGCCAGCACATAGGGATCCACCACATTGCCCTTGGACTTGCTCATCTTGCCGCCGTCCAGCAGCAGCCAGCCGTGGCCAAACACGTGCTTGGGCAGGGGCATTCCCATGCTCATGAGCATGGCGGGCCAGATGATGGAGTGGAAGCGGACGATCTCCTTGCCCACGAAGTGGACATCGGCGGGCCAGAAATTGTCGTAGTCGTCGTACTTGTCGTTCATGAAGCCCAGAGCGGTGGTGTAGTTGAAGAGCGCGTCGATCCACACATACACCACGTGGCCCGGGTCAAAGTCCACGGGCACGCCCCAGGAGAAGGAGGTGCGGGAGACGCATAGGTCCTCCAGGCCGGGCTTGATGAAGTTGTTCACCATCTCGTGGACCCGGCTGCGGGGCTGCAGGAAGTCGGTGTTCTCCAGCAGGTCCTGGATGCGGTCGGCGTACTTGCTCAGCCGGAAGAAGTAGGCCTCCTCCTCCGCGTCCTGTACCTCCCGGCCGCAGTCGGGGCACTTGCCGTCCTTGAGCTGGCTCTCCGTCCAGAAGGACTCACAGGGCTTGCAGTATTTGCCCTTATAGGTGCCCTTGTAAATGTCCCCGTTCTCGTACATCTTCTTAAAAATCTTCTGGATGGCGTGGACATGGTAGTCGTCGGTGGTGCGGATAAAGCGGTCGTTGGAGATGTTCATCAGCTTCCACAGGTCCAGCACGCCCCGGGGGCCCTCCACAATATTGTCCACAAACTGCTGGGGGGAAACTCCGGCCTCCCTGGCCTTGTCCTCAATCTTCTGGCCGTGCTCGTCCGTGCCGGTGAGGAACAGCACGTCGCAGCCCTTGAGCCGCTTGTAGCGGGCCATGGCGTCGGTGGCCACGGTGCAGTAGGTGTGGCCGATGTGCAGCTTGTCGCTAGGGTAGTAGATGGGGGTGGTAATATAAAATTTCTCACGGTTCATCTGAGGATTCCTCCCTATGGCTTTCTTTGGTATCGCAGGCCGTCCCCAGCTGGGAGACGTTGCGGAGCAGAGTCAGGGCAGAGGTCAAAAGCATTAAAATGGCAAAGCAGTAGAGCAGGGTGGAGGGCAGGTCGTGCCGGTCGGCCAGGGTGACGATGGAAAAATACACGCCCAGCAGGGAAAACAGGGCCGAGCGGGCCGCCTTTGGCCGCTCAAAGGAGAAGCCGGCCGTAAAATACAGGCCCAGCAGGGCGGCGATAATGGCCAGGATCTCATAGATATAGTCCAGCTGGACCGGGTCTCCGGCCCGTACCTGATAGGCAGCGATGAGCCACACACAGAAGGTGTAGGCCGGCATAAGCAGGGTGAAGTTATACTTCCCGCGGCCCTCGCCCCGGTAATTGTTCCGGCCGGTGGACAGTACGCACACAGCGGACACCACACACAGGACCGCCAGGATCAGGCGTAGCATGGAGGTGTTCTCCCGCTGCACAAAGTCCAGGAGCATCCCCGCGGCCGCAGCCAGCAGGGCAAAGGCCGAGAGCACCATGCAGGTCATGTAGGCCGTGCTCCCCTTGGCGGAGAACGCCTGGTCATAACCGCCGGGCAGGGGGCAGTTCCGGCAGCCCCGCACCAGCACCAGCAGCACCGCCGCCATGGCGATGGAGAGCAGGATAAGCGCCCAGGTGGCGGGCATGCCCGGGATGGGCAGGCCGGTCTCCGGCTCAAAGGCGGTGCGAAGGCCCCAGGCGCGGAGGGCGCAGCCCACGGCGCCGCCGGCCACGGCCACGGCGGGCGCGGCAATATAGTTTCTGTCCATAGACATACCTCTCAAGGAACGAAGATAGCTTGGATATTCTAAACATGCAGTATACCATAGTTTTCCGCAAAACGCACGGGATTTCTGGCATTTTTCAAAAATCATGCTATAATGAATGTCGCGTCCGCCGTCCGGGCGGAGCGGACAGGCCCGCCCGCCTCCGAAGCGGCGCAATTTAAACGGATAAGGATGGTCCTATGCACACGGATTTGACACAGGGGAGTGTCACCGGCTCCATGCTGCGCTTTGCCGCGCCTCTGATCTTAAGCAATCTGCTCCAGCAGCTCTATAACGTGGCCGACACCCTCATCGTGGGGCGGGTACTGGGGGCGGAGGCCCTGGCCGCCGTGGGCTCTGCCTTTACGCTGATGACATTTCTTACCTCAGTGATCCTGGGCCTGTGCATGGGCAGCGGGGCGGTGTTCTCCATGCTCTGGGGCGGAAAAAGGGAGGAGGAGCTCAGGTCCGGCCTGTTTGTCTCCTTTGTGCTGGTGGGGCTGGTCACACTGGTCATCACCGCCCTGGCCCTGCTGCTGATGGGGCCCATTCTGACCGCCCTGCAGATTCCGGACAGTGTGCGGGGCGGCATGGCCGACTACCTGCGCATCATCTTCGTGGGGCTGTTTTTTACCTTTGTCTACAACTACATGGCCTCGGTGCTGCGCGCCCTGGGGAATTCTCTTCTGCCCCTGCTGGTGCTGGGCTGCGCGGCGGCGCTCAACATTGTGCTGGACCTGTTTTGCGTGCTGACGCTGGACATGGGGGTGGCGGGGGCCGCCCTGGCCACCGTCATCGCCCAGTCCGCCTCCGCTGGGGGGCTGACTCTCTGCGCCGTCCGCTGGGCCCCCGGACTGCTGCCGGAGCGGCGGCACCGCCGCTTCCGCCGGGACCTGGCGGGAAAGATCGCGGGCTACTCGGTGCTCACCTGCCTGCAGCAGTCGGTGATGAACTTCGGCATCCTGATGATCCAGGGGCTGGTGAACTCCTTCGGCGTCAGTGTGATGGCCGCCTTTGCCGCGGCGGTGAAGATCGACGCCTTCGCCTATATGCCGGTGCAGGACTTCGGCAACGCCTTTTCCACCTTTATCGCCCAGAACTACGGAGCCGGGGAGACCGGCCGCATTCGGAAGGGGATCCGCTCGGCAGTGGTCACCGCGCTGGCGTTCTGCGTGGTCATCTCGGTTCTGGTGGCGCTTTTTGCCCCTCAGCTGATGGGACTGTTTACCCAGCCAGGGGAGACGGAGATCGTGGCTGTGGGCGTGGAGTACCTGCGCATTGAGGGGGCCTGCTACTGCGGCATCGGCTGCCTGTTCCTGCTCTACGGCCTGTACCGGGCCATCGGCCGGCCCGCCATGTCTCTGGTGCTGACGGTAATCTCCCTGGGGACCCGGGTGGCCATGGCCTATGCCCTGGCGCCTAACCCGGCCTTCGGTCTGAAGGCCATCTGGTGGGCCATCCCCATCGGCTGGGGCCTGGCCGACTTGGCGGGCTTTTTGTGGTATCGGTTTGGCGTGCTCCGCCGGGGCATCTGAGCGCGGCGAGAGATGAGACAGGGGCGCCCCCGAGGGGGCACCCCTGTCTTGGCTTCGGTTACGCGCGGGCCTCCGACGTACTCTCCAGATACTCGTCGTAGGTCATCTTGCGGTCGATGAGCCTGCCGTCGGAGGTGAAGTCAAACACCCGGTTGGCCACGGTCTGCACCAGCTGGTGGTCGTGGGAGGAGAAGAGCATGTTGCACTTCACCGCCTCCAGCCCCTTGTTCAGCGCGGCGATGGACTCCAAATCCAGATGGTTGGTGGGCTGGTCCAGCAGGAGCACATTGGCCCCGGAGAGCATCATGCGGGAGAGCATGCACCGCACCTTCTCCCCGCCGGAGAGCACCTTGACCGGCTTGTACACCTCGTCCCCGGAGAAGAGCATCCGGCCCAGAAAGCCCCGCAGATAGGCCTCGTGGGGGTCGGAGGAGAACTGGCGCAGCCACTCCACCAGATTTTCGTCGTGCCCCTCGAAGAAGGCGGTATTGTCCTTGGGGAAATAGGAGAAGGTGGCGGTCTGGCCCCACTTCACCGTGCCCTCGTCGGGCTCCAGCTCCCCGGTGAGAATTTTAAAGAGCGCGGTGTGGGCGTTCTCGTTGTCCCCCACGAAGGCAATCTTGTCCCCATGGCCCACGATAAAGCTTACCTTGTCCAGCACCTTTACCCCGTCGATGGTTTTGCTCACGTCGGTGACGAAGAGGATGTCCTTGCCCACCTCCCGGTCGGGGGTGAAGCCCACGAAGGGGTAGCGGCGGGAGGAGGCGGGCATCTCCTCCACGGTCAGTTTGTCCAGCAGCTTGCGCCGGGCGGTGGCCTGCTTGGACTTGGACTTGTTGGCGGAGAAGCGGGAGATAAAGTCCTGCAGCTCCTTGATCTTCTCCTCGTTGCGCTTGTTCTGGTTCTTGATCAGGGACTGCACCAGCTGGGAGGATTCGTACCAGAAGTCATAGTTGCCCACGTACAGCTTGATCTTGTTGTAGTCGATGTCCACGATGTGGGTGCAGATGGTGTTCAGGAAGTGCCGGTCGTGGGACACCACGATGACGGTTCCCTCAAAGTCCAGCAGAAAGTCCTCCAGCCAGTTGACGGCGTTGATGTCCAGATTGTTTGTGGGCTCGTCCATCATCAGGATGTCGGGATTGCCGAACAGTGCCTGGGCCAGCAGCACCTTCACCTTCAGCCGGGCGTCCAGGGTGGCCATGTCGTTGTAGTGCAGCTCGGTTCCGATGCCCAGGCCCTGGAGAATGCGGGACGCGTCGGACTCGGCCTCCCAGCCTCCCAGCTCGGCAAACTCCTCCTCCAGCTCGCAGGCCTTGATGCCGTCTTCCTCGGTCATCTCCTCCTTTTCGTAGAGGGCGTCCTTCTCCTTGCCGATGTCATACAGCCGCTGGTTGCCCATAATGACCGTGTCCATCACGTTGTATGCGTCGTAGGCATTCTGGTTCTGCTTGAGCACGGACATGCGGGTCTTGGGCAGGATGTTCACCTCGCCGGAGGTGGGCTCCAGCTCGCCGGAGAGGATCTTGAGAAAGGTGGACTTGCCCGCGCCGTTGGCGCCAATAATGCCGTAGCAGTTGCCCTTGATGAATTGCAGGTCCACGTGAGAAAAGAGGGGCGTCCCGCTGTAATTCAGCCCCAGGTCGGTCACAGTGATCATGGTAAGCTCCTTATCGCGCACAGATGTGCCTGATTTATCCAAGCTAGTATACCACAAATCTGCGCCAAAGCAAGCCTTTCCGGACTGTATTGCAGGGAGAGAGGTTCCGCGTGCCGCACTTGGAGCATAAAACAGTAAAATATTTTGCAGGAGTACTTGCAAAAAAGACAGAGTAATGCTACAATACAACTGCAAAATTGAAAGATGACCTGCAAAGGAGAGAGGCACCATGGAAGAAGCAACGACTCTTTATCGCTCTGAGCACGACTCGGTGGGAGAGCGTGCCGTCCCAAAGGACGTATATTACGGCGTGCAGTCCCTGCGGGCCGCGGAGAACTTCCATATTACCGGCCTGACCATGCATCCGGAGCTTATCAACTCCATCGCCCAGATTAAAATGGCCTCGGCTATTACCAACTATGAGATCGGCCTGCTGGACAAACGGGTGGCCGACGCGATCGTTGCCGCCTGCGAGGAGATTGTGGAGGGTAAGCTCCATGACGCCTTTATTGTGGACCCCATCCAGGGCGGCGCGGGCACCAGCCTGAACATGAACGCCAACGAGGTCATCGCCAACCGGGCCATCGAGCTGCTGGGCGGCGAGAAGGGGGACTACAGCCTGGTTAACCCCAACGATCACGTCAACTACGGCCAGTCCACCAACGATGTGTTTCCCTCCGCGGGCAAGCTGGCGGTACTCAAGCTTCTGGTGCGCGCCCAGATCCAGCTGGAGCGCCTGTACAAGGCCCTGGTGGAGAAGGCAGACGAGTTTGACGATGTGATCAAGATGGGCCGCACCCAGATGCAGGACGCGGTGCCCATCCGCCTGGGTCAGGAGTTCAGGGCCTACAGCGAGGCGGTGCGCCGGGATCTGGCCCGGTTCGAGCGGGCCAAGGACGAGATGCGCTGCCTGAACATGGGCGGCACGGCCATCGGCACCGGCATCAACGCCGACGAGCAGTACCTGCGCCGCATTGTGCCCAACCTGTCCAAGGTCACCGGGCTGAACTTGGTGCAGGCATTCAATCTGATTGACGCTACACAGAACCTGGACGAGTTTGTAGCGGTCTCCGGTGCGGTCAAGACCTGTGCGGTGAACCTGTCCAAGATGTCCAACGACTTGCGGCTCATGTCCTCCGGGCCCCGTTGCGGCTTTAACGAGATCAACCTGCCCCCCCGGCAGAACGGCTCCTCCATTATGCCTGGCAAGGTCAACCCGGTGATTCCGGAGGTGGTCAATCAGGTGGCTTTCAACATCATGGGCAACGACCTGACCATCACCCTGGCCGCCGAGGCCGGCCAGCTGGAACTCAACGCCTTTGAGCCCATCATCTTCTGGAATCTGACCCACGCGGTGGAGTTTCTGACCTACGCGGTGAACACCCTGGTGGACAACTGCATTGTGGGCATCACCGCCAATCGGGAGCGATGCCGGGATATGGTGGAGCACAGCGTGGGCATAATCACCGCCCTGTGCCCCCACGTGGGCTATGAAAAGGCGGCCGAGGTGGCCAAAAAGGCCATTGAGACCGGTGCGCCGGTGCGGGAGCTCATCCTCCAGGAGGGCCTGCTGGACGAGGCCTCCCTGGACAAGATCCTGGATCCCTACTCCATGACCGAGCCCGGCATCTCCGCCAAGGAGCTGCTGGAGCGGTAAGGGTTACATAGAAGGGGGTTCCGGCCAACTGGCCGGAGCCCCCTTTTCATCGGATCATGGGAGAGTCGGAGAGGCTGCCCAGCGGCCGGCCTGGTCCGCGCCGGCTGTTATTTTTCCGAAAACTGTGCTATCATAGCTCCGGAAGGAGAGATGCCCTGTGAGTCTATTCTGCTGTCCGCACTGTGCCGCGCCGCTGGAGCGGGGGGAACGGGCCTACACCTGCCCCAGCGGCCACTGCTTTGACCGGGCCCGGGAGGGCTATGTCCACCTGCTGCCCGCCAACCGGATGCACTCCAAGATGCCCGGGGACGACAAGGGCATGGCCGCAGCCCGCAGCCGATTTCTGCGCAGCGGGTATTATGCCCCCCTGCGGGATGCCCTGTGCGCCCTGGCCCTGGCGCACACCGCCGGGCTGGAGCGGCCAGCGGTGCTGGATGCGGGCTGTGGGGAGGGATACTACACCGCCGGGCTCTATGAGGCCCTGACCGCTGCCGGGCGGCGGCCGAGGCTGGCCGGGGTGGACCTGTCCAAGCCCTCGGTGCGGCACGCGGCCAAAGGGCTGGCGGAGGCGGAGTTCGCCGTGGCCTCGGTCTATCGCCTGCCGGTGGGGGATGGGGCGGTCGACCTGCTGGTGGACTGTTTTTCGCCCCTGGCCCTGGAGGAGTTCCGCCGGGTGCTCCGCCCGGAGGGGGCCTTTTTCTATGTGACGCCCGCCGCCCGCCATCTGTGGGAGCTCAAGCAGGTGCTCTATGACGCGCCCTATCCCAATCGGGAGGAGGCGGTGGCCTATGAGGGCTTTGACTATCTGGACATCGTTCCGGTGGAGGCGCGGCTCCCCCTGCCGGACCGGCAGACCATCGCCGACCTGTTCCAGATGACCCCCTATTACTGGAAGACCCCCAGGGAGGGGGCGCGGCGGCTGGCGGAGCTGGACCGGCTGGATGTGACGGCAGCCTTCCGCATCCATGTGTTCCGGCGGCGGGGCGGGGGCCCTTTTTAGCGCCGGAGGGATATGGATTGCATTTTTATCCCGACTATGATACACTTTTTGAGACAGATTTGAGGTCGCGCCCCTCTGGGTGAGGCGGGCGTTGGGTGCGAAACGGGGTTTCGGCTGCCTGTGTGGGACCTTGAATCAGGCAAGCTGTGAACAGAAAGGAATTTTGTGCCCATGGAAATCAACGGTGAACAGACAAACGAGGTGGTCCGCTACGACCAGCTGGGGCTCTCCCCCGAGGTGATGCGGGCCATTGAGAAGAAGGGCTACGTCCAGGCCACCCCGGTGCAGGCCGGGGCCATCCCCTATTTTATGGAGTGGAGGGACGTTATCGCCAAGGCCCCCACGGGCACGGGCAAGACCTTTGCCTTTGGCATCCCCATGGTGGAGCATGTGGATCCCTCCGGCGAGGATGTGCAGGCCCTGGTCCTGGCCCCCACCCGGGAGCTGGCGGTGCAGATCCAGGAGGAGCTGCGGGACCTGTGCGAGTTCAAGGAGGGGGTGCGCACCGTCTGCCTGTACGGCGGCGCTCCCATTGACAAGCAGATCAACACCCTGAAGAAGAAGCCCCAGATCGTGGTGGCTACCCCAGGGCGGCTGATGGACCACATGAAGCGGCGCACCGTCCGCCTGGACAAGGTGCAGACCGTGGTTCTGGACGAGGCCGACCGGATGCTGGACATGGGCTTTGTGCGGGACGTCACCCGCATCCTGGACCAGCTCAAGGGGCGGAGGAACCTGGGGATGTTCTCCGCCACCATCTCCCGGGAGGTCATGGACATCTCCTGGGTGTACCAGAGGGACCCGGTGGAGATCACCGTGCGCCCGGTGGAGGACTCCAAGCCTGACATTACTCAGTACCGCATTGACCTGGACGGCCGGGAGCAGAAGCTGGACACCATCGCCGCCCTCATCACCCACGGCGGGTATGAGCGGGCCATCGCCTTCTGCAACACCAAGAACATGACCGACCGGCTGGCCGGGCTTCTGAAGATGCGGGGCATCTCCTGCGAGGCCATCCACGGGGACATCCAGCAGCGCATCCGGGAAAAGACCCTGGAGAAGTTCAAGAAGGGCGAGGTCAAGGTGCTGGTGGCCACCGATGTGGCTGCCCGGGGCCTGGACATTGACGACGTGGACGCAGTGTTCAACTACGACGTGCCCGACGAGATGGAGAACTACACCCACCGCATCGGCCGCACCGGACGGGCCAAGCGCCACGGGGTAGCCTACACCTTCATCGCCACCATTACCGAGGGCATCCGCATGGACGAGATTGTGCGCAATACCCGGGCGGAGGTGCAGCGGCTGAAATACGACAAGGACGGCTGCCTGATGCTGGTGGAGGAGTCCAAAAACTGAGCGGTCGGGCGTAGAAGGTAACTCTTATTAGATTTTAAGGTTTGATTCAGGATTTTTTAACACATCTGTGGTATCCTGTAGATACAGAAAAGGAGGCGTCCCCATGAATGAACCCAAAAAGCTGTATCGTATTGAACAGGGAGCCAAGCTAACCGGCGTGTGCGGCGGCGTCGCCGAATATTTCAATATTGACGCCAACATCGTCCGCCTGATCTGGGTGATCGTAACCCTATGCTCCGTGGGAGCTGGCCTGATCCTCTATATTGTGGCCAGCGTTCTTCTGCCGAAGAAGAGCGATGTGTATCCAGGATACTGAAGACGCGGGAGCGAGGACGGGTCCCGGCCTTTGGCCGGGACCCGTCCTCGCTATGTCCTCGCTATGTGGGAGAGACGGTTTTGCTTGCCAAACGGAGGCGTTCATGATAACATAGCGCTATACTTGGGAATCTGAGGAGACGAGACACCGTATGATCGCATTTCAAACGCCGCAGCTGTCTGACAAAGCCTGGGTGGATACCCTGCTGGCCCGGGCCGACTACCGGGGCTGCGACTATAATTTTACCAACCTGCTGGTCTGGAGCCGGGCCTACCATCAGCAGATTGCCCGGGTGGGGGATTTCCTGGTAACCCATCTGTGCGGACGCATGGGGTGCAGCTATATGTACCCGGCGGGTGTGGGCGACGTGGCCGGTGTGATCCGGACGCTGGAGCAGGACGCCGCCCAGCGGGGAGAGCCCCTGCGGCTGGTATGCCTGACGCCCCGGCAGATGGCTGAGCTGGAGGAATTTTTTCCCGGCCAGTTTGACTACAGCGCCGACCGGGATGGTTATGATTATCTATACGAGATTGACCGCCTGGCGGATCTGGGGGGCAAGAAGCTTCACGCCAAGCGCAATCACATTAACCGTTTTATCGAGAGCAATCCCAGCTGGGTGTACGAGGAGATTACCCCGGAGAGCCTGCCGGAGTGTCTGGAGATGGATAAGGAGTGGTACCGGCGCTCCCTTCCGCGGGAGGGGGCGGCGGAGGAGCGCGACCTGGGAGACGAGGGCATTGCCCTGCGCACCGCCATGGAGCACTACCACACCCTGGGCCTGGAGGGTGGCCTCATCCGGGTTTACGGGGAGGTGGTGGCCTTTACCATGGGTGACCGCCTGTGCTCCGACACCTATGACGTCCACTTTGAAAAGGCCTATGGAGAGCTCCAGGGGGCCTATGCCATCATCAACCGGGAGTTTGCCCGCTGGGTGCGGGAGCGCCACCCCGAAGTGAAGTACCTCAACCGGGAGGACGACATGGGTGTGGAAGGGCTGCGGAAGGCCAAGGAGAGCTATTATCCGGACCTGATGGTGGAAAAGCATACCGCAATTCTGCGGGCCTGATTAGGCCTGGCTGTAATCACTGCTATGAGGAGGTGCGCCCTATGATCCGGATCCGCCCGTCCAGGCCGGAGGAGGCCCAGGCACAAAAGGAACTCTGGAGAAAGGCTTTCGGCGACGAGGACCGCTATATTGATTGGTTTTACGAGTGCTGCTGGAAACCGGAGGATATGCTTCTGCTGCTGGAGGACGGGGCGCTGGCCTCCATGCTGGCCCTGCTCCCCATGGAGATCGCCCTGCCCGGCGGAAAGACGGCCTCGGCCTACTACGTCTATGCCCTGGCCACCGACCCCGCCGCGCGGAAGAAGGGCTATGGGCGGCAGCTGCTCCACTATGTGGACTTCCACCTGCGGGCCCGGGGCGTGGACTGTGTGACCGTGGTGCCCGCCGAGCCAAGCCTGCATAAATTCTTTGCCACCGTGGATTTTCAGCCCGGCTTTTCCCTGCGTAAGCTGGAGCTGCTGCGGAATATGGTTGCCCAGCCGGGCGCCGGAGCCGCGCAGCCGGTGGAGCCGGCGGAGTACGGCCGGATCCGGGACGGCCTGCTGGAGGGGCTGCCCTTTATCCGCTACGGGAAGGAGCTGATCCGCTATCAGCAGGGCATGTCCCAAATGGCGGGGGCCGGACTCTACAGGGTAGAGGTGGACGGCGTGGTGGGTTGCGCCGCTGCGGAGTATGTGGACGCACAGAGCCTGCTGCTCAAGGAGCTGGTGATTCCGAGGCCCCAGATGGCCGGCGCGGTGGCGCAGCTGGCCGCCCTGCTGCCTGCCGCCCGCTATCACGTGCGCACCCCCGCCGCGTGGGACGGCCTGCCCGGCAGCTATATCCAGTCCTTCGGCATGCTCAAATGGTACAGCCAGGCCAAGCGCGCCGCCTGGGGCCAGGGGACCCACGGATACATGGGTCTGGGCTTTGACTGAGACCCGCGGCCGTCAGAGGGGCCGGAAGCAAAACTGAACAAAAGGGCGGAGCCGGACGGCTCCGCCCTTGGTTTTTTGGTGCCTTTGACGAATGAATAAATATTGCATTTTTGTGAATAAAGTGTATAATGGGGGGTACCTGTTCAAGGAAATCAGGAATGAGGAGATTATGACAATGAAAAATATGAAGAAGCTGCTTGCCCTGGGCCTGTCCCTGGTTATGAGTGTAAGCCTGCTGGCCGCCTGCTCCGGCGGCACCCAAGGCGGCGCTGCCGACACCCCCGCCCCCTCTGGCTCCGCGCCCGTGGGGACCGACACGCCAGCGCCCGGGACTGATGCGCCTGTCGAGCTGACCACGGTGGAGGCCGGCAAGCTGATCCTCTCCACCAATGCGGAGTTCCCTCCCTATGAGATGCTGGACGACAATGGCGAGCCCATCGGTATTGACATGGAGGTAGGCGCCGCCATCGCGGAAAAGCTGGGCCTGGAGTTGGAGATCATGGACATGGGCTTTGACGCGGCCCTGCTGGCCGTTCAGAACGGCCAGAGCGACATCGCCATGGCCGGCATCACGGCCAATGAGGAGCGCCGGGAGGTCATGGACTTTACCGACTCCTATGCCACCGGCGTGCAGGTGGTCATCGTCAAGGAGGGCTCCGACGTGACCCTGGACAACTTGGGCGACTATATGATCGGCACCCAGATGGGTACCACCGGCTACATCTATGCCTCCGACACTGTGGAGAACGGCGGCTACGGCGAGGACCACGTGATCGGCTATGACACTGGCGCCATTGCCGTACAGGCCCTGGTCAACGGCCAGATCGACGCCGTCATCATTGACGACAAGCCCGCCCAGTCCTATGTGGAGGCCAACGAGGGCCTGACCATTCTGGAAGGCGAGTGGGCCGTGGAGGACTATGCCATTGGCGTGCAGAAGGGCAACACCGCCCTGCTGGAGGCGGTCAACAACGCCATGGCCGAGCTGAAGGCCGACGGTACCTTCCAGTCGATCGTGGACAAGTACATCAACGCTGACTGAGCCAATGACATATCCGGCGGAAGGACGGCCACGGGCCGTCCTTTTCCCGCTGTTTAAAAGAGAGGAGGGGCCGCATGGAAGCGTGGCTGGCTGACTTTGTCAACGGCTTTACCAAGGCCTTTATCACCGGAGACCGCTGGAAGCTCTATCTGAAGGGCCTGGGGACCACCTTGGAGATCACCGTCATTGCCCTCGTGATCGGCGTGGTGCTGGGCGTGCTGGTGGCGGTGATCCGCACCGCCCATGACCAGCAGCGCCCCGGCCGCTGCAGCCCGGTGTTGGGGATTCTTAATTTTATCTGCAAGATATACACCACGGTCATCCGCGGCACGCCTATGATGGTCCAGCTTCTCATCTGGTCGGGGGTTATCTTTGCCACCAGCCGCAACTTCACCATGGTGGGCGCCTTGGGTGTGGGCGTCAACTCGGGCGCCTATGTGGCCGAAATCGTCCGGGGCGGTCTGATGAGTGTGGACGTGGGGCAGTCTGAGGCGGGCCGCTCCCTGGGCCTGGGCTATCTGGACACCATGCGTTTTATCGTCATACCCCAGGCCTTCAAGAATATCCTGCCGGCCCTGGGAAATGAGTTCATCACGCTGTTCAAAGACACCTCCCTGGTCTCCGCCATCGGCGGGGCCGAGTTGATCTATTACGCCAAGGCGGTGGGCACCAAGACCTTTGACGTGATGTACCCCTACATCGGTATCGCCTGTATGTACCTGGCTGTGGTTATGGTCCTGACCTGGCTCCAGGGCAAGCTGGAAAGGAGGCTGCGCCAAAGTGATCGACGTTAAACACCTCTCCAAGTCCTTTGGCGACCACCTGGTGCTGGACGACCTCTCCGAGCATATCAGCCCCGGGGAAAAGGTGGTGGTCATCGGGCCCTCCGGCTCCGGCAAGTCGACCTTCCTGCGCTGCCTCAACCTGTTGGAGACGCCCAGCGCCGGCACCATCACCTTTGACGGGATGGAGATCACCGCCCCCAAGGCGGACATTGACGCCATCCGCCGCCAGATGGGCATGGTGTTCCAGCACTTCAACCTGTTCCCCAATATGACCATCCGGAAAAACATCACCCTGGCCCCGGTGCGTACCGGCCTGATGAAACAGGAGGAGGCCGAGGCCGAGGCGGAGAAGCTCCTCCGCCGGGTGGACCTGCTGGAGAAGGCGGACGCCTATCCCGCACAGCTCTCCGGCGGGCAGAAGCAGCGCATCGCCATTGTCCGCGCCCTGGCCATGCGGCCCAAGCTGATGCTCTTTGACGAGCCCACCTCCGCCCTGGACCCTGAGATGGTGGGCGAGGTGCTGGAGGTCATGAAGGAGCTTGCCGACGAGGGTATGACCATGGTGGTGGTGACCCACGAGATGGGCTTTGCCCGTGAGGTGGGCACCCGGGTGCTCTTTATGGACGGGGGCCATATCCTAGAGCAGAACGAGCCCCATGCCTTTTTTGCAGATCCCAAGGAACCCCGCACCAAAGAGTTCCTCTCTAAGGTGCTTTAAACCGGATAAAAGAGGCGGAGCCGCAGCGCGGCTCCGCCTCTTTTCATTTCTGCCTCAGCGGGGCAGGTTCCGGCGGCCGGCGGCGGCGTCCAGCCGCTCCAGCGCCTTTTGCAGATGATAGCGGGGGCAGGCGAGTACCAGCCGCTCAAAGCCGCTGCCCTCGGGGCCGAAGAGATAGCCCTCGTCGGTGAAGACCAGGGCATCCTCCCTCAGAAAGCGCTCCTGCTCCTCCGGCGTCAGGCCCAGGCAGGAGAAGTCCGCCCACAGCAGGTAGGTGCCCTCCTGGGGAGCAACCTTAACAGAGGGAAATTTTTTTGAGAGAAAATCCACTGCGTATTCATAATTTCCCCTCAAATGGACCACAAGGGCGTCCAGCCAGGCTTCGCCGTGCTCATAGGCCGCCCGGGCTGCGGCCAGGCCGAAGTAGTTGTTGAAAAAGCCCGTGTGGGCTGTGCCCGCGTCCCGGAAGCGGCGGCGCAGCTCCCGGTCGGGGATAAGGATGCTGGCGGTGGACAGCCCGGCCAGGTTAAAGGTCTTGCTGGCAGAAACCGCCACGATGCAGCGCTCCTCAAACCGGGCAAATACGCTGTGACGGTGGGGGGCAAAGACAAAATCAGCGTGGATCTCGTCGGAAAAGACCAGCACGCCGTGCCGGCGGCAGATGTCGGCCACCCGGCTCAGCTCCTCCCCGGTCCAAACCCGTCCGGTGGGGTTGTGGGGAGAGCAGAGCAGCAGCAGCTTGGACTCAGGCCGGGCGCAAAGGGCCTCCAGGCCGTCAAAATCCATCTCCCAGCATCCGTCGCTGCGCCGCAGGGGATTGGCATACAGCTTCCTGCCAGCCGCGCCGGGAACGCTGCGGAACGGGGGATAGGCGGGGGACTGGTAGATCACCGCCTCGCCGGGCTTGGTAAAGGCATAGACCGCCTGAAGAATGGCGTGGACCACGCCGAAGGTGCTGACCAGCCACTCGGGCCGGATCTCCCAGCCGTGCCGGCGGGCCATCCAGCCGGCCAGGGCGGAGCGGAAGCCGTCCTCCGCCACGGTGTAGCCGTAGACCCCGAAGTCCACCGCCTCCCGCAGGGCGGCGGTGATCTCCGGGGCACAGAGCAGGTCCATATCGGCCACGGAGAAGGGGATCACCTCCGGGTCGGACACCCCCTGCCGCTCCAGCTCCGCCCATTTCTCTGCGCCCATGCCGCGGCGGGGGCGCAGGGTGGTAAAATCGTACATGCCGCATTCTCCTCTCTGTGTAAAAAACACGGGGCGGCCTTGGCCGCCCCGCGCTTAACGCTTTATTCCGCAGAGATCATATAGTAGTAGACCGGCTGTCCGCCGGAGAACAGGGTGATCTCGGCATTGGGGCAGGCGTCGGTAAAGATTTTCAGGGCCTTCTGGGCCTCCTTGTCCGACACGTCCTCCCCGTAGAAGATGTTGATAAACTCCGCGTTCTGCTGGGGCTCGGCCTCCGCCAGGCGTCGCAGCAGCTTATCCAGCTTGCGGTCGGTGCCGAACAGCTGGTGCTCCGCCAGGGCCAGGTAATCGCCGCGCTTGATGGCAAAGCCGTCAAAATCGGAGTCCCGGGCGGCATAGGTGATTTCGCTGGTGTGTACGCTTGCGATGGCCTCGCTCATGGCGGCCACATTGGTCTGCTGGTCCGCCTCCGGGTCCATCAGCATCAGCGCGGAGATGCCCTGGGGCACCGTTTTGGTGGGGAGCACCACCACCTGCTTCCCCTCGGCCAGGGGGATGCACTGCTCGGCGGCCATAATGATGTTCTTGTTGTTGGGCAGCACAAACACGATCTCTGCCGGGGTGCGGTCGATCTCCCGCATAATATCGTCCGTGGAGGGGTTCATGGTCTGGCCGCCGCTGATGACCCCATCGGCCCCCAGGTCGCGGAACACCGCGGCCAAGCCTTCGCCCGCAGCCACGGCCACCACGCCGTACTTCTTCTCCGGGGCCGCCACCGTGTGTCCGGACGGCGCGGCCTGGTGGTCGTCCTCCAGGTCGTCGGTGCTCTGGATGTGCCGGCCGGCGGCCAAATCCTCCGCCTGGGTGCGCATGTTCTCAATCTTGGCCAGCTCCAGGGTGCCGTACTTCTGGGCCTCCGTGAGGGCGGCGCCGGGAATGTCCGTGTGGACATGGACCTTAAACGCGTCGTCATCCTCGCCGATGACCAAGCTGTCCCCAATGCTGTTCAGATAGGCCTGGAGACCCTCCAGCCCCTTGTTCACCGTCTTGCGGACAATAAACACCGTGTCAAAGGTAAAGGTGATCTCCTCGGCGGCAATGGCGGCGTAGTCGGTTTTGGACTCCGACCTGGCCTGGGTGCCGTCCCCCTCGGGCATAGGCTCGCCCCGGAGGGAATCCAGCATGCCCTGCAGAATAACCAGGAAGCCCTTGCCCCCCGCGTCCACCACACCTGCCTTCTTGAGCACCGGGTTCTGGTGGATGGTATTGGCCAGGGCGGTATGTCCCTCGGCGATGGCGGCCTCCAAAACAGCCTGGGGGTCGTCCGGAGTGTCCCGGGCGGCGGCTGCGGCCTGAGCGGCCGCCAGACGGGAGACGGTCAGAATGGTACCCTCAGCGGGCTTCATCACCGCCTTGTAGGCTGCGGCCACGCCAAAATCCAGGGCGATGGCCAGGTCCCGTCCGTTAATGGTCTCCTTGTCCTTGACCGCCTTGGCAAAGCCCCGGAAGAGCAGGGAAAGAATGACGCCGGAATTGCCCCGGGCGCCCCGCAGCAGGGCGGAGGCGGTGGTGCCGGCGGCCTCCCCCACGGTGCGGGGCTGCTTCTTGCGCAGCTCGGCAGCGGCGGTGGAGATGGTCAGGCTCATATTGGTGCCGGTGTCCCCGTCGGGTACGGGGAATACGTTGAGCTCGTTAATCTGCTGTTTCTGAAGATTGAGGGCGGCCGAAGCGTGGACAATGGCCTGGGCAAACGACGCGCCGTCAATGCACTCTCTCATGATGTTCCTTCCTTTCGATGGACGCCGCGCAGGGCGTGGATCGCTCAGCCGATGACCATGGAGTCAATGCACACATCCACACTGCGGACCTGGGCACCGGTGTACTGGCTGACGATGTAGCGCACCTCGCTCATAATAGAGCGGCTGACCGCCATGAGGTTGACGCCGTTGTCCACGATGATGTGCAGTTCAATGGAGACGCTGTTGTCCTCGTGATAGGTCACCTTAACCCCTTTGGACATGGACTCCTTACGCAGCAGGTGTACCAGCCCGTCGGTCTTGGAGCGGACGGCCATCCCCTTCACGCCGTAGCAGTTGACTGCGGCCGCGCCGGTGATATTGGAGAACACCTCGTTGCTGATGGAGATCTCGCCCTTTTCGGTTTGCAGCTTCATGGAATCCCTTCCTTTCGTGGAAAATACCTGGCAGGAGCTCCGCCGGTGGGCGGAGGTGATTTCTTTTCATTCGTTGTTCTATTGTAGTCTATTTTTGTACAAAATACAAGGGAAAAAAGTTACGCGGGCTACTTGTAATTTGTACGGAAAACAGGTACACTGAACAAAACCGTGGATTTTGTGAGAATGAACAAGGAGGCTTATGGCTATGAAGAAGTTTTTTGCAGGTGTGGTCAAGTTCCTGGTGGTTCTTGGGGTCGTGGCCGGCCTGGCCTGTGCCGTGATCCGCTATTGGGACTGCATTATGGATTTTGTGGAGCGGGTCAAGTCCCTGCGGGGAGAGAAGCCCTGCTGCCGCCGCGCCCGGGAAGAGGATGACTACGCCGACTGGGACGAGTAAGAGGCGTTTTGGCGAAATACGTATGAAAAGGCGGAGCCGGGGCCATGGGGGCCCCGGCTCCAATTTTTTTGTTCAGGTCTGGCTGCGCACCGAGTCCAGGGCGAACAGGGCTGCCCCCAGGGCGCCGCACAGGTCGGGGTTTTCCCCGATCCACAGCCGCTCCCCCAGCCGGGCCTCAATGGCCTCCACCACGCCTTGGTTGCGGGCCACGCCTCCGGTCATCATGTAGCCAGGGCCGCCCCCGGCCCGGCTGACCAGGGCGGCGGTTTTGACTGCCACCGACTGATTCAGCCCGTGGACAATGTCGGCCGCGCTGTGGTTGTCCGCGATGAGGGACACCACCTCCGACTCGGCGAACACGGTGCAGATGCTGGAAATGGTCAGCTCCTTTTCCCAGCGCAGGCCCAGCCGGCCCATCTCCTCCAGGTCCACCTCCAGGGTGCGGGCCATCATCTCCAGGAAGCGGCCCGTGCCTGCGGCGCATTTGTCGTTCATGACAAAGTTCTTCACCCCGCCCGCGCCGTCCAGGCAGATGACCTTGCTGTCCTGGCCGCCGATGTCGATGACCGTGCGGGCCTCCGGGCGGAGCCGGTGGGCGCCCCGGGCGTGACAGGTGATCTCGGTCACCGCCCCGGTGGCAAAGGGGATATTGGCCCGGCCGTATCCGGTTGCCACAATGGCGGCCATGTCCTCCGGGGCAAAGCCCCCCAGGGCGGCAAAGGCCTTGCGCGCCCCCTCCTGGGCCTTGGGGCCGGTGCGCACGATGGCGCTGGCCGCCAGATTGCCCTCCAGGTCAAGCACCACCGCGTTGGTGGTAGTGGAGCCGCTGTCGATGCCCGCCACATACCGCCCCCGGCGGCGGGCGGCGGGCCGGGCAACGGGGAGGCTCAGCCCTTCGGCAAAGGCCTCCAGCCGGGTGGACAGCTGGCCGGAGGCGGGGGGAGTGAAATCGGTCTCCAGCTTGAGCAGGGGCAGACGGGTGTGCTTGCGCAGTGCCTCGTACTCAAAGGAGTAGTAGTCACAAAATTTTACCGTGTGGTAGATCAGCCCCGCCAGGCCTGGCTGCTGAAACAGCTCCTCCCGGCGGCCGATTTCGTCCATGCGCAGGCAGGGCAGCTGGAACAGCAGCGCCCCGGCGTACCAGTCCATCAGCGTGTCAAAGCCGGACAGCTCCTCCGGCGGGGGGACAAAGCGGTTGCCGCCGCAGGTGAAGTCCTCCACCGGCAGGGGGGCGGAGGAGCGCAGGGCGGCCAGCAGCCTCTCCCCCGCCCTTGCCCCCACCACGGCCAGATAGGGGCCGTCCGGAGGCTCCCGGCGGGGGGTGAAGGCGGCGCGAAAAGCCGCCGGGTCAAATTCCCGTCCGGTATAGGCCCCGTACTCCGCCGCTAGGCGAAGCAGTTCCCCCTTCAGCCGGGCCCGGGCGCAGCCGTCGTCGTGGTGGGGCAGGTCCAGCAGGAACAGAAACTCCGGCGTCCCCTGGACGCGGAGCACGTCATAGGCGCGGCGGATGGAGTCGCAGCAGTTGACCAGCACCAGCTCCTGAAGCCCGTCCCGGCGGCACTCCTCCAGCACGGCCTTGGCATGGCAGCAGAAGTGGTTGTGGGTGAGCCCCTCGGCGTACTCGAAGTCGGGGGACTCCCGGTTAAGCAGGGCGGGCTGCCCGCCAAAGGCGGAGAGCAGCTCCAGGGGGGTGTATTTGCAGGTGTAGCCGAATGTTCCCATGGTCATCCCTCCAGCTGCTCCAGGAAGGCCTGGAGCCGGGTGAGCATCTGCCCGTCGTTTACATTGCCCGAGTCGCAGCCATCCCCGTCCAGCACCAGGGTGGGGAAGCCTGCGTCCTCCAGTGTGCGCTTGGCGTACTGGGCCGCGCCGGAGGTCTGCTTGCACCCCCAGTGGCAGAAGTACACCACCCCGTCCGCATTCAGGCGGCGGGCCATGTCCAGGGAGCGCCGGACCCGGCGCTCCGCCCCGCCGTTGTAGCCGCTCTCCAGCAGGCGGCGGGCCATGGATTCATAGGGGCGGTCCGGGTCGATCTCCGCTAGGCCCTCGTAATTCATGTCGCAGGCGACGATCTCACACCGCCCGCTTTTGCTGAGCACTTCCATCATGGACGCCTGCCAGTGGGGAACGGTGTGCATCCACAGGATGCGCTTGCCAGCGCTTGGGCCGGGGCGGGCGATGGTCTCCCGGGCCAGCAGGGCGGCGAAGCGGGCGGATTCCTCCGTGCCCAGCAGGGGGTGCAGGGCCATCACGGCGAACATCTCGGCGCTGAGCTCCTCCGTGCGGGAGCAGCTGGCCCGCCCGTCCAGATAGCGCCGGTAGTCCTCCACGGTCCGGCGGCTGCGCTCCATGGCCAGGCGCAGGCGCTCCGGGTCGAGCCGCCTGCCGGAGCATTTCTCCAGAAAGGCCCCCATGGCCCGCAGTTGGTCGGCCACATAGTCCAGGTCGGCGGAGGAAGTCCCCATGGGCACGTCCACGGTGAAGCGGGGGACCCCGTACCGCTCCGCCAGTCGGCGGAAGGTGAGCTGATTGGCGTCGCAGGCCAGGGAGGTGTTGAGCACGCACAGGGGCGCGGGCAGCACCCCGGATTCCGCCAGCCCCAGCAACAGCTTATGATAGGAGCAGTAGCTCTCCGGCACCCCGTGCTCCTCGGCGGCCTGGAGAAAGGGCCGCTCCGCGGCGGTGGATACCAGGTAGCAGGACAGCCCCTCTGGGATCATGGGGGTAATGTCCATGGCGTGGAGCAGCTCACAGGGGAGAAATACGTTGACACAGGCGCAGGTTCCCGGCCTGGACAGGGCCTTGCCCATCATAGGGGAGGTGACCGACTGCATGTAGCTGCGGGCGGGGCTCATTCCCTTGGGGGGGATATAGCGCATCTGGGCCCCCACCAGCCGGTAGGCGGAGGACAGCAGCCAGCGGGCCCGCCCGGGGTGGGCAGACGCCTGGGCGGCCACCAGCCCGCCGAATCGTTCCACAACAGCGCCCATAATGCGCCTCCTCTGCTCATTTTCCCCATTATACCGTGCCGGGGCGAAAAAGCGGAATAGACAAAATGAAATCCCTGTCCAAACCGGGGGGTGCGGCAAGGGACAAAAAAGCCCTTTCATACGGGAAAGGGGCGCTCTGACAAGGGGATCCCGCAGGGCAGGGCGCGGCCTTTGCCGTGTCAATTAGGAGCAAAGCGAAGAATTGTTTAGGCTTCAGTTCCGCCGTTAAAAATGAAGTCGGAGCGTAGGCGGCTCTGCCGCCGTAGCCCAAACAAAAAACGACTTGCCGAAGCAAGTCGTTTTTTGTTTGGAGCAGGTGACGAGGCTCGAACTCGCTACCTCCACCTTGGCAAGGTGGCGCTCTACCAGATGAGCTACACCTGCAGCGACAAATGGTATTATAGCGGGATTTCCTGCCGATGTCAAGAGCTTTTTTTCACATCTGGCCCATTTTCCTCGACGGAGGGAGCGGCCGCCGCCGGGACGGGGGAATTTTCACCCCAGGCATAGCCCAGCTCGGCCAGGGCCTCGCCGGACAGCAGCTGAGGCGTGCCGCCCCGGCTCAGATCCACATAGCGGGGTTCACCGGAGGAATCGGTCAGCTGATTCCAGAAGTGCGGGGCGCCGTCCAAGGTCCCTTCCACCACGGATCCATCCATCTCCAGCAGGTCGCACAGCAGCTGGAGGGCCAGAGCCACGCCTTCGTCGTCGCCCCCCTCGCCCACCAGGGCGTCCCAGGCCGTGCCAGGGCCGAAGGGCGCGTACCGAACCCAGTCCGGAACCTGGAGCAGAAGAGCGTCCAACAGCTCTTCCGGGCCATGGGATTGGGCCTGGATGACCGAGGCGCTTTGCTCCGCCGCGGTCAGGAGCGCCCGCCCCTTCTCCTGCAGGACCTCGGGCGTGTCGGCATAGGTCAGCTGAAGCTCCACAATCCGCTGGCTGCCCTGGTCGGGATAGAGGGAGACGGACACATCCGGCATGCCCAGGGCGGCGGCAGGGGTGTCATAGTAGGCTTGGCGGACCAGCGTGCGGATATAGGCCTCGTCCTCGGCAAAATAGCCGATCCGCAGGGCCACCTCGGTGCGGAACTCGGACAGGGCCTCCCCCAGCACCTGACGGATGGCGGAAGCGCCGGTGACATTGACCAGGCTGCGCACCTGTTCCGGGGTGCGGCGGTAGGTGATGTAAAGATTGGCCTCATAAGTGGTGAGCACCCGGGTATAGTCATTTTTGATAAAATCCACCGCATATGCGCCCAGGGGATCGTCCTTGGCCACCTCCAGGCAGGCGGCGTTCAGGTCGGCCTCTACATCTCCGGCGTAGTCGGTGAGCTGGACATGGCCCTCCTGCGCGGTTTGGGAGACGAAATAGAGCACCGCGCTGACCAGTTCGGAATAGGTGCTTACGCTGATGGTGGAGGGGTCTTCTCCGGTGCCCGGATGCTCCGGGTGGGAGCTGACCACCACATAGGGCCGGTTCAGCATGGCGGAACAGCCAGAGAGCAGCAGTATGCCCGCCAGCAGCAGTGTCGGAAGAACCCGTTTCACGCGCGCCTCACTCCCCTCTTTCCCCGGGATGTGTTCAAGGCCCGGGGCGGACAGAGCCCTTGTACAGGGGCTAGATGTCGTTTTGTTTATACTCCCGGAACCCCTCGCCCATGACCTCATGGGCTTCGCATACGATGAGAAAGGCGGAGGGATCGATCTCCTTGACCGTCCGTTTCAGGGGGACGATCTGCCGCTGCTTGAAGGCCACCAGCAGCACCTGCTTCTCCGCACCGGACCAGCCGCCCTGGCCGTGGAGAATGGTGACGCCGCGGTCAATGTCGTGGATGATGGCCTGGGTGATCTCCCGGGGCCGGTCGCTGATGATATAGGCCACCTTGGCGTTGTCCAGACCGTAGAGCACCCCATCCAGGACCAGAGAGGAGATATATAGGGCCACCAGCCCGTACAGGCCGCTGTAGAGGCTGCGGAAGGTAACGGCCACGGCCACAATGACCACCAGATCGATGGCCATGAGCAGCTTGCCCATGGGCAGCCAGGCCATTTTCAGCTTGAGCAGCCGGGCCATCAGATCGGTGCCGCCGGTGGTGGCGCCCTGGAGAAAGACCACGCCCAGGGAGGCGCCCATGAGCACGCCGCCGAAAATGCAGGCCAGCAGCGGCTCCTCCATGGGGGGAAAGGCATACAGGGCGGTGAGCAGGTCAATGAACAGGGAGGAGATGAACATGGCGTAGAGGGAGGAGACCAGCAGATGGCCGCCCAGCAGCCTCCATCCCAAAAGGAACAGGGGAATGTTGCACACAATCACCACCGTGCCGATGGGGGCCCAGGGCAGCAGATGGTTCACAATCTGGCCCACGCCGGTAATACCGCCGAAGCCGATCTGGTTGGGCACAAAGCACCAGTTGAAGCCCACGGCGTACACCAGCGAGGCCAGGGTGATCCAGAGATAGGGCAGGATATACTTTTTGGCCGTCTGTTTCATATGGAATCCTCGGTTTTTAAGAATCCAGCAGAGTCATCTGCTGTTCCCCCCGGTCCTCCTCCCGAAGCAGCATGCCCGCCACGGGAAGGCTGCGGGCGCGATAGCGGGCGGCGTTGACAATGGGGGTCTGATCCAGGGGCTTGACGGTCTCCAGGCGGTATTTGGGCTTGAGATTCATGACATTCACGCCCTGGGTGGAGCGGGTGGATTTGGGGGTAAGCGCGGCGGTGTGGAATACCACCACCCGGCCCTCGGTGGAATATACCGCCAGCTCCGTATCCTCCTGGAGCAGCAGGGCGCAGGCCAGGGGAGATTTGTCCGAGTAGGCGCCGGTGAGGCGGCGGCGTTTGGTCTGGGTCTGATAGGCGCTCAGCTCCACCCGGGCGGCCTTGCCGTTCTGGAAGAAGAAAAAGAGGTGGCCGCTGTAGTCGCTGGTTACGCAGGCCCACACCACGCTCTCCCCCGGGTCCATCCCCAGCTTGGTGGGCAGATAATCCCCCAGCACGCTGGCCTTGGCGTCGTCAAAGTCGGACAGGCGAGTCTTGTAGCACTGCTGGGCGTCGGTGAACACCAGCAGCTCATCCCGGTTGTTGGCCGCCCACTGGAGGAAGGGGCCGTCCCCCTCCTTGTACTTCTGCTCGCTGCTCATATTCAAGGACTTGGGGGTGATTTTCTTGAAATACCCCTCCCGGGAAAGGAAGGCGTGCACCGGATAGTCGGGCGTCTCGTCCTCTGGCTCAGACGCCGCGGCCGTCTGGTACTCATACACGATCTCCGTGCGCCGGGGCTGGGCGTACTTTTTCTTCACCTGCTCCAGCTCGGAGGTGATGACCTTCTGAATGCGCCTGGGACTGTTGACCAAGTCCTGCAGGTCGGCAATTTCCTCTTCCAAGGTGGAGGTTTCCTCGATGCGCTTTAAAATATACTCCTTGTTGATGTTGCGCAGCTTGATCTCCGCCACGTATTCAGCCTGAATCTGGTCGATACCGAAGCCGATCATCAGGTTGGGGATGACCTCCGCGTCCTCCTCCGTCTCCCGGATGATCCGGATGGCCCGGTCGATGTCCAGCAGGATCTTTTTCAGGCCCTTGAGCAGGTGCAGCTTGTCCTGCTTTTTCTTCATGGTGAAGTAGGTGCGCCGGCGCACGCAGTCCGCCCGCCAGGCGGTCCACTCCTCCAGAATTTCACCCACACCCATCACCCGGGGCATGCCGGCAATGAGAATGTTGAAGTTGCAGGCAAAGGAGTCCTGGAGCGGGGTGGCCCTGAAGAGCTTTGCCATCAGCTTGTCTGGGTCCGTTCCCCGCTTCAGGTCCACCGCCAGCTTCAGACCGTTCAGATCGGTCTCGTCCCGCATGTCGGAGATTTCCCGGATCTTGCCCGCCTTGATCAGCTCGGCCACCTTGTCCATAATGGCCTCCGCTGTGGTGGTATAGGGGATCTCATAGATCTCAATGAGATTTTCGGCCTTGAGGTAGCGCCACTTGGCCCGCACCTGGAAGGAGCCCCGGCCGGTGCGGTAGATGTCCCGCAGCACGGCCTCATCATAGAGCAGCTCCCCGCCAGTGGGAAAGTCGGGGGCCTTGAGCACGGAGAGCAGGTCCACCCCCGGGTCCTTCAGATAGGCCGCCGCTGCGTCGCACACCTCCCCCAGGTTAAAGCCGCACAAATTCGAGGCCATGCCCACGGCAATACCCTGGTTGGCGCTGACCAGTATGTTGGGAAAGGTGGTGGGCAGGAGGGACGGCTCCTGCATGGAACCGTCGTAGTTGTCCACAAAGTCCACCGCGTCCTGGTCAATATCCCGGAAGAACTCACCAGTGATAGCGTCCAGCTTGGCCTCGGTGTACCGGGGGGCGGCCCAGGCCATGTCCCGGGAGTATACCTTGCCGAAGTTGCCCTTGGAGTCCACCAGGGGGTGGAGCAGGGCACCGTAGCCCCGGCTCAAGCGAACCATGGTGTCGTAAATGGCGGCATCCCCGTGGGGATTGAGCTTCATGGTCTGGCCCACAATGTTGGCGGATTTGGTGCGGGCACCCCCCAGCAGCTTCATGGTGTACATGGTGTACAGCAGTTTGCGGTGGGAGGGCTTGAAGCCGTCGATCTCCGGAATGGCCCGGGAGACGATTACGCTCATGGCATAGGGCATATAGTTGATCTCCAAGGTCTCGGTGATGGGCTGCTCCAGCACCTCGGGCCGCAGGCCCATGACGTTGGGGTTGTCAACCCGCTTCACGCTCTCCTGGGGGGCTTTTTTCTTCGCCATTGGTATCCGTCCTTGTCATCAGTATAAAATCTAAATCTTTTTCCCATTGTAGCATAAATTTCCACCGCCCGCAACTCTTGGCACACAAGGAAAGGGAGCGGACCGGCCGTCCGCTCCCTTTGGCGCTATCGGTTTTTCAGCCCTGTGACCAGACGAACCAGCGGCGGCAGCAGAACAAAGACCAGCACCGTGTTGGACACGCAGTGGATCAGGTCAAAGGGGATCCCAGCCACCCAGTAGGACAGGGCCATGGGCCAGCCGCCCATGAAAAAATAGGGGATGGCACACAGCGCGCCGAAGCACAGGCCGAACACCCCGGCGAAGGCGGCCCAGAAGAGACGGGAGCCGTTTTGCCGGAAGGGCAAGGCCAGAACAGCCGCCAGGGGCCAGATATACAGATAAACCAGCGTCCACAGCCCCGCGCCGTAGACCCCGATCTCCAGCAGCACAAAGCCGAAGACGGAATAGAGGATCCGCCAGCCGTACACGCGCACCCCCAGCAGGATGAGCAGAAGCACCGGATGGATATTGGGCAGGACGGCCATGGCCTCCTTAAAGGCGAACATCAGTGCGCACAAAAGCGCCAGTTCCAACAGCTCCCGCAGGCGCAGACGCCTCTTACCAGCCCACATTGAGGGTGAACGCATAGGCATCTCCGTCCTGCACCGGCTGGGTGTCCACGCCATACTCCGAGAGCTGGCCGTTGACGGTGTAGCCCCACCACTCCTGGGCGCTTTCGTCGGCGGTCTCCCCATCCACGGTCTCCACCCACAGGCCGTACTGGCTCTCGGAGCCCGCAATCAGATCCTCCTGCTCTAGGGCCTGCCGGAGGTACTCCGCGTCCGTGGAGATGGTAAAATCCGTATCCTCCCCCTCCAGATGGTCCACATGGACTGTGATCGTCTTGCTCCCGGCTGAGGGGGCGGGCTTCAGAATGGTATAGAGGGCGGCGGCCGCAACTGCGAGAACCAACAGGACCACCAGGGCGAGGATACCGGTTCTTTTCTTGTGCATCAAAATCTCTCCATTTCCGATTCCGGGCATGCCGACAAAGGAACACAGAGAGGTCTGTTTGAAAACCCTGTACTTCCGCCGAAAATCCGCGGCGCTTTGTACGGCGCAACAGGCAGGTCTTCTGACTTGAGGGCCATCGCCCGCCCCCGCCTTCCCGGCCAATGGCCAGTGGCGCAATGGGGACAGGCCGCCCTTTCACAGCGGCGGTTCCGTGGGGGCTTTTCACCCCGCTTCCCAGTTAGGCCGCTTTCCGGCGGCACCTGAAGTCCCTAATTCAATTGGCAGGGCTACTTTATCACGCCCGTTTTCCAGCGTCAAGGCGTTTCCTGTCGGAGTGGACAAACTTTGCGGCGGCCTACGAGATGTCCGCTAGCTCCAGGAATTTATAGCCGTTCTCTGCGATATGGTCCTTTCGGCCCTGGAGGTTGTCCCCCAGCAGCAGGTCAAACATGGCGGCAGTGCGCTCCACATCCTCCGGCATGACCTTGATGAGCCGCCGGGTGGCCGGATTCATGGTAGTCAGCCACATCATGTCCGGGTCGTTCTCGCCCAGGCCCTTGGAGCGGTTGATGGCGCACTTCTTGCCCGCCAGCTCCCCGTTGACAATATCGCTCTTCTCCTTGTCGGAGTAAGCAAACCAGGTTTTTTCCTTGCAGGTGATCTCATAGAGGGGGGACTCGGCGATATACACATACCCCCTCTGGATCAGGGTGGGGGTGAGGCGGTAGAGCATGGTGAGAATCAGGGTGCGGATCTGGAAGCCGTCCACGTCGGCGTCGGTGCAGATCACTACCTTGTTCCAGCGCAGATTGGCCAGGTCAAAGGAGGCCATGTCCTTGGCGTGCCGGTCGCTGACCTCCACCCCGCAGCCCAGCACCTTCAAAAGGTCGGTGATGATCTCGCTTTTGAAAATCTTGGCGTAGTCGGCCTTGAGGCAGTTGAGTATCTTGCCCCGCACGGGCATGATGCCCTGAAACTCCGCGTCCCGGCTGAGCTTGACGCTGCCCAGGGCGGAGTCGCCCTCTACAATATACAGCTCCCGCCGCTCGGTATCCCTGGTGCGGCAGTCCACAAACTTCTGGATGCGGCTGGTGATGTCCACGCTGCCGGTAAGCTTTTTTTTGATGTTCAGGCGCTGTTTCTCCGCGCTCTCTCGGGAGCGTTTGTTGATCAGTACCTGTTCGCCGATCTTCTCTGCGTCAAAGGGATTCTCAATGAAATAGACCTCCATCTGGCTCTTGAGGAAGTCTGTCATGGCGTCCTGAATGAATTTGTTGTTGATGGCCTTCTTGGTTTGGTTTTCATAGCTGGTCTGGGTGGAGAAGTTGTTGCTCACCAGCACCAGGCAGTCCTCCACGTCGGCCCAGGTGATCTTGCTCTCGTTTTTCTGGTACTTGCCCTGACCCTTGAGCCAGGCGTCAATGCCCGATACAAAGGCGGAGCGCACCGCCTTTTCCGGGGAGCCGCCGTGCTCCAGCCAGGAGGAGTTGTGGTAGTGCTCGATGCGCTGCACGGTATTGGAGAAGCAGAAGGCCGCGGACAGCTTCACCTTGTAGTCCGGCTTGTCCGCCCGGTCCCGGCCCTTGCGCTCAGCCTGCCAGAACACGGGGGTGGTTAGGGCCTTTTCCCCCGCCAGCTCGTGGACGTAGTCCACAATGCCGTTTTCATACCGGAAGTCGGTGGTCTCAAACTTTCCCCCCACCTGGTTGCGGAAGCGGAAGGTCACTCCCGCGTTGACCACGGCCTGGCGTTTGAGCACATCCAGATAGTACTCCGCCGGGATATTGGTGTCGGTAAACACCTCCAGATCGGGCTTCCAGTGAAAGCGGGAGCCGGTCTTTTTCCCGTCATAGGGGACCTTCTTCAGCCCGCCGATGTTCTCTCCCTTTTCAAAGTGGAGTGTATACTCAAAGCCGTCCCGGTGGATCACCGCGTCAAAGAATTCGCTGGCGTACTGGGTAGCGCAGGAGCCCAGACCGTTGAGGCCCAGGGAGTACTCATAGTTGTCCCCGGCGTTGTTGTCATATTTACCGCCGGCGTACAGCTCGCAGAATACCAGCTCCCAGTTGTACTTCTGCTCTTTCTCGTTCCAGTCCACTGGGCAGCCCCGGCCGAAGTCCTCCACCTCGATGGAGCGGTCGGCGTACCGGGTGACGGTGATCAGGCTGCCGTGGCCCTCCCGGGCCTCGTCGATGGCGTTGGACAGGATCTCAAATACGGCGTGCTCACAGCCCTCCAGCCCGTCGGAGCCGAAGATGACCCCCGGGCGTTTGCGCACCCGGTCGGCGCCCTTCAGGGCGGAAATGGACTCGTTGCCGTAGCTTTTGGGGGAATTGGTTTTGGCCATGGGCGTTTCCTCACCTTATCTGCACATAATTCCAGTCCATTTTAGCCCAATCAGGGCGCAGGTGTCAAGCGAAGCCGCGCGGAGCCTGGCCGGCGTTGCTCCGAAATTACTTGATATTGCCAGAGCATGTGTGGTAGGATAGCACATACTAGCAGTGAACACACAGTGAGGAGGGCGGACATGTATAAAAACATAGAAAAACGCGCCAAGCTCCATCTGCGGGATCTGGTGGAGTACCAGGACGGGCAGGTGGTCAGTAAGACGCTGGTGCAAAACGAAGCGGTCAGTATGACGCTCTTTGCGTTTGATCGGGGGGAGGAGATTTCCACCCATGCCTCCGGCGGGGACGCCATGGTGACCGTTCTGGACGGGACCGGCCGCTTTACCGTGGGGGATCAGGTTTTTTCCCTGGCGGCGGGAGAGACGTTGATTATGCCGGCCGGGATTCCCCATGCCGTATTTGGGGAAACACAATTTAAAATGCAGCTGATCGTATCCTTTTGACCGGCCTGCGGGCCACGCGCATGAAGCAGGGCTGTCTCCGTTTTGGAGATGGCCCTGCCTTTTTGTTGCGCCCGGAAAAAACCGCCCCGCAAAGACGGGGGAAGATACTGGTATAAGCCCTGTCATATTTGTCCAAACTGAACATACCCTAAAAACAGAGACACCAAAGAAAGGAGTGCCGCGCATGACACGAACGGAAGGCGGGCGGAGGGCCCGCATCAAAGAGGGACAGGAGCGGGCGGAGGAGCGACGGGTGCTGCTGGAGGGACTGGTTCAGACCCGCACCCTCATTGCGCAGGCCTATTCCGGCTTCAATACCGCCCGAGACCCGGACCTGATTGAGTCCTACGTATTTGAAATCAACGCCCTGCAATCCCGCTACTCCTACCTGCTGCGGCGGGTGAAGGAGCTGGACGGTGCCGCGCAGCGGCTGGGGGCCGCCTCTACGATCGGCTAAGACAGGCCAAGGAACTGGCAAAAACCGATTTTTTAGGAGGTGGATGCCGGTGGAGCTGCTGACACAGACGCTGCCCTGGGTGGTGGGAGGACTGATTCTGGCCGTGGCCCTGGCCGCCCTGCGGCGGCCGCTGAAGGGACTGCTCAGGCTGGCGGCCCGCACGGGTGTGGGACTGGCGGTGCTCTTCGCCCTCAGCCATGTGGGCGGTTTTTTAGGCCTGAGCCTGGGCGTCAATCTGGTAAACGCCCTGGTCCTGGGGGTGCTGGGCCTGCCGGGGTTTGGCCTGCTGGTCATGATGAACTGGGCGCTTCGCATCGTCTGAAGGCGCTTTGCAATACCCCCTCCGATAACCGGAGGGGGTATTTGCATCCGGGAATGAATCTTAAATTTTTCGGTCTTGGAAGTTGTTCACACTTTTTTAAAATCCATGGGGTAAAATAGAGAAAATTTGATTGGAAACGGGTGTTTTTTTGAAAAAGAGACTGTATACAGCGGCCTGCGCGCTGGTTTTGTGCGCGGCCATGGCGCTGCCCGCCTCCGCCGCGGGAGGCTATAAGGATGTGCCCGATGACGCATGGTACGCCCAGGCGGTGGCCGATGTGAGCGAAAAGGGCTATATGAATGGCGTGGGCTATGACCTGTTCCAGCCCGACACGGCGGTAAGCCGGGCCGGGGTAGTGACCGCCTTGTGGCGGCTGGAGGGGTCTCCGACGGCGGGCGCGGCCTCCTTTGCCGATGTGGAGGAGAATGCCTGGTATGCCGCCGCCGTGGCGTGGGCCCGGGAGAGTGGGATTGCCTCCGGTGACGGAAAGGGCGCGTTTCACCCGGACAGCCCGGTGACACGCCAGGAACTGGCGGTGTTCCTGTACCGCTATGCCGAGCACAAGCAGTGGGACGAGGCCCAGGGGGCGCTGGAGCTGTACTCCGACGCCGGAGCGGTCAGCAGCTGGGCCAAGGAGGGCATGAGCTATGCCGTGGGGATGGGCCTGATCCAGGGCAGCGGCGGAAAGCTTACGCCCGGCGGCAGTGCCACCCGCGCCCAATTGGCCGTTATCCTCCGGCGGCTGACGACCCCGGTCATGGGATAGCGGGCACGGCGCTGGAGAGAAAAAACTTTTCCAGCAGAATTGACACAAGACGGCGGGCGCGCTATGCTTTTTACATACGAAAGATCCGCGGGTGAAAGAAACAGGGAGGCCCAAACATGGAATCCACGAATATTTTTATGTCCTATTTGCGGATGACCCAGCACATGTCCCAGCAGTTCAGGACCCACTTCGGCCGGCTGGAGCTGACCTTTCCCCAGGCGCTGGTGCTTACGGTCCTGGGAGATGAGGGGCCGGTGCCCATCAGCACCTTGGCGGAGCGCACGGGCAGCGCCAACAGCACCGTATCGGGCGTGGTGGACCGGTTGGAAAAGCTGGGATTGGCCAAGCGGGAGCGCAGCCAGACGGACCGGCGGGTGATTTACGTCTCGGCCACAGAGAAGTACCAGCAGCTGCGCCGGAAGGCGGAGACCGATGTGAACGGGTATTTCAGCAGCATCCTCGGGCAGATGAGCCCGGAGGAGCGGGAGCAGGTGGCTGCCGCGCTGAAGAAGCTGGACGAGGTGCTCCTCAAGCAGAAGAACGCGGGCCAATAGGCGGCCAAGGGGGAGAGTGCAAGTGAGAACAAGGAGATATGACTCCTACCGCGGGCGGGGCCGGCTGCGCACTTTTTTAAAGGTGCTGATCGTGATCCTGCTGATTGTGCTGATCCTGGCGGTAGCGGCATTTTTCCTGTTGGACCGCAGCCTGGTGGTCTCGGCAGATGGCTACCGGCTGAACCTGCCCTTCTTCCAGCGGGAGACGGAGCCCTCCTCCACGCCCCTGCCCTCTGATTCCGGCGGGGGACTGCCGCTGGTGGTGGAAAGCCCAACCGCACCCCAGCCGACCCCTACCCCTGAGCTGGAGCATATGAGGGGCGTCCTGCTGCCCCACACGGCCCTCTATGACGGCACGGCGGCCGAACAGGTGGAGGCGGCCGGCGCAAATGCGGCCATTTTCGATATGAAGGCGGACGACGGGAGCCTGGGCTATATCTCCCGGCTGGCGCTGGCGGAGCAGGCCGGCGTGTCCGAGGAGAATCCGGCCATCAACGCCGCCATCCGTGGCCTGAACGCGGGAGAGCTGTACACCGTGGCCCGGGTCTCCTGCTTCCGGGACAATGCGGTGCCCTACTCCGACAACACCACCTCTGTGCGCAGCAGCGCCGGGAACTGGCGGGACAGCGCGGGCATACGGTGGCTCAGTCCGGGGCGGGCTTCCGCGCGGGAATATGTGGCCGGGGTATGTGCGGAACTGGCGGAATTGGGATTTGACGAGATTGTGCTGGACTATGCCGGCTACCCCACGGATGGAGAGTTGGACCGGATCGTCCGGAACGAGACCTATGACCCGCAGGACCTGAGCGGCCCGGTGGAGGAATTTTACGCCCTGGTGGCCCAGGCGCTGGAGCCCTATCCGCAGGTGCGGCTGTCTATTGTGACCAGCCGGAGCGTGCTCAGCGGTGAGGACGACCAGAGCGGGCAGACCTTGGAGCTGCTGGAGCAGTATGCCCAGCGGGTGTGGACGGCCCTGCCCGAGGACGGGATCTACCAGAGCGCGGCCGGCCGCCTGCCGGTGGTGTGGATCACGGACGCCGTGCTGGAAAACACGGACAATTGGGCGGTCTGGACGGAATAATTGACGGAAAAAGCGGATGCAGTACAAGCTGTGTCCGCTTTTTGCGCATAATAGCGGGGCATAAGCAAATTGCACAAAAATTAAAGGAACGTTTTTCTTCCTAAAAAATAAAAGTAAACTGATTAGTATAGAAATGAAGCGCAAACTGCGGAAAAGAGAAAAAACCGCAGGCAAAAAATGTGAATCAAGAAGGTAAAATTGACCGGAGACCTGAGACGTTTAAAAAATAAACTGACTATTTTAAACTTGAAATTTTAAGAAAAAACGAGTATCATCTATAGTATTATCGGCAGAATATCCATCCATATCGGCAGCCATTACACAGGGCAGCAGGTGAAAGAGGGAAAGGCGGTGAGAGTATGTCATTGGACGCCATCAAGCAGGTAACACAGAAGGAGCAGGATTCCCAGGACCGCAAGGCGGAGGCCGCGGCCGCGGCCAAGCGCGCCATAGCCGACGCCCAGCGGGACGGAAAGGCCCGGCTGCAGGAAGTGCGCGCCCAGGCGGAGCGCCAGGTGCGGGAGCTCCTGGTCCAGGCGGAGGAAAAGGCCGCCCGGCACACCGACGAGGTGCTGGAGGCCAAGCGCACAGACTGCGGAGTGCTGCGGAAAAAGGCGGAGGGCCGGCTGGACGAGGCCGCCTCACTGATCGTCAGAAGGGTAGTGAATAGCTGATGTCCATCGTCAAAATGAAGCGGCTGCGATTGGTCGGCATGCAGGACCAGCGGGATGAGCTGCTGCGGCTGCTTCAGCGCATGGGCTGTGTGGAGATCGACGAGCCGACCGACCAGCTGTCCGATCCGGAGTGGGCGGCGCTGACCCGCCCGGATACCCAGGCCCTGGGCGATGCGCGGGATACCCGCAGCCAGGTGGAGGCCGCGCTGAAAACGCTAAAGAAATACGGCCCCAAGCAGAAGGGCGGGCTGTTTGTCAAACGCCCGGTGATTTCCCAGGCTGAACTCTTCGACGAGCAGGCCTATCAGCGGGCCCGGGAGACCGCCCGGCGGCTGACGGAGCTGGAGCGGGAGATTTCCACACGGTACGCGGAGCAGAGCAAGCTTAAATCCCAGAAGCTCGCTCTGGTGCCCTGGCTGGAGCTGAATCTGCCGCTGGAGACCGCCTCCACCAAAGACGTGGTCGTACTCTTCGGCACCGTGGCCGCCGGCGTGGACCTGGACGCCCTGGAGGGCGCCCTGCTGGCGGAGAGTGAGCTGGTGCAGGTGCTCCGGGCCGGGTCTGACACGGAGCTGAAGTATTTTGTACTAGTGTGCCACAAGAGCGTGCAGGAGGCCTGCCAGGAAGTGCTCAAGGGGTACGGATTTTCCCGGTCAACCCTCCGGGGCTGGACGGGTACCGCCGCCGAGAACGATCGGCAGCTGGACGCGCAGATTGCGGAAAACGCCCGGAGGCTGGAGGAGGCGGTGGCCCAGGTGGCTGCCTTTGCGGGAGAAAAGGGGGCGCTGGAGCAGTGCCTGGACCGCTCCGAACAGGAGATCGCCCGGGAGGAGGCCCGCTGCCGCCTGTTGGATACCGGCACGGCCTATTTCCTGGAGGGCTGGGTCCCCGTGCCAGACGAAGCGGCTCTGGCCGGGCAGCTGGCCCGGTTCGACTGCTGCTGGGAGACAGAGGACCCGGCGGTGGAGGATTACCCCCAGGTGCCCATCAAGCTCAAGAGCAATGTGCTTACGGAGCCGCTGACCACCATTACCGAGATGTACTCCCTGCCATCCTACGACGGCGTGGACCCCAATGGGCTGATGATGCCCTTCTATGTGTTTTTCTTCGGCTTCATGTTTGCCGACCTGGGCTACGGACTGCTCCTGGCCCTGGCCTGTACGCTGATCCAGGTGAAGGTGAAGCCCAAGGGGGGCTTCGGCCAGCTGATCCGCCTGATGATCATGTGCGGCATTTCCTCGGCGGTGATCGGATTTTTTACCGGCGGCTTCTTTTCCGATTTCCTGGCCCAGTTTACCGGCATGCTGGGGCTGCCCCAGCCGGTCATCCCCTTCCTCTCCGCCCCGGAGGGGAGCGGCGTGCCCGGACCGGTGCTGGACGTGATGAACGACCCCATGACGGCCCTGGTTTTTTCCCTGGCCGTGGGTCTGGTGCAGATCATTGTGGGTATGGCGGTCAAGTTCTGGCTGCTCTGCCGGGACGGCCAGGTGTGGGACGCCATCTGGGACGTGGGCACCTGGTGGGTCATCTTCGCGGGCATCGGTCTGTTTGCCCTGAATATGACCGGCATCTCCGCGGTCGGAAGCGTGAATGGGATTCCTGTGGTGCTGATCATCGGTTGCCTGATGCTGCTGGCCCAAGGCCGCAGCGCCAAGGGCTTCGGCAAGGTCACGGCAATCATCGGCGCGGTGTACAACGGCGTCACCGGTTATTTCGGAGACATCCTCTCCTACTCCCGCCTGATGGTAATGATGCTGGCCGGCTCGGTCATCGGCCAGGTGTTCAACATCCTGGGGGCCATGCCCGGCGGCGGACTGCCCCCGGCGGTGGGGGTGCCCATCTTCTTCGTGATCTTCCTGGTGGGGCACGCGTTCAACATCGGTCTGAATGTGATCGGCACCTACGTGCACACGTCCCGCCTGCAGTACCTGGAATTTTTCAAGCAGTTTTACCGGGAGGGCGGCCGCCCCTGGCGCCCATTGAACATTGCGACAAAGTTTGTCGATATTAAGGAGGAACAGTAACATGACATTTGCTGAATTTTTGATCAACAACGCCGGCGCGTTCTTTGGCTTCCTGGGCGCGGCCCTGGCGGCCGGCCTGGCCTGCGTGGGCTCCGCCAAGGGCACCGGCCTCGCCGGCGAGGCGGGCGCCGGTCTGCTGGCCGAGGACCCCTCCCAGTTTTCCAAGTGCATGATCCTGCAGGTTATCCCCGGCACCCAGGGCTTGTATGGCCTGGTCATCGGCTTTTTGGCCCTGATGAAGATGGGCCTGTTCAACGGTACTGCCGCCGACCTGTCCATTGCCAACGGCCTGATGATTCTGGCCGCCTGCCTGCCTATGGCCCTCGGCGGACTGCTCTCCGGCATTGCCCAGGGCCGCGTGGCCGCCGCCTCCATCAACATCGTGGCCAAGAACCCCAACGACTGGTCCAAGGGCATGGTGCTGTGCATCATCGTGGAGTTCTACGCCATCCTGTCTCTGCTGATTTCCTTCCTGATGATTATGTTCGGCTTCTGAGCGGAGGCGCGTATGGACGGAATTGAAAAGATCACCGGGCGCATTGAGGCCGACGCGGAGCGCGAGATTGAGGCCATCCAGGCCCAGGCCCGCGCCCAGGCGGAGGAGATCGCCGCGGGCTATGAGGCGCAGGCCGGCAGGGAGAGCGAGGAGATCCTGGCCCGGGGCCGCCGGAACGCCGACGAGCGGGTGGAGCGGTTGGCCAGCGTGGCCCAGCTGGAGGCGCGCAAGCTGGAACTGGCCGCCAAGCAGGAGATGCTCGAGAAGGCCTTTGACCGGGCGCTGGAGCAGCTGCAGAACCTGCCGGAAAACGAATACGTAGCGCTGCTGGCCGATTTGGCCGTCAAGGCCTCCTCCACCGGCCGTGAGCAGGTCATCCTCTCCCAGAAGGACCGCACCCGCTATGGCAAGCAGGTGGTCACCCGGGCCAACGAGCTGCTGGCCGGGCGCGGGGCCCTCACCCTGGCCGAGGAGTCACGCCCCATGAAGGGCGGCGTGATCCTCAGCGACGGGGACGTGGAGGTCAACTGCACCTTTGAAACGCTGGTCCGCCTCCAGCGCAGCCAGCTGGAGCGGGATGTGGCCAAGGTGCTCTTTGACTGACACGCCCCAAAAAGGAGGCTATGTCTTGAGTAAGATCAAAGATACGGACTATCTGAGCGTATCCGCCCGCATCCGGGCCATGGAGAACCGCCTGCTCACCCGGGCGCGCATGGACCGCATGCTGGAGGCCCGCACCGACGACGAGGCGGTGAAGGTCCTGGCCGAGTGTGGCTACGGCGAGGTGCCGGAGCTGAGCGGCCGGACCCTGGATGCACTGGTGGCCCAGGCCCGGGGAGAGGTATACCGGGACCTGAAGGCGGCTGTGCCAGACCAGCGGCTGGTGGAGGTCTTTCAGATGAAATACGACTACCACAACGCCAAGGTGCTGCTCAAGGCCCAGGCCGTGGGCGCCGAGGCCGACCGCCTGCTCATGGATGGCGGGCGCTGGAGCGCCGAGGCGGTGCGGGAGGCCTTCCACCGGGACGATCTGAAGGACTTTACCGATCCCTTCCGGCGGGCGGTGGCCCAGGCCCGGGAGACCCTCAGCGGCGGGGGAGACCCCCAGCTGGCCGACTTCATCCTGGACCGGGCCTATTTTGAAGAAATGCGCACGGCGGCCCGGGAGAGCGGCAGCACGTTCCTGGAGGGCTACGTCCGCCTGCTGATCGACGCCACCAACCTGCGCTCCATGGTCCGGGCGTCGCGCATGGGAAAGGGCAGCGATTTCCGGATGCAGGTGCTCATTGAGGGGGGCAATGTGGAGGCGCACACCCTGGCCTCGGGCAAGGGCGGTGACCTGGCCGCAGTCTTCCGGGCCGGGCCTCTGGCGGAGGCTGCTGCCCTGGGCGCTGCCCGTACTGCCCCGGGCAGCGGCGAACTGACTGCTTTTGAGCGCGCCTGTGACGACGCGGTGACCCGCTACCTGGCCCAGGCGCGGCGCGTTCCCTTTGGGGAACAGGCGGTGGTGGGCTACCTCTACGCCAAGGAGGCGGAGTTCACCGCCATCCGCACCATTCTCTCCGGCCGCATGGCAGGTCTGGGGGCGGATATTATTCGGGAAAGGCTGCGTGAGGCATATGTCTAGCTATCGGATCGCGGCGCTGGGCGACCGGGACAGCGTGCTGGGCTTCAAGGCCCTGGGCCTGGACGTGTTCCCCGCCGAGACGGCGGAGGAGGCCAGGCGCACCCTCCATGCCTTGGCAAAGGAGAACTACGCGGTGATCTACCTCACCGAGGGGTACGCTGCGGAGATGGAGGGTGAGATCGCCCGCTATAAAGACGACCTGACCCCCGCCATCATCCTCATACCCGGCAAGGACGGCTCCCTGGGCATCGGCATGGCCAACGTGAAACGGGCGGTGGAGCGGGCCGTGGGCGCGGATATTCTGTAGTCTAGGAGGAACTTTCTCCCCCTAGATACAAAACCGTCGCGCCGCCTGTGGCGGCACAACGGTTTTGATACCCCCTCTCCCCACTGTGCGGGGGAGGCCCTGGCCGCCGAGGCCAGGGGTAGCGGTGTCCTCCGCAGGCACATGTCCTGCTGCGGACGTTCTTCCGATTTCTTTCCAGCGTGATATGCTGGAAACTCTGCGAGGCTTTTTTATTCAACGGAAATATACCCAAAGGAAGAAGGTTATGAGCCTATGGGAAAGATTGTAAAGGTCTCCGGCCCCCTGGTGGTGGCCACGGGATTGAAGGACGCCAATATGGCCGACGTGGTCCGGGTGGGCGAGCAGCGGCTCATCGGTGAGATCCTCACCATGAACGGCGACGCCGCCTCCATTCAGGTCTACGAGGAGACCTCCGGCCTGGGCCCCGGCGCGGAGGTGGAGTCCACCGGCGCGCCCATGTCCGTGGAGCTGGGCCCCGGCATCATTGAAAATATCTACGACGGCATTCAGCGACCCCTGGAGGGAATCATGCGCAGGACCGGGGGCAATAACCTGCCCCGGGGCGTGGAGGTCCCCGCCCTGGACCGGGAAAAGAAGTGGGAGTTCAAAGCCGTCGCCAAGCCCGGCGACGCTGTCTCTGGCGGCGACGTGATCGGCACGGTTCAGGAGACCAGCGTGGTGCTCCATAAGATCATGATCCCCCCGCGTATGAGCGGCACCATTGAGTCCATCCAGTCCGGCTCCTTCACTGTGCTGGACACGGTGGCCGTACTGGTGGATGAGAAGGGGGAGAAGCACAATCTGACCATGGTGCAGAAGTGGCCGGTGCGTGTGGGCCGGCCCTACAAGCACAAATATCCCCCGAAAACCCCGTTGCTCTCCGGCCAGCGCATTGTGGACGCCATGTTCCCCGTGGCCAAGGGCGGCACTGCGGCCATTCCCGGCCCCTTCGGCTCGGGCAAGACCGTCATGCAGCACCAGCTGGCCAAGTGGTCCGACGTGGACATCGTGATCTACATCGGCTGTGGGGAGCGGGGCAACGAGATGACCGACGTGCTGCGGGAGTTCCCCGAGCTGGTGGACCCCCGCACCGGCGAGTCCCTGATGAAGCGGACGGTTCTGATCGCCAACACCTCCGACATGCCGGTGGCCGCCCGTGAGGCGTCCATCTACACCGGCATCACCATCGCCGAGTACTTCCGGGACATGGGGTACGACGTGGCCGTCATCGCCGACTCCACCTCCCGCTGGGCCGAGGCCCTGCGCGAGATGTCCGGCCGGCTGGAGGAGATGCCCGGCGAGGAGGGCTACCCCGCCTACCTGTCCTCCCGCCTGGCCCAGTTCTACGAGCGGGCGGGCATGGTGGAGTGCATCGGCTCCGATGAGCATCGCCGGGGCTCCCTGACCGCTGTGGGCGCGGTGTCGCCCCCCGGCGGCGATCTGTCCGAGCCCGTCAGCCAGGCTACCATGCGCATCGTCAAGGTGTTCTGGGCCCTGGACGCCTCCCTGGCCTACAAGCGCCACTTCCCCGCCATCAACTGGCTCAACTCCTACTCCCTGTACCTGGACACCCTAAAGCCCTGGTACGACGAGCATCTGGGCAAGCAGTTCATGGTCAACCGGGACAAATCCATGTCCATCCTCCAGGAGGAGGCCAGCCTGAACGAGATCGTCCAGCTGGTGGGCAAGGACTCCCTGTCCCCGGCGGACCAGCTCACCTTGGAGACCGCCAAGATGCTGCGGGAGGACTTCCTCCAGCAAAACGGCTTTATGGAGGTGGACTGGTACTCCAGCTATGAGCGCCAGGACAAGATGCTCCAGATGATCCTGGACTATGATAAGCTCTGCCGCGCGGCCATCGAGAGGGGCGCCCAGACTGCCGACCTGTTCGCCATCCCCTTCCGGGAGCGGATGGGCCGGGCCAAGAGCGTACCGGACGACCAGTTCCCCGAGGTCTTTGCCCAGATGGGCCGGGAGATGGAAGAGCAGATCGACGAGGCCATTGCCAAGGGAGGTGCTGAGGCATGATCCGTGAATACCGTACCATACAGGAGATCAACGGCCCGCTGATGGTGGTGCGCAAGGTCTCCGGCGTCACCTATGACGAGCTGGGCGAGATCGAGCTGCCCGACGGCACCCTGCGCCGCTGCCAGGTGCTGGAGGTCAACGGCGACAACGCGGTGGTACAGCTTTTTGAGGCCAGCGCGGGCATCAACCTGGCCGAGTCCAAGGTGCGATTTCTGGGGCACCCGCTGCAGTTGGGGGTGTCCGGCGACATGCTGGGCCGGGTGTTCAACGGCATGGGCAAGCCCATTGACGGCGGCCCGGAGATCCTGCCCGAGGCCTACCGGGACATCAACGGCCTGCCCATGAACCCGGCGGCCCGGGACTATCCCAACGAGTTCATCCAGACGGGCATCTCCACCATCGACGGCCTGAACACCCTGGTCCGCGGCCAGAAGCTGCCCATCTTCTCCGGTTCCGGCCTGCCCCACGCCCAGCTGGCCGCCCAGATCGCCCGCCAGGCCAAGGTGCTGGGGGACGAGGGGGCCAACTTCGCCGTGGTCTTTGCCGCCATCGGTATCACCTTTGAGGAGTCCAACTTCTTCGTGGAGGAGTTCAAGCGCACCGGCGCCATCGACCGCACCGTGCTCTTCACCAACCTGGCCAACGACCCGGCGGTGGAGCGCATCGCCACGCCCCGCATGGCCCTCACCGCCGCCGAGCACCTGGCCTTTGACAAGGGCATGCACGTGCTGGTCATCATGACCGATATCACCAACTACGCCGAGGCTCTGCGCGAGGTCTCCGCCGCCAAGAAGGAGGTCCCCGGCCGGCGGGGCTACCCCGGCTATCTGTACACCAACCTGGCCACCCTATACGAACGGGCCGGCCGGCAGCTGGGCAAGAGCGGCTCTATCACGCTGATCCCCATTCTGACCATGCCTGAGGACGACAAGACCCACCCCATCCCCGACCTGACCGGCTATATCACTGAGGGCCAGATCATTCTCTCCCGGGAGCTCTACCGCAAGGGCGTCAATCCCCCTGTGGACGTGCTGCCCTCCCTGTCCCGTCTGAAGGACAAGGGCGTGGGCGTGGGCAAGACCCGCGAGGACCACGCGGGCACCATGAACCAGCTCTTTGCCGCCTATTCCACGGGCAAGGAGAACAAGGAGCTCATGAGCATTCTGGGCGAGGCCGCCCTGTCTCCCACGGACCTCCAGTACGCCAAATTCGCCGATGAGTTTGAGCGCCGCTACGTCTCCCAGGGGCCGGATGAGAACCGCTCCATTGAGGAGACCCTGGACTTGGGCTGGGAGCTGCTGGCCCTTCTGCCCAAGGCCGAGCTGAAGCGTATTAAGCCGGAGTTCATTGACAAGTACCTCCCGAAAAAGGAGGGGTGACCTGTGCCCGCCATTAATGTAAACCCGACACGGCAGGAGCTGACCCGGCTGAAGGCCCGGCTCAAGACCTCGGTCCGGGGGCACAAGCTGCTCAAGGACAAGCGGGATGAGCTGATGAAGCAGTTCATGGATGTGGTGCGGGAGAACCGGGCCCTCCGGAAAAAAGTGGAGGAGGGGCTCATGCGCGCCCACGGAGCCTTTACCGTGGCCTCGGCGGTCATGTCCTCCGAGATGCTGGAGCAGGCCTTGCTGTACCCCAAGCAGTCCGTGGAGCTGGATATGACCTTCCAAAATGTGATGAGCGTCAACGTACCGGTCTACCGCTTCAAGACCCGCAGCGATGCCGCCGGGGAGGTCTACCCCTACGGCTTTGCCACCACCTCCGGCGAGCTGGATGATGCGGTGGATGCCCTGTCCTCCGTGTTCCAGGATATGCTCCGGCTGGCGGAGATCGAAAAGACCTCCCAGCTGCTGGCCGAGGAGATCGAAAAGACCCGCCGCCGGGTCAACGCCCTGGAGTATGTGAAGATCCCCCAGATGGAGGAGGCCATCCAGTATATCACCATGAAGCTGGACGAGAACGAGCGCTCGGCCACCATCCGCCTGATGAAGGTGAAGGATATGCTGCTGGCGCAGGCCATTGAGGAGAAGCGCCAGGCAGACGCCCGGGCCATTGAGGCCTTCGGCGGAGGCCTGGGCGAGAGCTCCGGACAGATCTAAAGAAAAACCGGGTGCGCACCCTTATTGGGGTGCGCACCCGGTTTTTATTGCGGCTGACCTGGGGCCGGGCCGAGTTCACTGGGCTTCCGGAGCAAAAGCACTGCGGTAGCGGCGGGCCTGGGCCTCCACAGGGGGATAGAGGCGCACCTCATCCCCTGCGCAGGAAAAGACCTTTCCATAGGCGTTGCCAGCCTCGGTGCACATATTTCCTAGGTTCTGGGCAAAATTTTGTTCTGGCCGGCCCGAGGCCTCCCGATAATAGCGGGCCATGGCCGAGCGGCTGGCCACACCATTGTGCTCCAGGGCAAAGAAGGCCTGAAGAATCAGGTGGCACAGCTGGCTGGGCCGGGTGGCCCAAAGAGGAATGCGCTGGTAGGCGCGGCTGTGTACCGCCTCATCCCCGCTGCCCGGCAGCGGGGACGGGATTGTCCGGGGCCGCGGGGGACTGAGGCGCACTGCCTCGCTGGAAAATACGCCGGAGCAGTAGGTGCGCAGCAGGCGCTCCAGCACCTGCTGCTTCGTCTCACCGGAGATGGAAAGGGCCATTTCAAAGCGGGGTATGAGCTCGTCCGAAAGCTCGCAGGCAAGCAGCATCCAAATCCCTCCTCTGTTTCTTGTCCCTAGTATAAAGGGGTAGAGAGAAAAAGTCAAGAAATAAATAACACATGAAAAAGATGCAAAAAGACCTGACCATTTTTCGGTCAGGTCTTTTTGCCCGGGGTCAGAGCTGCTCCAGAATGCCCCGCAGCAGCCAGGCGTGGGCATTTTCGTCCCCGGCCAGCTCCTGGAAGAGCTCCTGCAGGGCCGGGTCGGTGGTCTCCTCTGCGGCGGCTAAGTACGCGCACTCTCCGCGCTGCTCCTCCCCAAAACGCTCCCGCAGGGCTGCGGGATAGGTGTGGTTCATGGGTGCGTTCATGCGGTCGATGGGCCAGTAGCGTACGCCAGAGATCAAAAAATACGCGGTGGACAGGCGTTTTGCGTGCCGGCGTTCATCGGAGGCGATGGAAGCCAGCACCTTTCCGCCCGTGCCGATCGCCCGGCGGGCAAGCATTTGGTAGGTCCTGAAGTCGGCCAACTCATGGTCGATAAATTGCTGGAGCAGCGCGCCATAGACGGCGGAAGCGGCGCCCAGACAGGGTACGCAGTCCTCCTGCGGCAGGGCGGCGGAGACCGGAGCCGGCTGTACCACCGGGGCAAGAGCGGTGCGTTCCGGGACACAGGGGGTCTGCGCCTGTTCCTGGGCCGGCGCGGCGGCCTGAGCCTGGGCGGCGGAGTCGTCCAGTACAAAGGGGCAGTCCGGCCGGTCTTCCGGCATGACCCTCCTCCACACCCGTTCGAACACCTCACGATCAAATGCACAGGGCATATCCCCGGGGGAGATGCCGGGGAGAGCTTCTTGTTCCATAAAACTGCCTCCTACTCTTGGAAATGTAATCCATTCTATGCAATTGCTGAAAAGATGGACCGCAAAAGAGACAAGTGGGCTCCCTTTTTATTTTTGGACTGATTTAGAATATAAATAACCTCCTTTCGTCGAAGGAACGAAAGGAGGTATATTCACAGATGGCAACTGCTCGACAAACCGGGATTTACTTTTCACCAGCGCAGTTCACATTGACCAGAGGCACTCTTAAATTCCCAGCGTAAATAGTATCTGCTTTTTCTCCCATCTAAATCTATTGTCTGGGAGGGAAATTGTCTGCTGAGTTTCAATAATGTCTGTTTTTTCTTATCCAGCAACAGCACTTCCACATCCCCTTTTGTCAGATGGGCGTCGAATACAAACGCATATGTTCTGCTTTCATAGAATCTTCCCATATGTCGGACCCATCCGGTACAAGCATCCAGACGAGCCTTATCTACATTTTTTCCAGGTAGAAGCACAAATAAAATAGCTCTTATACATTTAGTTGTTGCGATTGCCCCCCAATAGTATGGAAACCCCTTAAAAGCCACGTACTTCACCTTCTGTATGTCAAATTCCGGCTTATCTTTTTATTTATTTTATCATGTTTTTCGGCTTCTATCAACGCATAGTGAAATCGACGGAGTTAGAACCAATCAGTCCAAATGTAAAAAGGAAGTAAATGGGGAGATGCTTGTTTTTTTACCTGCCTCGTGGTACAATAATAAATCACGGAAAAATCTACAAAGGAGTACCGCTTATGCTGGAAATCAAAAACCTCTGCTATCAGGTGGAGGGGGAGTCCGGCCAGGAGCTTGGAATTCTGAACGACGTCTCCCTGTCGATCGCGGACAACAAGTTGGTGGTCATCACCGGGCCAAATGGCGGCGGCAAGACGACCCTGGCCAAGGCCATTATGGGACTGGTGCCCCCCACGGCGGGCAGCATCTGCTGGAATGGCACGGATATCACCCATATGAGCATTACCCAGCGGGCCCAGCTGGGCGTCAGCTATGGCTTTCAGCAGCCGCCCCGCTTCAAGGGCCTGCGGGTCAAGGACCTGCTGGCCCTGGCCGCGGGGAGCGAGAAGCTGACCCGGGAGGAGGGCTGTCAGTACCTGACCCGGGTAGGACTGTGCGCGGCGGACTATATTGATCGGGAGGTGGATGCCTCTCTGTCCGGCGGCGAGGTCAAGCGCATTGAAATCGCCACCATCCTGGCCCGCCGGTCCGGCCTGATGATTTTTGACGAGCCCGAGGCCGGGATCGACCTGTGGTCCTTTGCCCGGCTGACGGAGACCTTTAAGGCCATCCACCAGCGGCGGGAGGCGACTCTGCTGATCATTTCCCACCAGGAGCGCATCATCGACCTGGCCGATGAGATCGTTATGATTTCCGACGGCAAGGTGGCCAAACAGGGGCCGAAGGACGAGATCTTTCCCCAGATCCTGGCCAACACCGTCGCCGGGTGCAGCTATATGAGCGAGGGGAGGAACTGAGATGGAACAGATGGACTGGAAGCTGCTCAAAGAGATTGCGCAGCTGGAGCGGACCCCCCAGGGGGCCTATAACATCCGCCGCAACGGGCAGCTGGACTCCCGCGCCAGCACCGCCAATATTGAGATCATTACCAAGACCGAGCCGGGCAAATCCGGGATTGACATCCACATCAAGCCAGGGACGAAGCACGAGTCAGTGCATATTCCGGTCATTATCACCCAGACCGGCCTGAGCGAGATGGTGTATAATGACTTCTTCATCGGCGCTGACTGTGATGTGGACATCGTGGCCGGCTGCGGCATTCACAACACCGGCTGCGAGACCAGCCAGCACGACGGTCTGCATACCTTTTACGTGGGGAAGGGCGCCAAGGTGCGCTATGTGGAGCGCCACTACGGCGAGGGACCGGGTACGGGCAAGCGGATTATGAATCCCCAGACCGTAGTCTATCTGGAGGAGGGGGCCTCCATCCAGCTGGAGACCACCCAGATCCGCGGCGTGGATTCCACCAAGCGGGAGACCAAGGTGGTCGTGGGCAAGGACGCGGAGGTGGTCATCACCGAGAAGCTGCTGACCCATGGGGAGCAGACTGCCCAGAGCGATATGGAGGTCATTCTGGACGGAGAGGGCGCCTCGGGCCGGGTCATTTCCCGCTCTGTGGCCCAGGACGGATCCCGGCAGATCTTTTACCCGAAAATGACTGGGAACAACAAGTGTTTCGGCCACGTACAGTGTGATTCCATCATTATGGGGGAGGCCAGAATTTCGTCCATCCCGGCCATTGTGGCCAATCATGTGGACGCCCAGTTGATCCATGAGGCGGCCATCGGACGTATCGCCGGGGACCAGATCCTCAAGCTCATGACGCTGGGACTAACGGAACAGGAAGCGGAGGAAAAGATTCTCGATGGATTTTTACAGTAAAGCAAAGGATTTTATCAATAACAACGTTAATTTTGCAACTGCCAATCACATCCGGGTTTTAGAGGTGGGGGAGGGAACCTGCACCGCAGAGCTGACCGTGGTGCAGGAGAGCCTCAACCCCATGGGGAATGTCCACGGGGGCTGCCTGGCTACCCTGGCGGACGTGACGTGCGGCGCCGCCGTGCGCAGCTATGGCCGGAAGTGCGTCACGCTGGACTGCAGCCTTCACTATCTGGCCGCCGGCACCGGCGGCCGGATCCGGGGCGAGGCACGTGTGGTGCGCAAGGGGGGTACGATCGTTGTGTGCGATGTGACCCTGCTGGATGAGAAAGGCGTCAAGGTGCTGGTGGGCACGCTTACCTTCTATCTGCTGGGTGAGACGCTGTCCTGAATACAGGAGGCGGCCCGGAGCTTGAGGCTCCGGGCCGCCTTTTTTATGCGGGCAGCGTGCTGTCCGCGGAGGGGGTGTTCTCACGCAACTGTGTGGACTGCAGATCGTCCAGCCGCAGCAGGGCGGCCAGAAATACGAAAAGGCTGGCCGCCAGGTTGACGCCGGCGGAGTGCCTCGCTGCCGGGTCGTCTCCCTGAGCTGCGGCCTCCCAGGCCCTGAGGGCCAGACAGAGGAAAAACCCCAGCGCCCCCAGCACGATAGACCCGGCGGCGCACCGGATGGGAAAGATTTCAGGCAGGCACTCCACAGCCCGGGCGGTCCCTTCCATGGTACCGACCAGCTGCCTGCGCTGGATGAGCACAGCCCAGAAGGACAGCAGGATGGAGAAGATGATAAAAGCCAGAAAGACCAGGGACTGGTTGACGGTGTTCAGTTGTTCCCGCTGTGTCGCCTGCTGCTCCATCTCTGGCACCCCCCACAATACTTATTCCAGTGTATCCAGAGCGGGGCTGTCCGGTGACTGGGATGCGCCACGGGTGAGCACCCGCACCCAGCGGTAGCGATTACAGGTGAAGGCGTTTGGAATGCATTTGAGAATTTGGTCTGCTTTTAAAAAGCAGAAGGTGACCACGGGAGGAAAGGAGAATACAAAAGCGCTTAAAAGGGCGGCGGGAATGGTAAAGAGCCACATAAAGAGGTTATCCGCCCAGGCGGCGTATTTGGTGACGCCGCCGTCTGTAATGATGCCGCTCTCCACAGGATACTCGTAGCAAGAACCCACAGTTGTGACGCTCAGAACCGTCAAAAAGCGGACGGCCAGCGCCTTTGTATCTGCAGAGACTGCGTAGACCTCCACAATCCGGCTGACCAGGGTGGCCAAGGCGGCGCCTGTGACGCCCAGTTCCGGAGCGCCGAAATTGCCGCAGATCAGGCAATCATTCAGAGCAGCATTGATACAGATGGTGCTGAGTGACATCACGGTATCGATCATGGCGGTCTCCACACTTTGCAGGGAATACATCAGAGAGTTGGACACGGAGAACACCAGGTAGGTCCAGCAGATGATCCGGAGATAGCGCACCCCCTCGGCGATGACGGCCTGGTCGCTGGTAAACAGAGAGAATCTCAACGGGAAAGAGGCTGGAGAGGAGAAAAACAGCAGGCCAACCACCAGAGCGAACTTCACTCCAATGGGAATGATCTGCTTAATGGGCTCCGTCCGTCCCTGCCCCCCAATACTGTGAGGCCAGTACCACAATGCCCGTGCCGATGCCGGCCGCGATCTGCTGCAGAGTGAACTGGATCTGATTGACCAGGGTCGCTCCGGACAGGGCCAGTCCTGTGTAGGCCCCCGGCATCATATTGCCCGCCATATTGACCGCCAGAGCGGCCAGCTGCTGCAGGGTAATGACGCACAGCAGCGGAAAAAGGCGCGGTAAAAGGAGCGGTCGCGGGTAAACAGACCGAGAAATTTGGGATCCCGATCCGGGGGCGGCAGCGTATAGCGGGGTTGCGTTGTGTCCATTCAGGCTGGCTCCTCTCTTGTACTCTAAAACCAGATTATCGCAGAATGGGCGGCCTTCTTCTAGCAATATTTTTCCGAAGAATAGTATAATATCGCCAAAACCGGCGAAAGAAAAATACGCCATGTCTGCTTCTGACTTATTATGATCACATTAAAATCAGGAGCTTTTGCAAAATACCGGCCTTTATGGTATCATATCGTCAAATATGCGGGAGCTGATAAAATGCAGATTTCTGAGATTACCAGGGACGACACCCTGCGCTCCACGGTCCCCTATGGCACGGCTGAGTTTCCCTTTGAATGCTATCTGGACCAGCTGGAGCACTATAAAAGCCGGTGCGTGGAATGGCATTGGCACAGCGAATTGCAGTTTTCCTGCGTTTTGGTTGGGTCCGTGACGGCCTGCATCGGCTCCGACCGGATAGCAATGCAGACCGGGGACGGCCTGTTTATCAACACCGGGGCCATTCACCGCTTTGGCGGCGGCTGGTCGACCTGATTTTTTCACCCGGGTTCCCTGCGCCCCAGGGGTCTGTGCTTTTTCTAAAATATGTGGCCCCCTTTCTCGCCTCCGACTGCGGCTATCTGTCTCTGCGACGGGTGCGGGAGCCGGACCGGAGCCTGCTGGAACGGATGGAGGAGATCGATCAGGCTGCCCGCTGGGAGGACTTCCTACGGGAGCTGCGGATCCACAATCTGACCTCTCTGCTGTGGCAGGAGCTGGCGGAGCACGCCATAGAGCGGCTTTCCCCCGTACCCTCCCACGGCGGCAGACTGGTACAGATCCGGCTGCAGACATCCATGCCCGCTATGCACAGCGCCTCACCCTGGAGAAGATCGCGGCCTGCGCCAGCATCAGCGTCAGCGAGGCGCTGCGGTGCTTTCATACCGGGATACAGACCACGCCGGTCCAGTACCTCAATGACTACCGCCTGAACCGGGCGGCGGACCGGCTGCTCACCACGGCTGATTCAATCACCGCAGTGGCGGCAGCGGCGGGATTTGAGAACGCCGGATACTTCTGCCGGGTATTCAAGAAGAGATACGGCTGCACGCCGGGGGCGTTCCGAAGGAACGGGGGCTAGGGCTTGTTTGAAAAATGTCAACATGCCCAATCGGCGGTCCTTTTGTCCGCTGGACAGCACAATCTTTCCTTGAAATCCGCCAGGATTCCTGCGGAAAAATTGCTTGCCAGCGGCCCAAAATTCCTCGCCACTGGGCACATCGCCAATTTTCAAACAAGCCCTAGGGGACATGCAAAAGGGCTGTGCGGGGGCATTGTCCCCGCACAGCCCTTTTCTCTTTTCATGGCGATTATGACACAGCTCCCCCGAATTCCGAGAAGGTGAGACTGGGATTGCGCTCTTGGGTCCAGTTGACCGCCCACTGGGAGCCGAAGAGGAGCAGCTGATTCCCTTTGTAGTCCTCCACCAGCTTCACGTCCGTGCCCAGGATCAGGTCCTCCTCCTTGACAGGCTCCCCGTCGTCCGCTGTAATCCAGCGCAGATACTCATAGGGCAGACCCTCCATATACAGGTCCACGCCGTATTCGCTCTTCAGCCGGTATTCCAGCACGTCAAACTGCAGGGTGCCCACTACGCCCACAATCACCTCCTCCATGCCGGTGTAGGGGGCCTTGAAGATCTGGATGGCGCCCTCCTGGGCGATCTGCTCCATGCCCTTCAGAAACTGCTTGCGCTTCATGGTGTCCAGGCTGCGCACCCGGCGGAAGTGCTCCGGAGCAAAGGTGGGAATCGGGTCAAATTGAAATTTTTTCCCCGGCGCGCACAGAGTGTCGCCAATGGAGAAAATGCCCGGGTCAAACACGCCGATGATGTCCCCGGCGTAGGCCTCCTCAATGATCTCCCGCTCCGCGGCCATGAGCTGCTGGGGCCGGGAGAGCTTAATCTTCTTGCCGCCCTGGACGTGGTAGACCTCTTTGTCCGCCTCAAACCGGCCGGAGCAGACCCGCAGAAAGGCGATCCGGTCCCGGTGGGCCTTGTTCATGTTGGCCTGGATCTTGAACACAAAGGCGGAGAAGGCATCGTCCATGGAGTCAATCATTCCATCGGTGGAGTGGCGGGGCAGAGGGGCGGTGGTCATCTGGAGGAAGTGCTCCAGAAAGGGCTCCACACCGAAGTTGGTGAGGGCGGAGCCGAAGAATACCGGGGAGAGACTGCCGTGGCGCACCCGGTCCAGGTCAAATTCAGCGGCCGCGCCGTCCAGCAGCTCAATCTCGTCCGCGAGCTGCCGGTGGAGGCGCTCGCCGATCAGACCGTCCAGGTTGGGGTCGCCCAGCTCCACCTCGGTGGCGGTGGCCGCCCTGGCCCCGCCGTTGGAGGTGAAGTGGATGATCTTCCGGCTGCCCCGGTCGTACACGCCCTGGAAGTCCTTGCCGCAGCCGATGGGCCAGTTGACGGGATAGGTCTCAATCCCCAACTCCTTCTCCAGCTCCTCCAGCAGCTCGAAGGAGTCCCGGGCCTCCCGGTCCATCTTGTTGATGAAGGTGAAGATGGGGATGTCCCGCATGGCGCACACTTTGAAGAGCTTGCGGGTCTGGGCCTCCACGCCCTTGGCCGCGTCAATGACCATCACGGCGGAGTCTGCGGCCATGAGGGTACGGTAGGTGTCCTCGGAGAAGTCCTGGTGGCCGGGGGTGTCCAGGATGTTGATGCAGAAGCCCTCATACTGGAACTGCATCACCGAGGAGGTCACCGAAATGCCGCGCTGCTTTTCAATTTCCATCCAGTCGGAGGTGGCGGCACGGGTATTCTTTTTGCCCTTCACCGCGCCGGCTTGGGCAATGGCTCCGCCGTAGAGCAGAAATTTTTCCGTCAGCGTGGTCTTGCCCGCGTCCGGGTGGCTGATGATGGCAAAGGTGCGGCGGCGTTCGATCTCAGATTGATAGTTGGACAAAAAAATCCCCCCAAAAAGGAAAAGGTAATCAAACCAATCAAAATAATGCCCTATATTTTACCACATTTTTTTACACCTTACCACCCCCTTTGCCGGAAAAAGACGCGGCCCCCGCTCCGTTCGGAGCGGGGGCCGCGTCTTTGGGGGGATGTTACCCGATAAACATCTGCGTCCAGTAGTGGCCGTCCGCCACATATCCCACGCCGATCTGTGTATAGGAAGCGCTGAGAATGTTGGCCCGGTGCCCGCTGGAGTTCATCCAGCCCTGAAATACCTGCTGAGGGGTGCGCTGACCGTAGGCAATGTTCTCGCCTGCGGTGCGGAAGGACAGGCCAAAGGCGCGGATCATCTGGAAGGGGGAGCCGTAAGTAGGACTGGTGTGGGAAAAGTAGCCCCGGTCCGCCATGTCCTGGGATTTGTACCGGGCGACGCGGGAGAGCTCCCAGTTGGCGGTAAGCGGCTGGAGTCCGTTAGCGGCACGGGCCTCGTTTACCAGCCGGATAACCTCGTTTTCAAAGGCGGTGACCGATTTGTCCAGCTCCGGAATGGTCAGGACCTGTCCGGGATAGATCAGGTCGGGGTTGGATACCTGGGGATTTGCCTGGATGATTTCGCGGGTGCCCACCTGGTATTGAACGGCCAGCTTCCACATGGTGTCTCCGCGGACCACAGTGTGGGACAGGGCCGACGCACTGACCGTGACGGCACAGACAGCGCACAGGGCGGCAGTCAGACTCATCATTTGTTTTTTCATGGTTTGATACCTCCTGAAAAAATGGTAACAGCCCCTGCGGCCGGGTGCAATACAAAAATATTGCCAGGCAGGTCGGTACAGAGGCAAAGCCGCCCCTGTCTAGGGGCGGCTTTGGACTCGGCCATTACCTAGGCCTGCCGGGGCGGTTATGGGGCGGGCGCCCGGAGGGCGGACGGCCAAAGGGCGGGTGTACCACAGGCGGGAAAAAGATGGGCGGAAACACTACGGGCGGCCGGCAGACATTGGGCGGGCAGGGCGGCCGCACTACCGGCGGAAGCGGGTTCTGCGGAACTGCAGTAATACTTAACGCGCTGATCTGCGGCGGAATGCTGTTGGTCATGGCTCCGTTGTACCAAATCCGGACCATATCGCCGGGACTAAACCAGCGGGCGTCCGAAGTATTTACGAGAACATTCTGGCGGGTATTCAGGTCCAGGACGAGCAGACGCCCCCACTGCACCTCAATCACGATGGCTTGCATGAGCATACTTGGCACCTCCTATCGCCATACCCTATGGTATGCCTGACGCGGCGGCTGCGGAACAGGCGCCAATAGGTCGGATGAGGGAGAAGGAGAGATCGGTCTGACTGGGGAAAGGCGGAAAATGGGTCAGATCTGCGCGGGAAAATCGCAGAATATGTGGTGGTAGGGCGCCCCGCCGAAGGAGAACCCTGCCGGCGTGGGGGAGACGAGCGGGACTTCGACCTGCCCGGACTGACCGGCGGAGGGCGGAGGCCTTCTGAGGGTATAAAAGCAAGAAGAGAGCCGCCCCGGCAAAGGGGCGGCTCTCCAGGCGTCGGTTCCATCAGTCAAGACATACGTTGACCGCACGTAGCTTCCGGCTGTCCTTGGGGTCGGGTTCAGTGTCATAGGACACGCGCTGGCCCTCCTGCAGGCTCTTAAAGCCAGTGCCCTGGATGGCGGAAAAGTGGACAAACACGTCGCCGCTCCCGTTGTCGTTGGAGATAAAGCCGAATCCCTTTTCCTCGTTAAACCATTTTACAGTACCGTTATTCATAAACAAGTACCTCCTCAAATAAAGTGTTATTCCAAAAAACGAGCAAATAAAAACTGCAGGCCGGTAAGTCAAAATGGAAATTGACTCACAACCTGCAGCAATCAGTCATTACATTTAGAATACTTACTCACTATACAGCATGAGAGAACAAATAGCAAGCTTTATTTTCAGCAACATAAAAGTTCGACCGGACAGGGTGCGTATTTCAGGATTGGAGGATTATGTAGCCGCCCAACGGGCGGCTGGAAGTGGACTCAGTAGACCTTGTCCGCCTCTTCCACCATGCGGACCAGCTCGTCCAGGGAAGAGGGCTGGTGCTTGCGGGCGCGAATTTGGGCCTGAAGATAGCCGGGCAGCTCCGAAAAGTAGGCCTCTGCCGCAGGATCCTGCTCAAAGAGCGCATACATATCGCTGTAGGTTGGTTCCATTTGGGTCACCTCCGGAGCTAGTTTGTCCAGAGAGCGGGGAAATCAGCCGAAGCAAGGCCAAAAAACAAGAAGCGACTTGTGAAAACAAGTCGCTTCTTGCATGGTGGAGACAACAGAACTCGAATCTGTGACCTCTCGCGTGTGAGGCGAGCGCTCTACCAGCTGAGCTATGCCTCCATATGGCTGGTATTCCCAAAAGGGATGGTGACGCGTACGGGAATCGAACCCGTATTACCGCCGTGAAAGGGCGGTGTCTTAACCGTTTGACCAACGCGCCATTTCGCTGCGGAGTCGAACGCCGAGTTGGTTCCCCAAGGGCGGCGGGGCCGCCGCCTTTGGGGATATGGTAGCGGCACCTGGATTCGAACCGGGGACAACTCGGGTATGAACCGAGTGCTCTAGCCAACTGAGCTATGCCGCCAAATGGATCTTAATCCAAACAGGGCAAGAGTTAGTATACCCGAATTCACTCCCAATGTCAATCCTTTTTTTCGGGAAATTTTGTCGGACTTAATCAATCTTATAGCCCACGCCCCAGACCGTCTTGATAAAACGGGGATTGCGGGAGGGCTCGCCCATTTTTTCCCGCAGACGACGGATATGGACCATAACGGTGTTGTTGCGGTCCAAATATTTTTCTCCCCACACGGTTTCAAACAGGCGCTCGGCAGAGATTACCTGGCCCCGGTTTTCACAGAGCATCCACAGGATGTCAAATTCAATGGGCGTGAGGCCCAGGGGCTGGTCATAGAGCCAGCACTCGTGGGTGCCGCGGTTGATAATCAGACCATTAAAGTCGATGATGTCCCGGTCGGCCGCCATACGGTCGGCCTCGTTATACCGGGTGTACCGGCGCAGCTGGGCCTTGACCCGGGCCATCAGCTCCAGCGGATTGAAGGGCTTGGTGATATAGTCGTCCGCCCCGATAGTCAGGCCGGTAATCTTGTCCAGATCATCCACCTTGGCGGTGAGCATGAGCACGGGAAAGCGATGGCTTTTACGGATTTCCCCGCACAGGGTGAAGCCGCTGATGTCCGGCAGCATCACGTCCAGAATGGCCAGGTCCAGCTCCTGTGTGCGCACGTATTCCAGGGCCTGCGTCCCGGTGCTGCATTTGAATACGGTACACCCCTCGCTTTTCAGGTAGACCTCCACCAGATCGGCGATCTCCGGCTCGTCGTCCACGACGAGGATCTTGGCGTCCATGCCGCACACCTCCTTTTTTGTTATTATAGCGATTCCCGGAGAAATAAGTCAAGGCGGGGGGCGGAAACGTCAGAAAAACATCAGAATCTCCGGCCGAATCCAAAGCTGGGGCGTGACTTTTGGGAAAAAGAATGGTAAAATACACGATACGACTGCATAAGAACACGCGGCCGGGGACAAAGGAGAAGCTGTGATGAACGATTTTGATGCCCTGCTGGTCCAGGTTTTGGGACAGGCCGGGGCGTTGGGAATTCCGGTGTCCGGGCGGATTGACCCCCATGTACGGGTCAACCGCCGGGCGGTCACCCGTTTTGGATGCTGTATCCGCCGGGAGGCGGGCTTCCAGATCGAATTGAGCGCCCGCTTGCTGGAGGCGGACGAGCGTGCGTGCCTCCAAACCCTGGCCCATGAGGCGCTCCACACCTGCCCCGACTGCCGGAACCACGGTGAGGTGTGGAAAACATACGCCGCTGCCATGAACGCCGCCTACGGCTATGCCATCGCGCGCACCGCCGCCTGCGGGGAGCTGGGTGTGCCCGATCAGAGGCCTGCGCGCTACCTGGTGGTATGCCGCAGCTGCGGCGCGGGGTTTCCGCGCGCTAGAGCCTCCGCGCTGGTGCTCCATCCGGAGCGGTACCGCTGCAGGTGCGGCGGGAGGCTGGAGCGCAGAGATGGAACGACTCCGCAAAAGGAGGGTGCTTTCAACGAAAAAAACAAAAAAGGGACGCTTTAACCGTATTTTTTCCGCTGCGGGCCTGTCCGTGGGTGCGGTCATTCTGGTCTATTTAACGGTCTATGTGGTGCGGACCATGGACCTGCGGGCCCTGCTGCGGCAGGTGCGGCCGCTGTGGCTGGTGGGCGCCGCTCTGTGCATTCCGGTGAGCGAGAGCATTGACGCGCTGATCTTTTACGGCATGGGAAGAAGCGCCGGCTGCCCGGTACGGCTGGCCGGCTGTTTTGACGCAACCTTTATCGGCGAATTTTATTATAAGCTGGGGCCCGCCGGCGCGCCGGTACAGCTCAAGCTGATGTATGACGCGGGAATGCCCGCAACCAATACGGCTTCCATCTATATTTGGAAGATGGTCGCCAACATCATGCTCTATACGATATTTGGCGTGGTTGCGCTGATTTATCATCTGGTCTTCCGGCACGCCAGCCTGAGTGGCGGGGTGCTGGTGGGAATGATCTTTATTATCGCCCTGTGCCTGTTTGGTTGCGCCATGGCACTGCTGATGGCGGTGCGGCCGGCCCCTCTGCTGCGGCTGATCCGGCGGATTTTGACTGCTCTGTCCCGCAAAGTCAAGTATTTGGGCCGGGAGGGGAAGCTGGACGCCGCCATGCGCAAGGTGGAGGAGTTCGCCGGGCAGCTGAGCAGCCTCAAGGGCAATACGCGCTTGTTTGCTTGGCTGTATGTGGGCATGGCGCTGGAGCTGGCGGCCCTCTTTTCCGTGCCCTATTTTCTCTATCATGGGCTGGGGCTTCAGGGGGAGTCCTTCCTGGGTATGTTCCTGCTGCAGGCCATGGTGATGATGATTTCCCGCCTGGTGATGCTCCCAGGGAATGTGGGGGGAGCGGAGGGCAGCTTCTATCTGTTTATGGGCCCCGTGTTTGGGGAGCATTTGGCCGTGGGCCTGGTGCTCTGGCGGCTGACCGCGTTTCTGGAGGTCATGCTCCTGGGCGGCGTGTGGTCGGTCATCCGGTTTGCCAAACGCTCCGCAGCAGGCAGAAAGGAGCATCCGGCATGAATAGAAAGTACACCCGCCTGAAGCTGAAAATGCTGCTGCTGGTGATCGCGGGCTCGGCCATTGCCGGCGGGGTCGGCCTGTTTTTGATGCAGGTGCTGGTGGACGGCGCGCTCCAGGACCCCTTTGCCCAGGGCTTCGTCTGGGCCGCGTGCACCCTCTTTGGCCAGAGCCGGGAGGGGGCGCTGGAGGCATACCAGCTGTATATCCGAAACAATAAGCAGGAGATTATGGCTGTGTGCCTGATGGTGCTGATGCTAGTGGCCTTTTATATTGCCATGGGACGCTTTACCAAATGGCTGGACCAAATCCGCACCGCCACCCGCCGGGTGGTGGAGGAGAGTGAGGAGCCGGTGTGCTTGCCCAAGGAGCTCTCCCCCCTGGAGGAGGATCTGAACGCCATCCGCCAGCAGCTGCGGGAGCGGGAGGGCGCGGCCCGGGAGAGTGAGCAGCGCAAGCAGGATCTGATCGCCTTCCTGGCCCACGACCTCAAGACGCCGCTCACCTCTGTGGTGGGGTATCTGACCCTGCTGCGGGACACCCCGGAGCTGGACCATGAGCGCAGGGCAAAATATACCGGCATTGCCCTGGACAAGGCCGAGCGGCTGGAGGAGCTGCTGGGGGAGTTTTTTGACATTACCCGTATGGACCTGGGGAGCGAGACCGGGCAGATGGAGCCCATCCAACTGTCCATGCTGCTGGAACAGCTGGCCGACGAGTTCTATCCCCTCTTTTCGGAGAAGGAACTGGCGTGCAGTGTGGAAATCGAGCACCACCTTGTGGTGCTGGGAGACCCGGACAAACTTGCCCGGGTCTTCGATAACGTGCTGCGAAACGCGGTAAACTATAGTGTCCGCGGGGGGCGGGTGGAGATCCATGCCGCCCGGTCGGAGGAGCGGGCCGAGATTGTAATTCGAAATGAGGGGCTGGAGATTCCGGAGAGGGAGCTGGCCAATATCTTTCGGAAATTCTACCGCCTAGACGCGGCCCGGTCCTCCCGCACCGGCGGGGCCGGCCTTGGCCTGGCTATTGCCAAGGAGATTGTAGAGCTCCATGGGGGGACGATCCGGGCGGAGAGCAACGGGCGCTTTACCAGCTTTATCATCTCCCTGCCCCTCTATCAGGGATAGCGGAAAGCCGCACGGGATTTCCCGTGCGGCTTTGGTTTCAGAGGGGGAGGGGCAGAACCGATGCGGTATGGGGCGAAGCCTGCCTCACACCCGGTCGGCCAGGGGCACAAACGTGCGCATGGGGGCCACGGCCTTGTAGGCGGGGCGGATAATGCGGTTGCCGGGCTGGTAGACCTCCTCGATGCGGTGGGCGCACCAGCCCACCATGCGGGCCACGGCGAACAGAGGCGTGTACAGCTCCACCGGGATGCCCATCATCTTATAGACCAGGCCGGAGAACATGTCCACGTTGGCGCAGACCACCTTGTCCTCCCCCTTGACGGAGAGCAGGACCTCCGGCGTGAGGCGCTCCACGGACTCGAAGAGCTCAAACTCATCCAGCATGCCCTTGGAGGAGGCCAGCTCCTTGGCAAACTTTTTCAGGATGACCGCCCGGGGATCGGAGAGGGTGTAGATGGCGTGGCCCATACCGTAGATCAGGCCGGACTTGTCTCCCGCCTCTTTTCGCAGCAGCCTGCCCAGGAACGCGCGGATCTCGTCGTCGTCCTTCCAGTCCTTGACGCCGGCCTCGATATGGCCAAACATCTCCATGACCTTTTTATTGGCGCCGCCGTGGCGGGGGCCCTTCAGGGAGCCGATGGCCGCGGAGATGGCGGCGTACAGGTCGGTGCCGGAGGAGGAGAGCACGCGGCAGGAGAAGGCGGAGTTGTTGCCGCCGCCGTGATCGGCGTGGAGCACCAGACACAGGTCCAGCAGCTTGGCCTCCTGGTCGGTGAAGTGGTTGTCGTGGCGCACGGAATAGAGGAAGTTCTCTGCCACGCTCAGTCCCGGCTGAGGGCGATGAAGGTAAAGGGACTCGTTGTCATAGTAGTGGCGCTTGACCGCAAAGGCGTGGGCCGCAATGACCGGCACCCGCGCGATGAGCTGGATGGCCTGCTGGAGCTGGTTGTCCAGAGACAGGTCGTCGGGGCGCTCGTCATAGGAGTACAGGGCCAGCACGGCCCGGCCGAGCTTATTCATCACGTCCGGGCTGGGGGCCTTGAGGATCATATCCTCTGTAAACATGTGGGGCAGGGTGTGATAACCGGAGAGCAGCTGCTGGAACATGGACAGCTGTTCCCGGGTGGGCAGGGCGCCGAAGAGGAGCAGGTAGGCCGTCTCCTCAAAGCCGAAGCGGCCCTCCCGCATGAAGCCGCCGATGAGCTCCTCCACATCAATGCCCCGGTAGACCAGCTTGCCGGGCATGGGGACACGCTCGCCATCCTGCACATAGTAGCCCAGCACATTGCAGATCTGCGTTACCCCGGCCATTACGCCGGTGCCGTCGGCGTTGCGCAGGCCGCGCTTGACGTCGTATTTTTCATAGTAGACCGGGTCGATCCGGTTATGCTTCTGGTATTCGCCGCATAGACTGGTGATGAAGTCCATGGAGGCGTCCTTATCTGCATTTTGCATCATGGAGCACTCCTTTGCCCATAGATTTGGAAAATATTCTATACCCAAACCGGCGGCGCGTCAACAGAAAATACCACACAAGGTCAGGCGTTTTCCGCGTGTGTGCATTGGGAGGCCCAAAGTGGGGGAAAAGCAAAAAGTGAAACGGAATGATTGGAAAATTGCAGAAAAGACAACCTCCGGCACGTCCATGAAGCAGGTGGCGGCCACGGCCCTCATTCTGCTGCTGTCTCTGTTTCTGCTGCCCCTGCTGATCTTCCGGGGGAGCGGCGGACCGGACGAGGCGGCCCAACCTACCGGCACGCTGCCGCTGGACCACACCGTGGTCAGCCCTGACCCGACGGCGGACAGTGGCCGCACAGTGCGGGTGCAGATGGGGGATGGGGAGGTCCTCAGCCTCCCCCTGGACAAGTATCTGTGGCGGGTGGTGGCGGCGGAGATGCCGGCCTCCTTTGAGCCAGCGGCGCTGGAGGCGCAGACGGTAGCCGCCCGCACCTACACGGCGTCTAAGATGGGCCGCACGGTGGAAAACCACCCGGACGCCGACGTATGTACGGACATCAATTGTTGTCAGGCGTACATTACCCCGGAGGAGGCCGCGGCCAACTGGGGAGACAAGGCGGAGGAATATACTGCCAAAATTGCCGCCGCTGTGGCGGCCACCGATCACATGGTCATCCTGTATCAGGGGGAGCCCATTCAGGCGGTATTCTTTTCCTCCGCCGCGGGCCGGACGGTGGACGCGGTGGAGGTGTGGGGCAATGACGTGCCCTATCTCGCCGGTGTGGACAGCCCGGAGGGGGAGGACGACGTGCCCAACTACCACTCACAGGTGACGGTATCCCTGGAGGAATTCAAAAGCGCGTTTCTGGCCGCTTACCCCCAGGCCGACCTGTCCGGCGCGCCGGAGAGCTGGTTTGGCGTGCCGGAGACCAATTCTGCGGGCGGTGTGGCGTCCGTGATTGTGGGCGGTGTTGTCGTGAAGGGGAGCGAGCTGCGTACCCTCTTCTCTCTGCGCTCTGCGAATTTCACCGTGGCGGCCGGCAGCGAGGGGATTACCTTCTCGGTCACCGGCTATGGCCATGGAGTGGGGATGAGTCAGTACGGGGCCAACACACTGGCCAAGGAGGGAAAGGGCTATCAGGAGATTCTGAAATGGTACTACACCGGGGTGGAAATCGGACCCATGCCATAGCGGCCACGTTCCGGCAGGTGCTTTTGTATCCTTGGACCATTTTTCGAGGAGAAAATTAAAAAAATCTTCAGAATTTTACTCTGGATTTCCAAAGAAAGCTGGCGTAGAATCTGGTATACAAAAGCGAAACGGACAGTGAATGGAGAATTATATGGAACTGTGCTGGGACGATGTGGGCACCCGCCGCCGGATGCTGGCGGTACCTGCGGTTTATTTCCTCTTTTATATGGTCTATTTCAATCTGCTGGAGGAGCATATCCGGCCCCGATTTTGGATCTCCTGCGGGCTAGACGCATACATACCCTTCTGTGAGGTCTTTATTCTCCCCTATTTGGCGTGGTTTGTGCTGGTGCCGGCGCTGTTCCTCTACTTCCACCGGCGGGACCCGGAGCAGTACGTCTATTTGTGCCGAAGCATTCTGCTGGGGCTGACCATCTGTCTGCTCCTTTATACAATTTTTCCCAACGGGCAGCCGCTGCGCCGGCCCATTACCCGGGACAATCTGCTCAGTCGGATGGTGATCCAGCTGCGGGCCGGGGACACGCCTACTAATGTGTGCCCCTCCATTCACGTGTTTGTGAGTATGACCGCGGCGCTGGCGGTGGGGCGTTCCCGCGCCATGGCGCGGCAGCCCCTCGCCCGCGTGGGACTGATTGTCCTATGTGTTCTGATCTGTATGGCCACAGTATTCCTGAAGCAGCACTCCCTGGTGGACGTGGTATGCGGCGCAGCCCTGTGCCTGGTCCTGGACATGGCGGTACGGAAAAGTCCCCTGGGGATGCGCCTGCTGGGCTGGATCTGTCAGGTGGGGAAAAAGCGGGAAAAGCAGCCGCAGGAGTTTTAAGGCGTCTCGCAGCTGTTCTGGAGGGCCCCGCGCGCCGTTTGGCGCGCGGGGCCCTTTTGAGCAGGGCGGGACCCCTTGACAGATATGGTATAATTTATTGGGTCTATCTGGACCTAAATATTATGATGAGAAGTGAGAGATTGCACATGAACACGCGCTATGACGTCGCCATCATCGGCTGCGGTGAGGCCGGGATTTTTGCCGGATATGAGCTGATGCGCCTGCAGCCGGGGCTCAGGGTCGTGACGCTGGACCAGGGCGCCGATATTTACGGCCGCAGCTGCCCCATCGTGGCGGGCAAGGTAAAGGAGTGCATCCACTGCAAGGTGTGTGACACCATGTGCGGCTTCGGCGGCGCCGGGGCCTTCTCTGATGGAAAATATAACTTCACCACCGCCTTCGGCGGCTGGCTGACGGATTTTATGGACGCCAAAGAGGTCATGGACCTGATCGACTATGTGGACTCCATCAACATGAAGCACGGCGCCACGGATCAGGTGTTTTCCACCGACACCCCTGCGGCCCGGGCCCTGGAGAAAAAGGCGCTGGAGCACGATCTGCATCTGCTGCAGGCCCGGTGCAAGCATTTGGGCACGGAAAACAACCTAAATATCCTCAAGAGTATCTATGAGACCCTGAAGGAGTTTGTGGAGTTCCGCTTCCATACGGCCGTGGCCGCCATTGAGAACCTGGGCGGGGAGGGGTACCGCCTGACCACGGACAAGGGGGACACGGTGGAGTGCACATACCTCATCGCCGGCCCAGGCCGCTCCGGCGCGGAGTGGTTTGCCAACCAGTGCAAGGGTCTGGGCATTGAGCTGATTAACAATCAGGTGGACATCGGCGTGCGGGTGGAGCTGCCCGCCAAGGTGTTTGAGCACATCACCGATGTGGTGTACGAGTCCAAGCTGGTCTACCGCACCAAGCAGTACGGCGACCCGGTGCGCACCTTCTGCATGAACCCCTACGGCCATGTGGTGGCGGAGAATGTGGAGGGGATCAACACGGTCAACGGCCACTCCTACGCCGACCCGGCCCTCCAGAGTGAGAATACCAACTTCGCCCTGCTGGTGTCCAACCGCTTTACCTCGCCCTTTAACGAGCCCTACCGCTACGGCAAGCACATCGCCTCTCTGAGCAACATGCTGGCCGGAGGCGTGCTGGTACAGCGCTTCGGCGACTTGGTCAACGGCATCCGCACCAACGACCACCGGCTGGGCAAGTCCTTTACCCGGCCCACCCTCACAGCCGCCGTGCCGGGGGATCTGAGCCTGGCCCTGCCCAAGCGGCAGCTGGACGATATTATTGAGATGATCTACGCCCTGGACAAGCTGGCCCCCGGCACCGCCAACTACGACACCCTGCTCTACGGCGCGGAGGTCAAGTTCTACTCCTCCCGTCTGGCCTTGTCCGGCGAGCTGGAGACCGCCCTGCCCAACTTCTTCGCCATTGGAGACGGCGCGGGCGTTACAAGAGGTCTGGCTCAGGCAGGGGCGTCAGGCGTCAAGGTGGCAAGGGTGATCAGCGGCCGCCTGTCCTGATGGCCGGAGGGTGCCCCGCCGGAAGAGTACAGATTCCAGTGCGCCCGGACCATGTCCGGGCGCATAATTTTTTCTTTGACAGGCAGTATGCAAAATAATATGCAGAGCAAAAGATAGGTAAAGAAATGGTAAAGTGCCGTATGACGAGGGTTTTCCACATTGTCCACAGGGTTTTCCACCGACGTATGATGCCGGCTTAGCCTGCGGATATGCATAAGAAAGTTGACATAAAAACATGTCAAGAGGAAATGTTGCGGCGGAATCCACAAAAATTCAGGATTCGGCAATTGCGGCGGCAGAGGGACGGTACTGCCATAGGGGCCGCAGGAAATTGCAGCCAGGGGAGGAAGCGTTATGTCAGATCTGATAGCCGCCATTGCCACACCAGCCCTGCCCAGCGCGATCGGAATTCTGCGCCTGTCCGGGCCCGGCGCGGCGCGGACGGCTGGGGCGGTGTTCCGACCGGAGCATGGGCGGGCTTTGGAGGAGTGTGAGCCCCACCGGCTGATTTATGGCACTGTGTACGACCGGGAGGGGCGGGTAATTGACCGAGCTCTGGCCACCTGGAGCCGGGGGCCGGCCAGCTACACTGGGGAGGACACCGCGGAGATCCAGTGCCACGGCTCCCCCACTGTGCTCGCCCTCGGCCTGGAGGCGCTGCTCCAGGCGGGCGCCCGGCAGGCCGGCCCGGGGGAGTTTACCAAGCGGGCCTTCCTCAACGGCCGGCTGGACCTGACTCAGGCGGAGGCGGTGGCCGACCTGATCGACGCGGACAGTCCGGCCGCCGTGCATCAGGCAGCCGGACAGCTCTCGGGTGCCCTGGGCCGGCGCGTGGGGGAGATCTACGACCTTCTCGTGGATATAAGCGCCCATTTCCACGCAGTGCTGGACTATCCGGACGAGGATATTGACCCCTTTCAGGCCCGCACCCTGGGGGATGCGCTGGAGCGGGCGGAGGAGGGGCTCAACGCCCTCCTGGCTACCTACCGCCGAGGCAGGCTGATCGCACGGGGCATTCCCTGCGCCATTGTGGGGCGGCCCAATGCGGGAAAGTCCTCCCTGCTCAACGCCCTGTTGGGGTATGAGCGGGCCATTGTGACCGACCGCCCCGGCACCACCCGAGACACGGTGGAAGAGAAATGCACCTTGGGGGGACTCTCCCTGCGGCTCATCGACACCGCCGGCCTGCGGGAGACGGCGGACGAGGTGGAGCGCCTGGGCGTGGACCGCAGTCGGGCCGCGCTGGAGGAGGCCGAGCTGGTTCTGGTGGTGTGGGACGCCTCCACCCCGGTGGCGGAAGAAGACGTCGCTCTGCTGGAACAGGCCGCGGCCCGGGCTTGTGTCATTCTGGTGTGGAACAAATGCGACCTGTCCGCCGCTCCGGCGACCTGTCCGCCGCTGCCCCGGGACCTGCCTGTGGTGGAGGTGAGCGCCAAGACGGGCGCGGGGCTGGCCGCGCTGGAGGAGGCTGTGAGCTGTTGCTTACCGGCCGGGGCCGGGGGGGCGGCCGGAGAACTGCTCTCCAACGCCCGGCAGGCGGAGGCGGCCCGCCAGGCCCTTGCGGGCGTAGGGCGGGCGAAGCTCGGCCTGGCCGCAGGCATAACGCCGGACGCGGTGCTTCTGGACCTGGAGGAGGCCATGGCCGCCCTGGGAGAGCTCACGGGGAGCTCGGTCCGGGAGGACGTCACGGCCCGGATTTTTCAGCGTTTTTGCGTGGGGAAATAGGAGCAAACAGACATTTTGCACATTGAACGGATTGGTGTGCAAAATGTCTGTTCATTTTTTGTTCATAATTTTGTCCGGAAATGTGAACAAAGTATTGACACGATTTTAACAATGGCGTAAACTAAACCTATAGCAGCGGTATGTTGCTATAAAATGTGTGTGAGAAAAGAGTAAAGGAGGATTTTTTGTGTTCAAAAAATTCACAAACGGCTGCGTGCGGGTGGTCAACCGCTGGCTTCCCGACCCATTCCTGTTCGCGGTCATCCTGACCATCGTGGTCTTTGTTGCCGCGATGATCGGCACTCAGCAGGGGCCGCTGGAGTTGGTTTGGGCCTGGGGCGGCCAGGGCAAGACACAGTCCGGCTTCTGGAGCCTGCTGGCCTTCGCCATGCAGATGGCGCTGGTGCTGGTATTCGGCTCGGCCATGGCCTCCGCCAAGGCCTGCAAGCGCGCCTTGGGCGCGATTGCGTCTCTGGCAAAGAATAAGAGAAGCGCCATTCTGATTACTACCTTTGTGTCCACCATCTGCTGCTGGCTCAACTGGGGCTTTGGCCTGATCGCCGGCGCTCTGCTGGCCCGCGAGGTGGCCAAGCGCGTGCGCGACGTGGACTACCCCCTGCTGATCGCTGCGGCCTACTCCGGTTTTGTGATCTGGCACGCCGGCCTGTCCGGCTCCATCCCCCTGCAGATGAACGCGGCAGGCGGTACGGAAATTCTGGGTGTGGCCTACTCTGCTTCCACCATGGAGACCATCTTCCACCCCATGAACCTGCTGATGGTGGCGGTGATCCTGGTGCTGATGCCCTTTGTCAACTACGCCATGCATCCCGACGCCTCCCACACCATCGTGGTGGACCCTTCCAAGCTGGTGGATGAGGAGGAGCGCACCTACACCAAGGACACCCCCGCGGAGAAGATGGAACACAGCAAGATCCTGTGGGTCATTACCCTGGTGCTGGGCTTTGTGTACATCGTTTACTACTTTGTGAAAAACGGCTTCAGCCTGGACCTGAATATCGTCAATATGATCTTCCTGTTCCTGGGTATTCTGCTCCACGGCGACCTGCGCAGATATGTGGACGCCGTGGGTGACGCCGCCGCGGGCGCCGCGGGCATCCTGCTCCAGTTCCCCTTCTACGCCGGCATCATGGGTCTGATGGTGGCTGCCAACCCGGAGACCGGTGTGTCCCTGGCCGGCATCATCGCCAACTTCTTCACCAACATCTCCACCAATGTTACTTTCCCGGTGCTCACCTTCCTGTCCGCCGGCATTATCAACTTCTTCGTGCCCTCCGGCGGCGGCCAGTGGGCGGTCCAGGCCCCCATTGTCATGCCCGCTGCTACCGAGATGGGCATTGAGTACGGCCGTGCCGCCATGGCCATTGCCTGGGGCGACCAGTGGACCAACATGATCCAGCCCTTCTGGGCTCTGCCTGCCCTGGGCATTGCTGGCCTGTCCGCCCGCAATATTATGGGTTATCTGGTCATTGTGCTGATCTTTACCGGTCTGGTGGCCTGTGGAGGCTTCCTCCTCTGGGGTGCGTTCTTCTAACCGCATCCCGGCCCGAAAAGCGGAAAAACGCCCACTCCTTTTGGAGTGGGCGTTTTTGCCGGCTGGGCAGGCGCGACGGGGTCAACTGCGTTCCTCAAAGCTGACCCCGCAGTTGCGGCAGTTAATGGTGATTTTTCCCTTGCCCCGGGGTACCCTCAGGTACTGGCCGCAGTTGGGGCATTTAAAATAGCGGTGGTCCCGATCCCGATGGATGGTACGGCGCATCTTGAACCAGCGGATGGCCGGGCCGGCCAGCTGAAGGAACTTGGCGTTCTCTGCCCGGCGCTTGTCAATCCGGCGGGACATCATGCGGTAGAAATCCCAGAACAGAATCACAAGCGCGATCCAGGAGAGAATCGGCCACTTCAGCACCATGGAGATCAGGTACAGCAGCAGGTAGACGGCCAGAAGGAAGAGAGAGAGCTGGTCGCTGCCATACCGGCCGTACATCAGTCGTCTGAGCATGTTCATCAAATACGGCTCGTCTCCTTTAGAACGAAGTATATCAAATACTTACGAAATTCTTAACATTAGTAATGATAGCGCGCAGGCGGTTCCGAGTCAAGAAACGAAACGTAAACAATGTGTGAATTGTGCTTGCAGGATGGGGAAAAACCCGCTATACTGTTGAAAAAAGCAAAGCGGAGGACCATTATGGGACGCATTGATAAAGAAAATTATTACTTGGATATCGCCGAGACCGTTGCCGGGCGCTCCACCTGCCTGCGACGGCACTATGGGGCCATTATTGTGCGCAGCGATGAGATCATTGCCACGGGCTACAACGGCGCGCCCCGGGGCAGAAAAAACTGTGTGGACCTGAACTACTGCACCCGGGAAGCGCTGAAGATCCCCTCCGGGGAGCGCTATGAACTGTGCCGCTCCGTCCACGCCGAGGCCAACGCCATCATCTCCGCCGCCCGGCGGGACACCATGGGGGCGACCATCTATATGGCCTGCAAGGACCCGGATTCCGGGGAGCTGATTCCCGACTCCACCTCCTGCTCCATGTGCCGTCGACAGATTATCAACGCCGGAATTGAGCGGGTGGTCATCCGGGATACCAAGACCAAGTACCGGGTGGTCTATGTGGAGGACTGGGTACGGGAGGATGATTCCCTGCCCGAAAATATGGGCCTGGGCTGTGGCTGCGGGGGGTGCGGGTGATGATCAACAAGCAGCGCCTGCTGGCCACCTTCCTGGAGTATGTGCAGATTGACAGCGAGAGCACCCATGAGGGGGCCATGGCGGACCGCCTGGCCTCCGACCTGGCGGCCGTCGGCTGTGAGATCTACCGGGACGGCAGCATGGACAGGACCGGCTGTGAGACCGGAAACCTGTATTGTACGCTGCCCGGCACCGCACCCGGCGAGGCGGTGGTGCTCACGGCCCATATGGATACCGTGGTCCCCGGCGTGGGGATAGAGCCGGTGGTAGAGGACGGCATAATTCGTAGCAAGGGAAACACCGTCCTGGGCAGCGACGACAAATCCGGCGCGGCCGCCATTGTGGAGGCCATGCGCACCCTGGTGGAGCAGAAGCTGCCCCACCCGACGGTGCAGGGCATTTTTACCGTGGGAGAGGAGATCGGCCTGAAGGGCTCCGCCTCCCTGGAGTATGACAGGCTGGCAGCAGGGCGCGCGGTGGTGATGGACAGCAGCGGGGACGCTGGGAAGATCATCCTCAGTGCCCCCGGACAGTATAAACTCTCCGCAGTGATTATCGGGCGGAGGGCCCATGCGGGCGTAGCGCCTGAGGAGGGGGTCAGCGCCATCCAAGTGGCGGCGGAGGCGATTGCCCACATGAAGCTACTGCGCATTGACGGGGAGACTACCGCCAACATCGGCAGCATCTGTGCCCAGTCGCCCACCAACATTGTCCCGGAGCGCCTGGAGCTTGTGGGCGAGGCGCGCAGCCGCAGCAGCGCCAAGCTGGAGGTCCAGGCTGGGCACATGATGGACTGCCTGCGCGCGGCCTGCGAGAAGTACGGCGCCCGGCTGGAGGGTGGCCTGGAAAAGGCCTATGAGAGCTATGCCCACAGCCCGGACGACCCCTTTGTGCAGCAGGTGGCGGAGGCCTGGCGGCGGGCGGGCGCGGAGCCGGTCCTGACCTCCAGCGGAGGCGGCAGCGACGCCAACCACCTGAACGCCAACGGGGTCAAGGCTGTGGTGGTGGGGACCGGCATGAGCAAGGTCCACACGGTGGAGGAAGAAATCACGGTGCAGAATCTGGAGCGGACCGCCGCCCTGGCTCTGGCGCTGATGACGCCCTGAGGCTCAAATGGAACACAGCTGAGAAAAGGGAGGGCCGCTCTGCGGACCTCCCTTTTTCTGGAGTCGGGAAAGCGGTTGCGCGTGGGTCCGGCGGCGTGGTATACTGTCGAAAAGAGTCGAAAAGCGGAGGTGCCCTATGTCCAGACTTCAGCTGAGCAGCATTGTGAACCCCAAACTGGCGCAGGCGGAGCGCGCCTGCTGCATGGACGGAACGGTCAGCCTCTCCGACCTGGAGCCGGAGGAGATCCCGGCCGACGCGGAATTTGTGTGTGCCTTGGATACCGCAGGCAGGCGTCTGGGAGCGGTAGCAGCGCCGCGGCTGCGCTCCATTCTGAGCATGATGCGGGAAATGCAGATAGCTCCGCTTCTGGACGAGCTGGACGAGGCAGTGGTGGCGGTGAATCTGGAGGGCATTATTTTTTACGTCAATCCCGCCTATTCCAAAATACTGGGGGTGCCGGCGGGAAAGATTCTGGGGAAGGACATGCACATCATTGAAAACGGGGCTAATCTGCTGGAGGTGCTGCACACCGGCCGCTCCATCACCCGGGAGAAGCAGCTGGTACAGACGGTGCAGCGCTATGTGGCGGTGCGGATGTTCCCGCTGATGTCCCGGGGGGAGATGGTGGGTGCGGCCTCCATCTTCCGGGATACCACAGAGGTCAACCGGCTGAATTTGGAGCTGGAGCGGGCCTCACAGATGGCGGCGGAGTACAACCGCCAGATTGAGGCGCAGGATGTCCTGCGACAAAACAATGTGATTGGAGAGAGCCGGTGCTTTGTCAACAGCGTGATGAAGGCCAAGGCGGTGGCGGCCACGGATGCCACGGTGCTGCTCCGGGGGGAGAACGGCGCAGGCAAGGAGGTTTTTACCCGGCTGCTCCACCGCAACAGTGCCCGCAAGGACAAGCCCTTTATCGCCATGAACTGCGCCGCCATTCCGGAGAGCCTGATTGAAAGCGAGCTCTTCGGCTATGAGGAGGGCTCGTTCACCGGGGCGCGCCGGGGCGGCCAGCTGGGCAAATTCCAGATGGCCGAAGGCGGCACCCTGTTCCTGGATGAGATCGGCGATATGCCGCTGCCCATGCAGGCCAAGCTGCTGCGGGTGCTCCAGGAGGGGGAGATTGAAAAAATCGGCCGGCAGCGCCCGATTTCGGTGGACGTGCGGCTGATTGCCGCCACTAATCAGCCGCTGGAGCGCATGATCGAGGAGGGGAGGTTCCGGCAGGACCTGTTCTACCGCCTCAACGTGGTGCCCATTGAGATCCCGCCGCTTCGGGCGCGGGGCAACGATGTAGTGCTGCTGGCGGCCCACTATCTGGAGCGCTACAACCAGAAATACGGCAAGCAGGTGCGCATCTCAGAGGCGGTTTATCAAATGTTTCTGAAATATGCCTGGCCGGGCAACGTGCGTGAGCTGCAGAATGTGGTGGAGAGCTGCGTGGTCCTGTGCAGCCAGGGGGTGATCCGGCCGGAAGACCTCCCGGAGCAATTTGCCAGGGGAGACCTGCCTGGGCAGGACACGGCGTCTCCCATGGGGCCGGGATTTCCGGAGAGGCTGGAGGAGGCGGTGGCCGCCTGCGAGCGGGCCACCATCCTGTCCGCCCTGGCGAAAAGCGGCCAGAGCAGGAAAAAGGCGGTCGAGATCCTGGGAATTCCCCGCAGGACCTTCTACCGAAAAGTGCGGGAGCTGCAGATTCCTTTGGATTGAGGGCGGAAGCTGTGGATACCGGCTGTCATATGGAAAAGACAAACCTTCCGACTTTGCCGGAAGGTTTGTCTTTTCCTGCCGGCGGAAGGTCTGAGACGAGGACTCTCTCGGAAAAATATTTTACCAAAATGGAGAAAACCTATAGACAGCTGAGGAACAGTATGGGGCCTTTCTGTAAATTCTGTGCCAAAAATAGCGCATTGCCATTTTTGGCACAGAATTTTTGTCGGAGAGTGCCAGAAAAGACACGAATATCTGGGAGATCCACGGAAATATCCGTATTTGGAGGGGAGAAAAAGTTGGCACCATATTTGCTTTTCTTACTCGTGTGGCGCAGGGCGGAACCGGAAGGAGGAATCGGCCCTGTTGTATGCAAAATTTTTAGGAGGTAGTGAAATGAAGAAAGCGATTTCCCTGTTCCTGACCCTGGCCTTGTGTATGGGGCTGCTGGCCGGCTGTTCAAACAGCTCGGAGCCCAGCGGCAGCAGTACGCCCTCTGGCTCCGTCGAGCCCACCGGCAGCCAGTCGGGGGAAAAGTTGCATCCCACGCTGAACCTGCGCATTACCAGCGACATCACCTCTCTGGATCCCCAGGTCACCACCGTCAATGAGGAGTACTGCATGTTTGTGCAGATCTTTGAGGGCCTGGTGAAATTCAACGGCACCAAGTTTGAGGCGGTCCCCCTGCTGGCCACGGACTGGACCATCAGCGACGACGGCCTGGAGTATGTATTCAACCTGCGTGAGGGCGTCAAGTGGCACGACGGCAGCGACTTTACCGCCGATGACGTGGTGTTCACCATGAACCGCGCCAAGGAGATGCCCTCCACCAAGAGCAAGGCCGCTGTCATCAAGAGCGCCGAGGCCCTGGACGAGCACACCGTGAAGCTGACCTTGGAATACGCCTATCCCAACTTTATTCTGCAGCTGGCCTCCTATCCCTGGTGCATTGTCAGCAAGAACGCGGTTGAGACCTACGGCGACGACAACGACCAGATGCTGATCGGCACCGGCGCCTACAAATTTGTCTCCAACACCACCGGCGTGGGTGTGACCCTGGAGTCCAACAAGGACTATTGGGGCGGCGAACCCTATTTTGAGACCATTAACTACAAGCTGATCCCGGACAACAACACCGCTCTGACCGCCCTGCTCAACGGGGAGATTGACCTGGATCAGGTGACCACTGCCCTGGACGTGGACTACGTCAACAACACGGATGGGATGACGGTCCACTCCTTCCAGCGCACCGCGGCCTACTTCATCGCCTTCAATCAGGCGGAGGCACCCCTGAACAACGAGTATTTCCGCAAGGCTATTGCCTACGCCATTGACAAGGAGGCCTGGTGCTCCCTGGTGTGGAACGACCTGGCTGTGCCGGTTACCAAGAACACCATGCTCAGCGAGGGCGAGGAGGGCTACTGCGACGCCATTCCCACCTATGACTACAACATCGAGAAGGCCAAGGAGATGCTGGAGCTGTCCGGCCTGAGCCAGGATGAGATGTCCTTCTCCCTGACCGTCTCCACCAGCGGCTACGGACCCGCCCTGGGCGCCGCCTTTAAGGAGGCCATGGAGGCCATCGGCGTCAACGTCACCCTGAATTCCCTGGAGAGCGGCGCCGTCAAGACTGCGCTGTTTGCCGGCGATATTGAGGCCTGCGCGTGGAACCTGGCCTCCATTCCCTACAATCCCGCCCTGTTCTATAAGCTGTACTACAAGCCCACCGGCTATGTGGGCCGCAACAACACCATTGAAGGCCTCTCCGAAAAGATTGATGAGGCGGGCCAGACCTATGATGACGCCACCCGTATTGCCATGTACGAGGACATCAGCACCCAGGTGGGCGAGTCCTGCATGTATGTCCCCATCGCCTATCAGATGATGAACTACGGCTGCTCTGAGAACCTTCAGGGCATGGCCTGGTGCCCCAGCATCCTGAGCGACTATATCTGCAACTGGTCCTGGGCTGAGTAAGCGTCCGGGCCTGGGAGCGCTCCGGTGATATGAGTGTATGCGGGGGCGAAAGGAAGGGTCCTTCGCCCCTGCATTTTTAATGCCAAGAGAGGGCAGCGGTGCTGCCGCTTTCCCGGAACCAAGGATGGGAGAAATCTTATGATCAGATTTATTATCAAACGATTGCTGACGATCATCCCCATGATGCTGGTCATCATCTTTATCGTTTTCGCACTGGTGTCCATGTCCAAGGTGGACCCGGGCCGGATGAAGTTGGGTGCGGACGCCAGCGAGGAGGACGTCTATGCCTACAACGAGTCGCTGGGGCTGCATGACCCGCTGATTGTGCGCTACGGCAAGTATGTGGTGGGCATCCTCAAGGGCGATTTCGGCGTGTCCTACTATTATAACGAGCCCGTGATGGACATCATTATGGGACGCTGGCCCTATACCATCAAGCTGACCCTGCTCAGCATGGCCATCGCCCTGGCGGCGGGCATTTCCCTGGGCGTGCTCTCCGCTGTAAAGCAGTACTCCATATTGGATCGAATTGCCACGGTGGCATCCATGCTGCTCTCCGCTGTGCCCACCTTCTGTATGGCGGCGCTGCTGGTGCTCACATTTTCCTATAAATTCGGCCTGGTGCCGGCCAGCGGTGTGACCAACGGCTGGAAGAGCTGGATTCTGCCCGCCATTACCCTGGGTATTTCCTATTCCGCCCAGTTTCTGCGGTTTACCCGCTCTACCATGCTGGACACCACCCGGCAGGACTACATCCGTACCGCCCGGGCCAAGGGCGTGGCCGAGCGCACTATGGTGTGGCGCCATGCCTTCCGCAACGCCCTGCTGCCCCTAATTACCATCTCCGGCACCACCATGGGCGCGCTGCTGGGCGGCGCCGTGGCCATGGAGAAGGTGTTTGTCATCCCCGGCCTGGGCACGCTGGTTCAGGATGCCCTCAACCGAAACGATGTGCCCCTGGTCATCGGCGCAATTACGCTTATGGCTTTCACCTTTATGATGATCATGCTGGTGGTAGACCTGCTCTACGCCGCGGTGGACCCCCGCATCCGGGCGAAATACTCCGGCGGTAAGGTCCGCAAGACTGCCAAAAAGGAGACGGCACACAATGGCTAAGACAAAAAAGACGAAGAGCGCCTATGCCGACGCGTGGCGCCGCCTGAAAAAGAACAAAGTGGCCATGGTCTCCCTGGTGGTGATTGTCCTGCTGATCGCCATGGCCCTCTTTGCTGACCTGATCGTGGACTACAGCGCGGCCATTACCCAGTCCGCCGCCGACAAGCTGGCCAGCCCCAGCGCCGAGCACTGGTTCGGCTGCGACGGCCTGGGCCGCGATCTGTTCGCCCGCATCATTCACGGCAGCCGGATCTCGCTGCTGCTGGGCTTCGGAACCACGGCCATCACAACGGTGACCGCGGTGGCGCTGGGCACCACCGCCGCCTACTTCGGCGGTAAGTTCGACAGCCTGCTCATGCGCGCCTTTGATATCCTCATCTCCATCCCAAGCGTACTGCTGGCGCTGGCCATCTCCGCCGGCTTCGGCACCGGAATTCCGCAGCTGGTATGCGCTATCACCATCGGCCAGCTGGCCAGCTTTACCCGCGTAATCCGTTCCGCCGTGCTCAACCTGGTGGATCAGGAGTACATTGAGGCAGAGCGCGCCCTGGGTCTGAAAAACGGTCGCATTATCATGACCCACATCATCCCCAACGCGATGGGCACCATCCTGGTGCAGGCTACCATGCAGGTGGCACGCAACATCCTGATGGGCGCGCTGCTGTCCTTCCTGGGGCTGGGCGCCCCCATTCCTACCCCGGAGTGGGGCCAGATTGCCTCCGACGGTATCAGTTACCTGCGCTATACCGGACATATCGTGATCTTCCCCACCATCTTTATCACCATTACGGCCCTGGCCATCAACCTGTTCGGCGACGGCCTGCGCGATGCCCTTGATCCCCGGCTCAAGGGGAAGGCATAAGGAGGCAGCCATGGAAAAGCAACAGAATCTGCTTGAGATCAAGCATCTGACCATTCAGTACGTGACTGAGGGCGAAGTGGTCCACGCCGTCAACGACATCAGCCTGACCATCCCCAAGGGCAAGACCCTGGGCCTGGTGGGCGAGACGGGCGCGGGCAAGACCACCACCGCCCTGTCCATCCTCCAGCTGCTGCCCAAATTCACCGCCCGCATTCCCACCGGCGAGATCTGGTTTGACGGCGAGAACCTGCTGGAGAAAAATGAGGCCCGCATGCGGAAAATCCGCGGCGGACGCATCTCCATGATCTTTCAGGACCCCATGACCAGCCTGAACCCGGTGCTCACCGTGCGGGATCAGATCGCGGAGGTACTCAAGCTCCACCGCCATGACCTGAAGGGCGAGGCGCTGGATCAGGAGATCGGCCGTCTGCTGGAGATGGTGGGGATACCCGCCTTCCGTATGAGCGACTATCCACACCAGTTCTCCGGCGGCATGAAGCAGCGGGTGGTGATCGCCATTGCCATCGCCTGCAGCCCGGAGCTGCTCATTGCCGATGAGCCTACCACGGCCCTGGACGTGACCATCCAGGCCCAGGTTCTGAACATGATGCGCAGGCTGCGCCGGGAGCTGGGCTCCTCTATGCTGATGATTACCCACGACCTGGGCGTGGTGGCCAATATCTGCGACTACGTGGCCATTATGTATGCCGGCGAGATTGTGGAGTACGGCACGGTGGAGGACATCTTTGACCCGGAGCGGAAGCATCACCCATACACCGAGGGACTGTTCCGCTCCATCCCCAATATCTATGTGGAGAGCCACCGCCTTCAGCCCATCGACGGCCTGATGCCCGAGCCCACAAATCTGCCCCAGGGCTGTATGTTCCACCCCCGCTGCCCCCACTGCATGGAGCGGTGTACCGTCCCCTGCAAAACAGCGGCCACGGATGGAGACGGCAAGGCACAGATCGTGGAGGCATCCGCCCCCACAGTGGTGGAGGGCACCCATTCGATCAAATGCCATCTCTTTGCAAAGGAGGGTGAACCGGCATGAGCGAAGCAATTCTGGAGTGCAGAAACCTGAAAAAATACTTCGACACCCCCAGGGGCAAGCTCCACGCGGTGGATGACGTGAGCTTTTCCATTGAGACGGGCAAGACCCTGGGCGTGGTGGGGGAGTCCGGCTGCGGCAAGTCCACCCTGGGGCGCACCATCCTGCGCCTGCTGCCCGCCACCTCGGGACAGGTGCTCTTTGAGGGCAGGAATATTCTGGAGTGCGACAAAAAGGAGTCTGTGGAGCTGCGCCGCAAGATGCAGATTGTCTTTCAGGACCCCTATGCCTCCCTGGATCCGAGAAAAACCGTGTTCCAGACCATTGCGGAGCCGCTGCAGTTTCACAAAATGTACGCTACCGCCGACGGGGTGGAGGCGCGCACCTATGAGCTGATGCGCACCGTGGGGCTGACGGAGCGCTATGCCTCCATGTATCCCCATGAGATGGACGGCGGCCGCCGACAGCGAATCGGCATTGCGCGCGCCCTGTCCCTGAACCCGAAGTTCGTGGTCTGCGACGAGCCGGTGTCTGCCCTGGACGTCTCCATTCAGGCCCAGGTGCTCAATCTGCTGATGGACCTGCAGGAGCAGATGGGGCTGACCTATATGTTTATCACCCACAACCTCTCCGTGGTCAAGCATATCTCAGATGAGATCGCGGTGATGTATCTGGGCCAGATGATCGAGCGGGCCTCCTCCCGCGACTTGTTTGCCAATCCCGCTCACCCCTATACCAAAGCCCTGCTGGCGGCCATCCCTATGCCTGTGCTGGGACAGAAAAACCTGGAGAGCGAGGCCCTGTCCGGCGAGCTGACCTCCCCCGTGGACCCCAAGCCGGGCTGCCGGTTTGCTCCGCGCTGCCCTTATGCCACCAAGGAGTGCGCCGAGGCGCCCTACCAGCTGCGTGAAATCGCCCCCAACCACTGGTGCGCCTGCCCAATGGCCGGAAAGCTTTGAGGCGGAAGGAGATCTGAAATGCAACTGGAAGAACTGAGAAGAACGAAAGTGGTCATCTCCTGCGCCATGACCGGAACTTCCACGCCCCGGGCCAAAAACCCACACCTGCCTGTTACGCCGGAGGAGATCGCAGAGGATGCGCTCGCCGCCTGGCGCGCCGGCGCGGCGGTGGTCCATCTCCATATGCGAGACGACGCCATGAACGGCATTATGGACTGGGAGCGGTTTGAAAAGACCGTCCGCCTGATCCGCAGCCATAAGGAGTGCGACGTCATCATCAACTGCACCTCCTCCGGCGGCCCCGGGCCGGACGGCGTGCGTTCCACCGCCTCCCGGCTGGAGCATTTCAAACGGATTCCCCAGATTGAAGTGGGCAGCTTTGACGCCGGTACGTTCAACTGGGGGGACGCGAAAGAGTTCAACAACGACCCCGTCTTTCTCAAAGAGCTGGCCCATACCTACCTGGAGCATGGAGTCAAGCCGGAGGTGGAGATTTTTGACATGGGCATGCTGGGCAACGCCAGACACTACTTTGAGAAGCTGAAGCTGCTGCAGGAGCCCCTGTGGTGCCAGTTTGTGCTCGGTGTGCTGGGCGGGATGGAGGCCACGCCGGAGAACCTGCAATATCTGGTGCGCCACCTGCCGGAGGGCGCGCTCTGGTCCGCCACCGGAATTGGCAGCGGACACCTGCCCATTTTGTACAGCGCCATTGCCTTGGGCGCCAACGGCGTGCGGGTGGGGCTCGAGGACAACCTCTACCTGGATCGCGGCGTGCCGGCCACCAACGCCGCCCTGGTGGAACGGGCCGCGCAGCTGGTGCGCCTGTATAATAAGCAGCCCGCCACCCCGGCGGAGGCCCGGCAGATCATGGGGATTCCGCCCCTGGAGCGATAACTCCCATCGGGGTTTGAAAAGAAGGGACATACCAAATGAAAATCATTGATTTAAGCGTGAGCATTGTGGACGGCCTCCCGGTGGACCGGGCGGTGCAGATTCCCAAGATCCGCTATCGCAGGCACACCGACGAGGAGTCGGTCTCCACCTTCCTGGCCGCCTACCCCGGGCTGACCAGGGAGCAGTGCCTGGATGGCCACGGCTGGGCCATCGAACAGATCCAGCTGTCCACCCACACCGGCACCCATGTGGACGCGCCCTATCACTACCACCCCACCATGAACAACGGGGAACCCGCCTGGACGGTGGACCAGGTTCCGCTGGACTGGTTCATCGGCGACGGCGTTGTCGTGGATTTTTACGACAAGCCGGACGGCTATGTCTGCACCTCCGAGGACTTCAAGGCCTATTTTCAGAAAATCGGCTATCAGCTTAAGCCCGGGGATATTGTGCTTGTGCGCACCAACGCCATGTCGGCGTGGGGCGGGCCGGAGTATCTGGACAAGGGCTGCGGCGTGGGCCGTGAGGGAACCCTTTGGCTGCTGGACCAGGGGGTCCGGGCCGTAGGCACGGACTCCTGGAGCTGGGATGTGCCCCGGGAGTATGCGCTCAAGCGGTTTCAGGAGACAGGGGACCCTGCCGTCTGCTGGGAGGGGCATAAGGCCGGCGCAGCCAAGGCCTATGTGCAGTATGAGAAGCTGACTAATCTCGAACAGCTGCCCCCCTACGGATTCCGGTTTTTTGGCGTTCCCATTAAAATTGATCAGGCAAGCGCGGGCTGGGTGCGCGCGTTTGCCATTGTAGATAAGGAAAAGGAGGAATGAGACGGATGAGAAGAACTGCAATTGTCGCCGCGGTACGTACTCCGGTGGGCCGGATCCGCGGCGCGCTGTCTGATATCCCGGCCCACGAGCTCGGCGCGCTGGTGGTGAGAGAGGCCGTTAAGCGCGCTGGGATTGAGGGCAGAGTGGTGGACGAGGTGATTTACGGCAATCTGTATGCCCACGACATCTCCAATATGGCCCGCTATGTGGCCCTGGCAGGCGGTCTGCCCATTGAGGTGCCCGGCGTGACCATTGACCGCCGCTGCGGCACCTCCCTGACCGCCATCTCCTGGGCGGACGCCCTGATCCGCGCCGGCGACGCGGACTGTATCCTGGCCGGCGGGGTGGAATCCGACTCCAACCGTCCCTACGTGATGCTGCAGCAGAAGAGGCTGCACGACATGGCGGGCCCTGTCTTCCGGGGCAAATCCCAACTGGCCCCCGAGGAGATTGGAAACCCCCATATGGGTATGACCGCGGAGAATCTGGCGGAGCTTTACCACCTGAGCCGGGAGGACTGCGACGCCTTTGCCGTGGAGAGCCACCGCAAGGCGGTGCACGCCTGGGACAACGGCTACTTTAAGGAGCAGATCGTGCCCGTGACCGTCACGAACGCCAAGAAGGGCACCAGCGTCACTGTGGACACGGACGAGGTGTTCCGCCGGGACTGCACGCTGGAGAGCCTGGCCAGGCTCAAGCCCGCCTTCAAGCCGGACGGCGTGGCCACTGCGGGCAACAGCTCTCCCAACAGCGATGGCGCCAGCGCTGTAATCCTGATGGAGGAGTCCAAGGCAGAGGCCCTGGGCTGTGAGATATTGGGCTATATCGGGGGCTTCGCCTCGGCCGGCGTGGACCCCAAGATTATGGGGATCGGTCCTGTGGCAGCCACTGTGAAGCTGCTGGCCAAGACCGGCCTGAGCATGGACGACATTGACGTCATTGAGATGAACGAGGCGTTTGCGCCCCAGTCCCTGGCCTGTATCCGAGAGCTGAATATGGACCGGAATAGGCTCAACCCCAACGGCGGCGCCATTGCGCTGGGGCACCCACTGGCGGCGACCGGCGGTATTCTGGTGACCAAGATGGTCTACGAACTCAAGCGCCGCGGCGCTGGGCGCGGCCTGGTAACCTTCTGCTGCGGCGGCGGGCAGGGCGTGTCCCTGATCGTGGAGCGCGCGTAAAAGGAGCCGCATATGCAACGGAAAGCAAAGGTTTCGATTATTGATACGACGCTGCGGGACGGCCTGCAGCATGAGGAGCACTATCTGCCGCTCGGCTCCCGCTTGGAGATTGCCTCCCGGCTGATTGACGCCGGGATTACGAAGATTGAGGTGGGCTCTTTTGCCCATCCCGAGTATTTGCCTCAATTCCGGGAGATTCACCGCTTTGCCATGATGCTTCCCAGGCACGAGGGGGTGGAGTACACATTCCTGGCGCTCAACCGCAGGGCGGTGGAGCGGGTTGTGGACCTGAAGGGAAAGGGGGCGCCCATTGACCGGGTTCTCACCGGACAGCTGGCCACCAGCGTGTCCTATGCCGTCAAAAACATGAACCGCACCCATGAGGAGCTGTTCCAGGAGGCCGGCGAGCTGGTAAAAATGCTCCATGAAGGCGGAGTCAAACGGGTGTGCGCCAACGTGGGGACGATCTTCGGCTGCCCCATAGAGGGAGAGATGCCCCTGGAGAAGGCCTATGAATTTGTGGACCGGTTGCTGGACATGGGCTTTGATGAGATTGAGCACTCGGACCCGGACGGTGCCGCGTCGCCGGACCGCGTGACGGAATACTGCGCGGAGATTATGCGCCGCTGGCCGGATCCCGCCCGCCATGTGTTCCACATCCACGACATCAACGGAATGGGGATGGCCTGCTACTGCGCGGCGATGGAACAGGGTATCCGACAGTTTGAGTGTACCCTGGGCGGCATCGGCGGCCAGCCCGCCAACCGGCTGGACGGCGTGGCGGTCAAGGGTACAGGCGCGTACTATTTCACGCAGGGCCGAACCGGCCTTGTGTCCACAGAGGATTTTGCTGCCATGCTGGGCCGCATGGGGTATGATACCGGGATCGACACCGCCGGGCTGATCTGCCTGGGCGGCTATATGGAGCAGCTGCTGGGGCGGAAGCTGGACTCGTTTGCCGTGGCGGCAGCGGGCACCGGCACCGGAAATGAAGGGTCCTATGGAGACGCTGTTTAAGGCGCCGGCATGCCTTGCGGGCAAGGTGTGTACTCCGGAGCAGGCGGCCGGCCTGATTCCGGAGCATGGCGTAGTCGCGGCCAGCGGCTACACCGCCGCCGGCGATCCCAAGGCCACGCTGCTGGCCCTGGCCGCCCGGGGCAGGGCGGGGGAGATACATAAAATCGACTTGATTACCGCGGCACAGCTGTCCGGCGAGGTGGAGAATGCCTTGGCGGAGGCTGGAATACTTGACCGCCGGGCGCCGTTTACCGTGTCCGGGGCGGTGCGGAGGCTGGCCAATCTCCGGCAGATCCGCTATGTGGAGGCGGCAATGGGGAAAATGCCACGGGTCTTTGCCGCCGGGAGCTTCGGCGTGCCCGATGTGGCGGTGGTGGAGGCCATGGGCCTGGACGAGGACGGCCGCATGATTCCCACCACCTCCGTGGGGATGACCCAGCTTATGTGCCAAAAGGCCGGACGCATCATTGTGGAGCTCAACACCGCCCAGCCGGAGCTGCTCTGCGGCGTCCACGACGTATATGAATCGCCCTGCCACACAGGCGCTGTGCTCCGGTCTGCCGGTGAGCGGGTGGGGAGACCCTGGATACAGGTTGACCTGAACAAGGTGGAGGCGGTGGTTTTCTCCCACCAGACGGACGCGCCCACCGCGCCTGCGGAACCCGACGAGACGGAGCGGGCCGTCTGCGAACAGCTGATGGGCTTTTTGGAGCGCACCTTCCCCGGGCAGAGGCTGCCTCCGATTCAAACGGGAATTGGAAGCCTGTCCAAGGCCATCCTGGCCGGGTTCCGGGGCAGCCGGTACCGAGATCTGACGTTTTTCTGCGGCGCGCTCCAGGCGGAAATGGTGGGGCTGCTGGCCGAGGGAAAGGCAGAGGTGCTATCCGGGGGCTCTGTTCCCACGGACCCGGAGACGCTGGAACTGCTCCGGGGCTTTGGTCCCGGACTGAGGGAGCGTCTGGTGCTGCGCAGCATGGAGGTGTGTAACGGCTCAGCCGCGGTGGGCGGCTTGGGTGTGCTGGCGCTGAATACCGGCATTGAGATGGATCTGTTCGGCAATGTCAATTCCAGCCATATCGGAGGGACCCGACTGGTCAACGGCATCGGCGGGGGCGCCGCCTTTGCGGCAAACGCAGGCCTGTCGGTTATGCTGATGCCATCGACCCGCAAAGAGGGCCGAATCTCCTGCTTTGTACCCCATACGCCCCATGTGGATGTGATTCACCACGACGTGGACGTGGTGATCAGTGAGTACGGCGTGGCCGACCTGCGTGGCCTCGACGATGTGGAGTGCGCCCGCCTGATCCTTCAAAACTGCGCCCACCCGGATTATCGGGCGGGGCTGGAGCAGTCCCTGGAGCGGGCCCTGGCGGGCGGCGGCCACCACCCGCTGAGTCTGGACGGCGCATTTGCCTGGCAGGAACAATTCCTGCGCAGCGGGACTATGCCGGGCGGCTGAAAGACCGCGAAAAACACTGCCCCTGGGCGGAAAAAACAGCACGAGAAGCTGGCTTTTCCACCCAGGGGTGTTTTTATGGAGATGATAAGCCCATAAAAGGGATTATGTGGAGCCGGAGGCCGGGCACTGGCGGCCGGTGTGGTCAATGGTATAGTCCGTGTTATACGCGCCGGGGAGAAGGATCTGGGAGATGGGGACAAAGGAATAGCCCTCCTGCAGCAGAGCTTCAATAATACCGGGCAAGGCCTCAGGGGTGTGGAGCGCGGCATTGTGGAAGAGCACAATCGAGCCGGGCTGCACCTTGCTGACGACCCGCTTGGTAATCTCACCGGCCGACAGATCCTTCCAGTCCAAACTGTCCACATCCCATTGAATGGGCTCCATACCCATAGAGCGGATGGCGGTGATTACCTTGTCGTCGTATTCTCCATAGGGGGGACGGATCAGGGTGGGACGCACTCCGGTGACCGCCTCAATCTTGTCGTTGCAGGCGTTGACGTCGGCGATAATTTGATCCTGGGAGAGCTGTGTCATATGGGCGTGGTCGTTGGAGTGGTTCATCACCTCATGCCCCGCATCGTGCAGGGCTTTGACGGACTCCGGATACTTGTCGACCCACTCGCCCACGACAAAAAAGGTGGCTTTCACATTGTATTTGGCCAAAATGTCGATGAGCTGCTGGGTGTCCTCATTGCCCCAGGCGGCGTCAAAGGAGATGGAGAGGACCTTCTGATCCCGCTGGACACAGTAAATGGGCAGCTGACGCTTGGCCGCGTAAGCGCCGACCGCGGCCGGATAGCTGACTGCGTAAAAAATAGCGGCAGCCGCCAGGACACAGGCCAGAACAGCCAAATGTTTTCGTCTTAACATAAAAATTTTTCGCATATCGGACCCTCCTTTGGTGACATTCTATGCCCAGTCCCAGCCGGACAGAAGCTACAGGACAAAAGAAAACCGCCCGCCGCAGATGGACTGCGGTGGGCGGTTTTGATTAAAGGTGAGGCTCCATATTTGCGTTGACCACATTGAAGTGATGGTTGATGGCCAGCGTGAGCTGCGTTTTATCCCGGCGGGCAAGGGCGTCCGCAATCTGCTCATGGGCGTACTGCAGCTGACTGCCCGTCTGAAAATTCAGCAGAATCCGCCGGCGCATGTCGGTAATAAACCGGTCAATGGTGGAGGAGAGGGCTCTGTGAATCTGAATAATCAACTCATTGCCGGAGATTGCGGCAATGGTATCATGCAGCTGTTTGTCCAGGTGGGCCGCCCGTTCTGCCGAGCAGGAGGCCATTTCCCGGACGAGGGCGGCCAATTCTGCGGCCTGGGCGTCGGTAATGCGGTCTGCCGCAAGCAGAGCGGCCTGAAGTTCCAGGCCGGCGCGCAGTTCGGCCAGCTGATGGTAGTCAATCCGCTGCAGAAGCATCAGCAGATCAAAGGAGTCCTGCAGATTGCGCTGGATATTGCAGCTGATAAAATTTCCGGCCCCCTGGCTGCTCACCACAAAGCCCATGTGCTCCAGCAATCGGATGGCCTCGCGCACAGAGTTGCGGCTGATGCCGAGCAGCTCGGCCAGCTCTCGTTCCGGGGGGAGGGACTGTCCCAGTGCCAACTTGCCGCTGCGCAGGGACTCCTCCAGATAGGTAAGGACTTTTTCATAGGATTTTGGCTGTTCTGCCACAGGAGTCGCCGCCCTTCCAGGAAAATTGACAAAGGCATTATAGCATAAAATTTGATTGGATGCAAAGGTGGTACCAATTAATTAAAAATGGTAGGACCAAATATGCACAAAAAGGATTACTGCAGTTTATGCATCCTGACAAAAGTAACGAAAAGAGGGAAAACACACCTTGACTTCTGCAAAGAACACGCATAATATGAAAGCGAATTCAAGTATTGGAAAGAAAAACGGTGCAAAACTTAGCCTGATATGGTAGAACCAATCGAGGCGCAAAAAAGGAAGTGCGTAGTTGTGTTCCTGCGATTTGTCCTGGCACTGCTGCCGATTATCTGGCTGGCGGTGGCGTTGAGCGTGCTCAAGCTGCCCGCCTACAAGGTTTGCCCCATTGCGCTGGTCATCACCGTGGTGCTGGCGCTCTTTTACTGGAAGAGTCCGGGAATGGAGGTGCTGACCGGCGGCCTGGAGGGCGCGGTTATGGGCCTGTGGCCCATCTCCCTGGTCATCGTGGCCGCCGTTTTTACCTACAACCTGACCGTGCGCACCGGTGCCATGGAGACTATTAAGAGTATGCTTACCGCAGTAACCAGCGACAAGCGGGTGTTGGTGCTGATCATTGCCTGGGGGTTCGGCGGCTTTATGGAGGGCATGGCGGGCTTTGGCACCGCAGTGGCCATTCCCGCCGGCATTCTCTGCGGCCTGGGCTTCGACCCCATCTTCTCCGCCTTGGTGTGCCTGGTGGCCAACGCCACCCCCACCGCCTTCGGATCCATCGGCATCCCCACCATCACCGCCGCCTCTGTGGCAGGGCTGGATGCGGGTCCCACCGCTGTGGTGGTCGTCCTGCAGCTGGCGCTGATGGTAGTGGTCACCCCTCTGATTATGGTCATGATGACCGGCGGAGGCTTGAAGGGCCTCAAAGGGGTGTGGCCCGTGGCCCTGGGCTCCGGCCTGGCCTTCGTGATCCCGGAGTTCATCACCGCCAAGTTCGTGGGCGCAGAGCTGCCCGTGGTCACCGGCTCCGTGGTGTGCATGGTGGTCACGGTCCTGCTGTCCAAGGTGTTCCTGCGTAAGAACGACCCGGCCTATGCCCTCCCCGGCACGGAGAAGAAGGGGGAGCGGCTCACTGGAAAAACCATGGTGTTGGCCTGGTCGCCCTTTATCCTGATCTTTGTGTTCCTGCTGCTCACCTCTAACCTGGTACCCCCCATCCATGACGCCCTGGCAGCAATCAAGACTTCGATTCCCATCTACTCCGGTGAAGGGGCCAGCCCCTATACCATCTCGTGGATCAATACGCCGGGTGTACTCATCTTCATTGCGGCCATCATCGGCGGGTGTCTGCAGAAGGCGGGAGGGCGAGTCATGGGACAGGTGTTCCTGGCCACCCTCAAGCAGATGTATAAGACCATCATCACTCTGGTCTCTATCCTGGCTGCCGCCAAGATTATGGGCTACTGCGGCATGACCGGGGACATCGCGGCCTTCCTGGTGGCGGTGACCGGGACCTTCTACCCGGTGGTGGCTCCCCTTATTGGCTCCATCGGGACCTTTGTCACCGGCAGCGCCACCTCCGCCTCGGTGCTCTTCAGCGGTCTGCAGGCCGAGACCGCCGTGGCGCTGAACATGGACAGCATGTGGCTGGTGGCGGCCAACACCATCGGCGCCACGGCCGGCAAGATTATTTCTCCCCAGAGCATCTCCATTGCCACCGCCGCCACCGACACCGTGGGGCAGGAGAGCAAGATCCTCCGCTCCGCCATCGGCTACTACGTCCTCTTTGTGGTGGTGTTCGGCCTGATCGCCCTGCTGGGCCACCCCCTGATGCGCTTAATGTAAGGAGGAATTACCTATGGCAACCATAACGCTGCCCTACGGAAGGGGCAAAGTCCTGGCGGAGATTCCGGACGAGCGGCTGGCCGGCGTGCTCCAGTCCAAGGCCCACAGCTACCATCCCGCCGCCGGGGAGGCGGAGCTGGTCCGGCGGGCGCTGGAGCAGCCCATCGGCTCCCCCCGCCTGAAGGAACTGGCCCGGGGCAAGCACAATGTGGTCATCATCAGCAGCGACCACACCCGGCCCGTGCCCAGCAAGGTCATCCTGCCTGAACTGGTCAGAGAAATCCGGGCGGGCAGCCCTCAGGCGGAGATTACCGTCCTGGTGGCCACCGGTTTCCATCGGCCCACCACTGAGGCCGAGCTGCTGGACAAATACGGCGAGGAGCTCTATCGGCACGCCGGCCTGCGCTTTGTGGTCCATGAGAGCGGCAAGGCCGAGGACATGGTCCATCTGGGCACCCTGCCCTCGGGGGGTGAGCTGCTCATCAACCGCCTCGCCGCCCAGGCCGACCTGCTGGTGGGGGAGGGCTTTATTGAGCCCCACTTCTTCGCCGGCTTCTCCGGCGGGCGCAAGAGCGTGCTCCCCGGCGTGGCCAGCCGGGTCACCGTGCTGGCCAACCACTGCTCGGCCTTTATTGACAGCCCTTTCTCCCGCACCGGGATTCTGGACGGCAACCCCATCCACAGGGATATGGTCTACGCCGCCGGACAGGCCAGGCTGGCCTTCATCTGCAACGTGGTCATCGACGCAGACAAGAAGGTCATCGCCGCCTTTGCCGGCCACTATGACCAGGCCCACAGAGAGGGCTGCGCCTTTGTGGAACAGCTCTCCGGCGTGGACGCGGTCCCCGCGCCCATCGTGGTCACCACCAACGGCGGCTACCCCCTGGACCAGAACATCTATCAGTCCGTGAAGGGCATGACGGCGGCCGAGGCCACCTGCGCCCCCGGCGGCGTGATCATCATGGTCTCCGCCTGCAGCGACGGCCACGGCGGCCAGTCCCTGTACGATACCTTCGCAGGCGAGAAGGACAAGGAGAAGATCATGGCCCGCTTTCTGGCCACCCCCAGCGACCAGACCATCCCCGACCAGTGGGAGGCCCAGATCCTCTGCCGGGTGCTGCGCAAACACCAGGTCATCCTGGTCACCCAGGCCCCTAGGGAGATGGTGGAGGAGATGCAGATGCACTGGGCGGCCGACTTGCCGTCGGCTATCGCCTTGGCGGACCGGCTGCTGGGCCGGACGGACAGCCCCATCACTGTGATTCCCGACGGCGTGTCGGTGATTGTAAAGAGCAAATAAAATTCATCATAAAAGGGGATTTCAGCTATGAGTCAGTACGAAAAAGTCACCCCCGAGCTCATTGAGGCGCTGAAGGCGGCCGTACCCGGCCGGGTCAGTGTGGACGGGGACATCAACGAGGACTTCTCCCACGACGAGATGCCCATCTACGGCAAGGCCATGCCCGAGGTGGTGGTGGAGGCCGTCACCACGGAAGAGGTGGCCGCAGTCATGAAGCTGTGCAATGAGCACCGTGTGCCCGTCACTCCCCGGGGCGCGGGCACCGGCCTGGCTGGCGGCGCAGTGGCCATCCACGGCGGCGTGGTGCTCTCCACCACCAAGATGAACAAGATCCTGGGCTATGACACCGAGAATATGGTGGTCCGGGTTCAGGCGGGCGTGCTGCTCAACGACCTGGCGGAGGACGCGGCCAAGCAGGGCCTGCTGTATCCCCCGGATCCCGGCGAGAAGTTCGCTACTCTGGGCGGTAACGTGTCCACCAACGCCGGCGGCATGCGGGCCGTCAAGTACGGCGCCACCCGGGATTATGTGCGGGCCATGACCGTGGTACTCCCCACCGGCGAGATCGTGCACCTGGGCGCCAGCGTGTCCAAGACCAGCTCCGGCTACTCCCTGCTCAACCTGATGATCGGCTCCGAGGGCACCCTGGGCATCATCACCGAGCTCACCCTCAAGCTGATCCCCGCCCCCAAAGAGGTTATCAGCCTGGTGGTCCTCTATGAGAATCTGGAGGACTGCATCGCCACCGTACCCAAGCTGATGCGCGCCAACCTGCATCCCCAGGCCCTGGAGTTCATGGAGCGGGAGATCGTCCGCCTGAGCGAGTCCTACCTGGGCAAGAGCACCTTCCCCCAGACCTTTGAGGGTACGGACATCAACGCCTACCTGCTCATCACCTTTGACGGCGACAATGAGGACCAGCTTAACGAGATCATCGAGCAGGCCTCCGAAGTGGTGCTGGAGGCCGGCGCGCTGGATGTGCTGGTGGCCGACACCCCCCAGCTCAAGAAGGACGCCTGGGCCGCCCGCTCCACCTTCCTGGAGGCCATTGAGGCCAACACCAAGCTGCTGGACGAGAGCGACGTGGTGGTCCCGGTCAACGAGATCGCCAACTATGTGAAGTTCATCAACACCATCGCCGCCGAATACGACTTTGAGGTCAAGAGCTTTGGCCACGCCGGTGACGGCAACCTGCACATCTATAACTGCTCCAACGACATGGAGGTGAAGGAGTTTGAGCGCCAGGTGGCGGACTTTATGAAGCGCGCCTACGCCAAGGCCACCGAGCTGGGCGGCCTCATTTCCGGCGAGCACGGCATCGGCCACGGTAAGCTGGAGTACCTGGCCCAGATGGTGGGCCCGGTGAACATGCGCCTGATGGAGGGCGTCAAGCAGGTGTTCGACCCCAATCTGATCCTCAACCCCGGCAAGGTCTGCTACAAGCTGTAAGGCTGTAACGATAAAAACAACAAACAAAGCGGACGAATCTGTTAGGAGGAAATTTGTTATGGCATATCTGATTTCGGAAGAGGCCCAGGAGCTGCTGGGCGCCGTCAAGGACTTCTGCGAGAAGGAAGTCAAGGAGCAGTGCAAGGAGTACGACCGCACCGGCGAGTGGCCCAAGGAGATCTACGACAAGGCCATTGAGATGCAGCTGCATATGCTGGAGGTCCCCGAGGAGTACGGCGGAATGGGATTGAGCCGTGTGGACGTGGCCGCCCTGTTTGAGGAGATGGCCAAGGCCGACGCTGGCTTTGCCACCACCATTTCCGCCAGCGGCCTGGGCACCAAGCCCGTGCTCATCGCCGGCAGCGAGGAGCTGAAGAAGCGCGCCTGCCAGATCATTGTGGACGGCGGCTTCGGTGCCTTCTGTCTGACTGAGCCGGGCGCCGGCTCCGACGCCAGCGCCGGCAAGACCGTGGCCGTGAAAGACGGGGACAGCTATGTGCTCAACGGCCGCAAGTGCTTTATCACCAACGGCGGCGTGGCCTCCTTCTATTGCGTCACCGCTATGACCGACAAATCCGCCGGGGTGAAGGGCATTTCCATGTTCTTCGTGGAGGCGGGCACCCCCGGCCTGTCCACCGGCCATGAGGAGGACAAGATGGGCATCCGCACCTCCAACACCTGCGACGTGGTCTTTGAGGACTGCCGCATCCCCGCCTCCAACCTGATCGGCGCCGAGGGCAAGGGCTTCTCCATCGCCATGAAGACCCTGGACCAGGCCCGCACCTGGATGGGCTGCATCGCCACCGGCATCGCCCAGCGCGCCATGGAGGAGGCCATTGCCTACACCAAGGAGCGGGTGCAGTTCGGCAAGCCCGTGCTGAAGAACCAGGCCCTGCAGTTTAAGGTGGCCGACATGGCCATCAAGATTGAGACCGCCCGCCAGATGGTGGCCCACTCCCTGACCCGGATGGACCAGGGTCTGACCTACAGCAAGGAGTCGGCCATTGCCAAGTGCTACGCCTCCGACATCGCCATGGAGGTGGCATCCGAGGCCATCCAGATGTTCGGCGGCTACGGCTACAGCCGGGAGTACCCGGTGGAGAAGCTGCTGCGGGACGCGAAGATTTTCCAGATCTTCGAGGGCACCAACGAGGTCCAGCGCATCGTGGTGGCCAACAACACCATCGGCAGATTCTAAACAAGGAGCGGAGACGACATGGAGATTCTGGTCTGTCTGAAGCAGGTGCCCGACGATTCGGTGGAGATCCGCCTCAAGCCGGGCACCGAGGAAGTCAACCTGGACGGCGTGGCCAATGTGGTCAATGCGTTTGATACCTACGCCCTGGAGATGGCCGCCCGCCTCAAGGAGGCGGTGGGTGGCAGCGTGACCGCCGTCACCGTGGGCCCCGAGGGGGCCAAGGACGCGGTCAAGACCTGCCTGGCCGTGGGCGCCAACCAGGGCTATCTGATCAGCGATCCCGCATTTGAGGGAGCTGACACCTTGGGGAGAAGCAAGATCCTCGCCGCCGCGATCAAGCGGCTTGAGACCGAGGCCGGAAAGCCTTTCGACCTGATTTTCTGCGGCCGCGAGGCAACCGACCGGGCCACCGGTCAGCTGGGCCCCCAGCTGGCCGAGACCCTGGGCGTGGGCGTGATCACCGACCTGGTGGACATCGAGCAGACGGCCGGCGGCATCTGCGCCAAGCAGGAGACCGAGGAGGGATACCGCAGGGTGGAGGCCGCCACCCCCTGCGTGGTGACGGTGAACAAGCCGGCGTATGACCCCCGTTATCCCACCATCAAGAACAAGATGGCCGCCCGCAAGATGCCCATACCCGTGCTTTCCGCCGCCGAGTTGGGACAGGTGGACCCCGGCCAGCCGGGCGTCCATGTGGTCAAGGTCTATGAGCCGGCCAAGCGTCAGGCGGGCGTGAAGATCAAAGAGGAAACCTGCGCGGATTCCGCCATCAAGGCCGTGGGCATGATGGCCGAGGCCAAGCTGCTGTAAAGGAGAGACGGTCATGGATTGGGGCAATCGCAAAGATATTCTGGTCTTCCTGGAGCAAAAGGAAGGCAAGGCGGTCAACGTGGGGCTGGAGGCCCTTACGCCCGCCCGCACCCTGGCCGGACTCACCGGAGGCCGGGTGCTGGCGCTGGTTGTCGGCACGGACAACGCCGCGGCGGCGGAAAAGGCCGCGGTCTGCTGCGACGGCGTGCTCTCGGTAGAGGGCAGCGCCTTCGGAGACGGCTGTGCCGACGCGCTGACCTGCGCGTTGGAGGCCATGGTGAACAAGTACGTGCCCGCCGCCGTGCTGGCGGGCAACACCCCCCTGGGCCGTGAGCTCACCGCCCGCCTGAGCGCCCGCCTGTGCCTGGGCAGCGTGCAGGACGCCACCGCCCTGAAAATTGAGGGCGATCAGGTCCTGTGGACGGTGCCGGTCTACGGCGGCACGGTGCTCAACGACGTGGCGGCGGACACCCTGCCCATGGCGGTGACGGTGCGCTCAGGTGCATTCTCCAAGCCGGAGGCGAGCGTGGCCGCGGCGGTGACCGCCGAGACGGTGGAGGTCCCCGCCGACGCGGTCAAGGCCCGTGTGCTGGAGGCGGTCAAGGAGATCTCCGAGGCCGTCAATCTGGAGGAGGCCAAGGTCATCGTCACCGGCGGCCGGGGCATGGGAAGCAAGGAGAACTTCGCCCTGGTGGAGGAGCTTGCCCAGCTCTTGGGCGGTGTGGTGGGCGCCACCCGTCCAGCCATCGAGGAAGCGTGGGTCTCCCGCGCCCACCAGGTGGGCCAGTCGGGCAAGATCGTGGCCCCCGCCCTCTATATCGCGTGCGGCGTGTCCGGCGCGACTCAGCACGTGTCCGGCATGTCCGGCTCGGGCTATGTAGTGGCCATCAACAAGGATGAGGACGCCCCCATCTTTGACGTGGCCGACGTGGGAATCATCGGCGACGCCATGCAGGTGCTGCCCGTTATGATCGAGGAGATCCGCAAGCGCAAGGCTGAGTAAGGCCGGCGGGCCGCCGGATGCGGCGGCGGGTCTCTCACAGGCCGGGGCGCATGCTCCCCCTGTCCCCCCAAGAGACACGCGGCTGAGGATGGGACCGGCCGCTCCAAAGGTCGGGCGCGGCGGAGCCGCCCCGGTCGGACGGACCCCCTGCGGGCCGTTGGACGATGTTACAAATACCCTCTTTTTCCTCCGGCCGCGGGCGACGGACCCGCGGCCCGGACAAGCAGTCCACACCCTTCAAAAATCGACAGATGAGACCTTTTCCCCGGCCGCAGATGACGGGTCTGCGGCCGGGGACTTTTTCTGGTTGAAATTCAGGCCCGGTGCCGATATACTGATAGGGACAGACTTTTTTCAGGGGAGGTGAGGTAATGGAGCGATTGACCGTCGGTCTGCTGGCCCATGTGGACGCGGGCAAGACCACCCTGTCCGAGGCGCTGCTCTACCAGGGCGGCCGCCTGCGGCGGCTGGGCCGGGTGGACCATCAGGACGCCTTTCTGGACACGGACACGCTGGAGCGGGAGCGGGGCATTACCATCTTTTCCAAGCAGGCTATGCTCCCCCTGGCCAACCGCACCCTCACCCTGCTGGACACCCCGGGGCATGTGGACTTCTCCGCCGAGATGGAGCGCACCCTCCGGGTGCTGGACTGCGCCGTGCTGGTCATCAGCGGCACCGACGGAGTGCAGGGGCACACCCGCACCCTCTGGCGGCTGCTGGAGCGCTACCAGGTGCCGGTGTTCCTCTTTGTCAACAAAATGGATCTGGCCGGGGCGGACCGGGCGGCCCTGCTGGCCGGTCTGAAACGGGAGCTGGACGGGGGATGTGTGGATTTCTCCCCGGAGCAGGACCGGGCGGTCCTGCTGGAAAACGCCGCCCTGTGCGGCGAGGACGCCCTGACCGCCTATCTGGAGCGGGGCACCCTGGAGGACGGGGAGATCGTCGCCCTGGCGGCCGGGCGGAAGCTCTTTCCCTGTTACTTCGGCTCCGCCCTGAAGCTGGAGGGGGTGGACGCGCTGCTGGACGGGCTGGAGCGCTATGCCCCCCGGCCCGTGTGGCCGGAGGAATTCGGCGCAAAGGTATTCAAAATTACCCGGGACGCCCAGGGGGCCCGGCTCACCTGGCTGAAGGTGACCGGCGGACGGCTGAAGGTGAAGGCCGCCCTGGCTGCGGGGGTGGACGGGCCGGGGGAAAAGGTGGACCAGATCCGCCTGTATTCCGGGGACAGGTTCCAGACCGCCGACGGGGTAGAGGCGGGAACGGTGTGCGCCGTCACCGGCCTGAGCCGCACCTATCCCGGCCAGGGGCTGGGGTATGAGGCGGAGAGCGCCCCGCCGGTGCTGGAGCCGGTGCTCACCTACCGCATGGACCTGCCCCAGGGGTGCGACCCCCACGCCGTGCTGCCCCGGCTCAGCCAGCTGCAGGAGGAGGACCCTCAGCTGCACATCGTCTGGAACGGGCATCTGCGGGAGATCCATGTGCAGCTCATGGGGGAGATCCAGCTGGAGATCCTGCAGCGGGTGATCGCCCAGCGCTTCGGCCTGGAGGTCGCCTTCGGCGCGGGGAACATCGTCTATCGGGAGACCATCGCCGCGCCGGTGGAGGGCATCGGCCACTTTGAGCCCCTGCGCCACTATGCGGAGGTCCACCTGCTGCTGGAGCCGGGCGCGCGTGGGAGCGGCCTGCGCTTTGCCTCCGCCTGCCCCACGGACCAGCTGGATGGGAACTGGCAGCGGCTCATCCTCACCCACCTGGCCGAGCGGGCCCACCCGGGGGTACTCACCGGCTCCCCCGTCACGGATCTGAAGATCACCCTGGTGGCCGGTCGGGCCCATGTGAAGCACACCGAGGGTGGCGACTTCCGCCAGGCCACCTACCGGGCGGTGCGCCAGGGGCTGATGCAGGCGGAGAGCATCCTGCTGGAGCCCTGGTACGACTTCCGCCTGGAGCTGCCCGCCGCCCAGGTGGGACGCGCCCTTACGGACATCCAGCGCATGGGCGGTCGGGCGGACGCCCCCGAGGGCGCGGGGGAGGAAACTGTGCTCACCGGCAGCGCGCCGGTGGCCGGCCTGCGGGACTACGCCGCCCAGGTGGCCGCCTACACCAGGGGGCTGGGGCGGCTGTCCTGCACCCTGCGGGGGTACGAGCCCTGCCATGACCAGGCGGAGGTGGTGGCCGCCCTGGGCTATGACCCGGAGCGGGACACGGACAACCCGGCGGATTCGGTGTTCTGTTCCCACGGGGCGGGCGTCACCGTCAAATGGGACCAGGTGAAGGCCAGTGCCCATGTGGACAGCGGCCTGCGCCTGGGGGAGATCCCGCCGGAGGAGGAAGAGGCCCACACCGCCCCACCCTGCCGGAGCGGCGGCTACGCCGACTCCCTGGCACAGGACAAGGAGCTGCAGGCCATCTTTGAGCGCACCTACGGACCGATGAAGCCCCGGGCCTTCCAGGCTCAGGAGCGCCCCAGACCACAGGCCCCGGCGGGGGGGAAACGCCATATTCCGCCGCCTCCGGCTGGGCCGGAATATCTGCTGGTGGACGGGTACAATATCATCTTTGCCTGGGATGAGCTCAAGGAGGTGGCCCGGACCAACCTGGAGGCGGCCCGGCAGCTTTTGATGGATTTGCTGAGCAACTACCAGGGCTTCAAGAAGTGCGAGGTCATCCTGGTGTTCGACGCCTACAAGGTGCCCCGGAACACCGGTGAGGTGTCCAGATACCACAATATCTACGTGGTGTACACCAAGGAGGCCGAGACGGCGGACACCTATATCGAGCGGGCCACCTATGAGATCGGGAAGCGCCACCGGGTGCGGGTGGCCACCTCGGACAGCGCCGAGCAGCTCATCATCCTGGGCCATGGGGCCCTGCGCCTGTCCGCCCGCATCTTTAAGGAAGAGATGGAGCAGGTCAACGGCCAGATTGCGGACATCCTCGCCCGCAACAACCGGCGGGAACGCGCCCAGCCGGTCAAGGCGGCCTTGGAGCGCGCCCAGCGCCGCCGGGCTTCTGAAAAATAAGATGAGGGGAGATGCCAGCGGCATCTCCCCTCTTTTTGTCCCGGCCTCAAAGAAGCGCTTGCGATGCAGTGCCGGGAAACCGCTGAAACGAAAACGGACAGCCCCTAAAAGAGGCTGTCCGGGAGGCTCATTTACCGTGGTTCTTTTCCTCCAGCTTTGTAATGATCCAGCAGGTGCAGATGACTATGACGGCGACGATCAGAAGCCCCGTAAAGCCGACCGCGCGGATGGCCAAATCGTCGGCAAGGAACGGGAAGAAGTTAAACATTGCGCCCACATACCACAGGACGACAAAACCGGCGATGATGCACACGGCATTTCTGGCGGCGTTTTTCATAACGAATCCTCCTATCTTTTCATTCCAACCTGAACCAGGGCCGTTTTTGTTTAAGTACGATGTTCCAAAAGCGCCCTGGCCCGGGCCAGCAGCTTGGTATAAACCCCGTCCATTTGCCACTCGTTGGTGAGCTCCAGCAGGCGGTCGGCGGGGAGCCAGGCCACGCTGGAGTTTTCCCCCTGGCAGATCCGGAGGGGGCCGGACTCCTCCGCTGTGAGCAGGTAGGACACATTCAGATGCAGATGGGAGGGAACGTAGTTCCCGCGCTTCACATGCCCCCACACGGGCAGGATGTCCAGGGAGGCGATCCGGGGCGACAGGGGGCGGATGTGCTCCGCACCGGTCTCCTCCCAGGCCTCTCGCAGGGCCACGGAGAGCAGGTCGCCCTCCCCGTCGGCGTGGCCGCCGGTCCAGGCCCACACCCGGTAGATATTGTGGTGGGCCATGAGGACCTTGGAGGCGTCGGCGTTGACCACAAAGCCGGAAGCGGTGATGTGCGCGAGCTCGTTTTCCCGGGTGAGCAGGGTGCCGGGAAAACGGCGGGCGTACTCCAGCATCAAACGCTGATCCTCCGTCTCCTGCCGGTCCCGGGGAATGTAGGCCGCGATCTCATCCAGCCAGCTCACTGTCCCGCCTCCCTCCGGTAAACGTCAAAGGTGAAGCGCACGCCCTTCTCCTCCATAGGGGCGCTGGTGGAGGTCAGCGCCCAGCCGGGCAGCCGGTCCAGCCGGGGGAACCAGGTGTCGGCGGGCCACTCCCCCTGGAGCTTGGTCACATACACGGTGTCGCAGTGGGGCAGCAGGGCCTCATATACGCTGCCCCCGCCGATGACGAAGGCGTCTTCGGGCGCCGCGGCCAGCAGGCTGTCCAGATCCCGAAAGACTTCCGCCCCCTCGGGGCGGAAGTCCGGGTCACGGGAGAGCACCAGGTTGCGCCGCCCCTTCAGGGGCCGACCGCCGGGGAAGGTGGCCAGGGTTCTTCGGCCCAGGATCACTGGGTGGCCCATGGTCACTGTCTTGAAGTTGTGCAGGTCCCTGGACAGGTATACAAACTGGTCCCCGTCCTTGCCGATGGCCCAGTTCCGGTCTACCGCTACAATGGCGTTCATACCCGCGCCCCTCCCTTATACCGCCACCGGGATGGGGGCGGCCAGCTCATGGTACTGATAGCCCTCCAGGGTGAAGCTGTTCTTGGTGAAGGCGTAGAAATCGGTCACCGCCGGGTCCAGGCGCAAGACGGGGGCGTCATAGGGCGAGCGGGTGATGATCTCCTCCACAATGGGCACGTGGCGGTCATAGATGTGGGCGTCGGCGATCACATGGACCAGCTCCCCGGCCTCCAGACCGGACACCTGGGCCATCATGTGCACCAGGGCGGCGTACTGCATCACGTTCCAGCCGTTGGCGGTGAGCATGTCCTGGCTGCGCTGGTTGAGAATGGCATTGAGGGTTTTGCCGCTGACGTTGAAGGTCATGGAATAGGCGCAGGGGTAGAGGGCCATCTCGCTCAGGTCGTGGTGGTTGTAAAGATTGGTCATAATGCGCCGGGAGGCGGGGTTGTGCTTCAGGTCGTAGAGCACCCGGTCCACCTGGTCCATCTCCCCCTCGGGGTAGGAATGCTTCACCCCCAACTGGTAGCCGTAGGCCTTGCCGATGGAGCCGTTCTCATCCGCCCAGGCGTCCCAGATGCGGCTGGACAGGTCGCGAATGTTGTTGGATTTCTTCTGCCAGATCCACAAAAGCTCGTCCACCGCGCTTTTAAAAAACATACGGCGGATGGTCTGGATGGGGAACTCCTCCCGCAGGTCATAGCGGTTGATGACGCCGAATCGCTTTACCGTGTGGGCGGGCATTCCATCCTCCCAGCGGGGGCGGACGGCCTGATCCGTGTCCCACACTCCGTGGGCAAGGATATCCTTGCAATTTTGAATAAACAATTCATCAGCGCGGCTCATGGGCGGTTCCTCCTACTTATATGGCAATCTTAATTTTACATTATAGCATAGTGAGGACGGGTTGTGGGAGAGCACACTTACAAAATTTTTGGCCAAAAGTCAGCACCCGGACTTTTCAAACTCAACGGTATATGTTATCCTCTAAAGGATAAAGGGGGATTTCCCCCAAAAAGGAGCAGAATGGTCACATGGAGCAGCAATCGCCCGCGCACCGGCATCCCCACATAGGGCTGCGCAACCTGAAGACGGCCTTTTCCGCATCGCTGTGCGCGTTTCTCTACTATTTTCTCGACCGCAACCCTGCGTTCGCCTGCATCGGCGCGGTATTTGGAATGGGCTCCAATCTGGAGCACTCCAAGCTCCACGGCGGCAACCGCCTGTTCGGCACCATCATTGGCGGATTCCTGGGAATCGGTCTGTACCGCATTTACCTGATCTTCTATCCGGAGGGGGAACACCACCTGCTGCTGGTGCCCCTGCTGTTTGTGGGCGTGGTCATTCTGATTCTGCTCTCCCAGTTCTTTTGGGTGGGCGCGGTGCAGCCGGGGAGCGTGGTGCTCTGCCTGCTGCTGTTCAGTATCGGACCGGACGACTATATTGTATACTCCCTCAACCGCATGCTGGACACCGGCGTGGGCGTGGTGATCTCCCTGCTCATCAACTGGCTGCTCCCCAGGGAGCGCCTGGTGGGCTGGAGAGAGGCGCTGAAAGCCCGGTTTGGGAGATAGAGAAGAGAGGACAGGGAGCCCGACAGCCACTGGCTGTCGGGCTCCCTGTCCTTAAAAAATACCATCGTATTGCGCCAGGCGCTCCAGATATTCTTCAGCATCCAGAATCAGCTGTTCCTGAGCGTCCTCCGGATCAACGGACTCCAAACGCGTCAGATAGGCATACCGGTCAGGGAAAAGCACCGCCATTTCCTGTTCCAGTGCGCAGCTGAGAAAATAGAGATGAAGCGCCCCGGCCAGCTCGCCCAGGCGCAGATAGTCGGCAAAACGCGGCCGGACCTTTCCGGTCAGAATTTTCAAATCATCTTCCGTACAGTGCCTGAGAAAAATTTCACGCTCCTTGGAAGGTATGAGGTCAAGGGGATAAGAGAAAAAATTCATGGGATATCTCCAATAATATAGTCATCTTTGGAATAAAAATAGCACAGCGGCCATGCTATTGTCAAATAGTAATTACTCATCTTTGAGGTAGAAATGGCTGTGGTGTGATGAGGCTTTATTCCTATCTGGGAAAATGTAATGTATCGGGTGTGCGGATTCGTCAGGCCAGGGAGGCGGCTAAACTTTCTCAAGAGGCGCTGGCGGCGAAGCTGCAGCTGCTTGGGCTGGAGATTAGCCAGAAGTCGATTAGCCGGATTGAGACAGGCGAGCGGGTTGTCCCTGATTATGAAATCAAGTTTTTCGCAAAAGCGCTTCGGGTAAGCCCAATTTGGCTCCTGGATGAAGAAGAAAAATAAACGCTTCGTATTCTAGTTCAGACAGAATACGAAGCGTTTTTGTTATGCTTCAGAATAGGGGCGGGAGAGAAGCTCCCCTACCAGGTGGTCTCCCTCCGCGGCGGAGATTTTGACCTGCCGGATCTGGTTGTGGAGCGACACGCCGGGGACGTACACCTCGGCGTAATTGGGGGCGTAGCCCCGCCAGAGGCCGTTTTTTTCCTCCTCAAAGAGCACGGGCAGGACCTGACCCACCCACTGCTCCAGGTAAGCCGTCCGAAGAGCCTCGGCCAGGCGGGCGGCCCGGTGGGCACGCTCTTCCTTCACCGCCCTGGGGACCTGGCCGGGCATGGCCGCCGCCGGGGTGCCCGGGCGGCGGGAGTAGGGGAAGATGTGCATGGCGGAGAAGGCGCAGCGCTCCACAAAGGCCAGGGTGGCGGAGAACTCCTCCTCCGTCTCGCCGGGGAAGCCCACGATCAGGTCGGTGGTGATGCCGGGGCGGTCAAAATGCGCCCGGAGCAGCGCGACGCTCTCCGCATACCGGGCGGCGTCATATTTCCGGTTCATCCGCTTCAGGGTGGCGTCGCAGCCGGACTGCAGGGACAGGTGGAACTGGGGGCACAGGTTGGGCAGGGCGGCCGCCCTGCGGCAGAATTCCTCCGTGATGGTGCGCGGCTCCAGGCTGCCCAGCCGCACCCGGCAGTCCGGGGCGGCGGCGCACAGGGCCTCCACCAGGTCGATGAGGCCTGCGCCGCTCTTCAGGTCCGCCCCCCAGGAGGAGATCTCGATGCCGGTGAGCACCAGCTCCCGATAGCCCTCCCCGGTCAGGCGGGCGGCCTCCCGGACCGCGCTGGCCAGGGGCAGGGAGCGAATGGGCCCCCGGGCGTAAGGGATGATACAGTAGGAGCAGAAGTTGACACACCCGTCCTCCACCTTGAGCATGGCCCGGGTGCGCCCCTCCAGCCCGCCGGCGGGCAGGGGCTCAAACTGCCGGCGCTTCAGGGCCTCGTCCACGTCCACCACCGGGGCGGCGGCGCGCGCCGATGCCAGGCGCTCCAGCGCGTCCAGAAACCCCATGCGGTCGTTGGTACCCATAATCAGGTCCACACCCAGAGCCTCTACCGCCGCCGGGTCGGTCTGGGCGTAGCAGCCGCACACCGCTACCACCGCCTCCGGACAGCGGCGGCGGGCCTGGCGGATGGTGTGGCGGGACTTTTTGTCGCTTACCGCCGTGACGGTGCAGGTGTTGACCACATAGGCGTCGGCAGGGCCGTCAAAGGGCACCAGGGCGTGCCCGCGCCGCTCCAGTTCCCGCTCCAGAGCCTGGGTTTCGTATTGGTTGACCTTGCAGCCAAGGGTGTAGATAGCAACTCGCATGTGGATTCCTCTTATATGATTTCTAAAATTGTGAAAAGGACTGAATTTCGGGAAAGTTTCCCGCTTGGCCATTGTATTTCCCGGCCGGGCTGATTATAATGAAACAACAGGCGGCGCCCTCTGCGCGCCCTGGCAACATTATAAGCAATCCGGTCGAACTTGTACAGACTGAATTCAGAAGGAGGTACTTTATGTCCCGTTTTATCGTGTCGCTGACCTCGGTGGACGAGGTAAAGCAGTTTGTAGATGCAGCCAGCCGCTGTGCCTGCGAGATTGACGTGCGCTCCGGCCGCTATGTGGTCAACGCCAAGTCCATTATGGGGCTGTTCTCCCTGGATCTGTCTCAGCCGGTGGAGGTGGAGGTCCTGGGGACCCAGGCGCAGGCAGACGCCTTTCAGGGGGACGTGGCCGCTTTTGTCCGCTGAGCCGCCGTCCGGAAACGCACACAAACCGAAGGAGGACCGCGGAATGCCCGAGGGATACCATTTCTACGCCTACCTGTCCCGGATGCGGTATATCAACCGCTGGGGACTGATGCGCAATACCGTCCAGGAAAACATTCAGGAGCACTCCCACATGGTGGCCGTGCTGGCCCACGCCCTGGCGGTCATCCGCCGCGAGGTGTTTGGAAAGCCCGCCGACCCCGGCCTGGCGGCGGCCGCCGCCCTGTTCCACGACGCGCCGGAGATCCTCACCGGAGATCTGCCCACGCCGGTGAAGTACTACAATCCGGAGATCCGCGACGCCTATAAGCAGGTGGAGGCCTTCTCCGCGCAGAAGCTGCTGGGCATGCTGCCCGAGCACCTGCGCCCCGCCTATGAGCCGCTGATGAGCGAGGACTACGACCCGTCCACCCGGGAGCTGGTGAAGGCAGCGGATAAGCTCTCCGCCTACCTCAAATGCGTGGAGGAGGTCAAGGCGGGCAACAACGAGTTCCGCCAGGCCGCAGAGCAGACCAGGCAGGCCCTGGAGGCCTCCGACCTGCCCGAGGTGGCCTATTTTATGGAGCACTTCCTGCCCAGCTTCAGCCTTACCTTGGATGAACTCAGATAAGAAAACGCATTGTGACAAAAGGAGAGAATGCAATGAGAGCGATCGTGACTGTACTGGGAAAGGACCGGGTGGGCATCATGTCCGCGGTATGCACCCTGCTGGCCGAGCACAACGTCAATGTGCTGGACATCAGCCAGACCATCCTGCAGGGCTACTTCACCATGGTCATGCTGGTGGACGTGAGCGCCGGTGACATGCCCTTCGCCGACCTGGCCGGCCTGCTGGAGCAGGAGGGGAAAGCCCGCGACCTGTCCATCCACGCACAGAGAGAGGATATTTTTAACGCCATGCACCGGATCTGAGGGCTGCTGCCGCCCCTCGGCGTGTAAAAGGCAAGACTTGTAGGCAACTGCCTCTGCGCAGTACAGACGGGCCGTCGCCGGCACCGTGCGCCGTGTTCAGGTTTGGCAGCCATACGGCTCAGCCGCGAGACGCGCTTCAATGGGGGCTGCCAGGCCGATTCCCCGCCAGGGAAGGCGGCTGAGCCGCCGAAGGAACCGCCTGGGCCGCCCTGACGGGCATGCCGACCAATAGAAGGCAAGGGCGTCAGATGAACGGTGGGCTTTTTCTTTGGAATCCAAAACCATTTCTTTTTGGCCAGTCAAAAAGAAGTGGTTTTGACCCCCGGCGGGAGCCGCCAAGGACATCCCCAAAGACCCACAGGGAGGATCAAACCATGATCAACACCAACGAAATTCTAGATACCATCCGTATGATCGACCAGCAGCACCTGGACATCCGCACCATCACCATGGGCATCTCCCTGCTGGACTGCGCGGACGCAGACCCCAAGGCCGCCTGCCGCAAGATCTACGACAAGATCACCCGCCGGGCGGACAAGCTGGTGGCCACCGGAGAGGCCATTGAGCGAGAGTTCGGTATCCCCATCGTCAATAAGCGTATCTCCGTGACCCCCATGGCCCTGGTGGCCGGGGCCAGCGAGACGGCGGACTATGTACCCTTCGCCAGGGCCATGGACGAGGCGGCCAGGGCGGTGGGGGTGAACTTTATCGGCGGCTTTTCTGCCCTGGTGCAGAAGGGGGCCACCCCGGCCGACCAGAGGCTCATCGCCTCCATCCCGGAGGCGCTGGCCGACACGCAGGTGGTGTGTGCCTCGGTCAACGTGGGCACCACCCGGGCGGGCATCAACATGGACGCGGTGGCGGAAATGGGCCGGGTCATCAAGAGCGCGGCGGAGCGTACCGCCGGCCGGGGCGGCTTTGCCTGCGCCAAGCTGGTGGTATTCTGCAACGCGGTGGAGGACAACCCTTTTATGGCCGGCGCCTTCCACGGCGTGGGCGAGGGGGACTGCGTCATCAATGTGGGGGTGTCCGGCCCCGGCGTGGTGCACCACGCGCTCCAGGCGGTGAAGGGCCAGCCCTTTGACGTGGTGGCTGAGACCATCAAAAAGACCGCCTTCCGGGTGACCCGCATGGGCCAGCTGGTGGCCCAGGAGGCCTCCCGCCGGCTGGGCGTGCCCTTCGGCATTGTGGACCTGAGCCTGGCCCCAACCCCCGCCGTGGGGGACTCCGTGGCCCGCATCCTGGAGGAGATGGGCCTGGAGGTGTGCGGCACCCACGGCACCACCGCCGCCCTGGCGCTTCTGAACGACGCGGTGAAGAAAGGGGGCGTCATGGCCTCCTCCCACGTGGGCGGACTGTCTGGCGCGTTTATCCCGGTGAGCGAGGACGAGGGCATGATTGCCGCGGCCGCCTCCGGCGCCCTCTGCCTGGACAAGCTGGAGGCCATGACCTGCGTGTGTTCCGTGGGCCTGGATATGATCGCCGTGCCCGGGGACACCAGCGCTGAGACCATCTCCGCCATCATCGCCGACGAGGCGGCCATCGGCATGGTCAACTCCAAAACCACGGCCGTGCGTATTATCCCCGCCCCCGGCTGTAAGGTGGGAGACACGGTGGAGTTCGGCGGCCTGCTGGGCTCCGCCCCGGTGATGCCCGTCCACCCCTTCTCCAGCGACGCCTTCGTGGCCCGGGGCGGTCGGATTCCCGCGCCCCTGCAGAGCCTGAAGAACTAAAGTTCAAAGCCATAAGCAAGCCACGGCGCACTTTGTGCGCCGTGGCTTGCTTTTTATCTGCATAATTGATTTCCAACCCTGCCATACTATCGCCATCAAGGAAAAAACAGGGGGCGGCATATGGAGACCTTTTGCCTGAAACCCAGGATTTATTTTGGTTCGGACGCGCTGGGAGCCCTGGAGGCGCTGGCGGGGAAGCGGGTGCTGGTGGTCACCGACGGCTTTCTGGCCAAGTCCGGACTGCTGGACAAGCTCAAAGGGGCGCTGAGGGGCTGCACCGTGGAGGTGTTCGACCAGGTGATCCCGGACCCGCCCCTGGAGCTGGTGGCCCGGGGGGTGCACACCCTAGAGAGTGCGCAGCCGGAGGCCATGGTGGCTTTCGGCGGCGGCTCTCCCCTGGACTGCGCCAAGGCAATGCGGTATTTTTCCGCCCGGCCGGAACTGCCCTTCTGGGCGGTGCCCACCACGGCGGGGACCGGGTCGGAGGTCACTTCCTTTGCCGTGCTCACCGACCAGGAGAAGGGTGTGAAGTATCCCCTGGTGGATGACGCACTCCTCCCCGACGCGGCAGTGCTGGACGCCTCCCTTCTGGCCGGGGTGCCCCCCGCGGTGACCGCGGACACGGGAATGGACGTGCTCGCCCACGCGGCCGAGGGCTATGTGGCCAGGCGGGCCAGCCCCTTCAGCGACGCACTGGCGGAGCATGCCTTTGCCCTGGCCTGGCAGGCCCTGCCCGCCGCTGTGGCGGGGGACCTGGAGGCGCGGGCGAAGATGCTGCTGGCCTCCTGCCTGGCCGGCATGGCCTTCAATTCCGCCGGACTGGGCATCTGTCACGGCCTGGCCCACAGCCTGGGCGGACGGGTGCACATGCCCCACGGCCGGCTCAACGCCATGCTGCTGCCCCACGTGATCCGCTTCAATGCCAAGGAGGGGGAGGCGGCGAAAAAGTACGGCAGGCTCTCCCAGCTGTGCGGCCGCCCAGGCACGGCCCGGGCGCTGGCCTCCGGGCTGGTCCGCCTGCGGGAGAGCCTGGGCATGCCCGCCCGGCTGACCGAGTCCGTAGACCGCCCGGCGGCCGCCCGGACGGCCTTAGCCGACCGCTGCACCCCGGACAACCCCAGGGCCGCCGCCGCCGCCGAGCTGGAGACCCTGCTGCGGGAGGTGGTCTGATGGCAGAGGAGCTGCTCTCGGTAGGCATTGATATCGGCACCTCCACTACCCAGCTGGTGATCTCACGGCTCACTCTGGAGAACCGGGCTAATCCCTTTTCCGTACCCCGCATCTCCATTGCCAAGCGGGAGGTGTGCTACCGCAGCGGCATTCACTTTACGCCTCTGCGCTCCGACACGGTGATTGACGCGGAGGGTGTGCGGGCCATTGTGGCGGAGGAGTATGAAAAGTCCGGCTTCAGCAGGGAGGACGTGAGCACCGGCGCGGTCATCATCACCGGTGAGACCGCCCGAAAGGAAAACGCCCGAGAGGTGCTGCGCGCCCTGTCGGCCTTTGCCGGGGACTTTGTGGTGGCCACGGCGGGACCTGACCTGGAGTCCATCCTGGCCGCCCGGGGGGCTGGCGCCGACGAATACGCCCGGGAAAATCATTGCAAGGTATTACACTTTGATATCGGCGGAGGAACATCCAACCTGTCCCTGTACGACCGGGGAGAGCTGGCCGCCACTGGCTGCCTGAATGTGGGCGGACGGCTGATCAAGCTGGAGCGGGAGAGCGGAGCAGTCACCTATGTCTCTCCGGTACTCCGCCGCCTGGGGGAGCGGGGCTGGTGTCCGGTCCCCGCCGTGGGGGAACGGGTGGGGCCGGAGGAGCTGGCCCCTGTGGTTCAGATCATGGTGGAGGCCTTGGAGCAGGCTGCCCTTCTGCGGCCGGGCACCGACCGGCTGGAGCACTTCAAAACCGAAGGCACCCGATGGGAGCCGGTTCAGGCTCCGGTCCTCTCCTTCTCCGGCGGCGTGGCCGACTGCATCTACGACCCTCAGGGGGACTGGCGGGCCTATGGGGACATCGGTGTTCTGTTGGGCCGGGCCATCCGGGACTCGGCGGCCTTCCGGTCCGTCCGGCTGCGGAGGGGGGCGGAGACCATCCGGGCCACCGTGGTGGGGGCGGGCAGCCACTCTACCGATCTGTCCGGCTCCACCATTTTCTACCGGGGGGTGGAGTTCCCGCTGAAAAACCTGCCCATCCTCAAGCTCACCGAGGAGGAGGAGCGGGGGAGCGCCGCCGATCTGGAGGGGGCGCTCCGGGCCAAGCTGGGGTGGTTTGCCGACGAGGGGGGGCTGACCCAGACCGCCCTGGCCCTGCGGGGGAGCAAAAACCCGGAGTACCGGCGGGTAAAGGAGCTGGCCCAGGGGGTGTGCCGCGGACTGGAGCCCCTGTGTCAGGAAGGCTTTTTCCCTGTGCTTGTGGTGGAGGCTGACATGGCCAAGGTGCTGGGTCAGGCCATGGCTCCCCTGCTGGAGGGTCCGCTGCTGTGTTTGGACGGGGTGGGCGTGGACAACGGCGATTACATCGACGTGGGTGCGCCTATTGCAAACGGAGCGGTATTACCAGTTGTTATTAAAACGCTTGTATTCAACAAAGGGTAAAATGGGCGGCAGGGCCGCACGCTTTGTAAGGAGCTGATCATTTGATACTCAAAACCAAGCTGCTGGGACATGTCTATGAGTTCAAGTCTGTCAAGGACGTCCTGGCCAAGGCCAATGAGGAGAAGTCGGGAGACCGGCTGGCGGGCATCGCCGCCGAGAATGCCGAGGAGCGGGTGGCCGCCAAGGTGGTGGTGGCCAACCTGACCCTGGCCGACCTGCGCAATCACCCGGCCGTCCCCTATGAGGAGGACGAGGTCACCCGTATCATTCAGGACGACGTGAACGAAAAAATCTATGGCGAGATCAAGGGATGGACCGTGGCCGAGCTGCGGGAGTGGCTGCTGGACGAAAAAAACGACGGGGCGGCTATCCGGCGGATCAGCCGGGGGCTGACGGCGGAGATGATTGCCGCCGTGGCCAAGCTAATGAGTAACATGGACCTGATCTACGCGGCCAAAAAGATTACGGTTACCGCCCACTGCAACACCACCATCGGCGAGCCTGGCACCCTGTCCTGCCGCCTCCAGCCCAACCATCCCACCGACGACCCGGACGGCATCATGGCCAGCCTGCTGGAGGGACTGACCTACGGCGCCGGGGACGCGGTGCTGGGCCTCAACCCGGTGGATGACAGCGTGGAGAGCGTGCGGCGGGTGCTGGACCGCTTCCAGGAGATCAAGAAGCGCTGGTCCATCCCCACCCAGATCTGCGTGCTGGCGCATGTGACCACCCAGATGGAGGCAGTGCGCCAGGGCGCGCCCTGTGATCTGATTTTTCAGTCCATCGCGGGCAGCCAGAAGGGCAACGAGGCCTTTGGCCTGGACGGCAAGCTCATTGAGGAGGCCCGTCAGCTGGCGTTGCGGGAGGGTACCGCCCAGGGACCCAATGTGATGTACTTTGAGACCGGCCAGGGCTCCGAGCTGTCCAGCGAAGCCCACCACGGGGCCGACCAAGTGGTCATGGAGGCCCGCTGCTACGGCTTTGCCAAGCGGTTCCAGCCCTTCCTGGTGAACACAGTGGTGGGCTTTATCGGGCCGGAGTACCTGTATAACTCCAAACAGGTGATTCGGGCGGGCCTGGAGGACCACTTCATGGGCAAGCTCACCGGCATTCCCATGGGTTGCGATGCCTGCTACACTAACCATATGAAGGCAGACCAGAATGATATTGAGGATCTGGCCGTGCTGCTGACCACCGCCGGGTGCAATTATTTCATGGGGATTCCCCACGGGGATGACGTGATGCTCAACTACCAGACCACCGGCTTCCACGAGACGGCGGCGCTGCGTGAGATGTTCGGCCTGACCGCCATCGCCCCCTTCCAGCGATGGCTGGAGGACATGGGCTTTGTCCGGGACAATAAGCTGACGGAATTAGCGGGTGATGCGTCCATCTTACTGGCATAGGGGGGAAAGTAAATGAATGAAAAAGAATTGCGCGCTCTGGTGGAGCGCATGGTGGCCGAACTGGCCGGACAGGCCCCCACACCCCAGGTGAAGGGGGCGGACTATCACCCCACCCAGCCGGAGGGGACTAATACGGGCTGCCTGGACGATATTTCCGAGATTGACCTGAGGCAGCAGTATCTGGTACCCAACCCGCGCAACGGGGCGGCCTTTCAGGATCTCAAGCGCAAAACCCCAGCCCGTATCGGAGTAGGCCGGGCGGGTGCGCGGTATAAGACAATTACAATGCTGCGGGTGCGCGCCGACCATGCGGCGGCCCAGGATTCGGTTTTTTCCCATGTGGACGAGGCGTTTGTGGATCAGAACGGCTGGGTATTCTGCCAGACCCTCTGCGCGGACAAGGATGAGTATCTGACCAGGCCTGACCGGGGCCGCCGCTTTGACGAGCAGAACCAGCAGATCATCAAGAATACCTTCGGGGTCAGTCCCAAAGTGGCCCTGGTGGTGGGGGACGGGCTTTCCTCTGCAGCCATCGAGGCCAATGCGCCCGACTGCATGGAGGCCATTCGGGCCGGACTGGAGGGCTACGGAATCCAGCCGGGCAAGGTGCTCTTTGTCAAGTACTGTCGGGTGGGTGCGTCGGACCACATCGGCGAGCTGACAGGAGCAGAGGTGGTGTGCATGCTGGTGGGAGAGCGCCCCGGCTTGGTGACCGCGGAGTCCATGTCTGCCTACGTCACATATAAGCCCTATCTGGGTATTCCCGAGTCCAAGCGCACCGTCATCTCCAATATCCACCGCCAGGGCACCACCGCCGTAGAGGCGGGCGCCCACGTGGCGGAGCTGATTAAAACCATGCTGGAGAAAAAGGCATCCGGCATTGACCTGAAGCTGTAAGGAGGGGAAAGGTATGACAGGCGATTTAATCCCTGCAAAGGTACTCTCCACCCATACGATTGCCAATGTCAGTGATACACTGGCCCAAAAATTGGGGCTGCCGGAGCAGTACCGCTCCATCGGTATCATCACCGCGGACAGCGACGACGTGACCTACTGCGCCCTGGACGAGGCCACAAAGGCCGCTGCGGTGGAGGTGGTGTACGGCAGGAGCCTCTACGCCGGCGCGGCCAACGCATCCACCAAGCTGGCCGGCGAAGTTATCGGCATCCTGGCCGGACCCAATCCGGCAGAGGTGCAGTCCGGCCTGCGGGCCTGTACGGCGTTTCTGGAGAGCGGCGTGGGCTTCCGCTCGGCCAACGAGGACGATTCCATCGTCTATTTTGCCCACACGGTCTCCCGCACGGGCACCTACCTGTCCAAGACCGCCGGGGTAAAGGAGGGCGAGGCCCTGGCCTATCTCATCGCGCCCCCTATGGAGGCGGTGGTGGGGCTGGACGAGGCCCTGAAGGCCAGCGACGTGGAGCTGGTAGCCCTCTTTGAGCCGCCCAGTGAGACCAACTTCGGCGGCGGCCTGCTCACCGGAACCCAGTCCGCCTGCAACGCGGCGGCGGCCGCCTTTGCGGAAGCGGTGAGGGCGGTGGCTCAGCGGCCCCGGGAGGTATGACCGGCCGTCCGCCGCGCGAGCGGAAGCGAGCCGCGCCGTAAGGCGCGTCCAAGGATTTGACCGAGGGCAAACCCTTGCCGCAGGGCGAATTCACTTCGCCCGAGGATGCAGGAAAATGGGGCCCCCGCCCGGCGGAAGCCGGGTGGGGAGCGCGGCCGCCTTTGCGGAAGCGGTGAGGGCGGTGGCTCATCGTCCCCGGGAGGTATGAGGCGCGTCGATTTTCTGCGGAAGCTCCCTGCCGCTGCGCGGCAGGATACGTGCCCGCAGGGCGCGATGCCCCCTCCGCTCTTTGGGGGGGTGGAAACGGAGGTATTCTATGGAACTGGACAAAGACTTAAGATCCATCCAGGAGGTGCGCGGCCTCATCGCCCAGGCGCGGCGGGCCCAGAGCGTGCTGGAGCGCATGAGCCAGGCAGACCTGGACAAAATAACAGCGGCCATCTCAGCCGCGGCGGCGGATCACGCCCGGCGGCTGGGGGACATGGCAGTGGAGGAGACTGGCTTCGGCCGTCCGGCGGATAAGGAGCTGAAAAACCGCTTTGCCGCCCTGACCCTCTACGACGCCATCAAGGACGAGCGCACCCACGGCATCCTGGCGGAGAACCGGGAGAAGCGCACCATTGACGTGGGGGTGCCGGTGGGTATCGTGGCGGGGCTGGTGCCCTCCACCAACCCCACCTCCACGGTGATTTACAAGGCCATGATCTGTATGAAGGCGGGCAACCCCATCATTTTTTCCCCCCATCCCAGCGCGGTAAACTGTATTCTGGAGACCGTAAATGTGGTCCGCCGGGCGGCGGAGAGCGCCGGGGCCCCGGCGGGGGCCATCGGGTGCATCACGACCCCCACCCTGGAGGCCACCAACGAGCTGATGCGGCACGACCATACCCGGCTGATCCTGGCGACTGGTGGCGGGGCCATGGTCAAAGCAGCCTATTCCTCCGGCACGCCGGCCATCGGCGTGGGGGCAGGCAACGGTCCGGCCTATATCCACAAAAGCGCGGACGTGGCCCTGGCGGTAAAGCGTATTCTGGACTCCAAGACCTTTGACAACGGAACGGTATGCGCCAGCGAGCAGTCCATTGTGGTCACCCGGGAGATGGACCAGGCGGTGACGGCGGAGCTTCAGCGGCAGGGGGCGTGGATCCTGCCCGACGGGGAGCACCGCAAGCTGTCCAAATTCATCCTGCGCGCCAACGGCACGATGAACCCGGCCATTGTGGGCAAATCCGTGGAGACTGTGGCCAAGCTGGCCGGGCTGGAGGGGATGCCCCCGGGGGCCCGGGTGCTGGTGGCCCGGGAGACCGGCGTGGGCCGGGGCTATCCCTATTCCAACGAGAAGCTGGGTCTCATCCTGGCTTACTACGTGGAGGAGGATGAGGCCGCGGTGCTCCGCCGCTGTGTGGAGATCCTGGAGTGGGAGGGGGCGGGCCACACCTTCTCCATCCACAGCGAGGAGGAGAATGTGGTGCGCCGCTTTGCGCAGGAGGTGCCTGCCAGCCGGGTGCTGGTGAACACCCCCTCCGCCCTGGGAGGCATCGGGGCCACCACCTGCCTGTTCCCCGCCCTCACCCTGGGGTGCGGGGCCGTGGGCGGCTCCTCCAGTTCCAACAACATCGGCCCGCTGGACCTGATCAACATCAAACGGGTGGCCTGGGGCGTGCGGGAGATTGAGGAGCTGCGCGCCGGGGCGTCCTCCGCACCCTTTGAGCCCGGGCGGCCCGGACTGGACACCGCCGGACTGGAGGCACTGGTAGAGCAGATCCTGAGGAGGCTGAACGTATGAGCGAGGTCAATGCAGACGGTGTGCTCCTCAACCCCCATGAGGCCATTCTCCAGGAGGTGCAGGCCCTGTCCAACGCCCTGATGGCGGAGGCGCCGGAAGGCCTGGAGGACGATATGGAACACGAGGTTTACGCCGCCAATGGGGCGCCGGCAGGCCGGGTAGGGGGCGCGCCCCACATCCCTACCGCCACCGCCGCGCCGGTGGGGGAGCACCGCCCCTCGGGGACCGGGCTGTCCGCGCAGACACAAAAGCCGGCGCGCAGGCGCGCGGCCGGCAGCACAAAACAAAAAAACAGCGGGGAGACCCTCCCCGCGTCAATCGCCTCAGGCGATGGCTTCTCCCGGGAGAAGCCCAATGAGAAAGGAGAGATTCGCATGGCAAACACAAACGCGCTGGGTATGGTGGAGACCAGGGGCCTGGTAGGGGCAATTGAGGCCGCGGACGCCATGGTAAAGGCGGCTAACGTCCAGCTGGTAGGCAAGGAGCAGGTGGGCGGCGGCCTGGTGACCGTCATGGTCCGGGGCGACGTGGGCGCCGTCAAGGCGGCCACCGACGCGGGCGCCGCGGCTGCCGAGAAGGTGGGGGAGCTCATCTCCGTCCACGTCATTCCCCGCCCCCACGCCGAGGTGGACGGTATCCTGCCCCACGCCAGGAGCGAGGGCTAAGCCATGGCCCTGCTCACCCTGGAGGATGTGCGTGCCATGTCCAACAACGGCACCCGGGGGCCCGTGGTGGTGCGCCGGGACCAGGTGCTCGCCCCCGGGGCCAGGGACTACCTGCAGGAACACCGGGTGGAGGTGGTCTATCCACAGGGAAAGCCGGAGGAAACGTCCGGAAAGCCCGGCGGCTCCGGCGGGGCGGCCCCGGCCAAATACCGCACCCTCTTTGGTGCGCAGCTGAACGAGAAGCCCGAGCACATGACCCACCTGAAGGGCAATGTGCTGGTATTCAAGGATCACCCCCGCATCGCCTTTCGGGGCATGATCGACCTGCTGGAGGCGGAGATCCTGCTCGCCCAGCAGGCCGCTGCAGAGGAGGGATACCGAACGCTGACGGAGGAGCTGGAGGAGGTACTCTCCTTTGTACGGCGGAATATTCGCTTCGATGTGCTGGACGAGCCGGTGGGTGAGGTGCGCCTGTGCGGCTATACCCCGGAGCAGCTGAGGGAGTATTCCCACTATCCGGAGAAACACTTCGGCCAGCCCCATTTCCTAGTCCATTACAGCGACGGCCCCGCCCTGCTGGCAGTGAACAAGGTGCGCACTGTGGTACGCAGGACTGAGCTGGCGGCCTATGGGGCCTTCCGGGACGCGGACGGCAATGTGGCGCGGGAGGATATCATTCTGGGTCTGAACCGGCTGTCCTCCCTGCTATGGATTATGATGATTAAGCTGAAGGCGGGAAAATATGAACGCAGTAAATAGCATAGATATACCGCGCCTGGCAGAGCGGCTGATTGCCCGCCTGACTCTTGAGATCGAGGCCAGCGGACGGCATATCCACCTTAGCCGGGCCGATGTGGAGGCGCTCTTCGGTACGGGCTACCAACTCAACCGGGTCAAGGATCTGTCCCAGCCCGGGCAGTTCGTGTGTGCCGAGCGGGTGACCCTTGCCGGGCCCAAGGGAGAGCTGCGCAACGTGGTGGTTCTGGGGCCTGAGCGGCCTGAGAGCCAGGCGGAGATCTCCCTGACCGACGCGGTGGTCCTGGGCGTGCGCCCCCCGGTGCGCATCTCTGGGGAGATCGCGGACACGCCGGCCGTCACCGTCCGTCGGGGGGACCGGACCATCACCCTCCCCCGGGGGCTGATCACGGCCAAGCGGCACATCCACATGACCCCGGAGGATGCGGCGCGCTTCGGCTTAGCGGACAAGCAGAATGTGCGCCTGAAGTGTTTCACCACCCGCCCGCTGGTGTTCGGGGACGTGGAGGTGCGGGTTTCCCCCAAATTCGCCACCGTGGTGCACATCGACTACGACGAGGCCAACGCCTGCGGATTTCAGAAGGGCGACCGGGGTATGATCTTGGTTTGAACTGTGAGTGGAGAGGCCGCACCCTGTATATCACCTGGCTGCCAGTGGCCTCCATGGGGCGGCTGGCGGCCTGCGCGCCGCATACGGCGCAGGAGCAGGAGGTACTGGCGGCCCTGCTGGCCGGGGCGCGGGTGTGCATGGGCCGGGAGGCCCTGGAGTACCGGCGCTACCGGCGCAGCGCGCCCATGGGCATCTATCAGAAATGCGCCGGCCTGGAGCGGCGTCTGCGGGAGATGGGGATTTGTGTTACTAGGACAGGTTATCGATAAGGTCTGGGCGACCAAAAAATCCCCGGCCCTGACCGGGCAGGCCTTCCTCACGGTGGAGGTGGACGGCCGGACCATGGTGTGCGCCGACTGCGTGGGGGCGGGCGAGGGGGAAACGGTACTTGTGGCCACCGGCGGAGCGGCCCGGGTGGCGGCGGGAGGACAGATCCCCATCGACGCCGCCATTATCGGAATTATAGATTAAGTCCGGGGGAGGCGCGTTGTTCTCCCTGGCGGCAAAGCCGCCACTCCGCCAGCGGCGGCATACAACAGCGAGCTTTTTGCCTGGAAAGACCTTTGTCCGTTCCAGGCAGTGAAAGAAAGGGGACATGCAAGTGTCCATTAATGAGATCATTGTATACCTGATGGTCCTCTTTATGGCTCTGGGAGCCATTGACCGGATCATCGGCAATCGCTTCGGCCTGGGTGAAAAATTTGAAGAGGGCATTCTGGCCATGGGCAGCCTGGCTCTGGCCATGGTGGGTATCATCTGCCTGGCCCCGGTGCTGGCCAGCCTGCTACGGCCGGTGGTCGTGCCGGTATATCAGTTTCTGGGGGCCGACCCGGCCATGTTTGCGGGCACCATTCTGGCCAACGACATGGGCGGCGCGCCTCTGGCGCAGGAGCTGGCCCTGACCAGGGAGGCCGGGCAGTTCGGCGGACTCATTGTAGGCTCCATGCTGGGCCCCACCATCGTCTTTACCATCCCCGTGGGCCTGGGCATCATCAAGGCCGAGGACCGGCCCTGCCTGGCCACTGGTGTGCTGGCCGGGGTCATCACCATCCCCATCGGGGGATTTGTGGGCGGCCTGGCTGCCGGATTTCCCATCGGCATGGTGCTGCGCAATCTGGTACCCATTGTGCTCATCGCCGTGCTGATCGCCCTGGGCCTGTGGCGCATTCCAAACGGTATGGTCAAAGGCTTTCAGGTATTTGGCAGGATTATTGTCATCATCATTACCATCGGCCTGGCCGCCGCCATTATCCAAAAGCTCACACCCCTGACCCTCATTCCGGGGATGAACCCCATTGAGGAGGGTGTAGCCATCGTGGGGGACATTGCCGTAGTGCTGGCCGGGGCCTTCCCCCTGGTGTTTGTTATCACCAAGGTGTTCAAGCGGCCCCTGATGAAGCTGGGCCACGTGTTGGGCATGAACGATATTGCCGCCGCGGGACTGGTGGCAACCCTGGCCAACAACATCCCCATGTTCCAGATGATGCACGACATGGACCGGCGGGGCAAGATCATCAACGTGGCTTTCGCAGTCTCCGCCGCGTTTGTGTTCGGGGACCACCTGGGTTTTACCGCGGGGTTTGACGCGGATATGATTTTCCCCATGATTGTGGGCAAGCTGGTGGGCGGCATTACCGCCGTGGCGGTGGCCATGCTCCTCACCCGGAAGGAGGCGCGGGGATAAATGGATACCAAAGGCCTGGAGGCGCTGGTGCGCCAAATCATTTTGGAGACCCTGGGAGGCCCCTCTCACGGAGTGCGGGCGGTTCCGGTTCCCGCTCTGAGCGTCGCCGAGGAGCACCGCATGGACACGGGGAATCCCGCCCACCGGGTGTACACCCGGGATCTGTTTTCCCTGGAGCAGTCCCCCCGCCTGGGCGCGGGCATTATGGAGATGACCGACACCACCTTTCCGTGGACGCTGAACTACGACGAGATGGACTACGTGGTCAGCGGCCGGCTGGAGGTGCTCATCGGCGGAGAGAAAATCTCTGCCGGGCCAGGGGAGGTCCTGTTTATCCCCAAAGGAAGCTCCATCGAGTTTTCCGTCACCGGACACGCCCGGTTTTTATACTTTGTCTATCCCGCCGATTGGCAGAATCAAAAGGAGTGAGTACCATGCCCAAGGACAGCCAGCCGGACAACAAACAGGCGCGCAGGCGCAAGTGCAACGGACAGACCCCCATCACAAGAGAAAATCAGAATCAGGGACCCAATGAGAAAAAGCACTCCGCCCCCAACAACGACGTGTGAGAGGTATTACCATGGCGAAACAGGGTATGAAGCGGCCCTCACGCACCCACGTGAAGCCCCGTAATGAGGCTCCTCCGGTGCCGGAGCTCCAGGGCAAGGCCAAAACCACCAAGGAAAAGGCCAAGCCCATCACCGAGCCGTAAGACAGAGGCGGCCGCCCGAAGGGCGGCCGCCTCTGTCAACTAAAGTGAACAAAAATTGCTCGCATCAGTTGGTTGCGGAAGAGCAAAAAAGCGCTATACTGAAGGGGATGGAGGTGGGAAAGGTATGAAAAGTGTGAATTTGAGCCGGAACCTCAAGGCGCTGCGGCAGTATAACCGATTCTCCCTGGAGGAGGTGGCCGGGCGGATCGGCGTGTCCCGGCAGGCGGTGGGCAAGTGGGAGAACGGCGAGAGCACGCCGGACATCGCCAACTGCGCCGCCTTGGCGGAGCTCTACGGCGTCACTCTGGACGCACTGGTCCGCCATAGCCAGGAGGATACCGGACTCCCCATACCCCCGGAGGGGCGGCATATGTTCGGGGTGGTCACGATGGGGGAGCGAGGGCAGATCGTCATTCCCAAAAAGGCCCGGGAGATCTTTCGCCTGTCCCCCGGCGACACCCTGCTGGTGCTGGGGGACGAGCGGGTGGGGTCCCGGGGCTTGGCCCTGGTGGACCCTCAGGTGTTTTTTGCCCAGATGGATCAGGCCTTGGGGCACAGAAAAGGAGGGGACACATGAGACGGGCTTACATAGACAATCTGCGCAGCGCTATTGTGCTGCTGGTGGTGCTACACCACGCCTGCTTGGTCTTTGCCGGCAGCGGGGCCGTGCTCAATGTCCAGGGGCCGCCCCTGCCCGTTCTGGATGGGGTGGGGCTGCTGCTCTACCCGTGGCTAATGCCCCTGATGTTTCTGCTGGCGGGCATGTCCGCCCGGTATGCCCTGGAAAAACGTACCCTACGGCAGTTCCGGGCCGACCGGGTCAGACGGCTGCTCCTCCCCCTGCTGGGGGCGCTGGCGTGCTTCGCCTGGCCCCTGGTCGCATTGACCTTCCATGTGATGGGGGGAAGCGTAGGGGAGATGATCGCCTATTTTCCCCAGCCCGGGATTGCCCTTTTCTTTCTGGCGCTCATGGGTATGGGGCCCCAGTGGTTTCTGCTGGAGCTCTTCCTGTTTTCCATGGTCCTCCCGGTCGCCCGCCGGCTGGACGCGGGGGGAAGGCTGACCGGACTGGCCCGCCGGGCGGGGCCGCCCGCCTGGGCGGTATTTTGGCTGGTGTACTGGGCGGGCTCCGCCTTCGGCAATCTGGGCAACCGGGAGGCGCTCAATCTGCTCATGCTTTTGCTGGGGTATTTTGTCTTTGCCCAACAGGAGGTAATAGACCGGCTGGAGCGGCTGGCCCCGGCGTTTATTGCCGCCGCCGCGGCGCTGGGCGGGGCGGTGACGCTGTATTTTTGGGGAGTCTCCTGTGTGGCCGCAGAATTTTTGACCCATCCGCTCACCACCGCCTACGGCTGGTGCGCCTGTCTGGCTCTGCTCTCCGGCTTTCGCCGCTGGTGCGGCGGCTCCGGGGCGGCGTCCCGGTTCTGGCGGGCGCGGAGCTTTGCCGTATACCAGTTCCACTACCTGGCAATGATGGTCACGGCCTGGATCGTGACAGAGGTGCGCCCTCTGCCCGCAGCCGCGGCCTTCCCCGCGGTGCTCCTGCTGCCCGTGGGGGTCTCCCTGCTGTTCTATGAAGGAATTTCCCGCATCCCGGGTCTGCGGACCCTTTTTGCCCTGCGCCGCCCGTCATAAGGGGGGACGGGCCCGCATATACATGCCACATATTACCGAATACGGAGTGTGGATGGATATGCAAACAGGCTGGAACGAAAATCGGGCGCTGCTGCGAGGGGTGGCCGCCGCCCCGCCCGTCTTTTCCCACGCAAACCATGGAGTGAGCTACGAGACCTTCCCCCTGTCCGTACTCCGGCTGTCCGGGCAGCGGGATACGGTGAATGTGGTGGCTTCCCGGGAACTGCTGGCAGAGTGTCCGGCGGAGGAGGGAAAGGAGCTGGAGGTGGAGGGGGAGGTGCGCTCTTTCAACAATAAGAGCGGACACGGCAGCCGCCTGGTCATTACCCTTTACGCCAGAGCCCTGCGGCCGGGCGATGGGGAGCCGATCAATGATCTGACCCTGGCCGGGGTGCTCTGCAAGCCGCCGGTGCTCCGCCGCACGCCCTTGGGCCGGGACATCTGCGACCTGATGCTGGCAGTGAACCGAAGGTACGGCCGCGCGGATTACCTGCCCTGCATCGCCTGGGGCACCCTGGCCCGGCGATGCGGCGCGCTGGAGGTGGGAGACGGGGTGCGCATCGCCGGCCGCCTCCAGAGCCGGGGCTATACCAAGGTGGAAAACGGCGTGTCCTATGAAAAAACCGCCTACGAGGTCTCAGTCATGCAGCTGGAGGCGGTGGAAGACGCATAAATAAGAGGGCCGCGGCAATGCCGCGGCCCTCTGAACGCTGTGGATCAGTCCGCCAAAAGCTCCTGGGTCTCCTTGACAAAGGTCTCATTGGTGTGGGGACGGTCGTAGAGCAGGCGGAAGAACGCACTCCGCTTGTCCTTGGGCACCTTCTCGTACCAGTCGTGGATCATCCAGTGGCCGTAGTAGTAGCAGGGATAGTAGTACTGCTGCACCCGGTCGGTGAAGAAGCGGAAGCTGTTCTCCGCCTCCACCTGGTTGTAGATACCTGTGGAGAGCATGAAGGCCACGACCTCGTCGTGGCTGGCCCCCTCCACGTGGTAGCGGTAGCAGGCCTGGGTCTGCAGAATGCGCTGCAGGTCCAAAATATCCCGGCCAATGGCGAAGGTGCGCTTCTCCTCGTCGGTGATCTCGGGGGTGTTCTCGTCAAAGTCGTCCCAGCCCAGGAAGTGCAGACCGGTGTCGGGAGAGCCCTCAAACATGCAGTTGGCGGGGTTGCCGGCGGTGGAGTAGTAGGCACCCTCCAGGGGCAGCAGGCCCTTGCGGTACAAGTCGTCCCAGTGGCTGTAGAAGGCTTGGTGGCCGGGGTAGCCCTCGTGGCAGAGAATGTTGCCGAAGGTGGGCAGGCTCCAGGGCCGGTCAATGTTGAAGCTCAGGTCGCCGCGGAAATCATCGATGTAGCGGGAATAGCCGCTCCAGAACATGCCGCGGACGGTGTTGACCGCGTCCACGCCGTCGGCAGGGTTCAGCTGGACCACCAGGCGCTCGGTGGCCTCCTTGGCCTTGCCCAGGAACTGCATGGCCACGTTGCCCACCTGATCGGGCTCGATGGCGGTGTTCTTCAGAAAGGCGCTCACCTGGTCACCTACAGTGCCGGTGTAGCCCAGCTTGCCCAGGGCCTCGCCGATGCGGGCGGCCAGGGTGTCGTAGTCGCTCTGGGGGATCGGGGCCAGGTCTACCTGCTGCATGACCTTGATGGCCTCCTTGTAGGGAATCTTGTCCCCCTCCAGGGTGCGGGCGTACATGGCGAAGGCGTCTACCATGCCGTTGATGTACAGCTCCTCCCGGCCGCCCAGGCCGGCGACTTCCGATTTGACTTTCATGGCAGCGTCGTATATCTCACGGGGGGTCTTTAAGGTGGCGGGGATGTGGCCGTAGTTGGCCAGCATGGTGGGGGCGCTGCCCCGGGCCACGTCAATGGCGTTGATGCTGCCGACGATGTCCACAATCGCCTCGCCCACGCCTTCTTTTGCATAGCGCATCATAACAAATTAACTCCTCTCTGTTTCAAATGGCTCAAAGCCGGCGCCCAGGGCCTGGGTAACGGCCTTGATAAAGGTGCTGTTGGTATGGGGGTTGTCATAGAGCAGATGGAAGAACTCAGCCCGCCGCTCCCTGGGGAAACGGACGTAGGCGTTGTGCACCAGCCAGCGGCCGTAGAAATAGCTGGGGTAATAGGTGCGGCGGGTGGCGTCGGTGAAGAAGCGGTAGGCACTGGCCGCCTCAGAGGGCTGGAACAGGCCGCTGGACATCATGTAGGCTTCCGCCTCGTCCTTGCCCATGCCCTCCAGGTTGACATAGTGGCAGCCATTCTGCTGGTACATCCGCTGCAGGTCCAGGATCTTCCGGCCGGCCAGAAACTGCCGCTTCTGGGCGTCGTCGATCTCCGGGGTGTCCTCGCTCAGATCGTCCCAGCCCAGGAAGTGCAGGGCGTTCTCCGGCGTGCCCTCAAACAGGGCGTTGGTGGGGGTGTTCTTCACATAGTAGGCGGCCTCCAGAGGCAGCTCGCCCTGCTGGAACAGCACGTCCCAGTGGCAGTAAAAGGCGTGATGGCCGGGATAGCCCTCATGGCAGAGCACGTTGGCGAAGGTGGGCAGGCTCCAGGGCCGGTCGATGTTAAAGCTCAGCTTGCCCTTATAATGCCCCAGATAGGCGGAATTTCCACTGTAGATCACATTGCGCACGCCCTGAATATCGTCAATGCCGTCCCCGTCGGGCAGGGGGAGCACCTTGGCCCGGCAGGCGCCCTGACAGCGGCTGAGGAAGGCCTTGGTGGTGGGCACCACATCCTCCGCCGCCAGCACATGGTCGTCCAGGAAGGCCATGGCCTTCTCCGGCGCGGTAGCCTGCCGGTAACCCATCTCGTACAGGTCCCGGTCCAGGGAGGCGGACAGGGCATCCATCTGCTCCCGGGTGATGACTCTGGAGACCACCTGCTGCATGTCGGCGATCTGCCGGTCATAGGGGACAGCGTCCCCCTGCATGACCCGGACAATCATCTTGAAGCCGGGCAGCATGGCCTCCAGATAGTCCCGTGCGTGCCCGTGGGGCAGCTGGGAGACCGCCTTTTCCGTGTCGCACAGGGCGTCCCAGATCTCCTGCAGAGAGTTCAGGGTGCCCACTTTGGCCCGGTAGTCGGCCAGTACCAGGTCACAGCCGTAGATCGCCTGGGTCTGTTTGTTCAGACTGCTTACTGCATTTTGAAAGCGGTCGCCCGCTTCCTCAGGCAGCCAACGCATCATAGCGATTCGCTCCTTTTTTTCTTCGGTGATACTGCAAACGGACGGAGACGGCGACATGCCGTCTCCGTCCGCGCGGATACAGGATAAAACTCAGCCGATGGCGATAATGGGGTCGCCCGCATTGATGGGGAGGGAGGAGATGACATAGAGCATCACGCCGTCGCAGGGGGCAAAGTACTCGCCCAGCACGTTGGTGAAGTAGTCACGGA
>NZ_JACOEA010000006.1 GCF_014281125.1 Lawsonibacter celer | reverse complement strand
GATTTTTCATCCCTTCAAACGTAAATTAGATCTCCGGAGTATGCTTACAGCCGGTCCAGAGCCTTAGCCACCTTGATGAGCTGAATGTTTAGGTCCCTGACCTCTTCATCCATTTCCTTCTGGGTGCGGTCCACGAAGCCGTGCCCGCCGGTCTTGAAGCCCAGGTGTCCCTCCTGGATATGCTTCATCAGCAGGGGCTGCGCCTCATGGGTATCCTCGATGTAGGGGAAGAGGTAGGAGTGGATGTTATAGGTCAGGTCCAGGCCGCCCATGTCCATAACCTCAAAGGGGGCGGAAATACCTACACGCATGCCGAAGCCGTACTTAATCGCCTCATCCACGTCCCGGGGGTCGGCGATGCCGTTCTCCACAATGGAAATGGCCTCTCGGAACAGGGCGTGCTGCAGGCGGTTGGCCAGAAAGCCGGGCACATCTTTTTTCACCAGCACGGGGTGCTTGCCGCCGTCGTTGAGGATCTGGAACGTCTTGTCCACGGTGGCGTCGGAAACCTCCTTGGTGCGGATAACCTCCACCAGCGGGATGAGGTAGGGGGGGTTCCAGTAGTGGGTGCCGATGATGCGCTCCTTATGCTGGCACTTGGAGGCGATCTCGGTGATGCTGATGGCCGAAGTGTTGGAGGCCAGAACGGTATTCTCCCCGCAGATAGCGTCCAGCCGGCAGAAATAATCCTGTTTGACCTCCAACTTCTCAATGACGCACTCAAAGACGATATCGGCGTCAGCCACGGCGTTGAGGTCCTCGCTGTAGGACACCCGGGACATAATGGCGCCGATGTCGGAGGGGGCGACCACATCATATTCAGCCAGGAAGTTGAGGCTCTCCTCCATCCGCTTGGCAGAGTCGTTGCGCTCCTTGTCGTTGCCCACATAAATCACCGTGACGGAGTATCCCTTGGTGGCAAACAGCTGGGCGATGCCCACCCCCATCTTGCCGCCGCCAATGACGCCGATTTTCCAATTACTCATCATCATAACCGCCTTTCCTTCGCCTCTTTTTGAGGAGGCAAAATTGCATTATTTGACCAAAATTTTTTCGCAAGTATAGTTGTAAAACAGTGAAAAACGTCATATAATAACTTAATATCAATGTGTGAAGGGGGAGTTTTATGGAGCATTCGCTTCGCCAGCTTCAGCGCAGAGCCAGAGAACTGCGGGAAGCGGACCGGGCCAAAAGGCTTCCCTCGGAGGTGCTGGCCCTGCTGCAGGACCTGGAAACGCTCAAAGAACCCGAGATCGACTTCAAGGAGATCGTAGACAGCATCGACGAGAGCATCTTTATCGCGGACAAGGACGGCTATGTGCTCTATGTCAATCCGTCCTATTCCAAAAATACAGATGTGCCGGAGTGCGATGTGCTGCACCGCAACGTCCGGGACATTATCGCCGACGGGGTCTTTACCGGCGGCGCTACCGTCCCGGTGCTCCAGAGCAGGAAGAAGGTCTACCGCCTATCCACCACCTACCGCTCCGACCCGCCGCGGATGGGCTACACGGTGGGTGTGCCCATTTTCGATGAGGTCGGGGACCTGAAGCAAGTGGTGGTGAGCTCCCGGCCCATCCGGACCCTGGCCCAGCTGGATGGATACTCCCAGTTCCTGTCGGAGGCCAAAAGCTACGCTGAGGACAAGGTGAAGATTATCCCCGACGCGGATTTCGGCGCCCAGCGACGCCTGCTCTGGAACTCCAGGGAGATGAAGCAGGTGCATGAGTTGATCATCCGGGCGGCCCCCACCAACGCCACCGTACTCCTTACCGGGGAGTCCGGCGTGGGCAAGGAGGTGGTAGCCGACGAGCTCTACCGGCTCAGCGACCGGGCGGACAAGGCCTTTGTCAAGGTCAACTGCGCCGCTATCCCGGCTTCCCTGCTGGAAAGTGAGCTGTTCGGCTATGAAAAGGGGGCTTTCTCCGGTGCCGACACCAAGGGGAAAAAGGGCCTTTTAGAGATTGCCAACCAGGGAACCCTGCTGCTGGACGAGATCGGCGAAATGTCCATGGACCTGCAGGCCAAGCTGCTGCGGGTCCTGCAGGACAAGCGCATCCGCCGGGTGGGCGGGACCACTGATATCCCCTTGGACATCCGTTATATTGCCGCCACCAACCGCAATTTGAAGCAGTGTGTGGCCGAGGGGACTTTCCGGCAGGACCTGTATTACAGGCTCCGAGTCATCCCGGTCAACATCCCGCCTCTGCGGGAGCGGCGAGCCGACATCGTCCCCCTGTGCCAGCACTTTATCCAGTGTAACAATGAGCGCTACCGTACCGACTGCCGGCTGACCGAGAGCCAACTGGCCCTGCTGGAGGATTACTCCTGGCCCGGCAACGTGCGGGAGCTGGAAAACGTCATGGAGTATTTCATCATCTGCCATACTGGCACTGAGAAAGCGGACGACCATATGCTCCGCAGCCTGCTGGATGCCGACACCGAGGGGAGTACTCAGCTTGGGGATACGGGTATGTACAGTGCTCTGGAAAACCTGGAAAAGCACCTAATTGAAGACGCCCTGAGCAAGTCTAGGAGCCTCCAGGAGGCCGGGCGGCTGCTCAAGGTCAGCGCCCCTACCCTCTCCCGGAAGATCAAGCAGTACAACATCAGCTATCCCCGGAGCAAATAGCTCCTTCAGCCGTTTTCCGACACATTTTCCACCAGACAGGCCATGCCTTGGCCGCCACCGATACACAGGGTGGCGATGCCATAGCGGGCCTGTCTGCGCTTCATCTCATAGATAAGGGTGGTCAGGATACGGGTGCCGCTGTTGCCCAGGGCATGGCCCAGTGCCACGGCGCCGCCGTTGACGTTGACCCGCTCGTACATAGGGGTGCCCATGCCCATGCCCAGCTCCTTTAGGCAGCCCAGGGACTGGGCTGCAAATGCCTCATTGAGCTCGAACAGGTCGATGTCCTCCAGCTTCATACCGGTCTTTTTCAGCACCTTCTCAATGGCGTAGACCGGTCCCAGCCCCATCAGTGCCGGGTCGCAGCCGGCGCTGGACATGGCCCTGATGCGCACCAGGGGCTGGATGCCCAACTCCTTAGCCTTGCGGGCGGACATTACGATCACGGCGGAGGCGCCGTCGTTCATCCCCGAGGCGTTGCCGGCGGTGACGGTGCCGCCTTCTTTCTTAAAGGCGGGCTTCAGCTTGGCCAGGGACTCCATGGTGGTGTCCGGCTTGGGGTGTTCATCGGTATCAAAGAGGAAGGACCCCTTCCGGTCCTTGACCTCAAAGGGGAGTATCTCGTCCTTGAAGCGGCCCTCCTCCATGGCCTTCTTGGCCTTGCGCTGGCTGTCCAGGGCGAAGGCGTCCTGCTCCTGACGGGTGATGTGGTATTTCTCCGCCACATTTTCGGCGGTAAGCCCCATGTTCAGTCCGGGATAGAGGGCCTTGGGCTGAACAATGGTCACGCCGTGGGCGAAGGTGTCGTAAAGGGGCTTGTCGCCGGCCCGCAGAGGGGCATACCGGGCGGAGGGGTCTAGATAATAGGTCATCCGGGACATGGTCTCCACGCCGCCGGCGCAGATGATGTCGGCCTCCCCGGACATGACCTCGCACATGGCGCTCATCACCGCCTGCATGGCAGAGGCACACTGACGGTCCACGGAATATGCGGGGACCGCCTCGGGCACGCCGGCCAGGAGCGCGGCGCAGCGGGCCACGTTGGGGGTGTAGCCGTACACGTCTCCCAGAATCACCTGATCCAGCTGGTCTGCGGAGATCCCGGAGCGTCGCACAGCTTCCTTGATAACCGCAGCGGCCAGGTCCTGTGCCTCCACTGTCTTCAGGCTGCCCAGATAGGCGCCCACTGCGGTGCGCACAGCGCTGGTAATAACAATATCTTCCATTGTATTGGTAACCTTCTTTGCTGTTTTTGCGAAGGGCTTTCCGAACCTATTCGGAAAGCCCTTCGCTTTTATAAAGAGAAGAGAGGAGCTCTTAGAATATCGCGGGGAAAATCATCAACCCGGCGCAGGTGAAGACCAGCCAGAACACACATACGAAGGCCATGAATCCCCACACGTCCTTGAGCTTGGTATTGGTCATAGCCAGAGCGGGGATGATGTACAGGGGCTGGATCAGATTGGTAACCTGGTCGCCGTAGACAAAGCCGTTGATAACCGTGACCATATTGGCATTCAGAGTCCGGGCGGCATCCAGCAGCAGGGGGCCCTGAATAATGAACTGACCGCCCTGAGAGGGGATGAACAGGTTGACCACGGCGGCGGACAGATAGGCCACCACAGGCAGGGTAGTAGCGGTGGAGATCTTGACCAGGCCAGCCACCACCATGGCAGCCAGGCCGGAGGAGGACATGATGCCGGAGATGCCTCCATAGAAGGGGAACTGGAACATAACCTCGGTGGCCAGAGGCATAGCCGCCTTGTGGGCGCCGATGAAGGAGGAGGGGCTGCTGTACAGGAAGCAGTTGCAGGTCAGGAAGAAGGTGATGATAAAGTTCAGGCTCAGGGCGCCCAGAAAGCCCTTGGTGGCGAACTCATGGACGATGACAATAATACCGCAGATGCCAATAAGCCACATGATGATGCGGCTGCCGTTCAGCTTGCCGGCGAAGGTGGAGCGGTCAATCTTCATCCACTCAGCTTCCTTTTCCATAGCGGCATCATCGGCGGCGAAGGAGATGCCGGCGGAGACTGGAGGACGGGTAAGTACGGCCAGCACCATGGTGAGGATGGCTAGCGTCAGGAACATGGCGATGTTGGCAGGATTATACACGGTCTCAGCCTGGGAGAGGGTACGGCCGAAGAACTCGAACACGTTGTTGCCCTCGGTGGCCAGTTGGCCGTAGACGGCGCAGGTGGGACTCAGAGTCTGGCCCAAGCAGGAGGTGCAGTAGCCGGCCACGATCATCATGGGGAAGTGGATACCTTTAATGCGCTTGCACATGGCTACGGCCAGCACAGTGCAGGACATGGTGCAGAAAGCCCAGTTGATAAAGGAGGCCACATAGCCCCAGACCATCAATACGCACATGGCCACGGCAGGGCTGTTAATGTAACTGGCCAGCTTGTTCATGGCAAAGGTGACCTGGCGGGAGTTTGCGGTGGCGGCGCAGACCACCACCATCAGGGACATCTGCATGGCAAAGGCCAACTGGGTCCACATACCGTCGAACCACTGCATCGCCAGCTCCACGGGGCCAGTCTTGGTAAAGATCAGGGCGGCGAGGTAAACGATGATCGTCAGGATCAGACAGAATACCATGGATTCGGGGATAATTTTGTCGGCGGCAAATTGGAACTTCTGGCTAAACCGCCAGAGGAAGTTTCCTTTTTCTTCCTTAACTCCAGACATGGAATATTCCTCCCATTATTTTTCTATGTTGCTCTCGGTGTATAAACAGTAAGGTTATTTCAGGCTGAGGATCTCCCGGGCCTCTTCAGGGGTGGCGGCCTGGCAGCCGTACTCCTCGATCACCCGCTTGGCGCGCAGGACAAACTGCTCGTTGCTGTCCGCCAGCACGCCCTTTGTATACATCACGTTATCCTCCATGCCCACGCGGATGCCGCCGCCCAGGGCCACGGCGCCGTAGAGCATCTCCAGGGCGGTGTGCCCCACGCCAAAGCAGCTCCAGGTGGAACCGGGGCACAGCTGCTCCATAGTCTCCTTCATAAAAATCAGATTCTTCATCGAGCCGGGGATGCCATTGGCGCAGCCCATACAGAACTGAAAGTGGAGGGGGGCCTTCAACACACCCTTCTTCAGATAATAGGCGGCGTTGGCGATCATACCGGGGTCAAAAGCTTCAATCTCAGGTTTGATACCGTTGTCCTGCATAATGCCGCCCAGTTTCTCCAGGAAAGCGGGGGGATTGAGGAACAGGCCGGTATTCAGCCAGTTCATGGAGCCGCAGTCATAGGAGGCCAGTTCAGGTTTGAGCTCAATGATGTGCTCATAGCGGGCCTCTTCCCGAGGGAAGCTGGCGGCGCCGGAGGTGGTCATATTGATGATGATGTCGCAGTCGGGGTGGTTGGTCCGCAGCAGTTTCATGGTCTCACGGAACTTGTTGATGTCCATGGTGCCGTTGCCCTCATCGTCCCGCATATGGAGGTGGGCCATGGCGGCGCCGGCCTTCCAGCAGGCGTACACATCCTCGGCAATCTCCGCCGGAGTCATGGGGACATTGGGATTGTCCCTCTTCTTGGGCCACGCGCCGGTGGTGGCCACGGTGATAATCCGCTTGTTCTTCAGATTGAACATAAGCATTCTCTCCTTTCCTTTGTGTGCAATCCAAGCACTGCACCTGTTGAATTGCTGTTGCAAAATTAGTGCCAATGGGAATTCCCCCATCTCTCCACCGCACAAATTTCGTATTTATTTCAATTGTTTTTATTATAAACCAAAATAAAAATCAAAAAATTCGAACAATAATTTTTGTTTTGGAAACAGCCGGCTCCTTAGTCACTACCGTTTGATTTCCTCAATTTCGTTTCAGATGTAAAACATCTCGTTTTACATCTGAAAAATTGCACAAGGCTGTCACCAGTGCCGACAAGTATCCTTACACGCAGCCCATACCATTTACACGGTAGGCCAAGCAGCCATCCGCAAGACTGCTGGATAGAGCGGTGGGCGAGACATAAAAAACTTTCCCTTGTTTTAGCCCACAAGGGCTAAAACAAGGGAAAGCAGAGTATTGTTCATTTTGAGCCTGGTAAAAGTCCAGCAATATCAAAGGAATTCAGAGGGTCAGCACATTATCCGGCCATTGATAGCCCCGCAGGCACTCCAGCGCGTCCTCCAAACTTCCGTTTTTCTCAGACTGTATGCAATACGCCTCCTCAAGCAGCAGGCTGTTCCTCTGCCTGAGGCGCTTACCTATGCATCGGTGGATTTCCCCACAAATTTGTGGGCCTCGTTGACGGCCCGCTCCACGGCGTTGAGGATGTTCTGGTAGCCCGTGCAGCGGCACAGATGGCCGGAGATGAGCTTGCGCAGCTCCTCCCGGGTGTACTGCTGGCCCGAACCCACAATCTCCACCGCGGACATGATAATGCCCGGTGTGCAGAAGCCGCACTGGACGGCGGCCTCCTCCACGAAGGCCCTCTGAATGGGGTTGAGCTCCCCGTTCTCGTTCTGAAGCCCCTCCACGGTGAGGATCGTCTTTCCCTGGGCCCAAACGGCCAGGTAGATGCACGAGTCAATGGCTGTTCCGTCCACCAGAACGGTGCAGGCGCCGCACTCCCCCACCTCGCAGCCCTTCTTTACGCTGGTGAGCCCCAGCCGCTCCCGCAGGGTGTCCGCCAGGGACTCCCGGGGATCGACGCCCACCTCAACGGGCTTGCCGTTAACGGTGCAGGACAAAATCTCCATCATATTGCCGCGCCTCCTCTTCTTGCCGCCTCGGCCAGGGCGCGGCCGGACAGCTCCTCTACCAGCTGGATGCGGAATTCCTTGGACGCCCGCCAGCTGGTGCGGGGATTCACATCCTCCAAGGCAGCCTTCCCGATGGCGGTGACCGCCTGCTCCACCGGCAGGCCGCGGACGGCGGCCTCGGCCGAGGTGGCGCGCATGGGCACCGGTCCAGCCACGCCGAAGGCCAGGGCCGCGTCCTCCACCACCTTTTTGTCCCCGCTGAGCTTTACCAGGCAGCTCACCCCCAGGGTGGCGATGTCCATGGCGCTGCGCTGGGCGTATTTGATGTAGTGGCCGGCATATCCCTCGTAGTTGTCCCGGGGAATGACGATCTTCACCAGCAGCTCATAGGGGGCCAGGTCCACCTTCCCCACCCCCTTGTACCACTGGGAAATGGGCACCTCCCGCTCTCCCCGGGGGCCACGCACCCGCAGCACCGCATCCAGGGCCATGAGGGTGGAAGCCGAGTCGGCAGAGGTGATGCCGTTGCACACGTTGCCGCCGATGGTGCCCGCGGCCCGAAGCTGGGGCCCGCCCGCCTGGTCTGTGGCCTCCCCCAGCACGGGGATGTTGCCGCGGATGATCTTGCTGAAGGTCACGCCGCGGAAGGTGGTCAGGGGCCCGATCTCAATGTCCCCGTTGGGGGCCTGGGTCACGCCGGAGAGCTCCTCCCCCAGCTCATGGATGGACACCAGCCGGCACCCGGCCAGCTTGCCCTCCCGGATCTTGATCAGCACGTCGGTGCCGCCGGCGATCACCAGGGCGGAGGGGTCCGCCTCCAGGGCCCGGATGGCGTCGGCCACGCTGACGGCCTGATAAATGGACGCAATATCGTACATCAGATCAGCCCTCCTTTTTGGAACGCCTCTACCAGGCGCTGGGGGTTCATGGGCAGCTCATTGACCGCCACGCCGGTGGCGTGGAGCACAGCGTTGCGGATGGCCGGCGCCACCGGAATGGCTGGCGGCTCCCCCAGGGCTTTGTTGCCGAAGGGGCCGGAGGGATCGTCCGTCTCCACAAAGAGGGCGGTCAGCTCCGGGTGATCCATGGCGGTGGGCAGCTTATAGTCCAGCAGGTTGCCGTTGAGGAGCCGTCCGGTCTTGGGATCCAGCTTCATCTCCTCGCTCAGGGCGTAGCCGATACCCATGCTCATGCCCCCGTGGACCTGTGCCTCGGCCAGCTTGGGGTTGATGAGCCTGCCCGAGTCGTGGACGTTGACGATGCGCAGCACCTTCACCTTGCCCACCGGAATATCCACCTCCACCTCGGCAAAGCAGCAGCCGAAGGAGAAGGTGTTGTTCTTCACATGGCTGGTGGCCTCGGCGGTGATGTGTACACTGTGCTCCAGAGAGTAGAAGGCAGTCATGGCCAGCTGGCTCAGGGGGAGCAGGGCCTCGCCGGTGTCGGCGTCCACAATGTCCCGGCCCCGCAGGTCCAGGGCCCCCGCCTCGGGGAGCATCTCCCGGGCATAGGAGAGGATGCGCCCCCGCAGCTGCTCCCCGGCCTGCTTGATGGCGTGGCCGGTGACGTAGGTCTGGCGGGAGGCGTAGGCCCCTGTGTCAAAGGGGGCCACATCGGTGTCCTGGGTGGAGACGATATGTACGTCCTCCGTGGGGATACCCACCGCCTGAGCGGCCATCTGGGAGAACACAGTGTCCCCCCCCTGGCCGATCTCGGTGGCCCCCAGCTGGAGCTGCACCGTGCCGTCCTGGTTGAGGATCAGCCGGGCGGAGGCGGTCTCCAGGGAGATGGGGTACACGCCTGTCTTGTAGGAGAACACGGCCATGCCCACACCCCGGCGCACCGGGCCGGTCTGGTCCTGATAGCGGGCCCGCAGCTCGTCCCAGCGGATGAATTCCCGCCCCTTGGCCACGCACTCGGCCAAGCCGGTGGACTGGCATGTAATGCCGTTGAAGGGGTCGACATAGCCCAGGGGCATGGCGTTCTGAAGCCGGAATTCAATGGGGTCCAGCCCCATCTCCCGGGCAATGTCCTCCATCATGCACTCCAGGGCAAAATTGGCCTGGGGGATGCCGTACCCCCGCATGGCGCCGGGGGATGGGATGTTGGTGTAGACGGTAAAGGCCTCCGAATGGTGGCCGATCCGGTCCAGATAGAGCTGCCGGAAGCCGGTGATGGCGTTGGCCACGATGGCGTTGCCGTGGGAGGCGTAGCCCCCCTGGTTGGACACCGCCCGGCAGGAGCGGGCCATGAGGAAGCCGTCCCCATCCACCGCGGCCTCCACGTCGAAGGCGATGGGGTGGCGGGAGCGGGTGTTCTGGAAGGTCTCCTCCCGGGAAATATCCAGCTTCACGCAGCGGCCCCCCACCTGAGTGGTGAGCCAGGCGTTGAGGGGCTCGTAGAGCACCTCCTGCTTGTTGCCGAAGCCGCCGCCGATATAGGGCTTGATCACCCGGATCTGCCCCCAGCCGATGCCCAGGGCCTGGCCGATGACCCGGCGGACGATATGAGGAATCTGGGTGGAGGTGACCACCGTGATGCGCCCGCCCTCCATGTAGGCGTAGGAGATGGGGTTTTCCAGGTGGCAGTGCTGCACCTGCTGAGTGGCGTAGCGCCCCTGGAAGCGGTGGTACGCCGGACAGGCCAGCACGTCCTCCACGGACTGGAAATCCGACTCCGGCATGGGGGTGCGCAGGTCCATGTGGGCCAGGATGTTGTCCGGGTGCTCGGTATGGATAGGCTCCGTCCCGGGGGCCATGGCCGCCTCCGGCGTGAGCACCGGCGGATATTCCTCATACTCCACCCGGATCCGCTCCAGCGCCCGCTGGGCTGTGATGGGGTCCTCCGCCACAACGGCGGCGATGTCGTCCCCATAGATGCGCACCCGCCGGTTGAGCAGCTTGCGGTCGCACACGTCCTGATGGGCCTTTTCCACCGACCAGGGGTGGCCGGGGGTGGGGTACTGGATATCCGGCACGTCAAAGCAGGTGAGCACCTTTACCACGCCGGGCATCGCCTGGGCCGCGGACGTGTCTATGCGCTTTACCCAGCCGTTTGCAATGGTGCTGTGCAGAATCTTTGCGCTCAGCATGGGGCCATCTCGAATATCATCGGTGTATTTTGCCCGGCCGGTCACCTTGTCCACGGCGTCCACCCGGAACAGCTCTCTGCCGACTTCCATATAGACACACCTCCCTATACCCACAGTATACCGCAGAATCCGTGAAAAAGAAAGGAAAAAGCATGCCGCCTGAAAATTTGTCAGTTCCCCTGAAACGTTTTTGATTTTTCTTGATTTCTGCCCTCCGTGTGGTATGATGAGTTCATGGTATTCCGTAGTTTTTAAGGAGGCTTCCGCCATGATTGATTTCACCCTCAACCAGGAGCAGCTGGCCCACAACATCGCCAAGGCCAGGGAAAACGGCATTCTCATTCCCACCATTGCCCAGATGCAGCACCCGCAGACCATTCCCGGCAAGGTCCAGGACCGGCTGAAGGGCGTGGGCCTCTGGGATGTGAATCCCCTGAACCTGTTCCGCATTACCTGGAAAAACCAGCCGGTGGAGGCCGGCGGCCTGTTCCAGGAGGTCCCCAATTACATTGAGTTCCCCTCCGCCCTCACCGGCGTGCCCTGCCGCATTGTGGCCATGGTTGGCAAGTGGTTCCCCACCGGCTGCCACAAGGTGGGGGCCTCTTTCGGATGTCTGGCCCCCCGGCTGGTCACCGGCCAGTTTGACGTGAGCAGGCATAAGGCCGTCTGGCCCTCCACGGGCAACTACTGCCGGGGCGGCGCCTTCAACTCCCGCCTGCTGGGCGCCCAGGGCGTGGCCATCCTGCCCGCGGAGATGAGTCAGGAGCGCTTCGATTGGCTCCACGAGATCGGCGCGGAGGTAATCGCCACCCCGGGCTGTGAGTCCAACGTGAAGGAGATCTTTGACAAGACCAACGAGCTCAAGGCCGATCCCCAGTACATGATCTTCAACCAGTTTGAGGAGATGGGCAACCCCCTGTGGCACTACAACGTCACCGGAAACGCCCTGGCCGACGTGTTTGAGGCGGTCAAGCGCCCCGGCGACCGCTTTTCCGGTGCGTGCTTTACCTCCGGCTCGGCGGGCACCCTGTCCACCGGCGACCGGCTCAAGGAGCTCTACCCCCGCCTGAAGCTGGGCGTGGGCGAGGCCCTCCAGTGCCCCACCATTCTCAATAATGGCTTCGGCGGCCACCGGATCGAGGGCATCGGCGACAAGCACATCCCCTGGATCCACAACGTAAAGAACACCGACATGGTCATCGACATTGACGACGAGGACTCCCAGCGCCTGCTGCGGCTGTTCAACACCCCCGAGGGTCAGGCCTATCTGAAAGACGATCTGGGTCTGGACGACGGGCTGATCAGGCAGCTGACCTGGCTGGGCATCAGCGGCATCGCCAACCTGCTGTGCTGCATCAAGATGGCCAAGTACTATGAGTTTACCGAGCAAGACATAGTGGGCACCGTGCTCACCGACTCCGCCGTGATGTACGGCAGCCGCATCGCCGAGCTCAACGAGATGCACGGCCCCTACAGCGTGCGGGAGGCGGTGCTGGACCACAACCTGCACATGCTCGCCCTCAAGACCGACAGCATGATGGAGCTGACCTACGCCGACCGCAAGCGGGTGCACAACCTGAAGTACTATACCTGGGTGGAACAGCAGGGCAAGACCGCCGAGGAGCTCAACGCCCTGTGGTACGACACCGAGGGCACCTGGGACGCGGTCCACGCCCAGGCCAGGGAGCTGGATGAGCTGATCGACGCCTTCAACGAGGCTACCGGCGTGCTCAAGCGCCTGTAATTGCGGCTCCCCCGCCGAAGCCAAGCACCGAGGTGATTGTTATGAAATACGTTCTGGGCGCCAAGTGCGTCAAATGCGGCAGGGAATACACCCTGACCCCCAATACCACCACCTGCTCCTGCGGCGGCATTCTGGATGTACAGTACGACTACGCCGCCATCCGGCGGGACTTCTCCCCCGCTGATCTGGGACGCAGCCGGGACTGGTCCATGTGGCGCTACCGCCCCTTCCTGCCGGTGGAGGAGACCTCCGCCCCCACTCCCCTGCGGGTGGGCTGGTCCCCCCTGTACAAGGCCGACCGGCTGGCCAAAGAGCTGGGCTTAAAGACCCTATACGTCAAGGACGACGGGCAGAACCCTACCGCCTCCCTGAAGGACCGGGCTTCCGCCATGGCAGTGGTCAAGGCCCGGGAAGCCGGGGCGGACACCATCGCCTGCTCCTCCACCGGCAACGCCGCCTCCAGCCTGGCGGGCAATGCCGCGGCGGCGGGCTTTCAGACCTATATCTTCGTCCCCGCCCGCGCCCCCAAGGGCAAGGTGGCCCAGCTGCGCATCTTCGGCGCCACCGTCATCAGCGTGGACGGCTCCTATGAGGACACCTTTGAGCTGTCCAAGGCCGCCATTGAAAAGTGGGGCTGGTACAACCGCAACGCGGCCATCAACCCCTACCTGTCCGAGGGCAAAAAGACGGTCTCCCTGGAGATCGCCGAGCAGCTGGGCTGGCAGATGCCCGACTACGTGGCGCTCTCAGTGGGGGACGGCTGTACCATCGCCGGGGTGTGGAAGGGCTTCCAGGACCTATACGCCGCCGGGTTTATCGACCGGCTGCCCCGGCTGATCTCCGTCCAGGCGGAGGGCTGCTGCCCCCTGAACCGGGCCATCCAGACGGGCAGGCCCTGGACACCCATGGAGGAGAACACCCTGGCCGACTCCATCGCCGTGGGGGTGCCCCGCAACCCGGACAAGGCCCTGAACGCTATCCGCTCGTCCAACGGCGTGGTGGTCAACGTCTCAGACGAGGAGATCCTGGCCGCCATGCGTCTGCTGGGCCGTACCCAGGGGGTGTTTGGGGAGCCCGCCGGGGTGACCGGCACCGCTGGAGTGAAGAAGGCCCTGGAGCTGGGGCTCATCTCCCCGGACAGCACGGTGGTGAGCATTGTCACCGGCAACGGTCTGAAGGATGTGGCCAACGGCATCAAGGCCGCCGGGGAGCCCATGCTGGTCAAGCCGGATATGGACGCTCTGCTTGCCGCCTTTGCCCAGCGCCGCATTACGCCGTAACACAAAGACAAGGACGGGGTCACGCCCCGTCCTCGTCTTTATCCGCGCATTTCCAATACTCACACACCTCGTCGGGCATGCGGCGCTTGCTGCGCGGTGCGGTGCAGTGCCCGTACCAGAGGGGGTAGGGCCGCCCCCGCTCCGCCAGGACATAGTGCTGATGGTAATGGAGGCAGGTGCCGCAGCACTCCCGCTCCACCACCACATAGCGGATCTGCTTCATTTTTATCACCTCATTTGCATTATACTCAATATATTGGTCATAGTCAATATTTTGAGTGTGGTATGTTATGTGCAGAGGTGAAAAAATTGATTCGCTATACGCCATTTTACCGTACTCTGTGCAAAAAGGACATAACGGAATATCAATTGATCTTTAAGCACGGCATTTCCGCAAATATTCTGCATCGGATGAAGCATGGTCAGAATATCACTATGAAAACTTTGGATACGCTTTGCTTCGTTCTGGACTGTAACGTCAGCGATATTATTGAATATGTAAAGGACGACGAATAACGCTCTTGATAAGGCAAAAGGAGGTTTTCTTATGTCCATCCTTATTCAAAACGGCACGCTCATCTGTCCCCAGGGGCCGGTACAGGCCGACCTGCGGGTGGAAGGGGACAAAATTGTTCAGCTCGGCCCCAACCTCCCCGTGGGGGACAGCCGGGTGCTCAACGCCGCGGGCAAGCTGGTGTTCCCCGGCTTTATCGACACCCACACCCACTTCGAGATGAACAAGGGCACCGTGCGGGAGACGGCCGATAACTGGGCCACCGGCACCCGGGCCGCCCTGGCCGGGGGCACCACCTGCGTGCTGGACTTTGCCGAGCCGGGGCGGGGCTGCTCCCTCCAGTCCGCCCTGGATGAGTGGCACCGCCGGGCCGATGGCCACGCCAGCTGCCACTACGGCTTCCACATGACCATCAAGGACTGGGATCCCCGCATTCTGGACGAGCTCCCCCGGATGACGGCCCAGGGGGTGACCTCCTACAAGGTCTACCTGGCCTACGCCAACATCCGGGTCAGCGACGGCGTGGCCTACGAGGCCCTCAAGGCTGTGGGCGCGGAGGGGGGCGTCATCGGCTGCCACTGTGAGAACGGCGACCTCATTGACCGGGCCATCGCCGAGCTGAGGGATGCGGGGCGGCTCTCCCCCGCCAGCCACCCCCTCTCCCACACCCCAGCGATGGAGGCCGAGGCGGTCACCCGCTGGCTGGCCCTGGCGGAGCAGGCTGGGGCGCCGGTAAATGTGGTCCACCTGTCCACCGCAAGGGGGCTGGAGGCCGCCCGGGCCGCCCGGGCCCGGGGCCAGAAGGTCTACCTGGAGACCTGTCCCCAGTATCTGACCCTCACCGAGGAAAACTATCAGCTGCCCGGCTTTGAGGGGGCCAAGTACGTCTGCGCGCCCCCCCTGCGGCCCCGGAGCGATGTGGACGCCCTGTGGGCGGCGGTGGAGCGGGGCGAGATCGACACCGTCGGCACCGACCACTGTTCCTTCAACTTCCACCCCACCAAGGAGCTGGGCAGAGACGACTTCTCCGCCATCCCCGGCGGCATCCCGGGCACCGAGCACCGCAGCGCCCTGATGTACACCTATGGCGTGAAGTCTGGCCGTATCACCCCCCACCAGATGATGCGCCTGCTGGCCGAGCAGCCCGCCAGGCTCTTTGGCATGTTCCCCCAAAAGGGGGCGCTGGCCGTGGGGAGCGATGCAGATATTGTAATCTTTGACCCCGATTCTACATGGCGTATTACCGCGGAGACCCAATACCAGAACGTGGACTACACCCCCTATGAGGGCATGGAGATGGCGGGCCGGGCAGACACGGTCCTCCTCTCCGGTGAGACGGCGGTGGAAAGCGGCCGGGTGGTGCTGGAGAACCGGGGCCGCTACGTCTCCCGGGGCCCCGCCCAGTTCTGGCGATGAGGGTTGGCGCGGTGTTGTTGGCCTCAGGCGCGGGGCGGCGTTTTGGGGGCAACAAGCTGCTGGCACAGGTGGACGGCGTGCCGCTGATCCGCCGGGCCATGGCGGCCGTCCCCCCCGTCCTCTTTGCCCGGGCCGCGGTGTGCTCCCCCTATCCGCAGATCCTCGCCCTAGCGGAGGCCGGGGGCTATCTGGCCCTGCGCAACGGCCGGGCGCAGGAGGGCATCTCCGCCTCCGTGCGGCTGGGCCTGGCCGCCATGGAGGATTTGGACGGGGTCCTCTTCGCCGTGTGTGACCAGCCCTTTTTGACCACAGAAAGTATAAAACGCCTCTTAAATGCCTTCAAGGAATCGAAAAATGCCATCTGTGCCCTGTCCTGGCAGGGGCGGCGGGGCAATCCGGCGGTGTTTCCCGCCGACCTGTTTCCCGAACTGGCCGCCCTCACCGGGGACGTGGGAGGCGGCGCGGTGATCCGTCGCCTCCCCGAACGATTGATCTTAGTGGAGGCCGCGTCCCCCAGAGAGCTGGCCGACGTGGATACGTCAGAGGACTTGGAGCAATAAGCAAAGGGGAGCTAGCGCCGTTGGCGCTAGCTCCCCTTTGCCTGCGGCGGGTCGACAGAGTCCCTTGCCCCAGGGAGACCATCTCCCTGGGGTAAGGGGCTCTCCAAAGACCCAGACGTCATAAGAGTTCTCCCCGCCGGATCCCCCATTGGGGGTGGGGGCGACTTGGCTGCCGTCCCGGAGGGTGACCTGGAGGCTGGGGTGGCCCTGCCCGCCGTCGGCCCTCCTCCAAGTGAGGGCGGCGCGTACCGCCTGGCCAGCTCCCCAGGCTCATTCCACGGCTGGTTCATTTCCCTCCCTTCTGCCCCTTATACGCGGCAGGGCCTGAAATGGTTTCATTCCCTCCAAAAAAAGATTGCGCCGGAGTTTCCGGCGCAATCTTTTTCCCGTTCAGGCCTGGACCGTCTCGCCCGCGGCGGCGCGGAACACCTTTTCCACGTCCTCCCGCTCGGCATGGCCCTCATGAAGCTTCTGCCCATCCACAAAGTAGCAGGGCACATACCAGTAGTCAAAGGTATCCGCATAGGCGGCCTGGGCCTGCTCGTCCACCAGCTCCAGCGGGATGTCCCGCCACTGGGGGTGCTCCTCCAGAAGCTCCTCCTGCAGGCGCAGCGCAAGCGCGCAGTGAGGGCAGCCCCTTTGGATAAACAGCTGTATTTGTTTCATCTCAGAACCTCCTTACGGTAAATTCCACTTGTATCCGCCCACCGCACACCATGCCCAGCTCAGCGGCTGCGTGGGACAGATCATAGTCTTTCCGCGTCTCCCCGCTCTCATTCTGCCAAAAAGCCAGAGCGTCCAGCGTGGCCTGGTGCTCCACCGCACCGCCGCCGATGGTGCCCGCGCAGGTCCCATCCGGCCGCACGTGCATCCACGCCCCCACGCCCCTGGGGGCGGAGCCGCTCTTTTTGACAATGGTACACAGCACCCCCGGCTCCTCCGGGGGCAGGACGGCGCCGGGGCCCCTCCGCGCCCGCTCCTGCACCAGCTGGGCGCAGATGGACACGGCGATCTCCGCCGGGGTCTGCCCCCCGATGGGCAGGCCGATGGGGGCGTGCACCCGGTCCAGGGTTTCCCGGGAAACGCCCGCCTCCTCCAGGGCCCTGCGCACGGCGGCCACCTTGGTTTTACTGCCGATCATCCCCACATAGGCATAGCTTCCCTCCAGCACCTTGGCCAGGCACTCCCGGTCAAAGGCGTGCCCCCGGGTGAGGATGACGTAGTAATCGCTCTCCCGGCTGCCCAGGGCCTCCAGCGCCTCCAGGAAGGGCATGCACAGCACCTGGTCAGCCATGGGAAAGCGCGCCGCATTGGCGAACTCCGCCCGGTCGTCCAGGACGATCACTTCAAATTCCAGCCGGGCGGCCATATGGGCCACCTCCAGGGATACATGGCCGCCCCCGCACAGAATCAGCCGTTCCACAGGCTCTTCCCCCTTCCGAAGTATAGCAGGCCCTCCAGCACACCGCCGCCCACGGCCCGCGCCTTGTCCGAGATGGTAAAGCAATGGCGCGCCTCACACCTGGGGTCGATGTCTCCGGCCTTCATGCCGCGGCGGACAGGCAGCCCGGCCTGGAGCATCCCCCGCACCACGCCGGTCAGCTGGGCGCGCGCCACCGCGTCCCCCACCCGGGCCACCGCCTCGCCCTGGGTCACCCGCCGGCCAATCTCCACCAGGGGGGTAAACACCCCGTCCGCCGGGGCGCGGATGATGCGCTCCACCGTGTAGCCCCCAACGTCGCCGGGCACCCCGGTGTTGGGAATGGCCGCGCCCTGGGTGATGAGCCGCCCCAGGTCGTGGCCTCGCTTGGTCTCAACCACTCCGTGGCAGTCTATGCCGGCGGTAAAGCCGGGGCCCAGGGCCAGCACCACGGGGGCGTCGGTGAGGCTTGTCCCGGTGTTGCGCTTGGCCAGGATGGCGTCCACCACCGCGTCAAAGGCCCGCATCCTTCCAATGTCCGCCGCCGGGTCGGCCAGGACGGGAACCTCCCCGGCGGCCAGGATCCGGTCTGCCTGCTCCGGCCCGTCCGCCCGGCGGGCCGTAATGCCCTCCACCTGAGTCGCCCCGTCGTAAATACACTGGGAGAAGGCCACGCTCCGCCGCACCGCGGTGGGCTGGGGCAGATCGGTCATCACCACCCGGAAGCCCGCCCGGTACAGCCGCGCCGCCACGCCGGTGGCCAGATCCCCGGCACCCTTGATCAAAACCAGCATTGTCCGCCCTGCTCCTCTTCTGTAAAATAAGTGGCTGCCGCCCATATGCCCCGACGGGCCAGCAGTGTCCCAATCTCCCCGGCCCAGGCGGCCCGCTCCGGCGTATCCGCCTTGTTAAGGGCGCAGCGGAAGGCCCGCCCCTCCCCCACGCCCTTGCGGCCCCCCTGGGGGTGGGCCAGCAATGCCGCCACGTCCGCAGGCGTCACCCGGTCCCCCGGATCCTTGTCCAACAAGGCGCACACCCGTTCGGGCCGGTGGCACACCGCTTCAATGGGCCGGCCCACGCAGTCCATTCCGGCCACGGCAATAACCCCGTTGGCACAGGGCGGAATCACCGGCTCATGCTCCGCCGGGGCCTTCAGGGGATGCAGCCGGGCCCCGTCCGCCTCCGCCAGCACCACATCCGCCAGGGCCAGACACGCCGCCAGATCTCCGGCGCCGGTGAGCTTGTCCGGCCGGTCAAAGCGCCCCAGGGTGGCAATGCCCTCAACCGCCAGAATATGTGCCAGCTCGTCCACATTCCCGGCGAGAAACAGGCCCGGATGGGGCATAATGTGGGTGGTGGTGGTGACCACCACGGTGCGCCCCGCGTCCCAGGCCTGCCGGGCCAGGGCATACATCAGGGTGGTCTTGCCGCCGCCGCCCACCAGGGCTAGGCAGCGGTGGCGGCCCATATCCACCCCCAGCTTCTCCCAGATATCCATTCTCTATCCCGCCAGGTGCTCCGCCAGGATCTTGACGCCGATGAGCACCAGCACCAGACCGCCCACCAGCTCCGCCCGGCGCTGGAACAGGCAGCCCAACCTCCGCCCCAGCAGCCCGCCCACGACGGAGAGCCCGAAGGCCACTACTCCGATAACCGCAGCGGAGAACAGAATGTCCACCCGCATAAAGGCCATGGACACACCCACGGCCAGGGCGTCGATGCTGGTGGCCACAGCCAGCACCGCCAGCCGCCGGGCAGAGAGATCGGCCGGCGCGGCCTCTCCCTCCCCGCAGCCCTTCCGCAGGGAGCCCCAGATCATCCGTCCCCCGATCAGTGCCAGCAGGCCAAAGGCCACCCAGTGGTCCACTGCCTCAATATACTGGCTGACGCTGCTGCCCAAAAGCCAGCCGATGAGGGGCATGGCAAACTGGAACAGGCCGAAATACAGGCCCATTCGAACCGCCTGGCGCCAGCCGAAGCCGGGCACCGAAATGCCGCTGGAGACCGATACCGCAAAGGCATCCAGGGCCAGGCTCACCGCAATGAGAAGGATCTCTACCATAAAGAAGTCACCTGCACAGGCAAATTTTTGGATGGTTTAAGAATCAGTATAGCACAGGAGTTTTGTTTATGCTATGATGTCTGTGCAAGTTCTAGTACGTTTTTTCAAAGGGGGCGGTGGAATTGACCCATGAGGACTGGATGGCCCGGGCCATTGAGCTGGCCCGCCAGGCGATGGCCGAGGGCGAGGTGCCGGTGGGCTGCGTCATTGTGTGGGAGGATCGGATCATCGGCGAGGGCCGAAACCGCAGGGAACATGCGCGCACCGCCCTGGGCCACGCGGAGGTGGAGGCCATTGCCCAGGCCTGCCGCCGCATGGGCGGCTGGCGGCTGCACAAGGCCAGCCTGTACGTCACGCTGGAGCCCTGTCCCATGTGCGCCGGAGCCATCATTAACGCCCGCATACCGGTGGTTTGCTACGGGGCCAGGGATGACAAGGCCGGCTGCTGCGGATCGGTGCTCAATCTGTTTGAGGAGCGCTTTAACCACCACCCTCGCATCTACGGCGGGGTAAGGGAGGCGGAGTGCGGCGCACTTTTACAGGCTTTCTTCGGGTCTCTGCGGCAGCCGGAGGGACCTTTCTAGCGGATTTCATACTCTTTTAACAACTGTCTCTACCTTTTGTAACAAACGCTTGGTAGGATTCTTTTTGTAAGAGACGTGATTTTCTTTTCATTCTATCCTCCATTCAAAGGGAACGGCAGCGGGAAAGCCGCTGCCGTTCCCTTTCTTACCAGGTCTTTACTCAAAAAAAGCAAGATTTAAAATTTGCGTAACAAGTCCCGGTTTTTTTCTTAACAAGTTCCGGCTATCATAAGACTTGCAAGAGACAGTTTCTTTTCATTTCATTGTATCCTCTTTCCTTACAGCAGGGGCCGGACGTCAGGAGCAGGCGTCCGGCCCCTGCTGCAGGCTGGGGGCGGCTCCGCGCCCACCCCAGCACCCAAAAACAGCCCCCGCACCGGTCCCGAGGGGTGGACCGGTGCGGGGGCTGTTTCTTCCATTTTTCCTGTTGTTTTCTCTTACCGCTCCTCCCGGAAGTAGGGCAGCCCCAGGTGGGCCGGGGGCTGATTCTCCCGCTTCTTCCTGGTGCTCATGACTACCAGGACCACAATGGTCACCACGTAGGGGATGACCTTGAACAGCTCCTGGCTGGAGCGGCTCAGGCCGGGGATATAGAAGTACAGCCAAGTTAGGAAGCCGAACAGATAGGCGCCCCAGATGGCGTGGACGCTCTTCCACACGGCGAAGATGACCAGCGCCACCGCCAGCCAGCCCAGGGCTTCAATGGTGCCCTCGCTGGCCCAGGTGCCCTTGACGTAATCCATGGTGTAGTACAGCCCGCCTAAGCCGGAGATCCCCGCGCCGACGCAGGTGGCCAGGTACTTGTAGCGGGTGACGGGAATGCCCGCCGCGTCGGCCGTAGCCGGATTTTCTCCTACGGCCCGCAGATTGAGCCCCACCCGGGTGCGCCCCAGGAACATCAGCATGACCACCGCTACCGCGATGGCCAGATAGACCATAAAGCCATAGCTGAACACCAGCGGGCCCGCCACCGGAATGCCCGACAGCCCGGGGATGGATACCCGGTAGACCGCCGAGGTGGCGGCCACGGAGATCTGCCCCACGCCGCCGGCCATGGTGTTGAGCGCCCCACCGAAAAAGTTGGCCACGCCGCCGCCGAAAATGGTAAGGGTCAGACCTGTAACATTCTGGTTGGCCCGCAGCGTAATGGTAAGAAAGCTGTAAATGAGCCCGCCTGCTGCAGCGGCCGCAAAGGCGCATACAAAGGAGATGATGAGACACAGGGCGGGCACCGGGTTAGGGGTGGACAGCTCATAGAAGAAGGCCCCGGCCAGGCCGGCGATGCCGCCCAGGTACATAATGCCCGGCACGCCCAGGTTCAGGTTGCCGGACTTCTCCGTGAGAATTTCCCCCAGTGCCCCGTAGAGGATGACCGTGCCGAATACAATGGCGGCCTGGAACAGTGCGATAAACTGCGTCATGCCTTGCCGGCCTCCTTTCTGCCGCGGAAGATCAGGCGGTACTGAATAAAGAACTCGCTTCCGATAATACAGAACAGGATGATGCCGGTAATGACCTCGGAAGCAAAGTCGTTGAGCTTGAACTGGGTGGCGATCTGGACGGCCCCCTTCTGCAGAAACACCAGCAGGAAGGAAATAAGCACCATGACAAAGGTGTTGAATTTGGCCAGCCACGCCACGATAATGGCGGTAAAGCCGCGGCCGCCGGCGGTGGAGGTGGAGATGGTGTGGCTGGCGCCGGCCACGGCGATAAAGCCCGCCAGGCCGCAGATGGCGCCCGAGATGGCCATGGTGCGAATAAAGACCTTGGAGAGCTTGATCCCCGCATACCGGGCGGTGTTCTCGCTCTCCCCCACCACGGCGATCTCATAGCCCTGCTTGGTGTACCTCAGGTAGAGGAACATCCCCACCGTGAGTACCGCCACAATGAGCACGTTCAGGCCATAGTCCTGGCCGAAGAGCTCCGGGAACCAGCCCGCCTTGGTCTTCTGATTGATGACGCCCACCGTGTTGGACCCCACGGGGTTTTCCCACAGGGCCACACAGTAGGAGGTGATCTGAATGGCCACATAGTTCATCATCAGGGTAAAAAGGGTCTCATTGGTGCCCCAGCGGGCCTTGAAGATGGCGGGCACAATCCCCCATACCGCGCCGGCAATGAGGCTGACCGCAGCCATGAGAAGCAAAAGCACGGGTGTGGGGAGCTTACCGCCGAAGTAGATCATAAAGCCCGCGGTGGCGCAGCCGCCCACCAGGATCTGCCCCTCGGCGCCGATGTTCCAGAAGCGCATCTTAAACGCGGGGGCCAGACCGATCCCAATGCACAGGAGCATCATCGCGTCCCGGATGGTAACCCAGGAGCGGCGCTCACTGCCGAACGCCCCCTGTGCCATGGCCTTATAGACCTCCACCGGGTTCAGCCCGGTAATGGCGTAAATAAACGCACCGCTGAGCAGCAGCGCCAGCACCACGGAGAGAATGCGGATCAGCCACGCCTTCCAGGCGGGGATGGAGGCCCGCTTTGCGATGCGCAGCAGGGGCTCCTTATGGGATACATGGACGCTCATGCCTGCTCACCCTCCTTCTTCAGCCTGGTCATCAGCAGCCCCACCTCTTCCTTCGTGGCCGTGCGGGCGTCCACCACGCCGTTGACATGGCCGGCGCACAGCACCAGAATTCGGTCGCACAGCTCCAGCAGCACATCCAGGTCCTCGCCTACAAAAATGACCGCCGCCCCCTGCTTCTTCTGCTCGTTGAGCAGGCGGTAAATGGTGTAGGAGGTGTTGATATCCAGCCCTCGCACCGCGTAGGCGGTCATCAGCAGCGTGGGGCTGGAGGCCAGCTCCCGACCTACCAGCACCTTCTGCACATTGCCGCCGGAGAGCCGGCGCACCGGGGTGGACAGACTGGGCGTGACCACCTCCAGCTCCTCCTTCACCTTCTGCGCCAGCGCCCGGGACGGCCTGCGGTCCGCCAGGGGGCCGTGCCCGGCGCGGTAGCTTTTCAGCATCATATTGTCCGGCATGCCCATAGACCCCACCAGGCCCATGCCCAGCCGGTCCTCCGGCACAAAAGCCATGGATACGCCGATTCTGCGGATCTGCAGCGGGTCCTTGCCCACCAGCTCCTCCCCCGCCCGGTCCACAGGCACATGCCGCCCGGCCACGGGTTCGTCCGGCGCGGGGGGGTGGTAGATGATATGCGCCCCGGGCAGCGCGCTCTGGAGCCCGGCAATGGCCTCCAGAAGCTCCTTCTGGCCGCTGCCGGAAATGCCCGCCACGCCCAGGATCTCGCCGCCGTACGCCTGGAAGGTCACATTGTCCAGGGCCAGGACCCCTTCCGCCGTGCGCACGGACAGGTCCTTTACCTCCAGGCGCAGGTTGCGCGTCTCCACCAGCGGGCGCTCAATGTTCAGGGAAACCGCACGGCCCACCATCATATCCGTGAGGGCCTGGGGACTGGTTTCGCTGGTAGCCACATCGCCGATGTACTCGCCCTTGCGCAGCACCGCTACACGGTCGGAGATCTCCATGACCTCGTGGAGCTTATGGGTGATGATGACCACGGCCTTGCCGTCCGCCTTCATGTTGCGCAGCACGTCAAAAAGCTTCTCCGTCTCCTGGGGCGTCAGCACAGCGGTAGGTTCGTCCAGGATCAGAATGTCCGCCCCCCGGTAGAGGACCTTTACGATCTCCACCGTCTGCTTTTGAGAGACCGACATGTCGTAGACCTTCTGCTCCGGGTCCACCTGAAAACCGTACCGGCCGCAGATCTCCCGGATCCGGGCCGCGGCCGCCTTCAGGTTAAGGCCCCCCGGCTCCCGCAGCCCCAGAACGATATTTTCCGCCGCCGTCAGCACGTCCACCAGCTTAAAATGCTGGTGAATCATGCCGATTTTCAGGTCAAAGGCATCCTTGGGGGAGCGGATGGCCACGCTCTGGCCCCCCACCAGAATCTCTCCCTCATCCGGGAAGTAGATGCCCGAGAGCATATTCATCAGCGTGGTTTTCCCGCTTCCGTTTTCCCCCAGCAGAGAGAGAATTTCTCCCCGGCGGATTTCCAGATCTACTTTGTGGTTGGCCACGATGGGGCCGAAGGTCTTGGTGATGCCGCGCATTTGGACGGCACTTTCAGCTGCCAAGCAAATCACCCTTTCTCCGTGGCCCCGCTGCGCCGCAAGGCCATGGGCTTACTGTGTCCGTTTTCATTGTACCAAAATGGAGGGCTTGCTGCCAAGCCCTCCATTGCGGTTTTTCCAGATATTTGCGGTCCTCAGGCGTTGTTCAGCTCGGTGATACCATCGATACGCAGGTCGAAGTAGGGAGCGGAACGGATAACGGATTCGTGGAACACGCCGTCGGTGATGGTCTCGGCGCCGTTCATGCCGTAGCTATCGGTGTAGGAACTCAGGGTCTCGCCGCCCACAGTGAAGTTGGCGGTGTCGAAGATGTTCAGGGAGCCATCCTTCAGACCGGCCCAGACCTCGTCCACCTTGTCCTGAGTGCCCTCGGCGCAGCTCTCGCCCAGGGCGGAGATGGTCTGCGCCCCTTCGGCGTAACCGCAGGCGTAGTCGGCCGGGATCTCCTCCCCGTTGATGAACTTCTCCAGAGTAGCCTTATACAGCACGGACCATACGTTCTGCGCGGAGGTCAGGGCCGCGGTGGGGGCCACGGAGAGCATATCCACATTGTAGCCCACGGAGTAGGCCACCTTGCCGCTGTCCAGGGCCTTCTGCACCGCGGAGGGGGCGCCGGTGGAGTCGGCGTGCTGGCCGATGATGACGCAGCCCTTGCTCATCAGGGCGTTGGCGGCCTCGCCCTCCTTGGTCAGATCATACCAGGAGTTGGTGTACTGCACGTCCATGTGGGCCTCGGGCACGATGGAGCGGATGCCCAGGAAGAAGGCGGTGTAGCCGGAGACCACCTCGGCATAGGGGTAGGCGCCCACATAGCCGACATAGGGGTCCGTGACCTGGCCTGCGTCCATGAGCTCCTTGAGCTTCATTCCGGCCACCACGCCGGAGACATAGCGGGACTCATAGGTATAGGGGAAGATGTTCTTGAAGTTGGCCAGGCCGGAGGCGGCGGCCAGGTCGCCGGTGCAGGAGACAAAAATAATGTCCTCATACTCCTCGGCGGCCTGCTGCATATAGGTCTGATGGCCATAGGAGTCGGAGAAAATGATGTCGCAGCCCTCTTCCGCCAGATCCACGGCGGCATCGTAGCAGCTCTCGTCCTCGGGAATGTTGTACTTTATGACCAGCTGGGAGGCGACATCCAGGCCCAGCTCCTCGCAGGCAGTGGTGATGCCCTCAATGTGGGCCATGTCGTAGCCGGAGTTCTCGTCATGGAGCATGATGGCGCCCACCTTCACATCGCCGGACGCTGCGGGGGTATCGGTGGCAGGCGCGGGAGAGTCGGACCCGCCGGCAGGCGTCTGGGCAGTTCCGCCCTGGGTACCGCCGCAGGCGGCCAGGGCAAAGACCATGGCGCCGGCCAGGAGCAGGGAAATCAGCTTTTTCTTCATTGTTTTTCCTCCTTACAATATGGTGGATGCGTACAAGAGAAGTCTTCTATCAGCATTCCCGGGAAGAAAAGTTCCGCCCGGGCAGACTGCGAGCCAGGCTGCCCGGGCGGAAGTTGCTTCCATCCTTGGAATCCGCTCATCACAGGGCCGTGCCCTGCCTGCGGCAGCAAAGGGATTGTAAAACAGAATATATGTCTCCCCGTGGGGAGACGAAAACGGGCCGCGGCCCGTTTTCCATCTGCGCTTATGCCTCGCCAGTCGGCGGGGCCATAAGCTCAGCAGAACTCCACGCCATCCTCGACGCTCATACTCTTGATCCGGGCCAGAGATTCCACCCGCACACCCATGGAGCGAATCAGGTCGCCACCGGGCTGGAAAGCCTTCTCCACGCAGATCCCTGCGCCCACCAGCGTGGCCCCCGCGTCCTCCACCAGCTTAATCAGGCCCTGAAGAGCGCTGCCGTTGGCCAGAAAATCGTCGATAATCAGCACCCGGTCCTCGGGACGCAGAAATTCCCTGGAGACAATAATGTCATACACCTTGCCGTGGGTAAAGGACTCCACCTTGGATGTGTACACATCGCCCGCGATGTTCTTGGTCTTGTTTTTCTTGGCAAAAATCACGGGTACGCCGAAGTGCCTAGCCGCAATGCAGGCAATGCCAATGCCGGACGCCTCAATCGTCAGGATCTTGGTCACGCCGTCCCCGCTGAAGAGGCGGTAAAACTCCTTGCCGATCTCGTCAAACAGCGCAATATCCATCTGGTGGTTGAGAAAGCTATCCACCTTCAGCACGTCGCCATTTCTGATCTTTCCGTCCTTGCGGATCCGGTCTTCCAGCAGCTTCATTGCCTCTCTCCGTTCTCTCTATAAAATTGGGAATGAAAAATCACTTCTATTGTACAAAATTCCGACCCCAACTTCAACTGCACATATTCTATCAAAAAACCCGTCTGCTGTCACCCCTTTTTGGAGATTTTGTGTATTCTCCATTCTTCCACATTTTCTAAGTTTTTTCCCTGCCCCATTGAGCTGCGCACCGCTTCCTGCTACAATAGGGGCGAATGTGTTTTTCCACGGTTTTAAGGAGGTCCTCTTTATGAAACGACAGCTTCTCGCGGCACTTCTGGCCGCCGCCCTGGTTCTGGGCGCCGCCCCCCTCTTCCCTGCCGCCCGGGCCTATTCGGACACGGCGGGCAGTTGGGCGGAGCCGGTCATCGAGCAGGCCAGGGAATATGGTCTGCTCAACGGCTATCCCGACGGCAGCTTCGGCGTGGGCCGCAGCATCTCCCGCGGTGAATTTGTCACCGTGCTCTGCCGCATGTTTTCCTGGGCGGAGGTGACGCCGGACGTCCCCTCCTATTCCGACTGTCCCCTTACTTACTGGTGCTGGGCCCAGGTGGAGACCGCGCTGGCCCACGGGGTCATGGACGCCGGCGCCGCCTTCCGCCCGACGGACCCGATCACCCGGGAGGAGATGGCGGTTATGCTGGTACGCGCCCTGGGGTATGGCACACTGGCCCAGGGCCTGGCCGATGCCGCGCTCCCCTTTTCCGACGTGACCGCCAACCGTGGTTATATCCACGTTGCCTATCAGATCGGCATGACCACGGGGGTGGAGCAGGGCGGCCAGCTGAAGTTTCTGCCCGCCGCCACAGCCACCCGGGAGGAAGCCGCGGCCATGCTGGTGCGGGTCTATGAACGCTTTGCCTCCAGGACTGAGTGGCTTCACGGCTTTTACGCCTTTTCCTCTTACAGCCAGATCGGCCTCACCGCCCAGATGGACGCGGTAAGCGTGGGCTGGGCCAGAATGGAATATGACCCCCAGGATGGTCCCCGGCTCAACTCCACCTCTGCCAACGGAAACGACTGGGTGCGCCCGGCCGATCCCGCTCCGGCCACGGACGCCTTTGAACAGCAGGGACTGCCCTACAATTTAAATGTATATGCCTCCGCAGCCGACCGCATCACCCTGGCGGACGGGAGCATCTCCTCCACCGTCTCGGCCCTGGTCTCCACACCCGAGGCCCGCGCGGCCGCCGTTGCCGCTCTGACCGAGTCGGCGGCGAATTACAGCGGCCTGACCATGGACTTTGAAGGGCTCAAGGGCCAGGCCCTCAAGGCCGATTATCTGACCTTTATGACCGCCCTGCGCGCCGCGCTTCCATCCGGCAAGACCCTTTACGTCTGTGTCCAGCCGGACACCTGGTACGACGGCTTTGACTATCACGGGCTGGGAGAGGTCTGCGACAAAGTGATTCTCATGGCACACGACTACCAGTGGACCTCTGTGCCTGAAAGCTATGTGGGCACTGCCAACACCGACTCTCCGGTAACCCCCTTTTCCCGTATTTACGAAGCACTGTGCGCCATTACGGACCCCCAGACGGGCGTGGCGAACCGCTCCAAGCTGGCCTTGGCCATCTCCTTCGGCACCGCCGGCTTCCGGATTGACCAGGAGGGCCGGCTGCTGGAGACCACGATCTACCACCCAGCCCAGGCCACACTGGCAAAGCGGCTGGCCCAGCCGGGCACACAGGTCACTTACAGCGAGCGCTACCGCAACCCTGCGGCGGTCTACACCACGGAGGACGGCAGCCGCTACCGGGTGTGGTATGAGGACGCCCGAAGCGTGACGGACAAGCTGGCTCTGGCCCGGATGTTCGGCATCACCGGCGTGTCTCTCTGGCGTCTGGGCAATATCCCCGCCTGTGATGGCTATGATGTGTGGAGCGCGGTATGCGCCACACGGTGAGGAGGAACCCGTTTTATGAGCTGGAAGCATCGCCTTTCTGATTTTGCCCTGATGACCCTGGGCGCGGCGCTGGTCGCTGTGGGCGTGTATTTCTTCAAATTTCCCAACCATTTCTCCACCGGCGGGGTGTCCGGTCTGTCCCTGCTGCTGGGCGAGCTGGTCTCCTCCTCCTGGCTGACCCCCGCGACCTTTAACAGCATCATCAATGTCTTTTTTCTGATCCTGGGCTTTTTTGCGCTGAATAAAGGCTTCGGCTTCCGAACCGTCTATTGTTCTCTGCTTTATTCCGCCCTGGTTCAGATCTTCGAGTGGGTCTGCCCCCTCTCCGCGCCCCTGACGGACCAAAAGCTCCTGGAGCTCTTTTTTGCGGTAATCCTGCCCGCGGTGGGCTCCGCCATTTTGTTCAACATCAACGCCTCCACCGGCGGCACGGATATTGCCGCCATGGTCCTGAAAAAATGCTCCGGTATGAATGTGGGCCGCGCCCTGCTGTGCACCGACGTGGTTATCTCCGCCGCCACTCTCTTTGTCTTTGATATTGAATCCGGTCTGTGCTCCCTGCTGGGCCTGGCCCTGAAATCCGTCCTGGTGGACAGCGTCATTGAGTCCCTCAACCGCCACAAAGCCTTTTTTGTGGTCACCACGGAGCCAGAGCCGGTGTGTCAATATATTACCCACACCCTTGCCCGAAGCGCTACCGTATGGGATGCCCAGGGGGCTTATACCCACACCGAGCACTGGGTGGTGCTCACCGTGCTCTCCCGGGGGCAGGCCGTCCTGCTGCGCCGGCACTTGAAGGCCTCGGACCCCCACGCCTTTATGATCGTGGCCAACTCCAGCGAGATCTTTGGGAAGGGCTTTCTCCGGGCCTGAGCGCAGGTTCGGGGGCTGGCATGGACCGACCCCCGGCCGCCGCTGGAAAAAATATTTCCCAGGCGACAAAATCCGTTCTGTTTTGCGTCCGTTTATGGTAAAATATGGTTAGTCGAGTGATTTTTACCATAAAGGAGGGCGTAAAATGGTACGCAATCACAAAAGAGGACTTTTTGAGAGTACGCGAGTTTTGTTTCTTCCCATCTCGGTCATCTCTCCAAACCCCGACCAGCCCCGTAGAAACTTTTCCCGGGAGGGCCTGGAGGAGCTGGCCGCCAGTATTCAGGAGGTGGGCGTCCTGCAGCCCCTTTCGGTCCGGAAATCAGCCGCAGGCTATGAGCTGATCTCCGGTGAGCGCCGTCTGCGTGCCGCCCGAATGGCCGGTCTGCGGGAGGTCCCCTGCATTCTGGTGAGTGTGGACAGCGAGGGCTCCTCCCTGCTGGCGCTGGTTGAAAATCTGCAGCGCAGGGATTTGGATTTTGTGGAGGAGGCCGCCGCTCTGGCCAAGCTGATCCGAACCTATCACCTCTCCCAGGAGGAGGCGGCCCGCAAAATTGGGAAATCGCAGTCCGCGGTGGCCAACAAGCTCCGTCTGCTGCGCCTCCCTCCCGACGCCCTTGCTCTGCTGCGGGAACACGGCTTTACCGAGCGCCATGCTCGGGCGCTGCTCCGCCTGGAGGAGCCGGAGCAGCAGGTGCTGGCCGCCCGCCACATTGTGGACGAGGGGCTGACTGTGGCGAAAACGGAGCAGTATGTGGAGCGGCTGCTCCACCAGACGGAGCAGCCTGCTAAGCGGCCTACCTTTGTCATTAAGGACGTCCGCCTCTTCCTGAACACCATTACCCGTGGTCTCTCCATGATGAAAAATGCCGGGGTGAGCGCGGACTGCAAGCGGCAGGAGACATCGGATTCCATTCTTTTAACCATTCGGATTCCCAAACAGGCACGGGCCTGATTTTCTGCCTTTTTAATCCCGGGCGTGTTTCACGTGAAACACGCCCGGGATTTTTTCTGTCTGTTTCACGTGAAACATGCGAAAACCCATTGAATTACCGATTCACTTTGATTATAATAGGGCTTGTCCCTATTGTCTGTACAAAGGCAGGTGTGATATGGCAAAAACCATCGCAATTGTGAATCAAAAGGGCGGAGTGGGCAAGACTACCACATGTGTGAACTTGGCCGCCGCCCTAAAAAATTTAGGATGCAGGGTGTTGGTGTGCGACTTTGATCCTCAGGCCAACACCACCTCTGGCTTTGGGGTGGACAAGACCGCCTCCCCTAACATCTATGATGTGCTCATCAACGGGGCCGACCCGGTCAAGGCGGTGGTGAGCACCCCCTACAGCGACGTGCTCCCTTCCCACAAATCCTTAGCGGGCGCCGGAATTGAGATGATCGCTCTGGCAGAGCGGGAGTATCTGCTGAAAAACGCGCTGACACAGGTGACTTCCCATTACGACTACATCCTGATCGACTGCCCCCCCTCCCTGGAGCTGCTGACTTTAAACGCCCTCTGTGCGGCGGATACGGTCCTGGTTCCGGTCCAATGTGAGTATTACGCGCTGGAGGGACTCAGCGATCTGCTCTCCACCATCCGCATTGTAAAGCGCTCTCTCAATCCGCAAATCGCGCTGGAGGGCGTGGTACTTACCATGTATGACGGCCGCACCAACCTGTCCATGCAGGTAGCCGAGGAGGTCAAGCGCCATTTTCCCGGTCAGGTGTACGCCACGGTCATTCCCCGCAACGTCCGGCTTTCCGAAGCCCCCAGCCACGGAAAGCCGGTTTCCGCTTACGACAGCTATTCCCGGGGCTCGGAGGCCTACGACGCGCTGGCTCACGAGGTTCAGGAGCACAATAGAAAGGACGGATAAGCGCATGGCATCAGAACGCGGCCTGGGCAAGGGCCTGGGCGCACTTTTGGGCGACGCCGCCCTGCAGACACAGGAGGGCGGCTCCCTTTCTCTCCCCATTTCACAGGTGGAGCCGGGGCTGAAGCAGCCCCGCAAGCGCTTTGACGACGAGGCGCTGGCCGATCTGGCCGACTCCATCCGCACCCACGGGGTCATTCAGCCCCTGACAGTGCGCCGCCTCTCCTCCGGCTATTATCAGATCATTGCCGGGGAGCGCCGCTGGCGGGCCGCCAAACTGGCGGGGCTGACCGAGGTACCCGCCGTCATTATCGAGGCGGACGACCGCAAGGTCATGGAACTGGGTCTGATTGAAAACCTCCAGCGGGAGGACCTGAATCCAGTGGAGGAAGCCAACGGATATAAGGTGCTTATGAGCGAGTACGGCATGACCCAGGAGGAGGTCTCCCAGCGGGTGGGCAAATCCCGGCCTACCGTCGCCAACGCGCTGCGGCTGCTGGCCCTTCCGGACGCAGTGCATCTGATGCTGGAGGAGGGCAAGCTGTCCGCCGGCCACGCACGAGCCATTCTCTCCGTGCCCAGCGGCGACCTGCAGAAGAAGCTGGCACAAAAGGTGGTGGCCGAGGATCTGTCGGTCCGGCAGACCGAGGCGCTGGCCAAGCGCCTGGCCGCCGGGGAAAAGGAGCCTGCCGCGCCCGCCTCCCCCTCCGCCCTTGACCTCACCCTTTATTTAAAGGAGGCGGAAAAAAGCCTGGCTGCCCGATTGGGACGAAAAGTGAACATTATTTCCGGCAGGCGCAAAGGCAAGGTGGAGCTGGAATTCTACAACACCGACGACCTGACCGCTCTGCTGGATCTGCTGGAGCAGATATCTCCGAAACAGGAAGGAGGGTCTGCCCTGTGAGCAGCGAACCCGAACGGCAGGATTGGGCCGCCCGCCGCCGCGAGAGCAAGCGTGCCCGGAAAAAGAACGCCGTCCTCAAATATCTGGTGATTCTCTTCGCCGTGGCCTTTCTATTGCTGCTGTATTCCTACTTTGCCCAGCAGCGCAGCAACCGCGAGGCCATTGATAATCTGCAGCAGACTTCAAACTCCGCGGCCCAAACGCTCCAGAACATTATTGATGAACGGGACAGTCTGAAGGAGGAAAACACCGCGCTGAACGCGCAGATCGGCCAGCTGGAGCACGACCGGGACAGCGCCCAGCACACCGCCCAGGAGGCCGAGGAATCCCTGACCGATACCCAAGCACAGGTCAAAGCCCTGAATCAGCTCAATCAGCTGCGCACCCTTTATAACAAAGGGCGCTACAGCCAGGCGCGCACCCTCCTGGAGGAGTGGGAGTCCGCGGCTCCGGGGGCCATGGAGGCCGCCCTAACCACAGCAAGCGAGGCCCTGACTGAAGAGGAGCGGGCCCTCTACGACCCGCTGGCTGCCTATCAAAACCTGGTGGATTGGCTGGTCTGATTTGTTTCACGTGAAACGTGACCGGGACACATCACTTCGCCAGGCTTCCTTAGCAGCCCACCCAATCCTATTAACATCAATTTATGAGGTGAAACCCATGCTCGACATGAAATTTATCCGTGAAAACCCCGAAGCGGTCAAAGAAAACATCAAGAAGAAGTTCCAGGATGAAAAGCTGCCCCTGGTGGATCAAGTCCTGGCGCTGGACCTGGAAAACCGCAACACCATTCAGGAGGCCCAGGACCTGCGTACTGCCCGCAACGCCCTGTCCAAAAAGGTAGGCATGCTCATGGGCCAGGCCAAAAAGGACCCCTCCAAGCTGGAGGAGGCCGAGGCCGTCAAGGCCCAGGTCAAGGCGGATGCGGACCGGCTGGCCGAGCTGGAGGCCAGGGAGGACCATCTGGCGGAGGAGATCCGGAGGATTATGCTGGTGATCCCCAATATCATCGACCCCTCTGTGCCCATCGGCCCCGACGACTCCTGCAATGTGGAGGTCCAGCGTTTCGGCGAACCCCTGGTGCCCGACTACCCCATTCCCTACCACACCGAAATCATGGAGTCCTTTGACGGCATCGACATGGACGCCGCCGGCCGGGTGTCCGGCTCCGGCTTCTACTACCTGCTGGGCGACATTGCCAGGCTGCACGAGGCCGTGCTGGCCTACGGCCGGGACTTTATGATCGACAAGGGCTTTACCTACTGTATTCCCCCCTTTATGATCCACGGCAATGTGGTGGAGGGAGTCATGAGCCAGACGGACATGGACGCCATGATGTACAAAATCGAGGGGGAGGATCTCTACCTCATCGGCACCTCTGAGCACTCCATGATCGGCCGCTTTATCGACCAGATTATCCCCAGTGAAAAGCTGCCCCAAACCCTTACCTCCTATTCCCCCTGTTTCCGCAAGGAAAAGGGCTCCCACGGCATTGAGGAGCGGGGCGTGTACCGCATCCACCAGTTTGAAAAGCAGGAAATGATCGTGGTCTGTAAGCCGGAGGACTCCAAGGCCTGGTATGAGAAGCTCTGGCAGTATTCTGTGGAGCTCTTCCGCAACTTTGATATCCCGGTGCGCCAGCTGGAGTGCTGCTCCGGCGACCTGGCGGACCTGAAGGTCAAGTCCTGCGATATTGAGGCCTGGTCCCCCCGCCAGCAAAAGTATTTTGAGGTCTGCTCCTGCTCCAACCTGGGCGACGCCCAGGCCCGCCGCCTGAAGATCCGCTACCGGGGTGAGGACGGCAAAAACTATTTGGCCCACACCCTCAACAATACCTGTGTGGCGCCCCCCCGCATGCTGATCGCCCTGCTGGAAAACAACCTTCAGGCCGACGGCAGCGTAAAAATCCCCAAGGTCCTGCAGCCCTATATGGGCGGCAAAGAGATACTGATCCCCAAGCGGTGACTCCCCTCTCTTCGTCAAAGGGGCTATCTGTTTTTTGGAATTTATTTACAATTATTAAATTTTGTAGATTTATGATTCCACTGGCGTCTGACGCCTGAAACAGCCGCCCCCTTTTCAGCCCCAAAAGTGCGCGCCCATTTGTGTCTTCCGCATACCCTGAACTAGAAAAAGGAGGTTGTTTTTATGTCTGCAAAGGAAAAGGGAAAAGGCTTCATTGGCGAATTCAAGCAGTTTATTGCCAGAGGCAATGTAGTCGACATGGCGGTCGGTGTCATTATCGGCGGCGCCTTCGGCAAAATTTCCACCTCTCTGGTCAACGACATCATCATGCCCCTGGTCTCCATGCTTGTGGGCGGCGTGGACTTCAGCGCGTGGAAATTGGTGATGAAACAGGCTGTGCTGGACGCCGCGGGGGCGGAGATTACCCCGGCGGTTTCCATTAACTTCGGCATCTTCCTGTCCACCATTTTGGACTTCATTATTATCGCCTTCGCGGTGTTCTGCATGGTAAAGGCCATCAACTCCTTCCACCGCAAAAAGGAGGAGGCCCCTGCCGCACCTCCGGCTCCGCCCGAGCCCTCGGCGGAGGAGCTGCTGCTCACCGAAATCCGTGACCTTCTGAAGGAGAAGCCGTAATGTCAGAGCCCCAAAAGACCCCCGGTGAGGATTGGGAGGAGGAGCAACGCCCTTACATCCCCGCCTCCCCCGCCAAGCGTATCATTGCCTGGACTGCCGTGGTTTACATGGTCATTCTGGTCCTGCTTAATGTCTATCCCTTTTTTCATCAGGGAGAAAATCTCTATGGCGTGTTTCCCCTGATGGTATGCCCCGGCGCGGTTGGCCTGTTTATTTTAGCCGTATATCGTCTGCGGCAGGGTGTGTCGGCCGGGGCCAAGGCCGCCATGGCCGTGCTGGCCGCGGCGTGTGTTATCCTCTTTGTTATGGGGCTTTCCGACGGCCTGCCCGCCCTGATCGCGGGCCTGGGAGGCGGCCACCAATGAGAGAGGCAATTTCCCAAGGCCTGGCGGAGCTGGGGCTGACGCCCCCGGTGGGTGGGGCCGAGGCCTTGGCTGAATATGGCCGTCTGCTGCTGGAGCAGAACCAGGTAATGAACCTGACCGCGATTACCGATCCCTGCCAGGTAGCCCGCCTGCACTTTCTGGACTCCGCGGCGCTGCTGGGCGTGGCTGATTTCCGGTGCAAGCGGGTGATCGACGTGGGCACTGGCGCCGGCTTTCCCGGCCTTCCCCTGCGCATCCTGGAGCCCTCCATCCGCCTGACGCTGCTGGACAGCCTGGGCAAGCGGGTGACCTGGCTGGAGCAGGTGTGCGCGGCCCTTGGCACAGAGGATGTGGCATGCCTCCATGCCCGGGCCGAGGAGCAGTCGCTCCTGCCCGAATTTCGGGACAGCTACGATTTTGCCGTCTCCCGGGCCGTGGCCTCGCTCAGCCTTCTGTGTGAACTGTGCCTGCCCTATGTCAAGGTGGGAGGACAGTTCCTGGCCATGAAGGCGGTGGACAGCGGCGAGGAGCTGTCCCAAGCCATGGACGGGATCCGCCTTCTGGGCGGCCAGGTGCTCCCCGCCTACGACTACCGGATCCCCGGCACCCAAGTGGTCCACCGGGTCATTCCCATTGAAAAATGCGCTCCCACCCCCAAGGGATATCCCCGGCGGTGGGCAAAAATCCAGAAGGCACCCCTATGACAAGGATTTTTCTGCTGTTTTGCACAAAAAACAATTGATTCAATTGTCAATTTGTGATATGCTCAAAGAGAGAAGACAGGAGGGAGAAGATGTCAACCGCAATTGTGGTCACGTCCGGCAAGGGCGGGACCGGAAAAACCTCTCTCACTGCCGCCGTATCCTCATGTCTGGCCGCCCTGGGCAGCCGGGTGCTGTGCATTGATATGGACGTGGGCCTGCGCAATCTGGACCTGGCCCTGGGTCTGTCCGACCGGGCGCTGATGGATTTTACCGACGTGCTGGCCGGACGCTGTACCCTGGAGCGGGCGGCGGTCCCCCACCCCGTAGTGGAGAACCTCTCCCTGCTCACGGCCCCGGTTACCTTTCCCTGCCAGGCCATTACTTTCCCGCAGATGCGCGCGCTGGTGCAGCAGGCCAAAGCCCAGTACGACTATGTTTTGATGGACTCTCCCGCCGGCCTGGGCGCCGGTTTTGAGCTGGCCGTGTGCGCGGCTGACCGGGCCATTGTGGTGTCCACAACCGACGCCTCCGCCCTGCGGGATGCCCAGCGGACCGTCACGCTTCTCCGAAACAGCCTGGAGCGGATCCATCTGGTGGTCAACCGGGTCCAGCCCAAACTGCTTCGCAGACTGCACGCCACCATTGACGACGCCATGGATGAGGCGGGGCTCCCCCTGCTGGGCGTCGTGCCTGAGGACCCCCAGGTGATGCTCTCCGCCAATCAGGAGCAGCTGCTGATCCTGTCCACCAACAAGGGGGCTGCGCTGGCCTACTTAAACATTGCAAGGCGGCTGCTCGGCCAGCGGGTCCCCCTGATGAAACTGCGTTAAGAGAAAAACCACTATTTTGAAACAAGAGAGGGTGTTTATCACGAATATTGCGCTAATGAGCCACGACCGGAAAAAAGAATTGATGGTGCAGTTCTGCATCGCCTACTGTGGCATTTTGTCCAAGCATACCGTCTGTGCCACCAACACCACCGGCCGTCTGGTCGCGGAGGCCACCGGTCTGCCCGTCTCTCTGTTTCTCTCCCATGAGCACGGGGGCAGTCAGCAGATCGGCGCGCGGATTGCCTATAATGAGATCGACATGGTGCTCTTTTTTTCCGACCCCCAGTCCAACGACCTGGACGCGGACCTGAGCTACATTACCCGTCTGTGCGATCAGAACAGCGTGCCCTACGCCACCAATGTGGCCACGGCTGAGATCCTCATCCACGGCCTGGAGCGGGGCGATCTGGACTGGCAGGATATCGTCAATCCCAAAACCAAGCCCTTTACCGCGTAAGCGGCGGCACTTGACTTTTCTGCAGTTTTGCGATAGTATCTCAACGCACCGCAATGACGGGGCAGGTACCGCCCACACCGCCGGACAGAGAAAGGCGCCATTGGCTGGAAGCGCCTGACGGCAAGGAGGACGGGAGACGGTTCCACCAGCGGGCCCGGAGACGGGCGCGGTCCCCTTCCCGCACCAGAAGGCCTGAGGGCGGAGCGACGCTCCGCTGAACATGGGTGGCACCACGAAAGCCTTGCGCTCTCGTCCCGTGAGTACGGGATGAGAGTGTTTTTTCGTCCTCCTCCAGAGGGAGATCGGCCTGCCCGCCGGACCCCCGGGAATTCCATTCAGACAGACCGGGCGCAAACCGGCCCTGTTCCAACTCTCTGCTGCGCAAACCGCCTGGCGCCGCGCCTGGCGCCGCGCCTGCGGCGGCGGGCAGCAGCCTCTATTTTTATCAGACAAAGGAGCGTCACTATGGCCCAGATCAAGCCCCGCACCCTCTCCGGATTCATGGAGCTGTTGCCCGCCAGGCAGGTGCAGTTCGACCGGATGGTGGAAATTCTGCGCAAATCCTATTCCCTCTATGGCTTTACCCCCCTGGACACCCCGCTGATTGAGGCCTCCGAGGTACTGCTGGCCAAAGGCGGCGGCGAGACCGAGAAGCAGATCTACCGCTTCACCAAGGGGGACACCGACCTGTCACTGCGCTTTGACCTGACCGTCCCTCTGGCCAAATACGTGGCCCTGCACCACAATGAGCTGGTCTTTCCCTTCCGCCGGTTTCAGATCGGCAAGGTCTACCGGGGAGAGCGGGCCCAGCGGGGCCGCTTCCGGGAATTCTACCAGGCGGACATCGACATCATCGGCGACGGCAGCCTGGACATCACCAACGAGGCAGAGATTCCCTCCATTATCTACAAAACCTTCACGGCCCTGGGGCTGCGCCGCTTCAAGATCCGACTGAACAACCGCAAGGTGCTCAACGGCCTGTTTGCCATTCTGGGCCTGGAGGCGCAGGCGGGAGACGTAATGCGCACCATTGACAAGCTGGAGAAGATCGGCCCGGAAAAGGTGAAGGCCATTTTGACGGACGACTTTGCGGTCCCCGCCGGGGCGGCCGACCAGCTGCTGACGCTGCTGGCCACCGCTGACCCCCTGGAAGCCCTGGAGGCCCTGAAGGGTCAAAACGCCCTCTTCGACCAGGGGGTGGAGGAGCTGCACACGGTGGTCCGGTATATGTCCGCCTTCGGCGTGCCCGCCGACCATTTTATGGTGGACCTGACCATCGCCAGAGGCCTGGACTATTACACCGGTACAGTGTACGAGACCGTGATGCTGGACCATCCGGAGATCGGTTCCATCTGCTCCGGCGGCCGATACGATAACCTAGCGGAATATTACACTGATAAACAACTCCCCGGAGTTGGCATTTCCATCGGCCTGACCCGGCTGTTCTTCGTCCTGGAGGACCAGGGCTACCTGAACGACGCTCTGATCACCGCCCCGGCGGACGTGCTGGTGATCCCCATGGAGGAGGACCTGACCTTTGCCATTGAGGTGGCCACCCTTCTGCGGCAGAGCGGCATCCGCACCCAGCTGTACACGGAGCCGAAGAAATTCAAAGCCCGGCTGCAGTACGCCAACCGGCTGAATATCCCCATCACCATCTGTATCGGTGACAAGGAGCGGGAGAGCCGCAGCATCTGCCCCAAAAACATGCGTTCCGGCCGCATGCTGGCCATGATCGAGGGCCAGAGCAACCTGGATTCCGCCCTGCAGTTCATCCGGGACGAGCTGGCCGGCCTGACCGACGGCGCGCCCATCCAGGAGCCGGAGGCCTGAATGGAACTTTCCCCCTTTCCCGCCGTCTAAAGATGCGACGAATTTTTGTGTCAGGAGGAAATTTCATGATGAAAAAGCTGATTGCTCTGACCCTCTCGGCCGCCCTGCTGCTGGGCTCCGCCGCCGCCCTTACCCCGGAGGAGGCCTTTCCCGATAAAAACGCCTATCCCGGCTATGGGGACGTGCAGGCGGGCGACTGGTTCGCCTCCGCCGCACAGGTCTGCTATGAGGTGGGCCTCATGACCGGCACCAACGCCGGTTTCTCCCCCGACAAGATCCTCACCGTGGGTGAGGTGGCTGCCATCGCCGCCCGTATGAATGAGGCCATCACTGGGGAGGCCATCCCCGCGCCCATCCCCAATCCCTACATCCCCTGGTATCAGCACTATGTGGACTACCTGACCAAACGGGGCGTGAACGTCTCCGACCCGGAAAAGAACGCCACCCGGCAGGAATTTATGTCCATGCTCTCCGCCGTGACGCCGGAGGACATGCTCTCCCCCATCAACGCCGTCACCGCCCTGCCCGACACCGCTGACGCCGCTGTGCTGGCCTTCTACAACGCGGGCATTCTGACCGGCGTGGACCGGTGGGGCACCTTCGCTGGGGACAAGACCCTCACCCGGGCGGAAACCGCCGCCATGGCGGCCCGCATTGCCAGGCCCGCCCTGCGGCAGAGCTTTGTGCCCGCCGACTACGCACCCTTTGCCGCCGCGGGCCTGAAACCCGCCGACGTGCTCTTCACCAACGGCGTGACCGCCCAGCAGTACCTCCCCGTGGTGATGGAGCGGATCGGGGAGCTGGAGGCCGCCTGTGCCGCTGAAGGCGTGGAGTTCAATTGGTTCCACACCTATGGGGAGCAGACCTTCCTGGACTATGTGAAGAAGAGCGCTCTCTCCTCCCTGGGGGTCACCCGTGCCATGGGCACCCAGCTGTATCAGAATTTTGACGTACAGGTGTTCTACAGCCGGCTGATCGACCTGCAGGCCCCAGCGATTTTGTAATATTTTATTTTAATTATACTAATTGGAGTTGATTTTATGGCGAATGAGAACACGCTCTACCGCACCCACACCTGTGGGGAGCTGCGCATGGAGCATGTGGGGCAGACCGTCACCCTGGCGGGCTTTCTGGAGAATATCCGGGAGGTGTCCGGCTCCCTGGCTTTTGTGATCCTGCGGGACTTTTACGGCACCACCCAGGTGGTGTGCGAGAGCGAGGCGCAGGTGCGCAGCTTCAAGGCCCTCAACCGGGAGTCCACGGTCCAGGTCACCGGCGTGGTGCGGGAGCGGGACTCCAAGAACCCCAAGCTGCCCACCGGCGACATTGAGGTGGTCCCCTCCGCCGTGGAGGTGTTGGGCCACTGCCGCCACAATGAGCTGCCCTTCCAGATCAACCGCAGCCGGGAGGCGGACGAGTCCGTCCGGCTGAAGCACCGCTACCTGGACCTGCGCAACCCGGAGCTGAAGAAGAACATCGTCCTGCGCTGCAACGTCATCGCCGCCCTGCGCCGGTCCATGATCGAGCACGGCTTCCTGGACATTACCACCCCCATCCTCACCGCCTCCTCCCCCGAGGGGGCCCGGGACTACCTGGTGCCCAGCCGCAAGCATCCGGGCAAGTTCTATGCCCTGCCCCAGGCCCCCCAGCAGTTCAAGCAGCTGCTGATGGCCTCCGGCTTTGACAAGTACTTCCAGATCGCCCCCTGTTTCCGGGATGAGGACGCCCGGGGCGACCGCTCCCCCGGCGAGTTCTATCAGCTGGACATGGAGATGGCCTTTGCCGGTCAGGACGACGTGTTCGCCGTCATTGAGGACGTGTTCCCCCCCATTTTTGCCCAGTACGGCCTGTACCATACCGCCTCCACCGCCCCCTTCCGGCGCATCCCCTACCTGGAAGCCATGGACAAGTACGGCTCGGACAAGCCCGACCTGCGTATTGACCTGACCCTTACCGACGCCACCGAGCTGCTGGGCGGCTGCGGCTTCGGCCCCTTTGAGGGCAATGTGGTCAAAGCCGTGGTGGTCTCCGGCTTTGAGGGCACCCGCAAGCAGATTGACAAGCTGTGTGCCGAGGTGGAGGTCCAGACCGGGGAAAAGGCCTACTGGTTCCGCCTGGACGAGAACGGCGAGCTGGTGGGCGGCATCTCCAAGTTTGTCCAGCCCATCAAGGAGCAGGTGATCGCCGCCCTGGGCCTGCAGCCCAACACCTTTGTGGGCCTCGCCGCGGGCAGGCTGCTCACCGCCCAAAAGACCGCGGGCGTGCTGCGCGCCAAGCTGGGCGCCTTCTGCCCCCACCATATGGACAGGGAGCGCTACGAGTTCTGCTGGATTGTGGACTTCCCCATGTACGAGATCGGGGAGGAGTCCGGCAAGCTGGAGTTCTGTCACAACCCCTTCTCCATGCCCGCCGGCGGGCTGGAGGTGCTCAAGCAGGCCGCCGCGGGCCAGGTGGACCCCCTCACCATCACCGCCGACCAGTACGACCTGGTGTGCAACGGCGTGGAGCTCTCCTCCGGCGCGGTGCGCAACCACGACCCGGAGATCATGGTGGAGGCCTTCCAGCTGGTGGGCCTGGGCGAGGACGACGTGAGGGCCAAGTTCCCGGCCATGTATAACGCCTTCACCTACGGCGCGCCCCCTCACGCGGGCATCGCCCCCGGCGTGGACCGCATGGTCATGCTCCTGGCCGGGGAGGAGTCCATCCGGGAGATTATCCCCTTCCCCATGAACAAGAACGCCCAGGATCTGATGATGGGCGCGCCGTCCTTCGTCACCCAGGCCCAGCTGGACGAGCTGAACATCCAGGTCACCGCCAGGGAAGAGGAGTAAGCTCGGACCCCCGCTCTTTTGCAGACAAAACCCGCGGAGCTATTGCTCCGCGGGTTCTTTCTCTTTGGGGGGCCGGATCAGTTCAAACAGGCGCTCGGCCTTGGGCGGCGCGCCCCCGGCGGCCTGCCACCCGGCGGAAAAGGCCAGCCGGACCATTAAAAAGAGGTAATTCTCCGCCTCGTCGTACTCGTGCCGCTCCAGAAAGCTGGAGAAGGCCTCCTCAAATTCGTTGGTATACATACTCCCACCTCAGTAGGATTTTATCCTACTTAAGGCGATTCATTAATATTCCGTCCTACAAAATGGTATATTGACTTGGGGTGAGGTAAATGAAACCGCTCAAAGTAAAAGTCAGTATTACGTTGGATGAGCCAACGCTCGAGCGAATCCGACAGCTGGCTGAGCAGGATGATCGACCTCTCTCCAGTTATATCAATCAAGTTCTCAAAGCCCATCTGGAACAGCTGGACCAAGAGAAACGCTAAAGACCGCCGGCGGCCCCGCTTAGGGCCGCTCCGGCGGTCTTTCCTGTTCTTCCTTGATGATGATCCCCAGCCGCTTGGCCAGCTGGGCCGCCTGGGCCAGACCCACCACCGCGCCCCGCAGCTCATCCCCACGCTCTGAGAGGATCAGCCCCTCCAGCTGACAGGAGGACAGGTCCAGCCCGCCCAGGCTGGTGCGGAAGAGGTTGGCCCCGGTCAGGCGGCAGCGCTCCAGGGACAGCCCCTTCCAGCGGCACCCGCTGAGCACCGCCGCCGACAGGTCGCAGTCCGTCACCCTCGCCCATCTCAGGCCGGCGCCGGAAAAATTTGCGTACCCCAGGGCGCTGTCCGCAAAGCGCACATGCCACAGCCCGGCCCCCTGGAAGGAGGCGCCCACCGCCTTGCCGCCCTGAAAGACGCAGCGGCTCCACCGGCATTCATCCAGGCGGCTGCCGGAAAAATCGCACTCCTCCAACAGCACGTCCTCAAACTGACACCGGCGCAGGTCGCACTCCACCAAGCGGCACCGGCGCAGAATGCAGCCCCGCAGGGCTGCGGCGTACAGGTCCCCACCGGTGAGCACGGCTCCTTCAAACAGGGTTCCCCGCACCTCGTCCTCCTCTTCCCGGGCGGCGCGCAGGCAGGTCAGAAGATCTGCGCCCCCCGCCGGGACAGTGGGGAGCACGGGGTCCTGCAATTTCACGGCTTAAAACGCGATCCTCTCCGTAAGCCAGGCCTTTACCTGGTCAATGGGCACGCGCACCTGCTCCATGGTGTCCCGGTCGCGGATGGTGACACAGTGGTCGGCCTCCTCGCTCTCGCTGCCCACGGTCTGGAAGTCCACGGTGATGCAGAAGGGGGTTCCGATCTCGTCCTGGCGGCGGTAGCGCTTGCCGATGCTGCCCGCGTCGTCATAGTCCACCATAAAGTCCCTGGCCAGGGCGTCGCGCAGCTCCAGGGCCTTGCCGCCCAGCTTCTTGGACAGGGGGAGCACCGCGCACTTGAAGGGGGCCAGAGCGGGGTGGAAGCGCATGACGGTGCGCACGTCGTTCTTCTCCGCGTCCACTACCTCCTCGTCATAGGCCTCCACCAGGAAGGCCAGGGTCACCCGGTCCGCGCCCAGGGAGGGCTCGATGACATAGGGGATATAGTGCTCGTTCTTCTCCTGGTCAAAATAGGTCAGGTCCTTGCCCGAGTGCTCCTGGTGCTGCTTGAGATCGTAGTCGGTCCGGTCGGCCACACCCCACAGCTCACCCCAGCCGAAGGGGAACATGAACTCGAAGTCCGTGGTGGCCTTAGAGTAGAAGGCCAGCTCCTCCTTCTCATGGTCGCGCAGGCGCAGGTTCTCGTCCTTGATGTTCAGGCTCAGCAGCCACTCATGGCAGAAATTGCGCCAGTACTCAAACCACTCCAGGTCGGTGCCCGGCTGGCAGAAGAACTCCAGCTCCATCTGCTCAAACTCCCGGATGCGGAAGATGAAGTTGCCCGGGGTGATCTCGTTGCGGAAGCTCTTGCCCACCTGGCACACGCCGAAGGGCAGCTTCTTGCGGGTGGTGCGCTGGATGGCGGGGAAGTTGACAAAGATGCCCTGGGCGGTCTCGGGCCGCAGGTACACCTCGGTGGAGGAGTCCTCGGTGACACCCTGGTGGGTCTTAAACATCAGGTTGAATTTGCGGATGTCGGTGAAATCGGCCTTGCCGCAGCCGGGGCAGGTGACGCCGTTGTCCCGGATGAAGGCCACCAGCTCGTCGTTGGTCATGGCCTCCACGTTCACGTCGGTGCGCTCCTGCTCGGCGCACCAGTTCTCAATGAGCTTGTCGGCACGGTGGCGCATCTTGCAGGCCTTGCAGTCGATCAGCGGGTCGTTGAAGGTGGACACATGGCCGGAGGCCACCCACACCTCGGGGTTCATCAAAATGGCCGCGTCCAGGCCCACGTTGTAGGCGGACTCCTGCACAAACTTCTTCCACCAGGCCCGCTTGACATTGTTCTTCAGCTCCACACCCAGGGGGCCGTAATCCCAGGAGTTGGCCAGGCCGCCGTAGATCTCGCTGCCGGGGTAGACAAAGCCGCGGCCCTTGCACAGGGCAACGATTTTGTCCATGGTCTTTTCCGTGTTCTTCATAGGGATGCACTCCTTCCAAATGGTTGGCTCAGCGCGCAAAAAACGCCCTGAGCCGGTTTTCGGCTCAGGGCGAACAAAATTGTCCGTGGTTCCACCTGAATTCGCGGCTGGCTGCCGCGCACTCTTCTCCCCCTAACGGCGGGACGCCGGCGGGGCATTTCCGCCCCGCAGCTCACAGGCGCCTTGGGCGTCTCCCCAGGGAATCTCTCACCGTCCGATTCCTCTCTGCCGCTGGGTGTGGGCGCCTACTCCTCCCGGTCATCGCTGATACTGTGGAGTATTCTATCATCTTTTTCCATGGCCGTCAAGCCCCCGGCCCGCTCAGCTGAGCAGCATCTCCAGGTCCTCCGCCGTCAGCCCGGTCTGGAGGGCTAGATTTACCCCAAAGCCGATGTCCCCATGAAATACTGCGTATTCCACGGGGGCCCCGTCTCCTTTTATTTGATCGCCCGCCGGAAATGAATTCCGTCGGGCTCCGCCGCTTATCGCGGCGAAGCGCTGACGCGCAGGTCATCGCCTCAGCTGAGCAGCATCTCCACGTCCTCCGCCGTCAGCCCGGTCTGGAGGGCTAGATTTACCCCAAAGCCGATGACCTTGGCCATGTCGGCGGTGCGGGCATCAATGTCCTTGGGGGTAACGATCAACCCCTTTCCCGCCCCCTGCAGCGCCTCCGGGTCCAGGTCGTCCCGCCCGGCCTCGGCCAGCACGTCGGCGGCCAGGGTGGCCGCGTCTACCACCGTGGGCACCCCGATGGCGGCCACCGGCACCCCCAGGGTCTCCCGGTTCAGGGCCGCCCGGGCGTTGCCCACCCCGGATCCGGGCACAATGCCCGTGTCGGTCAGCTGCACGGTGGAACACAGCCGTTTCAGGCTCCGGGAGGCCAGGGCATCCACCGCAATCACGCAGGCGGGGCGGATCTTTTCCACCACAGCGGCAATCAGCTCCCCGCTCTCCATGCCTGTGGTGCCCAGCACCCCGGCAGCCAGAGCGGCCACCGGGCGGAAGTGTCCAAAGTGCTCCGGCACCTGTTCCACCAGATGCCGGGTCACCAGGGTGTGGTCCACCGCGCCCGGTCCCACCGCATCCGGCGTAATGGCCCGGTTGCCCAGCCCAACCACCAGCGCGCTGGCCCCCTCGGGCAGTCCCAGCAAAGCCTGCAGCTCCGCGGCCAGAGCCCGGGCCGCCCGGCCAAAGGCGTCCTCCTCCCGCCGGGCCAGCCCCGCCAGGTCCAGGGTCACATAGGTTCCCTCCGGCTTACCCAGGGCCTCCACGCCCCGGCCGTCCAGAATGCGCACCGTAGTGGTGGGGAAGCCCTCCCGCTCCCCGTCCCAGGCCTCCACCCCCTCCAGCTTGGTCTCTTCCCCGGCGGACTCCCGCCATAACTGCGTGGCCTCCACGGCCAGATCGGTTCTCCGTTTCAGCATTTGTTCTGCCTCCCTACCCCAATATGTGGTGTTGCCTGGAGCTATTTCCGCTATTTTTTGCGCAAGCAGCCGTCCTATGCAAAAAAAAACGGAAAAAATCAAAAATAATAGTTGCATTTTTACCATTTGGCTGTTAAAATAGTAATCTGCACGGGCAAACTATCAATGATTGAAGTGATTTCGTCATCGGAGGAGGTGTTTGGTTTGCCGAATATTAAGTCTGCCAAGAAGCGTGTCCTGGTGAACAAGACCAAGGCCATGCAGAACAAGGCCGCAAAGTCCGCGCTGAAGACCGACATCAAGAAGTTTGAGGCCGCTCTGGCCGAAGGCAACCGCAGCGAGGCCGAGGGCGCTTACAAGGTGGCCGTCAAGGCGGTCGATAAGGCTGTGGGTCACGGGCTTCTGCACAAGAACAACGCCGCGAACAAGAAGAGCAGCATGACCATTAAGCTGAACAAGCTGGCCTAAGCAAAACGTCTGAGGCAACATGAAACCGTCTGCATATGCAGGCGGTTTTTGCTTTTTCCCGCTGTTTTCAGCAGGGGGCCGCCCCTGCCGGCCCGTTTCGGACATTTCTTCTTGCATTGCCCGCCAAACTGTCGTATACTGTTTCCATTCTTTTCCTGAGGTGAGGGTATGAAGGACTTTCTGCGGCGCGCCCCGGTAAAATTCGCACTGGAGATTGCCGATCTCTATTTTTCCAAGCATGTGGCCCGCTCCGCCGCTGAGCTGGCCTATTTTCTGATTCTCTCCTTTTTTCCCTTTCTCATCTGCATCAACGCCTTTATCGGTCTGCTGAATCTGGACATTGCTGCGGTCCTCTCCGCCGCCTCCCCCTTTCTGCCCCGGAGCACGCTGGACATTCTGGGGGAGTATATTCAATATATTTCCACCAATCAGTCCTCCGCCCTGCTGGCGGCCGGTGTGGTCATGATCCTCTTTTCCGCCTCCGCCGCTTTTCGGGCCCTGATGAACATTATGGGGGATATTTACGAGCGCAGGAGCTACCACGGCATCGGGCAGATTCTGGCCAGCGTGGCCTTTTCCATTCTGTTTCTCATCACCATCTACCTGTCCATCGTGGTTCTGTTTACCGGTGAATGGCTGCTCCAGATGGCGGAGCGCCTGCTCCGGCTGGACACTGGTGCCCTGCTCTCCGTCTGGCGGTGGCTGCGCTTCCCCATCCTGTTCTGTCTGGTGCTTTTCTTTGTGCTGGTGGTCTACAGGATGTCCGCCCCCAGAGGGCGGCCCCGGCCTCCCGTATTTGCCGGCGCAGCCATTGCCGCCGTGTCCCTGGTGGCGGCCTCAGTCCTGTTCTCCTGGTTTATGGGGATGTCCTCCCGTTACTCCCTGGTATACGGGTCCCTGACCTCCATCATTATCCTGCTGGTATGGCTTTATCTCTGCGGAAATATCCTGATCCTCGGCAATGTGTTCAACTGTGTGTGGTACCGGCGGAGAAAGCTGGTCTATCTTCAGCAGATGTACCGTCGGAGCAGCGAGCCCCCGGAGCAATAAAAAAACGGACGCGCAGCCGCGCGTCCGTTTCTTATCAGTTCAGATAGGACAGGGGGTTGACCCGGGTGCCATTGATCCGCACCTCAAAGTGGCAGTGGTTCCCGGTGGAGCGGCCCGTGGAGCCGACCCGGGCAATGGTCTGCCCCTGGTAGACGTGATCCCCGGCGGAAACCAAGATACTGGAACAGTGGCCGTAATAGGACTGCTTGCCGTTCCCGTGGTCCACAATTACCAGCTTGCCGTAGCTCCAGTTGGAGCCGCTGGCCGTTCCAGCAAACACCACCGTGCCGCCGTCCGCGGCGGCAATCCCGGTGCCGTAGGGCGCCGCGATGTCCAGCCCGCCGTGGTAGCTGTAGGAGCCAAAGATGGAGCGGTATCCGAAGTAGGAGGTGATGTTGCCGTACACCGGCCAGATGAAGTAGCCCTTGGGCATCCAGCTGGGCCGCTCCTTGGTGCCCACCGCGATCACCTTTGCCGTGGGCTCGGAAAGGACTGTGGTCTCCACCACATCCCGCTCCTGCTCCTTGCCGTTGACATAGATCACATCAGCGGTCACCAGGCTCTGCCCCTCCACACCGGGGTCCAGCACCTTGCTGTCACCCTGATACATCGAGCTGTCCTCCACCTGCTCCACCGGGCACTCAATGGCCTGCTCATAGGTCAGCCGGTCCACCGTGCGCACCGACAGGAAGGGGATCTCCTCCTTTACCGTCAGCAGCTGTCCAATATAAATCCGGTCCACGTCCACATCGGGATTAAGCGCCTCCAGCTCCCGCATGGTCATGCCGTTGTCAATGGCGATCTGCATAAAGGTGTCGCCCGCCTGGACCTCATATACCGTCTCTCCATTGGTGTTGGCGGTGAGGATCTCCTCCATAGCGGCTACATCCTGATTGACGTCCGATGAGGTGTATTCGTGGCTGACCACCACATTGGAGGTAAATTCCACCGAGGTGGTGGCGTCATTGATATAGGGGGCCTTGATGGTGTCCAGCAGGGCCGTGACCTCCGCCTCGTCCTCCACTGCGCCGATCACCTGCCCGTCCACCTTGAGCACATAGCTCTTCATCACCTCGCCGATCTGGTCAAACAGAACGGTCTCAAACCGGCTGGCCGGTCCGATCTCATCCCGCTCCAGCAGGGCGGTATCGTACGTGATCTCCTGGTCCAGCGTGTAGTCATGGCCCAAGATCCGCGTGGCCCGGTCCTCTACCCGCTCCACAACCTTCTCAAAGTCCGCCTGGCTGGCTACCGCGCCCAAGCGCACCCCGTCCACGGAGACCACACAGCCGGTGGCATACACCGACGTCAGAACCGAAAGGATCCCCACCGCGGCGGCCACAGCCAGAAAGCTGCCCGGATTGACCATTTTCCATCCATTGGCCGCCTGGTTCTCTATACCGCAGCGCAGGCGTCGGAGCAGATCCGCAGCAGCGCCCCGCGCCGTGCCCTCCGACCTCGCCCCACGCTGCGGGGCATGCAGGATTTCTTCCATATCGAAATCCCTCCTCATTTCCTCTGTTCCATCGCCCGCAGCCCACCAAAGCCGTATAGGCTGGAAACAAATAATTACAAATGGTTACAAACGCAATGATACACTTTTTTCTGCTTTAAGTCAAGCCCTGGCCTCCCACCCCTCTATGATCCTCAGCTTCTACTGCGTCAACACGATATGTTGTGCCCCTTCCTGCTCCACTGTTTTTAAATCCCCTATCTGGGCTGTTGGCAAAGAGGGAATCCCCTTTTTTGTCAAACATTTTTTGGTATATTTGCCCATATTTAAAATGAATAGCCTCCGGCGATCGAAGTACAAAAAAGGAGCGCCCAGCAGGGCGCTCCCTTCTCGTGTATACGAATGCTGTCACGCTGCGAAGCCTCCGGCGACGGGCGGCTTCTCCGCGCTTCTTTTACGCCAGCGCGGCGGTGATGATGGCCATGGAATAGACCTCCATGGCGTTGCAGCCGCGGGAGAGGTCGTTGATGGGGGCGTTCAGGCCCAGCAGGATGGGGCCGTAGGCGTCAAAATTGCCCAGTCGTTGGGCAATTTTGTAGCCGATGTTGCCAGCGTTGATGTCGGGGAAGATAAAGGTGTTGGCATAGCCCGCCACCGTGGAGCCGGGGAATTTCAGCTGGCCCACCTTTGGGGACACGGCCGCGTCAAACTGCATCTCACCGTCGATGGCCAGATCGGGCGCGGCCGCCTTGGCTTTGGCACAGGCGTTGCGCATCTTGTCCACATCCTCGCCCTTGCCGGAGCCCTTAGTGGAGTAACTCAGGAAGGCGACCTTGGGGGCGATGCCGAAGATCTTGGCGCACTTGGCGGTCTCCAGGGCGATCTCCACCAGCTCGTCCTCGGTGGGCTTGATGTTAATGGCGCAGTCGCCCATGGCCAGCACGGTGTTATCGCCCACGCCCTCACGCACCATAATAAAACAGGAGGAGACAATCTTGTTGTCGGGCTTGGTTTTAATCAGCTGCAGCGCGGGGCGCACCGTGTCGGCGGTGGAGTAGGTGGCGCCGCCCAGAAGGCAGTCCGCCTCGCCCATTTTGACCAGCATGGTGCCGAAGTAGTTCCCCTTCATCAGCGCGTCGCGGCACTCCTCGGCGGTCATCTTGCCCTTGCGCAGCTCCATCATGGCCTCCACCATCTTGTCCATACCCTCATAAGTAGCGGGGTCGAGGATCTGGGCGCCGCGGATATTGAAGCCGGCCTCCTCAGCTGCCTTGTGGACCTCCTCCACATTGCCCACCAGGATGGGGCTCAGGAAGGTACCGGAGAGCAGCCGGGCGCTGGCCTCCAGAATGCGGGGGTCGGTTCCCTCGGTAAATACAATCCGCTTGGGGCTGGCCTTCAGGGTTTCGATCAGCTTTTGAAACATATGCATGGAAAATTACGCCTCCATAAAAAAATTAAAGTTACCCTTTCTTCTCGCTTTCTCACAACACTTGATGATGTATTCATTATACAACACCCTTTCCAGATTCCACAATGGCAAAAGACAAAAAATCGTGAAAATTTTATGCTTTACTTTTGGTATTTTGCCATCTATACTATACTCACTGTTTTGATATTTGAGGTGTGTTCTATGTCTTCTGATTTTTCCCGCTGTCTCTCTCTCCTCCGCCAGGAAAAGGGGATTTCCCAGCGGGCGGCGGCCAAGGACCTGGGCATCAGCCAGGCGCTGCTCTCCCACTATGAAAACGGCGTGCGGGAGCCGGGTCTCGCCTTTGTGATCCGCGCCTGTGACTACTATAATGTATCGGCGGACTTTCTGCTGGGCCGCACCCTCTCCCGGGACGGCACTACCATCGTCTCTCCGGACGAGCTCTACGACTATTCCACCGAGAAGGATAATGTGCTCCACGGTTCCATTATGGCAACCCTGAACAAAAAGCTGCTGGTCAACTCCGTGGGAGTGCTCTTTGACCTGCTGGGCAAAACCGGGCGGAAGGACGCGATCACGGCGGCCGCCCAGTATCTGGGCACCGCTGTCTATAAGCTGTTTCGCCACCTCTATCGGGCGGACGGCTCCCAGAATGAGGACTTCTTCTCCGTCCCCACCCGGCAGTTTCTCACCGGCGTCACCACTGCGGATATGATCTGCTCCGAGGCCGAATATGTGGACGCTCTGGCCGCCCATGTGAAGGAAAAGGGGAGCTTCCCCACCATGAACAACGACGCGCTGATGGAGAGCTATCCCGGGCTGTACCAGTCTCTTCTGCAGATCATCCACAACACTGGAGAGCGGGTGAACCGTCAGCTCTCCTCCCATAATGCCCAGCGGTAAACGGGCAGGCTCACTTCGTTCGCCGCCCGTCCTCGCCCAGCTGGCTCCGCCGCCGGGCTCCGACTGGGCTTTCATACTCGATGGAGGTACTCATTTATGACCGACCAATCCAAAATCCGCAACTTTTCCATTATCGCCCACATCGATCATGGCAAATCCTTCCCCACGCGGCCGGCCGGCCGCGCGGGGGCCCCTTTTGATTTCATCTGCTCGGCGGAAGTGAATTCCGCCTGCGCCAAAATTTTGGCCGGCGGCCAAAATACTTGTACTCGGCTTTTCGCCGCGCCCCGCCTTGCGGGGCCCCAGCGTGGCTTTGCCTATGGAGGTGCCGACGTATGACCGACCAATCCAAAATCCGCAACTTTTCCATTATCGCCCACATTGATCACGGCAAATCCACGCTGTCTGACCGGCTGATTGAGAAATGCGACGCTGTGTCCCAGCGGGAAATGGAGTCCCAGCTGCTGGACAACATGGACCTGGAGCGAGAGCGGGGCATTACCATCAAGGCCCGGGCTGTCCGGCTCAACTACAAGGCCCAGGACGGTAATGTCTATGAGCTCAACCTCATCGACACCCCGGGCCATGTGGACTTCAACTATGAGGTCAGCCGCTCCCTGGCCGCCTGTGAGGGGGCAGTGCTCATTGTGGACGCCGCCCAGGGCATTGAGGCCCAGACCCTGGCCAACACCTATCTGGCCCTGGAGCACGACCTGGAGATCCGTCCGGTCATCAACAAGATTGACCTCCCCGCCGCCGACCCCCAGCGGGTGAAGGATGAGATCGAGAACATCATCGGCCTGCCCGCCCAGGACGCCCCTGAAATCTCCGCCAAGCAGGGGATCAACATCGACGCGGTCCTGGAGGATATTGTCCGCCACATCCCCGCCCCAAAGGGGGACCCCTCCGCCCCCCTGAAGGCCCTGATTTTTGACAGCCAGTACGACGCCTACCGGGGGGTAATCGTGTACTTCCGTGTTATGGAGGGCGCTATCCGAACCGGTATGAAGGTGAAGATGATGGCCTCGGGCGCCCAGTACGAGGTGCTGGAGTGCGGCCACCTGCTCCCCCTGGGGCTGGATCCCTGTGAGGAGCTGATTGCCGGGGAGGTGGGCTACTTTACCGCCTCCATCAAGAACGTGAAGGACACCCAGGTGGGCGACACGGTTACCGGCTCCGCCGCCCCGGCGGCGGAGCCCCTGCCCGGCTACCGCCCCGCCCGGGCCATGGTATACTGCGGCATCTACACCGAGGACGGCTCCAAATACCCCGACCTGCGGGACGCGCTGGAGAAGCTCCAGCTCAACGACGCCTCCCTGTCCTTTGAGCCCGAGTCCTCCGCCGCCCTGGGCTTCGGCTTCCGCTGCGGCTTTTTGGGCATGCTCCACATGGAGATCATTCAGGAGCGGCTGGAGCGGGAATTCGACCTGGACCTGATCACCACCCTGCCCTCGGTCATCTACAAGATCACCAAGACCGACGGCACGGTGGTCCTGGTGGACAATCCCCACAGCTACCCGGATCCGGCGGTGATCGCCAGCGCGGAGGAGCCCTATGCCAAGGTCTCCATCGTCACCCCGCCGGACTATGTGGGCAACATTATGCCCATGTGTCAGGAGCGCCGGGGCGTCTTTAAGGATATGCAGTACCTGGACACCAACCTGGCCGAGCTGCACTACTCCATGCCCATCGGCGAGATCATCTACGACTTCTTCGACACCCTGAAGGCCCGCACCAAGGGCTACGCCTCCCTGGACTACGAGCTGGACCGCTATGAGCCCTCCGAGCTGGTGAAGGTGGATATGCTCCTCAACGGCGACCAGGTGGACGCCCTGTCCTTTATCGCCCACAAGGATAAGGCCTATCCCCGGGCCCGCCGGCTGTGCGAAAAGCTCAAGGAGAACATTCCCCGCCAACTCTTCGAGGTGCCCGTTCAGGCTGCTATCGGCGGCAAGGTCATTGCCCGGGAAACGGTCAGGGCCATGCGCAAGGACGTGCTGGCCAAGTGCTACGGCGGCGACATCACCCGCAAGAAAAAGCTGCTGGAAAAGCAGAAGGAGGGCAAAAAGAAGATGCGCTCCCTCGGTTCTGTTCAGATCCCCACCGAGGCGTTTATGGCAGTGCTTAAACTAGACGAGGAGTAAGGTTCTATCGGGCCTCTTCCCCGAAGGAGACGGAGGTTTGCGCTCCCGTGTGGGGAGGCTCCCTCCGGGGGCCCGGCTTTTGAGTTGCAAAAGCCGGGGGAAAACAACCAGGGGTTTTGACCCCTGGACCCCGGGAGTCGGGCGGCGGTGCCGCTGAATCGGCCCGCAAACCCTATACCCCTCAGGGCTCGTATCGGTCCGGCGCCCGCTGTAAATCCGGCTGCCGCCCCTCGGCATGTAAACCGCAAAACCTGTGAGCAGCTGCTTCTGCGTAGTGCAGACGAGCCGCCACAGGTGCCATGCGTTGTGTCCAACCCTGCGGCTTGAACGACCTTACAGCCCAGTTGCGCGGACACTATGCGAAGCGCTCTTCACGGGAGTCTGCCATGCCAGGGAAGGCGGCCGAGCCGCCGAAGGAAGCTCCTAGGTCGCCCTGACGGGCGCGCCGGCCATAGAAGCCAATGACATCAGATGAACGTCAGGCTTTCTCTTTGGCATCCAAAACCGTTTCTTTTGGTCTGTCAAAATTTAGGGCTTCTTAGCGGCTCGGCCGCTTAGAAACTCTTTATACCGGCGCAGCCGGTGAAAATGGGTTTGGCCCCCGCACGGGAGCGTATTCCTCCGTCTCCCTGAGGCGACAAACCTCTCGCGGGAACAAATCACACGAAAGGAGGCGCCTATGTCATCCACCCCTCTCTATGACGCTCTGCGGGCCTTTGCCGGAGCAGAGCCCCTGCGGATGCATATGCCGGGGCACAAGGGCAAGCCCCTCCCCCTGCCGGAGCTGGCGGGGTTCGCCGCCCTGGATGTGACCGAGCTGCCCCCCACTGGCGATCTGTACGCCGGCGGCGGACCCATTGAGGCCGCCGAGGCCCTCTGGGCCCGGGTTTTCCACTTTTTCCACTGTTTTTTCCTCACCGGGGGCTCCACCCAGGGCGTACATACTGCCCTGGCGCTGGCCTGCCGGCCGGGGGAGCAGGTGCTCCTGGACCGGGGATGCCACCGCTCCGCGTTCCACGCCCTGGCGCTGCTGGACCTGTACCCAGTCTTTCTGGAGCGGCCCTGGCTGAGCGGCCCCGGCGTGGCCGGCCCCATCGCCCCGGAGGAGCTGGAGCGGCAGCTGTCCCTCCACCCCGGCATCAAAACGGTCTGTATTACCTCGCCTACTTACTACGGAGTGTTGTCCGATATTCCCACCCTGGCCCGGATTGCCCACGCCCACGGCGCGGTCCTGGCTGTGGACGCGGCCCACGGGGCCCATCTCCCTTTTTTGGGGGATTATGCCCTCTCTGCCGCCGACCTGGCCGTAGTGTCCGCCCATAAAACCCTCCCTGCGCCGGGGCAGACCGCCCTGCTCTTTTCCTCGGCGGCCTTTGACCCGGCCCGGGTGCGTCGGACTGCCGCCCTCTTTGGCACCTCCAGCCCCTCCTTCCCCTTCCTGGCCGCCCTGGACGCCACCCGGGCCTGGATGGAGGAGGAGGGGGGCGCCGCTTACCGCCGCGCGGCGGAGCGCACCGCTTCCCTGCGGGCCTACTACCCCGCCCTGACTCCGGTCGACGCCCCCCTGGACCCAACCCGCTTTGTGCTCCGCTCTCCGGACGGCTTTGCCGACCAGGACCGCCTTGCCGCCCAGGGGATCTACCCGGAGATGGCCGACCGGGGGCATGTGGTGTTTATCCTGTCCTGCGCCGACGGCCCGTCGGAATTTGCCCGGCTGCGCGCCGGTCTGGACGCCCTGCCCCGGGGGGAGTGCGCCTTTCCGCCGCCTCCCCCCCTGCCCCAGGCAGTCCTCTCCCCCCGCCAGGCCCTGTTTGCCCCGGCGGAGGCCCTGGCCCTCTCCCAGTGCGTCGGCCGGATCCTGGCCCAGCAGGTGGCCCCCTACCCCCCCGGGATTCCCGTCGCCGCGCCCGGGGAACGGCTGGAGAAAAAAACTGTCGCATATTTGAACGACATCGGTTATAATATGAGAGAAGAGGTACAGGTCGTCCGCGGATCGGTGTGTTCCGCGGAGGGCCGCCCCGGTTTTACCTGAGGAGGGTCTGTTATGAAACTTGTCCTTGCCATTATCAACCGCGACGACGCCAACGCCGTCACCCAGGCGCTCACGAAACGCGGCTTTTCGTCCACCAAGCTGGCCACCACCGGCGGCTTTCTTATGGCCGGCAACGTCACCGTGCTCATCGGTGTGGACGAAGAAAAGGTCCAGACCGTGATTGACATTATCAAAGAACAGTCCCACTCCCGTAAGCAGATGATCCCCACCACCTCTGAGATGAGCTATGGCTACTATCCCAGCATGCCGGTAGAGGTGGTCGTGGGCGGCGCCACCATCTTCGTGGTGGATATTGAGCGCTTTGAGCGGGTCTGACCTGGGGCTGGACCTGTCCGCTCTGGCCGGAAACGCGCCCCTGAAGCGGCAGCTGGAGCTGCAGACCGCCCACAGAGGCCTCTCCCACGCTTACATCATCAGCGGCCCTCCCGGCTCAGGCCGCCACACGCTGGCAAAGCTTCTCTCCGCCGCCCTGGTGTGCGCCGGGCAGGGGGACAGGCTCCCCTGCGGCCGGTGCGCCGCCTGCCGAAAGGCCCGGGCGGGCGTCCACCCGGACATCATCCCTGTTGGGGACGACGGGAAGGACCTCTCTGTGACCCAGGTACGCCAGATGCGCACCGACGCCTATATCCGCCCCAACGAGGCAGAGCGGAAGGTGTATGTGCTCTCCAACGCCCAGAGCATGAACGCCAGCGCGCAAAACGCCATGCTTAAGCTGCTGGAGGAGGGCCCCGCCTACGCGGCCTTTCTGCTCATCACCGACAATGCCGCCGCCCTTCTGCCCACCGTCCGCTCCCGATGCGAGGCCCTGGCCCTCTCCCCGGTGACCCCGGATCAGGCGGAGGCCTGGCTGCGGGCCGCGTACCCGGACAAGCCCGTCCCGCAGCTCCACGCCCTGGCGGATTCCTGCGAGGGCCTGCTGGGCCGGGCCGCCGCCGCCCTGGAGGGGGGCGAGGCGGACCGCCAGGCGGGAGATACCGCCAGGCGTCTGCTCTCCCTGCTGGCGGCGGAGGATGAGCGTGGCCTTATGGAGCTGTGCATTTCCCTGGAAAAATGGGACAGAGACCGGCTCAGCGCCCTGTTGGACGAGGCCATTCTGCTCCTGCGGGACGCCCTGCTCTGTGCCGCAGGGGCTTTGGATGAGGCCGACCCACTCCGCGAAGAGGCCGCCCGGCAGGCCAGCGCCCTCTCCCCGCGCCGTCTGCTGGCCGCTGCGGCCCATCTGAAGCGGCTGCGTTCCGCCTGCGCCTTCAATATAGGTGCGGGTCATCTGGCGGGCTGGCTGTGCGCCGGCCTGCTCCATCCAGTCCCATAACATTACCCGGAGGAACTGTCATGACCGAAATTATCGGCGTCCGCTTTAAAAGCGGAGGCAAGCAATACTACTTTGACCCCAAGGGCACGGCCGTAGCGCCCGGCCAGGGGGTCATTATTGAAACGTCCCGCGGCCTGGAATACGGCGAGTGCATCCTGGGCAACTCCATGGTGGAGGACAGCGACGTGGTCCAGCCCCTGCGGCCCCTGGTGCGCATTGCCACCGCCCAGGACCTGGAGACTGTGCGGCGCAACCAGGAGCGGGAAGAGAAGGCCTTTCAGGTCTGTCAGGAGAAGATTGCGGAGCACGGCCTGGACATGAAGCTGGTGGAGGTGGAGTACAGCTTCGAGGGGAACAAGATCCTCTTCTTTTTCACCAGCGAGGGCCGGGTAGATTTCCGTGCCCTGGTCAAGGATCTGGCCGGCGTATTTCACGCCCGCATTGAACTGCGGCAGATCGGGGTGCGGGACGAGGCCAAAATGCTGGGCGGCCTGGGCATCTGCGGCAAGCCCTTCTGCTGCGCCACCTTTTTGGAGGACTTTCAGCCCGTGTCCATCAAGATGGCCAAAACCCAGAATCTCTCCCTCAACCCCACCAAGATCTCCGGCACCTGCGGCCGGCTTATGTGCTGCCTGAAGTACGAGCAGGAGGCCTATGAGGACGCGGTGAAACGAATGCCCAAAAACGAGTCCTTTGTGGAGACCCCGGACGGCGTGGGCACGGTCAGCCAGGTCAACCTCCTGAGGGAGCAGGTGAAGGTGCGCCTGGACGATCAGCCGGACGCCCCCAAGTGCTATCACAACTGTGAAATCTGTGTGGTACGCAACGGAAAGGGCAAGCGGCCCGAGGGCTATGTGGCCCCGCCCCCCGAGGAGCTGGCCAAGCTGCGCAAGGTCACCCCTGTGGAGGATCGCCCGGCGGACCGTCTGTCCGCCGCCCTGGATCAGACCCTGGCCGGCATGGGCCTGTCCGCCCGAACCGGGGCGCCCAAGGCCGAAGCGGAGCCGGCAGAAACCGCCTCCAGAGAAGGGGGCGGACGCCCCCGCCGCAGCAGGGGCCATGGCCGAGGAAAGAGCGGAGAGGGCGGCAAGGCGCCTCAGACAGAGGCCGCCCGGCAGGCCCGGGAGCAATCCCCGTCCAAGCCAAAGCCCATCGCCCCCAGAGAGGGGCAAAGCCCCGAGGGGGAGAAGAAGCCCCACCGCCGCCGCCGTTACCGGCCCCGCCCCAAGGTGGACGGAGGAACCAGGCAGCCCCCTAAGAGTGAATAAAAAGCAGGAGCCCCGGGACGCATGTCCCCGGGCTCCTGCTTTTTTCTTCTGCTCTATAGCGTGTGATAGAACAAGATCGTATCCTGATACGTCCCGCTCTGATCCCGGAAGCCGCCGGGCAGCACGCCCAGCCGCTGAAACCCCAGCGACTCATACAGCCGGATGGCAAAAGTATTGGAGGCCACCACCGCGTTGAACTGGAGCAGCCGGTAGCCGAGGGCACCCGCCCGGGCCAGGCAGTCCTCCACCAGCGCCCGGCCCACCCCCCTTCCCCGCAGGACCCGGTCCACCGCATAGGAGGCGTTGGCGCTGTGGCCGCAGCGGCCCACATTGTTGGGATGAAGGATATACAGGCCCAAAAGCCTGCCCTCCTCCTCCGCCACGGCAGTCAGGGTCTGCCCGGCAAAAAAGGAAGCGGCCGTCCGGTCGTCCAAGCACTCCTCCTGTGGGAAGGCTGTCCCCTCCTCCACCACCTGGTTCCAAATGCGAGTCATCCCGGGCAGGTCGCCCGGCTCACAGGGTCTGATCCTCATATTCTCACTCCGCTGTCTGTAACTTTAAAAAATGGCCTTCCATGGGGCTGCCCGGAGACCCGGTCACTTAAATTTTCGGCTCTCCAGTACCGCCAACTCATCGCACCGGTTGTTATAGGGGTTCGACCCGTGACCCTTGACCCAGTGGAGGCGGACGGTGTGATACTCACACAGGTCCAACAGCCGGCCCCACAAGTCCGGGTTCAGGGCGGGCTTCTTGTCGCTTTTTACCCAGCCCCTGGCCCGCCAGCCCTTGGCCCAGCCCTTCCCCAGGCCGTCAATCACGTACTTGGAGTCCGAGTAGAGCTCCACCACGCAGGGCTCCTTCAGCGCCTCCAGGGCGGTAATCACGCCGGTCAGCTCCATACGGTTGTTGGTGGTGTGCCCCTCCCCGCCGGAGAGCTCCTTCTGAACCCCTCCATATTGGAGAATCGCGCCCCACCCGCCCGGGCCGGGGTTGCCGGAGCAGGCCCCGTCGGTATAGATTGTCACAATTTTCTGCGGCATACGTCAAAGTTCCTTTAAAATTTCCTGGCGCTTGGTCTCATACTCCTCCTGAGTGATGAGGCGCTGGTCATAGAGCGTACGCAACCGTTCCAGACGCAGCTGCGGGTCACCGGCATTCTCCTGCTCCGCCGCTTCGTCCTCAATCCGGATTTCCGGGCCCACATAGCCCTTGCCGAAGGCCTGGTAGAAGTTCATTCCCGTAATGCCCACCGCGATCAGGGTCCACAGGATTCCAAACGCCCCAAAGGTGGGAATGGCCACAAACAGACCGATACAGACAAAAATAATCCCTACCACACCGCCGAAGACGGCCTGGCTTTTGCTGGGACGATAGGTGACCCGCCGGTTTTTTCTCATCTTACTCCTCCTGGCCGGGCTCGGCCTGTTCTTCCTCCTCGTGCTCCGTGCGGGCGAAGGAGATGACCTTGACGCCCTCTTCCAGATTCATGATCTTTACGCCCTGGGCCGCGCGGCCGTAGGTGGAGATGCCGGAGACCGCCATTCGGATGATGACGCCGGCGTCGCTGATGACCAGAATGTCATCCTCGTCATTGACCACCTTCACGCCCACCACCGGGCCGGTCTTTTCCGTGACCTGATAGCCCTTCAGGCCGTAGCCGCCCCGCTTCTGGGGACCGTCGGCGCGGATATAGTCGTCCATGGGGGTGCGCTTGCCGTAGCCATTCTCCGTAATCATCAGCACCTGGTGGTCATATTTGGCCCGGGCCGCGCCCACCACATAGTCGCCGGGGCGCAGGTTGATGCCCCGCACGCCATAGGCGTCCCGTCCCATGCAGCGCACGTCAGTCTCCAGGAACGCGATGGCCATGCCGTCGTGGGTGGCGATGAGGATGCACTGCTCTCCGTCGGTCTCCCGCACGCAGATCAGGTCGTCCCCCTCGTCCAGGGTGATGCAGCGGATGCCAGCTTTGCGGGCAGTATTGATGGAGGAAAGCTGGATGCGCTTGACCGTGCCGTTGCGGGTGACCATGACCAGATACCGATCCTCCGGGAATTCCCGCAGGTGAATCATGGCGGTGACCTTCTCGTCCTGCTCCACCGGCAGCACGTTGCCGATATAGGTGCCCTTGGCGGTACGGCCCGCCTCGGCGATCTGGTAGCCCTTCTTCCGGTGGACCCGGCCCTTGTTGGTGAAAAAGAGCACATAGTCATGGGTGGAGGCGGTAAACACGTCCACCACGCAGTCCTCCTCCTTCAGGCTCTGGGCTGTGATGCCCTTTCCGCCCCGGCGCTGGGCCTTGTAGACCGACACGGGGGTGCGCTTGAGGTAGCCCGCCTCGGTGAGAGTAAAGACGCACTCCTCTTCCTCAATCAGGTCCTCAATGTCCAGGTCGTCCTCGGCAAAGGCGATCTCGGTCACCCGGTCGTCGCCGAACTTGTTGCGGATCTCGGTAAGTTCCTCCTTGAGCACCTGCCGGAGCAGCCCCTCGTCGGAGAGCAGGCGGTTGAAGTAGGCAATGCGCTCCTCCAGCTCCTTGTACTCGGCCTCCAGCTTCTCCCGGTCAAGGCCCTGGAGGGCCTTCAGGCGCATATCAAGGATGGCCTGGGCCTGGACCTCGTCCAGGTCAAATCGGGTCATCAGGGCCTCTTTGGCGTCGTCATAGCGGGAGCGGATGATGCGAATGACCTCGTCAATGTTGTCCTGGGCGACCAGCAGACCCTCCAGCAGATGAGCCCGCTCCTGGGCCTTGCGCAGGTCGTACCTGGTACGCCGGAGGATGACCTCCTCCTGGAAGGCCAGGTACTCGTCCAGAATATGCCGCAGGGACAGAATCCTCGGCTGGGACTGGTTGTTGACCAGGGCCAGCATGTTGATGGCAAAGGTGGTCTGCAGCTGGGTCTGGGCAAACAGGCGGTTGAGCACCACCTGGGAATTGGCGTCCTTCTTCAGCTCGATGACGATGCGCATACCGTTGCGGTCGGACTCGTCCCGGATGTCGGAGATGCCCTCCAGGCGCTTGTCCTCCACCTGTTCCGCCATATTTTTAATAAGCATGCGCTTGTTGACCTGGTAGGGGATCTCGGTAACGATAATGCGGATGCGGTCCTTGCCGAACTCCTCAAACTCCGTACGCGCCCGCACCCGGATATGGCCCCGGCCGGTGGCGTAGGCCTGGCGGATGCCGGCACGGCCCATAATCACGCCCCGTGTGGGGAAATCCGGGCCCTTCACATACTCCATCAGGTCGTCCAGGGTAGCCTCCGGATGATCCAGCACGCAGATGGCCGCGTCGATGACCTCCCGCAGGTTGTGGGGCGGAATATTGGTGGCCATGCCCACGGCAATGCCGCTGGAGCCGTTGACCAGCAGATTGGGAAACCGGGAGGGGAGCACCCGGGGCTCCTTCCGGGACTCGTCAAAGTTGGGGTCCCAGTCCACGGTGTCCTTCTCAATGTCCCGCAGCATCTCCTGGGCGATCTTGTCCAGACGGGCCTCGGTATACCGGTAGGCGGCCGGAGGGTCGCCATCCACAGAGCCAAAGTTTCCGTGTCCGTCCACCAGGGGGTAGCGCATGGAAAAGTCCTGAGCCAGGCGGACCAGGGCGTCGTACACGCTGGCGTCGCCGTGGGGGTGGTAGCGGCCCAGCACGTCGCCCACGCAGGTGGCCGACTTCTTGAAGGGCTTGTCATGGGTGAGATTGTCCTCATACATGGCATAGAGAATGCGCCGGTGCACCGGCTTGAGGCCGTCCCGCACATCGGGCAGGGCACGGCCCACAATGACGCTCATGGCGTACTCGATGTAGGACTGCTCCATTTCCGGCACCAGCGGGGAGGTTATAATTTTTTGATCGGGGAAACGTATCTCCTCCGGGTCGTATTGGGGTTTCTTACTCATGTTATTTTTCCTTCCTTAAAAAGGGTTTCAGATGGGCCGCTCCCGCGCAGGGCCCGGCTTTTGGCTGCAAAAGCCGGGAAAAACAACCAGGGATTTTGACCCCTAGCCCCCGGGGTTCAGGCGGCGGTGGGGTTTCATCAGCTTACAAAACCTATACCGCTCAGGGTTCGTATCGGTCCGGTACTTGTTGTAAGTCCGGCTGCCGCCGGTGTGCCATGCGCCGTGTTTAACCCTGCGGCTTGAACGACTTTGCCGCCCAGCCGCGCGGCCATGATGCGAGGCGCGCGTTACCAGGGTGTGCCAAGCTGGTTTACCGCCAGGGAAGGCGGCCGAGCCGCCAAAGGAACCGCCGCGGCCGCCCTGACGGCGCGCCGAACAATAGAAGTCACGGTTCTAGATAAACGGGCCTTTTCTTTGGAATCCCAGACCATTTCTTTTTCGAAAAAGAAATGGTCTGGGCCCCCGACGGGAGCCGAACCCCACAGGGGGCACGCCGCACTCCTAAGCGGCAAAGCCGCCAACGGCTGCGCGGGAGCGCAAAACTCTCTGTTCCCTGCGGGGCACAAATCCTCAGCTTTAATAATCCAGATTCACCGCGTACTTGGCGTTGCGCTCAATGAACTCCTTGCGGGGCTCCACCTTCTCGCCCATGAGCACGGAAAAGGTGGCGTCCGCCTTCACCGCGTCGTCCAGCTCAATGCGCCGCAGGGTGCGCCGCTCCGGGTCCATGGTGGTCTCCCACAGCTCATGGGGGTTCATCTCACCCAGACCCTTAAACCGGCTGATGTCCACCTTAGCGTTGGGGTTATCCCCCCGCAGCTCAGCGGAGATCTGGTCCCGCTCCTCCTCAGAGAAGGCCAGCCGGGTGGTCTTGCCCCTACTGAGTTTAAAGAGGGGGGGCACCGCGGAGTAGACATACCCCTGCTCGATCAGCGGGCGCATGAAGCGGAAAAAGAAAGTCAGCAGCAGAGTGCGGATATGGGAGCCGTCCACGTCCGCATCGGCCATGATAATAACCTTGTGATAGCGCAGCTTGGTCGCATCAAACTCGTCCCCGATCCCCGCGCCCAGCGCGGTAATGACGGGCTGAAGCTTGTCGTTGCCGTACACCTTGTCCGCCCGGGCCTTTTCCACATTGAGCATCTTGCCCCACAGGGGAAGAATCGCCTGGAAGCGGGAGTCCCGGCCCTGGGTGGCCGAGCCGCCGGCGGAATCGCCCTCGACGATGTAGATCTCTGTCAGCTCCGGGTTGTTTTCATTGCAGTCCCGCAGCTTGTCTGGCATGGCCGCACCACCCAGGGCGGTCTTGCGGCGGATGGATTCCCGGGCCTTGCGGGCCGCCTCCCGGGCGCGGTTGGCCATGAGGGCCTTATCCAGGATAGCCTTGCCCACCCCGGGGTTTTCCTCCAGAAATTCACTGAATTTCTCGCTCACCAGCCCCGCCACCAGGGTGCGGATCTCGGAGTTGCCCAGCTTGGCCTTGGTCTGGCCTTCAAACTGGGCGTCGGTGAGCTTGACGGAGATGACGCACGTCAGCCCCTCCCGGCAGTCCTCGCCGGAGACCTTCTCCTCGTCCTTGAGCAGCTTGATCTTTTTCCCGTAGGCGTTGAGCACCGTGGTCAGGGCCCGCTTGAAGCCCTCCTCGTGCATACCGCCCTCCGGGGTGTGGACATTGTTGGCGAAGGAGATGATGGACTCGCTGTAACCGTCGTTGTACTGGAAGGCCACCTCCGCCATGGAGTCCCCCCGCATGCCGGACATATAGACTACATCCTGGTGGATGGGGGTCCTGCCCCGGTTGAGCCAGCTGACAAACTCCCGGATGCCGCCGGCGTAGTGCATCTCGTCCTCCTGCTCTTTCCCCGGCCGGGCATCGATGGTGCGGATGCGCACGCCTGCGTTGAGGAAGGCCTCCTCCCGCATGCGGGTGTGGAGCGTCTCATAGCTGTACTCGGTGACCTCAAACATCTCCGGGTCGGGCTTGAAGACCACCTCGGTGCCGTGGCGGTCGGTCTCCCCTACCACCTTCATCTCCTGGGTCACATGGCCCCGGGAGAACTTCATCTCATAGATCCTGCCGTCCTTGTGGACCCGTACCTCCAGCCACTCGCTCAAGGCGTTGACCACGCTGGCGCCCACGCCGTGCAGGCCGCCGGACACCTTGTATCCGCCGCCGCCGAACTTACCGCCGGCGTGGAGGATGGTGAATACCACCTCCAAGGCGGGCTTTCCGGTCTGCTGCTGGATGTCCACCGGGATGCCCCGGCCGTTGTCCACCACAGTGATGATATCCCCCTGGGATATCTGCACCGTAATCTCGTCACAGTAGCCGGCCAGCGCCTCGTCAATGGCGTTGTCCACGATCTCATACACCAGGTGGTGCAGGCCGCTCTCGCTGGTGGAACCGATATACATGCCGGGGCGCTTGCGCACCGCCTCCAGCCCCTCCAGTACCTGGATTTCCGAGGCGCCGTACTCATGGTCCACCTGGGTGGGGCTGCGTTCTAATTCTTCAGACATTCCAAAACCTCCATTGGGATTGTGTGCGGACGGCCAAAGGCCGCCCCTGCTGGTGTTCCCCGCAGGGGCCGCCTCTGGCGGCCCGCGCTTGTTTTTTATTCAAAGCTGTTGTTTTCCGCCCGCCCCTTCAGGGTGGCGGTGGAGAGCTGGGAGAGATAGATGACCATTCCCCGGTCCCTCCCCCGGCACACCACAAAGGACTTAGGCAGGTCGTCGCTGACGTTGACTACCCGGCCCTCCCGCTCCGCCCGCTCCAGCATGCGCCGGGTCAGGTGAGAGGAGGTGGTGTTGTCCAGGTCGAACAGGCCCACCACGTCCCCATAGGGCACCACCACGGACTGCCCCAGATGAAGATACATACCTCTCCCCCTATTACGCCATCGCGCCGCCGCGAATGTGAAATACCTTCCCCTGCTCCAGGGCCTTGAGGCCCATGTCCTCGCAGCAGGTGATGAATACCTGTCCGCCCTGTATGCGTCCCAGCACAAAAGATTGCCGTTTTGCGTCCAACTCGGACAAAACGTCGTCCAGAAGGAGGACCGGCCACTCCCCGGTGTCCTGGTAAAAAATCTCCCGGGAGGCCAGCTTCAGGGACAGGGCCGCCGTGCGGGTCTGCCCCTGGGAGGCAAAGGTTTTGGCGCTCACTCCGTCGATCTCCACCTCCAAATCGTCCTTGTGTGGGCCGGAGAGGCACTGGCGGGATTCCAGCTCCGCCTGGCGGTGGCGCTCCTGGTGCGAGAGGAGGTGGGGCAAAATCTCTTTTACCCCCGCCTCTGGGTCGGGCACCCCGCTTACAGTGCAGTAGCGCAGATCCAGACGCTCCCGCCCGCCGGAAAAATCCTGGTGGATGGGGGGCGTAACCTCCCTCAGCCGCTTGACAAAGTGGGCCCGGTAGTAAATCAGCATGGCCCCGGTCTGGGCCATGCGCAGATTAAATTCGTCCAGGGTGTCCAGCAGGGAGGGCTTTTCCTCCCAGTCCCGGAGTATGCGGGTCTTATGCTCATAGAGCCTGCGGTATTCCACCAGGGCGGCGGCGTACTTGGGTCTCAGCTGACAGATGCACTCATCCAAAAAGCGCCGTCTCACCGCAGCCCCCTCCCGGATCAGATACAGGTCCTCCGGACAGAAGAGCACCGTGTTGAGCACACCGGACAGCTCCCCGGCGGTTTTCAGCCGCACCCCGTTGGAATAGAGCTGACGCCGCTGTCCCCGGGACAGGCGGGCCTCCAGGGTGAAGTCCCTCTGACGGGAAAAGACCTCGGCCTTGACAAAGGCGCTGTCCACCCCGAACTGAATCAGCTCCCGGTCGTATCTGGCCCGGTGGGAGGAGGCGGTGGACAGATAAGCCACGGCCTCCAACAGATTGGTCTTGCCCTGGGCGTTCTCCCCGTAGATCACGTTGATTCTGGGGTCAAAGGCGGCCTCCAGATGGAGATAGTTGCGAAAGAAGTCCAGGGCGATGGCGCGGACAATCATACGATCTTCAGCCTCACGCCGTCCATCTCCGCCTCGTCCCCGGAGCGTAGCTTTCTGCCCCGCATGGTGCAAACCTGGCCGTTTACCTTGACCTGACCGTCCTGGATGACCTCTTTTGCCTCCCCGCCGGTGCCGCACAGGCCCTCAAACTTCAAAAGGGCCTCCAGCTTGATAAATTCGGTTGTAATCGCTACCTCTCGCAGTTCCATTCAGTCCGCTTCCTCCACGCAAAGGGCTTCCAGCCCGTGATACAGCTCAGGCAGCACCCGCTTGAGGGCCACCGGCCGGCCGGTGCGGTTATTATAAAAAAAGTGCTCGCTCTCCCCCTCAAACCGCAGCGTCCCGTCCTTCGCGTCCCGCATGCAGTAGCGGATGGTCACCCTGGCATGGGAGAGACGGGTAATGGACATAGTGATGGATACCGTGTCCCCAAAACGCACCATGCCTTTATAGCGGCACTGGATGCCGGTCAGAGCGAAGTCGATCCCCTCCTCCACGGTGCAGCGGGAATAGGGATAGCCCATCTGATCCATGAAGTCCACCCGTGCCTCCTCCATCCAGTGGACATAGTTGGCGTGGTGAACCACCGCCATGGAATCGGTCTCGTAAAACTGCGCCCTGCGCAGATAGGGTCTGAGTTCCATTGGCTCAGTCCCCTGCCTTCAGGCGCACCGGAAGCACCATGTACAAAAAGTGCTCCTCCCCCTCCACCGGCAGGATGACGCAGGGGGACACACCAGTGGTCAGCTCCAGCCGCACCCGGTCGGCAGGGGCGGCCTTTAAGGCATCCATCAGATACTTGTTGTTGAAGCCGATCTCCAGCCCGCCGCCATCTCCGTCAATGGTACACTCGTCGTAGGCGTCCCCGATGGCGGTCTTGGTGGAGATTTTCAGTACCCCGTCGTCAAAGGTGCAGCGCAGAGGGCTTTTCAGCTTGTCTGAGATGATCAGGGAGACCCGGTCGATAGAAGAGAGCAGGGCCCGGGTGTCCCCTTCCACCTTCACGGTGTTGTTGCGTGGAATGGCCTGGCGGTAAGCCAGAAATTCCCCTTCCAGCCGCCGGGAGACCAGCATGGTATCCGCCACCTTGAACATCACATGCCGGGCGCCCTGGGTAACCGACACCGGCTCGTCCGTGTCGGAGCAGATCTTCTCCACCTCGGACAGGGCCGCACCGGGCACGACGAAGGAGAAGGACGGGGCCCCCTCCTTTTTGTCAATAGTCTCCTGCCGCAGGGCCAGGCGGTAGCCGTCCACGGACACGATGGTCAGGGACTGCTCCTCCACCTCAAAGAGGGATCCGGTGTGGATGGGGCGGCTCTCATTGTCACTCACCGCGAAAAGAGTCTGGCCAATCATGGCCTTCAGATCGCTCTGGGGCAGATAGAATGTATTCTGATACTCCACTGCGGGCAGCTCGGGAAATTCCTCCGGATCCGTACCCAGAATGTTGAATTCGCTCATGCCACATTTAATCTTGACCATATAATGGTCCGACTGAAAATAGACCAGATCGTCGGGCAGTTTGCGGATGATCTCGCCGAACAGACGAGCGCCCAGCACCAGGGTTCCCCCCTCCTGGATGTCCGCCGGCACAGTGGTACGGATCCCGGTTTCCAGGTTATAGCCGGTCAGACGCAGCTCGCCTTCCGCCTCCAGCAGAATGCCCTCCAGGGCGGGAATGGAACTCTTGGGGGAGACAGCCCGGGAGGTGGTGGAGATCGCCGCCTGAAGCAGCGCCTTTTCACAGGAAAATTTCATCGTTTGACCTCCGTTTCGCTCGCTCTCTTAGGAGAGGAGGGATTTTAGTTCGTAATAGTAAGCCGTAGGAAAAAACATTGTGGAAAAACTGTGAAACCCGCTGGGCGGGAATGGATACCCCTTCCACAGGGGGTGGGGACGATTTTTGGGATTATCCCCAGTGGGCAGAAGAAGGAACAGGTTGTCCACAGGGCAATCTGCACTTATCCACAAATTGCAGTGGAAAACAGAGTCTGTGACAAAGAAGGAGCGGGGGTCACTCATACCTGGCGTTGATATTGGCGTTAATGTCCTTAATGACTTCCGCAATTTCAGGGTTGGTCTTTGTCAGCTTCTCCACCCGCTCAATGGAGTGCATGACCGTGGTGTGGTCTCGGTTGTCAAACTCCCGGCCGATTTCCTTTAACGAGAGGTTGGTCATTCGGCGGATCTGATACATGGCGATCTGCCGGGCCAGGGCGGTGTCCTTGGTGCGGCCCTGGCCGCGGATGGCCTCGGTCTCAATGCCGTAAAATTTGCTGACCTCTTCAATAATCACGTCGGAGGAGGGCAGAAAATCGGCCTTGTCCTTGAACATATCCCGGACCGCCCGGGTTACGGTGTCCACATCCACGCTCTCCCCCATCAGCTCCTGGAAGGCGAGAATCTTATTGACGGTCCCCTCAATCTGTCGGACGTTGGCGGTGATGTTGTCCGCAATGTACTGAAGAACCGGATCAGGCAGGTTCATACCCCGGCGGATGGCCTTGTTTTTGATGATGGCCACCCGGGTCTCATAGTCCGGCGGCTGAATATCCACCGGCAGACCCCATTCAAATCGGGTGCGCAGCCGGTCGTCCAGCCGCAGCATCTCCTTGGGGGGGCGGTCGGCGGTGAACACAATCTGACGGCCCGCCTCATAGAGGGTATTGAAGGTGTGGAACATCTCCTCCTGGGTGGACTCCCGCCCGGCGATAAACTGCACGTCGTCCATGAGAAATACGTCGGCAGAGCGGTATTTTTCCCGGAACTCCGGATTGCGCCCCTCACGAATGGCCTGAATCAGCTCATTGGTGAAGGAGTCGCCCTTGATGTAGACAATGCGGAACTCCGGGTGATCCTGGTGAATTTTGTGGGCGATGGCGTAGAGCAGATGGGTCTTGCCCAGACCGGACTCGCCGTAGATGAACAGGGGGTTATAGGTCTGGGCGGGATGCTCCGCCACCGCCAGGGCGGCCGCGTGGGCAAACTTGTTGGACGCGCCCACTACAAATCGGTCAAAGGTATACTCCTCCGTGCCGGGGAGAAAGGAGGCCTGAGCCGGTCTGCCGTACCCCTCCAGTTCCCCCTCGCCCAGGACGACCACCTGAAAGTCGGCAGAAAAAAGCTCATGCAGGGCCTTCTGCACCGCGGGCACATAGCGGGAAAGAATGATATCCCGCTTGAAGTTGGAAGGAGTATGGAGCACAAACCGGTCTTCCTCCAGGGCGACGGCGACGGCGTCGTCAAACCAGGTATTGATCGTGGTGGCGGTCATATCCGCTTCCATCAGGGAGAGTACCTTGGCCCAGATATCGGCCGGAGAATTCATGAATCGGACACCTCTTTTTTCGTGTTTTCGCTGAAATCATATCATTCCTATTATACCAAAAAAATGCCTGTAAGGCAACGATTTCGCCACATAACCTTAATAAAATAAATAGGGCAATAGTAACTGCCGCCCCTATAGACCACAAGATATAGGGTTTTCATCCAGAACGTGCAAAAAAAGAGGGGAAGAGACCAAAAAATAGTGTTGACAGGCCATTTTAAAATAGGCTATAATACCATTTGCATCGTGTGGCATTATGCGGTGTAAAGGATTTTTCTTTGACGACCGCAGCTGCCCGGCAGCTGTTGTGGCGGGCGGAAGAAATTCCGCTGAAAAACGTACAGGAGGTGTACCAAAATGGTCCGTACCTATCAGCCCAAGAAGCGTCAGCGTTCCAAGGAGCATGGGTTCCGTAAGCGTATGCGCACCGCCAATGGCCGCAAGGTTCTGGCTCGGCGCCGCGCCAGAGGGCGCGCCCGCCTGACCCACTAATGGGAAGGCAAACAAAATAGGGCTTTTTTGAGGGGCGGGGGAGCGTATTCCCACCGCCCCTGCGCAGCATATGCAGAATTTCTGGGGCATGCCGCCCGGGCAGAAGAGGGGAGCCGGCTGTGAAGCACACCGTCGCACTGAAACAGAACCATGAGTTTCGCCGCCTTTACAGCAAAGGAAAAAGTGCTGTAACTCCCTACCTGGCTCTGTACTACCGGAAAAATCGGCTGGGGTATAACCGCCTGGGCATCACTACGGGGGTCAAGCTGGGCAAGGCGGTCCGGCGCAATCAGGTCCGCCGCCGCATTCGGGAGGCCTACCGCCTGCATGAGGCGGAGTTTCTCCCGGGCTGTGACCTTGTGGTTGTGGCACGGGTGCGCGCCGTGGGCGCCCGCTATTCGGATCTGGAGCGCAGCCTGCTTCAGATGGCGGACAAGCTGGGCCTGCGCCGGCGGGAGGAACGGGCATGAAGGGCCTGCTCCTGGGCCTGATCCGGCTCTACCGCAAGTACATCTCCCCAAGCCGTCCCCCCTGCTGCCGGTTTATCCCTACCTGCTCGGCGTACGCTTTGGAGGCGGTGGAGAAATACGGCGCCCTCAAGGGGGGCTGGCTGGCGCTGCGCCGCATCCTGCGATGCCAGCCCTTTCACCGGCAGAAATCCATTGAATATGACCCCGTGCCCTGACCGGGAGACGGCTCTGCCGCGCGGCCCGGCAATCAATCTGACTTTGGAGGCACACAAATGAACTTTGCGCAGATCATTTTAACGCCCTTTGTGTGGCTGCTGACGGCCTTTTACAATCTGACCGGCAGCTACGGCCTGGCACTGATTCTCTTCGCCCTGGTGGTGAAGCTGATCCTCTTCCCCTTCTCCCTGAAGGGAAAGCGCAGCATGATCCAGATGAACATGCTTTCCGGAAAGATGCAGAAGCTGCAAAAGCAGTACGGCAAGGACCGGGAGCGCTACAATATGGAAGTGCAGAAGCTCTATGAGAAAGAGAAGGTCAACCCCATGGGCGGCTGCCTGTGGTCTTTTATCCCCCTGCTCATCCTGCTGCCCCTGTACGCCATTATCCGCCGGCCCCTGTTCTATACCATGGGCCTGACGGCCGAGCAGATTGCCCAGGTGGCCCAGGCCCTGGACTGGAGCCATGTGGCCGTGGATATGGGCTGGGTTAAGACCGCCGCGGACACGTTTACCAGCGGCGGCTATAACGAGCTGTTCCTGGCCTCCCTCATCAATGAGAATACCCTTGCCTCGGTTCAGGGAATCAGTTCCAACATTTTTGCCCTGAACTTCAACTTCCTCGGCCTGGACCTGTCCCAGATTCCTCAGCTTAAGTTCTGGCTGATCTCCGGCGGCTTTGGGCTGTTTATTATGCCGATCATTTCCGCCGTCACCGGCTTTTTGTTCTCCATGATCTCTATGCGCACCAACGCGGTGAACAGCCAGAGTGCCGCGGCGCAGAATTCCACCAGCAAAACCATGATGATCGTCTCCCCCCTGATCTCCCTGTGGATCGGCTTTTCCATGCCGGCGGCCCTGTGTCTGTACTGGATTGCCAACAACGTGCTGTCCATGCTGCAGGAGGTGATCTGTGGGAAGCTGCTCAAAAAGGACTATGAAAAGGCGGCGGCTCTGCGGGCGGAGCAGGAGCGCCTGGAGAAGGAAGAGGAAAAGGCCGAACGGCGCAGAAAGGCCGAGGAGCGTGCCCGCCGCGCCGAGGAGGAGCGCCTGAACAAAGGCAAGCGGAAAAAAGAGGAGAGGGAAGAGGACGACAGAATCCCCGGCTCGGTGAAAGAGGCCAGCCGGGTGGGCATCCGCCAGTATGCCCGCGGCCGCGCCTATGATCCCAACCGGTACGGCGCGCCCACGCCCTATACGGAGTATGTGGCCCCCAAGGCTCCGGAAAAGGGAAAAAAGCGGAAGGAGCAGGAGGACGCGGCACCTGTTCAGGAGCAGCCGGCCGCCGTGCCCGCCGCGCCGGTCCGGGAGGAGCCGACCGTGATTGAGCCGGCCCCAGACACGCCGGCGGCGCCCATTCCGGCCGAGCCTGCGGCCGGAGAGGTCCCCGTGTCCGAGGAGGAGGCCGAGGCCCCCTATGCCGAGGAGTCCGAGACAGACGACACTCAGGAATCTGAGAAAACGGAATAACGGCGCTGCCGTTGGACATAAGGAGAGATACCCAACATGCTGAAATGGATCGAAAGCACCGGCAAGACAGAGGACGCCGCCATTGAGGCCGCCCTGGTCAAGCTGGGTATGGACCGGGACGAGGTGTCCGTCGAAGTCCTGGAGCGGGCCAAGACCGGCTTTCTGGGCATCGGCAGCTGCCCCGCTAAGGTAAAGGTTACCTATGAGGCGCCGGATGAGCCGGAGCCGGCCCCCGCGCCCCAGAAGGCAAAGCAGCCGGATATGGTGGCGGAACAGCGGGCGGCAGTGAAGGCCCCTCCCCGTGAAGAACCTGTCAAGCGCCCGGCCGAGGCCCCCGCTGCCGCGGTGTCTGCCGTGGACGACGACCGGGCGGCTGCGATTGAGGCCTTTTTGACCGGCCTGCTGGAGCACATGGGCGCCCAGGCCAAGCCCGTCATTACAGTGGACGGCGGAGGGGCTTATCAGGTGGAGCTGGTTGGCGGAGACCTGGGGGGCCTTATCGGCCGCCGGGGCGAGACGTTGGACGCCATCCAGCAGCTTACCGGCTACGCAGTCAACCACGGTCAGTCCAAGCGGGTGCGCATCCACGTGGACGCCGAGGGATACCGCGCCAAGCGGGAGGAATCCCTGGAGCGTCTGGCCCGGAAGGTGGCGGGCAAAGTGATCAAGTACCGCCGCAATGTTACTCTGGAGCCTATGAACGCCTACGAGCGCCATGTGATTCACACCGCCCTGCAGGATTATCCCGGTGTGACGACCTACTCCATCGGCACCGAGCCCAACCGCCGCACAGTGGTGGCTTACAGCCGGGAGAACGGTTAACCAGCACAGAAAGAGCCGGCCCTCTGCGGGCCGGCCTCTTTTTCTCAAAAAACCTCTTGAAAAAATCGAACATTTGTTGTATATTAAATTCGAACGAAAGTTCCAGAGAACAGATGTTTCGATTTTTACGGAAGACGGACAGAAAAGTCCGTTCTATGGGACAGAAAAGCCGGTAGAATCAATTCCGTTCAGAAGAGATCAGGAGGGATCAACCATGGAGACCATCTATTACAGCATTGACGCCAAGCGCCTGAGTGTGTGTGCTTCGGCGGAGGGGCGGCGGGCCTGCGGCGGCCAGGAGACGGTTTGCTACACCTTTGTACCCTCCCGCAAGCGCACTCCGCCCAAGGCGGGGGCGGGTAAGGTATTGGATTTTGAGGCCTACCGCCGTGCCCACAGGCCGGAGTGTCCGGAAGAGCCGGCCGAGGAGGAGAACCCCGCGCGGATGCGTCCGGGCCGGCACGGGCAGACAGAACACCGCTGGAAGCTGCTGGATCTGTGCGCCTCGGGCACGGTGGTGGCGGCGTCCCTGGTGGTGCTGGTGCGCTTTCTTACGCTCTGATGGAAATGGAGGCGGCGGTATCCCCCTGGCCCTGAGCGGTCGGGGATACCGCCGTTTTTACCTGCCTTTGTACTTTTTGCGGGTGGCAATGCCGCCCCGGATATGCCGCTGGGCCTTGTTCACGTCCAGGACACGCTTGACCTGCTCATAAAGCGGACGGTTAAAGGCGGGCAGCCGCTCGGACAGGTCCTTATGGACTGTGGATTTGCTGATGCCGAACTTCTGGGCCGCGCTGCGCACCGTCGCTTTGTTCTCTATGATGTACAGGGCCAAGCTGCAGGCCCTCTCCTCGATGTTCCCTTTCAAACAGCAACACTCCCAGCTATCGTTTCTCACTGGCTGATGTATATGCGCCCGGTCCGCCGGATATGAGAATGGACCCCTTTTGAGAAGCTGTATGGAAAAATTTGCGCCGGCATGCTGCCAAACATGGCAAACTGTGATACAATTGGATAGATCATTTACACCAAATTCCAGCAGACAAAACGGCATTGAAAGGGATGAAGTGCTTATGTCCGATTTTTCGGTTGAGGAGCTCACCATTGCCCGCTATCAGCAGGCGCTGCGGGGCGGGGCGGTCAGCACCCGGGAGCTGGTGCTGGTCTATCTGGAGCGGATCGCCGCCATTGACAAATCCGGTCCCTGCATCAACGCCGTGCTGGAGCTCAATCCAGACGCGCTGTTTTTGGCCGACTACATGGACCAGCAGCTACGCCGGGGGAACCTCCTGGGGCCGCTCCACGGGGTGCCTATCCTGCTTAAGGATAATATCAGCACTGGCGACCGCACCCACACCACCGCAGGTGCTCTGGCCTTCCGGGACCACTACGCCGTGGAGGACAGCCATGTGGTAAAAAAGCTGCGCCAGGCGGGGGCCCTGATTCTGGGCAAGGCCAATTTGATTGAGCTGGCCAACTTCGTCTCCACCACCATGCGCCGGGGCTACAGCTCCCTGGGCGGACTGACCAAAAATCCCTATAAGCTCTCCGGCTATCCCTCCGGCTCCAGTACAGGCAGCGCCGTGGCCGCCGCCGCCAACTTGACCCTGGCCACCCTGGGGACGGACACCACCGGCTCCATCCTCTACCCCTCCAGCTACAACTGCGTGGTGGGGGTCAAGCCATCACGGGGACTGGTCAGCCGCGGTGGGGTGTGCCCTATCTCCCTGACCCTGGACACGGTGGGTCCCATCACCCGCACGGTGGAGGACGCGGCCCGCATCCTCAGCGTCATCGAGGGGTACGACCCCGGGGACCCGTCCACCCTGCTGAGAAAGGACGAGCCGGGGCACGACTACGCCGCCGCCCTGGACAAAAACGCTCTCCGGGGCGCCCGGGTAGGACTGAATATGGGCTACTATGCCGAACTGTCTCCTGCGGAGCAGAAGCTGGCAGACCGGGCGGTGGAGGCCCTGAAAGAGGCCGGGGCGGTGCTGGTGGAGGGGTGCGATTTCCCCATGATGAACTATAACGCCGATGTTGCGGTCTACGAGTTCAAGGCCTGCCTCAACGACTACCTGGGGCACCTCTCCCCTGCCAATCCGGTGCGCACCCTGGAGGATCTGATCGCCTGGAACCACGCCCACGCAGACCAGGCCCTCAAATACGGCCAGGATCGGCTGGAGCAGTGCCAGTACCGCACCAGCGGCGCCCTTACCGACCCGGAATATATCCGCGCCCTGCTGGAAAATGAGCGTGTGACGAATACCGGGATTCTCCGGGTCATGGAGGAGCAGCGGCTGGACGCCCTCTTCTGCCCCAAGCTCACCGATCTGCCTGCCTTCTCCGGCCTTCCCGCGGTCAACGTCCCGGCCGGTCTGGCTGACGGGGTGCCTATGGGGATCACCCTAATCGGGCACCGCTTCGGGGAGGAGCGGCTGTTGGCCCTGGCCTACGCCTATGAGCAGACCGCCTGCGCCCGGGTGCTTCCCACCTATGAGCCATAAAACACACGGTAGAGAAAAACAGCATAAAAAAGCGCAGCTCTCACGAGCTGCGCTTTTTTATGCCCGGGGGAAGGAGTCCATTTGTCAGAGCGCATGAAATGTGCGATTTGGGTAAAATACTGCCATCAAAAAATAGAAGGACGTTCCATGGAACACAGCTTGACACAGGCGCGGATTGCGATTCACCGGCTGATATGCGGACAAAACGCTGAGTGAGCAGATGACCAGCGTGAAGAGGATCGGAACATGACCCGCGCGGAGGCCACGGCCACCAAAGCGCCGGGGGCGAAGGGCAGTGGACCGGCGTCCGCCGATGGGATTGGCCGGAGTGACCGGCAGTCCGAAAAGCGCAGAGAAACAGGGCCGCCCCATGGGGCGGCCCTGTTTCTCTGCGGGTTAATTCTGCATTCGGATCTGCTGACCCTCCACCAGTGGGTAGGAGACCAGACTGCGGCCCTCCAGATCTGTCCGGTACAGGTCCACCCCGGTAATCTGGCGGTTTTCATAGGTGGTGTAGTAGTAAATGCCCCGGTCGGTGTTGCAGCAGGAGGAGTAGAGGGTGAACTCATACGCCCCTCCATCCAGTTCCACGCAGCCCCGCTGCTGCTCTACAGAACCCAGAATGTGGAAAAACTGCCCGACGCTCTCTTCTTCGGAATCCCCGGAGACGGCGTTGAGCCTGGTAAACGCGGCCCGCACAAAACGGGAGGAGGAGGAGAGATCCCCGGGCAGGCCCAGACCGCCCATACCGCGGCTATAGGGCTCCAGGGACAGCTGGCCGGAGAAGCGGTTTTCCGGGGTGTGGCGGGTGACGGAGAGGTAGTTGTTCAGGTTGAACAGATGGAAGGGAAAGGGCGGGCTGTTGGTGAGCACGCCCACCGGGTTGTCATAGATCTTCAGCCCCTCTTTGACGCACTCCACCGTGATGGAGCCCTCCCGGTCGGAGATGATCCAGTGCAGGGGCGAGGGCGGCAGCGACGGGGAGAAGCTGGCGTCGGTCAGATGGATGCGCTCCAACCGGGCCCGGGCCTGGTCCAGGGTGGCGCACTGGCCCAAAATCCAGGGGATGAATTCAAAGGTGGCCACATTGTCCCCACCTGGAGCGGCCGGCGGATACCAGGCGTTGCCCGGGAAATTCAGCCCCGCCATGCTCAGCCCTTTCTCATTGGTGGCGTCGTAGTAGAGCGGAAAATCCTCCGCCACATAGGCCATGCCGATCATCGCATAGTGCCGCTCCAGCGGTTCTGCGGCCCGGAAGCGGAAGGGGTAATTCCGGGGGGTGATGGTCACGGTCTCGCGGTAGGAGTATTCCAGATCCAGGTTGCGGCCGAAATAGTGGTCGCGGGTGCGATAGGTAATCGCCGTACACATGGCGGATGGCCCTCCTTTATATGCAGCTGTTGTGGGTGGAGCGGATTTTGCCGGACACGCCCCTTGTGGATAGGGCTATTGTACCATACCTGGGGACCTTTTCAAGGACGTCTTAGTCTGCCCCGCCGGCCGGCTGGCCATACGCCCTTCCGGCCGGAAAGGGTACTTGCGCAAAAAAAGCAGTTGAGATAAAATAAAAGCATCGCTGAAACCGGAGGGAACTGTATGGGCTATCAGGAGATGTATGAGAAAAAGAAATCGACCGTAGAGCGCTGCCTGGACCTAATTCAGGATGGCGCGGCGATCTGTATGGCGGGCGACTGCAACGAGCCGGCGGCGTTTTGCCAGCGGCTGCACACCATTGCCCCCCGGGTAAAGGGCGTAACCTGCGTCAAATCCCGCCTGGGCCGCTATCCATTTATGGTGGAGCCGGGCATGGATGGACATATCAACTATAAAAGCTTCTTTTTCGGGCCCGGCTGGGCGGAGGGCTATGCCCACGGGAACGCCTCCCTGGTGCCCTCGGACCTGCCCCTTTTTCCGGCCAGTGTGAACGCCCACACCCCCTGTGATGTTGGGGTGGCCGCAGTGTGCCCCATGGACGAAAACGGCAATTTTCAGATTTCCCTGTGCATGATGTGGGAAAAGGAGCTGCTCAGCCGTTGCCGGCAGATCATTCTGGAGGTCAATCACAATCTGCCCAGGGTCCGGGGCGGGCTGGAGATCCACATTGACCAGGTGACTGCCCTGTACGAGAACGATGCGCCTCTGTTTACCGTTCCCAGCGTGGCCATCACCCCAGTCGAGGAGAAGATCAGCGAGCATGTAGCCGGCCTGATTCGCCACGGCGACTGCATCCAGCTGGGCATCGGCGGCCTGCCCAACGCCATTGCCAAACAGCTGGGGGGCCTGCGGGATCTGGGCATTCACACCGAGATGTTTACCGACGCCATGGCCGACCTGGTGGAGCGGGGCGTGGTTACCGGGGCGCGGAAAAACATCAACACCGGGCTGCACATCGGCTCATTCGCGGGGGGCAGCAGCCATCTCTATGAGGTGATGTCCGCCAACCCTGCCTTCCGCATCATGCCGGGCAGCTATGCGGTGGACCCAATGGTGATCATGCAGAACGACAACCTGGTCTCTATCAACACCCTTGTGGAGATGGACCTCACCGGACAGGTGTGCTCGGAGTCCATCGGACCACGGCAGCTCTCCGGCTCCGGCGGCGCCTTTGCGTTTGCTTACGGCGCGTTCCGCTCCAAGGGCGGGAGGGGAATTCTGGCCTTCCCCTCCAGAACGGCCAAAGGACAGTCCAAGATCCGGCCCATGCTGGCTCAGGGCGCGGTGGTCACGGTGCCGCGCAATTATGTGGACTATATCGTGACCGAGTACGGCGTGGCGCCCATGCGGGGCCGCACGGTCCGGGAGCGGGCGGAAAACCTGATCGCTATCGCCCATCCCGACGTGCGGGAGGAGCTGCGGTTTGAGGCAAAAAAGCTGCTTTATATTTAAAAGACCGTACAAAATAGGTCCGACCCACGGCAAAGCTGTGGGTCGGACCTATTTCTCAGACCGGAAAAAGAAGGGCCTGATTACACGTTAAACCGGAACAAAACGATGTCTCCGTCCTTCATCACATATTCTTTTCCCTCGGAGCGGACCAGGCCCTTTTCCTTGGCAGCCGTCATGGTGCCGCAGGCCATCAGGTCGTCATAGGCCACCACCTCGGCGCGGATGAAGCCCCGCTCAAAGTCGGTGTGGATTTTTCCTGCGGCCTGGGGAGCCTTAGTGCCCCTGGTAATGGTCCAGGCGCGGCACTCGTCCTCGCCGCTGGTGAGGAAGGAGATCAGGCCCAGCAGGGCATAGCTGGCGCGGATCAGCCGGTCCAGGCCGGACTCGGGGATGCCGAGCTCCTCCAGGAACATCTTCTTCTCATCCCCATCCAGCTCGGCGATTTCCGCCTCCAGCTTGGCGCATACCGGGATCACCTGGGCCCCCTCCTTGGCGGCCAGCTCCGCCACCTGATGGTAATAGGGGTTGGAGGCGTAGTCGGCGAAGCCGTCCTCATCCAGGTTGGCGGCGTAAATAATGGGCTTGAGGGAGAGAAGCTCGGAGGTGGCGATCAGCTCCCGGTCGTCCTCGTCGCACACAAAGGAGCGGGCGGAGTTACCGTCGTTGAGCCAGTCCTTCAGGGCGGAAAACACCTCCGCTTCGTGGAGAAATCTTTTGTCTCCCTTGGCAGCCTTGCTGGCCTTGTCAATGCGCCGCTCCACCATCTCTACGTCGGCCATGATCAGCTCAATGTCGATGATGCCAATGTCCCGCAGGGGGTCGGTGGAGCCCTCCACATGGATCACGTTCTCGTCGTCAAAGCAGCGTACCACATGGACAATAGCGTCGGTGGCGCGGATATTGCCCAAAAATTTGTTGCCCAGCCCCTCGCCCCGGGAGGCCCCCTTCACCAGGCCGGCAATATCCACAAACTCAATGACCGCCGGGGTGGTCTTTTTGGGGTGATACATCTGGCTGAGCCTGTCCAGCCGCGCATCGGGCACGGCCACCACGCCCACATTGGGGTCGATGGTGCAGAAGGGGTAGTTGGCGCTCTCCGCCCCGGCGTTGGTGATGGCGTTAAAAAGGGTGGACTTGCCCACATTGGGGAGCCCCACAATGCCCAGTTTCATATGCAAAACGTCCTTTCGGTGTGTTTCTGTTCAATTGGCCCTAATATTATACAGGATGGGGATAAAAAATACAAGACGGAGAGCTGCTCCCCTTTTGAAAATGCAGACGCCGGAAAAGTACCGGGAAAAGGGCACCTGCGGATACGCACAAATAGAGCAAAAAGAATGAGTGCTGGGCGCGGCCGGGGCCGGCGGGGGATGGCCTACAGGGGGATTCTCCTCCCAGGTGTGGGAATATGAAAAGGAACAAAGGGGGCAAATCTGGACAGGGCGGATTCGGGCAGACGGGCTATTGTCTTTTCCGGCCGCAGCGTGTAAAATGGCTGTATCTTGGAAGGATTTCGGGTGATAGGGATATGCATCTTATGCGCCGGGGCACTCTGGACGTGACCCAGGGAGTCATTTGGAAGCAACTGCTGGCCTTTTTTATCCCGCTGTGGTGCGGGACCTTTTTCCAGCAGCTATACAATACGGTGGACACGGTGGTGGTGGGCCGCTTCGTGGGCAAGACCGCCCTGGCGGCGGTGGGCTCCACAGGCACGGTGGTCAACCTGACTGTGGGAATTTTCAACGGCCTGGCCAGCGGCGCGGTGGTGATCATCGCCCAGTATTACGGCGCCCGCCTGGCCAAGGACGTCCACCGCAGCGTCCATACCGCCATGGCGATCTCTGTCCTGGCGGGGGCGCTGTTTACGGTGGGGGGTTTTTTCCTGACGCCCCCGGTGCTGCGCGCCATGGGCACCACAGCGGAGGCCCTGCCCGGGGCAACCCTCTACCTGCAGATCTATTTTCTGGGCATGATCCCCAACCTGGTGTACAATATGGGTACCGGCGTGCTCCGGGCCATCGGGGACTCCAGCCGGCCGCTGTACTTCCTCATCGCCGCCTCCCTGTGCAACATCGTGCTGGACCTGGTCCTGGTGCTGGGGCTGGACATGGGGGTGGCCGGGGTGGCCATTGCCACGGTGGCCTCCCAGGTGCTCTCCGCTGCGCTGGTGCTCCTCTCCCTGACCCGGGCCGACGGGCAGCCCTATCAGCTTTTCCTCCGGCAGCTGCGCATTGACCGCAGGGCCTTGGTCGCCACGCTCAGGGTGGGCGTTCCGGCGGCCATGCAGTCGGTGATGTACAACGTGTCCAATATCGTGATCCAGTCCTCCATCAACTCCTTCGGCACGGACACGGTGGCCGCCTGGTCCGCCTACGGCAAGATGGACATGATCTTCTGGATGTCCATCAACACTATGGGCCTGACCATCACCACCTTTGCCGGACAGAATTACGGCGCGGGCAAAATTGACCGTCTGAAGAAGGGCGTGCGGGTATGCGTGGGGATGAGCGCCGGCTTTACGGCGGCCCTGAGCGCCACAATGGTGCTTCTGGCCCGGCCCCTGCTGAGCATCTTCACCCCGGACCCGGAGGTGCTGGTCATCGGGGTGGATATGGTGTACTTCCTGGTACCCACCTATATCACCTATATCCTGGTGGAAATCCTGGCCGGCGCCATCCGGGGAACAGGGGAAGCAGTGGTGCCCATGATTATTTCCATCTTCGGCGTATGTGTGCTCCGGCTGGTGTGGCTGTTTACGGCGGTGCCCCTCCATCATACAGTAGCCATGGTGGCGGCCAGTTACCCCATCACATGGGTGGTCACCTCTGCCGCGCTGCTCATCTACTACTGTAGGGGCAGATGGCTCAGACTACCCCAGGCGGCCGAGCAGGAGGGCCGATAACGTTCCCGGCGGATAAAAAGCCCCGGCGGCCCATTGGGCCGCCGGGGCTTTGCCTGTAAGGGGGGCTACTCCTGCTTTCCGGTGCCCTGACGCAGATCCTGCTCGGCGGTGAGCACACCCTCCGCCACCCGGTCCAGCTGATCCACGGCCTCGTAGGAGTCCAGCAGATTGCTGCCCTGCAGATCCGAGTAAGCGTCCTCTTTCCGAAAGGACAGCTTGAGAAGGATAGGGGTCAGAATCGCGCAGCACACCACCATGATGATGACCGGCCCAAAAAAGGCCGAGGGCATCAGACCCATGGCCATTCCCTTGTTTGCCACGATAAGGGCGACCTCGCCCCGGCAGGCCATACCCACGCCCACCTGGACGCACTGGCGGCCGCGGAAGCCGGACAGCCGGGCCCCGAGTCCGCAGCCGATCAGCTTGGAGAGGACGGCCACCGCGACCAGCAGGACCGAAAAAAGCACGATCTCCCAGCTCATGGCGGGCAGCTCAACCCTGATGCCGATGTTGGCAAAGAAGATGGGGGTGAGCAGCAGGTAGGACAGGGGCGAGAATTTGCTTTCCACATATTTGGCCTTTGGCGTCAGCGTGACGATCAGTCCGGCGGAAAAAGCGCCAATGATGTCCGCCACACCGAAGAATTCCTCAGCGCAGTAGCTCAGCAGCAGGCACAGCACAAAGGCGGCGATGGGCCAGCGGCGCAGGTCCTGATTGTGAAGCTTTTCAGTATACCAGGTAAAGAACTTGACAAAAAGGAAGCCCACCACACCCACAAAGACAAAAAACAGCAGAATTTTGACCAGTACGAGAATAATGTTGACGTCCGCGCCCCCCAGGCTGGTGACAATGGTCAGACAGATCAGGCCCAGCACGTCGTCAATGAGCGCGGCGGCCAAAATGGTGTTGCCCACCCGGGTGGTCAGTCGGCCCAGCTCCTTGAGGGTCTCCACCGAAATGGATACCGAGGTGGCGGTCAGAATGGTGCCGATAAAAATATTCTGCAGCAGAACGTTGCCCGGGTGGGCAAAGGCGCCCCGGTTGAAGAAAAAGGCCAGTCCGGCGCCCAGCGCCAGCGGGACCAGAACCCCGCACAGGGCCACCCAGAAGCCCGCCTTGCCGGAGTGCTTGAGTTCCTGAATGTCGGTGCCCATACCGGCGGAAAACATGATGACAATCACGCCGATTTCAGCCAGCTGGGACAGAGTGTCTGTGCCCTGGAGGACATTCAGGCAGGCAGGCCCCAGCAGCAGACCGGCCAGAAGGGCCCCCACCACCTGGGGCAGCTGAAATTTACGCGTAATCAGACCCAGCACTTTTGTGCTCAGCAGGATCAGCGCGATGTCCAGCAGAAAATGATAGGACATAAAAAACGTCTCCCTTTGTGGGGCCTGAAAGGGCCGCTCCGCCCCTCCCGAAGGCCGGGAAGGGCGGAGCAGGGCCACGCAGGCCGCTTGGATTCTGTGGCGTCATTATAGTCCCGCCGGCGGGGAAAAACAATCATCGGACAGCACAAAACTGTACGGGGATCCATACAGTTTTTTGACTACGCACGGGGCTAAATTTAACCTTCACCCGGAGAGCGCGGACGGGCCTTTGACCGCCATTGACAGGTCTGCTATACTAAAAGCAGCTATGTTCCACAGAAAGGCAGAGGCAGCTTGAGTACAGCGATTGGATTGACCCATCCGGAACAACTGGATATTGCCGGACCCGACGGGATGGTCACCCGTGGGGCGGACCAGGAGTGGTACCCCACCCTTTGGCAGCGGCGGGCGGGCTGCGGGCCCACCTGCGCGGCCCTGATCTTCGCCTATTTGGCCGCGGCGCACCCGGAGAAGCGGGCCCTCTATCGAGAGGGGGCCATGGATCGGGCCTCGTTTATCGCCCTCATGTGCCGGGTGTGGGAGCATGTCACCCCCCGCAGCCACGGCCTCAACCGCCCGGAGTGGATGGTGGAGGGGATGCGTTCCTACGCCGCGCAGCAGGGGCTGGCCCTCTCCCCCGCCCTGCTGGAGATCCCGTCCGCCCGCACCAAACGGCCGGACTATGAGACGGTATCCGCCTTTTTGACCGCCGCCCTGAGGGCGGACTGCCCGGTGGCGTTTCTGAACCTGCATCAGGGCAAGGTAAAGGAGCTGGACTGGTGGCACTGGGTGACCATCATTGCCCTGGACGGCCGCAGGGCCACCCTGCTGGACAGCGGGAAGGAGCTGGAGATCGACCTGGCGCTCTGGCTGGAGACCACGAGGCGGCGGGGCGGCTTTGTGGCCGCCCTGACGGGGGCGGAGGGATGAGCGCGTGGTTAGCGGCCCACTGGCCGGTTCCGGCGCTCTATCTGGCGGCGATGAATGTGCTGGCTTTCGCGCTGATGGGGATGGATAAGCGGCGGGCCAGGCGGGGGGCGTGGCGCATTTCGGAGCGCGGCCTCTTTCTCGCCGCCCTGCTGGGCGGGGCCCTGGGCGCCGTCCTGGGCATGCGCGCCTTTCGCCATAAGACCCGCCACTGGTACTTCAAATTCGGTATGCCCGCCATCCTGGCGGGCCAGATCGCCCTGGCGGTGTGGCTGTGGCTGAGATAAGAACACGCGGCGGGGGACCTTTTGGTCCCCCGCCGCGTGTTTTCTGGGGCGGTGTGCCGGCAGACATACAGGGTCAGACTTTACACGTCCATTACCCAAATAAGATAGATGCATCCTCTGTTTTGCTTTATCCTTATGAAGTCCGCAGAAGTAAGAGATCTTGTAAAATCAGGAGGATGAACACAGAGCATGAATTTAAAACCATGGAAAACACGAGGAATTTCCCTGCTCCTGTCCGGCGCTTTGGCCTTTGGCTCATTGCCGGCGGCACTGGCGACGGAGGGCGCCCCGCTCCCTGCCCTGCAGACGGAGGGAAATAGCCTGAGTGCTCTCGCGGCGGAGGTTCAGCAGCCCGCGTCCGCGCGGCTGGTGTCCGCGACCAACTACACACTGGTCTCCGGTGTAACGGAGAGCGACGTGCTGCTGAACAACGATGACGGCACCGCGCAGATTGCCGGCTTTATGACCACAGTGGAACCGGGCGCCCAGGTGACCTTCAAGGCATCCTATGCCGGGTATTACACTGCGGGCAGCACGGCTGAGAGCCGGAAGGAGGCGGCCGCCGATTTGGCCTGGGAACTTGGCAAGACCACCGTCCAGGCCGCCGACTATGAGGCCGCCACCGGGGAGCGGGTAATCTTTGCTACCAACGGCGACTACTACAACATGCAGACCGCCCAGCCGCTGGGGTACCTCATTATGGAGGGAAACCAGATCCAGACCACTGAATACAATCAGGAACCCTATTTTGCTGTTTTGGAGGACGGCTCCTACGCCCTGCGGGACGCGGGCACCGACGCCTCCGACGTGGCCGAGGCTATCTCCGGCCCCTTCTGGCTGCTGCGCAACGGGCAGATCCAGGTGGACGCGAACAACGCCGACCTGATGCCCCGCAACAGTATTGGCATCAAGGCCGACGGCAGCATCGTCATCTATGTGGCCGACGGACGGCAGGATCCCTACTCGGTGGGGCAGACCCTCTACTCCATGGCCGACTTCCTGAAGGCCCAGGGAGTGGTGGACGCCATCTACCTGGACGGCGGCGGATCTGCCACCTATGTGTCTGAGCGGGAGGGCTCCGAGGGACTGGAGATCCGCAACAGCCCTTCGGACGGCACGGAGCGCGCCGTGTCCAGCGCTCTGCTGCTGGTTTACACCGGGGAATCCACCGGGGCGTTTGACCACGCGGTGCTCACCCCCAACAATGAGCAGTACACCCCCGGCAGCACGGTGCAGTTCCGCGCCGCCGGCGTTGACAGCGCCGGTCGTCAGGCAGATCTGCCTGACGATTTGTCCTGGTCCCTGGAGGATGCGCAGGCCGGCGCCATTGACCAGAGCGGCAGCTTCACCGCCGCCGAGGGCTTTACCGGCACGGTAACCGTCAATCTTTCCAGCAAGGGGCAGGTGGTGGGCTCCACCAGCATTGTCATTGACGACATTGACCAGCTCTACTTCACCGGAGAATCCATCTCTCTGGATTTCGGCGAGGAATCTGACCTGGGTCTGAACGCCAAGGCCAGCCTGCGTGCCATCCACTACAAGGAGGGCGACTTCCAGTGGAGTGTGGACAATGAAGCTGTGGGCTGTGTTACCGGAAACACCTTTACCGCCGGGCAGTCCGACAGTACCCTGACCGGAAACGTCACGGTCAGCTACACCACGCTGGAGGATGAGATTCTGACCGACACCATCTCAGTAGAAGTAGGCAAGATGCCTGTTGTGCTGCTGGACTTTGAGCCGGACGAAGATGGCCATCTGGAGCAGTGCGCCCATTTTCACTGGGGGCAGAAGAGCTTTGTGGACAGCGGCATGACAGAGGGCTACCGGGGTACGGTGGATTCCGTGGAGGTCATCACCTCCGGCAAGTACAGCGGGAGCCCCACCACCGCCACCGTTACGGCCCCCTACGTCTTTACCGGCAACTGGGACTCCGCTGTCCCCGCCTCCGATATCTTCCGGGCCAACGGCTATACCTACTATCTGTGGCCCAACAGCGCGATCCCCGAGTATGAGAGCGGCGATCTGAAGGTGGTTACCGGCGACAATGGACAGGTGCGCTTCGGCGAGGCCGCCTTGGAGCTGGACTACGACTACGCCTCCTACGACGGCTCCTCCAATGCCAATTACTATATCCGCTACTGCGGGGAGGACATTGACATCGAGGGCTACCCCAGCGAGGTGGGCGTGTGGGTCTATGCCCCTGAGGCTACCCCCTCGGCCTATACCCTCTATATCCAGGTGGAGTACTGGACCGGCAGCGACTATGCCGCCAAGTACATCCCCCTGAAAGCGGAGGGCAGCGAGGCCACCGGCTTTACCTGGAGCGGCTGGGCCTACTGCTCCGCCGACATTACCAGCCTCTGGCCCAATATCAGCGAGGAGCACCCCTTGAAGATTCAGCCCGGCCAGGGCATCCTTTGGCTGTCCTATCAGCCCAAGACAGGGGGCGGCCGCTATAACGGCAGCCTGTATTTTGACAACTTCCGGGTGGTCTACGGCACGGATATGGATGATCTGATCAATCCCGAGATCACCTCTACCACCATTAACGGTGTGGAGCTGGCCGAGGACGGCTCCACCGTAGTGGATGCCAACTACATTGAGATCATTACCCAGTATCATGACCCCGAGAGCGACAACCGCAGCGGCATCAACGCCGAGGCCACCATTATTACCATCGACGGCGAGCGCAAAAACGCCGACAAGTCCACCACCGAGACCCGCTCCAACGCCAGTCTGAACAATGGCCAGCACACCCTGGGCGTCACGGTGTTTGACGGCTTCGGCAACAGCGTCGCCAAGACTTACAGCTTTACGGTGAAAAACGACGCTCAGTCCACCCCCGAGGTCTCCGTGACCGGTCAGGATACCGTGACCATGGGCCAGGACTACGTCCTCTCCATCTCCGCCAGCGACCGCACGGTCCGCCACGTCACGCTGGAGCTGACCGACCTCAACTCCGATTTCGGCGAGCCGGCCGTCACCTTTGCCGACGGCTATACCGGCACCCATACCTACACCTCCACCGGCTTTAAAAAGGCCGCCCTTCATGTGGAGGTCAATCTGACCGGAAGCGCCCAGAGCAACCTGCGCCAGGCTGCCGCGCAGCTGTGCACCATCACCTTCCAGGTCCCAACCGATCTGGACGCGGAGATTGACTTCTTCACCTATAATCCCTCCACAATTCGCTATACTGACGTGTCCGGCAGCAGCTATTCCGGCGCTCAGCCCGGGGAAAAGCTCACCCTGTCCGCCTACTACACGGTGGAGGCGGGCGTCCTGACCCAGGGCGACCCCTGCACCATTCTGGTCACCGACCCGGACGGCAGGCCTGCCGCCGGCGTGGAGGTCTGGCTGGGTGAGGCGCAGATCGGGACCACCGGAGCGGAGGGCACCCTGACCAGCGAGGCCACCAGAGCGATGGAGGCCGGAGCCAAGTGCGTCTTTACCGCCAAGAGCGGCTCCAACGTCTCCTTTGCCACAGAGTATACCGTCATGGCCCATGCGGGCAATGGAGAGGGAAAGCCCGGCAGCATCCGCTTTTCCGCCGGCACAGACAGCCGGACAAAGCAGACGGTTACCTGGATGTCCAATGCCTCCGCCGCAGGAGAAACGGCGGTGGTCCGCTACATGACCAAGGCCGACTATGACGCCCGGTCTGCCGGGGCCGCCTTTGACTTCGCACAGACCTCTGACGCCTATACCCAGGTGACCGGCCAGAGCACGCTGACCGCGTTCAGCGTCTCCAAGAGCGCCGCCCGGGTCAACCGTGTGGAGCTCACCGGGCTGGAGCCCGGTACCACCTACTGCGGCGTGGTGGGGGACGGAATAATCTGGTCCGATGTGCGCACCTTTACCACCTCCCCTGCCCAGCAGAATCGGACGTCTTTCCTGGTTGTGGGCGACACTCAGATGAGCGGCAATCCGGAGAGCGATGCCGACGCCATTGACATTCTCAATCAGATTGGCACAAGCGTGCAGGGGCAGAGCTTCGACTTCGGTCTGCAGACCGGCGACTTTGTGGACAACGGCGCCAACTATAACCAGTGGTCGGAGATCTTGGACCTGTTTGACCAGAACTTCGGCGGCACCGACTTCATTACGGTTCTGGGCAATCACGAGTACTACGGCGACACCTCTGGCGGCAACGCCCGGAACATTCTGGCCCTGCCCGCCGAAGGCTACTATTCCGTGGAGTACGGCGACGTGTACCTGGCGGTCATCAACAACGGCGCCAACCTCAGTGAGGCTGCGGACTGGCTGGTGAGCGACGCCGCCCGGTCCGACTGCCAGTGGAAGCTCCTCAGTGTCCACCAGCCCGCCTACTATACCAACCCCAACGGCGGCAGCGACCGCTGCAACGCCATCATTCCCCCCGCCGCCGAGCAGGCCGGGATCGACGCGGTGTTTTCCGGCCATGACCACTCCTATGCCCGCACCGCGCCCATGACCGGCGGCAGCGTGGACAGCAGCGGGGTGACCTACTTTATCTGCGGCGACCTGGGGGAGAAATCCAGAAGCGACAGCTACAAGATTGTGGACAATCCGGACTTCCACTTTGTAAAGGCCTCCCAGGAATATGACGGCATTTACCTGACCGGCACCGCTGAGGGCAGCACCCTGACCATCACCGCCTACAACTGCGACGGCACCCAGGTGGACACGGTCACCCTCTCCCACGCTGACAATACCTCCGGCGGGAGTGGGAGCTCCGGCAGTACAAACCATTCCGTGAGTGTGTCTGCCAGTGAGCACGGCTCGGTCACCGCCTCGCCCAGGAGTGCAAAAAAGGGTGATACCATTACTCTGACCGCCACGCCCGACGCCGGGTATAGGCTGGACGCCCTGACCGTCACAGACACCAAGGGTGCCAGGCTCGCCGTAACGGAGCAGAACGGGAAATACACCTTTACCATGCCGGACTCCAAAGTGGAGATCAAGGCGTCCTTTGTCCGGAGCCAGGTCCAGCCGCAGGAGCTGCCCTTTACCGATGTGGCCGCCGGCGCCTGGTATGAGGAGGCCGTCCGCTACGTCTATGAAAAGGGCCTGATGTCCGGTACCAGCAGCACCTCCTTCCGCCCGGAGGACGCTACCACTCGGGGAATGATTGTGACCATCCTCTACCGCCTGGAGGGCACGCCCGCGGCCTCTCCCGCACGGTTTGACGACGTGGCTGCCGGCCGCTACTATACGGACGCGGTGGCCTGGGCCGCCGCCAACGGGATTGTCAGCGGCTACGGCAACGGCAGCTTTGGCCCCGAGGATGTGATTACCCGGGAGCAGATTGCGGCCATCCTCTACCGCTACGCGGCCTATAAGGGCTATGACGTGTCCGGCCGGGCCGATCTGTCCGGCTATACCGACAGGGCTCAGGTCAGCGGTTATGCGGCCGAGGCCATGGCCTGGGCCAACGCCGCGGGCCTGATGACCGGCACCAGCGCCTCCACCCTGACGCCCGGCGGCCCGGCTACCCGGGCCCAGGCCGCGGCCCTGCTGATGCGCCTGTGTGAGCAGCTGACCAAATAGGCGCGGCGCGCCGGCCGTACGGCGAAAATGCCAAAAGCAAGCCCTCCGGAGAAATCCGGAGGGCTTGCTTGGCTGCGTCTATTCGCAGATGGTGTAGGCGGCGTCGGAGGGCGTGTCTGTGTAAAATACAAAGTCTCCCAGAAAGGCGGCCGCCGCGGACCGGTCCGGATGGTCGGCATAGACCCGGCCTATCGCCCCCTGGAGGCAGGCGTGGATCATGCCCTCCTCCAGCCGGCGAAGAGGACAGCCGCCCGCCCCGGCTCGGCCAATGGGAGCAGCACGGCCTACTCCTTTTTCGGCAGGCGGTGGCGGGTGCCGTCCGGCTCCACGATCACCGTGTGCTCCAGCTGGGCGATCAGATTCTCCCGGTAGGCGGCCACATACTCCTGCCGCAGCAGGTCCCGCTCCACCATCTCCTCCGGGGTGAGCCCCTCGGGGCTCTTGGCCTTTTTGGCCAGCGCGTTGATGCGGGCAATCTTTTTCTCATCCATTAGACATATCGCTCCAATAACAGCATAATACGGCCTTTTTTGGAGGGGCCGCCCACCTCTTTGACTACGCATTTTCCCAGGCCCCGGCAGGAGATCACGTCCCCCTGCCCCACCGCCCGGTCGGGCTTGACGCACTCCCGGTGGTTGAGCTGCACCCGCCCGGCACAGATCAGGTCGGCCGCCTTGCCCCGGGCCAGGGAGAAGCCGGAGGCCGCCACCGCGTCCAGCCGCAGGGTGGCCACCGTGTCCCGAATCTGGCGCACCTGCACCGGGGGCGGCTCCACCTGATCCAGAGGCAGCGGGGCCAGCTTCAGCCGTACCCGCCCGGCCTGATCCAGGTGGAGGAGGAGGAACTCCGCCACGTCCTCCAGCACCAGCAGGTCGCAGCCGCTCTCCCCCACCAGCAGGTCGCCGGTCTTTTCCCGGTCCAGCCCGAGGCCCAGCACGGCCCCCAGAAAATCCCGGTGGGTCAGGCCGCTCCCCGCCGGGAAGGACGCCCGGAGGGCCCGCACCGGTCCGTCCGGGTCGGCCAGCCAGTCCTCCGGCTCCTGCCAGTCGGGGAGAAAGACGCAGATGGTCCGCTCCGCCCCCTCGTAACCCCCGAAAAACAGGTGCTTCGGGTGGCCGCAGGCGTTGAGCAGGCTCTCCGCGCTCACCCGCTGGGTGGGGGAAAGAAAGCAGGTGTGGCTGGGGATATTCCTCTGCCGGGTCAGCTCCAGCTTGTCCAGCACCCGGGAGAGGAGCACCCGCTCCTCCTCGGTGCGGGCGGTTTTGTTCAGCAGTTCGGTCTTGGTCATGGCAGCGTCCACCTCTGTTTTGGTGGAACGAGTATACCACACAATGACAAATTTGTATACAAGGGCTTCCCATGGGGGTAAAAAATGGGCTATAATAGGAGACATTACAGAAATAAACAAGGAGATTCATCATGCCCGAGGAAATTCTGAAAAACCTGTACCGCCTGCCCATCCCCCTGGTGGGCAATCCCCTCAAGGAGCTCAACGCCTACCTCATCAAGGGGAAGGACCGCAACCTGCTGATCGACACCGGCTTCCGCCAGCCCGCCTGCCGCCAGGCGCTGTTTGAAGAGATGGCTCAGCTGGGACTCCGGCCCGGGGACGTGGATGTGCTGGCCACCCACCTGCACTCCGACCACACCGGGCTGGCCCCGGACGCGGCCGGGGAAAAGGGCACCATCTACATCAGCCGCCTGGACGAGCGGATTTTCGACCCGGAGGAGCAGGCCGACGAATATTGGAGCGGCGTGGAGAAGAGCTTTATGGTGGAGGGCTTTCCCAATGAGCTGCTGGCCCACATCTGGGACAGCAACCCCGCCCACTCCATGGCGCCGCCCCGGGGCGTGCCCCACGCCTGCCTGGAGGACGGGGACGTGCTGGAGGCCGGCGGCTACAAGCTGCGCTGCCTGCTGATGCCCGGGCACACCCCGGGTCAGATGTGCTTCTGGATGGAGGAGCAGGGGGCCATGTTCCTGGGGGACCACGTGCTCTTTGACATCACCCCCAACATCACCGCCTGGAACGACCTGCCCGACGCCCTGGGGGCCTATCTGGAGAGCCTGAAGCGCATCCGGGAGTACGACGTGCGCCTTTCCCTGCCCGGCCACCGGGGCCGGGGCGATCTGAAGGCGCGGGTGGATCAGCTGCTGCTTCACCATCGCCTGCGCCTGGACGAGGCCCTGGCCGCGGTGAAGCACCACCCGGGGGAGTCGGCCTACCAGCTGGCGGGGTATATGACCTGGAAAATCCACTCCAAGAGCAACACCTGGGAGGATTTCCCCCTCACCCAGAAGTGGTTCGCCGTGGGCGAGGCGGTCTCCCACCTGGAGCGCCTGCAGGCAGAGGGCTCCGTAAAGCGGGTCCTGGAGGACGGCGTGGCCGCCTATTACCCGGCCTGAATATGGAAAAAACAAAAGGAAGGCCCCTCTCTCCGCGCGGAGAGAGGGGCCTTCCTTTTAACCGGAGTCTCCGGGAGGGCCATTTTTTTCTTCGGCCGGCTCGGCCAGGTATTCCTTCATCATCTCGTCGTATTCCCTGTGATAAATGTCCAGCGCCACGGTGGCGCCGTGGCGGGAGCCCAGTTCAAAAAAGTAGCGGCAGCGGCGCTTCACATAGCGCTCATAAGTCTGCATATAGCTGCGGAAGTGGTAGACTTGGGTGCTGTCCATCTCGTCCATAAAATAGCGCATGAAGTAGAGCATTTCCTCCAGGATCGCCACGTCCTCTCTTCCGTAGCCAAAGGCCCCCTTGCCATAGGGAGGGCAGCGCTCAAAGGCGGCATCGTTTTCATTTAACATCTGCGGTATCTCCCTCCTTCAGGCTTTCCAGTGCGACGCGGGTGGCTTCTATAACAAATTTTGAAAAGCTGATATTCGTTCCCTGGATGACTCCGTTTACCTGGTCAATGATGTCATTGGGGAAACGAATATTTTTGGGTGTTGTCCCAGGAATAGAGGGAAGCCGGAATTTATTTGTCATATCGCACACCTGCCATATATGGTGACCTTATTGTATGGCAATTTGTGTGAATTGTAAGCATAACAAAATGTGTTACAAAATGTATCGCATCTCAAACAGGGGGACGGCCTATTGGCCGTCCCCCTGTTGTTTTTTCTATACAGAAACAGATTTTTGAGCCTCATATAACTGGGCGTATTCGCCGCCCAGGGCCATCAGCTCCTCGTGGGTGCCCTCCTCCTTGATGCCGTTGTCGTCGATGACGAGAATCCGCCCGGCGGAGCGGATGGTGGACAGCCGGTGGGCGATGATTAAAGTAGTGCGGCCCTTGGCCAGCTCGTCAAACGCGGACTGGATGCGGGCCTCGGTGACGCTGTCCAGGGCGGAGGTGGCCTCGTCCAGGATGAGGATGGAGGGGTCCTTGAGGAAGATCCGGGCGATGGACACCCGTTGCTTCTGCCCGCCGGAGAGCATCACGCCCCGCTCTCCCACGTAGGTCTGGAAGCCGTCGGGCATGTCCAGAATATCGTCGTAAATCTCCGCCTTTTTGGCCGCGGCGATCACCTCTTCCTCCGTGGCGTCTGGCCGGCCGTAGCGGATGTTGTCAAAAATGGTGCCCGCGAAGAGGAACACGTCCTGCTGCACCACCCCGATATGCGCCCGCAGGGAGTGCTGCGTGAGGGTACGCACGTCCTGGCCGTCCACCAGGATGCGGCCCTCGCTCACGTCGTAAAAGCGGGGAATGAGCTGGCACAGGGTGGACTTGCCGCCGCCGGAGGGGCCCACCACCGCCACCGTCTCCCCGGGGCGCACGTGGAGGGTCACGTGGGAGAGCACCGGCTGCCCCTCCGGCTCGTAGCGGAAGGTCACGTCGTCCACCAGAATGTCGCCCTGGACGTGGGTCAGGTCCCTGGCGTCCGGGGCGTCCTGAATCTCCGGCTCCACCCGCATCAGCTCCACAAAGCGCTTGAAGCCCGCCATGCCCTGCATGAACTGCTCCACAAAGGCGGAGAGCTTCCGGATGGGGGTGATGAAGGTGGTCACGTACAGGGAAAAGGTGATCAGGTCCACGTAGTCCATGCGGCCCTTCATAATCAAAAACCCGCCGAAGGTGATGACCAGCACGCTCATGATGCCCATGCAGAACTCCAGGCCGGACATATATACCGCCATGGCCTTGTAGTAGCCCCGCTTGGCCCCCCGGAACTGGTCGTTGGCCCGGGCGAATTTGGCGCTCTCCGCCGCCTCGTTGGCAAAGGCCTTGGCGGTGCGCATGCCGGAGATGGAGGACTCCACCTCCCCGTTGATGCCCGCCAGGGTGGCCTTGACCTGGGTGGAGGCGTTCATCATCCGCTTGCGGGAGAACACGGTGAACAGCACGAAGCAGGGCACCACCGCGAACACCACTAGAGCCAGCTCCCACCGGATGGTGAGCATCACCACAAACGCGCCCAGCAGGGTCACCGAGGAGATGAACAGGTCCTCCGGCCCGTGGTGGGCCAGCTCGGTGATCTCGAACAGGTCGCCGGTGACCCGGCTCATCAGCTGGCCGGTGCGGTTTTTGTCATAGAAGGAAAAGGACAGCTCCTGCATGTGGGCGAACAGGTCCCGGCGGATGTCAGCCTCCATGCGCACCCCCAGCAGGTGGCCCCAGAAGGTCACCACATAGTACAGGGCGCTTTTGAGCACATAGGCCGCCACCAGCGCGGCCATGACCAGGAAGAAGGCGGTGAACAGCCGGTCCGGCAGCAGCCTCTGCATAGACAGCCGGGAAAAAAAGGGAAAGGCCAGGTCTACCAGGGCGATGACCAGCGCACATGCCATGTCCAGGGCGAACAGCTTCACATGGGGCCGGTAATAGGAGATGAAAAGGCGCACGTATCCGCGGCTTTTCCACTGTCTGCTTGTCATTCTTACGCTCCTCTGCCATTCAGATCATCAATCGGTAAGAATCAGTATATCGCCCCCCGGCCGTCTTTGTCAACTCACATTCCCCTTTGCAAATGCCGCGCAAGCCTGTATAATGGGTGTTATCTGATCGTCGGTGCATAGGGGGATGGGAGAATTGCTTGCCAACATTTTGCTGGTGGCGTCCCAGGTGGGGACGCTGTTTTTGCTGATGGGGGTCGGCTTTGTGCTGACCCGGCTGGGGAAGCTCACAAAGACCGGGGTGGCGCAGCTCACCTTTGTGCTGATGAACATCGTCTCCCCCTGCATCATTATTGACACCCTGCAGGTGGAGCGCACCCCGGCCCTGCTTCGGGACATGGGGGTGGGGGTGCTGATTATGTGCGCGGTCTACGCCCTGTGGATTGCGCTGGCCGCCCCCGCCTTCCGCCGGACGGAAGCGGACACCCGGGACGTGCTCCGCTTCGGCATGGTGTACGGCAACACGGGCTTTATGGGCCTGCCCCTGATTCAGGCGGTGCTGGGCTCCGCCGGGCTGTTCTACGCCACCGCGCCCTACCTGGTGTTTTCCGTGGTCTCCTGGAGCCATGGGGTGGCCCGGATGGGAGGACGCGCCCAGCTGTCCCTGAAGAGGCTGCTGCTCAACCCGGGCATCCTGGGCAGCGTCATCGCAATCACACTGTTTCTGCTGAATTTCCGCCTGCCTGCCATGGTGGGCAATGCGGTGGGCTATCTGGGCAGCATGAACACGCCTCTGGCCATGATCGTGGTGGGCAGCCAGATGGCGGGCGCCAACCTGGGCGACGCCCTGCGCAGCCCGCGGCTGTATCTGGCCGGGGCGGTGCGGCTGCTGGTGTGTCCCGCCCTGCTGCTGGTGCTGCTCCTCCCCCTGCGCCTGGACCCCACCATGTACGCCGCCTATGTGATTCTGGCCGCCACGCCCACCGCGGGGCTGACCGGGATCTTTGCCCAGAGGTTTGGCCGGGACACCGCCGCCGCGGCCCAGTTGATTACCCTCAGCACCCTGCTGAGCATTCTCACGCTCCCCTGCTTCGCCGCCCTGGCACAGCTGCTCAATCCCTGACAGGACGCGGACAGGGGCTTCCCTCCTGACGGCGGGAAGCCCCTGTCTTTTTTGCTGTTTGACGGTAAGTTTAGTTGAAGAAGTTGCCGAAGGGCCAATTGTAGTAATTGCCGCCCTGCTGTTGCTGCTGCTGGGACTGCTGGCTCTGGGTATAGTTGTTGTACAGCTCATCCATCGCCTCGGCCCGGGCCTGGTTGTTCTCATCCAGGGTAACAGAGAGCTCCATACTCTCGCCGTCCCGGTAGACGGTAAAGGTCACCGTGTCGCCGGCCTGGTAGTTTTTGACGGCGGACTGGAGCTGGGCAATGCTGGTTACGGCGGAGTCCTCCACCGCGGTGATGATGTCGCCCACCTGCAGCCCGGCTTTCTCGGCGCAGGAGCCCTCCAGAATCGCCTCCACAGAGGCGCCGGCGGGGATGCCGTAGCGCTGGGCGGAGGCGCTGACTTCGGCCATGATGATGCCCACGTTGGGCTTGCCGGTGACATAGCCGTTTTCGATGATACTGGTCACCATGCTCTGCACATCGTTGATGGGAATGGCAAAGCCGATGCCCTCAATGGACGCGGAGGAGCCGGAGGAGCCCGAGTACTTGGCGCTGACGATGCCGACTGCCTGGCCGTACTGGTCGAACAGGGGCCCGCCGGAGTTGCCGGAGTTGATGGCGGTGTCGGTCTGGATCATGTTCATAATCGTGCCGTCGCTCATGGTGATGGAGCGGTCCTTGGCGGAGACATAGCCGGCGGTGAGGGTGAAGGTCAGCTCACCCAGGGGGTTGCCGATGGCCACCACGGGCTCGCCCACCTTCAGGATGTCCGAGTCGCCCAGCACCACGGGGCGCAGGCCAGCGGCGTCAATCTTCAGCACGGCGATGTCGTTTTCCTCCTCGCCGCCCACCACGGCGGCGTCATAGCTGGTACCGTCGGCAAAGCTTACCTTGATGTCGCTTACCCCGTCGATGACGTGATAGTTGGTCAGAATGTAGCCGTCGGCGCTAATGACGAAGCCGGAGCCGGACACGGCGTTGCGCACTGTCTGGCCCCAGACGTTGGTGGTCACGTCGCCGTTGATGCCCACTACGCTCTCCAGGTTGGCCGCGTAGATCTCCTCAGGAGTGAGCTGGGTCTTGCCGTCCACATTGGCCACGGTGACAGCCGAGGTGGGACGGGTGCCCTCATACACGGTGGTGGAGGACTGGAACAGGCCGGAGCCGGTCAGCGCGGTGGAGCCAATCCCGCCGGCCACGCCGCCCAACAGGGCGCACACCAGGCCCACGGCGATGAATTTGGCGGCCCCGCCCTTTTTCTTCCTGGGCGGCTCCGGATCGCTGACACGGAAGTTGTTGGTCTCTATGGGCTGACCTTCCTCGGGGGGACGGTTGTAATCGCTGTAATACATAATGGGGTGCTCTCCTTTCACTTTGGAACGTCCATGGTGCTCTCCTTTGAACAATGCCTAGAATAGACGGAAAATATGTATAAAGCATGAAGAAAGTTTGCACGTTTTTTTAACTTTTGCACGCAAAACAGGACAGAAAAGAGGAGCCCGACGGCGGGCTCCTCTTTACAGAATCCATTAGAAGGGCAGCTTTTTCTGGATGGTCACGGCCCGTGCGCCGGGGCCGATGTGACAGGCCACGCTCAGGGAAAGGGGGTCCATGTGGATGTCCCGGCCCGGGAAAGCCTCCTGCAGCTCCTCCAGCCAATCCAGGGCGTCCTCCCGCTTGCCGGTGAAGGCGGCGGCGATGTGCATGTCCTCCAGCGTGCAGCCGGGGAAATCCCGCTCCAAAACGGCGTAGATGGCGTCGATCATAGCCTTCTTGGCGGCCTTCCAGCCGCGGGTCTTGGAGAAGGCGTCCAGCTTCTCCCCCTTGATCCGCAGCACGGGCTTCAGGTTGAGGACCGTGCCGATGGCCGCCGCGGCGGGGGTGAGGCGGCCGCCCTTTTTCAGATACTTCAGGGTGTCCACGGTGATGTAGATGTCGGAGTCAAACTTCGTCTCCTCCAGAATCTGTTTGATCTCCACGGCGGACTTGCCGGCCGCCGCCATGGCCTGAGCGTCCAGCACCGACTGGCGCAGCGTGACCGAAATGTGCTGGTTGTCCACCACCTGGACTCTCCCGTCGTAGTCCTGGGAGAGCATCACAGCCGTCTCACAGGAACTGCTCAGTCCGCTGGACATGGGGAGGTATACCACCTCGTCATACTCCTGGAGCAGCTCGTCCCACAGGGCGATCACGTCGCCGGGGGCGGGCTGGGTGGTCTTGACATCCGCCCCCTGCTCCAGCTTTTCATAGAATTGGTCCTGGGTGAGCGTCACATCCTCAAAAAACAGCTGGTCGTCGATGTAGAACGGCATGGGCAGAACACATATGCCCAGATCCTTTCCCTGGGCCTGGGTAATACCGCTGTTGCTGTCGGTGACGATTGCGATCTTAGCCATAATAAACCTCTCTTACTCTCTGCTTACGATAATGCAGGGTCGCGCCGGCTGAAGAATGCAGAAATACGCTTCAGCCCCTGGACAAAGGCGGCGGCCTCATCCCCCGGCAGACCGGAGAGAATCTGCTCCATGAGCTCCCGGTGGAAGCGGGCGTGGCGTTCGTTGGCGGCACGGCCCCGCTCTGTGGGAAGAATGCGCACAATACGGCGATCCCGGCTGTCGCGCCGGCGCTCCAAATAGCCCTTGCGCTCCAGAAGGGAGACCGCGCTGGTCAGTGTGCCCGCAGTAATGTGCTGGGCCGCCGCGATGGCGGTGGCACGGTTGTCCCGGCCACTGTCCACCGCCTGGCACACCTCGGCGATGAGATGGACCTCCCGCAGGGAGAGATCGGACTGGGCCTGGGACAGCATGCGCTCTTCGGTCCGCAGCACCTTGTGGAATACCTCAAAGAGGAACTGCTCCAATGCCGCCCGTGGACTGTCCATCTTCCACCCTTCTTTCCCGTTGGAATTGCAATAAGAGCATTATATCGTATCCGTAAAGAATGTCAAGAAAAATAGTTTGATTCTCAAAATAAAATCAACGGTGGGACAGGCTCATATTCCGCCCGGGCCGCGCATAGGCTGGAGCATCACAACAGATAAGGATGGGATGCACAATGAAAGAAAAGATTCAGTGGGGCCGGCTGTTCCGGCGCAGCGCGGCCCTGTTTATGGCCACCATCGCGGTATGGGCGCTGCTGCTTTGTGTGGGCGCGGGCGCGGCCGCGGACGCGGTGCGCGGCCTGGGGGAGAGCGGGGAATTCGTCACCGCGGCCCTGGCGGCGGAGCTGGGACAGATGGCCCCCCGGGAGACGGAATCGGACGGCCTGACCCGCTGGGAGGAGCTGGCCCTCAGCCAGTCCCCGCTGCTGAGGGGAAACCGGGAAACGGTGGCCCGTTTTCTCGCCGGCGGGGGGACGGCTGCGGCGGACACAACCCCCGACCTGCCGGCGGGACAGCCGGCCCAGGATCACGACGATGTGACCGAGCCGCCGGAGACCACCGCCGCTCCGGAGGATATTGTGGAGCGGACGCTGATTCCCACCAGCCCCCAGGGCTATGTGTATGCGGATGGGCTCTATCTCTATAACCGCACCGGCCTGGAGGTGGATCTGGCCGCGGCCGCAGCCGCGCCGGTGGATATTACCCTGCCGGCGGAGGGCCCGCAGATCCTGATTATGCACACCCACGGCAGCGAGGCCTATACGCCCGACGGGACAGATGTCTATGAGCCGTCGGACGCCAACAGCCGCACCCTGGATGAGGATTACAACGTGGTGCGGGTGGGGGATGAAATGGAGCGGGTGTTCACGGAGATGGGGTTGTCTGTGGTCCACGACCGCACGCTGTACGACTATCCCAAGTACAGCGGGGCCTATGACCGCTCCGGCGCGGGAGTGGCCCAGTATCTGGAGCAATATCCCTCCATCAAAATTGTGCTGGATATTCACCGGGACGCTCTGGTGGGAGAGGACGGCACCGTGTACAAGGCTGTGACCACCATTGACGGAGTCAAGACCGCCCAGGTGATGCTGGTGCTGGGGTCCAGCGAGGGGGGCGAGCACCCGAACTGGACGCAGAATCTGGCGCTGGCCGCCAAGCTCCAGCGGAGCATGGATACCCTCTACCCCACCCTGGCCCGGCCCATGGCGCTGCGCGTGCCGGTCTACAACCAGGAGCTTACCAACGGCTCCCTGCTGGTAGAGGTGGGCAGCCACGGCAATACCCTGCAGGAGGCACTGGCCGGGGCGCGGCTGTTTGCCCGGGCCGCCGGACAGGTCCTGCTGGGCCTGGAGGAATAAGAAAGAGCCCCCCGGCGCGCAGCGCCGGGGGGCTGTCTTGTTTGACGGGCGGCCTTAGTCGGCCAGATCCAGCTCCACCGGACAGTGGTCGGAGCCGTATACATCCGCATGGATTACCGACTCGCGCACCCGGTCCCTCAGCCGGTCGGAGACAATAAAATAGTCAATGCGCCACCCGGCGTTGTTGGCCCGGGCGTTGTACATATAACTCCACCAGGAGTAGGCGCCGGTTTTGTCCGGGTAGAGCAGGCGGAAGCTGTCCGTAAAGCCGCTGGAGAGCAGGCGGGACATCTTGTCCCGCTCCTGATCGGAGAAGCCGGCGTTGCCCCGGTTGGACTTGGGATTCTTCAGGTCAATCTCCTGGTGGGCCACGTTCAGATCCCCGCACAGTACCACGGGTTTTCTGGCGTCCAGATCCTTCAGGTATACCAGAAAGGCGTCCTCCCACGCCATGCGGTAGTCCAGCCGGGTCAGGCCCCGCTGGGCGTTGGGCGTGTAACAGCACACCAGATAAAAGTCCTCAAACTCCGCCGTAATGACCCGGCCCTCCGTGTCGTGCTCCGGCAGGCCCAGGCCGTAGCTCATCCGCACAGGCGGTACCCGGGTGAACAGGGCGGTGCCTGAGTAGCCCTTCTTTTCCGCGCTGTTCCAGAACTGCTGATAGCCAGGCAGCTCCAGTTCAATCTGATGGGGCTGCAGCTTGGTCTCCTGCAGGCAAAACACATCCGCGTCAATGGTGTGGAAAAAGTCCAAAAAGCCCTTGCCCAGACAGGCGCGCAGGCCGTTGACATTCCAGGAGATCAGCTTCATACTTCATCCTCCACCGCCCAGCGCATGGGCTTCCCCTCCCCGTCCAGCAGGGGGGTCAGGCCGCCGGCGTAGCCGGAGACCGTCTGCAGATAGAGCGCGCCGGTCTCCGTGTCCAGCAGAATACGGGTGAGTTCGGTGACACCCTGGGTATAGATGATCTGAAAGCGGTCATGCTTTCCCATGATAGGAGCCCTCCAGTTCCAGCAGGAATTGTTTCAGCGCCAGCCCGCCTCCGTAGCCGGTCAGGAAGCCGTTTGCCCCCACCACCCGGTGACAGGGGATAAAGATGGACAGCGGGTTGTGGTGGTTGGCCTGCCCCACCGCGCGCACGGCCTTGGGACTGCCGATGCGGTGGGCCAGCTCCCCATAGGTAATGGTCTCCCCGTAGGGGATGGTGAGCAGGGCGTCCCATACCTTTCTGCGAAAAGGGGTGCCTTGGGGGGCCAGGGGCAAGTCAAACTGCCGGCGCTTTCCCTGGAAATACTCCAGCAGCTGCGCCTTTGCACACGCCAGCAGCGCCGTCTCCCGCTGGACCATGCGGGGATACCCCTGCCCGGGCAGCCAGATATGGGTAAGCGCGCCGTCCTCCTCGGCCAGGGCCATGGTGCCGGCGGGGGTGTCCACGGTGATCAGATCCATGGCCTCAGTACCTCCTCACCACGGCCACGACCTTGCCCAGGATCTCACACCCGTCTCCGTCGATGGGCTCATACTCCGGGTTTTCCGGCATGAGCCAGGTATGTCCATCCTTGCGGCGCAGGGTCTTGACCGTGGCCTCGTCCTCAAAGAGGGCCACCACGATCTCTCCGCTGCGGGCGTCCTGCTGCTGGTGGACCACCACCAGATCACCGGGCAGAATCCCCGCGTAGAGCATGGACTCCCCCCGCACGCGCAGGGCAAAATGCTCTCCGGTCAGGCCGTCGGTGTCAAAGGTCAGATAGTCCTCCACGCACTCCTGGGCCAGAATGGGGGACCCGGCCGCCACATTGCCTACCACGGGCACCCGGTCGGCGGGCGCCTCGGGCTCCGCCGCGGAGCGCGCGCCGGCTCCTCCGCAGATGGTGATGGCCCTGGTCTTGCCCTCCTCCTTGGAGATTAGGCCGGCGGCCTCCAGGCCCTTCAGATGGAAATGGACCGTGGAAGGGGACTTGAGCCCCACATGCTCCCCGATCTCCCGCACGGAGGGGGGATATCCGTGCTGGGCGGCGAAGGAGATGATATAGTCGTAGATCTGCTGCTGCTTGGGGGAAAGCGTCTTCATGGCAGACCCTCCTTTATAAAATTCCAGATTGATTGTACCACAGGAGAGAGAAAAATGCAAACATTTGTTCCAATAAAATTGTTCACAATTTAGACTTGATTTCTCCACGGGGTGGGCTTATACTACGTAAGCATACTAATTATCAGGGTGCGAACGATTGGAGGCGATGAAATGTACTGTGCGGACGAACCCAGCGCCATTTTTCACGGGCTTCAGCAGGCCCACCGCAAACGGGTGATGGAACAGCAGTCCGCCCGCGGCGTGGCGGAGTTGGGAAATCCCATGCTGTTGCTGGTACTGCTCCACGGGGAAGAGAAAGGTAAGGTCTTTTCCCAACGGGAGGTAGCCAGGACCATGCGCCTGTCCCCGGCCACGGTGGCCATGTCCCTGCGCTCTTTGGAGCGCCAGGGGTATGTGGCCCGCCGGGCCGATGAGCACGACCAGCGCCGAAACCGCGTGGTACTCACGGAAAAGGGCCGCCAGGCGGTGGGAACATGCGGCCAGGCGTTCCGGGCGGTAGACGAACAAATGCTCTCCGGCTTTTCCCGGCAGGAGCGCGCTCAGCTGACCAGCTTTTTGCTGCGCATGCTGGAAAATCTAGGGGGTCCGCCGGAGTTTCTGCCGCCCCCGCCGCAGGCAAAGGAGGAATCATAACTTGCTGCAACTCTTTCTCACGCACCTCCGGGGTTATGGGAAACAGGCCGTCAAGGCCCCCATTATGATGATCCTGGAGGTCATATGCGAACTGACGCTTCCGCTGGTAATGTCCAAGATCGTGGATGAGGCCATTCCCTCCGGGGACGTGGCCTACATCTTCAAGCTGGGGGCGCTGATGCTGGCGCTGGCCGCCGTATCCATGACCTGCGGCGTCCTGGGGGCCAAGTATGCCTCTTACGCCAGCCAGGGGTTTGGCGGCAACCTGCGTCAGACCCTTTTTGACAAGATCCAGACCTTTTCCTTCGCGGACATTGACCGCTTTTCGTCCGCGTCCCTCATTACGCGGATCACCAACGACGTGAACAACATGACCATGATGCTGGCCATGGGCCTGCGCATGCTGGTGCGCGCCCCGGTGATGCTGGTGGCCGCGCTGGTGATCAGCGTGGTGCTCAACGCGCGCCTGGCCCTGGTGCTGGCGGTGGTGATTCCCCTGATGGTGCTGGCCATCGGCGTGGTGATGAAGGTGTGCACCAAGCTCTTTGAAGCCATGCAGAAGAAGATCGACGCCCTGAACAACACCCTTCAGGAAAACCTGGTGGCCATTCGGGTGGTGAAGGCCTTTGTCCGCGGCGCCCATGAGCGGCAAAAGTTTAAAAAGGCCAATGATGAGCTGACGAAAGCCGGCCTCAACGTAGGTATGAAGATCGTAGCCATTCTGCCTGTGATGATGCTGGCCATGAACGGCGCCACCGTTGCGGTGCTCTACTTCGGCGGCAAGATGGTGATGGGGGCCACCTTCGATCTGGGCCAGCTGCAGGCGTTCCTCAACTATATCTTCCAGATCCTCATGAGCGTCATGATGGTGGCCATGTCCCTGCTCCAGCTCTCCCGCTCCCAAGCCTGTGCCCACCGGATCAACGAGGTGCTGAACGCGCAGCCCGACATTGAGGATCAGCCCCAGGCCGGCCAGTCCGCGCTCCCTGCGCCCCGGGGCAAGGTGGAGTTTCAGGACGTGTCCTTTAAATATGTGGCCACCGGAACCGGGGACGATGTGCTCTCCCACGTGAGTTTTTCGGTGGAGCCCGGACAGTTTGTGGCCATTGTGGGCGGTACCGGAACTGGGAAATCCTCTCTGGTCAACCTGATTCCCCGCTTCTATGACGTGACCGGGGGCGCTGTCCTGCTGGACGGCGTGGACGTGCGGAACTATCCCCTGGAGGAGCTGCGCAGCCGCATCGGCATGGTGCTTCAGACCAATGTGCTCTTCTCCGGGACCATCCGGGAGAACCTGCTCTGGGGCCGGGAGGACGCTACGGAGGAAGAGCTGGTTCAGGCGGCCAAGGACGCCCAAGCCTATGATTTCATCATGGCGCTTCCGAACGGGTTTGACACCCGTCTGGACCAGGGCGGCGTAAACGTCTCCGGCGGCCAGAAGCAGCGCCTGTGCATTGCCAGAGCCATGCTGCGCAAGCCCGCCGTGCTGATCCTGGACGACTCCACCTCTGCCGTGGACTCCGCCACCGAGGCGGCCATCCGGGAGTCCTTTCACAGGAACCTGGCGGGAACTACCGTCATCATCATCGCCCAGCGCATCTCCTCGGTGCAGTATGCCGACGAGATCCTGGTGCTGGACGACGACCATATCGCTGGCCGCGGCACCCACGAGGAGCTGCTGGCCTCCAATCCCATCTATCAGGAAATCTATCAGTCTCAGCAGGAAGGGGTGAGCGCATAATGCCGGGACCCAATCACGCCCCCAAGGGGGGCTATCAAAAGCCCAAGAACATGGGCAGGACCATCAGGCGGCTGCTGGGCTATCTCACCAGCAATCCCCTGCCCCTGCTTTTGGTGGTGGGCTGCCTGCTGGCATCGGTGTTCACCAATCTGGGCGGCTCGTATATGCTGCGGGGCATCATCAACGACTTTATCTGGTCGGGCTGCACCGACTTTGCCGGGCTGGGGCTGGCGGTTTTGAAGCTGATCGGCATCTATCTGCTGGGATGCCTGGCCACCTATATCCAGTCGGCCACTATGGTGCGCCTGGCCCAGCGGGGCATCAACCGGCTGCGCAAGGATCTGTTTGACAAGCTGCAGGATCTGCCCCTGAGCTACTTTGACAAACATCCCCACGGAGAGCTGATGAGCCGCTTCACCAACGACGCGGACAACGTGCAGCTGGCCCTGGAGCAGAGCGTGGTCTCTCTTCTGTCCAGCTGCCTGATGTTCGTGGGCCTGGTGGGGCTGATGCTCTTTATTAACTGGAGGCTGTTCCTGGTTACCCTGGTGGTGCTCGTGGCCACCATGACCCTCTTTAAAAACCTGGGCGGAAAGAGCCGCAAATATTATCGCGCGCAGCAGTCCGCCCTGGGCGCGGTAAACGGCAATATCCAGGAGATGATTGAGGGGCTGAAGGTGGTCAAGGCCTTTACCCATGAGGAGCAGGCCAAGAAGGAGTTTGAGCAGCTCAATAACGCCTATCGGGACGCGGCCCAGAAGGCCAACTTTTATTCCACCATGATTATGCCTGTAGCGGGCAATCTGATGAACATCAGCTATGCCCTGACTGCCGCCGCCGGCGGTCTGCTGTCGGTGCTCCAGGGCTTTGACCTGGGCGGCCTGGTGGTCTACCTCAACTATTCCAAGCAGGTGGGGCAGCCTCTCAACCAGATCTCCCAGCAGCTGACCACGGTGCTCTCCGCTCTGGCGGGCGCCGAGCGCATTTTTGAGGTTATGGATACCGAGCCTGAGGTGGACAATGGTACGGTGACCCTGATCCCCGCGGAGAAGGACGCCAACGGCACCCTCTCCGCTTACTCCGGCCAGGGCCGCTCCCGGGTGTGGGCCTGGAAGACCTCCAAGGGCAGCGGTATGGCTCTGGTACCTGTACTGGTGGGCGAGAACGACGTGCTGACCGAGCTGGGTCAGGCGGTGCGGGTGGAAAACGGCCTGAAGCTGCTGCCGCCCCATCAGGACTCCGAGGAGGGTCTCTGGGTGAAGATTGCCCCGGACGGCACCCTGACCGAGGTAGCCGACCTGGCGGCCCTGGCGGGCCACGGCTGGGCCTGGAAGTATCCCGACCATACGGGCAGGAGCTCACTGCACCTTATCCGGGGCACGGTGCGCAATGTGCCCGGCGAGGACTGCTATCTGACCGAGCTGCGGGGCGCGGTGCGCTTCCACCATGTGGACTTCTCCTATGTGCCGGGCAAGCGGATTCTCAAGGACGTGTCGGTCTACGCCAACCCTGGCCAGAAGATCGCCTTTGTGGGCTCCACCGGTGCGGGCAAGACCACCATCACCAACCTCATTAACCGGTTTTACGAGATTGAGAGCGGCATCATCACCTATGACGGCATTGATGTCACCCGGATCCGCAAGGATGACCTGCGCCGGAGCTTGGGCGCGGTGCTGCAGGACACCCATCTGTTTACCGGAACTATTATGGAGAACATCCGCTACGGCCGGCTGGACGCCACCGACGAGGAGTGCATCGCCGCGGCCAAGAGCGCCAACGCCCACTCCTTCATCCGTCGCCTGCCCGAGGGCTACCAGACCATGGTCTCCGGCGACGGCGGCAACCTGAGCCAGGGGCAGCGCCAGCTGCTGGCCATTGCCCGGGCAGCCGTGGCCGACCCGCCGGTAATGATCCTGGACGAGGCCACCTCCTCCATCGACACCCGCACCGAGCGGAACATTGAAAAGGGCATGGACGCCCTGATGGAGAACCGCACAGTCTTTGTCATCGCCCACCGGCTTTCCACGGTGCGCAACTCTAACTGCATTGTGGTGATTGAGCACGGCGAGATCGAGGAAAAGGGCGATCACGACCAGCTGCTGGAAAAAAAGGGGCGGTATTATCAACTCTATACCGGCCAGTTCCAGTTGTCCTGATTCAAAAAATAAAGCGGCCCGGACTGTGAAAACAGTCCGGGCCGCTTTATCTGCTTTTGCGGGAGGAGCAGCCTGCCCGGAGGGCAGGGCTCAGTCCTCGTAATTCATATAGTAGGGCTTCATCAGGCTGCCGGGCTGCTCCGTGGAGTCCTTCTGAGTGCCCCGGCGCAGCTCCGGCGGGCCGTTCCGGCGGCCCTGAGGGCGCCTCTTTTTGCCGGAGGCCTTGGCGGACTGCTGCGCGCCCCCTCCCTGCCTGGGCGCCTGCGACGGGGGCTCGGCGGGCTTGGAGGCCTTGGAGCGGCTGCGGCGGCGCTTTGCGGGCTTGTCCGCCGGAGTAGCGGCCGGCGTGCCCCCCGTCGGCCGGGCGGCGTGCCGGGGAGCCAGCAGGCGGGCGGTGGCATCCAGGATCACATCACTGGCCAGGGGATCCGGTTTTTCAAATTCAAAGACATCGGCGCTCTCGTGGACCGGAATGGCGGGGGCCGTGGCGGTCAGAGCCTCCTCCAGGGTGGCGCTGGCCCGATAGCCCCGGGCCGCCTTCCTCTGGGCCGGGGTCTGCTGTGGCTTAGGGGGCCGCTCCGCGGCGGGCTTGGCGGCCTTCTTCGGCCTGTCGGTCCGGGCCGGGGCGGTGGGCTGCGGCTCAGGTGCGGGCTGGGCGTTTTTCCGGGCCTCTGCGGCGGCCTTGGCCGCCGCATCCCGGGCACGGCGGCGCTCCTTGGCGGCGGCACGGGCCTCCGCGTCCTCCGGATTCACCACCCGGCCCTTTTTGTCCTTGGGCAGGGGGTCAAACACCTCCATGGGCCAAGGGTGGTCCTCCACTACGGGGATGGGCCGGCCCAGGAGCCTCTGGATGTTCTTGAGCTCCTCCCTCTCGTTGCTGTCGCAGAAGGAGATAGCGGTTCCCTCGTGGCCCGCACGGCCGGTGCGGCCGATGCGGTGGACATAGGTCTCCGGCACGTCGGGGAGGTTGTAGTTGAACACGTGGGAAAGCTCCTCAATGTCCAGCCCCCGGGCAGCGATGTCGGTGGCCACCAGGGCCTTGACCCGGCCGGCCTTGAAGTCGGCCAGGGCCTGCTGACGGGCGGTCTGGCTCTTGTTGCCGTGGATGGCCGCAGCGGACACCCCAGACTTATTCAGGTCCCCAGCCACCTTGTTGGCCCCGTGCTTGGTGCGGGTAAACACCAGGGCGTTCTTCACCCCGGCGGTCTGAATCAGGCTGGAGAGCAGCTTGGTCTTGTTGCCCCGGTCTACGAAGTAGAGCTTCTGGTCGATGACCTCCACCGGGGAGGAGACCGGGTCCACCGCCACCTTCACCGGGTCGGTGAGCAGCGAGTCCACCAGCCCCTGCACCTCAGGGGGCATGGTGGCGGAGAAAAACAGGGTCTGCTTTTTGGCGGGCAGCCACTTGAGGATTTTGCGCACGTCGTGGATAAAGCCCATGTCCAGCATCCGGTCAGCCTCGTCCAGGACAAAGATTTCCAGCTGCTCCACATGGATAAAGCCCTGGTTGTGCAGATCCTCCAGCCGGCCGGGGGTGGCCACCAGAATGTCCACGCCCGCCTTCAGCTTGTCCACCTGGGGCTGCTGCCCCACGCCGCCGAAGATGACCGCGGAGCGCAGGGGGAGGTGTTTGCCGTAGGCCCCAAAGCTCTCCTGGATCTGGAGGGCCAGCTCCCGGGTGGGGGTGAGGATCAGGGCGCGGATGGGCCGACCCTTTGCAGGTGCGGCGTTCAGCCGCTGCAGGATGGGCGCGGCAAAGGCGCAGGTCTTGCCCGTGCCGGTCTGAGCACAGCCCAACACGTCCCGCCCGGCGAGGGCGGGACCGATTGCCTTCTGCTGGATGGGGGAGGGCGTGTCATAGCCCAGCTCGTCCAGCGCGCGCAAAATGGGCGCAATGAGGCCCAGGTCTTGGAAGGTCATGTGATTAAATTCCTTTTTTCTCTGATTTGCCCTCCCTGCGCCGGGGGGCGGAGCAGACGCGCGGGAAAAGCCCGCGGCGCAGACGCGGGCAATCATACGTCAGGCGCCCGCCGGCCGGCGGTGGGCGTCAGGACGCAAGCTTCTATCCATATACTATATAGTATACCACAATTTCCCGAAAATACAAGAACTGCAGAATGGGGCCGCGAAGACGGCGTTACAGCCAGGAATCCAGGGGAATGTAGTGGACCGCCCGGGGGGGCTCGCTTTCATCCGTGCCGGGCGCATACTCGTTGATGCGCAGGGTAAGATCCTCCTCCCCCTGAGGGACGAAAAACACAAAGGAACCGTACAGCGGGTCTTCCCACTGGCAGTCCCGCAGGCTGACCGCGTACACACCGTACTCCTGCTCCAGCGCGCGGGCCAGAAAGGGGTCGTCATCCAGACAGAGCGCTGTGCCGTCGGGGAGCAGGATGCAGGGGGTGTCGAAGTACACATCCTCCCGCTGGGTACCTCCGGTGATCCACACGTCCACCGCCAGGCAGTCATACCCTTCCTGATAATAGCGGGAGGTCTCCTCCAGCGGGATCCACCAGCTGTCCTCAATGGACGCCTCGGCCCCGCTGAGCGGGAAGTACTCCCAGGTCTCGTGGAATACATCGCCCTCGGCGGCGGGGAGAGAGGGCTCGGGCGCGGGCTCGGAAAGGGAAAAAAGCGCGTCGTAATAGGCCTCCTGCACCAGGGAGACCAGCAGGCCGCCCACAGAAAAGAGGGCGACCAGAACCAAAACAATGACAACGATGACCAGCGGGGCTTTGCCCCGCCGCGGGGGCTCCTCGCAGGCGGCACAGCCCTGGATGCGGCTGGAATGTGTTTGGCGGCGCAGCTCCGGGGTCCCGCCGTAGGCGGGGTGACTGCCGGGCGAAGCGCCCTGCCCCGCTGTGTCCGGCGGCGTGCGGCGGGGTTGCTGCTGGCGGGCCCTGGCCTGCTCCTTGGCGCGGGTCTGATTGCGCTGGCCGGTTTCAAAGCGGGAGAGCAGCTCCCGCTCCAGCTGGGTGGCGCCGCTGTCGGCAGGCGGATTATAGGCTCCGCACTTCGGGCAGAAGTCGTCCTTGTCGTAGTCGTAGCGTTTCCCACAGTCCTTGCAGCGGATGGTGCGCATAACATGACCCCCTTTTCCGGTGGCTGGCAGCAGCGTGGCAGGAAGAAATACTGGGCCGCTCCAAAGGAAACGGCACAGACCAAGGCAGAGAAATTACAAAATTATTATAGCAAAACATCGCCCGCACGGCAATGGAGTGCTCCGTCAGCTGGGACAGCTGGCGGATCTTCTGGTTGAGCATATCCCGCATACAGTTGGGCACATGCTCCTGATGGGCCCGGTGAATGGCGACGCACTCCTTGCAGTTGCCGTGATAGCGGCAGGCCTTTTTGCAGGGGCAGTGATCCTTTTCCCGGTACTCCGCACGGAAGGCGGCGGCGAACTCCTCCTGCAGGCGGAGGCCCTCCGGCCGGTCGCCCCGGTGAAAGGCGGCCATGGCCTCTTTTTCCTTGGGATTTCCATCAATGATCATGACGGCTCTCCCCCCTCGGCGGCTAGCTGCTGGGTCCGGCGATTCAGAATGCGGGGAAAGCGCCGGATAAAGGTCAGGCCGGTACAAGCGGCGGCGGCAATGTCGGCAATGGGCTCTGCCAGCAGCACAAAAAACACTTGGTCGTGCCCGAACAGCCGGGGCAGCAGATAGACCAGGGGAATGAGCAGAATAATCTTGCGCAGCAGGGCTAGAAAGAGGGAAATCTTTGCCTGTCCCAGGGCCACAAAGGTCTGCTGGCAGGAGTTCTGCACCCCCATGGCGAAGATGCCGCCCATATAGATGGGCAGGGCCCAAACCGTGATTTCCACCAGCTCTGCCTTGTCGTTGAACAGGGCCACGAACGCACCCGGGAAAAGCCGCACCGCCAGCCAGAAGGCGCAGCTGAAAGCCACCGCGCAGGTCAGAAGCAGCCGGTAGGCCCGGCGCACCCGGTCCATCCGGCCTGCGCCGTAATTGAAGCCGATGATGGGCTGTGCGCCCTGGGCCAGGCCCAGAAGGGGCATGGAGAAAATCTGCATGATGCTGGAGCAGATGGTGACGGCGCCCACCGCCGGATCGCCTCCGTACAGGCGCATGGAGGAGTTGAGGGCAATGTTCACCAGGCTCTCGGTGGACTGCATGATAAAGGGGGACACGCCGATGGCCACCACCGGGGCGAGAATGGCCCGCCGCAGACGGAAATACCGGGCCTGCAGTCTCAGCCGGGTGCGCCTGCCCAGCAGAAACAGCAGCACCCACACTGCGGAGAGCACCTGGGAGAGCACCGTGGCCAGGGCGGCGCCCTGCACGCCCATGTCAAAGACAAAGATAAAAATGGGGTCGAGAATGATGTTGGCCACCGCACCGATGATGACCGTGAGCATGGAGAAGGCGGAGAAGCCCTGGGTGGTGATGAAATTGTTCAGCCCCAGGGAGACCAGTACGGCAATGGTCCCCCAGAGATAGACGCCCAGATATTCCACGGCGTAGCCGATGGTGTTCTCACTGGCGCCGAAGAGATAGAGCAGGGGCTCCTTCCAGAGTTGGAACACCACGGTGACCGCTGCGGAGAGGAGCACCAGCAGCGCGGTGCAGTTGCCCAGAATCTCACTGGCCAGGTCCAGCCGGCCCTCCCCCATGCGGATGGCGGCCCGTGAGCCGCCCCCCAGTCCCACCAGGGCGGACAGGGCGGAGATGAACATGAGCACGGGAAAGCAGATGCCCAGGCCGGTCAGAGCCAGGTCCCCCACCCCCTCGATGTGCCCGATGTACATCCGGTCCACAATGTTGTACAGGGCGTTGATCAGCTGGGCCACAATGGCGGGCAGGGCCAGCCGAAACAGCAGGCCGCCCACACTGTCCCGGCCCAGATCGTTGACGTGTTTTGCCATGGTCAGTTTTCCCCGCCCTCCAGAAAGTAAGTGGCCTCCATATCGGCCACGCTCAGGGCAAAGGCCAGGGGGTACTGCTCCAGGGCCTGCCCCACCAGGCGCTTGTCCTCCTCGCCGGAAAAGCCCATGTGCCAGCGGATGGCCATGGCCTCCTCCCGGGTCAGCTTCAGAAAGCCGGAAATGATATACACGGATTTTTCCCCGTGGCCATAGGGCAGCTTATCCTCATAGAAAAAGGTGGGGACCTTCTCCCAGGCCCCGGTGGCCTCGTTCTTCACATTGCGGGTGCCGGAGCGGTAGCAGCCGATTTTGCACAGGTCGTGGAGCAGGGCGGCCACAGCGGCCGACTCCTGGGAGTACTCCAGGCCATACAGCTCCCGCACCCGCTCCCGCTCCAGATAGGCGCTCAGGCAGTGGTAGACATTGACGCTGTGCTCACACAGCCCGCCGGCGTAGGCCCCGTGAAACCGGGCGGAGGCGGGGGCGGTGAAAAAGTCGCTTTTGTGCTCTAAGTAATCCAGCAGGGCGTCTGCGCCCTCCCGGTGGATGTGGTCCGTGTACAGCTGGATGAATTCTTCCTTGGCGCTCATGGGCTCTCTCCTTTTTTGGCTGCGTATCGGGCTCGCGTTTTTGCACTTGCGCCCGGAGGGCATAAGCAAAAGGGACGCAAAGCAAAGTACAATGCCGCGTTGCGGTTATTATAGCACAGATCCCTCCCTCTGACCACCCCCTGAACGCCGGACAGGCCGGGCGCATAGGATGGGCGGAACAGGAGGGTACACATGCAGGAAGTATGGACCATGCTGCTGGCCGTGCTGCTCTTTGCGCTGGCCTGCAATCTGGATACGGTGCTGCTGGCCATGGGCTACGCGGCAAAGGGGATCCGGGTCTCCTTCGCCCACAGCCTTCTGATCGCGGCGGTCACCACTCTGGTCACCTGGCTTTCCCTGGCGCTGGGGGACGCGGCGGCACAGGTGCTCCCGACGGGACTCACCGGGGCCCTGGGCGGTGTGGTGCTGGTGGGGATCGGACTGTGGTTTTTGCTGGACTACTTACGCAATCTGGGCCAGGGGACGCAGGAGCAGCCGCCCCCCGCAGCCCATTCCGCCTGGGGTTGGGTCTCCCTGGCGGCGGCTCTGGCGGTCAATAACGCGGGCATCGGTGTGGCGGCCGGGGTGACGGGGATTGCCCCCCTCTGGGCGGCCTCGGGGAATTTTGCCGTGACCCTGGCCGCCCTACCCCTGGGGCGCTGGCTGGGCCGCCGTCTGGCCGGGCGGCTGCTGGGGCGGTACGCCCTGCCACTGTCCGGTGTGCTGCTGGTGGTGCTGGGCGCGTGGGAGGTGCTGGGATAGGCACGGCCGCGGGGGGCATACCCGGTGTGCAGGGGGCGTGCTTTGTGGTATAATAGCTGCAAGTCAGCTATTATACCAATCGCCCGGCACGATCCGCTCCCGCCCTGCGGGCGGAACCGCGGACGATGCCGATCTGCCACGAAACCCTTCGCGTTTGTGGCAGTATAGCTGCAGAGCGGGACGAGGATAACCCCATGATATTCCAGAAAAACGGCAAGGAAGTGATCCGATGACTCTGTTGGAACGCCTGGGCGGCCGGGCGGAAATTACCCGGGGAATCGTTGCGGAATTTAGGCGTCTGTCCCGGCATCCCCACGCCTCCTGGCACGAGGCGGCCACCGCACGGGATGTGGCGGAGCGGCTGCTGGAGCTGGGCGTGAGGCCGGTGCTGGACGAAGCGGGCAACATGATGGCAGAGGTGCCGCCCTCCCCGGGGCGGGAGGGCGCCCCTCTGCTCCTGGTACAGGGGCATCTGGACATGGTGTGCGCCGTCTCCCCCGGCAGCGGGTTTGACCCGCTGACCGACCCGGTGTGCATCCGGGACATGGACGCCCTGCTTCGCTCGGACGGCCGCTCCTCCCTGGGGGCGGACAATATGCTGGGCAACGCCGCGGTGTTGTGGCTGCTGTCCGGGCGGAAAATCGCCCATGGCCCCCTGCGGCTGATCTTTACCGTGGCGGAGGAGCTGGGGCTGGAGGGGGCAAAGCGGGTGAACCCGGGCTGGCTGTCCGGAGGGGCCTACCTGCTCAATACAGACGGCTTCCACCTGGGCCGGGCCATTGTGGGGGCGGCCGGCGGGCGGCGGGAGACCTATACCCGCCCCCTGAATCCCGTCCCCGCCCCCGCGGGCACGGCCTGGCGCATCTCCCTCACCGGCGGGGCGGGCGGGCACTCGGGCTATGACATCCACCTGGGCCGGATCAACGCGGTCAAGGCCCTGGGGGAGCTGCTGGCGCTCCTGCGGGAACGGACAGGCTGTGCCCTGGCCGCCTGGGAGGCGGGGACCGCCCACAACGCCATTCCGGCCCAGGGCAGCCTTCTGGTGGTATGCCCGCCGGAGACGGAGGGGGTGCTCCGTCCCACGGCGGAGGCCTGGTTTGCCCGCTGCCGGGCGGCCCATGCTCAGACAGACCCCAACCTGGACCTGACCATCGCCCCCGCCCCCCGGCCCGGCCGGGTGTGGACGGCAGAGTGCCGGGATGGGGCGCTGGCCTTGGTCAACGGCCTGTGGAACGGCGTGGCGGCCATGCACCCGGAGTTTTCCGGCGTGGTGGGCGACTCGGCCAATGTGGGGAAAATCGGACTGGAGGAGGGTCAGCTCCAGGTGTGCGCCTTCCTCCGCTGCCGGGACGCGGAGCGCGAGGCCGCTCTGGCCGCCCGCCAGGAGGCGGCCGCCCGGGCAGCCGGCTTTGCCTGGTCGGTCTCCGGATATCCCGCTTGGCCGGGCGCGCCGGACAATCCCCTGGCCCTGCTGCTGGAGCGGGTCTACCGGGAGCAGACCGGCCGCACCCTGGAGATCAGCGCGGTCCACGTGGGGCTGGAGCCCTCCATCTTTCAGTCCAAGGCGCCCGGCCTGGTGATGGTGAGCACCGGGCCGGAGATTCTGGACGCCCACTCAGTGGATGAGCGTGCACCCCTCCACGCCCTGCCTGACTATGCCCTGCTGCTGGCGGGCTTCTGGGAGGCGCTGTAGCCGCCTCGGCGTGTCGAAAAAGTGGCTCTGCCACTTTTTCGAGGGGGCTGAGCGGTGGTTTCCCCGACGTGCATGTCGCCGTGGAAAACGGATTTTTATTTGCTTCGCGCCTCCGGGCGCCAACGATGCGAGATTTTTTTGATAGACTAAGGCGGCCCCGGCGAAAGCCGGAGCCGCCTGAATTTAATAGAGCTGGTCCAAACGCTCCACAATCTGAGCGATGCACCCCTCCCGGCAGGGGCAGAGGAGCTGGGCACCCCAGTCCTTGACGGCCTGGGCGCAGTCGCCGGGGGCAAAGGGGATGGCGGAGATGGCCAGCATGGGGATGTCGTTCTGATTGTCGCCCACGCAGTAGATGTGTCCGGGCTGAATACCCAGCCGGTCGGCCAGATAGCGGACCATCCCGCCCTTGTGGCTCCCCTTCCGGGTGAGCTCCAGCAGATAGGCGTTGGAGAAGATCACCTCATAGTGGTCGCTCCACCGGGCGAGCATGTACTCCTGCACACGCCGGAGGACGGGGGTATCCTGCTCCAGGATGACCTTGCTCCAGGGCTGGGGCATCTGGGCAATGGGCAGCTGGGTGTAGTGGGCCTTGGCCCGGGTAATGTGGGCCTCGGTGACCGCATTGGGCTGGTAGGCGTAGATATCGTCCCCATGGTAGGCCTCAAAGCCGATCTCAGGGATGTCCCGGGCCAGCTGGCACAGGTCCTCCCCCACCCGCTCCGGGAGAAAGGTCTCATACACCATGCGCCCGGCCTGGAAGTCATACAGGGCTGAGCCGTTGGAGAGGATCACCGGGGCGTTGAAGGGGACTTGGCCGGCATAGGGGGCGAAGGTGGGGTGGGCCCGCCCGGTGGCGATGGTGAACGTCCCACCCTCGCCGGTAAAGTAGTTCAGGGCGCGCAGGTTCTCCGGCGGGACCACCAGGTCACCGGTGATAAAGGTGTCGTCAAAGTCGCTGGCCAGCAGGACGCCGTTAAATTTTCCCAAAGCATTCTCATCCTGTTCTTTTTATAAGTTCCGCAGCTTGTCCAGCACGGCGGTGAAATAGGCGGGCAGGGGGCACTCCAGGGTCATGCGCTCCCCGGTGCGGGGGTGGGTGAAGGAGAGCCGCCGGGCGTGCAGGCACTGCCCTGCCAGGCCGGGATAGGGGCGCCGGGCCCCGTACACCACGTCTCCCAGCAGGGGGTGGCCCAGCCTGGCCATGTGCACCCGGATCTGGTGGGTGCGCCCGGTCTCCAGCCGGCACTGGAGGTAGGTATAGCCGGGGTAGCGTTCCAGCACGGTGTAGTGGGTCACCGCCGGGCGGCCGTGGAGGAAGTCCACCGCCATCTTCTTCCGGTCGGTGGGGTGGCGGGCGATGGGCGCGTCCACGGTGCCCGTGTCCTCCCGCAGACTGCCCACGCACACCGCCTCATACTCCCGATACAGGCTGTGGTCCTGGAGCTGGTCGGCCAGAGAGAGGTGGGCAAAGTCGTTCTTGGCCGAGATCAGGAGACCCGAGGTGTCCCGGTCAATGCGGTGGACGATGCCCGGGCGCAGGGCCCCGTTGATTCCGGAGAGGGAGCCGCCGCAGTGATACAGCAGGGCGTTGACCAGTGTCCCGTCCGGGTGGCCCGCCGCCGGGTGGACCACCATGCCCACCGGCTTATTGACCACAATGACATCGGCATCCTCATACACCACATCCAGAGGGATGTCCTGTGGGACCGCGTCCACCGGGTCCGGGTCGGGGAGAATCACGGTGAACACGTCGCCAGGGGCGGTTTTTGCATTCTTCCTTACCGCCTCGCCGGCGCGGGTCACCGCCCCCTCCTCCAGAAGCCGCTGGGCCGCCGAGCGGGTGAGCTGGGGCAGCATCCGGGCTAAAAACTGGTCGCACCGCTCACCTGCCCGGTCAGCGGTCAGCCTCAGGGGGGTCATTTGGCACCCTTCCCGTGGAGAAAGACGTAGTACACACAGAAGGCAATTCCTCCGGCCACCACACAGATATCCGCCACGTTGAACACGGCAAAGTTCATAAACAGGGTCTGGAACATGTCGGTGACAAAGCCCAGAAACAGCCGGTCGATCAGGTTGCCCACCGCCCCGGCCAGGACCAGGGCCAGACTGACCATGGCAAAGGGGCGGGGAAAGACCCTTCTGGCCAGCAGGACGGCCAGAAGGACCGAGACCACGGCGGAGACGATGGTCAGAATCCAGGTGTGCTCCTCCAGCAGGGAAAAGGCCGCGCCGGTATTCTGCACATAGGTCAGCTGGAGAATGTGGGGCAAAAAGGGCACACCCTCCCCCAGGGAGATATTGGCGCGCACCAGGAATTTGACCACCTGGTCCAGAACCACCAAAAGGGCGGCCAGAAGAAAATAGGGCATGGCGCAAAGGCTCCTTTATCAAATCAGAATGGATCCCCGCCCATCCTCTCTCCTCCGCCCAGAGGGCGGGAGCAAACGGGCGGATAGCAGAGTACAATTGCCGCTTTGCGGTTATTGTACCACGCCCCCGCGCCGCTGGCAAGCCGAACCGGACGGAGGGGGCGCGGGGATGTCGTTTTTGGTTGAAAGAGCAGGAAAACAATGGTATACTGCTGGCAAGATACCAAAAAGGCGGTGGAGGTATGGAAGAAAGCCGGATTTTATCCCTGAATTTGTTCTTAAACACAATGGCCGAAAGCTGTGAAAACGAGAAGCGCTACTGCTTTATTTTGGGGGCGGGGGCCTCCAAGACCTCGGGCATCCCCACCGGGGAGGAGATGGCCGCCCAGTGGCGGGAGGAGTTGGACCGCCTCTACGCCAATTGCCCCGAGGAGCTGCAGAGGCTGCAAAGGCGCCTGAATGTACGCAGCCTCAAGCCCTCCAGCAAAAATTACTTCAGCCTGTACGCCATGCGCTTCTTCCCGGACTACCGCAACGGCTCGGCCTTTCTGGAGCGCGCCCTGGAGCGGGCCCAGCCCAGCCTGGGCTACTACCCCCTGGCCGCCCTGCTGGCCCGTACCCGGAACAACCTGCTTATCACCACCAATTTCGACAGCCTGGTGGAGGACGCCCTGTTTATCTACACCGAAAAAAAGCCCATGGTGGTCAGCCATGAGCTGTTGGCGGATTATATCAACTTCAATACCAGCCGGCCCATTGTGGCCAAGCTGCACCGGGGCCTCTTTTTCAACCCCCTCAACCGGGCGGAGGAGGTCAACGGCCTGTCGGAAAAGTGGAAGAAGACCCTGCACAACGCCTTTAAGATTTACACCCCCGTGGTGGTGGGCTACGCCGGCGGGGACCACAGCCTGATGGACTTTTTGAAGAATGAGGCGGAGCTGGACTGCATCTACTGGTGCTACCGGGGGGAGGAGCCCTCCGATGAGATTCAAAAGATGGTGGAGCGCCACAAGGGCTATTTTGTCCCCATTGAGGGCTTTGATGAGATGATGTACCTGCTGGGCCAGAAATTTGAGTACAAGGACCCCTGCGAGCGGATCAAAAATGTGGCTGATCAGCGGATACGGGACTATACGGAGCAGGTTAAGGCCTTTGAGGAAAAGCTCAACGCCGTGGCCGACCCCAGCGAGACCCAGAACCAGATCCTGGAGGCCCTGAGCCAAAAGCAGCGGGAGGATCTGGAGCGCCTTGACCGGCGCATTGAGGAGAACGAAAAGGACGCGGAGGCCTATGAGGAGCGGGGAAAAATCTTCCACAACGCGGAAAAATATCAGCAGGCCGTCGAGGACTTTACGAAGGCCGTCCAGCTGGGCCGGGAGAGCGGGATGCTCTACTGGTATAAAGGGTATTCGGAGATGCAGCTGGGCCATACGGACGCGGGGTTTCAGGACTACTCCCGATCCCTGGAGCTGCATGAGTACGCGGGCGTGCGCTACAACCGGGGCCTTATCTACAGCAGATGGAAGGAGTACGAGAAGGCCATCGCCGATTTTACCCGTGCCATTGAGTTGGAGCCTGGGCGCTCCCAGTATCGTACCCAGCGTGCCATCGCTTACTACAATTTGGGAGAGGTCGAAAAGGTAATCGAAGACTGTGAAAAGGCAATCGAGCTGGGGCAGCCGGATGCCGACACCTATAAGTTCCTGGCGGATGGGCAGCGCAAACGGAAGGAGTTTGACAAGGCCATCGAAAACTATGGGAAGGCGATAGGGCTGAACTCCAAATTCAGCGCGGCCTACAACAACCGCGGGGTCGCCTATGAGGCCCTGAACTTAGATCAGCAGGCCCTGGCGGACTATCGGAAGGCGGCCCGGCTTACCACCCGTGATCCCCTGTACCACAGCAATGCAGGAAACGCGCTCAAGCGGCTGGGCCGGTATAAGGAGGCGGTCACCAGCTACAACAAGGCCATCAAGCTCAAGCCGGACGACGCAGATTTGTACCGGCGCCGGGCCGAGGCATACGACGCCTTGGGGCAGAGCGATAAGGCCGAGCGGGACCGGGAAAAGCACAAGCAGCTGAGCGGGCAGTCATAGCGAGATTTATGCCGCCGGGAGCCTTTGGCTCCCGGCGGCATGTTTGTTACAGATCCAGTTTTTTCACCACAGCGGCGCAGCGGGGACACAGTTCCGGGTGCTCCGGGGCCTGGCCCACATGGGGGTCGAATTTCCAGCAGCGCGCACACTTGGGGGCGTCCAGGGCGGCCACCTCCACGGTGGGCTCTTCGCCCGCGGCGTCCGGGCCGAGCTCCACGGCGGAGACGATGAACAGATCGGCCAGGAAGGCTGGATCCTCGCCCTTCACAGCGGCGTACTGGGTGCTGAGATGGAGGGTCACCTTGGCCTCCAGGCTCTTGCCGATGCGCTTCTCGGCGCGGGCGGCCTCCAGGGCGCGGTTGACCTCCATGCGCAGGGCGATGAGGGCCTCCCAGCGCCCGGCCTCCGCCTCGTCCAGAGCCAGGGCCGGGTCATAGGCGGGCATGTCGTTGAAGAGCACGCTCTCGGCATCGGCGGTCCGGTCGTGGGGCATTGCGGCCCAGATCTCCTCGGCGGTAAAGGCCAGAATGGGGGCCAGCAGGCGGGTCATGCCGTCCAGGATGCGGTACAGGGCGGTCTGGGCGCAGCGGCGCAGGGCATCGTCGTCGCAGTAGAGCCGGTCCTTGATAATGTCGAAATAGAAGTTGGACAGGTCCACCACGCAGAAATTGTAGATGGAGCGGTACACCCCGTGGAATTCATAGGCGTTGTAATATTTCTGCACCTGACCGGCCAGCTCGTTGAGCCGGGAGAGGGCCCACTTGTCCAGGTCCAGCAGGTCGGCGTAGGCCACCATGTCCCGGTCGGGGTCAAAGCCGTTCAGGTTGCCCAGCATGTAGCGGGCGGTGTTGCGCATCTTCAGATAGGCGTCGGAGAGCTGCTTCATGATCTCCTTGGAGATGCGCATGTCCTGGGTGTAGTCGGCGGAGGCCACCCAGAGGCGGAGCAGGTCGGCGCCGTAGTCCTTGATGATCTCATCCGGGGCCACGGCGTTGCCCAGGGACTTGTGCATGGCCTTACCCTCGCCGTCCACGGTCCAGCCGTGGGTGATGATCTGCTTGTAGGGGGCCACGCCTTTGGCGGCGATGGAGGTGAGCATGGAGGACTGGAACCAGCCGCGGTACTGGTCGCCGCCCTCCAGGTACACGTCCGCCGGGAAGTGGAGGTAGGGCCGCTCGTCCAGCACGGCGGCGTGGGTGGAGCCGGAGTCGAACCACACGTCCATGATGTCGGATTCCTTGGTAAAGTGCTCATGGCCGCACACTGGGCACTTCAGGCCCGCGGGCACCAGCTCATCGGCCTCCCGGTCAAACCACACGTTGCTCCCGTGCTCCCGAAACAGGGAGGACACCTTGGAGATGGTCTCGGGGGTGACGATATCCTTGCCGCACTTGGCGCAGTAGAAGATGGGGATGGGCACGCCCCAGACCCGCTGGCGGGAGATGCACCAGTCGTTGCGCTCGGTGATCATGCTGGTCATGCGCTCCTTGCCCCAGTCGGGCTTCCAGGAGATGCCGTCGCAGGCCTTCACCGCCGCGTCCTTGATGGCGTCCACGGAGCAGAACCACTGCTCGGTGGCCCGGTAGATGATGGGCTTCTTGCAGCGCCAGCAGTGGGGGTAGGAGTGGGTAATGTTCTCCTTGGCCAGCAGGGCGCCGCATTCCTCCAGGTCCGTCACCACCTGGTCGTTGGCCGCGGCGTAGAACTGGCCGTCGTACTTCTCATCGGTCATCACACCCTTGGCGTTCACCGGCACGGGAGTGCCGATGTGGGTCAGGCCGGCGTCGTCGTACTGCTTGCAGATGTTGAAGTCGTCCGCACCAAAGCCGGGGGCGGTGTGGACGCAGCCGGTGCCCGCGTCCAGGGTGACGTGCTCGCCGCACAGCAGAACGGAGTCCCGGTCAAAGAAGGGGTGTTTGGCGCGCATCAGCTCAAACGTATCGCCCTTGAGGGTGGCCAGCACCCGGCAGGCTGCGTAGTCGACGCCCGCGGCCCTGCACACGCCCTCGGCCAGGTCCTTGGCCAGGATCAGAATGTCGCCTGAGGGAATCTCCAGAAGCACATAGTCAAAGCCGGCGTTGACGCAGATGGCCATGTTGCCGGGGATGGTCCAGGGGGTGGTGGTCCAGATGACAAAGCTCATTTTGGACACGTCGCCGTACTGGCCCAGCCTGCCCTTGTCGTCCCGCACCGGGAACTTGACGAACAGGGTGGTGCAGGGGTCGTCGGCGTACTCGATCTCGGCCTCGGCCAGGGCGGTCTGGTCGTGGGGGCACCAGTACACGGGCTTCATTCCCTTGTAGATGAAGCCCTTCTCGGCCATCTTGCCGAAGATCTCCACCTGCTTGGCCTCAAAGGTGGGCTTCAGGGTCAGGTAGGGGTTCTCCCACTCGCCCAGCACGCCCAGGCGCTTGAACTGGCTGCGCTGCTTGTCCACGAAGTCCAGAGCGTACTGCTTGCACTTCTCCCGGAACTCAGAGGTGGTCAGCTGATCCCGCTTGATCTTCTTGTTCTTCAGGATGGCGGACTCGATGGGCAGGCCATGGGTGTCCCAGCCGGGCACGTAGGGGGCCTGATAGCCGGACATGTTGCGGTGCTTGACAATCATGTCCTTGAGAATCTTGTTCAGGGCGGTGCCGATGTGGATGTTGCCGTTGGCGTAGGGAGGACCGTCGTGGAGGACGAACTTGGGCTTGCCCTCGTTCTTCTTCATCAGCTTGTGGTACAGGTCCTTGTCGTACATGGCCTGAAGCATGTCGGGCTCCCGCCTGGGCAGGCCGGCCCGCATGGGGAATTCCGTCTTGGGCAGGTGGACAGTCTGGTTATAATCCATAGGAAAAAGCCTCCTCATTCAAATACAAAATAAAAGCGCCCCTGTCTCCCGTTAAGAGACAAAGGCGCAAACCTCTGCGGTACCACTCTCATTGTCCCGGCGCGGCCGGGACCCCTCGATGGCCGATAACGGGGCCAGCCGTACCCGCTTACGGTCCCTTTCGGGGGTTGGGCGGGCCGCTCGGAGGTGATATTCCCGCCCTGCCCCGTCCGCCTCGCACCCAAACGGCGGCTCTCTGTACGGAGGTAAGCGCGGTACTCGTCCTCTTCATCGCATTTTTCTGGGAAAATTTACTCGGAGACGCATTTTTGCGCGTCTCCGAGTATCTTACATGTTAAAATCCCTTCTGTCAAGGGGCTTACTTAATCTCGTAGTCCTTCCCGAACTGCAGATGCTCAAAATCAATCCGGCGGGTGGGGGCGGTCACGTCGTCCTCTTCTTCTCGGTCTTCCTCCTCCACATCCCCTGCCGACGCGGTGCGGGACAGCTCCCGCAGCTCGGCGTACAGGCTGTCGTCCGCCTCGGGGGTGGGAGTGGGCTCCGTCTCGGTCTCCTCCTCCACCAGGCGGTCCACGGCGGCGGAGATATCGTCGGCCGCCTGGGCCACCGAGTCAGCGGGGGGAGCGGCGGTAACCGCGGTGAGTGAGGACAGACCGCCCAGATAATCCAGCTCATGCTGATAGAGCTCCTTGAGCTTGTTCACGTAAGAGGCGGTGGAGGCCTGCGCGGCCGCCAGACGGGCCTGCTCGTTGCGGATCTCCTGCTCCAATTCAGCCATGCGCAGTTGGGCGTCCTTCTCCGCGTTTTTCAGCAGATCGGACTTTTTTGCCTCTGCCTGCGCCACCAGCTCATCCGCCATCCTCTGGGCGGTAAGCAGCGTCTTGCGCATGGCATCCTCGGTGGAGCGGTATTCCTCCACCTTGTCCACCAGCACCTTCATCTTGGCCTTGAGCGTGGCGTTTTCCTTATAAAGGGTTGTATAGTCCTCGGTAAGCAGATCCAAAAACTCGTCCACCATGGCCATGTTGTATCCGCCGAAGGACGCCTTGGAAAAGGCGCGTTCGGAGACCTCCTGAGGCGTCAGCATATCAATTCCCCCGCTTTCCTCTTAGTTGCGCTGTGATCGGCTGCGGAGCGAACTCCGCGGCTCTTTAGAAGTACAGTCCGTTATTTTCCAGCTCGTCGATCAGATCGCCCAGAATGTCCACATTGTAGGGTGTGATGATGTAAGTAGAGATGGCCACCTTTTTGATCTTGCCCTCATTGGCGTAGGCCACGCCGGAGAGGAAGTCCAGCAGACGGCGGGCAATGTCCTTGTTGGTGGACTCCAAATTAAGCACCACGGTGCGCTTTTCCCGCAGGTGGTCGGCAATCTCGCTGGCATTCTCAAAGCGCTCCGGCTTGACCAGCACCACCTGCAGCTGGGTGGTGGTGTGGATATTTACCACCTTGTTGCTGCGCCGCTCACTCTCACCGCCGTATAGACTGCCGGTGATCTCCTGCCGGGCAGGGCGCTCCCGCCGTTCGGGCCGCTCCACCCGGTCCGCAGTCCGATCCAGCCGGTCGCTGCGGGTAGCCGGCTCAAAGTCGTCAAACTCCTCGTCCTCTTCCTCGTCCTCGTAAGGCCGGGCCAGACGCTTGAGCTCATCAATAAATCCCATTTGGTTTCCCCCCAAAATCATTGTCCTTCGTTTTGGGCCGTGCGCACAGGCGGCCGGGGACCGAACAGCGCGGTTCCCACCCGTACCAGGGTGGCCCCCTCCTGCACGGCGTCCTCAAAGTCGCCGCTCATTCCCATGGAAAGGCAGTCAATATCAGATTTATTATCCGTCAAAAGAGTTCTTATGTCAACAAAAAGCTGCCGCATCTGCGCAAAAAATTTGCGGTTGCCTCCAGCAATGGAAGCGGCTGGAGGAATTGCCATAAGTCCCCGCAGCCTGATATGGGGCCGCCCGGCGGCCAGCCGGGCCATTTGGGGTGTTTCGGCGGGCAGAAGGCCGCTTTTGCTCGCCTCACCGCCGATGTTGACCTCCAGCAGAATGTCCTGCACCAGGTCGAGCTTGGCCGCCTGGGCTTCAATGGCCTCCAGCAGGCGCAGGGAGCTGACCGACTCGATCAGATCGACCCGGCCCACCACCTGGCGGACCTTGTTGGTCTGCAGATGGCCGATAAAGTGCAGCCGGGCCCCGGCGTAGGCGTCGTCATCCAGGTGGGCGGACATCTCCTGCACACGGTTTTCCCCGCACACTGTGATCCCGGCGGCAATGGCCGCCCGAATGGTGTCAGAAGTCTGCGTTTTTGTGGCAGCCACCAGAGTGATCTCCTCCGGATCTCGTCCGGCCTGGCGTGCCGCCGCGGCAATCCGCGCCTGCACGGAAGCAACCTGCTGTGCCAATGACATACAAAAGCACCCCACAAACATTCCGCCGCACTGCGGTGTTTCTTTCACCGGGCGCCGCCCGGTCTATCGGACGACTTTCCCGTCGTACAGCTCCTCTGCGGCCACAATAATTTCATCTCCGGCCCGGAGTATTTTCTTCTGCTCGGTCTGGGTGGCGGCCGGGGCGGGCTGGACCAGGCAGAAGTCCTCCTCCTGATCCACAATGACCACCGGTTTTTTCTCGGCCTGGGTCCCCACCAGCGCGTAGACCACGTTGATCTGCTCCTGGCGCTCCTCCCCGGTCTCCGCGTCGGTGACGGTGCGGGTGTCCACCCGAAGGGCCTGCTTGGGGACGCGGATCCCGGTGAGGGTGTCAAACACCAGCTCCACCGTCTGACGGCGGAGTAGCGTGACCTGGGAGAGGTAGCGGTCGGTAGAGAGCACCACGGCTACCCGGCCGTCTTCCGGGGTGCCGATGCGCTCCACCTGCATGTCCACCTCGCCGGACCAGTCCCGGGAGAAGCGCACGGTGACAGAGCCGCCCTCGTACAGCCGCCCGGCGTCCTCCTCGCTGATGGGACAGACGAAGTACCAGGTGGCGTCGGTGATGAGCTTGCCGATGGCGCTCTCGTCCCCGGCGGGCTTCTGCCGGGCCAGGGCATCCAAGGCGGAGGGGGTGTAGGTCTCAAGCTGGTCCGGGGTGAGCAGGGTCTCATAGCCGTCCACCTGACCGGAAAAAACGCCGGCCCGGTCCGTGGTGACCCGGGTGGTGTCCTGGCTGGCCTGGCTGGTCAGGGCGCTGATCCGGGACTCCACGTCCTGGATGGCGTCCTCGATGCTGCCGCTCTCCCCGCCGGAGCCGTATGTATAATCCCGGCGGTAGACCAGGCTCTTCAAATTTAGGGTCTCCCCCTCCAGGCCGGTCAGATCCCCCGCGGCGGCGGATGCCTTCAGCGCCACCATGGAGTCAATCACCGCCTGGTTCAGGGCAGAGGCGTCCCGGCCTGCGTCCTCCTGGGTCAGGGAGTACTGCAGTTGTTCCCGCTCCAGCTCCAGGGCGTACAGCTCCTGCTTGCGGTCCAGGGCGCTGCTGTTCTGGTACAGAAGAGCCACGGTTCCGCCTCTGGACACCTTCTCCCCCTCCTGGGGCAGAAGATCCACAATGCCGCTTTGTCCCGGAATCACGGTCTCCTCCCGGACCAGAAAACCGGTGACCTCCAGAGAGTCGTCCACGCTGTAGGCATAGGAGACCACGGTGGAGAAGGGCTCGTGCAGGCTGTTCCAGGCCGAGGCGATCAGATAGACCACAATGGCGGCCAGCAGCACCAGCATGACGATTTTGTTGAGAAGGGTTCCCTGCTTCATGGCGTTTGTCCTTTGTCAGATTCCGCGGGCGGCCTCCTCCTCCCCGTCCAGAGAGACGGGCCGCTCCGGCGTGATAGTCGAGATCGCGTGTTTATAGATGACCTGCTGTTTGCCCTCGCTCATCAGGACCACCACAAAGGGGTCAAACCCGGCGATCTGCCCCCGCAGCTGGTAGCCGTTCATCAGAAACATGGTCACATTGGCACGGGTCTTGCGGGCGCGGAGCAGAAAGAGGTCCTGTAGATTGTTGTTTTTTTGCATTTGAGATGCACTCCTTTTCTCTATAAAGAATGCATCCATATTATACCAATTTTTGCGTGAAAAAACTCGAAGAGGCGGGGAAAACCCAAATCACGCCCGTTTAAACTGTTTCTCCAGCTGCGCCCTGGTCAGTTCAATCGCCACGGGCCGCCCATGGGGGCAGTACCTGACCGCGCCGGACACAACCGCCTCGGCGACCCGCTGCAGCTCCTCCGGTGCATTTTTCTGTCCGCCCTTGATGGCGGCCTTGCAGGCCATGGTGTGCAGCAGCGCGTCCCGGGCGGCGTCCGGGTCGGCCCGGCCGGTGGTAAGCAGCCGCCCGGCCAGGTCGCAGAGGGTGGCCTCGATCTCGCCGGCGGCGATGTCGCCGGGGGCCGCGCGCACCAGAATGGCCCCGCCGCCGAAGTCCTCCGCCTCAAAACCAAAGCGGGCGAGCAGGGGCAGGTGGGCCAGCAGAGCCGCCCCCTCCTCCGCCGCGGGAGTAAAGACCACCGGGGTCAGCAGGGCCTGTACCATGGGGGTGTAGCCCTCTGCCTTGAGCCGGTCAAAGTTGAGCCGCTCATGGGCGGCGTGTTTGTCGATGAAGAGGATCTTGTCCCCCTGCTCCACGATAATGTAGGTGTTGAGCACCTCTCCGGCCACCCGCCATGGCTGGGCCGCCGGCTCGGGCTGAGGCTTGGGGACGGGCTGCGGGGCCGCGGACCGGTCGGGAACAGCGGCGGGCGCAGAGGGGGGGGCGTGGACGGGAGCCGCACCCTTCCCCTCGGGCGGAAAAAGGGCGGAAACAGGGGCCGTCGGGGCGGCCTTGGGCGCAATCTCCGTTCCCGCCGCCTGGACGGTCCGGGGCGCGGTAAAATCGTTAAGGGAGAAGCTGGGGGCCGGGTGTGCCGCCGGAGAGCGGAATTCCTGGGCGGTCATGGCGCGGAAGACGGTCTGATTGGGGGTGACGGAATCGGCGCACACGCCGCCGGCCTGCCCTTCCGTGCGGCCGTCCCGGGGCGCGGGGACGGCGGAAGCGCTCAATTCCGCCCGTGGGCGGGTGTGGTCGGCCTCCAGCGCGGCCTGGACGGCGTGGTAGACCGCGCTGAACACCTGCCGCTCACTGCCGAACTTGACCTCCTGCTTGGTGGGGTGGACGTTCACGTCCACCCCGCTCAGCCTGCAGGTCAGATGGAGCACGCAGCCGGGGAATTTGCCCACCATCTTCTGATTGGCATAGGCCTCCTCCAGGGCGGCCATCATGGTCCGGCTTTTGACAAAGCGGCCGTTGACAAAAAAATATTGGTATCCCCGGGTACCACGGCAGCAGGCGGGCAGGGACACAAAGCCGGATACGCTCATATCCTCCCCCGAGCCCTTCACTGGGGTGAAGCCCAGGGCCATGTCCCGGCCGAGCACGGCGTACAGGGCGGAGCGGAGCGCCCCGTCCCCGGGGGTGAACAGCTCCTGCTTCCCGTCCCGCAGAAAGCGTACGGACACCTCCGGATGGGACAGGGCGGTTCGCTGCACCGCCACAAAGACCGCCGCCCCCTCCGCTGCGTCCTTTTTCATGAATTTCAGCCGGGCGGGGGTGTTGTAGAACAGGTCCCGGACGATAAGAGTGGTGCCCCTGGGGCAGCCCGCCTCCTCCCGGCTGACCACCGCGCCGCCCTCCAGGGCCAGGGCGACACCCATGGGCGCGTCCGCCGTGCAGGTGAGCAGCTCGACCCGGCTGACCGCGGCGATGGCCGCCAGGGCCTCTCCCCGGAAGCCAAGGGTGCCGATAGCCTCCAGGTCGTACTCGGTGCGGATTTTGCTGGTGGCGTGGCGGAGAAAGGCGGTCTCAGCCTCCTCCGGGGGAATGCCGCAGCCGTCGTCGGTGACCCGGATGAGGGTCATCCCGCCGTGCTGGATCTCCACGCTCACTGATTTGGCGCCCGCGTCGATGGCATTTTCCATCAGTTCCTTTACCACCGACGCTGGCCGCTCCACCACCTCGCCGGCGGCGATCAGGTCGGCCACATGGGGATCTAATGGTTGAATGTGAGGCATAATAACCAACTTTCTAATCATCAATGAATGGCAAAAAACAGAGTAAAGGCGTTGATGACCGCGTGGAGGACGGCGGCGGACCACACCGAGCCGCCCCGGTCATAGCACCAGGAGAGGGCGAGGCCCATGGGCAGATACTGCACGGCCAGCAGCAGGTAGCGGAAATCCACCGCGCCGAAGGAGTACACAAACTGCCACACGCAGTAGACCGCGTAGAGCCCAGTGGAGAGGACGTAGGCCAGGGGCCGGCTGTATCGCCCCACCGTGCCGAAGAGAACGCCGCGGAAAAGGACCTCCTCCACCACGGGCATGAGCACCAGCAGGATCACCGCCGTGGCCTTGGGAGAGAGGGCAAATTCCGCCTGATAGCTCAGCAGGCTGGGGTTGTCCACCGGATAGGGCAGAAGCATCACCAGAAAGTGGAGCGCGCCCGACCCGGCCAGGCCGGTCACAAAGGCAAACAGATTTTCCGGCAGCCAGTCCAGCAGCAGAAAAAAGCTTTTTTTCAAAAAGTTCCACAGCACCAGCAGGACCAGGGTCACGCACAGCAGGTAGTAAATCACATTGGCCTCGGCCACGGGCAGCTCGCCGCCCATGGCGCGCTGGATCAGACCCATCAGAGGCGGGAAGAGAAACACGTACAGCGCGAAAAACACCCAGCCCCGGCCGCGTTCCGCCGGGGTGAGCGCAGATTGCCAGATGGGGCGCTGTGGGTTCATAAAAGCTCTCCTTTCACTTGCAGGCGCCTAGCCTCCCGCGGGAAATGCTCAAAGCATCTGCTTGAGCTCAAAGAGCAGGTTCATGGCCTCAATGGGGGTCAGGGTGTTCACATCGGTCCTCCGCAGCCGCTCGGCCGCCTGGGCGGCCCCCATATCCATCAGGGAGACCTGGCCCCCGTCCCGGTCGGCCGCGGCGGGTTCCGCCGCGGGCCGGACGGCGCCCTCGGCCTCCAGCTCGGCCAGGATCTCCCGGGCCCGGCGGATGACTCTGTCGGGCACCCCGGCCAGCTTGGCCACCTCGATGCCATAGCTCTGATCCGCCCCGCCGGGGACGATTTTGCGCAGGAAAATGATGTCGTCCCTGCGCTTCTTGGCGGCAATGTTGTAGTTCTTTACCCCGGTAATCTGCCCCTCCAGGCCGGTGATCTCGTGGTAGTGGGTGGCAAAGAGGGTCTTGGCCCCCAGGCGGCGCTTGTCCGCGCAGTATTCCAGCACTGCCCGGGCGATGGACATGCCGTCGTAGGTGGAGGTGCCCCGGCCGATCTCGTCCAGGATCAGCAGGGAGCGGGCGGTGGCGTTTTTCAGCAGCTCGGCCACCTCGGTCATCTCCACCATGAAGGTGGACTGCCCGGCGGAGAGGTCGTCGCTGGCGCCGATGCGGGTGAACACCCGGTCCACCACGCCGATACGGGCGGATCTGGCCGGGACAAAGGAGCCCATCTGAGCCATAAGCACAATGAGGGCCACCTGGCGCATGTAGGTGGATTTGCCCGCCATGTTGGGGCCGGTGATGATGGCCACGGTGTCGTCCTTGTTGTCCATAAAAGTGTCGTTGGGGACAAAGAGGCTGTGTCGGAGCATCTTCTCCACCACCGGGTGGCGTCCCTCGACGATCTCGATGCGGTCGGACAGGTCCACCTCCGGACGGCAGTAGTTCCCGTCCGCGGCCACGGCGGCGAAGGAGGCCAGCACATCGGTCTGGGCCACGGCGGCGGCGGAGGCCTGAATGCGCCCCACGCAGGCGGCGGCCCTCTCCCGCAGATCGCAGAACAGCTCGAACTCCAGGGCCACCAGCCTGTCCTGGGCGGAGAGAATGGTGTGCTCCATGTCCTTTAATTCCTGGGTAATATAGCGCTCGCAGTTAGACAGGGTCTGCTTGCGGATGTAATCGGCGGGCACTTGGTCGTAGTAGGACTTGGACACCTCAATGTAGTAGCCGAACACCTTGTTGTAGCCCACCTTCAGGCTCTTGATGCCGGTCTTTTCCTTCTCCCGGGCCTCAATGGCGGCCACCATGCCCTTGCCGTTGGCCTGGATGTCCCGCAGGCGGTCCACCTCGTCGTGGTAGCCGGCGCGGATAAAGCCGCCCTCCCGCACGGAGAAGGGGGGCTCGTCCACAACGGCCCGGGCAATGAGCTCCCGCAGCTCGGTCAGGTCGTCCAGCTCCTCCCGCAGGGTGGAGAGCAGAGGAGCGGAGTAGGGGGAGAGCAGCTCCCGCAGCCGGGGCAGCCGGCTCAGCCCGGCGGCCAGGGCCACCAGGTCCCGCCCGCCGGCGGTGCCGTAGACGATGCGGCCGATCAGCCGCTCCAGGTCGGTGATCTCCCGCAGGCAGAGGATGACCTCCTCCCGCCCCACGGCGTCCCCGGCCAGGTCGCCCACCGCAGCCAGGCGGCGGCTGATGGCCGCCGGGGAGAGCAGGGGCCGTTCCATCCAGGCGCGGATGAGCCGGTGGCCCATGGCGGTTCTGGTCTTGTCCAGCACCCACAGAAGGCTCCCCCGCTTTTCCTTGGAACGCAGAGTCTCGGTTAGCTCCAGGGTCTGCCGGGCAGTCAGATCCAGCTCCATAAACTGCCCCGTGGTGAAATAGGTCAGGGTGGAAATGTGGCCCAGGTCGGTCTTCTGGGTTTCATAGAGATAGGAGAGCAGGCCGCCCGCCGCCTGGAGGGCGTGGGGGTCCTCGGGCAGGGCGTCCAGCCCGGTCTGAAACTGCTTCCGGGCCAGCGCCCCGGCCGCCTCGGGGCGGTAGCGGGCCTCTCCCCCGTTTTCACAGCGGCACTCCAGACGCTTGGCCAAAAAGTCCAGCAGGGCCCCGTCGCTGTACGCCCCGTCGGAGAGCACCGCCTCCCGGGGGGAGAAGCGGCCCAGCTCGTTATAAAGATGCTCGTCACCCTCACCGGCGGGGAAGGCGGTGACGGAGATCTCCCCGGTGGAGATGTCGCAGAAGCACAGCCCCGTGCCGGTGGAGTCCCGGTAGATAGAGCAGATGAAGTTGTTGCGCCCCTCCTCCAGCATGGACGAGTCAATGACCGTGCCGGGGGTGACGATGCGGATGACCTCCCGCTCCACCAGGCCCTTGGCCAGGGCCGGGTCCTCCATCTGCTCGCAGATGGCCACCTTGTAGCCCTTGGCGATCAGCCGGGCGATGTACGCGTCGGCGGAGTGGTAGGGCACGCCGCACATGGGCGTGCGCTCCTCGGCAGGCTTGGAGCGGTCCCGGCTGGTAAGGGTCAGCTCCAGCTCCTTGGACACCAGGTGTGCGTCCTCGTCAAACATCTCGTAGAAGTCTCCCAGGCGGAAAAACAAAATGCAGTCCGGGTGGCGCTCCTTCATCTCGATATATTGTCTGCGCATAGGGGTCAGTTCGGCCATGGCGGGTGCTCCTTTTCTCTGTCTGTGGGGTGGGGGTGGCGTCCTCCTGGCAGGGGGACAGGGGCTTTGTCCCCGCGGGGGACGGGGAAACACGCTCCCGTGGGGGCGGTTCCCTCGGCGGCTCGGCCGCCTTCCCTGGTTGTTTTCCGTCCAATTTTGCAGCCCAAAAGCGGACCCCGCGCGGGAGTGCAAAACTCTGTCAGTCCTTAACCGGCTCCCCGGTTAAGGACCACTTGTTCGACCCGGTCATACGAATTTCGACAAAACGACCAATGAGGGACCTGTCCCCCTCCAGCCGCACCAGGCGGTTGCCGGGGGTGCGGGCAGTCAGGCCCTTGCCGTCCTCCCCATCCACCAGGCAGCGGACGGTCCTTCCCACATAGGCGGCGTGGCGCTCCTCGGAGATCTCGTCCTGCCGGGCGGCCAGGCGCTGGAAATTGGCGGCCTTGTCCTCCTTGCTCATGGGGTCGTCCATCCCGGCGGCCGGGGTGCCCCTGCGGGGGGAGTAGATGAAGGTAAAGAGGGCGTCAAAACGCACCTCCTCAATGAGGGAGAGGGTCTCCTCAAACTCAGCCTGGGTCTCCCCGGGGAAGCCTACGATCACGTCCGAGGTGATGACCACATCGGGCACCGCGGCCCGCAGGGCGCGGACCTTCTCCAGATACCCCTCCCGGGTGTACCGGCGGTTCATGGCCTCCAGCACCCGGGTGCTGCCCGACTGGAAGGGCAGGTGGAAGTGGGGGGCGACCTTCTCACAGCGGCCCATCACGTCAAAGAGCTTTTGGGAGGCGTCCTTGGGGTGGCTGGTCATGAACCGCAGCAGGAAATCCCCGGGAATGGCGGCCGCCTGCTCCAGCAGGTCGGAAAAGTCGACGCCCAGGCCCAGGTCCTTTCCGTAGGAGTTCACGTTCTGTCCCAGCAGGGTAATGTCCCGGTAGCCCTCGTCCACCAGGGCACGGATCTCGGAGAGGATGACCTCCGGGTCCCGGCTGCGCTCCCGGCCACGGACATAGGGCACGATGCAGTAGGTGCAGAAATTGTTGCACCCGTACATAATGGACACCCAGGCCTTGATGCCGTTCTGGCGTACCACGGGGATGCCCTCGGCAATGGAGCCGGGCTCGTCCGTGATCTCAAAGACCCGGCCCCGGCGGGTGTACACACGGTAGAAGAGCTCGGGGAATTTCCACAGGGCGTGGGGACCGAACACCAGGTCCACCTGGCGGAAGGAGTCTTTGATCTTCTGCGCTACATGGGGCTCCTGCGCCATGCAGCCGCACACGCAGATGATCTGTCCGGGCTTGGCCCGCTTGGTGTGCACCAGGGCGCCCACATTGCCCAGCACCCGGTGCTCCGCGTGCTCCCGAATGGCGCAGGTGTTGATTAAAATCACATCGGCCTCATGCTCGTCGGACGTAAAGGCGTAGCCCATCTCGGCCAGATAGCCACGCAGCCGCTCGGAATCGGCCTCGTTCTGCTGGCAGCCGTAGGTGTCCACAAAGGCCAGGGGCTGGGCCGCCCGGGCGGAATTGCGCGCGCGGATCTGGGCGCAGAAGGCGCGCTGGCGGTCGATTTCCTCCGGGGCGATGCGTGTCGTTTTTGTGTTCAAGTTCATTCCTCCACGGGAAATGGTTTGATAAAAAATCATACCACTTTTTTGCTGAAAAGACAAGCGCCCTCCCCCTTTTCGTTGACTGGTACTTTATACAGGTGCTATAATAGCGGCAGGCGGCGCGCTATGCGCCGGGAAAGAGGGCTGCCCTGTTCTGCTGCCTGCAGAGTCCGGAAGAAAGAGAGAAAGGCGGTATGCCTGTGAAAAAGCTGATCTTGGAGCGGGACGCGCTGAAAAACAACATTGACGTCATCCGCGAGCGGGCGGGCTCGGCCGCCATCTACGGGGTGCTCACCGGGGACGCCTGCGGGGCGGGCACGGTGGAGCTGGCCCGGCTGCTGCGGGACGAGGGGATCGTCCGCTTCGCCGTGAGCGAGCCGGGGGAGGCCGCCGCCCTGCGCAAGGCCGGCTTTGTGGAGGAGGAGATCCTGATGCTCCGCTCCACCACCGACCGGGAGGAGCTGGAGCAGCTCATTGACCTGAACGTGGTGTGCACTGTGGGCTCTGCGGAGACCGGCATGGCCCTCAACGGCGTGGCCGAGGCCCGCTCCACCGTGGCGGAGGCCCATCTGCAGATCGACACGGGTATGGGCTTCGGCGGCTTTTTGACCGGGGAGACGGACAAGATCTTCTCCGTGTACCGCAACCTGCCCAACGTGGCTATCTCCGGGGTGTACACCCAGATCCATTCCATGAAAAAGGATGGCCAGGATGCCAGCGCTCAGCTGGAGGGGTTCCGCCAGATTGTGGAGGCCATTCACGCCGCCGGGTTTGAGACCGGGACGGTCCACGCCGCCGGCTCCTTTGCCCTGCTGCACTACGACTTTGCCCGCTTGGACGCAGTGCGTGCGGGCTCCGCCCTGCTGGGACGCTGCCGCCGCACCCGGAACGACGGCCTGCTGCGGGTGGGCTACGGCGAGGTGGATATTGAGGAGGTGCGCTGGCTGCCCAAGGGGCACACCGTGGGCAATGAGACCCTGGTGGTGCTGAAAAAGCCAACCCGCATCGCCGTGCTGCCGGTGGGGTATCAGAACGGCTTCGGCGTGGGGCGGTCCCGGGACGCAGGCTTTTGGGCCCTGCTGCGCCGCTGGCGGGCGGGGCGGAGGCTTACGGTGCGCATCGGCGGGGAAAAGGCCCGCATCATAGGCCGCATCGGCGCCATCGAGACCCTGGTGGACGTGACCGACCTGAAGTGCGCCCCCGGCGACCTGGCGGTGTTTGACATCGACCCTATGTATGCCCGCGGCTTTATGCGGGAATACCGGTAAGGAGACGGAATCATGCGCGCGGTAGTGACAAGAGTGCAGAACGCCCGGGTGGAGATCGGCGGTCGGGTAAACGGGGCCATCGGCCGGGGCTTTCTGGTGCTGCTGGGGGTGGGGCCCGACGACACTGAGGCCCAGGCGGTCCGGCTGGCCGACAAGGTGTGCGGCCTGCGGGTCTTTGAGGACGAGAACGAAAAGATGAATTTGAATCTGGCCGCCGTGGGGGGCGCGCTGCTGGTGGTGAGCCAGTTCACTCTCTATGCGGACACAAAATCCCGCCGCCCCGGCTTCTCCGGGGCCGCCCGGCCGGAGACCGCCGTCCCCCTGTATGAGAAATTCATGGCCGAGTGCGCCGGCCGGGGCTTCCAGGTGGAGCGCGGGGAGTTCGGGGCCGATATGCAGGTCTTCTCCCAGAACGACGGGCCGGTGACTATTTTGTTTGATACGGATCAGATGTAGAGAGGGGGCCTTGTCCCGGCTGAGGACGGGGGAAAGCGCCCCCCACGCGGGGGGAGGGGGGCGTTGCTGCCGCGGGGGCCCAAACCCATTTTTTTGACAGGCCAAAAGAAACGGTTTTGGATGCCAAAGAAAAGCCCCACGTTCATCTGACACCGTTTACTTCTATTAGTCGGCGCGCCCATCAGGGCGGCTAAGTGGTTCCCTCGATGGCTCGGCCGCCTTTCCCGGCAATGAATCGGCCGGGCGCACCCCAGTCGTGTGCGCCTCGCGGGATACCCGCGCAGTGTTGCGGCAGGGCCGTTCAAGCCATAAGCCCTAACACGGCGCAAAGCACCTGTGGCGGCTCGTCTGCACCCCTTCCAGCGCAAGTGCTCACAAGTCTTGCGGTTTACATGCCGAGGGGCGGCAGCCGGACTTACAACGGGCGCCGGACCGATACGAGCCCTGAGCGGTGTAGGGCTTGCCAACCGATTCAGACCCACCGCGGCCTGGCCCACGGGGTCCGGGGGTCAAAACCCCTGGCTGTTTTTCCCCGGCTCCCTTGAGGGACACCCCAACAAACCAACGAGGTGAAGCAAATGAAAATCAAAGCCCTGCAGGTGGGTCCCATCGGCACCAACTGCTATCTTCTGGAGGACGAGACCACCAACTCCGCGGCCGTTGTGGACCCGGGCGGAGAGGCCGAGCGGATCCTGGCCCAGCTCAAAGCGGACGGGATGGAGGTCAAGTGCATCCTCCTCACCCACGCCCATTTTGACCATACCGGCGGCGTGGCAGATCTGCGCGCCGCCCTGCCCCAGGTGCCCGTCTACCTCCACCGGCTGGACGCGGAGCGGCTGGGCACCGGCGAGATGCCCGCCATCGGCCCCACTGTGCCCTATGACGAGGGGGACGAGGTGCTGGTGGGCGCGCTGACGGTGAAGGTGCTCTTCACCCCCGGCCACACCCCTGGCGGAGTGACCCTGCTGGTGGAGGGCGAGCGGGTGCTCTTTACCGGGGATACCTTATTCCAGGGCTCCATGGGCCGCACCGACCTGGCAGGCGGAAATTATGAGGAGATCATGCGCTCCCTGGCCCGGCTGGCGGCCTTGGAGGGGGACTACCATGTGCTGCCGGGCCATATGGGCGGCTCGACCCTGGAGCGGGAGCGCAAGAGCAACTATTATGTAATGGAGGCCGTCCAGGGCTGATATGAAGCTGTATTTACAGGGCCACGACTACAAATATGCCGTGGAGCAGATGCTCCTGACGCTCTTTCCCGACCAGCGGCCGGTCTATCCGGACGCGCCGCCGGAGGAGGGAGAGGACTTCGCACGCCTCTCCCTGTCCGCGGGGCCTTGCTGGGCCACCGCTGCGGCGCAGCTGCGCTATGGCGGGGCGGAGCGCCGGGCGGTCCGCCGGGCCCCCGTCTCGGCCCTCACGGACGAGCGGACCCGGGGCCGGGTGCTCCAGCGCATTGTGAAGCGGGCCTTTTACGACGCGGGCACCGCCCTTCTGGGCCATGAGCCCCCCTGGGGGGCCATGACCGGGGTGCGGCCGGTGAAAATTCCCGCAAAAGCTATGGGAAATGGGGCCACCGCCGCCCAGGCCGAGCGCCTGCTGCGGGATGTCTACCGGGTCTCTCCCGGCCGCCGGGCCCTGGCTATGGACTGCGCCCGGGCCAGCCTGGCCGCCCGGGAGAGCCTGAACGACGGCGAGGTGTCCCTCTATGTGGGCATCCCCTTCTGCCCCACCCGCTGCGCTTACTGCTCCTTTGTCTCCGCCGACGTGGGGCGGACGCTGAAGCTGCTGCCCGAATTTGTCTCCGCCCTGGAGCGGGAGATCGCCGCCCTGGGCCGGGCCCTGGACCGGGCGGGGGTGAAGGTGCGCACCGTCTACTTCGGAGGGGGCACCCCCACCACCCTGTCTGCCGGGCAGCTGGACGCCGTCATGGGCGCGCTGGGCGATCAGATCGACCTGTCCCGCTGCACCGAGTACACGGTAGAGGCCGGCCGGCCGGACACCATTACCCGGGAAAAGCTGGAGGTGCTGGCCCGCAGGGGATGCGGCCGGGTGTCGGTGAACCCCCAGACCATGTCGGACCAGGTGCTGGCGGCTATGGGCCGGGCCCACCGGGCGGAGGACATCCGCCGGGCCTACGCCTTGGTGCGGGAGAGCGGCCTCCCCTGCGTGAACATGGACCTGATCGCCGGCCTGCCCAAAGACAGCGCGGACGGCTTCCGCCGCAGCCTGGACCAGGTGCTGGAGCTGGGGCCGGAGAACGTCACCGTCCACACCCTGACTCTGAAAAAGGGCAGCCGCCTGATGACCGAGGGGAGCGCGCTCCCCTCCGGGACGGAGGTGGCCGCCATGCTGGACTACGCCTGGGCGGCGCTGCGCGCAGCCGGGCAGGTCCCCTACTACCTGTACCGTCAGAAGTACATGTCCGGCTCTTTTGAAAACGTGGGCTGGTGCCGGCCGGGGACCGAGAGCCTGTACAACATCTGCATGATGGAGGAGCTGCACACCATCGTCTCCCTGGGGGGTGGCGGCATGACCAAGCTCATCGACCCGCCGTCCGGGCGAATCATCCGGCAGGCCAACCCCAAATACCCCCAGGACTACCTGCGCAACATTGACAGCATTGTGGAGGAAAAGCAGCGCGTGGCGGATTTTTTTGCCGCCCAAATGTAAGGAGGTCCCACATGCCCTATCAGCTGGAGGAAATCAATCACAAGATCCATCAGGACCCATCGGCCTTTTTGGCCGAGTGCGACGCCCACTATCAGCAGCGCATCAACGAGGCGGTGGACAGGATTCTGGAGCGCATGAGAGAGAGCCCCATTGTGCTCCTCTCCGGCCCCTCCGGGTCGGGCAAGACCACCACTGCCCTGAAGCTGGAGCAGGAGCTGGAGCGGCGGGGGGTGAACACTCACACAATTTCCATGGACAACTACTTCAAGACCCTCAACCGCAAAACCGCCCCCCACACGCCGGAGGGGGATGTGGATTACGAGTCCCCCCTGCTGCTGGACATGGACCTGCTGGACGACACCTTCACCAAGCTCTCCCGGGGGGAGTGGGTGGTGGTGCCCAAGTTTGAGTTCGCCCGCCAGATGCGCAACGACAGCCGGGGCACCCTGCTAAAGCTGGAGCCCAATGAGATCGCCATTTTTGAGGGCATCCACGCCCTCAACGACGACATCGCCGGCCGCCACCCGGAGGCCACCACCCTGTATATCTCCGCCCGCTCCAACATTCTGGAGGGGGAGGCGCTGCGCTTTAAGGGCACCTGGATGCGCATTGCCCGCCGGGCGGTGCGTGACTATAATTTCCGGGGCACCGACCTGGTGGAGACCTTGTCCATGTGGTACAATGTGCGCCGGGGGGAGAAGCGCTACATCTCCCCCTTTAAGGGGCGGGCCAAGGTGGTCATCGACTCCTCCCTGCGCTACGAGGTGCCGGTATTTGCCAACTATGCCGGGCCTTTGCGCCGGGCGTTGGAGGAGGTCTCCCCGGAAAATGAGCGGTACCGGGAGCTCCACGACCTGGTCAACGCCTTTTCGTACTTTGAGCCGGTGGACCCGAAGCTGATTGCCGGAGATTCCCTGCTCCGGGAATTCATCGGCGGGGGAGACTATCACTATTAAAACCGCGCCGGGGCGCGTTGGAAGGGTCCCGGAAAATGCTGCCGTGGGAGACCACGAGAAAGAAGGAAGCAAACGATGTCAGAGTGTACGCACGACTGTTCCAGCTGCGGCGAGAGCTGCGGGGAGCGCACCGCGCCACAGGATCTGCGGGAGCCGGTAAACGGCCTGTCCTCCGTGGGCAAAGTGATTGCCGTGGTCAGCGGCAAGGGCGGGGTGGGCAAGAGCATGGTCACCTCCTCTCTGGCCGCCGCCATGCGGCAGTTGGGGAAAAAGGTGGGGGTTCTGGACGCCGACATTACCGGCCCCTCCATCCCCACCGCCTTCGGTATTCATGAGAAGGCCGAGGGCAGCGAGCTAGGAATCTACCCCGCCACCACCAAAACCGGTGTGGAGATCATGAGCCTCAACCTGCTCATGCCCAACGAGACCGACCCGGTGGTGTGGCGCGGCCCGGTCATTGCCGGGGCGGTCAAGCAGTTCTGGACCGACGTGATCTGGGGCGAGCTGGATTATCTGTTTGTGGATATGCCCCCCGGCACCGGCGATGTGCCCCTCACGGTGTTTCAGTCCCTGCCCGTGGACGGGATCATTGTGGTCACCTCCCCCCAGGACCTGGTGAGCATGATCGTGACCAAGGCGGTCAAAATGGCCGGGATGATGGACGTCCCCATCCTGGGCCTGGTGGAGAACTACAGCTACTTCAAATGTCCCGACTGCGGCAGCGAGCACGCGATCTTCGGAGAGAGCCATATTGACAAGGTGGCCGCCGACCTGGGGTTGGAGGTGCTGACCCGCCTGCCCATTGATCCGGGGGTGGCCGCCGCCTTTGACGCGGGCGCCATTGAGGACTACCGGCCCAACTATCTGGAGCCCGTGGCCCTCCGGCTGGAGCGGCAATAGAGGGAAAACAGGAAGGACCCCGCAGGCAACTGTCCTGCGGGGTCCTTCCTGTTTGGTATAAAGCGTGAGGCGGCAGGTAATGTGCCTGTGGGGCAGGGGTCACTTTTTCTGCTTTGCCGCAAACTCCTCGCGGAACTGCAGGGCGTGATTCTCCCCCGGCTTGACCACACACAGCTCGGCAGCGTAGGCCTCCTGGGCCAGAGAGGCGCGGACGCTCTTGGCCATCAATTCACGGAAGGGCTGGACAAAGACCTCGCGCCACATTCTGCGGTGCATGGGCTCCAGGCAGAGAATGGTGTTCTCGGCAAAGCGGCGGGCACTCTCCACCAGCTGATCCTTGGGCACAATCTCGTGCCAAAGGCCCAGGTCGACGCCCTTTTGGGCGTCAATAGTGGTCCCATTGAGGAAAATGCCCTTCACACGGTTGCGGCCCACAATATAGCCTACCAGGTCGTTCAGACCGTCGGCGGGGATGCAGTGGGAGCCGTGGACGTGCTTATCCACATAGTAGGTGTCGGGAGAGACAAAGATGTAGTCGGACATGAGCCAGACCTCCGGATGGAAGCTACAGCGGCCGTTGATTGCCGCCACAACAGGCACCGGGATGTCGATAAAGGCGTTGAAAATGCGGGTCTGGTTCATCCACCACCAGTCGTAGGTGGCGCTGTGGGGATACACCTTTTCCCCCTCGGCCATGGCCTCGGCCCGGTCGGGCTCGTTCATGAAGTCCTCGCCGGTGCCGGTGAGGATGACGCACTCGTTCTCCGGATCGCGCTGGATGTCCAGGGCCAGGCCTACCAGACCGCTGTGGACCGACTCACTGAATTTACAGGAGCCCTCGCCCCAATGGAGCTGGACGGTGAGGATGCCGTTCTCGTCCCGGTTGATCCAGGCCAGCTCCTCCCATTTGGGGGCGTAGTCCTCCAGATAGGTGTGGAAGGGGACGCCCAGTTCAAATTTGTGCGCATACTGCTGGTTTGCCATAGAAGAGATCTCCTTTCGTTCCAATAGAATAAAATCAAGTTTGCGCCGGCGGGTCTCACAGGCTCAAACCATATAGTGCGCTTGGAAGGAGAGGAGGCGCCCCGGCCCGGAGGGTACCGGCCGACGGACCGGGGCTGGCATGTGGTTAGACTTCGTCGCCGCGCGTGGCCTTCAGGTAAGGCCGCTGGGCGGCGGGCAGGGGCGCGCTTTCGCCCTTTTTGCCGATGTAGTTGCGCAGGATGCCCATACCCTCGGCCTCAAACTCAATGGTGCCGCCCTGTGGGATCCACTTTTTCAGCTCACAGCCCGCGCCGAAGGGCAGCGTGCCGCTGGTAAACACATCGCCTGGGAAGATGGTCTGCACCTGGGTCACATAGGCCACCAGATGCTTGAGCGGGAAGTAGAAGTCCACCATGGTGCGGGACCACTCCTCGCCGTTGACGCGGATGGTGAAATGGGCGTTGTACAGGTCGTACTCGTCCCGGGTGACGATGCAGGGGCCAAGGGAGCCGGCGTTGTCCTTGCACAGGCTGGGCCCTAGATTGATGCTCATCTCGCGGTTCTGGAAGTCGCGGGTGCTCCAGTCATTGTAGAGGGTCCAGCCGTAGATGTAGCTCTCCCCCTCCTCCTCCGGGACATTGCGGCCCTGCTTGCCGATGATGGTGGCGATCTCCAGCTCATAGTCGAACCTGTCGGTGAGCCCGGGCCAGGGGACCAGCTCGTCGGGGCCGTAGATCTCGGTGGTGTTGGTCTTGTAGTAGGTGGGCAGATTGTACCACTCGTCGGGCAGCTTGGTCAGGGAGGGCTTCACGCCGCCCCAGGCGGCGGTGTCCTGCATGGACTTGATGCCGTTGAGCATGTGCTTTTCGCTCAGAGAGAAGCAGCGGATGCTGTTGGGGCGGGGAATGGGGGTGAGCAGCCGGACGGAGGCGGGGTCATACACTACGGTGAGGCCGTCGGCCTTTTCCGTGCCCAGCTCGGCGGCAAAATCCAGGACCTCATAGCCCTTCTTCAGTGCGTCGTCCCCGGCGCGGATAAAGGCCAGCATGTCGCTGGGGCAGTCCAGCTGGGCCTGGTCATAGGGGCGGGGCACGCCCCGGGTTTTCAGCAGGGCCTCACGGCCGGCGGCCAGGTCCACGAAAAAGCCGTCCTTTTTGCGGATGGCGCCCACACGGCGCAACTCGCCCGCGGGCGTGTCGATGGCAAAGGTAACAAGTTTCATAGCGATTCAACGCTCCTTTCCAAAAAGCAAAGGGAAATGTGGCGGGGGAGATTACATCTCCTTGTCAATCATGTTCTTGTGGCCCTCCTCGGGCTTGGCGTCGGTGCGCAGCTCGGAGGAATAGCACTCATGGCACAGGCTGGAGCGGATATCCTTCATAAATGCCTCGCGCAGGGGCTGGGTGAAGGTCTCGCGGGTCATGCGGCGCACCATGCGGGAGGGCACGCGCTTGAGCAGGTCCTCGGCGAATTCCCAGGCGCGCTCCAACTCCTTGCCGTGGGGCACGACCTCGGCGAAGATGCCCAGCTCATGGCCGCGCCTGGCGTCGATTACGCCGCTGTTGAGCAGCAGGGCGCGGGCGGCGTTGACGCCCAGCAGCTTCTCGTAGAGAATGTTTACCCCGTCGATGGGGGCACAGCCGGCGTCCTGAATGTGGCGGTCCACGGTGTAGGCGTTCTCACCGGCGATGATGTAATCGGAGAGCAGCACGGACTCCGGGTGAATGGTGATGGGGCCGTTGAGGGCGCAGATCACGGGCACGGGAATGTCCAGCCAGGCCAGGGGCACCCGGGTGGCGGTGAGGTACCACCAGTCGTAGGTGACGGAGCTGGTGTACTTGGGGAACACGGTGGACATCTCCGGGTCGGACAGGGAGACAAAGCTGTCCCCGGTGCCGGTAAGGATGACGATCTCATTGTCCGGGTCGTGGCTGATGTCGTGGCACAGGCCCAAGTAGCCGGTGTGGATGGCCTCGCAGAAGCGGACCGGGCCGTCGTCGGTGTGGAAGCGCACCTCCAGAATGCCGTCTTTGCGCTTCAGGTGGGCCATGCCGTCCCACTTGGGGGCGTACTCCTCCAACTGGGTGCGGTAGGGATGATATTTGTCGTACGTATAAGCCATAGCTGAGCTCCTTTTTTGAAATATGACGCGTGGGACTGGGTTGTATACTTGTATTATCCCACCGCTCCCGAGGGCGGGAGCGGTGGGATAATATGGACACAGGAAATGGAATCAGATGACGGCGTTGGGGTCCTTCTTCAGGAGGCTCCGCTTGCCGAAGATGCAGGCAATGAGGGAGCAGGAGGCCGTGATGATCATCATAATGCCGATGTACTTGCCCACAGAGCCGCCGGCCTTGACCGAGGCCAGGATCGAGGTGGTGATGGAGGAGAACAGATACTGGACAAAGCCCATAAAGGCCGCGCCGGTACCGGTGGCCTTGCCGGAGGCGTTCATCACCAGAGACATGGCCACGGGGAGGACAATGCCCTGAACCGCAGGCAGGACCCACAGCATGTACTGCATGTAGTGCCAGTCGGCAAAACCGCCGATGAAGGCAATTGCAAAGAAGAGGGCAAAGGCGATCTGGACCACGTTCAGGACCTTAATGATTGTGGAGGGGTTGTACTTGGGCGCGATAAAGGTGCGGCCGAGGAACGCGAAGATGGTCATCGCCACCGCGCCCCAGGCATAGACGTTGGCGTAATGGCTGTTGTCCATGCCCAGCTCGGTCACCATGGCAAAGGACATGGAGCCGGCGTACAGGAAGAAGGTAGCCATGTTGAACGCAAAGCACAGGACAAAGAACACGTACTCCGGGGTGGCCAGGCAGGCCTTGATCTCGCTGCCGATGCGCTTAAAGCAGCCGGCGCCGGCAATCTCAGAGGTTTCGCGGACAAAGATCAGAACCAGAATGCACAGCACGGCGCAGATGATCGCCTGCAGCCAGAAGATGGCGGGCCAGCCGAAGGAGTTGCCCACCCATTTGCCGGTCAAGGGCAGGATAATGGGAATGGCGGCGGACCAGATCTGCATGAAGGTCAGAGCCATGGCGGACTTGCGGCCCTTGCCGGCGTCGCCGCCCACCGCGCGTGCGGCGTTGGAGGAGGCGGCGCCGCCGATGCCCTGGAGCATACGGGCAGCAATCAGACCGCCCAGAGCGGTGGACTGGGAGCCAATCACCGCGCCCACAACACAGATGATAAAACCAAAGACCATGGTCTTCTTCTTGCCGATCATGTCAGACAGCGGGCCGACGATCACGTGGCCGATCATCATGCCGTAGAAGAAGCCGGAGGTGACCATCAGGGTGCTGTTGCCGGAGGCCAGATCATTGGCGATGGTGGGCAGAATCCAGTTGATGGTATCCATGTGGATGGCGCCCATGGAAAGGATCAGGCCGCACACAATGGACATGACTGCGCCAAACTTTACCTTGTTGTTGTTTTCAAGACTATTTGACATTTGTTCCAACATCCTTCTCTCATAAAATTTGTCGCTGGGGTCAACGGACAAACGAATTCGCGCGGTTCCTCCCTTCTTCCACAGATCATGGGAAACGTAGTATATATGCCAAATGCGCTGTACAAATTAGGTATGCTTATTGTATACAATTTGGATACGGTTGTCAAGGGTGTTGTTGAAAAAATACGATTTCGCAAAAATTTTGAAACTTAACTTGACAGTTCCAACAGAAAACAGATAAAATACAAATGGAATACAATTCCACGAGCGATTGGAGCATCAGTAACTATGGCCAAAAGAACCTCAAAATCAAATAAAAACAACGAGATATACTATACGATCCGCAATGACATTATCAACGGCAGATATCCCGGCGGCACCTTTCTGGTGGAGGGGGAGCTGTGCGAGGAGTTCGGCGTCAGCCGCACGCCGGTGCGGGAGGCGCTGATCCGTTTGGAGAACGACCAGTTTATCAAGCTGATCCCCAACCGGGGTGCCTATGTGCCCCATGTCACGCTGAATGACATCATTGAGCTCTATCAATTGCGCAAGGCCAACGACGGGCTGGCCGCCTGGCTGTCTGTGGAGCGGCAGACACCCGATCTGGTGGAGGCGCTGGAGCACTCTGTGGAGCGGGAGGCGGCGCTGATCGCCAAGGGGGGCAGCGACCCGCAGGAGGTCTCCCGGGAGGACTTTGTGTTTCACGACCTGCTGGTGAGCCGGTGCGGCAACCGCAGATTGATAGACATCATAGATTTGATTCAAAACCAGATGAAACGAATCGTTGTGCTCTCAGCGGATCAGTATGCCTTTGAGACGCTGACGGTCAGCCTGGATTACCACCGCAAGATTGTGGAGGCGTTTCACGAAAATGACTGTGCCAAGGCGAAGGCCGCCATTGAGGACCACTGGATTGCCATGATTGAGGGCTATATCTCCCGTGACCTGCAGGGGCGGATGCCCTACCTTCTGTGAGGGAATAAAAAACCAAAGGGGGGGGACGCAAATGCGTCCCCCCCCTTTGGTTTTTCAGTTCCGGTAGCGCCGGGAGAGGCTTCCGTCCGCGTTGCGGGCCCGGTGGCGCTGCATCGGCAGGCGGATGACGAGGATGATAAGAATGAGATAGGGCAGCCAGAACCGGGCGTGAAGAGCTTCAAAGAGGGTGTGCTCTGCAGTCCCCAGCACCACGGCACGCGAGGTCTCCGGGATGGAGACCTCCTGCTGTCCAGCAATCAGGCTGGACAGCAATTCCGACTGCAGGCCCACGGGCCGGGCGGGCAGGCCCTCCAGCATGGAGAACCCCAGGGAGCCGTCCAGCATATCCGCGGGCAGTGCGGCGGTGAGCGTCCGGGTCTCCCCGGCGCTCAGGGCGGCGCCGCCGTCCAGGGTGACCGAGCGCACCCGCCGGCCGGGCTTTTGGGAGACGTCGTACACAAAGGAGAAGCCGGAAACCTGTGGAAAGCCGTCAAAGCCCGACTCCGGGTCCAGCTGCTCGGCCTCGTCAATGTCCAGGGTGCCCACCCCGTGCTCCAGCAGGGCAAACAGCTGCCCCGCGGTCAGCTCCACGGCCACCACCATCCGGTCCCGGTCAAAGACGGCGGCGGCGTCCGCGGCAGTCAAATCGCCGCCGGGCAGGCTTTTGACCAGATGGCCGCCGCACTCGATGGCGATGTCGGTTCCGGCTGCCTGTCGAAAGGCGTCCGCCACATAGTTCCCCAGCGCGGTCTCCTCCACCCGGGCGCCGTAAGACTGGGTGGTGCGGTTAGGGGACATGGCGCGGGTACTGGAGCCGATCACGGTCGCTCCGGAGGCCGCGGCCGCCGGAGCTCGCAGAAGGCACGCCGCCAAAAGGACCGGCAGACAGACCAAAAGCACGGCGCGCCGCCCGGGGGCGCGCCGGTCACTGTGCCGTATTCTCATAGGCTGCTGCATCCCCCCGGAGTTCCAGCGCCAGATGGCAGGCCACAAAATGCCCGGGCTCCAGCTCCAGGAGGGCGGGCTGCTCCTGCCGGCAACGGTTACAGGCGTGGGGACAGCGCGCGGCAAAGCGGCACCCCGGCTTCAGATTTACGGGAGAGGTGATCTCTCCCTCCATAATCACGCGGCGGCGCTTGTGGTGGATATTGGGGACGGGAATCGCGGAGAGCAGACCCTGGGTGTACGGGTGCATGGGGGTGCGGAACAGCTCCTTTGAGGAGGCCTCTTCCACCATCTGACCCATGTACATGACCAGGATGTCGTCCGAGATGTGCTTGACCACGGACAGGTCGTGGGTGATGAACAGATAGGTCAGCCCCCGGGCCCGCTGCAGCTCCCGGAGCAGGTTGAGAACCTGGGCCTGGATGGACACATCCAGGGCGGACACCGGCTCGTCACAGACCAGGAAGGCGGGGTCCAGGGCCAGGGCGCGGGCGATGCCGATGCGCTGGCGGCGTCCGCCGTCCAGCTCGTGGGGATAGGCGTACATCATGTGCTCAGAGATGCCTACCATGTCCATCAGCTCCCGCACCCGCTGCTCCAGCTCCGCCCGGGTGGGACAGACCTTAAAAATTTCCAGCGGCTCCGCGATCAGCTCCATAGTACACAGCCGGGGGTCCAGGGAGGAGAGCGGGTCCTGAAAAATCATCTGCATCTCCCGGCGCAGCGCCTTCCGCTGCGCTTTTTTGACCCGGGTGATGTCCCGTCCCTGAAAAATAATCTGGCCGTCGGTGGCGTCCAGCAAGCCCACCAGTATCCGGCCCAGGGTGGATTTGCCACAGCCGGATTCCCCCACCACGCCCAGGGTTTTGCCCTTGGCAAGGGTAAAGCTGATCTGGTCCACCGCGTGGAGGGTCCCGCCTGGTATGTCAAAGTTCTTTTTGAGGTTGCGCACTTCCAGAATGGCGTTCACGTCGGTCACTCCTCCTGTGCCTGTTCCGCACCTCCGCAGAAGCGCAGGCATTTCACCAGGTGTCCCGGCGACAGCTCCTCCACAGGGGGCTGGACAGTGCGGCAGCGCTCGTCGGCGTAAGGACAGCGGGGATGAAATTTACAGCCCTGGGGCAGGGCGGTGGGGTCGGGCATCAGGCCCGGAATGGGGCGCAGCAGGTCCACGTCCTCCTCCAGCGAGGGGATGGACTGGAACAGCCCCACCGTGTAGGGATGGGCGGCGCGGTCAAAGAGATCCGCCAGGGAGCCGCTCTCCATAATTTCGCCCGCGTACATCACGGCCACCTTGCTGCAGGTCTCGGCCACCACGCCCAGATCGTGGGTGATGAGAATGGTCGCGGTGTGCAGCTTCTCCTGAAGCTGGTTTATCAGCTCCAGGACCTGGGCCTGGATGGTCACGTCCAGGGCCGTGGTGGGCTCGTCCGCCAGAAGCAGCGCGGGGGAGCAGGCCAGGGCAATGGCGATGACCACCCGCTGCTTCATGCCGCCGGAAAACTGGTGGGGATACTCGCTGCCCCGCTCGGCGGGGATACCCACCAGCTCCAGCATCTCCAGGGCGCGCCGCTCCGCCTCGGCCTTGGAGATCTTGTCGTGCAGCAGAATGACCTCGGCGATCTGCTCGCCTACCCGGATCACCGGGTTGAGGGCGGTCATGGGGTCCTGAAAAATCATAGAGATCTGCCCGCCGCGGATGGCGCGCATCTCCTTCTCGGTCTTTTCCAGCAGGCTCTCCCCCTGGAAACGGATGTCGCCGCCCACGATTTTTCCGGGCGGATCGGGCAGCAGGCGCAGAATGGACAGCGCGGCGGTGGTCTTGCCGGCGCCGGTCTCCCCCACCAGGCCCAGGGTCTCGCCCCGGTCCACCTGAAGAGAGATGCCGTTGACCGCCTCCACCGTGCCGTCGCTGGTAAAGTATTTGACGCTCAGGTCCTTGAGTTCCAAAAGCGGCTCCACGTCGCATCCCTCCTATCGCTTCAGCTTCGGGTCCATGGCGTCCCTCAGTCCGTCGCCCACCAGGTTGAACAGAATCAGGGTGACCACAATGGCCACGCCGGGAAAGGTGACCATGGGCCAGAAGTCCCGCATGTAGGTCCGGCCGGAGGCCAGCATGGAGCCCCACTCCGGCGTGGGCGGCCGCACCCCAAGGCCGACAAAGCTCAGCCCGGAGATCTGCAGAATGGCGGTGCCGATGCCCAGGGTCACATTGACAATGGTAGAGGACAGGGCGTTGGGAAACACATGCTTTAGAATGATACGTACCTCCGAGGCGCCGCAGGCCCGGGCAGCCTCCAGATACTCGTTGCCCTTGACCGACAAAGTTTCGGCCCGCATCAGGCGCACAAAGCGGGGAATGTTGGTCAGGCCCACCGCCAGGGCGGTGTTCAAAAGCCCGGTTCCCAGGGCGGCGGAGACGGTGACCGCCAGCAAAAAAGCGGGAATAGCCATCATAATGTCCGTGCATTTCAGAATGATAAACTCACAACGGCCGCCGAAATAGCCTGCGGCCGCGCCCAGAAGGGAGCCCACCACGGCGGAAAGCGCCACGGAGAGCACCGCCACCAGCAGGGAGACCCGCCCGCCCACCAGCACCCGGGAGAGAATATCCCGGCCCAGGTTGTCCGTGCCAAAGGGGTGCGACAGGCTGGGGAAGGTAAAGGTGGCGTCCAGATCCCGCTGGTTGTAGACATAGGGGGCGACCTGCTCGGAAAACACAATGGCCAGGAGAATCAGGCACAACAGGATCAGGGAGACCAACGCCACCCGATTGGCACACAGACGCCGGAACACATCCCGCCACTGGCCGCGCTTCTTTTTCTTGGTCTGCTTCAAAATCGTTTCCTCCGTCCTTCTGCGGTTTTGCGGGTTCAGCGCACATTGACGCGGGGGTCGATCCAGACGTAGACAATGTCCACCAGCAGATTGATGAGGCACACAACGCCTGAGAGCAGAAGCACCACCGCCTGAATGGTGTTGTAGTCCTTATTGTTGATGGCGGTCATCATCAGGCTGCCCATGCCGGGGAAGGAGTGGACGGCCTCAATAATGGCGGAGCCGGCAATGACCGCACCGGCCTGCATGCCGATCAGGGTGACCACGGGAATGAGGGCGTTGCGCAGGGCGTGCCTCCGGATAACCACCCCCTCGCTGACGCCTTTGGCCCGGGCGGTGCGGATGTAGTCCTGGCGGATGACCTCCAGCATGCTGGAACGGGTCTGCCGGGTAATGGAGGCGATATATTGGGCCGAGCTGGCGATGACTGGCATAATGTAGCACGTCCAGCTGGTCAGACCCGAGGAGGGCAGCCAGCCCAACCGGCTGGAGAAGATGAGAATCATGATCATGGACAGCCAGAAGCCGGGCACTGCGGCAAAGAAGAGCGAGATAAAGGTAACGCCGTAGTCTAGGGGCGAATACTGCCGCGTGGCGGATATGATGCCGAAGGGCACACCGATCAGGACGGTCAGGGCCACGGAGATCAGGCCAAGCTTCAGGGAGACCGGGAAGCGGGTGGTCAGCTCGGACATGACGCTTTTGCCGCTGTAGTAGGAGTAGCCGAAGTCCAGTTTGGTGACAATGTTCTTGATATAGTTGACAAACTGCTGAAAAAAGGGCTGGTCCAGGCCCCATTCGGCGGCCTTTTCCGCGTACTGCTCCTCCGTGTAGTCAAAGTCGTAGAATACCGCCACCGGGTCGCCGGGGGTGAAATAGTTGATGGTAAAGATAATAAACACCACACACAGCATGGTGGGAATCACCATCAGCGCGTTTTTGATGATGTATTTTGCCATGTTGACACACCTCGTATTTGAACTGTGGGGAATGCCGCGGCGTGCGCAGCCGGACGCTACCGCTCGATCAGGTCCAGATTCCGAATGTCACGGGTATGCATCAGATTGTAAAAGCCGGAGTCATCCACATAGTCCCGGCAGACAAAAGAGGTGTTGTACTCCACCATGGGAATGTACCACATCTGTTCGTCCAGCCAGTCCTGGATCCAGGCGTAGGCGGCCTCGGCGGTCTGGGTGGACTGGGTGTAGCGGCCCTCCTTGAGCTTGGCGTCCAGCTCCGGATCCAGCTGGGTCAGCCAGGCGGCCTTGTTGTAGCTGCCTTCGGGCAACTGAATAAAGCAGCCGGAAATGTCGCTGTTCATGGTGTAAAAGGTGGTAATGCACAGGTCCACCTCCCCGTTGCGCTGCATCTGCAAGGCGGCGGGGAAATCAAAGGTATCAATGGTCAGCTCCACGCCCACGTCGTCCAAAAAGCTCTGAATGATCTCCGCCAGGGCCACGCTGCAGGTGTCGTTGGCCGAGACCACGGTATAGAAGCTCAGCGCTCCCGGCGGATAGCCGGCCTCGGCCAGCAGTGCCTTGGCCCGCTCCGGGTCGTATTTGTTGGTGTGGTACTCCCTGCGGTAGGGGGCCATGGAGGACACATAGGAATTCATGGGAATGCCAAGGGCGCCGTAAGCCGCCTTGGCCGCGGCGTCGGTGTCAATGGCACAGAAGATGGCCTCCCGCACGCGCGCGTCCTGGAAGGCCTCCACATAGGTGGGCAGGCAGATGACGGTGTAGTTGCCGGAGGAGACGATCCTGGTGCTGCTGTGAGCGGCCCCCTGGCTCATCATCCGCTTGGTGTCGTTAAAGCTCAGGCCGATGCATGCGTCAATCTTGCCCCGCTCATAGTCGATGGTCATGATGGAGGCCTCGGAGTAGAACTTGACCGACAGATAGTCAAAATTGGGCCGCTCGTCAACAATGCCCCAGCCCCAGTAGTTGTCGTCCACCTTTAAAAGGACCGAGTCGCCGGAGATCTGCTCCTCCACAATGTAGGGCCCTGAGCCGTCCACATTGTCCCAAAGATCGTCGTCCGTGGCCGTGGCCTCAAAGCTCAGGTTGCCCACGTTCAGCCATTGGCAGGACAGGCACTCCAGGATGGTGCTGTCGTACTGATACATTTTGATGTACAGGTCCCGCTCCCCCTCGTACCAGGAGTGCTCCACGTCAATGGTGTCCCCCAGGTAGGTGCGCACGGTGCCCACCGTCTCCACCCGGCCCACCGTGGAGGCAAAGCAGTCCTCCGCGGTAATCGGGTCCCCACTCTGGAAGTGGACGCCCTCCCGGATGACGATGTGCAGGGTCATTCCCTCCCCCGTTTCATCCGGGATGAACTCATAGGATTCCGCAATCCGGCAGAGAATTTCGCCGGTCTCAAAATCCTTGGCAAACAGGCCGTCATAGATGGTGGAAATGGCGATCAGGTTGTTGTAGCCCACGGTGGAGAGGGTGCTGGTCACAAAATTTTCCCCATAGGCGCCCAGCCGGAGGGTCCGGTCGTCGATGGGCTTTTCGGCCGGCTCCGCCTCCGTGCTCCGCACACAGGTAACCTCCTGTCCGGTGCCCAGGGTCCAGGTGGCCGTCTCGGTCTCCACCCCGCCGCCGGGGGACGACGGTGAACAGCCGGCCAGTAGAAGCACGGATAGGCCCAGGGCGAGCAGCGGCCGGGATCTTCTCATCATCAATCGGGTGCCTCCTTTTTTGCGATGCCGCGGCACAGAGCGGACATCGTTTAAAAGTCTTTCCCAAAACCAAAGGAATTCATCGAGTCCAAATTGTATACAATATATATATAACAAGAATACGAAAAAGTCAACAAAAACAGCACAGTCTTTCGACCAATTCTTTAAGTGAAATGATACCCAGGCAGCCATGTCGGGCGGGACACAAAACAAAAAGCAGGTCTCCCGGTCCGGACCGGGAGACCTGCTTTTTGTTTTGCGCTCATGCGGTTTGAATCGGTTTTCCCGTCCGCTCCTCCAGGAAGGGGGCGAATTTCTCCGGGTCGCCGCTGAGAAAGCGGGATTTATCCAGCACAAAGCCCCGGCGGCGGTCCAGCATAATGACGTAGTAACCGTCCCCGCTGCAAATGTCATGAATGATGCGGTAGGGGCTGATCTGCCTGTTTTTGCCTGAGAGGGTGGAATAACCGTGACAGTCAAAGGCGTAGCGGATGGTCACAGGCTGCTGGTTCACCATATGGCGGCCGGAGCGGTTGATGTATTTTTTATAGAAGATTCCCAACAGCAGAAAAATGGTCCCGGCAGCCAGACCGCTGACAGCGGGCACGGCGGAAACACCCTCTGCCACAGCCGCCCACAGCCAGAGCAGGCCGTAGGCCAGCGCGCCGCAGCCCACTACAAAGGTCAGTATACGGACCAGGCGGATGCGTTTGGCGCGGACAGTGCGGTTCAGAATATTTTGGAACGCACGGACCGTGGGCTGGTCGTAGGTGGTCTCCATCTCAAAACGCATAATGCAACTCCTCCAATCTGTAGGGACGTGGTCGGAATCAGACTGCGGCAGGGCCCGGGGCGGACGCCACAGCTTTCCGCGCAATAGAGCTGTTTGAAAACGGGCGCACCCCGGGACAGGGTCTCACTGTCCCGGGGCCGCACCGCAGGGGGTATTTCCGCTTAACTTTTCCCGTTCAGCGCGGGACAGAAGGGGGCGAAATCCTTTTTGCTGCCGTCAGGCTCGTACAGGCGGTTCTTACCATAGAAGTAGCCCAGAACCGCCAGCTCAATGGCGGAAATGGCATAGTTAAACACAGTGGGGGGCATCCAGCCGAACAGGAAGGTATCCTGCGGCAGATAAACGCCCACAATATGACTCTGGATAAAGACCACAATATAGAGGACCAGCAGAATTTTGTGACCAGTGCTCTCGCGGCTGGCGAAGAACTTGGTCAGGGGGGTGTTGATCTCCTTGGCGGCCCGCTCATCCGGCTGGGTGGCTAGGCTCACCACTACGTAGAGAATGGTGTTGATAATCAGGCCCCACAGGATGGGATCGACCACAGGCACGGGATTCTTAACAAACAGGGTAAAGAGCACGGCTGCCATACCCACCACAGTGCCGGCCAGGGCGCCCTGCTTGGTGCCCCGCTTCCAGTACAGGCCGCCGATGACGGCGGGCATCATTTGGGCAAAGCCGGGCGCGCAGAAGCTGTAAGCATAGGTAATCAGGAAGGCGGGGCGGAAGTAGGTGACGATGAGCACGGTCACCATGAGGATGGTCAGCACAATGGCGTTGTTCTTCTTGGTGTTGCGCTCCTCCTTGCCCTCTTGGCGAATCATGTCATGGGACACGATGGAGGAGGCCACCACCAGCTGGGAGTCCGCGGTGGACAGGCCGAAGGCGAACACGCCGATGACCAGGAGGATGGCCAGGATGCCGGGGGCGTACTGCAGAGCCAGCATAGGAATGACATTGTCGCTGGCTGCGGCCTCCAGCGCGGGATAGGCGCTGCGGCCGGCCCAAATGCCCTGAATCATGAAGCAGCCGAAGGAGATCAGCTCCAGGACGGGGAAGGCGGTGCCCATGACCTTGAACACATCTTCATTTTTCGCCATGTAGGAGCGGATGAAGATATGGGGCCACACGATGATGGAGATGCCGGCGGAAAGGGAGGTGCCCAGGCCGGCAATCCAGTTGGTCCACTTGCCGGTGATCTGCAGGACCTCAATATTGCCGTCGGCAATGATCTTCTGAGTGGCGCCGGCAAGGCCGCCGTTGCACACGTTGACAATAAAGACGATGGTACTGATGATAACGATGCAGATGCCGACGATGGCCGCGAACAAGTCCGTGCCCACCACGGCCTTGTTGCCGCCGCCCAGCACGTGGAGGTACATGTAGACCACCAGGACGGCCACACAGATCCAGAAGCCGATCCGGCCTTCTGTGGTCGTGACAATGCCGTTGGCCACGCCGCTGACCTGCACAGAGACGTAGGGGATGATACAGACCACACAGATGACAGAGATCACCATTTTCAGGGCCTTGGACTGATAGCGGTGCATAATAAAGTCGCCGGGGGTTGTATAGCCGTATTGCCTGCCCAGCAGCCACAGGCGGTACATAACGGTGGGGGCAAAGAAGCCCACGAAGCAGGCGCCCATGGCGCCGATCCAATATCCGATACCCTGTCGATACAGGCCCGCACCATAGCCGTAGAAGGCAAGGGCGCTCCAGATGGACAGTGTAACCGTGGCCAACAGAGTAATCGTGCCTACGTTTCGGCCGGCGACCAGATAGTCGCTGGAGGTGCTGGTGGTCTTAGACGCGATGGCCGAAATACCGAACACGAAGATACCGTAGATGACCAGCGCGACGATGATACCAATCGTAACAAAGTTCATAAGATCGCGTTCACACCTTTCACATTTGAATTGCTGAGTCTAACTTGTGTTTTCCACTGAGAGTTCCCCTTATCCCCAATAACGCGATATCCCCCCTTTCACTCAGTGGAACTTCACCCCCCGACTATGCAAGAATTACGCCAACTCTGTGCCGGCCTGAGCAGCCTGACCGCTTGTGGGCAAGGCGACAGACAGAAAACGCCTTTATTTGCAATGCTTTTTCCCTGTAAGCTGGGGAAACAGAAAATTTTCCCGGCTGGGCCGCGCCGAGTAATGCACCTACGTACATCTGTGCCAGACTGCGTGTCATTCTGGCACAGAACCTGTCACAATGTAACAGGAGAGCGGCACACATGCACAAAAAGAAACGACATTTTATCTCTATACTTGAAAATTCAAACAAAAGTTTTTATAATAGAAACGCTGTTATTTTCAGTGGATAGAAAGGAGGTTGCGGATGGTGACGGTCGATCAAGGAAAGATCCGGAAGGCCAAAGAGCTGTTCCGGACGGGCCATGAGGTGCCGGAGGGGATGATCCGCCCGATTATCCTGGAATCCTGGAAGCGATCCCGTGCATTTGGCGTACAGATGGACTGCGCAGACAAGAGCGTGATTCCGCGCTCCGCGCTGGAGCGGCGGATCTACGCCCGGAGAGATTTTTACAACATTGCCGTACCCTTTATGGAGCGTTTGGCGGCATTTACCACCGGCTCCGGCTATCTGACCGTCATTGCTGACGAGGAGGGATACATTCTCCGGGCCTTTGGAGAGGCAGAGATTACCCGTCTGGCGGAGGAAAATGGCTTGGTGGAGGGGGGCAACCGCAGCGAGCGGAGGCTGGGCACCAATGGGATCGGCACGGCGCTGGAGCTGGGGGAGCCGATTCAGGTGCTGGGTGAGGAGCACTATTTCACCCTGCATCACAATTGGGTCTGCTCCGGCGCGCCGGTGTTCGGCCAGGAGGGGAAAAGCGTGGGGGCGGTCTGTCTCATCGGCCCCAGCGAAAAGGTATCCTTTCACACCTTGGGCATGGCGGCGGCCGCGGCCGAATCCATCTCTCTCCAGCTGCTTACCAAGCAGGCCTACGACGAGGTGGAGCTCAGCCAGCGCCGCACGGAGGCCATTGTGGAGAGCACGCCCTCCGGTATGCTGCTGTTCAGCCAGTCCCTGCATGTGATTTATTATAATCAGCGGGCCGCCCAGCTGCTGGGGCGAACGGAGGAGGAGCTGGAGCACTGCTCCCTGTGGGAGCTCTTTGGCCGGGACGACATCAGTGAGCGGGATCTGTCCCTGGGCTTCAACGACCGCTATATCTCCGTGGAATACAAGGGGCGGCAGCTTAACCTGACCGTTACCGCCCGGGCGGCCGGCCAGGGGGAGCGGGTGCTGATTCTGGAAAAGGCGGAGAATCTGCACCGGAAGGTCAGCCGGATCATCGGCTCGGAGGCGCGCTTTACCTTTGATGACATCCAGGGCACCTCCCCCAGCTTGAAGGCTGCCCTCCGGCTGGGGCAGATTGCGGCGCAGACGCCGTCTAATGTGCTGATTACCGGGGAGAGCGGCACGGGAAAGGAGCTCTTTGCCCAGGCCATCCACAACGCCAGCGACCGCCGAAACGGGCCTTTTGTGGCCATTAACTGCGGCGCGCTGCCCAAGAGCCTGATTGAAAGCGAGCTGTTCGGCTATGAGGGCGGCACCTTTACGGGCGCCCGCCGGGAGGGCTGCGCCGGCAAGTTCGAATTGGCCAACGGCGGCACGATTTTCCTGGACGAGATCGGGGACATGCCTTTTGATGTGCAGGTGGCCCTGCTGCGGGTGCTGCAGAGCCATGAGGTGAGCCGGCTGGGCTCCAGCAAGACCATTAAGGTGGATGTGCGCGTCATCTCGGCCACCAATAAGGACCTGCTGGCTGCCATTGACAACAACCAGTTCCGCAGCGACCTCTACTACCGCCTGAATGTGTTCGGCATTGCCATCCCTCCCCTGCGGGAGCGCGCTGGCGACGTGCGGCTGCTGGCAGATTATTTTCTCCAAAAGTATACCAGCTTTTCCGGACACTGCCTCAGCGGCTTTACGGAGGCGGCCTATGCCCTGCTGGAGGAGTACGAATGGCGCGGTAATATTCGGGAACTGGAAAACGCGGTGGAGCGGGCGGTATACCTGACCAGTGAGGGACGTATTGGGGCGGAGTGCTTCCCGTCCCTGCAGGGCGGCCTTGGACGAAGAACGGATGGCGTTCTTCATCCCGCCCAGGCCGGGCGGGATGAGACCGGTTTGTCCATCAAGGCACTGGAGCAGAGGCAGATTGAGCAGGCCCTGGTCCAGACCCACGGAAATGTGAAGAAGGCCGCGCAGCTGCTGGAGATCAGCCGCCGGACCATGTATCGAAAGCTTCATCAATATGGCATTGACTGCGATGCACTCCGTCTGTGAGTCATGGCATGCGAGAAAGGCACGGACCCATATGGGTCCGTGCCTTTTTTGGCATGTGTCAGACCCTGGCGCACTGGCTGGGATATGTGTCAAAACGCCACATGTTTTCTGTGCCAAAGAAGCGCACAGAGAAAAGCGCGCACGATTTTTCAGGGGTTTAGGCCCTTTCAAAAGTTGGCATATAGTTTGCAGCTGTATCGGACGAGGAGCCAAATGCAGCCGCATATGATCTGCGGCAGAGAAACAGAAAGGATGAACAAGTCTATGGTAGAAATTATCTGGAGGCCGACTTTGCACCATTTTGATACGAGCCGGGAATTTGTAGAAGGCTTTTCGCTTGGCGGGGAGGACCTGATCCTGACCAACGAGTACATCTACAAGCCGCACTTCGGCGGGATGGGGCTGAAGTGCCGGACGATCTATCAGGAGAAATACGGCCTGGGCGAGCCGACGGACGTAATGGTGGACGCCATTCTGGAGGAAGCTCACAAAGCCGATTACAGGCGGGTGATCGCCATCGGCGGCGGCACTGTGCTGGACATTGCCAAGGTGCTGGCGGTTTCCGGCACCGAGCGGGTGGATGAACTGTATGAGCAGGCCCCGGACCGGCTGGGGAAAAAGCACGAGCTGATACTGATTCCAACCACCTGCGGCACGGGCAGTGAGGTGACCAACATTGCGATCATGGCCCGCACCCGCCTGGGGACCAAGCTGGGCTTGGTGGGGCCCGCCATGTACGCCGACCACGCGGTGCTGATTCCGGAGCTGCTGGAGGGACTGCCCTTCGGCGTGTTCGCCACCAGCTCCATCGACGCGCTGGTCCATGCGGTGGAGTCCTCCCTCTCCCCCAAGGCCACTCCCTACACCAAGCTCTTTGGCTACAAAGCCATTGAGATGATTATCCGCGGCTACCAGAAGATTGCCGCGGAGGGGCGGGAGGCCCGCATCCCCCTGCTGGGCGATTTCCTGCTGGCGTCCAACTACGCGGGGCTGGCCTTTGGCACCGCCGGCTGCGCGGCGGTGCATGCGCTGAGCTATCCCCTCAGCGGCAAATACCACGTGGCCCACGGCGAGAGCAACTACGCCATGTTTACCGGCGTGCTGAAAAACTATATGGAGATCAAGTGCGACGGGGAGATTGCGGCGATGAACGGATACCTGGCCGGCCTGCTGGGGTGTGACACTGCGGTGGTCTATGACAAGCTGGAGGAGCTGCTCAACCAAATGCTGCCCAAGAAACCCCTGCACGAATACGGCGTAACCCAGGAAGACCTGCCGGAGTTTGCCCACAGTGTAGTGACCGGTCAGGGCCGCCTGATGGCCAACAACTTTGTGCCCCTGGACGAGGCGCGGGTACTGAAAATCTATAAGGAATTGTTTTAAAAGAAAAAGGAGGAAATTACT
>NZ_JACOEA010000005.1 GCF_014281125.1 Lawsonibacter celer | reverse complement strand
GACGGGGTCAGCACCGAGAACCGCCTGCGCATCCTGCGGCTGATCGAAAACCTGACCCTGGGCACCGCCGCCGTGGGCTACCGCACCGAGTCCATGCACGGCGCCGGCTCCCCTCAGGCCCAGCGCATCATGATCTCCAGACAGAGCAACCTCCTCCACAAAAAATCCCTCGCCAAGGCCCTCGCCCATATCAAGGAGTAAGAGGGGCGGAATCCCTGTGCGCCCGGTGGTCCGGCCGGATATGCAGGACTCAACCGGAGCACAGTCAAAGCACTCATCCGACTGTCTCTATAAAAAGAGCGCGCGGGCCTGCAGGCCCGCACGCTCTTTTATCGTAAAATTTCTCTGTGATACACAACCCATCGCTCTTTCGGCTTATCCCCGGTCATCCGGGGGTGGGGGAATGGTGGGCGTATCCTCTTCAAAGGCGTCAAAGTAATCTTCGTCCTGAATCTCCGGCTTGCGGTGGCGGATGGCCTCTGTGACGATGGGATAGATCACAATGGCGATCAGGCCGCCAGAAAAGCCGTTATTGTACAGGTTGAGCCCGGACACCGGTGAGCCGGCATAGAGCACCACCGCCGAGTGGAGGAACCCGGCCACCACGCCCACCGGCCACCCAAAGCAGCCGGAGATGGGGGCCAGGGTAGTGCCGAAGAGCATGGCCAGCTGCAGGGATCCGGCGCTCAGATCCTGGTGGAGCAGCAGGCCGCCCAGCACAACGCCCGCCATCACCGGCACGATGTTCCGTGCGTGCTTGCCGAAGGCAGAAAAGCCGATAATGGTCATGATTCCACCCAGAGTGGGGCCGTTCAGATCTCCGCCGGTGATCAGGATCACCGCAAGGCCGATCAGGCCGTTCACCCCCATGTTGATGAGCATGGGCGCGGGCCCCAGCATACGCAGATAATCGCTGGGCGCGCGGCCCGTGGTCTGGAGCAGCCGGCGATAGCCCGCCCAGGCCGCCCAGACAGGGCGGTTGCTGAAAAAGAGGCCCGCAAGGATAAACGCAGCGCACAGTACGCCTATGGCAATGGCCAGGGGGAGATTGTAGCCGGTCGCCCACAAATATACCGTCCCCAGGTCTGCGCCCAGCGAGCTCATCACCGGGGCCAGAATCAGAGCCAGCAGGCCGCAGGCGAATCCCATATTATATAGATTCATGCCGTTTTGGATCTTATATGTATAGGCCGACAGCGGCGGCAGGACAAATCCGATCAATACTCCCACCAGTATGCCCGCCGGTATACTGCCCCATCCATTATCCAGCGCCAGATAGCTTACCACAGGGGCCAGCGCGGTAGCCAGAAGCGCTGCTGTAGCGTAATTGTGGAATGGCTCCCGGCGGAGCTTGGCATAGAGAAAGGTACCGCCAATGATCGGCCAAATATTCACAATGTTTTTTCCAAAGAGGGCAAACCCAGCCATTAGGCCGATCTCTACCACCGTGTAGCCATTGACCGGGGCCTTTGAAAAATACAGCAGGCCGATGCTCAGCAGGGTCACCAACGCGGAGTTAACGAAGGCGGCGCCCGGTCCCGCGATCTTGAGGTAGTCGGTGATCAGCGCGTCTTCGGTAAATATGATGGTCTTCAGACCGGGCAGGATACTGCCCGGCTCCCCTAAGAGGAATCCCAGGACAAATAGATACCCCACAAAGCACAGCAGGATCGGATACACTCTTTTATAGCGCATGGCAGTCTCCCCTTTCCCTCGGTTTGGCCATCAATGATCCGCAAAATAGGTCCGCGTCTGTTCGGCGTTGCGCATAACCTCGTCCCGCAGCTCCTCCAGGGAGTTAAACTTCCGCTCCCCGCGCAGGTATTTATAAAATTCCATGCGGACCATTTTGCCATACAGGTCCCCATTGAAGTCCAGAATATACCCCTCTACCGTAACCCGGTCGCCGTCGTCTACCGTGGGCCGGACCCCTACGTTGGTTACCGCCGGGTGGCTCTCACCGTTTTCAAAGGTCACTTTGGTGGCGTACACCCCGTGGGCCGGCACCAGCACCCCCGGCTGAAACCGCAGGTTGACCGTTGGAAAACCCAAGGTGCTCCCCAGCTTTTTGCCGTGAGCCACCGTATCCGTCAGGGTGTGGGGGTGTCCCAGGAACTGGTTGGCCCGTTCCATCTCTCCCTGGGCAATCAGGGTGCGGATGTACGTGGAAGAGACGGTAATATGGTCCTGTTCTACCTTGGGAATAATGTCACAGCCGACGCCCAGCTCCCGGCACATGGCCTCCAGCCGTTCCGGGTTCCCCTCCCCCTTGTAGCCGAAGTGAAAATCATGTCCCGCCACCAGATGGACGGCGCCATGCTCCTTCACCAGATAGTCGGAGACAAACTCTTGCCAGGGCATATGCATCATCCGCTCGTCAAAGCGGGCCACAATCACGTCCCGGATCCCGTAATACCGCCGCATTAGATCCGCCCGGTCCAGGGGGGATGTGAGCAGAGGCATGGGCGTCTTTAAAATCAGGTTGGTCGGATGGGTGTCAAAGGTCACCGCGGATGGAACCGCGCCCAAAGACGCGGCCACCTCGCCCACCCGCCGAAGGAGGGCACCGTGGCCAATATGGACTCCGTCAAAAAAGCCCAGCGCCACTACGCGCCTGGTCGTTTCCTCTCGATTCAAATGCGATCCACCTCAAAAAAACTTTTTATTGTCGTCAGGGTGCCGCCGTGCACACGACCCAGCGCCAGAAATTCCCCCGCCGGCCCATAGACCCGGTACTCGCCGTCTCCGGCGTCCGGCGCCGGCGCCGGCGCGCCGTTACGCACCTTTTTGGCCGCACCCGCCTTCAGGGTGAGGGAAGGGCGGTCCGAAAAACAGTCGTCCACCGGCAGCAGCAGCTTCTCCGCCTCTCCCCGTTCGGCCGCGGCGCATACCTGCTCCAGCGTCACCGCCTGATCCAGGCCAAACCCCGCCGCCCGGGTGCGCCGCAGGTTGCTCATGCACCCGCCACACCCCAGCGCCTGCCCGATGTCGTGGCAGAGCGTGCGCACATAAGTTCCCTTGGAGCAGCCCACCCGCAGGACAAATTCGTCCGCCCCGGTCTGCCCCTCCGCCTGCAGGCTGAGGATCCGGACGGGCCGGGGGGGGCGCTCCACCTCGCAGCCCTTGCGGGCCAGCTCATAGAGCTTCTTTCCTTTGATCTTGATGGCCGAGTACATGGGGGGCACCTGAAGGATTTCACCCCGGAACGGCTCCAGGGCTGCCTCCAGATCCTGAAGCGTCCCAAGGAAGGGCCTCTCCTCCAGCACCTGGCCGGTGGTATCCTGGGTGTTGGTAGTGAGGCCCAGCTTCAGCCCCGCTACATATTCCTTTTCTCCCTCCGCGGCAAACTCCACCGCCCGGGTGGCCCGGCCCACGAACACAGGGAGCACCCCTGTGGCCATTGGGTCCAGTGTACCCGCGTGACCGACGCGCCGCTCACGCAGAAGTCCCCGCAGCTTGGCGCACACGTCCATAGAGGTCCATCCGGAGGGCTTGTCGATAATGATGATCCCATTAGCCATGGGCCACCTGCCGGATGGCTTCCAAAATCGCCCGCTCCGCATCCTCCACCGTGCCGGGGATGGTACAGCCCGCGGCGGCGGCATGGCCGCCGCCGCCCAGCAGGGCACACACCCTGGTGGCGTTGAGCCCACCGGAGGTGCGCACGCTCATCTTGCATCTGCCGTCCCGCTGCTCCCGTATGGTGACGGAGGTCTCCACCCCCTCCACCTGGCCCACAAAGGCGGCAATATCCTCCATATCATTCTCGGTGGCGCCCACGGCGGCCATCATGGACAAGGGCACCGGGGCCACGGCGATCCTGCCGTTTTCGTAGAGATGCATGCCCTCCACAATCATGCTCTCAATTTTCAGGCGCTTGAAGCTCTTGGTCCGGAAATGCCGTTTGTTCATGCCGGCGTAGTCAATGCCGGCATCCATCAGCGCCGCGGCCACCCGGTGGGTGGCCGGAGTGGTATTTCCGTACTGAAAGCAGCCGCAGTCCGTGGACACGGCCACATAGAGGGGCCCGGCGATCTCAGCCGTCACCGGCCCCAGCTCCCGCACCAGGTCATAGAGCAACTCTCCGCAGGCGGCCCGCCCGGCGTCCAGGCAGGTCTGTTCCGCAAAGAACTCCTGCGAGGGGTGGTGGTCAAAAGCCAGGTCGATCCCTTGTGCCAGCCAGACCTCCCCCTCGGGGGTAAACATTCCTCTTCCGGCCACGTCCACGCTCACCACAAAGTCGGGCTGCACGTCCGCCGGCGACAGATAGCCCTCCAGATAGGGCGCAAACAGCGCCGTGATATCCCGGTTGGGGAGCACCCAGGACCGCTTGCCCAAATTTCTCAGGGCCGCGCACAGGCCGGCGGCGCAGCCCACGGTGTCCCCATCGGGGCGCTTGTGGGTGAGTATGAGAATATTGTCCTGCCGCCGCAGCAGGGCGGCGGCCTCCGCGATCTTCATGGGGCTCACTCCTCGCTGTCCAGGTCGATATGGGCGTTGGCCGGATTGGCCGGCTTAACCACCTCCGGGTCCCGCAGCAGGCTGAGGATGTGCGCGCCCTTGTCAATGGAATCATCCCGTTCAAAGAGCAGCTCCGGCGTATACCGCAGCTGAAGGGCGCGGCCCAGCTCCCGCCGCAGGTAGCCCCCGGCGGATTTCAGCCCCTTGACCACCTCGTTCACATCGCTCTTGTCCAATACGCTCACATACACCCTGGCATAGCGCAGGTCGGCGGTGGTGTCCACAGCGGTAATGGAGACAAGCCCGTGGACCCGCGGGTCCTTTACCGTGCGGATGAGGTTGGCCAGCTCCCGCTGAATCTCCTCGTTGATGCGTCCAATGCGATTGCTTGCCATAGCGTTCTCCTTCTTTTGTTCAGAGGGGTTCCCCCTCTTAGATTCGGATGGTGAGGCAGCTCTGCCCCATGGGCCGCTCCTCCAGCTGCTCCAGGGCGGGCCCGTCCAGGGCGGACAGCGGCCCGGAAAATCGGGTCGGCTTTCCGGGCCCATCCCCCACCCACAGCTGCCACAGCTCCACCGTCTCGCCCGGGGCGCAATTCTGCGCCAGGTAGGCCCGCAGCAGGGCGGCCTCCTCCTCCGTCGGGCAGAGGTTCAGCTCATATCGGCAGGGCTTCATGGCCAGGCCCAGCTCCTCCACGGCATAGCGGTAGTATGTGTGGGGCTGGACGGAGAAACCGTCCTCCTCCACCGTAACGGCACGGACGGTCCGCGTCCGGCGGATACCGGGGTCATACAGGGGAAGAGGGTGATCGGCACACAGCAGGGTGACTGCGCTCATGGGGCGCCTCCTAAAAGCGTACAGACCCGCCCCCTCCTCAACAATTGGGGACGGAACGGGTCTGTTTGATTGGGGTTGTTCTATTTGCGGCTTCCGCCATGGGATTCGTCCCCGCAGGGGACGGAGGGTTTTGCGCTCCCGCGCAGGGCCCGGACCATTTCTTTTTCCAAAAAGAAACGGTCCGGGACTCTAAAGAAAAAACGTTCATCTAGGCCCTTGCGTTCTTCTGATCGGCGCGCCCGTCGGGGCGGCCACGCGGTTCCTTCGGCGGCTGGCCGCCTTCCCTGGCCGTAAATTGGCCTGGCACACCCCAGTCATGCGCGCCTCGCATGATAGCCGCGCGGCCGGGATATAAAGTCATTCGAGCCACAGGCCTGAGCACGGCGCGAATCTCCTGTGGCGGCTCGTCTGCACCCGTTCCAGCGCAACTGCTTACCAGATTTGCGGTTTACATGCCGAGGGGCGGCAGACAAACCCTCCAAGCGATTAAAACCCACCGCCGCCCGACCTTGGGGTCCAGGGGTCGAAGTGTCCGGTGGACACTTCGATAAAAAGAAGCGAAGCTCCCTTAGACTGGTGAAACCCCTGGTCGTTTTCCACCGGCTTTTGCAACTCAAAAGCCGGGCCCCCCGCGGGAGCACAAACCCCGGCGGGTCCTCCCGCGACTATTATACCTCGATCTGCTCCATCTCGTCGTCGCAAACGTCACGCCGCTCCGTCCGGCTTACGCCGGACATCCGCTCCGTTCTGTTGCTCCTCCTCTCCGGGCCGGACCCGCTTCGCTGGGTTCCGGCCCGGTCAGACAGGGCAGCTTACACCTCAATCTGCTCCATCAGGAAGGCCTCGATCACGTCGCCCTCCTTGATGTCCTGGAACTTCTCGAAGGTAATACCGCACTCGTAGCCCTGGGCGACCTCCTTCACGCTGTCCTTGAAGCGCTGGAGGGAGGCGATGGCACCGTCGTAAATGACGATATTGTCCCGCAGCAGGCGCATCTGCGCACCGCGCTGCATCCGCCCGTTGGTCACGTAGCAGCCGGCCACCATGCCCACGCCGGTGATGCGGAACACATTGCGCACCTCCGCCTGACCCAGCTCCACTTCCTTGAACTTGGGCGCCAGCATGCCCTTCATGGCGGTCTCAATCTCATTGATGCAGTCGTAGATCACCCGGTACATCCGCATATCCACATTGTTGCGGGCGGCGTTCTCCTTGGCATTGTTGTCCGGGCGGACGTTGAAGCCCACAATGATAGCGTTGGAGGTGGTGGCCAGCATAACATCGGACTCGTTGATGGCGCCCACCGCGCAGTGGATGACCCGCACGCGCACCTCTTCGTTGGAGATCTTCTCCAGGGAGGCCTTGACGGCCTCGGCAGAGCCCTGCACGTCGGCCTTGACGATGATGTTCAGGGTCTTCATCTCACCGGCCTGAATCTGGCTGAACAGATCCTCCAGGCTAACCTTGCCCACCGGGCCGGAGGCGGCCATCTTCTGCTCGTGCTTGCGCTGCTCCACCAGTTCGCGGGCCATGCGCTCGTCGGCCACGGCGTGGAAATCGTCGCCCGCGCCGGGCACCTCGCTCATGCCGATGATCTCAACCGGCACGGAGGGGCCGGCGGACTCCACCTTTTCGCCCTTGGCGTTGGTCATGGCGCGCACACGGCCCACCGCCGTGCCGGCGATAATCACGTCACCCTGGTGGAGGGTGCCGTTCTGCACCAGCAGGGTGGCCACGGGGCCGCGTCCCTTATCCAGCTTGGCCTCGATCACCGCGCCGTGGGCTGTACGGTTGGGGTTGGCCTTGAGCTCCTTCATCTCGGCGGTCAGGATCACCATCTCCAGCAGGTTGTCGATGCCCTGGCCGGTTTTGGCCGAGATGGGGCAAATGATGGTGTCGCCGCCCCACTCCTCGGGCACCAGCTCGTAGGCGGTGAGCTGCTCCTTAATACGCTCGGGGTTGGCCTCTGGCTTATCCATCTTGTTGATGGCCACAATCACCGGGATATTGGCGGCCTTGGCGTGGTTGATTGACTCCACCGTCTGGGGCATAATGCCGTCGTCGGCGGCCACCACCAGGATGGCCACGTCGGTGACCATGGCGCCCCGGGCGCGCATGGCGGTAAAGGCCTCATGGCCAGGGGTATCCAGGAAGGTGATGGGCTGGCCGTTGACCTGCACCTGATAGGCGCCGATGTGCTGGGTAATGCCGCCCGCCTCACCGGATACCACATTGGCGTGGCGGATATAGTCCAGAAGGGAGGTCTTGCCGTGGTCCACGTGGCCCATGACCACCACCACGGGGGCGCGGGGCTCCAGATCCTCTTCCTTGTCCTCGGCGGTGTCAATCAGGCGCTCCTCAATGGTGACAATGATCTCCTTCTCCACCTTGCAGCCCAGCTCCTCGGCGATGATGGCCGCGGTGTCAAAGTCGATCACATCAGAGAGGGACGCCATGACCCCGTTCTTCATCAGGGTCTTGACCACCTCGGCGCCGGTCTTTTTCATGCGGGAGGCCAGCTCACCCACACCGATCTCGTCGGGGATTTTCACCACCAGCGGGTGCTTTTTGGCAATCTCCGCCTGGAGGCGGCGCATCTTCTCCTGCTCCTCCTGGCGGCGCTTGCTGCCCTGGAAGCCGCCCTTGCGATTGCCGCCCCGGCCCTGGAACTTCTGCTTGCCGCCCTGCATCTGCTTGGTGCGTCCGGCGGCCAGATTCTCCAGCTTCTCATCGTATTTGGCCAGGTTCACATCGCCGCCCTTGCGGGTGTCCACAATCTTTTTCTCCGGCACCCGGGTGGTGGGGCGGCTGACCGGCTGCTGCTCCTGGCTCTGGGCAGGGCGCGGCTGGTTTTGTGCCTGCGCCGGAGCGCCGCTGCCGCTGGGGCGGGGCTGGGCCGGCAGCTGGGTCCGCTGTGTCTGGCCCGCCGGCGCGCCCTTCCCCGCCGGGGCCGCCATCTCCTGCTTGGCCGGCTGGGCGGGCTTGGGCTCCCGGTACACATCGGCAAAGATGCTCTCAATACTCTCCACCTGGTTGTGCTGGGTCAAATACTCGAAGATCAAGGAGAGCTCCCGGTCCTCCAGCACCTGCATATGATTTTTCGGGGTCGTTGCATACTTGGTGAGAATGTCGGAAATCTCCTTTGAATTCTTGCCAAAATCCTTAGCTACCTCATGCACACGATATTTATTCAGCAAAAAAGCCACCTCCACTGGAGGGCTTGCACCAATAGGAAAACCCGGAATTTTTCCGCGCTTTCTTATTGGAACAAGCCCGTCTGTTTCTATGCTGTACGCCGTTTCCTTTTTGGTTCATGGCGTCTGTTTTTTCCGGATGCTTACAATGCCGCGGGGGGCGGGCCGCCTCCCGGCCGGCGCGCCCGGCCCTCCGGCTCTGGGCCGCGCCTTCGGCTTGGCGGCCGGCGCTGCCCAAGGCTTTTTCTTCGCCTTGAGCAGATTCTTCTCGTGCCGGTGCTGTTCCTTCTGCCGCTGGAGCGCCTTCTGCGCCTTCTCCTCTAGCGCCCGGGCCGTCTCGCCGTAGCGCTCCGGCTCCTGCTGCGCCAGCTTGGCACACAGCGCGCAGGCCAGCCCGATCTCCGTCACCGCTGCCAACGCGCAGGAAGCGCGCCCCACTGCGCCGCCCAGCTCCACCTTGGTAAAGCCGGCCCTCAGCCAGGGCACATTGCCCTGCTGAGCGAAATGGGAGGCCCGCCGGACCGTGTTCTCCGCCGCGTCCGACGCCACCAGGATCAGCTTTGCCTGGCGCGCCCGGGCGGCGGCGCCCACCGGCTCCTCCCCCACCTCCAGGCGGCCCGCCTTTTTGGCGATACCGACCAGATGCAGTATACTATCCATCTCCGCCCTCCTTCATCTGCGCCTCCAGGGCATCGTACACCCCGTCCGGCATCTGGGCGGAAAAAGCTCTCTCCAATGCTCTGGACTTGCGGACCCGCTTGAGACACTCCGGATCCGGGCACAGATAGGCGCCCCGGCCCGGCTTCTTGCCCTTAAAGTCCAGTGAGATCTCCCCCTCTGGGGAGCGGACCACCCGGATCAGCTCCTTCTTGGGTTTCATCTCCCTGCATCCAAGACACTGGCGCAGCGGTATTTTCTTGGGCACGATGGGTCACCTCCTGCTCACTTCGGCCCGGGGAACCGGGTTCAGACACAAGTCCCGCCGGAACCGCCTTTTTTACTCCTCGGCCTGCTCCTCATCCTCCAGGAGCATGTCGCCCTCTGCCTCCGGCTCCTCGGCGGGGGCGGAGGCGGGCTTGATATCGATCTTCCAGCCGGTCAGCTTGGCCGCCAGCCGGGCGTTCTGGCCCTCCTTGCCGATGGCTAGGGAGAGCTGGTCGTCCGGGACCACCACGCGGCAGCTCTTGCCCTCCTCCTGAGTATCCACGCTGAGCACGTCGGCGGGGGCCAGGGCTGCGGCCACATAGGCGGCCGGGTCCTCCGACCATTTGATGATGTCCACCTTTTCCCCCTTGAGCTCCTCCACAATGTGGTTGACCCGCTGGCCGCGGGGACCCACACAGGCGCCGATGGGGTCCACGTTGGGGTCGGCGGACCACACGGCCAGCTTGGTGCGGCTGCCCGCCTCCCGGGCGATGGATTTGACCTCCACCGTGCCGTCGTAGATCTCGGGCACCTCCATCTCAAACAGCCGCTTGACCAGCCCCGGATGGGTGCGGGAGATGAGCACCTGAGGCCCCTTGGTGGAGCGGCGCACCTCCACCACATACACCCGCAGGCGCATGCCCTCGGTATAGCTCTCGCCGCGGACCTGCTCGCCGGGGGCCAGGAAGGCCTCGGTGGCCTCGCTGCCGGAGCCGATGCGCAGACTGGCCGCGCCGGAGCGGGGGTCGATGCGGGTCACCACGCCGGTCAGGATCTCGTGCTCCTTAGAGCTGAATTCATCATAAATCATGCCCCGCTCGGCCTCGCGCATACCCTGGATAATCACCTGGCGGGCGGTCTGGGCGGCGATACGGCCAAAGTCCCGGGTCTTGACCTCGATGCGGATCACGTCGCCCAGGGAGACCTGGGGCAGTTTTTCCCGCGCCTCGGCCAGGCTCATCTCGGTGCAGGGGTTATCCACCGTCTCCACCACGTCCTTCTTGACGTACATGCGCACGGTGCCCGCCTGCTCGTTGGCGTCCACCATCACATTGTCGCCCACGCCCTCATGGTCCCTCTTATAGGCGGATACCAGGGCCTGGGTGATCTTTTCCAGCATATAGCTCTTGGGGATACCCTTTTCCTTTTCAATCAGATCAATGGCCGCGAAAAACTCGGCCCCGTCCAGCTCGTTGGTCTTCTGCGCTTTGCTATTCTTCTTCGGCATAATCCTTCTCCTCTCCCCGCCGGGCCCGCTTGGCCGGGCTTCGGCGCGGCCTGTATCTCTAAATGAATGGTTAAAACCGGACCGCCAGCCGCACCTGGGCCACGTCCTTTTTGGCAAATTCCTTCCGGCCACCGAGGGTGTCCAGGCTCACTGCGCCGTCACTGTAGCCGGCCAGCGCCCCGATCCAATCCTTCGCGCCGTCCAGCGCCCGGTAGAGGCGTACCTCCACCTCCGCGCCCATGAACTGCGCAAAATGCTCTGGCTTTTTCAGCGGCCGGTCCGCGCCGGCGGAGGACACCTCCAGCGTATAGGAGCCCTCAATGGGGTCCAGCTCATCCAGCTTGTCGGACAGGGGACGGGAGACTGCCTCGCAGTCCTCAATGGACACGCCGCCCTCCTTGTCGATATACACCCGCAGAAACCAGGAGCCGGCCTCCCGCACATATTCCACGTCCCAGAGAGAGCACCCCTGCTCCGCCGCGATGGGAGCGGCCAGCTGGGCCGTCAGTTCCGTTACTTTCGCCATGCACATACCTCCGGGACGGGACATCCACAATTTTCCAGTCCCATTTTTCTCAATCAAAAAGAGCGGGGCGGACCCCACTCTCATTACACCTACACTACCTTATAGTTGTGATTATAGCACAAAGCCGCTTCCCGCGCAAGGCTTTTCCGTGATTTTTTAGGGGTTGTCATCTGTTTTGTAACCGTTTCTCAGTTGACATAACTATCACCTTTCGATAAAATGGAAGAAATTGATGCAGGAGGGCGGCGCATTCATGAAGGGGAATCCGTTATTGGGCGAGGTACTCGCCCAGGTCCGTCAGGCCGTGGTGGGCAAGGACGAGGTGCTGGGCAAGGTTCTGCTGGCCATTTTGGCCCGGGGACATATCCTCCTGGAGGATATTCCCGGCGTGGGCAAGACCACCATGGCCCTGGCCTTCTCCCGGGCCCTGGGTCTGTCCTATAACCGAGTGCAGTTCACGCCGGACGTGATGCCCTCGGACATCACGGGCTTTTCCATCTTTAACAAGGCGTCTGGACGGATGGAGTACCAGCCGGGCGCGGTGCTGTGCAATCTGTTTCTGGCGGACGAGCTCAACCGGGCCACCAGCCGCACCCAGTCCGCCCTGCTGGAGGCCATGGAGGAGGGGCAGGTAACGGTGGACGGGGTATCCCATGCGGTGCCCCAGCCCTTTCTGGTCATCGCCACCCAGAACCCGGCCGGCGCCTCCGGCACCCAGCTGCTCCCCGACTCCCAGCTGGACCGGTTTATGGTGCGTCTGTCCATCGGCTACCCCGCCCCGGCGGATGAGGCGGCCATGGTGCGCCGCAAGCAGGCGGGCAATCCCCTGGACCATGTGCGTCAGGTGACCGATCTGGCCGGTCTGGCCGATCTGCGGACGCAGGCCGACCGGGTCTACGTCTCTGACGAGGTGCTGGACTACATCGTCAGGCTGATCACCGCCACCCGCAGTCATCCCCTGATCCTCCAGGGGGCCAGTCCCCGGGCCACGCTGGCGGTGACCGCCATGGCCAAGGCCGCCGCCCTGCTGCTGGGGCGGGACTATGTCCTGCCGGAGGATGTGGCCCTGGTGTTCTCCGACGTGGTGACCCACCGGCTGCTGCTCTCCCCCCGGGCTCAGAGCGAGGCCGAGCCCTTCCGCCCGGCGGAGGAGCTGCTGCGCGCCGTCCCGGCCCCCAAGGTGGAGTAAGGCCATGCTCCATCGCCGGATCGGCTATGCCGGGCTTTTGGCCGCCGCAGTTCTCTTCCAGATCGTCTTTGTAGGCTGGCTGTCCACTTTTCTTCTGGCACTGGCCTTCCTCTTTCCCCTGCTCTCTCTGGCCCTGAGCCTGCCGGGGATGCGCCTTTGCCGCCTCTCCCTCGGCCCTCGTGCCTCCCGGGTCGTCCGGGGAGCGGAGGGCGCCTTTGTGCTGTCCCTGTCCAATCCCACCCATCTGCCCCTGTCCCGGGTGCGGGTGTGGTATGATTATACCAATCAATTGACCGGGACGCGCCGCAGCTTCCGTCGGGATTTCTGCGGGGCCGGCGGGGGTGCGGCGATGGAGATCTCCTTTGCCGCACCCCACTGCGGACAGGTGGTGTGCCGGATCAGCCGGGCCCGGGTGTGCGACCTGCTGGGCCTGTTCTCCCTACCGGTCCGCCATGGCGGATCGGCCGCTCTGCTGATCACCCCGGAGCCTCTGGAGCTTCCCCTCCCCCCGGAGCTGACCGGCAGCGAGCAGCAGGGCGTCCGTCTGCGCCCCCGCCCCGGCGGCGGCCCCGGCGAGGACTACGACCTGCGGGACTACCGGGCCGGGGACCCCCTGCGCGCCATCCACTGGAAGCTCTCCTCCAAGCGGGACGAGCTGGTGGTACGGGAGACCCTGGAGCCCCACCGCGCCCCCCTGGCCCTGACCTATGACCACTTCGGCGCCCCAGAGGAGCTGGACCGGGTATTTGCCTGCCTGTGCGCCCTGTCCCGGGGGCTTCTGGAGCAGGCACGCCCCCACGCCATCGTGTGGGCCGACCCCCGCTCCGGTGCAGTCCACTGCAGCGTCGTCACCTGCCCGCGGGAGCTGGCGGGTTTTCTGGAGGAGGCCTTTTCCCTGTCCGCCCCCGCTGCGGGGCGGTCGGTGCTGGACGGCCCCATCTCCATCCCCGGAGAGCCCGGCGTGGTGCGCCGCCTCCACATCACCCCCCAATGGGAAGGAGGGAGCCTATGAAGCCCGCCGCCCGTGCCTTCCCCGTCTCCCCTGTGTCCCTTCTGACCGGCGGTATCCTGCTCTTTTTGTCCCTATACGGGGCGGTGTTCTGCTTTACCTCCGCCTTTTCCGCGCCCGTGTCCGAGTCCCATCTGCTGATTCTGTGCGCGGTGTGGGCCGGGCTGTTCTTGGCGGTCTTTTCTCTGCCCCGTCTGCGCTGGCTGGCGCTGCTGTGTGTGGTCTGCGCCGCCGCCCTGGCCGTCTGGCGGCTGCGAGGAACCCTGTATCTGGGTGAAATCGCGGTGCGCTGCGCGGTGGTCAACACCTTTGCCGCCCAGTTTCCATCCATCGGCGTGATAGAGCCCATCGCCCAGCTGCCCCAGTCAATCTGGACGCAGGCCGCCACTGTGCTGGTGGGCGCCGCGGCCCTGCCCCTGGCCGGCCTGCTGGGTCTGTCCGCGGTGCGCCTGCGCTCAGCCTGGCTCACCCTCGCCTTTACGCTCCCCTTCGCCGCGGTTCCGGTGGCCATTCTCATCACCCCCGCCTGGCCGCCCCTGGCCGCCCTGCTGTGCGTGTGGTGCGCCATGGCCCTCTCCGCTCTGGCCGGCCGATGGGATCCCGCCGGCGGCGCCCGCCTGACCCTTCTTGCCCTCCCCGCCGCGGCGGTCCTGCTGCTGGTGCTCACCGCCGCCCTACCCCGGGAGGACTATCAGCGTCCGGCCTGGGCCGACCGGGCCAACGTCTCGCTCACCAGCTGGGTCACCCGCATCACTGACCGTTTTCTGTTCGACAGGTCCGGCGGCGCTCTGACCGCCGCCGACGCCGGCGTCGACCTGTCCAGCGCCGGCCCCCTGCGCTACTCCGGGCGCATGGTGCTGCGGGTGGAGACCCCGCTGCGGGGCCGGATCTACCTGCGCGGCTTTTCCGCCGGAGTTTATCAGGACAGCCAGTGGTCGCCGTTGTCCGACGCGGACTATGAATTGCTGGATTGGGAGAGCGATCCGCTCCCCCTCTACAGCAGCCTTTACCGCCCCTCCCTGGGCGGCTTTCAGCCCATGAACTTTCCCGCCCTGGCCGACCGGGACGCCTTTCCCGGCCACAATTATGTGCCGGTGAGCGTGGAAAACACGGGCGCTGATCCGGGGTATGTGTACTACCCCTACCAGCTGCTCTCCACCCCGGAGCAGGTCAACGGAGCCCAGTTCGTCCACGACGGCTGGCTGGCCCGGGAGGAGGGGGTGTGGAAGCACACCCTCTATGTGATGCCGGAATGCGATCCGCTCAGTCAGGCCCAGCTGTCTCCACAGGCCAGGCAGGCCGAGGCCTCCTACCGGGACTTTGCCGGCCTCCACTATTGTGACGTGCCGGCGGAGCTTCTCTCCCCCCTGTCCGACTGTCTGGAGCAGATGCTCAATCACCCCGGGCACTCCCTTCCCGGCGGGGCGGACAACCCCCACTACCAGGCGCTGATGTACGGTTCTTACACCTCTTCCAATGAATTCAGACTGGAAATTGCCGCCCTGATCAGGGATTATCTGGGCAAACTTGCGGTCTATGATCCGGACACCCCCGCCGCCCCGGACGGGGAGGACGCGACGCTCTATTTCCTCACCGAGAGCCGACAGGGCTACTGCATGCATTTTGCCAGCGCCGCCGCCCTGCTGCTGCGGCTGGTGGGGATTCCCACCCGCTATGTGGCCGGCTATGTGGCTGATATTCCGGCCTCCGGAAAGGCCAATGTACCCGACTCCAACGCCCACGCCTGGGTCGAAGTCTACCTGGATGGCTACGGCTGGGAGCCTGTGGAGGTCACTCCCGCCTATGCCGGGAGCCGCCCCGGTCAGAGCGGGACGGTTGCCCAGCCCAGCCCCACCCCCGGTGCCGCGATCACGCCGCGCCCCTCCGCCGGCCCGGCCACGCCCTGGCCGACGCCCACACCCACGCCCGCGCCTTCGCCCGCGGACGAGAGCTCCATCCTCCCCCCGCGTCTGCTGTGGATCCCGGCGGCGGCCCTGGCCGTTCTGGCCGTTTTGGCGCTGCGCCGCCGAATTCTGCTCCGCCGCAGGGCGCGGCGCTGGCTTGGATCGGAGCCCGACCGCGCTGTGATCGATGCCTACCGCTATCTGGTCCGGCTCTCCCGCTGGGGCGGCTGCATCCCAGAGGAGGTGGAAGCCCTGGCCAAAAAAGCAAAATTCAGCCAGCACCCCCTGACCGCGGCAGAGCGCGACGCAGTCCTGGCTGCCGCACGGGAGCAGGCCGCGGCCGTCTGGCAGTCCCTGTCCTGGTGGAGGCGTGTGCTCTTCCGCTACGGTATGGTTTTCAATTGAACCTTTCCCCTTCCGCGAACCGCCTGCGAGCCGACAGTGCCCGCAGGCTTATTTTTTTGCTTGTGTGGCAATACTAGTGGAAACCCGCTTTGAAAGGATGGTTTTCACTTGAAAGCAGTGATTATGGCCGGGGGCGAGGGTACTCGCCTGCGCCCCCTGTCCCTGGGGCTGCCCAAGCCCATGACCCCCCTGTTTGACCGGCCGGTAATGGCCCATATCATCGACCTGCTCCGCCGCTGCGGCATCCGGGAGATCGCGGTCACCCTGCAGTACATGCCCCAGGCGGTCATGGACTACTTTGGGGACGGCAGCGAGTTCGGTGTACGCCTGGCCTATTTTGTGGAGCGGGAGCCCATGGGCACTGCGGGCGGCGTAAAAAACTGCATGTCCTTTCTGGGCGACGAGGACTTTTTGGTGATCAGCGGGGATGCGGTGTGCGACCTGGACCTGGAGGCCGCCATCGCCTTCCACCGCAGCCAGCCCTCCGCCGCCACCCTGGTGCTCCACCCCCATCCAGCGCCGCTGGAATACGGCCTGGTGGTCACCGATGACCGGGGACGAATCACCAGGTTCATTGAAAAGCCCGGCTGGGGCCAGGTTGTGACGGACATGGTCAACACGGGCATCTACCTGCTCACCCGTCAGGCCATGGAGCATGTGCCTGACGGGGAGCCCTGCGACTTTGGTCGGGATCTGTTTCCCCGCCTTCTCTCGGAGGGCGCGCCCCTGTTCGGCTATTGCGCAGAGGGCTACTGGTGCGACATGGGGGACTGCAGGGCCTATCTGGACTGCGTGGCCGACGCGCTGTCCGGCAAAGTGCATCTGGACCTGAGCGCGCCGCAGATCGCCCCCGGCGTGTGGTCGGCCAGCCCCATTCCCCCGGGTGTGCAGATCATTCCCCCCTGCCGCATCGGGCGGGACGTGTCCCTGGCCCCCGGCTGTCTCATCGGCCCCCACACCGCCCTGGGCTCCGGAAGCACGGTGGGGCCGCGCTCCATGGTGCAGCGCTCCGTGCTCCACGGCTGCGCGGTGGGGGCGGGCGCCGCCCTGTATGGGGCCATCCTGTGCAAAGGCGCATGGGCCGGGGATGGCTGCGTCCTCAACGAGGGCGCGGTGCTGGGTGAGAACGCCCGGGCCGGAGAAGACGCCATCCTGGCCGAGGGGGTCAAGGTGTGGCCCAACCGGGAGGCCCCTGCCCATGGAAAGCTCACCTCCAACCTGACCACCGGCGGGATGCGCGGGCCTGTCGCCTTTGGGGACGGCGGCGTGATCCGGGGCGGCCTGGGCGCGGAGATCGGTCCGGAGCTACTGCTCGCGCTGGGCAATCTGTTCGCCGCCGACGGAGCGCTGGGGCTCGGCCACTCCGGAGGCGAGGGGGCCCGTATGCTGGCCCAAGCGGCGGGCAGCGGAGCGGCCGCCGCCGGCGCTCGGGTCTACCTGCATGACGCCCCCTCACCCGCCGCAGCCGCCTGGCTCGGGGAGTGCTATGGTCTGACCTCCTCTCTCTTTGTGGAACAGGAGGGGGAACGGGTCTACCTGCACCTGTTCGGACGCAGCGGCCTGCCCCTGGACCGGGCCCGCCAGCGCAAGCTGGAGAGCGCGCTGCTCCGCGGGGAGCAATCCCGTGTACCTGCCCTGCGGGTGGGCAAATGGGACAACGTCTCCGGCGTACACGCCGCCTATGCCGCCGACGCCGCCCGGCGCGCCCGTTTTTCCCGCGCTCCGCTGCGGCATGTGGAGGTCTCCGTGCCCGGCCGCACGCCAAATGACCGGGCGATGGCCGAGGCTCTGGCCGAACTGGGCTGCACGGTCCTGGAAGAGCGCAGGCCCGGTATTCCAGGCTTCGCCTCCGAACACGGCGGTTTTCGGCTCTCTGGCTGGGATGAGGCCGGGAAGCCTCTGCCCCCGGAGTCCCTCCTTACTCTGATCACCCTCATTGAGTGCGAGAACGGCGGCGGGCGGGTGGCGGTTCCCTCCGGGGCTCCTGTAGCAGTGGAGACCACCGCCGCAGGCTGCCGGGGGGCGGCCCTGCGCCTGGGTCGGGACGGCCCGGAGGCGGAGGAGCGCTACCAGGCGCTGCCCTGGCTGCGGGACGGCGTATTCGCCGCCTGCCGCATCTGCGCCCGTATGGGGGTCACTGGGGAATCGCTGCAGGCCCTGGCGGGCAAAATTCCCCGCTTTGCCCTGCGCAGCCGGGAGGTCCCTCTGCGCCGCAGCCGGGGCGAGCTGATGCAGGTCCTGGCCGCTGCAGCCGGGGCCGAGCCCGCCGGAGACGGCGTCCGCCTGCGTCAGGGACAGGGCTGGGTCTATCTGTCCCCCCTCACCCGCCGCCCCGCCCTGCGGGTGGTGGGTGAGGGACCCGACCTGGAGACCGCCGCCGAGCTGTGCGATTTCTTTGCCCAGCAGGTGCGGAAGCTGGACGCCGCGCCGGAGGAAAAATAAAGGTATACTTTTCCATGCTTGTGTGGTATACTAAATAAATCAAAGATGGCTTTATGTGTGTTCAGCGCACTGATATAAGGCAGGACACGGTATGAATAGAGCGCGGACCATGGCGAGGGGCCGCCCCCTTTTCCGGCGAGGCAGGGCCGGAACGGGCGGGCGGATTCGCCCTTGTTTTGCTGTGCCCGAATGGGCAGTCCCGGCGCTCCCGTGTCCCTACATACCCAACCAATGGGAAAAATAAAGAAGGAGTGTCATACTGATACAATGGCAGAAAAATTGAAAATTATTTCTCTGGGCGGTCTGAACGAGATCGGCAAGAACCTGACCGTATACGAGTACGGCGGGGATATGATCGTGGTGGACGTTGGCATGGGCTTCCCCGACGACGATATGTACGGCATCGACGTGGTTATCCCCGACTTCACCTATCTTATCAAGAACAGGGACCGCATCCGCGGCATCTTCCTCACCCACGGGCATGAGGACCACATCGGCTCCATCCCCTATCTGCTGCGGGACGTGCAGGCCCCCATCTACGCCACCCGCATGACCGCGGGACTGGTGAAGCTCAAGCTGGAGGAGCACCGTCTGTTGGACAAGACCAAGCTGGTCACCTGCGAGGCGGGCGAGGTTGTGAAGGCGGGTAAATTCACCGTGGAATTCATCCACGCCAACCACTCCATTGCCGACGCGGTGAGCTTCGCCATCAAGTGTGGCGTTGGCACGGTGGTGCACACCGGCGACTTCAAGATCGACCCCACGCCCATCCAGGGGGGCATGATGGATCTGGGCCGCCTGGGGCAGCTGGGCAAGGAGGGCGTTTTGGCCCTGCTGGCCGACTCCACGAATGTGGAGCGCCCCGGCTACACCAAGAGCGAGCGCAGCGTGGGCGCATCCTTTGACGCCCTGTTCCGCGGGTGTGAAAGCCGCATCATCGTCACCACCTTCGCCTCCAACGTGGACCGCATCCAGCAGATCATCGACGTGGCCGCCCGCTACGGCCGCAAGGTGGCGGTCACCGGCCGCAGCATGGAAAACGCCATGAAGGTGTCCACCGAGCTGGGCTACATGAAGGTGCCGGAGGGCGTGGTGGTGGACATCAACCACATCAAGAGCCTACCCAAGAATAAGATCTGCATCATCACCACCGGCAGCCAGGGGGAGACCATGTCCGCCCTCACCCGCATGGCCTACTCCACCCACCGGCAGGTGGACATACAGGCCGGGGACCGGGTCATCATCTCCGCCTCCGCCATTCCGGGCAACGAGAACGCCATCGGCAACGTGGTCAACGAGCTCTACCGCAAGGACGCCGAGGTGGTCAACGAGCGGGAGGCGGCCCTCCATGTCTCCGGCCATGCCTGCCAGGAGGAGCTGAAGATCATCCACGCCCTGGTGCAGCCCAAATTCTTTATCCCGCTCCATGGCGAGCAGCGCCACCTCAAGACCCACGCCAAGCTGGCCCAGCAGATGGGCATGAATCCCAAGCATATCATCATCAGCGACATCGGCAAGGTCATCGAGCTTACCCCCAGCTCCGCCAAGATCAACGGCACCGTGCCCTCGGGCCGGGTGTTTGTGGACGGCTACGGCGTGGGCGACGTGGGCAGCGTGGTGCTGCGGGACCGCAAGCATCTGGCCGAGGACGGCATGATCGTGGTGGTGACCTCCATGTCCGGCGAGGACGGCAGCCTGGTCTCCGGCCCGGACATCATCACCCGGGGCTTTGTATACGTGAAGGAGTCCGAGGCGCTGATGGAGGAGCTGCGGTGCGTGGCCATGCGCGCTCTGGAAAACTGCCAGCGTGACAACTGCACCGACTGGGCCGCCATCAAGAGTGAGGTCAAAAACGCCCTCTCCAGCTTCCTCTACAAAAAGACCAAGCGCAACCCCATGATCCTGCCTGTCATCATGGAGGTCTGAACATCCCGGCTTCCCCTCCGCGCCAGAGGCGCGGAGGGGAAGCTTTCTGTTTTATCGCCCCTTCCGGCCCCGCGCTTGCGTTTTCATCAGAATCTGCTATAATCTTTTTGTTTTGTATCCGTTTGCCTGAGAGGAGGTGGACCCATGGCCAAATCGAATACCGCCCGCAGACAGCGGGAGCTGGAGCGCCGCCGGAAGAAGAACCGTCAGCGCTCCAACGCGGCCCGCAGGCCCGCCTCCGCCCAGCCCCAGGCGGTCATACCGGCCCACTCCGCGGCTGGGCGGCCGCCGGAGCCGCCCCGGGAGCCCTCAAAACCCAAACGGCCGGTCTGGGCGCTCTGCTCCAAGCCCTGGGTCTGGTATGCCCTGTGCGGCCTGGCCCCGCTGGTGTCCCTGTTCTCTTGTCAGTTGATGACCCTGCAGGATGTGGGGGCGGTCTTTGCCTGGCTGGGCGGCCACCCGGGGGCCGCCCTGTTTACTTATCTCCTGCTCCTGGCGGCCCAGGTCCTTTTGGCCGCCCTGACTCAGCGGCTCTTCTGTTCGGCCATGATTGTCCAGGTCTCCGCAGTATGCCTCGCCATGGCCAGCCATTTTAAGGAGGTGGCCAACGGCGTCCCCCTGCTGGCCAGCGATCTGGCTATGGCGGGGCGGGCGGGGGAGCTGCTGGGCTTTGTCCAGCCCAGGACGGCCATGGGCCCCGGCTTCTGGCTGGCCTTCGCCCTTCTGGCCGTCCCTATGATTCTGATCTTTCTTCTGGCTCACCGCCCCAGACATCTGCGCCGCCGGTGGCCAATCCGCCTGGCGGCCGCTCTGGCTTGCGCCCTGGTTCTGGTCGGTTCGGGCACACTGGCTCCCGCCCGGGCCTTTCTCCTGGGCCCCGGCGGGGAAATCCAGGCCGAGCGCAACCAGCGTCTGGGCTTTCTCGCCGGGCTGTTCAGCGGTATTCTGGACCATGCCGTGCAGGAGCCGGACGCCTATAACGAGGAGCGCATGAACGCCATTCTCGTCCAGGCCCGACTGGGCGCCCCTGCGGATGCGGATGCACACAATGCCCAGGGTGTGCGGCCCAATGTGATTCTCGTGATGTCGGAAAGCTTCTGCGATCCCACGGTGGTGCTCCCCGGGGTGGAGTTCCAGGACGACCCCATCCCCAACTTCCACGCTCTGGCCCAGGCGTGGCCCTCCGGTGAATTTCTCTCCAATACCTACGCCGGGGGCACGGGCAATGTGGAAATGGAGGTCTTTACCGGGATTCCCAGCGCCTACCTGGGGGAGGATGAATCGCTCACCTCTCTCAAGGACGCCTCCGCCTATGAGCGCATCCCCTCGATCATTAAGGCCTTCTCCTCAGAAGGCTATGCCACCGAGTTCATCCACTCCTTCTCTGACCGGCTCTACAACCGGCGGAGCAATTTCCCCGCCATCGGCTTTGAAACGCTGGTCTTTGAAGGCGATTTCCCTTCGGACGCGCCGCGCTCCGGCCCCTATCTCTCCGACCTGGCCCTGACCCAGCAGCTCATTGCGGAATTTGAGGGGCGGGACAAGAGCAGACCTCTGCTGCTCTACGGCCTGTCCATGGAAAATCACCAGCCCTATTACGCCGGCAAATTTTCACAGCCCTCCGGTCTGCGCTGGTCCGCCCCCGGCCTGGACGAGACCGCTCTGGCCTCCGTGGACGCCCTGCTCCAGGGCCTGCACGACGCGGACGCGGCCCTAGGCGCCCTGCTGGACTATTTTGAGGGCTGTCCGGAGCCGGTGATGGTGGTATTCTGGGGGGACCACCTGCCCAGCCTGGCCCTGGACGACGACAACACCGTGTACTCTCTGCTGGGCTACTCCAGCTCCGCCGACACCGGTACCTGGCAGCCGGAGGAGCTCAAGCGGATGCTCACCACCCCCTTTCTGGTCTGGAACAACTACGGCGCTGAGCTGGAGATTCCCGGGGTCGTCAGCACTCTGCGGCTGGGCACCAGTATTTTGGACTGGGCAGGGGTGGACAAGCCGCTCTACTTCCGCTGGGTGGACCGCGCGCTTGCGGACATGCAGCTCTATCGTCAGCGGCTCTTTGTGGACGGGGACGGTGTCCCTTACGTGCAGCCCCCCGCCGGGGCCGCATCCGACACGGCCGACGATTACCGCACTCTGGTCTACGACCTGCTCTACGGCGAGGGCTATGTGGCCCGGTCCATGACCGCCTCCCCCTGACTCGGCGTCAAAAGCGCCCCGGATACGGCTTTGCCGTATCCGGGGCGCTTGCTTTTCTTCAGTTCCGCTTATGCGCCTTCCAGAGGCTTCAGAGGGCCGAATCCCGCGCCGAGCACGCATTCCTGTCCCCGCTGGCTGAGCATGAAGTCCACCATGCGGCGGGCCGGGGAGTCCTCCGGCTCGTCGGAGCGCACCACTGCGTAATTATAGCCCGCCAGGGGATAGCTGCCGTCGGCAATGGTCTCGTCGCTGGGGTACACCCCCTCCACCGCGAGCAGCTTGAGGGCGTCCACATCGCCCAGCAGGATCTGAGTGGCGCTCTGGTAGTAGTAATAGATGCTGTACCCCAGGGCATAGGTCAGAGGCTCGGCCTGATAGGCCTCCTCCACGTCGGTAATCACCGAGGCCATGGACACCGAGGTGGTCTCCCGCTTGATATCCGGATGGATTTCCGCCCCTTTCAGGAAGAACTCCTCCATCTGAGCCTGGCTGCCGCTGTCTCCATTGCGGCAATAGGGGACAAAGGCCGCGTCCGAGCCGCCCAGTTCATCCCAATTTGTATAGGCATTATCCACATATACGTTTCGTATTTGCTCCATGGTGAGATTTTCCGCAGAATTGGCACTGTTGGTGAAGAACACCATGGCATCGTGGGCGATGGGGATAAGCTCCAGCTCCACCCCGGCTGCCTTGGCCTTGGCCAGGGTGGCCTCGGTGGGCTTGGTGGAGGCGAAGAGGAGGTCCGCCTCGCCGCTGATCAGCCGCTCATAGGAATAGTAGCTCTTGGAGTGCTTGGCCGGGTACTGGGGGTGATTGGTATAGTTGTCAAACAGGGCGGCATACACCGCGTCGGTGTATGGCTTGGTGGAGGTGGAGCCGTCGATGACCGGCATGGCCTGGTCAAAGCCGTATGCAATGGCCTCCGGGGAGGGGTAGAGGGGCACATAGCTCAAAGCGCTGCTCACAAACTCGATCACCTCTCCCCGGGTGATCTTCCGCCCCGATTCGACACGGACCTTATATACCGGCCCACCGTCCTCCGACTCCCCAGTCTCTTCCCAGGTGAGCGCGGGCGCCGCGCCGTGGGAGGCCAGAGCCAGATAGGACGGCAGAGCCCAATCCGGGATCTCTGTCCCATCCTCCACCTGCCAGTCCTCCAGGGTCCATTTGCACTCCGCATCCTCGTCCAGCCAGCCCACGGTCTTCATGGCCCGGCAGAGCATGACCGTGAACTCGCCCCGGGTCACGCTGTCCAGTGGGCGGAAGTACTCCGGCTCGTTGGTAATGCCCGCCGCCCGGGCTGCCGAGGCCGTCTCATAGTACCAGTCGCCGCTCTTCACATCTGCAAACCCCGGCTCCTCCCCCGGCTCCAGGGAGAGCAGACGGCATAGAATGGTGAAGGCCTCCGCCCGGGTGATGGCCGAATCGGCCTTCAGCTGTCCCGTACCGTCCCCCAGGATGACCCCCCGGAGGTTCAGCGCATCGGTGCCCACGGGGGCGTCGTAGTACTCATGTCCCTCCCATACCGTCACATGGTCCATAAAATGCAGCGGATCGCCCTGGAATACCTCCAGCGGCCGGTCCGCCTGAGCGGCCGGAACGGTGGCGAACAGGTAGCCTCCCCATTTATACAGGCTGCTCAGCGCCACCGGCTCCAGGGTATCCGCGTAACGGACGCACAGCTTCTGGGTATCCGCCCAAGCCAGCTCCTGCCCTTCCGGATACGTCAGGCGGACCGTCACATAGTTCCCGCCAGGCTCCGTACGCTCCCAGAGCGCCTCCTGCGCCCCCGCCGCGCCGGCAGACGTACCGGCCAGAACGGACAGGCAAAAGACCAGGGCGAGAAATGATCTCAGCTTCATCTTGTTCGCTCCTTTCACATCGTGTTTATCTTCCATTTTTATCATAGCCGCTTCCACTTCCCTTGGCAAGTTACAGTACGGCAACAAGTCCTTAAGAATCCATTAACCAAAAAATGCCCCGAAGGCAGATACCTTCGGGGCGGCGGCGCGCTCTGTCAGTCCGTATCCGGCCGGGGCAGATCCACGATGGTGGGCTCGTGCCGGACTGCCGGGAGAAACTTGTTGCGAAAATCCACCATACGCACCTTCAGGGTGGAGGTGGAAAAACAGGGATGCCCGCTGATATATTCTCCCGAGAGCAGCTCCCGGTCCATCAGCAGGCGTACCCTGCCCTCCCGGTCGTTCATCAGCTCAAACCCGCTGGCCGAGCCGGGGGCCGCCCCCAGGAGGGCCTCCATGTGCTCCGGCGTGGCAAAGGACAGCCGTGCACAGCCCAACTGCGCGGTCAGGTCCTTGGTCTTAAAGGGTTTGTCCCCCGGCATCATCAGCAGGTAGAAATCGGTCTGCTGCCGGTTGGTCAGCAGCAGGTTCTTGTACACCGGCACGCCCAGCACCGCCTCCACCGCCAGGCAGTCGGCCATGGTGTTGGCATAGTCGTGGTCGCAGCGGGTGTAGGGGATGCCCAGCCCATCCAACAGGGCGTAGACCGCCATCTCCCGGGGATCGCGGGCCTCACTGGGCGCTGTGGTAAACAGTTCGGGGTTGACGTGCACGGCTCTCACACCTCCGCCAGGGCCTGCTCCACGTCGGCCAGGATATCCGCAATGTCCTCAATGCCCACGCTCAGGCGCACCAGGTCGGGGGAGATGCCGGCCGCGGCCAGCTCGGCGTCGCTCATCTGCCGGTGGGTGGTGGAGGCGGGGTGGAGCACACAGGTCTTGGCATCGGCCACGTGGGTGGCGATGGAGGCCAGCTTCAGCCCGGCCATGAAGCGGGAGGCCGCCTTCCGTCCGCCCTTCACGCCGAAGGAGACCACGCCGCAGGTGCCGCCGGGCATATACCTCTGGGCCAGCTCGTAGTATTTGTCCCCCTCCAGGCCGGGGAAGCTCACCCAGGAGACCTTGGGGTGGTTCTTCAGGAACCTGGCCACGGCCAGGGCGTTTTCACAGTGGCGGGCCATGCGCAGGGGCAGGGTCTCCAGGCCGATGTTCAGGTAATAGGCGTTCTGGGGGGAGGGAATGGAGCCGAAGTCCCGCATCAGCTGGGCCGTGGCCTTGGTGATGTAAGCCCCCTCCAGGCCAAAGCGCTGGGTGTAGGTCACCCCGTGGTAGCTCTCGTCCGGGGTGGTCAGGCCGGGGAACTTGTCCGCGTGGGCGTCCCAGTCGAATTTCCCGCTGTCCACAATGGCGCCGCCCACTGTGTTGGCGTGGCCGTCCATATATTTGGTGGTGGAGTGGGTCACAATGTCCGCCCCATGCTCAAAGGGGCGGCAGTTCACCGGGGTGGGGAAGGTATTGTCCACAATCAGGGGCACCCCGTGGGCGTGGGCCGCCCGGGCAAATTTCTCGAAGTCCAGAACAGTGAGGGCCGGGTTGGCGATGGACTCGCCGAACACCGCCCGGGTCTCGGGCCGGAAGGCCGCCTCCAGCTCCGCCCCGGTGCAGTCCGGTTCCACAAAGGTGAAGTGGATGCCCATGCGCTTCATAGTGACGGCAAAGAGATTGTAGGTGCCCCCGTAGATGGCGGAGGAGGCCACCACGTGCTCCCCGCAGGAGACAATGTTGAAAATGGCGTAAAAGTTGGCCGCCTGACCGGAGGAGGTGAGCATAGCCGCCGTCCCCCCCTCCAGGGCGCAGATCTTGGCCGCCACATGGTCGTTGGTGGGGTTTTGCAGGCGGGTGTAGAAATAGCCGCTCGCCTCCAGGTCAAAGAGGGCGCCCATCTGCTCGCCGGTGGCGTAGCGGAAGGTGGTGGACTGGACGATGGGGATGTTTCGGGGCTCCCCGTTGCCCGGGGTGTACCCGGCGTGGATGCACTGGGTGCTGATGCGCTGCTGGCTCATGGCGTTTCTTCCTTTCGTGATATGCGTTGCAGACAGGCTGCTTTTTATCCTACGCCCGCCGGAGCAGGCTTGTCAATTCTTTTCCAGCGACAGATCCGGAATCAGCGGCTGGGACGTGTCCACGCCGCCTATGGCGGCCGGGGCCTCCCCCTCCACCAGCAGCTGCACCCCGGCCACCGAGTCCAGGCTGCCCATGGTGTTGACCAGGGCGTAGACCAACAGTGCCCTCTGGGCGGAGTCCGAGGGTAGACCCGACAGGAAATCCTCCGACAGGTTCACATAGCAAATCCCGTTTTCCAGCTCTACCGAGCGGATCTGCGTGTCCTCCGGCACGGAGGTGGTCAGGCTCTGATACTCCGGGCCGGACAGCCAGGCGGTGAGCACCGCCTCCCGCAGGGGATGCTCCTCCGTGCGCGTCACCTGGCGGTATTCCACCCCCAGGCCGTCCCCCTGGCTGCGCGGGAACCAGAGGCTCACCCGCACATGAACGGCCTCTTCCTCCGCGCCGGAGAGGACCACGTCGTCCGCGCTCAGCTGCTGGGTGCGCCGGAAGGGCATCTCGTCCCCCTCCACGGTGATGTAGACCCGCTCTACCCCCTCCACCTGGCACAGGGTGAGGGCAATGCAGTAGTCCGCCACCGTAAGGGCCACGCCGGACAGCCCGCCGTACTGCTCGGACAGGTCCAGGTGCAGCTGCCCCTCCTCCAGCTGCCAGGAGAGCAGCCGCACGCCCGTTGGGAAGGGGGAGCTCAGGCCCAGATTCTCCGGCTGGGCAAGCAGCAGCTCCATCAGCGCGGGCACCGGCTGGGCGCCCTCCTCCAGGGTGCGGTATTCGCAGTCCACCGCGGCGCTTCCCCGGTTTGAAGCGGACACGGCGTAGTAAACCCCGTAGGCGCCCTTCGGCGGCTGTCCCCGCTCCGCGCCCTGCCCGATGCAGGCGCACAGCAGCAGGGCTATCCCGCACAGCAGGATCAGCACACGCTTCCTCATGGCTGCATCTCCTCCTTTTCCGCGTAATAGGGAAAAGACACCTCAAAGCAGGAGCCCTCCGGCTCCCGCCGGCGAACCGTGACGGCCCCGCCGTGCTGGCGCACCATGTCCCGGACAATGGACAGGCCCAGGCCGGTGCCTCCCGCGGCCCGGGAGCGGGCCTTGTCCACCCGGTAAAACCGGTCAAAGATCTTCGTCATATCCCCCTCCGGGATCCCCACGCCCGTGTCCTCCACCCGGAGGGTGACCCAGCAGGCGCGCCCCTCTCCCCGCCGGAACACCGTGACGATCACCCGGCCCCCGGGTACATTGTATTTCACCGCATTTTCCATCAGGTTGAAGGCAATCTGGTACAGGTCGTCCTCCGTGGCAAGCACCAGGCAGTCCTCCTCCAGCCGGCTCTCCAGGGTAATCTCCGCCGACCGGGCCAGGGGGGTGAGCATATGGCGCACCTTTTCCGCCACCCAGGCCACGTCCACCGGCACGATTTTGGCCGGCAGAGCGTTGTCCAGCCGTGTGAGGGTGAGCAGCTTTTCCGTAATGCGGGTAAGCCGCTCCGCCTCCTCCCCGATATCGTTGACAAATTCCCGGGCCGTCTGGTCGTCCATATTTTCCGCCTGCAGGATGGAGTCGGTCAGCAGGCGGATGGAGGCCAGGGGCGTCTTGAGCTCATGGGAGGCGTCGGAGACAAACCGGCGGCGCACCTCTTCGGTGGTCTGCAGGCGGTCCGTCAGGGCGTTGAACTCCTCCCCCAGCCGGGACAGCTCGTCCCCGCCGGTCACCGGCACCCGGTGGCTGTACTCGCCTTCCCGCACCACCCGGATGGCCCGGAGCAGCGCGCCGATCCGCCGGGTGAGCGCCTGGGAGAACACCGCGCTCATAATCACCGCCACGATGCAGATCACCACGGACATGGAGCGCAGGTTGCTCTGGATGCCCAGCAGCAGGGCGCCCTGCTCCGTGTCATACTCGTAGAGATAGACCGCACCCATGGTCATGCCCCGGTAGGACACCGGCACGGCCGCCCGGCTCCGGAAGGCCCCCTCCCGGTATTCCGAGCGAAACACATCATTGCCCCGCAGAGCGGTGGTCAGCTCCCAGATCAGGGCATAACGGCCCCCGGTGCCCGCCCGCTCCCCATTGTTGTAGTCGTAAAGGATCTGTCCCGCCGGGTCCGTGACCATCACCCTGCGCACGCCGGGCATACCCAGCACCGTGATGGTCCGCTCCACACTCTCGGCCGTCAGGACCTCCGGTCCCGCCAGGGCGGAGGCAATAACCGCGGCCTGGCTCTGCAGGGACGCCTTCTTGGACTGATACATCAGGTCCTGGGACACCAGCACCGGATAGGTGTTGAGCAACACGATCACCGCAGCCACAATGACCATGTAGGTCAGGGCGAACTTGGTCCGCAGAGAGCGCCAGAAGGGCACCTTCTTCGATTGATCTTCCATGGCGCTCACCTCGATCCCCGAACAATCCGGAGACACCGGCCTCCGGCAGAAATAGAATAAAAAGAAGTCCGCAGGCGCATTCACTTCGCCGCAGGACCCTGCCCCCTGCCCGTACCGGCGGGCAGGCACCCGCGCTGCGGGCGGGTGAGGGGGTATTGAGACCGCTGTGCCGCGCAGGGCGGCGCGGCACAGCGGTCTCATATTCAGGGGGGATAGCGTCCCCCTGGACCTAGACGCTCTTCAGATAATACCCCACGCCCCATTTGGTGAGAATATACTCCGGGTTGGCCGGATCCAGCTCCAGCTTCTCCCGCAGGCGGCGCACATGCACGTCCACGGTGCGGTAGTCCCCTGCGTACTCGTAGCCCCAGACCACATTGAGCAGATTCTCCCGGGAGTACACCCGCCCCGGGTTACGCAGAAACAGCTCCATCAGGTCAAACTCCTTAGCCGTCAGGTCCACGCTCTGCCCGTCTTTTTTGGCGGTACGGGAATCGGCATCCAGGCTGATGTGCCCCACGCTCAGGCGGCTGTTCTTCTCCTTCTGGTTGGCCATGCCCGCCCGGCGGAGCAAGGCCCGCACCCTGGCCTTGAGCTCCAGAATGTTGAAGGGCTTGGTGATATAGTCGTCCGCGCCGCACTCAAAGCCGATGATCTTATCTGCATCCTCGCTGCGGGCGGTGAGCATGATAATGGGCACATTGGAAAATTCCCGAATGCGCATACAGGCCTGGAGTCCGTCAATTTTGGGCATCATGAGATCCAGGATAATCAGATCGAAGCCGCCGCTTCTGGCCAGATCCACGGCGGTTTCCCCGTCATAGCCCACCTCCACCTGGTAGCCTTCGCTCTCCAGGTTGAATTTGATGCCCTTGACCAGCACCCTCTCGTCGTCTACTACTAAAATCTTCATTGGGGCTCCTCTCCTGTTGTAATCCGGTCGATCAGGCCCTGCAGCGTCCCCTCTCCGATCCCATCCACCTTGGTCAGATCCTCCGGGATCCGGAAGGGTCCGTGCTCAGTCCGATAGTCTATGATATCCTGGGCCCGCTTCTCCCCGATCCCCGGCAGCTGCTGCAGGGTCTGCGCGTCCGCAGTATTGATGTTGATCAGCTCCGTCGGGGCTGGCGTCTGCTCCGACGGCGACGGCGCGGGCGCCCCGATGGGCTCGGCCTGGCGCAGGGTTCGCTGGGTCTCCACCCGCACGCCTTCGGCCTGTCGGCTCCCACCCAAAAACCATCCGGCTGTGAAGGCCAGGAAAACGGCCGCCAGAAGGAGGGTCAAAAGCTCCAGTTTTGAAATCTTCATCATTTTGTAACCGCCTCCCCTGTTGCACGGCAGGCTCTGGTTTGCTATAATGACAAGCGCAATCTGTAACAGAATCAGTATAACACATTGTTTGGGAGTTTCCTATGAAAAAATACCGTCTTGTGTCCTTTTTCCTCTGTATCCCCCTGCTGGCAGGACTCCTGGTCCTGCCAGCCGCTGCCGCCGGCAGCGCCGACCCCACCGCCACCGCGGAGGCCAGCGGGATTGTCGCCGGCATGCACATTGAGGCCAGGGCCGCGCTGCTGGCCGACCCGGATACCGACGAGGTGCTCTACGCCCAGAACGCCCATGAGCGGATGTACCCCGCCAGCATCACCAAGGTGATGACCGCGCTTCTGGCTCTGGAGGCAGTGGACCGGGGGGATCTGAGCATGGACCAGGTGATCACCGTCAGCAACGATGTGTTTACCGGGATCGGCGAGGGGGGCTCCACAGTCGACATCAAGCCCGGGGAGCAGCTTACGGTGCGCGATCTGCTCAATTGCGCCCTGATTCCCTCCGCCAATGAGGCCTGCAACGCCCTGGCTGTGGCGGTCAGCGGCAGCATCGCCGCCTTTGTGGAGCAGATGAATCAGCGCGCGGCGGAGATCGGCATGGCGGAAACCCACTTTGCCAACACCCACGGCTACCACGACGACGACCATTACACCACGGCCTATGATGTCTATCTCATGTGCCGCGAGGCCATGGACCACGCGGAATTCCGCACCATCGTCTCCTCCAAGAACTACACGGTGCCCGCCACCAACCTCCACGAGCAGCGGGTGGTGCGTGACACCAACGCCCTGATCTCCAACTATCGGATCACCGGCTACCTCTACGAGTACGCCAACGGCATCAAGACCGGCTCCACTCCGGAGGCGGGCTACTGCCTGGCCGCCTCCGCCAGCAAGAATGGCAAGAACCTCATCTCCGTGGTGCTGGGGGCGGAGAACCCCAAGGACGCGGCCGGCAACACCAGCCGCCTGCAGTTTTCCGAATCCGCCCGGCTGCTGGAGTGGGGTTTCAACAACTTCTCCCAGCAGACCATTTTGGATGATACCGCCTTGAACATCGCCGAGATTCCGGTCACCCTGTCCGACCAGGTCAATTCGCTGGTGGTGCGGCCCGAGGGCACCCTTACCGCAACTCTGCCCAACGATATGGACGTAAAGGATTTTGACTGGGACTGGAGCCTCATTGCAGAGTCGGTGGAGGCCCCGGTGGAGGAGGGCCAGGTTCTAGGAAGCATCACGGTCTCCTACAAGGGCACCGAATACGGCACCCTGGACCTGGTGGCCAACACCTCGGTCAGCCGCTCCGAGTGGCTCTACCGGCTGGACCGCATTCAGAAATTCTTCGGCCAGCTCTGGGTACGTATCGTGATCGCGGCGGTGCTGGTGCTCATCGCCGTACTGGTGCTGCGCCGGGTCCTTTTCCGGGGCCAGCGGGGCGGCGGCCGGCGCCGCGGCTATGCCTACAGCGGCTCTCGCTATACCGGCGGACGCCGCAGAAAACGATAACACCAAAGGCGGGCGCTTAAAGCGCCCGCCTTTTTTCAAAAAGCCCTTGACCTTTCCCCTGCGTCATAGCTTATACTCCCCTTTGTCAGGAGGGACCATCCATGGAATACACCGCCAAAGCGCTGGCTGACCTGTCCGGCGTCAGCCCCCGCACGCTGCGCTGCTATGACCGGTTCGGCCTGCTCAAACCCCTGCGCACCACCCGCTCAGACTACCGCATTTACGGCCCCGCGCAGGTAGACCGGCTCCAGCAGATTCTTTTCTACCGGGAGGTGGACTTTTCCCTGGCCGACATCGGCCGTCTGCTGGACACCCCTGATTCAGGCCCAGGAGGCGCTGCAGAGTCACCTGTCCGCCCTGGAGGCCAAGCGCCGGCGGTTGGATGCTCGATCTGACCCGGGAGGAGTATGACCGCAGGTAGGCTCTGGAGAGCCAATTGAATCCCATCTGACCCAAGCCGTCCGTAATCGGGAGAGTCCCGCCGGGCCGGAGGGCGCGCAGCTGGCCGCCCTCCACCGGGCGTGGCTGGAGCGCTCCTGGCCCCGGTACACGCCCCAGGCCCATGCGCCGCCCTCTACACTCAGAATGAGCGGTTTACCGCCTATTATGACCGCCAGGTCCCCGGCTGCGCCGCCTTTCTCCGCGCGGCCATAGAGGCCTATGTAAAAAACAGAACCCGTAAGCGCGCAAAAACGCCCCCGGCCGGTTCTCCGCCAGGGGCGCTCTCTTTTGCCTCCCACTTCCGCCGGGGCCGGCCCCTCAATAGCGGAAGATCACCTTCCGGCACGCGGGGCAGTACTGCACCGGGATCCCAGTCCCCTCCTTCCGGCCGTTCAGGCGGGCGATCTTATCCTTCTTTGGGGCAATCTGCGGCCCCGCAAAGGGGTGCAGCTTTGTGGTCAGGTACAGAAATCCGCTGCTCTCCAGATAGCAGTTGCCCAGCTCGCTTTCACAAAAGGGACATTTCATGTTACCGCTCCTCCTCTCAACAGGGCCTGCCCGGTAGGGAGATGAGCTTCCCCCTGTTTTTACAGGTGCAGGCTGGCAATAAACTGCTTCGCGGTCCTGGGCGTCCTTCCGGGATGGCGCATCTCCCATTTTGCCGCCTCGGCGCGGAGGGTATCCCGGTCCAGGGTGACACCGGCCTGTGCGGCCATACGCTCCACCAGCCCCAAAAATTCCGGCTTCCCCAGGGCCAGATAGGGGATGCGCAGGCCAAAGCGCTCGGACAGAGAGGTCTTTTCCGAAATGGTCTCCGTGCGGTCCACCTCGTCCCCCGCCCGGTCGGAAAAGGTCTGGCGCACCAGGTGGCGGCGGTTGGAGGTGGCGTAGATGGCCACGTTGGCGGGCCTCCGCTCCAGCCCGCCCTCCAGGATGGTTTTAAGCACGGAATAAGTGCGGTCGTCCTGGTCAAAGGCCAGGTCGTCGATAAACAAAATAAATTTCCGGCGGCGGCCCTCCAGCCTCCGGATGAGGTCGGGCAGGTCGGCCAGCTCCTCCTTCTGCACCTCAATCAGGCACAGATCGTCAAAGCCCGGAACAGAGAGCAGGGATTTCACCGTGGCGGATTTGCCCGTGCCGCTGTCCCCATAGAGCAGGACGTTGTTCACCTGGCGGCCCTCCAGCATGGCGCGGGTGTTGGCCACCACCTGGTCCCGCTGCAGCTCATAGCCCAGCATCTCCTCCGGAGTCTGACTGTCCGGCTCGGCCACCGGGAAAAGCCTGCCCTCCTCCCACAGGAAAGCCCTGTACCGGGCAAAAATACCAGAGCCGTTGGCACGGTAGAACTCTGTGAGCGTCTCAAAGGAAAACGGTGCGCCGCAGGTCCATCGGGGCAGACCTTCCACCGTCGCGGAAAAGTCCGGCGGCACGGTCTGTCCCATCCGCGCCAGCACTGCGGAGCAGTCCAGCTCCGCCAGGGCGGCCAGGGTGTCAACATCCCGCCGGGCCGCCTCGGCGAGGGCACTGTCCGCCCTCCCCTGCTCCACCATCCGGGCATAGGGGGACTCCTGATAGCGCAGTTGGTCGTGCAGCCACTCTCCAAGTCCCCCGCATCCAGCGGCGCGCAGCTCGTAGAACAGACGGGTGTAGTCCTCCAGCGCCCCTGTGCCGTCTCCGGCGGACAGCTTGTCCAGCAGCGAGAGAACCAGGCCCATCATGGGCTCGTCGGTCAGATGTTTATAGGCAGCGACCCCGTGGAGGGCGGGGCGCAGTTGTTCCAGTTCCATGGCAGAGGCCTCCTTTTTGTTCACGGCCTTTATTGTAGGACAGAAGCGTCCGCCTGTCAATCGGCGTCCGGTCCTGCGCGCTTCCACTCTGCTTCCCCGCCATCCCACAAAAAGCGGTCCAGATCCACCGTTCCGTCCGGTTCAAACCCCACACCCTCCATCTCCAGCAGCATCCGGTGGGTCTCCTTCCCACAGGGCAGAAACGCGCCGCACAGGCCTCCGAACCGGTTCACCACCCGATGGCAGGGCACATCCGGCGGGGCGTCGTGCATGGCGTATCCCACTACCCGGCTCAGGCGCGGCCGCCCCAGCAGGCGCGCAATCTGCCCATAGGTGGCCACCCGTCCGGCCGGAATCTGTCGGACCAATTGATGGATTTGTACAAACGTCTCTTTCATGAAATGATCCTATCATATTCTCTGTCTATCCCGCAAGTTTTCACTCAAACATTTTCCAAATGAAACCACCAGTCCTTTCCGCATAGGCAAAAGAAACCTGCGGATAATAAGGAGCGTTACCATTCAAAACCACAGGAGGAGTTTTATATATGAAAGCGACTGGAATTGTACGCCGCATCGACGATCTGGGCCGTGTTGTCATTCCAAAGGAGATCCGCCGCACTATGCGTATCCGCGAGGGCGACCCGTCACAGACTACATTGACACCGTGGGAAAAATACTGCTTCGCCATGCTCGATTTAGCCAAACGCCGAGGCTGGTAGCTGTACATAGTGACGAAGAACAGCTTTGGGACGATGCGTATTCGAGATGGTTAAAAAAGCTTTTATAAGGGCTAAAAATACTGTGGCTTAAAGGATTTCGGAAAACCAACGGTTACACAAAAAACCCAGCTACGACAATAACACATCATTTGCGAATGATTTAATGTGTAATTGTCGCCTCCGCAATTGACTATAACACATCTTTTGTGTATAATATAATGTGTAGTAGTCGAAAGCGGGGTGGCAATCATGACCAACAAGGAAAAAGTCAAAGAGCTATTGGAAGCGTCGCGGGACGGAACGATTACCGCAGAACAGGTGACAGCAGCAGGGCTGCACCGAAGCATTTTACAGGAGCTTGTAGAGAACGGAAAACTTTACCGTTTCGGACGCGGTTTGTATGTGCGCAGCGATGCATGGGAAGATGATTTTTACCTGCTGCAGCGGAAGTATGGGCGAGGAATATACTCACACGATACCGCGCTGTATTTGCTGGGCTATTCTGACCGAACCCCGGCGCAGTACACCATGACATTCCCCAAAGGCTACAATTCACCATCGCTAAAACAGGAAAGAATCAACATCAAGCGAGTTGTGCCGGAGAACTATTCTTTTGGTGTAATTGAACTGAGATCCCCCTGCGGCAATCCTATCCGTGTTTATGACCTTGAAAGGACGCTGTGCGACATCCTTCGCGGCAGCGGCAGTGACATTCAGATTGTGGGCGCGGCAATGAAGAAATACGCGGCTTCCAAAGAAAAAGACATACACAAACTGATGCAGTACGCAGATCAGCTTCGTGTGAAGCCCAAAGTGCTGCGCTATTTGGAGGTGCTATTATGATTACAAAGAATCCGATGCAGCTTAAAGCCTTCATCAAAAAGAAAGCTGCGGAAAAGAATATCTCTGCCCAGCTCGTCATGCAGAACTATATGCTGGAAAGACTGCTGGAGCGAATTTCGCTGTCAAAGTACAAGCATAATTTCATACTCAAAGGCGGCTTCCTTATTTCCGCAATCGTCGGTCTGGACACAAGGGCAACAATGGATTTAGATACAACAATCAAAGGCTTTACGCTGACGCATGAATCCATCCGTGAAATCTTCGGAGAGATCTGCGCCGTGGAAATTGCCGATGATGTGAAGTTTGAGCTGGTGGACATTTCAGACATCCGGGAGGGTGACGATTATCCGGGCATCCGTGTGGCTCTGAAAGCGAACTACCCGCCGATCAGCGTACCCTTGACCGTGGATGTAACTACCGGGGATGTTATCACGCCGAGGGAAATCGAATATACCTTTTCGTTGCTGTTCGATGACCGGACAATCAGCATCCTTGCCTATAACCTTGAAACAGTGTTAGCGGAGAAGATAGAAACGGTACTGTCCCGCAGTATTGCCAATACCCGTCCGAGAGATTTTTACGACATATATATTCTGTATGCCCTTCGCGGCGCGGAGTGTAATGCAAAGACGCTGCTGCAAGCTTTGGAACGGACCACGGACAAGCGCGGCAGCCATAAAGTGCTGGAAATCTACCCGGATATTATTGCGGAGATTCGTGTAAGCGAACAGCTCCGGGGCTTCTGGAAAAAGTATCAACGCGATTTTAACTATGCAAAGGAGATTTCCTTTGACGATGTCTGCGACACTGTCCGGCACATTATGGACAGCATCACGGAATAAATGGGAACAAAACTTACACTTAGCTGAAGTTTAAGTCAAGTTTAAAGTACACTTATCATACAGTTATTATGCAGAAGAATATTGGCTCCAGATAACAAAGGTCGGTATTTGAAATACAAATTGAATATTTAAGGCAGTTAACGCACATCCAACGCGTTGGATGCGCGTTAGGAAAACCTCCGAAGGGAAGATTTTTGCATTTATATGCATTTTTCTGTCCTAAGTGTAGGCGGTATTTAGTATATGCAGTAAGACGATAGAATCATACAACGCAAAAAGGAAAAGGGCCTGTTGCATAATTTGATGTGAATTCGTCAATGGCACATATCGAGAGAGACAATAGACGGGAGAAATCCCGTCTATTGCTTTATGTGAAAACCATGAGAAAAATTCACCTGCCATCTTGTAATTTTGCAGTCTGAATGCTATACTTTGCTCAGAAAATAAACGCGTTTTGAATTGATAATTTGTGTAAAAGAGGTGGCGTGGAGTGGCGACACACAGAAACGAACAGGAACGACTACATGACCGCAAGCTTGTGCTGTATACGGCGGCGAGAATGTTTTTGGAAAAGGGCTACGAAGCGGCCTCCGTTCGGCAGATCGCATCGGCAGCGGGAATCAACGTCAACACCATGGTGCATGATTTTGGCGCGAAGGAAAACATTCTTTGCGAGCTTGTGGAATACGTTCTAAACGGACAGTTTTCTGCCGCCAAACATCTGCTGCTGGGCCAGACCGAGGACAGGGTTCTGTACTACGCCGCGGAGACGGCGCTGCAGCTCCACATGGCAGAATGCAGTGAGGCAGCCCGGAACTTATACCGCTCCGCCTACTCCCTGTCCCTGCCCTCAAAACTGATTCAGAGGAATGTGGCTGAGAAGCTGACCTCTGTGGTGTTCCGGGAGTACCTGCCCGACTGTTCCTTGGAGGACTTCTACCGGCTGGAGATCGCCTCCGGCAGCATGATCTGGGGATACATGGCAATTCCTTGCGACGCAGAGTTTACCATAGACCAAAAGGTGGATTGCTTTCTGGATGCAGCGCTGCGGATCTACCGGGTGCCGGAGGAAAAGATCGCGGAGGCCAAAGCCTTTGTAAAGCGCTTTGACTATCCCACCATCGCAAGACAGACAATCGCAGATATGCTGAAATTTCTGGAGAAGCCGGAGAAGGACGGCTCTCCGCCGCCGACAGATGTGGCGATATAATAAAATTGACCGACAACGGTTTATGATGAGGGGGTACCCCCTCATCATGGGTTAATTAACCCATGATCGTCTCTCGATATATTTTGTATTTTTGATTTTTCCTAAGGAGGAACGCTTATGAAAAAACGAATTTTAAGTATGCTTCTCGCCATCGTAATGATGGTGGGACTTGTTCCGGGATTTACGCTTTCGGTAAATGCAGCGGAGATAGTGGCAAGCCAGCCTGCCAATGGTGACGGCAGTGCCGAAAATCCCTATCAGATCACGACAGTCGAAGAACTGTACTGGTTTGCAACTCTTGTCAATACGAAAGCAAAAGATGGCGGAAATAATAACGCTCATGCAAAGCTGATGAACAATATCACTGTCAACGAGAATGTGATCGTTGACGGTGCTTTGACATCCGATACTTCTTCCCTGAATGTTTGGACGGCCATGGGCAAGTCATTCACTTCATCGAGCTGGTTCGGCGGCAGTTTTGACGGCAATGCCAAGACCATCAGCGGCCTTTATGTGAATGAAACGAGCAGCTATCGTGGCTTTATCGGCTATTTGGGTGAAGGTGCTTCTGTTAAGAATCTTACCATCACAGATTCGTATTTTACGAGCACTTCGAGCACGCTTGGTGCAGTTGTAGGATATGCGGATTTAACTTCTGTTGTTGAAAACTGCAAGCTGACCGACAGCGTTGTTAGCGGTACAAGCTCTGTTGGCGGTATTGTCGGCGGCGGTGATTACGGCGAGATTATCAGCAACTGTCATGTGTATAACTGCGCAATCACAGGCTCCGGAGATAATGTAGGCGGCATTGCCGGTTCCGCAGGTGACTACAACAATGAAGCCTACATCAGACTCTGCTCTGTAAACGACAGCAGTGTCAGCGGTGCCAATAACGTTGGTGGTATTCTTGGCGAAGGCGGGCGTTTGAGCAAAACCAAAATTTCCGCCTGCTGTAACTACAATACAACCGTTACTGCCACGACAAAAAATGCCGGCGGTATTCTTGGTTCGGACGCAACTTGCTATTCCTGTTTTGTTACCGCAAAAGTAAGTGCTCCTTCCAAACAGGGACCTTTTGCAGGCAACGGCAATAATTCTAATTCTGCCTATGACAGCGAGGTTTACGGTGAAGTTATTACCTATAACAGTTCGAAGGCCTTCACTACTGAAGAGATCAAAGCAGGCGTTGCGACCTATTATCTTACCGATAAAACAGCCAGCAATACTGTCTATGTTCTGTGGGGTCAAAAGATTGGAGAAGACAACTATCCCTCCTGGAATCCGGACAGCAACCCGGACTATATTGTATACCGTGAAGATGACCCTGATGCAGAGGGCGGATACCGTTACTATAACGGTGATGCTGCGGCATCTTACGAACCCAACGAGGACGGTATTTATGAAATCGCTAACAGGACCGATTGGTACAAATTTGCGAAAAAGGCAAAGGAAGATCCTACGATTGACGGTGTCCTGACCGATAATATTGATTTCTCTGCGGTGACTTCCGATAAAATCGAAGATTACCGTATTGGCGAGGGTGATGCCTACACCGGCAGTTTTGACGGCGACGGCTATACTATCAGCGGACTGCCACAGATGGAACTGCCGTTGTTCGATACTATCGGAAGCGGCGGTGAGCTGAAAAATCTGACACTTTCCGGTGCTACTGTCAACTATATAAGCTCTACTCCGGCAGTTGGTTTGGTTGAGAACAATAACGGTACGGTTTCTGATTGCGCAGTATCGGATATAACCCTTATCGGCAGTACAAGTTCTGCAATGATTGGTACGAACAGGGGTACAGTAACCAACTGTACGGCAACTAATATTACTGTTGAAGGCAAATCAGCTGCAGCAGGTATCGTGTATTTCAATACCGGAACTATCGAAAAATGTAATGTTGTTTCAGGCACAGTAAAGGCAGTTCATACCGAAAACTACGATTCACATGCAGGCGGTATTTGTGTGCGTTCAGGTGCAGGAACGATCAGAGAGTGTTCTAATAATGCAGATGTTATCGCAGAAAGTAGTTCTACGATGATATATGCCGCCGCAGGTATTGTAGCTGCCCCAAGCGATAGCGACGGAGCATCGGTACAGGTAACTAAATGCTTTAACTCCGGTGATATTAAGGGCGGTTATGCCGGCGGTATTTCCGGTTATGATAATACATCAGTATATGTAAATCTTTCACTTTGCTACAATGAAGGCGCGATTACCGGCAGCATCGCAGGTGGTATTGCTGCTAGTGGTTCGAATGATTCTTCTGATAAAATTATTAACTGCTACAATGTAGGTGCTGTAAATGCCACTTCAAAAGCAGGCGGTATTGCGGGCGATCAGGGCAATTGCATTATTGAAAACTGCCACAACTATGCAAAAATCGTTTCCGATAACATCGGCGCTCCCATCGTAGGATATAGTTCAGATGTCTGGCCCGGTCCGGACGAGCTAATCAACAACCATGCCATCGAGGGCAACGTTGATGCACCCACAGTCAGTTCCTATCTGGATACAAAAGGAGCTACATCAAACTTTGACGCCATCACTGTCGGAAGCACACGTGAAGAATTTGCAGACGGTACCGTTACCGCCAAGCTCAATGCAGGCAACAGCGAAACTGTATGGTATCAGTACAACGACTATCCCATTTTGGAACAGCGCCATATGCACAAGTGGGCATACGCTCTGGATGGAACCAACACAATCAAGGCAGAATGTGTCAATGCAGGCTGTGACCTTACCAATAACAGCGGTGGCAGCGTTACTATAACAGCTCCTACCGAGCTTGTTTACAGCGGTTCAGCTATGGATGCAGAATGCACCTATGATAACTGGGTGCCAAACAAGCCGACCATCGTTTATAACGAGGTTGACCGTGTGAACGTTACCGGTAACGATATCACCGCTTCCATCACTTTGGGAGATGCAACTGCAACCGTAGATTATAAGATTCAGCCACGTGAAATTATCTCTTCAATGGTAACTCTTTCAAAAACATCGGTTTCATATAACGGAAACAAGCAGACAGTCACCGTTACAGTCAAGTACAATAGTTCTACAACTCTTAATGCAGATACTGACTACGAAATTACAGGTATCACCTCTGCAACAGATATCAGCACCGGAGACGGATATGCCGTTACTGTTACCGGCAAAGGAAATTACATTGGTACAGTTACGAAATACTGGAAAATCAACAAAGGCTCCCTCAGTACACAAATAGAACTTGAGGGATGGGAGTATCTTGACACCCCCAATGCACCTTCTGTCACAAACAACCCTGAAAACGGTGAAGTGACATACACTTACTACGTTCGTGCCGGACGAGGATATAATCCAACCGGATCTGACCACGGTGCGCAAACAGAAGGCGGTGTTCCGAGTTATGTAGGTACTTATTATGTTGGAGCAGTCATTGCTGAAACGGAACATTATCTGGAAACGACGATAAATATTAGACAGTATAAGATGTTCGAAATCTCTTCCAGAGAAGTAAACAATCCTACATTTGAGGGCTTGCAGGCAACTTACCCCTACGATAACGGCAACGAAATCAAGCCTGCCTTCACTCTGAAGGATGATCTGGGCAATGTAATTCCCGAAAGTGAATACACAGTCGCTTACACCAACAATACCGCTGTCGGTGAGGCTACGATTACGGTTACCGACAACGATGGCGGAAACTACACGGTCAGTGGCAGTGCAACGTTTACTATTGCGACGCATAGCCACGAATGGATGTATGAACTTGATGGTACAGATACTATCAAGGCTACCTGTACGGCTGACGGCTGTACCAATACCGACGGCGGCAGCATCAAGATCACAGCAAACAATAGCACCTATACGCCCAATACTCCCCATGCGGCAAACCTGACCGACGCTAATGGTGGTGACGCGGTTGTCATCGGTGATCTTACCGAACTCCCCACCATTCAGTATCAGAAGAAGTCCGGTGAGGGATGGGAAAACGCAACTACCATCACCCCCACCGATGCAGGCACCTACAAGGCCAGCATTACAGTGGATGGCGTGACCGCCTCTGTGGACTACACCATCTCCCCCCTGACCATCACCGGCGCATTGGTTGGAGCCTTTGAGACTATGACCTACAACGGCGGTGCACAGACACCTTCTGCAGTGGTCACCATTGATGGTCTGACCGCTGAGGGCAGATGGAGTCAGGTTACCAACGTGACCGACACTACCACCTTCACCGCCAGCGGAAACTTCACCGGCAAGATCGAGAATCAGAATCCCGGTATGCAGAAGCTGTTCCTGAATGGCGCGACAATCACCCTCGAGAGCGACAGCCTGATCTACAACGGTAGCGCACAGAGCGTGACCATCACCAGTGTCAAGGTGGGCGATGTAGTGGTTCCTACCGATGCCTATAGCGTGTCCAGTAACAGCGGCACCGAAGTGGGTAGCTATACCCTGACCATCACCGCCAACGCCAACGAAAATACCAACTTCACCGGCTCCGCAACCAAGGGCTTCACGATCAACCAGTCCGGGTCTGTGATCGGCGATGACAGTATCAAAACCTATAGGGGTGAGACCGAGACCACGGCCTTCACCTACGGCGATGTCATTACCGTAAAGGCGCAGGTCGCGCCCACCGGAGAAGCACCTATAACCTTTGCTCTGATGCCCAACCAGATGGCGCTGTTCTATGGCGATACGCAGATCTGCGAGGCAGTTGAGGCAGTTAACGGTGTGTATACCATGACCTACAACACCGCCGGCAAGGATCTTCCTGTTGGAACCAGAACCCTTACTGTCAAGTATGTGGGCAACGGCAACATGGCGGATACAGAGAAGAGCGTAGACGTTACGCTGAACAAAAAGCCTCTGACTGTGGTTTCTGCTGTGTCTGACGGCAGAGTTTACGAAAAGAACAATACCTCTGTTACTATTACCGGCGTAACCATCAGCGGCAAGGCTCTGGATACGGATGCGGTTTCTGTGGACACTACTGATCTGACCGGTTCTCTGGCTTCGGACAACGCAGGCACCTATACCAAGGTGACCCTGCCTGCACTGACTCTGACCGGTGATCATAAGGACTATTACATCATCTCCGGCGGCGAAGTTGACACCAATGTTGCCATTGCACAGATCACCGGAACCACCTCTGTGAATGCCTCTCCCGTCACCTACAGTGACATATCCGCAAAGACACAGGATCTGGCTGATGTGGTAGCTTCGTTCAAGAACGGTACCGAGGATCTGACCTACACGGTTGCATCGAAGAGCAGCGAGATCGCCAGCGCATCCATGGATGGCAGCCAGCTGACCTTCAATCTGGCAAGTGGTCTGACCGATGCAGGAACTGCCGCGATCACGGTCGATGTGACCGGTTTTACCAACTATTCCAAGGTCACTGTAACTGTCGATATCGAGCTGACAGACAAGACTATAGTTACGGTTGATATGAGCGACATCGTTCTGGTCAACCGTGACTTCAACGGCGAGGCATTGACCTATACCGGCGAGGCAAAGGCCGACGGCTACACAGGCGCATTTACCTATACCTGGCAGGATGCCGAGGGCAATGCACTGACCGAAGCTCCCACGGATGCAGGCACATACCGTCTGGTTGCATCTGTTTCCGACACCGTGTTTTATGCAGGCTCCAACTATGTGACCGTGACCATTGCACCGAAGGAAGTTACTGTCACTGCTCTGGACAAATCCGCTTATGTGGGCAGCACGGCTCCTGACCTGAGCGTTCCTGTTGCTGGTAAGGATTACACCATCTCCGGACTGGTGGATGATACTGTTGTCACTGTAACACTGAGCTGCACGCCCGACATGAGCAAGGCCGGTGAATATGCCATTACGTCCAGTGCCAGCGAAGAAAGTGGCAACTATACATTTACCTATGTGAATGGAAAGCTGACCGTCACCTATATCCCTTACATTCCCAGCACCCCCAGCGCACCTACTACGCAGAAGGTCACCGTTCCTATCTCCAGTGATGAAGAGACCATTCATGTGGATACCAAGGTCAAGGGAGATACGGCCACCATTGATCATGTGAACCTCGACCATCTCGATACCGTCATTGGTGACCACGTAGAGGAAATCGGCACTGTCACAATCGATTTCTCCGTTCTGGATAAGCCTATCACCACTGTCGAGATTCCTGCCAACGCGGTCAAGGAGATTGCTGATGCAGTCAACGATCCGCACAATGATGCACACAGCTTCGAGGTCATCCTGACAGACGGCACTTCCATTGACTTCGATGCCGAAGCAATGGCTGAGATGGCCGTACAGGCTGATGGAAACGACATCACCATTTCCATCGTGTCTCATGAGGACGCAAAACTGACCAGTGCTCAGGAGTACGTTGTTGGTGATCATGTTGCGTTTGACATCAACGTGACCTCCGGCGGCGAGCATATCAGCGACATGGGTGGCAAGATCACCGTCCACGCTCCCTACGAACTGCAGGATGGCGAGCATCCCCGCGGTATCGTCGTCTGGTACGTCGACGAAGACGGCAAGCGCGAGCGCTGCGAGACCAGCTACGATGCCGAGAACAAGCGCGTCAACTGGAAGACCGATCACCTGTCTCTGTACATGATCGATTATGACGCATCCCTGGCTGAATCCTGCGATGGTGTGACCAACTGCCCCTCCAGGGCATTTACCGATCTGGATACCTCTCTGTGGTATCACGAGGCCACCGACTATGTCCTTGAAAACGGCCTTATGAACGGTGTCGGCAACAACCTATTTGACCCCAACGGCACCACCAGCCGCGCCATGATCGTTACCATCCTGTGGCGCCTGGAAGGTGAGCCTGTGGTCAACTACCTCATGCAGTTCGAGGATGTAGCTGCCGAAACATGGTACACAGAGGCTGTCCGCTGGGCTGCTTCTGAGGGCATCGTCACCGGTTACAGTGATGTGGCATTTGGCCCCAATGATCCGATCACCCGTGAACAGCTGGCGACCATCCTTTACCGCTATGAGCAGCATAAGGGCGGCGGCTTCACCGGTGCCTGGATGTTCCTGTTAGATTATACCGACAGAGACGAAGTTTCCGACTGGGCCTACGAAGCAATGTGCTGGACCACCATGCACGGTGTTATCAACGGCAAGGGCGATGGCATCCTTGATCCCAAGGGCAATGCCAAGCGCTGTGAAGCAGCACAGATGCTGACGAACTATCTTGATAAGTAATTCCTATCAAAAAAGGCGGAGAGTTTCGACTCTCCGCCTTTTTCTGCTTTTAGGGATAGCTTTTCTTCCTCTTATGTGGTAGCTTGTGTTGCTACAGGAGGGATAACACATGAACGAACTACTGAAAGCACTATACGATAATTTTTATGAGAAGCTCCCTGCGGCTGAGATAAAAGCAGAGATAGAAGAATGCCACCAGGTACTTATTGACAGGCTGGAAAAGCCGGAACGCAGACTGGTATTGCATATCATTGATTGCAAAGACCAGATTGCCGAGGACTTGTCCATCGACAGCTTCATCGCCGGTTTCCGTCTGGCAATGCGGCTGAGCCAGGAACTGAATATGTACGACGAAGGGCGTCCAACTCGACCTGTGTGGTCTGAGGAGGACGCCCTTTAATCATTATCTTCTCTGGAATTAGCGTGTGAGAGCAAAGTTTAGTCACACATCAAGGTTTCATCTGTGCTTGCTTCGCTCAGCACCCCGTAGACCTCTGCCAATGCATGAACATATTCGGGGAATTGCATTCGCAACTCCGTATTATCTTCGGGCGGGAGGATCGGTCGCCGCAGCATCCGATGGACAGCCTTCCAAAGCTGAAGTTCGCTTCCTGGATAGGCTTTTTCTAACTTCTCGATTGCACGTTCTTTCGCCTTTTCCACGGCAGACTCCCTCATCATGTGGTACATTCCTATTTCCTTTAGCGGAGTCTTTTTGAATCCAAACACACCGTAAATTTTGCCAAGGATATCTCTGTCCTTTTTCGGAAGGTCATTAAACATCTCCCGAAGCAGTTCGATACAGACCTTTCGGTATACAATTTCCTCCGCCGGTGCCGAGAGTTTACCTGGCATCAACCGCTCAAAGGGATCGCCGTCATAGTCCTCCGATAAAAGGTCATACACGCCACGAAAATGGGTGTTGTAGCGAATATGTCGGATGACCTCTGCTCTGGTGATGTCCATTTCTTCCGCGATTTCATCGATACTGAGCCAGTCCGAGTGGTATAGCTTTTGCGCTCTCCGGACAGCTTCCATGTCGCCCTTGCTCAACGCCAGATTTCCAATGCTCTGCTCCAGCCAGCGTGTCATCCGCCCTTTCAGGTGCGGATAGAGATAGGTGGTCAACTTGGCTCGGCTTTCATCGTACTCTCTGTTTTTAATTCGTGTTAGAAACTCCAGCACCCCCTCACCGAAAAGGTCGTCCAGAATTGTATTCGTATAGGCGGAGAAATACTCCGGACGCTCACTGTCCCTTTGCAGACAGTTGAAATCCTTGGCAGCTTCCTCTGCAATCTTGCGTATCAGACCAATGTTCCTGCGGTAAAGTTTATCCAGCGCGGCCTCGTCTCCATCATAATATTGACGGATCAGCTCTTCGTTGGTCATAGAGCCTCACCCGCCTTTTTCTTCGGAGGACGGCCCCTTTGTTTGGACAGCCGGGTGATCTGACAGAAATGATAGACACGTTCGGCATCTATCTGCTCCGTAAAGCTTTCAACCGAAACGTTCGGATCACGCAGGGCGTCGTAGAGCAGGTCGCGGATATAGTCTTTGGCTCTTCTGGCCTCTTCCTGCGTGATGGAGCCTCTCTGCATATCCTTCGTGATGCGGGAAAATGCGGTCAGCTTGGCCTTCACCTTCGGAATGTTTTTTGCCAGTTCCTTCTGCACCTCCACCGTGCCGAACTGCCGACAGGTATAACCGGGAGCGTGGGGACAGGCGCCCTCACAGTACAGAGCGTGAACACCACTTTTGAGCAAAAAGAATTTCTCGCAGATGATACACCGGCGAATATTGTATCCACTATTTAGGGCCAGCATATAATCCGCTTTCATCAGCGCCTGCAAACTGTCCGTTACATGCTCCTGACAGATGGCCACAGAACCATCCGGCAGCTCCCGCGGCACATAAGAGAGCATATGCCTGTCGTGGGTCCTGTAACAATCGCCGTCACAACGAATGGGATTAACGATGAGCTTTTCCGCAAGACGCCGGTCATTGTAAAAATCATAAAGCGCAGCCGCATAGGTTTCCGGGCTGTTGGTTTTTAATTTCGATAAGATGAATTTAATAAAGTTGCGAATTGTTGGAACGAAGGCGCGGATATCATGGAGATATCTCCGATATCGATCAATATGTCCGCAATACAGATTCCATGTTTCGTCTGTGGCTCCGACCGCAAGCAGCATCTGATAATACATATCCTCATCGCCGCAGTCTGGGTCAAACAAGTCAAAATCTCCTTGTCGGGGTTCTGTTTGCTGGAAGAAGTCATCAACAAAACTCTGCAATTTTAGAATTGTGCTTTCAGGAGAACTGCTATATTCCTCTCCAGCAAACAGGTCGTACTGCTCGGTCACCTGCCGCACAACGGAAAAATACCGATCCTCATCCTCGTCCAACAGCAAACGAAACACGGTCCATGAGCGAAGCTCCTGACAAAGCGCGGCCATCTCTTCGTTCAGTTCCCACCATACAGGTAACTGCTTGCTCTTGGCATAGGACTGCTCCAACTCGGTGATATGCGCCATCCGTTCGTGCATGGGACGGTAATCATCGGGCGACAGATTCAGCAGCTCCTCCGTCAGTCTTCCTGCATCGAACTGCTGTCCGCTCAGTTCCAGGGTGCTGCCATAGGTATAAAAAATAATATTGTTCTCCATCTCCATAAGCACCCTCCTCGGAATTAATTTGTCCTACTTGATTTTTAATCCGTCCACACTTTTTACAAGAATACCATGATTTCCTCCACAATACAAGCAGAGGGGTAAAGAACGCACGCCACCTGTGTTTGCCATCTCTCTGCAATATGAATACTGGCCCCACTTTTTGTGGGGTCAAATCTTTTAAGGAGGAAAAATATTTAAAGCAAATCCCCGAAAACATTTACGCAGAAAACTTCGTAGCTAAGAACAACTGCCTGTACGATGTCCGCACCAACAGGCAGGGGTCCAATGAACGAAAGCTCTGCAACTTCGTCCCCTGGCTTGTCCGAGAGGTCACCATGGATGACGGAGTGGAAACTACAACGCGCATCGCTCTCACAGGTGTCCACGAGAGCGGTCGCACACTTCCTGTGGTAGAGATCCCCACAGAAGATCTGAGCAGCTTCAACTGGCTCAATAGACATTGGGGCATCGACTGTATTCTGGAACCCGGTGCCACCATCAAGGACACTATCCGTTATGCCATCCAGACCACCGCGCACAATGCTGAACGCAGTATGGTCTACACCGTCACCGGCTGGCGTGAAACCGAGGAAGGCTGGCAGTTCCTGATGCCCGGAGATGAAGCCGTCACGGTTTCTCTGCCCGGTAAGATGCAGGGCTACAATATGGAGCGGCATTGGGAGAAGATAGACATCGCAACTTCTCTCGCTCTCCTGGATTCCAAGGTCGCACCACCTGAGATCCTGTTCCCCATGCTGGCGTTTGCATTTCTCTCTCCGCTGAATCATTTTCTCAAGCTGGCCAGCCACGAACCTAAGTTTGTTCTCTTTCTCGTGGGTAAGACCGGCAGCCGCAAAAGTACACTGGCAGCTTTGTTCCTGTCCTTCTTCGGAAGGTTCACCGGGACGGAGCTGCCTTTGTCATTTCGGGACACCGGCAACAGTATTCTGAATCACGCCTTTTCTCTGAAAGATGTGCTCACCTGCATTGATGATTTCCATCCCGCAGGCAGACAGGAGGAAAGCAAACTGACCGCATCCGCGCAGAGTATCATGCGCGCCTATGGTGACAGAACCGGCCGTGGTCGTCTGAACTCAGACTCCACTCCTATGGAAACGCGGCCTCCCCGGGGCAACGCTATCGTCACCGGTGAGTTCCCGCCCGACATTGGCGAGAGCGGCACCGCCAGATATTTCTCTCTGGAGTTACATGACGGTGATGTGGATCTGGATGACCTCACCATGTTCCAGGAAGAGGCATCGAAAGGCGTGCTGCAGAGATGCATGTTCAGCTTTGTGGAATGGCTGAAGGAAACGTGCCTTAGCAACAAGGAAGTAGAAGCAAAATTCATCTCTGCATTGAAAAATCTGTTTGAAGCACGACGCAGTGTATTTCAGAAAGCATGTCCCAACTGCCATGGTCGAGTACCGGAGTCTGCCGCATGGCTGGAAATCGGTATGGAACTGTATCTGAGTTTCACCGCAGCACGGTTAGAGCTTCCGAAAAGTGATCTGAATGGGTACCGCAATCAGTTCTATGAGATGCTGGTGCGACTCTGCAAACAGCAGGCTGAGAATGTTCGGCAGGATCGTCCCACCCATAAATTCATCCGCAAGCTCTACGCACTTCTGGAAAGCGATCAGTGCTGTCTGCTGAACAGATACACCACCGACGATTATATCCCTCCCAACTGCATTGGCTACGAAGATGATATGTTCATCTATCTGCACAGTGAGCCCGCGCACAGATTGGTGAGAAAGTTCTGCGAGGAACAGGGTGAATCCTTCAGCATTTCTAATAAGGAACTCCTCAAGCAGATGGCAGAGGAAGGTCTGCTTTCTCCTGGCAAGGAACAGAACACTAAGTCTATTCGCATCAACGAAAAAAGCAAGCGCCTGGCCTGCATCTACAAGTCCAAAGCACGACAGATCTATGACGGTGCTTTGTAAAAAACATGTGTGGCAGGCGTCGCAGAGGAGAAAACCGCAGTGCTTGGTGTATCGCATGAATGTCCAAAGCCATTGAAAACACTGGCTTACAGGCAACTGCGGGAGATGGAGAGCGTCTGCATTTCTGCCTCTGCTCTGCATCTGATTCGCGCCTGCTCTGTATCTGAAAGAGCAGTGTAGAAAGCCTTGAATCTACTGATTTTCCGCCTTCTGCATCTGAAAACACGCTTGTGAAACAGATACCCGGCGCGGTACAAAACTCCGCCGTTTGAGGCCACAGGAGCCGCTGTGTGCGGTTTTCAATGCAAGGTAGAGTAGCTGCCCCACCGGCAGAGCGCGGGGAAATCACCTCCCCCAATAGGGTTCCCGCCGAAGCCCAGCGAAAGCGGGTTCGGTGGGAAGAGGACGAGCGACAGAGTGGACGAGCCTTCCCGCTTGCGGGGAGGCGAGGGATGCGTCGTCCGCTCGGACGACGGCCAGCATCGCGTTTGTCTGGTCTGCGGCAATGCCGCTGCCCGCCTTCCGCACATATCCCGGGCAGAAGCCCGGACCCACTTCCAGCTGCGAGCGTTTCTGCGGAAACGCTTTAACCGCCTGTCGGCGGCGCAGCTTCAAAGGGGGACCAGTCCCCCTTTGAGGATCCCCCAGCTCTCCGAGGGGGACGGAAGGAATTATTCTATGAAAGGACAACTCATTATGAAGAAAGATATCAAGTTTAGTACCCGCATGGCAGCTGAAGACCGTGCGACCATCAAAGAACTGGCAACGCAGTCTCGTATGTCTATGAGCAACTATGTCACTGCCTGCTGTCTGGGTCAGCAGATCATTATTATTGAAGGTCTGAAGGACGTGCTGAAAGAGCTCAAGGCCATTGGCAACAACCTCAATCAGCTGGTGACGCTGGCACACATGGGAAAGATCACCGTGGTCAATCTCAATGAGGTGCGTCAGCTCCTCGCTGACATCCGAACCACCGTACGTGAGATTGCGGAACGAAAGCGATGGTGACCATGGCAATCGTAAGTTTCACAAATTACAAACGAGGTCAGACTCGTGGTGGCATGGGCGCGGTGATGCGATACACCACCCAGGACTGGAAGACGGAGTTCAACGGTCGGCAGTTGGTAACAGGGATCAACTGTCAGCGGGAAACAGTCTACGGCGATTTTATGCTAACAAAATCTTTGTACCATAAAACGGACGGTACGATGTTCTACCACATGGTGCAGAGCTTCCCAAAGGGCGCCGATGTCGATCCTGCGGTTGCACATGCGGCGGCGCAAAAGCTGGCTGAGTATTTCAGTGGTCATGAAGTTCTGGTGTGTACGCATACGGACCGTGAGCATATCCACTCCCACTTCATCATCAACTCAGTCAGCTTCGACACCGGAAAGAAACTGCACATCGCAAAAGAGCAACTGCAGGAACTGCGCCAACGCAACGACGAAGTGTGTATGCAGTTCTCTCTGCCGGTGTTTGTGCCCGACCCCAACCGACAGAAGTCCAAGCGCACGACCACCGGTGAATATCACACCGCTGCCCGTGGTCAGAGCAAGAAGATGCAGCTCATGAATATCATCAACGACTGTATGCGCCACGCATCCAACCGTGATGAGTTCATCGCTCTGATGGAAAGCGAAGGCTATAAAGTGCGCTGGGAGAAGTCCCGGCAAAACATCACCTATACCACGCCGAGTGGTTGGCAGTGTCGTGACCGCCTGCTGTTCGGCGATAAATATCTGAAGGAGAATATGGAACATGAATTTGAAATCCGAGCAGAACTTATCTATGGACGAACTCATGGAGAGAAATCGTCATCCGCATATGCGACAGACAGAGCCGCAGCAGACTACTATGCCGACTCCGTCAGAACCGGAGGTGAAGGAACATCATGTGGTGATCAACTGGACGATACCCGAGAGCATGGAACGCCTCGAGAATCGGTTGCAGACACTGGAGGAACAGAACAGTTGGCAGACGGAGCTCCTCCGCAGGCTGTGCGAGAGGCCGACAGCGTATGCGACACAGACGCAGATGGACGAACTGCTGAAAGCGGTGAAGCATCTGGAGCAGATGATCGAACAGGCTGGGAAGCCGAAAGAGAAATCTTCTTTGCGGCGCAAAATCAGACTGCCCAGGCTGCACCTGTCTCTTCCGGAATGGGACTGGCCGACAGTGGTCACGGCAGTGATGGCGCTGGCCATGGCAGCGTTGCTTCTGTTCTGGTTCAAGTCGGGCGGCGGCTGGAGCAGTCTCAGTCTCCTGCGCCGGTGATGGACAGCACCACGCAGCATCACCACACCGACAGCAAAGCGCTCCGCAAGGAGAAGGAAAAGAAAATCGCTCTCGGTCACAAAGAGGATGACCATGAAGAACAAACCTATACCTGGCAGCAAATGCTGTGAATATTCCCCTCCTGCGAGGGGAATACTTTTTGAAAGGAGTGACGCCTATTGCGCATGACAGTGAATGAAGAGAGTAAAATCGTTGGGATCTGGCTGACAAATGCGGAAAAAAACGACGCCGAACTGCGTGAGTCTCTGAAGCCGCTGTACAAACAGTACCATGATCAAAAATACCTGGTCGCCGTATATATGTCAGGTGAGCAAGACCTGTACGAAAATACGCGCGACCTTTTGCTTTACAATCGCCGACGCTCTGCGGAAAAGGAAGTTCAGGCAGAAAAAGCTGCCGGAATGACTATGCAGATGTAAGCATCAAGGGGGAGGCAATGCCTCCCCCCGATTTTTTATTCCGAAATACCATTGCAATTTCCAAATGCATGATATACAATGTTGTCTGTAAGTGAAATTGGATTCGCGAAACAAAATTGACAGAAAGGAGCCGTGCTGAATGGATCATGAGCTTATGAAGCAGGGCGACATCCTGCTCTACGATAACGGCACAGACAAGCAATTTGTCAGTGTGGTATTTCAAGATGAGACATTCTGGCTCACCCAGAACGGTATGGCAGAACTGTTTGACTGCACACCGGAGAACATCATCCAACACTTGAAACATATCTATGCAGACGAAGAACTGTACTTCGAAGCAACTGCTAAGAAATTCTTAGTGGTTCGCAAAGAAGGGACGAGAAACGTCAAGCGAGAGCTGGATCACTACAATCTGGATGCCATCATCGCTGTTGGTTACAGAGTGAACAGTAAAAAGGCGACCCGCTTCCGTCAGTGGGCGACAAAAACACTGAAGGAATATATCCAGAAGGGTTTCGTCCTCAATGACGAAATGATGAAAAACGGTCGTCCCTTCGGAAAAGACTATTTCGATGAACTGCTGGAACGCATCCGTGAGATCCGCGCCAGCGAGCGAAGAGCCTACCAAAAAATCGCCGACGTGTTTGAGCAGTGCAGCTATGACTACGATAAAAACAGCGATACCACCAAAGCCTTCTACGCCTTCGTGCAGAACAAGCTGCACTTCGCGGTCACCGGAAAGACAGCGGCGGAGCTCATCAGTGAGCGCGCCTCTCTGGACAGCCCCACCATGGGTCTCACCACGTGGAAAGGAGCTCCGGACGGCAAAATCATGAAGAGTGATGTTCTTGTGGCAAAAAACTACTTGAACGAGAAGGAGATGTCCAGACTCAACCGCCTGGTCACCATGTTCATTGACTACGCCGAATTGATGGCTGAGGATGAGCAGCTTATGAGTATGGCCGACTGGCTGGCCGAAACAGACCGCTTCCTGACCAACAACCGCAGGAACGTGCTGGAGGGGAAAGGCCGGGTCTCGCACGAAGCCGCGGCGAAGAAAGCCGGTGATATCTACGCTGAGTTCCGCAAACGGCAGGATGCCGAGTATATCTCGGACTTCGACCGTGAAACCGCAAAGTACTTAAAGGGTGAATGACCATGATTGAACGCTTCGATATTGCGGGATACACGCGAATATCGGTGGACGATGAGCTTGACAGGGATAACGTATCCATCGAAAACCAGAAAGCAATCATCGCCGATTTTGTGAAAGAGCGGTTTCCACACAGCACGCTGACCTTCTACGAAGACCGTGACCGCTCCGGCTATACCTTCGAGCAAAGAGAAGATTATCAGCGGATGCGCAAAGAACTGATGCGCCATAAATACGACATCCTCATCGTCAAGGACTTCTCACGCTTCTCCCGTCGCAACAGCCGAGGACTTGTGGAGCTGGAAGACCTGCGTGATGCAGGTATCCGCATCATCTCCATCGGTGACGGCATCGACTTCCCCAATGACGATGACTGGCTGAAGATCCAGTTCCAGTTCCTGCTCAATGAGATGCCCGTTACCGACACCTCCAAGAAGGTGCGAAATGTCATCAAACGCCGCCAGGCAGATGGTCAGTGGATCTGCGCCGCGCCCTACGGCTATATCGTGAACAAGCGCAAGGAATTTGAAATCGTCCCCACCGAGGCCGATATTGTCCGAAAGGTGTTTAAGCTGTACAACGAAGAAGGCTGGGGCTATAAGAAAATCGCCAACTATCTGACCGAGCAGGGCATCCCCACGCCGAGAATGTCCGAGCAAATGCGAAAGGAAGCCGAGGGTGAAACCAGCAAGCGTGTGGTCAAGGCTGCATGGAGCATTATCAGTATACAGGGCATTCTGGACAACGACTTCTATATCGGCACACTGCGCCAGGGCAAATACACCCGCGCCAAAATCAACGGCAAAGATGTCCGGCGGGATGAAGATGAGCAGATCGTCATTGAAAACCACCATCAGCCTATCATCGATTATCGCACCTTTGCCACCACCCGCGCCCTGCGGGAAAAGCGCACACGCTCCAATTACCGCGGCGTGAAAAAATATGATAACTTCTATTCCGGATTCCTCGTCTGCGGTGATTGCGGCAGCCCCATGTTCTCCATGAGCCGCAGCGATCTGAAACCGGCCTACACCTGCGGTACCTACCACCGCCGTGGACTGGCCGGATGCACCTCGCATCACATTCGTGTGGACAAGCTGGACGAGCTTCTGAAAATCTATGTAAAGATGGTCAAGGAAAACTCGGCGAAGATGCTGGCACGGCTGAATGAAGACCTTGCAAAGGAAAACGACGATGTGGCAGAAACCGAGCAGTCCGCCGACCATCTGGCCGAGGTGCTGGAGGAACTGCGTGAAGAACTAAAGGCCACCAAGCGCCAGCGCATCAGAGATATCATGAAGCATCCGGAACAGGAGGCTCTGCTGGAAGAAACCTACGACGAAATGGAGGCAGAGCTGCAAAAGAAAATTGAGGGCATCAACCATCAGATCGACCTGCTCTCCGATAAGCGCAACACCATCATTCAGGTCAACCGTGTGGCCAAAACTGCACTGGATATTTTCGAGGAGATCCTGACCAAGGAAAAGCTGGAGCGCAACGACCTGGAACTTCTCATAGACGAGATCCGTGTGTACGAAGACCATCTGGAGCTGAAGCTCCAGTCCGACATTGACGCTCTCCTGCGCAGCGCGATTCCGGAGGTAGCCGTAAATTTTAATGGGGGCATCGAAAATATCTTAAATCGCCGATTAGTCCAGAGCGCAGATAAGCGTCCGGACAAGGTTTTCGATGTCAATGTTATCAGTGACGGCGACCCACTGGAGATTTATACGGATAAGGATGGGGGCGTTATTTTTAAAAAGTACTCGCTCATGGGCGGCCTGAGCGACTTTGCCGGTCAGATGTGCGAGACGCTGAACAAAACCACGGGCGAGATCGCCGTGATTGCCGACCGCGACACCTGTATTTCCGTGGCGGGCACAGCCCGCCGGGATTTGGCTGACAAGCGCATCTCCCCGGAGCTGGAGCAGATCATGGAGGGCCGACAGATCTATCAGTTCAAACCGGGTGAGACTCCCCTGCCTGTCTGCGACGACGGCAGCCGGTATCTGATTTCCTGCGCGGCACCCATTCTCTCCGAGGGGGACGTGCTTGGCTGCGTGCTCTTTGTGGGCACAGAGGGCCACCTGCGCAGCAGCGACACCGACTACAAGCTGGCCCAGACCATTGCCGGCTTCCTGGGCCGGCACATGGAATCCTGACCTGCGTCCACCCTTGGGGGCGCTCTCCAGCGCGTATCCCGTTTTCGGGATACGCGCTTTGTGTGCTTTGGACAAGGTCTCAAATTTTTACTTGACAGCCGGGCGGGCGGGCAGTATAATTGCCCCAAAGTAAATCGCAGAACCAATGACGGAGAGGAGTAGCGCCGGGAATCGGACCCTCACAGAGAGCCGCGGGCGGTGGAATCGCGGCAGGGAAAGCAGGCGTGAATGGACTCTATCAGGGCATAGCGAACCGGCCTGCGGCCTTAGTAGCGAGACGGGGACTCCACCCGTTATCAGGGGAGCATGCGCTGTTGGGCGTGTGAAAGTGAGTGGGCGTATTTCCATACGTCAATCCGGGTGGCACCGCAGAGGCTGATGACAGTCCTTTGTCCCAGAAAATCATTTTTCGGGGACAGGGGGCTTTTTTGTTGCCCTCCTCCCCAGAGTAAAAAGGAGAGACCAACCATGAACAGTCAGAAACACATTCCCCACCGCCTGTATTTGACCGAGGACCAGATGCCCCGCCAGTGGTTCAACCTGCGCTCGGCTATGAAAGAGCAGCCCGATCCCCTCATTCACCCCGGCACGCTTCAGCCGCTGGGCGTGGCCGATCTGGCGCCGATTTTCTGCGAGGAGCTGGCAAAGCAGGAGCTGGACGGCGCCACCGCCTATGTGGATATCCCGGAGGAGGTGCTGGAGGTCTACCGGATGTACCGCCCCTCTCCCATCATCCGCGCCTATGCGTTGGAGAAAGCCCTGGGCACGCCGGCCAAGATCTACTACAAGTTTGAGGGCAACAACACCTCCGGCTCCCACAAGCTCAACTCCGCTGTGGCCCAGGCTTACTATGCCAAACAGCAGGGTCTGACCGGTGTCACCACCGAGACGGGCGCCGGCCAGTGGGGCACCGCCCTCAGCGAGGCCTGCTCCTATTTCGGGCTGAGCTGCGACGTGTACATGGTCAAGTGCTCCTATGAGCAGAAGCCCTTCCGCAAGGCGGTGATGGGGGTCTTTGACGCCCAGGTCACCCCCTCCCCCTCCAATACCACCCAGGCGGGCCGGGCGATTCTGGCGGAGCACCCGGATACCACCGGAAGCTTGGGCTGCGCCATTTCCGAGGCGGTGGAAGCCGCTGTGGGAAGCGGCGGCAAAAAACGCTATGTGCTGGGCAGCGTGCTCAACCAAGTGCTGCTCCATCAGTCCATCATCGGTCTGGAGAGCAAGCTGGCCATGGACCAGCTTGGCGAGTATCCGGACGTGGTGGTGGGGTGCGCCGGCGGCGGCTCCAACTTAGGCGGACTGATCGCCCCCTTTATGGCCGACAAGCTGGCCGGCCGAAAGGATGTGCGCATCGTGGCTGTGGAACCCGCCTCCTGCCCCTCCCTGACCCGTGGCAAATACGCCTATGACTTCTGCGACACGGGCAAGGTCACCCCGCTGGCCCGGATGTACACCCTGGGCTCCGGCTTCATCCCCTCCCCCAGCCACGCCGGCGGTCTGCGCTATCACGGTATGAGTCCCATTCTCTCCAAACTGTACCACGACGGCTATCTGGAGGCGGTAAGCTACCGTCAGACGGAAATCTTTGAGGCCGCGGTGCTCTTTGCCAAGCGCGAGACCATCCTTCCGGCCCCGGAGTCCGCTCACGCCATCAAGGGGGCCATTGACGAGGCGCTCCGGTGCAGGGAGAGCGGCGAGGCCAAGACCATCCTGTTCGGTCTGACCGGCACCGGCTATTTTGATATGACGGCCTACGAGGCCTATCTCAACGGCACGATGTCCGACTACGTTCCCACGGACGCCGATCTCCAGAAGGGCTTTGACTCCCTTCCTGACATTCCCCAGAATAGGGGCATCTGAGCCAGCTCCTCCGCCCGGACGGCTGACAGGCCCGGCCAAACGGCCGGGCCTGTCCCTTTTCAGCTGCAAAAACGGTGGTTTCCAATGACCTTGATCAGCGGTCGGCTCCAAATCCAGGCGCTGGTGGCGGTGCTGGGATTAAAGTAATAGATGGCCCCGCCGCTGGGGTCGGCCCCGTTGAGGGCATCCCGGGCAGCCCGGATACAGGATTCCGCCATCGGCTGGTTGATCTGTCCGTCCACCATACAGGTAAACGCCCCCGGCTGGTAGACCACCCCGGCGATGGTGTTGGGGAAGGACGGGTGCTCCACCCGATTGAGGATCACCGCTCCCACCGCCACCTGTCCGCTGTATGGTTCTCCCCGCGCCTCCGCGGAGATCACCCGGGCCAGGAGCTCCACATTCGCTGATTGGCTGGTGGTTGTGCCGGAGGATGTGGGCATTCCAAGCGCCTGCAGGGTTGCCCGGCCGACGATGCCGTCCACCGTCAGGCCGTTCTTCTTCTGAAACAGCTTGACCGCCCGGGTGGTAGCACTGCCGAAGATTCCGTCCACCACACCGTCGTAGTAGCCCCAATTCTTCAGTTTGGTCTGAATGGTGCGCACCTCACTGCCTGTGGAGCCCTGTCGATAGGTGGCCGCCTGAGCGCTCTGGACCAAAGTAATGACTAAAATATTGACCAAAAATAAAATCAGCAGCGCACCGGTCAGCCGCTTTTTTCCCTGCATAAGCCCATCCTCCTCTTTTTCTGTGGCTGGCCTTAGTCTACGGGAAAGTGCGGCGGGATATGCGCGGAAAAATTGGGCAGTCCCACGCCGCATAGGCGGGCAAAAAAACGGCCATACTGGAAGAAAACGGATTGGATGGTGACAGTCTTGGTCAAGGGTATTGCACGTCAGGTAATTGTGGTCCGCTCTCCCGATCCCCGCCTGTTTGAGCAGGCCATTTTTATTGTAAAGGAAGACGCGCTGCTACGCGGCGTCTCCGCAGAGGCGGTTCTTCAGGAGGCCCGCCGGGTAGCGGACGGCTATGTGCGCCGCAACGCCCGACACCGCCGTCTGCTTGCCCGCATCCCCGCGCCGGCCTACGCCGCCGCGGGCGCGCTGCTGGCCACCATCGCCTGGAGCGTCGCCCTGCTCTTGTAATGCAGCCCATGCTTATGATAAAATAGACGGCAAGAAACCGAAAAAGCGAGGGACCGACATGCTGTCTATCAACGAAAGCCGCTGCGTCAACTGCGGCGCCTGTGTGCGCGCCTGCCCCATGGGAATTTTTCAGCTGCGCAAGGGTGCGGTGCGGGTGGGGACCCAAAGACACTGCATCCTGTGCTACCACTGCTCCGCGGCCTGCCCCCGGCAGGCCATCGAGCTGGAGGGGATCTCCCACGAGGCCTTCTACCCCCCCAAGCCCCAGGCCCCGGTACAGGAGCTGGTGCGCTCCAAACGCCGCGCCATCCGGCATTTTACGGACAAGCTCCCTGAGAAGGGGCAGCTCCTGTCCGCTCTGGAGGGGGCGGAATACGCCCCCAGCGCCAAAAATCGCCGCCCCTACCGCTGGGCGGTGCTCTACGGCCGGGAGCAGACCGTCCGGGCCCGGGATCTGACCGTGGCCTGGTCCGAGATCTCCGGGGAGTCCCCGGAGCTGCCCATTCTGGCCGCCAAGGGAATGGATCTGGTGACCTGCGGCGCGGCCTGCCTGCTGGTGCTGCTCATTCCCAAGGATGATTTCCGTGCACCGGTGGACGCCGCGGCGGTGATGACTACCACGGAGCTGCTGCTGGTTGACCAGGGGCTGGCTACCTGCTGGGCCGGGTACTTCAACCGCGCCTGCGCGGACAGCCCCGACCTGCGCGCCCTGGTGGGGGTCGAAGAGGGCTGGACGCCCGCCTGCTCCCTGATGGTGGGCTATCCCGACCGGGAGCGCTATCCCAATCTCCCCTACCGGCCTCTTCGGCCGGTTCGTTGGGTGGAGTGTGAACGCACCTCTGATTAAGCCCAACCCTTCCCTGTACCCCCGAGGCAAAAAGCGCTGGAACCCGGTTCGGGTTCCAGCGCTTTCTCCTTTTTACTTGGCCACAATCACGCGGATGCGGCCGCCCGCGGACTCCGCCTTGTCATACCAGCCGGTCAGGGTATGCGTCCCGTCGTTGACGCGGGCCAGGCTGGAGTATTGGTATTCCCCGTTCACCAGCTCGTAGACCGCCACCGCGTCGGACAGGGTATAGCTGCGGTTGTCCTTGCCCAGGGCCACGGAGCCGGTCACGCTCTCCAGCTTCACCTCAGTGAGATTGTAGAGCCGGTCAATGGAGGAGGCGGTATCCATCTTGACCTGGCAGGGGCCCTCCTTGAGGTTGTAGACGGCGCTCTCGGAGCCGAACATCATGCTCTGGCCGCCCACATCAAACTCGTACTGGGAGCTGATCAGGAAGCCGCCCGTGGGCAGGGAGGCGTTTACCTCCGTCACGTCGGTGATGACGCCGTACTGGTGCATATCTCCGGTGACGTCGTTCAGGATCAGGTGGCTGATCTCCCCCTTGGTGTTGAGCGCGTAATAGCGCACCATATCGCCGCTCATACTCACACCGGACAGCCGGGAGGGGTACACCCGCACCGGGGTGCCCTCTTTATAGGTGTCCAGGATTTCCACATCGTCGGCCAGCACATAGCTGCCCAGCTTGGCGCCGTCGGAGCTGACCTTGCCGGTGAGGCTGGCGCCGGACAGGCGTTTGACCTGTACGCCGCCGTTTTCATTCACCACCCGGACGAGATCGCCCGCGTCCAGCGTCTTGTCCTCCACCTGATAGCTGTACTGGCTTCCGTCGGTGGCGCAGACGGTGGCCGTGCGCGCGGTATACGTGCCTCCCTTGCCGTCGCTGTAAGAGGCGGAGGAGATGCTCAGTACAATGCCGTAGAGCACGCCGGCGCTCTCCGCGCGCTTCACTACTGCGGCCACGCCGTCGTTCCGGCCCAGCAGGAGGGTCACGCTGTCCCCCACCTGATAGGTGCCCAGATCGGACAGGTCATAGGCCGCATCCGGCGTGGCAATGGCATAGGTCTTGCCCGCCACGGTGACCGATGTGGGGGCGGACGCAGAGGGCGAGAGGGCGTTGATGGCGCCGGTCACCTTGTTGGTGTAGGCCCAGACCGTGCGCATGGATTTAGAGTAATACACCACGTCCTGGTTCTGGATGGCGGAGAACGTGGATAGCTTGCCGGAGCGGTAGACCGTGGCGCCGCTCACATCAAAGGGCACGGCGGACTGCCATCCGGCGGAGGCCACCACGGGCCCCTCCATGGCGGAGTTAATCAGGGCCACCCGGTCGATCTCACCGCTCTGGCTGACCAGGTTGAGGGCTGGCTCCAGCACATTGAGATGGTACGTACCGGAGGTATTCCGGGTAATCATCAGATTGTAGAACAGGTACATAGCGTCCCGGCGGGTCATGTTGGTGTTCTGCCCAATGGTGATGCCCTCGTTGAGCTTGAGCGCCCGGTATTGGGCCATCTGGCCGGAAGGCCATACGCCGGTAAAATCGCCGTCTGAATACCCCAGCAGGCGCAGCACAATGGTGACCCCTTCCGCCAGAGTGATGGTGCGGTTCGGGTTAAAGTATCCCCTCAGATCGCCCTGCACCAGGTTCAGGTCCACCGCCGCCTTCACATAGGGCGCGGCCCAGTGGGTGCTGGGCACGTCCGGATAGGGCTTGACGGAGACGGTGTCCCCCACGCTGTCCCTGCTGGTGGAGGCGGCCACCGCCATCTTGGTGAATTCCGCCCGGGTGACGGCCCGGTCCAGGTTCAGGTTCCCATTCTCATCCCCCACCATGATGTCCAGGGCGGCGAGCACTTGAGCGGCCTCCTCCTGAGCGGGGGCCGCGGCGAACGCTGCCGGCAGGAGGCCCAGAACCAGGACCACCGCCAGCAGACCGGATAACAGTCGCTTTTTCATATCGTTTTCTCCTTTTGTCTTGAGACACCGGATACATACAGTATATACCGCCCGCCTCCGGCGGGCAAGGGGGAGTTCTCCAAAATCAGTCGTACCGCAGCGCGTCGATGGGGTTGAGCTTTGCCGCCTTGTTTGCAGGCAGATAGCCGAAGGCAATTCCGATGGCCACGGAGACGCCGAAGGCAATCCCGATGGACCCCACCGTGGGGATAGCGGAGAAGCTGGCTCCCCCCATGCTGGAGGACATCAGGCTGCCGATCAGCGCGCCCGCCGCCTGGGCCAGAAGGATGCCCACCACAATGCCGATGATGCCGCCGATGGCCGACGTGGTGCCCGCCTCGATAATAAACTGGCTGCGGATGTCCCGCTGCTTTCCGCCCAGGGACTTGCGGATGCCGATCTCCCGGGTGCGCTCGGTCACCGAGACCAGCATAATATTCATGATCCCGATGCCGCCCACCAGCAGGGAGATTGCGGCGATGGCCACCAGCACGACCATCATGGTGTTCATCATGGTGTTCATTGCGTCCATCATCTCCGCCGAGGACATCACCATGTAGTAGTCTGAGGATTGAAAGGTCTTGTACAGCCGGTTTTCAATGACCCCTTTGGCTGCGGCGGACGCGTCTTTATTCGTACTTGTGAACAAGTAGAGGTTGACCTCGGCGCTGGCATTCATGCGGGATGCGTTGTTGTAGGACAGGTAGAGCACATCGTCCCCGCTGCCCTCGGTATTGTCCGCCTTCTTGGCCAGCACGCCGATGACCTTATAGGGCGTCCCGGCAATGGTCAGGGTCTGTCCCAGTCCGCTGCCCCGAAACATCTCCTGGTTGAGGTAATCTCCGATGACGCACACGTTCTGGTAGCGCTCCACATCAATATAGCTCAAAAAACGGCCCTGGGCCAGGGATTCGCCGGTAATGGCCTGGTTGCGCTCATAGTCATAAAAGGCCTCGCTCACCCCGTAGACGCTGGTATGCTTGAATTCATCGGTGCCGTGGCGGATCACGGGGGTCTGATAAAAATTCACGTAGGGGCTGACGCTGGCAATGTACTGGGGATATTTGTCCGCCAGCTCATACATATCGTCCGGGTCAATGCTGCGGGAGCCGCCGCCCATGCCGTATACCTGCACCTGAATCAGGTTGGCGCCCAGCTGGTCGAACTGGTCGTTCATCATCTGCTGCATGCCGTTGCCCAGACTGGTAATCACAATGACCGCGGCCACACCGATGATGATGCCCAGCATGGTGAGGATGGCCCGCATCTTGCTGGTCATCAGGCTCTTGAGGGCCAGACGGAAGGATTGACCGAAATTCACGCGTCCAGCACCTCCCCGTCCAGCTCCGCGCCGACGTCCTCCTCGGGCTGCACCACTGCCTGAGGATCCCGGGCGTCGCCGTCATAGATGACTCTGCCGTCCTGGAGGCGGACAATTCGCTTGGCCTTCACCGCGATGGAATTGTCATGGGTGATCAGCACCACCGTGTCCCCTTCCGCGTTGAGCTTCTGGAGGAACGAGAGCACCTCGCGCCCGGTCCGGGAATCCAGCGCACCGGTGGGCTCGTCGGCCAGGATCACCGACGGGTTGCCGGCCAGGGCCCGGGCGATGGACACCCGCTGCTGCTGCCCACCGGAGAGCTGGCTGGGCAGATTTTTGCACTTGTCCGCCAGACCCACCCGCTGCAGTGACGCCATGGCCCGCTCCCGCCGCTCGGACGCGGACAGGCCCGCATAGAGCAGAGGCAGCTCCACATTCTCCAGCACATTGAGCTTGGGAATCAGATTATACTGCTGGAAGATAAACCCCAGCATTTTGTTGCGGATTTCCGCCTGTTGGTCGTCATCCATGGTGGATACGTCCACGCCCCCCAGGTGGTAGGTGCCGCTGGTGGGCACGTCCAGGCAGCCGATGATGTTCATGGCCGTGGACTTTCCGGAGCCCGACTGGCCCACAATGGCCACAAACTCCCCCTCATCCACGGTGAGGCTCACGCCGTCCAGTGCGTGGACCGCCGTGTCTCCCATCTGATAAATCTTGTAGATATCTCTTAATTCAATGAGGTGTTCCATGCCCTTACCCCATCATTCCAAAGAAGCTGGAGGCCTGGTTCTGCGTGAGCACCACATCACCCTCCTCCAGACCGTCCAGGACCTCAATATAGGTCTCATCGTTGCGGCCCAGGGTAATCTGCCGGGTCTCAATGGCCGACGGATTCACCACGGCTCCGTTTTCATCCAGGCAGCCGGGGCCGGCCACCAGCACCTCGTTGCCGCGGGTAACCGCATCCACCGGAATAGTGAGCACATTGCCCACATGCTCCACGATGATCTTGGCGGAGATATTCATGCCGGGCTTGAGGGCCTCCGGCGTGCCGTCCACCAGGACGGTGACCGGATAATTGGTAAAGCCGCCCTGAGTGGCGCCGTTGATATTCACTTTATCCACCACGCCGGTGAAGCTCTCCCCGTCCAGGGCGTCGGCGGTGATCTCCACCTTCTGTCCCACCTGGATCTTATTGATGTCCAGGTCGCTGACGTTGATGTCAAAGGTGAGCGCGGACATATCGTAGATGACCGCCATATAGGAGGCACTGGTGCCGGACGCACTACTGCCGCCCACATTGTCGCCCACATCCACATTCTTTTCAATCACCGTGCCGGTGATGGTGGAGGTGATGGAGTAGTCCTCCAGCCTGTCCTGGGCGTTTTTCAGGGAGAGCTGGGCGTTTTCCACCTGGATGCGGGCGTTTTCAATCTGCGTGGCCATATCGGTCTCGTCGATAACGCCGATCACCTGGCCGTCCGAAACCCGGTCGCCCTCCTTCACGCTGAGTGTGCCCAGCTCGCCGGACGCCTTGGCCGTAATCTGCTTGGAGGCGGCATAGGTGAAGGCCGAGCCCGAGGCGCAGGCGCTGTTCCCGATGGACGCAGTGCCCCGGCTGGTCTCAGACAGCGCGCCGGGATTGCTGACCAGAATAGTCACCTGGCGCACCAGAGTTCCGCCGGGCCCCACCTCGTCGGTGGCCGCAATGGAATCCACAGTCCCGCTCATCGTTTCGGCCGTGCCGTCCACCGCCACGGAGGCGGTCTGCCCCACATAGAAAGCCGCCGCGTCCGCCGCATGGAAAGGTACGGTGAGCTTCATGCGGTCCCGGTCCAGCACGTCCGCCACCAGAGTGCCCACCGTCACCATGTCCCCCTGCTCCACATAGAGCTTGGTAATGACCCCATCGGCGCCGGATTTAATGTTCCGGTCCTTCTGATTGTCGCTCTGCGTCTTCAGCAGGTCGTTGAGGGTCAGCTGGGCGGAGCGCAGGGTGAGCTCCAGCTGCTGGATGCTGTTCTCCGCGTCCTTGGCGTCAATGCGGAAGAGCAGGTCCCCCTTATTCACTACCTGCCCCTCCTCAAAAGGCGCCTCCAGCACTTCGCCGCTGACCAGGGTGGTGGCCTTATAGGTGTGCAGCGGCTCAATGGGGCCTGTGCCGGAGACGGATACCGTCATGTCCCGCACCTCGGCCACATTCGTTAAGTACGTCCCTGCCACAATCTGTGTGCCCGCGCTCATGCAGCGGGAGAGAAGGAACACAATCAGGGCCGCGATGACGGCCAGGATAATCAGCCGCTTGACCCACTTACGTTTTTTCTTGGGCGCTTTGAACTTGGGGGGCGCGGCGTGCTCCGGCGCCGCCGCAATCTCCTGTTTGATTTCCGTGTTTTCCATAGACAGTATCTCCTTTTCTAGGCTTTCTCCAGGGGCGCGGCTTTGGCCATGCCCCGCTTCAGAATTTCAAAGGAATGGACCAGCCGTGCCCGTACGGCTGGTCCGCCGCCTGAGGCGGCGCTCATGATCGCCTCGCCGGTTACCATCACCAGCAGACCCAGGATGCCGGCCAGATCGCCCTCCTCCCTCAGATTCAGGGCAGACAGGTCGATCTTGTCCCGCAGCCGGGCGGCAATTGCCTCCCCTGTGCTGCACAGGAAAATATCCGGCTTGAGGTTCCCGTTCAGGCGCAGCATCCGGGCCAGGTCCTGATACTGCTCCTGCTGCCAGTGGGCCTGCACATGCTCAAAGAGAGCCAGGAAGGCGGCAAACAGATCTCCGCCGCTCTGTTCCAGCAGTTCGCCCATCCGCTGCTCCAGCCGCTCGCCATAGGCGCGCATCATATAGAGAAACAGGTCGTCCTTCCCGTGGAAATACATGTAAAAGCTGCCCCGGGGGATACCGGCCTGTCGGATAATGCGGTTGATTGAGGTCTCGCCATAGGCCGTCCGGCTGAACTCGGCCCGGGCCGCCTCCAGCAGCCGTTCCCGCTTTGCCGCCGGGAGGCGAAAAAAAGTGCTGCTCGGCATCTGCCCCACTCCATTCTCTTTGATCTGCCCGCGACAGCCTTAATCTTATATGACAAGTTGTCATGTGTCAATCCCTCCCCCGCACAGTTCAGAGAATATTTACAGATTACACCTTCCATCCAATGAAAGGTCAAGTACGATCATACCGCATTTGGGGAGAAACCTCCTTAAAGTTTTCCTAAAGATTCTATTAAAATCTCTGGCGCGGAAAATTTCTTCATTTTATGTATAGCTGCGCCCACCCTTGTCAAAAATAGGCTCGGAGGTGCTGAAACGAAATGAAAAAACCGCTACGTGAACGCTTCGGCGACTTTATGGATGGAAAGGGCTTCTACATAGTCCTGTTCCTCTGCGTCGCCGCAATTGGAATTTCGGGCTATTATCTCTTTTCCGCTATGGGGTCCCTGACCGGTCCCGACGAGCCGGTGGCCGGAACCGCCCAGGTGACCGTCACCCCCACGCCCCGGATCACTCCGGCACCGCCGGAGGTGAGCGCCGCGCCCGCCGTTCTCCCCACGCCTCAGGCCACCCCGGTCCCCACAGCCGCCCCCTCGCCCGCGCCGGAATCCTCCCCCAGCCCCACGCCGGTGGTCACCTCTTCGGTGTTTACCTGGCCGCTTAAGGGTGAGATTCTCACGGAATTCAGCGTGGAGACCCTGGCCTATGACCCCACCATGGGAGACTGGCGCACCCACAGCGGGCTGGACATCGCCGCCGCCCCGGGCACCCAGGTGATGGCGGCCGCCGGAGGCACCGTTATCGACGTGGTGCAGGACGACCTGATGGGCACCACCGTCTATCTGGACCACGGCACCGGTGTGACCAGCGTCTATTCCAATCTGGCTTCGGTCCCCTCCGTGGAGATCGGAGACACCGTTTCCACCGGCACCGTCTTGGGCAGTGTAGGTGACACCGCCATTGCGGAGAGCAGCCTGCCCGACCATCTCCACTTCGAGATGACTCAGGACGGCTCCCCGGTAGACCCCCGCGATTTTCTCCCCGAGCACTGAAAAAGTCCCCGCGGATTGCCGAATTGCAATCCGCGGGGACTTTTACACTTCCCGCCCGGACAGGCCCCTACCGCTCCGCCAGACGCAGCACCAGAGCTGTCCGGTCATCTGTAGCTCCGCCGTGCTCCTCGCTCTCGGCAATGAGGGCCTGTGCCAGCTCCCGCGGGCTGACCCCGTTGAACGCGGCCAGACGCTCCCGCACCCACACGTCGCTCTCGGTTCCAGCCACCCCGTCGGTGACCAGCAGCACGCAGTCCCCCGCCTCCAGCTTCAAACGGGTCACGTCGGGCGCCACCGTGTCCCCATCGGTCAGTCCGGCGGGGAGGGCGGAGCCGGTCACCCGGCTGACGCTGGTTCCCTTTTTGACATAGGTAGGTGCAGCGCCGTATTTGTAGACCTCCGCCTCCCCGGTGAAGAGGTCCAGGCGCAGCAGGTCGATGGTGGTAAAACCTCCGGTTTCCTCTCCCCGGAGGGCCAGAGCGGAATTCAGGGTGCGCAGGGCCGCCTCGGGCCGCACGCCGGAGCGCAGAAACTGCTCCAGCAGACGGACCGCCAGGCTGCTCTCCTTCCCAGCCTCCGGCCCGGACCCCATGCCGTCGCACAAAAGCACGTAGAGGCTGCCGTCGTCGTGCTTGAACCACGCCCCGGTATCCCCGGAGACCGTCTGTCCATCCTTCTTCCGGGCCGCCACTCCGGCCACCGCCTTCAGGGGCTCCGCCTGGACCAGCACCAGCTTGTCCCTCCGCTCCTCCTCCGCGGCCCGCAGGGGGACCCCCGCCGCGGCGGAGAGCTTCTCCACCGCCTCCTCCTTCCGCAGCCCGGCCAGGCCCGCCCCCTCCAGTTCAATGCGCAGGCGGCCGTTCTCGTCGTAATAGGCCGCCACGGCCGGCTCCAGCCCCTGGGCAGTGAGGTACTGCCGAAGCCGGCGCTCCCGCATCGGGTCCGGGGTGAGTTCGCAGCTTAGCTCGGCGGCCGCCTGGGTCAGCACGTCGGCCAGTACGCCGTACTGCCGACACACCGCCGCGCGGTTTTCCCGCAGGCGCGCCCCATACTGCCGCCGGCAGAGCAGGGCCGCCACCTCTTCGTTTGCGGCGGAGAGAAATTCTGAAAATTTCATGCACCGGTTGGAGAAGTAGGCCGGGAAGTCGCCGCCCTCCCCCCGGCCCCGCTCCAGCATGGCGGGCAGGGCGTCGTTGAGGGCGTTGAAGGTGGAGACATAGTCCCGCTGCCAGCAGGCGGTCTGGAGCGGACAGCGCCGGCATACCCGGTCGGCCGCCCGGTCAAAGACGATGGCCGCGTCCCCGTCATTGGGCCCGCCCCTGCTGAAGGCGGTGCGCAGGCTCTCATACACGCCCTGAAAGGCTCCGGCCGTGGCCTCCATGCGAGCCTGGACATAGGCCCTGGCCTTCTCCCGCGTGGCCGTCCCCCGCTGTCCGGAGAGCAGGGACTCCACCTGCCGCAGCAGCTTCTGGGGCAGCAGCAGGAACACCACGGAGGCAATGAATACCTCGTAAAGCAGGGAGACCCGCAGGCCGCTCTCCCAGGTCCACAGCACCGCCAGGGCGCTGGAGAGCACGTAGACCACCGCGCACACCAGACGGCCCTGCCGGCGGAAGGCCCCCGCCAGCACCCCAGCTAGGGCATAGGCCATGGAATAAAAGGGCAGTCCGCCCGCCGCCAGGTCCATACCCACGCCGCAGGCCACCCCGACGGTGGCGGCCGTGCCCAGCCCGCCCTTAAACGCCGCGGCCATCACTGCCAGCGCCGCAGCCATGCGCCCCAGGGACAAATCCCCGAAAATCGTGATCTGGGAGAGGGTGACGAGCAGAGTGCCCGCCAGAATCAGCAGGCTGATGCTCTGCCGGCGGGTGAGCTCCTCATCCTCCCGCTGCTGCTGCCAGGAGGTGAAGGCAATCCGGTAGAAATAGGCGCAGGCGCCGCACAAAAGCACCTCTGTCCCGAAAAAGATCAGGTTGGCAGGGGTCCAGCCCCGGTCGGACAGGTAGATAAACCCGGTCACCGCGTCCATCGCGGCGGCGGCTAAGGGCATAAACCAGGTCCGGCGATAGGCCCGGATGTCAAAAAAGGCAAAGGACACCGCGTAGATCAGGATAGCCGCCGCCACATACCGCAGCCCTTGGACCAGGCCCTGGAAGGACAGGTAGCCGAAGCACGCCCCCAACAGGGCGCAAAAGCCGCCCAGCCCGGAGCCCGAGGCCGCCGTCAGGGAGAGGGCAAAGGGCGCGTATCCCCCAAACAGTTCCGCCCCCGCCAACAGCGCCCCCAGCAACAGCCTGATCAGGCACTCGGCAAACCGTACCAAAAGGGGAGCCCGCACCACCAGCCGCCCTGTCTGTCTCAGCTCCTCCCCGGCCCGTGCCGCTCTCATTTTCAGCGTTTCCTTGCTCGCCATGTTCCACGTCTCCTTTGTGCCCCGGGCTTGTCCGCCCGGCGGGTATCAGAGACAGTATAATCCAGTAATTGGAAATTTTTGGTCGGAAGCCGTAGGTCGGATTCCCTTTTCCGTGAAACCGCAGAGGCAATTTATGTGTTATGATAGGTGAAATGCATTTCATTCCAGCGAAAGGAGGCGGCAGACATGGAGGAGGCAGCCCTGATCCGTGCCCTGCGCCGGGGTGACCCGGCGGCCCTGGAGACGCTGCTGATCCAATATTCCCCCTTCGCCGCCGCCGTGGCCGCCCACATTCTGCGGGGCTGCCCCCAGGATACGGAAGAGGTGGTGTCCGACGCCTTTCTCGCCCTGTGGGACAACGCCCACAAGCTGCGCCCCGGCAAGGTAAAGGCCTACCTGGGGACCATTGTCCGCAACCGGGCCAAAAACCGCCTGCGGCAGCTGGGTCGGGAGCTCCCGCTGGAGGAGGACGTGCTGGAGATCCTGCCGGCGGGAGATTCTCCCGCGGTCCGCCTGGAGGCGCTGGAGCAGGCGCGCCTGGTGCGGGACACCCTGGACGCTCTGTCCCCGGAGGACCGGGAGATGTTTCTGCGCCATTACTATTACGGCCAGAGCGTCTCCGAGATCGGCGCGGCCATGGGGCGCAATCCCGCCACAATCAAAACCCGGCTGCACCGGGGCCGGAAGAAACTGAAGGAATTGCTTTTGGAAAGGGGGTATTCCTGTGAAGCTGCGGATCTCTGACCTGATGGATGTCTATGAGGACGACTCGCTCTCTCTCCCGCGCTCTCTCCCGCTTTCTCCGGAGGTATCCCCGGAAAGGATAAGGGAACGAACCATGCTGAAATGCTCGGAAACAGGAAGAAAGAAGCCCAGGCTCCTGCCCCGCCTGCTGCTGTGCGCCGCCCTGGCGGCGGTCCTGTCGGTATCCGCCATCGCCGCCTACCAGATCTGGGGACCGGGAGACCTGTTTGACGGCTTCTTTGCTCTGGAATCCGCCCCGCTGAACCAAGGGCAGAAGGAGCTGCTGGACGAGATCGGCACCACCGACCTGCCGCCCGCGGTCAGCGGCGGCACCACGCTCACGCCTCTGGCGGCCATCAGCGATGAGCACAATCTCTACCTCCGCCTGCGGGTAGAGGCGCCGGCAGGGACGGTCCTGCCGGATATGAGGGAACAGGAGGACCATGTGTTCCTGAACGTCTCCCTCCGGGACACGCAGACTGGCGAGCTGCTGAACTGGGGCATGCAGAAGGCCCGCTTCCTGCCTGACAACAGCCTGGGGGACAATGTGGTGGAGCTGGTGTTCATGCTCTACGGCAACCCGGACAGCGCCAACTGGAACGACGGGGTGCCCAAGACGTTGTATCTGAGCGACCTGCTCCTCTACCCCGACGTGACGCGGCAATCCGGGGAATATGTCCTGCTGGAAGGGGACTGGAGCTTTGAGGTGTCCCATTTCTACCAGAGCCGCGAGATCGAGGTGGACGCCGGCGGAGCGGAGCGGTGGGACCCGGAGAGGGAGCGGATGGTAACCCTGGAGGAGCTGAAGCTCTCCCCCCTGTCCGCGTCCTTTACGCTCTCCTATCCCGCGGAGGGCTCCTGGCCGTTCACACAGTTTGAGATCGAACTGGTCTGCCGGGACGGCTCCTCCATCGTGGTAGACGGCGGCAACGGGTTCAGCGACTTTGGCCCAGACGGGCAGGGCGGCAGAGACTACTTCTATGGTGTGCATGCCTTTGACGCCCCCATTCCTCTGGACCAGATCGATCATATCCAGTTCGGAGCGTACAAACTTCTTCTCCCCGAATAAGAGAAGGCGGAGCGGCGCAATGCGCCGCTCCGCCTTCTTCTGCTCCTTATTCCTTGGAAAACTGGTCCTTGCCCACGCCGCACAGGGGGCACACCCAGTCCGCGGGAACCTGCTCCCAGGCAGTCCCAGGGGCCACGCCGTTATCCGGGTCACCCACGGCCGGGTCATACACATAGCCGCACAGGTCACATACATACTTATCCATTTTGGCACACTCCTTTTTTGATCTCTTGGTAGTATCACCCACAGGCGCCCGAAACATGCCTTGCCGATTTCCGGCCAATATGGTATGATACCTTTACTTTATACCATAAGAGGTGTCCCGTGAATATCGGCAAAATCACCATAAATTCCCGGCTGGCGCTGGCTCCTATGGCAGGTGTGACCGACCTGGGCTTCCGCACCGTCTGCCGGGAGCTTGGGGCGGGCTATACCGTTACTGAAATGGTAAGCGCCAAGGCCCTCTGCTATCAGGACAAAAAGTCTCTTCCCCTCCTGCAGCTGGGCGAGGACGAGCACCCGGCCGCTGTGCAGCTGTTCGGCAGCGACCCATACTGCATGGAACAGGCGGCAGGCCTGGCCGCGGAGAAGTCGGGGGCGGACATTCTGGATATCAATATGGGCTGCCCTGTGCCCAAGGTGGCCAACTCGGGGGACGGCTCCGGCCTGATGCGCAGGCCCGATCTGGCGGTTCGGGTGGCCGAGGCGGTGATCCGCGGGGCGGGGGGCCGGCCGGTTACCGTGAAAATCCGCCTGGGCTGGGACAAGGGCTCCATCAACTGTGTGGAGTTTGCCAAGGCCATGGAGCAGGCCGGGGCGGCCGCCGTGGCCGTCCATGGCCGTACCAAAACCCAGATGTATGCCGGAACCGCTAACTGGGACCATATCAAGGCGGTGAAGGAGGCCCTCTCCATCCCGGTGATCGCCAACGGGGACGTGTTTTCCGCCGCCGACGCAGTACGCATCCTCCGCTATACCGGGGCGGACATGGCCATGATCGGCCGAGGCTGCTTCGGAAATCCCTGGATCTTTCAGCAGGCGGCCGCCGCTTTGGAGGGACGGGAGATCCCGCCGCTTCCCCCCCTGGCGGAACGCTGCGACACGGCGGTGCGGCAGTTTACCCTCTCCGCCGCCCAAAAGGGGGAGCACATCGCCTGTCTGGAGGCCCGAAAGCACTATGCCTGGTATCTCAAAGGGGTCCCTTACGCGGGCTATTATAAGGAACAGATCAGCCGCGTCTCCACCCTGGCGGACATCTACAGGGTGACGGAGGGCATCAAACGGGATCTGAGCGACGAGGCGGGCCGATGAGAGCGTCGGCCTCTGGAGGAAAACCCATGCGGGACCCCAGCGAAGCCCAGCGCGGCGGGTCCGGTGGAAAGAAGAGGCACAGCGGAGGGAGCGGGCGTTCCTGTTTGCGGGGACGCGCGTGACCGGAGGACTGTGCCCATGTGAAAGGCAGGTGAGAAAGGCTTGCAAGAGGATCTTTTGGTGTCCCGTGCCCGGCAGGGGGACGAGGACGCCTTTGCCGCCCTGGTGGAGGCCCACCAGGGACGCATCTACAATCTGTGCGTGCGTATGACGGGCAATCCTGACGACGGGGCTGAGCTGTGCCAGGAGGCCTTTCTCAACGCCTGGAGGGGGTTGTCCAAATTCCAGGGGGAGAGTTCCTTCTCCACCTGGCTCTACCGGCTGGCCTCCAACGCCTGCATTGACTTTCTCCGGCGGGAAAAGCGCAGACGGGAGGTCTCTCTGACGGTCTCTCTGGATGAGGAGGAGGGCGCGCGGCAGGCCCAGCTGCCCGACGAACGCTACAGCCCGGAGGGCCGCTTCCAGCAGCAGGAGTTGCGGGAGGCCATTCAGGCCGGGCTGGCCGCCCTGTCGGAGGAGCACCGGCAGGTGCTGGTGCTGCGCGAGCTGGAGGGCCTGCCCTATGGCGAAATCGCCCGCATCCTCTCCCTGGAGGAGGGCACGGTCAAGTCCCGCATCGCCCGGGCGCGGCTGGCACTGCGAAAAATTTTGTTGGACAGCGGGAACTTTTCACGCCCATCCTCGTCCAAAGCTTAAGACCCGCCGGAACGGCGGCATTTTCCTTCAGCATTCTGTGAAAGGGGGTGCTCTGTATGCTGGACTGCGATCAGGCGCTGGAGCTGATCAGCGCCAAACTCGACGGCGAGTTGGCCGCCGACGAGGCGTCCCGTCTGGACGCCCATCTGAAGACCTGTCCCGGGTGCAGAGCGCTTCTGTCCGACCTGCAGGCGATTCACGGCGCCATGCCGGGTCCGCTGGACGTGCCTGCGGATCTGTCCGCCCGGATTATGGAACAGGTCCGCCGGGAGAAGGTAACGCCCATGCCCTTCCCCAAAAAGCGCATCCGCTGGAAAGCCCTGGCCTCTGCGGCCGCGGTGCTGGCCCTGGTGCTGCTGGGGGCCGGTTCCATGCGGCTGTGGGCGCCGATGGGGATGAATGGCGCCGGCTCCAGCGGGGCGGCTCCCGCAGCGGCGGGCGAGCCCGCCTCCTCCGCGCCCGGTGGGAACGGCCAGGCGGTCCTTGCGGAGGATGAGCCCGAACCGACTGTCTACGGGCTTACTCCGGAGACCGCCGCCCAGTCCGAGGGGGAGGCAACCGCCATGGACAAAACTCTCCGCTCCTCTCCTGAGCCCTCAGTCAATATTGCTCTGGTCCCCGCGCCATCCGAGCAGTCGGATTCCCCCAACTCGCAGCCGCGGACGGTTTCGGCTCAGGAATTCGCCCTGGCGGACGCGGGCCTGACCGGCCCCTATTGCGGCATCCTTACCCTGCCCGCCGCCTGCCTTTCCGACTGGGCGCAGCGCGAGGCTTTTGTGTCCCTGGACAGCGGCAGGGCCTATCTGCTCTCCGCCGAGGACTTTGCCGTTCTGTCGGAGGAGTCGGCCGGTTGGGACGGCATGGAGCTCCAGACCCAGGGGGAGATGATCTCCTCTGATGCCCCAGAGGGTCTGGTCATCCTCACGGGCGCATTTGAATAAGAAAAACAGTCGGGCCGCACAGACATCTGTGCGGCCCGACTGTTTTTCCTTTTAGAAACGCTGTACTATCTGTCCATCTAAACGTCAATATCGCTCCATATTCTTTATATATTTTAACGAATCCATTGTTTTCCGCCCCTTAACCGCCCGCCGCTTCTCTTTTGCACCATTTTTCTAAATTTCCGGTTGTCATAGCGGCTCATTTAATGTATAATGACTAACAGCAGTTGTGCAGCGCCCATCCGGGCCGCCGACCGATACCAAAAGTAAGGAGAGGAAACAAGTATGAGCTATTCCGCACAAAACATCCGTAACGTCTGTCTGCTGGGACATGGTGGCAACGGAAAGACCTCCCTGGCAGAGAGTATGCTATATCTCACCGGCGGCACGGAGCGGCTGGGCAAGCCCGCCGACGGCAATACGACCTGCGACTATGATCCGGAGGAGACCCGCCGCCAGATTTCCATCTCCACAGCAGTGGCTCCGGTGGAATACAATGGCTGTAAGATCAACATTTTGGACACCCCGGGCTATTTTGACTTTGTGGGCGAGGTCATTCAGGCCGTACAGGTGGCCGATGCGGCGGTGATCGTATGCTCGGCCAAGGCGGGCATCAGCGTGGGCGCCGAGAAGGCGTGGAAGCTCTGCGAGCGGCGCAAGCTGCCCCGGGTGCTCTATATCTCCAAGACCGACGAGGATAACTCCGACTACAACGCCGCTTTTGAATCCCTGCGGGAGCGCTTTGGCAAGAACATTGCCCCCGTGGTCGCCCCCATCTGGAACGCGGACAAGAAGGTCATCGGCATCATCGACGTGCTCCACAAGCGCGCCTTTGAGGCCGGCCCCAAGGGCGAGCGCGTGGAGATCGACGTGCCCGAGGATAAGCTGGCCGTGCTGGATGAGCTGTATGACGCCCTGAAGGAGAGCGTGGCCGAGACCAGCGAGGAGCTGATGGAGAAATACTTCTCCGGCGAGGACTTTACCTATGCTGAGATGATCCAGGGCCTGCGGGCGGGCGTAAAGGATCTGTCCCTCTTCCCCGTAGTGTGCGGCTCCGCCCTGTCCGGCCTGGGCACCCGCATGCTGCTGGATCTGATCATCGAACTGCTGCCCAGCCCCCTGGAGGGTCAGCCGCTCATGGGCGAGAACGCCGAGGGTGAACTGGACGAGTTCGTTCCCGCGCCCGGCGCGCTGCCCGCCGCGCTGGTGTTTAAGACCACCTCCGACCAGTACGGCAAGTACTCCTATGTGAAGGTCATCTCCGGCAATCTGAAGCCGGATATGCAGATGGTCAACTCCCGTACCGGCGCGGTGGAAAAGATCGGCCGCCTGTACGTGATGAAGGGCAAGAAGGCTGACGAGGTCAAGGAACTGCAGTGCGGCGACATCGGCGCCATCGGCAAGATGGACAAGGTCAGGACGGGGGACACTCTCTCCGACCCCCGCAAGCCGGTCAAGCTGGAGCCCATCCCCTTCCCGGAGCCCTGCTATTCCGTGGCCATCGCGCCCCGCACCAAGGGCCAGGAGGACAAGGTGGCCGCCGGCCTCACCCGCCTGAATGAGGAGGATCTGACCTTCGCCTGGGTCAACAACGCCGAGACCCGCCAACTGGTGGTCTCCGGCACCGGCGACATGCAGATGGACGTGCTCGTCTCCCGGCTGAAGAACCGCTTCGGCGTGGACGCGGACCTGTCCGAGCCCCGTGTGCCCTACCGGGAGAAGATTCGCAAGAAGGTGGAGGTCCAGGGCCGCCACAAGAAGCAGTCCGGCGGCCACGGACAGTTCGGCGACGTCAAGATCCGCTTCGAGCCCGGCGAGAGTGAGGAGCTGGAGTTCTGCGAGGAGGTCTTCGGCGGCTCGGTGCCCAAGAACTACTTCCCGGCCGTGGAAAAGGGCCTGCGGGAGGCGGTGCAGCACGGCGTGCTGGCCGGCTATCCGGTGGTCAACCTGAAAGCCACTTTGTACGACGGCTCTTACCACCCGGTGGACTCCTCCGAAATGGCCTTTAAGACCGCCGCCCAGCTGGCCTACAAGGCGGGCCTGCCCGATGCCAGCCCCGTCCTGCTGGAGCCCATCGGAGAGCTGAAGGTGACCATTCCCGACAGCTACATGGGCGACGTGATCGGCGATTTGAACAAGCGCCGGGGCCGTGTGATGGGCATGAACCCCGACGGCGAGGGCAACCAGATTGTAGAGGCCGAAGTGCCCATGGCGGAAATGAGCCGCTATGCCATCGACCTGCGCTCCATGACCCAGGGCCGCGGTGCCTTTACCTTCCACTTCGTCCGCTATGAGGACGCGCCCCCCGCGGCGGCCGAGAAGGCGATTGCCGCCGCCAAGGCCATCCAGGCAGAGGAATAAATTCCTTCTGATAAGCAGCAGTGCCCCAGGTCCAATTGGACCTGGGGCACTGCTTTTCTATCTTTTAAGAAAACGGTCTTTTAACAGGGTTGTAAATTGTTGAATTTTCTCCTAAAATAGAGAAAAAAGCACGCGCAGTTTCATACCCGGCATATTCTGTGCACCACAAAAGGAGAAAGAAGGGACTACACATGCACCGTTTTCACCGCCGTCTGGCCTGCCTGTCCCTGGCCGGACTGCTCTCCCTCCCACTGGCTCGCACCGCCTCTGCCGTTTCATATTCTGATCTGCCTGAGAGCCACTGGGCCTATGCGGATATGATCCACGCCGCCCGGCTGGGCATCCTCAAGGGCACGGGCAACAACCAAATGGCTCCCTCCGCCGTCTTGAGCTGGGGCCAATACCTGGCCATGCTCACCCGGGCCTTTGCCCCCCAAGGCTACCAGTCCGCCATGGACAGCGGCTTGGCCTGGGACCAGGCGGGCTATCAGGCCGCCCTGGATGCGGGCCTGATTCTGGAAAACGACTTTCTCCCGGTGGACATGGCCGACCTGGGCGCCTCCATCACCCGCCAGGACGTGGCGGTGCTGCTCTACCGGGCGCTCTCCTCCGAGGCTCTGGGCCGCACCTACTCCTGGTCCCCCTCTGCGGAGGAGCTGTCCGACTGGGGCAGTCTGGATCCCCAGCATCAGGAGGCGGTGGCCGCCCTGGTCAAGCTGGAGATTATCCGGGGCAAGTCCGACAGCTCCTTCGGCGGCTCCGACCCGCTCCAGCGCTGCGACGGCAGCGTCCTGCTCATCCGCGCTGCGGCAGCGGAGGACCGGGTCCGAAGCGGGGACGAGATGGACCTCACCCTTCGCTTTGTGGACACCAGCGGCAAGGCCGTGGGGAGCGAGGTGTCCGTCAGCGCCTACGTGGGACAGAGTTCTAGCTACCTGACCAGCGAATACGCCCCCGCAGGCTACACCTATGATTACAGCTACAGTGACTACTTCTCTGTCAGCAGTATTCAGAGCAGCTATACCCTCACCGTCCGCGCCATGACTTGGGCGGAGATGCAGGAGGAGGAATTTTGGGACAAGGTTGACCGAGGCGAGGCCACCTTTGAGGACTACTACAAGCAGGACTTCTGGCTGAAGTGCCAGGGGGAGAACCCCCGCAAGTGCCTGCTGCTGTTTGGAGATGAGAACAAGCGCCGCTTTGACAGCTATGAGGAGGCCCAGGCCAGCATGGCCACCATCACCGTCCCCATCTGGAAGCTGTCCAACGGGACGAAGGTGTCCTCCACCACCACCCTTACCGTCCACTCCGCCATCGCCGAGGACGTGAAAGCCATCTTCACAGAAATCTACAACGACCCGGAGCAGTTCCCCATCAACTCCACCAGCACCTTCCGCTATGTGGAGGGCACCACCGGCGAGCACAACTGCGGCACCGCCATCGACCTGAACGCCAACGAGAACTATCAGGTGCGGGACGGCAAGGCCATGGTGGGCAGCTTCTGGAGGCCCGGGGAGAATCCCTACTCCATCCCGGAGGACGGCTCCGTGGTGCGTATCTTCGCCGAGCACGGCTGGAGCTGGGGCGGCGACGCCTGGGCTTGGGACAGCGACCAGACCACCGGCTACCACGACTACATGCACTTCTCCTACATGGGCGGCTAAATACGCAAAAAGGACCCCAGAGGCGTGCCTCTGGGGTCCTTTTTTACTGTGCATCCGCTTCCTTTTTCAGGGCCTCCAGGGCGCTGAGCAGCACCTGTGGAAGAGGCGCGCCCATCAGGCCCAGATTTTCCAGGATCGACAGCCCCTCATTGCCCACAAAAAACAGGATGACCGCTGTCCTGGCGTATGTGCCGCCCAGCAGCACATCCAGCCGGGCAGCCACCAGCACCGTCAGCAGCATAGCTCCCTTTTTGCATAGGCCCTTGAAGCCCGCGCGGCTGTCCAGGGTCCCCCGCTCTGTCTTTCCGGAGCGGTGAAACACTGCCGCCACCAGTATGCCGGTGACATAGTCTACGGCCATGAAGATAACCAGCGTCTGCAGCGCCGTGTCCCAGCCGCCCAGGACCTGCGCCGCCAGGCTGCCCGCCAGGGCCAGCGCGCCCAACACGCCGTTTTTGATTGTCCCTGCGTTCAAATTCATTGTTTTGCTCCCTACACCACTAATTTTTCCAACTCACCCCAGGTCAGCCCAAGCGCCTCTATGTCGCTCCAGGTGGCAAAGCGCGCCTCCAGCATCGCCCAGGTAATGTACCAGTAAACATACCGGATCTCCAGGTGGCAGGGCAGAATATCCTCAATAATGGCCTTCATCTCCGCAAAGCCGTCCGGGATGCCCGGCACCTCAGGGAAACACACTTCCACTTCCCCCGGCGTCCCCGTCTCGCTGGCCACCGCGTTGAGTCCGCAGCCTTTCAGATTGTCGTTTATGGCCGCCAGGGTGAAGCTATCCCCTCCGATTCGCAGCAGGGCGGCCAGGGCATCCCGTCGGCGCTGCAGATCATGGGTCACCGGTCTGCGGGCCAGCAGCTTTTCCATGGCCTCCAGCCCCTTGCCCTGGGCAGTGGAGAGCAGCATCTCCCGCTGTATCTCCTCTAATACAGCACCGCACGCGTCCAGCGCCGCGCCCAGGCTGTCCAGTTCCCCTCCGTTGAGCGTTCCCTCCAGGTGATAGACCCTCAGGGGCTCCAGCAGTTCCCGCATAGCCTGTGCGTAATTCATGCGCTTTCCTCCAGCTGCGTTACCGTCAACTCTCCCAGCACCGGCAGCTGGGCCGTGCCGATCTCCACATCCTCCAGGGGCGCGGACAGCCGGTAATTGGCCACCCCGTCCACCTGAAACACCAGCGCGCCCAGCCGGGCCAGCAGCACATCCTGTCCCAACAGGCTGCCGCTGAACCATGCGCTCACCGCCTGCTCCACGGCACCGCATACCGCTTCGGCATCCGCACCCTTCTTGGTCCCAACGGCCACTGACACATCCACACTCACCAGCTCCGGAGCCTTGACCTGCACGTCCACGGCAATCTCCCGCCGGGCCTCAAAGTACGCCCCCAGCTGGGCCAGCAGCTCCGCGCCCGGCAGACCGGCCTGTGTGGATACCACCACATCCACGGTCCCCCTTCCCCGGTTCCGGGGCAGCACCGCCGCAGCCGCCACCTCCGGAAAGGAGAGTGCTCCCTGCTGATAGAAGGCCGTGTTGGCCCCGTTGGGCATCCGCTTGAAACTCTCCAGCACCCGCGCCCGCAGGGCCTCGTCGTCCTCCTCGTCCACACCGCCAAAAAATGCCGCCGGGTTGGTGCACCGGCTCACGCCCACCGGGGCCACCGCCATGGCCCGCACACTCCCGGCGGCCGCATTGCCCGCCGCACCGGTCTCCTCCGCCTTGGCAGGCGCCTCCACGGCGCTCTCCCCCGCGGGGATGACCGCCTCCTCCAGCGTGGCAAAGCGCACCAGCCCCGCGGTCATGCACACGGTGCCCGCCGGGATGGTCAGATCCGCCTGGGCCGGGCTGTCCGTCTCAAAGCGCAGCACCCCCTGGGCGGCGGCCGCCGCCCGCCGTTCCAGTCCCCGCAGCTGGGCGTGCCGGTCCAGCGCCTCCCCCAGCGCGGACTGGGGGAAGCACTGCCGCTCCACCCAGTCCGCCTGGACATACAGGGCGTAGATCTGGGCCGCCGCCGCGTACAGGCGCACCGCCATGTCCCCGTCCCCCGCCAGGGTCACGCCGGTCTCCTGCTGGAACAGGGCCGTCATCTCCGCGTAAATTTCCTCCAAGGTTTTCATAGGGATAGCTCCACCTCCGCCGTCTCCCCCCGCCGCTGTATCGTGATCTTCAGCGTTCCGTCTCCGCCCAGCTCCGCCCCGGTCACGGAGAGGCCCTCCTCATCCGCCAGGGCCTCTGCCGCGTACTGCCGGGCCAGGGCCTGCCGGAGCGAGGGCTTCTCCCGTCCCAGAAGGTACAGCCGGCTGCCAAGCTCAGGCAGGAAGGGGAAGCTCCCCCGCCGGACGGACAGCTTCCACAGCACCCGCTGCAGCAGCTCGTCGTCCCCCTCCGCCCGGCGGAAGCCGCCCCTTCCGTCGGGCAGATAATCTCCGCCGCGCACCATCAGCTCCATCAGCCCTCCTCCTTCTCGGCCGGCTCGCTCACCAGCGTGCCGTTGATGTATACATGCCCGTCCAGGCGGATGACGCCCCCCTGCTCCAGCCGCAGGGAGGCCAGGCCGTCCGCCGTGCGAATGCACACCTCGCCGGGCTCCAGGTCGCTCTCCTCCGGATTCCGCACCCCGGCCACGCAGGGCTGCTCTCCCTCCGCCCCGGTCTTGATTACCAGCGCCTGCTCCCCGGCGCCGGGCCTCCAGCAATAGCCCCCTGGCCCGAATACCGGCAGGTTGCGCCTCTCTCCGGCCAGGTATACCCCCGCCGGGTCCCCCGGAAGGGTCACCCGGCCCACCTGGGCCTCGCCGTCCGCCGCGGGCTGCCTCCGCCGCTGTGAAAGCCACATGGCCCCCACTCCTTTCTACTCCTCGTTCAGGATCAGCCGGGTGTACTCCCCCCGGCTGTCCACGCCGGTGCGGGTCTGGCTCACCCGCCAGAGCCCCCCATGGGGCGCGCGCTCCAGGCGCACCTCCGCCAGCTCCCCCGGCCAGGCGCAGAACAGTCCGGGCAGCTCCAGCTCCAGCCGGCTGCGCTCCGCCGCCGACTGCTCCAGCTGGTACGCCCCGGAGTAGCGCATGGCCTGATAGCTGCTCCGCCCCGGCATGGTGAGCACCCTTCTGCACTGTCCGCCCCGGCGGTCAAATTCCTCATTGACCACCGGCTGCACCGTCTGACGGGTCCTGTCCCGCACCAGCACCTGGGAGAGCACCCCATACCGCCGGTACCGCCAGGCCAGGCTGCTCACCGCCGTGCTGCCGTCAATGATCCGCCGGGCCGTATCTCTCCAAGGCTCCAGCACCAGCCGACCCTGCCGGTCAAAGCGGGGCTCCACGCCTCCGTAGTACCGGGCAAATTGGTACAGCACCTGCCACTCGCTGCTGCCCGCCGCCACGGAAAAGCCCGGCACGGCGGGCAGCGCCGCTGTCCCTGCCGTCCGGATGCCGTAGGGTGTCACATGGTCCCGCAGAATGTCCGCCAGGGTGGCCACCTGGTAGTCGCACCCCAGCGCCTCGTTGTCCAGCAGCAGGGCGGCCATGCCCCGGCCGGAGAGCTCCAGCCGTCCCCCGCTACCGTCCCAGCCGCACTCGATCTCGTCCACCACGCCGGAAAAGACCCGCTCCCCGTCCTGCTCCGCCCCGAAGCGCACCGCGTCGGCCAACTCCTCCGCCCGGTCCGGCTCCCAAATGCAGGATAAAAAGAAGCTGTCGCAGGGCGTGCCGGAGGTATACTCCATCCGCCACTCCAGCAGATCGGGCATGGAGAGCGTCCGCCCGTCATAACACTCCAACCAAGCCCTCATTTCCCCACCCGCACCTTCTGTCCCACGTAGATCAGATTGGGATTTTTAATCTGTGGGTTGAGGGCAATCAGCGCGCTCAGCTCTACCCCGTATCGCCGGGCGATCCCCCAGAGAGTCTCCCCCTGCGCCACCGTGTGCCAGGTGCCTCCGCCGCCCAATCCGGCGGACACGCCCCCCGTCCCGGTCTCTGCCGCCTCCTCCTTCAGCGCGGCGCTCTGGCCGTCATACCCCTCCCAGAAGGCGAAGGTATAGCGCACATAGTCCGCCCTGGGCTCCTGCCGCAGGGTCAGCTCCACAAAATAAGCGTTGGATATCTGCCACACCGGGTGGACCAGCAGACCCGGTCCCCCGGAATAGAACACCGTGGCCAGCTTTTTGAACTCCCCATAGGCTCCCGGCCCCACGAACTCGCCCTCTCCCCGCATGACCCGCTGTGCAGGCCCCAGGTCCTGGAGCAGATAGCGCCCAAAAGGCACCTTGTGGGCCCCCATGCTTCGCTCGTAGGCAATGGTGTAAACCCTGGGGTTGTGGGGCCAGGTGTAATTTTTATAGCGCATGGCCGCCAGCTTCAATGGGCCTCACTCCCTCTAATACAGTGTAAATCCGCCGTCATACCGCCGGGCATCCCGCTGGAACAGCCGGTCCAGTCCCTCGGGAGTGAGCCCCCGCCCCGCCGGTGTGTGTGGCTCCGGCGCCGTCAGGAGGTACGCCACTCCGGTCCGCCCATACCCAGCCTGCGTCCCGCTCCGCCTGAGCCGTTCATACAGCCATTCCGCCCCGCCGTTCCGGCCGGACACCCCGGCCGGGCGCTCCACGCTTTCTGCCTCGCCGCGCCCCTCGTCCCCGGTGTGCTCCTCCCGGCTGGGGGCAGCCGCCTCCAGCCAGGCGTCGGCCTCGGGGGCCTGCCCCGGCAGCTTTGCCGTGCCGACCCCACCCGCCTGTGTGGCGGTGTGGTTCCCCGTGTGCTCCCCGGCGGCCCGGCCGTCCGCCGGTGCCGTCCAGTCCGGGCTGCCGGCCGCCGGATGGAGGACCGGCTCCGCTCTCAGGACAAACCAGTCCGGCACCTGGGCCTTCTCGTTTCGTTCCTGCGCCTGCAGCAGGCGCTCCAGGTAATCCGTCAAATCCCTCTCCCCGCTTTCAGCCGCTCATAGCGCGCCTGGTCAAAGGCTGCGTTCTCCCCCGCCGCCGTACCAGCCGCCGGAGCCCCACACACCGGACAGCGCTCCTCCAAGGCCCCTGCCCGGCAGGTGGGACACATATGCGCCAAGCGTTCCTCGTCGTCCAGCAGCAGGTTGAGCGCGCACCACAGATACTCCCGATCCAGCAGCTCTCCTACCGGCGCGGGGAGCGCCCCCATACTCCGGAGCACACGCCAGCGAAGGCGCTCCTCAGGCGTGTGCTCCAGGCTTTTTTTAGCGCTTCCACCCGCTCCGCGCCGTCCTCCGGAGATGGGTTCTCCTCCCGGTGAAAGGCCGCCCACTGCCCGGCCAGGGCTTCAATCCGGCCCGGCGTCAGTCCCTCCAGAACCTCCTGGCCGTCGCCGTACACCGGCCGCCCGTTCCGTTCCAGCGCCCGGGCCAGCAGACAGGCGTTGGCGCACAGCGCCCGCTCTGCCCCGTCCCGGCTGAGGTTCTCTGCCTCCCGGCGGGCCTCCAGCACCTCCCGGGCGGAGAGCAGCCGCAGCTCCAACCCGTGTCCCAACCGTTTCCGCCGGGCTCCGCCCAGCAATTTTCCCAGCTCGCCCTCCATCATGCTGCCGTCTCAATCCGTTTGGCGGCCACGATGGTGATCTTCTCCACCACCATGGCGCCCAGCGCCCCGGTCTCGCCGATGGCGCTCCACTGGCAGCCGGAGTAGATGATCTTCCGGTCCGGCTTGCAGATTACCAGGCTAAAATCCTCCAGGTCGTGGAAATTCAGCCCGTCCCGGATGGCCTCGTCGGTGGCGTACAGCCGGGTCAGCTCAATTACGTGATTGCGCTGGCCTGGAATAGTTGCCACCGGCTCATCCTCGCCGAAAGCCTCCACCGTCTGGCTGGTCTTGGTGGAGCGGGCGGTGTAGCTCTGCACCACGGCCACCTTCTTTCCGTCTACCTCCAGATAGATGTCGCTGCTGGTGGGAAATCCCGTTACTTTCATCTCAAATCCTCCCCGCTGCTCAGACCGTGATATGGGCGCTCAGCCAGATCTGGTTGAGCCCGTGGGCCACGGTAAAGGAAAAGTCCACCAGACAAACTGTGGGATTCTCCGAGTCCGCCGTCACGGTCACGTCGCCGTACCCCGTGATGATCTCCCGGGCCAGCTTATTTTCCAGCTCCAGCACCACCTGGGAGCGGATGGCCCCCCGGCTCTGGGCCGTGTTTTTGGCGCGGCTGAATTTGGCCCGCAGGGCGTCCCGCACGGCGGGGATCACGTCGTCCACCACCCGAATTGTGGTCAGCTCCCGCCAGGTGGCGTCGGCGCTCCCGCCGGTCTTGGTGCGGGTGGTCACCCCGCGCACAATACTCACCTGTCCGCCCGCCGCCTCCAGTGGGGTCACGCCGCCCCGCACCAGTAGGTCGATCTCGCTGTCGCCGTACCGGGCCTTGAGGCTGTTCACCCCCTGGAGCACCGCGCCGCCCATGGGCAGCGCCGGGTCGCTCTCTCCCGCAATGGCTCCCGCCACGGCGGCCGCGGCCTGGGCGCCCCCGTCCTCCCCCGTGGGGGCAATCAGCACCATCCGCTCGCTGTTCAGGCTACCCGCCCGCTCAATCAGGGCACTCACCGTCTCTTCCGTGCTGCCGCATACCACCGCGATGCGCTCCCGGCGTGCCTGGGCGGCGGCAGTCACGCTGTCCCGCAGGGCCTGCTGTACTGAAAGCACGTGGCTGTCGCAGGTCATCACCCCAATGCCCTCCGTCTCAGCCAGCAGGGTAAAGGCGTCTATATAGCCCTCCTGCCCGCTCACCGGCACCGCGTACACCGCCGCCGCTCCGTTGAGGAACAGCAGCCGGATCAGTGCGGCCAGCCCGTCCGTCCCGAATACGCCATCCGCCTCCTCACAACGGCTGAAAAAATAGCGCTCCCCCGCCGTCCCCGCGCTGGAGAGCCCCACAATACCCACCGTGCGACCCGCACCGGCGGCGCCTACCACGCTGGAGGCGTCATAGCTGGAGTAAACCCCCGGCCTCTCATGTGTCGTGATGCTCAAACCGATCCCTTCCCCCTCACTTCAAAGTCCAGGAAGGCGCCGCCCTCCTCCGCCACGGCGTAGAGGTACGCCTCACAGAGCACCTCCGCCGCGCAGCGGTATAGGTCCGCCTCCCTGTCGTATTCCGTCTCTCCGCAGGAGAACTCTGCCACCCGCAGGCCCTCCGGCCCGTCCCGGCGCAGCGCCTCGCTCAGGGTGTCCGCGGCCTTCTGTACCCCGGCGGCCGTGGGCGCGTACAGGTCCAGGCCCAGTCGCGCCTGGGCCTTTTTTCCGTACAGCTCCTCCCATCGGCCGCTCTCCCGGTTGTACCGCTCCCCCAAATAATCCTGGAACCCGCCCGGTCCGCCCTGCAATTCCCGCAGGGAGACCGCGGCCACTGCTGCCCGCCGGCGCGTCCGCGCCGCCTCCGGCCAGGCGCATACCGCGTCCAGCCCCGCCTGCCGCAGGAAGGCCGCCATCCGCTCCCGGATCACATCCAGCGTCATATCTCCGCCGCCTCCTCTTCCCGCAGCCGCAGGACCGCCCACCAGTGGGAGCGCTCGCCCCCCACCTGAATGGGGTGGGCCCGCAAAACCTCCAGCTTTTTGTCTCCCCACTGAATATAGCCGCTGCCCAGCCCCTCTAAAGAGACTTTCGGGTCCCCCAGATAGAGCCACCGGTCAGCGCACACCGTGCCCAGCACCGTGTGCCGCTCCTGGGTGCCGGTCCGTTCCAGGACGGGCTGCACAAAGGCGCGGCAGGCGGTCCCAGCCGCCTCCCCCTCCCGGCAGACGCATACCTCCTGGCCATAGCGGCCCAGCACCAGGCCAAAGGCCTCCGCCGGCCTCATCCCCGCACCCCCCGGAACACGAACCCCTCGTCCCTCAGGTAGGGGGCCAGCACCCGCTCGGCCTGCTGCCGCAGGGTGTCGGCTCCCCCGGCCGCCCCCGCGCCGCTCTCTGTGACGCTCACGTCCCCGGCGGAAAATTTTCGGACACCGCCCGCCGCTCCGGCGGCCGCTAGGTCGGACAGGGCCAGCCAGGCCGCCGCCAGTGGAAAGGCGCCGCCGCAGTCCGCGGCGGTCACCCCCTCCTTCAGCCGTCCCTTCAGCTCCTCCTCCGCCGCCTGACACAGGGGCTCCAGGCGCTCCCGGTCCCCCTCGCCCCCCTGTCCCAGGCTCACGGCCAGTTCCAAACTCTCCCCGTCCATCAGACGCTCAGCACCTTGGCCGCCTCGGCAAAGATCTTCGCAAAGCCGCAGGTGGTGGTGATGGCGGCTCGCTCCAGCTGGCGGTCGATGAGCTTGTCGTACTCCACCGCCACGCCGTCGCCGGACTGCACCATCTCCAGGGCGTAGCGCTTGTCCAGGCCGATAAGCCTGCCGCCGGTCATGGCGCTGGTGCGCAGCAGCTTGGCGCCCATAGGCGTGGTCAGCTTCCCGGTCCCCTGGAAATTCAACCCGGTCAGAGGGTTCTGAAACTCTGTCAGCTTGAGCATGTCCACCACCACATCGCCGGGAGCCAGCATGGTGTTCATCTCGTATGGCTCAAACTGGGCCCAGAAATCCACCAGCGCGTCGTAGCTCAGGGTGCCTTTGGTGCCGCCGATGGGGCTGGTACCCACGACGTAGCTGACAGCGGCGTTGTTGTTCCCATCGCCGTTGACCAGCACGTCAATGGCGTCCTCCACCAGCATCCGGCCGATGTAGGCGCCGATCTGCTTGAGGGTGACGGAGAACAGGTCCAGCTTCTGGTAGCGGATGGCCTCGTAGGAGGCCACCAGCATCCGGCCCCGCTTGTGGAGCTTGACCAGGTTGGACTGGGTCTTGACCGTGGTGGCGGGAATGGCTGCGCCCTCCTCCACGCGGCGCAGGGCCTTCTCGTCGCCGGATGCGGAGGTAAGCGTGCGATAGTCCAGCCCGTCGAAGCGGGTCACCGCTGCTACCAGATCGGGCAGGATGTCGGCCTCCTCCATGCCCTGGCGCACGGAGCGGGCGATGTACTCTGGAAAGAGCACGGCGGACTGGGACGTGCGGAAAAACTTCTCCACCACGTCGCTCCCCGCGCCCTTTACCTTGATGTCAAAGCGCTTGAGCTGGCGCTGGTAGGCATCCATACCCTCCAGCGCCGTGCCCCGGTACTGGATGTCCGGGTCCTCGGCCTCCAGCACCTGGGTAAAGCTCCTGCCCCTCTGGCCGTACATGCCCTTTTCCAGCTTCAGATTGTCAAACCGATATGCCATGCGTCCATTCCTCCCTTTCTTACAGCAGCACCGCGGCCGTCCCCGCGGCGCTGTCCACGGCGGCCACCAGATACTCTGCCCCGTTGGCCGCGTCCAGCTTTACGCCGCCGCTGCCGTCGGCGGAGAGCTTTACCATGCCGGCGCTCACGCCCTCTCCGCTCACCTGCACCGTGGCAAAGCCGCCCACCTGCACCGCGGCGCAGCCGTCCTCCGCGCTGATAGCCACACCGCAGAACCGGTTGCCCGCAGCGCAGGCGTCCACCGTACAGTCTCCGCTGACCTTTACCACCGCGCCAGTCTTCACCTGCTCTGTGCAGAAAAAGGTGGCCGCTACCTCGCCGATGCCATCAAAGGAAATCTTACTCATGCTTGCGCGCTCCTTTCTCACTGCGTCCTTCCAGTCAAATCAGGAAGGCTCCGTCCTTTTGCTCCCGCTGCTGCGCTCCGCTGTAATTCAGCTGAGTCTGCGCCGGATAGAGCTTGTCCAGCCGCACCTCGTAGGCCCGGCGCAAAGCCAGCAGCTCACCCTCCTCCAGCTTGTCCGCAATGCCCTTGAGCACTCCGCTCTCCAGCTCCGGGTCGGCCAGCGCCCCCAGCCGGGCCACCTCGTCCTTCAGCCCGGCCAGATACTTTCGCCCCAGGCGCGCTTCCCGCTCCAGCTGCTCCCGCTGTGTGTCAAACGTTTTTATCACCCCCGCATTCCTCTGGGCCGGCACAGCCACGAAGGACCACTCGTAGGCGTCTGTGGCCCCCTGTAATTCCGCAAAGCACAGCTTTCCCTCGTACTCCTGTCCCTTCACATGACCGCAGCTGCCGCTGCGCAAGTCTGCCCCACAGATGGAGCACACCGCCCGCTCCACGGCGCAGCCCACAGACACCTCTTTTTTGATGCCCCCCTCGATCTCCGCGATCAGGTCCCGGTTTTTCTCCGTGCGCAGCAGATAGGCGTACCCCTTCAAATAGCAGTAGCCGTCGCCCGCCTGGGTGAGCGTCCCCTCCTCCCGCACAAGTTCCGTGCGGTAAATGCGGGCGGTCTGCCCGGCGGCGCTCCACTGGTGGTCGAATATACCGCTTTTACCCACAAACAGCCGGGCCAGCTCCCCCAGACATTCCGCCGAGAACCGCTCCCCGTCCCGGTCCACCTCGTTGTCGCAAAGCCGTACACAGAAAGCGTATACCTCCTCCCGCGTCAGTTTTTTCCGGCTGAGCTGATGAATCAGCGCCAAATCCGCCTCTTCCAGCACCAGCCCCTGCTCCAGTTCCGCTTCCTTCTGAATCCTCACCGCTGTTCCCCCTTTTCCTTTTCAGCCGCGCCGCCTCAGCCTTATCTCTTCTGTTTCTCTTCATTCTCAAGCTCCACTGCCCGGGCCTGTTGCCGGTACAGCTCGGCCCGGGCCAGCCCCACGGAATGTCTCATTCCGCGGGGACCCCCTTCCTTTCCATCTGCGGCCGTTGGAACTGAATTCCACCGGCCTGCGCGCCTTCCGGCGCGGCTCGCTCCCGCTCGCAGAGGCCCAGGCCGCCTTACCCCAGGCTCTTCTGCTTCTCTTCATTCTCCAGCTCCACCGACCGGGCCTGTTGCCGGTACAGCTCGGCCCGGGCCTCTTCTACCAGATCCTGTAGGCTGATGTCCTCCCACTCTACCTGTACCCTCTGGTCAAACCCGTGCAGCCGCAGCCACAGCTCACAGATCCGCTCCACCACGGGCTCCAGCCCCCGCCGGATGGCGGTGATCTCGCTGGTCATCATGTCCGCCTGCTGTGCGCTCATTCGCTCGGTGGAGGACCAAGACAGGCCCAGCAGGAAGGGTGGAATTCCGGTCCGGGCAATAAGCTGCTCCAGAATCTGCCGCACCGGCACCTCGCTGTCCAGCACCTGGTTGTCCGCACCGATGACCTTAATGTCCACATCGCCCACAGCCACAAAATCCCGCACGCTACCGTCCTTGCCCGCCTGCATCGCCGCCGACCACTCCCGGGCGATCTGTTCGCTGCGCTCCTGGGCCCAGACCCGGTCCCCGCTGTCGCTCCCCGGCTTGTACACCACTGCAAAGCGCACGTTTCCCATGCGCTCCCAGTTCATCCCAACGGCCTGATAGATCTTCAGCAGGATCTCCGTCAAAAAGGGCATGGAGCGCAGCAGGCTGACCCCATACGGACTGTCCGTCTCCGGCTGGAAGGGGGTAAAGAGCAGCAGCTCCTGATGGGGCAGCGCCTCCACCAACCCCCGCTCGCTCCGCCCGCACAGGGCGAATTCCAGCGGAGAGGCGCCTTCCCTGATCTCCACATCCTCCGGATTCCCGCACAGCAGGGCGGCAATCTCCCGCCGCCTGCGGTCCAGCACGATTTCGCCCACGCCCCGTCCACAGGTAAGCATGGAGTCCAGATAGCAGTCCAGAAATGACTGCAGACCCCTCTGTCCCCGTCCGGCGTTGACTGTTTTCAGAAACCGGTCCAGGCCCTCCTGTCCCCGGACGTCCCGGCACCGCACTTCCACCCCGCCGGTTAGCCGGATCAGCTTCAAGATCGCGGCGTCCACAATGGGCACCGCTTCCCGAATGCTCCGATACAGGGCGATTTCCCCGCTGTGCAGCGGCACATAGCCGTCCAGCAGCCCGAAGGGATGTCTCCCTCCGTCCCGCAACTGAACGCACGCCGCCGGGTCCTGCGTCTTTTTTCGCTCAAACAGTCCCAAACTCCCATTCCCCCTTAAAATGCCTCCCGCTCCACAAATCCCGCTCCGAAAAACGGCTCCGGCCGCCCCGCCGCCACAGTGGCGGCAAAGTACCGGATTTCATCCATAGCGTGGTCGTGTTCCTTCTTTACCCGGTCGCCCACCGCCCGCTCGTCCCAGCAATACAGCCCAAACTCCCGGATTGCGTCGTCGCATCCCTGGCAGATGACCAGCCTTCCCTGCCGCAGCAGCTCTGCGGTCAGCCGGATGCCCGCCAGCACATCATTTTCCGCCTTTACCACCCGCCAGCCCTTGCGCCTGAGCAGCTCCATGAAGCTGGCCGCCGACGGGTCCACCACTACCTGTTCAATGCTTCGCCCCCCGGCCAGCCGCGCCAGGTCGGCGGCATACTCTCCGTCGGTTTTCTGCCGCCCCTCGGCGCGGGAGTCGTAGTAAAACTCCTTTACCCGGTACCATATACCGCCCCGCGCGCCCCACAGCCCGAAGGAGGCAGGGTTTACCGTCCCGTAGTCGCAGGAGATGCACCAGCGCTCAAACAGCCCCTCCGGCACAGGCTGTACCAGCTCCTCGTCAAAGAAGTCGTACACCCTCCCCTCCGAGGCGGTCCACTCTCCCAGCACGAACCGCCGGTAAAAAGCGCCGCTGAAGCTTCTGGCATACCGTCCGATCATCTCTCCGCTCAGCGCCGGATTGTCCTCCATGGTAAAGTGCAGGTAGAGGGCCCGCCGCTCCTCGCTCTTTGCAATCCACTCCCTGTAAAACCAGTGCCCTGGTCCTTCAGGGTTGCAGTTGAACCACAGCCGCGCCCCTTCCACAGAGCAGCGCGCGCAGGCCTGTTCCACAAAGGATCGGGGCATCAGCGCCGCCTCATCCAGCAGTACCCCGGCCAGCGTCACCCCCTGGATCAGCCCCGCGCTGCCCTCGTCCTTGCCCCCGAAGAGGTAGAAAGTGTTCTCCCGCCCACCAAAGCGCACAGTCAGCCTGTTCTGGGACGCCCGGTCCTCCACATGGAACCCTAGCCCCTTCAGCGCAGGCATCACGCTGGAGAGCAGGTTCCGCCGCAGCCCGCGGATGGTCCTCCCGCACAGGGCAAACTGCGCTCCCTGAAAGCGCCCCATAGCCCAGCAGAAAAAGGACAGCCCCGTGCATAGAGTCTTGCCGCTGCGCACCGCGCCGTCACAGATGACGGCCTCCCGCTCCCGAAAGGGGGAGTGCTCGCACCACCAGGTCAACACGGTTTTCTGCTTTTCGGAAAAAGCCTTAAATTCCATCTGGCTCTCCGCGCCCTGCCCGCTGGTCCAAAGCCCGGAAAAACTCCGCTGCCTTCTCGTCTTTTCCCCCGTCGGTCAGCTCCAGCAGCCGCTCCAGCGCGGCCACCCGGTTTATGAATTTCATCTCCACCATCCCGTTTCCATTGCGCCGCAGCTCCGTCAGGGCGGACAAATCCATTTCGTCAATCTCCTCCGGCCATTGGCCGTCCAGGAAGGCCAGCTTTACCGCGTCGTTCACCCGGCAGTTCGCGATGTCCTCCATTTGCCGCAGCAGCTGTGTCCTGTCCGGCAATTTCTTTCGCACCTGCGCTCACCTCACACCCCTCTCCCTCCTTCTGAAAAAGTTGCTGCCTTTTGTACATCCAAAAGGTGCAATTGAGGAGAATGTCTACCAAATGTCTACCAAGCCAAACCCGCAAGTGACTGCCGCGCAGCCATTTTCGGGTTTTATATTGTTCAAATCAGAAAGTCTGTCTACCAAATGTCTACCACCGGAACTTTCAAAGGAGAAACAGTCGTATTTCTAATTAAAACATTTGCCTTCAGCAACCAATTTGATGGGTGCAAGGGGCGTTATACGCCCCTGTTCGGCAATTTGAACAAGGGAAACAGCGCCCCAGCTCAAATTTTAAAAGGAGGAATATCCAAATGAGAAACCTCAAGCGCGCTCTCAGTCTGGTCCTGGCCGCCGCCATGCTCATCGGCATGATGGTCGTCTCCGCCAGCGCTGCGGGCAAGGATTTCGGCGATCAGGCCGAGATCAAGAACACTGAGGCCGTTGCGGTGATGTCCGCTCTCAAGGTGCTCGAAGGCACCAACAAGGGCGACTTTAATCCCACCGGCATCCTGACCCGTGAGCAGGCCGCCAAGATCATCTGCTATATGATGATGGGCCCGGCCAACGCCGAGAAGCTGAGCAACAACAGCTCCATCTTCTCCGACGTGGCCGCCAACCGCTGGTCCGCTCCCTTCATCGCCTACTGTGCCAACCTGGGCATCCTGGCCGGCGCCGGTGACGGCACCTTCAATCCCGAGGGTGAGCTGACCGGCATCGCTTTCGGCAAGATGCTGCTGGTCGCTCTGGGCTATGACGCCAAGATCGAGGGCTACGTGGGCAAGGACTGGTCCACCAACATCGCTGTGGACATGGTCTCCGCCGGCATCGCCGTGGACGGCATCGTCCTCTCCGACCCCCTGAGCCGCGACAGCGCCGCCCAGATGGCTTTCCAGGCTCTGACCGCCAACATGGTCCGCTATTCCAACAAGGGCACTGAGGTCACCACCTCTGACGGCACCTCTATCGTGATCGGCGCCTCTGACGCCGCCGCCGTCACCATCGCCAGCGAGGGCGCTTCCAACTACGCCGGCGCCGGCGCCACTGACGGCAGCCTGGGCTATCAGCAGTTCTGCGAGAAGTACTTCCCCAAGCTGCACAAGGGCGCCGGCGTCCCGGATGACTTCACCCGCGCTGCTGCCTATGCCTGGTACCTGGACAAGAACAGCAACAACTCCTATGATGCAGCGACTGACGAGCTGGTATTCAACGCCGCCAAGACCCCCGTCGTCACCTACACCGCCTTTACCCTGCCCGCTGCCATCGTGAAGGACCTGAAGGGCTACACCTTCAACGTCACCAAGCTGGCGGACGCCACCACTCAGATCGGTGCTACTACCACTGCTATCGGCGACCTGTCCTTCTCCAGCTCCACCGACGTGATTGCCACTAAGCTGTCCACCCTGACCGCCAACGGCAAGGTTGTGGAGATCTATGTGGACAACACCGGCGCGGTCACGGATGTAAACGTCATTGGCTACAAGGTAGAGACCATTGACAACATCACCACCGCCACCAACGGCGACAAGACCTATGCTTTCAGCTCCACCGCGGACAAGATCGACTACGCCGATGACTCCGTGAATACCGACACCGTCATGCTCCACGGCGACTTCGCCAAGGGCGACGTGGTCACCACGTACCAGGGCGCCAGCTACCTGCATGTGTACCCCACCACCGTGGTGGAGGGCGCTCAGTCCGCCTATAACAACACCTACAAAACCATCACCGTAGGCGGCACCGTCTACACTGTGGCCACTGGCGTTAATGACGGCACTGACGCTGTCGCTGTCGCTGACTTCTCCAACAGCGCCACCGCCGCCAAGTATTTCTTCGATCAGTATGGCTATGTGGTGAAGACCACCGCCATCAACAACACCTATACCAACTTCGCCCAGTTGAAGGGCAACTACGTCTCCACCGTGACCACCACTGTGGACGGCTCTACCCCCGCTGTTCAGGCCCGCTTCGTACTGGCTGACGGCACCGTGTCCGTGTACGACCTGGCCATGGACTACAACTCCTCCACCAAGGAGTACAAGATCGCCGGCACTAAGGTCTTTGACGCCGATGACACAAGCTTGGATTCAAAGGACGAAATGGACGCCGTCCTCGCCACTCTGCTGGCTGACGGCAAGGTCTTCGGCTACGAGGTGAAGGACAACAAGATCACTCTGCAGGCCGTGGATACCTCTGTAGCGGCTGACACCCTGTATCAGGGCACTACCACCAGCATCGTGACGGGGTCTACCGTTGCTACGGTCGCCTCTCAGAACACCCTGCTGGACAAGAACACCGTTTACGTCCTGTATGACGCCACCAAGGGCACTGCCGTGACATACACCGGCGCTCTGCCCGCCGGTGCTACACTGGATACCGCCGGTACCACCGTCGTGGCTCTGGGCTCGTCCTCTACTCTGGGCACTGCCAAGGTCGTCTTTGGCTTCGCCGCTGACCTGAGCGCCGTGGCCTCCAACGACTTTGCCTACATCAACTCCAGCGTTTACACCACTGAGCTGAAGGCCGATGGCAACACCTACCGTGTGTACGAAGGTTACAAGGCCGACGGCACCAAGGTCACCCTGTATGGCGACAACAGCGGCAGCATTGTTACCACCGGTGGCGTGTACACCTGGGACAATGAAATGAATGTGACCGGTGCTTACACCGTTGCTTCCTGCGTCAAGGCTGCAGCCACCTACACTGTGGTGGGCGACCAGATGATGGACAGCTCTAGCAACGTGTACAACATGGAGAACGCCCAGGTCGTCTATGTTGACTCTACCAAGACCACTGTGAACGGCAACTCCTGCGTGGTCGTGCTTGAGGTTGTGAATGGCTCCGCCACCAACAACGCCGTTGTGATCTACGTGGTCGGCTAATCCCTGACTGCAAATCGCACTGACAAAGCAAAAAGAGAAGCTCCCTCCGGGGAGCTTCTCTTTTCCTCATTATTGAAAGATCAGGTAATAGCTGGTGTGCCCGCTTCCGTTCACCAGGGCGTGGTTCAGCCGCAGGAGGTTCCCCTCCAGCGCGGCCCTCGGGGAAAAAGTCACGGAGTCGTTGGAGATGCCCACGCCGAACGCCTGGGTCAGAATGGTCACCGCGTCCCCGCTGCCGCTGGTGAGCGGGTAGTGGGTACACAGGATCACCGCCCTGGGGGTGCAGCCCAGCGCAATCGTACGCTCCGATGTTCCGTCTCCCACGTAGCTGCCCACCTCCACGCTGAGTTTCCCCAGCGCCGCATCAATCTTCACAAAATCCTCATTGAAGTCCGTCCGTAAAAAGTCGTCCCCCGCCTCCCACTGGTGCAATTGATAGTTGTTCGTATAACCCGCCATAAATATAACCTCCTTTTATCAGAGGCCCCCCACCCGCCTTTTGTTGCACGCGCACAGAAAGCGGGCCTTTTCCATGCCCGCCGGCATGGAAAAGGCCCGCTTTGTTCCCTTTCACCCTTCAAATCTTTCCCGCAGCCCCCTATCCCGCCTGGGTCAGCGCACCGGTCAGCGCGTCCAGGTAATAGGAGCCCGTGTCGGTTGTGATATACCACACCGGCGTCAGCTGTACCACCGGCCGCGCGGCGCTGACGCTGGAGAGATACCCCGCCGTCATCGCGTCGATGCGGCTGCACACATATCCTGACTCGTTCATACCGGCCAGAAACCGCACCAGTACCGTCAGGGTATCCAGACTCTTTCCCTGGGCCGGCACTGCGGCGCCCTCCAGGTACTCTCCCTCAATGCGGCGCAACGTACCGTCGCGGTAGGTCAGGATCACCTGGCAGGAGAACAGCGGGACCTCCTCCCAGTTCTGCCGGTAAATCAGCAGAGTGTCCTCCCCCTCGCTCCGCGTCTCCACCAGTACGGCCTGCAGGCCCATCTGCTCCAGGCAGGCCGCCCCCGCCCGGGCAGGCGTGTCTCCCTCCGGGGCCAGCGCCTGGTCGTTGAGCTCAAAGCTGAACCTGCCGTCGCTGGAGAAGGAGGCGCTCCCGCCTGTGCCGGTGTAGACCACCCGCACGCTTCCTCCCGTATCCTCCCGTTCCACGGGCCCCAGGAGCGCCTGGGCCATGCTCTGCTCCCGCTCCCGGCTGCGGGTCACGGTGAGCGGCGTCAGCTCCATATCCGTCGGGACCTTCTCCGGCAGAAACTGGATCCCACTGCGCTCCAGAGCAGAGAGCACACCGGCGCGCGCCTCCTCCTGATAGCGTGCGCTCTTGCTCTCCCGCACTGCCACCAGGGCCAGCAGAAACACATTCAGGCCGACCAGGATCAGGATAATGATGTTTTTGATTTTCGACCACTCCATGCCGGCCCTCCTTTCTGTTTTACTGCGCCACCCAGCCGGCCTGAGCGAGATCGCCGATCTCCTCGTAGCAGAGGATCAGCTCCCGCCCCTCCCGGTCCAGGGCGGACAGGGCGGCGGCGGCCAGCTGTTCCCGCAGCACCAGGGTGGTCTCCCCTGTGGCCTCGTACGTGCGGAACCGGATGGTGTAGTCGGTGATCTGTCCGCCGCGCACGGTAAACTCCGCCGCGGGCAGGTCCCCGCTTAAGCGGACCATGGCTCCCTCCAGGCTGTAGCCGAAGCGCACTGTCTGCGTGCCGTCCTCCCCGTACTCCAGCTCCGTCAGATAGAGGCGGGCGCTCCCCGCCCAGCTGCCCGCAGCCGCAGCCAGCTCTCGGGCGGCCTCAATCACCTGCGCGTCCGTGGCGCTCTGACCGTCCTCCGCCACCATATAGCGGGAGGCGTCCTGCTCCGGGGCGTGATAGGTCACCGTACCGTCGCTGGCAATGGTCAGGGTCTCACGCCCCTCCCGGACGGTAATACCTCCCTGTACGGGATAAACCGCACTGCTGCTCTGCGGCCGGAACGAGAGGGCATTCTGCAGCGCCTCCAGCTGCGCGCCGGCCACACCGGCCAGGGGGTTGGAAATCCGATAAGCCCCGGGCGTGGGAGGGGCGGAAAAAATCAGCACATAGGGGTCCAGCTCCGCATAGCTCTGCTCCGCGCCGTATTCAAAAGCGAAAAAGGCCCCATTTCCCCCGTAGCCCGCCAACATCTCCTCCATATGTCCGGAGTAGATCACCGCTGTCCCACAGGCATAGTACAGGCCGGTCTCCTCATTACTATAGTACAGGACCACCGCGTCTGTGCTGTCCCGGGCCAGCAGCACCCGTCGGGCCGTCCCGCTCAGATTGGGGTTGCTGGCGCCCTCGCCCAGCCAGGCGTAAAGGGCGTCCAGGGGAATCTGCCCCAAAAAGTCAAAATATACCCCCGGCGTCTGCAGCGCCCGCCGCCAGACAGCCTCATCCACCTGCTCAGGGGACTTGGCGCTGGCCAATCCCTCGCCCAGCAGACCGCCCACCGCGTCAAAAAGCCGGTCCGTCTGGGCAGTGTCGTACTGCACGGCGAAGCGCTCCTCACCATTGCAGATGGCAATGCGCACCGCCTGGGCCGCCATGGCGGGCCTGCCGTCTCCCGGTGCCTCGACCGGAACGGCCTCGCCGCGGCTGCGGAAAAAGGAAATCAGGCTCCCCATCCAGCCGCTGGGCGTGCCGCCGGAGAGCTCATGGACCATGCCGCTGCGCCCCGCCAGATAGACCGCGGAGAACACCAGCAGCACAATCAGCAGGTTCTTCCCCCACTCCACGGTGTTGGGGCGGCGCCTTCGCTCTTTACGGGTGTCCATGGCTCGGTCCCTCCACCAGCAGAGTCAGACGCACCGTCAGGCCCGGTCCCGGCCGGTCCACCAGCTCCAGCGTGCCCTCATGTCGGTCCATTATCTCCTTGGCGATGGACAGTCCCAGCCCTGTGCCGCCGGACTCCCGGGATCGGGCCTTGTCCACCCGGTAAAAGCGCTCAAAAATGCGGCCCCGATCCTCGGCGGGGATGCCAATGCCGTTGTCGGTTACTTCCATCCACACCTTGGGGCCGATACGCCCGGCTGAAATCTGAATCAGCCCCCCGTCCGGGGTGTATTTGATGGCGTTGGACACCACGTTCATCATCACCTGAAGAATACGCTCCCGGTCGCCCACCACCTCGGGCAGGCCCCGCTCCAGGTCCAACCGCACCGTGTGCCCGTGGCGCTGGGCGTCCATCAGAATGGCCCGGTACACATCCCGCACCGCCCCTTCAAAGGGGAAAGGGGCCAGCTTGAGCTCCGTCCGGCCGGAATCAAATCGGGAGAGGGTCAGCAGGTCCTGTACAATGTGGGTCATCCGGTCGGACTCGTTGAGAATGACGCCCAGAAAATTCTGTTCCGTCTCGGCGGGGAGGTTTCCCGCACTGTCCACCAGCGTCTCCGCATAGGAGCGGATATTGGTCAGAGGGGTGCGCAGCTCGTGGGATACGTTGGCCACAAACTCCCGTCGCATCTCCTCGGTCTTGCGCTGCTCGGTCACATCATGGATCACCACCAGCACGCCGCCCAGCCGCTCCTGGTCAAAGGGGGTGAGCAGCAGCTCCAGGCTGCGACCGTCCACGTCCCGGGTACCGTCCAGATAGCCGGGCTGTTCCACCGCCAGTACCCCCTGGAGGGGGGCGATGTCGGAGAACAGGGTGTCATAATTCTCTGTCCCACCGATGGGAATGGCCCGGCCCAGCAGGTCCTCGGCGGCGGGGTTGGACTGGATGACCGCCCCGTCCCGGGAGAAGGCCACCACGCCGTCGGTCATGTGGAGGAAGAGGGTCCCCAGCTTGTTGCGTTCATTTTCCACCTCCTCCAGGGTCTCCTTCAGCTGACGTGCCATCTCGTTGAAGGTGCCCGTGAGCACGCCGATCTCGTCCCGGGAGGCCACCTCGATCTTGTGTGAAAAGTCCCCGTCCGCCACCCGCTCCGCGCCCTCGGTCAGGCGCTCAATAGGGGTGATCATGGTCTTGGACAGCAGGAAGGAGAGGAGCACGGAGATAATCAGGCCAAAGACCAGCGCCTCCATAATGAGCTTAAAGAGCTCGCTGTTCAGGCTCTTGACTGTGGAACGGTTGTCCAGCACGTAGACAATGTAGCTTCCGTCCCCTCTGGCGATGGGGACCGCCACATCCATGTAGTCCACCGCGGGGTCACTCTCGTCTCCCGTCTCCCCGTTGAGGGCCAGGGAGAGATTGCGGGTCAGGGTTACCTGTCCGCCCGCCTGTTCCTCGTCCGAATAGGCCAGGCAGCTGGCGTCGCCGCCGTCCAGCACATAGTACCGGCGGCTGCGGTTGTCCACGCCCAGGGTGCCGTTGTAGCTCTCCAGAATATGGGCAATGCTCTGCGCGCCGCTCTCCTCGCCCTCTACCGGCGTTTTCAGGTCGCCGATGAAGTCCTCGTCCCCAAAGGCCAGGGCCATCTGCGTATAGAAATCCTGGGTATAGTAGTTGACCACGGAGTTGATCAAAAAGGCCCCTACCACCGTCATCAGTGAGACGATAAGCAGCACCATGATCAAAACCAGTTTCATATGCAGGCTGCGAAACATCCATGGTCACCTTCTTTCCTTGTTTGTTCTGTCCCCCTGAGGGGGCGGGGCGCCGCTGCCGCGGGGGCCAGGGGTCGAATTGTCCGGTGGACACTTCGATAAAGAGAAGCAAATGGTTGTTTTCTCCCGGCTTTTGCAACCCAAAAGCCGGGCCTCCCGCGGGAGCGCAACCCCCGTCCTCGGCAGGAGACACCCTCCGGAAAGCGCCCCAGCCCCGCTCAGGCGTTGAACAGATACCCCAGCCCCCGCCGCGTCACGATAAACTGCGGCGCGGCCGGGTCGTCCTCCACTTTTTCCCGCAGCCGACGCACCGCCACGTCCACGGCGCGCACGTCGCCCACATAGCCCTCATAATTCCACACGTGCTCCATCAGCGCCTCCCGGGAGAACACCTTTCCCGGCTGGGCAGCCAGGAATTTCAGCAGCTCGTATTCCCGCTGGGTCAGCTCCAGCGTGCGGTTGTCCTTGTAGGCCACCATCAGCTCCGGGTCAATCGCGATGCGGCCCAGCTGCATGCGCTTCCCGCCGCCGGCGGGTGCGGCGGCGTTTTCAAGGGCTCTTGGCATCTCATTGCGCCGGATGTTGGCCTTGACCCGCGCCAGCAGCTCCCGCATGGAAAAGGGCTTGGTGATATAGTCGTCCGCCCCCAGCTCCAGGCCCAGCACCTTGTCGGTCTCCTCCTCGCGGGCGGTGAGCATAATCACAGGCGTGCCGTGCCCCCGCTCCCGCAGGGAACGGCATACATCGAAGCCGTTCATCCGCGGCAGCATCAGGTCCAGCAAAATCAGGTCCGGATCCTGCTCCAGCGCCAGCTGCAGCCCGGCCTCACCGTCGTACGCCTCCAGGGTCTCATAGCCCTCTTTCACCAGGTTAAAGCTCAGGATATCCACGATGTTCTTCTCGTCCTCGACGATCAGAATCCGCTTGCCCATGCTCCCACTCCTTTTTGTTCGGTGTTACAGCCCCAGATATTCCTTGGTTTTCAGCACCAGCGCCACGGTCTTGGCGTCACAGATCGCCCCGGACATAACCTGCCCCAGGAGGTCCTCAAAGGGCACCCGGTCGCCCTCCAGAAATTCATCCTCGTCCGGGTGGCAGGCCCCCTGCCGCAGGTCCCGGGCCAAGTACATATGGAGCACCTCATTGGAGATGCCCGGAGAGACGTAGAGGCAGCCCAGGTCGATCAGCTCGCCGGGAATAACCCCCACTTCCTCCTGCAACTCCCGCAGGGCGGCCAGGCGTGGTTCCTCGCCCCTGTCCAGCTTGCCGGCGGGCAGCTCTGTAACCACCTTCTGAAAGGGATAGCGGAACTGCCGCACCACGTCCACAGTGCCGTCCCTGTGCAGCGGCAAAACAGCCACGCCGCCGGGGTGCTCCACCACCTCCCGGCCCACAATGCGTCCGTTGGGCAGCTGCGCCCGGTCCTGGCGTACGGTCACAACCACGCCCTCAAACACCACCTGGCGCTCCACCGTCTTTTCCATCAGTTCCATAGCCAGCCCCTCCGCCTCAAGAAAAATCTAAAATCAAAATTAGTATACCACACAATTCTCCGCTCCGCCACTCTTTTGCCAATCCCACCAATCATTACAGCTATCCAAGGCCCACCCGGCCGCGTATAATGGTCCCGACGGATATCAAACGCCTTGAAGGAGGTCTTTCCACCATGACGATCCAGCCTATCGGCAGCACCAGCGTCGCGCTGTACATTACCCCTGCCGACTTGAAAGAGAGGGGGCTTACCCCCTCTGGTCTTACTCTGGAGCGGGCGCTGGAGCTCACCCAGGACGCCTTTGCCCAGGCGGGTATCACGCTGGACGGCTCCATTGAGATCGAGGCCTACCCGGATGCCTGCGGCGTGCTGGTCTTTGCCCGTGTCAGCGCGCCGGAGCACATTTGGCTCTCCTTTGGCGATCTGGAGACTCTTTTGGATGCCGCACGCAGCCTGAGTGTCCCACGGCCGGACGCCGCCCTCTTCTGGTGGGAAGGGCGCTACTGGCTCTCCTTTCCCGCCGGAGCGGAGCAGGCGGCCAACCGCCTGTCCGAGTTTGGCCGCCTGGAGTCGCCCCGGCCCCACCAGGAGGCCCGCCTGGCGGAACACGGCCGCCTGCTTGTGGACCGCAATGCACTGGGCGTGCTGCTCTCCTTTTTTCCGGTCTGAACTATTGACAGCCATGGTATAATACATATCTAAGCACCTGCAGGGAGGTGAAGCCGTGGATGTCAAAGGGGTCAAGATCGTGGCCAAGAACAGCAAGGCCTATCACGATTATTTTGTGGAAGATAAATACGAGGCCGGCATTGAACTGGCGGGAACAGAGGTCAAATCCATCCGTCTTGGCAATGTGAATCTGAAGGACTCCTACTGTCTCATCAAGGACGGAGAGATGGCGGTTCACGGCATGCACATCAGTCCCTATGAGAAGGGCAATATTTTCAACAAAGACCCCCGCCGCCCCCGCCGTCTGCTGATGCACAAGCGGGAGATCCTGCGTCTTTTTGCCAAAGTCAAGCAGGACGGCTACGCCCTGGTCCCCCTGTCCATCTACTTCCGCGGTCCCCGGCTCAAGCTGGAGGTGGGCCTGTGCAAGGGTAAAAAGCTCTATGATAAGCGGGACGCGGCAGCGGCAAAGGATGCCAAGCGGGAAATCGACCGCGCGATGAAATCCCGCCGTGGCGGCAATTGAACAAAAAGGAGTGTGGAACATGGCTCAGAACCCCATTGTTACCTTTGAGATGGAAAACGGCGGCAGGATGGTCGCCGAGCTCTATCCCGAGGTGGCCCCCAACACGGTGAACAACTTCATCAGCCTGGTCAAAAGCGGCTTTTACAACGGCCTGATCTTCCACCGGGTCATTCCTGGCTTTATGATTCAGGGCGGCTGCCCCGACGGCACCGGCATGGGCGGCCCCGGCTACTCCATCAAAGGGGAGTTTGCCGGAAACCGTTTTCCCAACAATCTGAAGCATGACCGGGGCGTGCTCTCCATGGCCCGTGCCATGAATCCCAATTCCGCGGGCAGCCAGTTCTTCATCATGGTGGAGCAGGCGCCCCATCTGGATGGGCAGTACGCCTCCTTCGGCAAGGTGATCGAGGGGCTGGAGGTGGCGGACGCCATTGTCTCCGCCCGCCGGGACCGGATGGATAAACCCCTGGAGGATCAGCGCATGAAGTCTGTCACAGTGGAGACCTTCGGCGTGGATTATCCCGCCCCGGAGAAGTGCTAATCAACCGCTCAACGTAAAAAGCAGACATAGGTTCCGACTTTACGGCCTGTCCTCCAGCCGCCCCACATATGGGCAGGGCGGTTGGAGGCGGTCCATCCCCGTATCTCCCATCGAAGCCCAGCGCAAGCGGGTTCGATGGGAAGCGGAGGAGCAAGGGAATGGAATGCGGGATGCCCGCCTTTGGCGGGTGTCCTAAATGAAATGGACTTTGCGACGACACGGGGGCGTACTGGTTTCGACGGGGACGTAGAGGCGGGAATAGCGGGCGGATGCGCCTAACATCCTTAAAATGGGCACTTTATAAATTAAAGAACAACGATAACGTAGTTCTCGCCGCGGCTTAACGCGGCCGTCCTCCCCGGAAGGACCACGAGCCGGGGCAGGGCGTGACTGAGTGGTGCACGTGTGTGCGCAAAGCTTTGAGCGCACCATGAACAATGAAGCTACCAATCCCCTGAGTGTGACGGCTCACGCTGGGGTGCGGGAATGTAAATAACCGTCTGCGCCCGGAGAGGTTCCCGTTAAAGCGTTTTCGGACGGGGGTTCGACTCCCCCCGCCTCCACCACGTCGGAGCAAACGTCATATCGTTTGCTCCGACTTTTTTCAAAAGTCAGAGCGCACTCACACCGCTGCTCCTCCTCTCCAAACCGAACCCGTTACCGCCTAGCTTCGGTTTGGCGGCTATCCTACGGATGTTTTTGTCATTGGGAAATATCGATTTTAGCCGTCCCTTCCAACTTGAACAGGCCCCGCTTTTCGATAAAAATGTTCGAAAAGCGGGGCCTGTTTAGTCCATAACGCCTCTGGAGGCCCTTTGCCTTATTTTTCTCTATTGGCAGGCATGGTCACCCTCGCCAGACCCAACTGTCCGGCGGCCGCAGGTCTGCTGAACGGTCGGCACATAGATCCGTACACCGTCTAATCAGCGAGGAGATTCATCATTTTCAGCCCTCCATAGCGCGGATCAGATTCACCATCTCAATCGCACCCTCGGCGCAATCTGCGCCCTTGTTGCCGGCCTTGGTCCCCGCCCGCTCGATGGCCTGCTCAATGGTGTCGGTTGTGAGGACACCGAACATGACGGGAACATCACTGTTCAGGGCCACATTGGCGATTCCCTTGGACACCTCGCTGCACACATAGTCGTAGTGGCTGGTGCTGCCCCGTATGACCGCGCCCAGGGCGATCACTGCGTCATATTTGCCGCTTTTGGCCATCTTGGAGGCGATAAGCGGAATTTCGAAGGCGCCCGGCACCCAGGCAACGGAAATATCGTCCTCTTTTACGTTGTGCCGCAGCAGCATATCTCGGCAGCCGCTCAGCAGTTTGGCCACAATGAATTCGTTGAACCGGGCGCACACGACGCCCACCTTAATCCCCTCAGATACCAGCTTACCCTCATAGATTTTCATCGCATAGTTCCTCCTGATATGATCTGAATATGATCTGAACTTTAATAGCTGAGAATGTGTCCCATGCGCCGCTGCTTGGTCCGCAGATAGAACAGGTCCTCCTCTGTAGCTTCCACCTGGATGGGGACCCGTTCCACAATCTCCATGCCGTAATCAGCCAGTTGGTAGACCTTGTCCGGGTTGTTGGTCAGCAGGCGCAGGGTTTTGGCGCCCAGGTCCCGGAGAATTTGGGCCCCGATGAAGTACTCTCGCAGGTCTCCGGCAAAGCCCAGGGCAAGATTGGCCTCTATCGTATCCATGCCCTCGTCCTGGAGTGCGTAAGCCTTGAGCTTATTCAGCAGCCCGATGCCGCGCCCCTCCTGGCGCATGTACAGCAGGATGCCACGGCCCTCGGCCTCGATCTGGCTCATGGCTGCCGCCAGCTGCTCGCCGCAGTCACAGCGGCGGGAGCCGAAGCAGTCGCCGGTCAGGCACTCGGAGTGGACCCGGCAGAGGAGCTCGGCACCATCCCCAATACTGCCCTTCACCAGTGCCACATGATGCTCGCCGTTTAGCTTATTGCGGTAGCCGTAGGCGGTAAAATCCCCATATTTTGTGGGCAAACGGGTTACCGCCACCTGCTCCACCAGCTTCTCATGGCGCTTGCGATAGGCCTGCAGGTCCTGAATCGTGATAAATTTCAGCCCCCACGCCACAGCCTTTTTCTGCAGCTCCCTGGCCCGCATCATGGTGCCGTCCTCCCGCATAATCTCGCAGCAAAGCCCGCACTCCTTCAGCCCCGCCAGGCGGCAGAGGTCCACGGTGGCCTCGGTATGCCCCTCCCGCTCCAACACGCCGTTTGGCTTTGCCAGCAGAGGGAACATATGGCCGGGCCGGCGAAAATCCTCGGGCTTTGCGTCCTCCTCCACACATCTCATGGCGGTGACGGAGCGTTCGGCGGCGGAGATGCCTGTGGCGGTCTCCACATGGTCAATGGAAACCGTAAAGGCTGTTTCGTGGTTATCCGTGCTGTTGGGGACCATTTGGGGGAGCTGGAGCCTGCGGATATACGCGGCCGACATGGGCATACAGATCAGGCCCTTGGCGTGGGTGGCCATAAAATTTACGTTTTCCGTTGTGGCAAACTGGGCGGCGCAGATGAGGTCGCCCTCATTCTCCCGGTCCGGGGCATCGGTGCAGAGAATCATGCGCCCCTGCCGCAGTTCCTCTAAGGCCTCTTCGATGGTACTGTACTGAAACATAGTTCTTCCTCCTTAAAATCCGTTCCCGGCCAGAAATTCCAGGGTAATGCCGCCAGCCGGTCCAGTTCCCTGCTTTGGACGCAGTAGCTTTTCCACATATTTTCCGATGACGTCTGTCTCCAGATTGACCACATCGCCGGGGCGTTTTCCACCCAAAATCGTCACTCCCGCCGTGTGGGGGATCAGCGACACGGAGAAGTCCGTCTCCGTGACGGCAGCTATGGTCAGGCTGACGCCATCTATGGCAACAGAGCCCTTCTCCACCATGTACTGTAGCAGGGTTGGAACGGCCTCCACTGTGTACCACACTGCACTGCCATCCTGTCGTCTGGCGGTAATGCGGCCCGTCCCGTCAATGTGGCCGGAGACAATGTGCCCGCCGAATCGCCCATCCGCCGCCATGGCCCGCTCCAGATTCACTCGGCTTCCGGGGACTAGGCGCCCAAGGGAGGAGCGATTCAGCGTCTCGTGCATCACATCGGCGGTAAAGCCCCCGGCGTCTTTTCCTGTGGCTGTCAGGCATACGCCGTTTACAGCCACGCTGTCACCAATCCTCAGATCGGACAAAACCAGGCTGGCACCAATGGATAATACCGAAGCGCAGGCGCTCCGCCGGACCGCCCGTATGATGCCGATCTCCTCAGTGATCCCCGTAAACATCTGTGTCCACCTCACTTTCCAGCAAAAAATCTTCTCCGATCCGGGTGATTGTGGTGTTCTTCAGCCGGACCGCCTGCTCCGGTGTCTCCACCCCCAGGCCGCCTACCGGCGATTTTGCCGCCGCGCCGCCGAAGATCGATGGGGCGATGTAAGCCTGCACCCGCTGGACAATGCCGCTCTCCAGGGCCGCCCAGTTCAATGTGCCGCCGCCCTCCAGAAGGACGCTGTCGACGCCTTCCCGCCCCAACCGTTTCATGAGAGCGGGCAGATCTACCCGTCCGTCCCTTCCGGGCAGAGTCCACACCCGGCAGCCGGCGGCCTCATAGGCTGCTCTCCGCTCTCTGCTGCCGCAGGCCGTGGCCAGGATCGTCGGCACATCGCCCGCAGTCCGGACGATCCGGCTGTCCAGCGGCGTCCGCAGTCCGGAGTCGCAGATGACACGGATCGGGTTCTTTCCGCCCTCCATGCGGCAGGTCAGCAACGGATCATCCGTCAGCACAGTGCCGATGCCCGCCATAATGGCCGTGTACCGATGGCGGTCCTCGTGAACACGCCTCCTCGCCGCCCCGCCGGTGATCCACTGGGACGCCCCGGTGCCGGTGGCGATCTTGCCGTCCATGGTCATGGCATACTTCATTACCACATAGGGCCGCCCGGTCTGGATGAAGTGGAAAAACACCCGGTTCAGGGCCAAACATTCCTCCTTGAGAACAACGGTCTCCACCTGCACACCGCGGGCCCGGAGAATTGCCAGCCCCCTCCCGGCCACCAGGGGATTCGGGTCGCCGGCCCCCACCACCACCCGGGTGATTCCGGCCTCCAGGATAGCGTCAGTGCAGGGCGGCTGCTTTCCCTGGTGGCAGCAGGGCTCCAAAGTGACGTACAGCGCAGCCCCTGCCGGGGACTCTGTGCAGCTGGCCAGAGCGCAGCGCTCCGCGTGGAGCGAACCGTACCGCTTATGATACCCCTGGCCAATGATCCGTCCGTCTTTGACAATCACCGCGCCCACAATTGGGTTGGGGCTGGTCCATCCAAGGCCGTTTTGGGCCAAGGTCAGGGCAAAGCGCATATATTCCTGGTCGTTCATATTCACCTCCGAAAAACAAAAGATGCCTTGAACGGTTCGTTCAAGGCATCATGAAACGGCGAGGCGGCCCGCGCCCACGGAAGCAAAAAACTCTGGAATGATACGCCATTCCAGAGCAATTCCATGCGCGCAGAGACAATTACTCCTGCGGCACACGATCTTCTTTCATCCAGACTATACTGTCGGCCTCGGAATTTCACCGAATCATGCCTTTCGGCTCGTGGGCTATACCACCGGTGGGGAATTGCACCCCGCCCTGAAGACCTTGTTCAATTAAGCGCATTATAGGCTCATACGCCGCGCCTGTCAAGTCTTTTCCAATCAACTGCATGGCCTTAAGCGGACCCCGGATCTGGCACAGTTGGCAAAACGTCCTGTCTCTGATGCTCCATTCCCTTGATGTCGCAAATGGGACCCATCGCTTTGCGCCTCTGAAACCAGACAAAAGGGCCATGAAATCTGACGATTTCATGGCCCTTTATCTTGCTCTATTCCTCCAGAAAATTCAAAAAAGATCTGATGTTTTTGTACTGATACAGGTGCATGATAATTCCGGAAAACTGCTCCAGCGGCAGCGGCTCACCCTCTTTGAGCCATTTCATATATAATCCGCACACCCCCATGGCGTGGTAGGTCACAAAATAGTTGTGAAATAGCTCGGACTCAGTTGGCTCCTCATGGGCCAATTTGGCAAACAGATTGTCAAATTCACTGGCCAGGTACTCCACCAGCCACTCCGTTTTCCCAATGCGCTCCAACAGCAAAAAGAATTCTTTGTTTTTGGAGAGCACTCGCAGCCAGGTGACATGCGTATAGGTCTCGGTCAGCTGATGCTCCTGCTCCGCTCTTTCAATTTTGGTGTGGTAATAAAAGACAATGCGGTCAAATATCTCCCGCAGAAACTCATCTTTGTTGTGGTAATGGTTATAAAATACCGCCCGTGAAAAATCCGCTTTCTTACAGATCTGTCCCACGGTGATCGACTCGTAAGGGCGTGATTTCAGCAACTCAAACAGCGCCGTATATAGGCAGGACTTTGTCTGCAGAACCTGGTTGATCTCGTTCTCAATTGGAATCATGTCCGCACACATGCCGTGTCCCTCCCCACTTCGATATTACAAACCGATTCTTTAACTTAAAATTGACAGTACGAAAAGTGTAGGTAAAAACCTACACTTTTCGTGTCCATTCACTTTTTATGCAGCGGATGCGCCCCAAAGGCGTCCCTCCACTCACTCCGCCTTCGTATCCTGCCTTGGATCGTGTTTCGGATAAACCAGGAACAGGATAAAGGCGATGGCACACGGGATCAAAAGATACAGGCTCACCTTGGAGAAGGAGACCGCGAAATTGGGACCGGCCGCGGTCAGCCCAATGGTGGAAAGCAAGGGAATGAAAATCGCCGTCTCCAGCGGGCCGCTGAGGTCGCTGATCATACGGAAGGAGCCAGAGGCCACACCCCGCTCCTCGGGATGAACCTTATCCAGCGCGCTGGCCGTGGGCAGCGGCGTGTTGAAGCTGCCCGCAATCCCGAGCACTGCGCCGCCGACAAAAAGGACCACAGGGGAGGCCTCCGGTCCAGCAAAGGAGAAAATCACGCAGGCCACGGCAAAGAGGAGAACATGCACCAGGGCACAGAACTTCCAGTTGAGGACCTTCATCAGGCGGCTCGCCAGTGCAGCGGCCACAGTCATGAACACCATCGTGAAGGTGGTCCAGGAGCCGGACAGAGAAGAGGGCAGGCCGCGGCCGTACACCACATAGTAGGTGACCATGTACATGAACACGGTGACGATGCCGTTGATCATCAGGCTGTAAACGGCGGGGACCGAAAACTCCCGGGACTTCAGCAGGGAAAGCCGGATCAGCGGTTGCTCCACGCGCTTCTCAGTACTCAGGAATACAATCATAAACACCACGAACAGCGCAAGGGCCACGATGACCAGCGGGGAGGACCAGCCAAACTGGCTGCCCAGAGTGGGAGTGACCATCAGGCCACCGATGGAGATGCACAGACTGATGGTGCCGACCACGTCAAAGCGCTTGCGCTCCTGCGGGACCACAGGGATCTGCGGCAGCACGATGAACACGGCGATCAGAGCAACTGCAGCAATCACAATGCTGACATAGTAGACCCAACGATAGCCGGGTCCGTCGCAAAGGATGCCTGCAAACACGGGAGCCACGATGTTGCCGCCAGTTCCCACGGCGCCCAGCACAGCATAGGCTTTCGCAGCGCTGGCACCAGCGAAAAAGCGGCCGGCAAACGCCATACAGGCGGGGACAACACAGGCCACGGACAGGCCCTGCAGCAGCCGCGCGATCAGAATGATCGCAAAATTCTTTCCGGCGCCCAGGCCCACGACGCTGATCGTGAACAGGGCCAAGCCGATAATGGTGATCTTCTTCAGACCGATCAGGTCGCTGATACGTCCCATCAGGGGGGCAAGGATGGCCGCGCCCATCGTGTAGGTAACGCTCATCCAGGAGACGTACGCAGACGGAAGCCCCAGCTCAGCAGTGATGTGGGGGAAGGCCGTGGTGTTGGCCCCCAAGGACAGCATCATGGCAAACCAGCCAAACATCAACACGCCAAAAATAAACCAGGGTTTCTTGATCTGTGTATGGGCGGTGCTTGTATGTTCCATTTTAATCCTCCTTCGGCCTTCTCCGATAACCTCTTATTGTTTGGCCATGGTCTTATGAATCGAGCTGCCATAGGTGATGACCTTTTTCTCCTTCAGCATCGCAATCTCCTCCCCGGTATAGCCAATCTCCTCCAGGAGGTCTTCATTATCCATACCCAGTACCGGGGTGCCGCGCCAGATTTTGGAGGGATTGTTTGCAAAGCACGGAGTAGGCCGCACCCCTGTCATGCGCTCTCCCAGACAGGGGTCGTCCCATTCGATGAAGGTCCCTCTGGCTTTGAAATGGGGGTCCTCCACCATCTCGTCGTAATTCATGACCTTGCAGCACAGGACGCCCAGGGGCAGGGCCGCCTCCATAACCTCGCCGGAGGTGTGGGTATCGCAGTATTCCTTCATTCTCCTCTCCAGCTCCGCGCCCACCTCGGGCCTGGTGGAGAAGGGAGAGCCAGGCCCGGGGTCCTCTTGCTCCATGCCCACCATCTTGAGGGTCCCGTAGGTGGTCTTGCCCACCTGGCCGGACATCCAGAAGATGTACTTGCCGTCTCTGCAGCGATACACCCCTTCGCCCCAGGCGCGCTCGGTCCGGTTGCCCACCCGTTTGGGCTCCAGGCCCCGGTTCAGCCCAAGGGCAACCGCGTCTGCGGACACGCGGAGCATGCTCTCATACATGGCCACGTCCACGCTTTCGCCCTTTCCAGTTTGCTGGACCCGGTGCAGGGCGGCCAGGGCGCCAACAGCGCCGTGGAGAGAACTCATGTAGTCGGCGGTGTACAGCCGGGCCACCATTGGCATGTCCGGCAGTCCGTTGAGATTCATGTAGCCGGAAAACGCCTGTGCAATTGCGTCCAAGCAGGGCCGCCCGGTGTAACTGGGATCCCCGCTCTGTCCATATCCGGACACATGGACAATCACCATCTTGGGGTTGTAGGACCAGATCCACTCGTCCGTGATACCCATGTGCGCCAGGCTTCCGCCTTTGGCGTTTTCAACAAAAATATCGTTTTCCTTCAGCAGCCGGCTCAGGACCTCCTTGCCCTCGGGCTGGCGCAGGTCCAGCGCCATGCTCAGCTGATTGCGGTGCTCAGAGGAAAACCACTCGGTGACCGTGGTGCGGAGTCCGTCCGGGAAATCGGCCCGCTCAATGCTGGTCACAGTGGCGCCCATCTCCGCAAACAGGCCGCACATATAGGGGCCGGCGATGAAGTTCGCCGACGACAGGACCCGTACGCCCTGAAGCACTCCAAAGCTGGGAATATCTCTTGTTTTCATATGCCTCTGAATTCCTTTATCACTGAATTTTGAGGGCCGGTCCGCCTTCCTCCCGGCCGGCGGACCGGCCGGCCTTTGCTTAGCTGTACTGACGGGGCTCGCCCAGGCCCATCATCTCGCGTGCCTGCGCGGGGGTCGCCAGAGGACGGTCCATGTCGTTGGCCATGCGGACCAGCCGCTCCACCAGCTGCGCGTTGCTGGTGGCCATCTCGCCGCGCTTGTAGTAGATGTTGTCCTCCAGGCCGGTGCGGATATGGTGGCCCAGAATCATGGCGGCAGCGGCCATAGGAGTCTGGACGGCACCGATGCCCAGCACGCTCAGCAGGCTCTTCTCCGGCAGCAGCCGCTCGGCCAGCAGCAGTGTCTCCAGGCAGGGGGTGATGCCGGCGCCATTGAAGATCATCTGGACCCAGTAGGGATCCTTCAGGATGCCCTTCTGAATCATCCGGTTCAAGAACTGAATATCGCCCAGGTCAAAGCACTCAATTTCCGCTTTGGCTCCATATTTGTCCAGCAATGCCATATTTTCTTCGCAGTCACCCATAGTCTGGGCAAATACAACATTGGGCATAAAGTCATAGAGATTCCGGCAAATATCCAGGCTGGCCACCTCAGGGCGGGCCTCGGCAGAAACACGCCAGACGGGATCGGAGGCCTTTTCCATATAGAACATACGCGCCCCGACAAAGGTATTGTTGATGATAATGTCGGGGCAGGCCTCACGGATTCGGCGATTGACCTCAATGAAGGGGTCGGAGTCCATGCACATCTTGGAGGTGTCCTGCTTGTCGCGGGCGTGCACATGCACCAGGACAGCGCCGGCATTATAGGCGTCCTTCACGGCCTGCACCTGCTCGTCCACAGTCTCGGGCAGCACGGGGCACTTGGCCTTGGTGTGCATACCGCCGGTAATGGCGACGGAGAGAATCGCGGGAGCAAAACCGGACAGGCCATACTTGCCCATTTTTTCCGCGCGGTGCACGGTGTCGCGGACTTCGCCTACGTACCATTCTTTGTTAGCCATTATTTCAAATCTCCTTTACATACAGTTTTGGTTCCAATGTCTTGTTTGGTCCGTGTGGATGGTTTGGCTTTATTTTAAAAATTTTCAATAAAAAGTCAATATGTATAGAATATGGTAGACAAGTTTCGTTTTTTGTCATATGATCCGGTCCGCCTGCTGTCCTTCCTTCATTTGAGCCGCGACCGCGGCGCGGCGCTCCGCCAGCTCGGCACGGATCTTGGGCTGCTTCTTATCCAGGTCCCAGAGGAGCATCCAAAGGAAGAAGGCGCCGAGGAAGCACAGGGGCATCAGCACGGCACAGTTGAAGATACCGTGCTGCATCGCCACATCGGTGGCGGCCAAGGCCTTGTCGAATCCAATCATTTTTAGTGCAAAGCCGACCAAGGCGCTGGCCAAACCGGGGCCGGCCTTGGAGGCCATCAGGTAGCCGGACATGATAATGCCGTCGTTGCGCACGCCGAACTTCCACTCCGAGTACTCGATGCAGTCCATCATGCCGGGCGCCTGACAGGTGGTGTAGGAGGCAATGCCGCCGTTAAACAGAAACAGGCCTATGGTATAGACCAACACCGGGGCGTCCATGCCGGCGGCCAGACGCAGGCCCATGCCGGCAGCGGCGATGAGAATGCCGATGACCCCCATCTTCCGCTTACCCCATTTCACGGTGTAGCGCGGGACAATCAGCATGACCAGCATGGGGATGCCGAAGTTGGCGACCATGGTGATCATACTCAGGATGGCGCCAGCCTTTAGGACATAGTTGGTGTAGTACAAAGTGACGGTGGTATTGATGCCACTGATGAAGTAGTTGAACAGAGCGCATCCCGTAATGATGTACCAATACTTGTTTTTGAACAGCAGCTTCAGAGAATCGGAGATCTTGGGCTTGTCCACGCCGCCGTCCAGCTTGGCGACGGTGAACTTGCGCTCCTTGACCGTGATACCCACCAGGGTGAAGAGGGTGCAACAGATAACCATGATGATGCAGATGCTGATGGTATAGGGCATGCCGGAATCCTCGCCATAAAGGTTGCTCATGACACCGATCATCATGGGCACGGCAATGGCACCCACCAAGGCAAACATGTAAGAATACACCAAGCAGTTGCGGTTGATGAACACGCGCTCAGCACCGTCATTGGTGAGATGGGTCATCATGCCCTTGTAGGGGATGCCCACCAAGGTGACAGCCATATTCTCCAGAATGTAGAATACCCACATCCAGATGATTTTGCCGGTCATGCTGATCCCCGCAGGCATTGCAAAGAGCAGGATGATGGAAGCGCCAATGGTCCAACTGCCGAAGATAACGAATGGCCGGTAGGTACCGAAGCGGGTGTCGGCGCGGTCGGCCAGCAGGCCCATTACCGGATCGTTTAACGCATCAAAGATCCGAGCTACCAGAGTCATAGTGCCGGCAATGGCAGGATCAATCCCCATGATGGTGGTCGCATAGAACAGGAAATACATTGACATGAACAGGCTGACCACAGCCTGGACGCCATCCCCCAACGGATATACAAAGCGCTCGTATTTGGCCACCTTTACATCGGGCCCCACAACTCCGCGTCCATAACGGATCTCTTTCTCCCTTGTCATAGCATTGCACCCTTTACTTTAGAATTTGTAGTGGATGTTGTGAAAGACTTGAGCAGGATATATTACAATTTTCAGCGAAATCTGCCAAAAAGTAAACAGCCGCGCCCAATGATGGACACATTTCGAAAAATGTCTACTTTTGTCCGTTGACAAATTTCAAAATATGTCCAACAACCTTCAAATTTCTTGACCGTGCGGCCGACCTTGGTGTATAAGTAAAAATGTGGATGGCTTCTCAGCAGGATTTCATGTACTTTGCATAAACCCAGAACCTTCGGAACATTTGACATGTAGTAGGAGGAAGCATATGAAAAAAGATAAGATTGCCTTTATTGGATGCGGCCTCATCGGTGCTGGTCTTGCGGCAAACTCCTTACTGACCGGTCACCCGACTGCGCTGTACGACACCTGTGACCTCGCCATTATCAGGGATCGCATTGCTGCGATCCTGACCACCTTTGTGGAAAATGGCGTATACACCAAGGAGCAGGCGGAGGAAGCTGCCTCTCTGGCGTTCTATACCAATGACATGGTTGCCGCAGTAGAAGGCGCTGTATTTGTACAGGAGTCCGCGCCAGAACGTCTTGAGATCAAACGCAGCATTTACCGCACAGTGCAGGAGACCTGCGGCCGTGATGTGGTCATCGGCAGCTCCGCATCCAATATCATGACCAGTACGCTCCAGGAGGGCGCACTCTACCCGGACCGCATCGTGGTGGGACATCCCTTCAACCCCTCGCACTTGCTGCCCACGATTGAAGTCGTTGTCGGAAAGCAGACCAGTCAGGAGACGGTAGACTTTACGAAACAGATTTACAGCGAGATGGACAAGGTTCCCGTCGTCTGCCTGAAGGATGAGGTTGGCTATCTGGTTCAGCGGATTAACAGCCAGATCCTGGAGACGGCCATCTATCTGGCCAACAACGGCTATGCCAGCGTGGAGGACATCGACAAGGCCATTATGTACGGGCCCGGTATGCGTCTGCCTCTGTGTGGCCAGCTGCTCTCCATCGGCTTGGGCGTGGCCGGCGGCGGTTGGCGTGCACTGGCCCAGAAATACTGCGGTACCGATGCTCCCAAGGAGTATCTGGTTGTGGCCGACGGCGTGGATGAGGAGATGGCACACCGCCCCGCCGCGATTGGCAATGATGTGGAAAGCATTATTAAGTACCGTGACAAGGCGCTCATTGAACTGCAGCGTGTGCAGAGAAGGATTCCATAGATTTACCCTGCCAATACGGACTTTATCCAGCCTGGATTTACCCTAAAAAAGTAAAAGCGGGGCGCACCGTTATACGGTACGCCCCGCTTTTCTGCTCCCTCCCATACAGCGCGTGTTCTAAAATAGAGGCTTTCCTTTCACCTGAAGCGCCAATCCCATCCCTCTGCGCCTGCAATTGAGGAGAATGTCTACCAAAAGTCTACCAAGCCAAACCCGCAAGTGACTGCCCTGCAGCCATTTGCGGGTTTTATATTGTTCAAATCAGAAAGTCTGTCTACCAAATGTCTACCACCGGAACTTTCAAAAGGGAAACAGTCGCATTTCTAATTAAAACATTTGTCTTCAGCAACCAATTTGATGGGTGCAAGGGGCGTTATACGCCCCTGTTTGGCAATTTAGACAGGGAAGATAGCGTCCCCACTCAAATTTTAAAAGGAGGAATATCCAAATGAGAAACCTCAAGCGTGCTCTCAGTCTGGTCCTGGCCGCCGCCATGCTCATCGGCATGATGGTTGTCAGCGCCGGTGCTGCGGGCTCCAACGATTTCACCGATAAGGATGAGATCGTCAACAATGAGGCCGTCTCTGTCCTGGTGACCCTTGGTGTCATCAACGGCAAGGAGGACGGCAGCTACTTTGATCCCACCGGGATCGTCACCCGTGCCGAGATGGCCAAGATGATTACTGTCGCCCTGCACGGCGGCAAGGATCCTGTCCTGGGTGTCAAAGACAAGCCCAGCTTCAGCGACATTAAGGGTCACTGGGCTGAGAGCTACATCGAATACTGCACCAGTGACGCTGTGGGCGTCATCTCCGGCCGCGGCAACGGCACTTTCGACCCCAACGCGACTGTTACCGCCGCTGAGGCCGCCAAGATGCTGCTGGTCGCCATCGGCTACAAGGCCGACGTGTTTAAGCTGACCGGCGGTTCTTGGCAGATCAACACCGACGTGTACGCCAACCAGGCTAAGCTGTATGATGGGCTGAACATCACCTCCTCTGCGCAGCTGACCCGCGACAACGCCGCCCAGATGATCTGGAATGGTATTCAGGCTGCTATGATGGTCCGCTCCTGGTCTCAGAACCAGCAGACCGGCCAGATTACTGAGGGCTACAACCTGGCGCTCAATAATGATGGTACTGTTGCTAAGAGCATCCTGACTGAGAAGTTTGGTGCTACTATTACTGACTCTGCTGTTCTGAAGCTTGTGGATCTGGACAATAAGGGCACCTACACCCTTGAGACCTCCGGCACTGACGCCAATGCGAAAACTAAGAAGGACTTCGCCAAGGTTGAGGGCAACTATGCTGACCTGCTGGGCCAGAATGTCCGTGTAGTCTACAAGATGGTTAATGGTCAGACTCAGGTTTACGGCGTGTTCGCTGACGAAACCAACAACGTTATCGAAGCCAACGTAAATAAGATCGAGTCTGTCTCCAGCACCGAGATCAAGATTGACGGTGCCAAGTACAAGCTGGCCTCCTCCGGCCTGTACACCATTACCGATGGTGTGTACGCCGCTGGCCTGAGCCTAGCGGTCGCTCCTACTTCCTTCAACACCTTCAAGCTGATCGATAACGACGGCGACAACAAGTATGACGGCGCTGTTGTTACCACTGTTGCCGCCGCCAAGGTGACCTATGCTTCTTCCACCGAGATTATTGCCGGCGGCACCACCTATAAGCAGGCGGATCACAATATCGCCGACGGCATCGCCAAGAACGACTATGTGACCATCGTGTACAATATTGCCGAGGATAAGAAGGACATCACCGAGGTCTCCGCTATCTCCGGTGCGGTTGACGGCGTGAAGACCATCAACACCACCTCCTGTGTCCGTGTGGATGGTGCTTGGTATGCCAAGAACAGCGAGACCATGAATATTGATGTCACCTACAAGTTCTATGCGGTGAACGGCGTTGTGATTTCCGGCTCTGTGGATGCTTCTTCCGCCGATATTGCCAACCTGATCATGGTTCTGGCTACCGACACCGAGATGCTGACCAACAAGGCTATGGTGATGCATGCCGACGGCACCATCGAGACTGTGACCATTGACGGCGCTGGTGTTGCCGCCGCCTCTGGCGAGATGTATACCTACACTGAAACCGATAAGGGCTTCAAGCTGGCCGCCGCCGCGACCATCGGCAGCGATTACACTTGGGCTGCTGACGGAACTGTCGCGGCTGGCGCCGGCGGCAAGGTTGCTACCGTAAACAGCAATAATGTCGCCGATGACGCTGTGATCTTTGTGAAATCCACCGACGGCGGCAAGGTCATCACCGGCAAGCAGTTCAAGAACCTGGCCAGCTCCATTCTGGGCGCTGGCAACAACCAGATTTCCACCACCGCTTCCGGCTCCTACACCTCCGTGGTGAACGGCCTGACCCGCGTGTCCTATGCCGGCGTTATCTTCAACGGTAAGGCCGCCGACCTGGGCGTGACCAGCGGCAACGTGAATTACGCCTATGTCACCTCCGCTTCCTACACGGTGTCCTCCAGCTACACCACTTACACCATCTGGAACGGCGAGAGCAACCTGACCGTCATTGACAAGGGCGCTACCACCGTGGCGAAGGGCGATATCCTGACCTACGATACCATTGATGGCGACTACATCACTGGCGTGTCCAAGATTAGTCTGACTGCTCCTTCCATGGCTGGTGCTGACGGTGTCGCTTATGTGGCTGGTAAGGAAGGCGATTACCTCTTCCTAGACGGCACCGCCGATGCCTCCAACAAGTACAAGGTCACCAGCAACACCAAGTACCTGTATGTGGACTCCAACGCCTCCAAGGCTGACGAGATCGGCAAGGATTCCGGCGAGGTGGTCCTGGCCAACAAGTTCGGCGGCTCCATCTACATGGACAACGTCATCGCTGTGGTGAATACCTCCGGCGAGCTGGAGCTGCTGGTTGTTGATGTGAAGAACAACCTGACCAACAGCGTGAACGCCACTCTGACCGCGGCCGCTCCCACCATTTCTAACGCCAACGTGTCTCTGAGCAAGACTACCGGCATCAAAGCCGGCGACGCCATTGAGGTCACCATTACCGCCACCGGTGCTGTGACCACTGGCTCTCTCACTCTGACCAATGCGAAGGCTGCTGACGGCACTGCTTCCGTCACCTATCCTTCCCTGGCTGATGGCGAGACCTACAAGTTCACTGTCTTTGCTGACGGTGTGGGTGCTGTTTCCTTCACCTAATTGACAGGGGCAGAAAGCGAAGCCTTTTATGAAAAGAGACCCTCCGGCTTTTGCCGGAGGGTCTCTCCTATACCGCCAGATAATAATAAGTCGTGCTGGTGTCGTTGAACTGTGCCTGCTTGCTGTCGGGTGAATACCAGGAGACTGTATTTCCCGACCAAGTAACGTACACCTGGGAATTATTCGCTCCAAAAGCCTTGGCATTCCCATTCGTTCCTGGCAAACAGACCGCCTGCCGGCTGCTGTCACCGGGACAAAACAGCAGCACCAGCGTGGGTTTGAAGTCAAAGGTCAGGTTGCTTGCTCCTGCGCTACCGTACGTGCCGTCGCCTACATAAGTCCCCACTGCTACTCTTGGAACTGATTGAGCGGTTTTCTGCAATTCCGCGTCAATTTTGGCAAGGTCCTCGTTAAAGTCTGTTCGTAAAAAATCGTCCCCCGGTTCCCACTGGTGTAATTGATAGTTGTCTGTATAACCCGCCATAAATATAACCTCCCTTTATCAGAGGCCCCCCACCCGCCTTTTGTTGCACGCTTGGCGGAGCGTGGCGGCAGGCCTGCCTTTTTGCAGAAAAAAGACCGTTGTTTTGTACTTTTTTCCGCAAAAAGGCAGGATGGGAGCCCTACCTGGAAAGACGTACATCCAAACCGCTCCGGGCCGGAAGTGGTGAGGAGGAATGTATATATGGCAACAGAAACGACCAATTACGGCTTGCACCAGTGGGACCCGGAGGACAGCTTTTTACGGACAGATTTTAACGAAAATTTTGCCAAGATTGATGAAGCATTGGGGGTATTGGCATCAGAACGAATCGCTGTGGGTAGCTATGTAGGAGACGGCTCAGCCAGCCGCACCATTTCACTTCCCTTTACACCACAAGTGCTTATCATTTCAGGTCAAAAACAGGTGAGTGATTATACCAGGGGTCTGCTGACGCTTGTATTCGGAGCTTATTGCCACCGCTTTTTTGCAGAGAGCAACAACGTCGACGGCAATATACAAATTGTAGAAGAGGGCTTTGAGATCCAAGGAGATTACCACAATGACACTGGCCTGGAACAGCGATACCTGGCAATTAAATAAAAGAGAAACAGAGGGACGACCTGAATGGGTCGTCCCTCTGAACTTATCTAGGATAAGTTTTTGTATGCGATAATTAGTCGACGGTGATAAAGATGGCAGCCACATTGGAAGTAGCGGCGCCGTCCTTCTCAGCCAGGACCACGAAGCCGCCGTTGCCATTAACCTCGGACAGATCGCTGTTAATATAGACAACCTGAGTGTCCTCGGTAATGTTGTAGTAGTCGCTGCCAGCGCCCAGCAGGTCGCCGCTGACTACCAGAGTGGCATCGTAGAGGTAGTAAGTGTTGGTCACAGAAGTGCTGGAGGTAGTGGCCAGAGCGGTGGTGTTGACCTTCTTGTTCTCGTCATAGGTGAACAGGCCGGAGTCGGAGGCAACGCCAGTGCCGATCTTATCGCCGGGAGCCAGCTCAACGGTGGTGCCGTCGGCGTAGGTACCGGTGTAGACGTACTTGGTCTCGCCGTCCACCAGAGTCTCAGAGAACTTAGTGGCGTCAATGTACACGTAGTCCTTAGTGGCATCCGCGCTGAAGCCGCTGGCCGTAGAGATAAAGACCACAGACGCAGTGCCCAGGTTTCTGGTGCTGCCGGTCTTCATAACAGCATAGCCGGTACCGGTAGCGGCGGTGGGCAGGTTGGAAGAACCGGTGTAGACGGCGACCGTCTTCTTGTTGGCATTGTACACCACAAACTTGGTGTTCTTGTCAGCCAGGACGGTCTTGTCGGTGTTCGCCGTGTACTTGGTCGTATCCTTGGTCACATTGCCGGACAGGGTAGCGGCATACACGGTGTCGTTGGAAGTCGCAGAACTGTTAGCGGGCAGATCGGTCAGGGTCTCCAGCTTAATGGTATCACTGCTCATGGTGTAACCAAAGGCCTTGGTCTCCATGTAGTCGGCCAGACCAGTAACAGCAGTAGCAGTGCTGGTAGAGCCTGCATCATAGACACAGATGTTGGTGCCCTTGACGACATAGTCGCCGGCGGCCAGCGTAACGCTGTCGTTGGCAGAAGTGGTGCCGATCCGGGCATCGCCAGTCTTCAGCTTCTCCACGTCGATGGTATACACACCCAGGGTGCCGTCAGCCAGCATAATGCGGGCTTCCACGGAGGGAGTGGTGCCGTCAATGGTGGTGGACAGCTTGCCGTTGACATCGATCACGAAAGCGTAATCGGTGGAGGCGGCGGTGGAGGTGGTGGCAACCAGATAGCCGTACTGGTCAATGTAGTACACAAAATCCTTGCTGCCGTTGTTAAAGGTGGCAACGTTAGTTACACCAGAACCAACGGTGTACTGAGTGCCGGAGATGGTAACCTTACCGTCGTTGGTCTTGGAAGTCTGGGTGCCGGTAATATTGGTGGTGGGGTAAACATAGAGGACAGTGCTGCCAGTGGGCTTCACAGCGGTGACATAGTCGCCCTTGGAGATGCTACCATTGATCTTAATGGTATCGTCGTTGCTGTCGTCCACATAGTCAATACCAGCGGGCACGCTGTTGGAGAAGGTGTAGGTCACCTTGTCCTTAGCAGTGGTCACGCCGTTGACCTTAGCCACGGTGTAGGTCACTTCCACGATATCGGTAATTACGCTATCCTTGTTGGCAAAGATCTCCACCAGCTTGCCATTGGCAGTCAGAGCGGCAATCGCCTCGGCAATCGTCTTACCGGTGCCAGTACCGTCGATGGCCAGAGTGGTAGCGGTGGTAGACTTGCTGTTGGCGTAGACGTTCACAGCGGCAGTCAGCGCATTGGTGCCGGTAACATACTTCGTGGTGTTGTTGACCTTCACGTTGGTAGTGCTGGCATTGTCGTCAATGTAGTAGCCGTTCAGAGCCTTGGCGACGTCAGCGGCCTTGGTAGAAGCGTTAAAGGCAACAACAGGAGCCTTGCTGGAGAAGGTAACATCCTTGTTCTCGAACTTCCAGGTGCTGCCGGGACGGCCAAAATCATCGTTGTCGGCGGGAACCTTCTTCAGCTCGTCAAAGTACTTCTCGCAGAACTGCTGATAACCCAGGCCATCAGCGCCGGTAGCGGTGCCGGCATAGTTGTTGGCATCAGCAACCGCAATAGCGGCGGCATCAGAGGCGCCAATCACAATGGTGGTGCCGTCGGAGGTGGTGACCTCAGTGCCCTTGTTGGAGTAGCGAACCATGTTGGCGGTCAGGGTCTGGAAAGCCATCTGGGCGGCGTTGTCGCGGCTCAGAGGATCAGACAGGGTAATACCGCTCACATCGATGCCGGCAGAGACCATGTCCACGGCCACGTTGGTGGCCCAGTCCTTGCCCACATAGCCCTCGATCTTGGCGTCATAGCCCAGGGCCACCAGCAGCATCTTGCCAAAGGTCAGGCCGGTCAGCTCACCCTCGGGGTTAAACTTGCCGTTGCCGGTACCGGCCAGGATGCCCAGGTTGGAGCAGTAGGCAATGTAAGCGGCAGACCAACGGTTGGCCGCTACGTCGCTGAAGATCGTGCTGTTGTTGGACAGCTTCTCAGCGTTGGCAGGGCCCATCATCATATAGCAGATGATCTTGGCCGCCTGCTCACGGGTCAGGATGCCGGTGGGGTTGAAGTCGCCCTTGTTAGTGCCCTCGAGCACGCCCAGAGCAACCATCACATCCACGGCCTCGGTGTTCTTGATCTCAGCAGAGTCGCTGAAATCCTTGCTCGCAGCGCTGGCGCTGACGACCATCATGCCAACGAGCATGGCGGCGGCCAGAACCAAGCTGAGAGTCCGCTTGAGGTTTCTCATTTGGATATTCCTCCTTTTAAAATTTGAGTGGGGACGCTATCTGCCTTGTTCAAATTGCCGAACAGGGGCGTATAACTCCCCTTGCCTCTGTGAGCATGATAAAACAACTTTCCCTTCCCGTCAACCGCTTCCCGCGATTTGTAACAAAGCTGTAAAATAGCTGGAGCAAGCTGTTTTTCCGCCCGTTTTCTATTAGACGGAACAGTCGGGCAAAAGGTTCCGCCCACCCCGAACTTTTTTATTTCGACGGCTTCGGCCTGTATGATAGAGCAGGGGGGTGGTCCTTGAAACAGTACTTTTTTATTTATTTAAGGAGAGGCAAAAAAATTGTACGAAAGCGTGCAACTTATTCCTCCTTCCACTCGTCTAAAAAGCACCTGAAAAAATCTTAAGGATTCATTAAGAACTTGTCACTGGTTTGTAATTCCAGCGCGGCGGCGCTGTGGTACAATAACAACAAGGTCAATATTAGGAGGTACGGACAAATGGCAGAAGTGCAGACCCCTGTCCTGGATACGCCGGCGGTCACGCCGGGCACGGGGGGACCGAAAAAGAAGAAAAAAAAGGGCATGAGCCGCGGCGCGCGCATCGCCCTGACGATCATCATCCTGGCGGCCGTCGCCATCGCGGTGGCCGTGGTGCTCTACCTTTTTATTTTTAAAGAGGACACCAGCAAGGGCACGGCTATGACCGACTTTGTCTCCATCGGCTCGATCCAGAGCACCGTGGAGGGCAGCGGCACCACCAAGGCCAAGGACTCGGCCACCATTACGCCCACCAGCGGCGGCACTGTGCTGGAGGTCTTTGTGCAGGAGGGCGACCAGGTCACCGAGGGGCAGCCCCTCTATACCATGGACGACACCGCGGCCCAGAAAGCGGTGTCGGACGCCCAGAAGGCGGTGGACGACGCGGCCAAGACCGTGACCAACTGCCAGAAGGAGCTGCAGGCGGTGTATGACTCCATCGCGGACCTGACCATCACCGCCCCCCACGCGGGCAAGCTGATGGACGTGGCCAGCCTGAAGCGGGGGGACGACGTAAGCGTGGGCGACAAGATCGCCACCCTGGTCAACGACACCAAGCTGCGCCTGTCCCTCTACTACAGCTACGCTTATGAGGGGCAGATCTCCAAGGGGCAGAGCGTACAGATCTCCATTCCCGCCGTCATGGCTACCCGCTCCGGCAAGGTGGAGCAGGTCAACTATGTGCGCCGGGTGGTGCCTGAGGGCGGCGTGATGTTCGAGGTCATTCTGGTTCTGGACAATCCCGGTACCCTCACCGAGGGGATGGACGCCTCGGCGGCGATTACCGCGGCCGACGGCACAGCCATCTATCCCTACGAAAACGGCAAGCTGGAATACTATGAGACCACCGAGATCACCGCCAAGGCCCGCGGCCCGGTGGAGAGCATCAATCTGATGAACTACGCCGACGTAAAGGCGGGCGCGCTGCTGGTGCAGCTGGGCGAGGAGGACCAGGACGAGGAGATCGCCTCCAAGGAGCTGGCGCTCCAGTCCGCCCAGGAGGCGCTGAAGACTGCGCAGGATAAGCTGACGGAGGCCCAGAAGGGGCTGGCCAACCACAACGCGGTGGCCCCCATCTCCGGCACTGTGCTGGCGTGCAGCCTGGTGGCCGGCACCGAGGTGCAGAGCGGTCAGGCCATCACCATCGCGGACACCAGCGTGATGACCATTGAAATTAAGGTGGATGAGCGCAACATCCAGTACGTAAAGCCCGGCATGTGGGTGGACATCGACCAGTACGGCAATTACTTTGGCGGCGTGGTGGAGTCGGTCTCCCAGATCGCCAACGCCGAAAACGGCGTGGCCACCTTCCCTGCCGTTGTCAAGGTGGATAACCCCGACGGCCTGCTCATGAGCAATATGTATGTCAGCTACTCCTTTGTGGCCAGCCAGTCGGACAACTGCCTCACCGTGCCCATTCAGGCCGTCAAATACGTCACCCTCGCCGACACGGGCGGCATGGCGGGCGATGACGGAATGATGGAGGACGGCGCCATTACGGACGGCGACCTGGCGGAGCCCGTGCCCGAGGCGTATACCGGCGGTGCGGCGCCCAGCAGCCTGGGAATGGTCATATCGTCAAGCGGCGGCTCTGTGTCCATCGGCGGCGGCTCCGGCGGTCGGCCGGGCGGCTCCTCGGGCGACGGCACCGCAACCATCGTATTTGTCAAGGCGGATACCATGCCGGAGAACGGCATTGCTGAGCCCGACCCCGCCTGGGAGTGCCCGGAGGGCTTCTGGGCCGTGCCCGTTGAGGTGGGTCTGGCGGACACCACCCGCGCGGAGATTCTCAGCGGCCTGAACGAGGGCGACGAGGTATTCATCGGCTACGAGACTCAGAGCGCCGACAGTTGGGGTTAACGCCATGCTGATTGACGTAAAAAACCTCTTCAAGATTTATAATGAGGGCGAGGAGGCTGAGGTGCGGGCCCTGGACGGGGTGAGCGTGGGCATCGACCGGGGGGAATTTGTAGCCATCATCGGTGCCTCCGGCTCCGGCAAGTCCACCCTGATGAACATTCTCGGATGCCTGGACATTCCCACCTACGGGGACTATCACCTGGACGGGCTAGATGTGACCGAGCTCAACGACCGGCAGCTGGCCCATGTGCGCAACAAGCAGATCGGCTTTATCTTTCAGGGCTATAACCTCATCCCCGCTCTTAACGCCTGGGAGAATGTGGAGCTGCCTCTGATCTATCAGGGCGTGCCCGCCTCCCGGAGGGCCGACCAGGTGGAGGAGGCCCTGGAGCGGGTGAATATGGCTGACCGGGCCAAGCACAGGCCCACGGAGATGTCCGGCGGCCAGCAGCAGCGGGTGGCCATCGCCCGGGCCATCGCCACCCGGCCGCCTATCATCATGGCGGACGAACCAACCGGCGCTCTGGACTCCAAAACCGGGCTTCACGTGCTGGAGATTCTGCACTCCCTCCACGCCGACGGCTCCACCATCATCCTCATCACCCATGACAACGGCATTGCCGCCACGGCGAACCGGGTGGTGCGCCTGTCCGACGGGCACATCATCTACGACGGCGCCAGAGAGGGGGCGTTCCAGTGAATCTCAATCAGGCGTTTAAAATCGCGGCAAAATCCATTGCCGCCAAGAAGGGGCGCTCCGCTCTGACCATGTTGGGCGTCATCATCGGTCTGGCGGCGGTCATCATCCTGGTCTCCTACGCCCAGGGCCAGAACGCCCAGATGCGCGCCTACTACGAGAGTCTGGGCACCAACATCATCAACATCGAGGCCAGCAGCTGGTCCGGTCGGGACCTGACGGACGACCTGTATGCCTACTGCATGGAGATGGACGACTACGTGCTGGGCGTCTCCCCCAAGATCGAGATGTGGAACGACATTGTCATCAAATATGGTGCCAAGACCCTGAGCAACATGACTGCGGAGCGCTGGGAGGACACCCCGCAGCTGGCCATGGGCAACCACCAGTTCTCCCTTTGCAGCAACTACACCATCGCCAAGGGGCGTGACATCAGCTACCTGGACGTGCAGAAATACAACCAGGTGTGCGTGCTGGGCTCGCACATGGCGGAGCTGATTTTCAACTACGCAAACCCCATCGGCCAGACCATCACCATCAATAATCTACCCTTTGAGGTCATCGGCGTCTACGAGGAGCAGGACCCGAACTTTATGACAGGCAAGGACAACTATATCGTGGTGCCCTACACCATGACCCGCTACCTGAACAGCAGCACCTCCTGGAGCTCCTTCGTAGCCAAGGCCAAGGACGGCCCCTCCACCACCAAGGCCATCACCCTGCTCAACGGGTTCCTCAAGGGACTCATCGGCGAGAACGGCTATTACAATGTGCAGACCCCCAACCAGTGGCAGGAGCAGGGCGACGAGCAGATCAAGCTCCAGCAGCGCTTCCTGGGCGGCATCGCCGCCATCTCCCTGGCTGTGGGCGGCATCGGCATTATGAACATTATGCTGGTCACCGTGACCGAGCGCACCCGGGAAATCGGTATCCGCAAGGCCATCGGCGCTGAGCGCAAGAGCATTATCGCCCAGTTCCTGATTGAGGCCTGTATGATCTGCGGCATCGGCGGACTGCTGGGTATCCTGGTGGGCTATATCGGTACGCTGATCGTAGGAAAGCTGTCCTTTAATATGATCCTGCTGCCCAGCGCCGGCATCACGGTGGGCGCGTTCCTGATTTCCGTGGCCCTGGGCATCGGCTTCGGCCTGTATCCCGCCATTAAGGCCTCCGGCCTCCAGCCGGTGGTGGCCCTGCGCGCAGAGTAAAGGAGAGAGTGAAATGAGAATCAAACGACTGATTGCCTGCCTGCTGGCCGCGGCCACTCTGGCAGGGATGCTGGTATTCCCGGCTTCGGCGGCCAAGCTGTCCGCCTTTACCGACATCACGGACCCCAAGGTGGCGGAGGCCGCAGAAGTACTGCGGGTTCTGGACGTGGTGGACGGCACCGGCGGCGGCGCATTCAACCCCGGCCGGACCCTGACCCGGGCGGAGTTCTGCAAAATGGTCATTGAGATCATGGGCAAGGGCCCCGAGGAGCCCGCGCAGCGCAACCGCACCATCTTTCTGGATGTAAAATCCAGCCACTGGGCCAGGGGCTATATCAACCTGGCGGCCTCCACCACCATCGGCACGGCTCAGGAGGGTCAGCTGGCCACCAAGCTGATTATGGGAGCCGGCGACGGGAACTTTTACCCGGAGCGGATCATCACCTTTGGCGAGGCCGTGACCATTCTGATGCGTGTGCTGGGCTACGGCAATTCTGACGTGGCCACCGGTGCCCACTGGTATGACGGCTATGTAGCCATCGCCCGCTCCAGCGGCCTGGCCGAGGGCCTGAGCCTGGGCGGCGGCTCCACGATTACCCGCGGCCAGGCGGCAATTTTGTTCTATAATCTGCTCTTCACCAATCCCAAAGGCAACAGCGACAGCTATCTGGTCAGCCTGGGCGGGAAGAAGGAGGACGGCGGCATTCTCCTCTCTGTGGACGCCACCGCCCCGGATGGGACCTCGGGCGCGGTGAAAACCACCACCGGCGTGTACAAGACCAACCGCGTCCCCCTGGACGCATCCCTGGAGGGAGCCCAGGGCAGCGTGCTTCTGGATAAAGACGGCAAGCTGCTGGCCTTTGAGCCGGATGAAAAGCTCACCCGCCGCGCTGTCAGCGTCTCCGGCACCCCCAAGGCCACCTATGTGAACATTTCCGGCGGCGAGCGGCTGGATGTAAAGCCGGAGACCACGGTCTATCAGGACGGCGAGGCCAAGACCTATGAGGCCGTCTGGCAGGATCTGAAGCCGGGTACCCCCATGACCTTCTGCTACACGGCGGACGGCAAGCTCAGCTACATCTTCTATCGCCGCACCTCCTCCGCGGAGAGCGCCATGGTGGCCCGGGCCGTCCCCAACGGCACCACCAACCCCTTCTCCTCCCTGGTCTCCGGCCAGACCGGCTACCAGATCTATAAGAACGGTGTGCCCGCCACTGTGGCGGATATCCGCCAGTACGACGTGGCCACCTATGACTCCGCCGCCAAGGTGCTCAATATCTCCGACCTGCGCCTGACCGGTGTGTATGAAAATGTTTACCCCAACACGGAGACGCCCACAAAAATTACGGTTCTGGGCACGGAATTCAATGTCCTTCCCGAGGCGGCCAATGACCTGCAGAACTTTAAGATCGGCGGCCAGCTCACCCTCCTGCTCACCCGGGACGGGCAGGTGGCCGGTGTGGTCTCCACCAGTGCCGCCCGCTCCAACACCGTGGGCGTGGTAAAGTCCATGGACGGCGGCAGAGCAGTGGTTACTCCCCTCAGCGACGTACTCCCAGAGCTCAGCGGCGAGAGCGGCTACTCCGGCGACACCGCTGCCAAGATGGTGGGCCAGCTGGTCACCGTCTCCTCCTCCAAGGTTGGGCAGATCAACCTCTCCAAACTCAGCGGCAGCGGCTCCACCTCCCGCTGGGATGTGGCCTCCGGGAAGCTTGGCACCGCTGAGCTGGCGGAAAATGTGAAGTTCTACGAGCGGGTGGGCAACGGTCAGCCCCATGAGATCAGCCGTGACCAGATTACCTGTGCCAGCGTCCCCGCCTCCAAGATTCTCTACGTGAGCAAGGATTACGCCGGAAAGGTGAATATCCTGGTGCTCAACGATGTCACCGGCGACCTGTATACGTACGGCCGCCTGACCACCAAAGAGGAGGAGACTGGCAGCTTCAACGGCGAGACCATCTATAATACGGTTGTCTCCGTGGAGACGGACGGCAAAACCGCTCCCGACGGCTGGCAGAATAAGAGCATGAGTGTGTTCGGCAGCGTCAATATCCGGCAGAACGCATTTGGCGGCATCTCCCCCTCTCTGGACACCTTTAATGGCTCCCCCAAGCTTGCCGGTTATGTGGAACTGACCGCCCTTTCCGGCGTGCGCCGCAGCGCCTTTGATCTGGAGGCCATGACCGTGACCACCACGGACGCGGTGTTCCCCATTTCCGAGCATGTGGTCTGTTACAATAAGACCACCGGCAAGTGGTTCCCCGACGCGGAGACCCCTAAGGAGGCCCTGAACCAGGCCCGGGCCTATTCCGACAACCTGACCATCTATTATGACAAGGCCCCTCAGGACGGCGGCAAGGTCCGCATCGTCGTTGTGGGATAATCCCCCCTTCCCGAAGCGGAGCGCTGCAGGTGCAGCGCTCCGCTTTTTTGCTGCAAGAAGAGAGAATGTCTACCAAAAGTCTACCAAGCCAAACCCGCAAGTGACTGCCCTGCAGTCATTTGCGGGTTTTATATTGTTCAAATCAGAAAGTTTGTCTACCAAATGTCTACCACCGGAACTTTAAAAGGAGAAACAGTCGTATTTCTAATTAAAACATTTGCCTTCAGCAACCAATTTGATGGGTGCAAGGGGCGTTATACGCCCCTGTTCGGCAATTTGAACAAGGCAGATAGCGTCCCCACTCAAATTTTAAAAGGAGGAATATCCAAATGAGAAACCTCAAGCGTGCTCTCAGTCTGGTCCTGGCCGCCGCCATGCTCATCGGCATGATGGTCATCTCCGCCAGCGCTGCGAGCAAGGATTTCGGCGACTCTGCCGAGATCAAGAACACTGAGGCCGTTGACGTGATGGTCGCCCTGGGCGTCATCAACGGCAAGGGCAACGGCTCCAACTTCGACCCTACCGGCACCCTGACCCGTGCTGAGGCGGCCAAGATTGTCGCCTACATGAACCTGGGTCCCGCCAACGCCGAGAAGCTGGGCACCACCGGCGCTTCCTTCACTGACGTGCCTGCCAAGCACTGGGCGGCTTCCTATATCGGCTACTGCGCCAGCATGGACATTCTGGCCGGCGTGGGCAACGGCAAGTTCAACCCCGAGGGCAAGCTGACCGGCATCGCCTTCGGCAAGATGCTGCTGGTTGCCCTGGGCTTTGACCCTGTTGCCGAGGGCTATGTGAACGATCCCAACTGGTCCACCAACATCGCCGTGGACATGGTCTCCGCCGGCCTGGATGTGAACAATATCGTCCTGTCCGACAACATCTCCCGTGACGACGCCTGCCAGATGGCCTACAACGCCCTGTTTTACAGCAAGACCACCGAGACCAAGGACGTTTACACCATCAACGTGACCACCGACGCCGACAACAGCATGGATCCGGTGAAGGGCACCTCCTATGATACCTTTGCCGAGGCCTATCTGGTGGCTTCCAATGCCAAGGGCTCTGGCGATGCGTTCTCTATCGTAAAGTCCACCCAGGAGGTCAAGACCGACTCCCTGGCCAACAAGATCTTCAAGCTGACCCGCAGCACCACCGACAGCGACGCGTTCCTGCGCCCCGCTACCGGCTACGCCAGCACCCTCAAGGCCTACAAGGATGTGGCCGACATTCTGGCCCCCAAGACTGCCGACTATGTGGTCAACGGCAAGATCACTGAGAAGGACCTGTACAGCATGGTGGGCTACAAGGCCGCCGGCGCTGACTACACCTGGACCAACAACGTGGACGGTGCCGCCTCCTCCAGCCATGCCAGCTCCAAGCCCGGCAAGACCACTGCCACCGCCTTTGCGGACACCGCCCCCGGCACTGTGATGTATGTCTACATCAACGACGATGCCAAGACCGTGACCACCTGCCTGATCAACACCTACATCGGTGAGGTCAAGAAGGTCACCGCCGCCAAGGACGCCGATCCCCGCTTTGTCACCCTGACCAACGGCAAGACCTTTGTCACCGAGGACTTCGCGGTAAAGGACGTAGTCCTGTACACGGATTCCAAGAAGAACGTCGGCGGCTCCCTCCTGGGTGTGCAGTCCCTGGAGATTGCCAAGTCCGTATCCGGCACCCTGACTGCTGTGACCAACAGCAACAAGTTCACTGTGGACGGCACCGATTACATCGTCTCCAACAAGGGCTCCACCGCTCTGGGTACTGCCAACCTGAGCAAGACCGTCTCCTTCTACGTGGACGGCCAGGGCAACATCATGAAGGACATCAGTGCCGCTGCCACCGCCAAGAACTACTTCCTGGTCCTGGCCAACAGCGTTGTCCAGTCCAGCTCTGACTTCCAGAGCGGCGTGACCAACAGCGTTGAGGTCTACGGTGTAGGCACCGACGGCGTGGCCACCACGCTCACCGTCTCCAAGATCGGCGGTGCAGCTGTGAGCAGCAGCAATGTATCTCAGGCAAACGCCAGCAACATCATCAACAAGCTGTACAGCTACGTGGTGGACGCCAACGGCAAGTACGAGCTGACCGAGGTCACCAACTCTGCCGCCACCGTCGATATCGCTGTGAAGGACACCTCCGTTGCCTACAACTCCACCTCCGCCATCCTGAACGATGCCACTACCTTTATCTTCCTGGAGCAGGCGGACAAGACCGCGACCGGCTCTCTGGTCGCCTCCAATATCAGCACCAAGGTGGGCAACGCCAGCATCGGCGCTGCGATCGACGTCAGCGCCACTCCCGCCTACGTGGCTGCTGAGAACGGCGTGGCCAAGTTCGTCTTTGTGACCCGCGCTTACGCTGACTCCAGCACTGACTCCGGCAAGGTGGTCTTTGTGGACGCTTCCACTCAGGTCGCTACCACCACCAGCACTGCCAAGGGCCAGGTGACCGTCTATAGCTATGACGGCTACACCGTGGACGGCAAGATCACCGTCACCAGCAAGACCACCATCGGCTCTGACGCCCTGTACAAGCTGAACGATGACAACACCGTGGGCGCTTCCGTGAGCACCACCTCCGGTGTGATCACCGCTATCAACGGCAGCGTTATCACCATCGCCAGCTCCACCAGCCTGAATGTTGTGGACGGCACCGCCGAGATCTTCATGGGTGAGGATGCCGAGCTGAAGGTCGGCCAGACCGTCTCCTACGTGGCCAACGCCACCAGCACCTCCGACCTGGCCACCATCGTTGTGACCGCCGATCAGGTGACCAAGACCCTGACCCTGGCCGGCACTCCTGATGGCGTCACCTGCACCACCACCGCCTATGAGGTCATCACCGGCACCGGCGTTGTAAACACCATCGCCATCACCGCCACCAAGACTTCCGGCACCTGGGTCGCTGACAAGGCCATTACCCTGGCCATCTCTTCCGTTAGCACTCAGGCTGTTGTTGGCACCGTGACTCCCTCTGCCGCGACCAACACCGTAACCTTCTATGTCACCGTGACCGCTCCCACCAACAACGAGACCATTACCATTTCCAGCGTGACCCAGGCTACCTAATCCCACCCCAACCGCATAAAAACAGGGGACTCCCGGCTGGGAGTCCCCTGTTTTCCGTTCTTATTTCAGCCCGTACACCTCCACCCGGGAGCCCGCCTGGAGGTTGGCCCCGGCGGAGGAGATAGTCACCTCGGTAATCTCCTCCGGGGTCAGGGTCTTGTGCATGGAGCAGCCCTCGACCCCGTGGCAGCTCCATGCGGTATTCCCCGCCCGGTAGTGATAGGTCATGATCTCCCGGAAATGGCACCATACAGTGGGCAGGGTCAGGTCCAGCACCACCCGGCTGAAATAGGTCACGTCGCTGGACAGGGTGGGCACGGTGACCAGGGACGCCAAGGCGCTGCTGTGGCTCACCGTGTCCCGGAACATCAGCACGCTCTCCGCCGCCGCCCGGTTGTTCAGGTAGAGTGAGGCGTTAGAAACGTCACCGCACAGCAGCGCCGGCCGGACCTCCAGCCCCCGATACAGGCTCAGGTCCACGTCGGTCAGAGGAATACGGATCAGCGTGCCCACTTCTGTGCTCACGTACTCCTTCAGCGGAACCGTCTCCTGACGCAGCGCCCCCAGCGCCGCGTCAATTTTCTGAAAGTCCTCGTTGAAGTCCGTCCGTAAAAAGTCGTCTCCCGGTTCCCATTGATGTAATTGATAGTTATCCGTATAGTTTGCCATAAATATAACCCTCCTTTATCAAGGGAGGCCCACCCGCCTTTTGTTGCACGCGCACAGAAAGCGGGCCTTTTCCATGCCCGCCGGCACGGAAAAGGCCCGCTTTTTTCTCTTTTTAAAACAACTCAGCCCTTGAGACTCTCCGCCCAGGCGGCATATTTGGCCACCCGCTCGTCGCAGGCGGCACGGCTGTCCCCATTGGTGAGAATGTAGACCTTCACCTTAGGCTCGGTTCCCGAGGGGCGCACAATCAGGCTGGTGCCGTCGGAGAGCTCGTAGCGCAGCACGTTGGAGCCGGAGAGCTCCATGGGCGCCAGCGCCCTGCCCTGGGCGTCGGTGACCGAGCCGTCCTGATAGTCCTTTCGCTGGGCCACCGGCACCCCGGCGATCTCCACCGGCGGGTGCTCCCGCAGGCCGGCCATAAGGGCGGCCATCTTCTTCAGCCCGTCCAGGCCCGGCATCACCAGGTTCATGGTGCGCTCGCTGTAGTAGCCGTACTTCTCAAACAGTGCGTCCAGCGCGTCGGCCAGGGTCATCCCCTGCCCGGCATACCAGGCGGCCATCTCGGTGAGCATCAGGGCGGCGGTAACCGCGTCCTTGTCCCGGACGTAATCGCCGAACATGTAGCCATAGGACTCCTCGTAGGCAAAGATCACCTTGCCCTGGCCGGACTCCTCCAGTTGGTCCTTCTTTTCGGCCAGGAATTTAAAGCCGGTAAAGGTGTCGTAGCAGTCCAGACCGTTCACCTGGGCCACCTTGCGGGCCATCTCCGTGGTGACGATGGTTTTGAGGGCCACGGGCCTGGCGGGCAGGCGGCCGGTGCGCTTCATGGCGCCGATGAGATAGTCCAGCACCAGCACGCCGGTCTGGTTGCCGGAGATGGCCTGGAACGTGCCGTCCTTGGCGCGCACCATAATGCCCACCCGATCGGCGTCCGGGTCGGAGCCCAGGATGAAATCCGCCCCCTCTTTCCTGGCCAGCTCCACCGCCAGGGCAAAGCCCTCCGGGTTTTCCGGGTTCGGTGAGACCACGGTGGGGAAGTTTCCGTCAATCACCATCTGCTCCGGTACGCAGATCACATGCTTCATGCCCATGCGCGCAAGCGCCTCCGGGATGAGCTTATATCCGGTCCCATGGAAGGGAGTGTAGACCATCCGGAAGGTGTCCGCAACCTTCTCCACCGCGGTGGGGTCCACGACCTGGGCCATGACGTGGGCGAGGAACTTTTCATCGGTCTCCTGCCCCAGCAGGGTAATGAGCCCCCTTTGGAGCGCCTGGTCGTAGTCCGCGGTTTTCACGCAGCCGAACACGTCCAGCTCTGCCATCTTTTTGGCCACCAGATCGGCGTGCCGGGGGGGCAGCTGGGCGCCGTCCTCCCAGTACACCTTATAGCCGTTGTACTCCTTGGGGTTGTGGCTCGCGGTGACGTTGATGCCGGCGATGCAGCCGTACTCCCGCACGGCAAAGGACAGCTCCGGCGTGGGGCGCAGGGCGTCAAACAGCCGCACCGGAATCCCGTTGCCCGCCATGACGCAGGCGGCCTCCCGGGCGAAGAGGGCGGAATTGTTGCGGCAGTCATAGCAGATGGCCACACCCCGGGCCGCGGCCATGGGGCCCTCCTCCAGGATCACCTGGGCAAAGGCCTGGGTGGCGTGGCGGATGATATGCACGTTCATCTGGTGCAGCCCCACGCACATGGTGCCCCGCAGCCCGGCGGTGCCGAACTCCAGGGGGCCGAAAAAGCGGCTCTCAATCTCCTTTTCGTTGCCGGCAATGGCTCGCAGTTCGTCCTTCTCTTCCTCGCTCAGTGCGGGACTGTTCAGCCAGGTCTCATACGCTTGCTTGTACGTCATATCGGTTGCCTCCTCCATTTTATCACCGCTTATTTATGGTAGCTGGAGCCCTCGCGGATCTTAAAGCTCCGGTAGATCTGCTCCAAAAGCATTACCCGCGCCAGGTGGTGGGGAAAGGTCATGGGGGACATGGACAGCCGCCAGTCCGCCCGGCTCTTCACACTGGGATGCAGCCCGTAGGAGCCCCCAATGACAAAGACCAGCGTGCTCCTGCCACTCCCGGCCCAGGCCTCCAGCTTTGCGGAGAGCTCCTCGCTGGAACAGAGCCCGCCCTCCACACACAGCGCCGTGACCGCCGCGCCCTTGGGCACCTTTCCCAGAATCGCTCCGGCCTCCCGCTCCAGCGCGGCGTCGATCTCACCCCGGCCGGGGGTGGAGCCCAGGCGCTCCTCAGGCAGCTCGGTAATGGTCAACCTGCAATACGCCCCCAGCCGCTTGGCGTATTCCGCCGCGGCCTGGGTGTAAAAGCGCTCCTTCAGCTTTCCCACACAGATGATATGGATATTCAGCCCTCGTCGCCTCCATTCATCCCACCCGGAAGCGCCGGCTGGTCTCCGCCCGGGGCGCCACCTCCAGGGTTACGTCCCGTCCAATCGCCGCGCCCGCATATTCCAAGGCCGCGCGCACCGTATCATAGGCCCGCACCGGGGTATTGTTTTCCGCGGAAAGATGGGCCAGCACCACGGTCCGGGCGCCCCCCTCCACCGCGCTGCGGGCCAATTGGGCCCCCGCCTCATTGGACAGGTGGCCCCGGTCCCCCAAGATACGGGCCTTTAAAAAGTAGGGATAGGGCCCGGACTGCACCCAGTCCACGTCGTGGTTGGCCTCTGCCACCAGAAGGTCGGTCCCCCGGATAGCCCGGGCCACCTCCTCCGTCACACGGCCCAGGTCGGTGACCACGGCCGCCTTGCTGCCGCCGCTGGAGACGGCGTAGCCTACGCTCTCCGCCGTGTCATGGGGCGTGGCAAAGCTCTCCACCGCAAGGCCGTCCACCGCGAAGCTCTCCCCGGCGGAGAAGGGGCGCAGCAGCTCCTCCAGAAAGGCGATGCGGTAGCACAGCTGCAGCCCCGTGCCCCGGCTGGCATACACCGGCAGGCGAAACTGCTTGGCCAAAGTGGCCAGCCCGGCAATGTGGTCCGTATGCTCGTGGGTGATCAGCACCCCCGCCAGATCGGCGGGGTTCACATCCAGCTCCTTCAATCCCCGGCAGATGCGGCGGGCTGAAATGCCCGCGTCCACCAGCAGCCGGGTACGGCCGTCGGACGCCAGCAGGCAGTTCCCGCTGGAGCCGCTGGCCAGGGTAACTAGCTCCAGCAAAAAGATCGCTCCTTATGTAAATCAGGGGCGGCGGCATCCAGCCGCCGCCCCTCGATTTCTCTTATCCAACCTGAACCTGCTTGTCCTCATCCGGGGCGACTACTACGCGGATATCCGCTCCAGCCCCCGAGAGCTTGCGCACAATATCCTCATAGCCTCGCTCAATATGGTAGATATTTCCGATCTCCGTCGTTCCGTGGGCGGCCAACCCCGCAATGATCATGGCCGCGCCGGCCCGCAGGTCACAGGCCTGCACCTTTGCCCCGGTGAGCTTCTGCACCCCTTCGATCACAGCCACCTTCCCGTCCACCTGGACCTGGGCGCCCATACGGCGTAGCTCGTCCACATAGCGGTAGCGGTTGTCCCACACGCCTTCCGTCAGCACGCTGGTACCCTCCGCCAAACAGAGAATAGCGGCAATCTGGGGCTGCATGTCCGTGGGAAAGCCCGGGTAGGGCAGGGTCTTTACATTGGTGCGGGTGAGCTTGCCGGTGCGGCGTACCACCACCGCGTCGTCCCGCTCCTCCACATCCACTCCCATCTCCAGCAGCTTGGCGGTGATGCATTCCAGGTGCTTGGGAATCACGTTCTTGACCAGCACCTCACCTCCGGCGGCGGCCACAGCGGCCATGTAGGTGCCCGCCTCAATCTGGTCCGGAATAATGGAGTAGGCGCCGCCGCTCAGGCGGCTGACCCCACGGATCTTAATCACGTCCGTGCCCGCGCCCATGATCTCCGCGCCCATGGAGTTTAGGAAATTGGCCAGGTCCACAATGTGGGGCTCCTTGGCGGCGTTCTCAATGACCGTCATGCCCTCGGCCAACACGGCCGCCAACATAATATTCATGGTCGCGCCCACGGATACAATGTCCAAATAGATCTGGGTGCCCTGCAGCCGGCCCGCGCGGGCGTTGGCGTGAATGTAGCCCCCGTGTACGTCCACATCGGCCCCCATGGCCACGAAGCCCTTAATGTGCTGGTCAATGGGCCGTCCGCCGAAGTCGCAGCCGCCGGGAGGCGGAACCTCCGCCGAGCCAAACCGTCCCAGCAGTGCGCCGATCAGGTAATAGGACGCCCGAATTTTCCGGGCCAGCTCCTCCGGCACCCGGGCGTTGCGGATGTGGGAACAGTCCACATCCACCGTGGTGCGGTTTACTGTCCGCACATCCGCGCCCAGCTCCTGCAAAATATTCAAAATTAAGGTGACATCGCTGATCTGCGGAATGTTCTCGATCCGGCACACGCCATCCACCAGCAAGGCGGCGGGGATGATGGCAACAGCGGCGTTCTTGGCGCCGCTGATCTCAATTTCTCCGGAGAGCGGCTTTCCGCCGTGAATCACATATTTAGTCAAACCTGCAACCCTCTATTCCTAGTCCATGGGGCGAGCCTCCCAGCCCCAGAAATCCATAGGCGCCCCGCGGGGAGCGGCCCCGATAAATTCAATTTATACGCCTCATCGAAATGAGCACGCTTCAATACGTATATATTATAGCATAGGAAAATGTAAAATCCAAGTAATTTTCTTCTCTTCTCTCTTTTCTCTCCTCAGCCCGCTTCTCTTAATATTAAAACGATGCCCAATCTGGTGGATTTTATGCAGACAACCCCCTCCGAACTCCGGCAAGAGCAGAGAATGTCTACCAAAAGTCTACCAAGCCAAACCCGCAAGTGACTGCCACGCAGTCATTTTCGGGTTTTATATTGTTCAAATCAGAAAGTCTGTCTACCAAATGTCTACCACCGGAACTTTCAAAGGAGAAACAGTCGCATTTCTAATTAAAACATTTGCCTTCAGCAACTAATTTGATGGGTGCAAGGGGCGTTATACGCCCCTGTTCGGCAATTTGAACAAGGCAGATAGCGTCCCCACTCAAATTTTAAAAGGAGGAATATCCAAATGAGAAACCTCAAGCGCGCTCTCAGTCTGGTCCTGGCCGCCGCCATGCTCATCGGCATGATGGTTGTCAGCGCCGGTGCTGTGGGCGTTGACGACTTCTCCGACAAGGAAAACATCGTCAACAAGACTGCCGTAGATACCCTGATCGCTCTGAACGTGATCAATGGTAAGGAAGACGGCTCCTACTTCGACCCCACCGGGATCGTGACCCGCGCCGAGATGGCCAAGATGATCACCATCATCTTGAACGGTGGCAAGGCTCCCACCCTGGGTGTCAAGGACGTGCCCAGCTTTACCGACATCAAGGGCACCTGGGCGGAGCAGTTCATCGAGTACTGCGCCAGCCCCTCCGTCGGCTCTATTTCCGGCCGCGGCAACGGCAAGTTTGATCCCACCGGCACCGTGACCGGCTCCGAGGCCGCCAAGATGCTGCTAGTGACCCTGGGCTACGGCGCAAAGGTGTACGGCCTGACCGGCGCCAACTGGGAGATCAACACCAACGTACTGGCCAACACCGTCAAGCTGTATGAGAATCTGGACATCAAGGCTTCCGCCGGCCTGACCCGCGATAATGCCGCCCAGATGATCTTCAACGCTCTGAACAGCGACATGGTGGAGCTGCGCTACAGCCAGAATGTGGCCACCGGCGAGATCACCCAGTCCTATGTCCCCACCGGCAAAACCCTGCTGGAGACCAAGTACGGCACCACCGAGAAGATCGGCGAGATGACCGCCTTCTCCTATGACGCCGACAAGGCTCAGTTTACCTACACCGTGGGCGGCGATACCTTTACCACCGCTCTCGACGCTACCGCCCTGTACAAGATGAACGTCAAGGTCATCTACAAGACCGTCAACGGCAAGACCACCGTGTTCGGCATCTTCGCTGAGAAGAGCGCTGTGATTATTACTTCCGCTTATAAGAACGTGGCGGACGGCGAGAACAACGGTGAGATCAAAGTCGGCGGCACTGTGTACAAGACCGACGTGGCCGCCAAGAATCTGAGCGGCAAGTACTATGCCTTCAAGTCCGGCACGGCTGCCGCCCCCGGTTTGGAAGAGATGGTCACCTTCATCGACAAGGACGGCAATGGCAAGATCGACTATGCCACCTACGTGCCTGTGGCGGTTGAAGAGGTCACCTATGCCGGCGTGAAGTCCTTCACCCTGAGCGGCGCCACCGGCAATAAGCTCTTCACCGACAAGACCGTCAGCGTCTATGACGGCATTGCCAAGGGCGACAAGGTCATGGTCGTGGCCGCCGCCAATAGCGCCAAGGGCCTGATCGAGATCTCCAAGCTGGACGTGATTTCCGGCAAGGTCACCGCCACCAAGGGCTCTGAGGTTCAGGTCAACGGCACCTGGTACAATGTGAACGGCAACACCATGACTCTGGGCACCTCCTATGACTTCGTGGCCATCAACGACGTGGTCATGAACACCACCGCCACTACCTCCTCCACCAAGGTTGAGGACTACGTGGTTCTGGTGAACAAGCAGGCCCTGGGCGGCTTCCAGCTGTACAACCAGGCTCAGATCCTGCGCTCCTCCGGCGAGTTCGAGGTTGTTGACCTTGAGGCCGACGCCGATAACGGCTCCGGCGTGGACTTTAGCTCTCTGGCTCTGGCCACCCTGTACACCATCTCCGACGCGGACGGCGACGGCAAGTATGTGCTGACCGCTATCGCTACCAGTGCTGGCGGCGACGGCAAGGTGGGCGGCTTTGACGGCTATACCACCGGCGCCTATGCCAAGGCTGACGGCAAGGCTGGCACCATTGATGGCAAGGCCATCGCCTCCGACGCCGTGGTCTTTGTGAAGACCTCTACCGGCTATAAGGTGGTTACCGGCGCCGACCTGGCCAAGGTAAGCGTTGCCACCACGAAGAACGCCTATTACAACACCAGCAGCTCCACCGGCTTCGCCACCATCTCCCTGGCCTTTGTGGAGAGCGAGATGGGCTCTGCCAGCGACCTGCAGTACGGTTACGTAGTGGCCGATGTGGAGAAGGTCCTGAACGATAAGAGTGTCACTGTCGCCAAGGTCACCTTCTGGAACGGCAAGGAGAACGTCACCCTGAACACCGCCGCCGATACCGACGCGCTGGCTAAGGGCGCTTACTTCTCCTACAAGGTGGACGCCAACAACAACATGACCAACCTCACTGTCTACACTGTGGCCGGATACGGCCAGGCTATTGTGGCCTATGATGGCACCAACATGAAGTTTGCCAACAATGCCGATACCCTCAAGGTAGACGAGAACACCGTGATCCTCTATGTGGACTCTGCTGCCAAGACCGGTGTTGAGGGCGGCTCCATCGTCCTGAGCAACACCGCCTCCGATAGTTCCCGCGTGAAAAATGTTGTGGCTGTTGCTGCTGCTGACAAGACCCTGGACTTCGTGTTCGTAGACGTAAACAACGAGATTAAGTAGGTTTCCGACTCTCGGAACCCAAACCCAAAGAAAGGGAGCCCCCTCGTTTGAGGGGGCTCCCTTTTCCCTGTTTATGAAATGGCGCAGTAGAAGAACCGCTTACTCTGCGCATTGGTGCCGATCGTGCCCCCGTAGGTCCCGCCCACCGATTTGCTAAACACCCGGAAGCCGCTTTCGGTCAGCTCCACGCTGGCAAAGTCGCAGAATCGGGTGCCCCCCGCCGGCCCGGCGAATCCCCGATAGGAGACACGGTCCGTCTGGACCATGGTCTGGTCCTGGGGAAAGACTGCCACCGCCTTGGGGCAATAGCCCAGGTTCACATCCTGCCATTCCGACCCGTCCCCGGTGTACGTGCCGAACAGGATACCGCTCTTTTCCCCCAGCGCCGCGTCGATCCGCTGAAAATCCTGATTAAAGTCCTCCCTCAAAAAATCGTCCCCCGCTTCCCACTGGTGTAATTGATAGTTATCCGTATAGTTTGCCATAAATATAACCCTCCTTTATCAAGGGAGGCCCACCCGCCTTTTGTTGCACGCGCACAGAAAGCGGGCCTTTTCCATGCCCTTCAGCGGAAAAAAAGTCCTTTTTCGTCTCTTTGCGCCGCAGCTTTTCCCGCCCTTGCGGCCGGACGCTCTTTTTGCTATACTGGGGCTATCTGAGACAAAGGGGGGCGGTTCCTGTGGCGGAAGCGCAAGGTCTGGTGCAGCTGTACTACGGCGATGGGAAGGGAAAAACCACGGCGGCCTTCGGGCTGGCCCTGCGCTGTGCGGGTTGGGGGAGGCGTGTGGTCGTCGCCCAGTTCCTCAAGGGCGGAAGGAGCGGCGAGGCGGAAGCGGCGGCGCGTATTCCGGAGATCACGCTCCTGCGGGACTCCCCCACCGGCAAATTCACCTTCCAGATGGACGAACGGGAGAAGGCAGAGACGGCGGCGCGCTGCCTGGCCCTCTTCCGCCGGGCGGTCGGGCTGGCCCGGGCCGAGGAGGCCCGCCTGCTGGTGCTGGACGAGGTGCTGGACGCTCTCCACGGCTTTCTGCCCGCGGACGAGCTGCTCTGCTTCCTGGATACCCGCCCGGCGGGCCTGGAGGTGGTGCTCACCGGCCACGACTTGCCCCCTGCTCTGGAGTCGCGGGCCGACTATATCACCCGCTTTTCCAAGGAAAAGCACCCCTACGACCGGGGCGTGACCGCCCGGAAGGAAATTGAGTTTTGAGCCGCCTGCGCCGCCGCCTGCTGGCCCTGGCCCTTGTATGCGGGTGCGTGATCGCCTTTTTGCTCTCCCCCCTGTTTCCCTTCGTCCGCTCCCTGGCGGTGATGGGGGTGTACAGCGGGATGCACCAGCGGCAGAGCCTGCTGGCGGAGGAGGGGATCCGCCTGCACATCCCCGGCGGGCTGGCCACGCCGGAGGCTGACTGGTACCCCTTTGTCATGACCTTCACCGCGGATGCCGCCTATGCCGCCTATACCGGCCAGCCGGACGCCCGGCTGACCATTCTCTACAACTTCCCCGCCTTTGACCTGAGCCGGGGCTGCAGCCGCCTTTACGACCCGAACTCCCCCTATTACAACGGCTTCTACGGGGCCTATCTGGTCCGGGACGGGAGCAACGCCGCCCTGGCCGGCGGGGACCCGGATGAGGACGCGGCGGCCCAGATCGCCGCCTTCGACTTCTTCACCCTGGTGCTGGGGGATTTCGGCCTGACGCCGGAGGAGCGGGTGTTTGACTTCACCGTGACGGAGCGCGCCTCCGGCGTGACCTATGCCGGGTACGAGGGCTGGACCAAATTCCAGGCGGAGTTCACCGTCAACGGCAGCGCCCACAATGCCCGGGAGGGGGGCGTGCTCTCCTACCTCCAGTACGGCGCGCCCGGGTTCGGCCCCGTGGCGGAGGAATTCGCCCCAGTGGAGATGCACGGCATTGTCTGCGCCCGCTACTTTCCTGAGTGGGACGCGGGGGTCTATTTCTATGTGATGGGCACAAGCGCGGAGCTCTGCCGCGCCTGCGACCAGGAAATTCTCTCAAAAAGCACCCTGGAGGCCAAGCCATGAAACACGCCAATCGCCTGCTCCACTGGGTGGCGGGCCTGCTGCTCGCCTCCGCCATACTCGCCCTGGCGGTGGCAGTTACCCTGCATTTCCGCCCCCTCTATGTCCGGGATGTGCGTGCCTACGACCTCTCCCAGGCCACGGGCATGAGCGAGGCGGACATTCTCCGGCAGTACGACGCCCTCATCGACTACAACAGCATCGGCGGGGCGGAACAGCTGGAATTCCCCGATCTGCCCTCCTCTCCCACCGGCCTCATCCACTTTGCGGAGGTGAAGGTGATCTTCCTGGCCTTCCAGTGGTGGGCCGTTCTGGGCACGGCTCTCTCCGTGCTGCTGGCAGCGCTCCTCCGCCGCCAGCGGCCCCGGCGCTGGCTGAAATACGCGGGACTGGTGTCCCTGCTCTTCCCCGCCGGGGTGGGGCTGGGGGTGGCCCTCATGTGGGACAGGGTGTTCGTGTGGTTCCATGAGCTGTTCTTCCGCAACGACTACTGGCTCTTCAGTGCGGAGACAGATCCCATCATCCTCCTGCTGCCCGACGGGTACTTTATGCACTGTGCCGTGCTCATCATTGCCCTGTTCCTGCTGGGCGGGGCGGTGTGCCTGGGCCTCTATGTCCTGAGCCGCCGGAAGGAAAAACAACGTGAAAAAACGGCCGCTTGACGCGGCCGTTTTTTCGTCCGCCGGAGACCTCGGCGGCTTTTATGGATTTTTCAGGGCCTGCTCTCCCCCCACCGGCCCCAGGATGTTCAGCGCAAGCGGCGCGGCGGACAGCTCCGCCCGGTATCCGCCGCAGTTGGGGCAGAACCACGCCCCGTAAGGCCGCTCGGGCCGCCCGTACTGGGTGAGCAGCCCCATGAGCGTACCCCCGTGGGTCACCACAGCCGCCCGATCCAGCCCCCGGCGCCGGGCGTCCTCCGACACCTTCCGCAGGCCCTCCGTCACCCGGACGGCCACCTGCTCCTCCGTCTCCCCCAGGGGGCTGGCGGCAAAATTGGGGCCGCCGGGTCGGTCGGCCCACGCCCGGTAGAGGGGGTCGTCCGCCAGCTCCGCCTCCCGCCTTCCCTCGTAGGGGCCGAAATCGGTCTCCCGCAGCTCCTCCACCACCGTGGTCTCCACGCCGGGCCACAGCAGCTGCGCCGTCTGACGGCAGCGCAGCAGGGGACTGCGGTAGATATGCTCCACCGCCGGGAGCGTGGGGGCCACCCGCCGGGCCAGCTCCTCCCCCTCGGGGAGGAGGGGCAGGTCCAGCCTGCCCACGAAAAAGTGCTCCACATTGCCCCGGGTGGTCCCGTGGCGCACCAGAATCAATTCCATTTCCAGCTCTCCTTTTCGCTCCGCTTTCAGCGTCTACGCACTCGCCGGCCCGCCCGCAGGAGGGCCGCCCCTTTCTCAAAGCACTGCAGCACCAGATGCATCAGCGGCTGGGCCAGGCACATGAAGAGGATAAGGATCAGCAGCGGCTGGAGTGTGAGCTCCGTCAGCCCGAAGCGATCCCCATAAAAGAGCACGATGACCGACGCGCACCCGGCCATGGTGCCCCAGAGCACCCGGCGCTTCCAGTCAAAGGGCTTGCACACCTGGTAGAGCACCAGCAGCCCGATAAAGAGCAGCAGAATGGCGGACATGGTGGACAGGTCGGCCTCGGTAAATCCGAACACCAGGTAAAACAGCTCGATCCCCAGGATGATCACCAGGTCGGTAATGCCGCCGGGGAGGGCCTGACGAAACACGTTGCCCAGGAACTTTCCCCTGACCAGGCTGTAATTTGGCTCCAGCGCCAGGAAGAAGGACGGGATGCCGATGGTGATCGCGCTGAGCAGAGATAGCTGCAGCGGCGTCACCGGGTAGGGGAAGGTGGCGAACAGGGAGATGATGGCCAGGCAGAAGGAGAAAATATTCTTCACCAGGAACAGCGCCGCAGCCCGCTGGATATTGTTGATGACCCGCCGCCCCTCCGCCACCACCTTGGGCATGGCCCCAAAGTCGGAGTTGAGCAGCACTAGCTGCGCCGCCCGGCAGGCCGCTTCCGCGCCGGAGGCCATGGCGATGCCGCAGTCGGCGTCTTTGAGGGCCAGCACGTCGTTGACCCCGTCGCCGGTCATGGCAACGGTGTGCCCCTGCTTCTGCAGGGCCCGCACCAGCTTGCGCTTCTGCCCCGGGGTGACCCGGCCGAACACCACGTATTTTCCCGCGGCCCGCTCCAGCTCGGCATCGGTGCGCAGGGTGGCTGCGTCGATGTATTTATCCGCCCCCTCAATACCTGCCTGGCGCGCCACCTCGGATACGGTCACCGGGTTGTCCCCGGAGATCACCTTCACCGTCACCCCCTGCTGGGCAAAATAGTGAAAGGTTTTGGGCGCGTTGGCCCGGATGCGGTTGGACAGCAGGACCAGCGCCATGGGCCGCACCCGCGCCGGGTCCAGCCCCCTCTGGTCGGGGACCCCGTCGTACTCAGCGGCCAGCAGAACCCGGTAGCCCTTGGCGGAGTATGGCTCCGCCAGCTCCTTCAGGTCGGCGTAACGCGCGCCCATCACAAACTCCGGCGCGCCCACCACGTAGGCCCCATGGCCGGGGAACACGGCAGCGCTCCATTTGGTGGCTGAGGTAAAGGGGATGGTGCGGGCCGCATGCCAGGGGGACACGCCGTGAAAGCGCTCCTTCATGGCGCGGGCGGTGTCGTTTTCCGCCTCCATACACTTATAGAAGGCGTTGAGGGCGGAGGTGACCGCCTCCTCCGGATACTCCTCCTCGTCCAGGAGGACCGTCTCGCTCACCTCCATATGGGGCTCGGTGATGGTACCCGTCTTGTCCACGCACAGCACGTCCACCCGGGCCAGGGTCTCAATACAGCTCATATCCTGGGCCAGCACCTTGCCCTGGGCCAGGCGCACCAGGCTCACCGCCAGGGCCACGCTGGTGAGCAGATACAGCCCCTCCGGAATCATGCCGATCAGGGCGGCCACCGTGGACACCACGGCCTGCCGCGCACCTAGCTCCAGAAAATAAAACTCCTTGATAAACAGGGCCACACCCACGGGGATGAGCAGAATGCCGATCACCCGGATCAGCTTGTCCAGAGAGGCCATCATCTCCGATTTGCCGGCGGTGACGTTCTTCTTGGCCTCCAGGGTCAGGCGGGCGGCATAGGAATCCGCCCCCACCTTGTCCAGCCGGGCCCGGCACTTCCCCGCCACCACAAAGGACCCGGAGAGCAGCGTGTCCCCCGCCCCCTTCTCAATGGCGTCGGCCTCACCGGTAATCAGCGCCTCGTTCACCTGGGCCGAACCGGAGAGGACCGTGGCGTCCGCGGGGATCTGGTCCCCGGAGGTAAACTCCGCCACGTCGTCCCGCACCAGATGGGCAGAGGGGATGGAGATCAGATTCCCCTCCCGCACCACCTTGGCCCTGGGGGCGGAGAGCAGATTGAGCTTGTCGATGGTGGCCTTGGAGCGCAGCTGCTGAATAATGCCGATGCCCGTATTGGCCGCGGCGATCAGCAGGAAGAGCATGTCGTCAAAGGACCCCACCGTGATCAGCAGGCAGGCCAGGACAATGAAAATGAAGTTGAAGAAGGTACATACATTGGCGCGCACGATCTCGCCCACGGACTTCGTGGGCGACTCCACCGGAGTATTGGCCCAGCCGGCCTGCTCCCGCTGATGCGCCTGCTCCTGAGTCAGGCCCTCCTCTGGATCCGGACTCACACGGGGCACCTCCCGGCGGACGGGCGTCTCCGGCCGGGGATCGGGCGTTTTTTTTCGCTGGTTTTTCTTCATGTACACGCCTCTGTTTCCATTTGGTAGTCTCCATTATATCCAATCGCCCGGCGCGGGACAAGTGGCTTGGGGAAAAATTAACCGTTTGGTCATAATCGCTTAGGATCGGAAATAAATTGCAGCCCGTCCCCCTGGCATGCCGGGCGGGCGGGCGCACTATACTGGATCAAAAGGAGGCGGAGTCCTATGGATGATTGGAAGCAGGATAAACAGCAGACCGTGACCCGGCTGGCCATCTGTGTGGTCATTGCCGTGGTGCTCTACGTGGTGATGGACAAATTCGGGGATAAACTCCCCCTGCCGGATGGGTGGCGTCCCTGGCTGGAGCGCAACAAGATACAGGCCATCGCCATTCTGGCTGCAATCCTCTTCGGCGCTTCTCTTGTGCTGCTCCCCGCGCTGCAGGTCGGCGGGCAGCCCCAGCCGCCGGAAGACCCTGACCCCTGCCAGGGCTTCCAGCGAACCGAGGAGTAGCCCTCAGCTGTCCCGCAGGTTCAGAAAATTCCCCGCCTGGAAGGCGGCCATGGCCCCGTCCGCAGCGGCGGTCACCAGCTGCCGCAGGGGCTTTGCCCGGGTATCCCCGGCAGCAAAGACCCCGGGCAGATTGGTGCGGCAGCCCTCGTCCGCCCGCACATAGCCCTGCTCGTCCAGCTCCAGGGGCGGGGCGAAGGCCCCGTTGTCCGGGATAAGGCCCACTGCGGTAAACACGGCGGACACGGTCAGCTCCCTCGCCCCCGCCTTTCCGTCCAGCAGCAGGGACTCCACCCGCTCGGCTCCCCGCACTTCCTCCACCCAGGTGTCCATAACCGGGATGATGTTGGGGATGGACTCCACCGCCCGGACCAGATGGGTCTCTCCCCGGAACCGGTCCCGCCGGTGGATCAGCCATACCCTGGGACACAGGGAGGCCAGGTAGAGGGCGTCCTCCAGGGCGGCGCTGCCGCCGCCCACCACGGCCACCTCTTTTCCCTTGAAAAAGCCCCCGTCGCAGGTGGCGCATACGCTCACGCCCCGGCCGGCCAGCTGCTCTTCCCCGGGCACCCCCAGCTTTCTCCGGCGCACCCCGTTGGCCAGGATCACCGCCCGGGTCTCGTACCCGCCTGCGGCTGTGCGCACCCGCCAGCCGTCCGACACCTTTTCCAGGCCCGTGGCGGCCTCAAAGCGAATCTCCGCCCCCAGGGCCGTGGACTGCTGGTACAAATTCATGGCGAAGTCGCCACCGGAAATGCGCTGTGTGCCCGGCCAGTTTTCAATCTCCGGAGTGGTGGCGGCCTGGCCACCCAGCACCCCGCCCTCCAGCAGCAGGGCGGAGCGCCCCGCCCGCTTGGCATATAGTGCGGCGGTAAGCCCCGCCGGGCCGCCGCCGATGATTACAATGTCATACATGGCATTCTCCACGCTCCCAACACAAAAAAGGGTTCCTCCGGGCCGGGACACTCCTGTCGTGTCCCGGCCCGGAGGAGGTTCATGCTTCGATCTGCGTCGGCGCCTCCGATTCCGGGAAGGAGACGGCCGCCTTAAACAGGTCGCCGTCCACATCCAGCCGGAAGGTGCCGCCCTGCAGCTCCGCCAGGCTGCGGGCAATGGACAGGCCCAGCCCGGAGCCCTCCGTACTGCGGGATTCCTCTCCCCGCACAAAGCGTTCCATCAGCTGCTCTGCCGGAATGTTCAGCTGCTGGCGGGAGATGTTCTTCACAGATAGGGTCACCTGTCCTTCCCATTTTATCACATCCAGATAAATCCTGGTACCCTCCAGCGCATATTTATTGCAGTTGGAGAGCAGATTGTCAATAATGCGCCACAGGTGCCGGCCGTCCGCTTCCACGTAGGCCTCCTCTGCAGGAGCGGTAAGCACCGGCGTCAGACAACTGCGGGCAAACTTTTCCTCAAACTCGCCCAGGGCCTGCTGCACCAGCTGAACCACGCCCAGCCGTTCCCGGTTCACGCTCAGGCTGCCTGTGGACGCCTTGGAGGCCTCCACCAGGTCTTCGGTCAGCTTTTTCAGCCGCTGGCTTTTCCGGTCCAGCACCTCAATATACTCTGCCGCCTTTGGATCGGAGATCTCCTCCTTTTTCAGCAGGTCCACATAGTTGATGATGGAGGTCAGGGGCGTCTTGAGGTCATGGGAGACATTGGTAATCAGCTCCGCCTTGAACCGCTCGCTCTTCATCCGCTCGTCCACGGCGGTGGAGATGGCGCTTCCCAAGTTGTTCAGCTGCTCGGCGTGAATCTTCAGGTCCCGGTACATCTTTTCGGTATCAATTTTATACTCCGGATTGCCCCCGGTAATCTGCTCCGTACCTGTGCGCACCCGCTTCCACTGGATGGTCCAGCGGCACAGCAGCCAGAGGACCACGCCCTGATAAACCGGAATCAGAAACACGGTAAGCGCGGTGAGGAACGTGCCCAGCAGATACAACAGGAACCAGCCCACCATGCGCCCTGTGAGGGGCCAGGAGGCGGAAATGCGTCGGCAGCCCTTATAGATGACCTTACACAGCATCCAAACCAGAGTGTTGGAGCCCACAGTGCCCGCTTTGATTCGGACGACCAGCGTCAGAAGGAAGGCCTCCACACAGCCTGCGATCCCCAGGGAAATAACGCTTAAGCCCGCCGCCAGATCCGGTGTGAGGGACATGGTATTGAACGCCCATGCCATAGAATCCCCCGCATTGAGCAGCAGAGCCAGTGCAAAGAATTCCAGTATCGCCAGAGCATCCAGCGGAATCCGGTCAAAGCCGTTGAGCACCACGCCCTCCCGTTCCCGCCGACGGCCGGCGCCCAGACAGAGAAATACAAAGAGCAGGACCGCCGCTGCATCCAAAACGAGGGCCAGCAGAGCAATCGCCGGCAGATACTGGGCGTACTCCAGATATTCCTGCGCGCCCTGGGTAAATTCGTCCTCCACGGTGGTGGGGTTGGTCACCCCGTACTCCACGGCAAACTCCACCGATACCACCCGGCTGTCCCGGCTGGAATCATACTCCCAGGAGTAGCCCCCGTCAAAAAACCAGCCGTATTGGGCAGCCAGCTGCGTCTCCTCCGGCGTACACACCTTCGTGCTTCCATCCGGAAGCACCAGATGGAGCAGATAATACTCCTGTTCTCCGTCCCAGCTCATATAGTCTTCCCGCCGCTCCCCACCGTTTCTGGTGAATCCCATCGCGTCGGTATGGACCCGGTACACACTCTCCCCCATGGGCCAGCCCTTCAGGTTGCCGTAGACCAGCTCGCCGGTGGCGTTGTCCAGCAATTGGAAGCGAAAATTGGTCTTTTCCGGGGCAAGCATCTCTTTCAGGTTTTCCAGCCTCTGCTGGTCCAGATAGGACAGGCCCCCATCCCACGCCTTTTCCTGCGTCAGCCGGGCCAGCTCCTGTACTTGACCCAGACGGTTGTAGAGATTAGCATAATAATTGTTGCTGTCATAGTAGCCCGCTCCGGTCCAGATGTCGTCCCACTTGTACAGGGTAAACAGGGACGCCCAAAAGCCCCCTGCCGCCAGGACCAGGAGCAGGATCACCGCCACCGCCTTGAGAACAGGATTGGTGCGAAGCTGTTTTTTCATGGTATCACTCCTTGCTTTGGGGGGCGGACGCCCTCCGAAATACGCGCTCTGCGCGGGACAGAGCCCCTCCGGTAAAATTGGTCCGGCGCAGTCCGGCCGGTCAAATCTTCTCCATCTTGTACCCCAGCCCCCAGACGACCTTGATGTACCTGGGATTGGCCGGGTCGATCTCGATCTTTTCCCTCAGGTGGCGGATGTGCACGGCCACGGTGTTTTCCGAGCCAAGGGAGGGATCGTTCCACACCTGCTCGTAGATCTGGCTGGTGGAAAACACCCGCCCCGGATGCTTCATCAGCAGCAGCAGAATGTTGTACTCCAGGGGTGTGAGACTGACCGCCTCCCCGTCCACGCTCACGGATTTTGCGGTATCGTCCAGCACAATACCGCCGTTGGTCAGGGCGGCGCTGTCCGCCCCCGGACGGCCGCCCAGAGTGGTGTACCGCCGCAGCTGGCTTTTCACCCGGGCGATCAGCTCAATGGGGTTAAAGGGCTTGGTCACATAGTCGTCCGCCCCGATGTTCAACCCCAGCACCTTGTCTGAGTCCTCGCTTTTTGCGGTAAGCAGGATAATCGGCACATTGCGGCTCTCCCGCAGCTTGGCCGTGGTGCGGATTCCATCCAGCCCGGGCATCATGATGTCCATCAAAATCAGGTCCACCGGATGCTCCTCCGCCAGCCTCAGCGCCTCCAGCCCGTCGTAAGCCTTCAGGGTGCGGTAACCCTCGCTGGTCAAATAGATCTCCAGCGCGGCGACGATATCCTTGTCGTCATCACAGATGAGAATGTTGTACAACTCCATCACCTCATATTCGGTATCATAGCAGGAGAAGGTTAAGCCCCAAGCGGGAAAACCTTTAAGAACTGATTAAGAAAACAGGAACATTTTACCCTAAAGTACGTCTAAAAAGCAAACCGGCAAAAAGGAGGTCTTCCCATGAACATCCGGATACTGTCGCTCGCCCTGACATTGTCCCTTATTTTGACGGGCTGCTCCGGCGGGACCCAGGCGCTGAAAGCCGCCCAGTCTCCGCCCTCTGTGACCCCTCTCGCCGACCCGGACCTGGACCTGGCCGCTGCGGACTTCGGCCTGGAATTGCTGCGTCAAACCCGCCTTGCGGGAGAAAACACCCTCCTCTCTCCCCTCTCTGTGCTTTTATGCCTTTCCATGGCGGCCAACGGCGCGTCCGGGGAGACCTTAACGCAGTTTGAAGCGCTGCTGACCGGAACGGGCGGCCGGGACGCCCTCAACGCCAATTGCGCCGCGCTGCTGGCCGACTACGCCGCGCTGAACGGCGGTACCCAGCTGTCCATTGCCGACAGTCTGTGGCTGGATGCGCGCGCCCAGGCGGAAGACGTCTTTGTGGGCCGCTGTACAGACCCCTACCAGGCCGGGATATTTGCCGCCGATTTTACCGCGCCCTCCACCCTTAGCCAGGTTAATGCCTGGGTGGAGCAGCACACCGGCGGACACATAAAGCAGGCCCTGTCTCAGCTGGACCCGGACACAGTACTGGCCCTGGTCAATGCCGTCTATTTCGAGGGGAAGTGGGAAAAGGAATTCGACCCCTCTGACACCCGAAGTGCCCAGCCCTTTTATCGGGAGGACGGCACCCAGGGCCAGGTGGACCTGATGAGCAACGGCGGCCGGACCGAGCGCGTCCTGCACGCCGACGGAGTGCGCGGAGTCCTCCTGCCCTATCAGGACGGTCGGCTGGCCCTGATGGCCCTTTTGCCGGAGGAAGGCATATCCTTGGCAGACTGTCTGGAGCGGCTGGATGGAGCAGGTCTGCAGACGCTGATTACAGGCGCAGCCGAGCGGCACCTGGTCCTCCTCCTCCCCAAATTCACAGCCTATTGGCAGGGCACTCTGGTCGGGCCGCTCCAGGCTATGGGGCTTACCCGTGCCTTTGCCCCCGCCCTGGCCGACTTTTCCGCCATGGGCACCGACCAGGGCGGCCGCCCCCTCTACCTCAGTACGGTCGTCCACGGCGCTGGAATCGAGCTGGATGAACAGGGCACCCGCGCTTTTTCCTTTACCTTTGGCGGCATAAACACCATCAGCGCCCCGGCTCCGGATGACATTCTTACCTTTGACCGTCCCTTTGTCTACGCCATTGTGGATCTGGAGCGATGTATTCCCCTGTTTTTGGGCACTTTTGAAACCTCTGAACCCTGAAAATACGAATTTTGACAGAAAAACCACGCATTTTTTATTGAATTTCGTCTTCAGAAATAGTATAATAGGCGCAATAAGGGGGGGATTTTATGCCGGTGCTCTATGGACGGACCGACGGAGGAGCGGCGGCCAGGCTGCTCTCTTATGCCCTGCAGCAGACCTATGGCATAGCCGCTCTGCCGGAGACGGCCCGGCTGCCCGGCGGAAAGCCCTGGTTTCCCGCTCACCCCCACATCCATTTCAGCATCAGCCACAGCGGTCCTCTGGTCCTATGCGCCGTGGGGGACGCCCCCCTGGGTGTGGACATAGAGCTCATCCGCCCACGCCGCGCCGGCCTGCCCCGCTGTGTGCTCAGCCAAGGGGAGTATACCTGGTTTGAGGCCCGGGGCTGCAATTGGGAAGACTTCTATACCCTGTGGACCCTAAAAGAGGGGCGGTGCAAATACACCGGCCGCGGGCTGGACTGCTCTCCCGCTGGTCTCTCCGTTCCCCTGCTGGAACCAGGCGACGGCAGTACGCTGGACAACCTGTCCTTCCGCGCTTATGGCTCCTCGGCCTGGCGCGCCGCCCTGTGCGCCGCCGCCCCGGCAGCCCTCCCCCCGTCCATTGTGTGGCTGGACTATGCCTCCCTGGAAACCGTCAGATTTTCTTAAGGATAAATTAAGGATTCATCTGCGGTTTTCTAAAGAATCCTACGATATACTGGTCGCAGAAAAGGAGGAAGCGCCATGAAGATCCTGATCTTGACCGGAAAATTTGGCCTAGGCCACTGGTCGGCTTCCCTGTCCCTGCGCCAGCAGCTGCTGCAGTGCTTCCCCCGCGCTCAGGTAGAGGTGGAGGATCTGATCGCCTACGCCCTGCCGGAGACCTCCGACCTGGTTTACAAAGGGTTTCACTGGCTGGTGACCCGGGGCAGCGGTCTGTTTAATCTGTATTACAAGCTGACCCAAGACGTCCGCATAGAGCTGCGCCCGGCCTGCGAGGGACTGCTGCTCTCCCGGCTGAACCGGCTTTTGGAGGAGCGGTGTCCGGACGCCGTCATCGCCACCCATCCCGCCTGTGCCCAGCTGATCTCCCGCTACAAGCGGCTGCACCGCAGCGCGCTGCCCCTGGTCACCTGCGTCACCGACCTGACCGCCCACGCCGAATGGATCAACTATGGCACGGACTGCTATCTGGTGGGCACCGAAGACATCCGGGACCAGCTGCGTGTCAAGGGGGTGCCCGGCGCGCGCATTTTGGTTACCGGTATCCCGGTGAAAGAGGAGTTCAAGCATATTCGCCGCCGGCCGGCGGACCGGGAGCGCCGCCTGCTCATCATGGGTGGCGGGCTGGGCCTAATGCCCCGGACGGACCGCTTTTATGAGGCGCTCAATTCCCTGCCCGGGGTTCGGGTCACCCTCATCACCGGCCGCAATCAAAAGCTCTATGACCGCTTGGCGGGTCGGTACGACAACATCGAGGTCGTGGGCTTTACCGACCGTGTCTACGACTACATGGCCCAGTCCGATCTGCTTTTGTCCAAGCCCGGCGGCATTACCCTCTTCGAAAGCATTTTTGCCGAGCTGCCCATGCTGGCGTGGGAGCCCTTTTTGGAGCAGGAGAAGAAGAATGCCCGCGCTTTGGAGGAGCGTGGGCTTGGCCGGGTTGCGGCCAAGGAGCCCGAGGCCTGTCTGTCCGCGATCCGCGCTCTGATCTATGACGACGATGCTCTGGAATGCATGGCCAGCCGTATGCGGGCGCTGAAGAGCCAGCTGGAGGAGGAGGACTTGGTGCGCCGCCTGTCCCAGCTGGTCGGAGCAAAGGAGGCGTGTGCCTGATGTCCAAGCGAAAAAGCTGCCTCGGCATCGCGCTGATGCTGGGTCTGATGGCCCTGACCGGCTGGATGCTCTTCCGGGACCAGCCCTTTTCCCGCCTGGCCGGCACACTCAGCCAGGTCAGGCCCGGCTGGATTCTCCTGGGACTGGCCCTGATGCTCGTCTTTGTGGGGTGCGAGGCCCTGTGTTCCCGGCTGATCCTGGGCCGGCTGGGCCATCGGGTCCCCTACCACAGCTGCCTGGGTTATTCCTTCGCCGGATTCTATTTCAGCTCCATTACCCCTTCCGCCACGGGCGGACAGCCCGCCCAGATCTACTACATGTCCAAGGATGGCGTTCCCGCCGCCCACGGAACGCTGAACATGATGCTCATTGCCGTGTGCTACCAGGTGACTGTACTGGGCTACGCCCTTGTGGTGCTTTTTGTGCAGCCCGGCCTCCTGACCAATCTTGGGGGGGGCCTGGGTCTGCTACTGGTCTACGGCGCGGTGGTAAACCTGGCCCTGACCGCCGGGATGCTCTGCCTGATGTTCCTGCCCAACGCCGCCCGCAGGCTCGCCCGGGCCGTGCTGGCTCTGCTGGTAAAGCTGCACATTGTCCGCAGCCCGGACGCCGCTCAGGAAAAGCTGGAGCACCAGCTGAGCGAGTACCGCCGGGGTGCGGACTGTGTCCGGCACAACCCCGGCCTAGTGCCGATGCTGCTGGCCCTCACCGCTCTTCAGCTGACCGCCTCCTTCTCCGTCCCCCTCGTAGTGTACCAGGCCTTTGGTCTGTCAGGGCACAGCCCCTTCGCCCTCATCGGCACTCAGGCGCTGATTACCCTGGCTGTGGCTTCCCTCCCCCTCCCCGGGGCAGTAGGCGCTTCTGAGGGCGGTTTTGTCAAAGCCATGGCCCTCTTTTTCGGCTCCGGCCTAGTAACCCCTGCGGTGTTGGTCTCCCGGGGCATCAGCTTCTACGCCTTCCTGCTGGTCAGCGGTGTGGTGACCCTGTGCGTCCATCTGCGCCGCCGGCGGAAGGAGTGTCTTCCAGCCCGGCCCAAATTAGCCCCCTCTCTACCCAGGACCGGCAGCAAGATCATTGCCGACGGCTGAGCAATGGCCTTCTCCGGAACAAAAAGCTACGGGACGCATCCAGGTGCGTCCCGCAGCTTTTAATCTTCTAAGAACTGGATGCCTCCACCCAGCACACCGTCCCCGATGTATACGCTGAGGGTGGCGTCCAGCGCCCCCTCCCAACAGTGTCCGTAATCCGGGAAGGCTGCCCGCATCCGCGCAGAGAGCTCTGCCATCTCCTCCGGAGCGCCGCCGTTGGCCACGCCCAGATTGTAGCGCAGGGACTTACCCGCCCGCCGGCGCTCCTCCACCAGGCGCCGGAGCAGGTCGAGAATTTTGTCCTGCACCTGCCGGCGGCCGCGCACCTTGGCAATGCTCTGCAGCTGCCCGTCTTGGGCAAAGGTGATGATGGGCTTAATATTCAGCAGGCTTCCGGCCATGGCGGTCACCTTGCCGATCCGGCCGCCCTTATAGAGATACTCCAGGGTGTCCACGGAGAAAAATGGGTAGGTATTGCCGATCAGGTACGGCGTGCGCCGCTCCACCAGTTCGTTCCAGCCCGCCCCGGCCAGAATCTCCTCCCACAGCTGCAGCAGGATAATCCCAATGCCCAGAGACCCCGAATTGGAGTCAAACACCGCAACCTCCAGATCCTCCCTCTGCTCCCCCTGCAGGCGCACCATGTTATAGGTGCCCGACAGCCCAGAGGAGAGCATCACCGCAATTACCTTTTCATACCCGTCGGCCCTGATGCGGTCAAAGGTGTCGCTGACCACACCCCCTTCGGGCAGAGAGGTGCGGGGCAGTTCTCCGCCCCGCAGTCGTCTGTAAATGTCCTGGGCGAAGATGTCCTCCCCGTCGGAGTACTCCCCGTCCTCACAGATGATCTTCAGCGGCACCACATAGATTGCCTTGCCCTCCCGCATGGCGGGGGGCAGATCGGCGGTGGAGTCGGTCAAAAGGGCAATTCTCTCAGGATTCAGCAAAGCGATCCTCCTACTCTGCAGCAATGGCGCCGAAATGATTAGTCTGATTATAACGGATGCAAAATATTTCTGTCAAGGCCCGCTCCTCAGTTTGTCTCCATTATACCCCCCTGCGGCGGCGGGCACAAGTGCCGCAGGGAATTTTTCCCACCGGACAGGCAGATTTTTTTCTTGCGGTGCATACAGTCTGGAGACGGAGGTGAAACCATGTCCAAATTGCTCTCCAGACAGCGTGTGCGTGAGGTGCTGCTGAGTCTGGCCCTGCTGTGCGCCACGGCGGCGCTGCTGCTCTTCCCGCAACAGGCCATGACGGCGGCCAAGGATGGGCTGCTGCTGTGTTATAATGTCATCGTCCCCTCTCTTTTCCCCTTTTTCGTCCTCTCCTCCCTTGTGGTGGACTTGGGGCTAGCCGGCTATCTGGGCCGGGCCCTGGAGGGGGTGATGCGTCCGCTGTTCCGGGTCAGCGGGGCGTGTGCCTCCGCGCTCGCCCTTGGCTTTATCGGCGGCTATCCGGTGGGGGCCAAGACCGCCATCGGCCTGTATGAGAAGGGGATGTGCTCCAAGGTGGAGGCGGAGCGGCTGCTGGCCTTCTGCAACAACTCCGGCCCCGCCTTTATCCTGGGGGTCGTGGGCGCAGGCGTTTTCGCCAACAGCCGGGTGGGCGTGCTCCTCTGCCTGGCCCATGCCGCGGCCTCCGTGTGCGTGGGCGTCCTCTTCCGGTTCTACGGTCGGAAAACGGACACAGGCGCACGGACCCGAGCTCCCCATCCTCAGTTTCGGGCGGAGCACTTTTCCTCCATCTTTACCTCTGTGGTAAAAAACGCGTTTTTTTCCACGTTGAACATCTGCGCCTTTGTGGTCTTGTTTACGGTGGTCATCCGTCTGCTTTTCCTCTCCGGCTTTCTTCCGGGCGTAGCCCGGCTGCTGGGTCTGCTCTTTTCCCCCCTGGGGCTGACCCAGGAGTGGGCGGAGCGCCTGCTCACCGGCGCCATCGAAATCTCCTCCGGCGTGTGGACCCTGGCCGGAGAGGGCGCCCTGGCCGGGCGGCTGTCCATGGCCGCCTTTATGCTGGGCTGGGCCGGGCTGTCCGTCCACTGCCAGACCCTGTCCTTTTTGGGCGGCAGCGAGCTGTCTGCCCGCACCTACCTGGCGGGCAAGGTGCTGCATGGGGTGTTTTCCGCCCTGCTGGTGGGCGGGCTGGCCCGGCTGATCCCGCTGGACGCCCCGGTCTCCGACTATCTGGCCGAACAGGTGGCCGGCATCGCGGCCCTGGATTTTCACACCGCGCTCACCATCTCCACGGTATGCGCCTGGGTAGTCTTTCTGATCTTTCTGCTGGCCGCCGCCGCGTCCGTGCGGAAAGGCCTTGGCAAAGGGCGCCGGGGCGTGTTATAATAGAAATGAATCGGGTATTGACGAAAGAAGGCGTGCACCATGCTGTTCCAGAAGAATATTGAGCCCCGCTGCAGTTACTGCGCCCGGGGCGCACAGTTGGATCCGGATTCCATTCTCTGCCCCAAGCGGGGCGTGGTGTCTCCCGGCGGCAGCTGCCGCGCCTTCCGCTACGATCCGCTCAAGCGGATCCCTGCCGCTCCGGCAACGCCCGATTTCAGCCGTCTGAAGGACGAGGATTTCCGGCTGTAACCCACAAAAGAACCTGCGGTGAGGTGACCGAATCATGAAGGAAAAAGTGGAAGCGATTTTGGACGAACAGGTGCGCCCCTATCTGCGCTCCCATGGGGGCGATGTGCGCATCCGGGAGCTGCGGGACGGCGTGCTCTATGTGGAGCTGCTGGGCCAGTGCTCCCACTGCCCGTCCAATACCATCACTACCCAGAGCGTGATCCAGGAGGCCGTGTGTCAGGCCATCCCCGACGTCACCCAGGTGGTGCTGGAGGACACAGTGAGCGAGGAGCTGCTGGACATGGCCCGAAAGGTCCTCAACCATGAGCTGTGAGCGGATGGAGCGGGCGGTCAAGTACTGTGGCGGCTGCAATCCCCGTTTTGACCGGGTGGCCGCCGCCGCGTCCCTGGGGTTTGCCGGCGCCCCCTCCGCCCGGCCCGGCGTGCCCTGCGGCACGCTGCTGGTGGTCTGCGGCTGTACGGCCCGCTGTGCCGACCTGTCCGGCCTGGAGGCCGACCGGATCCTCCTGGTGAGCACCCCGGAGGAGGCGAAGCGCGCCCGGGCCGCTCAGAATAAAACGGTGTGACGCAGACGGTCCCGGCTCTGGCCGGGGACCGTCTTTTCTTTGACATTCGCCCTCCAAGGGGATACAATAGCATTTACCAAAGCTGTTTCCGGGAAGGAGTCTTTTCCATGCTGTTTGCGGAATATGAGCGCTGTCACTACCTCCGTCCACCGCTGGCGGAGGTTATCTGCCAGCTGCGTTTTCCCACCATTCTCTCCATCGGTGCAAAGGAGCCCGCGGACTTTCAGGAGGCGGTGCGGGCCGATTTTCCCCGCTATCTGGTCCGTCAGGAGCAGCAGCCACCCAAGCTGACCGCGGGCACGCCGCCCAAGGTGGAGCCCCAGAAGCCGGTGACCAACTATCACTTCATCTCCGCCGACGGCCGGTGGAAGCTCAACCTCACCCAGAGCTTCATCGCCCTGTCCACCCTGAGCTACCAGAGCTGGGAGGACTTCGCCGCCCGGCTGGACAAGCCCCTGGCCCGGTTTATCCAGCTCTATCAGCCCGCCTTTTTTGAGCGGATCGGCCTGCGGTACGTCAACGCCTTCTCCCGCCGGCGGCTGGGCATGGAGGGCCTGCTGTGGGACGACGTAATTGAGAGCCCCTTCCTGGGCATCCTGGGAGAGCCGGATGTGGATGAGACCGCGGTGCGCAAATGCGCCCTGCACGTGGAGAGCACACTGAACGGCGGCTGCCGTATGAAGCTGCAGACTGGCCCGGGCCTGCTGGGCGGCGGCAAGGCCGACCAGGAGGTCAAATTCATTTTGGACCAGGACTTCTCCTTCTCCGGCAGCCTCACCGCTGACTCAGTCCCCGGCCATCTGGAGGAGATGCACCGCTGGGCTGTGCGCCTTTTCCGGGGCGCTGTAACCCGGCAGACCCACGAGGCCATGGGCCCCGTGGACGAATGAGGAGCGACGCCATGCTGACAATACAAGCGGCGGTGCCGGAGGACCTGGACACCGTCTGGGCCCTGGTGCAGCGGGCGACCGCCCATATGAACACCCTGGGCAATCCTCAGTGGGGTGACGATTACCCCACCCGGCAGCTGTACGCCGGCGATATTGACCGGGGCGAGCTGGCCGCAGCCCGGCTGGACGGGGTCCTGGCCGGGGTGGCGTGTCTCAACCTGGAACAGGACCCCGCCTATGCGTCCCTGCCCTGGCGCACGGATCCCCGGGCTCTGGTGATTCACCGCATGGCGGTGGACCCCTGCTTCCAGAGCCGGGGAATTGCCCGCGCCCTGTTTCACCACGCGGAGGAGTACGCCCGCCGCCAGGGCCTGAGCGCCCTCCGGCTGGACACCTACTCAAAAAACGACCGGATGCAGCGACTGCTCCTGTCTCTGGGATTTCGGCTGGTAGGTCAGATGCGCACCCCTGACCGCCCTCTGCCCTTCCCCTGCTTTGAAAAAAGCCTGTAAAGGCTTGCTTTTTTGCCTGTTTTGGGCTATGATAGCAGCAATTCTACTGTCAAGACAGGTACCGCCGCGTTGCGGCGGTCGCCTGCCGCGAAAGGGTCGTGAACGATCAGATGAAAGAACGCATGAACTATACCCTCCTGTGCGATTTTTACGAGCTCACCATGGGCAACGGCTATTTCCAGACCGGAATTGCCGACCAGATCTGTTACTTTGACGTGTTCTTCCGCAACGTTCCGGACGGGGGCGGCTTTGCCATTGCCGCCGGCCTGGAGCAGGTCATCGACTATATCCAGCGCCTGCGCTTTGATGAGGAGGACATTCAGTATCTCCGCAGCAAGGGCTGCTTCTGCGAGGCGTTTCTTGATTACCTGAAGCAGTTCCGCTTTACCGGCGACATCTGGGCCGTACCCGAGGGCACTCCCATTTTCCCCGGGGAGCCTATCCTCACCGTCCGCGCCCCCGCCATTCAGGCCCAGTTTGTGGAGACTTTCATCCTGCTCTCCCTGAACCATCAGTCCCTGATCGCCACCAAGTCCAACCGCATCGTGCGCTCCGCCGCCGGGCGGCCGGTGAGTGAGTTTGGCTCCCGCCGGGCCCAGGGGGCGGACGGCGCCGTGCTGGGCGCCCGGGCCTCCTATATCGCCGGGTGCGCGGGCACTGCCTGCACCCTGGCCGACGAGCTGTACGGCTCCCCCGCCGGGGGCACCATGGCCCACTCCTGGGTGCAGATGTTTCCCGACGAGTACACTGCCTTCAAAACCTACTGCCAGCTCTATCCCCACTCCGCCACTCTGCTGGTGGACACCTATAATGTGCTCAAGTCCGGCGTGCCCAACGCCATCCGCGCCTTTAAGGAGGTCCTGCTCCCTCAGGGCATCACCAACTGCGCCATCCGCCTGGACAGCGGCGATTTAACCTATCTCTCCCGCAAGGCCCGGCAGATGCTGGACGCAGCCGGGCTGACCGAGTGCAAGATCGTGGCGTCCAACGCCCTGGACGAGTATATTATTCGGGACTTGATCCTCCAGGGGGCCAAAATCGATTCCTTCGGCGTGGGAGAGCGGCTGATTACCTCCAAGTCCGAGCCGGTGTTCGGCGGCGTGTATAAGCTTTCCGCCGTGGAGGACAGCCAGGGCAACATCATCCCCAAGATCAAGATCAGTGAGAACGCCGCCAAGATCACCAATCCCCATTTCAAAAAGGTCTACCGCCTGTTTGAAAACGCCACCGGCAAGGCGTTTGCCGACCTGATCTGCGTCCACGACGAGAAGATCGACTTCTCCCAGCCCCTGGAGCTCTTTGACCCGGACGCCACCTGGAAGCGCCAGGTCTTTACCAACTTTACCGCCAAGGAACTGCTGGTCCCCATTTTCCAGGGCGGCGAGCTGGTGTACCGCTCCCCCTCTATTACGGAAATGCGCTCCTACTGTGCGGCCCAGATCGACCTGCTGTGGGACGAGGTCAAGCGCTTTGAAAACCCGCACAACTACTACGTGGATCTGTCCCAGCGGCTCTGGGACATCAAGCAGCAGCTGCTCAAGCGCAGTGGAAGCTGACCAAACCTATAATAAAGAGCGCGGACGTTTCGAACGTCCGCGCTCTTTTCAGCTCTTGCGCCGGGCCGCCGCCCGCAGCCGCCTCTCCAGGGTCTGTGCCGCCCTGCCCAGGGGGCGGTTCTTATCGGTTACCAGGCAGATGGAGCGCTCCGGTATCGGCTCGGCCAGGGCGACGGCAAATACCTCACCCCGCTCCAGTGCCCCTGCGGCAAACCGCTCCGGCAGAAAGCCCAGCCCCAGATCGCTGCACACCAGCGGGAGAATCTGATCTGCGGTAGCCGCCTCAACATCTGGCTGAAGGGCCAGGCCGTGCCGCGCAAAGAGCTGCTGATAAAATTCATAGGTCTTGGTCTCCCGCCCCAGGCAGATCAGGGGGTAATCGGCCAGCTGTGCCAGCGCGATGGTCTCCCCGGCCAGAGACGCAAACCGCGGCCCGGCGATCAGAATCTCCCGGTAGTCCACCAGCCGCGCCTCCTCCAAAGGATGGCGCACCCCAGTGGGCGTCGTCACCACAGCCAGCTCCACCTGGCCGCTGCGCAGCGCGGCCACAGCCTGGGGGGTAGAGTGGTTGGAGATGCGGATCCTCACGCCTGGATAATCCAGCTGAAACCGGCGCAGCACCGGCAGCAGAAGCCCATGCAGTGCGGTCTCGCTGGCTCCCACGGTCACCACCCCGCCCCGCAGGTCCTTCCCGGCGGCAAGCTCCGCCTCCCCCTCCTGCAGCTGCTGCTGGGCGATGCACACATGGGAGTAGAGCCGTTCTCCCTCCGGAGTAAGGGCCACCCCCCGGTTTGAGCGGGAGAGCAGGCGGCAGCCCAATGCCTGCTCCAGTGCGTTCATGGCCCGGGTGACATTGGGCTGACTGCTCAGCATCGCCTCCGCCGCCCGGGTCAGGTTTCGGTATTTGGCCACATAGTAAAAACAGCGGTAATATTCATAATTTATATTCATGTCAATCACCTCTGTCATTATATATTGATATAATTGCAATATCAACTCTATATTTTTCTTTTTTAAGGGCAGGGCGTATACTGTGGTAGCCTGAAAGGATACGGTTGCTTTGGAATCAGAAAAGGGGAATTTGTTTTGAAGCCTTTTATTCTCTGTATTGGCCGTCAGTATGGAAGCGGCGGGCGTGAAGTCGGTGAGCGTGTGGCAGAGGCCCTGCGGGTTCCCTGCTACGATAAGCTGCTGCTTCAGCGCACAGCGCACGATTCCGGTCTCAGCGAGTCCCTGCTCGCGCGCTGTGAGGAGCGCCCCGCCTACTTCTCCGCCATGCTCTCCGGCAATTCTTTGGCCGATACTGCCGATATGTCCAACCTGTTCTACTCGGAAAGCCAGATGGTTTACAACGCTGAGGCTGCTGAAATTCGCCGTCTGGCACGGCAGGGCTCCTGCGTGATTGTGGGCCGCTGTGCCTCCGCCATCCTGGAGGATTATTCCGGTGTGCGCTCCGTCTTTCTCTATGCAGACGCGGCGGAACGCGTACGCCGTATTATGGACAGGAATCATCTGGATGAAGCGGCGGCCCGCCGCCGGATGCACAAAATAGACCATATGCGAAAATCCCGCTTCAACTTTTATTCCGATACCCATTGGGGCCTCCCCGAGAGCTATGACCTGATGCTCTCCAGCAGTCGCTGTGGCATTGAGGGCTGTGTGCAGATTATAACAGACAGCCTGAAGCACTTTTCTTAAAAAGGGGAGAAACCAGCCATGGAAAAAGATTTGACCATTGGGGAGCCCAGATCCGTCCTCTGGAAATTCTGCCTGCCCCTGTTCGGCAGCATTGTGTTTCAGCAGCTCTACAACATCGCCGACAGCCTGGTGGCGGGGAAATTCGTGGGAGAAAACGCCCTGGCTGCAGTGGGCAACAGCTACGAGATCACCCTGATCTTCATTGCCTTTGCCTTTGGATGCAACATCGGCTGCTCGGTCATTGTGTCCCAGCTGTTCGGCGCCCGGCGGATTGCAGACATGAAAACCGCCGTGTCCACCGCCCTGATCGCCAGCGGCGTGCTGTGTGCCGTCCTCATGGCCGGAGGGCTGTCCCTGGCTCCGCTCCTGCTGGAGGCCATCCACACTCCGGCCGAGATCCTCCCGGACTCCCTGCTCTACCTGAACATCTATATTTATGGCCTGCCCCTTGTGTTCTTCTATAATGTGGCAACTGGTATCTTCTCGGCCCTGGGCGATTCCCGGACTCCCTTTCTCTTCCTGGCCTGTTCCTCCACTTCCAACATCGCGGTGGACATCCTTTTTGTCACTGCCTTTGACATGGGGGTGGCCGGCGTAGCCTGGGCCACGTTCCTGTGCCAGGGCGTCAGCTGCGTACTGGCCATTTGGGCGGTGTTCCGGCGGCTGTCTCACATTCCCTCGGAGGCAAGCGCCCACGCCTTTTCCTGGCCCCTGCTCGGCAAGATTGCCGTCATTGCCGTCCCCAGTATTTTGCAGCAGAGCTTCATTTCGGTCGGCAACATTCTCATACAGGGCGTCATCAACAGCTTCGGCACCGGCGTTATGGCGGGCTATTCCGCCTCTGTAAAGCTCAACAACCTGGTGGTCACCTCCTTTACCACGCTGGGAAACGGCGTGTCCAACTACACTGCCCAGAACATCGGCGCCGGAAAGCTCCACCGCGTGCAGGAGGGCTTCCGGGCCGGTCTGAAGCTGGTCTGGACCCTTTGTATACCGCTGATCGCACTCTATTTCTTTGCTGGGAAATATCTGATCTACCTCTTTATGGACGCCCCCTCCGCCGCCGCGATCCATACGGGCGTCCTCTTCCTGCGCATCCTCTCCCCCTTCTACCTGGTGGTCTCAACCAAGCTGGTGGCCGACGGCATTCTCCGGGGCGCGGGTCTGATGGGGAAATTTATGGCCGCCACCTTCACCGATCTCGTTCTGCGGGTCGTGCTGGCCTACGCTCTGTCCGGCGCCCTTCAATCGTCCATCGGCATCTGGTGTGCCTGGCCCATTGGCTGGTGCGCGGCCACGGTTATTTCTCTGATCTGTTACCGGACCGGCCCGTGGCGCCGCGCGGCCCCGGAGGTCCAGGAAAAAACAGGGATGGCCTAACGCCACCCCTGTTTTTTCGTTTCGGGTCAATTGAACTTGTAAATTCGGCGGGCCAGCCGGTAGAGCTGGACCGACAGCTTGCGGCCCTGATAGCCCGGAATATTTCCCACCATGGAGACCGAGCGGTACTTGAGTTTGTGATAGAGCTCCGGATTTACGGTACGCAGATATTCCCACAGCTCCGTCTTCTGACCCAGGGCCTCCGGAGAGCCGTCAATGATCAGGAAGATGGAGGAGATGGTCATCATCATGGACAGATAGCTGATCATATAGCGGGCCAGCTTTTTGTTTTCCTGATAGACCGCGTTCAGGTCATGGCTGTCGATCATCAGCCGGGTCACCCGCACCTGTTGGGCCACCCGGGACACCATCACCCGCTCGTTGACGCTCTGGTCTGCCCGCCCGATAAAATAGCGATACAGGTCCAGATCCATATAATACATGCTTTTTACCCACGGCAGGGGCTGGTACACAAAGATGTTGTCCACATAGAAGGTGTGCTTAGGCAGCTCCAATCCGCACTCCCGCAGCAGCTGGGTACGGTAGATGACCGAGTGCATCAGCAGGTACTGGGAGGGGCGGAAGCGCCCAATCTCCGCCCAGGTAAAGACTCGCTCCTCCGGAAACACATTGGTATAGCGCATCACCTTCTGGGTGCCGTCCGCCACATGCTCATACACATAATTGGCCACCAGCAGGTCCACCGGCCGCTCCGCAGCGGAAAATTCCCGCAGCTTGTTCAGCACCCTGGCCAGAGCCGTCTCGTCCAGCCAGTCGTCGGAGTCCACGACCTTATAGTACAATCCGGCGGCGTGGCGCAGACCCTGGTTGACCCCCTCACCATGGCCGCCGTTTTCCTGGTGGATGACCCGCACGATCTCAGGGTATTCCGCGGCGTAGCGGTCGCAGATGGCGGGCGTGTCGTCCTTCGTGGACCCGTCGTCCACCAGAATAATTTCAATGTCCTCCCCGCCGGAGAGCAGCGTCCGGATACAGTGATCCATGTAGTCCGCGGAGTTGTAGCAGGGGACAGCAAAGGTGATGATCTTAGACATTGGGATTCCTCACTTCAGCAAATCGTCACACAGCGCCAGAGCCCTTGCGGCAATGGCGTCCATGTTATAGTACTTATATTCCGCCAGCCGGCCCAGCAGCTTCAGGCTGGGATAGGTCGCGGCCAGGGCGGCGTATCGTCGGTAGAGTGCGTTGTTCGCCTCGTTGATAATGGCGTAGTAGGGGATTTCGCCCGGCTGGCCCGTATAGGCCCGGGAGTATTCCTTCATAATGGTGGTCACCGGCTCTCGCAGCCGCTGTCCGGTCAGATGCTTGAACTCGGTGATGCGGGTGTAGTCCTCATCCATGGTGTAGTTCACCGTGCCGTGGGTCTGGAAGAACTGCCTGTCGTAGGACTCGAACCGGAAATCCAGGGTGCGGTACGGCAGGCGGCCATAGGCAAAGCCAAAGAGCTCGTCCACCGCGCCGGTGTAAATCACCGTTCCGGTGAAGGCCTCCCCGTCCAGGGTGATCTTCCCCCCGTCCAGCCTGAGCCGGGACAGGGCGTCCACCCCCAACTCCACGGTAATCCCGGGACAGTCCAGCATCCGTTCAAACAGCGCGGTATAGCCCTCCTGGGGCATCCCCTGCCAGGGATCCTGAAAATACCGGCAGTCCCGGGAGAGGAACACGGGCACCCGCGCGGTGGTGTTGGGGTCAATCTCCTCGGGCTTCTGCCCCCACTGCTTCATGGTATAGCGCACAAAGACGTGCTCATACACATACTCCGCCAGAGCGGCAATCGACCGGTCGGGGCTGGCGCGCAGCTCCAGAATGGTGACCTTCCGTTCCGCCCCATAGGCGTCGATGAGCTTTTTCTCCAGGGTGGCGGCCTGCTTCACACCGAAGGCCACCTCCAGGGAGACCAGGTTGAAGGGCACCGGCAGCAGAGTACGCCCCCCGCCCTCCACCGGGATATTGGCCACCACCTTGTGCTGGTAGTCCCGCCAGGCGGTGTACCGGGATAAGTAATCGTAGACCCGCTTGTCGCTGGTATGGAAAATATGGGGGCCGTATTGGTGGATCAGCACACCCCGCTCATCCAGGCAGTCATAGGCGTTGCCGCCCACATGGGTCCGCCGCTCCAGCAGGAGCACCCGCTTGTTTCCGCGCTGCGCCAGCTCCCGGGCCGTCACAGCCCCGGCCATGCCCGCGCCGATGACCAGGCAGTCATATGGGTGGTTCATATTCGGCCCCTCCCAGGAAGTGTTTTATTTCGGTTTTCAGTATATCATAACCCATATAGCCAAACAGTAAAAAATCAATTAAGTTTTTCTTAATCTCGCCCGTGCTCAGCGGTCAGAGGTCTGTCGGAACTCTCCGCTGTCCTTATCCTTTACAAAGCACTCCTCATAGTGCTCCATGGCCTGCCGGATGACCCGCACGGCGGCGGCGCGGCCGTTCACGTCCCCGGCCACCGTCTCTTTGCCCTCCAGGGCCTTGTATACGGCGAAGAAATGGGCCATCTCGTCAAAGATATGGGGAGGCAGGTCCATCAGGTCGTTGAAGGTGTTGTAAGTGGGGTCGGCAAAGGGAATGGCGATGATCTTCTCGTCGTTTTTGCCCCCGTCCAGCATGGAGATATACCCCACCGGATAGCAGCGCACTAGGGTCAAGGGATCCATCTCCTCCGAGCAGAGCACCAGCACGTCCAGCGGGTCCCCATCGTCGCCGTAGGTACGCGGAATAAATCCGTAATTGGCCGGATAGTGGGTGGAGGTATGAAGCACCCGGTCCAGGATAATCAGACCAGTCTCCTTATCCAGTTCGTATTTTTTCTTGCTCCCCTTGGGAATTTCAATGACCGCCACAAAGTCCTCGGGGGTAATGCGCTTTGGACTGATGTCATGCCAGATGTTGGACATCCTGCGTCTCTCCTTCTCGTGTAGCTTGTCTCAATTATATCCGTTCCCGTAAGAAATTACAACAAGAGTCTTGACAAATTAAACCTACAGTTGTATGTTTATATTAAGACATACATCTGTAGGAGTTGATGGATATGGACCACCTTACCCGTCTGCCTGAGGCCGAGCTGACGGTGATGCGGGCTGTATGGCGGCTGACCGCCCCCGCCTCCACCGGGGCCATCCGGGGAGAGTTGGAGCGTTCCCGTCCCTGGAACCTATCCGCTGTACAGACCCTGTTGACCCGCCTGACCGACCGGGGCTTTCTCTCCGCCGGGAAGGAGGGGAGGCAGCGGACCTATACCCCGCTGGTGGCCGAGCGGGACTATCTGGCCTTTGAAAACCGCCCCTTCCTGGCCGGGCGGCGGGGGGCGCTGCCCGGCCTGGTGGCCTCTCTTTACGAGACCCACTCCATCAGCAAAGACGATCTGGAGGAGCTACGGGCTTTTCTGGACACGGCCATTGACGGGAAGGAGGCGTCCCCATGAGCATCCTGGAAACGCTGCTGAGCCATGTGGCGGAGATCACGCTGGCCCTGTCCGCGGTGATCTCCGCGCTGCTGGCCCTGCGCCCTCTGCTGGCGCGCCGCTACCGCTCCAAGCTGTATTACTGGGCCTGGCTGCTGGTGGCGGTGCGGCTGGCCATCCCCTTTAACCCCAGCCTGCCCGATCCGCTGGTGCAGGTGCAGACCCCGGCAGTAACGGTCTACCAGGTGGAGCCCACCCGCGCCCAGCCGGGCACGCCCCGTTACCGGGCCCTGACTGAGGCGGGCTATCAGGCGGAGGTACAGGAGGAGGCCGCCCGGGCCGAGGCGCCGGTGACCCAGGTTCAGGCCCACTACACCCCTGTGCTGGAGCTGCCGCAGCTGCTGGCCCTGCTCTGGCTGGCAGGCGGATCGGTATTCCTCCTCTGGAGCCTGGCCGTCTACGCCCGTTTCCGCCTGCGGATGCGCCGCTGGCGCGCTCCGGAGGAGCAGCCGGCCGTACAGGCGCAGTTCGAAGCCCTCCGGCGGGAGCTGGGAGTCCGGCGCCTGACCCTGCAGCGGTGCCCCGCCGTGACCTCCCCCCTGGTCACCGGCTTTGTCCGCCCCGCCCTTCTGCTCCCCGCCGGGGACTTTTCCCCGGCGGACCTGGACGCCGTCTTCCGCCATGAGCTGGTCCATGCCCGCCGGCATGACCTGTGGTATAAGCTGCTACTCCTCCTGGCCCGCAGCGTCCACTGGTTCAACCCCTTGGTCCACCTGATGGCCCGCCAGGCCGCCCGGGATCTGGAACTCTCCTGCGACGAGGCGGTGGTGGCCGGGCGGGACGCCGCTTTCCGTGAGCAGTATGGCAGGGCCATCCTCTCTGCCGTAGAGCGGGGCTGCCGCCAAGGTGCGCCCCTGACCTCCTATTTTTACGGCGGCCGGAAGGCCATGCTGGAGCGGCTGCGCGCCATTGTGGGCCGGGGCGGCAAAAGGCGCGGCCTGATCCTTTTGTGCGCGGTGGCACTTGTGGTGGCTGCTCTGGCCGCCGCCTGCTCGGTGGGCAGTTCTTCCGGTGAGGACCCCAATCCCTCTGACGGCATCTCTACAAAAAGCGGCTCCCTGCCGGGCTATGACGGCCCGGTGGCCTGGGCCCTGGGCCATTACACGGTAGAGCTGGACTGGGAGCACAGCGCCGACGGACAGGGCGGCCGACTCACCTTCTACCTGGTGCGGGATGAAAACGGCGAAACCACCCGCATCCCTTTCCAGCGTCTGCCGGAGGACTATGGCCCCGACCTGCGCTATCCCTATCCCAGCTCGGTGGCGGCCCGGCCCTTCTCCGGTGTACTGGGGCAGGAGGGCTTTGTGCTCACCTACGCTCTGGGATCGGAGTCGGTCCCCACGGAATACTACACGCTGGACGGGGACGGCGCTTTCCAGCTGCTGCTCTCCTGCGACGGGCAGGTCTGGGAGCTGGACCTGGACAACGACGGGGACGCAGAGCTCCTGGAATGCCCCTATGGCGCGGACGGCGAGGCCCGCGTCTATGACTGGATCAGCGTCGGCGGTCTGAGTCTGGAGCAGGGCGGACCCGGCCAGGTGGCCGTGGCCGACGTCAACCACGCTGCCGCGCGCAAGCTGGGCTTTATTCAAGGCGGCGTCGGTCTGGAATACCTGCCCCCGGAGGGCGGCTCCAAGCCGGGGGATCCCATGGGCTTCCGCTGCTTTGCCCAGCTAAACGACATGGGTACCCCCGCCGGAAACGCAGTGCCGACGGACAGGACGCTCTCCCTGTCCTGGGATGAGCTCAACGGCTTCCAAGCCCCGGTCTCCTCGTTTACCGCCGACCAAAGCCCCCTCTGGCCCGCCGACCCGGACGGCATGGACCGGGACAGCGGCACCCTCTGGTGGAACGACGCGGATGGCCAGGGCTACGGTGTGGACTTTTCCCTCCACATCCCGGCTGACGTCAGCGTCCATGAGCTGGGCTCCGGCTGCCACGAATACTGGACCGCGGATCCTGTGGGCGACCTGGTGCTGCTGGACGACTTCTCCCTGCTGGACAGCTCCACCGACCACGGCCTAACCGACTATCTGGGGGACGGCGTGTTTGTGCGCACCGGCATGGGCTGGTACGACGGCTCTCTGGACGCCCAGTTTGGGAACAGCGATACTTACCGCGCCTGGTATTACCCCCTGGCCGACGGAGTGCACTGCCTGCGCCTGCGCTGGACGGAGGCCGACCTGGAGACGGCGGAGCGGATCCGCGCCACCCTGGTTCTCTCCAACGACGGGCCCATCCAGCGCACCTATTATGACTATGAGAAGCCTACGGCGGAGATGTTCGGCCTGACGGACGAGTACGCCGCCATCTTTGACTATCTGGTGGACCAGCGCTGGGAGAGCTGCCAGGCAGACCACACTCTCTATTTCCCCCGCATGGTCTGCTACGGCACCTATACCAAGGCCGGGCGGGATGTGTACGTGTGCTGGGTGGCGGAGAATTTCTATTACGATCTGACTTTGGAAAACCGCACGGTCACCCCCGGCTGGGGCGGCAGCCTGATGGCCTTTAGCATCGGCTACGGCGGCCCGGGTATTCCCTATGACGCCCCCATGGTGGACGCTGTGGAGGCGGGGCAGGACGGCGAGGGAAGTGCGCAGTCTGTCCGGAACCTGTGCGGCCCGCTGACTGATCTGGCCGACGCTTATCTGGGCGTCTCCGGCGCCCTGCTGCCGGCACCTGTCTGGAACGAGATGGCCTCCGAGCCGGAGCTGCTGCGCGCCTATGTGGCGGCCACCGGCGCGCCCATCGACAGCGTGGCGATTTACGGCACTGACCTTGTCCCCCTGGAGGACTACTGGGAGGGATGGTAACGCTTGAAAAAGCGCGGGGCGGAGGAAAAATCCTCCGCCCCGCGTGTTTTTCTGCTTTGTGGGCAGAATTTACTTCATGCCGTTCTCGTAGGCCTCAATCATCTTCTTGACCATCTGGCCGCCCACGGAGCCGGCCTCACGGCTGGTCAGGTCGCCGTTGTAGCCCTGCTTCAGGTTGACGCCCACTTCCTGAGCGGCCTCCATCTTGAACTTATTCAGAGCCTCACGGGCGCTGGGGACAACAGGCTGGTTAGAGTTGTTAGAACTAGACATAATGTGCATCTCCTTCTCGCTTCAATGTTTTGTTGGATTGAGAATCCGAACATAGCTTTGCCACAGCCGTTTTTTCTATGCGCTTTTGTCCTTTGTTAATTCATGGCGGAATTGACAGCGCGCCGGAGTCACCTTATAATAATAAATTGAATTGTTGATTGCGCGGCAAATGTCGTTTTGTTTCAGAAAGGAGGAGGCAAGACTGATGAGAGAGCTTGCTTCTGAGGCGATTACTCAGGCGGTGGCCCGTATGTGCGTTCAGGCAAATACCCGCCTGCCCGAGGATGTGAAATCCTGTATCCGCCAGGCCCGCAGGGCGGAGGACGGGGCGGTGGCCCAGGAGATTCTGGACCGCATCATCGAGAATTTTTCCATTGGCGGAGATACGCCCATCTGCCAGGACACCGGTATGGCGTGTGTCTTTCTGGAGATCGGGCAGGAGGTGCATATCAGCGGCGACCTGGCCCAGGCGGTCAACGAAGGCGTCCGCCTGGGCTACACCGAGGGCTATCTGCGTAAATCCGTGGTGCGCGACCCCCTGGATCGGGTCAACACCGGGGACAATACCCCAGCCATGCTCTACATCGACCTGGTCCCCGGCGACCAAGTGAAGATCACCGTGGCCCCCAAGGGCTTCGGCAGCGAAAATATGAGCCGCATCGCCATGCTCAAGCCCTCCGACGGGCTGGCCGGGGTGAAGCGTTTTATTCTGGAGACTGTGGAGCTGGCCGGGCCCAATCCGTGCCCGCCTATTGTGGTGGGCGTGGGTGTCGGCGGCACCTTTGACAAATGTGCCCTGCTGGCCAAGCGGGCCCTGCTGCGGGACATGGGCGTGCCCAGCGACAATCCCTTCTACGCCGACCTGGAGCGGGAGCTGCTGGAGCAGATCAACGCCTCCGGTATCGGTCCCCAGGGCTTCGGCGGCCGGACCACCGCCCTGGCGGTCCATATTGAGACCCTGCCCACCCATATCGCCGGTCTGCCCTGTGCGGTTAATATCAACTGCCACGTGGCTCGGCATGTAACGGAGGTGCTGTAACATGGCAAAACACATCACCGCTCCCCTGACCAAAGAGGCGGCCGCCCAGCTGCGCGCCGGGGAGAGCGTACTGCTCAGCGGCACCGTGTATACCGCCCGGGATGCCGCCCATAAGCGGTTTTGCGAGCTCGTGGCTGCGGGCAAGCCGCTGCCTTTCCCCATTGAGGGGTCGGTCATCTACTATGTGGGGCCCTCCCCGGCCCGGCCCGGCCAGCCCATCGGCTCCGCCGGCCCCACCACCAGCTACCGGATGGACGCCTACGCCCCCACCCTGCTGGACCTGGGTGAGCTGGGCATGATCGGCAAGGGCAAGCGGGGACCGGCGGTCATTGAGGCCATGAAGCGCAACGGTGCGGTCTACTTCGGCGCCATCGGCGGGGCAGGCGCTCTGCTCAGCCGGTGTGTGAAATCGGCCGAATTGGTATGCTATGAGGACCTGGGCGCCGAGGCGGTGCGCAGGCTCGTGGTGCAAGATCTGCCCCTTACGGTTGTCATCGACAGCCAGGGCGGCAACCTCTATGAGACCGGTCGGGCCGCCTATCTGGCGCAGCGGGACTGCGTGTAGCGCCTCCTTTTTTCAGTTGAAACTACCAGCAATAGCCTCCGGGGATGGATGCCTTTGGCGTCCTTCTCCGGAGGCTTTCTTTTTACTTTTGTACCGCAAAGTGCAGATATTTCAACGCTTTGCGGGCCCACGCAGGATTTGGCCCGCATTCTTTCCTCCCTCTTTTGAAATACCTCATCTCAAAAATTTCATTTTGGTCCATGTTTTTTCGCTGCACACATTGACAAAAAAAAAAAAAACAGAGTATAATCCAGAAATATCAGCAGGCGACGGGGCCAAGTAAATATTGGTTTCCGTCTTCTTTTTATTTGTTTTTGCAAGCTATTTTACATTATCTTGCAAGAAAGATGGTGATTTTTATGGAGCACTGCAAGGCGATCTTTCCGAAAAAGCTGTATGACGGCACCGCTTCTCCTGCCGTGGAGCGGGTGGCTGTCATCCTGCAGGGTTCTCAGATCGTGGACATTCTCCCCGCCGACGCTGCCGAGCGGATCGAAGCCTATCACCCGGAGAGAATTGACGCGGGCGACAAGTATATGATCCCCGGACTGATCGACGTACATACCCATCTGATGATGGAAGGCCAGGGCCCGCTGGCGGAGGAGACCCTTTCCCGCATGAGCCTGGGCGAGGTGCATCTGCTGGGGCTGCAAAACGCCCTCAAGGCGCTGCGCGCGGGCGTGACTACACTGCGTGACTGCGGCTCTGTGGGCGGCGTCTCCCGGAATGTCAAGCGCTTTATTCAGAAAGGGCGTATTCTGGGGCCGGATATTATGATCTGCGGCATGGCGGTGACCAGCACCGGAGGCCACTGCAACTACATGGGCGGAGAGGCCGACGGTGTGGACGCCATCCGCCATCTGATCCGCCAGCAGCAGAAGGACGGAATTGACTTTGTCAAGCTGATGGCCACCGCCGGAGGCACCATCGGCGTGGCCCGGGGCAATACCTTCCAGCCGGAGGAGTACCAGGCCGCTGTGGACGAGGCCCACCGCCTGGGCCTGAAGATCTCCATGCACGTGTGCACCTATGACGGGGTCAAGGCCGTGGTCGACACCGGGCTGGACGGCATGGAGCACTGCATGTTCTACAACGACAACGAGGAGCCCCGCCGGGATGTGGAGCTGGCGGAAAAGCTGGCTCGAAACAAGGTACAGATGTGCCACACCCTCTCTGCCCTGGGCGCCACCCTGGTTATGCTGGACCACAAGCCCAGAGAGGAGTGGACCGCCTTTGACCACAGCGAGTACAAGCGCATCAGCGAGGGGCAGCGCAAGCTCTATGAGACCATGCGTTTCCAGTATGAGTGCGGCTGTGAGCTGGTGGCCGGCAGCGACTCCGGCTGGCGCTACTGCGACTTCTCCATCGGCCTGGCCGTGGCCTTGAAGCTGATGGAGAAGGCCGGCATTCCTCTGCCCGAGATCCTCGTCTCCGCCACCAGCCGTCCGGCAAAGTACCTGTGTGTGGACGACCGGGTGGGCGTCATCCGCAAGGGGATGCAGGCCGACCTGGTGCTGCTGGACGAGGACCCCATGATCACCGCCGACGCTTACGGGCGGGTCAGCCAGGTCTACAAAGCCGGTCGGCTGGTGGACCAGCTTATTTAAGTTGACCCACAGCCTGAGGGCTGATCGGATCATAAAAACAAGATATTCATTTTTAAGGAGGAGAATCAGTGAAAAGACGTACTACGAAAGCGCTGTCTCTGCTGCTCGCCAGCGCGTCCATTCTGGCCCTGCTGGCTGGCTGCGGCGGTGGCGGCGGTACGGCAGAGAACAGCAATTCCCCCGCGCCGTCCGACTCTTCCGCTCCCAGCGGCGAGACCACCTATGCCGACACCATCGTCATCGGCGACAACACCGAGCCCAAGAACCTGGACCCCGACCAGTCCTGGGGTGCGGCAGAGGCCCGCTTCAGTTGCTTTGTCTATGAGGGTCTGGTCCGCGAGGATGCGGATGGCAACATCATCCCTCTTCTGGCCACTGACTGGAAGATCAGCGAGGACGGCACCGTCTATACCTTTAATCTGAAGCCCGACGTAAAGTTTTCCGATGGCACCCCCGTCACCGGCGAGGACTGGATCTGGTCTCTGGAACGCGCCCGGGATAACCCAGAGTCCAACTCCCGCACCGTGGCCTCCAACATTGTGTCTATCGAGGCGCCCGACGATGCCACCCTGGTCATCACCCTGGACAGCCCCGTGGCCTCCTTCCTCGCCAACTGCTGCAAGTGGAATATGGTGGTCAAGTCTAAAGCCCACTATGAAGCTGTCGGCGCTGAGGGTTTCCTGACTCAGCCCATGGGCACCGGACCCTACGCCGTGACCGAGTGGAAGAAGGGTGAGTACATTCAGTGCGTGGCCAATGAGTATTACCATGTGGAGGGCCAGCCCTATACCAAGAACCTGACCTACAAGATTATCACAGACGACAATACCCGCCTGCTGCAGCTGCAGTCCGGCGACATCGACATTATGGGCATGGTTCCCGTGAACATGATGGCCCAGATTGACTCCGATCCCAACCTGACCGCCGCCGCCTACACCGGCAGCCAGATCCGCTTCCTGGTCATCAACTGCGCCGATGAGGTCACCGGTAAAAAGGAGGTCCGCCAGGCCCTGGACTATGCCACCGATAAGCAGGCCATTGTGGACATGGTGGCCAACGGCTACGGCAAGCCCGTCTCCACCTATGTCTCTAACATCCACGGCGACCTGCACAACTCTGAGCTGGCCGACCGCGGTCCCGACATTGAAAAGGCCAAGGAGCTGCTTACCCAGGCCGGCTATCCCGATGGTCTGACCCTGAAGATCAACATCACCAGCGGTAACACCATCTACGAGAACATCGCTACCGTGCTCCAGTCCCAGTGGGCCGCGGCCGGCATCAGTCTGGAGATCGAGCCTCTGGAGTCCGGCACGCTGGTAGAGTCCCTGGGTGCCGGTAACTATCAGCTGACCATCCTCCAGTGGACCGATTCCACTCCTGACCCTTCCGACATCTCCGCCTATGAGTGCCGCTACTCCGACTCTTTCCAGTGGTACTCCGGTGTACAGGACCAGGAGATCGAGGATGCCTATATGGCCACCATCTCCGAGACCGACCCCGCCAAGCGGGCCGAGCTGTTCTGGACTCTGCAGGAGCTGGTGTATGAGCGCACCAACATTGTCCCGCTATTCCAGGCCGATTGGGCTTATGGCTACAGCTCCAAAATCGAGGGGATCAGCGTAACCCCGTTTAACAAGATCAACGTGGCCGAGCTGAAAAAAGCCAACTAATTGCCCACTTCAGACCGATACTTTCGAAAGGGGGAGGAGTCCAGCTCCTCCCCCTTCTGTTAAATATATGCGAACCGGCATGCCTCCACACTATTTTGGAAAAGGTGCACAGATATGGCTAGATTGACTTACATCCTAAAACGCATATTACAGATGATACCGGTGCTGTTTGTGGTCATTGTCCTGATCTTTGTTATGATCCGTCTCATCCCGGGTGATCCCGCCCGCCTGATGCTGGGTGAAACAGCGGTGGAGGCGGATGTGGAGGCCCTTCGGGAGGCTATGGGCCTGAATGAACCGTATACCACGCAGTTCGCCATCTTCTTTAAAAATCTGCTTCATTTTGACTTCGGCAACTCCCTTCTCTACAAGACCTCCTGCATCGACCTGGTAAAGGAGCGGCTGCCCCTGACCGTCTCCCTGACAGTGGTGGCCACCCTCTTTTCTCTGCTCATCAGTATTCCCCTGGGCTTTGTGGCCGGTCTCCACAAGGATAAGGCTTCGGATCAGGCCATCCGAATCAGCGCCCTTGCGGCCATCTCCATGCCCACCTTCTGGGTCGGTCTGTTGCTAATGATTGCCTTTTCCGTAAAAATACGCATCTTCCCTGCCGGAGGCTGGGGCACCACACCGCTGGAGCACCTCCAGGGCCTGATCCTCCCGGGAATCGCCCAGGCACTGATGACCGCCGCCCTGCTGATGCGCAACCTTCGCAACTCCGTGGTGGACATCAGCCGGATGGACTATGTGGATTTCGCCGTCAGCAAGGGTGTCTCCACCCGCCGGGTGCGCTCGGCCTATATCATGAAAAACTCCCTGATCTCCACCATCACGTTGCTCTCCACCCGCATCACCTATATGCTTGGCGGCAGCGTGGTCATCGAAACCGTCTTTTCTCTGCCCGGCTGTGGCAAGCTTCTGGTGGATGCCATTTTCGCCAGAGATTACGCAATGGTGCAGTGTATGGTGTTCATCTTTGCCTTAATCGTGCTCTTGGTCAGTTTGATTACCGATATTATTTATTCCTTTATTGACCCCCGCATCACGCTGTAGGAAGGAGGCACAGAGAGTATGAAAAACAAGCGCTCCCGCCGTCTGAGCGGCGGGCTGAAGGCCGCCTTCTCCAATCGCTCCTTCGTGATCGGCTTTGTCATTACAGCCATCGTAGTCGTAGTTGCCCTGTTTCCCCAGGTATTCGCCACCCACGATCCCAACGCCCTCTCCCCCACCGAGGTGCTGGCGGGCCCCTCCTCCGCCCATTTCTTCGGCACGGACAACTACGGCCGCGACGTGTTCTCCCGCTGTATCTGGGCCACCCGAATGGACCTGCAGATCGGTTTGATCTCGGCCAGCATCCCTCTGGTGGTGGGTTCCATCATCGGCCTGCTGGCTGGCTTCTACGGCGGCATTGTAGACACCCTGTTCATGCGCCTGCTGGACGTGGTGATGGCCTTTCCCTTCACGGTGCTGGTCATCGCTATTATGGCAATCCTGGGACAGGGGATTCAAAACATGTACATCGCCATCTGGATCATCGGCTGGGTGGCCTTTGCCAAGTTGGTCCGGGCTGAGGTGTTAGTGGTCAAAAATTCCGAATATGTGATGGCCGCCCGCATCATGGGCTTTTCCGACCGGCGCATCCTGCTGCGGCACATCTTGCCCAACACCATCAGCTCCGCCATCGTTTACTTTACCAGCTATATCGTCATCTGTATGCTCACCGGCGCATCCCTGAGCTTTTTGGGCCTGGGCGTGCAGCCCCCTACCTCTGAGTGGGGCTCTCTGATGAACATGGGCCGTGGCTATATCAACAACGCGCCCTGGATGACCATTTTCCCCGGTCTGTTCCTGGCGATCACGGGCGTCGGCCTCAGCCTCATCGGCGACGGCATGACCGACTTCCTGCGCACCAAGGGCCGGTAAGGAGGCGACAAGATGAATACTCCATTATTGGAAGTCAAGGATCTGCAGACCTACTTTTTTTCCAAACATGAAACCGTCAAGGCCGTGGACGGCGTCAGCTTTACTGTCAATGAGCAGGAGACCTTCGGCCTGGTGGGTGAGTCCGGCTGCGGCAAGAGCATGACCTGCCGCTCCATTCTGGGATTGGTGAAAAGCCCCGGCCGGGTGGTGGGCGGCGAGATTCTTTACAAGGGCGACGACCTGCTGCACAAGAGCAAGCGCGAGATGCAGGCTATCCGCGGCAGGGAGATTGGCATGATCTTTCAGGAGCCTATGACCGCCCTCAACCCCCTGCTGAAGGTAAAGGATCAGATCATCGACGCGCTGGACAAAAGTATTTACAACACCGCTGAAAAGCGCTATAATCATGCATTAGAGATGCTCAAGCTGGTGGGTATCCCCTCCCCAGAGAGCCGGCTGGAGGAATACCCCCACCAGTTTTCCGGCGGCATGCGTCAAAGGGTGATGATCGCCATTGCCCTTTGCTCCGGCCTGAAGCTGCTGCTGGCGGACGAGCCCACCACCGCCCTGGACGTGACCATTCAGGATCAGGTGATGAAGCTCATTAACCGCCTGCGGGACCAGCTGAAAATGAGCGTCATTCTCATCACCCACGACCTGGGTGTGGTCGCCCAGATGTGCGACCGGGTGGCCGTCATGTATGCCGGCCAGATCGTGGAGATGACGGACACCCGCACCCTGTTCCATATGCCCCGCCACCCCTATACTTATGCGCTAATGAGCTCCCTTCCCGGCGCCGCCGGCAGTAGCCAGAAGCGTCTGCCCACTATTGAGGGCGCGCCTCCCAACCTGGCCAACCTGCCGGAGGGTTGTCCTTTTGCGCCCCGTTGCCGTTTTGCCCAAGACATCTGCCGAAAGGAAAAGCCAGAGCTGCTGCCCTACGAGGGCGACGTCGCTCATCTGGTCCGTTGTCACATTCGGGACGGGCGCACCCAATTTGTGGGTGCCACGGCAAAAGGCAAACAGGAAGGGGGCGCGGAGCAATGAGCACTCCGGAACGGAAATGTCTGCTGGAGCTGGAGGGGATCAGCAAATGGTTTCCCCGCAAGCGGACCGTCAAGGACGCCGTGCAGCACGCCGAGCGCCAGTATGTCAAGGCGGTCAGCGATGTGAGCCTGCAGATCTACGAGGGGGAGAACCTGGGTCTCGTGGGCGAATCCGGTTGCGGCAAGTCCACCCTGGCCCGCACCATCATGCGCCTTTATGATCCCACTGCCGGACAGATCATTCTGGACGGCAGGGATATTACCAGGCTCAAGGGCAACGCCCTGCGGCAGGAGCGCATCAAGATGCAGATGGTCTTTCAGGACCCCTATTCCTCCCTGAATCCCCGTATGACTGTGTACGAAATGCTGGAGGAGCCCCTAAAGGTGTATCACTTCGTGCCCAAGGACGAGATCCCCCAGGAGGTGGACCGACTTCTTCGTATCTCCGGCCTGAGTCCCGAGATCGCCAATCGCTTCCCCGGCGAGTTTTCCGGTGGCCAGCGGCAGCGTCTGGGTATTGCCCGGGCCCTGGCTCTGCGCCCCCGCTTCATCATTGCCGACGAGCCAGTCTCCGCCCTGGACGTATCCATTCAGGCGCAGATTCTCAACCTGCTGGCCGACCTACAGGAAGAGTTAAATCTGACCGTGCTCTTTATCTCCCACGATCTGCAGGTGGTGCGCCATATCAGCGACCGGGTCATCGTGATGTATCTGGGCGCCATTGTGGAAAGCGGTAAAACCGAGGATGTGTTTGACCGTCCCCACCACCCCTATACCGATGTATTGATGAAGGCGGCCCCCTCTCTGGACGTAGACGCCCGCACCAAGGAATACGCCATTGAGGGAGATCCACCCAGCCCCATCAGCATTCCATCCGGCTGCAAGTTCCATCCCCGCTGCACCCGCTGTCAGGAGCGGTGCCGCACGGAGCAGCCGGCGCTGACCACCCTGCCGGACGGCCGGCAGATCGCGTGTCATTTCCCGCTGAATACAGATTCCCCCTGAGGCTTGGTCCCAGGTTGGAATTTGAATAAAGAAAGGAAGCAGATTACAATGGCGAATGATAAGACTAAAGTTCTGTCCGTGGGCGAACTGAGCGCCTCCGCGGGCTCCAAGGTGCAGGGCTACCTGGAGGTAGAGGGTACGCCTGTAAAGATGCCGATTACGCTGATCAACGGCGTGAACGAGGGGAAGACGGTGGTGATCACGGGCGGGACCCACGGCGGGGAGTATCCCGGCGTGGAGGCGTCGATCCGGCTGGCCAAGACCCTGCAGCCGGCGGAGGTGAGCGGGCAGCTGATCATCGTGCACCCTGTGAACGTGCCCGCGTTCCAGGCCAAGCTGCAGTACGTGGGCCCCTATGACGGCAAGAACCTGAACCGGGAGTACCCGGGCCTGGCCACGGGCACGGTGACCCAGCGCAT
>NZ_JACOEA010000004.1 GCF_014281125.1 Lawsonibacter celer | reverse complement strand
CCCGCCTGCCAGCACTCGTACACGTCCTCCGCGATCTCCGCCGGCGTCATCGGCACGTTCGGGTTGTTCTCCTTCTTCGGCCACGCACCTGTCGTCGCTATCGTGATGATTCTTTTGTTCTTCAGTTCGCTCATAACCGATTCCATTCCTTTCTTTTCGCCTTTTACAGCAGCGGCAGGAAGTTCTTCAGTGCCTCGTCATAATTATTGACAATCCCCTGCGCCTCTTCCTCCCCCACTACCTTACATACCATGTCGTTGAAAGGGGTGGGAATTCCATTGGCCTTGCCGCGGGCAGAGACATAGCCGTTGATGTAGCTGATCTCAGTCTTGCGCTTCTTTTCCAAATCCTGAAGCATAGAGGCCTTGAGTGCCTTGTGGGGGCCCCAGACTTTGTGATAAAACTCATACTTATTGGGGATATCCGCCTTGGAGGCAAGCTCCAGGGTCTCAAAGTCCACGCCCTGCAGATTGGCCAGGCGTACGCCGTCGGCATGGGCCACTTTGATGGCCTCGTCCGCCAGATGGGCCACACAGTCGATGGAGATGGGGCCGTCCAGCACCTCGCCGAAGGTGCAGCCTAGGGCCGCAGACATACCGGAGAAGGTGCAGTTCATCAGCACTTTGGCCCAGCGCACGCCCATCAGGTTGGGCAGAATGGTGGTGCCGCCGCACAGCTGGAGCAGCTTTTGGGCCTCCAGAATACGCGGGGTGGTGGAGCCGTCCATCTCGCCGATATCAAAGGCATACTTCTCTACTGTAGTCATGGGAGAGGTCAGCTGGTCCACACCAGGGCCAAGCCAGGTGGCGCCGAAGCCCACCGCGCCGCCGGCCACTCGGCCCTTGCCCGCCAGGGCCTCAATCGCAGGCTCAGGCACACCGTTCTGCAGGGTGACGATGAAGCCGTCGTCGGCCAGATGGGGCAGCACATAGCCTACCACCTGCTCATTGACCACCTGTTTGGTACACAGAAAGACCAGATCATATTTTCCTTCCATCTGATCGGGGGTAAGGGCCTTCACCGGTACGGTAAAGTCGGCATAGCCGGTGATCTTCGCCCCATTTTCATTCAGCGCGTCGATATTCCCCTTGAAGGTATCAATCAGATCAATCTGACCGCCATTTTTGGTAATGCTCGCGCCCAGGAACATGCCGATCGAGCCGGCGCCCATAACTGCTGTTCTCATAACATGATTCTTCCTTTCTTCATGGTTCGATAGGATGCGACTGCAGCTCCAATCGCCCTTCCCGCTTTTTAATTGTTGCAAAAGCCATGCCAACTTCTGGTGAATTCCTCCGGAGTTTCGTCTTTGCCATTCTTAAAAGCAGGCTGTTGTTGTCTCTCTATCAAATTAGGGCTTTTCCTTTTTTCTCTTTCACCCATTTTTCAATAAGGCTCCCATTGCGGCAAGATGGATTTTTTATTTTGTCTTTAGGTGTCCTTGTGTCCTGTTAACAGGACACACAGCCCATGGGCTGTGGATTGCTCTTTCTTGACAATTCAAATAATTTGAGGTAGAGTAAAGAAAAATTTTTAGATATTTTATCCGAAAACAGGGAGGATTTTTTATGGACAATCATTTTCCCTCCTCTGACAACCTGTTCCGCTGGGCCTGTGAATCGCAGGATTTGAATATGATTGTCGATGAAAATGGAATCATCCGCTATATCGGAAAGCAGCATGCCTACCTGTACGGCGGAACGCCCGCCGACTTTGAGGGGTGCCCGGTAACCCAGGTTATTCCAAATTCCGGCGTTCCCCGGGTTCTGTCCACCGGCGTGGCGGAGCACGGAGACCTGTTTGTGGTGGCCGAGGGAAAAGAGAATGAAAAGGTGTATGTGATCAGCCGCATCCCGGTGCGTGACCACGAGGGAAATATCCGGGGCGTATTTACCATGGCGCTGTTTAATTCCCTGGAAACGGTAGACCGGCTCAAACAAGAGATCGTGAGTCTGCGCAAGGCCAACGCGCTCTACAGCAAACAGCTACGGGGCCTGACCCGGCAGGAATTTGTCCTGGAGGATGTGGCGGGAATCTCGCCGGCGATCATGGCGGTGAAGGGAATTATCGCCAAGGCCGCCCCCTCTGATCTGCCGGTGCTTCTCACCGGCGAAACCGGCGTGGGCAAAGAGGTCTTTGCCGATGCAATCCACCGCCTCAGCAACCGGAAGGACTATGATTTTGTCAAAATCAACTGTGCCGCCATCCCGAAAGATTTGATCGAATCCGAACTGTTTGGCTATGAGCCGGGCGCCTTTTCCGGGGCCCTGCGCACCGGAAAAAAGGGCAAGCTTGAGCAGGCCAACCGCGGCACCATACTGCTGGACGAGATCGGCGAGCTCCCCCTGGCGATGCAGTCCAAGCTGCTCCGCGTGCTTCAGGAATACGAATTTGAACGCATCGGAGGCACCAAGGTCATCCATCTGGATGTACGCATTATCGCAGCGACCAATCAGGACCTGCACCGCCTGGTGGAAGAAGGGAAATTCCGAAGCGATCTCTACTATCGCCTCAATGTGGTTGAGGTGGAGATTCCGCCTCTGCGGGAGCGTCTGGAGGACCTGGAACCGCTGTGTTCCGTTCTGCTGAAGAAAATTGAAAATCGCTATAAAATGTCCGCTCATACGCTCTTTCCCAGTGCCATGGCCCTATTGCGCAAACACAGCTGGCCGGGCAATGTGCGAGAGTTGGAACACTGTCTGGCCCGCGCCTGTGTCATGTCTGATCACACCACGCTTTCCAACGAGGATTTCTTTTTCCTGATTACCAAGGGCCATACACAGCGGGATCCGATTCCACAGCCCGGCTCCGACGCCCCCTTTCCGCCTCCGACAGGCGGCCTGCGGGCCGTGAAGGGCTCCGCAGAGCGGGAGGAAATCCTCCGGGCCCTGCAGCAGACGGACGGCAACAAGGTGCAGGCTGCCAAGCTGCTGGGCATCTCCCGCAGCAGGCTGTACTCCAAACTGAAAGAATACCATATCAGCCCCGAGTTCCCATGAACCCGGGGCTGATCGTTTGTCTTGGCATCATTTTTGCTTTTCTTATTTGAACAAGAGTAAACTGAGGAGGTTTCCCCATGACAAACAAGGTCATTCTGACTGCTGCCATCACCGGGGCGGTACATATTCCCAGCATGTCCCCCTATCTGCCCATTACCCCGGAGCAGATCATTGACGAGGCCGTGGCCGCCAACCGCGCGGGCGCGGCAGTGGTCCATCTCCACACCCGCGATCCCCAGACCGGCCGCCCGACAGGCGACCCGGAAATGATGCGCCAAGTGGTGGATGGAATACGCCGGCGCTGTGATGTGGTAATCGGCTGTACCACCGGGGGCGCTATCGGCATGACCAATGAGGAGCGGCTGGCCGCGCTCCCCATCGCCAGGCCGGAGCTTGCCTCCTGCAACGCCGGGTCAGTCAACTTCTGCTTCTCTCCCATTGCGGACAAAATCAATCAGCCAAAGTTTGATTGGGAGATTCCCTTTGTCCGAAGCACCTATGAAATTCCCTTCTCCAACACCTTCAAAGATATTGAGGAGTATATCACCCTGATGAACCAATACGGCACCAAGCCGGAGTTTGAGGTCTACGAGGCGGGCATGATCTCCAACATCGCCTACTTTATGGCCAAGGGCATACTGAAGCCCCCGGTGTATATTCAATTTGTCATCGGTGTCATGGGTGGTATTCCGGCCACGCTCAACAACCTGAACTTTCTGGTGCGCACCGCCGACGAGGTAATCGGCAGGTGCAATTATATTTGGTCCTGCGCAGGAACAGGCAGGCAGGAGTTCGACATCGGAACCGCCGGTATTATTTTGGGCGGAAATGTCCGGGTCGGCCTGGAGGATAATCTCTATATTGCCAAGGGACAGCTGGCCAAGTCCAACGCAGAGCCCATTGCCAAAATGGTCCGTATTGCCCGGGAGTTGGGCCGCGAGGTCGCCTCCCCCGCCGAGGCCAGAGAACAGCTGGGCCTGGAATGATGCAGCGGCTCAGCAGACAATAAGGAGGTTAACAAGATGGCTCTTTTCAAACGCAACCCGACGTTTCAGGCAGAGCAGGAGGTCCAGCCGGCCGATCCGGCGCCCCAGTTTATGAATCTGGAGGGGCTCCTGGAAGGGGTACATGGGGTGGTATCCCTCTGCGAGGTGCCCGATCAGCAGATCAAGGGCGGCAGGCGCGCCATCCGCCTGCCTGACGGCGTGCTGGAGCTGTCCGATCACGCCTTTGATTCCTACAACCTGGAAAGTGAGACGGTCCGCAGCGTACAGGACATTCACAATTACAATTACCGCGCCCTGGAGTTGGAAAAGCAGATCGTCCAAAAACGCATCCCGGCCCGGAAATTTCCCCGGGAGCTGAAAAGTGTAAGGGAAAAGCGGGATTATCTCCTCCGGCAGGAGGAGCAGGAACGTCTGCTGAGGCTGTATCTGCCCAACACCCTTACCTCCGTGCACCGGCATAGCTTTCCGGTATTACTTGAGGCCATCGAGGTATGTCCTGATCATCCAGTTTTCCGCAGTATCGGCGGTGTGCTCTTCTCCAGGGATAGTAAAACGCTGCTGCGCTATCCCGGGCTGCAGAATGACCGAGACTACGCCATTCCGGACGGGGTGGAACAGGTGGCCACCGGCGCCTTTGAAGATGCTATCTTAGACACCCTCACTCTGCCCGGCAGTCTCCGCGCGCTTGGCCCGGACAGCTTTGCGGGCCTGCGGGCCAAGCGTGTGGTGCTGTCCGAGGGGATCGAGATCATCTGCTCCGGCAGTTTTGCAGGCAGCCATATCGAACAGCTGGTTCTCCCCGCTTCACTGGAGCGGATTGAGCAGGAGGCCTTTTGCCAACTGCGCGGATTAAAAGAGCTGGAGCAGCAAGGCACAGAACTTGAACTGGGCCCCTGCCTCTTCCGGGAGTGCACACTGGACGATGTGAGCTGGTGGCCCTGGAGCTATATCCCCCGGGCTACCTTTCTCAACAGCCGCCTGCAAAACATTTCTCTCCCGGACGGCGTAGAGGATATCGGCCCCTATGCCTTTGCCGGTTGCTATACCGCCAAATCTGTCCAGCTTCCCGGCTCTGTCCACTCCGTCGGTGTGTTTGCCTTTGACCTCGGCCCCACCTATAATCGCCCCATCACCCTGCCTGAACATCTCTTTCCCGCCATCTGCCGCTTTCCCGCCCGCTCCCCGGTCAATAAGCGCGGGCGTGAGTCTATGTTTCGCCGCTTTGAGGAGAGCGGCAGTACAGAGCGCCGCGATATTCTGGAGGCCCAGATCGCCGCGCTGGAAACCATGCCTCCGCTTCAAAAAAAGCTCTATCCCTCTCTTCGGCGGGAGCTGGATTTTTATCGCCGCCAGCTGGCACAAGTACGCGAGCGCCCATAGATGATCGTTTTGCCCGTTCTTCCGGCAGGACCTTCCGCAGATCGTAGAAGGCCCTGCCTCTTCTTTTTGCCGTTTGTGCACGATATCTTTCGTTTGTCTCCGCTGTACTCCCCCTTTTTCGCATGTCTTCCTTCATTTTTGCAATTTCATATTTTTTTCTTGCATTTTTAGCACGCGGGACGTATAATAACCGTATTCTAACGCAGTGTGAGTTCCAACTCACGTGCAAATTTCATTCATTTCGGTCTGCGCACTCCGAATGCGCGGCAATACAAAGGGGTTTTGCAGTATGGCATTCACGTTTACCAATCCCTATCTTCAGGGCGTTTACGACCACGTGGTCGAGAAGAACTCCCATGAGCCGGAGTTTCTTCAGGCCGTGGGCGAAGTTCTGGAGTCCCTCCAGCCGGTGATAAAGCAGCGGCCCGATCTGGTGGAGGCCGGTGTGATTGACCGCATCGTGGAGCCGGAACGGGTCATCATGTTCCGGGTCTCCTGGGTGGACGACCAGGGCAAAGTGCAGGTCAACCGCGGCTACCGGGTGCAGTTCAATTCCGCCATCGGCCCCTATAAGGGCGGCCTGCGGCTCCACCCCAGCGTGAACCTGTCCATCATCAAATTCCTGGGCTTTGAGCAGATCTTCAAAAACAGCCTCACCGGCCTGCCCATGGGCGGCGGCAAAGGCGGCAGTGATTTTGACCCCAAAGGTAAGAGCGACGGGGAAATCATGCGCTTCTGCCAGTCCTTTATGACGGAGCTGAGCCGCCATATCGGCGCGGATACCGACGTGCCCGCCGGCGACATCGGCGTGGGCGGCCGTGAGATCGGCTTCCTGTTCGGCCAGTACAAGCGCCTGCGCAACGAGTTTACCGGCGTGCTGACCGGCAAGGGCCTCAGCTACGGCGGCTCCCTGGCCCGCACCGAGGCCACCGGCTACGGTCTGTGCTACTTTACCGACGAAATGCTCAAGGCCAACGGCAAGAGCTTCGCAGGCCGCAGGGTCGTCATTTCCGGCTCCGGCAATGTGGCGATCTACGCCAATCAAAAGGCGACTCAGCTGGGCGGCAAGGTGATCGCCATGAGCGACTCCAACGGGTATATTGTAGACGAAAACGGCATTGACTATCAAGTGATGCAGGAGATCAAGGAAGTCAAGCGCGCGCGCATTAAGACCTATCTGGATTATGTGCCCACCGCCAAGTATGTGGATGGCTGCGGCGGCATCTGGAGCGTGCCCTGTGACATCGCCCTGCCCTGCGCCACCCAAAATGAACTGGATCTGGCCGGAGCCCAGGCTTTGGTAAAGAACGGCTGTTTTGCCGTCGCCGAGGGCGCCAATATGCCCTCCACCCCCGAGGCCGTGGCCTGCTTCCAGTCCAGCGGCGTTCTCTTTGCCCCCGCCAAAGCCGCCAATGCCGGCGGCGTGGCCACCTCCGGCCTGGAGATGTGCCAGAACTCCATCCGTCTGAGCTGGAGTTTTGAAGAGGTGGATGAGAAGCTCCACGACATTATGGTCAATATCTACCACAGCGCCGCCAACGCAGCGGCCGAGTACGGCATGCCCGGTAATCTGGTGGCGGGCGCCAACATCGCCGGCTTCCTCAAGGTGGCCGACGCCATGAAGTGGCAGGGCATTGCCTACTGAATGACAGTGCACCGCGCCGCCGCAATGCTCCGCTCTGCCCGCCGGCCGCTTTGACCCCATCTCAGATGGGGCGGCGCTCTGTGCCGTCAAGCGGGCCGACTGCGGTGTACCCTTAGCGTAGAGGCAATTCACTTGCCCCGAGCATGTTAAGGACACCGGGGTCCCCAACGTAAAATACGTTGGGGAGGCGGCCGACGCCACGAATCATCAGGGCATCGCCTGCTGAAAAGCGGATGAAAAAACCAGGCGCGCCATAGGCGCGCCTGGTTTTTATTGCCGCGAAATGCGGCTATGCATTGACTTGTATCCCTCAGACGGATATACTAAGAACAAAAGGAGGACCAACGCCATGCAAGTTACCTTTGAACAGATCCGCCAGTCCCCGGAAATACGCACCTACATCAAGCAGGCGGACGCCTCCCTGCTGGCTCTGGGCTTCACAGAACACAGCTTCGCCCATGTAACCCGCTGCGCGGAGACCGCCTCCGGTCTGCTCTCCCAGTTGGGCTACAATGAGCGCGAAGTGGACCTGGCCAGAATCGCGGGCTTTATGCACGATATCGGCAATGTCGTCAACCGGCACGACCACGCCATCAGCGGCGCCACCATGGCCTTCCGCATTCTGGACAATATGGGGATGGAGCCTGCGGATGTGGCCGCAGTGATTACCGCCATCGGCCATCACGACGATTCCACCGCCTTCCCGGTCAACGCCATCGCCGCCGCGCTGATCTTGGCCGACAAGACTGATGTGCGCCGCAGCCGGGTGCGAAACCGTGAGACCATCAATTTTGACATTCACGACCGGGTCAACTACGCGGTCGAGGCCTCGGAAACCGTGCTGGACCGGGCGTCCAAAACCTTTACCCTTACCCTGACCATCAACACACAGGTGTGCGCCGTGATGGACTACTTCGAAATTTTTCTGGAGCGCATGATCCTCTGCCGCCGCGCCGCTGAATTTTTCGGCTTGACCTTTAAGCTGAATATCAACGGTCTGGCTGTTATCTGAACCGCAGCTGCGCCTATGATCCCGGAGTCCCCCGCTGGAACAAGCTGTTCCAGCGGGGGACTTTTCACAATCTCCCAAAAACAGCACAACCCCCCGGCCATCCAACGTGACCGGGGGGCTACCGCTGATTCTGGATTTCCGTCAATGTCGCAACCTCTTACTTTCTACGGATTTTGCCGCGCTGGAATACAAAGGAAGGGAATTTCCCGTGTTCACATGTTTCCCTGGGATGCCGGGCACACTGGTTCTCGTCTTCAGCAGTACTGCTTGCGCGATTTTCCTAGTGCATCTCTCTTCAATGAGGCGATCCGGAACAGGTGCTGACTGGAATTCCTGATTTCCTATGCTTCAAACGCTTGGAAAAAGATAAGTGTTTATGAGCTTGCTAGCCCATGGGACTCACCCCTTCCTTTCTGGCTATATTGTACTATGGAAGCTCCTGTTTGTCAAGTTCTTTTTGTGATGAAAGTCAATTTTTATCGGACCATTTCAAAAGGGCCGTCTCGTTCCGGAGACGGCCCCGCCCGTTTTACAGCGACTGCAGCAGACAGAGGATCAGCCCGTAAATCACGCTGGCACTGATGCCAAAGACCAGGACCGGTCCGGCGATGATAAACAGCTTGGCCGCGGTGCCGGTAATGAATCCTTCACTCTTAAACTCCAACGCCGGGGCAACCATGGCGTTGGCAAAGCCCGTAATGGGTACCAATGTCCCCGCGCCCGCGTGCTTGGCCAGCCGGTCAAACAGCCCCAGCCCGGTAAACAGCGCGGCCAGAAAGATAAGCACCACCGACACGCTGGTGCCGGCACCGCTCTCACTCATTCCCCAGGTGCGGAACAAATTCATCAGTCCCTGGCCGGCCGTACAGATCAGCCCGCCGGTCACAAAGGCCCAGATCAGGTTTTTCCCCATGGGTGAAGGCTTGGATTTGGCGTTGACATATTTCCCGTATTCTTTGTTGGTCATATCCATAAAAGGGATCCCTCCTTTGCCGTAGGATTTCCCTTGACAAGGCAAAATATCCGTGTTAATCTTTATTTAGTAATTTACTAAATAACTTATTTACTAAAGGAGATCCTATGAAAATTCCGACCAATCTAAAACACAAGCCGGTCATTGTGGCGGAGGATTACGAGCATATTGACGGCCGCAGCGCTTATCACAGCGACGCCAAAGGCCTTTCCCTGGGCCTGGCCCAGTGGAACGACCGGGGAAAGGTGGACATCTCCGCCAAGGTCTGGCGCTATACCGGCGAGAAGTGGTCCCGCCAGTCGGAGGAGCTGCCCCTCCACCGGGTGATCGACCTGGCGATTCTAGCCTGCCGCGCCCGGCTCTACTTCCGGGAGGAGGCCTACCGCTATCCCAAGGGCTATGATCCGGAACACCCCTGCATTGACCGCGTGGGCCTGCAAGGGGATGCCATGACTGTGGAGGTATGCACCGGAAACGACCATATTGACGAGGATATGAAGCTCTTTCAGGATGCCCTGGCCCGGGATGACGAGCTCCTGGGCGAGCGCCTCTCCGTTCTGGCCCGGCTTCTGGGTCAGATGGGCTACCACGCCTATTGAAAAGCGGAGCCGGGCCCCTTTTTGTGGGTCCCGGCTCCGCTTTTTAGTTCCTCTCATCGCATGGTGTAGAGCAGCTTGGCGACCTCGGCCCGGCTGATCAGGCTGAGCGGGTTGATCTTGTTCTCATAGCCGCTGACCACTCCCTGTCCCACCAGCGTCTTTACATAGGACAGCGCCCAGTCCGGCACTTGTCCGGCGTCGCTGAAGCCCATCTCCGCCTCCGCATAGCCCCGCGCCTGGGTGCGCCCCAGAATCGTCATGGCCTCAGCGCGGCTGATGGTGGACAGGGCGTTGACCCGCAGGGAACCATCTCCCCCTGCCGCGCCTTTCAGGATGCCCAGGCTGTACATGGCCTTAACCTCGCTGAGCGCCCAGTCCGGGATCTGCGCGGCATCCGCAAAGGGCAGCTGCACCGAGTCATATTGGCTCAGGTCCAACCCCAGCCAGCGGGCGGTCATGGCGAAAAACTCCGCCCGGGTAATGCTCTTGCCTGGCTGGAACAGTCGGCTTCCGTCGGCGCTTACCACCCCGTTGCTCACCCCTTGGGCGTAGAGATAGGCGGCGTAGGTGCCGGCCCAGTGGTCGTCCATGTCGGCGAAGGCCGCCCCCGGCGCGGCGGCGGGTGTCTGGTCGGCGGACGCCCGGGCCAGATTGCCGCTGGCATCGGCCACTGTCACCGAGACCCGGTGATACCCGCCGTCCCCGGCGGGTAGGGCGGCGGAGCCGGTCATGGTACTCTCATTCCAAGTGAAGCTGAGCGCCGCGCCGTCATAGGTCACTGACACGCTGGACTTGGGAATGGAGTGATCCACATTGTCCGTGGCCGCGATGGTAAAGGTACTTCCGCTGAGGGTCCCGGTGACCGTGGGCGGCACCAGATCCGTCAGCGACTCATTGGAGGTGGTGAACTGATCCAGCCACAGCTTTCCTGTCTTCTGGCCCCCCGCGTAGACCACGCTCAGCTCCTGCAGGCTGACCGCCCCTTTGGGCAGAGCGGCGCTGAGCTGCTTCCAGCCGGTGAAGCTCAGGGCGCCCAGGGTCATCTGGTGGACACCGCCGCTGCTGTCCGCCGCCGTGGCCAGCAGCGTGTTGCCCGAGCCGTCCCCATAGACCCACACGGAGAGGTAGGCCTCGCCGCTGGCCATAGTCAGTGCGACGGGGAAGGAGGCGGTGCCGGAGGAGGCGTCATAGGCTGCTTTCAGGCTCTGCCTGCCGTAGCGCACATAGTCCAGGCCGGTCTCCGCGGATAGCGTGACCGAGGAGGTGGAAGAAAAGGCGCTCAAATCCCCCTCACAGTCCTCCAGCGTCTTGATGTGGCCGGCTACCGTCACCGGGATGGACACGCTGGTCCCGCCCGCGCTGACCTTGAGGGTTCCGCTGGCGCTCTTCTCCCCTGCGGTGAACACACCCTCTGCCGTGATCGTTCCCACCGCCGGGTCCACGCTCCAGGTGAAGCAGGTATCCGCGGCGGTGAGGGCCAGCTTGCGATAGACGGCGCTGGCCTTCAAGTCGATCTGCGCCCCCGGATCCAGACTGAGGGAGGTCACCGCCGCCCCGGTGGATTGATTGCTCAGGGTGATCTGGTCGGGCGTCCGGACCGTGGTAAGATAGGCCGTGCCTGAAGCCGCTCCATCACTGACGGTCACCCGGCTCTTCCCGCTCTCGCTGCCCGCGGTGAACACTCCGTCCGCGCTCACCGTGCCGCCGCCGCTGGCCACCGACCAGCTCACCTCGCCGGACTGCGTGGGATAATAGCCCGTATCCAGCGCGGTCGCCTTCAGGGTTACGGAGGCGCCTGAGAGCAGGAGGCTGTCGTTGGGGGTCACGCAATAGCTGGCCCGCTCGCCGGTCGCCTGGAGGTCGGTGGTCAGGAAAAGCGCGGTGGAGACCGCCCTCTGGGCCCCGTCGGACGGCTTGTTCACCACTGTCATGCCTGTGTCGCCAGGATAGGCCGCCCCCAGGGTGGTGGAGCCGCCACCGTCCAGGCACACCGCGTCCACACATCCCAGCTCCACCAGCCGCTGAGCCACCTGGGTGAGGGTAGCCCCTATGCTGTAGCTGGACTGCTTGCCGTCCAGAGCATAGAACACCAGGGTGCCGTCAGCTTTGATGCCCACGGCGGAGCGTGCCGTGCGCTCACTGTCCAGCCCGGAGAGCACCTGGCCGTTCTGCACCATTCGGTACAGGGTGCCCAAGCCCTCCACGGCAGAGGAGAAGCGCTCATCCCGGGCCGTCACTGAGAGGGTCACCTGATCCCCCGCAGTCAGCGCCCGCAGGGCGGTCAACAGCTCCTCCTTGTCCTTTCCGTTCAGAGAGAGCACCAGCTTCCCCTCCGGGATGGAGATGCTGCCCGTGGACTCCAGCACCTGCTCCACAGTGCAGGTCAGGCTGCCGCCTATGGTCAGACCGGCGCTCTCCTCATTGGGGACCAGAATTACGTCCACCCCCGCCTCGGTATTCTGGGTGGTGGAGGCAAAATCGCTGGTGAGGAGCACCAGTCCGCCGGTGCCATCTGTGGCGGAAATCTTGCGCACCTTGTTCACCCCACCGGTGACCTTGAGGGTCTGCGCAGGCAGTGCGGCGTTTACCGTCAGGCCAGGCGTGCCGATAAACGCGGTTCCGTCCTCATAGAAACCGATGGCCAGGCTGTTGCTGTAGGTGGGGGTGGCCCGCAGCACGCCGCCGCTGAGGACCAGACCCACCGGCGCACCGGTGGCCAGGACGAAATAGTCCCCATTGATGCCGGACACCAGCCGCTCCCCCTGGCTCTCCAGGGTCTTGGCCATGCTGCTCAGGGTCGCCTTGGAGAGCACCTTCGCCCCATAAGCCACGGTCGGCGTCACAGCCTCATTGGGGGTATAGGTGATAAAGTACTCGGTGCGCAGATCGGAATAGGTATCGCTCCAAAAAATAGTTTTGTCCAGGTCCGTCCCCTGGGAGAGCGTCACCTTTCCCGTATGTAGCTCCCAGCCCAGCGCCTCTGAGGCTGAGGCAAAGGTGGAGCCGGCCGTCATCAGCAGGGCCAGGCCCAGGGCGGCCGCCCGCCTGAGAAATGGTCTCTTCATTGTGGAACCTCCATGCGCCCTTCGGCGCGTCTTGTGTAAGTCTTTGGTCAAGCAGTTTAGATATTATGTTAACACAAAGGCGCCCGCTTGTAAATAAGCGGGCGCCGGATCAGTTTATTTTTATCTTTTGTTCGAGTCAGGCGCCGGAGACTCTCCCTCCTCCAGCACATGCACCTCCCCGCCGCGCTCCATCTGCCGCAGCTTGGGCAGGGTCTGCTCCAAGGTGCTCTCCTCCTGGAGGGAGAGCAGGTCCCCAATCAGTTGGTTGGAGACCAAAAAGCCCCGGGCCGTCAGATTCCACCTGCGGTCGTGCCGCTCGGCCCACCCCTGGCGCTCATATTCCTCCAGCTTCTGCTCCAGCGGGTCGAAATTCATAAAGAACTCCCGCCGGTACTCCCACTCCTCGATACCCCGGGTGGTGCGCAGCCGGAGCATCAAGTACTCGCCGCCCCGCTCCCGCTGAGGGATGAGCTCCGACTCGTCGATGACCGCGCCCCCACCCAGCACGCCGGTGATGTAGGCGTCCAGGTCGCGCACGAACGAGTAGCGCCGCCCGCCGAAGTCGGAGTGTGCCCCCGGCCCGAAGCCGATGTAGGGCCGCCCCATCCAGTATTTCAGGTTGTGCCGGGACTGAAAGCCCGACCGGGCGAAATTGGAGATCTCGTACTGCCGGTACCCGGCGGCGGCCAGACGGTCCACCATCCACAGGTACATGTCCGCCTGCATGTCGTCGTCCGGGAGGACCTCCCCCCGAACCACCCGGTCGTCCAGTGGGGTGCCCGGCTCCACCTTCAGGCCGTAACAGGACAGATGCTCCGGCTCCAGGGCCAGGACCTGCTCCACCGTGTCCTGCCAGGCGGCCATGTCCTGCCCGGGCAGGCCGTAGATTACGTCCAGGCTGAGATTTTTGAATTTGGCCGCCCGCGCCGCCTCCACCGCCGCCCAGGCCTGCCGGAAGTCGTGGGGCCGGTGGAGGCGCTGCAACTCGCAGTCCCGGGCGGACTGCACCCCCAGGGACAGGCGGTTCACCCCCGCCCGGTGCAGGGCGGCGAGCATCTTTTTGTCCACACTGTCCGGGTTGCACTCCACCGTGATCTCCGCATCCTTGCTCAGGTCAAAATGCTTGCCCACCGCGCTCAGCAGGGCGCGCAGCCGCTTCTCCCCATAGAAGCTGGGGGTGCCGCCGCCGAAGTACACCGTGTCCACCTGATACCCCCGGGTCAGGGGCCCTGTTTCCTTCATGTGGGCCAGCAGCGCCTTCTGATAGTCGTCCATCCGGTTCTCCCGCCCGGCCAGGGAGTAAAAGTCACAGTAGTCGCATTTGCTGCGGCAAAAGGGGATATGGATATAAAGACCCAGCTTATCCGACAAAGGGACCACCTCGTTTTCCTTGAGAACGAGTATATTATATAATAAATTCCCCTATTTGAAAAGTATTCTTTGTAATGTTATACTAACGGTGATCCAAGAATCCGGAAAGGAGCCCTCTCCATGCCGCTCACCCAGCCCCGCCGCCTCTCCCTCACCGTCTCTCCGGAGCAGGCGGGCGAAAAAGTAGATACCCTGCTCCGCCGCGGTCTCGGCCTGTCCGGCACGGTGATCCGCCGGGTCAAGTGGCTGGAGGACGGCATTTTGCTGGACGGCGTCCGGGTGCACACCGGCGTGCGGGTGCGGTCGGGTCAGGTACTCTCCGTCCGCCTCACCGACCCGGCCCGGCACAGCGGCGTTCTCCCCGCCCCGGGGCCTCTGGATTTTGTCTATGAGGACGAGGACCTGCTCATCCTCAACAAGGCCCCCGGCGTGCTCTGCCACCCGGGACACGGACATTTTTCCGATACTCTGGGCAACTTTATACTGGACTATTACGACCGGATGGGCATCCCCGCGGATTTCCACCCGGTCCACCGCCTGGACAAGGGCACCTCCGGCCTGCTGGCGGTGGCCAAGCATCCCCACGCCCAGGAAATCCTGAAGCGTCAGCTCCACACCCCCGCCTTCCGCCGCGTCTATCTGGCGGTGTGCGACGGCGTGCCCGAGGCAGAGGCGGGCGTCATTGACGCCCCCATCGGCCGGGTCCCCGATTCTCTCATGGCCCGGCGGGTGGATCCGGAAGGCCAAGCCGCCCGCACCCGCTGGCAGGTGCTCCGCGCCGCCCGGGGCCGCGCCCTGGTGCGTCTGGAGTTGGAGAGCGGCCGCACCCACCAGATCCGGGTCCATATGGCCCACCTAGGCCATCCCCTCACCGGGGACTTCCTCTATGGCACGGAGGACAGGAGCCTCATCGCCCGCCCCGCCCTCCACTCCTTCCAGCTGTATCTGAAGCACCCCATCACCGGGGAGGCTATGAAATGGGAGGCTCCCATGCCGGAGGATATGGCGGGACTGGTATAGATCGCTGTTTCGCTCCCTCGAGGGGTCCATCCGCAAAAAAGCGCGCCTTCCAGGAGATCGCTCCTGAAAGGCGCACTTTCCATTTTTACTTTACCGGAACTTCCACCGGCTCATCCAGCTGGGCAAACCGGGTGTAGGCCAGCTCCAGCTCCGCGGTATCCCAGGGACAGTCCTCCAGGGTGAACCAGCAGCAGCCGTATCCGGCGGGTATGGTGAAGCCCTGGATCTCCCGGTCCTCCTCCGCCCAGGCGGTGGAAAAGCTACTGGAGCGGATGTCGTGCTCCCCACCCTCCGGGTCGCGCCAGCTGCTCAGATGGAAGTTGGTAGTTCCCAGGGGGTGGTCGCCCCGCTGGGCAAAGACCAGGCGCACATCGTCCCCCGTCCGCCTGACCCCGGCCAGCCGGACATTCTCCGGCAGGCCCTCCGCCGTGCTGTTTTTCAGGTCAATTCGGGCATATTCTCCCCCCTTGTCCAGCCACTCCGCGCCGGTGATGCACACCGTCAGGTGCTCCGCATCCCCAAAGTAGCTGCTCTCCAGCCGGTGGGAGGGATAGAAGGGCGTGCCCTCCGGGTCTCCGGTGGCGGTGATTCCGTTGGATATCTTCTCATACCGGGTGCCGTTCTCATCCTCCAGATAGAAGTCCAGCCCCTTGAGCCAGGCGGTATTCTCCGGGTCGTCCTGAAGCTGGAGGCGCACATGGGTTGGGTAGATCTCCACCCGGTCCACATAGAGCCGCTGGCCGTCCACTTCCATCCAGCGTCCCACCTCCACCACCTGACCCTGGGTGGTAAACTGCGGGTCAAAGCGCAGCTCAAAGGTCAGAACGGCGGCAGGCGTCCCCCGCTCTTCAGGGAACTCCGGGTCCTCCGCCTCCCCCACGGGGGCGGCCGGCGCATCAGCCGTCTCCTGTTCCAAGGGATAGAGGCTGCACTCCAGGGTCAGCCGGTCCGGCATTTTCCGCTCCTCAAAGTCCACCGCGATATGCCGCATCCCCTCGTCCATCGCGCCGCCCCAGCTGACCGCCACGCCCGAAAGCTCATCCCCCGCCTCGTCCAGCAGGCGGGGCAGGTCCTCGTAATTCTCCATCTCACCCTTGACGGTGTAGTAGATATTCAGCTGTTTCTGGTCCACGATCAGGTACTCCACGGTCATAGATACGCCGTTTGCCTCCCGGGTCTGGCCCACGGGCTGTACAAAGTCGTGCTCCACCGCGGCCTTCAGGCTGGGGGAGAGGGCCACGGCGGCGGCCAGGTCCCGGAGTACCGGCAGCTTTCCGCAGGCCCGCGCAAAGGGGACGGACAGGTTTACCAGCAGTACAAAGGCCAGGCAGGCCGCCGCCGCGCTCCCCAGGGGCGCGCCCAGCCCCCGGCCCCAGCGGGCGCGGCGGTACCGCGCCTCCGCCCGCTCCGCCGTACCCTCCAGGGCGGAGGGCGTGTGCTCCAGCTCCCGGCAGAGGGTGCTGTATTCTTCCATTCGGTCCATAAGTCAAACCTCCTCGGTCAGTTCCAGCTTCAAAAGGGACAGGGCCCGCCGCTGGCGGGTGGACACGGTGCCGGCCGGGATATTCAGGGCCCGGGCCGTCTCCGCCAGGGTCAGGCCGGAGAAATACCGCAGGATCACCACCGCGCGCAGCTCCTCGGGCAGGCGGCGGACGGCCTCCTTCAGGGGGAGGGCGTCGAATTCCTCCGCAGCGGTCTCGGGCAGGGCGTCCACCGCGATCTCCCGCCGGCGGCGGCGCAGCTCGCTATTGCAGACATTGATGAGGATACGGGTGAGCCAGGTGGCGAAAAACTCCGGCTGCCGCAGCTTTTTGCAGGCCCGCAGGCCCTTGTACACCGCCTCGTCCACTGCGTCCAGGGCGGCGGATTCGCTGCCCAGATACAGCAGAGCGGTGCGGTAGAGCCTGGCCTTCATGGCCTCGGCCTGTTCCAGATATTCGGTGTGAGTCAAGGGTGGCGCCCCCCTTTCTGCCCATTAGACGCGCCGGCGGCGTGTTTTCATTGCGTGGATTGAAAAAAATCTGCTTCCATTATATAATGAAAAAATCCAGAATAAAAAATCCGGAGGAATGACCTTGAATCCCCTTGACCAACTGCCCATCCCCCTGCTGGAGTGGTACCGGGACAACGCCCGTGTGCTCCCCTGGCGCAGCGACCCCACGCCCTACCACGTGTGGATCTCCGAAATCATGCTTCAGCAGACCCGTGTGGCTGCGGTGCTGGACTACTACCGCCGCTTCATGGCCGCCCTGCCCACCGTGGCCGACCTGGCCGGCCTGGAGGAGGACAAGCTCCTGAAGTTGTGGCAGGGCCTGGGCTACTACAACCGAGCGCGCAACCTGCAAAAGGCCGCCCGGCAGATCCAGGAGGACTTCGGCGGGCGCTTTCCCGACACCTATGAGGCTATTCTAACCCTAGCCGGTGTGGGGGAGTATACCGCGGGGGCCATTTCTTCCATCGCCTTCGGCATCCCCGTCCCCGCTGTGGACGGAAATGTGCTGCGGGTGGTGGCCCGCCTCACCGGCGACGGGGGAGACATTGCCAGGCCGGAGACCAAAAACCGTATGCGTCAGGCCCTGCTGGCCGTGATTCCCCGGGACATGCCCGGGGACTTTAACCAGGCCCTCATGGAGCTGGGGGCCACCGTGTGCCTGCCCAACGGCGCGCCCCTGTGCGGGCAGTGCCCGGTCCGGGCCCTCTGCACCGCCCTACGGGAGGAGCGCACCGGGGAGCTGCCGGTAAAGGGGGCAAAAAAAGCCCGGAGGATCGAGGAGCGGACGGTGTTCCTCATCTTCCGGGACAAACGGGTGGCCCTGCGGCGGCGGGCGGCCAAAGGGCTGCTGGCCAGTCTGTGGGAGTACCCCAACGAGCTCGCCCCGGCCCCCTGCCCGGTGGAGGCGGCCGGCCTGGAACCCGGCTGTGGGGGCCGGCATATCTTTACTCATATCGAGTGGCGGATGCAGTCCGTGGTGGTGACCGCCGCGTCGGACGCGCTGCCCCAGGGCTGGGTCTGGGCCGATCGGGACGCCCTGGCCGGGGAGTACGCCGTGCCCAACGCCTTTCAGAGCTTTGCCCACCTGGTGGAGGCGCGGCTGGGGTGATTGGGGAGCCGCCCGGCCCCCTGGGGTCCAGGGGCAAAGGCCCCTGGTTGTTTTTCCCCAGCTTTTGCAATCAAAAGTTGGGCCCCGTGCGGGAGCGCATCCCCCCGTCCCCTTCGGGGAAGAGGCCCCGGCGGAAGCCCCCCGCTATCGAAGGTATTCCGGCCCGATGCACTCCAATACCAGCAGAAATCCCAGGCGCAGCCCCTCCTGGAAGGCGTAGCGGGCGTGGCCGTCCAGGGGGCGCTCCTGCCACTCCTCAGGCCAGCGGGAGGGGTCGGGCCGGCCGATCTAATATTCGTAGAGCAGGTCTGTGATGACGGGCATACGATCACCTCATGGACCTATTAGTCAATATTATTATAATAGACCTTTTAGTCAATGTCAAGGAGTTTGCTATGGAATTTACAGAAAAGCTTTTTATGCTGCGGCAGGAAAAGGGCATTTCCCAAAAGGCCGTGGCGGAAGCCATCGGCATTACTTTGCGCCAATACCACAGATTTGAGCGCGGCGACCAGAAGCCCGGCTTTGATAACCTGCGGAAAATCGCCGACTTCTTTGACGTCAGCGCCGATTTCTTGCTGGGGCGCACCGACCGGCGCTCGGGGGCCGGAGTATGATCTGCAATCTCTGCCCCCGCCGCTGCGGCGCCCTGCGCACCCCGACGGCGGGTGAAGGCCTGTGCGGGATGCCCGAGGCCCCGGTGCTGGCCCGGGCGGCCCTCCACCATTGGGAGGAGCCCCCCATCTCCGGCAAGCGCGGCTCAGGCACGGTGTTTTTCTCCGGCTGCTCCCTGGGCTGTGTCTTTTGTCAAAACGAGGCCATCAGCCACAGGCGCTTCGGAACCCCCATTGCCATCTCCCGCCTGCGGGAGATTTTTTACGAGCTGATCGATCAGGGGGCCCATAACATCAATCTGGTCAATCCCACTCACTACGCCCACGCGGTGCTTCAGGCCCTGGAGCATCCCTTGCCGGTGCCGGTGGTGTGGAACACCGGCGGCTATGAGCGCCTGGAAACCCTGCGCGCTCTGGAGGGCAAGGTGCAGATCTATCTGCCTGACTACAAGTACCGCTCCCCAGAGCGGGCAGCGCGCTACTCCGGCGCGTCCGACTACCCGGAGACGGCGGCCGCCGCCATCCGGGAGATGGTGCGCCAGACCGGCCCCATGGTGCTGGAGGACGGTCTTCTCAAGCGCGGGACCCTCATCCGGCACCTGATCCTCCCCGGCGGCCTCCAGGAGGCCAAGGCCGTGATGGACTGGGTCGCGGCGTCCTTTCCGGCCGGAACGGCGGGCTTTTCCCTGATGAGCCAGTATATCCCCTGGGGCCGGGCGGGGGAATATCCGGAGATCAACCGCCCCTTGCGCCGCTCCGAGGCCCGGGCCGCCCAGGCGTATATGGCAGCCCTTGGTCTGGAGGGCTTCACCCAGGAGGCCGGGGCCGCAGAGGCGGACTACATTCCCCCCTTTGACCTGTCGGGGGTAGAAAAGGGATGATCGCTTTATGAGCCTCTTGGAATCCGCCGGGCAGAGCCACCTGCGCCGCATGTGGCGTCTGTCCTGGCCGGCAATCATTGAGCAGATTCTGGCCATCATGGTCAGCTACGCGGACACCGCCATGGTGGGCGTGCTGGGCGCGGCGGGCACGGCCGCCGTATCGGTGAATGCCGCGGCCATCTGGCTGCTCAACGGCTTTTTGATGAGCGTTGGCGTTGGCTACTCTGTCCAGGTCTCCCACGCCATCGGCGCCGGGGATGACGAGCGGGTGCGCCAAGTGGTCCGGCAGGGCGTGCTGGCCGCCGCTGTGGTGGGACTGCTTGCCCTGGCCGTCTATCAGCTGCTGGCCGGATCCCTCCCCCGCTGGCTGGGCGCGGAGCCCGACGTGCTGCCCCAGGCCTCTCTTTACCTGCGGCTGTATACCCTCGCCGCCCCCTTTGTGGCCGCCGGCTCTATCTTTTCCGCCATTCTGCGCTGTATGGGCAACACAAAAACACCGCTGTATTTCAATACAACGGCCAATGTCATTAATGTGATTCTGAACTTTTTCCTCATCTACCCCACCCGCCCGGCCAGCGTGCTGGGGCGGACCGTCACCATCCCCGGCGCCGGACTGGGGGCGGCCGGCGCGGCCACCGCCTCCGCCATTGCGCTGACCTTTGCCGGCGTGGCCATGCTCGCCGCCGGCGTCCGGCAGGGCCGGTTCCGCATTGCCCTGCGGGAGTGCCGCCGCCCCGACGGGTCCATCATCCGCCAGGCGGTCTATCTGGGAGTGCCCACCGCCATCGAGCGGGCTACTATTAACCTGGGACAGATCGCCATGACCGCCCTGGTGGCCTCTCTGGGCACCGTCTCTCTGGCCGCCCACCAGATCGCCACCACCGCCGAAGGGGTGTGCTACCTGCCCGCCTACGGCATCTCCTATGCCGCCGTGGCGCTGGTGGGCCAGTCCGTGGGCGCCCGCAGCCGGACGGAGGCCGGAGCCTATGGCCGTCTGGCGGGCTGGCTGGGCTTCTGGATGTGCCTGGCCACCGGGGCAGCCCTGTTCGTGTTCGCCCCCCAGCTGGCCGCCCTGTTCAACACCGACCCGCTGGTGGTGGCGGAGGCCACAGTCATGCTGCGCATCGTTGCCTTTGCCGAGCCGCTGTTCGCCGTGTCCATCATCCTCTTCGGCGCCCTGCGGGGCGCCCGGGACGTGCGCTTTCCCATGGTGGTGGGACTGGCGGGCATGTGGGGTCTGCGGGTCCCGCTGGCCTTCGCCCTGGTTTACTGGGCCAAGCTGGGGCTGGCCGGCGTTTGGATTGCCATGACCATTGAGCTGAACCTGCGTGGCCTGCTCAGCGCCCTGCGCTGGAAGAGCGGCGCGTGGGAGCTGAAATGCGGGCTGCGGAGCAGCGCTACTGCTGCGCCTCCTCCCGCCGGACCAGATGAGCTCCAATGAGCTCCGGAACGTTTCTCTGCGCCGCCTTCAGCAGTTCGCCCAGCACTTGAAAAATAATATGCCTGGTCTCCCGGTCCACGGTGCGCAGCCTGTCCAGCACCGCTCCGGCCTGGCGGAACCACTCCGGGGTAAGGGTTGGCAGGGGACTGACTTGCTCCCCTGCGGCGGAGAGCACCTCAAAGAGGGCGTCGACAAATTCTGCCCGGCGGGGGCCGTCCAGGCCCGCGATCCACTCCTTCAGGGTCAGGCTCACAAAGCGGCTGGTTCCGTCCACCTCCTCCAGGCAGTCAAAGTCCGGCCCCTTCAGCTGCCAGGAATAGGGGTCGTGCTGGAGGATACCGGTCTGGTCGCTGCACACCACCGTGTACTCTTCCTCGTGGTCCAGGAGCATTCCCACCACCGAGGTCTGGGGAACAAAGGTGTGAATGCGGCCGCGCACCGCCTCATACCCCGCCCGGTCCAGGGCGTTGCCGCAGAAGCCGGGTCCGTCGTTGTTGTAAACCCCCGCCAGCCGCGCCCGCACCGCGGGCGAACAATTGGCCGCAGCGTACACCGCCAGATTGCCCCCCTTGGAGTGTCCTCCGGCCCACAGGGGGCCGGTACTCAACGCCGCGGTCCGCTCCAAGTAGACCGCGGCCGCCTGCTGGGAGGGCACCCGGGCGCAATACCCCATATTGAAATCCTCCTTCCAGCCCACCAGGGTGTTGTCCGTCCCCCGAAAGGCTGCAAAGGTCCCCGCCTCCCCCAGCTCCACCGTCACGGCGGAGAACTGCTGCTCCTTTTCCGGATCTATTTGATTGACATAATCTTTCAGCCTCATACCGCCAAAGCGCACGCTGCGGGCCAATGCAGCCCAAAACAGCAGGGTATTTTCCTCAAAATCCGCCCGCCGCTTCTCCTCGGGCCAGCCGTTGGCAGTAAAATAGGACTCCGCCGCCGCCCGGAGGGAGATTCCTTCGGGCGGCACCAGGCCGTCCAGGGGCGCATAGGACAGGCAGGTCAAAATCAGGGCGTCCACCCGTTGAAAGGGCGCCGCAGACAGGGACAGATCTCCCCGCCAGATCAGATAGTCAAATACATTGGCCATGGGCCACACTCCCTTTGCGTTTTCGGCAGGCACCTGTACGCTCTGCACCCCCATTGCCACAAGAATACCACAAATACACGCGCTTGTGAATCATGCGGACACAGAACGCCCGCCCCCGGAGAACCGCAGGTTCCCGGAAGGCGGGCGTTTTTCATGGTTTTCTTTACCGCTCGCGCCGCTGAAGCTGAAGGCGATCCGCGATCATGGCAATAAACTCAGAATTTGTCGGCTTGCCTTTGGCGTTGGATACCGTATAGCCGAAGTATTTCTGCAGGGTTTCCAGGTCTCCCCGGTCCCAGGCCACTTCAATGGCGTGGCGGATGGCACGCTCCACCCGGCTGGCAGTGGTGCCGAAGCGCTTTGCCACCTCCGGATAGAGGATCTTGGTCACTGCGTTGATGACCTCCATGTCCTCTACGGCAATGATAATCGCCTCGCGCAGATACTGGTAGCCTTTGATATGGGCGGGAACCCCGATTTCATGGATAATCCCGGTAACCGTGGTCTCCAGATTTTCAGCCTGATTGGCTGACCAGGAATCTCCCGCGCCGCCGTTGTCCCCAGCCCTGGTCATCAGCTGACGCACCCGCTCAATCACAGTGGCCATTCTGCAGGGCTTCATCATGTAGTAGTCGGCGCCCTGCCCCGCCGCCAACTCCGCCATATTTCCCCGGGCAAACCCGGAAAGCACCAGCACTTTGGGCCGCATCGGCAGAGCGGTCATGGCGGAAAGCACCTCCAGCCCATCCATATGGGAGAGTACCAGGTCCATTACCACTACATCCGGTTCCAACTCCTTGACCAGACGGAGCAGCTCCTGCCCATCCTCCGTCTCGCCCGCCAGCTCCATATCCGGTTCCTCCGCCACCGCACCCGCAAACAGGCGGCGGAACTCCTCACTGGCGTCCGCCAGCAAAATGCGCTTCTTATTCTCCATCTTCGTTACCCTTTCCTGCAGTTGCTTCGTTATCATTTCGCCATGGCAGCTTACCGGTTGCCTATAATTTACCATAATCAGACAGCAAACGCAAGCTTTAATTGCCATTTTTTGGTTAATAAAAATTCGACCCTCTTCGACCTGATCCGCATAATCGTATTGACAGCGATGCAATGTAAACACGGTCGGGCCGGCTGTACCGGGCTTTTTCTCTCCCCACGCTCAAAAAGGGACCGCTTAAAAGCGGTCCCTTTTTGAGTTCCTCTTATGCTGCGCCGGCGGCAGAGGTCATGTTCTCGGCCAAAATACCATATCCCTGGGTCGGGTCGTTTACCAGCACGTGGGTCACAGCGCCAACCAGCTTTCCATTCTGCAGGATGGGGCTTCCGCTCATGCCCTGAACAATTCCGCCCGTGGCCTCCAGCAGCCGGGGATCGGTCACCTTGAGCATGAGATTGCGCGTCTCACCCGCGGCCGCCGGGTAAACCCGGGTGATCTCCACTGCGTACTCCTCTACCTTGTCTCCGGTAATGTTGGAGAGAATGGTGGCCTTTCCGGTCTTTACCTCACTGCGGGAAGCCACCTCCACTGCGGGCATGGAACCGGCCATAGCTTCGTCGCTCAGCGTGCCGAACACACCGCTCTGGGTATTGGCGTACAGCGCGCCCAGGTCCCTGGAAACCTGAAAAGCCCCGTGGAGCTCACCAGGGGCACCGCTCTCGCCCTTCTGCACATCGGTGACTTCCGCATACATGATGGATCCGGATTCCAGCGGCATGAGCAGCGCGGTGTCCACGTCGTTGATCCCGTGGCCCAGCGCCCCAAAGACACCGGATTCCGGATCATAGAAAGTCATGGTCCCAATGCCCGCCATGGAGTCCCGAATCCAGGCCCCCAGCTTATACTGGCCGTCCGCGCTGCACTGCACCGCCTGGGCCGTCACCTGAACCTGCTTTTCCCCCCGGGTGGCGCGGATGCTCATTTTGTCCCCGCCTACTTCCTGGAGCACCTGCTGCACCTGCTCGATGGTGTCCACCTCCGAGCTGTTGATATGCGTGATGATATCTCCCGCCTTCAGTCCGCAGTCGCGGGCAGGCACGCTGGCTCCGCCTTCCGTGGCAATTTCCGAAAATCCGACCACCATAACTCCGTCGGAAAAGAGCTTAATGCCCACCGCCCGGCCAAGCGGCACCACGGTGCGGCCCACCGCCGGGTGCTCCGCCGCCGCCGGCGCGGGCTTTACCTCTTCCAGCGCCGTTCCTACACTGCCTGCCGCCGGCAGCGCTCCATGGCTCTGGAGCGGAAACCAGGCACACAGCAGCGCCGCCGCCAGCACACAGGCGATGAGCCCCGCCGCCCAGGGCCACACCTTTTGTTCCTCCTTCATGCAACCACCCCTATTCAAAATCAAAACGGGCGCTTTTGGCGCCTGTTTTAATATGACCGAAATTGTGCGCCGCCCCGCTGGCAATGAAACACACCTTTGTCTTGGAGAAACCTGGATGTCCTGCAATGGCAGGCATTTTCTTTGCCAAGCGCCCTTTTTCTGCCGCTTTTTCCGCAAAAATTTTAAAATCCGCCGGCCACCGCTCCATGGCCGGGCCGGTCTATTCCACCTGGGACCGGCATAGGCTGTACAGAAAAAGAACAAGGGGGTATCGCCCATGTCGCGCCTGACTAAGCCGGTCCTTCTGACCTTCATCGCCGCCACTCTGATCGGGGCCTGTCTTCATTTCGTGTATGCACTCTTTCCCTGTGCCTTCACAGCGCTCTTCTCTCCCGTGAACGAAAGTCTCTGGGAGCACGTGAAGATTCTCTATTGGCCCGCCCTGATCGCCTCTCTGCTGCTCTCCCGGAGGCAGGAGCCGGGTGTGCTGGGCGCGCGCTGCCTGGCGCTGCTGGCAGGGGCCGGGCTGATGCTCTTGGTGGGATATATCTACCATGTGATTCTGGGCGGGGAATCTCCCGGATTTGATATTATCCTCTATGTGGCGCTGATGGCGCTGGTTCTCCTTCTGCCCACCGCGCTTCCATCTTCCCGCTGGGCAGCACATGCGCCTGTGCTGGTTCTGCTCGCCGCCGCGCTGGGGGTCGCTCTGGTGCTCTTTACCTTTCTGCCGCCGTCCATGATTCTCTTTACCGACCTATCCGGGGCCAATACCTGGAGCACCCTGCCCTGCTGAAGCATTGGAAAACACAAAACTTTATACTTTACAAATGCCCAAAAGACTGCTATAATAATCTGGCACGTTGAGGAACGTGTCAGTTCGCGGCCGTAGTTCAATTGGATAGAGCGTCAGATTCCGGTTCTGAATGCTGGGGGTTCGAGTCCCTTCGGCCGTACCATAAAATCCAAACGATGTAGATGCCACTGGCTTTTAGCCAGTGGCATCTGCTATTTTATTGTTTTTAGGTGTAAATGGTACGAAAACTGTGATATTATAGAGACAATAAGAGTATGGTTTACCTTTTCAATTGCTTTTGAGGGCAGAATATGAAAAAAGTCATAATAGGAAAGAATGATTTAAAGACTGTTGCCCCGGAAATCGCTGCAGAATGGGATTATGAAAAGAATCATGGTTTGCCCGAGAACTACTTTTGGGGCTCAACAGAATGTGCAAGTTGGATTTGTTCCGTATGTGGCTATAGGTGGGATACAAAGATTCGCTATCGGACTGGAGACCGAAAGAGCGGATGTCCTGCTTGTGCCAGAATAAAACGCGGAAGCATTCGGCATAAACAAGCACTTACAAAAAACGGATCAATTACTAACGGGTTATTGTTGAACGAATGGGATTACAAGAAAAACAAAAATCTCCCCTCAGAATACACAGCTAAAAGTAATGCGAGTGTATTTTGGAAGTGCCGAAAGTGTGGGTATAGCTATAAGGCTAAAATCAGCAATAGAGCAATCGGCAGAGGTTGTCCTTGTTGTGCGGGTAAGACAGTTGTAGTCGGTATTAATGACCTTGCAACGACGCATCCACAATTGGCGTCTGAATGGCATCCAACAAAAAATGGTGAACTGACACCAGAAATGGTTACTTTTGGACAAGGTAAAAAAGTCTGGTGGCAGTGTTCAAATGGTCATGACTATCAAGCAACAGTTAATCATCGAAGCGGAGGGACAAATTGCCCTTACTGCAATTCCGGCAGGCAAACTTCTTTTGCTGAACAAGCCATCTTTTATTACATCAAGAAAGCTTTTCCAGATGCTATCAACAGATATAATGAGATTTTCGAAAACAGTATGGAGCTGGATATTTATATACCATCAATAAAACTGGCCATCGAATATGACGGAGAGGCGTGGCATAAAGCAGATAAACATGAAAGAGAACTAAAAAAATATGCAATATGTCAAGAAAACGGAATCAAACTACTGCGTCTAAAAGAAAAAATGACGGATCAAGCGAAGTATACTGCTGATGAATATCTTGGAATTGACGGAAATATGTATGAACACAATCAGTTGGAAAAAGTGATTCGTTATTTGTTAGATAAAATCGACCCAGAAACAAACTTTTGGACGAGAAATAATCCGTTGGCTTTTCATAGCCCTGTTGATATCAACATCAAGCGAGATGAAATGGAAATCCGTTCTTACATGACGGCTATCAAAAATGGCTCATTTGGAGAACTATTCCCCGAAATCGCAAAAGAATGGCATCCCATTAAAAATAAAGATTTGACGCCGCATGATGTTTTCCCACATTCTGATATTAGCGTCTACTGGGTATGCCCAACATGTCAAAACGAATATCGAACAACAATCGGACATAGAGTGTCCGGAACGGGTTGCCCTAAATGTGGGATAAAGAAAAGTTCCTCAGCAAAGAGTAAAAGAGTACAAATGATAGACGTGGACACTCACAAAATCGTTAAAAACTTTCCCTCTATATCTGAAGCGTCCAGAATGACGGGGATTAGCTCCGGCAATATTTCTTCTGTTTGCCGTGGTGATGGTCGAAAACAAGCGGGCGGCTACATTTGGAGATATTGTGACAACACAGAGAGCACTCAATTGTTTTAGGGCATCTATAGTGTTTGGATTACACAAGTAAAAATCCACGCAAAGCTTTGTAAAATCAATGCTTTGCGTGGATTTTTATGTTTTTATCATACTTGCAGAAAATGCACTTTCCAGCTCATTAAAACACTTTTTGCGGTGGAAAGGGTGGTGGAGCTTTTTAAGGCACATGCGCTTTGCATAACTCCACCTTGTAATACCACCCCACTGGCAGCCCAGCTTCCCGCAGGGCGGCCAGCTTTTCAGCTTTTTTCTTGCATCCATAGGTGGCCGTTTTGTACTGGATGTACTCCGCCATGGACAGCCCGGCCTCCTCCGCCTTCTCCGGCCATTCCGGGTAGGCTAGCGCCCAGGCAATCTCCTGATTCGCCTTGCTCAGCCCGCTCTGCGTGATGGCCTTTGCGTTCTCGGCAATGGTCAGGCCTCCCTTTTCGTCCTCGTTGTCACGCTCCGGCTCGCTCGCGGCCGGGCCGGCTTCCCTCCGTTTCGGACTCGAAACAGGCCCGCTTCGCGGCCCTTCGGTTTCTCCTCCTCGCTCCGGTCCATCCGCCCCTGCTCCCGGCCTGCGCGCTTCCTCGTTGTAGCCCTTAGCCCCGGCGGCATACTCCAGGTATTCCTCCGCCTCCATGCCCTGCCGGTAGGCCTCCCGCACCTTGTCGCCGCTCAGCGCGGCCCCGTAGCGCTTCCGCAGGACCAGGTAATCCGCCGTGGACAGGCCCAGGGTCCTTTGGGCCGCTCCGGCCTCCGTCACCCAGTCCTCCGGCCGGTAGTCGCTCACGGCGGCCTTGCTCAGTGCGTCGGCGTAGCTGTATACCAGTTCCACCGCTCCGGCCTTCTCCTCGTCGCTCATGCTGTGATAGCTCCGGCTGTCCAGCAAATCCTCCATAAGCCCGTATGCCGTCTGCCCCCGCAGGGTGGCGTACTCCACATATTCCTCGCCGGTGAGGTCCTTGCGCACCCCGTCCACAATAATGTACCGCCTTGGCCGTTCCGGGATCACCCCGCCGTCCCCGGTGGCGTCGTACAGCCTCTGTACCTCCTCGTCCGCGGCCGTCACATTCCGGGTGGAGGTGTAGGCGGGGTTAAGGAAGTTGTTGAAGGTCCGCAGGGGCTGCGGGTCGCTGCCCTCCTGCCGCCCCCATGCGTCGATAAAGGGCACCTGTTGGTAGTCCCAGCCGGGTATGCGCGCGCTGGCCCGCCCAAGGGCATACTGCACGTCCGTGGGCAGCGGCAGGGACTTGTCCGTGTAGGTGCTCATGCGCCGCTCCTCCGCCGTGCGCTCAATCTGACCCCCAATGGTGGGAATGGCCTGGGAGAAGTAGCTGACCACGGCGGAAGCCGCCAGGGCCTGGAGCTTCCCGGCGCTGTCCACATAGCTCACGCTGTCAATCAGGTCGTTCAAAGACTGCAGCATGGACATTTGCAGCATGGGCTCGGATACGGAGGAAATGGCGTTGAAGATGTCGTCCGAGCTGGCCCCGTTCTCTCCCAGCGCGTCCATCAGCTCCACTCCCATAAAAAAGGGCAGCGCCTCCGGGGCCAGCCAGTCCAGGGTAACCGACGTGCCGTCCGGGAGATTAAGGGCGTAGTTCTGCCCGCCGGTCAGCTGGTCCAGGGCGGCCTGCTTCTCGTCTCCGCCCCCGCCCCCGGTCACCAGCCCCAGGGAAAAGAGCGCCGCGCCCAGCGCCATCAGCCCCGTGCCGGTCAGCCCGGCGGCGATGTTGTCAATTGCGTCCGCCCCCGTCATTTTGCCCTGCTGCACCTGGCGCAGGTCATAGGTCAGGGCCTTGGCCAGCCCCAGGGGGCTGTACTCCGCCCCACGCACCAGGATATTGGCCGGCGTGCGCTTGAAGGGCAGCACCGCCTCCCCGAAGGGACCCAGCGCCCGCACCCCGCGCACCACGGCGTCGGACACGGCGTTGCGGTCCTGATAGGTCGCCCGCAGCGCCTCCCGCCCGGCGTAGGCCCTGGCCCGCTCCAGAACGGCGCTGTCCGCCTGGCCGCTCCTCAGCTGCTCCGCGCTTACCCCGTTGGCCTGGAGGAATCCGGCCAGGGCGTCGGTGTAGGTCACCCGCTTGAAAATGGCGTCCTCCAGCTCCAGCAGGTTGGAGTTGCCCTTCCGTACCGCCTCCAGCGGGGCGGACTGGAACACCCGCCTGCGGCTGTTGATCTCGCTCTTTAGGTCGTCGTATTTGCTGCCGGACAACGTGTCCTTCACATTAGCCCAGTCGTTCCAGGCCGCCCGGTACAGCTCCGGCGCCGCAGCAAAGGACTTGGTGCGCTGAAGCTGCCCGCCGCTGGCCGCGGATACCCCCGCCTCGATGGCCGCGGCCAGCCGGTCCTTGGTCCACCGCACCGGCTGGAACCCCACATTGCCCCCAATGTTCCGAATGTGCGTCCGGGGATTGGCCAGCATCGCCATGTACCGCCACGCATTCCACTTATCCGCGAAGGTGGGCGGAATCTGGTCGGCCACGCTCTGGATCAGCCGGTCATAGGCGGCCTCCTGGGCAGACTCGTCCGGGGCGTTCAAAAACGCGTCCGCCAAAGCCTCGTCCAGGACAATCCCCTTCTCCTCCCCGCCCCTGCGCAGTTTTTTCAGGGTCCGCTCCCCCAGGCTGTCGTTGAGGCTGTTGACCTCCTTCTGCAGCATGTACAGCTGCCCCGACGGCGTCAGGGTTTTCAGGATGCGGGCCGCCTGGGTCGCCTGGGCCCCGGACCGGATGGCCTGTATATAGTCGTGCAGAATTTCCATGGCCCGGGCGGTGTCCCCGGCGTTGACCGCGGCGTTGTACAACTGCGCGCCGGTGGCCACCAGGTCCGCGGAGGTCTTTCCGCTGCGCACCTGGCCGCTCCAATTCGCCAGCGCGTCGGCGTACCCCGTCCGCTGTATCCTGGCCGCGGCCCGGTCGGCCCGCTTCTGGTTGGATATGGGCAGATAGGAAAACGCCCCGTTCACCAGCTGCTCCGCAATCTCCGGCACAAACTCCTCCGGCGTGGCCGCCGCCTCCATCACCGTCCGGGCCGTCAGGGACACCCGGTCCCGCTCCGTGGTCTGCCGCGGCACGTCCACCACACGGGCGGGCGTTTCCCCAGGCTCTATGGCCCCATACCGCCCCAGCAGATGGCTGTACGGGTCAAACCCATACCGCGCCGCGCCTACGGCGTTCTCCGGCCCCGCCCTGTCAACTCCGCCCGGCGCCTCCAGCTGCCTTCCACCGGTTACTTCATCCCAATTCTGGGCAGAATCAGAGTTGACACCATCCGCCGCTTGGCGTATAATGGGGTCAATGGAAGAACCTTGCGACAGTGCGTTTTGGACGTTTGCCACGGGGCCGGTTTGATTTCCGGCATCGGGGATTGTTGGCCGGTTCTTCCCTTTTTTTATCCAAAGGGAATTTGTTGTAAGCGCGTGTCGTCCATCAGTTACTGCCTGAGCCGTAATAAGTGTATCTCCGATCTGCTTAGAAAACAGCAGAACAGGCCGTCCAAACATATCTCTCTCCGAAGAAAGGGAAACCTTGTCAGGGGAAGCAAGAACTTGGGGGATCAATGCAATATCTTCCGCAGTAACGGCCCTCTGACCACGCGCTGCCTCTGACTCGGTGTCTCCGTGATGATTAAAGATATGCTGTACGGAGTCTCCAGGAAGGATTGCCGTGTAACCGCTGACATCCACTCCAGTATTTTTCTTGATGGTAGCCGCCGCAGTCTCCGGAAGCGTTCCCATATAAAGCCGCTCTGATCCGCCCTTCTTACCTAATGCCTGCTTTACAAAGGAGACAATATCCGCAGCCGTTCTTGCTATGATATTTTTCTTTCCTGTAGACAGGCGGTTCACAGCCTGCTCAGTCATCGGAATAAGCCCAGTCCCCGCATCCCCCGTGCTGTCCTTGGGGAATACGCCGCCGATGTTCTGCCCAGGTTCGTCCTCCTGCCCCCAGACCTCCGCGTTCTTGTCCCCGCGCTTTACCGTCTCTGCGTCCCACACAATCGCGCCATCCGAAGTCTTGACGCCGGGGATATCGTCAAACAACCCATTGTCAAATGCCCATGTCACCAGATCCGGGTTATCCCATGCCCCGGCTCCGTCAATAATGTTCTTCGGGTCAAAATCTTCCGCGATCTCTGCGCCGCTCCAATACTCGGACAGAGCATCAAGAGAGGGTGGGAGCGCCCAATCCTCAACTGCCTTGTCCCAGGCTTCTGCGATTGCAGGCTTGACGTCATTGATGCTGGGGAGCGAAGCGTGATCCACCACATAGAGGTCATCTCCGTACATATCAGTGCTTGGAGCGTCGTCTGCGAACATCCCATATCCAACCTCGCTGGATATGGGAGATTCCCCCGCGTACACACAGCGGTAAGACTTATCGTTTCTGTATGGCGTCCCGTTGAAGGGGACCGTTATATTCCGGCCTCCGCCGCTTGCAGACGGCCCATGCTCTTGCCTTCCAGACGGCGTTCCCTCATTCTGGAGCTGAGATACACTGCTGTCCTTCTCCATCAAGGTTTCGTTTTCAACGTCCGTCTCCCCCGTGGAGGCGGTTTTGTTTTGCCCTGTGGCCTCCACAGCGCCATCAGAGACCGCATTCTGCCCCTGGGTGTCCACAGATGCCTGCGCCTGCCGGAAGTCGGGCAATGGCTCCACGCTCCTGCGCCGGAAGCTGGGCAGCCCCTCAAACGGACTCTGCTCAAACATGGGTAACCCCTGAAAATCCGCCGCCACCTGCCCCGGCTGTGCAAGCCGCTGGTTGACCCTGGACAGGATGTCCGCGCCGCTTCCCACTTCCGCCCGGGCGCTGCGCACGTCGGATACCGCGCCCGGCAGCTCCAGACCCACCTGCAGCACCCCGGCCGCCGCCGCGCCCAGCAGGGCGCTCTGGGCGATCTCCTCCGCCGTGGCGTTCTCCGCGTCCGGGTCGTACATGGCCCGCTTCAGATAGGGGGAGAGGATGGCGCTCAGCGCTTCCTCGCCGCCCTCCCCCGCGATGTCCAGCACGCGGCTCACAATGGGGCTGGCCTTGACGGCCTCCGCAATGCCCCGGAGCTTGCCCTCCCCCATTCCCGGGATGCCGCCGGCAATGCTCTCAATGGTCGTCTCCAGCAGGCCGGAGGCCGCGCCGTAGGCCAGCGCCCGCCCGGCGTCCGCCCCCTCCTGCCGCGCCTCGTTGGCCCCGCCTCCGGCGGCCTGGAGCCCGAATACCGCCCGGCTGACATTGGCGCCCGCATTTGCCGCCTGTCCCGCCTTCAGCCCTGTCCCCAGAACCTTGGCCGCCACGCTTCCCGTGGCGATGGCGGGCAGCATCTGCACCACCGTCTGACCCAGCCCGGTCAATTGTTCCTCTTCCCTGGTGGGCTGATAGCGCGCCCGAATATCTTCCTCCCAATCGCGTGTCACGCTATTGTCTAAAAAGGCGTCCGCCTCCCGCCCGGCCCACTCGGAAACCGGATTCTTTGCCAGACCGCCCAGGGATGTAATCCCCTGTAGTCCCTTGTAGAATCCTGTCCCGATCAGGTCCGTTACATTCTCTCCCGCGCCCAGCAGGGCCGCCCCGGCCCGTTCCGTCCCATAACCAAGTCCTTGGGAAAAGCCCATTTGTATCCCTTTCTCCCGGCCGGGCAGCAGGGTCTTTCCTGCGGTTGCAGCCGCGTGGCGCTCCTGCGTGAGCGCTCCACGATTCACCCCCGTTTTCAGCCCGCTGGAGCTTGTCCCACGGTCCGCACCCGTGCCCGAAAATGCCCCGTCGGCGCCCTGAAATACCGGAAGCGTGGTAATCCCCGCGGCATTGGTCGCCCTTCCGGTTTTCTCCGTGGACGCCTTGGCCAAACCAGTGGAAACTGTTCTGCGGGCTTTTGCCGCTGCCGCATCCTGCCGGGCCGCGTTCTCCTCCGCCTGCTTCAGCCGCCTCTCAAATGCCGTCATCCGTACATCTCCTTAAAGGCCAAAGTAGTCCAGCAGCGCCATGGCCTCTTTCTCTGTGATTCTCCCGCTGGATACCGCCCGCTCAATCAGGTTTTTCCGGTTGGTCTGCGGCGTTTCCTTCGCCTGGTCTCCAAACAGGTCGGTCCGATCCAGCGCCGGGCTTTCCAGCTGAGCCTTCAGGGCAAGCGCCGCTTCACTCAGCCCGCCCTCATTCTCTGTCCCGGTATCATACTCCGTCCCCATGTAATACTTATAGTCCTTCTCCACCTGCGGCGTGATGTTCCCACGGTCCACCGCGTCCATCACCTGGTTGTAGGTGAGCACCGGCTTGTAGCCTCCGCTCCCGCCCGAGCTCCCGCCGCCGCGCTTCTGCTGCAGCGCCGCCGCGTAAGAGCTCGTCAGGGCGGCGATCTCCGCGTCGCTCAGCCCAAGGGACCGGAAGGCGCTGGCGTCTCCGGTGTTCTCGTACAGATACTGTGCGATCTGCCACTTCCGGTCATAGGACACATCCTCCCGGCTGAGCTCGTCCAGCAGCTGCTGGCGGCTGAAGCTCTGCTGCCACTGGCTGTTGGCAATATCCGCCTGCTGCCGGTTAAACCACGATTCATCAGCCCAATTCCGCTGCGTCTGCATCTGCGCCACCAGATTGCCGTAGGTGGACAGCTTGTCCATGGCCAGCTGGGCCGCCTGCTGGGCGATGGAAATATCTCCCGTCAGCCGCCGCCCATGACGATATCCGTGCCTGTCTCAATGCAGTTGTTATAGAGCATGGACAGGAGGGGCAGGTGTTTGAACTCCATTTCGGCCTCGTCAATCTTGTTGTAGGTATTGACAAAGTTGTCGATCCAGAAGCGGAACTGTTCCTCCACGGCGTGCATTACGTCGTCCATGTCCCGCATGTCCTTCAGATAGCTGGTAGGGGCGCCAATGGGCGCGTCGTCCACCCAGTCTCGGCCGTTGTTCAGGGTCAGCTGCATGGTATAGGGCAGGCAGATGTAGCCGGAGTCGTACCAGCCGTGCATATAGCCGGGAATAGTGGGCTGCGCGGAGCCCACTATTCCCGGGCCAGCTCTATGGGGATGCCGCCGTAGTAGGTGCCGCAGCCAAAGCCGATGCCGAAACGGGAGAGCAGAGTACGGCGCAGGCGTGGTCAAGGTGGAAACCCTTATCGGCGACGACTGGCGCAGGTCAGGCCACAACGTCAACCTATGCATCGACAATTTCTCCAATCCGGTCTTTACCATCCAGAATAGTGGCAAGCGCCTGATCGCGCTGGACCCCGAGACCGAGCAGGAAAAGCGGATCCTGCTCCAGCAGCTGCAGCAGGCGGACGTATTTGTGAGCAATGTGCGCATGCGGTCTCTAGAAAAAATGGGGCTGGATTATGAGTCTCTGAAGGAGTGCTTTCCCCGGCTGATCTACTGCCACTTCACCGGATACGGACACCGGGGGCCGGACGCCAACCGGCCCGGCTTTGACATCGCGGCCTTCTAGTCGCGGGTGGGCGCCCGGGTAGATTGGGTGGAGGAGGGCAGCTTCCCCGTGCGCGCCTCCGGCGGCTACGGCGACATGGTCACCGGTCTGCTGATCTACGGCGGGATCCTCACCGCCCTGCTGGGCCGTGAAAAGACCGGGCACGGCACGCTGGTCACCAACTCCCTCTTCGGCACCAGCATGTGGGTCAACGCCCAGTCCATCGTCTGCGCCCAGGCGCCCGCGCTGCATAAAATGCCAGAGGATATAGACCGCCCGGGCAGCCCGGTGGTGCACGACTACCGCTGCAAGGACGGCGAATGGCTGGCCCTAGTGGGCATCGGCTATGATAAGAATTTCCCCCGCTACGCCAAGGTGCTGGGCATTGAGGACGTGCTGGAGGAAATTACCTTTGCAAACGGCACGAAAAACGCCATTCCCCGGCCGCCGCTGCACTTGAGCGGCTATGCCCAGCGCCACACTGTCCCTTTGGGCGGCGTGGGGCAGCACACCACGGCAATCCTACTGCAATTGGGTTACACGCAGGAGGAGATCCAAAGGATGCGGCAGGAGAGCCAAATTAAATAAGTACAGCGTCCCCGCCGGGAGCAGGCACACTGCCCTCCCGGCGGGGACAAATTATGCCCCACAAATTCGGGCAAACTGGTGAAAAAGGCGTTTTCTCGTAAAAACGAATTCCCGCACAGGCTCACTCTATCCTTCTCCGCTCTGATATGATATACTTGGCTGGAGAAAAGAAGGAAACAGACCTTGACCTTCCATCTGGTGGAGGGTGTATGCTCAGTTCCGGAATCAAACAAAAGGAGGCATTCTATGAAACGGATCCTTTCCTCTCTGCTGGCAGCCGCCTTGCTCTGCTCCATGCTGGTCCTGCCCGCGGGCGCGGCGGAGCCCTCCGCCGCGGCACAGGCCGCCCAGGCGGCCGCTGAGGCAGCCCTGAACTACGGCGGCGCCCAGAGCGTCCAATACGCCCTGTGGCAGGACGGGGAAATCACCCTGACCGGCCATGCGGGCAACTACTCCCGCACGGAAAACCGGGCATTGACCGATGACATTCTCTACGGGATCGGCTCGGTGAGCAAAGTCTACACCGCCGCCGCAGTCCTCCGTCTGGCGGACGCGGGCAAGCTGGAGCTGGACAAGCCGGTCTGCGGCTACCTTCCCAACTTCCGCATGGCGGACGAGCGTTACCGGGACATTACAGTGCGGATGCTCCTCAACCACTCCTCCGGCCTGGCGGGCTCCACCCTGGCCAACGCCTTCCTACTGGACGACCCGGACACTGCGGCCGCGGACACCCTGCTGGAGGAGCTGGAATCCCAGGTGCTCAAGGACGATCCCGGCGCGTTCAGCGTCTACTGCAACGACGGCTTCACCCTGGCGGAGCTGGTGGTGGAGGCGGTCAGCGGGATGGACTTTGACTGCTACATCCAGCAGGAGATCCTGGCCCCCGCCGGTCTGGAGGACACCTATTTCCCCGGCGGGGACTTTGACTCCGGCCGTCTGGCCAGGACCTATCTGGCCGCCGGGGGAGACTCCCCCGCCCTGCCCCCGGAGACGGTGGGCGTCCACGGCACCGGCGGCGTCTACGCTACCGCCTCCGATCTGGCCGCGTTCGGCGGACAGGTCTGGTGTGAGAACGGTGTGCTCAGCCAGACCATGCGGAAGGCCTCCATGGCCGACGAGTACCGCCGCGGCATCTGGCCGGAGGACGAGGAGGATTCCGTGGCCTACGGCCTGGGCTGGGACAGCGTGCACTGGTATCCCTTCGCCTACAGCGGCATTCAGGCCCTGACCAAGGGCGGGGACACTATTTTGTATCACGCGGGGCTGGTGGTCTTGCCGGAATACCATATTGCTGCGGCCGTACTCTCCTCCGGCGGTGTGAGCACCTATAACGAGATGGCCGCCTCCCAGATTCTGATCGCCGCCCTGGCGGAGCAGGGGGTGGAGGTGGAGCAGGGCGCCCACACCCTGCCGGACGCTCAGCGGGCCGCCATGCCCGCCCAGCTGACCGCCTATGCCGGTCTATACGGCGACTCCACCTCGTCCGTACCGGTCACCGTCAGCTCCGACGGGGTCCTGACCGCCGCTGGCGGCCCCCTGTACTATTACAGCGACGGCTCCTTCCGGGACGAGAAGCAGAGCGTGATGGTGAAGTTTGTCCAGGAGGACAACGGACAGACCTACCTCTGGCAGAAGGCCTATACGCAGCTGCCCGGCCTGGGGGAGCTTCCCAGCTCCGCCTATGTGTACATGAAGCTGCCGGAAAACCCGGTAGGTCCAGAGGTGCAGGAGGCCTGGGACGCGCGGAACGGCAAGCTCTACCTGACTTTGAACCTGAAGTACACCAACATCAGCTATCCCGCCGCCATGCCTGCGGCCGCTCTGGCGACCGACCCGGTCAATGCGCCCGGCTATATGGTCTTTGACCGCATTGTAGATGAAAACTACGCCGAAGGCACGGCCCGAATCCCCGGCCTGGGCGGCCGCGACTGGCAGAACGTTACCCTGTATCGCGATGAAGCCGGTGTGGAGTACCTGGAGACCTGTGGAAGCCTCAGCATGGATGCGGCGGCAGCGGAATCCCTCTTTCCGGGCGCCTCCTCCTGGTCCACCATCCAGGCCGACGGCTATGCCCGCTGGTATCAGATCGGCGCGCAGGCAGCTGGCAAGACCATGGCGGTCCGCCTGCCGGAGGCCGGCGGCTTTGCGGTCTATGACGCGGCCGGGCTTCCCGTGGCCGCCTCCTGGGCCTATGGGGATACCTCCGCTGTCCTGCCCGTCGGCGGCTGGGTGGTCTTCGCAGGCGATCCCGGGGCGCGTTTTTATCTCTCGCTGAGCAGCGGCAAGTAATGCATATCAAAAACCCCCTTCCGGCAACTGCCGGAAGGGGGTTTTTCTTCTATCAGAAACAAATTGACCACTCAGGGAACCAGTTCTACCGTATAGCCCAGCTCCTTCAGACCGGACACAATGCCGCCGGGATCGGCCCCACGGGATGTGCCATCCCGCGGGGACCCTGTTTCCTTTTACATGCTCGGCGGAAATAAATTCCGCCTGCGCCAGGGCCGCCTTCTGCAGCCCTGAGACGCGCCACTCGGCGCGGCCCTCTCCGAGGGCTGGCGGATCCCACGGATCTCTCAGGGAACCAGTTCTACCGTATAGCCCAGCTCCTTCAGACCGGACACAATGCCGCCGGGATCCACCATGTGACCTGCGCCCACGGCCATAAAGAAGGTGTGCTCGCCCTCGGTCTCCAGATAGTCCGCTGCGGCCTGGATCATCCCCGGATCCCGGTCGGTAAACAGCCGGGCGTTGAGTTCGTCATCGCTGGACACGATGGCGGCCTTGTCATATACCCGGGCAAAGGCCTCCGGGTCCCGGGTCTTCCAGGCGGCAAACATCTCGCTCATCACCTGCTGGTTCTCCTCTGCCGCGTCTGCGGCCTCCTGGGAGGGCTCGCTCCCTTCCGCCTCAGCCTCATAGATGGCCAGAGTGGCGTCCAGATAGGCCTCCTGATATTCCGCGGTCAGGGTGTCAAAGATGTTCCCCTGGAGCTCATAGGTCTCCACTCCCTCCACCGGCAGGCCTGCCCAGGAGGCCGCGCTGTTCAGGTAAAGATCCACCGCCATGGCGTTGCCGCTGGTGGTGTCGTCCATGGAGGCAAGGGTATTGAAAGTATTGGCCAGCGCCCAGGGCTTGTAAAGGTCAATCTGCTCCTGGGTCATGCCCAGGGCCAGCAGCGCCTGGCTCACCCGCTGGTAGAGCTCCGGGCTGATATGGTCGGCCAGGGTGGTGCCGTCGCCGTACATCTGCAGGGCCGCAAAGGTCTCCAGCCCCGCCGGGTCGTTGAAGTCCAGCTCAAAGGCCACATTTTCCGAGGACAGCAGCGCGTCCCGCACAGACTTGTGCAGGGGATAGACATTGTCCCGGTCCAGGTGGATGGTCCCCAGCAGATAGAGGGTATTGCGCCCGTTTGTGGCCTTCCACAGCAGGCCCTTTGAGCCGGCATCGTTGGCGTCGTAAAGGGCCAGGATGAGCCGGTTCGCCATGACCATGGCCTCCTGATAGGTGCAGGTCCGCTTCAAAGCCAGATCGCTTCCGGTCCCCTTCACCACACCCAACTCCTGCAGGAAGGCCTCCATGCCCGCCTCCACGCCGGGAAAGGCGTAGGCGGCGGCCTCCTGATACAGGGCGTTCATCACGCCGCCCCGGGTGTGGTCAATGACCAGAGGCGTCTCCTCCCCGCCGGCCTGCCGGACCGGCACGCCCAGCAGGGCCAGTTTGTCCCCGACCACGCCGGTCAGCTGATCCAGCTGCTCATCCGTTACCGGGTCAAGTATGTAGGCGCCGTAGTTGTCGTCCATCAGGCCCATGGCGTAGCAATCCGCGACGGCGTCGTAGGCCCAGGGCGAGAGCTGCTGCGCCGGTGTCTCTTCACCGGCCGCCAGGGCCGGGGTCAGCAGCATCGCCGCCGCCAGCAGCCCAGTGAGCATGCGCTTTACCATCTGTCTCATTCCTTTGCTCCTTTCCGTTTTCCATTGCTTGTCTTTCAGTGTACCACTTCCGCCTGTAAAGTCAATGGAAGAAAGATTAAGTTATTCTAAGGTTTTCTTTTACACTTGACAGGATAGGTTTGTTCTGATAAACTAGGTTTATTCAAACAAACCTTTCTTATTTCAAAAAGGAGATAACCGCATGGAGGATTACAAGCTGTTTGACGCGGAGTATCGGCTGATGGACCTGGTCTGGCGGGAGGAGCCGGTCAACTCCACTCAGCTGTCCAGGCTGTGCCTGGACCAGTTCGGCTGGAAAAAATCCACCACCTTCAACCTGATCCGCAAGCTGGCGGGCCGGGGCTTTCTGCAGAACGAGGCCGCCACGGTCACCGCGCTGGTCAAGCGGGAGCAGGTGCGCCAGTACGAGAGCGAGGCGGTTGTGGAGCGCGCCTTCGGCGGCTCTCTGCCCGCCTTTGTGGCAGCCTTTCTCAGTGATCGGACGATTTCCCCGGCAGAAGCCGAAGAACTGCGGCGGATGATTGAGGAAAGCGAGGAGCGGCATGGCTGACGTATTCCGGACGCTTCTCTCCATGAGTCTGACGGCCGCGGCGGTGGCCCTGATCGCCCTGCCCCTGCGCTGGCTCTTTCGACAGGTCCGCCTGCCCGCCGCTCTGTGCGTGGCCCTCTGGCTGGTGGTGCTGGTACGGATGGTGCTGCCAGCGGGGGTTCTGACCTCCCGGCTCAGCCTGGTGCGATGGAGCGCGTTTCCGCCAGAGCAGGAGGAGCGTCTGGTGCAGGACCCGCGCCCCGCCGGGGCCCAGCCAGGCGCGCATCTAACCACCGCCGCGCCCGAGGTCCCGTCTCAGCCCGCCCGAAGCCCTGCCGCCCCCGCGGACACGCCCGTCTCCCAGACCGGGCAGCCGGTCCCCGCGCAGGGACCCGCCCCTACGGACGCGCTGTTCTGTGTATGGCTGGCAGGTGTGGCCGGGGTGTGGGGGTATGCGGCTTTGTCCTGGCTCCGGCTGCGCTTTCTCCTGGCTACCGCCGTGCGCAGGGACGGTTATTGGGAGAGCGACCGCATCCCCGCCCCCTTCGTCTTTGGCCTGTTCCGCCCCCGGATCTACCTCCCGGCCGGAGTAGGCCCGGACGCACTGGACTGGGTGCTCCGCCATGAGCGCGCCCACCTCCGGCTGGGCCACCACTGGCTCAAGCCCCTGTTCTTCCTTGCCCTGGGCCTGCACTGGTTTAACCCGGTCCTGTGGCTGGCCTGGGTATTCTTCTGCCGGGATCTGGAGCTGTGCTGCGACGAGGCCGTGCTCCGCCGGGGCGGGAGCGGCGCCGCCTACTCCGCCGCCCTGCTCTCCCTGGCCGCGCCCAAGCGGGGACTGCTCCTGCCCCCCGGCTTTGGGGAGACCGACGTAAAGCGCCGCATCAGGGCGGCCCTGCGCTGGAGGCGCCCGGCCCGGTGGGCCGTTGGGCTGACGGTCCTTCTGGCGGTCCTGCTGCTGTTCTGCCTGGGGTGCGACCCCGCCCGGAGGAATCCGTCTCTTCCGGAGGCCGCCCCGGCGCTGACCGTATCGTCCTCCTCCACAGACGAGCCGCACTCCATCCCAGGCACAGCGGACGCTCTGGCGGGCCGGTCCGCCGCAGAGCGGATCGCCGTCATCAGCACCTCTCCCTCCCTGACCTTCTGCTTTGAGACGCCTCCGGACCAGGTGCAGGCGGTGGAGTATCAGATGGACGGTTCCGGCCCTGTCTCACCGTTGGAGCGGACCCTCTCCGGCCCGAATGGGGCGGATGGACAGTATTTCCTCTCCTTGGAGCGCCGGCCCGACTCCGCAGGGGATGGTTCACTGGAGGAGCGGCTGATCGTACTCACCTGCCGCTGGGGAAAGGGCGAGGAGGCCAAATCCTGGCAGTATGCCGTTTCGGCGGCGGTTCCCTCTCTGCTGCCTGGTACGCTTCTGGACAAACCTGTGATCCTGGCGGGTGAGAACGGGGACTGGGTGGATTCTGAGGGCAGCTCGGTCTGGCTGGACTACGGCAGCATGCTCTATATTCTCCAGCCCCAGGGGCGGGCGGGCCGGGAAGAGCTGCGCTATGACCTGGTGGACGGGGCCGGAAACGTGGTCTTTGCCGCCGGGCATACCACCACCCTGCTGGACGGCGACCCCCATTCCGCCTCTTCCTATGGCTTCCCCCTGTACCCCCTGGGACTGGCGGAGGGCGACCCCCTGCGCCCTGCCCAGCGCCAGCGCTATACCCTGACCTACCGCTGGGCGGACGGTGGGGAGGATGTGTATACTTTCGAGATCGACTGCCCTGCCGAGCTTGCCCTGGCGGATATCGCCTCCCGGGTACCCGCCCCCGCCTCCTGGGCCGACCAGGACCTGGGAGACCGGAACCAGATCACCAACCTGGAAGGCCTGCTCACGGAGGAGACCGCTCTCTGGGGCTTTTCCGACAACAGCTTCACCGACGGCTGGCTGGTGTTCACCATCGGCCATGGCGTGGGCGGCGCGGACACCTATGTCTACCGTACCCACGACGGCGGGGAGACCTGGACGGAGACCGGCCGCCCGGAGGAGGCCCAGTGGCACGCCGTCGCCGCGGCTTTCCCCAGCAATGACGTGGCCCTGATCGCCATCGGGCGCTTCAACGGCGCGCCTGTCTTCCGCACCGGCGACGGGGGCGCCACCTGGGAGCACGTGGACCTCCCCCTTCTGGACGCCGGGGAAGGCTGGGAGGTTGTCTCCATCCAGACGGGCGGCCCCATGCTCCTCACCTGTGCGCGGCAGAGCGGGGAGAGCTGCACCCTGTATTCCACGGACGAGGGAGTGACCTGGCGGACCATCCCCTCTCTGGAGGACCCGGAGCAGCTCGCCCTGTCCGATCTGCCCTGGCCGCCCTATGAGACCCAGGGTACTTTTTTCCCCGACATCTCCAACTGGTATGACAACCCCATCAAGCTGGTCGGCTTCTCAGACGACCGCACCGCGGCGGTCTTTTCCTTCGACGAAGCGCTGACCGGCTGTCCCGGCCTTCTGCTGTGCGTGGGTGGCCAGCTCGCCTATTTCCCCGCCCTGACCGGTCCGGACGGCCCCCGCATGTCCGCCGCCAATCCTGTGTGGGGAGACTTTGACGCAGACGGGGCAAAGGAGCTGGCGGTCACTCCCCTTGTGGGCACCGGCACGGGAGTCAGCATGCAGAACCTGTACCTCTTTGAGTGGGACGGTGCGGAGCTGACCCTGGGCGGCGTTCTGGACGCCTACACCCTGCCGGACACGGTCTCCGCCGCCCTGCCGGAGGGCTGTCGGGCGGGCAGCATCGTGGACTTCTGGGCGGAGGGGGATAAGCTGTTCTGCTCCATCGGGGTGACAGAGGCCTCCGACACCCCCATGCTGAACTATGTGGGCACGCTGGAGGGCCCTGTGGTCTACGACGGCCGTTCTATTTCCCTGCACAATCTGCAGTTTTCTCCTGACTCCTGAAAACAACACCCGGAGCGGAACGCTCCGGGTGTTGTTCCATTTATCGGGCCGAAACGCCCCAGAGGCAGTCCCGGCTGATCTCCGAGATGGTATGTACCCCACACATGGCCATGGTATCCGCCAGCTCCCGCTTGAGCTTGTCCGTGTACAGCGCCACTCCTTCCGCTCCGCCTCCGTAGACGGCGGTGACAAACGGCCTGCCGATGAGCACCCCCCTGGCCCCCAGGGCCAGGGCTTTGAACACATCCAGGCCGGAGCGGATGCCGCCGTCCACCAGGACGGTAATATCCCTCCCCACCGCGTCCGCAATGGCGGGCAGCACCTCCGCCGTGGCCGGGCACTGGTCCAGCACCCGCCCGCCGTGGTTGGAGACCACAATGGCCGCCGCGCCGGCCGCCGCCGCTTTCTCCGCGCCGCGCACGGTCATGATCCCCTTGAGGATCAGGGGCTGGCCCGCGGCCTGCACAATCTCCCGCAGCTCGGCCACGCTCTTGCTGCCCGCAGGCGGCGTGCGCCCCTGCAGAAAGGGCAGTCCCGCCGCATCAATGTCCATGGCGATGGCTGCCGGTCCCGCCGCTTTGGCCAGCTCCAGCTTGGCCAGCAGCGTATCCCGGTCCCACGGCTTCACGGTAGGGATACCCGCCCCGCCGCTGGAGCGAATGGCCGCGCAGGCCGCCTGGAACACCTTGGGGTCCGTTCCGTCCCCGGTAAACGCCGCGATGCCGTTTTCCGCACAGGCGGGCACCAGGATCCCATTGTAGGCCAGGTCGTCATACTTGTCCCCATAGTGCAGCTTCATGGCCCCTACCGGGGCGGCAAAAAAGGGCGCCTCAAAGTTCCGTCCAAAGAGGGACACAGCCGTGTCCGCCGGCCGGTTTTCACAGATGGTGTCCATATTGACGCACAGCTCCTGCCACTTCTGGTAATTGCGTTTGGCCCCGGTGCCCAGGCCCTTGGCCCCGGGGCCGGGAATTGTGTTCCCGCAGGCCGCGCCGTTGCAGACCGGGCAGGCCTTACAGTAGGGGCCGCTGCAGGCGCGGGCCCGCTCCAACAGTTCCGGATAAGTCATATCGTTTTCCCTCCTGTGCGGTTCACGCCATCGCCTGCCTGAGGGCGTGGGCCAATTGATCGGGGCAGGAGGTCGCCTTGAAGCCGCATCGGATGCCCTCCATCCGCTCCACCGCGTCCTCCACCTTCATGCCTTCAATCAAACGGGAGATCCCCTGCAGATTCCCGCTGCAGCCCCCCTCGATTTCCACCGAGCGGATCACACCGCCCTCCACCTCAATTGTCATCTGCCTGGAGCAAACGCCCTTCGGGCTGTATCGAATGGTCATGCCTGCTTTTCCTCCTTTTCGCATGGAGTAAACTATATACCATTCCACCGCCTTTTTCAACCGCTTTCCGCCCACCTGACCGGCCCCCCACGGTCGGGATTGCAATTCATCCAACAGGTGTGCTATAATATTTGCGTGTGAATTCATAGTTGTGTTCTATGATAAGTTGGACAGAGAGAGGTGAGGTGGAGTATGCCTCAAAGCACCAAGCAGGCCTTGGCGGCTTCTCTTGGGAAACTGCTGGTCCGAAAGCCCCTGGACGATATTACCGTCAAGGAGATCGTGGAGTCCTGCCAGGTCAATCGCCAGACCTTTTATTACCATTTTCAGGACATCTATGATCTGCTCCGCTGGTACCTGGATCATGAGTCGGAAGCCGTGCTGGCCAAGTGCACCACTTGGCAGGAGGCCGTACTCAATACCTTTCTGTTTACCCGGGAGCACCATGTGGCCGTCTATCATATCTTCCGCTCCACCGGGCGCGAACACATGGACTGTCATTTCTATACCATGGCCTATAAGATCACCTCGCGGATCTTCGCCCATGAGAGCGAGGGGCTCTCCCTCTCCGCGGAGGACCTGGAATTCCTGTCCGACTTCTATATGTACGCTCTTGCGGGCATGATGATCGGCTGGGTGGCCAACGGCATGAAGGAGGAGCCCGCCGACCTGGTACGGCAGATCAGCCGTCTGCTGGACGGCGACTTTCGCCGCCTGGCGGAAAAATACGCCGGTCATACATCCTGAGCCCTGTGGTCTCCCGCAGATATTTCCGGACTATCCCGTCCGGAATCAGGAAATTGCTTTCACTGGTTTGCGTTTTGCCGCCATATAGGCTGTTTTTGATTCCATACGGAACATTTGCTTTTTCCGTTTTCGTGTGATATACTAGATACAATCAATAAAAAGAACCGTCTTTTTTAAGAAGGGCTTTTGGTATTGCACCCAGTGGTGCTGTATGGAAAGCCCTTCTTTTTTCTTTTTATTAGGGCTATATGGCGCATGGCGCGGTATAGAATATAAATTTTATAGGATCGAGGAGGATCACCATGGACATCGTCAAAGTGGAAAATCGGAATCGTCAGATAAAGGCCAAGCAGCTGCGCCGTGCCGGTATTGTGCCGTGCTGTGTGTATGGCGGCGGGCTCTCAGGCTCCCTTTCCATCCAGATGGGGCAGCAGGCCGCCGAGCAACTGCTCCGTACAAAACAGGTGGGCAGCAAGGTCCAGCTCGATCTGGACGGCAAACGGATTCCGGTTCAAATCAAAGAAAAAACCAGAGCGATCACGGACAGCAAAATCGATCATATCCAGTTTCAGGCCCTTCAGCCGGATCAAAAGGTCAACAGCGTCGCCCACATCGTCCTGAAAAATACCGACACCGTGTCCGGCGTTTTGGAGCGGCTTCTCTTTGAGGTGCCCTTCGCCTCTCTCCCTGCAGACATGATTGACACCGTCACCGTAGATTTGGAGGGAATGGCAGCCGGAACGGTCCTGACTGTGGACGACATCCCGGAGTTTAGGGATGAACGCGTCGAGCTGCAGGTGAAGGGTGACAGCATTGTCCTTCGGATCAACGACAAAAAGCGCGCTACCGGACTGACCGGAGGATAAGCGCTTAGCGCGCTTATTGCAAGACAGGAGAGAGCCCTGACCGCCGCATATCCCCGGGGCACAAGCGGCTCTTTCGCTCAATTTGTGAAAGGAGCAGAACATGCAATTAATTGGACAGGCGATTCGCCACGAGACCTTTGGCCCCGGCGTTGTAACCGGCTGGGATAGGAATATCCTCACCGTCTGTTTTTCCACCGGAGACAAAAAATTTCTTTATCCGGATGCCTTCTCCAAGTTCCTGACGCTGCGAAACCGCACGATGCAGGATCAGATCCAGGGTCTTTTGGAGACCCGGCGGGCTGAAAAAGCGGCCGAACAGCTGGCACGGCAGGAGGAGCAGGAACGGAAAAGCCGCCTGCTCAGCCTAAAGCCTTCCCCGAAATCCCATGCCGTGTTCCACATCCCCAGCGCTCAGGAACGCGATCTGTTTTCCGTGTGGTCGGTTTCCACCGGTACCTATCTCAGCGGGCTTTCAAAGGGAGCGCCACGGATTCCGGACCGGCTGAAGCCCAACTCACTCTGCCTGCTGACCAGCTGCGGCCACAGTATCCAGGAGCAGGAGCGCCGTGTGATCGGCGCATTTATGGTGGAGGAGGATTTCTTCGGGAACGCCTGCCGCAGCGGAATGGTCACCGCCCATCCCGCCTATCGCATAGCCCTCAAGCCTGAAAAACGTCCAGCTTTCTGGCCCTATCTCACAGAGGACCCTGCGAAACGGCGCTGGGGAAATACGGCATTTCAATATTTTTCCCTCAAAACCGCAGAGCGGATCCTTTTTGATCTGCTGGAACTGCTGGACATGCCGCAGGAGCGGGAGGCTGCGGCCCGGTTCTACCGTTATTTTTGCCAGATCAACCGGATACCGGTGCGAAACAGCGCAGAGGACGGCTCCATTCCTGACTGACCGCGGGAGCGCCCTCTGTCGTCGGGTTCTCAAACAAACCTGGGGCGGCATGACGGATGTCATGCCGCCCCAGGTTGTCATCGTAGGTTTTCTCTTGTTCCGGCGCGCAGAGGCCGGCAGTCAATTAAAGCTCCCCGTGCGGTCGGCAAACATGCGCTTTACCTGTCCCAGCAGGCGCCGGTGCTCCGGCCGCTCCAGGCGGGGATCCTCCTCCAGCAGCCGGGCCGCCGCATCCTGCGCCTGGGTGAGCACCGCCATGTCGGAGGCCAGGTCCGCGATGCGCAGGTCCGGCAGGCCGTGCTGCCGCTGCCCAAAGAAATCGCCGGGGCCCCGCAGACGCAGGTCCTCCTCCGAGATCCGGAACCCGTCCGTGGTGGAGGCCAGCACCTTCAGCCGCTCCCGGCTGTCCGGACCCGCGGCGGAGCTGACCAGCACACAGTAGGACTGGTGCCTTCCCCGGCCCACCCGGCCCCGGAGCTGGTGGAGCTGGCTCAGGCCGAAGCGCTCGGCATTTTCCACCACCATCAAGGCCGCGTTGGGCACGTCCACCCCCACCTCGATCACCGTGGTGGAGACCAGAATGTCCAGCGCTCCGGCGGCAAAGGCCGCCATGGCCGCGTCCTTTTCCCCGGCTTTCATCCTGCCGTGGACCAATCCCACCCGCAGGTCGGGGAAGATCTTTTCTCCCAATTCTTTTGCGTAGGCAACAGCCGCTTTCAGATCGGATTCGTTCTCACTGGCCCCAAGAAAGCCCAGCGAAGCGGGTTTCGCTGGGAAAGGAGGAACAGCGGAGGGGACCTGACCCTGCGCCTGCGCAGACTCCAGCGATTCGGAGCTTGTGACGACGCTTGGACACACCATATACACCTGCCGTCCCTCCCCCACCAGTTTACGGACAAAGCCGTACATCCGCTGGCGCTTGTCCTCCCCAATCACATAGGTTTTGACCGGGGTGCGGCCGGGAGGCAGCTCGTCCAGCACGGACACGTCCAGATCTCCATAGATGATGAGGGCCAGAGTACGGGGGATGGGGGTGGCCGACATGACCAGCACATGGGGGGGCGCCGATGCCCCTCCCATGGGGGCCCCCTTGGCGGCCAGCGCCGAGCGCTGATCCACCCCGAAGCGGTGCTGCTCATCCGTGATCACCAGGCCCAGGGCGGCGTACTCCACGCCTTCGGAAATCAGGGCCTGGGTGCCGATCATCAGGTCGACCTCCCCCTCCCGCAGGCTCTGGCACACCTGCCTCCGCCGTGCGCCCTTCACCGCCCCGGTGAGCAGGGCGGTACGCACTCCCGCCGGGGCGAGCAGGGGCGCCAGGGAGCGGAAATGCTGCTCAGCCAACAGCTCGGTAGGCGCCATCAGGGCCGTCTGGCAGCCGTTTTGGGCCGCCAGCCACGCCCCGTAGGCAGCCAGCATGGTCTTGCCAGAGCCCACATCCCCCTGCACCAGGCGATTCATCGGTCTGCCGGAGGCCATATCTCGGGCCATGTCCTCCATCGCCCGGCGCTGGGCGCCAGTAAGGGGAAAGGGCAGCAGCGCAAAGAAGGGAGCCGGGTCCCGCCGCCGGAAGATCCGCCCCGCAGCCTGGTCCCGCCGTCCCTTCAGCAGAGCCAGGCCGCAGGAGAGCTGCAGAAGCTCTTCAAAAATAAAACGCCGCCGGGCCCGGGCCGCGTCCTCCGGAGCAGCGGGAAAATGGATGGAACGCAGGCTCTCCTCCATGGGCGGCAGCCCGTACTGCGCCAGCAGAGCGGGGGGCAGCGTCTCCGTCATCTGCCCGGCGCAGCGCTCCACGCACTGAAGGGTCAGGCTGGCAAGCAGGTGGTTGGAGATCCCCTTGGTCAGGGGGTAGACCGGCAGGATCCGGCCGGTAAACCGCACCCTTTCCGCCGGCTCAAACTCCGGATTGGTCATCTGCCGCCGCCCGGGCGGCCCTTCCACCCGGCCGAAAAACACATATTCCTCCCCGGCACGCAGGGCATTTTTCACATAGTTTTGATTGAAAAAGGTGATGGTCATGGCGCCGGTCTGGTCCACCGCCCGCACACGGGTCAGCTCCAGCCCCCGTCGGATGCGGGAAAGGCGCGGGGACTCGGCCACCATGGCGCGGACGCACACAGGCAGCTGCGCCGGAGCGGTGCGGATGCAGGCGCTGGGGCGGCGGTCCTCATAGCCCCGGGGAAGGTAGCGCAGCAGATCCCCCACCGTGCGCAGCCCCAGCTTATCCAGGGCTTTCGCCCGCGTCTCTCCCACGCCCGGCAGCTCCCGCACATCAGAGTTCACGGTCAGCGGCATCTTCTGCCCTCCTTTCCTTTTTGTCAGTGTAGCACATTTTTTCTCCGCGGGCAAGGAATCCTCTGCTTATATGCACCGCGGGCAGGGGGTCCGCCTTTTCCCTTGTCTTTTTCTCCAATAAGCACCCCCGCGCACTCTGTCCACTCTGTGTTTCCTCACAAGATTTGCAATTCTATTTATTTCTTCTTGCAAAAACAGCTGAGCATATCTTATAATAATCTTAACCCAAAACGGGAGTGTCCTCCCTAGAAACACAGCATTTTAGGGAGATACAGGCGACGGAGCCCTCTCCCAACCCATCTGCATATTTCAAGACGCCGTATGACAAATTTCAACGAGGAAAGGATGGATACGACACATGGCAGAGCGCAAATTCAACAAGGTGCTGGTGGCCAACCGGGGCGAGATCGCCCTGCGGGTCTTCCGCGCCTGCTACGACCTGGGCCTTCACACCGTGGCCATGTACTCCAACGAGGATACCTTCAGCCTGTTCCGCACCCGCGCGGATGAGGCCTATCTCATCGGTGAGAACAAATCCCCCCTGGGAGCCTATCTGGATATTCCGGGCATCATCGACCTGGCCCGCCGCCGCCACGTGGACGCCATCCACCCCGGGTATGGTTTTTTAAGTGAGAACGCCGACTTTGCCAGGGCCTGTGAAGACGCGGGCATCGCCTTTATCGGCCCTTCCTCCAAAATTCTGGGCCAGATGGGCGACAAGCTGACCGCCAAGGCCATTGCCAAGGCCTGCCAGGTGCCCACCATCCCCGGCTCTGAGACCCCTCTGAAGGACGGCTCGGAGGCCCTGGCCAAGGCCAGGGAGTACGGCTTCCCCATCATCCTCAAGGCCGCCGGAGGAGGCGGCGGGCGCGGCATGCGCCGCTGCGACCGGGAGGAGGAGGTCGTTCCCGCCTTTGACCTGGTGAAGAGCGAGGCCCTGAAGGCCTTCGGCAACGCGGATATTTTCATTGAAAAATACCTGGTGGAGCCCAAGCACATCGAGGTGCAGATTCTGGGCGACCAGTACGGCAACGTGGTCCACCTGTTTGAGCGCGACTGCTCCCTCCAGCGCCGCTATCAGAAGGTGGTGGAGTTCGCCCCGGCCTTCAGCGTGCCGGAGGCCACCCGCCGGCAGCTCTACGAGGACGCGGTGAAGGTGGCCCGCCACGTGGGCTACGTCTCCGCCGGCACGGTGGAATTCCTGGTGGATCGGGACGGCCGCCACTACTTTATCGAGATGAATCCCCGCATCCAGGTGGAGCACACCGTCACCGAGCAGGTCACCGGTGTGGACCTGGTGCGGGCCCAGATTCTGATCGCCGAAGGACACCCTCTGTCCGCCCCGACCATCGGCATCCCCAGTCAGGACGCGGTGCACCTCAACGGCTATGCCCTCCAGTGCCGGGTGACCACGGAGGACCCGGCCAACAACTTCGCCCCGGACACGGGCAAAATCACCGCCTACCGCTCCGGCGGCGGTTTCGGCGTGCGTCTGGACGGCGGCAACGCCTACACCGGCGCGGTGATCTCCCCCTATTACGACAGCCTGCTGGTCAAGGTCACCTGCTGGGACAACACCTTCGAGGGGGTGTGCCGCAAGGCCCAGCGGGCCATCAGCGAGGAGCATGTTCGCGGCGTCAAGACCAACATCCCCTTTGTCACCAACATCCTGGCCCACCCCACCTTCGTGGCCGGCAAGTGCCACACCAAGTTCATCGACGAGACCCCTGAGCTCTTTGAGTTTGAGGACAGCCGGGATCGGGCCACCAAGGTGCTCAAGTACATCGCCCAGATTCAGGTGGACAATCCCTCCGCCGAGCGGCGGCAGCTGGACATTCCCCGTTTCCCGCCCTATGAGCATACGCCCCCCCGGTGCACCGGTCTCAAGCAGCTTTTGGATGCCCAGGGTCCCGAGGCGGTGCGGGACTGGGTATTGGCGCAGAAGAAGCTGCTCATTACCGACACCACCATGCGGGACGCCCACCAGTCCCTGCTGTCCACCCGGGTGCGCACCCGGGACATGGTCAAGGGGGCCGAGGGCACGGCGGAGGCGCTGAACGACTGCTTCTCCTTGGAGCTGTGGGGGGGCGCCACCTTTGACGTGGCCTACCGCTTCCTCCACGAGTCCCCCTGGGAACGGCTGGAGCTGCTGCGGGAGAAGATCCCCAACATTCCCTTCCAGATGCTCCTGCGGGGCGCCAACGCGGTGGGGTATACCAACTACCCCGACAACCTGATCCGCGCCTTTATCCGGGAGTCCGCCAAGACCGGCGTGGACGTGTTCCGTATCTTCGACTCCCTCAACTGGATCCCCGGCATGGAGGTGGCCATGGACGAGGTGCTCAAGCAGGGCAAGCTATGCGAGGCCACCATGTGCTACACCGGCGACATTCTGGATCCCAAGCGTGATAAATACACCCTGCAATATTATGTCAACATGGCCAAGGAGCTGGAGAAGCGGGGGGCGCACCTGCTTTGCATCAAGGACATGTCCGGCCTCCTGAAGCCCTACGCGGCCAAGAAGCTGGTGTCCACGCTGAAGCAGGAGGTGGGCATGCCCATCCACCTGCACACCCACGACACCTCCGGCAACCAGGTGGCCGCCTACCTGATGGCCGCCGAGGCCGGGGTGGACATTGTGGACTGCGCCATTGACTCCATGTCCTCCATGACCAGCCAGCCCTCCCTGAACGCGGTGGTCACCGCCCTGCAGGGGCAGGAGCGTGACACCGGTCTGGACCCGGAAAAGCTCCAGGCCCTCTCTGACTATTGGGCCGACGTGCGGGAGCGCTACGCCGGTTTTGAGGCCAATATCAAAAATCCCTCCACCGACATCTACCGCTACGAGATGCCGGGCGGCCAGTACACCAATCTGAAAAGCCAGGTGGAGAGCCTGGGCCTGGGCCACCAGTTCGACGACGTGAAGGAGATGTACGTCAAGGTCAACCGCATGCTGGGGGATATTGTGAAGGTAACCCCCTCCTCCAAGATGGTGGGCGATCTGGCCATCTTCATGGTGCAGAACAGCCTGACCCCGGAGAATATTGTGGAGCGGGGCGAGGCCCTCACCTTTCCCGACAGCGTGGTCAGCTACTTCAAGGGCATGATGGGCCAGCCCGCCTGGGGCTTTCCGGAGGACCTGCAGAGGGTGGTCCTGAAGGGGGAGAAGCCCATCACCTGCCGCCCCGGCGAACTGTTGCCCCCCGTGGACTTCGAGGCCGCCCGCAAAGAGGTGGAGAAGTTCTACCCCGAGGCCAGCGAACGCAGCGTGATCTCCTGGTGCCTCTACCCCAAGGTGGTGGAGGAGTTCTGCCGCCACCGGAAGGAGTACGGCTATATCATGCGTATGGGCAGCCATGTATTCTTCAACGGCATGGCCCTGGGCGAGACCAACAAGATCAACATTGAGGACGGCAAGACCCTGGTCATCAAGTACCTGGGCCTGGGCGATCTGAACGAGGACGGCACCCGCAACGTCCACTTTGAGCTCAACGGCATGAGCCGCACGGTGGCCGTGCCGGACAAGAGCGCCGAGGGCACTGTGCGGCATATCGCCCTGGCCGATCCGGAGGACAAGAGCCAGGTGGGCGCCTCCATCCCCGGTATGGTGTCCAAGGTAAGCGTCAAGCCGGGCGACCATGTGGAGGCCAACCAGGTCCTGGCCATCATTGAGGCCATGAAAATGGAGACCTCCGTGGTGGCGCGCATGGCGGGCACGGTGGAGCAGGTGCTCATCAAAGAGGGCGGCTCGGTTAAGGCCGGCGAGCTGCTGATCACCATCAAATAGGCCCCGGCCGCCGTTTTTTTCATCCTCCCTTGACATACCTCGTATATCTAGGTATAATATACCTAGATATACGAGGTATTTTGTTGAAAGGAGGCTGTCTGCATGCGGGCGGACAAGAATCTGCTGGCGGGGAGCACCACCCTGCTGGTCCTCTCCCTGCTGTCCAAGGGGGACAAGTACGGCTATGAGATGATTGCCGAGCTGGAGTCCAGGAGCAACCGCGCCTTTACGCTCAAGGAGGGCACCCTCTACCCCATCCTCCACGCGCTGGAGAAGGAAAAGGCGGTGATCTCCTATGAAAAGGAGGCCCCCACGGGCCGGGTGCGGAAGTATTATCGCATCACCCGCAGGGGCCTGAGCCTTCTGGAGGAAAAGCAGGAGGATTGGAGCCTCTTCTCCAAAGCGGTCAACGCGATCCTCGCCGGGACGGACCCGGCCCCGGCCTGATGAGCGCGCCGGGGGATTTTTACGGCTCCTTCCAGTGGTACTGCGAGGCGGTGTGCGCCTATGTGCGCTTCCGCCCCGACCACGGCGCGATCTCTAGGGAGCTGACCGCCCATCTGGAGGACCACGCCGACGCCCTGGCGGAGCGCCATCCGGAGCTGCCGCCGACGGAGGCCCGCCGGCGGGCCATCGCCGCCATGGGCGATCCGGAGGAGCTGGGCCGCGCCCTGGACCAGCTGCACAGCCCCCTGCTGGGCTGGCTTCAAATCTGGTGGATCCGCTCTGCACGCCTTCTTGCAGTGCTGGCGCTTCTTCTCGCCCTGACGCGGGCAGACGCCCTGTTCACCGCCTTCACCGCTCCGTCGGAATACGGTTTTCACATGGCCGCCCTGGTGGAGCGCTATGAGGAGCTGGACCTAGTGGCTGACTTTCGGCCCCGGGAGATCTGGCGGCAGGGCGGCTACACCTTTTCCATTGAGCGGGCCCTTGTGACCCGCAGTGCGGACACGGCCTACGGCCGGGAGAGTCTGTCCCTGGCCTATCAGCTCAGGGTGACCCATCCAAATCCTTGGCAGCGCGCGCCGGACTTTCGCGCCTGGCTCTGGGCGGAGGACGATCTGGGCAACCGCTACCCCTCCCGGGGACAGCAGGAGCAGTACGGCCTGCCCGTCCGTGCCGGCGACTCCGCCGGGAACCCCACCGCCTCAACTCCCTTTGTCTCCTATTACGACCTCTGGGTCGCCGGCATTGATCCGGATGCCAAGGAGCTGACCCTCCGCTTCGACCGCTACGGTGAAAACGCCATCTATCTCACCGTCCCTCTGGAAGGAGGCGCGTCCCATGTCTAAACGCCCTGATACCCCTGCGCGCCGGAAACGCCGGGCCATCCGCTGGGCAGCCGCCCTGCCGGTTCTGCTGGCTGTGCTGACACTGGCCCTGGACTTTCCCATCCCCACCGCCAGGCAGGCCCTGGCCGCCACTCAGGAGCGCTTTCTGTTCGGCCCCGGCGAGGTCGTCACCCAGCTGGATTTTCCCCGCAGCCCCAGCACCCGGAAATGGGGGCAGTACGACCGCTACTATATCCTGCGCAGCGGGGACTGGTATGCCTGGTGCGGCGTGAACCACTACGGTCTATTTTGGCAATCCGGCGGCCTAGGCGCGGTAAAAAACACCCCCAGCCTCCCGCTGGTCCCTCTGACCATCAGCGATTGGGCCGACGGGGCCGTGCTTGTCCTCTCCAATTCCCCTGATATTGCCGCGGTAGAAATCGCCTTCCACTCTGAAGAGGGGCATCCGCTCCTTACCGCGTGGGAGACACAGCCGGTCCAAAACTGTTTTGTGGTCCGCTACCAGACAGAACTCGCCTGGCCCTCTGTGTCTGCCACGCTCCAGGTACGCGGCTACGGAACCGGAGGAGAGCTGCTCTATGAAAGTCCCCGTCTGGATACTTGGCGGGATATGACCTGATCGGGGCGCCGTGCTGCTACGGGCCCATAAAACAAGAGCGCCGCGGAAAATTCCGTGGCGCTCCTGTCCGGTTTTACAGCTTTTCTTCCCACTCGCCCTGGCGGAAGCCCACCAGAACGAAGTCCTCCCCCACCAGGAGGGGGCGCTTGACCAGCATTCCGTCCGTGGCCAGGAGGGCCAACTGCTCGTCCTCGCTCATGCCTGGCAGCTTGTCCTTCAGGCCCAGGGCCTTGTACTGCAGGCCGCTGGTATTGAAGAATCGCTTCAGGGGCAGCCCGCTGAGCTGATGCCAGCGGCACAGCTCCTCTGCGGTGGGGTTTTCCAGCTTAATGTCCCGCAGGTCGTAAGCGGCGCCCCGGCTGTCCAAAAAGGCCCTGGCCTTCTGGCAGGTGGTGCATTTGGGGTAGCAGACAAAGAGCATGTCACATTCCTCCGTCTTGGTTTTTCCTCATTGTACCACATCCCGTGTTCCGGACGCAACCGTCCTTACAGGAAGGCCGTCAGCATTTGGGCCAGCTCTCCTCTGGTCAGGGGCTGATCCGAGGTATTGGACGCCTCATACTCCATTCTGGCCAGCTGGGCACAGCGGGTCAGCATCAGCTCCATGTGGGCGCCGGTGACCGACGCCTCCGGCAGGAAATGGCCCTGGCCGTCCCCTTCCACAATCCCGTTGGAAGAGGCCCAGCCCACATATCCGGAGTACCAGGAGCCGGCCCTCACATCGGTAAAGGCAGCGCTGTCCTCCACCTCCGCCCGGGCCAGGCGGGCCAGTACAGCCGCCGCCTGGGCCCGGGTCACAGTGCCGTTGGGCTCAAACCGGCCGCTCCCGGTCCCCTCCATCAGGCCCGCGTCATAAACCGCCTTGATGCTGTCATAGTCCTGGCTGCCCTGCCGCACATCGGAGAAGGGCAGCGCGCCCACAGTGAACTGCCACTGGTTGACGCCGGCATAGGTCTCGTTGCCGCTGACCACCCCCACGGTCAGGCGGTAGATGCCGTCCTCTGTGGGCAGGATGGCCGTCAGGGCCTCCTCACCGTCGGAGAGCAGACAGGTCTCGGCATAGTCCTCGCTGGGCACGTCGGTGATGGTGATCTGCACATCGCTGTCCGGCAGGCCGTCCACACTGGCTTGGATCTCCGTCAGGAGCACGCGCTCGCCGGAGGCCACACTGGTCATCCCTTTCCCCCCGTTGACTGTGAAACTTACCCGGGTCTTACCCGAGCCATCCGGGGAATCCGACACGCCGTAAAAACTGCGCACCCTTTGGGTAAGAGTAAACTCCGCGGAGCCCTCGCCGCTCTCCGCCTGTCCCCCGCCCTGATCGGGCCGGAAGCCGCCCGTTCCGTCCTCCGGTCTTGGGGTGCCCTCCGGACGCTCGGTCTGAGCAGGATCAAAGCCCTCCGGCGGCTCCTGCCCCTCGGGCCGCTGACCGTCCTGGCCGGGTCGGCCACCCTCCGGCCGTTCCGTCTGGGTGGGGTCAAAGCCCGCCGGGGGTTGCCCGCCGCCAAAGCCGCCGGTCTGGTTGCCGGTATACTGCTGCTGAACCCCGTCCACATAGAGGCTGTACGCAACGTTCTCCTCCAACTCAGGGGCGCTCACAGTCAGGGACTGGCAGGTCTTTTGTGTGGTGACCCGGAACAGCTCGCCCCCCTCCGGGTCGGCGAGGCTGATCACGCTGCCCGCGGGCAGTGTGGATGCAAAGGAGAGCTCCATATAGAGCTGCGCGGAGGCGCTGTCCACCGCGTCGTTGCGGGTGCCGAAAGCGTAGAGCGTACCGCCGTTGATGGTGATGGCTCCGTCCGCGTCAATACCGCCGTCCGGGGAACTCTCATTGCTCATGGTCCAGATCGTGCCGCCGTTGATGGTCAGATAGCCGTTGGAGTCAATGCCGTCGCCCTCGCTCCCCAGCCCGGCGTTGATGGTCAGGCTTCCGCCATTGATGGTGGTGACGGATACAAAATCCTCATTGGTGTTGATGCCGTCGTCCTGGCTCTGTATGTCAATCGTGCCGCCGTTGATGGTCAGGTGCAGCTCAGAATCCAGGCCCTCATTGTCGGCTGCAATGCAAAGCACGCCGGAGTCGTCCCCGTTCTCCCCGTCGATGTTCATGGACATCCGGGAGTAGAAGGCGCCGTCATACTTGTGCAGCTTTTTGGTGGTGCCCTCCTGATAGATGCGGGCCACATGGGAGCCGGTGATGTGGTTCTCGCTGCCGGCGGCCAGGATCACGTTGGCTCCGGCGGCGGAGGTGTCCGCCGTGCCGGAGGCGCTATAGTCCTCGTTCTCCCCCTCGTCATAGGCCACCCACTGGGTATCGCACTCATATACGCGGTAGAAGAACACCGCCGGAGCCACCGTGCAAGTGATATCGGCCCCATCCAGGATTAAGGTGACCACCGCGTCAGGATCGGTTTTGGCGTCCTCACCCAGGTCCACAAAAATCTGTCCCTGGCTCAGGGCGCCGGAAATGCGGTAGGTCCCCGGCTGGGTAATGGTGACCACGGTGTGGGCGGCCGCCTCGTCGGCGGAGTGCTTTTCGCTCTCGCTCCCCGCTCCGTAGGTCTCGTCCGTGCCTTCGGCGTAATAGATGATCCCGCCGCCCACATAGACGGTGCTGCTTGTGTCAGTGGGGGCGTCCTTTCCGTCCACCTTCACACCGCTGTCGGACAGCTGAATCCGGACTTCGCCGGCGCTGCTGCCCGCGGCGCAGGCCGACACGCTGCAGCCCAGGAGCATGGCTGCGGCCAGCGCGGCGGCCAGTAGTTTTCTGCGCATCAGGGTCACATCCTTTCTCAAGATGGGCCCATCTTACCACAGAAACCTTAAATACTCCTTGAACATTTGTAAATAATTTAAGACAGCAGGCCCAGCCGGTCCAGGACTACGGCCAGCTCCTGCCGGGTCAGGGGGGCCCAGGGCCGGGTCCCGTCCAGAACACCCGCGCGAACGGCCTTCTCCCACGCCTCGGCCGCCCAGGGTGCCGGGGTGTCCTCCCGCTCCTCCGTGTCCTGCCAGGTCACCCCCAGGAAATCGCAGACTCCCTTCGCCACTGCCAGGGCCAGCCGGTCCCGGTACGCCTCTGACTTGAGCAACTCCGCCTCTTCCCGGTTGGTGTGGAAGCCAAATTCGATCAGCACCGCCGGCGCAGCGGTCTTGGTGAGTACCGTATAGCCCTCATAGGCCAGGCCGCTCCCCCAGATCTCAATTCCCGCCGCCCGGGCCTGGGCCAGGATATCCAGGGCCGCCTGGTTGCGCGGGGCGGTGATGGGGCCGGAGCTGGTGTAGATCATAAGGCCCTTGGGGTCATACCAGCCGTCGTTTCCGGCCGCATTGGTATGCAGGGAGACAAAAAGGTCCGCCCCCGCTTTGTTGGAAACCTCCGCCCGGTCTGTCAGGCCCGGCTTCTCGTCCTCCCCACGGGTACCCACCACGGCGATCCCCTGCTCCTCCAGCAACACACGCAGGCGGAGATAGAGGTCCCAGGTGAACTCCCTCTCCTTGTAGCTCCCATCCGGGGAGCCGTTTACCGTATCCGGCCCGTGGCCGGGATCCAGACAGACGATCTTCCGGTCGCTCATCAGCGATTCCTCCTTGTTGTTGATACTTTCAGCTTATGTGCCCGCCGGCGGCCGGTGACAGGCCCTCCATGGCTGCGCCCCCACTTTGTCCGACCCAGAGCAGAAAGCGACCCCTTTGCCGCGGCAAAGGGGTCGCTTTCTGCTCTTTTCTCTTTTAAAAAATTCCCCGGCTCTCCGTGCGCAGGCCGGCGCTGCGGAGAATGGCGGCCGCCTGAGTCCGGTACTCCGCCGGGTCCCGGGCCCTGCGCAGAGCCTTGCCCGGACGCTCCGCCCCGTCAAAGAGGCCCAGAAGATAGGACCACAGCTCCTTCATTCGCATCATGGCGGCATGGGCGCTGCCGTAGTCCCGGGCGTACTCGTCAAAGAGCTGCTCCAGAAAATCCTCCAGCTCGCTCCGCCCCGCGGGCGGTCCGCCCGACGCCTTTCGGGCCAGGGCCGGGTCCCCGATCAGCCCCCGGCCCAGCATCGCCCCGGCGACCCCGGGGTATTCCGCCTGAAAGGCGGCGCACTGCCCGGCGGTGAACAGGTCGCCGTTGTAGCACACCGGCAGGGTGCACCGGGGCAGGGCGGCGGCAAAGGCCTCTCTCCGGGCGGGGCGGCGGTAAAAGTCCTCCCGCACCCGGGGGTGGAGGATCAGCTCCCGGATGGGGTAGCGGCAGAAGAGCTCCAGCAGGGGGCCGAACTCCTCCGGATCCCGCATGCCCAAGCGGGTCTTGACCGACACGGCCAGGGGCGGGGCAGCAAAGATCCGGTCCAAAAAGCGCTCCAGCCCCGCCGGGTCGGCCAGCATTCCGGCCCCCTTGCCCTTGGCGGTCACGGTGCCCGATGGGCAGCCCAGGTTCAGGTTGACCTCCCGGTAGCCCATGGCCGCCAGCTCCCCGGCGGCCCAGAGAAAATCCTCCGGATTTTTGGTCAGCAGCTGGGGCACCGTATCCGTGCCCCCGTTTTGCTCGGGCAGGATCTCCCGCAGCTCCCGCCGGGTAAACACGTGGTCCCGGGTGGGGGAGAGAAAGGGTGCGTAATACCGCCCCACTCCGCCGAAGCAGCGGCTGTGCACCCGGCGGAATTGTGCGCCGGTGATCCCCTCCATGGGGGCGCAGTCCCAGCGCATGCTCACCCGATACGGATGGACACGCCGTCCACCTCCACACTGTCGTCCGCCCGGATGAGGATGTACTTCACCCCGTCGATGACCCGGGTCTTAACCAGGTCGCTGCGCTCCGGGTTGACCTTGATGGTCACATCCGGCGTGCGCACCTCCATGCGGCTGGTATCCACCAGATTGCGGGGGCTCAGGGCGGTTCCCTCCCCGAAGGCCTCGTCATATCCGGCGTCAAAGGCGTTCATCCGGCTGTCCGACACGCCGGCGGCCCGGAGCACGCACTTCACCGCTCCCTTGGTGATGACCAGCGGCTCCTCCTCGCGGCTGGCCTTGTGGTCCGCGATCAGGCCGCACAGCTGGTCATGTACCGCCTGCACCACCTCATAATTGCAGTCCTCGCTGAGGGCCTCCCCCAGCACGCTCTTGAATGTCTCCCTCTGGGTATCCGCCGGCATGGGCACCGGCGTGCGGAACACCGCCTCCACAAAGTCCGGATGACTCTCCCCCGGGTCCCGGCTGTAGTACAGGGCGTTGTACAGATTTGTACTGCGCTCGTCAAAGGCCGGAAACAGGAAGCCCAGCTCCGGCGGGGAGACCACCCAGTCCTGCCGCAGGCGGCGAAACTCATTGGCGTGGGCGGAATAGCTCAGGGCCGGCTTGGTGGGCTTCACCGGGCAGATGCTGCACAGGAGATAGGAGTACACCTCGCTGGAGGCGTCCTGCTGATCCGCGCCGTCCTTGGCCCGGTAGGGCACGTCATAGGCGTCGTGGGCCAGCAGAATCATGTAGTTGCCCTCCAGGGAGAGGGCGGCGATGATCGTGTGGAAAAAGGCCTCCACCTTCTCCGAATCCTGCAGGCGGGAATCCCGCAGGGCCATCAGGATTCTGTGCTCCTCCCCCTCCGCCACCTGCCGGGTGGCGAATTCGATGTCCAGCAGCTGTCTGCCCAGGGTGCCGGACAGGGTGCGCTTGAGGATGCCCAGCAGACTTTCGCTCTCCCCCTGGGTCATCAGGGCCAGGGATTGATCGAACCGTGCCACAATCTCCCGGCTTTCATTGACATAGCATCCGTGTACATGGGTGATACTGCTCCGGTCCGGCCGGAAGCGCCGGCGGAGTTCTGCGATTTCTCTCTCGGTCATGGGTTCCTTCCTTGCATCAAATGTAAATCAGTGCTTGTGATCCTCCACGATCTCGCCGCTGCGGTAGGCGGAGAGCAGGGCCATCAGGTCGTCAATCTGCTCCTGTAGCTGCCGGCCCACATCGGTGCCTGCGATCTTCATGCGGGCCTCCAGCCGCTCAAACACCACGGAGGTGGAGGCGATGTCCTGGTTCTCCCGGATGGCGTTGGCCCGCCCCACAAAGGGCTCGTGGGAGACCAGCCGGAAGCAGGCAGAATTGTAGATCAGGGTATAGCCGGCGATGCCGGTGGTCTTTTGGTACGCCTTGCAGAAGCCCCCGTCAATGACCAGCAGCTTGCCCCCCGCCTTCAGGGGGCTCTCCCCCTTCTTGGATTTGACGGGCATATGTCCGTTGATGATGTGGCAGTGAGGGCCCTCCAGACCAAACTCCTTCAGCAGTGCGTCACACACCACAGGGTCGTTGTACAGGCGGTAATAGGCGTTCTTGGGCTCAGTCCAGACCGCCTCGTCCTCGATAAAGCGGCGCTCAAAGGTGGTCATCTTGTCCCGGCCGAAGATGGGGCTGTTGCGCCCGGCCCACAGGAACCACAGAAAATCCATCCCGTGCTCCCGCTCGGCGGTGCCCGGTTTGCTGTAATAGGCCCGGCGGGCGGTCAGGTCCGCATAGTCCAGGAAGGCCTTTCCGGAGAGTTTTTTGCCGCCCACGGAGAACTCCAGCAGCTGGCCGTCCTCCGTCATGGGAACGCAGCCGTGGAAGAGCAGGTTGCCGTTGTACACCTTGTAGACGCTGCCCTTGGAGTAGAGGAAGCGCACATGGCGCTGGAGCTTCTCACTGTGGCGGAAGGAGCGGGTAAGCTGGTCGATGAGCACGCTCTCCTCCTCGGTGAGGGTGTAGGGGTCCTTGGGGTCCACGGTAGGGAAATCTGTGTCCAGCAGAGGGTGGGTCACCCCGTCCACGCTCACGCATTTGTTTTCGTAGTCCACCTTGTCCAGCAGCAGCCGGTCCTCCATGCCGAATGCGGGATTTCGCAGGATCTTCTGTCCCTCCAGCTTGAAGAGGATCATGGTGATGGCCTTGTGCATCCGGGCGGCCAGAAGCTTATCCTTCTCGGTATAGCGCCCCTCGTCCCCGTTGGAGAACTTCACGGCGAACTGGCGCACATCGCAGTCCTTATAGACCTCGTTGGCGAAGATGGACAGGGGCCGCAGGGAGATGCCGTAGCCGGTCTCGATCACGTCCAGATTGTTGTAGCGCAGGGAGTTGGCCAGCACCGTGGCCACCAGGGTGCGGGAACCCGAGGCCGCGCCCATCCACAAAATGTCGTGGTTGCCCCACTGGATATCCACGCTGTGGTAGGCCATCAGGGAGTCCAGAATCACATCCGCGCCCGGCCCGCGGTCAAAGATGTCCCCCACCAGGTGCAGGTGGTCCACCGCCAGGCGCTTGATGAGCTCGCACAGCTGCACCAGGAAATTGGGGGCCCGGTCGATGTCGATGATGGTGGAGATGATGTTCTCGTAGTAGTCCCGCTTGTCGCCGTCCTCATAGTGGGTGTGGATCAGCTCGTCAATGATGTAGGCATACTCTGGCGGCATGGCTTTGCGCACCTTGGAGCGGGTGTACTTGGTGCTCACCAAACGGCACACCTCGATCAGGCGGTGGAAGGTGATACGGTAGAACTCCCGCATGTCCTCCCGCTCCCGACTGATCTCCTCCAGCTTCTCCTTGGGGTAGTAGATGAGGGTGGCCAGCTGGTCCAGCTCGGCCCGGGAGACGCTGGTGCTGAACAAATCGTCCAGCTTCTCCCGCACCACGCCGGAGGCGGAGTTGAGGATGTGCAGGAACGCCTCGTACTCCCCGTGCACATCGGAGACAAAGTGCTCCGTGCCCTTGGGCAGGTTGAGGATGGCCTGCAGATTGATGATTTCCGTGCTGGCGGCCTGTACGGTGGGGTACTGCCGGGCCAGCATCTTCAGGTAGTGCAGGTTTTCCGGACGATAGGCTTTTGCTTGCTTCATAACGCGCCTCCTCCTTGCGTCCAATGGTGATACCCTATTATCTCACCTGGCCGGCCATTTGGGAATAGGCTTTTTGATTTTTATCAAAGGGAACGGCCGCCCCGCCGGTTGGTGAGGGACGGCCGTTTCATGCCTTATCTTTTCGCGCTGAGCAGACTGTTGGCCGCCATACCGGCCACAATGAGCACCAGGCCCAGCGCCGCCACCGGGCTGGGCAGGGCATTGTGCAGCAGTAGGATCCCCCCCAGCAGGGAGAACACTACCTCGCCGCACTGGGTGGACTCCACCAGGGCCAGCTGCTGCGGGTTCTCCCTCACCAGCTGGGTGGCATAAAAAAACACCAGGGTCGCTACAATACCGGAGGAGAGAGCCACCACCGCGGACTGAAGCAGCTGCCCGAGCGACGGCGCGCCCGCCGTCGCGCCTGCCGCGGCGGCCAGCACCAGGAAAAAGGGCAGCGAGCACAGATCCATGCCGAACACCCGCTCGATCACACCCAGCTCTCCGCCGCACAGCTCCATCATCTTCCGGTTGCCCAGGGGATAGGCAAAGGCGGATACCAGCACCGGAATGGCAAAGAGCACCACGGTAAGGGGGTCCGTCTTTTGGAAATGGTCCACCTGGAGCAGGAACACCCCCGCCAGGATGACGGCAAAGGCCGGGAAGAGCCGGACGGGGACTTTTCCCCGCTGACGCAGGGGCCCCGCCGGGGTATCCCGCACGGTCCAGAACAGAGGGGTGAGCAAGGCGCCGGCAAAGATGGTGAACTGAAAGGTCCCCGCCACCAGCCAGGAGGGCCCATAGGCCGAGGCAAAGGTGAGGGGCGCATAGAACAGACCGAAGCCCACGGTGCTCCACACCATCCAGCGCCCCGGGGCACGACGGATCGCCGCCAGGGTGCGCCCGAGGGTCCCCCGGAGGAGGACCAGAAGCAGCAGAATGGGGAACATGATCAGAAAGCGCAGGCTGGCGCTCCAAAGCCAGCTTCCGCCCGCGTCGGCCATCAAGTTATTGAGCACATAGGTAACGGAAAAAAACACCGAGGACAGAAGGCCCAGCAGGACCGCCCCTCCGCCCGCCCGGGCCGTCTTTTCCCCCTGGAAGCCACGGAGCATGTTCTTCCCTCCTAACCTGCGCTCTGCCGGGCACCCGCCATCATCAGGCCCAGGCGCTCCGCCGTGGCCTCGCTCCGGTCCAGGATGCCCATCATGCGGCCCTCAAAGACCACCAGAATGCGGTCGGAGAGCTCCAGTATCTCGTCCAGCTCCGTGGACACCAGCAGCACGCCGGCCCCCGCCTGGCTGGCCGCCACGATCTGTCGCTGGATGTACTTGGTGGCGCCGATGTCCAGGCCTCGGTCCGGGTGCATGGCGATCAACAGCCTGGGTCTGCGGTCCAGTTCGCGGCCCACCACCATCTTCTGCTGGTTGCCGCCGGACAGATTGCCGGACCGCTCCAGAACGCTCGGAGTCTTGATGTTATACTGTTCACACAGCGCCTGACTGTGGGCGCGGATGTCCTTCCACTTTAAAAAGCCCCTTTTCTGGCACTCCGGGGTGCGATAGGACATCAAGATCAGGTTTTCATTGACCGTCATCTCACGGATCATGCCCATCTTATGCCGGTCCTCCGGGATGTGGGACACCCCCTGCCCCAGGATCATCCTGGGGTCGGCCCCGGTACAGTCGGCGCCGCACACCCGGACCGAGCCGGAGGCGGGCTTGAGCAGGCCGGTGATACAGCGCACCAGCTCGGACTGGCCGTTGCCGTCCACGCCGCACACGCCCAGGATCTCTCCGCCCCGGAGGGAAAAGCTCATCTGGTCCAGCGCCCTGATCCCCCGCTTGTCCACATAGGACAGGTCCTCCACCCGGAGCACCTCGTCTCCCGGATGGGCGGGCGGCTTCTGAGTGAGCAGCTCCACCTGGGAACCTACCATGAGGGCGGCCAGCTCCTGCTTATCCTGGATGTCAGAAATCGCAGTGGTCCTGACCACCCGGCCCAGGCGCAGAATGGTACAGCGGTCGCACACCTCCATAATCTCGTTGAGCTTATGGGTAATGAAGATAATGGTCAGCCCCTCGGCGGTGAGCTGGCGGAGCATGTGGAACAGCCCCTTCACCTCCTGGGGGGTGAGAACGGCGGTGGGCTCGTCCAGAATCAGCAGGGAGGCCTTGCGGTAAAGGGCCTTCAGAATCTCCACCCGCTGCTGGGCGCCCACGGAGAGGGTCTCCACCTTGGCCCAGGGGTCCAGCTCCATGCCGAAGCGCTCGGCCATCTGGGAAAACTCCCGGGCCGCCGCCTTCAGGTCCAGCACCGCCTTGTTTTCCTTCAGGCCCAGCACCACGTTCTCAATGACGGACAGGGCGGGTATGAGCATGAAGTGCTGGTGCACCATGCCGATGCCCTTGGCAATGGCGTCCTTGGGGTCCTTGATGCGCACCGGCTGCCCATTGAGCCAGATCTCCCCCTCCGAATGGGCGTACATGCCGTAGAGGATGTTCATCAGGGTGGACTTGCCCGCGCCGTTCTCCCCCAGCAGGGCGTGGATCTCCCCCTTCTCCACGGAGAGGTTCACGTCCACGTTGGCGGCCACGCTGCCGAAATACTTGGAGACATGCTTCATTTCCAAAAAGGCCATGGTCCGTCCTCCCTTACATCTTGGCGTAGGCCTGGCCGTGGCAGGCCGGCCGGTTGCTCTTCTTTCGGTAGCAGCACAGGGCGATGATGGTAATTACATAGGGCAGCATGATCCAGAACTGATAAGGGATCCAGGTGGCGGTGGTCTGAAGCCGGTACTGCAGAGCGCTGGCCGCGCCGAACATCAGGCAGGCGCCCATGACCCCCACAGGGGTGTAGTTGCCGAACACCACGGCGGCCAGGGCCATATAGCCGCGGCCGGACACCATGTCCTCCACGAAGAAGGACAGCTGTCCCATGGAGGTAAAGGCCCCGCCCAGGCCAGCCAGAGCGCCGGCGAAGAGCATGGTGCCGTAGCGCACGCCGGTGACGCTGATGCCCACGGTGTCGCAGGCCTGGGGGTGTTCGCCCACGGAACGGATTTTTAGGCCGATATTGGTGCGCTTGAGCACAAAGGCCAGCACCGGCACCAGCAGGTAGGTCAGATAGACCACCAGGGACTGGTTGAAAAAGGCCTCGCCGATCACGGGGATTTTACACAGCCCGGGTATGGCCACCTTATCAAACACATCGATTTTGGGCACCGTGGTGGACACGCCGAAGATCAGGCGGTTGAGGGTGACGGTCAGGCCGCTGGCCAGGGTATTGATGGCCAGCCCGGCCACCACCTGGTTGGCCTTGACGGTGATAACGAAGAAGGCGAGAATCAGGTTGAGCACCATGGCGGCGGCCATGGCGGCCACGGCCCCCACAAAGGCGGAGCCGGTGATCCAGCTGACGGTGGCGCCGAAAAAAGCGCCGGTGAGCATCAGGCCCTCGTTCCCGATGTTCAGGATGCCCGCCCGCTCGCTGTAGACCGCGCCCAGGGCGGTGATGAGCAGAGGGGTGGCGGTCATAATGTCGGAGGAGAGAAAATTCGTGATCCAGTCCAGCATTACACAGCCTCCTTTTCCATGCTCCGGGGTCCGGCGGTCCGGCTGGAGGGCTTGTTCTTCCTGCGGCTACGAATGCGGAAGAGCTCCCGGCCCACCACAAAGAGAATAATCAGGCCCTGAGTGATGTATACCGTGGCGTTGGGCACCTTGGCCAGCATCTGCATCCGCCCCGCGCCGGCGGAGAGGGCACCGAAGAGGATGCCCGCCAGGGCGATGCCCACCGGGCTGTTGCCCCCCAACAGGGCCACGGCCACGCCGTCAAAGCCGATGTTGCCCGCAAACTGCTGAATCAGGCGGGATTGAACGCTCATCAGTTCCACGCAGCCGCCAATCCCCGCGATGCCGCCGGCCAGGAGCATGGCCAGCAGCTGGTTTTTGCGCACGCTCATACCCGCGTACTCCCCCGCGCCGGGGTTGAGGCCCACCACCCGCATCTCATAGCCTCGGGTGGTTTTCCAGAGAAATACGTAGTAGAACACCAGGCACAGCACCGCCAGGATCAGCCCCGCGTGGAGCCGGGTGCCCGGCAGGATGACCGGCAGCTTGACCGAGGCCACCATCTGGGCCGACTGGGGGGTACTGGTGGCGGCGGTGGCCGGGTCCTTCAGGGGGCCGGCCACGCAGTAGGCCAGCAGCTGAATGGCCACGTGGTTGAGCATGATGGTGGAGATGAGCTCATTGGCCCCAAAGCGGTGGCGCAGCCAGCCGGCGAACACGCCGTACAGCGCCCCTCCGGCAAAGCCGGCCAGCAGCATCAGGGGAATATGGAGCACCGCGGGCATGCCTGCAAACCGTACGCCCACCAAGCTGCCCAGGATGGCGCCGATGTAGAGCTGGCCCGTGGCCCCCAGGTTGAAGATGCCGCAGCGCATGGGCAGGGCGAACGCCACTGCGGCAAAGATCAGGGGCGTTGTTTTCACCAGGGTCTCCCCGATGGAATTGGTGTTGCCGAAGGCACCCTTGAGCAGGCACTGGTAGGCATAGAGCGGGTCAAAGCCCAAAATCGCCATAACGATGCTGGAGAGGACCACGGCCGCCAAAATGGCGGCCACCGGGAAGTAGAGGCCTTTCAGCCCCGCGCGCAGACGTTCCTGCCAGGTTTTTGTCACAGATGAGCGCCTCCTTATGAAATCGTTTATGCCGGGGTGTATCGGAAAGCCCCCTGCGCGGCTTTCCGGCGCACTCCGGCGGAAGATACCGCCGAAAGCGGGCCCGGTATCCGGGCCCGCTTCTGGCGCAGGTAAGAGGGTCTTCCCAAGCTTAAAATTAGTCCGCCAGCTGTACGGAGACCTCGCCGCTCTTCAGCGCGTCGTAGCCGGCCTGGATGGCCGCCTTCATCTCATCGGTGAGCTCTCCGGCAGTAAAGCCGTCGTTATAAGTGGGCTCCAGCACCAGGCCGTCGGCAATACCGAACTTCTGCACCGCCTCGCCCACCTTGGGCAGGGTGCCGCTGATGACCTGGTCAAAGGCGGCCTTGTAGCCCACGGAGGTGTCCATCCGTACGCCGGCCGCACAGGTGGTAGGGCCGACGCTCTCCATGCCCTCGCCGCAGGCGACGGTCATGCCGCCGGCTTCCTCACCGGCCTCAATGACGCCCAGGGACGCGGCGTCGGCGTTGGGCACCACCACGTCGCAGCCGCTCTGGAACATGGCGGCCGCAGTCTCCTTGGCAGCAGCCACGTCGGTCATGCTGCCAATGTAGGTAATCACCACCTCAGCGTCGGGGTTGACATACTTCACGCCCTGCTCAAAACCCTGGGCGCAATGGATGATGGGGGTGAACTCCAGGCCGCCCACAAAGCCGATCTTGTCCGTCTTGGTCAGCAGGCCGGCGATCAGGCCCATGATAAAGCCATGGTCCTCATCGGCGAAGTAGATGGGGTAGACGTTGTCCGTGTGGTTGGCGCCGTTGCAGATGAACACCTGGGTGTTGGGGAAATCGGCGGCCGCGGTCACCACATCCTCCTGGTTGGAGTCGTCGTTGATGTACACCATGTCATAGCCCTCGGAGGCATAGGTGCGGAAGGTCTCCACGATGGAGGCGGGGTCCACGTTCTCCTGATAGGTGATCTCAGCGCCCTCTTCCTCCATCAGCTTCAGGCCCATGTAGCCGGTGTAGTTCCAGCTCATGTCACTGATGGGGCCGGACATGCTCATGGCCACCTTGACGCCCTCGGCGGAGCCGGAGCCGGTCTGTGCGGGCGCAGAGGAGCCCGGAGCGGGCGTGTCGGTGCCGGTCGCAGGGCTGTTGGCGGAGTTGCCGTTGCCGCAGGCGGCCAGACCCAACGCCAAAGACAGAGACAGGAGCAGAGAAACCAGTTTCTTCATTGTGTAAAATCCCCTTTCGAACATTTAAAAGCTATGGGTAAAACACAAAAAAAGCTGCTCCGCAGGGAAACGAAGTTCTCTGAGAAACAACCCTTTTGCTGTGTCAGTGTCTTTATTATAAAGAACAAATGGGAAAATTGTCTATTAGCAATATTGATAATAAAAAAACAAAAAAATCCCCTTTTTTCGTCGTATACCGGCCTTTTTCGTAAAAAAAGTTTTTAATGCTCAAAAAAATTCAGGCAGCCCCGCCCAAATCCGGGCGGGGCTGCTTAAACGGCTACTTCTTTATTCGTGGATGGCCAGAATCGGATCCACTATCTTCTGCCCAATCACGTCGATAAATCCGTGGTCGGTGACGGCGAACTCCGGAATCGCCGCCAGACAGATAAAGGAGAGGAACATAAAGGGGATGGCAATGGGGCAGCCCATATCATGAATGGCGGCGTTGAGCCCGCGCTTGACATCGGCCAACTCCTCCGCGGACAGATCGGACAGCAGGCCGCAGACCGGGTAGGCCACCTCGGCCACCACCTTGCCGTCCTTCACTACCACCTGACCGCCGGTGAGCTCCACCACCCGGTTGACCGCGATGGCCATATCCTCGTGGTTTGCTCCCATCACGATGATGTTGTGGTTATCGTGGCCCACGGAGGAGGCGATGGCGCCGCAGTTCATGTGGAAGCCGCCCATAAAGGCTTTACCCACATTGCCGTTCTTGGCATAGCGCTCCACCTGGGCGATGTACAGCACGTCCTGGTCCACGTCGCACTGGACCACACCGTCCTTCACCTTCAACTCCACGTCGCGGCCGGTGGTGATAGGGATCCAGGGCAGGGTATCCATCACCTTGGCGGTGACGGTCTTGGCCGTCTTGGGCACCGTGATCTGGAAGGATTCGGCGGTAATGGGGCGCAGCAGCTTGGCGGTGTTGAGCAGGCAGGGCTTGTGCTCGGCCTTGGGGTAGTGCACCTTCAGCGCGCCGCCCTCGGCCACCACCTTGCCACCGGCAATGACGGTGTCCACCTTGAAATCCTCCGGCCCGGTGGTCAGGTTGATGTCCGCCCGGCGGCCGGGGGCCAAGCCGCCGATCTCCATATCCAGGTTGAAGGCGCGGGCGGCGTTGAGGGTGACCATCTGAATGGCGGTCACGAAGTCAGCCCCGCACTTGAGAGCGGTACGCACGGCCTCGTCCAGGTGGCCGTGGTCCACCGCGTCGCAGGTGTGCAGGTCGTCGGTGACGATGGAGACACGGGAGGTGTCCATGTGGTTTTCCAGGATAGGCTTGATGCACCCCTCCAGGTTGCGGGCGGCGGAGCCCTCCCGCATCATCAGGTGGCAGCCGGAGCGCAGGCGGGCCACCGCGTCCTCCGCACCCAGGGACTCGTGGTCAGTGGATACGCCGGCGGCCATACAGACGTTGAGGGCCGGGCCTACCATGTCGGGCAGGTGCCCCTGGAGGGACTTGCCCATTCCCAGGGCGGCGTCCATGGAGTTCATCAGCTCCGGGAAGCCCGCCAGAATATAGGGACCCACGCACTCAGACAGGCCCACTGCGTCGGGCCGGGACAGCGCCTTTTTGATAATCTCCGTGTTGAAGCTGCCGCCGGAGGTCTCCAGATTGGGTGAGAAGGGCACGTGGGAGGGTACCACGAAATAGAGCTTCAGGTCCGTGTCCGCGGCCTCGTCCAGCACCGCCTCAATGCCCTCCAGGCCGGCCACCACGCCTACCTCATGCAGATCGGTCATAATGGCGGTGGTGCCGTGCTGAAGCACGATCTCCGCAAAGGGCCGAATGGAAAGGCTGGAGCTCTCCGGATGGATGTGGCCGTCCACAAAGCCCGGAGTGATGTACTTGCCGGCGGCGTCAATGATCTTGGTATCAGGACCGATGGCATAATCCACGTCGCCCACTGCCGCAATCCTGCCGTTGCTGACGGCCACACCGCCCTCATAGATCTCGCCGGAATAAACGTTGACCAGCTTGCCGCCTTTGACAACCAGATCCGCCGGCTGCTTTCCGCCAGCCACTGCCAATAATACCTGATCCATCTTTACACACGCTCCTTCAGCTGTTGGTTTCAGCGGCAGCGTCTGCGCGCCACCGTCCGGGACAGGTTCTGTCTTTCATTATAGCCACTGGTTGAAATTCCTGTCAAGACCGGGCCGCGGCGGCGGGGGCGAAAAAATTCCTCCGGGAGCCGGCCCGGTCCTCCTTGACAACGGCACTTTGCAGGTGATAGTCTGAAGAGAACTCATTTCAACTTTTTTCGAGGTGATGCCAGTGTATACGATCCGGGAGCTGGCTTTTCCCGGCACAGCCGAGGAAGCCCTGTCCCTCCTGCGCAAGGGTCGGAACAATGTGATTCTGGGCGGCGGGTGCTGGCTGGCCCTGGGCCGCCGGCGCTATGGCGTTGGGATTGATCTGTCCCGCCTGGGTCTGGACGCCATCCGGCGGGAGGGGGACGAACTGGTCCTTGGCGGCAGTGCTACCCTGCGTGCCCTTGAGAAAAACGGGGACGCCTGCGCCCTATTCGGCGGCATCCTGTCCCACTGCGTGCGCCCCATCGTGGGGGTTCAGCTGCGCAGCCGGGCCACCGTGGGGGGCAGCGTGTACGCCCGCTTCGGCTTTTCCGATCCCCTCACCGCCCTGCTCTGTCTGGACTGCACCGTGGAGCTGGCGGGGGAGGGAACAGTGCCTCTGGAGGTCTTCGCCGCCCGCCCCGCCGTGGAGCGGGACATCGTCACCGGAGTGCGGATCAGGATCGAGGACCGGGCCACAGCCATGGAGACTATGCGCCTCACCGCCACCGACCTGCCCATCCTCACCGCCGCCGTCTCCCGCCTGGGGAAGGACTGGCGGGTGGTGGTAGGCGCCCGGCCCGGCCGTCCCGTCCGGGTCCCCGGGGTGGAAGCCGCCCTGGCCCACGGCGCCTCCCCCGCTCAGGCGGGCAGGCTGGCCGCCGAAGGCCTCACCTTTGGCAGCGACCTGCGGGCCGGCAGGGAGTACCGCGCCCTTCTGGCCGAAACTCTGGTGGCCCGATGCGCGGCCCGTGTGGAACAGGAGGTCTCCCGATGAATCTGGAACTGACCCTCAACGGCCGCCCCTGGAAGGGGGAGGCCTCCCCTTCCCAGACCCTGCTGGACTTTCTCCGTGCCCAAGGCCTGGCCAGCGTGAAGCGGGGCTGCGATACGGAAAACTGCGGACTGTGCACCGTGTGGGTGGATGACGCACCGGTGCTCTCCTGCTCCTACCTGGCCTGCCGTGCCACGGGCCGCCGGGTCACTACCCTGGAGGGTGTGGAGGAGCAGGCTGCCGACTTAGGCCGCTTTTTGGCAGCCCGGGGGGCGGAGCAGTGCGGCTTCTGCTCCCCCGGATTTCTGATGACCGTGCTGGCCCTGAGGCGCGAGCTGCCCCACCCCACTCGGGAAGAGGTGCGCGCCTACCTGGCCGGCAACCTGTGCCGCTGCTCCGGCTACACCGCCCAGATGGACGCGGTATGCGCCTGGCTGGAGGTGGAGGAATGAAATACGCCGTCAACCAGCCCGTTCCCAAGCTGGACTCCGCCGCCATGACCACCGGAAAACCCATCTACACCGAGGATCTGGCCCCGGCGGACTGCCTGATCGTCAAGGTCCTGCGCAGCCCCCACGCCTTTGCCCGGATCACCGCCATCCGGAAAAAGCGCGCCCTGGCGGTGCCCGGCGTGGCGTGCGCCCTCACCTGGGAGGACGTGCCCAGGATCCGTCACAGCCTGGGCGGTCTGGCCTACACCTTCGGCTCCCCCAACGACCGCTATATCCTGGAGGACACCGTGCGCTACGTGGGCGACGCGGTAGCCATCGTGGCGGCGGAAACCGAGGAGGCCGCCGACAAGGCCCTGCGGCTGCTGGAAGTGGACTACGAGCTTCTGCCCGCCGTCCTGGACCCCCGGCAGGCCCTGGACCACCAGCCCCCTATTCACGGGGAGGAGGACTACTCCGCTGAGGATACCCTTCAGGGGCAGCCCAAGCGCAACCTGATGGCCCATTTCGAGCTGCCCTACGGCGACCTGGACGCCGCCTTCGCCAAGTGCGACGTGGTAGTGGAGGACACCTTCCACACCAGGGCCAACTCCCACGCCATGATGGAGACCTTCCGTGCCTTCTCCTACTACGACGCCAACGGCCGCCTGGCCATCGTCACCTCCACCCAGATTCCCTTCCTCTGCCGCCGCACGGCGGCCCAGGCCCTGGGCATGCCCATCGACCGAATCCGGGTCATCAAGCCCAAGGTGGGCGGCGGCTTCGGCGCCAAGCAGTCCCTGGTGTGCGAGCTACTCTGCGCCATCGTCACCGTCAAGACCCGCCGGCCGGCCAAGCTGATCTACTCCCGTACCGAGAGCTTTATCGCCTCCAACTCCCGTCATGAGACCTATATCACCGTCAAGCTGGGCGCCACGAAGGACGGCATCGTCCGGGCCGCCAGCGTCCATACGATCTCCAATGCCGGCGCCTACGGCGAGCAGGCCTTTGCCACCGCCCTGCTTACTGGCGTCAAGACCCTGCCCATGTTCGGCCGGGCGGAGGCCTTCCATTTCGACTTCGACATCACCTACACCAACACCATGGCCGGCGGTGCATTCCGCGGTTTTGGCGCCACTCAGGGCTTTTTCGCCACCGAGTCCATGACCAACCGCCTGGCCGTGGAGCTGGGCATGGATCCCTGTCAGCTGCGGCTGAAAAATATCCCCCACAGCGGCGACTTCATGCCTGCCTACTTCTTTGAGTTCCTCACCAGCTCCGCCCTGGACCGCTGCATCAAAACCGGCCGGAATATGATTGGCTGGGATCAGAAGTACCCCCGCGTGGAGGTAGACGGCAGCCGGGTGCGGGCCGTGGGCATGGCCGTGGCCCTGCAGAGCTCGGGCATCTCCAAGGCGGACAAGTGCTGCGCGTCGGTCAAGCTGTGCGAGGACGGCCGCTACATCGTCTCCAACGGTGCCGGCGACATGGGCACCGGCTGCGACACCGTGCTGGCCCAGATCGCCGCAGAAACGCTCCAGTGCTCCATCGACCGGGTCTCCTCCGCGCCGGTAGACACCGACTCCTCCCCCTACGACAAAGGCTCCTTTGCCTCCTCCACCACCTACGTCACCGGCATGGCCATGGTCAAGGCCTGCGAGCAGCTCACCGGCATGATGAAGGCCGAGGCTGCCCGGGCCCTGGACTGCCCCGTGGCCTTTATCGAGTTTGACGGCGACTTCTTCTACGCCCGGAACGGCTCCAGCGGCCGACTGAGCCTGGAGCTGCTGGCCCGTCGGCAAGTGACCGAGCCGGACTGTCCTTGGTTCACCGCCGAGGGCAGCCATTGCTCCCCCACCTCCCCTCCGCCCCTGATGGCGGGCTTTGCCGAGATCGAGCTCGACAGGGACACCGGCAAGGTCACCGTGCTGGACTACGTGGGCGTGGTGGACTGCGGCACGGTGGTCAACCCCGCGCTGGCCAGAGTGCAGGCCCAGGGCGGCATTGCCCAAGGTATTGGTATGGCCCTGTACGAGGATGTGCAATACGACGAGGCGGGCCGGATGCTCAACCGGAACTTCCTGCGCTACAAGATCCCCTCCCGTATGGATCTGCCCCCGATCCGTGTGGCTTTCGAGCAGAGCTACGAGCCCTCTGGTCCCTTCGGAGCCAAGTCCATCGGCGAGGTCGTGATCAACACCCCCGTCCCCGCCATTGCGGATGCCATCTACAACGCCTGCGGCGTGCGCATGACCGACCTGCCCATGACCCCGGAAAAAATCCTGAAAGGGCTGCGGCAGCAGGTCCAGCCTTAGACATTTAAAAAGCGGCACGCAATCGCGTGCCGCTTTTCCCGTATCCGTCCACTTACTCTGGGGCCTGTCCCTTTTCTTTCCTGAGCCCTACCGCCCGGATAAACACCTCATATACCCCGGCGGAAACCTTATTCAGGGCCTCCTGGTACATCTGCTCCCGATAGGCGCATTCCGTCCTGCCGCAGCTGCGCTGGGAGGACTCCCTCCGGTGCTCATCCTGTTTCCAGCGCAGATACAGGGTCCGCAGCAAATTGGAATTCTGGGTATTGGCCAGATCCAGATAATGCTCTACGGCATCCCTATTCCCCTTGGCAATCGACGTCTCAAATGCGTGGCGAATGGAGCGTTCCACCTGCGCCGGCGTGGCCTGTCTGTGTTTTGCAACCTTCCCGTACAGGCAGCCGATTTTCCCTGAAATGTAGTAAGGGTCCTCATCCAGCAATTCCATGGCATCGTGGATGTAGCAAAACCCTTTGCTCCCCGCAGGAATCCCCAGCCGCAGCAAAATATCAATCACATCATCCCGCATAAAACAAAAGGTCTCCTTTCCGGATTGTGCCCTGCCAGCCTTCTCTGGTAATCATCTCCATAACTGCTTTCTTCTTGTATACACTACCCCCTTCCCCTACAAAAGTCAACGACTTTTTCAAAATTCTTGTTTATTTTTTATTTACTTACAAGATTCTTGTATTATAATGAAAACAACAGACCCCGGCCATACGATGGGAGGCAACCCTACATGGGACTTGGAAAGCGGCTGCAGCAAAGGCGCATCGAACTGAACATGACCCGGAGCCAATTGGCTCATAAGCTCCATGTCACCCCTTCGGCCATTGCCAATTACGAAAACGGCATCAGCAGCCCTAAGCCCGATATTCTGATCTCCCTCTTCGGCGCCCTGGAGGTCGATGCCAATTACCTCTTTCAGGACTACATCTCCGCAAACCGCGTTGTGCAGATTTATGGCAGCGTGCTTAGCCAAGACGAGCGGGTCGCCATCCGGCAGTATCGGGACTTGAGCGAAAGCGGGAAACGGCTGGTGCGGATTGTTATCGCGGAGGAATACGCCAGAGCCATGTCCCAAACACTGATCTCTCTGCCCTGCTACCTGCCCAGGACCCGCCAGCTGCACTCCGGCTTTCTTCTGCAGGAACGGCCCCGCACCATCCGCGTCAAGCAGAAGGACCTTCCAAAAGAGGCAGACTTCTGTTTTCAAATCCAGACCGATCGCTATGAACCAATTTTCAAGAAATACGACGTTCTGGCACTTCAGAAAAAAGAGGCCGGCCACAACCAGATCGGTATTTTTCGGGTGAATGATATCTGCTATATCCGGGCGCTCTACCGGGGGGCGGAGCGGTGCCGTCTGCGCTCCCTCAATGTCATTGAGTCCGATATCATTGTTCCGGATGGTATGGCCCTTGAATGCCTGGGAACGGTTCTGGACCGTGTGACCGGCACGCTTGAATTCAATCTGCCGGGTGTCCCAACCGAGCTGGACTAGGAACGCCGCTACGGCTCTGGTCAGGGGTATTCGTATTCAAAGGATGCCTTTGTGGTTTCCAATTCCAGCAGAATATGCTCTTTCCTTCGAAGCTGATAGTGCGCGCGGCAGGCCACGTTTTCCCGTATGGTTCTCGCCATGGCGCCCTCCGCCGGTGCCCGGAGCGGATAGGCCTTCTGGTCCAGCAGCTCCGCAGTTAGCGTCAGCCCGCCCTGCCGGACCGTGACCGCCCGGTTTTGGAGCGATTGGACCCTCGCCCCCAGGTAGGTGGCAAGCCGGTACTCCCTCCCCTCAATCTGTACCACACTGATGATCCCGGTAAAATGCGCCGGCCCCAGCGGGATCTCAGCGGCGGAAAGCATCAGGGACCCCCCCTCAAAGCAGCACTGGGTCCAAACGTATTGTTTGGGAAAGGAGTGTCCGCGGTCGCCCTCAATATAACCCACGCCGGGGTGGAAGCCATACTCTTTTCCATTGATCTGCAGGGTACCGCTCACCGAGTGGCACATACTGAAAACTCTGTGCCTGCACTCCATAAATGGGACAGCGCAAAACGGCCCCATAATATCATAACGGACCGGAGTGGGCTTGCCAAAGCGGAGCTTGCCCACCACGGAGCACCCTGGCGCATGCAGGTCCAGACAGATTCCCTCCTCGGAGAACCGGTTTGCTCCCAGCCGGGCGCAGGGGCGGTCCCTGCGCATATATCCCTGCCCGCCGGGCAGATCAAAATTCCAATTTCCACTGCCGCTGATGACCTGTATTGAGGATGACTGCGCTCCACACGATGTGTGTACAGCCGGAATCAGGGCAATGCTTTCCTCTTTTGACTGACATTTAAAATACCAGCCGCAAAAACCACTCTTCTTTTTCATAAGGAACAGTTTTCCACCCGCCGGTCATTTTATACGGACGGGCACGCCCGCCGAGCGGCTGGGTAAAAGGACCGGGGCTGTGCGCTGCACAGCCCCGGTCCTTTTCTTTTTTATTCTGCCATCTTTATATGACCATCGGCCGCAGTCTTGTCCGGCCACGCCGTTATGGTTCATCCTCCCGCTTCTGCTGAATCATCCGATAGCCCACGCCGATATGGGTCTGGATATACTGCGGATGACTGGGATCGGCCTCCAACTTCTTGCGCAGGGTCGCCATAAACACCCGAAGGGACGGGGTATCCGAGGCGGCCGGACTCCCCCACACCTCACCCAGAATGTAGTTATGGGTAAGCACCTTGCCCGTGTGTTTTGCCAGAAGGCACAAAAGCTTATACTCAATGGGTGTGAGGTGGATTTCCACCCCGTCCCGGTAGGCGCAGCCGGCGGCGTAGTCAATCTTCAGCCCACCGTTTTCGTAAACACTCGCGGCAGCGCTGGTGCGTTCCCTGTCATAGCGTACCCGACGCAAAGCCACCCGCAGCCGTGCCAGTAGCTCATCCACGGAAAAGGGCTTTGTGAGATAGTCGTCCGCACCGGCGTCCAGCGCGGCCACCTTGTCGCTGTCCTCACTGCGCGCGGAGACCACAATAATGGGCAGGTTGCTCCACGTCCGGATCTTACGGATAATCTCCACCCCATCCATATCGGGAAGCCCCAGGTCCAGCAGCATTACATCGGGCCGATAGCTGAGGGCGTCCATAACCGCCCCGGCTCCGGTATTGGCCCGGTGGTACTGATAGTTCTGTGTCTCCAGCGTTGTGGCAATCAGATTTCCAATGGCCGTATCGTCCTCCACAATCAAAATCTGCGGCTTATTCATAAGGCGTTACCTCCGAAGCGCGTAGAGTAAAAGAGAACACGGTGCCCTGTGGCTTATGATCCGAAACGGTAATGCTGCCACCGTGGGCGGTTACAATGGATTTGCACAGCGACAACCCCAGTCCCAGGCCCCGGCGGCCGTCTCCCCGCACATTGTCAGCGGTGTAGAACATCTCAAACAGTCTTTTCTTTGCCTCGTCCGGGATGCCGGGACCGTCGTCGGCAATCATCACCCGGACGAACGTGCCCTGGCGTTCCGCCGACAAAAGAATATGGGAGCCCTCCGGCGTATATTTAATGGCATTATTGACAATGTTGATGACCACTTGGACAATCAGCCGGGCATCCATGTCAGCCATGAGCAGATCATCCTTTAGCGTTACGGAGATATGGTGCCGCATGGCATTCCGGTCCAGGTGGGCCATGGCCTCGGTGAACACCTCGTCAATCAGCTCCGGCTGCATATTGAGAGCCATCGCCCCGTTTTCCATGCGCGTGATGGAGAGCAGATTCTCCACCAAGTTGATCAGCCACATAGCATCGTCATAGATTGAGGTATAGAGCGTTTGCCGCTTTTCATCATCCAATACCGCTCCATTCTCCATCAGTATGCCGGCATTTCCGGAAATACTGGTCAGCGGGGTACGAAGATCATGAGAGATCGCACGCAGGAGGTTCGCCCGTAGCGCCTCCTGCCGGGCCGCCTCCTCTGCCTTCCGCTTGGCCGTAACCACGCGCTCCTTTTCCAGTGCCAGACCGCATTCATCCAGAATGGCCACCATTAAATTCTTCTCAAAGGCATCCGGTTTCCGGTCCGGGTCGATGACAATTCCCACCACCGCCTGGACCTGCCGGGAACCCCGCACTGCCATATAGAGGCACCGGGCGCTGGGGAGCGTCCCGGTGGTGGCTCCGGCGTGCTTATTGTTCTTCCGCACCCATTCGGCTACCGCCCGCTCTGTCTGGCTCAGGCAGAGGCTCATATCCGTCTTGGTATCTGCCGGGAAGCAGAGCGCATCCTGCAGTACGCCGTCCTCATCCGCAGGATAGATCAGCAGATCCCGCTCCAGCAGTTTTCCCAGCTGGGTGGCGGCAACCGTCAGGATAGCCTGATCCCCCTCCGCCTTCTGGAGCTTTTGGCTGGTCTCCAGCAGCACCTGCGTGCGATAGGCCTTGTTGGCGCTTTGGATCGCCTGTATCTTGATCCGAGTGGTCAGCGAGCTGCCCAACAGAGCCACAATGAACATAACGCCAAAGGTGGCGATATAGCTGGGATCGCTCATCAGGGTAAAATAGGGGAAGGTAAAGAAAAAGTTAAAAATGAGCACGGAGAGTACGGAAGAGAGCAGGCTGTATATGCGCCCCGTGGTGACCATGGAAACGCCCAGCACGCCCAGAATATAGACCATGATAATATTGGCATTGGTAAAGTTCAGGATCCGGAAAAGACAACCCACAGCAGTACATAGGGCCAAAATTCCCAGCATACGCAGGCTGTCCGCCCATGAAAACCGCTCCTGAACGGAGCGGGCCGGCCGTTTTTGCCGCAGGACGCGCGCGGCCTGATCGGGGATAATATAGATATCCAGATCGGGCGCCAGAGCATTCAGGCGGTCAATCAGGTTTTGGGCGGACGGCAACAGTCCCCTGTGCTGCGGACTGCGGCCCAGAACAATCTTAGAGATTCCGCTGACGCGGGCGTACTCGGCAATCTGGATCGCCGGGTCATCTCCGTAGACCGTAGTAATGCGCGCCCCCAGCTCCTCCGCCAGACGCAGATTCGCCCGGAGGCGAGATCGCTCCGCCTCGCTCTGGGCGGCAAACTCCGGCGTCTCTACAAAAAGGGCGGTGAAGGCTCCATGAAAGGCCTCCGCCATGCGGGCTGCGGTGCGGATCACCTTGGCGTTGGAGGGCGCGCCGGACAGGCAGATCAGCACATGTTCCCCCGCGCGGGGCTTTGTGCCGTCCAGACTGCTGGTGCTCCGCTCCAGCCGGTCCGCCGTCCGGCGCAGGGCGATCTCCCGCAGGGCGGCCAGATTTTTCTCTGTAAAGAAATGCCCCATAGCCTGGGCCGCCTGGGACCGGCGGTAAACTTTTCCCGCACGCAGCCGCTCCAGCAGATCGGCCGGCTCCAGATCCACCACCTCCACCTGGTCGGCGGAGTCAAATACAAAGTCCGGAATACGCTCCGTCACAGTCACCCCGGTGATCGAGGCCACCACATCATTCAGGCTTTCCAGGTGCTGTACATTGACCGTGGTGTAGACGCTGATTCCAGCACGCAGCAGCTCCTGCACATCCTGGTATCGTTTGGTGTGCCGGCATCCCTCGGCGTTGGTGTGCGCCAGCTCGTCCACCAGAAGGAGCTGGGGCCTCCGCGCCAGTGCGGCATCCAAATCAAACTCCCGGAGCTCGATCCCTTTATAGGGGATTACTTTGGCCGGCAGTACCTCCAGTCCGTCCAAAAGCGCCATAGTCTCCGGCCGGGTGTGAGGTTCTATGTAGCCTGCCGCCACGTCCACACCGGTCTTCTTTGCCCGGTGGGCGGCCTCCAACATGGCATAGGTCTTCCCCACGCCGGCCGCATAGCCAAAAAAGATCTTCAGTTTTCCCTTTTGCTCCGATTCTTCCTGCCGGAGGCTCTTAAGCAGGGTCTCGGAATCCGGACGCAATCGTTGGGGCATGACGGCACCTCATCGCTCTTTTATCATGCTTTAGTATAGCATAGATCGTGTCAGCATGGTATTGTCGTTTTTTCCCTCCCATTAAGGTTCTATAAAGACGTGTCTTAACGTCACCTTAATACCATGTGGATTCCCTTAACCAAATCCTCATTCCAGCCATGCTATAATGATGTCAAATCCTCGGCATTTAGCCATCCTGCCGGTCTTTCCTATTTATCTTTTGCTGCGGAGGCAAACTATGCCCTTTTGGAAAAACGAGCACATTACCCCGGCTCAGATCATTATTCTGGGCTTCTTCTTTCTGATTCTAGGCGGTGCGATGCTGCTTACGCTCCCCTTTGCCACCAACGGCCCGGGCGGAGCCTCCTTTTTTGACGCGCTCTTCACCGCCACCTCTGCCACCTGTGTCACAGGTCTGGTCATACACGACACCGCGCTGTACTGGTCCCCCTTTGGCCAACTGGTTATTCTGCTTCTGATCCAGATCGGCGGTATGGGTGTGGTTACAATGGCCGTGACGATCTTCATGTTCTCCGGCCGGAGGATCGGTCTGAAGCAGCGCTGGGTCATGCAGGAGTCCATCTCCGCCCCGCAGGTGGGCGGCATTGTGCGCTTGACCGGCTTTATTCTGAAAACCTCCCTGGCAATTGAGGGTGCGGGCGCGGTGCTGCTGGCGGTGCGCTTCTGTCCCCAGCTGGGCCTGCTCAAAGGGCTGTGGTACGCGGTGTTCCATTCTGTTTCCGCCTTCTGCAACGCCGGCTTTGACCTGATGGGGCCGCAGGACGGTCCCTTCTCCTCCCTGACCTCCTATGTGGGGGACCCGCTGGTCAGTCTCACCATTGCGGGCCTCATCGTTGTGGGCGGCATCGGCTTTCTCACCTGGCACGATTTCAGGGCGCACGGCGTCCATTTCAGCCGCTACCGGCTGCAGAGCAAGCTCATCCTCTGCACCACAGCGGCCCTGCTGCTGGGCGGATTTCTGTTTTTCTCCCTGTATGAATTTCGTCTGCCCCAATGGCAGGACCTCTCCCCGGGGGAGCGCTCTCTGGCCGCCGCTTTTCAGGCCGTGACTCCCCGCACCGCAGGCTTCAACACCGTAGAACTGGCCCGGCTGAGCCAGCCCAGCCAGCTGCTCACCATCCTGCTGATGATAACCGGCGGAGCGCCGGGCTCCACCGCCGGCGGCTTTAAGATTACCACACTGGCCATCCTGCTGCTGAGCATCCGGGCGGTATTCCGCCGCCGGGACAGCGCCCACTGCTTCGGCCGCCGCCTGTCTGACGACGTTCTGCGCAGTGCCAGCGCAATCTTCCTGCTGTACCTGCTCCTCTTTCTGGCCGGCGGCGTCCTGATCTGCGCGATCGACCAGATCTCTCTGATGGCCGCCCTTTTTGAGTCGGCCTCTGCCATCGGTACGGTAGGTCTGTCTCTAGGCGGCACGGCGGCGCTGAGCGCCCCGTCCCGCTTTATTCTCATTTTCCTCATGTACTTTGGCCGGGTGGGCGGCCTGACCCTCATCTACGCCGTCTCCACAACCCGCAGGAATTCCGCCCAGTATCCCCAGGAACAGGTCACCGTCGGGTGACCGGGATTGCCGGCGTCCCGGCCAACCAAGGCATACGGGCGCAATGCCGAACCGTCCGGCAGAGTGAACGACAGAAAGGAAATCTCCATATGAAATCAGTGTTATTGATCGGCCTTGGCCGCTTCGGGCGGCATATGGCCCAAAAGCTCCGGGAGCTGCACCACGAGGTTCTGGCCGTGGATAAGGATGAGGCGCGCGTTAACGAGGCGCTTCCCTTCGTTACCAACGCCCAAATCGGTGACAGCACCAGCGAAGCCTTTATCGCTTCACTGGGGGTACGTAATTTTGACCTGTGCGTGGTGGCCATCGGCGACAATTTTCAGAGCTCCCTTGAGACCACTGCACTGCTTAAGGAAAACGGCGCTCCCTTCGTGCTTTCCCGCGCCACCCGGGACGTACACGCCAAATTCCTGCTCCGCAACGGCGCCGACGACGTCATCTATCCCGAAAAACAGATGGCCTCCTGGGCGGCGGTCCGGTACAGCGGGGACCATGTCTTTGACTATGTGGAGCTGACCGCGGATTACTCCATCTACGAAACCGCGGTGCCCGCCCCCTGGGTGGGCAAGACGGTAATGGAGCTGGCTGTCCGGCAGAAGTACCACATCAATGTCCTGGCCACCAAACGGGGCGACGGGTTGAAACCTCTCCCCGGGGCTTCCCACCGCTTCCAGGCGGACGAAACCATTTTTATTCTGGGCGCAAATCGGGACGTACAAAAATTCCTGCATCTGTAACAGCGTGTAAAAAGGCGGCGCCAGCTGGCGCCGCCTTTCTCTTTCACCTTTCATCCAGTGGGAAAAGCAGCTTCAAGAATACCCTTTCCGCCGGGCCGCCGCGGGAGAAATCAAAACGGCGCTCCCGCCCCTCCTGGTCAGTGACCCTGAAGGAGCACGGCGTTCGCTCTACCCGGAACCCCAGCTCCTCCATAGCTCCATGGAGGGTCAGGGTCCACTCCAGCAAATCCAACGGGGCGCCGTAATAGGCATCCCAAAGCCAGTCAAACTCCAGAGGCTGACGGTCGTCCTCCAGAAAACGCCGCCACAGGGCGGTTTTATGCTCCGCCGTCAGGCATGCAAGCAGGTCCGGCGTGGACACCGGCTCCCAGGCCAGGTATGTAAACAGGCTGCCCGGGGTCGGAACCAGCAGCCCGCCTGGATGCAGCAGCTCCCGGTCCCGGCCGCACGCCGCGCAGCACACCGCCCTGGCGGGGAGCCGAACGGCCAGCGCCCTCATCCATGCTGCGCTCTCCCGATCAGGCCACTCCATCCGCATGGCCAGCCCCTGCAGGCGTTCAAACTCCCGTCCCGAATCTGAGCAGCGGCGGGCAATCAGTGTCCGGCCCTCAAGCCGGAATGACAGCTGCACCGTCTCCCGCCCCTCAGTGACCCCGAAGAAGGTCATTGGGGCCAGGGCGGCCAGAGGCCCTGCCTGTTGAGCGATATCCTGCCACAGATACACCGCGTCCCGGTATAGGAGGGTTGTGCTCCTGCCCCCCGTCGGCATTGGAACAGGACTTTCGCCAAAGAGCTGGTTCAGGCTGCGGACAGCAGTCAGAAAGCAGGCCGGTGCCGGGAGCATCTCCTCAGGCGCATCCGTCTCCAGCCGCTCCTCAGAAATCAGCTTGGATGGATACAGCATCTCTATTCCTCCAAAATTCCGTCCAGAATCAAATTGACTTTCAGGACATTGACCGAGGGCTCTCCGAAGATGCCGAGAAAGGGGGCCTGCGTACTCTTCTCAATCGCCTCGCGCACCTCATCCTGATCAATGCCGCGCGCCTGGGCAATGCGGTGCACCTGGTACTCGGCTGCCTCCGGTGAAATCGCCGGGTCCAGCCCGCTGCCTGAGCAGGTGACCAGATCCGCCGGGATGGGGGTATCCGCCATCGTCGGGTCCGCCGCATGCAGGGCCTCCACCCGTTCTTTTATCAGACGCTCATACTCCTCACTGGCAGGGCTCAGGTTTGACGCCCAGGCGTACATGACCGGCCGGCCCGCTTCGTCGGTAAACGTGTTCACATCCACATTCATCACCCGCCCCCACAGGTGTCCCGGGTCGCTAAACTGCTGTCCCAGCAGCTCAGAGCCATAGGTCTTTCCATCTACTTCAATTACGCTTCCGTTGGCCTTTTCAGGGAAGAATGCCTGACCCACGCCAGTCAACAGCAGGGTATACACCAAACCGCACAGTACCGTCATGACCAGCAGCATTCCACCGGCCCTTAAAATCATTTGTTTCATTCTGATCTCTCCTTTTAAAACCAGCCGAGCAGAAGGCCCAGCGGAAGTGAGGCAAGGAACACAGCCAGGACCACCGCCAGCACCATGCCAGCTCCGGTCAGGAGCAAGGCAACAGCTGCAGTGAGAATTGGACAGCGCTCCAACCCTTTTTCCAGGAAGCGGGTGAAGCATGCCGTCGCATGCGATATGTCAAACACGGCTGAAGACCTCTTTTCTCCATTACAGCGCCCCGAGGAGGGGGGCTACAATTAGATCAATGAGCTTGATGGCGATAAACGGGATCACAATACCTCCCAAGCCGTAGACCACCAGATTGTGGCGCAGCAGCTTTCCCGCAGGCACCTCCCGATATTTGACCCCTTTCAGTGCCAGGGGGATAAGTGCCACAATAATAAGCGCGTTGTAAATCAGCGCCGACAGGATGGCGCTGGCGGGGCTGCTGAGCCCCATGATGTTCAGCACACCCAACCCGGGGTACAACCCCATAAACAGCGCCGGAATAATTGCAAAATACTTGGCAATATCGTTGGCAATGGAAAAGGTGGTCAGGCTGCCCCGGGTCATCAGCAGCTGCTTGCCGATGCGGACAATCTCGATCAGCTTGGTGGGGCTGGAATCCAGATCCACCATGTTGCCCGCCTCCTTGGCGGCCTGTGTACCGGAATTCATGGCCACCGCCACGTCGGCCTGCGCCAAGGCAGGGGCGTCGTTGGTGCCGTCGCCCGTCATGGCCACCAGATGCCCCTCGGCCTGGAATTTTCGGATCATGGCCAGTTTGGTCTCCGGAGTGGCCTCGGACAGGAAATCATCCACACCCGCCTCGGCGGCAATCGCCGCTGCAGTCACCGGGTTATCGCCGGTAATCATGATGGTCCGAATCCCCATGGTACGCAGATCCGCGAATTTTTCCTTTACGCCATCCTTGATGATGTCCTTGAGATGGATGACCCCCAGAATTCGGTGATTTTTTGCCACGACCAGCGGGGTTCCCCCCTGTTTGGCCACCTCGTTGACCAGCGCCGCACACTGGGCGCTGTATGGATTGCCTGAAGCCTCCACATAGGCCTTTACCGCATCGGCAGCGCCCTTGCGTATCTCCCCGGCGTCGCAGTCCACACCGCTCATGCGGGTCTGCGCCGTAAAGGGAATGAATGTCGCGTGGCTGTCCGCCAGATCCCGCCCGCGGATGCCGAAGCGCTCTTTTGCCAGCACTACAATGGACCGCCCCTCCGGGGTCTCGTCGGGGAGCGAGGCGAGCTGGGCCGCGTCGGCCAGTTCCCGCTCCTCCACGCCGTCCACCGGCAGGAAGGCGACCGCCTGGCGGTTGCCCAACGTGATGGTGCCCGTCTTATCCAGCAGCAGCACATCCACATCTCCGGCAGCCTCAATTGCCCGGCCGCTCATGGCCAGTACGTTGGCCTGGTTGAGCCGGCTCATGCCGGCGATGCCGATGGCGGAAAGCAGTGCCCCGATGGTTGTGGGAGCCAGACAGATCAGCAGCGCCACCAGGGAGACAATAGAAGTGGGATTGTCCATGCCCAGCTGATCGGCGGAAAACAGAGAATAGGCATACAGGGAAGCCGTGACCAGCACAAAGATAATGGACAGAGCCACCAGCAGAATTTGCAGGGCAATCTCGTTGGGCGTCTTCTTCCGGTTGGCGCCCTCCACCATAGCGATCATCTGGTCCAGGAAGCTGTTGCCCGCCTCCTGCGTCACTCGGACTACCAGGAAATCGGACAGTACCGTGGTGCCTCCGGTCACCGCGGATCGGTCGCCGCCCGCCTCTCGGATCACTGGGGCGGATTCACCGGTGATGGCGCTCTCGTCTACGCTGGCGGCGCCTTCCACCACCTCGCCGTCGGCGGGAATCTGCTCTCCAGCGGAGACCAGGAAATAATCTCCTTTGTTTAGAGAAGCGCCCGAGACCTCCTCCGTGCGGGTGTGGTCCGCCGGATCCGCCAGCCTATGGGCCATCACATCCCGCTTGGAGGCCCGCAGGGTGTCCGCCTGAGCCTTGCCACGCCCCTCGGCAATGGCCTCGGCAAAGTTTGAAAACAGGCAGGTAAGCCACAGGATGACTGCAATCGCCAGAATGAAGCCGCTCCCCGCAAGGCCGTCCGAGACCCCTGCCAGAGACAGCGCGAATAAAACTGTGGTCAGGATGGCAGAGATGTACACCAGAAACATGACCGGGTTGTTCACCTGCTGCCTGGGGGCGAGCTTTCCAAGGGAATCGCGGATGGCCCGCCCGACCATGGCCCGGTCCGCAAAGGATTTTTTCTTGTTATTCATTGTTACGCACCTGCCTTAAGCGATCATCTGGGTAAATTCCGCGATGGGCCCCAGAGCCAGGGCCGGGAAGAAGCTCAGCGCGCCGATAATAAGCACAATGAGGATCAATAAAAAGACAAACATGGCGTTGCTGGTGGATAGGGTGCCCGCGCTGGCCGCCACTTTTTTCTTTGCCGCCATGGAACCGGCGATGACGACCGTGGCCGCCATAGGGACAAAACGTACAAAGAGCATCACCAGCCCCAGGGAGGTGTTTAGGAAGGGTGTGTCGCAGCCCATTCCCGCAAAAGCGGAGCCGTTGTTGCCGCCAGCGGAGGCGTAGTTATAGAGGACCTCCGACAGGCCGTGAGCGCCGCTGTTGTTCAGGGCATCCGCTGTCGCGGGCAGCAGCGCCGCCACGCCAGAACCGATCAGGATGGCGATAGGAGTGGCCAGGCACAGAAGGACGGCCATACGCATCTCTCTGGGCTCAATCTTCTTGCCAAGATACTCCGGCGTCCTGCCTACCATCAGCCCGGCGATAAATACAGTCAGCAGGACAAAGCCAATCATGCCGTACAACCCGCAGCCCACGCCGCCGAACACCACCTCGCCCAGCATCATGAGAAGCATGGGAATCATTCCGCCCAAGGGGGTATAGCTGTCATGCATGGAGTTGACCGAGCCGTTGGAGGCTGCCGTGGTATAGGCCGCCCAGGTGGAGGAGGTCGCCGTGCCGAATCGGGTCTCCTTCCCCTCCATATTGCCCGCCAGAACATCTACGGCTCCATTCTGGGCCAGTTGAGGGGTCGCAGCCTGCTCATTGGCGGCGATGATCCCCAGTGCAGCGACCAGCAGCAGGAACATGGCCAGGAAAATGGCAATTCCCTGGCGCTTGTCCTTTACCATTCTGCCGAAGGAGAAGCACAGTGCGACCGGAATCAGCAAAATCAGCGTCATCTCAATCAGATTGCTGGCCCCGCTGGGGTTTTCAAAGGGGTGTGCGGAGTTGGTTCCCAGCACCCCGCCGCCGTTTGTGCCCGCCTGTTTGGGGGCCACTTGGCTGGCCTGGGGGTACAGGGGCAGGTATTGCTCCGTGACAATCTGCGCCTCCGGGACCACTTCCCCGTCCACCGTGACGGTCTGGGTCTCCAGATCAACCCGCGCGCCCTCAATGACCTCGTAGCCGTCCGCGGTACGGGTGACCGCAATCGGCTCCAACATTTCCACCGTCCTGCCGCCGCTCAGCGACTGGGGCACGCCCAGCGCCATCAGCGCCACGGAAGAGACCAGGCATATGGGCAGCATGATGTACATAACCGCGCGTACCAGATCGGCCCAGAAGTTTCCGATGCCATTGTCTTTTACCCGCATCAGGCCACGGACCAAGGCAAAGAGCACCGCAATGCCGCAGGCGGCGGAGACGAAATTCTGTACCGTCAGGCCCACGGCCTGGGACAGATTGGACAGCGCCACCTCACCGGAATAGGTCTGCCAGTTGGTGTTGGTCACAAAGCTGACGGCCGTGTTAAAGGCCAGGTGCCAGCTAAGCCCGTCAAATCCCTGGGGATTCCAGGGCAGCACACCTTGGAGCATCAGAACTGCAAACAGGAAAACCAGCCCGAAGGCATTAAAGAGCAGCGCACACAGCAGGTATCTTTTCCAGCCCATATTCTCCTCCGGATGAATCCGAAGCAGCTTGTAGATTCCCTTTTCGCAGGGACGGATCAGCTTGGACAGAAAGACCTTTTGACCTCCCATCGCCTTGCTGATATACCCGCCCAGGGGAATGGCCAGAGCTACCAGAATGGCGAGGTACAGGATGTACTGCACAATGGAGTCCATCTCTTATTCCTCCCTCATCAGCGTCCAGGCCAGATAGGCCAGGACGCTGATCACCAGAATACCGATTCCAATCAGAACAATTTGCATACCAATTCCTCCTTTTGTCGGTGCCTATCATAGCACGCAAAAAATAAAGGTGCCATTTGAGAAAATGGCGCCTCTATTAAAAATAAATTAAGCCTCCTTTCCTCCTCAGCAGGCGCTTACCTCATCTTAATATACAGGCCGAAATGCTAAGCTCACGCTAATGGAAAAGGGAGTAAAGTAAAGCTAAGGAAGTGATCCATATGGAAGCCTTCATTTTCATTGGCGGTTTTGCCTGTATTGTGGTATCCGGTTTTTGGGTCATGGATCGGCTGGACCGTTTTCTGAACGGGAACTCGTTTCATTCCTCTGAGGATGAGCGCGAAAGTCCAGCATGCAAAAGGTAATTCTGCTTTTTCCCCGGCACCGAAACAAAAAGAGGGGGACAGCCTTATAGCTGTCCCCCTCTTTTTGTTTCGGTGCCCTTGTATGTCATGGAATGAATCCTCTTGCTGCAGTGCGGCTTATCTCTGCGGTAAGCCATCTCCTGTCGGAAACAGACCGATGTATTCTACCGTTCGGAGCTGGAATGGCTGGGGACCGTCTCATCCCCGCGCTTATCCAGGCGAAGTCCATACTTGTCCAGCTTGCGGTAAAAGACTGCCCGCGATATTCCCAGTGCTTTGGCGGTTTTGGTCCGGTTGCCGTTGTTGGCGGTCAGGGCCTCCAGAATCATACGCTTCTCCGCGGTCTCCTTTGCGGTGCGGAGATTGGCCGGGGACGGCTGGCCCGCGTCCAAGGACAACCGCACTTCCCGCCTGTGCTGGGCCCGCATGGTAAGGGTATCAAAGAGCGGGAGGGTCAGGACCGTTGCCGAGCTCATACTCATGGCCCGTTCCAGGCAGTTCTGCAGCTCCCGGATGTTCCCCGGCCAGTCGTAGGACTGGAAAAATTCCATGACCCGGCCATCCACTCCCTGGACCATCATGCCCAGCTGCCGGTTGAGCCGTCCAATCAGGGTTTTGACCAGCTCCGGGAGATCCTCCCTGCGTTTGCGCAGGGGCGGGGCCACAATATTCAGCACGTTTAGACGGAAGTACAGGTCCTCCCGGAATTTCCCCTCCTCCACCAGCTTGGACAGGGGAATATTGCTGGCCGAGATCACCCGTACATCCACCGGGAAGGTATCGTCCCCGCCCACCGGGGTAATCTCCCGCTCCTGCAGGACCCGGAGGAATTTCGGCTGCATGGTGGAGGGCAGCAGATTGACCTCGTCCAGGAAAATAGAGCCCTTGTTGGCAAAGGCAAAGCGCCCGCGTTTCCCCTGCTTGCTGGCGCCGGTGAAGGCCCCGGGCGCATAGCCGAAAAATTCCGCCTCCATCAGCTCCGGCGGAATGGCGGAGCAGTTGACCCGCACAAAATTTCCAGACTCCCGGATACTGGCGGCGTGGATGGCGTGGGCAATCAGTTCCTTGCCAGTGCCTGTCTCTCCCTCAATGAGCACCGAGCTGGGCACCCGGGCGGCCATACGAATCTGGTTGCGGATCTTGGTCATGGCCGGGCTGGATCCCACCAGGCTGTCCAGATTGTATTTGGCCCCCCGCTCGTATGCCAGCTCCTGTTTGAAGTAGTCCGCCTCCTCAATCACAGCCGCCAGATGGCGGCTGACGATGGCGGCCTCCACCTCGTCGCTGACAATGGTGTAGAGGTAGCAGCCGTTGACTTCGCCCTCGCTGTCGAAGCGTGGCATATAGGTGGTGAACGTGTTTCCCCCGCTCACCGGCTCGCCAATCAGCGGGACCCCGTGCTCCAGCACATAGGCCGCCTTGCTGTCCGGTATGATATCCCATACCCGCTGGCCGATGACATCCTCTGCTGAGACGTGGATAAGAGTGCCGCCCGGCCCTATCGGAAACACATTATGCTCCACCCAACCGGGGTTGACATAGATATAGCGCCCCTCCCGGTCCAGGATAGCCATAACATACATATTCTCCACGAACTGCATGGCGTCCTCCGGAGTCAGCCGGTTTTCCATCGCTTTCACCTCGGTTTGTTTTTTTCATTTTATCGGCTTTTCGGACAAATTTCAATAGAGGATTCCCCCGCATCTACAGCATCTGACACGGCGGATATTGTCACCTTTTTAGGTCGTCGTTTCAAAAGGGTGACAGCTCTTGAGAGGTGTTGCCCCGCAAGGACTTTTGATGTATTGTGTGAAAAATTGTCACCGAAAAGAGACAGCTACTGCCGCCAACTGGAGCCCGGAAGTCGTTGAAATCCCTAGTTTTTCAATGTTGGCATCAAAGTTGCTATATTACTTTTCCGAAAGGAGTGATACAAAATATCTATATTGATAATCGAACCGAAAGGAGATTTTCGATGAAGCTGATTGATCTCTCCATCCCTTTGGAGGATGGACTGCCCAGTGATCCGGAAGGTCAGATTCCGCACATTCTTTATTACAACCACAAAGACACGGCGGCGGAAATGGCGGCGCGTTTTGAGGGCTGCTCTGCCGCAGACCTGGACAATCTGGGCTGGGCGGTGGAGGGTCTGTACCTGTGTACCCATTCCGGCACCCATATGGACGCGCCCTATCACTACTACCCCACAATGAACAACGGGGAGCGAGCCTGGACCATTGACGAGGTGCCGCTGGATTGGTTCATTGGCGAGGGTCTCAAAATGGATTTCTCCGACAAGCCGGACGGCTACAAAATCATGGTCAAAGATCTGGAGGAATACTTCGCCCGTGTGGGCGTCATGCCTGGCCCGGGCAACATCGTACTGCTTCAGACCGGAAACGACAAGCTCTGGGGAAAGCCCGAGTACATGCTGGGCGGCGCCGGGATGAGCGCCGAAGCCACCCGCTGGCTCCTGGACCGGGGCGTGCGTGTGGTCGGTACCGACGGCTGGAGCTGGGACGTGCCCCTGCCTCTGGAGGGCAAGGAATTTGCCCGCGACCACGACCCCTCCATCATCTGGGAGGCCCATCGGGTGGGCAAGGAGTGCGGCTACTGTCACATTGAGAAGCTGGCCCACCTGGATCAGCTCCCGGTAACCGGGTACACCATCATCTGCCTGCCTGTCAGCATCAAGGCCGCATCCGCCGGCTGGGTCCGGGTTGTGGCTGTGATCCATGAGGATGGAGAACGTTTATTTTCGTGATGTCTGGGAAACTGCCCATACAAATAAGGAGGATATGTAAGATGAAAAAAACAAACCGCATCATCGCCCTGCTGCTCTCCCTGTGTATGATCCTCTCCCTGACCGCCTGCGGCGGCACCCCCACCCAGAGCAATAACCCCTCCAGCTCCGGCACACCCGCCACCAGCCAGTCCGGAGAAAAAGAGCACCCCGTTCTGAACTACCCCCTTCTGGCCGATCCCACTCAGCTTGACCCCCATGTGAGCGACGGCACCGAGTACATGGTTTTCTACCAGATCTTCGACGGCTTGGTCCGGTTTGACGGCAGCGACCAGCAGACTGCCATCCCCGATCTGGCCGAGAGCTGGGAGATCAGCGATGACAACCTGGTTTACACCTTTCATCTGCGTGAGGCCAAATTTTCCGACGGCAGCGATTTTACCGCCGACGATGTGGTGTTCTCCGTAGAGCGCCTCAAGACACAGCCCTCTACAGCCTCCAAAGTGCTGATGATCGACCACGCCGAGAAGGTGGACGACCATACCGTGAAGCTGATCTGCTCTTACGCCTATCCTAATCTGCTCCTTCAGCTTTGCTCTTGGCCCTGGCGCATGGTGTCCAAGGCCGCGGTGGAGAAATACGGCGACGGCACCGAGGGCATGGTCATCGGCACCGGCGCCTACAAGCTGAAGGACTGGACGCTGGGCCAGGGCGTTACCCTGACCACAAATGAATATTACTGGGGTGAGAAGCCCTACTTTGAAGAGATCAACTTCAAAGTCATCACCGATACCACCACCGCGCTTGCCGCCCTGGAAAACGGCGAACTGGATTTCACACAGATCACCAGTGGCATGGACGTGGAGTATTATGGCAGCAGCGACCGCTTTGACCTGGTTCAGATTCATCGCCCCACCATCGCGGCCCACGTGTTCAACACCACCGGCGAGAACAAGGCTCTGGCCGATCCTAAGGTGCGTCAGGCCCTGTGCTACGCCATTGACCGCCAGTCTATGGTGGATCTGGTCTTTGACGGTCAAGGGTTCCCCGATGTTTATTCCTTTATTCCGGAAGGCGCCGAGGGTTACACTACGGACCTTCCCCACTATGATTACAACGTGGAGACCGCCAAGCAGCTTCTGGCTGAGGCCGGCTACGCCGATGGACTGACTATTGAATTCATTTATCCCACCGTTGCCCTGTGCGAAAATCTGGCCGCCGCGCTCAAGGAGGCCTATAAGAACGTGGGCGTCACCCTGGAACTGGTCCCCATGGAGTACAGCGCCTTTACCGCCGCTCTCTACCTGGGCAACTACGAGAGCGCCTATACTGAATGGACGTCCGTCCCGTACAATCCGCCTCTGGACTACAATCTGTACTTCATCTCCACCGGCTCTCTGAACTACTGCCGGGTCAAGGACGAGTGGATTGACCAGAAGGCCGATGAGGCCTCCCGCACCATGGACTACGACGCCCGCAATGCCATCTATGTGGAGCTGAACACCTATATCCGCGAGCAGGCCTACTACGGTGTCATCTGCGGCATCGTCGGCAACTATGTGGTCAATAACCACGTGAAGGGCTATGAATTTGAGGCCAACACCATGCTGACCAAGCTGGCTGACTGGTATTGGGAGTAAGCCGCATGCACCCCTCTCAGATCATTTTCTGCCTTGTGGTACAAGCACAATTAGAGGGCTTCCCGCTTCAGCGGGAAGCCCCCCTTTAAAGGGGGAACTGCTTTGTTTAAATACATTATCAAGCGCATTCTCATCATGATTCCCATGCTGCTGGTGGTCACCTTTATCGTGTTTTCCCTGATCTCCATGTCCGATGTGGACCCCGGCCGCAGCAAGCTGGGCCCGGAGGCCAGCCAAGAGCTGGTAGACGAGCTGAACCATAAATACGGCATGGACCAGCCTTTCCTCATCCGCTATTTCAAGTGGGTCTGGGGCGCAATCCGTCTGGATTTCGGCGACTCCTGGTACTATGACCATCCGGTGTCCGTGGACATCGCGGCCCGCTTTCCCAACACCATTAAGCTCACGCTTCTGAGCATCGGCATCGCCCTAATCATCGGCATCCCTCTGGGTGTGCTGGCGGCGGTAAAGCAGTACTCCTGGGCTGACCGGGTGTTTACCACCCTCTCCATGCTTATGGCCGCCATTCCCACCTTCTGTATCGCCACCATCGGCGTGCTGATTTTCTGCTGGAAGCTCCATTGGGTACCCGCTACGGGCGTTGTAAACGGCTGGAAAAGTTGGATTTTGCCCTCGCTGACCCTCGGCATTTCCTATTCCGCCAGTTTTCTTCGCTTTACCCGCTCCTCCGTGCTGGATACCATCCGTCAGGACTATATCCGCACCGTCCGCTCCAAGGGCGTGCGGGAGCGCACGGTGATCTGGGGCCATTCCTTCCGCAACTCCCTTCTGCCCCTGATCACCATTACCGGCATGATGCTGGGCGGCCTTCTGGGCGGAGCGGTGATTATGGAGAGCGTGTTTGTCATCCCCGGACTGGGCACCCTTGTCATGAATTCCATTAACCAGTATGACATGCCCATGACCATGGCTGCCATTACTATGCTGGCCGCCATGTATATGCTGATTATGCTGGTTGTGGATATTCTGTACGCCGTGGTAGACCCCCGTATTCGGGCCAGATATACCTCATTTAAAAAGAAAAAAGCGCCTGCAAAGGCAGAAGGAGGCGCGGCCTGATGAAAGTAAAACGACGCAGTTCCTTTTTGGAGGCCTGGATTCGCCTGCGCAAAAACAAGCTGGCCATCGTCTGCCTGGCTGTTGTGTGTCTTCTGATTTTGATTGCCGTCTTTGCCGATCTGATCACCCCCTATGAGAATGCCATCGCAAATAACTCCGCCGCAAAATTTGCCAAGCCCAGCGCCGAGCACTGGTTTGGCTGCGACAATCTGGGGCGCGATATGTTTGCCCGCGTCATCCACGGCTCCCGGGTATCCCTGCTGCTGGGCTTCGGCGCCACGGCGGTGGCCACTGTGGCGGCCTCCCTGCTGGGCTCTGCCGCCGCTTTCATCGGCGGCAAATTCGACACGGTGGTCATGCGTCTGGCGGATATTCTCAGCTCCATCCCTCCCATTCTGCTCTCGTTGGCCATTGCCGCCGGCTTCGGCAGAGGTCTGCCCCAGTTGGTCATCTCCATTGCCATCGGCTCCCTGCCGGGCTATGTTCGGATCGTGCGCTCCACGGTTCTGGGCATCTCAGGTCAGGAGTACATTGAGGCGGCCCGCTCCATGGGCTTCGGCACCGGGAAGATTATCGTCTCCGAGATTCTGCCTAACGCTTTGAGCACCATTCTGGTACAGGCCACGATGATGGTGTCTGCCAACATTCTCTCCGGCACCATGCTCTCCTTTCTGGGCCTGGGCGTGCCCGTACCCCGGCCGGAATGGGGTGCCATTATGTCCGACGGCCTGGACTACATCCGTTATGCGTCCCATCTCGTCATCTTCCCCACGATTTTTATTGCCATTACAGCGCTCTCAATCAATATTCTGGGCGACGGTCTGCGTGACGCCTTTGATCCGCGGCTGAAGGGAAAGGCATGAGGTGATGGTATGAGCGAGAAATTATTGGAAATCAATGGTCTGCGCATTGAGTACACCTCAGAAAATGGCCCGGCAAAAGCGGTTAACGGGATTACCTTCTCTCTGGACCGCGGCCAGTCCATGGGCCTGGTCGGCGAGACCGGCGCCGGCAAGACCACCACAGCCCTGTCCATTCTGCGCTTGCTGCCCAAGTATACGGCCAAGGTCACCGGCGGTGAAATACGCTTTGATGGGCGGGATGTCATGTCGGTCAGCGAGGCTGAGATGCGCGCCATCCGGGGCGGCCGGGCGGCCATGATTTTTCAGGACCCCATGACCAGCCTGGACCCGGTCATTACCGTGCGCGATCAGATTGCCGAGGTGCTGCTCCTCCACCGTGAGGACCTGGACCGGGCAAACGTAGACGCCGAGGTCGGCCGCATCCTGGAGATGGTAGGGATCCCCGCCGCCCGGATGCACGAATATCCCCACCAGTTCTCGGGCGGCATGAAGCAGCGCGTGATGATCGCCATCGCCATTGCCTGCAACCCGGAGCTGCTCATCGCCGACGAACCCACCACCGCCCTGGATGTGACCATCCAGGCCCAGGTGCTCTCCATGATGCGCAGGCTGAAGCGCGAGCTCCACTCCGCGCTTCTGCTCATCACCCACGATTTGGGCGTAGTGGCCAGCATCTGCGACATCATCGGCATCATGTATGCCGGGGAAATCGTGGAGTTCGGCACTCTGGAGGATATTTTTGACCCGGAGAAAAAACATCACCCCTATACAGTGGGTCTGTTCGGCTCCATCCCAAACCTAACTATGGACGCCGAACGGCTCTCCCCCATCCCCGGGCTGATGCCCGACCCAACCGATCTGCCCGCAGGGTGCAGCTTCGGCCCCCGGTGCCCGCACTATGACCCCGCGCGCTGTGGAAGCACAGACCCCGTAGGGAGCGCAGGGACTCCCACGGAAATTCCGATCGCCCGAAAGGGGCAGCACCAAATCAGATGCGTCCTGTATGCCGACGCCGACCTTTAAACGTGGAGGAATCCGTCATGAGTGATATTTTGCTCGCGTGCAACCACCTGAAAAAATACTTTCCCACTCCAGCCGGTTACCTCCACGCGGTGGACGACATCAACCTGACCATCCCCCGGGGCAAGACCCTAGGCATCGTGGGCGAGTCTGGCTGCGGTAAGTCCACTTTGGGCCGCTGCATCCTGCGGCTGATTGAGCCCACCTCAGGCGAGGTCCTGTTTGACGGCCGCGACGTAACCAAAATGGACCAGAAGGAGCTGCACAAGATGCGCCGGGAGATGCAGCTTATCTTCCAGGACCCCTATGCCTCTCTGAATCCGAGAAAAACGGTATTCCAAACGATTTCCGAGCCCATGCGGATTTACGGCATCTGCAAGGACAAGGCTGACCTGGAGCGCCGCACACTGGAGCTGATGGATACGGTAGGTCTGTCCGACCGGTACATCAACACCTATCCCCATGAGATTGACGGCGGTCGCCGCCAGCGCATCGGCATCGCCCGGGCCCTGTCCCTGGATCCGAAATTCGTGGTGTGCGACGAGCCGGTCTCCGCCCTGGACGTGTCCATTCAGGCCCAGATTCTGAACCTGATGATGGACCTCCAGGACAAAATGGGTCTGACCTACATGTTCATCACCCACAATCTTTCGGTGGTCAAGCATATCTCCGATGAGATTGCCGTGCTCTACCTCGGCCAGATGGTGGAGCGGGCCCCCCGAAACGAGCTGTTCTCCAATCCCGCCCACCCCTATACTCAGGCGCTGCTCAGCGCCATTCCCATTCCAGCCCTGGGGTATAAGGACAAGGAGCCGGAGCTCATCCGTGGCGAGGTATCCTCCCCCATCAATCCCAAGCCGGGCTGCCGCTTTGCCCCTCGCTGTCCCTACGCCACCAAGCAGTGCCAGGAGGAGCAGCCTATGCGCGACCTGGGAAACGGGCACATTGTGGCCTGCCACCGCTGCGGCGGGGCCCCAGCAAATGCGGGCGCGGCCGAGATGGCCGCCGGCTGAGTCCGGTGCAATATTATTTTGAAAGGGAGATTATACATGGAAATTAAGAACATTTGTGTTGTGGGCGGCGGCCGTATGGGCCGCCAGATTGCCCTGAACGCCGCCATCTACGGCTATGGCGCCGCAGTGTACGATGTGGCCCCCGCCGTTTTGGAGGACGTGCAGAAATGGGCGCAGGAGTACCTCGCCGGCCGCGTCACAAAGGGCCGCATGACCCAGGAGCAGGTGGACGCCATTCAGAGGCGTTTCCGTGTGGAGGCCGACCTGGCCAAAGCCTGTGAGGGCGCCGACTGCGTCATTGAGGCCGTGGTGGAGATTGAGGACGTCAAGCACAAGCTCTTTCAGCAGCTTGACGGCATTGTGGGCAAGGACGTAATCCTGTGCACCAACTCCAGCTTTATGGTGTCCTCGCTTTTCGCCCAGGACGTGTCCAATCCCTCCCGCCTGTGCAACATGCATTTCTACAATCCCGCCCTGGTCATGAAGTTCGTGGAGATCGTTCAGGGCCCCCACTGTTCCGACGAGACTGCCAAAGCCGCCTACGACTTCTGCGTCAACACCGGCAAAAAGCCCATCTGGCAGAAGAAGGAGATCCCTGGCTTTGCCGGCAACTTCCTGATCGCCGGCCTCACCGAGCGGGCCCACTATCTGGTTCAGAACGGCTACTGTACCTTCCAGGACGTGGATATCGCAATGGAGGAGGGCTTCCACCACCCCATGGGCCCCTTCCGTCTGAACGATCTGACCGGCGTCAACCTGAGCTTCGACATGATGCAGGCCCAGTACAAGGCCACCGGGAAGAAGCCGGACATGTACGATGTTTATGAGGATTTGGTCAAGCGGGGCCGCTTCGGCCGATCCGTAGGCCACGGTTTTTATGATTACGAATAAAGGTTGAGGAGCAAATTCCATGAAAAAAGTCATTCTTTCCGCGGCCCTGACCGGCACCGCCGGCAGCAAGTCACAGACCCCGGATATACCCATCTCCCCGGAGGAGATCGCCGCCGACGCTGTGGCGGTGGCCAAGGCTGGGGCCTCTATGGTCCATATCCACGTCCACGACGAGGAGGGCCGTCCCACTATGCAGACCGAGTATTTCCGCGCCGCCTTTGAGGCGGTCAAGGAGGCCACCGAAAAGGCGGGCGTGGACGTCATTGTCAACCTGACCACCTCCGGCGGCAGCAATGACAGCTTTCTCCGTCAGGAGCACCTGCGCCAGCTTCGTCCCGAGGTATGCTCCTACGACGCGGGCACCTTTAACTGGGCCCTGGGCGGCGTGTTTGAGAACAGCCCCAATTTCCTGGTGGAGCTTGGCAAGACCACGCAACAGTACGACATCAAGCCCGAAATTGAAATCTTTGACGCGGGTATGTTGAGCAACGCTATCGCTTACACCGGCTACAACGTGCTCAAGGCGCCCTGCCATTTCCAGTTTGTGCTCGGCGTGGTGGGCGCTATGGACGGCACGGTGGAAAACCTGGAATACCTCCACCGCCGCCTGCCCGCCGGGTCTACCTGGAGCGTCACCGGCATCGGCAAGGCCCATCTTCCCATGCTGCTCACCGGTCTGGCCCTGGGCTGCGACGGTCTGCGGGTGGGTCTGGAGGACAACCTCTACCTGTCCAAAGGGGTGAAGGGTACCAATGTACAGCTGGTGGAGCGGGCCGCCGCAATCGCGCGTCTGGCAGGCCGTGAACCGGCTACTGCCGACGAGGCGCGGCAGATGCTGGGCATTACCCGCCATGCGCTGGCTGAATACCAAGGGTAACCGCCCTCTGGGCAGCATCCTAACTCGGTTTTTTGGGGCATGGCGCCAAAGGCGCCATGCCCCTCCGCAGGAAATTTCTTATCAAAACAGGAGAATTCTATGGAAGCGAATCGGAAACTGCTCGACGGGCTGATGGTCGTGGAACTGGCCACCTATGTGGCCGCTCCCACCTGTGGGAAGCTGTTGGCGGACCTGGGGGCGCAGGTTATTAAGGTGGAGGCTCCGCCCTACGGCGATGCCTGGCGCTACGGCGATGAAACCGGCTCGAATCGGATTAATGCCCGGTTTGAAGTGTGCAACTCCGGAAAGAGGAGCGTCCTGCTGGATTTGAAAACAGCAGACGGCATGGCCGCCATGCATAAGCTGATTGCCAAGGCGGATATTTTTCTCACCAATACCCGAGGCAAGTCGCTGCGCCGGCTGGGGCTGGACCACGAAACGCTGCGCGCGCGCCATCCGCGGCTGATTTATGCCTGGCTTACCGCTTACGGCCCTGAAGGACCAGACGCGGATGCCCCCGGCTTTGATGCGGTGGCCTTCTGGGCCAAGGCCGGTTATACGGCGGACATGAGTGTGAGGACCGACAACAGCTATCCGGCGCTGACTCCCCTTGGGGCAGGAGACACCGTGACGGGCACCATGCTGTACGCCACGATACTCACCGCCCTGCTCCGCCGCTCCGCCACCGGAGAGGGGGACTTTGTCACCACCTCTCTCTACAACGCTGGTATCTGGGCGGCCTGCGGCATGATTGCCGTGGCCAGAAACACGCCGGGTTTCGCGCCGGTACGCAGAGAGGAGTGCGCTCCAGAAAGCTCCCCCTACCTGTGCGCGGACGGCGAGTGGGTCATGTGTTGTATTTTGGAGTACAGCCGATACGCCCCGGCCCTGCACCAGGCACTCGGGTATCCAGACCTGCTGCAGGACCCGCGGTTTGATACCCCGGAAAAGCGGAAACAGCACAATAAAGAGATGATGGACCTCTTTGCCGCATCCTTTGCCGCCAAGCCCGCTGACGAGTGGGTCCGCATTCTCTCGGGCCTGGACATTGTGTGCACCCGCCTCAACCATTACTCCGAGGTACCGGACAGTGAACAGGCGTGGGCTAACGGCTATCTGCAGCGTGTTAGCTACCCCAATGGAGAGGAATACATTTATCCCTGCCCTCCCTTCCGTATAGAGTCCCAGACACCGGCGCTGCTGACAGCCGCCCCAAAGCTAGGTGAGCATACCCAGGAGATTCTCGCGCTTTTAAACAAAACCTGAGCTCCCAAAAACCATCCCCGTATCCGCGCAAGCGAATACGGGGATGGTTTTTGGATTCATTTTACCCCTCCCGCTTTCCAAACGGGAGATGCCTGCCGGAGCTACACAGAGTCAATCCCGCTTTCGTCCGCGAATACTGGCGCCGAAGTCCATCAGAGTCTGCTCCACCCGTTCCGGCTCCGTCCGATAGACGTCATACAGCTTCTGGGCCGCCTCGGCCACCGGAATAATGCCCTGATGCCTGGCGATGCGTTCCAGTGCCCAGACAGCGGCATGCTCCGCTGTAATGGCGTCTTTGGGCGTGTCGTTGCCGCCCTTATGAAAGATCTCACTCTCCACCGCCCCGGGACACAGGACGGAGACATGGATGTTGCGCGGCAGCATTTCCATGCGCAGGCTCTCGCTCAGGCCGACCACAGCATGTTTGGCGGTGGAGTACAGCACCTGATAGGGGGCGGGGGTAAGCCCCTGGATGGAGGCCGTGTTGACAATATGGCCAAACCCCTGCGCAAGCATGATGGGCAGCACTGCGTTCACGCCGTAAATTACCCCCCACAGATCCGTGTTCAGTACCCGCTCCCAGGCGTGGAGCGAGGCGCGTTCCGTGGGGCCGCCCGCGCCGATACCGGCGTTATTGAAGAGAAAGTCAATCCGGCCGTTGTCAGCAGCCACCTGATTCATCAGAGCGGAAACCGCCTGGGCGTCGGTAACGTCCACGGCCAAAAACTGTGCCCGCTCGCCATATGCGGCCAGCTTTTCCCGATCCTCGTCCAGCTTGGATTGGGTGCGGGCGGTAAAGTACACCCGGCCGGCGCCATATTCCAGCAGCTTTACGCCAAGGCCGTAGCCAATACCCGTGGATGCGCCGGTGATGACGCATACCTTGTTTTGATAGTAATCCATTTCCATATACCTCGCAATCTTCCCCAGGGCCTCAGTCCCGCAGGGGCACCTGTTCCAAATAGCGTCTGGGATTTTCCCGCATAATTTTCTCAAATTGGGCGTGTGTGACGCCCTCCCGTTCCAGCAGGGCGGGCATAACCTCAAATACCTGACTGTAATCGCCGATCATGCCGCTTTCGTCGGTGTGCGCCACCGGCGTCATGGCAATGCCGAAATCAGAGTTGACCGCGCTGTCGTGGGAGAGGAAAATCTGATCCTCATACCCCTTCCGGCACAGAGCGCCCACCATTTTAGCCAGGTTTTCATGGGAGTTGAGCGCCGGAAAGCCGATCTGATCGCATCCCACATACACGCCCTTTCTGCACAGCGCCTCCACATAGTCCAGGTCATTGGAGGAAAACGCGTGGCCGATCACGATCCTGTGCGGCGGCACGCTGTACCCCAGCAGGGCATCCACCTGGGCCAGGCCGTAACGCTCCCAGGCGTTTGCATGGGTGATAACGGGCACGCCGGTCTCCTTTGATGCGATGGCGGCGGCCGCAATCATCATCTGATTGGTCTGGCTCAGGCCGAAGGGGACGTCGGTGGCACATTTGACCAGCGCGGCCTTGCTGTCCGTGCCCATAATGCCTTGGGTGATCTCCCGGATATAAAATTGTGCCAAGTAATAGGGGTCTGTGCCGATGTGCAGCCAGGGCACCTCGTCATAATAGACGCCGGTGGTGGCGAGCACATGGATTCCGGCCAGCTCCGCCGCCCGCCGTACCGCCCGTATATCGCGGCCCAAAGTGATGGGGCTGGCATCCACAATGGTGTTCAGCCCGTACTTCTTGAGTCGCTCCACATGGCCAGCGAATTTCCGGATGCCGGCCTCCCGATCCCACCAGTCCGGGAATGCTCCGGCAAAGACGGGAGAGAGATTAAAGATATGCTCATGCATCAGTGTAACATCCAGATCAGATGTATCCGCCGGGCCGCTCACGGTGTTGATCTTCAAGAGGCCTCCTCCAATCTTCGAGCATGCGCTGCTTCATTCTGTCAGGAATTAATAAATAAAGGTTCCCCCGTTGACGGGCAGGGTCACGCCGGTGATAAAGCTGGCGTCATCGCTGGCCAGGAAGAGGGCTGCGGCGGCCAGTTCGTCAACGGTTCCCAGACGCTGAAGCGGAATGATCTGAATATACCGGGAGAGTATCTTCTCCGGCACCGCTCGCATCATATCCGTGTCAATCATGGCGGGCGTGATGGCGTTGACGGTAATGCCCTTGCCGGCCAGCTCCTTGGCCAGCGTTTTGGTCAGGCCCAGCAGGCCGGCCTTGGAGGCGGCATAGTTGGCCTGACCAAAGTTGCCGTTGGCGGAGGAAGAGGAAATATTGACGATCCTTCCATAGCCCTGTTCCCGCATCAGAGGGACGACGTGCTTGCAGCAGTGATAGGGGCCGTCCAGGTTGATGCGCAGCACGTCGTTCCACTGCTTTTCGGTCATATTCTGGAACTGCGCATCCCGGGTAATGCCGGCATTGTTGACCAGGATGTCGATCCGCCCAAAGGCGGCCAGAGTGGCCTGTGTGGCCGCGGCCACCTGAGCGCTGTCAGATACATCGCAGCAGATGGCGACGGCATTGCCGCCCAACTGCACGGCGGTTTGCTCCGCCAGACACAGGTCGTAGTCCCATATGGCCACACCCGCGGCCTGTTCCCGGAGAAAGCGGGCCGCTATTGCGGCCCCAATCCCCTTGCCCGCGCCGGTAACAACGGCAAATTTCCCCTTTAAATCAGACATGGTAAATACCTCCTAATATTAAAATACGCGGTAAAAATACTTAGTCTGGCATCCGCACGGCCCCGCATTGTGCCAAGGCGTCAATCTGTTCCTGGGCGTAGCCCAGTCCGGACAACACCTCCCGTGTGTTGCAGCCGATTCCGCCCACGGCATGGGTGTGGGGCAGTTCCTCGCCCATGAATTTCACCGGAGTGTTGGGCATAGCGGTAACGTAGCCGCTGGAAGGGAATTCCACATTGGTCAGCACCCCTTCCGCCCACGCCTGTTCGCACTGGTAAAGCTCGTCGCCGGTCAGGATCTCTTGGATCACAATATCCGCCGCGCCGAAACGCTCCACCCATTCGGCCGCGCTGCGGGTGAGCATCTTTGCCTTGACCTTTTCGGTAAATTCCTCACTGTGCTCGATGTAGGCCGGCAGCGTGTTATAACGCTCATCCTCCAGATATTCCTCCATCTCCAACACGCTCAGGCATTTGGCATAGTTGCGCTCAAATTCCAAGGCGGCCAGATAAACGCTCTTTCCATCCCTGCAGGGATAGGGGAACAGGAAGGGGTTGAAGTTGCTTGTATCCTCCTGTGGGGCGGGGCGCTTGAGACCATATTGGGGCTGACAGCTGATGACATCCCCGAAATTATACCACATGGCGGTGGCGTACAGTGAGGTCGTCAGGTAGCAGCCCTTGCCGCTGCTCCGGCTGCCCACCAGACCGGCCAGCACGCCGCTGGCTGCCATGCTGGCCACGGTGGCATCGCCAAAGGCGGAGCCCGGGGCGAACGGCGTGGCGCCCTCCCGGGTCCAGCTTCCGATCATGCCGCCGGCGGACCAGAACGCGGCGATGTCGAAGCCGGGGCGGGAGGCCCAGGGCCCCTGATATCCGTACCCGGTGAAGTGAAAGTAAACCAGCCGTGGAAAGCGGTAGGACAGGCTCTCATAGTCCAGGCCGAGCCCCTTAAGGCCTTTCATCCGCACGTTGGTCATAAAGACATCGGCATCCTCCAGCAGCTGAAACAGAATACGCTTTCCCGCCTCTGTCTTCAAATTGAGCGAAACGATCTTTTTGTTGGCATTGGGGATGGAAAACATGGGGTTTTCCTCATCGGAAATGGGGGTGCGGACATTCAGGCCGTAATAACGCCACAGATCGCCGCTGGGATTTTCCACCTTAATCACCTGAGCGCCCCAGTCCGCCAATAATCGGGAGGCCAGCGGAACCGCGATATGGGTACCCAGCTCCACGACCTTAACTCCTTGCAGGGGTTTCATATGACTCCTCTCCTTTTAGCGCTGAAACAGGCGCCGCCGCGGTTCTGTCCCAGCTTTACAATCAAAATACATAGGCTTTGTCATTGGCCTCGCGCAGGGCGTCGGCAATTTGGCCGGTCCGGCTCACATCCCCCACAAACACAACATGGTCCAGGGCGGCCCGCAGAGCGTCGGCCACGGTCCGGTCGGGGCGTACCCCCATGGCCAGGACCACGGCCTCGGCCTCCAGAATGGACGGCTCACCGGTCTTGGCGTGGGTCAGAATTACTTCCCCCTCCCAGATCTCGCTGAGCTTATGCTGCGTCAGGATCTTCACGCCGGCGGCCTGGAGACGCCCCATGAGGAGGGCCTTCACGGTGGGATATAGCGTGGCGCCCACATTCTTTGCCATCTCCACCACGGTGACCTGGTTAGCCGCGGCCAGGACCTCGGCGGTCTCCAGCCCGGTGATGCCGCCGCCAATGACCGCCACGCGCTTTCCCTTCAACTCCGCTTTGCCCGCCAGATACTGCTCCGCGGTATACACATGGGGCAGCCTGCTCCCCGGCAGCTCGGGCACGATAGGGGTTCCGCCGACGGCCACGATTACCCCATAGGGCTGCAGGGCCGACACCGTCTCTACGGTCGCCTCGGTGTTCAGCCGCACTTCCACACCGGCCAGTTCCAACTCCCGCCGCTGGGTGCGGATCAGCTCGGAGAGCATCTCCTTCTGGGGCGGGAGCGCCGCCAGGCGGACGGTGCCGCCCAGGCTGCCGGTGCGCTCCAGCAAGATGGTATGGAAGCCGCGCCGTGCGCAGATCAGCGCTGCCTGCATCCCGGCAGGTCCGCCGCCCACCACGACCGCAATCCTGCCGGCTCCGTCCCGCTTCAAGGTGTCGCTGTTGAATCTGTCCTCCCTGCCCACCGCCGGATTGACGGTGCACTCTATGGGGTGCAGCCGGCCCAGACAGCTGAAGCAGTACATGCAGCCCAGACATTTGCGGATTTCGTCCTCACGGCCCTCCTGCGCCTTACGCCCCCACTCCGGGTCGGCAATCTGGCCGCGGCCAACCGCCACAAAGTCGCACACGCCCTCCTCCAGAAAGCGCTCAGCGGAAGCGGGATATTTGATGTTATTCACGGCGATGACCGGGATGGACACGTGTTTTTTCACTTCGGCGGCCAGATGCTTCTTCCAGCCCTCCGGCAGCCCCTGGGGTTCAATGGAGGCATAGCCGGACTCATAGATGCCGGCGCTTACGTCGATGGCGGATACGCCGAGCCGTTCCAGGGCCTGCGCAATCCGCACCCCTTCCGCCAAATCAATGCCGCCCTCCACATATTCGTCGCAGCTCAGCCGGACTGAGATGGGGAAGCCGTTGCCGCACACCTTTTGGATCCCAAAAATGATCTCCCGCAGGAAGGTCATCCGGCCCTCCGGGTCGCCACCGAACCGGTCGGTGCGCTTGTTGGTATAGGGACTCAGGAACTGGTTGATGAGATAGCCGTGGGCGGCGTGAAGCTCCACGCCGTCAAAGCCGGCCATCTTTGCCAAGCTAGCCCCGGTGATAAACTTCCGGATCAGGTCCTCGCATTCCTGCCCGGTCAGCTCCCTGGGGACCTCGCCCACCACCTTGCAGGCGATGGGGCTTGGGGCCACCGGCTGAACACCGCCCAGGGCCCGGCTGGAGATCTCCCGGCCGGGATGATGGAGCTGGAGCAGGATCCTGCTGTCATATTGGTGGACGGCGTCGGTAAGCTGCACCAGTTTGCGCACAAATTTGCCGGAGGTAACGGAGAGCTGGCCAGTCATTCCCACACCGGTCACGTCGTCAATCCGGGTGATCTCCGTGATGATCAGGCCGCAGCCGCCCTTGGCTCGTTCCGCGTAGAAGCGGATGATCTCATCCGTGGCCTCTCCGGTGTAGCTGGCCATATTGGTACCCATGGGGGGCAGGACAATCCGGTTTTTCAGCTCCAGAGGACCAATCTTCCCCCGGGCGAACAATTTTTGATCGTTCATCTCTTTCTCCATTCAGCCCATCAGGTCTTCAGCCTGGGCAGGATCAATGAGGATATTGCGCCACTCCCCGATCACCTGTCCGCGGGGATCCTGTGTGTAAATCATGCCGGCGTATTTCTTCCCAGGCAGCAGGCCCGCACCGGCCGGATCGCGGGCATACTCGGGCAGGCCCAGCTCGGTAAAGCGCCAGAAGCGGTTGGGCTGCAGGGGGCAGTCCGCGTCCACCTTCACCCGCAGGGGCTTCCAGGTCTGGTAATGGCGGTGTCCCAGACGCTTTGTAATGCGGCCCTCCCGCACGTGATGGCCCAGGTACCAGTCCTCGCCCTCCTCAAAGGTAAACTTGGGGTCGTAGTTGAACATGTAGATGTCCAGGAATGTGTCGTCACAGTCGGTGTCCAGCATGATGCCTGGGGTATAGCGGCCGGGGAAATTGATGTACTTATACTGCTGCACAGGAATGTCCTTCAGCAGATTGTATTGAGGCTCTTCGTCCAGCAGCACGCACTCCAGCTCCCGGAAACCAGGCCGCCCTTCCGAGCCGCTGGCCCAGAGCTCCGGGCGGCGGATCGTAGCGTTCAGGCACGCCTCCATGTTCTCAAAGACCAATTCAGAAATCCGATCAAATCGGTCGTAGGGGTCGAATGTCCACATACTGATCGGGGGCAGTGCCTTCCAGCTCCGGAAGCTCACCAGGCCGGGCAGCCGGCGCGCCTCGGGGACATGCTTTCCCAGATACCAGGCTTCCCCGGCCGCCTTCTCGATGTCCTTGGGGTAGCTGAACATGCAGACAAAACGGACCCGGCCAGTGCCATAGGGAAATGTAAAACTCATAGCTATACCTCCTGTTTTTTATAGGAATCGGCGGTCCTGCCGGGCGGCACGTCCCGGCAGGACCGCCGGATGCGGTTACCGTCTGAGATTCTCGATAACGGCGGTGGTACCCAGACCGCCGCCACAGCAGGAGCTGATGATTCCGTACTTTCCCCCGGTTTTTTCCAGCTGCCGCATGCAGAATATGGAGATACGCGCGCCGGAGGCTCCGTTTGGGTGGCCGATGGCGATGGCCCCTCCATTGGGGTTCCACCGCTCCATGTCGATCTTTTTGCCGCTCTGCGCCTCCATCTCACGTATGACGGAGAGGTTCTGCGCGGCAAATGCCTCGTTGCACTCCACCACGTCGATGTCGTCCACGCTCAAGCCCAGCTGTTTGAGTGCCTTCAGGTTGGAAAACGCGGGGCCGATGCCCATATAGTCCTCCTGCACGCCGTAATGGGCGCCGCCGATCCACTTGGCCATGGGCGTATAGCCGTACTGCCTGGCCTTTTCTGCGGTCATGACCAGCAGGAAGGCGGCGCCGTCGTTGCGCCCGGATGCGTTGCCCGCGGTGGTCACGCCGTCTTTGTTCACCGCCCGCAGCCTGGACAGTGCCTCCAGCGTGGTGCCGGGGCGCGGGAATTCGTCCCGATCGACGACGACCTCCGGAGTCTTTTTGGTCGCCGGGAGTGTAATTGGTACAATCTCGCCGCCGGTAATCCCATTCTTGTAGGCCGCAGCCAGACGCTCCTGGCTGCGGCAGGCATATGCGTCGGCCTCTTCCCGGGTGATGTTCCACTTGACGGCCATTTTATCGCTGACGCTTACCATATCAATGTTGCGCTCCTGATTAGGGGTCAGCGCCAGGGCAATGGGATAGGGGGGAATCAGCTTGTACTGGGGCCGGGACATCGGGAACTTGGCCGTCATGGTGGAGTAGGACTCCATTCCGCCCACCACGGCCACCTCGCTCATGCCGGTCAGGATCTTCCAGGCTGCGTGATTCAGGCTCGTAATGGCGGAGCCGCACTGCATCTCTACAAAGGTGCCGGAGCACTCCAGAGGAAGCTTGGACTGAAGGACGATATAACGGGCGGTATCCTTGCTCTTCATATCCCCCAGGGCACAGCCCGCCATCAGACTGTCCACCATGCCCCGCTCCAGGATACCGGTCCGCTCCAACAGGCCGTCCACGACCTTGGATGCAATGTCCACGCTGGCCAGTGTGCGCAGGCTGCCGCCAAAATTTGTAAAGGCCGAACGGGCTCCGTCCACAATAACTACTTCGCGCATATCTCTCACTCTCCCTTTCTTAGCGCCGCAGATTCTCGATGATGGTGGTGGTGCCGTGCCCACCGCCGCAGCAGGAGCTGAACAGGCCATATTTCCCGCCGGTCTTTTCCAGTTGGCGCATGCAGAACATGGCGATACGGCCGCCGGAGGCGCCGTTGGGGTGGCCGATGGAAATCGCGCCGCCGTTTGGATTCCAGCGCTCCTGGTCGATCTTCACGCCGCTCTGCTTCTCCATTTCACGAATGACGCCCAGATTCTGTGCGGCAAACGCCTCGTTGCACTCGAACACGTCGAAATCGCCTACAGTCAGGCCGGCCAGCTTCATGGCCTTCAGGTTGGAGAAGGCGGGACCAATCCCCATCTCATAAGGGTGAACTCCGACATCTGCGCCCATAACCCATTTGGCGTAGGGCGTATAGCCCAGCTCCTTGGCCTTGTCCGCGCTCATCATCAGCAGGAAAGCGGCGCCGTCGTTGCGCCCGGAGGCGTTGCCCGCAGTGGTCACGCCGCCCGGCATCACACTTCTCAGCTTGGACAGTCCCTCCACCGTGGTGGCGGGCTTGGGAAATTCGTCCTTGTCAATCCGGATCTCCGGGGTCTTTTTGGTGGCGGGATAGACAAAGGGGACAATCTCGTCGCCGGTAATACCGTTTTGATAGGCCGCGGCCAGGCGCTGCTGGCTGCGGGCGGCGTACTCGTCGCACTGTGCGCGGGAAACACCCCATTTCTCCGCCATTTTATCGCTGACCTCGATCATGGTGATATCCTCATCCTTCGTGGGGGCCAAATGGGACGCCAGGGGGATGGGCGGGATCAGCTTGTAGGGCTCGTCGTTCATGGAAAACTCCGCGTTCATGGTGGAATAGGACTCCATACCGCCTACCATAAGTACATCCGCATAGCCCAGGGCAATCATGGCCGCCGCATGGTTCACGCTTGTGATCGCAGAGCCGCACTGCATCTCCACGTAGTGCGCCTCGGTCTCAATGGGCAGTCCTGCCAGCAAAGCGGCATAGCGTCCAATATTGGACGCTTTTCCGTCGCGCAGGGCATTGCCGCAGAACAGCCCATCCACCTTCCCGCGCTCCAGGATCCCAGTCCTGTCCGCCAGCCCCTTCAGCACAAAAGCCGCAATCTCGGTGGAGGCCAAATCCCGCAGGCCTCCGCCCAAATTTGTGAATGCGGACCGCACTCCGTCTACAAATACTACTTCTCGCATGTTGTGTATTTCCTCCTTATTTCTGCATATTTTCAGTCGGCCGCACTCCTCGCGGCGGCGGTTTCTTTCCCTTTTATCCCCCTCAGTTTATTGTTCTGATATTCACCTTAAAAATTTTATCTAAAATTAACTTCACATTCCTTGACATGCAGCACATCCACCTATAAAATACACATTTAGTAAGAGTTTGTCAATATAATTATCTTAAAATTCAGATATTTTTATCTAAAATTATTTTCTAAAATTATTTTAATTCCGTTTGCAGCTGTATTTCAATTATTCTAATTTTCAGTCAAAAAAGGTTCAAAAGATCGGCTTCAGAAGACTTTGCTTGCTTTTCTTTTGAAAACCGAATAAAATGTGGAAAATAACATCAATTACAAGGGAGGCCATTGTATGACCTATATTCCAGAACAGGAAAATACGGTCCTCTGGGTAGCGGAATCCAGCTTTCAGCCCCACGGCGGACTTAAGTCCCATGCCCACGACTATTATCAGCTTTTTCTTGTCCGGGAGGGGCCACAGAAGTATTCCGTGGGAGATGAGGAGCGGATTTTGGAGGCGGGGGAGAGCGTGTTGGCCAAGCCTAATGTGCTTCACGGGATGGAAAACATGTCCGACGAGGTCTGCCGCTGTTATGAGGTCAAGTTCACCATCTCCGCCCCCCGGCTGGAGGCGCTGCTCACGACTCTCCCGCCCTTTTTTCCAAAGGACGACTTTGTATCCGGATTGGTCCGGGAGCTGGTCGCGGAGAGCACCTGCGCCCGGGCCTCCACACCGGCCTTTGTCTCGGACTATCTGGTTGCAGTGATCAATTATCTGTTCCGCCATTACGGCGAGGGCGCCCCCGTTGAGGGGGAGGACGCCGGCATGGTAGACACGGTTGGTTATTCCCCGCTCTCCAGGGAGATTATCCGCTATCTGGAACAAAACTACAGCCGGGAGGTATCACTCCAGGAGATTGCCGAGGCAGTGGGCTTTAATAAAAACTATATCTGCTCCGTGTTTAAGCGGGACTCCGGCATGACCATCGGAAACTGCCAGACTGTGATCCGCATCCGCAAGGCGGCGGAACTGATTTCTTTCTCCGACATGAGTCTGACACAGGTGGCTTCTGCTACCGGGTTTACGAATCTAAGCCATTTCAGCCGAATCTTTAAGAAAGTGACGCGGATTCCCCCCGGGCAGTACCGCCGGATGTTTGCCTCAAATATTCTGTCCTACGGCAATCCCACGGATGAAGCGACCCAAAAGATTCTCCAGCAAAACGGGTTCATCGTATCCGTTCTTGGCCGCAAAAAGATGACCATTGAAGACATCCTGCAGCAGCTCCACAGGGATGCGCAGGAGCAGGAATAAAGCGGGTATTTGACGGCCCGGAAGAATAATATCAGAACACATCTGATATTATTCTTCCGGGCCACTTTTTTCAAAAATTAAAATTAGATATAAAATTATTTTAATAATTCCTTTTTAATTCTAAAAAAATGATTTTTAGAAAAACTATTGACATGCTCCGCAAAATAGGGTAGCCTAATTTTAGAACATTTTATGGAGGGTTACACTTATGGAGCAAAGTCCGTCCGCTTATATTGCGCTTTCCCCGCGCGGAAAATACGGCGTCATCGCAGGGGCAGGGTGTCTGTGGTTTTATCACCTCTTTTTCTCCTTTGCTCTTCCCGTGGCGTTTCCGGCACTGCTGTCTCATTACAATCTGATGGCCTGGTATGCCATTTTTGGAGGCATCTCCTCCCTGGGCTCCTGTCTGGTAACCCCCATCGGTGGAAAGCTGGGAGACCGCTTCGGGCGGCGCAGAGTCTGCCTCACTGTGGGCTGGGTCCGTCTGGCGATGATGCTGCTCTGTGCGGTCGAAATGACACCGGCCTGGTTCTTCGCGGTCTATGTGGCAGGCAATCTGCTGGGCGGTGTGCTGGGCGCCTATCCCTCCGCCATTTTAAGCGATGTCACCACCGCAGAGGAACGCCCCCGCTGGTTTGGCGTGTTCGGCACGATCCAGGGACTGGCTTTCCTGCTGGGGCTGTTTCTGGGTGGGGTGCTCTCCGATCTATTCGGCCCCTTGTCCCTGTTTCTTTTTTTCGCCCCTTTTCTTTTGGCCGCCCTTATCCTCTTGTCTCTCTTCTACCCCAACCGCCCCACCACAAACAGGGCGGGCGGCATCGACGGCGGCGGGATGGCCCTTCTGGGCGGCGGGTTTGCCTGTATCCTGCTCTGGTGTTCCGTCGGCGGGTCTCTTTTTCCCCGGGTATCTCCAGCAGGGCTTGCCCTGCTTATTCTGGGGGTGCTTTTGCTGGTGTTGCTAGCGCGATATGAGCGCTGGGTCAAAGACCCCCTCATCAACTTCTCCTTTTTCCGCAACCGTAGCTTTACCATGTCCTTTCTGACTCACATGATGCTGGCCCCGATGATGTGCCTATGCTCCTCCGTTCTGGCCCTGTTCGGCCAGGTGAGCCTGGGGCTGAGCGCCACGGTGAGCGGCACCCTGGCCATGCCGAAAAATCTGCTTCTGTGCATACTGCCCTCCTTTATCGGTGTATGGATCGCCAGGGACCAGAGCAGACGCTTCCGCACCGCGTTCGCACTTTGCGGCGGGACAATGGTGATCGGAAGCCTGATCGCAGCGGGCTGGAACATCCAGACGCCGGTGATCTGCATCTATCTCACCATGCTGATCTTCGGAATATCCACCAGCAGTCAGGCCGTATGCATTAATCCCTATATGCAGCTGTCCGTCCGCCACGAAGAGATGGGCATGGCCACAGCGATGATCTACTTCTCCAATTCCGTCGGCGTGGTGATGTTCAATTCGTTTTACAACATCTTCTACAACGCGAAATACGCCGCCGCCATGGCGGCGGGCGGCGGAATTCATCTGCGCCAGGCGGTTGCCGACGTTTTCTCCGTCATGTCGTTGGTCAGCGCCGCAGGCGGCCTGGTAATCCTCGCCGCCGCATTCCTTCTGATCCCAAAGCGCCGCGCCGGCGTCGGCAGCAGCGCGGTTGAATAAGGAGGCCGTCATCGTGACACAGCAATCGCCTTACATTCCCCTCCCGCCTGTCGCGAAGCGGGGTGTGATCGCCGGCGCCAGCCTCTTGTGGTTTTACAACGTCTTTTTCACCTTCGCCATGCCCGTGGCCCTTCCGGCGTTAATGCAGCGGTATAACACAATGGCGGCCTATGCCATGCTGGGCGCGGTCACAGCCCTGTTCTCCTGCCTGGTAACCCCTATCGGCGGAAAGCTGGGGGACCGCTTCGGGCGGCGCAGAGTCTGCCTTATCGGTTCGGCAGTCCGGCTGGTATTCATGCTGGCCTGCGCCATCCCCACCAACGGCACGGTGTTTTTTCTTCTGTTTGCCCTCGGGAATCTGGCCGGCGGACTGCTGAATCCCTATCCGACCACTATTCTCAGCGACGTTACCACCGCGGAGGAGCGGCCCCGTTGGTTTGGCGTGTTCGGCACGATCAATGGCGTGGCGCTGGTGGTCGGGCTACTCTGCGGCGGCCTGATCGTAGACTATCTGGGACCGTTCTCCATCTTTACCCTGACCACCGTACCTGGGGCGGCGTCCTTTGTACTCCTGATGAAATTTTATCCAAACCGTCCGGCCAAGGCCGCGCCCGCCATCGACTTTCCCGGCATCGCTCTGCTAGGCGGCTGCCTGGTGTGCCTGCTGGGATGGTGCTCCCTGGGCGGAATCGTGTTTCAGCGCGGCTCCGCCCTTGGGGTCGCTCTGCTGGCGATGGGGCTCCTGCTGGGGGTGCTGCTGTTTTGGCGGGAAAAGCAGGCCCCCGACCCGCTGATCGACCTCACCCTGTTCCGCAGGCGTCATTATGCGGTATCCTTTGCCGTGCAAATGCTGATTCCGCCCATGGTCTATCTGTGCTCCTCGGTTCTGGTGCTGTTCGGCCAGTCGGTGATGGGCCTGAGCGCCACGGCGAGCGGTACGCTGGCCATGCCGAAAAACCTGTTGTTCTGTGTGCTGCCCAGTTTTCTGGGAGGCTGGATCTCCAGGGACAAGTACCGCTTCCGCGCGGTCTTTGTGCTCTGCGGCGCGGCAATCGCGGCAGGAAGCCTGATTTCCGCAGCCTGGTCCTCGGCCACGCCGCTGCCCGTGATCTATCTGACCATGTTGATCTTCGGCGTGGGGACAAGCTGTCAGTCCGTAACCATCCAGCCCTATATGCAGCTGGGTGTGGAGCAGGATCGCATGGGCACGGCCACAGCCAACCTGATGTTCGGAAGCAGCATCGGCGGCACGGTATTCAGTGCAGTCTACAACATTTTTTATAATATAAAATACGTGGCCGCAGCCGCACAGGGCGGCTGCGAACATATTGCCCAGGCCATTGCCGAGACCTTCTCCGCCGCCGCAATCTTCAGCGCCATCTGCGGATTGCTTATCATGCTGGCGGTCCTGCTTCTCATTCCAGGCAAAAAGAAAAGGGCGGATCAGCAGCTTCCGCCCAATTGTGCACAGCGCCTTTAAAGGTCATTTGGCTTTGCCGACCCCGAGCATAGCAATACCGATGGGTGGAGGCCGCTCTCCGCGGCCGGAACTCAAAACAAAAAAGACATCCTTTCGGATGTCTTTTTATTTTGCCCCAGTGCGATAAAAGGGCTCTTTTATCCGCTAAACCCGCGCCTCCTGGCCGGCGGCGCGTTTGCACCGTATATTCGGGCGCAGAGGCAGAGAGAATTGCGCAGGGCGAATTCATTTCGCCCGAGCATTTTAATCTCTTACAGTCACCATAAAAATACCCACACCAAAATGGTGTGGGTATTTTTATGGTGACCCAGCGGGGACTCGAACCCCGGACCCACGGCTTAAAAGGCAGTTGCTCTACCGACTGAGCTACTGAGTCATATTCCGCTTCCCCCGTCTCCCCAAATGGAAGCCCAGCCCAGCGGGTTCCATTTGGAAAGTAGGAGCAAGGAGTACCCGCAAGGGTGCTCCGAGTGGAGTGGGCTTTGCTCCGACGTGGCTGGGATGGCTGGACTCGAACCAGCGAATGCGGGAGTCAAAGTCCCGTGCCTTACCACTTGGCTACACCCCAACATAGCAGGTCCTGCAAAACGAAGAGCCGGAGCGGACGCTCCGGCCCCTCCGCCTTGAGGTCATATGGGGTGGATGACGGGACTCGAACCCGCGACACTCGGAACCACAATCCGATGCTCTACCAACTGAACTACATCCACCATAAGACATTGGCACGCCTGAAGGGACTCGAACCCCTGACCCACTGCTTAGAAGGCAGTTGCTCTATCCACCTGAGCTACAGGCGCATTTGGAGCGGGTGATGGGAATCGAACCCACGCGACCAGCTTGGAAGGCTGGGATTCTACCATTGAACTACACCCGCATGGGAGCTGCTTGACGTAGAATGTCAGCCTTAAGATAGTAGCATAAAGCGTCGGTTTTGTCAATCCTTTTTTCTGTGTTTTATTACTCTTTTATCGCTCCGGGATGGAGGCCTTTCCCCTCCGCGGGCCCTTGTGCTGCAGGAAGGCGAACTTGGTTTCGGAACACAGCACGGCTACAAAAATCAGGGCAAACCCAACCACCAGGCGGGCCGTCACCGGGTCCCCGTAAAAGAGCACCGAGAAGAGCACGCCGAACACCGACTCCAGGGACAATATCACCGCGGCGGAGGAGGGGTCGGACCACACCTGTCCCACGTTCTGAAACAAAAGCGCCACTGTGGTGGCCATGACGATCAGGTAGGCCATCTGGATCAGCAGGTCGGCGCTGAGCACGTCCGCGGCGGGTAGTCTCTGGAAGCAGGCGCCGCAGATCCAGGCGTACAGGGCGGCAAAGGCGAACTGGAACACCGTGAGCAGGTAGATGTCCTTTCCCGGGGAGACCTTGGCCACCGCCACAATATGGGCCGCGTAGAAGAAGGCGCAGCACAGGGTAAGGGCGTCCCCCCAGGTGACGGTAAAGCCGCTGTTTAGGGATACAAAGCCCACCCCGGCCACACAGAGCACGGCGGCCAGAATATTGTAGCGGTCGGGCCGGCGCTTCATCACCAGCCAGTACAAAAAGGGCACCAGCACACAGTACACTGCGGTCAGAAAGGCGTTTTTAGACGGAGTGGTGCCCATCAGGCCAAAGGTCTGCACGGAATAGGCCAGAAAGAGAAACGCGCCTATGACAGCGCCCCGCCAGAGGTAGTCCTTTGTAAAAAGCAGTTTCCATTTTTTCCAGAACACCAGGCCCAGCAGCAGCGCGCCGCCGGTGAAGCGGATGGCCAGCAGATAGAAGGTGGGAATCACGTCCACGGCTCCCTTCATAATGAAGAAGGAGGATCCCCAGATGAGGGCCGCGGCAAAGAGCATGGGCTTGGCCAGGCGGCGCATAACGGTTTCGTTCACAGTTGTCATGGCTCCTTTGTTTGTGGTAAACTGGCTGAGAAAAGATTCGAATACCGCGCCCCAGGGCGCAGGGGAGGCTGCAATGCAGATTTTTGATTTAGACGGAACGCTGATCGACTCCAACGGCGTGTGGGTGGAGGTGGACCTGCGCTTTTTGGGCCGGCTGGGCCTCTCTCCCACCCGGGAATACAGCGATCTCATGGGCCACGCCCTGTTCCCTGCGGCGGCGCAGATTACAAAAGACTACTATCACCTGGCGCTGAGTCCCCGGGAAATCATGGACCAGTGGATGGACCTGGCCCGGGATGCCTATCTCCACCACGTCCCCCTCAAGCCGGGGGCGCTGGCGTACCTGGTCCGCTGTCAGGCCCGTGGAGATCGGATGGTCCTCTTCACCTCCTGCGTGAAGGAGCTGTGCCAGGCCGCCCTGGACCGGCACGGCCTGGCCGGGTATTTTGACCACCTGGTCTTTGCCGAGGACCTGGGCGCGGAGAAGCGGGATTCCACGGCCTTCCCCCGGCTGCTGGAGCGGCTGGAGGTCTCCGCCGGGGAGTGCACCCTGTACGAGGACTCCCCCGGCGCGTGCGCGGCGGCCCGGCAGGCCGGGCTGACGGTGGTGGGAGTAGCCGACCCCTTTTACGGCCTTTACGAGGCGGAACTCCGGCGCACCTGCCACCGCTTCATACACAGCTTTGAGGAGCTACTGGGGTAATCTATTCCTTGCTCATGTACTGGGCCGCGGATTTGAGCATCAGCTTCTTGGTGCCCACGCTTTCAAAGGCGATCTCCACCAAGGCGTCACCTCCCATGGGCGTGAGCTTGGTCACCATACCCCGGCCAAAGGCCCGGTGAAGCACCGTATCACCTTTGGCGAAGCCGGGCAGGCCGCCTTTGGCCGGCCCCGGGGCCGGCCTACCGCCCCCCGCAGGCGCGCTTCCCCCGGACCAGCTCTCCCCCACGGAGTAGCCCCTGTCGTAGGTGCGCGCCGCCCGTGTCCGCTGCTCCCGCGGCTTCCACTCGCCCTCCTCGCCAGAGCGCTCCGAGCAGTAGCTGTGCCCGCTCTTCTCCACATACTCCTCCGGGATCTCCCCCAGGAAGCGGGAGGGCCGGTTGGCGCTGGTGCGGCCAAAGATCATGCGCTGGGCGGCGCATGTCATGTACAGCTTCTCCTTGGCACGGGTCATGGCCACGTAGCACAGCCGGCGCTCTTCCTCCATCTCCTCCGGCTCCCCGATGGAGCGGATGCCGGGGAAGATGCCCTCCTCCACGCCCACCACGAACACCACCGGAAACTCCAGCCCTTTGGCCGAGTGCATGGTCATCATCACCACGCAGTCCTCGCTGGGGTCGTGGCTGTCCAGGTCGGTATATAGGGCGATCTCGTCCAAAAAGCCCGCCAGGCTGGGCTCCTCCGCCCCCTCCAGGTAGCTGTTGATGGAGGTCAGCAGCTCTCGCACGTTCTCCAGGCGGGTGCGGTCCTCAATGGTGTTCTTCTGCTCCAGCATCACCGCATAACCGGTTTGGGCCACCACCTCCTCATAGAAGGCGGGCAGCTCCAGTTCGCCCGACAGGCCGCGCAGCTGGCCGATCAGGCTGCAGAACTGGGCCAGCCGGGCCGCGGCCTTCTGCAGCTCCGGATAGGCGCCGGCACGGCTGATGATCTCCCACAGGGAGCGCCCTTCCCGGGCGGCCAGAGCCTGGGCCCGCTCAATGGTGGTGGCCCCGATGCCCCGGGGCGGATTGTTGATGATGCGGCTCAGGCGCAGATCGTCGTTGGGATTGTTGACCACACACAGATAGGCCAACATATCCTTTACCTCCGCCCGATCGAAGAAGCGGATGCCCCCGATGATGCGGTAGGGCACGCCGTTGCGCTTGAAAGCCTGCTCCAGCTGGTTGGATTGGGCGTTCATCCGGTAGAGCACCGCGTGGTCCTTCCAGGCCTTCCCGGCGGAAAAGTCCGCGAGAATCTGGGCGGCGACATACTGGGCCTCGTCGTGCTCGTTCATGGCGGTGTAGCATTGGACCCTGTCCCCCGCGTCCTGCTCGGTCCAGAGCTCCTTGCCTTTACGCCCCTGGTTATTGCGGATCACTGCGTTGGAGGCTGCCAGGATGTTTTTGGTGGAGCGGTAGTTGCGCTCCAGCCGGATGACCCGGGCGCTCTTATACTGGCTCTCAAAGGAGAGGATATTCTCAATGGTGGCGCCCCGGAAGCGGTAGATGGACTGGTCGTCGTCACCCACCACGCAGATGTTCTCATATCCCCCGGCCAGGGTGGAGGCCAGCAGGTACTGCAGATGGTTGGTGTCCTGGTACTCGTCAATGAGCACATAGCGGAATTTCCTCTGATAATACTCCCGTACGTCGTCAAATTCCAGCAGCAGACGAACGGTGTTGAGGATAATGTCGTCAAAATCCAGGGCGTTGGCGTCCCGGAGGCGGCGCTCATACTCGACATAAATCCGGGCGATTTTTACCAGGCGGAAGTCCCCAGCCTTTTCGCACTGGGCCAGATAGTCCGCCCCCAGCTTCATCTCGTCCTTGGCCCGGGAAATATAGCCCAGCACCGTGCGGGCGTGGAACAGCTTCTCGTCCAGGCGGAAGTCCTTCACAATGTCCTTGACCACCCGCTCCGAGTCGGCGGTGTCATAGATTGTGAAGGACTTCCCATACCCCAGCCGCTCAATGTCCCGGCGCAGGATGCGCACACAGGCGGAGTGGAAGGTGGAGGCCCAGATATCGCTGGCCTGCGGCCCCAGCATCCGCTCCAGCCGCTCCTTCAGCTCTCCGGCGGCCTTATTGGTAAAGGTGATGGCAATAATGGACCAGGGCACGGCAGGGTCCAGGCGGCAAAGGCGCTCCTGTTCGGCCTTCCGGGCCGGGTCGGGACGGCGGACATACTCCTCCAGAGCGTCCACATCCGTCTGTGTCACCCAGTCGGGCGTCTCCTCCGAGTCAGACCCCCGGCCGTACTTCATCAGGTTGGCGATCCGATGGATGAGCACCATGGTTTTCCCGCTGCCGGCCCCGGCCAGCAGCAGAAGCGGCCCCTCGGTCGCCAGGGCCGCCCGCCGCTGTTCCGGGTTGAGGTTTTGAAAATCCAGCTCAATCGCCGCCCGTCTGGCTTTGCAGAAGCGCAGCTGCATACTCTGTTCCAGCATAGTTGCTCCATTCCTTTTCTTATTCGCAGTACCCGTTATTGTATCTCAAAAACCAGATCAGGTCAACTTTAAACGCCCCGTCTCCACAGCAAAAAGGCTCCCCCGAAACGGGGGAGCCTTTTTGTATGCATGGACTTGCTCAGAGCCTTACTTGCTCACGTTCTCGCCAAAGTTCATCAGAACCTGCGCCACCTCGGCGCGGGACGCGGTCCCCTTTGGGTCCAGCGTGTGGTTGCCCTTGCCGGAGAGCACCTTGGCGTTCACCGCCCAGGCCATCGCCTCGCCCGCCCAGTCGGAGATCTGCTCGTAATCGGCAAACTCCCGGACCGCCATGCCGCCCTGCGTCGTGTCATAGCCCTTCACCTTGGCGTAGCGGTACAGAATTGCCGCCATCTGCTCCCGGGTGATGGAGTCCTCGGGGCCGAATTTGCCGTTGCCGTAGCCGCCCACCACCTGGTTGGCCGAGGCCCACGCCACCGCATCGGCGTACCACGCCTGCGCGGACACGTCCTCAAACGCCGACCCGCTCACCGCCGGCTTGCCCTCCAGGTTGTACAGCACCTGCACCAGCATGCCCCGGGACAGGCTCTCCGCCGGCATAAACCGGCTGCCGCTGCCCTGCATCATGCCCTTCTCCAGCACATAGTCCACCGCCTCGTGGTACCAGGCGCCGGTGTCCACGTCCGGGAATTTCTCCGCCGGGCACACATGCTCCGCCGCCTTGAAGGCCGCCTTCACCGTGACCTTAGCCCCGGGCATGGTGAAGGTGTACTTGCCGTTGCCCTTGTCGGTCAGCTTCAGCTCGCTGCCGTTCGCGTCCGTCACGCTCAGACCGTCCAGCTCATAGCCCTCGTCGGCCTTGACCGTCAGCGTCACCGTCACGCCCCGGGAAGCGTTCCTGTGAGAGCTTGTCACTGTACCGTGCTCCGCCTTCTCCACTGTAATGCTGTATGTGGTCGCCCCGCCGGAAGGCGCGGTATAGGTGAAGGAGAAGTCACCGCCGGTATTGGCCGCAGGATTACCAGCGGCCGCAGTGGTATTGGCACCGGCGGTAATACTGCCGGTAAAGCTCTTGCTGTTCAGATCCAGTGTGAAGTTCACGGTCTTGGCAACAACAGGGCTTTCCGTAACATCCCTTTCCAACTTAATAGTCTGGCCATTCGCTACCGCGTCCACAGCCTCCTGCAGGGTATCATAGTAAGTGGTCACACCATTATCCGTAATGGAAGCTGCCGTCTCAGTAGTCAGAGTAAAGGAACTGAAACCATGGGGGTTGGTGAATGTGGCCGTGAAACCGCTCGCCCCATCGCTGGCTACTGTGGCCTTGTACACATATTTGACGCCATTGTCTTTCACATGGGTGATAAAGACAGGGTCGCTTGTGCTGTTGACAAAGTCGGTGGGCAGAGGAATGGTGATCTCCACCTCGGTCCCGCTGGTATCAAGCGTACCGGCATTCTTTTCCAGGGTCACGGTATTGACAGAGGTCGCGTTGCTCTTGTCATCATTTAGCTCGACCATGTTCCCAGCATCGGTGGTTGCCTTGATGTCATAGACCGCCTTGATGTCCAGTGTCAGGGTATTTTCTGCGGCATTGTATCCCATCACAGTAATGTCCAGCCGGGGGGCGACGACAGTGGCGACTTCACCGCTAGCTGTAGGGATTCCCTCGGCCAATTCACCGGCTGCCGCATTGAACTTCTCTGCCGTGGCCTTGTCGCTTTCGTTCAGGCTGGCAGCCGCTTCATTGGCGGAATCGGAGGTACCGGTCGCGGTGGCTTCCGCAATCTTTTCCACTACTGCAGTATCCACATTGTTCGGGTTATTGACCTCGGTGTCGCCCGCGGCAATGGTAACATTGTCAGGCAGGGCTTCCCCAACCTTATAGCTATAGGTGACGCCGTCCACCACATAAGAACCGGGAATGGCGTCCAGGCCTGTATCGGAGATATATGCACTGGGATCGCTGGTGAAATACCCGCCGGTGATGGAACGAGTGGCCTGCCCGCTGCCGACAGCGGTGTTAAAGGCCCCTGAGAAAACCAGAGCAGCTTTGTCACTTGCACCTGCATAAGCGCCGTCTGTGATAGAGACACTCACAGTGGAAGATTCAGACAGGTCGGTTAGGGCTTCGCGAACCGCGTAGGCATTCTTACTGGTAATTTTTACACCCTGGCCGAGGTTTAGGATCATATTTCCGTTATAACCTTGCTTGGAATCCATGATAATGCCGTCGCCAGTACTGCTGGCCCCGTTTCCGTTGGGGACGGGTTCCGCATAGGCGCCAACGGCATTGATGATAGTATTTTCCAGATTTACAGTACCGGCTTTCATATAGATGCCGGTATATCCGTTAATGGTACTGTCTGTAACGGAAGTAATACTGTTGCCGGCAAGGTAGAAGGTATCGTCGGTGCTGTTGAGGGTTGCGTCAGAGATGTCAATCATGACGCGGTTTCCCCCTTGAATGGTACCATTGACATAGATCATGGCATCATTGCTGAGGTTGGCGGTATAGGTGCCGCCATTCAAAATCAGATGTCCGCTGGCAACATTGGCGGGGAACCCGATGGAGCCTGTAATGACAGAGGTGTCGTCGCCTTCAATTGTGAGGGTCACCCCATTACATACCCAAAGGGTTTTTGTTAAAGTGCTGGGAATCGAGATGTCATACCCGTTCATCACCAATTTCACGCTATGCGTAAAATTGACATCTTCCGTCAGAGTGACATCCTTCAGCAAGGTTACCGTCTCGCCCTCCCCCGCAGCGGCAACGGCGGCAGCCAAGGTGCTGTAGTAGTTCCCGCCTGTTTCAGCCACACCGGTTTCGGCGGTCAGCGAGGAAACAACCCACTTCCCAGAGTTGCTGTCCTTCCCAATGCTGGCGGTATCTGCAACATACTCAGACACATCACTGGAGAAGGTTCCGCCAGTAATGATGGGATTTCCAGTATTAGGGGCGCCCTTCAGCGCGGGGGTGGAAGCCAGCGTAGCCGTAAAAGTTCCACCCTTAATCTCGGAAGTGGCGTCTGCGTTTATCCCGCCGTCTCCGTTCGTATTGTCATTGCCAATCAAAGCGGCAGCATACTTGCCTTCGGAAATAATGTTACCATCATAAACAACACATTTCACTTCATCTTCTTCGCCGGCGACATATAGGCCGTAAAAAGCATTGTTGCTTCCTTCGCCCTGGTGGCCGTGCAATTCACAGGCGTGGGCATAAAAAGTACCGCCTCTAATCTCAGCATAGCCAGCAGAAATCCCCAACGCCCCCTGGACCCCGTGAATCTCTCCGCCATTTACATATAGTGTTCCGACAGATTTCGCTGTATAAGCCCATCCGTTAGGGTTACATGAGCTACAAGAACCGTAGTTCTCAAATTTTCCGCCGTTAATGGTCGCTGTCCCTGCATTGTAGAACGCAAAAACCCCCGCCGTTACAACACAATCATTTATCGTCATGATAGCTGTTTCTGCTTTGTTTTGAATTGCCGTGCCACCAAGCGTATTGCTGGTAGAGTATTTCCCACCATCAATCGTCATAGTGCCATAATTGTTCACACAGCGATTTTCACCAGCAATCCCGCCGTTCTTCGCCTCACTGGTATCCAGCAAAGTCATTGTTCCATAATTTTCAATCGGAGCATAGGTACTGTTGTCTGCCTTAGACAGCGTACACCCATTAAAATCCAGACTAACCGTCTGTCCTTCCTTAATAGGAATATGACGCTCGCCGATTGCAAAACTGCTTAGCATCTTTACATCTGCTGTTGTGGCCGCTTGCAAATCACTGAAAAAACCCTCTACCTCACTGGCGGCATACCGCTTTGCTGCTCCTCCGTTTATGGACATCTCAACAATGTCCCCATCCGCCAAAGCCGTTACAGGCAATAATGTAATTATCATACAAAGAGTCATTAAAATTGCCAGCAATCTTTTTTTCATCTTTCTCGCTCCTTTTCTGTATTTTAGTTAGAATCTAATTCCGGGGACACAGACCCGGAATTGGGAGGGTCATCTCTCCCTTATACGGCCAGTATCTCTATTTGGAATTTTATCACAGTTACCATATTACTTCAACCTCTTCTGCACAATTTCATAATCCTTTTTTCGCCCCATTATATTTCTCCCCGTCTCCACAGCAAAAAGGCTCCCCCGAAACGGGGGAGCCTTTTGTATGCATGGACTTGCTCAGAGCCTTACTTGCTCACGTTCTCGCCAAAGTTCATCAAAACCTGCGCCACCTCGGCGCGGGACGCGGTCCCCTTCGGGTCCAGCGTGTGGTTGCCCTTGCCGGAGAGCACCTTGGCGTTCACCGCCCAGGCCATGGCCTCGCCCGCCCAGTCGGAGATCTGCTCGTAATCCGTAAACTCCCGGACCGCCATGCCGCCCTGCGTCGTGTCATAGCCCTTCATCTTGGCGTAGCGGTACAGAATCGCCGCCATCTGCTCCCGCGTGATGGAGTCCTCGGGGCCAAATTTGCCGTTGCCGTAGCCGCCTACCACCTGGTTGGCCGAGGCCCACGCCACCGCATCGGCGTACCACGCCTGCGCGGACACGTCCTCAAACGCGGACGCACTCACCGCCGGCTTGCCCTTTTTATCTCCTTACGTCTCCCCCGCCCATTGGCAAAACTGCTCCCACAGCTCAATGGCCTTGAATTTGACCACATAGCCCTCATCCTCGCCGGTAATGAGGCGCACCTGCTCCCCGTCGAAGCCGCCGCTGAGCGCGGTCTCCTCCGTGCTCTCAGTGACAGAGCCCAGGCAGAGGGGCGGGAACACCACGCACCACCAGTTGCGCCCTGCCCCCTCGCCGATGACCACCCGCAGCGCGGTATAGTTCCCGGCAGGCAGGGCAAAGTCTGTGTACTCCTTTGTGGGAAACCACACGCCATCCTCCAGAGAGGCAGTCACTGGGTAGGCATACCCCGCCTCCCCCACGGTCTCCGCTCCGGCGGCGGCCAGTTTTTCCAGACTGTCCGCCAGGAGGGAGCGGGCCTCTTCCAATGTACAATCCCCTGGGAAGAGCTCCTCGGCCGCGGCGAGCACCTGGTCCCGCACCTGCAGCTTCAGGGCCTGGTCGGCCTCAGAGTCTGAGTTGGCAATCACGTGCAGGCGAATGACCTGATCCGCCAGGGCGGCCTGCTGTCCGTCCAGCCATACGCCGATCAGGGCCGCGAACGCCAGCCCCAGCAGAAGCGCCAGCTCCCAGCGCCGCAGCGCGGCCGTCTTGTTCGTTTTCCTCATAAAAATCACCGTCCAAATCGTAAGTACTGTACTTACAGTTTGGACGGTTTTTCCCCGCGCTATACCAAATTTTACAGCTGCTCCGGCCCGGCAATTTCGGTCAGGAAGCTCTCCCGATGGTTCTCCCGCAGCTCAGCATAGGCGCGCTGCGCCGCCTCTCTGCTGTCGAACAGGCCGAACACTGTGGGCCCGGTGCCGCTCATGGATGCACCCAGCGCCCCGTGCTGAATCAGCACCCGCTTGATGGCCGTCACCTCCGCCCCCCGGCGGGGGGGTAGCACATTCTCAAACACATTGTACATCCGGCGGGCCACGCCGGACAGATCCCCCGCCCGCAGGGCGGAGAGCAGGCCGGCGGTGTCCGGCCTGCAGCGCAGACGCACCGCGTCAATGCGGCCGAACAGCTCCGGCGTGGAGATGGAAAAACCGGGCTTGCACAGCACCGCATGACACTCCGGCAGACAGGGCAGATCGGTCAGGCGCTCCCCCCGGCCCTCGGCCAGGACGGTGCCCCCCCGGACGCAGTAGGGCACGTCGGAGCCCACCTGCGCGCCGATCTCTTCCAGCCGCTCCCGGCTCAGCCCCAGCCCCAGCAGGGCGTTGAGTCCCCGCAGCACGGCGGCGGCGTCCGCGCTGCCGCCCGCCATGCCGGCGCACACAGGCACCCGCTTTTTCAGGTCAATGGCCAGCCCGCCGCAGTCCGCCCCAACAGCCTCCATCAGGCGCAGGGCCGCGGCGGCGGCCAGATTCTTTTCATTGCAGGGCAGGAAGCCCAAATTGGAGGTCATGCGCAGGGGCCTGCCCGTGCCCGTCTCCAGCCGGATGGTATCGCACAGCTCCACGCTCTGCATCACCATGCGCAGGTCGTGAAACCCGTCCGGGCGCCGGCCCAGCACATCCAGGGTGAGATTCAGCTTGGCGCGCGCCTTGATTTCCAGCACCGGCACAACGGCCCCCTCCTCGTCTTTAACGGATCCGGCGCGCCTCCAGGTAGAAGCGCTTGTCCTGGGCCTCCCCCATGGAGAACGTCTTGCGGGGCAGCACCCCGTCATGGATCACGGTGGGGAACAGCCGCTCCTTGCCCATGGAGGGCAGCAGAAAGCCGATGTTCCCGGGACGGCGGGCCAACTCGCCCACCACGTCCGCACCGTGGATGTAATCAATGCGCCCCCCATGCTCCCGCACATACCCGTCCAGGAAAGCCTGCAGGGTGCCCACCTCCAGCTGATGGTCGGGCTGGGGCACCGTCACCGCGCCCGTGCCGTCGGCGTGAATATACCGAAGCATGTGGCCCGCCCCCTCGCCCTCATGGGCGCCAGGGAACCGCTCCAACAGGGCGCCCAGCAGGGCCTTGGGCTCCACGTCGAACACCACCCGGTGAATGGGCTCAAACTCCAGCGCCTCGTCGTGGAGGTTGACCAGCTCCACCAGGGCATACCGGGCGGGCAGCTTCTCCCACTGCGACCGAGGAGTCAGCCGCTTCTGCCGCTCGTAGCACTCTTTGGCCGTGGCCAGGGAGTGGTTTCCGTCCCCGGCGGCAAAGAGCAGCACGCTCTCGTCCCCCATGCCATAGCGGGCGCGGAACCCGGCCGGGTCGGCCAGGGCCCGCAGGGCGCGGGCGATCCGGCCCGCCTGCCCCTCCGTCACCCGCCAGCCGGCAATGTGTCCGCCGTGCTCCATCAGCGCAAAATCGTAGAGGGGCTCCATCTCCGATTTTTCCTCAGACAGCGGCTCAATCACCGTGCGCGACCGGTCGTCCGCCAGCAGCATCACGTGGGGCAGTTCCAGCGGGGCGTTTTTCCGCACCGCCACCCGGGGCGGAATACGGGAGAGCACCGTGCCCTCGGTGGCCCGGATATAGGCGGGGGAGCCGGGCTCATAGTCGTACTGCTCCAGGTCGATCTTGCCGATCAGGCCCCGGCGCACCTTTCCATTGTCCAGCCGGCGCTCCACATAGATCAGGCTGTCCGTCAGGGTGCGGAAGCGGTCCTCCCGCAGGTAGCGGGTCATGGTATTGTTGACCTCCACGATGTCGGTGTCCACATTGGGGCCGTCCAGGCAGCTCTCGGGCAGGATGAGCCGCAGGGTGGAGGGCGCCGCGCCCACGAATTCCTCCACCCGCTGCCAGTACTCCGGCTGGGAGGTATACTGATCGCAGGCCACCACGGACCAGCGCGTCAGATCGCAGTTCTGGGGCAGCAGAATATCCGCCGGCCCAAAGGGCAGGCCGTCAAATTGGTGCGTCATTCCGCTTCCCCCGCTCCCGATCCCTCCATGGCGCGCCGGATGGCGGCCAGCAGATCGCCGAATTCCTCATAGGCGGGGATGTCAGGATAATCCGCCTTGATCTTGTCCGTGCTCTTGAACAGAAAACCCGCCTTGCTGGCCTGGATCATCCCCAGGTCGTTGTAGCTGTCCCCGCTGGCAATGGTCTGGAAGCCGGCGGACTGCAGCGCCTTTACCGTGGTCAGCTTGGACTGGGGGCAGCGCATCCGGAAGCCGGTGATGGCTCCGTCGGGCGCCACCTCCAGGGTGTTGCAGAAAATGGTGGGCCAGCCCAGCTTCTTCATCAGGGGCTTGGCGAACTGCTCAAAGGTATCGCTGAGGATAATCACCTGGGTCTCGGCGCGCAGCTCGTCCAAAAACTCCTTGGCCCCCGGGAGCGGGTCAATGGTTGCAATCGTCTCCTGAATCTCCTTCAGACCCAGGCCGTGTTCCCTGAGGATATCCAGGCGGTACTGCATCAGCTTGTTGTAGTCCGGCTCGTCCCGGGTGGTGCGCTTGAGCTCGGGAATGCCGCTGGCCTCGGCAAAGGCGATCCAGATTTCGGGGACCAGCACGCCCTCCATGTCCAGGCAGATAATGTACATCCGTTTCTCCCCCTTATAGGCAGGTCAGCTCTCCCTGGCCTGCTTTTTCTTTAGATTGGTCAGGAAATTGTCCAGGCGGGTGAGCGCCTCGGAAAGATCCTTCATGCTGGTGGCGTAGCAGCAGCGCACAAAGCCCTCGCCGCCCGCGCCGAAGGCGGAGCCGGAGATCACAGCCACCTTCTCCTCCATCAAAAAGCGCTCGCAGAACTCGTCGGAGCTCAGGCCGGTGCCCCGGATATCCGGGAACACATAGAACGCGCCCTTGGGCTCAAAGCAGGGCAGGCCGATCCGCCGCAGGCCCTCCACCAGGTAGCGGCGGCGGCCGTCGTACTCGTCGCGCATCTTCTCAATATCCGCGTCCCCGTTGCGCATGGCCTCCACGGCGGCGTACTGGCTCACCGTTGGGGCGGACATGATGCCGAACTGGTGCAGCTTGAGCATCTGAGCGATGACCTCCTGGGGGCCGCAGACATAGCCCATGCGCCAGCCAGTCATGGCGTGGGACTTGGAGAAGCCGTTGACCACGATAGTGCGCTCATACATACCGGGGATATTGGCGATGGAGACATGCTTGCGCCCATAGGTCAGCTCGGCATAGATCTCGTCGGAGACCACCATAATATTGGTCTCCCGCAGCACTTCGGCGATGGCCTCCAGATCTGTCCGGTCCATGGTGCCGCCGGTGGGATTGCAGGGGAAGGGCAGCACCAGAACCTTGGTGCGGGGGGTGATGACGCTTTTAAGCTCCTCCGGGGTGAGGCGGAACTCGTTGGCCGCCTTCAGCTCCAGATACACTGGCGTGCCGCCGGCCATGGAGGCCAGGGGGCCGTAGCACACGAAGGAGGGCACGGGCACAATGACCTCGTCCCCGGGATTGAGCAGGCAGCGCATGGCCAGATCAATGCCCTCGCTGCCGCCCACCGTGACCACGATCTGCTTGGCAAAGTCGTACTGCAGGTCAAAGCGGCGGTTGAGGTAGGAGGCGATCTCCCGGCGCAGCTCACTCATGCCCGCGTTTGCGGTGTACTTGGTGTACCCCTTCTCCAGGGAGTAGATGCCCGCGTCCCGGATATGCCAGGGGGTAATAAAGTCGGGCTCGCCGATGCCTAGGGAGATGGCATCCTTCATCTCCTCCAGAATGTCAAAGAACCGGCGGATTCCGGAGGGCCTCACGTCCCGGATCCGCTGGCAGAGTATCTCGTCGTAGTTCATGTGAAGATCCACTCCCTCTCCTGCTCTTCCCGCTTTTCAAAGATCAGGTGCTTTTCCTTATATTTGTGGAGGATAAAATGGGTGGCCGTGCCGGTGACGTCCTCCAGCGGAGCCAGCCGCTCCCCCACAAACTGGGCCACCTCTTTCAGGGTGCGGCCCGAGATAATGACGGTCAGGTCAAACGCCCCGCTCATCAGGTACACGCTCTCCACCTCGTCATACTGGTAGATCCGCTCGGCCACCCGGTCGAAGCCCTCGCCCCGCTGGGGGGTCACCTTCACCTCGATCAGCGCGGTGACTGCCTCCCGCTCGGTGCGGTCCCAGTCCACAATGGCCTTATAGCCCAGAATGACCTTCTCGTCCTCGTACTTCCGGATGGCCGCCTTGACCTCTTCCACCGGCATATCCGCCATGGATGCCAGCTGATCCGGGGTGAGCGTGCAGTCATCCTCCAATAGTTGGAGCAGCTTTGTCATATGGATCTCCTCCCATTCCGTTTTACCTTATTTTGTCCGTGTCTGGCGTAAAAATGTCCACGGTCGAAAGCCTGATTTTCACTTATTATAAACGAAATGCCAGCGGATTACAAGAGCACAGTTAAAACTCGCCCGGCTTGCACAAAATCCCCCGCAGAGCGGGGGATTTTCTTTGTCCATTTTTCAATTTTTATCCCGGAACGAGAGGAAGAGAGGGGCCGCTCCCATTCCATCCATAAAACAGAGCGTGCAGGCATTTTCTCCGCCTGCACGCTCCCGGTGCTACTGTCCGCCATTTTTCCTACGGCTGCCCTGCAGGATAAACAGGCCCATCACGATCAGTGGGAACAGCACCCGCAGACACAGAAAGCCCGGTGGATTGAAGTCAAGGTTAGCATCCAGAAACAGCCCCGCAAACCATGCGCCCAGGGTTGCAATCACCGCCGGAATACACATTGCGTATCCTCCTTTTGTTTTCACTCATCTACGCGGCCCATTCCATTGTCAGGGCGACCACGTCCGCCGGGCGGCAGCGCAGGCGCCACTCCTCCGGCTGACCCGCGTCCTGGCTGTGGTCATAGCGCCCGGCATAGCGCAGCCCGGTACGGTCGTACACGGCCAGATAGAAGCCGCATTTGTCATACCAGTCCTGGTTGACCGCCACCGCCAGCCGCTCCCCGTCCCAGGCCAGAACCTTCTCGTCGCGGCAGAGGAGGTACTCCCAGGCCTCCACCGGGCGCAGGCTGTCCTGAATACGGGTTTCATACGTTCCGCCCGCCGTCTGGTCCAGCAGGAGGAAGCTGCCGTCCGTGGCCTGGGCCAGGAGCCACCCATCCCCAACGGTCAGTCCGCTGTATTCCCGGTAGGTCTCTCCATCGTCCACCACCTCAAAGAGGGGGAGCCGCTGCACCCGGGTCATGGCGGCCCGGTCGACGACCAGAAGGGTGTCCACATTGTCCTCCCGGACCACCAGCAGCAGCCGGCTTCCGTCGCCGGTCAGCTGCATCTCCCGCACATCCGCGTCCCCCAGGGGGAATACCAGCTCCGGCTCCGGCAGGCTGCCCGACTCGCTGTCCGGATCGGGCAGATACCACACGCCGCTGTCAAAGCTCTGGGGCAGGGCCTCCTGCCCCTCACACGGAAATACGTTCAGCGTGAAGTAGCACCCGCCCTCCACGGGCACGCTGCTGTAATTGATGTCCACGCCTCCCGTCAGCGTATTCATATCCACAGAATAGACCTGGCCGTCCTCCCCCTTCTCCACGGTGACCTCCACACAGTGGTCCTCCGGCACCGGGATGGGGAAAATACTGGACAGCAATTGGGACGCCTCCCGCTCCTCCAGATTCCCATTGAGTCCGTCCCAATCCACGGACAGGGGATAAAAGGCGAAATAGTCCCTCACGTACACCTGCTCCGTGCGCTTCTCCCCGGCCGGAGTGCGTTCAGCCACATCCACCACCGGGGCCCAGAACAGATCCCACTCATAGCGCTGTTCCTCCACCAGCTCCAGCCCTGCGGAGCCGGACACGCCAAAGCTGGTGCTGATCAGGCCGATGGCGATGCCTCTCTCCGGCCGTTCGTGCTCCCAGGACAGCCCGTCGGGGAAAAAGGAAAAGCTGGTCCGGGTCTCCAGCTCCCCCTCAAAGGTACAGCCGGTAGTCCAGAGCAGGCGGTTGTCGGCATAGGTGGAGCAGGTCAGCTTCAGCCCCTCCAGGGCGGCCCGGTCCCCGGCCTCCACCCGCTCGGTGAGCTCCACCGCCTCCGCCCGGCCGCTCAGACCCGCGGCGGCCCCGCACAGCACGCCCACGCCCAGGGCCAAAAGCATCAGCACTGCCATCAAACTTCTACGCATGGCCGTCCTCCTCTTCTCCCGTCAGGTCGGCCAGTGCGCGGCTCACCCGGTCGGCCTGGTAGCGGTAGGTCTCCTTCACAAAGTCCATCAGGCTGCGGCCCGACTCCTCCAGCTCCAGGGTGGTCACGTCGCCCGCCACCCGGCCCTGGTGCAGAAGCACCGCCCGGCTGATGAAGTTCTGCACCTCCTCCACCAGGTGGGTGGACAGCAGCACGGTCTCCTGGGGCTCCAGAATCCCCAGCAGCACCTTGTAAAAATCCTCCCGGTTAAAGACGTCGTTGCCGGAAAAGGGTTCGTCCATCAGAATATAGTCCGCCCCCTGGCTCATGGCCAGGATGACCTCCAGCTGGTTTTTCTGGCCCGTGGAAAAGCTCTTTACCGCCTTGTTTTCCGGCAGCTGGAAAAAGTCCATCAGCCCCCGGTAGCGCTTGGGGCGGAAGGTTGGAAAGTGCTCCCGGTAAAACTCCCCGTGGGCCTTGGCGGTCAGGCCCGGGAAAAAGGAGTGCTCCCCGGTGGCGAAGGAGATGCGGGCGATGTTCCGGTGGGTGATGGGCTCCCCGTCCAGGGTGATCTCTCCCCGATACTTTAAAAAGCCCAGGATGCATTTCATCAGCGTGGTCTTGCCCGCGCCGTTTTCTCCAAACAGGCCCACAATCTCCCCCCGGGGCAGGCTCAGGTCCACCCCCGCCAAGGCGGTCTTGCCCTGGCCGTATGTCTTTTCTACCTGTTTTAACGCAATCATAAGGCACCCTCCATCCAAATCATCCACAACTTCTGCCACTGGTGGGGCGTCAGGCATTGCTCCGGTGTGGCCAGGTTGTAGACTGCAAAGCAGATCAGCAGCAGCGCCGCCGCCCCGATCAGGCATCCCAGCGCCCCCAGCAGGGGCAGGGTCAGGCACCGCCGGGCCAGCTCCCACCGCTGGGGCAGGCGGCGCATGGTGTAGATGCTGCGGCTCCCCTGGAAATGGCTGGCGTAATGCCATGCGGCCAGGGCGGCCATGCATACCACTGTCACGGCAAACCCCAGGAGCATCCAGTCCAGCAGCTGGGCAAAGTCCTCCATGACCGCCCCCGGCCGCAGCACCATCTGCGCCCCCTGCCGGGTGTATAGGGCGGCGCGGCGGTCAAAATAGCGGGGCAGAAAGGCCAGCAGCCCGAACCCAGCGCTGAGACCCAGCCCCAGCAGGATCCCCCGGGCCTCCCGCCCTCCGTCGGCCCCCACAGGCGCGTACCGCTCCAGATCAATCCTCATTCCGCCGCACCTCCCGCAAATTCCAAATCGCCCAGGCGGACAGGCCCGCCGCCGCGCACATGGTCAGGGCGTCCCCGACAAAGCCCCCCGTCTCCCGGCTGAAGGTAAGCGCCCCGATCACAGCCAGCACCGCCGCGGCCACGCCCTTACCCCCGTGCCGCAGCTGGGCGGCACAGCAGGCGCAGGTCGTCCCCAGCCCGGCAAACAGGGCCAGGTTGCGCACCCACCGGCTGGCCTCCGCCAGGGGGAGCAGGCTGTGGAGATACGCCTGCCGGTAAAAGGCCAGAAATACGGTCTGGGCGTTCACCTGGGCCGGGTCGGCCCGGTACAGGTACAGTCGGCACAGCAGCAGCGCCCACCCGGTCTGAAAGGCCCAGTAGATCACCAGCACGGCCGCGCCGTATACCGCGAACCACACACCTACGGTCTGCTCCCGCACCCGCAGCCGGCGCAGGGTATAGCCCGTGCGGCCGCCGGAGAGCCCGCCCCCGTTCAGGCAGAGGATGGCGCACAGGGCCAGCAGGCCCAGGGCGAACACCCAGGAGATGCGGCTGTCTGTAAATACCTGCTCCAGGCTCCAGGCGTTCTCCATCTGCCGGTAGGCCGCCTCCTCCGGCGGCAAGGCCGCAAGCTCAGCGGCCCGCTCCGCCGCCCGGCCCAGAGCCGCCCAGAACAGCCCCAGCTCCGCCGCCGCCGTGGCCGCGCAGACCAGAAGCGCCTTCCCCAGGCTGCCCCTGGCCGCCAGCATCAGTACGGAACCATGTCTCTTCATCTCGCCTCTTCCCCCTTTTTGCCCGCGTCCCAGAGCCGCCGGAGCAGCGCCGCCGCCTCGTCCCGGTCCACACCCATCTGCCGCAGGGCGGCCGCCGCCCCCCGGACGGTCTCCTCCACCAGTTCGCCGCGGATACGCTCCACCAGGCCGGCGTCCGCGGATACATAGCTCTTGGCCCCGGTGTGGGAGGTGATCAGCCCTTCCTCCTCCAGCATGCGGTAAGCCTTCTGCACCGTATTGGGGTTGACCCCCAACAGCGCCGAGAGCGTCCGGCGGGAGGGCATCTCATCCCCACTCCGGATGGCGCCCGCCACCACGCCCCGCTCAATATACCCGATGATCTGCGGATAGATGGGCACGCCCTCTTCCATGCGGAAGTGTTCAAATGAAATCATTGCTCCGGCCGCCTCCTTCCTACGCAAACCGTATTACTCATATAGTACACTTACAACTGTATTATATGAATAATACAGTCACTTGTCAAGCGCTCCGGGCAAAAAAATTCCGCGCACCGAAACGGTGCGCGGATGGTCGGCCTGCAGAACATTCCACAGGAGGGGGCCTCTTAATACGTATGGTCGCAGATCTCCCGAATCTTGGCCTGCAGGATCTTCAGGTCCTCAAAGCTCTCCGGCCGCTTGCGGGGGTCCCGCAGCAGGGCGGAGGGGTGGTAGAGGGCGATCATCTGCACACCCGCCTTTTCAAACCACTTTCCATGCTCCCTGGTGATTTTGAAGTCCTCCCGAATGAGCTTCATGGCCGCGATCCGCCCCAGGCAGACGATGATCTTGGGCTTAATCAGGGCCACCTGGTTGCGCAGATATCCGATGCAGGCCTCCTGCTCCACGTTCAAGGGGTCCCGGTTCTGGGGCGGGCGGCACTTGACCATGTTGCCGACAAACACCCGGCTGCGGTCCAGGTCGATCATGGCCAGCATGTCGTCCAGCAGCTTGCCCGCGCGGCCCACAAAGGGCAGGCCAGTCAGATCCTCCTGCTCGCCGGGCCCCTCCCCGATGAACATAATCTCGGCGTTTCGGGCGCCGTCTCCAAACACCACATTGGTCCGGGTCTCCGCCAGATCACACTTCCGGCAGGACATGCACTCTGCATACAGCTCGTCCCAGTTTTTCATATCCGCTCCCCTTTTCCCGCTTTTTTCGCCATTGTACCATAAGCTGCTCCCTGATGCAAAGCTTTCATTCTGTCAAAATTCACTATTGATTTTTTTGCAGGAATCGCATATACTGCTTTCATCAAAGGCAATGAAAAAGACCGTCCCCCGGGCGTCCGACAGAGAACGCGGGTCACCGACTGAAAGCCCGCCCCGGAAGAATGGGGAGCACGCAACACTTTTGAGCCGGCATGCCGAGCCTCTGCCGCAGGCAGAGAGGTAGGCGTGCACGTGGCCCGCGTTAAGGGAGTCTGAGTGGCCGTATCAAGGGTGATGCGGCAAGCCTACGGGTGGTACCGCGGATCTTCCGTCCCGAAGTCAAAATGACTTCGGGACTTTTTGTTTTTATTTTTCCATTGAAAGGTGTGACAAGGAATGGAATTCATGGCAGGAACCAAGCACAGCGCTACCACAATTGCAGATCTGACGGGGGACGGCCTGAAGAACCGGACCGTCACCCTGAAGGGCATGGTGCACTCCCTGCGGGATATGGGCGGGGTGAGCTTCCTCACCCTGCGTCTGCGGGACGGCACGGCCCAGTGCGTGTGCGGCGGGGAGCTGGATCTGGCCGATGTGTGCGACGAGTGCGCCGTGGCCGTCACCGGCGCGGTGCGGCCGGAGCCCCGCGCTCCCGGCGGCTTTGAGCTGGCCGCCACCGGTGTGGAGGTGCTCTCCCGCCCGGTGGAGGCCATGCCTGTGCCCGTGTCCAAATACAAGCTCAAGCTGAACCTGGACACCGAGCTGTCCCTGCGGCCCGTGGTGCTGCGCAGCCTGCGGGAGCGCAGCGTGTTCAAGGTGCAGGAGTGCATTTGCCGTGCCTTCCGGGAGTACCTGCACAGCCAGGGCTTTACGGAGATCCACACTCCCAAGATCGTCCACGCCGGGGCGGAGGGCGGCTCCAACATCTTCCGGCTGGACTACTTTGGGCGCAAGGCCTTTCTGGCCCAGTCCCCCCAGTTCTACAAGCAGACCATGGTGGGCGTGTTTGAGCGGGTGTTTGAGATCGCTCCGGTCTTCCGCGCGGAAAAACACAACACTCCCCGGCACCTGAATGAGTACACCTCCCTGGACTTTGAGATGGGCTTTATCGACCATTTCTCCGACATCATGGACATGGAGACCGGCTTTCTCCAGTATGCCATGGCGCTTCTGAAACGGGAGTACGCCGCCGACGCGGCCCGCCTGGGCATTGAAATCCCCGACGTCAGCCGGATCCCGGCCGTGCGCTTTGACGAGGCCAAGCGCCTGGCTGCGGAACGCTACGGCTACCGGATCCGCGATCCCTACGACCTGGAGCCCGAGGAGGAGGTGCACATCGGCCGGTACGCCAAGGAGGAGTGGGGCAGCGACTTCGTATTCGTCACCCACTACCCCAGTAAAAAGCGGCCCTTTTACGCCATGGACGACCCCGCCGATCCCAGGTACACCCTGTCCTTTGACCTGCTGTTCCGGGGCATGGAGGTCACCACCGGCGGCCAACGCATTCACGACTACCGGCAGCAGGTGGACAAAATGCTTGCCCGGGATATGCACCCGGAGGAGTTTGAGAGCTATCTGATGATTCACAAGCACGGCATGCCTCCCCACGGAGGCATCGGCCTGGGGCTGGAGCGGCTCACCGCCCGGCTGTGCGGCCTGGAAAATGTGCGCTCCGCCACCCTGTTCCCCAGGGACCAGGGCCGGCTGGAACCATAAGGAGGAGAAGCCCATGAAAATGACCGAAGAAATGGTGGACTACGTGTCCGCCCTCGCCCGGCTGAAGCTGCCGGAGGAGGAGCGCGCCAGGATGACCGGCGAGCTGGAGCAGATTCTCGCCTACATGGACGTGCTCAACGCCCTGGACACCTCCTCCGTGGAGCCTATGAGCCACGTGTTCCCAGTGAAGAACGTCATGCGGGAGGACGTGGTGCTCCCGTCCGCCGGCCGGGCCGCCCTGCTGGCCAACGCGCCGGCGCCCGACGGGGAGGCTTTCCTGGTGCCCAGGACGGTGGAATGAGGTGAAAGCAATGGATTTATGCCAACTAACCGCCCTGGAGCTGGCGGAAAAGCTGAAATCGGGCCAGGTCACCCAGGCGGACGCTATTGCCGCCGCCCAGGCCCGCATCGCCGCGGCCCAGCCGGAGAACAACGCCTTTGTGACCGTGGCAGACGAGGTATCTCCCACCGCCGGGCTGTCCGCCTCCCCTCTGGCCGGGGTGCCCATGGCCTACAAGGACAACATCTGCACCAAGGGGGTCAAGACCTCCTGCGCCTCCAAAATCCTGGGGGACTTCAAGCCCCCCTATGACGCCACAATTGTGGAGCGTCTGCGCGCCGCCGGGGCAGTCTCCCTGGGCAAGCTGAACATGGACGAGTTCGCCATGGGCTCCACCTCTGAGACCTCCTTCTACGGCCCGGTGAAGAACCCCTGGGACCTGTCCCGGGTACCCGGCGGGTCCTCCGGCGGTGCGGCCGCCGCAGTGGCCGCCGGCGAAGTGTGGTACGCCATCGGCAGCGACACCGGTGGCTCCATCCGGCAGCCCGCCGCCTACTGCGGCGTCACCGGCATGAAGCCCACCTACGGCACCGTCAGCCGGTACGGCCTCATCGCCTACGCCTCCTCCCTGGACCAGATGGGCCCCATCGCCCGCTCCGCTGCCGACTGCGCGGCCGTGCTGGACCTGATCCAAGGTCGTGATCCCAGGGACGGCACCAGCCTGGACGCCCCCGCCGGGGGCCTGCTGGCGGGCCTGACCGGGGACATCCGGGGCAGGCGCGTGGGTATCCCCGCGGACTGCTTTGGGGACGGCCTGGACGGCGAGGTGCGCCGGGCCGTACTGGCCGCGGCCGATGTGCTCCGCGCCCGGGGGGCGGTGGTGGAGGAATTCCCCCTGCCGGTGATCCGGTACGCGGTGCCTGCCTACTATATTATCGCCTGCGCAGAGGCCAGCAGCAACCTGTCCCGGTTCGACGGGGTGAAGTACGGCTGGCGGGCGGAACATTATGAGGATTTGACCGAGCTGTACACCAAAACCCGCACCGAGGGCTTCGGCAGCGAGGTCAAGCGGCGGATTCTGCTGGGCACCTTTGTGCTCTCCACCGGGTATTACGACGCCTACTACAAAAAGGCCCTCCAGGTGAAGGCGGTCATCAAGAGCGCCTTTGACGAGGCCTTCCAAAAGTACGACCTGCTGCTCACCCCTGTGGCCCCCACCACCGCCCCCAAGCTGGGGGAGAGCCTGAGCGACCCCCTCCAGATGTACCTGAGCGACATCTACACCGTGTCGGTCAACCTGGCGGGGCTGCCCGGTATCTCGGTGCCCTGCGGCTTCGACGCCAAGGGCATGCCCATCGGGGCGCAGCTCATCGGCCCCGCCCTGGGGGACGGCGTGGTGCTCAACGCCGCCCACGCCTTCCAGCTGGAGACCGACTATCATAAAAAAGCGCCTGCTGAGAAAGGGGGCGGCCGCGCATGACCTGGGAAACAGTTATTGGTCTGGAGACCCACGTGGAGCTGGCTACCAAAACCAAGATTTTCTGCTCCTGTACCACCGAATTCGGCGGCGCCCCCAACACCCACTGCTGCCCGGTGTGCACCGGCATGCCCGGCACCCTGCCCGTGCTCAACAAAAGGGTGCTGGAATTCGCGGTTAAGGCCGGTCTGGCCCTGAACTGCTCTATCACCCGCCGCTGCAAGTTCGACCGGAAGAACTACTTCTACCCCGACCTGCCCAAGGCGTACCAGATTTCCCAGCTCTACCTGCCCATCTGCCGGGACGGCGCGGTACCCATCCGCACCGAGGCAGGGGTGGAAAAGACCATCCGCATCCACGAGCTGCACATGGAGGAGGACGCGGGCAAACTGGTCCACGACCCCTGGATCGACCAGACCCGGGCCGACTACAACCGCTGCGGGGTGCCCCTGATTGAGATCGTCACCGAGCCGGACTTCCGCTGCGCCGACGAGGTCATCGCCTATCTGGAAAAGCTGCGCTCCACCCTGCAATACCTGGGGGTGTCCGACTGCAAGATGCAGGAGGGCTCCCTGCGCTGCGACGTGAACCTGTCGGTGCGCCCCGCCGGCAGCACAGAATTCGGCACCCGCACGGAGATGAAGAACCTGAACTCCTTCAAGGCCATCGCCCGGGCCATTCAGTACGAGGCTAGGCGCCAGATTGAGCTTATCGAGGAGGGCAAGCGGGTGATTCAGGAGACCCGCCGCTGGGACGAGAACAAGGACGCCACCTTCGCCATGCGCTCCAAGGAGAACGCCCAGGACTACCGCTACTTCCCCGAGCCGGACATCCCGCCCCTGGAGATCTCCCAGGAGGAGCTGGATCGCTACCGGGCCGAACAGCCCGAGATGGCGGAGGCTAAGATGGCCCGCTACCAGACGGACTACGGCCTGCCCGCCTACGACACCCAGATGATCACCGCTCAGAAGGCCCTGGCCGACTTCTTTGAGGCCGCCGTGGCCCTGGACTCCGACCCCAAGCAGGCCTCCAACTGGATCATGGGCCAGGTGATGGGCCAGCTCTCCGCCCGGGGCATGGAGGCCAAGGACATGGCCTTCTCCCCCGCCTCCCTGGCCCGGCTCATCGCCCTGGTCAAGGACGGCAGGCTCAACCGCAACACAGCGGTGAAGGTGTTCGAGGCGGTCTTTGAGACCGACGGCGACGTGGACGCCTACGTCCGGGAGCACAGCCTGGAGCAGGTGTCCGACGCGGGCCTGGTGCAGAAGGCGGTGGAGGAGGTCTTTGCCGCCAATCCCAAGAGCGTCGCGGACTATCAGGCCGGCAAGCAGAAGGCCTTCGGCTTCCTGGTAGGGCAGACCATGGCCCGCCTCAAAGGGCGGGCCAGCCCTCAGGTGGTCAACGAGACCATCAAGGCGCTTTTGGAGCAGCTTTAACCGTGCAAAAAGCCCCGAACCTTTTGGTTCGGGGCTTTCGTCTGCACTGTTTAGTTGCCGCGGACAATACAGGTGAGGGTCTGGCCGTCCACTGTGCAGGTGAGGGTGGTGTTGCCCTTGCCCACATGGGTCACCGTGCCGTCGCCGGAGACCGTGGCCACCGACGTGTTGCCGATGCTCCAGGTGGGGGTGGAGGAGGTGCCGCTGACCTTGACCTGGAAGGATTCGCCCGGGGCCAGGGTAAAGTCCTCCCGGTTCAAGGAGAGCGCGGTGGAGGCATTCCCTCCGCTTGTGCTGCCGCCGCTCCTCGTGGTACTGTTGTACACCAGGCAGGTCCGGCTGACGCCCCCCTCCAGGGCCGCAGTAATGGTGGCGGAGCCCTGCTTGCTCCCCGGGCTCACCTTGCCGTTGGCGTCCACGGAGACCACCTCCGGGTCGCTGCTGGTCCAGGTAAGCTTCCCCGATGTGCCGGCAGGCGTAAAGGTCACCTTGATGGTAACCGGATCCGGATAGCGGTCGCTGATGGAGAACTCCGTCTTGTCCAGGGTAAAGCCGGTCGCCGCCGTACCGCTGCCGGGAGTCGGGCTGGGCTCGGCCGTCGGCTCGGTAGTGGGTTCACCGCTCTCCCCCGGCGTGGGGGCCGGGCTGGGATCGGCGGATGGGCTCTCACTGGGCTGGATGCTGCTGGATGGGGAGGGCGAGGGGTCTGGCTTGGAATCCTTGCTCAGCAGGGGCAGGATCTGCGTGATGACAATGATAACCGCCGCCACGATCAGGGCCAGGGAAAGAATAGTGGCAATGATCTTTCCCGGCGTGGGGCCGCCGCCGTAGCCGCCGCCCCGGGTATTGGTCATCAGCCGCTTTCCGCCGCTGCGGCTGCGGGGCGCCTCCTCCTCGTCATAGTCCTCCTCCAGGGGCAATTCATCGCAAAAGGGACAATGCCGGTAGGAGGCGGCGTAGTCCTCCCCACAGTATGGGCAACGGATCGTCTCATTCCGGGTGCTCCCGGACCGTCTGGCTGCCATAGCGCTCCCTCCGTAATTGACAGATTCTGCGTTTATTGTACACGCTGTCTGGAAATCCGTCAACGGCGGCAGCAAATTTGTAAACCTTTTTTAATATTTATGTCAACTTCCCGTCCATTTCCATAGTCTGAACGTGGTAGACATACGTGCGGCCGCACCTCATCCCCTTTCGTCCCCTCTATATTTTCGTGCGGGAAATCCAGGTACATACCCCATTCATCATCTGCTCATCATGCTCAGCGCACACCTCGTCCAGCTCGGTCCGATTTCCCCCCAGGATCGCCTCATAGAGTCTGCGGTTGAGTGCCTGGTGCTTGGCTGCAAAATCGGCGGGCTCTCTCACGCTCTCCTCATCCAGATAGGCCAGACCATATTTCCGCTGCAGATCTGTAAACGTTTTGATCAGATCCCGGTTTGCCGTACTCAGGATGATATTGTATTAAAAATTGGTGTCCTCTTCCAGGTAGCGATATGGGGCGTCCAGCAGTTTGTCCAGGCTGTCCAGCATGGATCCGAGCAAATTTTTATAGTAGGAGTCAATCCGCTTCTGCGCAATCCTGGCCGCAATGTCATACAGGCCCACCATACAGTCGTTATAATCGATTCGTTCCCGAAGGTCAAGCGTATAGGTGATAAAGCTGTTTCTGCGATCCAGCCGAAGCAGCCCGGCGTACTCCAGCTTGGAAAGTGCGATTTGTACCGGTGTACGGCTGATCCCAAAGATGTCCGCCAGTTCGATGCTGGACAGGTGCATTCCGCTTGGAAGAATGCTCTGGTGGATGGACTCCACAATTGTATTGAAAACAGCATCCGTCAAATTCCCCTGCTTTGCAAATTCTACAAACAGCTCCTTCAATTTATCCGCATTGTCCAAAGAAAAGCATCTCCTTTCAATATACAATGGTTATATTGACTAAATTATACTGTATTCAGGAGAAGATAACAAGACAGATGGATGAATTCTTCTAAATGCTTCCGTATTCTTCAGAATTCTTCGAAAACGTCAAAATACACAATTGAATACAAATGAATGCTGTGCATTTTAGTTGTTTAGCTGATACAGTAGAGGTGCAGGATATCCGTTCTAAAGCAAAAAGATAACGTGAGAGGAGCGATACACAAACATGAACAACACAGCAAAAAGGTGGACCCTCAGCCGGGGCGTTTCCATCGTAGGCGTCGGCTACACCCCCTTCGGACTCATCGGGAAATCTCCGGAGATCAAGGATTTCACCGAGCGCGAGCTAGTGTCCATGGCATTTATGGAAGCCCTACAGGATGCCAGGCTGGAGGCTAAGGATGTGGATGCGTTCTTTGTGGCCCAGTATATGGCAGAAACTTTGTCCAGCAGCAACTCGGTGGCGGGTCTCTATGCCGACTGGATGGGTCTGCGTCTGAAGCCCGGCTTCCACATGGAGGGTGCTTGCTGCTCGTCCACCCTCACCCTGCGCAATGCCGTGCAGATGGTGGCGTCCAGCACCGCCGACATAGCGCTCTCCTGCGCCGTCGAGACTACCAGCAGCTCTCCCGTGCCCGGAAAGCCCGCTCATATTCGGGAGCAGATGCCCACTGATGTCCTTTGGGAAAAGACCATGTACGGCTGCGACCACGGTTACTTGTACTGGGCTGGAACGCCCACCTCCTTTGACGGCTGCGCTCTGAACTATGCCAAACGTCATGGCCTTACGCTGGAGCAGCTGGACGATGTACTCAATATGTCTGCCTACAATAACCGCCGGGCCGGTGTGCTCAACCCCAAGGCGGTCATGGCCACCAAAACCTTTGAGGAGGAGGCCGCCGAGCACGGCATGAAGAGTGGCATGGACTTCCTGCGCTCCGACTTTAACCCCAAGTTCAGCGTCTCCGCCCGCTTCCTGCACTGTGCTGCCACCTGCGACGGCGCCTCCGCCATTATCGTCATGGCCGACGACCTGGTAAAGAAATATGGCCTGGAGGACCGAGCGGTCAAGGTTGCCGGCTTTGGCACCGCCGCCGCCACCTCTGCTTCCCAGCCGGAGCAGTACGAGAGCGCCATCAAGCAGGCCTATGCCATGGCCGGCATCACGGTTCCCCGGCATGAGCTGGATTATTTCTCTCCCCACGACTGCCTGATTGCCCGCCAATTTACCCAGAGCGAGGCTGCGGGCTTCTTCGATCCGGGCGAGGCCTGGAAGTACATCCTGGAAGGCCGCACTGCCTTTGACGGCGACCGTATTTTCCACACCAGCGGCGGCCGCTCCAGCATGGGCCACGCCTGGGCCGCCTCCGCGGGCGCCGAGGTGGCCGAGGCCGTCATCCAGATGCGCGGCGAGGCCGGGGCGCGGCAGGCCAATCACCCCATCAATTCCGCTATGATCATGAACGAGGGCGCAGGCCCCAACGTGAATGTCACCATTCTGAAAAAGGCGTAAGGAGGGCGAGTTACGATGACAGCAATTACGAAACAATGGTATGACTATCTGGAAGAAGGCAGGCTGATGGGCCTCAAGTGCAAGAAGTGCGGCGCCGTGCATTTCCCGCCCTTCCCCATCTGCCGCGAATGCTCCGGCACCGACATGGAGTGGGTGGAGATCAGCGGCGAGGGCCATCTGGACGAGATTGCCCTGGTCACTGCCCCCGACCAGTGGTTTGAGCAGTACGCTCCCTATTATTATGCCTACGCCCATGTGGCGGAGGGCAGCGTGTTTGAGAGTATGCTGGTCAATGTAGAGGGCGACCCCGCGGACGTGTATGAGCAGTTTCTGGCAGGCAAGCTGGACCACCTGAAGCTGGAGATCCAGAAGCGCGACGGATACAGCTACCCCGTTTACCGGTGTGTGTGACGGGAGGGAACTGCTATGGCATCTGTAAAAGACGGCGTGGCCGAAATCATCTCTGAAATCCTCGGCATTCCCCAGGATACGATCGTCCCGGAAAGCAGCATCACGAAGGACTACGGCGCAAAATCCCATGATATTATGCAGATTTCCGCCAACGTGCAGTCCCGCTTCGGCGTGAAGATCTCCTATATGCAGAGCCGGAAGGCCAAGACCGTGGCCGACTGGTTCAAGCTGGCCGGCGGGGAGTAAGCGGTAAGATCCGAACAGAAAGGGGTATTGTTATGCGAGGTTTAAAAGATAAGGTCGTCATCGTTGTCGGCGGCGCGGGCGGCAATGCGTCCGCCACCTGCTACCGCATGGCCGAGGAGGGCTGCAAGGTCGTTGTCGCCGACTTTGCCGCGGACAAGGCCGAGGCAGTCGCTGAAAAAATCCGCTCCCAGGGCGGCCAAGCCGTCTCCCGCTTCGTGGATCTGGGCGACGAAAAGACCGTTGAGGAAATGGTCCGCTTTGCGGCGGAGACTTACGGCACCATCGACATTCTGCTCAATATCGCCTACGCGCCTCAGTACATGGTGGAGGACAGCACGATCCCCTTCACTAAGCTTGACCCAGAGCTTTTCATGAACGTCTACCGGATCAATTTTGTGGGCTATATGCTCACCATCAAGCATGTGCTCCCCTACTTCCTGAAGCAGCAGAGGGGCGTGATTGTCAACACCTCCTCCACCGACGGGACCTACGGCAATCCTTGCCGCACTGCCTACAGCGCCTCCAAGGCCGCCATCATCTCTCTGGCCAGCAATATCGCCGTGGCCTACGGTAAAATGGGCGTGCGCTGCAACACCCTGGTGCTGGGACACATCACCCATTCTTCCTCCCTGGATATGGAGTACCCCGGCGTGCTTGGCGAATCCATCCAGTGTAATATTTTGACCCCCGCGCCCGCCGGAGAAAAGGACGTGGCCGCCGCTTTCGCCTTCCTGGCCTCCGACGACTCCGCCCACATCACGGCGGACATAATCAAGGTGGATGACGGTCTGAAGGGACACACCCCCCTGCTCCCGGCCATCAACACTAACCCGGAGGACAACTGGGCCTACCCCAAGAGCGTTCTGCCAGAGCATTACCCCGACGGGTGGACTGAGGCATAAGATGAACTTGGTCAATATTCTGAAGCCCCGCTGCACCGGTCGGCGGATCGTACTCCCGGAGGGAGTGCAGGACCGCATCATCACGGCCGCCTGGCAGGCCCAGCAGCAGGGGCTGTGCCGACCCATTCTCATCGGAGCTTCGGATCCCATCGCCGCGCAATGCGCGGCGATGGGGATTCCGAAACAGGGGTGGTATGATCGCACCGATCCCACCGAGGCTCCGTTGGACGAGTACGCCGACACCTTGGCCAGCCAGGGCATCGACCGGACCGCAGCCCGCTTCCTGCTGGAGGAGCCGCTGTTCTACGGGGCCATGCTGGTGCGGCTGGGCCAGGCGGACGCCATGGTGGCGGGCTATGTCTCGGAGAGCGGCGAGGTCATCAACGCTGCCTCCATGTTTATCGGCATGGAGGACGAGGTGGAGTCCCCCTCCAGCTTTTTCCTCTTTGAGATCCCCGGCTTCCACGGGCCGGAGGGTGCCCTTCTGATGTACGCTGACTGCGGCTTCCAGATTGAGCCCTCCGAGGAGGAGCTGGCGTCCATCGCCGCCCTGACCGCCCGCAGCGCCCAACGGCTGCTGGGGTGGGAACCCCGGGTGGCTCTGCTCTCCTTCTCCACTAAGGGCAGCGCCGAGCATCCCCGTACAGAGCGGCTGGCCCGGGTGCTGGAGCTGGTACGCAGCCGAGAGCCGAAGCTGCTCATTGACGGCGAAATGCAGGCGGACGCAGCCCTCTGTCCCGAGGTGGCGGCCAAGAAGATTCCGGAAGGCAGCCCCGTGGCTGGGCGGGCCAATGTGCTGATCTTCCCCAGCCTGGAGGCGGGCAACATCGCCTATAAGCTGACCCAACGGCTGACCGGGGCCACAGCCTACGGCCCTATTCTCCAAGGCTTTCGAAAGCCGGTGTGCGATTTGTCCAGAGGCTCCTCTGTGGAGGATATTCTGGGCGTCATCGCCATTGCAGCCGTTATGTAGGGAAAAGGGGGGCTGAAAATGGGTTTGCGCGTAGGGGTAGATCTGTTCCGTATCCAGCGGATGGAGCAGGCATTGCGGCGGGCCGATTCCATCTACTTTTCCCAGACCTTTACCCGGCTGGAATATGAGACCGGCCTGGCCAGCGAACGTCCCTCGCTTTGGTTTGCGGAGCGTCTGGCATTGAAGGAGGCGGCCTTTAAAAGCCTGGGCACAGCATGGACTGAGGGGATGTCCTGGGTTCAGATAGAGGCTCTCTCCACCGCTTATGGTGCGCCGTCGGTGGTGCTCTCCGGAGAAATGTCGGCCCGGGCCGCCGCCTGCGGGGTGTGCCGTCTTTCCGCCAGTGTCTCCAACGACGGCGACTATGTGATCGCGGTGGTGACCGCCGAAACGGATCCCGTTTCCTAAGCAGCTGAATCGCAGAGAAGAGAAAGGGATGAGGTTGTGTATAAAAAATTCTCAATTATGATCCTGGCCCTGGCGGGCGTGGCCGGTATGTCTTTGGTCTCACCGGTGATGGCCAGTCTGGCGGCAGAATTTCCCTCAGTGGATCCCTCCGCCATTACGATGGTAGTTACTTTGCCGGCCTTCACCATCCTCCCCGCGCTGTTTCTCACTTCAGCTCTGGTCACGAAGGTGGAGCGGATGTGGATCAATGCCATCGCGTTCCTTTTCGTGACCGTGGGCGGCATTCTCCCGGGCTTTCTTCACAGCTTTCCACTCATTCTTGTCAGCCGGGGCCTGCTGGGCTTCGGCATGGGCATGCTGATGCCCATGCAGTCCACCTATGTGGCGGAATATCCTGAGGCGGAGCGGGCCGGCATCATGGGTGGGAGCCAAGGTGTGAACAATATCATCAGCGCGCTGCTGGTCATGCTGGTAGGCGTCATTTCCGTCAACAACTGGCGGAATGCCTTCTTCCCCTACGGCATCTTTGCTGCGGTATTCCTCATCGTCTTTACCGGTATTCCCCGCACCGGCAAACTGGGCGGCGGCGAGGCGGCGGCCAATACAGTGGTGGAAAAAACCAATGGTAAGATCGGCCCTGTTTTTGTCCTGTTCTGCGCCTCTCAGTTCGTGGTGCAGACCTTCAACATCGCAATGATGTCCTCTCTCTCCTTCTACGTGGCGGAAAACGGGATTGGCGGCACGCAGCTGACCAGCACCATCACCTCCGTCGGCACCCTGGTGCTGGCCGTATTCAGTATTCTGATCCCCTATCTGCTCAAGATCTTCCGCAGATGGGCCGGTGTTGTGTTCCTAGCTGTCACTGCTCTCGGCTTCCTGATCTCGTCCATGACCAGCTCTGTGACCCTCGCTGTGGGTTTCTGTCTGGTCTATACCTTCGCCGGTCTGTATTCCACCCATGTGGCCATCACTATTACCACAATTCTTCCTCTGCATCTGGTTGCCCTGGGCAGCTCCATTTCCACGGCGTCCATCTTCATCGGGCAGTTCATTTCTCCCATGGTGCAGAAACTGGTGGGCAGTGCTGCGGGTGTATCTGCCTACAGCCCCACGGTATTTATTGTCTTTGCGGCGGTGGTCGCGGCCATCATGATCATCAACCTGCCAGTGTTTCAAAAAAAGCGCTGACACCTCAGGTTGCTTTCCCCAATGACCATGTCTGCACCGGAATACCCAGAAAGGATCGGCGGAGCATTTTATAGAAAATGCTCCGCCAATCCTTTGTTCATGGGCGTCCGCTCCCCTTGCACCACGGGCACCTTTGGGATATAATAACTTTAGTATCTCCAAGCTAAAAAATGAGGTGTCCGCCATGAGAGGTTCCCTGAGTGCCGCAGAGGTGCACAAGCAGTACAGCGACGGTCTGTCCGCGTTCAAGCGGCAGATCAGCGACCCCACCCTGCGCATGAAATTCACCCAGGAGGCCGATATTTTTTTCCGGGCCTGCGCCCTGGGGGTGTGGCAGCGGGACGGGGCGTCGGTCACTCCCCGTCATGTGGAATACTACAACGCCCTGTACACCAAGGGCTGCCCGGTGCCCTCCATCCTGTTCTGGGAGCTGTCCACCGCGGTGAATGAATACCCGGGCTTCCAGCCCCCCGCCTTTTTCACCCGGATGCGGGCCTCGGACAAGGTGACCGGTGGAAGGCTCTCCCGGCGGTTCATTGATCTGACCACCCTGATGCTGCTGCTCTTCGCCGCGGTGGACGACGTGGTCAGCGAGGAAGAGGCCGGCTATGTCAACCGCTGCGCCGAGGTCATGGGGGCCCTCTGCGACCGGGACGGCCTCAAGGGGGAGAAGGCCCCCCTGGACGTGCAGGACTTTGTCACAAAGCGCCCGGAGGTCCCGACCCAGGCCCCTGCTGCCGGCGGTGCCGCTCCGGAGCCGGCCGCCCAGGGTCGGGAGGAGCCGGAGGAGCCCGCCCCCAGCTTGGAGGAGCTTCTGGCCGAGCTGGACGGGCTGTGCGGTCTGGACAAGGTCAAGGCCGACGTGAAGAGCCTCATCAACCTGGTTAAGGTACGCAGGCTCCGCCAGGAACATGATCTGCCTGTGCCCCCCATGTCCCTGCACCTGGTCTTTATGGGCAATCCGGGCACCGGCAAGACCACCGTAGCCCGGCTGCTGGCCAAGATCTACCACGCCATCGGGGTGCTCTCCAAGGGCCAGCTGGTGGAGGTGGACCGCTCCGGCCTGGTGGCCGGCTTTGTTGGGCAGACCGCCATCAAGACGGGCGAGGTCATCCAGAAGGCCCTGGGCGGGGTACTCTTTATCGACGAGGCCTATGCCCTGGCCAATCACGACAACGCCAACGACTTCGGCCAGGAGGCCATTGAGACCCTGCTCAAGGGCATGGAGGACCACCGGGCCGACCTGATCGTCATTGTGGCGGGCTACACCGAGCTGATGGGCAAATTCATCCACTCCAATCCCGGTCTGGAGAGCCGATTCAACAAATACTTCTACTTTGAGGACTACACCGCCGCGCAGCTGATGGAGATCTTCCGCTCCATGTGCCAGAAGAACGGCTACACTCTGGACGGGGAGGCCGAGGCCCGGGCCGCCGCCCTGTTCCAGGCGCTCTACGAGGAGCGGGACGAAAACTTCGGCAACGCCCGGGACGTGCGCAACCTCTTTGAGCGGGCGGTGGCCCGCCAGGCCAACCGGGTGGCCGCCCTGGAGGCCCCGGACAAGGACGCGATCATGGCCCTTTCTGCCGCAGATTTGGAGGAGGATGAGACGTAAGCCGCCTCCTTGCCGCCAAAACCGCCCCCGCGGAAGCTCCGCAGGGGCGGTTCTTTGCCTTTATTTCTGTTTTTTATCCCGCAGATAGATCACCTTGGAGTGCCCGCCGCCCGGCTGGCGCACGTCCACCTCAAAGCGGCCCAGGGCCTTGACCAGCTGGGTCAGCTTGGAATACCCGAAGTTGCGGGAATCGAAGTCCGGCTGCTTTTTCTGGAGCAGGCTTCCCAGGTCCGCCATGGAGGCGTAGCCGTCCTCGTCTGCGATGTCCTCCAGAGAGAGGGCAATGAGCTCCACCACTGCCCGGGGCACACCGTTGATGTTCTCTGGCTCCCTGGGCGCGGCGTTGGCGGCCTGCGGCTCCTCCGCCTTTTTCTTTCCGCCCCGCTTGGCCTTGGGCTGTGGCTCCGGCGAAGCTTCCTCTGCCTCTTTGACCGCCTCCTGGGCGCGGGCCATAGCCCCGGCGGCCCGAATGACCTCGATATACACAAATTTGTCGCAGGCCACGATGAAGGGCGCCGGGGTTTTCCGCTCCCCCATGCCGTAGACCTTCATCCCCGCCTCCCGCAGACGGGTGGCCAGGCGGGTAAAGTCGGAGTCGCTGCTCACCAGCACGAAACCGTCCACCCGTCCGGAGTAGAGGATATCCATGGCGTCGATGATCATGGCCGAGTCGGTGGCGTTTTTTCCCGTGGTATAACTGTACTGCTGGATGGGGGTAATGGCGTTTTCCAGCAGCAGAGGCTTCCAGGAGCCCATATTGGGGGCGGTCCAGTCCCCATAGATGCGCTTGAGCGTGGGGGTGCCGTACACCGCCGCCTCCGCCATCACCTCGCGGATAGCGGTGCGGGGGGCGTTGTCCGCATCGATCAGCACGGCCAGGCGCAGATCCTTTTGTTCGGGCATAGTCGCTCCTTTCGTCACAGACCCCGCCGGCGCAGCGCCTGCTCCACCTGCTTCAGCTGCTCCACGGTGTTGACCCCCAGCATCTCCTCGGTGGTGCAGTCGGGGCAGGCGTCCACCTTCCCCCCGGCGGCCAGGATCAGGGCTGGGGCGTCGGTCAGGTAGTACTCCTTCTGGGCATTGTCGCAGCTGAGCTGGGAGAGCGCCTTCCACAGGGCGGCGGCCTCAAAGACATACACACCCACGTTCAGCTCCCGCACAGCCTTTTCCTCCGGGGTGCAGTCCCGGTCCTCCACGATGTGGGAGAAGCGGCCGTCCGACCCGCGGATGATACGCCCGTAGGGCAGCTCCTCATCGGACACGGCGGTGAGCAGAGTGCAGTCGTTCCCGGCGGCCTGATGGGCGGCGAACAAGGCCTCATAGGTCTCCCGGCGCATCAGGGGCATGTCTCCGTAGCAGATGAGAATGCTGCCCGCAAAGCCGGCCAGGGCTTCCCTGGCGCACTGCACCGCGTGCCCGGTGCCCAGCTGGGGATCCTGCACCGCGTGGGGGTAGTCCGGGAAGGCAGCGAGCACCTTTTCCCGCTCATATCCCACCACCAGCACCACATCTTCCTTGTTCAAAAACGAGATGGCGGACAGCACATGCTCCAGCAGGGGGCGTCCCGCCGCCTGCCGCATCACCTTGGGCAGATCCACACCCTCGGTTCGCAGGCGCGTCCCCTTCCCCGCCGCCAAAACCACAGCCTTTCTGGGCTTATTCATGCCGCTCATTCCTCTCTGCAAATCAATCTCTGAATGGGATAATAGTATACCACAATCTGCTTGGCGGAGGCAACGCAATCTTTTTTAGACAAAACAGGTTTTGTGTCAAATTTAGGGTTGACATTTTGGATGGCCGGGACTATAATGAAGCCGCCAAACGGGGACAGGAGAAGCAGAGGAGAGGCTTTCTCCACCCCCCACATGTTTGAGGAGGAATTTTTGTGGTAACCTTTTTTGTCTGTCTGGCCCTGCTGATTGTGGGATTCTTTACTTACAGCAAGGTAATTGAAAAGGTCTTTCGCGTGGATGATCGCCCCACGCCTGCTGTGGCCCATCCCGACGGTGTGGACTATGTCCCCATGAAGACCTGGCGCATCTTCCTCGTCCAGCTGCTGAACATCGCCGGTCTGGGCCCCATCTATGGCGCTCTCTCCGGAGCCTGCTGGGGCCCCTCAGTATACCTGTGGATTGTCTTCGGCACCATTCTGGGGGGCGGGGTCCACGACTTCCTTTCCGGCATGATGAGCGAGCGCAATGACGGCAAGTCTATTTCCGAGGTGGTTGGCCTCTATATGGGCAAGGTCATCACCTTTATCATGCGCGTGTTCTCTGTGGTCCTGCTGGTGATGGTGGGCGTCAACTTCTCTGTGGGCCCAGCCGGCCTGCTGGCAAAGCTCACCCCGGAGGCCTTGAGCACCATGTTCTGGCTGGCGGTGATCATGATCTACTACCTGGTAGCCACATTCCTGCCCATCGACAAGGTCATCGGCAAGCTCTACCCCGTATTCGGCATCTGCCTGATTATTATGGCAGTGGGAATCGGAGGAGCCACCGTGCTCCTCCGCGGCTCCGACATGCCGGAGCTCACTTTGACCACCCTCACTGCTGTCCACCCCAACAGTCTGCCGAAATGGGCGATGATGTTTGTCACCGTGGCCTGTGGAGCCATCTCCGGTTTCCACGCCACCCAGTCCCCCATGATGGCCCGCTGCATCAAGAGTGAGAAAGAGGGCCGCACCGTGTTCTACGGTGCCATGGTCACCGAGGGCGTCATTGCCCTGATCTGGGCCGCTGCCGGCGTGACCTTCTATACCAACCACGGCTCCCTGCTGGACGGCATGACCGGCCTGACCAATGCCATCGCCGCCGGCGGCGCGGGCGACGTGGTATATGAAATCTCCACCACCCTGCTTGGTCCTGTGGGCGGCGTACTGGCCATGATCGGCGTGATTGCCTGCCCCATCACCTCCGGCGACACCGCCTACCGCGCCGCCCGGCTGACCATTGCGGACTGGTTCCACATCGACCAGTCCAAGGTGGGGCCCCGCGCCGCCCTGTCCGTGCCCCTGCTGGCCGTGGGCGCGGTGGTGGCTCTGGCGCTCCCCTGGGATGTGCTGTGGCGCTATTTCTCCTGGTCCAACCAGACTCTGGCCATGATTGTGCTGTGGACAGGCGCGGTGTTCCTGCACAAGTATGGCTTCCCGCCCATCTCCTGCATGATGGCCGCTCTCCCCGCCACCTTTATGTCCGCGGTGTCGGTCACCTATTTCTTCCAGGCAAAGGAGTGCCTGAATCTGTCTACCTCTATCGCTTATCCGGTGGGGCTGGCGGTGGCCGCGCTCTTCCTGGTCGTCTTTATCTGGCGCATTCTCATCGTGGGCAAGAACGATGTGACTCCGCTGGCAGGCGCCGCAAAATAACGCGCTTCTCCGCGCCCGGCGCGGGACGGAAAAACCGCCCCGCGCTTTTTTTGCAACCTTTGCAGCATTTGGCCGTCTAAAAGCGTATATAGGGTGAAGGGAGGCCGAGTGATGACAGATCCCAACCGGTTGGAAGTTGTAGTACGCACCCACGAGAATACCCTTTACCGCGCCGCCCTCTCCCTGCTGGGCGACCCCCAGGAGGCGGAGGACGCGGTGCAGGACGCCTTTTTAAAATACCTGGAGAAGGCCCCGGTCCTGGACGGCGCCGGGTACGAACGGGCCTGGTTGCTGCGGGTCACGCTCAACCTGTGCAAAAGCCGCCTGCGCTCCCCCTGGCACAGGCGCCGCGCCCCGCTGCTGGACACCTATCCCGCCGCCGCGCCCGAGGAGCAGACCGCGCTGGAGGCGGTCCTCTCCCTTCCTCCCAAAGAGCGCGCTGCGGTCCACCTCTATTATTATGAGGGCTATCAGACCACGGAGATCGCCGCCATTACCGGCGAGGCGGAGGGCACCATCCGTTCCCGTCTGAGCCGGGCCAGGGCCAAGCTCCGCGGCCTGCTGGAAGGAGAATGATTATGAAGGCCTATCGCTCTTATTTCGACCATATTTCCCTCTCCGCCGGGCAGCACCGGCGGCTGATGGACACGCTGGACACAGCCCGGCGCACCCCGCGCCCCCGCCGCGTCCCCATCCTAAAATATGCCGCCCTGGCCGCCTGCTGTGCCTTCGCCCTCTTCGCGGGCTTCCGGGCGGCGGGGCAGTTGGGGGGCGGCTCCGTCCCCGGAGGGTCCGGCACGGCCCTCCCGCCGGAGCCGGTCCTGACCGGCTCCCCCTCTCCCGTGGCCCCGCCGGAGGGGGAGCAGCAGTACACCCTGGTGGTAACCGACCCCTTTGAGGGCCGGCCCCACGGCAATTTCAGCATCTCCGGCGTGGAATTCACCGACTGCACCGACGCGCCCTCAATGTCCGCCTCCATCGTGCTGCCCCAGGGCAGCTTTACGGAAAAGATGACTGCGGAGGATATCATCGCGGCCCTGGGCGGCGGGGATGCGGTACCCTGGCCCCTGTACTGGACCGGCTTCGGTCTGACCGGGCAGGTGATCTATGACGGCCAAGGTCAGGTATGGCGGGCCACCATCCGGGGAGAGCGGGAGGAGGATGGGACCACCTTCTCCCTGATGTTGGCGCCCGACCACATCCCTGTCCGGGACACCGTATTTGAGGTGGATACCGTGGACTTTGAGGGCCTGGAGGTCACGGCCTGGTATCAGCACTATGACCGGGACAAGGACGGGGAAAAGGAGTATGTGTACGCCACGGAATTCTTCTACGGCGCAGGGGTGCGGTTTCAGGTCACTGCGCGCGAGGAAGAGACGGCCTCCTGGCTGTGCGACTGCCTGCTCTCCCACGCCGCCCGGAAGGATGGAATGTTCACCACCATGCACCTAGTTCCCGAGGAAATCCCTGAATGGCGCAGCGAGGAGCTGACTTTGGAGGAAGCCTATGCCGAGGAACTGGGCGCCTGGCTGCCCGAGGCCGCCCCGGAGGGGTACGCCTTTGGCTCCGCCCACCGGGAGCTGGGCCAGAACCGGGACTGGCTGCACCTGAGTTGGATCCGGGGTTACGATTACGTGGATGTGACCGTCTCCCGCTTCCCGGCCCATGCCAGCATCCCTGCCCCCGACCTTGATCCGGATCAAATCTCCGACGAGGCGCTGGAGGAATGGGGCAGCTATGTGGACGACGACGCGGGGGATACCCCGGGCTGGCGCTACCCCTCCTTTACCCTGCATTACCCCCAGGAGGACGGGAGCACCATTGCCGTAGACTGGCGCATCAAGGGCCTCTCCCCGGAGGAGGCGGCCAGACTGGTCAGCCGCCCCGCCCGCTCAGCTTCTTAAGCGCGCAAAGGGCGCGGACCCGATCGGGTCCGCGCCCTTTGCAATGTGTGTGAAGGGTAAAATGGGAGGTCTCGCTGTGTTTATTCCATCTCGTAGATACCGGCAGCGCCCATGCCGCCGCCGATGCACATGGTGACCAGGCCGTATTTGCCGCCAGTGCGCCTGAGCTCGGCGAGCGCTTTGCAGGTGAGCACCGCGCCGGTGGCACCCAGGGGATGGCCCAGGGCCATGGCGCCACCGTTGGGGTTGACCTTCTCCACGGGGAGCTTCAGCTCCCGGATGCAGTAGAGCGCCTGGGAGGCGAAGGCCTCGTTGATCTCGATCACGTCCATGTCGTCCACGCTCAGGCCCGTACGCTTCATCACCTTGGGCACGGCCACGGTGGGCCCGATGCCCATCACGTCTGCGGGCACGCCGCCCACGGCGAAGGCAACAAAGCGTGCAATGGGAGCGTAGCCCAGCTCCTCCGCCTTTTCCCGGGCCATGAGCACCACAAAGCCGGCTCCGTCGGTCATCTGGGAAGAGATGGCGGCGGTCACGACCCCGTCCGGCTTGAAGCAGGGCTTGAGCGCGGCCAGCCCCTCCAGATTAGTGCCGGGGCGGATGCCGTCGTCATGGTCGGCAACGATCTGCGTACCATCGGCCTGTGGAATGTGGATGGGGATAATCTCGTCCACAAACTTGCCCGCAGCCTGAGCGGCGGCAGCCTTACGGTGGCTGTCCACTGCCATCTGGTCCATGTCGGTACGGGTAATGCCGTAACGGGAAGCCACGTTCTCAGCGGTAAAGCCCATAGGCAGATACGCGCCGGGATCCTGCTCTTCCAAAGCGGCGTCTCTGAACTCTTTGGGGAAGGCCATCTGCAGGTCGGTCATGCGCTCCACGCCGCCGGCCACGATCACATCGGCCTGATTTGCCATGATGGCGTTGGCGCCGGTGGCAATGGTCTGCAGGCCGGAGGAGCAGAAGCGGTTCACGGTCTGAGCGGTGACGGAGTCGGGCAGGCCGGCCCGCTGAACGATCAGGCGGCCCATGTTATAGCCGCACAGGCGCTCCGGGTTGGCACAACCCACGATCACATCGTCAATGAGGGCCGGGTCCAGGCCGGGCAGGCGCTCCAGCACGCCCTTGAGGGTCTGGGCGCCGTACTCCACAGGATGGACGTTGGCCAGCGGACCCTTGTAGGCCCTGGAAAGGGGCGCGCGGCCGTAGGCCACCACCACCGCGTCTCTGGGGTTGCGTGTCATGTCTCGGCCCCCTGTTCAGCGCACCAGGGGCTTGATGCCCAGGATCTCGCGGGCCTCGGCGGAGGTGGCGGGGGTCTTGCCGAACACCTTTACCGCCTGAACGGCGCGCTCCACCAGCATCGGGTTTGTTGCCATGATCTTCTTGCCGTTCTCGTCATAGCCGTACACTACGTTATCCTCCAGCCCCACACGGATATGGCCGCCCAGGGCCAGGGCTGCGTACATGATGGGCAGATGGCCCGCGCCCACGCCGAACGCGGACCAAGTGGAGCCCTCGGGAATGTGGTTCTTCAGGTAGAGCAGGTTTTCCACGGTGGCAGGCATACCGCCCAGCACACCCAGCACAAACTGGTAGTGACAGGGGGCCTTCAGGCTGCCCTGCTTGACATAGTAATTGGTAATGCCCAGCATTCCGGCGTCAAAGATCTCGATCTCAGGCTTAACGTCATTCTCCAGATAAACGTTGCCCAGCTTCTCCAGGAACTGAGGTGAGTTCATGAACACCAGGGAGGGCATCCAGTTGAAGGAGCCGGCATCGTAGGAACCCATCTCGATCTCGGGAATGATCTCGAAATGATGGTAGCGATCCTCGTCGGTGGCCATGTGCTGAGCGGAGTAGCCCGAGGAGGTGCAATTGAGAATCACATCGCAGTCCTCATGGGCACGGATCAGCTTGCAAATTTTGGCAAAATGGTCGTGGTTCATGGCGCCCAGGCCGTCCTCGGCACGGGTATGGATATGAACCACAGAGGCGCCCAGCTTCCAACATTTATAGGCGTCTTCGGCAATCGCCTCAGGGGTAATGGGGATGTCATAGCCCGGAGGGGTGACGGCGCCGGTGAGGGCGGCGGTGATGATGACTTTGTTGGACAGATTAGACATGGATAACTTCCTCCTTACACGAAATGGTTTAATAAAACTTCCGGTCTCTTACCAAAGGCCGCCGGTGATGCTGATGCACTGGCCGCTGACATAGCTGGCCTCGTCGCTGGCCAGGAACGCCACCAGGTCGGCCACCTCCTCCGGCTCCCCGATCCGGCGCAGAGGAACAGAGGCGGTCATGGCGTTGCGGACCTTGTCGGGCACGGTCTTGATAATATCTGTGTTGATCAGGCTGGGGGCCAGGCAGTTGGCCGTGACGTTCTTGGGGCCCAGCTCCATGGCCAGGGTCTTGGTCAGGCCGATGATGCCCGCCTTTGCGGCGGCATAATTGGCCTGGCCCACATTTCCCCGGTTGGCCAGGGAGGACATGGAAATAATCCGCCCGTAGCCCCGCTCCCGCATGCCGTCAATGACCTGCTTGACGCAGTAGAAAGTGCCGTAGAGGCTCACCTTGAGCACCTGGTCAAATTGCTCATTGGTCATCTTGTGCACCAGAGCGTCCCGGGTAATGCCCGCGTTGTTGACCAGGACGTCCACCCACCCAAAGCGGTCCCGAATCTGCTGGAAGGCCCGAGCCACGGAGTCCGGGTCGGCCACATTGCAGGGCACGGCCAGGGTGCGGCTGCCAGCGGGGTCCAGCTCCGCGGCGGCCGCGGCCAGGACATCCTCTTTCAGGTCCAGCAAGGCCACGCCCTCGGCGCCGTCCTTCAAAAACCGCTCCGCGATGGCCCTGCCCAGCCCCTGGGCCGCCCCGGTCACCGCCACGATCTTTCCGCTGAAATCGTACATGCTGCTTTCCTCCTAAAATGTTACACGTTACAGCCCGTAAGTAAACCAGGACTGGTCAAAATACTTCAGATTGTCAAAGGACAGCGGGAGCTCGCCGCGCTCGATGCCCTGGACGATCTTCACCACGGTATCATTGAAGGGGGTGGGAATCCCGTGCTTCCGGCCCACTTCCGAGACATAGCCGTTGATCATGGTCACCTCAGTCAGCTTGCCCTTTTCCAGGTCCTGCAGCATGCTGGCCTTGGCGGGGCGGGCCGGTGCGTACATGTCGGCCCACATCTTCTGGTTCTCCTCATACTGGGCCTTGTCCTTGATGTCCAGGGAGTCGGGGGAGAAGCCATTGACCAGCAGGGGCATGACCAGCCCCTCCGCCTCACAGCAGATCTTCACCTCGTGGCCCAGATAGGCCAGGCAGGCGCGGGCCTTCCGATCGTCAATGACACCGCCGAAGGTGGTGCCGCAGGCGGCGGACATGCCGCTGACGCAGGCGTTGTTGACCAGCTTGCCCCAGCGGGCGGCCATCAAGTCGGGCATGACTACGGCCGGGCCCATCTTGGACAGGACCTCCGCCACCTGGTGGATGCGGGGGGTATCCGAGCCGTCGATCTCACCGATGTCAAAGAAGCAGTTCAGGTTGCTCACATCCTGGGTCAGGCAGGAAATACCGGGCTCCTGGAAAGTCGCGCTCCAGAGCACGGTGCCGCCGACCGTCCGGGACTGGCCCACATACTTGGCCACAAAGGGCTCAGGCACGCCATTTTGCAGGGTACAGACGGTGCTGCTCTCGCTCAAATGGGGCAGCAGCTTGGGCAGGACCTCCTCGTTGGCGGTCTGCTTGGTAAACAGGAAGACCAAGTCATAGATCCCCTCCATCTGGTCGGGGGTGATCGCCTTGACTGGCACAGTGAACTGCTGGGTACCCACCACCTGAGCCCCCTTTTCGTTCAGTGCCTTGACGTGGGCCTCATAATTGTCGATCATCTCGGCCGGGCAGCCATTCTTGTTCAGGAAAGCGCCCAAAATGGTTCCCATAGATCCGCATCCTAAAATTGCTACGCGCATGTTTTGTTTTCCCCTTTCTATAAAACCTTGCTGTGGAGCCCGAGCAGCTCAAGCAGCATAAAATCACAGTACGATACCAATGCTTCCAGCGGTTTTCTGGTTCCGGGCTTTTTGCCTTACAGTCCCAGGGCCATACAGACCAGAGTGGCAACAATTACCGTAACGGCAGGGATCGCCACAGAGGTCCAGAACATATGGCGGTAGGAGTTCTTGTGGTTGAGTCCGAGTACCTGCAGCACCAGGAACAGGCCCGCGGAGTGGGGCAGGGTATCCAGGCTGCCTGCGGCGATGGCCATCAGACGGTGGAGGGTAGCGGGGTTGCAGCCGCTGTTGAGGAAGAATTCAGACAGAGAGGTCAGGGTCAGGCGCAGGCCGCCGGAGGAGGAGCCCGTGATACCGGAGATCACGGCGGTGGAGAAGATGCCCTTCAGATAGGGGTGCATGCTCAGGCCCATCAGCCACTCTACGATATTCTGATAGGCGGCGGTGTTCTGCACAATGGTACCAAAGGCCACCACGGCGGCCAGGCCGCCGATGGCGCTGATGCCGCCGCCCAGGCCGTTGCCCAACAGGGTGCGCATGTTCTTACCCTTGAAATGGCTGACATTAAATACATAACACAGGACGGAGCCCACTAGCATGGCAACTACGGTAAGCATGGAGGAATCCTTGACCCAGAAGCCGCCCACAATAATAATCAGCAGCAGAACGATAATGGGAATAAAAGCCTTGCCGGCGCTGGGCAGGGTGCTGCGGTCAGCGGCTTCATACTTGGAGGGATCCGCGCCCTCGGGATAGCTCCACACCTCACCCAGACGGACGGCCTTCTTCTCAGCCTTTACCAAGTAGAGGTAGCACAGGACGAACATGGCCACGGAACAGATGATGCCCAGGACGGGAGCCGCCGTCATAGTGGTGCCCAGATACTGGGTGGGAATAATGTTGGTCAGTGCGGGGGTGCCGGGGAGAGAGGTCATAGTGTAGACGGAAGAGCCCATGACCAGGGAAGCCACGATCAGATGACGGGGCAGGTTGGCCTCTTTCATGAGGGTAAAGGCAATGGGGCTGACCGCAAAGATGACCACAAACAGGCTCACGCCGCCGTAGGTCAGTACGCTGGTGATCAGAGCCAGAACCAGAAGTACGTGTTTGGTGCCGAACCAGTCGATCAGCTTGTAGCCGACAGCGGTAGCACAGCCGGATTCTTCCATAAATTTCGCGTAAAGCGCGGAGAAGATAAAAATCAGAAAATAACTGGAATATGTGCCCGCATAGCCGGCGACATACATGGTGGAGTAGCCGGCCCATACATTCAGGCCGTTGGTCAGGATCGCCACCAGGCCGGCCAGCAGTGTCAGCGGTAGCGGCGGAAGGCCTTTATACGCGCCTAATATCATTACTAAAATTGCCAGAAGTAATCCAATAACACCAATCATGAATATTTACCTCCCAATTTCTTCCGAACCGTTACTTTTGCGGGTGCGCACCCCGCAGTCGCTATGGCCATAACTGTTTTTTCTCTATTGCATATTTCGTGCCAACACCAGTGCCTCCCTCCCTCTTTTTAAATTACATCGTCACTTTGTCCAGTTTTGGGCATTCAATTTTATTCAACCCGCCATTTTTAAATACCTCTTTCTCCCTCGCTTGGAAAAAGTTCTGCTTCTGAAGCCTCACCCTTCTTTTGTAAAGATGCAAAAATTTGCGTTACTGCAAATTTTTTATTTGCAGTAACGCAAATTACGGGGTATACTATGTTTAATTCTTATCATGGAGGGGTTCTGCGATGGAATTCAACACGCATCTCTTTCCCTTGCTTTTGGATTATATTAACATCGGCATCTTTATTTTGGATGCTGATGGTTATTATCTCTATGTAAATCAACCTTACTGTGATTTAACGCTCCATTCAAAGAAATTCTTTTATGGGAAGACCATCTCTTGGTTCCAGCAAGAGGGCTACCTCACCCGAAGTGTCTACGATCAGGTCCTGCAAACACGCAGCCTTGTCCAGGCAGTGGTTACTATCACGGACAGGGACAACAACCGCCTCTATGATACGCTCACAACCGGGGCCCCCATTTTTGACGAATCCGGAGCTCTAAAGTATATCTTCTACACTCAGGAGACCTTATCCAACCTGCATACCCGTCTACAGAGGGGTATGATGAACAAGTCTACCTCGCTCAACCTCCAGATTAAAATACCTTCCGCTTCTCCTCCGGTAGATATTATTGCGGAGAGCCCCCAAATGAAACAGCTGGTCTCGCTCCTGGCCACCGTATCCAAGACAGATGCCTCAGTTTTGGTCAGCGGGCCTTCCGGCTCGGGCAAAGAAGTCATCGCCCGCCACATCCACCGCTCCAGTCGGCGCAGTGAGCAGCCCTTTGTGGTGCTCAACTGTGCCGCCATTCCAGAAAATTTGATGGAATCTGAGCTTTTTGGCTATGACCGCGGAGCTTTTACCGGCGCCGCTCCCACCGGCAAACCCGGTCTGGTGGAGATGGCCAACGGCGGCACACTCTTTCTGGACGAAATCAACTCTATGCCCATGGCGCTGCAAACCAAGCTTCTGCGCGTGCTGGAAACCCGGCAGGTTACCCGCGTGGGCGCAGTCAGCGCCAAGGAGATCGACTTCCGCCTGATCTGTGCGTCCAACGAGGATCTGCTCACGCTGGTGGGAGAGCGGCGCTTTCGCGAGGACCTGTTCTACCGGATCAACGTCATCTCCGTCCATATCCCGCCTCTGCGGGAGCGCAGAGAGGACATCATTCCGCTGACCCTCCACTATCTGCGCCACTACTGCAAAAAATATACCTGTGTGAAAATTTTTACGGAACAGGTTTTGGAGGACATGCGCTGTTATGACTGGCCGGGCAATGTCCGGGAGTTAAAAAATTTTATTGAGCGGATGATCATCACCTCTCCTGAGCCTGAGTGGCTGATTGAATCGGTTCCGCCCGGTTTTTTGAGCGGCGGACAGCCTGTGGCGGAGTCTGTAGAGCATCCTGTCCCGCATACCGGTCTTCCCTCTTTTGAGGACAGCACCTCATTCTCCTTCCGCGCCTATATGGACGCCTGTGAACGGGACCTGCTGGTCCAGGCACTGGACCGTCTGCACACGCCCGCCGCCGCGGCCAAGGCCCTTAAGCTCGATCTGTCCAGCGTGTACCGAAAGCTGCAAAAGTATCATCTCTCACCCAGGCCCGAGAAAAGCGCCCCCTGACGGGGGCGCTTTTTTGGTATCCAAAGTTCATCAGAGGAACAGCGCTCCGCCCTCAGGCCAACATCCATTTAATTCCCGACTCGGAAAACAGATTCAGCCATTCCGGTGCAATGTCACTGTCCGTAATGATCACATCAAAATCATTTAAGCTGGCAAACATGCAGGGGCGGATTTTCCCGAATTTCGTGGAGTCGGCCAGCAGAATCCGCGTCGTAGCGGCCTTGAGTCCGCTCTGCTTGGCCGGCAGTTCATGCTGTTCGATACAGGTGACCGCTCCCTTTTGACTGATCCCGGCGGCGGAGCAGAAAAATTTATTGACGCAGATGCGGGAGATGAGATCCGCTCCCTCCGGGGATTCAAACATCTGGGTATTTCTATGGTAAAATCCCCCGGCAAAAATCAGGTTGGTCTTTTCCCGGTCTTTACATGCCAGCAGGATGTTCATATTGTAGCACATAATGGTCAGCGGCATATCGTCGGGCAGGTGCTCAAAAAGCTGTTCCGTCGTTGTGCCCGTATCCACCAGAATGCTGTCGTTGGGCTCCAGCAGCGTACAGGCCAGCACGCCGATACGGCGCTTGGCGTCCCTCATCGCCCGCCGCTCCACCGTCAGAGAGTACTCCTTGATAATGGCGGAGCCATCCTTATTCTTGTTCAGAATTGCCACGCCCTGAATGATGCTTACATAGTCCTTGGCATGCAGCTCGCTCAAGTCCCGCCGCACGGTCATCTCCGATGCGTTCACTTCAGCCGCCAGGCTGCGGATTGACATCCCAGGCGCATTTTTCAGGATAGACAAAATTTCGTTTTGGCGTCCCTGCTTTTTGGACATAACGACTCCTCCCACTTGTTTTCCAGAAGGCACTCCGAAAATGTTCTAACACAAGTATATACTTATCCTATCATTTTTTCAACATCATTGCTATATTTTTAACATTTTTTATTTTTTCTTTTCATCTTTTATCAATTTTAAAAATTTTATTAATCATTATAAACAATTTAAATGTTTAAATGTTAGTTTTTCTGTGTAGAATATATAGTTTAGAAACCCAAAATTGTTTATATATACAATTTTAATCGCAGTATATTGAAATAATTGTGCGTAATGTTATAATAATTTTTAGAAATATCTCGTATCCTTGTGCAATGCCAGCAGCAAAATGTTAAAATATTATCATTTTATTTGAAAGGGGTTTTCCACAATGACAAAGGAAGAAATCTATGGCCACATCGATCACACTCTGCTCAAGCCCACCTCCACCTGGGATATGATCCAGCAGATCTGCGAGGAGTCTATCCAATATAAGACTGCCTCCATTTGTATTCCGCCCGCATTTGTCAAGCGCGTACATGACAAGTACGGCGACCAGATCAACATCTGCACGGTGATTGGTTTCCCTCTGGGCTACAACACCACCGAGGTCAAAGTGTTTGAGGCCAAAAAGGCCATTGAAGAGGGCGCCGGCGAGATTGACATGGTAATCAACATCGGCGACGCCAAAGATCACAACTTCCAGGCCATCGAGGACGAAATCAAGGCGCTGCGCGCGGCCTGCGACGGCAAGGTGCTGAAGGTCATCATCGAGACCTGCTACCTTACCGACGAGGAAAAGATCGCCATCTGCAAATGCGTCACCAACGCCAAGGCCGACTATATCAAGACTTCTACCGGCTTCGGAACTGCCGGAGCCACTGTGCCGGATGTGGAGCTTTTCAAAAAGCACATCGGTCCGGATGTGAAGATCAAAGCAGCTGGCGGCATGAAGACCAAGGAGGATATCTACGCCTTTATGGATGCGGGCGCCGACCGGCTGGGCACCAGCTCCGGCATTAAGCTGCTCAACAGTTGAGCGCAAGCGCTCCCACGCCGCAGAACAGAATTTCCGGCAGAGGCCATAAAGGAGAAAAAGGTTCAAGCCTATGAAAAAGAGTATTGATTGGAGCAAGCTGATTCTCGTTGGTTTGATCGTGGCAATGAGCATCATTGCCACCTGTGTCAATCCGAGATTCGCCTCCGCAGACAACCTGCTGGGAATCGCCAGACAGATCGCGGCGCCCGGTGTCCTGGCAATCGGGATGACCTTTGTCATCCTGACCGGCGGAATCGACCTGTCGGCAGGGTATGGCATTACTCTGGGCGCAATCGTGATGGGGCTGCTGTTCAACCACACAGGGAATCCATGGCTCTCCATGCTTGGCGCGGTCGTGGCGGGCGGTATCCTCGGCCTTGTAAACGGCCTTCTGGTATCCAAGCTGAAGGTAATCCCGTTTATCTCCACACTGGCGACCATGTCTATCGCACAGGGCATCCTGAATGTCATCGCCCTTGGCAGCAAATTCTTTCTGAAGCACGAGGTCTTCACCACGATCGCCGTCGGGGATGTGTTTGGCACCGGATTCCCCCTCTGCACGCTGATCTTCCTGATCGTCTTTGCTGTCGGGGAGGTAATCCTGCGGTGCACGACCCTCGGGCGCTATGTGTACGCCATCGGCTCCTCTGAGAAAAACACCAAGCTGGCCGGTATCAACACAGGGCGATATAAGATGATGGTATACATCATCTGCGGCCTGACTATGGGGATCGCGGCCATTATCATGGCCTGCCGGATCTCCCAGGTCACCCAGGAGAGCGGCGGCAACACCTACCTAATGGACTGCATCGCCGCCGTTATCATCGGTGGAACCGCCATCGAGGGCGGCAAGGGCGATATGGTAGGCACGCTGCTGGGCGTGATCTTCCTGGGCGTCATCAGCAGCCTGCTGGTTTTTCTCTCCATCCCCACCATTGCCCAGCAGTGCTTTAAGGGGCTGGTCATCGTTATGGCGCTGCTGATGAACTACTTCAGCAAGCGGCTCAAGGAAAAGGAGGACGTCCGGGCCCGCGCCAGGATATTTCCGCAGGTCTGAGCCGAACAATCGCAAAAAATGGCGCAGGAATGCCATGCTCAAATATCATCAAACATATAAAGGAGGAACATCACAATGAAACGAATCGCCGCAATCGCGCTCTCCCTGTCTCTGCTGCTTGTGACGCTCGCCGGCTGCTCCAATCCGTCCGGCGGCGGAAGCACCAACACCCCCAGCGCCGATCCCTCTGCGAGCATCCCCTCCACAGGCAGCCCGGAGGGCGCCAAGAAAATAGGCTTGGTACAGATCAATACCACCAACTCCTACTATGTGGGTGCCTCCGAGGCCTTCCACAAGGGCGCTGAGGACTTTGGGTATGAGCTGGACGAACAGTTTGCCGAAAACAGCCTGGAGGAGGAAATCTCCATTATTGAAAATTTTATTGAGCTGGGCTACGACATGATTATCGCCGATCCGCAGGACGCCGAGGCCCTGGAGGATGTGTTCCAGAAAGGCCGTGACGCGGGCGTCATCATGGTCTCCCTGCGCAGCCCCATGGCCAACGCCGACTACAACTGCCTGATCAACCACTATAATGGCTTCTACGGCTCCGCCGTGGCCTGCTTTGAGGCTCTGGGCGGCGAGGGCAAGGTACTGCTAATGCAGGGTCAGGTGGGACACGAGGCCTCCGACTCCCGCACCGAAGCCTTCTATGACGTGCTGGAGCTGTATCCCAACATCGAGCTGCTGGACACCCAGCCCTGCGACTGGGACCCCGCCAAGGCCGTGAACATCGTGGACAGCTGGCTGGCCAAGTATGAGCAAATTGACGCCATCCTCTGCGAGACCGACGGCGCCACCCCCGCGGTTGTAAATGCAGTGGAGAACGCAGGCCGCCTGGACGAGATCCTCATCGCCGGCAACGACGGCGAAAAGGAGTGCCTGGAGTATATGGTGGACGGGAAGGTGGTTTCCGAAGCGTTCTTCTGCAGCCAACGCGACGGCTATCACTGCATGGCCTATGCCGACGCTATCCTGCGGGGCGTAGAGGTGGAAAAGACCGTGTACCTGCCTCTGTACGCCTGCTGTTCCGAGGAAATCCAGGATCTTATCACAGCCAATCAGCCCGACACCTGGGATATTATCGGCGGCTGCACGCCTGAGGAGGCCCTGGCCATGGTCGCGGACTACTCCTCTGAATTTGTCGGTATGTACGGCTGACCTGAACACGTATCCCCCGCCCCGGCGAAAACAAACTGGTGAGAAAAAATTGAGCTGTGGCGCGTGCAGAGCGCGTGCGCGCCGCAGCCTCAAATTTTCAAAGTTTGGAGTTTCATGATGAAAAGTGTAAAAAGGAAGGCCCGCTTTGGGCCACCAAGTACCGCTACTGTGCGGTATTTGGCGTTAATCTCCATCATCGTTATCCTTTGTATCGTGTTCGCCGTACTTAATCCCGCTTTCCTGGGCCCCACCAACTTGATGAACATCGTCCGGCAGACCGGCGTTACGCTGGTCGTGTCCATCGGCATGACCTTTATTATTCTCACCGGCGGCATTGACTTGTCGGTGGGCTCTAATATCGCCGTGAGCGGTATGTTCGGCATTGTGGTTTTGAATGCTACGAACAGCACGGTGCTGGCTGTTCTTTCTACTCTTATTCTTGCGACAGCTTTTGGGGCCGTCAACGGCTTTCTGGTGGGCAGACTGAAAATTGCCGCATTTATCGTAACTCTGGCCATGCAATTTGTCGGACGCGGCGCCACCATGCTGCTGCACGGCGCCACCTCTATCAAGGTGACCAATCCTTTTTACAAATTCATTGGACAGGGCAGTGTGGCCGGCATCCCCGTGATTTTAATCATCGTGGTGGTCCTGTACCTCCTGTTTTGCACAGTAAACGACCGCATGGTATTTGGGCGTGAGCTGTACGCCATCGGCGGCAACAGCTGCGCGGCCCGGGCCTGCGGCATCCATATTGAGAAGAAGCTTCTGGTGGTCTACATGCTGGGCGGCCTGATCGCAGGCGTCGGCGCCATCATGACCGTGGGCCGTCTCGGCTCCGCCCAGCCCTACGCCGGCCAGAACCTGGAGTTCTCCTGCATCACCGCGGTGGTGCTGGGCGGCACCAGCCTGGAAGGCGGCAAGGGCAGCCTGAAGGGGACCATCATCGGCGCGCTCCTGGTGGGCATTGTCAGCAACGGCTTGAGCCTGCTGGGCGTGGACAAATTCTTTGAATACATTGCCACCGGCGCGCTGGTCCTCATCGCCGTACTCACCGACATGGCCATCACACATTACTCCAATCAGCGTCTGATTCCCAAACTCAGCGCGGAGGAGTCCGAGAAGATCCCCCATGCGTCCGCCGCCAGTGTGGAGCAGATGCGCGCTGCCAAGGAGCACGTGGTGGAGATGCGGGGCATTACCAAGGTGTTCCCCGGTATGCGCGCCCTGGATAATGTGGACTTTACCGTCCGCCCCCACGAGATACAGGCGCTGATGGGCGAAAACGGCGCGGGGAAATCCACTCTGATGCGCATCCTCAGCGGCGAGCTGCCCGCCTCCTCCGGCTCCATCTGTATCAACGGAGAACCCGTAGAGATCAACAGCGCCATGGAGGCCAAGCAGCTTGGCATCGCTCTGATCCACCAGGAAATCGCGCTGATTCCGGAGCTCACCGTGGCACAGAACATCTACCTGGGCAAAGAGGAAAAGGCAAAGCTCCCCGTCTTCTTGAAAAACCGCAGGATGAATCAGAACGCTCAGGCTGTACTGGATAAGCTTGGGCTGAAAATCAACGTATCCAAGAAAGCAAGCGCGCTCACGGTTTCCGAGCAGCAGATGGTGGAAATCGCCAAAGCTCTGGCCAGCGATGCGTGGCTGATTATCATGGATGAGCCCACCTCCTCTCTGAGCGAACGGGAAAAGGATGAGCTGTTTACCATCATTGAGCGGCTCAAGGCCGAGGGCCTGTGTCTCATCTACATCTCTCACCGCATGCAGGAGATCTTCCGCATCTGCGACAAGATTACTATTCTCCGGGACGGCAAGCTGGTGGGCGTGGAGGATGTGAGCCAGGCCAACGAAGCCAAGATCATCAGCATGATGGTAGGCCGTGAGCTCAGCGATATTTTTGAGCGTGAGCGCAGCGAGACCCTGGGCAAGCCGGTGCTGGAGGTGCGCAACCTCTGCAAGCACGGCGTGTTCCATAACATCTCTTTTACGGTCCGCGAAAAAGAGGTGCTGGGCTTCAGCGGGCTGGTGGGCGCGGGCCGCACAGAGATCGCCCGCTGCATCTTCGGCCTGGACCAGCCGGACAGTGGGGAGATCCTGGTGGATGGAACGCCTGTCCAAATCCATTCCACCCTGGACGCGCTCAGGCAGCATATTGCCTATGTCCCAGAGGACCGCAAGCAGGACGGCTTTGTCCCCTTGATGTCCATCCGCGACAACATCGCCATGGCCTCCTACAAAAAGCTGAGCAGCAGGCTGGGCTTTATTCGGGGCAGCGACGAAAAGCAGCTCTCCGCAGACTATATTGAGCGTCTGCAGATCAAGACCACCTCCATGGAGAAGAACGTCGTGGAGCTCTCCGGCGGTAACCAGCAGAAGGTATCCCTGGCAAATCGTCTGGCGATCCAGCCGCGCATCCTGATCCTGGATGAACCTACCCGGGGCATCGACATCGGCGCAAAAGCGGAGATTCACAAGCTCATCTCCGATATTGCCCGGCAGGGCGTGGCGGTAATCCTCATCTCCTCCGAAATGCCGGAGCTGATCGGCTGCGCCGACCGGGTGGCCGTGCTCCGTGAGGGTGTTATGACGGCTCTGCTGGAGCGCGGCGAACTAGAGCAGGACCGCATTATGTCTCATGCCGCGCAGCACTGACCGGCGGCAGAACAACGGGAAGCGGGTGTAAGGAAAGTATGAAAGATAAGATTATGGCGCTGGATCTGGGCTCCACAGGGATCAAGGTCGCCGTCTTTGACGCCCAGGCCAACATCCTAGGCAGCGTATACGGCGAATACAAGACCGAATACCCCGGCCCCAATATGACCCTGCAAAGTCCGACGGACTGGTGGAACTATTTCTGCGACGCCTCCAAAAAGCTGTTGGCAGAGCATCACATCTCTCCGGACGACATCGCCTGCGTGGCACCCAGCGGCCAGATGTCCGCCCTGATCCCCCTGGACAGGGACGGAACCCTTCTGATGGACCCGTGCCAGATCTGGGCGGATATGCGCACCACCCCCCAGGTGCGGGAGGTGGCCGAACGGTTCGGCGGCCAGGAGAAAGTCTACTACCACACTGGGATTGGGCTGACGGAGGAGACCTTTACGGGCTATAAAATCCTGTGGTTCCGCCAAAACATGCCCGAGCTGTTTCAAAAGACAGCCTACTACCTCCAGCCCAAGGAGTACATCGGATACAAACTCACCGGCCAGATGGCCACAGACTTCTCCGACGCGTCGGAGACTGTGATGATGGACATCAAGAACCGCATCTGGTCCAAAGAAATTCTGGACATCATCGGTATTGACCCGTCCGTCCTGCCTCCCATCCGTAAGTCCTCTGACCTGCTGGGCCACGTGACCGCCGCTGCGGCTGCGGCCACCGGCCTGAGAGAGGGCACCCCCGTGTGTGTGGGAGGGGGCGACGTAGCCATCGCCGCCTCCGGCGCCGGAGTGAGTAGGGACGGCGAGTGCTATCTGTACATCGGCTCCGGCTCCTGGGTGGGGATGTGCTCCGATCAGCCCATGTTGGACTATCAAAAGCGCATCGCCTGTATCTGTAGCACCACGACCGAGGGGTACACCCCCCATGTGGTGGCCTTCTCCGGCGGTCTGAGCCAGCAGTGGGCCCGTGAGCTGGTAAACACTATCCCGGGCAGCGATTTAAAAATTACCTACGACCGTATGGATGAACTGGCCCGGCAATCGCCGATCGGCGCCGGAGGGCTCATCTTCCTGCCCTACCTGAGGGGCGGCGGCGCGCCCACCCAGAACATCAACGCCAGGGCCGGCTTTGTGGGGCTGGAGCCCAGACACACCTATGGGGACATCTGCCGCGCCATTCTGGAGGGCGTAGCCTACATCATGCGGGAAATGGTGGATATTCTGGCCGCACAGACAAAGACCGAGATCCGGGAGGTCTACCTCATCGGCGGCGGCGCAAAGGGCTCGCTGTGGAAACAGATCATCGCCAACGTGCTCCAACTCCCCGTGGTGTGTACTACCATGAAGCAGGAGGCCAACACCTGGGGCGCTGCAAAGTGCGGCGGTGTGTGCGTCGGTCTGTGGAAGGACTTCGACCAGGCGCAGGCGCTGGTGCGCCGGGAGAGCGTATCCATACCGGATCCGGCCGTCAAGCCCATATACGACAAGCTGTATGACGTGTTCCTCACCACTTATGAACAGCTGATCCCCGTCTTTGACAAGCTGGCCGACTGCCGGCTGGCCATCGACGCAGCGGAAACGACATTATAATTAGGAGGATTTGTTATGAGCACAGTTGTCATCACCGGCGGAGCACAGGGGCAGGGCCTCAGCCACGCTTTGGCCTTCGCCCGGCTGGGGTATAACGTGGTCATCGGCGACCTGTTCCCGCCCGAGCACACGCTGATGCAGGCCGCGGTCCAGGCCATCGGGCAGGCCGGCGGCAAGTGTCTGGCCGTCCAGTGCGACGTGACCAGGGGCGACCAGGTGGAGGCTCTCTTCGCCCAGGCGGCCGAGCAGTTTGAGACCATTGACGTGGCAATCAGCAACGCGGGCATCATGACCTTCGGCGCCACCTGGGAGCTGCCCGAGGAGCAGGTGTGGAAGACCATTGACATCAATCTGATGGGCACCTGGCGGGTGGACAAAGAGGCCGCCAAATACATGCTCAAGCAGGGCAGCGGCCGCATCATCAACATCTCCTCCACCGCCGGTCTGAAGGGCACCCCCAATCTGGGGCATTACACCATGTCCAAGTTCGGCGTGATCGGTCTGACCAAGACGCTGGCCAAGGAGCTATCCAAGCACGGCATCACCGTCAATGTGATCTGCCCCACCATGGTAAAGACGCCTATGACGGACCGCCCGGAATTTGTGGACTATCTAAACAAAATGAACGGCACCTCCTTTAAAACCTTCGCAGAGGCCGATGAAGCACTGAGCAAAAAGCGCGCCATGGGAGTCGCCTTTATTGAGCCTGAGGATGTGACCCGCATGATCGTCTGGGCTGCCACCTCTCCCGAGGCACGCCTCATTACCGGTGCGACTCTGACCATTGACGCCGGATCCATGCTGTAACCCAAGCCAAATTAAGAAAGGAAGTCTGTATGATGGAACAATTTCTTCTGAAGGGCGCCGTTACCGAGCTGATTGCCACTTTTGACAAGAACGAAAAACTGGACCTGGGTATGTACGCAAGCCAGTGCGATTTCCAGATGCAGGCCGGCATCAAGGGTCTGTTCTGCTCCGGTCTGGCGGGCGAGAGCCTCTACACCACCCAAGATGAGCGCATTGAAATGACCAAAGTCGCGGTGGAAAAGGCTGGCGGCAAGGTCCCCGTGGTGGGCAATATCGCCGAGTTGCGTTTATGCGACGCCAAAACGCTGCTGCAGCGCTATGTGGATGCCGGCGTGGACGCCATCTGCATCACCCAGCCCTATGTTCTGGGCTATACACCCGACCTGCTCTTCCGCTATTACTCCGAGCTGGCCGGCATGACCAAGCTGCCCGTATACGTATACAATGCGCCCCAGACCAGCAACACCCTGTCCCCGGCGCTGGTGGATAGGATCGTCAATGAGAATGAAAATGTGGTGGGTTATAAGGACAGCACCCAGGACATTATCCATCTCCAGTCCGTCATGGCGGGCATCAAGCCGGGCAAACATTTTGAGTGTGTTGCCGGCAGCGACGCCACCATCTTCCCCACTCTGACCATTGGCGGCTGCGGCATCATCTCTCTGATCTCCGCGGTATTCCCCAAGCCCATCATCGACGTGTGCGAGATTTATTTCAGGGGCGACATTGCCGGCGCCTTTGAAAAGCAGAAAGAGATTTTGGCCATCCGCACCGCGCTGAAGGGCGCGCCCTTCCTGGCGGGCTACAAATACGCAGCTTCCCTCATCGGCCTGGAGCTGGGCGTTGTCCGCAACCCGCTCAGCGATGCAACCCAGAAGGAAAAGGATGCCATTAAGGCGAATCTCCAGGCGCTCCATCTTATCTAGTCCGTTGTTGCCTCAACGCAAAGGAGGGATCAGCAGCTGCTGATCCCTCCTTCTTCATGCCGGGAGCAATTCATACCTTCCTTTTATAAGGGGGCCGGCTGGAGCTTGGTCCCCCTTAGGCTTGTGCTGTCAGCTCCACAAAATTTCTCAGCATCTGTGCCACCTCAGCCCGCCTCTTCACGTCGTTACCCCTATATTCGGCATATGCCATCAGAACGACGGCCAGCTGTTCCCGGGTAATCGGATCATTGGGACCAAATTGTCCGTGTCCACATCCATTGACAATCTGTCTCTCCGCAGCCCAGGCCGCCGCAGAGGCGTGCCAGCTTCCCTCCGCCACATCGAAGCGGGCGGCAGGGCAGTCCAGATGGGCGCCGCTGGGGGGCGCTGAAGCTCCCCTACCCGAAGCCGACCACCGATCCGACCACCTTACCGGTCTTCATGTCCATCTTTGTAGGTGCGCTGGTGTAGAAGAAGTACATGTACTCCATCTTATCATCCACGCAAATACCCCGCAGGCGGAAGTTCCCGCCGCACAAATCAATGGTATCATAGTGGGTGTACCCTTCCTCCAGCACAATCTCCCACAGCTCCCTCTGCTCTGCTGCGGTGCGCTCCACCGCGCTGGCTCTTGCCGTCAGCGCGGCCTGGAACAGCCCCACTGACATCACAGAAATGAGCGGCCATGAAATGGCTGCCACGTATCCGCTTCATACCTCTTTTCAATGCTTCTCCGACTCCTTCTGCTCTTGCATTCTCTTTGCCGACCCGTTCAATCGACCATCCCGGTACCGCTGGCCGCACAGCAATATGTGAACGCCCACACCGCAGAACTTCTCAGAATAGGCCACACTCTTATTCTAGGGCAGGCACGTAAACTTCACGATCCCATTCTTTATAAAGACTCGGTTAATTCCGTTCCCGAATGAAAGAACCCGGCCTTTTACCCATACCGGATGGGGTGGTCCATATCTTACACAAGGCGCGCAGAGAAGCATTGATTCGTACCCGTCAACGGGCAGACGTAAGAAGCCATACGATCTGAATCAGCACACTGCTTCGCCCTGCGCCTCATCCCCTCTCGGCCAGCTTTTTCAGCAGGTCGGCCCCGTATTTGTATGCCTCCAGGTAGTCCATGGTCTCGTCCGCCAGGCCAAAGCGCTCCTGGACCGTTTTCCGGTCTGTCTCCGCGGCGCTCTCACCCCCGCATAGCGCCAGGAAGGCCTCCCAGGCCCCGGCCGTGTGCCGGATGGTGTACGGGCAGTCTTTGCCGTTCCAGCGGTTGTGCTGCACCACGTTTGCAATCGGGATGCCGTGCTCCTCCATCAGCAGCCGCACCAGGGCGGCCGCATTCGCTTTGGCCTTTGCAAAGTCCCCGTCCGCGTTGACGCAGATCTCAATCCCGATGCTCTGGGCGTTGCCCGTCCCCGCCTTGCCGTCCCCCGCGTGGTAGGCCGTCTCCCCATCGGGCAGGTGCTGCACAATGGCGTGGTCGTCCACCGTGTAGTGCCAGCTGACCAGATCGGCCTCCCCGGCGGAGCTGTTCAGATAGGCCCCATGGGCTTCGGCGTCCGCGCCGGAGGCCTTGTTGCCCGTCTCGTGGATGGTAATGTACCTGCAGGGATTTATCCCGCCCGGCCGGTTCTTCCGTCCGGCGTCAATGTACGCCGTCCGAATCTTCATCCCCGTGTCCGTGGTCCGCTGAGCGCCCTCCACGGCCTCCAGATACTCCAGGGCCACCCAGCCCTTGGCCGTCTGTCCCCAGCCGCCCTGCGCAGCCGTGACCGCCACCACCGTGCCGCACGCATAGGCCCCAACCTTGGAATAGCCTGTCCCCGGACCGCTGCGGATATTGACGCCCACAGACGGCGTTACTTTGTACTGTCTGCCCACAGGCCTGTCCCCCTTCTGCTCATCCTTTTCCAGCCAAAGACAGAAATACCCGGCCACCTTCCGGCTGCTGGTGATCTTCTGCCCGCCGCCAAAGTCGCACTGGCTGGAGCCGCCGGAATCCCATCCCGTGGCGTACAGCGTTCCGGATGGCTCGTACTTCCGGCCGATTGCCGCCAGCTCGTCCCGCAGCGCCTCCGGCGTCTTTGCATCCCCGGTTCCATCCCCGCTGCAGTAGAGCACCAGCGTGTCCCCGGCGATCATGGCCGCGGACCGGCCGCGCCTGCCGCCGTATGCGGCATCGTAGGACAGCTTTGCACCCTCCTGCCTGGAGGGCGTCAGCAGCTCCACCCCGGAGAGGTAATTCTCGCCGCCCTGCACGGGCACCAGCGCCAGGCGCATGTCCGCCACGGCGTCCCAGGTCAGGCCGTACCCGGACCAGCCCGCGTTGGCCTTCACCACGCCCTTGATCCTCAGATTGCCCACCGGCCGCCCGGTGGACATGTTGTAAAACCAGCAGTTGATGATCTGGTCACAGCCCACTGCGGTCTTAACCTGGGACATGCTCCGCCCTTTGGCCTCTACCAGCTCCGCCCGCACGATCTGCTCCAGCGGGGTCTCCGTTATGTACTTGCTCATCGTTCACTCCCCCTTTCAGTCCAGAGGGTGCCCAGTTTCGTATACACCGCCTCTCCCTTGTACTGTTCCTCGATCATGGCCGCAATGTCACCTAAAATTTTGTTTACGGTCCGCATTCCTTTCACCTCTTTGAAACATGTTTTATTACCGCTCAGGCCCGTCAACCCGTGCCCAAAGCTCAGCTGACTCGTCTGTGGAACACACAATCGTCCGTTTTATCGTGCCGTTCTCCTGCTATACTGGATTCTGCAAAGGGGAGAGCGGCCACCCCACACCCAAAATCTCTTCCTACCATTAGATCTATTTTTCTAAACTTTTTATCTAAAAACAAAACCTATCTTTGTAAAATTGTAAGATGGGCAATTGTCTGTGTTATAAAAGCTGCTTTGGTTTTATTTTTCTAAACTAGAGGATAGCACAGATACAGAAGCATGTCAATTCCATTTTTCAATTTTTCTAAACTTTTTCTTTCCTGTTCTTGATTTTTCTAAACTTACATGGTATAGTCCTATTAACAGAAAGGGGGGCAACGCCAAAATGGAAAAGATGAGCTGCGCCCAGAGGATCCGCCAGGGCCTCACCGTCCGCGGCATGCGGCAAAAGGATTTATGTAAGGCCACAGGTATTCCCAAAAGCGCTGTGAGCCAATATTGCAGCGGTTCCTTTACTCCAAGGCCGGACCGCATTGCGCTGATCGCGAAAGCACTGGATGTAAACGAAGCCTGGCTGATGGGGTATCACGTCCCTATGGAGCGGGAAAGCCCGGAGGCGCCGCCGCTCCCCGGGGCCTTTCCGATCAACCCGACGCATAAAATCCCCCTGCTGGGTCAGATCGCGGCCGGCCTGCCCATCTACGCAGAGGAAAATATCGAGGGCTATCTCTGGACCGATCGCAACCATGGCGCGGAGTATTTTGGCCTGCGTGTGCGCGGCGACAGCATGAACGCCGCCGGCATCAACGACGGCGACATTGTAATCGTAAAAAAGCAGGATATTGTGGAGGACGGGGCCATCGCGGTGGTGCTTGTGGATGAATCCGCCACCATAAAGCGGTACCGCCTGGAAAAGGGAATTGTGATCCTGACCCCGCAATCCACTAATCCTGAAAACCAGGTGCAGTTCTACAATCTCAAGGAGCACACCATTAGGATATTGGGCCGCATTGTGGAAAGCCGGACGGAGTACTAAGTGCCGCCCCCTCCAGAGTTCTGCCCCCACATCAAAGCGCCGTGAATTGAATCAGCGGCGAACTCTTTTTACTCAGTTTTCTCTTGCTGTGGTAAAACCCCCAGTCTGCACTCAGGTACAGACTGGGGGTTTTCGGCACACCGGCAGGGCGCGTCTTTTATATGCCGCGCTTATGGGGAACTTGGTTGAATCAGAAGAAACAGCAAGCGCGCTTAAAGTACTTCCTGGGTGGAGATCACATCACAGCCGGTCCCGCACACATTGGCGAGAATGACGTCCCCCACATGGATGGGGGCGACGGCCCGGTGGGCAAAGATCTCGTTTACACAATCAAACATCAGCCGCTTGGGGATGGGTGCGGAGGTTTTCACGCTGAAAGGCTTTTCGCGCCCCTCTATTCTCATCAGAGAGGTGAGCACCCGCAGAGGTTCCACCGCCTCCTGGCGCGCGTACTCCTCGCCGCGCTTGCAGACGTTTCCAGCTACGGAGCATACCTTGTCTCCCTCCATGGACACGATAAGCCGGCAGCCCATGGGGCAATTAATACAGACCAACTGCTTTTCCATATCCGATTACACCTCCACCCGTACCGCGATCTTCTCTTTTGCCTTTGCCAGGACGCTGCGGTCAACCGAGAACGAGCACATCTCACCCGGGGTCAAAACCGGTCTGTGATACGTCGCGGCACAAACGCCGTCTACATCCACACAAATGCGGCAGGCAGGAAACTTATCTCTCGGCCGGAACATAAAGTCAACCTTGCCCGTCCCTGCACGACGCACCTTCTGGGGCACCGCGCCGTTGACGCCGAAGCCGCTCTCCACCGGGACGGTCTCGCTGGTCTCCACCTCACCCCGCAGATACCGGGCCGCATTGGCGCCGGCCTGAGTTCCCTCCGCGCTGACGTGGTCCACCAAGTCGTGGACGTGAAGCACGTTTCCGCAGGAGAACACACCGGGCAGCGAGGTCATCAGGTAGTCGTCCACCACCGCGCCCTTTGTCACGGGGGAGAGCTCGATGCCGGCGGACTTGCTCAGCTCATTCTCCGGGATCAGGCCGGCGGAGATCAGCAGGGTATCACAGGGGATCTCGAACTCCGTCCCCGGGATCGGACGGCGCTTTTCATCCACCTTAGACACCACGACAGAGCTCACTCTGCCGTGGCCCTTGATCTGGGTCACCGTGCTGCTGTAGCTGATGGGGATGTCGAAATCCTCGATACACTGGGAGATATTGCGGGCCAGGCCGCTGGAGTAGGGCATAATCTCAACCACGCGCTCGACCTTGGCCCCCTCCACGGTAAACTGACGGGCCATAATCAGGCCGATGTCGCCGGAGCCGAGAATGACGATCCGCTTGCCGGGAAGGTAGCCCTCCAGATTCAGATATCGCTGGGCCGTTCCGGCCGTGATGACGCCGGCGCAGCGGGAGCCGGGGATCATCAGCGCACCCCTGGACCGCTCACGGCAGCCCATGGCCAGGATAATCGCCCTGGCCTGGATGGTGAACAGTCCGGAGGAGGGGTTCATGGCGGTGACAACCTTCTCCGGTGAGATGCTCAGGGCGAAGGTCTCGCACATGCAGGTAATATTCAGAGCCCTCGCCTCGTCTGCGATACGCTTGGCAAACTCGACGCCGGTCAGGTCCTCTTTATACTTGTGGACGCCAAAGCCGTTATGAATGCACTGCCGGAGAATACCCCCCAGATAGGGGCTCCGCTCCAAAACCAGAATATCCTCTACGCCCTGCTTACGGGCCCCAACGGCGGCGGACAGTCCGGCAGAGCCGCCGCCGATGATTACCAGATCGACTGTTCTCACTGCTCATTCCCCTCCTTCGGCTGGCACGCATGATCAACCAGAATGTTGGAGTGACCACCGGACTGGGTGATCTCCAACGGCTCCTTTCCAAGCTCCTCACACAGGATCTGCAGCACCCGTGGGCTGCAGAAGCCGCCCTGACACCGGCCCATTCCGGCGCGGGTGCGCATTTTGACGGCGCTGACGCTGCGCGCGCCCACAGGGCGGCGGATGGCGTCCCGGATCTCAGCCTCGGTTACCTGCTCACAGCGGCACACGATCTTGGCGTAGTCCGGGTCCTCCTCGATGGCCTTCTGGCGCTCCTCCATAGTCATGGTGCGGAACGGGGCCTTGATCTCCCGCCCCGGCTTGTAATCCGCCTTGAGGGGAGTGCCCTCCCGCTCCACCAGGATCTTCACCATATCCTCCGCGATCGCGGGGGCGGCGGTCACGCCGGGGGACTCAATGCCGGCCAGGTTGATGAAGCAAGGCGCATCCTCCGGTTCGCCCAGGATAAAGTCGTCCCGGTCCGGATGGGCCCGGCTTCCGCCGTACGCGGTGATGACCGCGTCGCGGGGGAACTGGGGCACATGCCTGCTGATGGGAAAATGCTTCCAGTTCTTCTCAAAGTAGTTTACAATCTTATCCAGGCCCTCCCGGGTGTTATCCGAGAAATCGGGGTCATCCACATCGTCTGCGTTGCATCCGAGAATGATGGTGCCGTCTACAGACGGCATCAGGCCCATGCCCTTGGTATGGCCGCCGGTTGGCAGCGGTTCGGGCGTCTGGCAGATGGTAGTCTTGGTATATTTCGCAAGGTCCCGGTCCACGATCAGGTGCTGGCCCTCCCGGGGAATGATATGGAACACATCCTTGGAGACCATATTATTGAACTTATCCGCATAAGTACCGGCGCAGTTGAAGATATACCTGGTCTCAAAGTCCCCGCCGCTGGTCCTGACCAGCCAGCCGCCCTGGATCTTCTCGATGGACTGCGCCTCTGTGGACAGTCTGAACTCCACACCGTTGCGGGCCGCGTTTTCAGCCAGGGCGATAGCCAGGTTGTAGGGGCAGACCATGCCGCTGTCCGGGATCCACAGGCCTCCAATGACGCCTTCTCCCATATCCGGCTCGATCTCCAGCAGGTCCTCCCGTGTGCACACCTTGGTCTCCACATGGTTGCTGTCGCCCTTCTCCTTCAGGCGGCGAACCTCTTCCATCTGTGCCTCGTTGACCGCGAAAACGATCATCCCGTTTTTGACATATGGGACCTGAAGCTCCGCGCACAGATCGGGGTACATCCGGCTGCCCCGCACATTATAGATTGCCTTGTAGCTGCCCGGATCAGGGTCGTAGCCCGCATGGACCGTGGCGGAGTTGCCCCGGGTCGTGCCCGCGCTTACGTCATGTCCTTTTTCCAGCACCAAAGTCTTCAGCTGGTAGCGGGACAGCTCCCGCGCTGTGGAACAGCCACTAATTCCGGCCCCGATGACAATTGCATCCCACATGAGTAAAACCTCCTTTAGTCTTGCTTTGCCCTGTTTCCTGTTGCTTTGATGGAAAGAGTATAAAATGTCTTATGAACCATGTCAAATGTCCCGCTGTCCAGCAGCAAGCCGCTCCACATCCAAGCGAGCCAAAAACAGAATTTTTGCTTCTTAATTGTCGTTTTCAATGCAATTCGTATAAATCATTTCAGCCATCTCGCAATTGAGATATGTAAATTGCACTGTTTTATTGCGATTTTTTCTTTGTGCTTCCAAACTTTCTTCCCAATAAATATGGATATTTTGTACGATTACACCAATGTTTCAGCGAGTTATGCCTGACATCGCTCAAAACGATATAAATCAAGGAAATATCATCAAAACGAGCGATTGAAAGACCTTACGGATTATGCAATAATTTTTATAGTAGCTTGATGGCCAGAAGGCTGGGCCAGAGCGGTTGGGACGGTTGCCCAGAGATCAGAATTTTCGGTCGTGCCGGTCTAATAGGCGGGATCGGCCTGGGCGAGGTCTTAGCACCGCTTCTTGGCCCGTGTACTTCTGGAGCATCAAGGGGATAAAGGAGTAATTAGGAGGTGCATTTTCCAATGGCAGTCATCAGTCAAGTCATCGTGTACATCATGGTCATTTTCATGGCAATTGCCGCTGTCGACCGCATGTTTGGCAGCAAGCTCGGCTTAGGCACCCAGTTTGAAGAGGGCTTTAACGCCCTCGGCGGACTGGCTCTTGGCATGGCCGGTATCATGGTCACCGCACAGCTCATCGGCCAGGTGCTCACTCCTTCGGTAGGCGCTCTGTTCAAAATGGTCGGCGCCGACCCCTGCATGGCGGGATCACTGATCCTCTCCATTGACACCGGCGCTTATACACTGGCCCATGCCATTCAGCCCAATGATCCTGATATCGCAAACTACTCCGCCATCATTCTCGCCTCCATGATGGGGCCCACAATTGCGTTCAGCATTCCGATCTGTCTCGGCATCATCCATCCCAAGGATAAGAAGTTCCTCGCACTGGGGGCTCTTTCCGGCATTGTATGCATCCCCTTTGCCTGTATCGTGGGCGGCCTTGTAGCGGGCTTCAATCCCGGCATGGTCATCATCAACATTATCCCTGTCATCGTTTTCGCGGTGCTGATTGCCATTGGTCTGGCGCTGATTCCGAATGGAATGATTAAGGGCTTTGACGTATTCTCCAAGCTCATGGTTGCTTACCTTACCTTCTTCCTCGCACTGGCTATTATTCAGGAATTAACCCCCATCCATGTAATTGAACTGCTGCCTCTGTCCGATGTGTGGATCACCTGCGGCTCCATCGCCATCATGCTGGCCGGCGCCTATCCTCTGGTCAAGGTCCTGACCAAGGTCTTGAGCAAGCCTCTGGGCAAGCTGGGCGGCCTGATCGGCGTCAACGACGTCTCTATCGCCGGCCTCATCGCCTGCTGCGCCAACTGTATCCCCGCCTATAACCTGATGAAGGATATGGACAACAAGGGAAAGGTTATCAATGTGGCTTTCTCTGCCTGCGCGGCATTCGCTCTGGGCGATCACCTGGGCTTCTGCGCCGGCGTCGAGCCCGACCTGATCGCTCCTATGGTGATCGCCAAGCTGGTCGGCGGTATCCTGGCAATCGGCGCGGCCTGCATCGTGTGTAAAATGAACGCCAAGCAGCTGGCCGACTAACCCTCTGATCCCCCGTTTCCTTGCTTTACCCCATGGCTGCCGTGTCCATGTTGCCCAGGATAGCCTCCGCCCCGGCAGGTATGACCCATTCCACGATAAAGAAGGTGCCTACTGTATGAAGCAGTCTCCAACGCCGTCGAAACGGAGTTATTTACTTCTTTTGTTGGTGGTACTGGCCGTCGCTTTCGGCGTTTACTCGCTGACGGGCGGACGCCTGCTGGATTTCGGCCTTCTGGGCAGGACGGAGAAAAGGCCGTCGGACCTGGATGCAAACCTGACTTATGGGCTGAAGTATATCCCCTCTTCCGCGCATGCGCTGGAGCGGGACGGAATTGTCCTGATCAACACGGGCAGCCAGGTCGTGGCACGTGAGCTCTCCTCTGATATCAAGGTCGAGGCCGGCGATATCGCCGAGAAGAGCAGCAGGCCCATTGTGCGCATGGCGGAGTCTGTGGGATACCTGTACCTCTATGACGGCGAAACGGTCTACCGACTCCAGATCGGCGGAGACGGCAAGCCGCACACTGCGGTCAAAAGCTGCCGGAAATTCGAGGTCATGGGCGATTACATTTATTCCCTGCAGGAATACAGGGGGAGCACGCGCCTTTACCGGTGCAGTCTGGTCGGCTCCTATGAAAAGCAGCTTTTCGGCGCCGATGTTCTGGATTTCTGGGCTTATGGCGGCAATCTCCTGACGCTTGAAAGCAATGGAAACTATCGCTGGTATCATGTGGTTACACAAAATTCTTTGGAGCATACACTTCCGAAAGCGCTCTCCGGTCTGGCGCTGGACAGCGAGGGAATTCTCTATCTTCTGGATGGGACGCTGAAAAAACGTCCCTATTTGGAACAGGACGACTCCGTCCTGGCCGAAGACATCCAGTCGTTCATATCCGGCCCCACAATGCTGGCGCTTTTGAAGGAGGATGGCTCCGTTTGGCTATGCCAGCCGGATGGCACAGAACTGACCCGCCTGGGTGATATGACCTTTGAGGCCAGCGCGGCGCTTGATCTGTCCGAGACAGCCGCTTTCGTCACACAGCCCGATGGTTCTGTCTGGTCCACCCCGTTGGAGAATGTAAAGTGGAGTATGGTCTATACTCCATCCGTTCCATCATAATTACGGAGGTTTATTATGGGCAAATTATTAGCAGGTATCGATCTGGGCACCACCGCCCTGAAGATCGCTGTCTTTGATACCACCGGCAAGATGCAGGGCAACGCTACTCTGGAATATCAGCTGATCACCCCCAAGCCCTATTTCGTCGAGTCCGACCCCGCCGTCTATATGGACGCCATCGTCAAGGGGTTCGGCAAGCTGGCTGAACAGGGCGTCGACCTGATGGATCTGGCCGCAATCAGCTTCTCTCTGCAGAGCGAGACCATGTTCTTCGTGGACGAGTACGGCGTGCCCCTGCGCAACTCCATCAGCTGGATGGACAACCGCGCGGTAGAGCAGGCCGAATACCTCACCGCCAAGTACGGCGACGAGGTATGCTATCAGCACACCGGCCAGATCAGCTTCGCCGCCAATTGGCCCGTCGCAAAAGCCCTCTGGGTCAAGCAGAACGAGCCCGAGGTCTTTTCCAAGACCAGGAAGATTCTGCTGATCGAGGACTTTATCATCTTCCAGCTCACCGGCCGCTATGTGTCTGACTGCGCCATGCTGTGCTCCACCCTGTACTGGGACATCACCACCAAGAAGTACTGGCAGCCCATGCTCGATGAACTGGGCATGACCGAGGAGAACTTCCCCGAGATCATGGAGCCCGGCGAGGTGGTTGGGAACGTCCTGCCCGATATGGCCAAAAAGCTGGGCATCAACCCCCACGCCAAGGTCTGTACCGGCGCGATGGACAATGCCATCGGCGCCGTGGGCGTGGGCGCCTGCCACCCCGGCATGTTCTCCGAGAGCATCGGCTCCACTCTGGCCGTCTGCGTGCCCACCCGGGATATCTGCTATGACCCCAACCGCCAGATGCCCGTCCACTACTACCCCATCAGGGACACCTACATGATGCACACGTTCACTTCCGGCGGCATCTGCCTGCGCTGGTTCCGTGACAAGTTCTGCAAGTATGAGATGACCACCGCGGAAATGACCGGCGTGGACGCCTACGACCTGATGACCAAGCAGGCCGAGCAGACCCCGCCGGGTGCCGACGGGCTGATCTTCCTGCCCCACCTGAGCGGTTCCCTGGCCCCCGACGTGAATCCCAATGCCACCGGCGTGTTTATGGGTATTACTCTGGTCCACGGGAAGGGTCACTTTATCCGCGCCGTCATGGAGTCTCTGGGCTATCTGGTGCGCCGGAACATGGAGGCCCTGTCTGACATGGGCATCGAAGTGGACGAAGTCCGCGCGTTCGGCGGCGGCTCCAAGAGCCCTGCCTGGAACCAGATCAAGGCCGACATTCTGCAAAAGACCATCTGCGTAACCAACTCCAAGGAGGCCGCCTGCCTCGGCGCCGCCATCCTGGCCGGCCACGCCGTCGGGATCTTCGACAGCATTGAGGCCGCCTGCGACAGCATGATTGAGGTTGTCGCCCGTTATGAGCCCAACCCCGCCAACAAGGAGATCTACGACAGGGGCTTTGAAATCTATAAGAAGATGCAGAATGACTGTGCCGAGCTATTTGACATGATCAGCAAGCGTTGACCATACCTCCCCTCAATGAAGCAGCGGCCGCCGAAGAAGAATCTCCGGCGGCCGCTGCCTTTTTCACTTTTCTAAAATTATGGGCACATTTTGGGAAGTTCTTCCAATAAAGCCCCGGCCTGTTCTAAACACGGCCGGGGCTTTATTGAAACGGAAACGCGTGCGTATCAGCTTAAACTTATTTTGCAGCCATATAGTCGGCGACAGCTTTCAGGTTATCGCGGAAAGATCCCTCGGGCTCAAAGTTCTTGGTGAACAGGGCGCTGCCCATGGTAAAGCCCCAGGGGCCGATGTCAAACATGGTGTCGATGCGCTTGAAGTTGGAAATGCTGCCGGCGATACACACCTTGGCGTCGATGGCGGCGCAGAACTCACGAGCCAGCTTCTCACCGTCCACTACATGGCGGTAGGCCAGAATGTCAAAGGCCCCGATGCCCTTGGCCATCAGGTCGCGGGCGTTCTGGATGATCTCCTCGTTGGTGCCCTCCAGAATGCTGGGGGAGCCGGAGACCTTGCCCACAAACGGGCTGTACTCCATGTGGTTCTCGTTCAGGTACTGATGTACAGACGCATAGTAGACCGTGCCCATCAGGACATCAAAGCCGCACTCAATCGCGGTATGCGCCGCCTCAAGGCAGGACTTCTCATCATAAGTGACTACCTCAAGGTACGTGGTCTTACCGGCGGCCTTCATCGCAGCCACCAGCTGCTTCATCTGGTCCTTGGGCAGGCCCACATTCTTGAAGCCCCAATTTTGGACAGGCAGATCTTTGCAGCTGTCAAAAACCTCATATGCATTCTCTACCGTAACATCGTTGTACGTCAGCATGACGACCAGATTTGGTTTGTTCTTCATCAAAATCACTCCTAATCACATTCGCTCTCCTCCGGCTGTGCCGGAAGGCTGTGCTGTAGCCGTAGGCGGTCGGCTATTGCTTGTAATTATATCGGTTTTGCCTGATATTTCAAGACTGCGGGACGGGTCAAAAGCGGGCGCAAAAATCGGATAAAGAGCGGCGTGACAATATTAGGCGTTTATGGAGCACTATTTCAGCATTACAAACAATTTCCCGGTAAAAAAATCCAAAATTTTATACCTATACAGAAAAATTAATTTCCTCTGCAAGCTTGAATTTTAAAAAATCAGGTGTTATTCTACACTTAAACGATTCAACGGTGGAGCCTTGATGGGCGCAGGCTTTGGTGCCATCGAAGTTGAGGAGGTTTCTCAATGTACCCCAATCGTCCTCACGGCTCTGTAGAGAGCTACATCATACATCTTCTGGAAATCAACACCCGTATTTCGGTGGAAGAGCTCTGCCAAACATTTAATCTGGCCCCTTCAACCATTCGGAAAAAGCTCGCCAAGCTGGAGGAGCAGGGCCTTCTGATCCGCACCCATGGCGGCGCTCTGAGTATTGATTCCAACCGTGATGAGCCGATTGACAAAAAATCAATGGTTAATATCCCGCAGAAGAAAGCGATTGCCGCCGCCGCTATGGAATTTATTAATAATGGCGACATTATCTCCTTAGGCGGCGGGAGTACAATCGCCGAACTGTGCATTTATATCAAGAAGCTGAATCGCTCCATTGTTCTGACCGACTCAATTACGATTGCAGATATTATTTCAAGGAATAAAAACATTGAGGTACGGATTAATACAGGCATTGTAAAAAGTCGAACCGGCTGTGTGGTTGGACCGGATGCCGATCTGCTATTCCGCGGGCAGCCGGCAGACAAGGCGTTCATCAGTTGTGAGAGTTTCAGTATGAGCAAAGGCGTGGGCAGTGAGAACATCCTTGTCGGCGAGGTAGAAAGGAACATGCTTCGCTATGCGCAGGAAAAATATGTTCTATGTGACAGTTCCAAGCTGAATAAGGATTCCGTTTTTACCCTCGTGGCTGCCAACGAGATTACCGCTTTGATTACTGACGACGACGCCGACCCCTATTATATCAACGAACTGCAGGAGGCCGGCCTGAAAGTTGTGGTGGCGCCCGGCTTCTACCCCAGGCGCACCACTTGGGGAAAGTAGAGAAGCACCCCCAAATATGTACAGGCCGGGATCCCGTCCCGCCGCAGAACAAAAAGGAAACCCTGGAACTGTTTCAGTTCCAGGGTTTCCTTCTGGTTGCGGGGGTAGGATTTGAACCTACGACCTCCGGGTTATGAGCCCGACGAGCTGCCAACTGCTCTACCCCGCGATATGGTGCCGGAGACCGGGGTCGAACCGGCACGGGATCGCTCCCACGGGATTTTAAGTCCCGGGCGTCTGCCAATTCCGCCACTCCGGCGTAAGCCGCTCCAGTCTCACTTGCTTTTTGAGTGCTTAAATAGAATACCACACCCACCTGCTGTTGTCAAGTCTAAATTCCGTATTCTTTTCCCGGGGGCGCGGCACAAAAAAAAGAGCACGGCCCAGCGGGTTTCGGCACATCTCGCCCCCTGTTGGGCATATACTGATTTGTACATCACCTGCGAGAGGAGGCCTGGCAAATGCCGGACCATGATATGGATACCGCTGTCAACACTGCGCCTCGTGAGGATGTGGATGATCTGATCTTCCGCACTGACCCGGGCTGGCTCGCCAGCGATCGATAAAAAACCGCCCGCCTGCGGGCGGTTTTTTGCCGCCTTTTTCCCGGTGCAGCGCTCCTTTTTTCTTTACAAAGAGGGCTGAATTGGATATAATAGTAAGGCTATTTTAGAGAAATGAGAGTGGACGCACATGCTGCAATTCGATGAATATAAGGTGAAACTCAATAATCTGCGCCCCGAGCTGGACGATCTGGACCAGGCCCTCGGCCTGGAGGCCGCCATCCGCGAGGCGGAGATGCTGGAATCGGAGAGCGCCTCCGATGGTTTCTGGAACAACCTGGAGAAGGCCCAGAAGGTCCAGCAGCGGGTCAAGCAGCTGCGCGGCAAGATCGACGGCCAGCAAAAACGCAAGAACCAGTGGGAGGACCTGATGACCCTGTGCGAGTTGGGCAATGAGATGGAGGATGAGAGCCTGATCCCAGAGGTGGAGGAGGGCTTTGCCAAGCTGGAGGCCGGAATCGAGGAGGCCAAGCTGTCCACCTTGCTCACCGGGGAGTATGATAGCTCCAACGCCATCCTCACCTTCCACGCCGGGGCCGGCGGGACCGAGGCGCAGGACTGGGCCCAGATGCTCTACCGCATGTACACCCGCTGGACGGAACGCCATGGGTACACCTACCAGATCATCGACTACCAGGAGGGGGACGAGGCGGGTATCAAGAGCGCCACCATTATGATTGAGGGCGAAAACGCATACGGCCACCTGAAGAGCGAGAACGGGGTGCACCGGCTGGTGCGGGTCTCTCCCTTTGACGCCAACGCCCGCCGGCAGACCTCCTTTGCCGCGCTGGAGGTCATGCCCGAAATCCCCGACGACGTGGAGGTGGACATCCGCCCCGAGGACATTGAGATGCAGGTCTACCGCTCCTCCGGTGCGGGCGGCCAGAAGGTCAACAAGACCTCTTCCGCGGTCCGCCTGATCCATATCCCCACCGGCATCGTGGTCTCCTCCCAGCAGGAGCGCTCCCAGTTCCAGAACCGGGACACCTGCATGCGGATGCTCCGCTCCAAGCTGGTGGAGCTGCAGATGCAGGCCCATGCGGAGAAGATCTCCGATCTGAAGGGCGTGCAGATGAAGATCGAATGGGGCAGTCAGATCCGCTCTTATGTGTTTATGCCCTACCAGCTGGTGAAGGACACCCGCACTGGGTACGAGACCAGCAATATCAACGCCGTCATGGACGGTGACCTGGACGGCTTCATCAACGCCTACCTGAAGGCGGAGGCCACAGGCAACTGGGTGGAGAAATAAGCAGATACGCCTGCGGGGGACCGATCCTTGAATCGGTCCCCCGCCTTTTTATCCTTCAAAAAGCAATCTGCCAAAGTCCATCCGCCGGTGGAAATCCGGTGTGGGGCTGCTCAGGGGCGCCCAGGCCAGGAAATGGGGCGTGGGAGTCTGGTCCCCGCATTTATAGAAATTCCCCGCGCTCTCCCCAGGCGCAAACTCCGGAAAGTAGAGCCGCACAAAGGAAAAGGGCACCTGAAAGGCAATCCCCCAGCCACCGGCGGTCGTAAAGGGCTTGGCCCGGAAGAGCTCCTCCGGCTTTTTTACGATCTGGCGCACCCGGGTGGGCCGCTCCGCGCCAAAGCCCAGATTCATCGTCCCCAGGGGGTTGAACTCAAAGTTGAAATACCGTGCATCCCCGGCCATGGGGGCAAAAAAGAACTCCAGGCAGCTGTCGCTGCACACCTGGTCCAGGCGCCCGGTGAGGGTGGCGCGGACGCGGGACTCCACCGCCTCCAGGCGGATGAAGAGCCGCTCCCCATCCCAGCAGGCCCGGGCGCTGGCTGAAATAGGGCAGGGCGCCGTCCAGCCCGTGTGCGCCAGAGAGACCGCGGGGATCCCGGACCAATCGGGCTCACGTCTCCTTTGGATGGTATAGCTCAGATCAGACATAGCGCCGCACCTTCTCTCGTTTTTCTTATTCTATCACCTGCCGCGCCTCTGTGCAAGCGGAGCCCCCTGTGCGCTCTCTAGCCCAAACTTGTGCCGCTCCGTGCGGATCCCAAGCTCTTCAAGCACCTGTATGATACACTCCACACATTCAAAGTCGTCATTTTTTCTGCCCAAATGGACGTCGTCCAAGATGAGCCGGATCCGCTCCAGGGCGGCGGCACATTTTCCCTCCACAGTGTCCTCCAGCCGAAAGGGCGGCTGCCCCATATTTTGCATCAGCCGCCGGCCCAGTTCCTGTTCCAGCATAGCCCTTGTGCAGTCCAGCATAACTATTCCTCCTGGTCAATTTCTGACCAAATTCTATCATACATTACGAATATAATCAACCCGTTAGTCAAAAATTGACCAATCGGGTGGTGAAGATATGAAGCATATGCGTACGGAGACCGGAAGCCGCAATTTGGTTGGCCCGCGTGTGCGCATACTCCGTCAAGCCCGCGGCCTTTCCCAGGAGAAGCTGATGGCTCAGCTCCAGCTGATGGGCATGGATGCTGAGCGCGGCGTCATTAAGCGTATTGAAAACGGGACACGGGCTGTCAGCGATTTAGAGCTTCGCGTGTTGGCCCGCTACTTTCATGTATCCTACGAATATCTGATTGACGGAACGGAATGAAAAAGGCCCCCGCAGCCAATGGCTGCGGGGGCCTCGCGGTTTTCTTAGTACATGCCGCCCATACCGCCCATGTCGGGCGCGGGGGCCGCAGGCGCGGGGGGCTGGGGCTTGTCAGCCACCAGGGACTCGGTGGTCAGCAGGACGCTGGCAATGGAAGCCGCGTTCTCCAGCGCGGAGCGGGTCACCTTGGTGGGGTCCACGATACCGGTGGAGATCATGTCCACATAGGTCTCGTTATAGGCGTCAAAGCCGAAGCCGACCTTATCGGCCTTCTTCACATTCTCCAGAACCACGGAGCCGTCGATGCCGGCGTTGGCGGCGATCTGGCGCATAGGCTCCAGCAGGGCACGGGCCACAATCTGCACGCCGGTCTTCTCGTCGCCCTCGGCCTCGCTCAGCAGTTTCTCCACGGCGGGGATGGCGTTGACATAGGCAGTGCCGCCGCCGGCCACGATGCCCTCTTCCACAGCGGCACGGGTGGCGTTCAGAGCGTCCTCGATGCGCAGCTTCTTCTCCTTCATCTCCACCTCAGTGGCGGCGCCCACGCGGATAATTGCCACACCGCCGGCCATCTTGGCCAGGCGCTCCTGCAGCTTCTCCTTGTCATAGTCGCTGGTGGTGGTCTCGATCTGGCTGCGGATCTGGGCCACGCGGGCCTTGATGGCTTCGGCGCTTCCGGCGCCGTCCACGATGATGGTGTTCTCCTTCTGGACCTTCACCTGGCGGGCCTTGCCCAGCATATCCATGGTGGCCTCCTTGAGCTCATAGCCCATCTCGGAGGAGATCACAGTGCCGCCGGTCAGGGTGGCGATATCCTGGAGCATCTCCTTGCGGCGGTCACCGAAGCCGGGGGCCTTGACGCACACCACGTTCAGAGTGCCGCGCAGCTTGTTGACAATCAGGGTGGACAGAGCGTCGCCCTCCACGTCCTCGGCGATGACCAGCAGCTTCTTGCCGGCCTGGACCACCTGCTCCAGAATGGGCAGCAGCTCCTGAATGTTGGAGATCTTCTTGTCGGTGATGAGAATCAGAGCGTCGTCCAGGACGGCCTCCATCTTCTCAGTGTCGGTGACCATATAGGGGGTAATGTAGCCCCGGTCAAACTGCATGCCTTCCACGACCTCGGAGTAGGTCTCGGCGGTCTTGGACTCCTCCACGGTGATGACGCCGTCGTGGGAGACCTTCTCCATGGCCTCGGCAATCAGCTTACCGATGACCTCGTCGCCGGAGGACACCGTGCCCACGCGGGCGATGTCGTCGGTGCCGTTGACCTTCTTGGAGTTGGCCTTGATGGCCTCAATGGCGGCGGTGGTGGCCTTAGCGATACCCTTCTTCATGACCATGGGGTTGGCACCGGCGGCCAGGTTCTTCAGGCCCTCGCGGATAATGGCCTGTGCCAGCAGGGTGGCGGTGGTGGTGCCGTCGCCGGCAACGTCATTGGTCTTGGTGGAGACTTCCTTCACCAACTGGGCTCCCATGTTCTCAAAGGGGTCCTCCAGCTCGATCTCCTTGGCGATGGTCACGCCGTCGTTGGTAATGAGGGGGGCGCCGAATTTCTTGTCCAGCACTACGTTGCGGCCCTTGGGGCCCATGGTGATCTTAACGGTGTCGGCGAGCTGATTGACGCCGCGCTCCAGCGCGTGGCGGGCCTCTTCGCCGTAGCAGATAATCTTGGCCATAACAATTTACCTCCATACAAATTCCGCCTCGGCGGAATCAAATTTAAAGTTTGTCCGAAGCAGGACATGCGCCTGCGCAGGACACCGATACCCCTGGCCGCGGCGGCCAGGGCCTCGTCCGCCGTGCGGACGAGAGGGGGTTATCGGCTGCGGTTTCCTTGGGAACCGCAGCCGTATCTAAGGGGGACGAAGTCCCCCTTAGACTTTTTTACTCCACGACGGCCAGAATATCGTTCTGGCGGACAATGGTGTACTCCACGCCGTCAACCTTGACCTCGGTGCCGGAATACTTGCTGGTGATGACCTTATCGCCCTTCTTGACGGTCATGGTCACTTCCTTGCCGTCCACCAGACCGCCGGGGCCGACCTCGACCACTTCAGCCACTTCGGGCTTCTCTTTTGCGGCGCCGGTGAGGATAATGCCGCTCTTCGTGGTCTCCTCGGCCTCTACCATCTTCAGGACAACTCGGTCAGCAAGGGGTTTGAGTTTCATCTGGGGTTCCTCCTTCATGTATCACTATTTTTTGATTAAACACATCCAGTGTTTTAGCACTCATTTTATCAGAGTGCTAATCACGTTTATAATAATACCCTCCCTTGCCAAATTACGCAAGTCTTTTTTTGTGAATAATCCGTTAAATTTTAAAAAAGGAAAGTCCTCTGAGCTATTTATCTAGCTCAAAGGACTGCGTGCTCCTTTTTTCTCTTGTTTTCTTCGCTTTCTATATTTTCTTCACGCAACTTTGGATTCCAGTGGGTCCCCTGCGGGAAAAAGAAGTTCACTTTTTTAGCAGACAGGCGAATGGAGATCACATCCGTGTCGATCCGCTCTCCATCCAGATTGACCATCTCCGGCTTCGGACAGGTGATTTTTAGCTCCCGCCCTCGGCGCATGATGATCTGGGGAATGTCCTTGGCCCCACCCCTGGCATACTTGCCGATCAGCGCCAGTATGGTAAAACGTGAGACCCCCTTGATGATGACAAAATCCAGCAGTCCGTCATCCGGTAGCGCGTCCACGGAGGGGTTGAAGCCGCCCCCATAATAGCGGCCGTTGCACACGCAGATGAGGGTATACTCCTTTCCCGGCAGCAGCTGCCCGTCCACCTCTACCCGGTAGGGGCGGTGGATGCCCTCAATAATCGTGCGCAGGGCGGAGAGCTGATAGGCCAGGGAGCCGCCCACCAGCGGCATGTGCTTGAAATCCCCCACTCGCAGGCCGATGCGGGCGTCAAAGCCCACTGAACACACATTGAGGGCCAGACGGCCGTTGCACTCGATCAGGTCCGCCCGGGCCTGGGGCCCGTCCAGCAGGGCGGTCAGATCCCGAAAGCGCTCCGCCCCGGGTCCGAACATCCGGATAAAGTCATTTCCGGAGCCGATGGGAAAGGTGGTCACGGCCGCGTGGTCAAAGCCAGCCGCGCCCACGGCCGCCTCATTCAGGGTACCGTCCCCGCCGCAGGCGTAGATGCGCACCGGCCCTCCCCGCTCCGCGGCCGCCCGGGCCAGCTCCCGGGCATGGCCGGGATACCGGGTCACCACAGCCTCATACTCCAGCGCCCGCTCCTGTGCCAAGGCGCGCACCTGGGCGAGCACTTCCTGGCTTCGGTCACTTTTTCCTGCCTGCGGATTGATGAGAAACAGATGCTTCATCCCGCCGTGCTCCTCCCGTGTTCTTTCTCTCTCAAAGGGTCAGGCGCTGCTCGGCGCGCGCCATGCGGGAGACGATAGCCGCCATCTCCGCCCGGGTCAGGGTAGCGTCCGGGCGAAAGGTCAGACTGCTGTCCACGCCGGTGAGAATTCCCTTGGCGTAAAGGCTGTAAATCGCGGCCGCGTTGGGCGTGCGCAGGGTGACATCCGGCACCCGAAGCTTGATTTGATCCAGGCTGTTGATCAGGGGAATCTCCTTGGCCAGGGTTGTGGCAGCCAGAATTCCGGCCATCTCCCCCCGGGTAACGGCGCGGGTATAGTCGCTCTCCTGGAACTGCCCGGACTTGATAATACCGCTGGCCAGGCAGTAATCCACAGCCAGGCGATACCACTTACTGCCGCTGGGCGTGGTCTGAAGATGAAAATCGTCGTCCTTGTACCGGCTGTCCATGGTGGCCGCCAGCTTGAGCGCCTCCGCCACGGTGAGGGTCTGCTCCGGCCCATAGCGGTTGTTGCCCACACCGGAGGTAAGGCCCACGTTATAGGCGATATCCACCCACAGGTCAAACCAATCCCTGGGGCTCACATCCGTGAAGGCGGGCAGTCTGCCGCGGTTGAGCGGGAAGGCCGCCGATGGCACCCCCCGCTCCTTCAGCAGCGCGGGCAGCTGAAAGAGCGGCACCACCGTGCGCTTGTCCCCCTGCAGGAGGGAGAGCACTTGGCTGCCCGCCTGCTCCTCTACCTGGACGCTGTCATACTCCAGGGGATAGAGCAGGTTGGTTTTCCCTCCCACACCGTCCGGAAAGGACAGGATGCTCACCACTCCCCATTTGGCTCCCTTCTGGGCAATGTACAGCCCACAGTCCACAGGAAGCAGGGCATCGTAGACCGGCTGGATGAGATATTTCCCGTCCTGCCGTATCACACCCAGCTTTCCGTCCTTGTTCACCGCGGCGATCCCCAGATTGAAGGAGACGGCGGAGTCGTACTGGATCGGAATGACAATCTGCTTGGCCGCGTTGGCATAGCCCCATTTTCCGTCTTTCTCCGCCAGGGCCATGCCTTCGCTGTAGCCCCAAACCACAGTGCCGTCTGCCAGTGTTACCGCGTCCGCGCCGGCGCATAACAGGCATAAACACAGCATCAGGGCCGTCATCCGCCGGAGCAAATTTCTCTGTTTCATTCCGCTCCCCTCCTTATTTTCTATCTGCCGTATTGGAACAGGTCACATTTGATCATGCCGTTATAGAGCTTGCGGCGCTTGTCCGCCGTGCGGCCGAAGGTGCGCTCAAATTCCGTGTGGGAGGAGAGCACGCTCACCCGCCAGCCGGAGGGCAGCTCCCGCGCCGCCGCGCCGAAGGCGCGGTAAAGCGCCTCCGCTTCCCGTTTTTCCATCAGCCGCTCCCCATAGGGGGGATTGGTGACCACCCGTCCATAGGGAGCACTCCGGGAAAACTGGGCCGCGTCCGCCTTCTCAAAGCGCACCAGTCCCTCCACATCGGCCTTGACCGCGTTGCTTCGGGCAATGGTCACCGCCCTGGGGTCGATGTCTCCTCCCCAGATGTCATAGTCGCCATGGTATTCCCGGTCCATAGCCTCATCCGCGGCCTCCAGCCAGCACCTGCCGTCCAGCCAGCGCCACTTCTGGGCGGAGAAGGACCGGTTCAGGCCGGGCGCCCGGTTGGCAGCGATCAGGGCCGCCTCAATACAGATCGTCCCCGAGCCGCAAAACGGGTCGCAGAGGGGGTCCCGCCCCCGGTAACGGGAGAGAAGCACCATGGCGGCGGCCAGAGTCTCCCGCAGGGGGGCCTCCACCCCCACCGCCCGGTAGCCCCGCTTATGCAGCCCCGCGCCGGAGGTATCCAGCATCAGGGTAGCGGTATCCTTCATAATGGAAAACTGAATCTGGTACAGCGCGCCGTTTTCCGGCAGGGTCTCCAGGCCGTAATGGGTCCCCAGCCGGGCGGCCACCGCCTTTTTGACAATAGATTGGCAGGCCGGCACCGCGTGAAGCACGGAGTTCAGGGCGTGCCCCTTCACCGGAAAAGCCCCCTCTCTGGGAATAAAATTCTCCCACGGCAGCGCGCGCACACCCTCAAAGAGCGCGTCAAAGGTGTCGGCTCGGAAGCTGCCCAGCACCAGCAGTACCCGCTCGCCGGTGCGCAGGTTCAGGTTGACCCGGGCGATATCCGCCGGGGCGGCGCCGCAGAGTACCCGGCCATTCTCCGCCCTGACCCCGGGCAGCCCCAGCCGCCGCAGCTCGTCGGCGCAGATCCCCTCCAGCCCGAACAGAGTGGGGATCGCCAATTGCAGTTCTCCCATTCCAGCTCCTCTTTCTCGACTTGTTCTGAATAAGGTTAGTATACCTGATTTCTCCCGGCTTGGCAAACCCACAGCGCGTAAAATTTTTCCCCCTACTTTTCTTTTTCCCCCAGATGTGATACTATCAATTCAGAAAGGAGGGTGTGCACATGCCCATACCCAGCATTTTCTGGCTGGCCGCCATGGTGGTGTTTTTTGTGGCGGAGGCCATCACCGTGGGACTGACCTCTATTTGGTTCGGCGTGGGCGCGCTGGCCGCACTGATTATTTCCTTTTTTACAGGGAATATCTGGGTCCAGATTGCCGTGTTTCTCGCGGCTTCCGTGCTCTGCCTGCTGGCGGTTCGTCCCCTGGCCAAGCGCTACGTGACGCCGAAGCAGGTGCCCACCAATGCCGATCGTGTGGTTGGCATGGAGGGAATTGTCACCGAAGCGATTGACAACTTGAAAGCCCGCGGGCAGGTGTCCGTGGGCGGCTCCGTTTGGACGGCCCGCACGGAGGATGCCCGCACCATTCCCAAGGACAGCCTGGTGCGGGTGCTCCGTATTGAGGGTGTCAAGATCATTGTCGCCCCGACGGAAGAGCCCGCCGCGGCCCAGGAGAAAAAGGAGGAGTTATAATGCCGCCTGTCATTCCGATTCTTGTGATTATTCTGATTATTCTTGCCCTGCTGGTGCTGGCCACAAATATTAAGGTGGTCCAGCAGTCCAAGGCCTACGTGATTGAACGGCTGGGCGCCTTCCACGCGGTTTGGGGCGTGGGCATCCACTTCAAGGTTCCGTTTATTGAGCGGGTGGCCAAGGCGGTCTCCCTCAAGGAGCAGGTGGTGGATTTCGCCCCTCAGCCCGTCATCACCAAGGACAACGTCACCATGCAGATCGACACGGTGCTCTATTTCCAGATCACCGACCCCAAGCTTTACACCTACGGGGTGGAGCACCCTATGAGCGCCATTGAGAACCTCACCGCCACCACCCTGCGCAACATCATCGGCGATCTGGAGCTGGACCAGTCCCTCACCAGCCGGGACATCATCAACTCCAAGATGCGTGCTATTCTGGACGAGGCCACCGACCCCTGGGGCATCAAGGTCAACCGGGTGGAGCTGAAGAACATCATCCCGCCCCGTGAGATTCAGGACGCCATGGAGAAGCAGATGAAGGCCGAGCGGGAGCGCCGTGAGGCCATCCTCCAGGCCGAGGGCCAGAAGCAGAGCCAGATCCTGGTGGCCGAGGGTGAGAAGCAGTCCGTCATCCTCCGGGCCGACGCGGCCAAGCAGGCGGCCATTATGAAGGCCGAGGGCGAGGCGGAGGCCATTATGAAGGTCCAGCAGGCCACGGCGGAGGCACTGAAGCTTCTGAACGAGGCCAACCCCAACGAGCAGGTGGTCAAGATCAAGGCCCTGGAGGCCTTCCAGGCCGCGGCGGACGGCAAGGCCACCAAGATCATTATTCCCAGCGAGATTCAGGGGCTGGCCGGCCTGTGCGCCAGCGCCAAGGCCGTGTTTGACTCGGTGGAGCCCAACAAGTCCAAGCAGCCCCCCACCGCCAAATAACGGTTTCCTGCAGCTGAAAAACTCTTTGAAACAAAGAAAACCCTGACGTTTTTTTTGCAAACTGAAATCTCCTCCGGCTCTGCCGGAGGAGATTTTTCTTTTTCGCTTTGCGCGGCTCAGAGCTGCTCCTGTACCAGCAGATAGGCCTGGGCAGTGGCCATATGGATATCTGCCGCATCCGAAATCGGGCAGACCGGGACGCCGGCCTGCTCCAGCTCCTCCTGCAGCTGGGTCTCATAGGTAAACCCTGCCGCGGAGATCACCGTGTCCACATCCGAGAGGGTATGCGGCCGGCCCTCCTGCTCATAGATGATCTCCCGGCCGCTGACCGAGACCACCCGGGCGCCGGTGAGGATATTGCACCCCTTCTCCATCAGCCGGGCCATCAGCAGCGCCCGGGCGGAGGTGCGGTCCTCCCGGTCCAGCACGGTGTCCATCTCGATTAGGGTGACCCGGCGAGCATGGGCGCTCAGATCCCGGTGGGGATGCAGGAGGAAATCGGCCGTCTCACAGCCCACCGAGCCGCCGCCCACCACTACCGCGTTCCTGCCCACCCGGACCTTGCCCTCCAGGGTGTCCCGGGCCGTGACCAGCTGTTCCGCCCCGCGCAGGAAGCCGGGCAGCAGGTTTCGGCTGCCCGTGGCGGTGACGACCAGGCTATAGCCGCCCTGCGTCACCGTCTCCCGGGTCACCTCGCAGCCCAGCCGGATCCGCACACCCGCCGCCTCGGCTCGCCGTATCAGGTAGCGGGTGGCCTTGGCGATTTCCTGCTTGCAGGGTGGGAAGGCGGCCAGGTACATCTGCCCGCCCAGATGGTCGGCCCGCTCGGCCAGGGTCACACTGTGTCCGCGCTCCGCCGCGTAGATGGCCGCAGTCAGGCCCCCGGGTCCGCCGCCCACCACCAGGACGTTCTTTTTCTCAGCTCCTGGCCGCGGGGCGGCGGCCAGAGCCTCGCGCCCGGCCTCCGGATTGACGGTGCAGCAGAAGGGCTGGTCCGCATTGACCGAGGCCAGGCACCGCAGGCAGCCAATGCAGGGACGGATGGAATCCGGGTCCTGCCGGGCCTTGTTGGGGAACTCCGGGTCGCAGATCAGCGCGCGGCCCACATAGACTGCGTCGCACGCCTCCTGCTCCAGCAGCAGTTCGCCCACCCAAGGCTCGTTGATCCGGCCCACTACTCCCAGAGGGATGTGGATCGCCCGCCGGATTTGGGCCGCATACTCCATATTGAAGCCCTGGGCCCGGCCAAAGGGCGCGGTGGTGTTCCAGGGACTGTCGAAGCAACCGTCGGACAGATGGATCATCGAGGCCCCCGCCGCCTCAAACCGCCGGGCGATCTCCATGCCCTCGGTCAGGGACTGTCCGCCCGGCTCCTCGTCGCAGGCGGACATGCGCACGATGATGGGGAAATCCGGCCCCACCCGCTCCCGCACGGCGCGAATTGTCTCCACTGCAAAGCGGGCCCGGCCCGCCACGCCGCCCCCATACTCGTCGGTCCGCTTGTTGTGCAGCGGGGAAAGGAACAGGCCCAAAAGGCCGTGGCGGTGGCAGCTGTGAAGCTCAATTGCGTCAAAGCCGGCCTTCTTTGCCCGCCCGGCCGCCGCCGCAAAAAGGCCCACGTATGTCTTGATCTCCGGGACGGTCAGAGCCCGGGGCAGCTCCGCATAAGGCCGCGTCTCCACCGGGGAGGCCGCCACGGGCTGGCGGCCCTCGTTATAGCCGGACGGCGCGGCCACGGCCGGATGAAGCAGCTGCGCGCCGATCTTTGTGCCGTACCGGTGGACCAGCTGAGTCAGCTGCCGGAGGTTTTCAATGTGCCAATCCTCATACAGCCCCAGATTGCGGTAGGTCCCATAGCGGCTGAGCTTCTCAATCAGCACGCTGGCCACGGTGATATACCCCACGCCGCCCTTTGCCCGGGCCTCGTAGTAGCGCAGCTCGTCCTCGGTGAGCCGGCCCTGAGTGTCCGCCATATGGGTGGAGATCGGGGCCATAAAAATCCTGTTCTTGACGGTCATGCCGCCCACGTGCAGGGGGGCAAAAAGGCGCTTAAATTCTTCCATGACAATCCTCCCGTTTTATGCGACCTCTCCGCCCCATCACAGACCGGTCAGGAACGCGCCCATGGGGTTTGGCTCCTCGTCATCCTCGGGGGACTGGGGACGCAGATAGTCCACGCCGTAAATGGCGCGCCCGGTGAAGGACTCCCCACTTCTGAGGACAACCGGCTCCCGGGTCTCCTGGATTAGGCGGATTCCCCCGGATGCGCCGCAGGGCTCCAGCCTCAGGGAGGAGAGGGTGGTATAGGCGGACAGATACAGGCCCGCCCCCGGATCGGCCAGCTCCGCCATGGGCTTGATCTCCTCCGACGGGCTGACGAACACATCCGTCATGGAGGCGGCGTCCGTGAAAACCATACCGGCATACCGGCTCTCTTCCACCGGGCACAGCGTCCCGTCCGGCCGGGCCGTCTGCGGGCAGAAGGAGCGCACCTGAAGCGCGGCGCCATTGCGCCCACCCACCGCCAGCTGGGTTCCCAGGGTCATTGCGGTTTCATTCTGGGGCGTCACAAACAGATCCAGCACCAGCCGGTTCAGGTTGACCCACATAATGCGCGCCCCAACCTTGACCGCGCTGCCGCAGCCGCTCTCCTCGGCACTGCACTGGCTGACGAAGAACACATAGTTGTCCCCCGTGTCGGCCACGTCCCACACCTTGTGCGCCAGGGCCGCGCCCAGCGTGCCGCCGAAAATGGCGCCGGGATTGGAGGCCTCATAGTCCGCCAGCCCCTCCAGACCGCACACGACGTTCTCCAGCGCTCCTTTTGTATTGTGGACGTAGATCCCGCGGATGGTGCAGCCGTAGTTGGTCACTTCAATGTAGTCATTGGTGTTGTTGGGAATGCGGAAGAGCAGCGCTTGCTCGCCGCGCCTCGTGGCGCCGAAAACCTCTTTTTTTACCGTCTGACTCATAAATATTCACCCACCCTGTATTTTTATATCAACTGTACCCCAAATCGGCGGCACGTTCTGATACAGAAAGAGCATGCAAAACACGTGCCAACTTTTAATTGACGCTTTCCAATGAAAATCCTTCATTTGTTAAGTTGTTTTTGCATTGTAATGCACGATTTTAATGCATTTACAACTTATTTGTGCCATATACCGCCCCTATTGCGCGCCTGCCCCGGCCATATGCGGCGGTGGTTTGACGGAAATGACGCAAAACTGGCATCAATCTTGCTGTATTATCTGGGCAGAGAACCGTTCATCGGTCCAATTACCGTTCAATTTAGGAAGGAGAAAGATTTATGGCTAAGATTATGTACGGCAACTACAACGACCTGCCCTGGATGCCCAACCACAGAAAGGATGTGGACGGCAAGGTGATGTGCTACATGAAGTGCTTCGCCATGGAGGCCGCCAACATGCACATGTGCATCGGCAAGATGTTCAACGGCATGCCCATCGGCCCGCACACCCACCCCAATGAGCAGATTGCCACCGTGGTAAAGGGCGAGTGCGACTACTGGGTGGACGGCGTGCCCTACCGTCTGGCCCCCGGCTGCTGGGTCAACGTACCCCCCCACTATGTGCACTACGCCCATGTGTACCGCTCCCAGGGCCCCTGCTATCAGATGGACATCATGTCACCCCGCCGTTCCTCCAGCTGCGACGAGTACAAGGCCTGGCTGAAGGCCGAGTACGACATCGACTGGGATGCCGGCGGACGTGAGGTTCCCGATCTGGATGCTCCCCAGGACGCCAACGCCGAGGTGCGCGCTTAAGCCCTCCGCCAATTTCTCTCTACAGAAAGGACTGCCGCAGCTATGCAAATGCGCAATTTCGTCAAAGAAAAGATCGCCGCCAACGGCTATGTCCTGGGCGCCTTTGTGGCCTCCAGCTCCGCCACCAACTGCGAGATCCTGGCCATCAACGGCTTGGACTTCGTGCTGATTGACTGCGAACACGCCCAGACCGACGCGGAGACCCTGGTACATATGTGCCGCGCCAGCGAGATGTACGGCATGGCCCCTCTGATGCGGGTCTACAACCCGGATGACGGCCCCATGATGAGCCGCATGCTGGACGTGGGGCTGCACGGCGTGATGGCCCCCCTGATCAACACCCCCGCCCAGGCGCAGAATCTGGTGAACTTCACCAAATACGCTCCTCTGGGTAAGCGCGGCGCCAACGGCGGCCGCGGTCCACGCTGGGGCAACTACCCCGACTATGTGCACACCTGCAACGACAACGTGCTCACGATCGCCCAGTGCGAGTCCGTGCAGGGCGTGAAAAACATTGAGGAGATCGCCGCCATCCCCGGGATCGACTGCATCTTTATCGGCACCGGCGATCTGTCCCTGGACATGGGCATCCAGTTTAAGGCCGACTCCTCGGCCAGCCATTCCGTGGATTCCCCGGAAATGGTGGCCGCCATTGACAAGGTCCTTAAGGCCTGTCAGAAGAATCACGTCATCCCCGGCATTGTCACCGCCAGCGCCGAGGACGCCGCCCGCCGCGTGAAGCAGGGCTTCCAGTTTGTCACCTGCATGAACGACCTGGGCTTCTTCTCCAGCCGCTCCAAGCAGCACCTGAGCACCATTCGGGATCAGATCGCCCATGGCTGACCGGCCTGCTGTCTCACACACACGCAGCTGCCCCCTCCCGCCGGACGGCGGGAGGGGGCAGCTGCGTGTTCCGGGCTCTACCAGCCGGTAATGCCCAGCGCCTTAGCCTTGCGTACGATGGTGGACTGCGTGGTCCCCAGCGCCTCCGCGGCCTTATAGGTTGTCTTGTACGTGGAAAGCGCCTCGGAGATAAGCCGCCGCTCCAGGATGGCCACGGATTCCTTCAGGGTAACATTGCCCGGCAGGTTGACCGACTCCGAGGAATCGGTCCCCATCACAGCGCACACCTGGTCCACCGTGATGGCGTCCTTCTCCCCGATGACCACCAGCCGCTCCACCGCGTTCTCCAGTTCCCGCACATTGCCCGGCCACGGGTACTGCTCCAGGGAGAAGATGGCCTGTGTGGTAAAGAACTTGGATTTTTGGTACTTTTTGTTGAATTGGTTGAGAAAGGCGGAGGCCAGCAGCGGGATATCCTCCTTGCGCTGGCGCAAGGAGGGAATCTGAATGGGAAACACATTCAGGCGATAGTACAGATCCATGCGGAAGCTGCCGGTTTTGGTCATGGCCAGCAGGTCCCGGTTGGTGGCGGCGATCACCCGCACATCAATGGGGATCCGCTTGGTCCCGCCCACCCGGCGGAACTCCCGCTCCTGAAGCACACGCAGCAGCTTGGGCTGCAGGTGCAGGGGAAACTCGCCGATCTCGTCCAGCATAATGGTGCCGCAGTTGGCCATCTCAAACAGGCCCACCTTTGAGGAGATAGCTCCGGTAAACGCGCCCTTTTCATGTCCAAACAGCTCGGATTCCAGCAGATTTTCCGGAATTGCGGCACAGTTGACGGTAATAAAGGGCTTGTCCTTCCGTTGGCTCTCGCTGTAAATCTCCTTGGCCACAACCTCCTTGCCCACGCCGCTCTCACCGGAAATCAGCACGCTGGCGTCTGAGGAGGCCACCACCGTGATCAGCCGGCGCAGGGCCACTATTGCCTTGGAGTTGCCGATGAGATTGGAGTCGGCCTGACTGTTGCGCAGATACTGCAGCTCCCGCTGGAGCACGGTATTTTTCTGCATCTCCTGCTCAATGGCATCCCTCCACCGTCCCATTGCGGTCAGATCCTGCACCAGGGTAAAGACACAGACGATCTCATTTTTGTCGTTAAAGATCGGCGTCGCAGTTACCATCATCTGATTATAGGTCGGGGTCTGGGTCAGACAGGTAATCTGCCGCCTCTCCTCCACCGCCTGTACGGCAGCTGAAGTACTCTTGGGCTCGGTGAAGTGCTCATAGCTCAGGTTCTCCAGGTCCTCCGACTCCGCATCCTCTACCGAGAGATAGTAGTTCAGGTGCTCTCCCTCCAGCAGGTCGTGGATATGGCGGTCCACCGCCTCCTCCAAGGGTTTGTGGTACATGGTGCTCCAGGCTTTGTTCACAAAGCGGACTACGCCGTCCGGCGTGGTGATATGAATCGGCTGATTGACCAGGTCGGCCAGTACGTACATGTTGATAAAGCGCGGATCCTCCCACTGCTGCTGGGTATCACGCATTGCGCTCCCTCCTAAATCGTTTTCGCATTTTCAAGTCATTTTTGAATTTTTCCCAAAAAAGCCCGTTTATGTGCCCTTTTCTGGGCAAATTGGCCAAAGAAGAGTGAGGTATCGCCTCTAATTTTTGATGCATTTTCGAATTGGACCTATCATACTCCAATTTTTTCAAAAGTGCAACCCCTTGCTGCCGCAGGAAAAACTTCTTTTTTCCGCAGCAGACAAAATTGGCACGCGGCTTGCATGTATATTCATCAGAAATTTCTCCACGGAAGGGAGCAGGTCAAAGACAATGAAGAACCACAAGAAAATTTTTATTACCGCTGCGCTGACCGGTGCCGTGCACACCCCCAGCATGAGTCCCTATCTCCCCGTTACCACACAGCAGCTGATTGATGAGGCCGCCCGGGCCTATGAGGCAGGCGCCGCAGTGGTGCACCTGCACACCCGCAACCAGGCCACCGGCGAGCCGGACGCCAGCCTGGATTTGATGCGGGAGACGGTGGCGGGCATCCACCGGCGCTGCGACGTCATCTGCTGCGTCACCACAGGGGCCAGCCAGATGATGACGCTGGAGGAGCGCCTGGCTCCCATTCCGGCGCTGCAGCCGGAGCTGGCCTCCTGCAACGCAGGTTCCATGAACTTTGTTCTGGCGGATATCGCCAAAAAGATTCCCGACGGCTTTGGCTGGGAAAAGCCCTACCTGACCGGTACCCGGGGCAACATCTTTGCCAACACTTACAACGGCCTGGAGCAGTATGTGCGCACCATGAACGAAAACGGCACCCGTCCGGAATTCGAGGTCTATGACGTTGGCATGATCAACAACATCGCCTACTTCATCCGGGAGGGACTTGTCAAAACACCCCCCTACCTGCAGTTTGTGCTGGGCATCACCGGCGGCCTGCCCGCCACGGTGGCCAACGTGAATTTCCTGTACGAGACCGCCTGCAAGCAGCTGGGCGAGTTCCACTGGTCCGTGGCGGCGGCCGGCAAGCACCAGATGCCCATGGCGGCCACCGCCCTGGCTCTGGGCGGCAACGTGCGTGTGGGGCTGGAGGATAACCTGTACATTACGCCCGGCGTGCTGGCCCAGTCCAGTGGGGAGCAGGTGGCGGCCGTGCGCAACATGGCGCACATTATGGGCCTTGAGGTGGCCACCCCCGCCGAGGTGCGTAAGCTTCTGGAGCTGAAGGGCTCCGACCGCGTTAAGGTTTGAGAGGGGAGTGCGGGCACATGAGCATCTGCAAAGAATTGGATGAGGCGGTACAGAAATATCTGCGCACCGCCACCTTTCCCGTGGCAGTCAAAACTCTGGAAAATGCGGAGCAATTCCCGGAGCGCACCCGCCGCCCTCTGCGGGACATGGGGCACAGGCTCAACCTGTGCCAGGGCGTGGCGCTGGCCCGCCGCTTCGGCTGGACCATGGGCTTCTGTGAGGAGGACCACAGCTGCTCCAACTCCCTGATTCTGATGGGCATCCGGGAGGTGCCTGAATTTATCAAAAACGGCAGCATTGTCTCCCCCGCGTATACCGACACCCTGGAGCACGGCGCCATTACCCAGAGCATCACGCCCCGGTCGGGACGGCCGCTCTCCGCCATTCTGCTGGCTCCCCTCCACCGCGCCGATTTTGACCCTGACGTGGTTCTCTTCTACTGCAACCCCGGCCAGGCCGTGCGTCTGGTGCAGGCCGCCCTCTATCACTCCGGCGGCACCATCGAGTCCAAGTTCATGGGCCGCTGCGCCTGCGCCACTGAGATCGCCGTCACTCTGCAGACCGACCAGTGCCAGGTGGTGGTGCCCGGCGGCGGCGAAAAGGTCTTCGGCATGCTGGGCGACGACGAGATGGTCTTTACCGCGCCGGCCAGCAGGCTCCGCGACATCATCCGCGGCCTGGCCGATTCCCACAGAGCGGGCGCCGCCCGCATCCCATCCCCCTATTACGGCCTCCAGGCCGAGCCCAAATTCCCGCCCATCTATGCAGAGCTGGAGCGCTGCTTCGGCCTGCGGGAGGACTGAGGCGCATTCCGATTTCGGCGTCAACAGCGCGCGGACCACTCCACCGGCCCGCGCGGCTGTGAAGCATATGGACCCGTATACCAAACAACCAAACAAATTGCATCAAGGAGGAAATTGAAATGAGCGAAATTATGTCTGGAAACTGGAACCACATGCCCTACCGCCCCATCCGCGAGGGCATCAAACAGGTCACCCTGGCCATGGGCGCCGACGACGTGACCGTCACCATCGGTATTGTGGAGTCCGGCCATGAGAAGCGCCCTCACTCCCATCCCGAGGAACAGGTGGCCCTGGTGGTGGCCGGCGAGTGCGACTATTATGTGGACGGTGTGCCCTATCACCTGACCCCCGGCGGTTTCGTCGTGGTCCCCGGTGGCGTGGAGCACTATGTGGATGTGCACGACACCGACATTCCCTGCTTCCAGATGGATATTTTCGGCACGCCCCGCCCCGAATTCAAACAGAAGTACACCGAATTTTTGGAGAGCCTGAAGAAATAAGTTTTTTCTGCTGAAAATTTGAGAGAAAGGTTGTAGACTATGTTTGACGAGCGAGAGATTCTCAAAGGCATTATCGACCTGCATGTCCACGCCGGCCCCTCGGTGGCCAACCGCGCCGTGGACGCCGCCGATATGCTGAAGGAAGCCATTGTGGCCGGTTACCGCGGCTTCTTGGTCAAGGACCACTACTTCCCCTCCTGCATGGGGGTCAAGATGGTTCAGGAGCACTGTGACTCCCAGGGGGTCGAGATCTACAGCTCCATGGCGCTCAACAACTCCATGGGCCTGTTCAACGCCCTGGCGCTGGACGCGGCCATCAACATGGGCGCTAAGATCATCTACTTCCCCACCGTGTCCTCCAAGAACCACATCGACCACCACAAGGGCACCTTCGTCGGCTCTGGAAAGATGTCCGTGCCCGAGAGCCCGGTGGTCTATGTGGATGAAAACGGCGTGATGGACCCTGCGGCGGTGGAGTGCCTGAAGCTGATCGCGGAGAAGGACGTCATCCTGGGCACCGGCCACGGCACTGCGTGGGAAATCGACCATCTGGTGGAAAAGGCGGTGGAGCTGGGCGTCAAGCGCATCCTGGTCAACCATCCCCAGTTCCACATCGGCGCCACCTACGAGCAGATGACCAAGTGGGCCAAAATGGGCGCCTACATTGAGCTGAATGTGTGCGTGTTCACCTCCGGCTCCAAGCTGGGCTCCCTGGACGACCAGGTGATCGCCGATATGCTCAAGGCGGTCCCCCTGTCGAATATCATTCTCGACTCCGACATGGGCCAGAACGGCAACGGCTCCCCCGTGGAGGGTATGTACCGCTTCATCCGTCTGCTCATGGACAAGTTCGGCCTGAGCGAGGCCGACATCAACCTCATCGCAAAGGAGAACCCTGCCAAGCTGCTGGGTCTATAAGCCCGGCTGTCCGCGTCCCCCCACAAAACACGGACAAAGTATGTTAAAATGAGCACATGTAACAATACTAGGAGGTAACTATGAAAAAGAAAATGGCACTGCTCCTGGCCGGAGTCCTCTCCGTCTCTATGCTTCTCTCCGCCTGCGGAAACGGCGGCCAGCCTTCCGGCGGCAACACCAATTCACCTGCGCCCTCCACCAGTTCCCCCTCCGGGAGCGAGACGCAGCAGCCTGCAGGCGACCCGGTGAAGATTACCTTTGCCAGCTACGGAAACAGCTCCATGCCCCCCGCCATGGGGCACTATGACGCCATTGACTACATCAGCGAGACCTCCGGCGGCGCCATTGAGATCGACTTCATCCCTGACGGCGTGCTGGGCGGCGAGTCTGATGTCATGCAGCAGGTGATGGACGGCACGGTCCAGATGGTAGAGTGCTCCGCCTCCTCCCTGAACCTGTACACCACGCTTTCCGAGTGCTTCCAGCTCCCGTTCCTGATCACCGACTATGAGACCGAGCAGGCCGCCCTGAGCAGCGACGCCGCTCAGGCCATCTACGACAAAATTGCCGAGGACCTGGGTCTGAAGATCATCGGCTTTTCGGAGAACGGCCTGCGCCACTTTGCCAACAACACCCGTCCCATTACCTGTGTGGACGACCTGAAGGGCCTGAAGCTGCGCATCGCCCCCTCCAATATGCTCACCGACGCCATTGAGCGCCTGGGTGCCTCCCCCATGACCGTGGGCTATAACGACGTCTACTCCGCCCTGCAGAACAAGGTGGTGGACGGCGAGGAGATTAATCTGACCTCCATTTACGCCCTGAAGCACTATGAGCAGCTCAAGTACGTCTCAGAGATCGGCATGTACCCCTATCCTGCCTTTGTGGTGTTCAACCTGGACTTCTGGAACAGTCTGACCGACGACCAGCGCCAGATCATCACCGACGGCTTCACCAAGGGCTGTGAGAATGTATTCAGCACCTACCTGCCCGACTATGAGGAGGAAGCCCGCGCCGCCATTGTGGCCGACAACACCACCGCCATCAATGTCATCGAGGGCGACGCCAAGCAGGAGTTCGTGAATATCTGCACTCCCATCTGGGATGAGTATCGTGAGAAAGACCCCCTGATCGCCGACTTCATCGCCTATGTGGAGTCCCTGAGCTGATTTTTGAATCTGTTGTCACCCTGAATTCTGGCAGGCGGGTGGAATCCACCCGCCTGCCAGAGCAAGAGAGGAACGATTTATGAAAATAATTACACGCATTCTGGATGTGGTCTGCACGATTTTCAAGTGGATTACCGCAGCCATACTGGCTGCGATGCTGATCGCCTCCGTGGCGGAGATCGTGCGCCGCTATATTCTGGGCCACTCCTTTGTCTGGGCCGATGAATTTATCCGCTACTGCATCGTAGCCGTGGCGTTCCTGGGCGGCTCAGTCGCCTATCGGGAGGCAGGCGGTCTGGTATCCTTTGACATGGTACAAACCCATATGCATGGCAAGCTCCGCCTGGCGTTGGAGCTGCTCATCAACACTATTGTCCTGGTCTTTTCCTGCTACATCTTCTACAATTCGATTCTGAATCTGCAGATGCCCTCTATTTCCCGGCAGATCAGCATTGGTCTCGGCATCTCTATGGCAATTCCCTACCTGCCCATTACCATCGGCATCGGTATTCTGATCATCCTCGCCCTGGAAAAATACTATACCATCGCATGCAACTATCGCTCCGGCGCGTATAACAAGCACCCGGCCAAGCCGGAGGAAGGAGGTCCTGACGCATGACTTTAGTGGTCGCCGTATTTCTGATTACCCTGATTCTGGGCGTGCCCATCTGCGTGGTGCTGGGTCTGGCCGGCCTGACGCATGTGGCCTCCATGGGCGTGGATGCCTACTTCAACATCATTACCCAGAAAATTTTTGCAGGCGCCAGCGTGTCCAGCCTGACCTGTATTCCCTTCTTTATTATGGCCGGCGAGCTGATGAACGCCATGGGCGTGACCCAGAAGCTCATCGACTTCGTCCGCTCCCTGGTAGGGCACCTCCGCGGCGGTCTGGCCTATGTGGTGGTGCTGGTGGCCATGATCCTCTCCGCCATTTTGGGCTCCGCCAACGCGGTGGCCGCCATCCTATGCGCCGTGGTGGTGCCTGAGATGATCCGCGACGGCTATCGGGATGATTTCTCCTCCGCCCTGGTGTGCGCCTCCGGCGTGCTGGGCCCGGTCATTCCGCCCAGCGTCACCTTCGTGTACTTTAGTGTGCTCTCCGGTGTGTCCGTCACCGCCATGTTTGCCGGCGGCGCCATCCCCGGCATTCTGATCGGTCTGGGCTACATCTTGGTCATCCGGATCCAAACCAAGCGCCTCAACCTTCCCCGCAGCACCGAGCGCTTTGACCTGAAGGAATTTGGGAAGTCCTTTGTGAAAGCTATCCCCGCCCTGCTAGTACCCGTTATCCTGGTGGGCGGCATCACCGCCGGCATCTTTACGCCCCAGGAGTCCGGAGCGGTGGCCGTGGTGGCTGCTATCGTAGCCGGTATTATCTACCGCAAGTTCAAGCTTTCTATGCTCCCAAAGGTATTCATGCGCTCCGTTCCCGTGACTGCCGGCATCTTTATTATCATCGGCTTCGGCAACATCATGGGCTGGTCCATGGCCGTGGACAAGATTCCCGACAAGATCTCCAATGCGGTGCTGGGCTTTACCCAGAACGGCGCGGTCATTATTCTGCTGATGTTCGCCATTCTCATTGTGGTGGGCTGCGCCATGGAGGCCACCGCCGCCCAGCTGATCTTCACACCGGTGCTGATGCCTTTGGCGGCGGCCGCCGGCATGGATATGGTGCAGTTCGGCGTGTGGTTCTGCATCATGATCACCCTCGGCCTGGTCACCCCGCCCGTGGGCATGACGCTCTTCGTCACCTCCAACATCACCAAGGTGCCGCTCATCCGCATTTCCAAGCAGTTGCTGCCCTTTATCATCGTTGCCTTTGCGGTGACGCTGCTGATGGCCTATGTGCCGGGAATCATCATGTTCCTGCCCAACCTTATGGGCATCACCTGACCCATTCGGACTTTGGAGCCGGACTGATACCCCCAGCGTGGCGGCTGCTGCGGCAGGCAGCAGCCGCCA
>NZ_JACOEA010000003.1 GCF_014281125.1 Lawsonibacter celer | reverse complement strand
TGATGTACTCCAAGGGCGTGCTGGCCAAGAACAACCGCCAGTTTGTGGAGCGCGCCGCCCGCGTCATCCGCGAGTATGGCTGTGAGGTCGCCACCCCGGATGAAGCCCGTCAGATCCTCGGACTGAAAAAATAAACTGGATGCGGGCTTAAGGAGTAAAATACCATGAAAAACATCAAGTATATCCTCATCTGCGGCGCCGGCATGATGGGGAAGAACATCGCCTTTGTGATGGCCTCCAATCCGTCCTATGAGGTGGGGGTCTACGACCTGTACGACACCGATGTGGCCGCGGGCATCCGAAACAACACCAAGGAGCTCGTCGCCGCCGGTGCGATTACGGAGGAGGAGCTTGCCAGCCGTCTGTCCCGTATTTCCTTCACCACCAATATGGACAGCGAGCTAATCAGCCGCGCTGATCTGGTGATTGAGGCCGTGTTTGAGGATATGGACATCAAGCGCGAGACGTTTGCCAAGCTGGAGGCGCGCTGCCGTCCCGACACCATCTTCTGCACCAATTCCTCCGTCATGAGCCCCAGCGAAATCAGCCGCGATCTGAAGCACCGGGAGCGGTTTGTGGGCACCCATTTCTGGAACCCCGGCCATCTGATTCCACTGGTGGAGGTGGTCAAGTCCGACGCCTCCAGCGATGAGACCGCCCGGACCGTGATGGAGGTGCTCGCCTCCGCCGGCAAGGAGCCGGTGTTGTGCAGGAAGGACGTGCCCGGCTTCATTGCCAACCGGATGCAGCACGCCCTGTGGCGGGAGGCCATCTCCATTGTGGAGCGGGGGATTGCCGACGCCGAGACGGTGGACAAGGCGGTGCGCTATTCCTTTGGCCTTCGTCTGCCCCAGCTGGGTCCCATGGAGAACGCCGACCTGGTGGGGACCGACCTGACCTACAATATTCACGAGTACATACTCAAGGATTTGGAAGACACCCATGAGCCCTCCCCGCTGCTCAAGCGGCTGCGTGATGAGGGCAAAATTGGGTTTAAGACCGGCGAGGGCTTTCAGAAATGGACCCCCGAGCAGATTCAGCAGTCCAAGGATGGTCTGAATGACTATCTGGTCAAGGCGCTCTACGGGAAATAATGTCTGACTCTGAGCGCCGGACCGTGCGGCGCTGGAGAATATAAGAGAGAGGAAGCGAAACCCTATGTCAAGCAACGCCACAGCCCGTTCGAAGGGCACGCCTCTGTGGAGAGCGAGCAAGAAGTTTAGCTTTGCCGCAGAGAAGATCATTCCAGACTCCTTTGTGTTCTGTGTCATCCTGATGCTGGTGGTCTTTGTCCTGTCCCTGTGCATCGGGAAAGGCCCCCTGGAGCTGCTTACCGCATGGTGGGACGGCCTGAGCAGTCAATTTACCCTGGCGTTCCAGATGGGGCTGATGGTCATCGTCACCTCCACATGCGCCCGCAGCCCCCAGGCCGCTAGAATGCTGAACAAGCTGGCCAAATTGGTGAACAACCGCACTGCCGCCCTGATCCTGCTGATGGCCTTCGGCTACGTCACCTCCATGCTGAACTGGGCATTCTGCACCATCGTCACCCCCATCCTGGCCATGCACCTTGCCAAGCGCATCAAGGGCCTGCACTTCCCCATGATGGTCGCCGGCGGCTACGCCTGTATGATTTTGGGCCAGTGCCTTGGGCCCTCCGCCACGCTGTATTCCAATCTGGCGACCGAGGGCAGCTCCTATGCCCAGATTGTGGGAAAAACCATGAGCGTAGCCGAGACCTGCTACAATCCCATGAATATTTACTGATGTGCGATAAAGAAGTAATAGAAGTGTAAAAAATTTTGCCGTTCCTATCCGGCACTTGCGCATTGTGTCGGATAGGTCGGGCGGTTATTCGGGCAAGTCCACCTTGCCAACAAAAGAATAATAAATCTCAATGTCCTGTCTGCGGGTCTTGTTCTCGTCATAGCTGCACTCATGCACAACGATTTTCTCTACAAACTCCCGCAGCAGAGTAGGGGTAAGTTCTTCAAAGCTGGTATGCCGCCGGACAACATTCATAAACTTTTCTGCGTTCACGGTGGCTTCCTGTGCTTTGGAAAGCTCCGCTTGAATAGCAGCGGCTCTTTCTTTCAGCTCCCGTTGCTCTGCTTCATAGTCTGCCGACAGCTCTGTGAAACGCTCGTCTGATATGCGCCCGGTCACGCTGTCCTCATACAGCCGCTTGAAGATAGCGGATAACTCGGCTATGCGTTTCTCGGAGGCTTCCAGTTCCTTTTTCTTGGCGGCGTTCCTGCGTTTGCCCCCGTCCTCGTTCTGCTCAATCAAGAGTTTCATAAACCGGGCTTCATGCTTTGCCGCATAGCTGGTCACTTTCCGCAGATTGGAGAGTACACCAGCGGTCAAGAGGTCGGTGCGGATAAAGTGCGCCGTACAGTCATGGGTGCGTTTCTTGTAGTTGCCGCAGATATAACAGTCCTGCTTGCGCTTGTCCGTCTGGTATCGCTGCTGATACATCACGCTGCCGCAGTCCGCACAGAACAGTATGCCGGAGAACAAACCCACTTCATCATAGCGGTTTGGGCGTTTGCGCTGTTTGCGAAGCTCCTGCACCCGTTCCCATGTTTGGGTGTCTATGATAGGCTCGTGGTGGTTCTCGAAAATCACTTGCTTTTCCGGGGGATTTTCTACACTGTGCTTGACTTTGTAAGAAAGTTTTTCTGTCTTGAAATTTACCAGACAGCCTGTGTATTCCCGGTTTTCAAGGATATGCACTACGGTATTGGTCGCCCACTTGCACTCATAGCCGGGGTGGTAGCGGCGGGTGCTGCCCGTCCTGCGGTATTCAAGCGTTCCCGGCGTGGGGATTTGCTGCTCTGTGAGCATACGGGCTATCTTGGTCGGACCATTCCCGGCAAGACAGAGGTTGTATATCTGCTTGACTACGGGTGCAGCTTCCTCGTCAATAATGAAATTTTCGTCCTCGTCCATGAGGTAGCCATACACAGGCTTGCTTGTGATGGGCTTGCCATTCATGCCTTTTGAGCGTTTTACTGCTTTGATTTTCTTGCTCGTATCTCTCACCAGCCATTCGTTAAAGATATTCCGCAGCGGGGCAAAGTCATTGTCGCCCTGTGCGCTGTCCACTCCGTCATTGATAGCGATGAAGCGGACACCTTTCTGTGGGAAAATCATTTCCGTGTACATTCCCACTTGCAGGTAGTTTCGCCCTAACCTCGACATATCCTTTACGATAACTGTCCCGACTTTTCCGGCTTCAATGTCCGCAAGCATGGCTTGAAAACCGGGTCTTTGAAAGTTCGCACCAGAATAACCGTCGTCCGTGTACCAGCGCAGATTGGAAAAGCCATTCTGCTTTGCATAGGTTTCAAGGATACGCTTCTGATTGGAAATGGAATTGCTTTCGCCTTGCAGCTCGTCCTCATGGGATAGTCTTGGGTAAAGGGCGGTAATTGGTTGTTGGTTGGTCTGTCTTAACATAAAATCCTCCGTTTCCGACAGCCAGCCCCACTATTCCGTACCTTGATTGTACCACATGGGGCGGCTGTCTGTATAGCGGCAAAAGCGTCAAATCTGCTTCTTTATGGTCGGTCAAATCGCCGTTTTTTGTGTAGCAGCTTCCGCTTCCAGCACTTTCATCATCTTGTCGGCTGCGGTGTCGGTTGCGCCCTGCTTGAAGAAGCCGGAAACGGTAAGGACGGAGTTGCCCATGCGGATTTCCGTCACACAGTCCGGGCGGCGGTCTGTTTTGGTGGTGCTTGTCTGTTTCGTTTCTGTCATAGGCTCTCCTTTCGCTGCTTCATCAGTTGCTTTAAGCGTTCCAGCTTTTCCTGTGCGGTTTCCTTTCGGAAGTTGCTGCCCGTGAAGCGGACGGGGGCGCACATGGAAGTCAGCCTGTCATAGATACGGGCGTGGGGCGTGTCCTGCGGGTGCTGCAATTCCTCCAGCGTGAGGTTGGTCGTGGCGATCAGCGGCTTGCCGCTTCGGTAACGGCTGTCAATCACGCTGTAAACCTGTTCCAGCCCGTATTCTGTTCCTCGCTCCATACCGAAATCATCAAGTATCAGCAGAGGGTAGCTGCAAAGGCGGGAAATATATTCGTTCCTGCCCTCAAAGCTGGCGGCAAGGTCACCCAGTATCGTTGCAAAGTTTGTCATGCAGACGGCAACCTCTTTTTCCATAAGGGCGTTGGCGATACAGGCGGCAAGGTAGCTTTTTCCTGTCCCCACGCCTCCCCAAAACAGGTAGCCGATATTTTCAGCCTGCATGGTTTCCCAGCTCTCCACATAAAAGCGGGCGGTTTCGGTCTGTGGGTTTCTGCCGTTGTCATGCTCAAATGTCCAGTTCCGCATAGCGGGGTCGGCAAAGCCCCGGCGTTTCAAGTCCTCCACTGTTTCAAGGTGCTTCTGTCGGCTTTCGGCGGCTTGCTGCTTTTCACGGGCTGCCCGCTGGCAGTCGCAGTCTGTTGGGTGTCGGTCATGCCCTAACCATTGGGCGGTTTCTTTTGAAAAGTAGGCTTCTTTGGGCGTATGGCACTTGCCGCAGTATAAAAGCCCGTCCTCGCCTGTGTAGTCCTCCGCTTCGGCGGTAGTGGTTGTAATATCCGTAATCATAGCTTCAATCTCGTTTTTCATAAGCTCTCGCCCTCCTTACATGAATAATCGGGTATGCCCTGTTTCGGGGCAGCCTTGCCTTTGGCAGCGTCCTCCTGCGCCCACTTGTAAATGGTGGCTGCATGGCTCTGGTACTGCTTCCCGGTGGAAGCGATATGGCAGGAAAGCCGGTCAATATAATACTCCCACTTGTCGGGCAGCTCTGTTTTCAGCCCGGAAAGCTCTGTATCGGTCAGTATCACATTGTTGTATCTGCCATAAGCGGCGGGGGCGGGGTGTCCCGTTTCTCCCTCTCTCTCTTTTTCTATCTCTTTCTCTAACTCTATCTCTATCTCTGGTGGACGAATGTCGGACAAATGTCCGCCTTTTGTCCGGGGCGGTAAAAGTGCCTTGTTTTCCAGCCTTGCAGCCCGTTTTCTCTCGGCTTCGGTAGAGGACTGTCCTATCATCAGCTCAATATCGGTCATATAAAAAGCCCCGCTGTCAAGCTGCTCCACAAGCCCCAACTGCCGAAAAATCTCTAAAGCCCTTTCAACCGTCCCTATCTGGTGGCGGGTCAGTGTCGCTATCATCTGCGCTGTGTAGGGGATATGCTCGTCAAGCTGCAACTTCCCGCCGTTTTTCAGAGATTTTAAGTACAGCTTCAAGAGGATATTGGAATATAAAATCCCGTCTTTCATATCTTCCAGCAGCACAATGGAGTCGCTGTCAAAAAAATTCTCTTTCAGCTTGAGGTAGTAATACTTGCGGTTATCTGCCATTGTCCCTGTCCTCCTTTTTCCGGCGTTTGGAGTAGTAGCGGGGGCAAAGTATGATAACCGCCCGGAAGCTCTGCTTACAGCTATGGGTACAGCCCCGGCAGAGGTCGTTGTATGTGATACGGTCGCAGGTGGTATTCCCGACTTTTACTTGCCGCAGGAAAAAAGACCATTCCAGCCGCCGTTTCTTGCTCATTCTTGGCATGGGTGCGCTCCTTTCTGCCGTTTCCGCTGGTGTGGCGGTATCGACGGTAATTCTGTATCATCTCGGTATCATTTTCGGGGTTTTCTGCCCTGTAAGCCCGTTAAAAAATTCTTTGGTATTGCGGGTAGAGTACGGGGCAGCCCCCTTGTTCTGTATGGGTTCGGGTACATTTTGGGGTGGTTTTTATCGTTCCTGTTCCTGCCTTTTCACAGGCTTGCGCTCCCGGCGTAAAATCTGGTCGATATTGCCCTTGACAGTCTGTAAGCGGCGGTATTCCTCCCGTTTTGCCCGGTAATCGTTGTAGCCGCTGTTTTTCTCTTTGATAAGGCTTTCAATCTCTGCTTGCAAGGCTTTATAGCCCGGCAGCTTGGAAATGCCGTTCTCCCTGAAATAACGGGCGGCTGCGTCTGCTATGATAAAGTCGCTTTCGTGCTTCTGTCGGTAGGCTGCTTTTGCTTTGGCGTTTTTCTGCTGTTTCAGCCCGTCCCGGACAGGGCGGGTCTTGGAATAGGCAAGTACCTGCCGTTGCAGCTCCTTTTTCCTGTTCAGCGTCTTTTCCACCTGCTTCAGCTCTGTAAGGCTTTCCTGCATGGCGGCATAGGCGGCAGAACAGGCTTCGTCCAGTTCCTCCGGGGAGGAAAAGCCGTACTGCTGGTAGGCGGTAACGGTAGCCGCCATCTGCTTTAGGTTGTGCTTTGCCGCCCAGCGGTCATAGCCCACGCCCTTGCCCTCGGCTCGCTTGGCTTCCCGGTCAACCATGCGCTGCAAGGTGTTGTCTGCCGGGGCGGTTTTTGCGGTTTTTTCCTCCTGCAAGCGTCCCTTTTGGGTATGTGGGTATTCCGGTATGGCTTTAGGCTTTTCGGCGGCTCTGTGGGCATTCTGCGTGAGCAGGGCAAGGACAGCAGCCTTGTCAAAATCGTCCCCCAGCTTCCGGGCTGTGATAGGCTTTGTTCTGTCCGGCGTGAGGTAGGAAAGCCGCCCCCGGCTCTCCTTGACGGTCACGCCCTCCCGCAGCAAAAGGGAAGAAAACTCGTCAAAGCTGGTAGCTTGGGAAAGTGCCTGCCGTATCGTCCGGCGCAGCTTCGCCTTGTCCGTTTCAAACTTGGTGGGCTTGGTCGGTTGTCCGGCGGCTTCTCTGGCGGCGTTCTCTTTATCAAGGGCAAGCTGCCCTTTCTTTGCCGCCCAGTATTCCCGTTCTGTTATCCGTTCCTTGCTGCCGTTCAAGAGGTCGATTTGGTAAAGCCCCTCCCGGTGGCACATCTCCATAACTTCACTCTTGAAATATTCCATAGCGGCGTTGGTACAGCGGTGCTTGCAGCCCTCCCGTGTGTCGGCTGGTCTGTCCATGTAGGGCAGAAGCGGGACTTCATAAATCCGCAGGGAGTTGAGGACGATATGCACATGGATATTCCCGCTGTGGTTATGCCCGTCCGGGTGGGTGCATACAAGGGCTTGGTGTCCTGGGAAATGCTCTTTACAGAACTGCTCGCCCAGCTCCTGCGCCCGGTCTACGGTCAAGCCGTTGTCTGTCCCGTCCCGTGGGTCAAAGCTGATGATATAGTGGTGGCTTTTCACATCTTCCCGTTTTTGGTTTTTCTCATAGCGGAGATTGGCTCGCATACAGGCAACGGCGAAATCCTCGCCCCCGCAGTTAAGGGAAGAAATGCGGTAGTCCTCCCTCGGTATCAGCCGCCCGTTTTCATCAAGGGTGGGCTTCATGGTAAACTCGTCATGCTCAAATGTGAGGTAGGCTTCCGCTGCGCCATAGTCGGCATTTTTAGAGCTGATATGTTTGAATGTTGCCAACAGCATCACCCACTTTCTGCAAGACTTCAAACTTTAGGGCAGCAAGGTCGGAAACCGCCGCCCGTACTTCCCCGGCAAGCTGCGGGTAGGGACTGTGCCACTCGTTCAGCGTCCGGGCTATCTGGTTTAAGTTGCCGCCGATCCTGCCGTATTCGGCGGTCAGCTTCCCGACAGCGGCAAGCAGCTCGTCATTGACGGGGGAAACGGTTATGATGGGGCGTATGGCTGCCCCGGTTATGGCTTGCCGGATAAACTCGGCTTGGCTCATGTTGCAGGCAGAAAGCCTTTCCGCAAACTCGGCGTATTCTTCCTCGGTCATGCGTGTCTTGACTACCCGGCTGCGGTGCGGCGTGTTGTATCGTTTTCGCATGGTAAAAACCTCCTTTCGGCTGCCGCATGGCTGCGGCGGGATAAGCGGCGTAAGCCGCATAAGCAGGGTTTGGGGAAGGCACTCCCCAACAAGATTCCCGCAGGAGCAAAATGAGCGAAAAGCGAATTTTGGTACTGCGGTAGAATCTTGCTCTCCGTGACTGCAAACTTTCTCTCACTTCCGTCCGCCACTTTTTTGGAAAACTGCAACCACAAAAGTTTGTTTCTCTTTTTCTGCTACTACTAATCCTGTAAAGGGCATTCCTGCCCGCTTTCGCTAAAATGACACCGGACGCAGTGGTTTCTACCCGGTGTTGGAGAAATCCTTTCTCTTTGCCCTCTACTACGGGTAAATGCTCCAAATGCCAAACACCAGGGCAGAAAAATTCCCTCCTCGCTTACTACTACAACCGGCAGGGGGCAAAATGGCCGGGAGCGGAGCCGGACAACAAAAAAAGCAGTAAATCTTTTTCAAGACTTACTGCTTTCGCTGGCCGCGTCGGTGGCGGCTGGTATTCAGTTTTTATGACTTGTCCGGTGGTTCGTCAAGCCGGAACTTGAATTGACAGTCAATTAACCGCTGCTTTACATAGTCCTCCACCTCGGCGTTGACCTGCCCGTTCACTTTTGAGAAATAGCGGATATATCCGGCGTAGTGGAGCAGGACAGCGTTCACGGCTTCTGGGTCGCCCTCACGGGCTTTGAGGATTGTTTCATAGGGGAGAAGTCTACTCATACCGGCTCACCCCCATTTCTTCGCGTAGCCGCTGCAAGGCAAGCTGGATATGCCGCCCCGCTGTGCTGCGTGACCGGCCAATACACGCGCCGATCACGCGCTGCGGCTGGCGCAGAAAGTAATAGCGCAGGATTTCTTCCCGCGTCTGCTCCGGCAAAACAGAGATCGCGTCGGCAAGGGCGGCGTTGCAGAGCAGGACGGTCTGACCGCAGACGGTAAATGGGTATTCCTCGTCCGGCTCCGACGCGGCAAACTGGACAAACTTCTCGTTCATCAGATAGTCAAGGGAAACTTGCCGTTCCCATTGCCGTTTAAGCTTCAAAATCTTGTCCAAGGCGGCACAGCGGATAACAGTCTTGCAAAAGGCGTTGTACCTGCGCTGGATATATTCTTGATAGGCTATCTGGTCGGTCATGGAAATTCCCCTTTCTGAATAATAGTGCGGGGCGGTGGCACTTCTTGCTGTCGCCCCTTGATTGCCTACCAGCAAAGGCGGGCGGGGCTGTCAACGGCTGCGCATATGCGCCGTTCATCTTGACCGTTGACTGGCTCGGCTGGGTTTGCTATTTACCCGACAAACTTGAATTTATTTTAAGCTATCACGTTTTACCTTCTTAAGCCTTACTATCATTACCATAGGAATTTCTTTGTTGGTTTTAAAACATTCTTCATAAAATCCATCAATGACAAATCCAGCTCTAAAACAAAGGTTAAAAATATCTTGTATGGAACGATGATAATAAATCTGCTCTTTCGGTTGCCCTTCAATCGCTATATCATAGTAACTGTGCGGTGTCATATATTTTTCAGTCAACGTGACAAAACAAGGGTGTTGCGTTGCAAAGACAAAAATTCCGCTTTCCTGCAACAGTTCATAAACAGCCATAAGAAGTGGTTCAATATCCGTAATATCCATAATTGCCATATTAGAAACTGCTTTCGTAAAGGCTCGATTTCTTTTTAATTCTAATATACTTTTTCTATCGGTCGCATCCGCCACACAAAATTCAATTTGTTTTGCATATTGTGATTGCCGTCTTTTAGCCAATTCTATCATTTTTTTGCTGTAATCAAAAGCGACAACCGAAGCGCCTCTTTGTGCAAGATACGAAGAATAATTTCCATTGCCACACGCAATATCCAAAATGTAATCCGCAGGATTAGGAGATAGAAGTTCCGTTACTTTGGGACGCACTACCTCTCTGTGAAATTCATTAGATTCGTCACCCATTGCATTATCCCAAAATTGTGCGTTCTCCTCCCAGATTTTTTTACTTTCCTCTGTTCCCATGTTCTCTCCCACTCCCCAAATTTGCTTTTTTGCTTCCATTAAATCTTCCTTACTATATTCCATTGTTACCCTCCATAACTTCTGATTGTTGCCGTCTTGACGATTATGTATCTTTACATTACCTTCTGAAACATATGGCGCACCTTGTCCAGGCGGCTGTTTGGACGGCGGGGCTGGATGACCGGCTGACCGACAGCGGCCTGATATCCTTTCAGCTCTGTAAGGCATACGCTCCGCCCGTTGGTGTAAAAGGCCAGATCAGTACGGTATGCCTGTATACAGCGGGCGGGAATCTCGCCAGTAAAGACAACTTCATCCTTTTTTACCTGGGCCGTTTCGATGGTGGCACAGTATTTCGGTGCATCATGATAAGCCCTGGAAAGGTATTCCTGGGGCGCATAGAGGATGAAGGAGAGATAAGGTTCCAGCAGCTGCGTCCCCGATTCCTTCAATGCCTGTTCCAATACAATCGGGGCCAATGAGCGGAAGTCCGCCGGCGTGCTGACCGGACTGTAATAAAGCCCGTATTCAAAGCAAATCTTACAGTCCGTTACGTTCCAGCCGAACAAGCCCTGCTCCAGCCCGTAACGGATACCATCCCTGACAGCGTTTTGAAAACTCTGGTTCAAGTATCCCAGCGAAACCCGGCTCTCGTATTGTACACCGGAGCCAAGCGAGAGTGGTGTAACAGACAGTCCTATGGATGCCCAAAACGGGTTGGGCGGCACCTCGATATGGATGGTGTGGCTGGCTGCTTTGAGCGGCCGCTCCATATAAATGACGGAGGGTTCCTTTACCACTGTTTCAAGCTTGTATTTTTCCGACAGCAAAGCGGAAACAACCTCCAACTGCACCCGGCCCAAAAAAGAAAGAATGATCTCATGGGTGATGGAATCCACTTCGCAACGCAAAAGCGGGTCAGTATCCGCAAGTTGCGTAAGAGCGTCCAGCAGCCGTTCTCTTTGCGCTGCCGTTTTCGGCGCAATCGTCGTCCGCAGCATGGGGAGGGGGTCCTCGCGCCACCTTTTACGAGGGAGCCGGGTTTGGTCCCCTAATACATCGTTTAACCTCACGCTGTCGCTGGGAAGGATAACAATTTCACCCTGATAAGCGGTGTCTGTCCGAACAATTTCCCCTTTGGATGGAATACGCATCTCTGTGATTTTCAGCTTTTCTCTCCCGGCCAGGGCCACCGTATCCCGCAGGCGCAGCGTTCCGCTGTATAACCGTAGATAGACACGCCGCTGGCCGCAATCGGTGTACTCAACCTTGAAAACGCTGCCGCATAGGGCGGCGCCCCCCTGTTCCCCAATCGGTTGGAACAGCCCTGTCACCGCATCCATCAACGGTTGAATGCCAAGGCCATTTTTGGCGCTGCCATGATAGACTGGGAACAGGGAGGCGTCTTGAACCCGCTGCTGTTCCTCCCGCGCAAGTTTTTCCCGGCTGATTGGTTCTCCTGCGATATACTTTTCCAATAATTCATCGTTATTTTCGATGACCGCATCCCATGCTTCTATGTCGGTATTTTCCTCCAGGACTATTTCCGGGGACAGCGACACCGTCTGCTTGATGATAATATCGGCGGAGAGCTTATCCCGAACAGACTGAACCACGCTCTGCAAATCAACGCCAGCCTGGTCGATCTTGTTGATAAAGATAACGGTGGGAATGTTCATTTTCCGCAGGGCATGGAACAGAATACGGGTCTGGGCCTGCACGCCATCTTTAGCGGAGATCACCAAGATGGCCCCATCTAAAACAGCCAAAGAGCGGTACACCTCCGCCAAAAAATCCATGTGGCCGGGCGTATCCACAATGTTAACTTTACATCTGTGCCACTGGAAGGAAGTGACTGCCGCTTGAATGGTAATCCCACGCTGCCGCTCCAAAAACATGGTGTCCGTCCTCGTTGTCCCTTTTTCGACGCTCCCCGGTTCTGAAATGGCTCCGCTGGCATATAGCAGGCTCTCCGTCAAGGTCGTCTTTCCAGCGTCTACATGGGCAAGAATTCCAATATTGATTATTTTCATGTGATTGTCCTCCCTTTACAGCCCCAAAGGGCATAAAAATCCCCAGCAGTAAAATACTTTTACCACTGGGGATTATAAGTTGCGGACATACACATATACAGCATACACCTGTTTGTGATTGCTGTTTTTGGGGATATGTCAAAATTGATAAGGCAAAAGTATTCTTAAATTGGGTACAAAAAACTAAGCCCCTACAAAAGGAGCTATCATAATCCTTTGTTCCCACTATTTGATTATAGTTTTATTTAAGAATACCTTGCCGCATATTTTTTACTCCTTTTCTGGATTAAATCATTGTATCACATCAGTTTTAGGAAAGCAAGTACCTAAAAGAAATTTTTCTTCCCCTTATATGTAACAATCATACCGGCTTCCTAGCGTTCAGAATGTTTTCTGCTGTCTGCTGTGGTGTTTGGTTGGAATTGTCCAACCAAAAGCCGATCCGTGGTGTTGTCTGCATTTTACTAAATACAAATTCAATGTATACAGAAAGATATAAGGAGTGGGAGGGATTCCGCCGTAGTTGGCATTGTAGGAAAATCCAAAAGTTTAGATTTTCCCACAATGCTTATCTTTTGGTCTTTGGTTCGGAATAGTGTAGTGCTGGCGGTCTATCTCTTGTTTTCGGTTGCTTGCTTCCTTACCGTACATGAGCATTATCCTCTGGGTTGTCCTGGCCGTGGTATTCATCCTGCTGGTGCTTTTCACTCAGCCCGGCAAGGATGAGCTGGTGGAGCTGGGCGACATTGCCACCGAAGCCGATGTGGTGCCGGAGTCCTACAAGAGCACCAAGAAGCCCGAAAACGCTGCCGAGCACATGAATGCCTTTAAGCCCTTTATGTGGATTACCGGCGCTTTCATCTTCGTCTACATTGTGTACTCTGTGGCAACCAAGGGCCTGCTGGGCGCGCTGAACATGAACCTGGTTATCTTCCTGTTTGTAGGCATTAACTGCTTCCTGTTCCCCGAGCCTCATCAGTGGATTGAGGCCCACAAAAACTCCATGCACCTGGCCACCGACGTCATGCTCCAGTTCCCCTTCTACGGCGCCATCATGGGTATGATGTACATTGACGGCGGCTTGGGCTCTGTGCTGATCAACGCCATGATCTCCGTGGCCAACGCCCAGACTATGCCCATCTTCTCCTTCCTGTCCGCCTGTGTCGTAAATCTGTTCATCCCCTCTCAAGGCGGTCAGTTCACCGTCCAGGGCCCCCTTATTGTGGAGGCTGCCAAGGCTATCCCTGGTACTAACTTGGTCAACTGCCTGAACGCCTTTGTCTATGGCGACGAGTGTACCAACCTGCTCCAGCCTCTGTATGTCATCCCGGCTCTGTCCGTAGTCGGTATGAAGCTCAAGGATGTGTGGGGCTTTATGGCCTTTATCTGTGTATTCTGGGTAGTGATTGTCTGCCTGGGCCTGTATTTTATCCCCATGTTTATCTGAGCACCTCTCTGAATCAAAGTAAAACTATCAAAGGGAGAACCGTTTGGTTCTCCCTTTGACGCACCGAAAGAAAGGAGCGCGCTTATGCCCGCTGTTGTTATGGCAACAATTACCCGGGTTATCACTCAGGGCTACGCCGAGGCTGTCCTCTGGGAAAACGGGGAGCCCGGTAAGGAGCGCTGCGTTGCGGAAAACTTGGAAAAGGCCAAGCGGGGCGATGTGGTGGAGCTCAAACCCGCCAAGCCCTGGAAAAAAGCCCGCGGCGAGTGGCTGCCCTATCTGGTGGTGCCACTGTTCTTTGTGATCGGTATGCTCCTGGAGCGGGGTGGCGCGGGGGCAGAGCGCCTGCTCTCCGGCGGAATCCTGGCCCTGCTGGGCTTTTTGTTGATCTGGCTCACTACTCGGCGTACCCGGATGCGCCGGGCCATGCGCTACGAGGTGGTCTGCATTGTACAGAAAGCGCGTGACCCATGGCTGGGAGAGCAGGGCGAAAAATAGCGTAAAAGCCCCCCGGTGCGGCGATTGTCCGCACCGGGAGGCTTTTTGCAGATATATCAGCGCCGCACAGACTCGAATTCGCGGACGACCTCTTTCGACGGGGGTGCGGTGAGGAGGGAGACCACCACGATCGCTGCGCAGGCAACCAGAAAAGCGGGCAGCAGCTCATAAATGGCCCAGGCTCCACCGAGGCGGGCGACGCCGTACTTCCAGATAAACACCATGGCGCCGCCGGAGACCATGCCGGCCAGGGCGCCCCACTTGTTGCTCCGCTTCCAGAACAGAGACATGAGCATGACCGGGCCAAAGGCGGCGCCGAAACCCGCCCAGGCAAAGGAGACGATTTTGAAGACCGAGCTGTTGGGATCCCAGGCCAGAAGAATGCCGATGACGGCGATAATAATTACTGTGGCGCGGGCAGCCAGCATGGCGGCCTTGGCGCTGAGCTTTACATGGAAAAAGTCCTGCATCAGGTCCTGGGACACGCTGGAGGCGGCTGCCAGCAGCTGGGAGTCCGCAGTGGACATGGTACTGGCCAGAATGCCGGCCAGCACCACGCCGGCCATGAGAGCAAGGAGCACGCCGTGCTGGCTCATCAGGTCAGACAGGCGGACAATAATGGTCTCAGACTCGGCGCTGGAGGAGAGGAAGGGGATTTTTCCGGCGGCAGAGACGCTGTAGCCGATGATGCCGATCAAAATCGCAATGAGCATGGAGATGACCACCCAGATGGAGGCAATGCGGCGGGAGGTCTTGAGCTCATCCTCGTGGCGGATGGCCATAAAGCGCAGGAGGATGTGGGGCATGCCGAAGTAGCCCAGACCCCAGGCCAGGGTGGAAACAATGCTCAGCCCGCCGAAGGAGGAGGCCGTCCCGGCCGCCGCGTTATACCCCTGGGTCATATTCAGATAGCCGGGCAGGGACTTGGCGTTTTCCGCCACCACGTCCCAGCCGCCCGCCTGCTGCACGCCGAAGATCACGATGACGATCAGGGCGATGGTCATCACAACGCTCTGGATCAGATCCGTGGTGGATACGGCCAGGAAGCCGCCCAGCACCGTGTAGCCGATGATGACAATGGCGCCGATGATCATAGAGGTGTGATACTCCCAGCCGAACAGACTGTTGAACAGCGTGCCCACCGCCTTGAAGCCCGAGGCGGTATAGGGGACAAAGAAAATTAGGATAATCAGGGCGGCGATGCAGGAGAGCGCCCGGCGGTTGTCCCGGTATCGGCGGGAGAAGAAGTCCGGGAGAGTAATGGCGCCCAGACGGTCGGAGTAGCGGCGCAGACGCTTGGCCACAATCAGCCAGTTGAGATAAGTACCTACCGCAAGGCCGATGGCGGTCCAGCCCACCTCGGCCACACCGCACAGATAGGCCAGGCCGGGCAGCCCCATCAGCAGATAGCTGCTCATATCGGAGGCCTCCGCGCTCATGGCGGTCACGATGGGGCCCAGGCCGCGCCCGCCCAGATAGAACTGGTCGGAGGAGTCGCCGCTGCCTTTCCGGCTGAAATAGACGCCGACAAGGACCATTGCCACCAGATAGATCACAATGGCCGCAAGGATACAGATTTGTGCTGTGGTCATATAGAGAACCTCCCCAAAGACAGATTTCTCTGACCGGATGCGCCCCACACAAAGCGCAGACGGCGGGAAATCGGAATTATCCGTTATCATATCACGACAAAAAATAGAACGCAATACAGAACAGTGTATAGACTATAGTCTATACACTGTTCTGTATTATGGAAGAAAATATAAGAAAAAGGAAGGGATAAAGACAAGACGGATTTTAGGAGGCTAGCCTGGAAGGAAACCGCTCAAAAAATGGGGCAGAACCTGAGCGGCGTAATCCCGCAGGTTATATTCCCCGCCGCACAGGCACCAGTCATACAGAAGGGCGCGCTCGCACAGGGCGTAGAGCTTAACCAGCTCATTGACACTCCGTTTGGAGGAGAACTGTCCGGAGGACTGCCCGTCGGCAATAATGCGGCGCAGCAGGCGGTAGTAGGTGCGCTTGTGGTCCAATAGGTGCTTTTCACCGCTGGTCACCAGCTGGGTGGAGAGCAGCCGGGAGAGCAGCTCCAAGGAGACGCTGTCCTCGATCATGCCGAAAAGCTCACTGTTGAGAAAAAGAAGCTGCTCCATGGCGGGCATAGCTGGGTCCATGGTCTCCCGCAGGGCCTCATACTTTTCGTCGAACAGGTCGCTCAGGGTGCTCAGCAGGGCGTCCTTGCCGTCAAAATAGTGGTAGAAGGAACCCTTGGAGGTGCGAGACAGATCGATGATTTCCTCCACCGTGGTGTGCTCGTACCCCTGCTCATAAAAGAGCTTCCAGGCAGCGCTGACAATCTTGCCCCGGGTATTGCGGGCGGATTTCCTTGCCATAAGTCCCCGTCCTCCTCCTCTGTGTGAAGCGTATGATATCGTATTATACCGTTTTTTGTCCCCGGAGGCAATTCCTTTCCCCTGGGCGCATAGGTTCTGGAGTGGAAAGGGGGTATGCGCCGTGGAACAGGCAAAGCTGCGGGTGGCGGCCTACTGCCGGGTGTCCACCGACCGGGAGGACCAGGCCAATTCCCTGCGCAGCCAGCAGCGGTATTTTCAGGACTACATTGACGCACACCCGGGATGGAGCCTGGCGGGGGTCTATGCGGACGAGGGGGTTTCGGGCACCAGCACCCGCCGCAGGCAGGCGTTTCAGCGGCTGCTCCGGGATGCGGAAAACGGCCGGCTGGACCTGATCCTGACCAAGGAGGTCTCCCGTTTTGCCCGAAATACCGTTGACACATTGGAATATACCAGAAAATTATTACAGATAGGAGTGGGCGTACGCTTCCTCTCCGACCATATCGACACCAGGGACAACGACGGGGAGCTGCGGCTGACCATCATGGCCAGCATGGCACAGGAGGAGTCACGCAAGACCTCCCAGCGGGTAAAGTGGGGGCAGCTGCGGCGGATGGAGGCGGGGGTGGCCTTCGGCAACGACAGCACCTACGGCTATGCCACTCAAAAGGGACGGCTGTCCATCCGGGAGGGGGAGGCCGGAGTGGTGCGGGAGGTCTACCGGCGGTTTCTTCAGGAGGGCAAGGGGACCTATGTCATTGCCCGGGAGCTGAATGAGGAGGGGGTGCAGCCCCCCCGGGCGGCTGCCTGGTCCTCCACCATGGTGCTGCGGTTGCTGCGCAACGAGAAGTATGTGGGCGATCTGCTGCAGAAGAAGTACATTACTACCGACTATCTCACCCACCGGAAGGTGGAAAACCGGGGCATGGAGGAACAGATCTATCTGCGGGACCACCACCCGGCCATTGTGGAGCGGCCCGTCTGGGAGGCGGTTCAGGCCGAGCTGGCCCGGCGGGCGGCGGCGCGGGGAGAGGGCAGCCGCTATTCCGGCCGCTACTGGTGCTCCGGCAAGCTGACTTGCGGCCTGTGCGGCGGCCGCCTGACCTCCCGTATCCGCCGCCGGAGGGACGGCAGCGCCGTCCACACCTGGACCTGCGGCGGCCGGACCGGGGAGGAGCGCTGCACTCTGGCCCCGGTGGAGCACGAAATGCTGACCGCCTGCGCGGCGCAGGCGCTGGGGGAACGGCCCGCGCCACCGGAGGAGGACGCCGCCGGCCATCTGGCGGAGCGGCGGGCCCGTCTGGTGGCACGCCGCACCCGGGCGGTGGACGCCTATCTGGCGGGGGCCATTACCCGGGAGGAGCTGGCGCTGGCGCGGGAAAAGTACGAGCGGGAGCTGACCCGCCTGGACAAGCGGGCGGCGCAGACCTCCGCCGCCCCGGCGGCCGGAGAGCGGGAGCTGGCCGCGGCGGTGGAGCGGGCGGTGGTCTACCCGGACCGCCTGGAGCTCCGGCTTTGGGGGCGGCGGGATCCGATCGTGCTCCCCAGGCCGGGCTGTTATCGCTAAGGCGGTACCTACCGCAGAGGGGGCCGTTCAGATCGCCATGGAAGAGCTGCCCATCACCCTGCAGGAGGCCAACGTGCTCATCCTGGGCTATGGCCGGCTGGGAAAGGTGCTCGCCAACCGGTTTGCCGCCCTGGGGGCGCGGGTGGCGGTGGCTGCCAGGAAGTGCTCGGATCTGGCCTGGGCGGAGGCCTTTGGCTATGAGAGCGTGCCCATGGGGGAGCTGGCGGGCCGTCTGTGCCGCAGCGACCTGGTCATCAACACCGCGCCCGTCCGCCTGCTGGGGGAAGAGGAACTGGAGGACCTGCGCCCAGGGAGCCTGGTCATCGACCTGGCATCAAAGCCGGGCGGGGCTGGTGTGGGATTTATGATAAAAGGATTGCACTTGGCTGCCCACTCCGATACAATAGGAGGCACAGAGAGGAGAGGGTCCTATGCAGCTCGGCCAGGATGCCCGCAGCGCTTTTGACGCCATGCGGGAGGGGATTACCATCATCGACACCGAGGGCACAATTGTCTTCGGCAATAAGGCCTATCGGGAATTCCTCAACAATGAGGCCGGCGGGGACGTGGGGCCGATTGAGGGCTACCGCCTGCGGGACCTGCGCCCGGGCGCCCGTCTGCCTGACGTGCTGGAGGAGGGGAAGCCTATTCTCCACCTAACCCGGAAAGAGATCCAGGACTTTTACTTTGTCAACATGTACCCGATCTATCAGGAGGGGACCCTGGTGGGCGGCCTTTCGGTGGTCACATTCCTGGAGGACGCGTACCGAGCGCGGGAGGAGCTGGAGGCCATCGAGCTGCGCAGCCGCCAGGTGCTGCGGTCGATCAGCAAAGCGAATGGTGCCCGATATACCTTTGACGACATTACGGCGGTCAGCCCCGCCTCCCGGCAGGTTAAGCAGCGGGCGGAGAGGATTGCCGCCACGGACGCCACGGTCCTGCTGGAGTCGGAGAGCGGAACAGGCAAAGAGCTCTATGCCCAGGCGATTCACAACGCCAGCCCCCGGCGGGACAGCGTATTTGTGGCCATCAACTGCTCCAACTTCAACGCCAATATTTTGGAATCAGAGCTGTTCGGCTATGCGGAGGGGGCCTTTACCGGCGCAAAAAAGGGCGGGAAAATGGGCCTGTTTGAGGCCGCCGACGGTGGCACGCTCTTCCTGGACGAGATTTCGGAGATGGACGTGGCGCTGCAGTCCAAGCTGCTGCGCGCACTGCAGGAGCGGAGGATCCGCCCGGTGGGCGCGGTAAAGGAGGCGGAGGTGGATGTGCGGGTGATTGCCGCCTGTAACGCGGACCTGGGCGCCTATGCGGCAGCCGGAAAATTCCGCAGCGACCTGTATTACCGGCTGAATACCTTCCCGATCCGGATCCCGCCGCTGCGGGAGCGGGTGGAGGATATTCCTGTTCTGGCTAGAGATCTGCTCGCCGGACTCTCACGGAAGCTGCACCGTACCCTCCGGATTACCGATGAGGCCATGCAGGCACTGTGCCGCCACACCTGGCCGGGGAACGTGCGGGAGCTGCGCAACGTGCTGGAGTTCTCCTCCTATCTGACCCAGGAGGGGGTGATTGGACTGGACAATCTGCCCGATGACCTGAGCCGTCTTGGAGAAAAGCCGGCGGCCGCCTCACTGGCCCAGCGGGTACGGGAATTTGAACGCCGGGAGATTGACAAGGCCCTGGCCCGTCACGGAGCCACCACTGAGGGCAAGCGCAAAGCGGCCGCCGAGCTGGGGATTTCCCTGGCCAGCCTCTACAATAAATTAAATGAAAAATGATTCTAAAAAACTGGAATTGTATTCTTGAATTTTAGAAAGACCAGATACGGCAAGGAACCACCGACCTTTTTCGGGAAAATCGGCCGCCCCAATTTCTAAAAAACTGGAAATTGGAGCGGCCTTATCCTTTGTGGGAAAAGGAAGATAAACCAGCTGGGGCGCAGCGGATTGCGGGGAAAACAGAGCGGCTGCTTAAAAGTTGGCACGAAAATTGCAATTAATTTGGCTGTACGCAGCTTTGGGAATTGGTTGCAATTTGTTAAGAGGAGGAATACCAACATGTCAGCACTCGCAATACTCGGATTTGTAACGGTCATCGTGATGCTCGTGCTCATTATGACCAAAAAGGCGTCACCCCTGGTGGCCCTGATCGCAGTCCCCGTCATTACCGGCATTATCGCCTGCTTCTTCATCGCAGTGGTCCCGGAGGGGGCCGCAGAGGGGACCCCCGGCGTCATTGACTTTGTCGCCAACTTCAAGAGCCTGGGTAAGATGATCACCGGCTCCTCCGGCATCGGCTCTGTGGCCGCCACCGGCGTCATGTTCATCTTCTCCATCCTGTTCTTCGGTGTTCTGACCGACGCGGGTACCTTCCGCCCCATCATCGGCGGCATTACCAAGTTTATGGGCACCGATCCGGTAAAGATCGCCATCGGCACTGCCATTCTGGCCATGTGCGTCCATCTGGATGGCTCCGGCGCCGTTACCTTCCTGATCTGCATCCCTCCGCTGGTGCCTCTGTACGACGCGGTGGGCATGAAGCGCACCACCTTGGCCACCATTGTGGCCCTGGCCGCCGGCACCATGAATATCCTCCCCTGGGGCGGCCCCACCATTCGCGCCGCCACCGCCCTGCAGGTGGATGTGGTAAAGGATCTGTTTATGCCCGTGCTGCCCGCGGTCATCGTGGGTCTGGTCTGTGTGGTTGTGTTCGCCGCCTTTATGGGCAAGCGTGAGAAGGCGCGTATCGGTGCTGTGGCTCTGGCCAGCGCCAACGTCACCGCCGCTGAGCTCACCGATGAGCAGAAGGCCCTGCTGCGGCCCAAGCTGTTCCCTGTGAACATTATTCTCATTCTTGCTGCGATTCTGTCCCTGCTGTTCTCCGGCTTTGCCCCGGCCGTGGTCTTTATGGTGTTCTATGTGCTGGCCACTGTCATTAACTACCCCAGCGTCAAGGAGTCCAAGGCCCGTGTGGACGCCCATGCCAAGGAGTGCCTGATGATGTGCTCCGTGCTCTTTGCCGCCGGCTGCTTTACCGGCATTATGAAGGGCACCGGCATGATCACCGAGATGGCCACTGCCCTCACCGCCCTGATTCCCGCGTCTCTGGGCCGCTTCTTCCCCATTATCACCGGCGTGATTGCCATGCCCGCCTCTCTGCTCTTTGACCCCGATTCCTTCTACTACGGCGTACTGCCCGTGCTGGCACAGACCGCCGAGGGCTTCGGCGTGGCCGGCGTCAACGTGGGTCAGGCCGCCATCCTGGGCCAGATGACCACGGGCTTCCCGGTCTCTCCGCTGACTGCCTCCACCTTCCTGCTGGTGGGCCTGGCCGGTGTGGACCTGGGCGAGCACCAGAAAAAGACCATCCCCGCGGCTTTCCTGCTGACCATCATTATGCTGGTGGTGGGCGTCATTACCGGTGGGATCACCATCTGACCATACATCTAGGTTTCGTTTGAGAAAGGAAGTCTTATTATGAGAAGCATCCGTATCGGCAGCGGCGCGGGCTACGCTGGTGACCGCCTGGAGCCCTCCCTGGAGCTCATTGAAAAGGGCAACCTGGATTACATCAGCTATGAGTGCTTGGCTGAGCGCACCATTGCCATCGGCCAGCAGGCCAAGCTGAAGGACCCCACCAAGGGCTATAACGGCCTGCTGGAGCACCGCATGGAGAAGGCTCTACCCCTGTGCTGGGAGCACAAGGTGAAGCTCATCACCAACATGGGCTCCGCCAATCCCCAGGCCGCGGCCAAGAAGTGCGTGGAGATCGCCCGCAAGCACGGTCTCAGCGGCATGAAGATCGCCTGCGTCACCGGCGACGACCTGTTGCCTGTCATCGACAAGTATATGGACACTGAGGTGTGGGAGACCCATGAGCCGCTGTCCAAGCTGCCCGGCGAGATTGTCTCCGCCAACGCCTACATGGGTGTGGAGGGCATTCTAAAGGCCCTGGATCTGGGCGCCGACGTGGTCATCACCGGCCGCGTGTCCGACCCGGCCATCTTCATGGCCCCCATCATCCATGAGTTCGGCTGGTCTCTGGACGACTGGGATAAGCTGGGCAAGGGCACCATGGTGGGCCACCTGCTGGAGTGCGGCGGACAGGTCACCGGCGGCTACTTTGCCGAGCCCGGCAAAAAGGATGTGCCCGGCGTGGGCCACCTGGGCTTCCCCATCATTGAGATCAGCGAGGACGGCTCCTTCTTTGTGACCAAGGTTCCCGAGGCGGGCGGCATGGTCACCGTGGAGACCTGCTCCGAGCAGATCGTCTACGAGATTCACGACCCGGAGAATTACTTCACCCCCGACGTGGTGGCCAACTTCAAGCAGGTCAAGTTCACCCAGACCGCCAAGGATGTGGTCAAGGTAGAGGGCGCCACCGGCAAGGAAAAGACCCAGACCTTCAAGTGTTCCATCGGCTACCGCGACTGCTTTATCGGTGACGGCGAAATCAGCTACGGCGGCCCCGGCTGCGTCAACCGCGCCAAGCTGGCCCTGGAGATCCTGAAGGAGCGCCTGGAGCTGGTTGCGCCCAACGTGTTTGACGAGCTGAAGTTCGATATCATCGGCTGCAACAGCCTGTACTGGAACCCCGACTTCAAGTATAGTGAAGAGCCCAGCGAGGTGCGCGTCCGGGTGGCCGGCCGCGCCAAGACCAAGGCCGAGGCCGACATTATCGCCAACGAGGTGGAGGCCCTGTACACCAACGGCCCCGCCGGCGGCTGCGGCGCGGTCAAGCGCACCCGGGACATCGTCTCGGTGGCCTCCATCCTGGTCAACCGCGACGATGTGCATCCCGAAGCTGAGATTTTTGAAGTCTAAGGAGGTTTTTCACTATGAAACTCTGGGATATCGCCCACTCCCGCACCGGAGACAAGGGCAACATTTCCAATATCTCCCTCATCGCCTATGATCCCAAGGATTTTGAGCTCCTGAAGGAGAAGGTCACCGCCGAGAAGGTAAAAGAGCACTTCAAGGGCATGGTCAAGGGCGAGGTGGTCCGCTATGAGCTACCCAACATCCACGCCCTCAATTTCGTCATGTACGCCGCCCTGGGCGGCGGCGTGACCCGCTCCCTGTCTGTGGATATGCACGGCAAGGGCCTGAGCTCTTACCTGCTGAACATGGACATCTGAATTTTGAAAAAAGGGACCCCGGCCGCCAGGCCGGGGTCCCTTTTTTGTGTCCGGGCCGGCCGGGCATACCCGTCCCCGCCGCAGAATAGCATAGCAGGAGAAGGGGGCGATGGGGAATGGAACGCGACGTGCCGGTGACGTGCCGTTTTTCCGAGCAGGGGGAGACGCTGGAACAGCTGCTGCGGCAGCTGCTGGCGCTGGAAAACGGGGAACGGGAGCAGCCTTGGCCGCCCCGCGGGTAGGTCTTTACCTCCGCCTGTCCCGAGACGACGAGAATGGGCGGGAGGAATCCATGAGTATCTCCAACCAGCGGGCCTTTCTGCTGGGCTATGTGCGAGAGCGGGGGTGGACGGCGGCGGCGGAGTACGCCGACGACGGGTGGTCGGGCACAACCTTCCAGCGGCCCGCTTTTCAGCGGCTGCTGGCGGACATTGAGGCACGGCGCATCGATACGGTGGTCACCAAGGATCTGTCTCGCCTGGGCAGGGATCAGATCGGAACCCTCTACTATTATCAGGTCTATTTCCCCACCCACGGGGTGCGCTACATCGCAGTCAACGAGGGGGTGGATACGGCGTCCGGCCTTGGGAACAGCCTGGCGCTGCCCTTCCTGGCCGCAGCAAACGATTTTTATACTGCGGATATCTCCCGCAAGGTGCGCACCGCCCTGGACACCCGCAGACGGGAGGGGCTGTTTATCGGGTCCGCACCTCCGCTGGGCTACCAAAAGGACCCGGCGCAAAAGGGACATCTGCTGCCCGACCCCACCGCCGCCTGGGTGGCGGTACGGGTGTTTCAGACCTATCTGGCTCTGGAGTCTGTGCTGGGGACCGCGAAGGCCCTTACCCGGGCCGGGGTGCCCACCCCGGCGGCCTGCCGGAGCGGCGCGGGGGGCGGGGTGTGGAGCGACACCATGGTGCGCCGGATCCTCACCAACCCCACCTACGCCGGGCACCTGACCCAGCGGCGCACGGAAAAGCTGGGGTATAAGGTGAACCGTCGGCGGACGTTGTCCGCGGAGGAGTGGGTCACCATCCCCAACACCCACGCGCCCCTGGTCAGCCAGGCGGATTTTGACCAGGCGCAGCGACTGCTGCGCACCCACAGCTATACCCCGGCGGCCGGGGCGCGCCGGCTGCTCACCGGCCTTGTGTTCTGTGCCTGCTGCGGCGCGCCCATGGCCTGTGTGCGGACCGCGGGCGGCGCGGTGCTGGTGTGTAGCCGGTACCGCCGCTCCGGACGGCTGGGCCTGTGTACGCCCCACCGGGTGCGGGAGGCGGCGGTCCTGCAGGCGCTGACCGACCAGCTGCGCCGCCTGAGTGCGGAAATCGGGCCGGAGGCGCTCGTCTGTGCCCCGAACCGCCGAAAGAAAGCGGAGGAGCCCCAGCGCGCCGTCCAGGCCGCCCGCCGGCTGCTCGCCTTTGACCCGCCGGAGCGGAGGACTCTGGTTACCCTGGTGGAGCGCGTCCTGGTGGGGGAGCGGGGAGAGCTGGAGTTGGTGTTTCGGTTTCGGGCACAGGAGGGATAAGGGGAAAACAGCGTGGACGGGATCCCGTCCACGCTGTTTTTGTCGCCGGTCCGGCCATTTCCCACACCAGCCGGGGTGGACTTTGATGCCGCCGCCCGACTGGGCACACGAGTCATCTGGGCTCTGTCCCTGCCCGGCAAGGTGGCTCCGGTGACGGCGGGCAGAAGCATCAAAAACACCATTTATAACATTCTGCACGAGTTGGGAGTGTAACTATGGAAGCAATCAGAGTGGGATACGCCTTCTGCGGGTCCTTCTGTACTTACGACCGGGCCATGGCGGCCTTGGAACAGGTGCGCGCCAGGTTTGAGGATGTGGTCCCTATTGTCTCGGAAACCAGCGCCGCCACGGACACCCGTTTCGGCAACGCCCATGATTTCCTCCGGGAGATGGAGCGCATCTGCGGCAGACGGGTGGTGGACACCATTGCAAAGGCAGAGCCCATCGGTCCCCAGGGGCTGCTGGATGTGCTGGTCATCTGTCCCTGTACGGGAAACACCCTGGCCAAGCTGGCCTGCGGGATTACGGACACGGCGGTGACTATGGCGGCCAAGGCCCACCTGCGCAACGGCAGGCCCCTGGTTATCGCCGTATCCACCAATGATGCCCTGGCCGGCTCTGCCAAAAACATCGGGGCTTTGCTGGACAAAAAGAACGTGTATTTTGTCCCGTTCCGCCAGGATGACCCGGTGAGGAAGCCCACCTCCGTGGTGGCGGATTTCGGCCAGGTGACGCAGACGATTGAGGCCGCTCTGGCGGGAAAGCAGCTCCAGCCGCTCCTGCTGGGACCGGCCGGGTGACCGAGGGGAGGGCCCGCAGGCCCTCCCCTTGCCATTGAAAAAGACCCGGTGGGCGCGGTATAATGGAACAAACACAGGATAAAGGAGCCGCGCGCCATGGAATTGCAGAACGCATTGAAAACCTACTTCGGCTATTCGCACTTCCGGGAGGGACAGGAGGAGATCGTCTCCGCCCTCCTCTCCGGTCGGGACGTGGCGGCGGTGATGCCCACCGGGGCGGGCAAATCCCTGTGCTTTCAGCTGCCCGCCCTGATGATGGAGGGCGTTACGCTGGTGGTTTCCCCGCTTATTTCCCTGATGCGGGACCAGGTGGCTGCCCTGGTCCAGGCAGGCATACCCGCCGCCTTCCTCAACAGCGCCCTGACCGAGCGGCAGTATGCCCTGGCCCTGGAGCGTGCCCGGGCAGGGCAGTATAAGCTGATCTACGTGGCGCCGGAGCGGCTGGAGACCGAGCGGTTTTTGGATTTTGCCCTCCGTGCTCCTATCTCCCTGGTGGCGGTGGACGAGGCCCACTGCGTCTCCCAGTGGGGGCAGGATTTCCGCCCCCATTATCTGGCCATTCCGGATTTTGTGGACAGGCTGCCCCGGCGGCCGGTGGTGGCCGCATTTACGGCCACCGCCACCCAGACCGTGCGGCGGGACATCCGGACGCTGCTGAAGCTGCGGGATCCCTTCCAGCTGGTCACCGGCTTTGACCGGCCCAACCTCTGTTTTGAGGTGCGACGGGGCCGGGAGAGGGACAAACCGGGCTGGCTGCGGGAAATTGTGGCCGCCCACCCAGGGGAGAGCGGCATCGTATACTGTGCCACCCGCAAGGGGGTGGAGCAGGTATGCCGGGACCTTCAGGCCCAAGGGGTGTCCGCCGCCCGCTACCACGCGGGCCTGGAGCAGGAGGAGCGGCGGGAGAGCCAGGAGGATTTTCTCTATGACCGGGTGCGGGTGATGGTGGCCACCAACGCCTTCGGCATGGGCATTGACAAGTCTGATGTGCGCTACGTGGTCCACTACAACATGCCCAAGGACATGGAGAGCTATTACCAGGAGGCGGGGCGCGCCGGGCGGGACGGCGAGCCGGCCCGGTGTATTCTGCTTTACGGTCCCAGGGATGAGGCCACGGCCCGCTTTCTCATCCGGCAGGACCGGGAGAACGACGCCCTGGACCCGGCCGCCCTGGAGCAGGTGCGGGAGCGGGACTACGCCCGCCTGAAGCAGATGACGGCCTACTGCCATACCCAGGGCTGTCTGCGCCAGTACATCCTGGACTACTTCGGCGAGGGGGCCGCGGGCCGCTGCGGGAACTGCGGTAACTGCTGCCGGGTCACGGAGGAGGAGGATATCACCCGCCAGGCCCAGGCCATTCTGCGCTGCGTGGCCGAGAGCGGGCAGCGCTTCGGCCGGGGCGTGATCGCGGACGTGCTGCGGGGCTCGGAGAGTCAAAAGCTCCGCCAGTGGGGGCTGAAGCGCCTGGAGAGTTACGGCGCGCTGAAAGGGGCGCGGCGGGAGCAGGTGGACGGATGGCTTCGGGCCCTGGAGGAGCAGGAGTACCTGCTCCAGCTGGGGGGGCAGTATCCCACGCTGCGCCTGGGGGAGCGGGCCCGCTGGGTGCTGGACGGGGAGAGCGCGGTGACCATCACTGTGGAGCGGCGGGCGGAGCCGGAGAAAAAGCGGGCGCCGGCGGCCGACAAGGCCGGGGACGAGCGGCTCTTCCAGCGGCTGCGCGCCCTGCGGTCCGTTTTGGCCCGGGGCCAGAAGATCCCGCCCTACATGGTATTCTCCGACGCCACGCTCCGGGACATGTGCGCCAAGCGCCCGGGGAGCGAGGCGGAGCTGCTGGAGGTCTCCGGCGTGGGAAGGACCAAGCTGGAGCGCTATGGCGCGGCGTTTCTGAAGGAGATCCGGGAAAACACATAGAAAGAGCCAGGCGATCTCAGACCGCCCGGCTTTTCTTACATGATAGGGCAGACCGGCGTTACAGCAGTACGACTCCGGCGTCCTGGCAGACCTGTATGGTCTCCGGGTCCCAGACGCTGGCCTGCACCTCGCCGATATGGGCCTTGCCCAGAAGGAGCATGCACAGGCGGGACTGGCCGATACCGCCGCCGATGGTCAGAGGGAGCTTTCCCTCCAGCAGCATCCGGTGGAAGGGCAGCGCCCGCCGCTCGTCGCACCCGGCGATGGTCAGTTGCCGGTCCAGGGCCGCCGGGTCCACCCGGATGCCCATGGAGGACACCTCAAAGGCCCGCTCCAGCACCGGGTTCCACAGCAGGATATCCCCGTTGAGGGTCCAGTCGTCGTAGTCGGGGGCGCGGCCATCGTGGGGGGCTCCGGACTTCAGGGCCCCGCCGATGCCCATCAGGAAGGTGACGGGGTACTCCTTCACCCAGGCGTCTTCCCGCTCCTTGGGGGAGAGGGCGGGCCAGCGGTCCTCCAGCTCCTGGGTGGTGACAAAGGACACCTCGCTCTCCAGCTGGGGCAGGGCGGTCAGCTGGGGGAATACCGCCCGCAGGGTGGCCTGGGTCTCGCCCATGGCCCTGACGATGGCGCGCACCGTGTCCTTCAGATAGTCCACATTCCGGTCCCGGGGGGCGATGACCTTCTCCCAGTCCCACTGGTCCACATAGACCGAATGGAGGTTGTCCAGCTCCTCGTCCCGGCGGATGGCGTTCATGTCCGTGTACAGCCCCTCGCCTACGGAGAACTGGTAGCGGTAGAGGGCCATGCGCTTCCACTTGGCCAGGGAGTGGACCACCTGGGCCTCCCGCCCGGCAAAGGGGATGTCAAAGGAAACCGCCCGCTCCACGCCGTTCAGATCGTCGTTCAGGCCGGTGGAGGCCTCCACAAACAGGGGGGCGGAGACCCGGCGCAGATGGAGGGCGCCACCCAGGGTGTCCTCAAACAGGCGCTTGAGCAGGCCGATAGCCTTCTGGGTGTCATACAGGTTCAGGCAGGGGGCGTACCCCTGAGGAATCACAGTCCGGAGCATGGAACTACCTCGCAATCAGAAAGAATGATTTATTATACCCGCCGGAAGGAGAGAAATCAAGGCGGGAGCTCGTCAATTTCCGGCGGAGCATTTGGCCGCGTCAATGGCCAGCACAATCATCAGGCACAGCAGCGCATCCTCCGGGCGCACAATATCCAGTGTATAGGTGTCCGTCCAGTGAAACAGTTCCTTGGAGGCCTGCATGACCAGGCCGCCTGCGCGGTCCACAACGGTGTAGTCCCACTCCAGAAAATTGCCCTCCACCTGCCAGCCGCTGCAGTCCAGCTGAAAGCGGGGGCGGAAGAAGGTAAATTCCTTTCGGATGCAGCCCAGGTATTCCTCTCCGATGTACAGGGCAAAGCGGGGGAGGAAGGTGAGCACCTCCTCCTTTACGGTGCCCAGATGGTCCCCGGCAGGGCCGTAGATCTCCAGCCGGTGCCCCCAGGAGAGCTTCCCCTCCACCGTGTACACGGTGCGGCCGGCCTCGTCATAGATGTCATAGCTGTCAAACCAGGAGAAAAAGCGCTGACGAAACAGCAGTTTCACAGCCAATCGGCTCCTTTCCGTACAAAAGCTGCGGGCTCAGGCCCGGTCCAGAACGCAGACGGTCTCCACGTGGGTCGAGACGATGCCGTGAATGTCGAAACAACTCGGAAACTAATCTACCACCCACAGTACGCGGGAACATATCGACCCGACAAACCGGGATTTATCAGTTTAATTCCCGCCTCATAGAAACTAGTTCTTGCCAGCCTTGGAAACGAGAAATAAAACCTCTGGGATTTCTTCCAAATTCAATAAATCCCATTTTTCTATACAGCGTGATTGCACCCGTATTATCGCTCACAACCTCTAATTCCAATTGAGAATATCCAGCACTTTTTGAAAATTCAACACAAGCTGCTGTCAAAGCCTCTCCTATGCCGATACCCCAGTAGTCCTTATCAATCGCTATACCAAACTCTGCGCGGTGCTTAACTTTATTTGGACCAATAGAAAAAACACTAGCAGCTCCGACAATAGTTCTGTAGTTTCAACCTAGGTACGAGACAAGAGAACTACCGTTTCTACATGGGCGGTGCGGGGAAAGAGGTCCACCGCCACGGCCTCCCGGGCGACGTAGCCCAGAGCGGCGAAGCGGGCCACGTCCCGGGCCAGGGTGCCCGGATCACAGGAGACATAGACCACCCGGCGGGGGGCCATGCCCGCCACGGTCTCCACCACGTCGGGGGCGAGGCCCTTCCTAGGCGGATCCACACAGACCACGTCGGGGCGCACTCCCTCCGCGGCCAAGCGGCGGGCCGCCTGACCGGCGTCAGCGCAGAAAAATTCCGCGTTGGACACGCCGTTGCGGGCGGCGTTGGCCCTAGCGTCCTCCACCGCCTGGGGGATCACCTCCACCCCGTAAACCCGGCCCGCCCGGCGGGCCATGCACAGGCTGATGGTGCCGATGCCGCAGTACAGGTCCAGCACGGTCTCCCGTCCGGTGAGCCCGGCCAGCTCCAGAGCCCGGCCGTAGAGCACCTCCGCCTGGTCGGCGTTGACCTGATAGAAGGAGGGCACCGACAGGCGGAACTCCAGGCCGCACAGGGTATCTGTCAGCGCGTCCTCCCCCCAGAGGGTACGGTAGGCGTCCCCCAGGATTACGTTGTTCTTCTTCTCATTGATCCCCAGCACCACCCCGGCCAGACCGGGCTCGGCGGCGCGCAGAGCGCAGACCAGATCCGCCTCGTGGGGGACGGCCTGCCCGTTGACCAGCAGGCAGAACAGGGACTGGCCCGCCCGGTTGGTACGGACATATACATGGCGCACCAGGCCCTTGCCGGTGCGCTCGTCATAGGCGCTGATGTGATAACGGCGCATCCAGTCCGCCGCTGCGGCGCGCAGGCGGGCGGCGGGGAGGGGCTGCAGCAGGCAGTCCGGGGCGTCGATGACCCTATGGGAGCGGGCCTGATAGAAGCCGATCCTCGGCCCAGCGGACACGGGGAACTGCACCTTGTTGCGGTAGCGCTCCGGCTGCGGGGCCCCCAGAATGACGGGCACGGCCAGCTCCGTCCCGCCGATGCGGCGCAGGGCGTCCTCCACCTTTGCGCGCTTGGCCTCCAGCTCCTCGGTATAGGTCATGTGGCGGTAGGCGCAGCCGCCGCATCGGCCGTAGAGGGGGCAGTCCGGTGTCTGCCGGGCGGGGGAGGGGGAGATGGGCCGGACTGCCCGGCCCCAGATGGCGCTGCGCCCCACCTTGGTGAGCTTTACCTCACACACCTCGCCCCGGATGCCCCCCTGGACAAAGACCACCATGCCGTCCAGCCGGGCCACCCCGGCGCCATCACCGGCATAGCCGGTGATGGCCAGAGGATAAATCTCGTTTTCCGCTGGGCGCTTATCCATTTCGCATCCAGGCGGACAGGTCATCATAGGAAACAGTGGCCTCCGCAGGGCTGTTCAGGCCAGGGACCTGCCCCCCCTGAATCCAGAAGGTGCAGCCCTCGTCGGTAAAGTAAAAGCTCTCCGGCTGGAAGTTGGCCGCCACGCCGGTGCGCTCCAGATCGTAGGCCGCGGCCAGGGCGTCGATGGCGGCGTCGGATACCGCGTCGGCGTCGGTAAAGAAGTCGGCAAAGCCCAGCTTCTGCCCGGTGAGGGGGTCAAACTGCTCGGACAGGCGGAATACATTGGGATGGGCCCCGCCGCTGTTCACATACCACTCCCGGCAGACGCTCACCACTGTGTCGTCCTGACGGGTGACCTTGTAGGTCATCTCCTGCACCGTGGCCTGGAAGGGTAGATTGGAGGAGGTGGACACCTCATAGTCGGCCACCGACAGCTCGTAGAGCTCCTCGGCCTCGGCCATGCGGGCGGCGCCCTCCGTCTTGTACCACTGGTTGATGGCCTCGCCGGCAGGGTATTCGTCGGTGTTGCGCACCAGGGGCAGCTGATAGGAGACGGAGAGGACCAGGTTGCCATCCCCGGCGGTATAGTCCTTGGCAAATACCTGCTCGCTCCAGTCGGGATCGGCCGTGGGGGCGGGGATGGGCTTGGGCGTGGGCTCCGGCGTGGGTGTGGGCGTGGCCACGGGGGTGGGTTCCGGCGTGGGGGTGGGCGTGGGCTGAGGGGGCCGCTTGGAACAGGCGGACAGGCCCAGCAGGAGAGCCAGCGCCAGCGGAAGAATCATTCGTTTCATAATAAGCTCCTTTTTCATAGGCAGAAGGTGTGCCTTTATTTTACCATCCCGGCGGCTCGGCGTAAATGGGAAAAAAGAGATTCCCTGCCGGATGGGTGCTGTATGTTTTGCCTGGAAACCGGCCGGGGCGGCCCGGCGTTTGTTTACAATTTTCTCTTTATTTATAAGAGGTGGATGTGGTATACTTAATCGTTAAAACCACATGCCAAAGGATCGCGCTGCCCGCGCAGGCGGGCGATGACAGATAAGAAAGGTGAATCGACCTATGGGACTTCTGAAAAAACTTTTCGGCACCACCTCGGAAAAGCAGGTCAAGGCCATTCTGCCCCTGGTGAACAAGATCGAGGCGCTGGAAGAGGAATACAAGGGGCTGACCGATCAGCAGCTCCAGGCCAAGACTCCGGAATTCAAGGCGCGCCTGGCCAATGGCGAGACCCTGGACGACATCCTGCCCGAGGCCTTTGCCGCCTGCCGGGAGGCCGCCTGGCGCGTGCTGGGCATGCGGCCCTACCGGGTGCAGCTCATCGGCGGCATCATCCTCCACCAGGGGCGCATCGCCGAGATGAAAACCGGCGAGGGCAAGACCCTGGTGGCCACCCTGCCCGCCTACCTCAACGCCCTGTCCGGCGAGGGGGTGCACATCGTCACGGTGAACGACTACCTGGCCAAGCGCGACAGCGAGTGGATGGGCAAGGTCTACCGCTTTATGGGCCTCACCGTGGGCCTGGTGATCCACGACGTGAAGCCCGGCGAGCGCAAAGCCGCCTATGACGCGGACATTACCTACGGCACCAACAATGAGTTCGGCTTCGACTACCTGCGGGACAACATGGCCATCTATAAGACGGAGATGGTGCAGCGGGGCCACAATTTCGCCATTGTGGACGAGGTGGACTCCATCCTCATCGACGAGGCCCGCACCCCACTCATCATCTCCGGCCAGGGGGATAAGTCCACCCAGCTCTACACCATTGTGGATTCCTTTGTCTCCCGCCTGAAGTGCAAGAAGGTCACCAGTGTGGACACCAAGGAGGAGGAGGACGAAAACGAGGAGGCCGACTACATCGTAGATGAGAAGGCCAAGACCGCCACCCTCACCGCCCGGGGCATCGCCAAGGCGGAGCAGCAGTTCCAGCTGGAGAACCTGGCCGACCCGGAGAACACCACCCTCTCCCACCACATTAACCAGGCCATCAAGGCCCACGGCATCATGAAGCGGGACATCGACTACGTGGTGAAGGACGGCGAGGTCATCATCGTGGACGAGTTTACCGGCCGACTGATGTTCGGCCGGCGCTACAACGAGGGCCTGCACCAGGCCATCGAGGCCAAGGAGCACGTGGAGGTGGCCCGGGAGTCCAAGACGCTGGCCACCATCACCTTCCAGAATTATTTCCGCCTGTACACCAAGCTCTCCGGCATGACCGGTACCGCCATGACCGAGGAGGAGGAGTTCGGCACCATCTATGCCCTGGACATTGTGGAAATCCCCACCAACAAGCCCCTGGCCCGTGTGGACCATCCGGACGTGGTGTACAAGACCGAGGCGGGGAAATTCCGGGCCATTGTCAACCAGATTGAGGAGTGCCACACCAAGGGGCAGCCCGTGCTGGTGGGAACCATTTCCATCGAGAAATCGGAGTACCTGTCCGGCCTGCTGAAAAAGAAGGGCATCAAACACAACGTCCTCAACGCGAAAAACCATGAGAAGGAAGCCGAAATTGTGGCCCAGGCGGGCAAGCTCAACGCCGTCACTGTGGCCACCAACATGGCCGGCCGAGGCACCGACATCATGCTGGGCGGCAATGCGGAGTTCCTGGCAAAGGCAGACCTGAAGAAAGCCGGGCTGACGGACGAGCTCATCGCCGAGGCCACCGGCTTCGCCGAGACGGACAACCAGGAAATTCTGGAGGCCCGGCGGATGTTCTCCGAGGCGGAGGCCAAATATAAGGACGAGATCAAGGAGGAGGCCGACAAGGTGCGCGCCGCCGGGGGCCTGTTCATCCTGGGCACCGAGCGGCACGAGTCCCGCCGCATCGACAACCAGCTGCGCGGCCGCGCCGGCCGGCAGGGCGACCCGGGCGAGACCCGCTTCTACCTGTCCCTGGAGGACGACATTATGCGCCTGTTCGGCTCCGAGCGGGTGAAGGGCATGATGGAGCGGCTGGGCGTGGACGAGGACACCCCCATCGACGCCAAGATCCTCTCCGGCGCCATTGAGAACGCCCAGAAGCAGGTGGAGTCCCGCAACTTCCAGACCCGCAAGACCGTGCTGGAATACGACGACGTGATGAACACCCAGCGGGAGGTCATTTACAAGCAGCGCCGCCAGGTGCTGGACGGGGAGAACCTGAAGGACTCCATGCAGAACATGCTCACCACCGTGATCTCCAACGAAGTAAACGCCCACATGGGCGAGGGGCATATGGACGAGGAGGGCTGGCGCGAGACGCGCGCCCAGTTCCAGGGTCAGTTCCTGCGTCCGGGCGAGCTGAACCTGAGCGGTGAGGAGCTGGCCGGGTATGACGCCGACGGCCTGGTGGAGCTGCTCCACCAGCGGGCCGCGGACATCTACGCCAGAAAAGAGACGGAGCTGGGCGAGCCGCTGATGCGGGAGCTGGAGCGGGTCATGATGCTCCGCGTGGTGGACGAGTACTGGATGGACCACCTGGACAACATGACCGAGCTGCGCCAGGGCATCGGCCTGCGGGCCTATGGCCAGAGCGACCCGGTGGTGGAGTATAAGCGCGAGGGCTATGAGATGTTCGAGGAGATGATCGCGGCCATCCAGGCCGAGACCATCCGCCGGGTGTTCCTGGCCCGGGTGCAGGTGGGCGGAGCCGTCAAGCGCGAGCGGGTAGCCAAGGTGACCGGAGAGAGTGCAGGCAGCGACGGCACAGTGAAAAAGCAGCCCGTAAAGAAGGCCCATAAAATCGGCCCCAACGAACCCTGTCCGTGCGGGAGCGGGAAGAAGTTCAAGAAGTGCACCTGTAAAGAGTACCATCCCGATTAAGGGGCCAATGCGGGCAACCCTGTTTTCCCGATTTCCTTCCGGCAGTTACGATTTTCTGTAAGAGGATTTTTTATGAATATCACCGAACGCAATGTAAATGGCGTGGTGTATCTCACCGCCGACGGCTTTGAGGCCGCCGGCGGTGTGGCCCACGGCTTTTCCACCCGGCTGGGCGGTGTGTCCCAGGGGATTTATTCCTCCCTGAATCTGGGCTTTCGCCGGGGGGACGACCCCAAACATGTGGCGGAGAATTACCGCATTTTCTGCGCTGCCATCGGGGTGGACCCGGCCAAGCTGGTGTTTACCAATCAGGTCCACGGAGACATTGTGCGCACCGTCACTGCTGCAGACGCCCGGGAGGGGCTGAATGCGGTGGTGGAATATGAGGCCGATGGCCTGATGACCGATGTGCCCGGTGTGGCACTCACGGTATTTTCTGCGGACTGTCTGCCTATCCTGCTCTACGACCCGGTGCGCCGGGCGGTGGCCGCCGTCCACGCGGGCTGGCGGGGGACTGCCTCTGGCATTGTCACCCGGGCGGTGGAGAAGATGCGGGACTGCTATGGCACCGACCCGGCGGACTTGCTGGCCGCCATCGGCCCCGGTATCTCCAAGTGTTGTTTTGAGACCCATGAGGACGTGCCCAACGCCATGACCGAGGCCATGGGTGCCTGCGCCCTGCACAGCATCGAGGTGCTGCCCACCGGCAAATTCCGGGTGGATCTGAAGGGCCTCAACGCCGAGCGGCTGGAGAACGCGGGGGTTCTGCCTGAGCATATTGCTGTTTCGCAGGACTGTACCGCCTGTCTGCCTGAGCGCTACTGGTCCCACCGGGTGACTCAGGGGCAACGGGGCAGCCAGGCTGCCGTGATTGCCCTGACTGACCCGGTATGAAGCGCGCGGCGCTGCTGCGGCTGACCGCCGGAGTTTTGGCTCTGGGACTGTGCTGCGCCCTGGCCGGATGCGGCTCAGACGCGCCCCGGATTGAGGCCACGCCCGCGCCCTCCCCAACGGCCACGCCCCTTCCCACGGCTGAGCCGGAGCAGACGGCGTTTACCCTGCCCTGTTATCCGGAGGCGGGGTTTCACCCGTTTACCGGCTCCAACCGCACCAATCTGTCCCTGGGCGGGCTGATCTATGAGGGGCTCTTTGAGCTGGACGGCAGCTTTGAGCCCCAGAACCTGCTGTGCAGTAGCTACACGGTGTCTGAGGACGGGCTCACCTGGACGTTTGCCCTGCGCGGCGGGGTAACCTTTTCCGACGGCAGCCCGCTGACCGCCGCGGAGGCGGCCGCCTCCCTGAACGCGGCCCGGAACAGCGCCCTCTATTCCGCCCGGCTGGCCGGCATCCGGAGCGTTGCGGCCTCCGACGGGGCGGTGACGCTTGTCCTGAACACCCCGAACGGCGGCCTGCCAGCACTGCTGGACATACCCATTGTCAAGGACGGCGGAGGAAGCCTGCCCCTGGGGACCGGCCCATATGTGCTCAGCGGCGCGGGGGAAAGCCTCTCCCTTACGGCCCGCTCCGGCTGGTGGCAGGGGCGGAGCCTGCCGGTCGATGTGATTCCCCTGCGGGCGATCCAGGCGGCGGGAGATCTGATTCACGCCTTTGACACCCGGGAGATCACACTGGTGGCCACGGATCTCACCGGCACCAATACCCTGGGCTTTTCCGGTTCCTATGAGACGACGGACTACCCCACCAGCGTGATGCTGTATGTGGGCTTTAACTGCACATCCGGGCTGTGCCGGGACCAGAGCGTACGCCAGGCCCTCCAGCGGAGCATGGACCGCTCCGCAGTCTCCACCGCGCTGCTCTCCCGGCACGCACGGCCGGCTGATCTGCCCGTCGCGCCAGAGAGCGCGCTCTACGACGCCGCTCTGGCGGATACACTGAGCTACTCCCCCCAGGCGGCGGAAGAGACGCTGGCGGCGGCGGGATGGAGCAAGGCGGATGGGATTTATACCAAGGGGCACCAGAGCATGCAGCTTACCCTGCTGACATCCACGGACAATGTGGACAAGCTGGCCGTGGCCGAGTACCTGGCCCGGAGCCTGACCCAGGCCGGCTTTGCCGTGACGCTGGAGCAGCTGCCCTGGGAGGAGTATCTGACGGCCCTGGGGCAGGGGGCGTTTGATCTCTACCTGGGGGAGGTGCGCATGACCGCGGATTTTGACCCAACAGCGCTTCTCTCCCCGGACGGGGCGCTGAACTACGGCGGCTATTCGGACCAGACGGCTGTGCAGCGGCTGGCCGCACTCCGTGCTGCCCGGGGAGAGGAGCGGTCTGCGGCCGCGCAGGCCCTCTATCAGCGGCTGGCGGAGCAGCCGGCCTTTGCGGTGCTCTGCTTTAAGAATTGGTCGGTGCTGACCCAGTGGAGACAGGTTTCCGGCCTGACGCCCACCCAGCAGAATGTGTTTTACGGCTTTGCAGACTGGGCCGTCGGCCCATAGAGAGAACAGGGGAGTTTGGAATGGGAAACGTATTTCGCTGCTATGTGGAGAAAAGGCCGCCTTTCGCCGTGGAGGGGGCGCATCTGCTGCAGGAGCTCCGGGGCGCGCTGGGCCTGACCGGGCTGGCCGGCGTGCGCATCCTCCGTCGGTACGACGTGGAGGGGGTGGACTGGGGTGCCTATGAGGCCGCCCGCACCACCGTCCTGTCCGAACCCCAGGTGGACAACGTATATGAGGAGGATCTGCCGCCGGTCCAGGGGGCCCATACCCTCCTGGCGGTGGAGGCCCTACCTGGCCAGTATGACCAGCGGGCGGACTCCTGCGCCCAGTGCATCCAGATGCTCACCGGCGGGGAGCGGCCTGTGGTGCGCTCCGCCACCCTGTACTTACTGGCGGGGGAACTGTCTGAGGCGGACATGGACAAGGCCAGGAGCTACCTCATCAACCCGGTGGAGAGCCGGGAGGCCTCCCTGGACAAGCCCGAGACCCTGATCCAGCAGTACCCCGAACCGGCGGATGTGCCGGTGCTGACGGGCTTCCGGGAGCTGGACCAGGAAGGTCTTGCCGCCCTGCTGGAGCAGTACGGCCTGGCCATGGACCTGGCGGACCTGACCTTCCTCCAGAGCTACTTCAAGGACGAGGAGCAGCGGGATCCCACCCTCACCGAGGTGCGGGTGGTGGACACCTACTGGTCCGACCACTGCCGCCACACCACCTTCTCCACCCACCTGGACCGGGTGGACATCCAGGACCCCACCATCAACGGTGCCTATCTCCGCTATCTGTCCGCCCGGGACGAGGTGTACGGGTCGGAAAAGGCCGCCAAGCGCCCCCAGACCCTGATGGACCTGGCTACCATCGGTACCAAGGTGCTGAAAAAGCGGGGCGAACTGCCTGAGCTGGACGAGAGCGAGGAGATCAACGCCTGCTCCATCCATGTCCCCGCCACGGTGGACGGCAAGGAGCAGGACTGGCTGCTGATGTTCAAGAACGAGACCCACAACCACCCCACCGAGATCGAGCCCTTCGGCGGCGCGGCCACCTGCATCGGCGGCTGCATCCGCGACCCCCTGTCCGGCCGGGTTTATGTCCACCAGGCCATGCGCCTCACCGGCTGCGGCGACCCCCGCACCCCGGTGGACCAGACCCTGGAGGGCCGTCTGCCCCAGCGGAAGATCGCCCAGACCGCGGCGGCGGGCTACTCCTCCTACGGCAACCAGATCGGTCTGGCCACCGGCCACGTGGCCGAGCTGTACCACGAGGGCTATATCGCCAAGCACCTGGAGTGCGGCGCGGTGGTGGGTGCCGCTCCCGCCGACCATGTCCGCCGCGAGGTGCCCGCCCCCGGCGACGTGGTCATCCTGCTGGGCGGCCGCACCGGCCGGGACGGCATCGGCGGCGCCACCGGCTCCTCCAAGAGCCACAACCTGAAGAGCCTGGACACCATGGCCAGCGAGGTGCAGAAGGGCAACGCCCCCGAGGAGCGCAAGCTCCAGCGGCTGTTCCGCAACCCCAATGTGACCCGGCTGATCAAGCGGTGCAACGACTTCGGCGCCGGCGGCGTATCGGTGGCCATCGGCGAGCTGGCCGACGGCCTTGCCATCGACCTGGACGCCGTGCGCAAGAAATATGACGGCCTGGACGGCACCGAAATCGCCATCTCCGAATCCCAGGAGCGGATGGCGGTGGTGGTGGCCCCTGAGGACGCCCAGACTTTGATGAACTTTGCCTCCTTCGAGAATTTGGAGGCCTACCAGGTGGCCACCGTCACCGAGAGCCCCCGGATGGTGATGACCTGGCGGGGCCAGACCGTGGCAAACCTGTCCCGCGCTTTCCTGAACACCAACGGCGCGGTGAAGCACGCCGCCGTGCAGGTGGCCCAGCGGCCCGCCCCCCAGACCTGGACCGAACGCTCCCTGTGGGAGCTGGCCCGGGAGCTGGACTACGCCTCCCGCCGGGGCCTCACCGAGCGGTTTGACGGCTCCATCGGCGCCGGCAGCGTGCTGATGCCCTTCGGCGGCAAGACTCAGCGCACCCCCGCCCAGGCCATGGCCGCCCTGTTCCCCGTGGAGCCGGGCCAGGAGACCGACCAGGCCTCCATCATGGCCTGGGGCTGCGACCCCAAGCAGCTCAGCCGGGACCCCTACTACGGCGCGGTGCAGGCTGTGGTCACTTCGGTGGCCAAGGTGGTGGCCGCAGGCGGCGATTACAAGAAGGTATACCTCACCCTCCAGGAGTTCTTTGAAAAGCTGCGGGAGGAGCCCCAGCGCTGGAGCAAGCCCTTCCAGGCCCTGCTGGGCGCCATGGATGCCCAGATCGGCCTGGGCTGCGCCGCCATCGGCGGCAAGGACTCCATGTCCGGCTCCTTCCTGGATCTGGACGTGCCCCCCACGCTGATTTCCTTCGCCATCGCCCCCGCCAGGGCGGGCGAGGTGCTCTCTCCCGAGTTCAAGGAGGCAGGCCATCCGGTCTACCTCTTCGGCGTGCCCCATCTGGGCGACTTCGCGGGCCAGAAGGCGGCCTGGGAAGCCTTCCACGCCCTGTGCCAGACCGGCAAGGTGAAGGCCGCCCGGGTGCTGGAGCCCGGCGGAGTGAAAGAGGCCGCCATGCAGATGTCCTTCGGCAACGGCATCGGCTTCACCATGGACGAAGGTTTCACCGGCCCCGCCTGCCAGGGCATGATCCTGGCCGAGTGCGACGGGGCCGTGGAGGGTGCCGTGCTGGTGGGCCATACCACCGCCCAGCCGGTGCTTACCTTCGGGGAGGACACCGCCTCCATTGACGAGCTGCTCTCCCTCAACGAGAATGTGCTGGAGGACGTGTACCCCACCAACACCGCTGAGACCGGGGCGGTGGAGGCCATTTCCTGGGCAGAGCGCTCCCCGGCGGTGTGCAAGTCCAAGATCGCCCGGCCCCGGGTGGTGATCCCCGTGTTCCCCGGCACCAACTGCGAGTACGATTCCGTGCGGGCCTGCCTGCGGGCGGGCATGACCGCCGAGACGGTGAATATCCGCAACCTGACCGCCGACGACCTGCTCCAGTCCGCCGTGGAGCTGGAGGGGGCCATCCGCAACGCCCAGATCGTCTTTATCCCCGGCGGTTTCTCCGGCGGAGACGAGCCCGACGGCTCCGCCAAGTTCATCTGCTCCTTCTTCCGCAACAGCCGCATCACCGACGCCGTCCACGACCTGCTGAAAAACCGGGACGGTCTGATGCTGGGCATCTGCAACGGTTTCCAGGCCCTCATCAAGCTGGGTCTGGTGCCCTACGGCGAGATCCGGGACATGGACGAGAACTGCCCCACCCTGACCCACAACACCATCGGCCGCCACCAGAGCAAGTACGTCACCACCCGGGTGGCCAGCGTCAACTCCCCCTGGATGCTGAAATCCAACGTGGGCGACCTCCACGCCATCCCCATCTCCCACGGCGAGGGCCGGTTCGTGGCCCCTCAGGCCGTGCTGGAGCAGCTGATCGCGGGCGGCCAGGTGGCCACCCAGTACGTGGACGAGGACGGCGTGCCCTCCATGGACATGGACGTGAACCCCAACGGCTCCCTGCTGGCCATCGAGGGCATCTTCTCCCCCGACGGCCGGGTGTTTGGCAAGATGGGCCACTCCGAGCGCTGCGGCCCCTTTGTGGGGCGCAATATCCCCGGTGAAAAGCACCAGCCCATTTTTGACAGCGGTGCGGCCTACTTTAAATAATGAAAAGGTACCCCCGGCGGGTTAAACCGCCGGGGGTACCTTGGTGTGTGGAACAATCAGGGATGCCGGAACTTCAGCTCGCCGATGATGGAAAAGTTAAAGGTGCCGATGGCCAGCTCCGTACCGGCCTCGTCACAGACCGTGGCGTGGACAATACAGACCTTTTTGCCCGCCTTGCGCACCTGGGCGGTGCAGACCAGCCGGCCAGGCCGGGCCGGGCGGAGAAAGGTCATCAGGCAGTCGTTGGTGACGCTCTGCACACCGAGGGTGCACACGGCAAAGCCGGCAATCGTATCGGCCAGGCCGGTCAGCGCCCCGCCGTGTACCATCTTCAGAGGATTGAGCGCCTGGTCCGACGCCAGAAGCTCCCCTTGGGCAAAGCCCTCCCGCAGAGCGGTGACCCGAATGTCGTTGTGGCCGGCATAGCCGTCCTTCAGCGAGTGGCGCAGCAGTTTCTCAAATAATACTTCCTGTGGAATGGATTCTGGGTCCATTATCATATGCCTCCATTTTAATGTGTGCTGTATAAAACAGTGCGAGTATAGAATTTAATATTTACTTTATCACGTGGAATCCCCATGGTCAAGCGTAAAACCGGGATGAACAGATAAAACAGAAAAGGAAGAAACCGGGCATTTCAGCCCGGTTTCTTCCACAGGGGATATGTGAAAGGTAGAGATAGGGGGGCGGGATCAACAGGGAACAACCTGAGCCAGTCAGCTTCCCCAGGCGGATAGGGTCTTTACCAGATTCGGCAGGAAGGTGGATATGGGCTCGATATATGTAACGGCCATCAGGACGATCAGAAGGACTCCAATCATAGGGACAAGCCACTTGAACATTTTTTCCACCTTGATGCCGCCCAGGCGGGCGCCTACGAAAAGGTTGACGCCAACGGGAGGCGTACACATGCCAATAACCAGGTTGACCACCATAATGACGCCGAAGTGAACGGGGTCGACGCCCAGCTGGGTCACAACGGGCAGCAGAATGGGGGTGAGGATGATAATGGCGGCCAGGGTTTCCATAAGCATACCCACAATGAAAAGGAAAACGTTGATCAGCAGTAGCACGACATACTTATTCGTGGACAGGCCAAGGATAATCTGAGCCACCGCGGTGGGAACGTGCTCCATGGTGAGTACCCGGCCAAAAGCGGTTGCACAGGCGACCAGAATCATGACCGTACCGGAGGTAAGGACCGATTTGCGGAAAATACCGGCTAGATCCTTGAATTTGATCTCCCTGTAGACAAACAGACCGATTAGAATGGCGTAGACCGAGGCGACCACGGCAGCTTCGGTGGGAGTAAAGATGCCGCCATAGATACCGCCCAGGATGATGACGGGGACCATCAGGGACCAGATGGCTTCTTTGGTCGCCTTGCCCAGGCTGGGTAATTCCTCCTGGTCACCGCCGCCCTCGGCCAGCATGGCCTGCTCATAGCCTGGGGTGCCTGGCCCGAAGCCATGGCGTTTGGCAATGAAACGGTTGTAGACCATCAGCGCTACGCCCATGAGAATTCCGGGTACAATACCGGCCAGGAATAGCTCTGTAATCGACAACTGTGCGCTGACGCCGTACATAATAAAGGAGAGACTGGGAGGGATAATCGGCCCCAGAGCGCCGGCGCAGGAGGCCAGTGTACAGGAGTAGGAGCGGTCATACCGCTCTTTGATCATGGCGGGAATCATAATGCCGCCGATACAGGCTACAGTGGCTGGGCCGGAGCCGGAGATGGCCGCGAAAATCATGCTTGCGAATACGGTTACCATGCCAAGAGCACCAATCTTCTTGCCCATGCAGACACGGCAAAACATGATCAGCCGCTTGGAAATGCCGCCCTCCATCATTACGTCGCCGGCCAGGATAAAGAAGGGAACGGCAAGCAGGGTGAAGGAGTCCACGCCGCTGACAAAGGACTGTACCACGATGTCCACCGGCAGGGGGGACATGAAGAACAGGTAGGCAAAGCTGGCCACACCCAAGGAGATTGCCACCGGGACGTTCAGAACCAGCATCACCGCAAAAATTAGGATAACCAAAAGGCCTTGCATAGGTTCACCACCCTTACTATTCTGACTTTTTTAAATTTCCAGCGCGCCCTGGTTGAGATACTGATCCGGATGGCGCAGCATTTTGACCGACAACTGGATCAGCCGCAGCGCCATGATGAAGTGGCACACGGGAATGGAGGCATACACATAGGCCATCTTGATATGCAGGCCCATGGATATCTGGCCGGAGCGCCAGATATCCACTGTGTAATGGAAGCCATAATAGGTGATGCCCAATGCATACAGCAGGAAAATAAGATTGCTCAAAACCATAACGTAGATGCGTGCTTTCTTGGGGAAGAGATTAAGGGCCGCGTCAATCTTGATATGGGCGTTGTGGTAGATGGCTACACAGGCGGTTAAGTACACAAACCATACAAACAGATAGCGGGAGAGCTCCTCCGACCAGGAATTGGGCGGCAGCCAGGGCAGAAAACGCAGAATGACCTGCAGGGTGAGGACGATGAGGATAATCGCCATCACGACGGCGCCCACGTTTTCTTCAATCATGTTGTAGAATTTTTCTTTTTTTGTTTGCATTTCCAACTCCATCCTTTGTCAGCAAAACAGGGCGGTTGACTTACTTGCCGAGAATACTCTTTACGGTGTCAATCGTCTCCTGGCCGGCCACGTCGGCGTAGTCGGTGTATACCACGGAGGTCGCGCCTTTAAAGGCCTGCAGCTCTTCGTCGGTGTATTCCCGGATTTCCATGCCCAGCTCGGCGAGGTTCTGAAGCGCCTCGGCCTCAAAGTCCTTCTCGTATTGCCGCACGCCGTCCAGATAGATCTCCATGCTCTCGTCAAAAATCTGCTTGAGGTCGTCGGGGAGGGCCTCGTACCAGCTGTTATTCACGATGGGGACATGGAGCAGGGGGATGACATGCACCACGCCCATGTACTTCTGGCACTCATAGAAGCGGTCGGAGACATACAGGCCGGTGGAGGTCATCATGCCATCCACGGTGCCCTGCTGGCAGGCGGTAAAGAGCTCGCCGTAGTTGACAATGGTGGCGCCGGCGCCGGTGGAGTTGACAATAGCCATCTGCAGGTCGGAGCTCATGGTGCGGATTTTCTGGTTGAACAGATCATTGGGCGTATTGATGGGGCCTTTGTTGGTGGAAATCTGGCACCAGCCCAGATTATAGCCGCCGTAGGCGCGCACGCCGCAGGCACTGGCCAGCTTCTCGGACAGGCCGTCCATAAAATCGCTGTCGCATACGGTGTACAGCTCGTCGTCGTTTTCGAACAGGTAGGGATAGTCAAATACCTGATATTCCTTGATGTTGCCCATGGCATACAGGGAAGAAGTGGGAACGGATGTGGCCTGTACGATATTCTGCTGAACCTTCTCGGCGTCTTCATTGTTAGAATTTGACAGCTGCTTGTTACCAAAGATATTGACCACAATCCGGCCGCCGGACTTCTCCTCCAACGTCTCCTTCAGCAGGGTCCAGCCCATATGGATGGGGTCGCTCTCAGAGGCAATATGGGAAATATTGAACTCATAGACAGTACCGTCACTGGAGGGCGCGGGCTTGGAGGTTTCCTTGTTGCCAGAAGGGGTGTTGCCGCTGCTGCCGCAGGCGGCCAGGCTCATAACCATGGCCAGAACCAGTGCGAGGATGGAAAAAGAGCGCTTTTTCATCTTATCGATTCCTCCTATATTAAATCTTTTTTCATGTTTTATGACGGAAGTGGGCCTGCTCTTTGATTTCGTAAACCATGCCTGCGACTTCGTCCCAGGCATAGAAACAGCGCCGATACCCATTTTTTTCGTCCTCAGTCTCCGCTTCAAAAATAAAAGGGACACCGGACTTGGAAAAGTGGTCTTTCCAATAATCGTAATTGTCCACCCGATAGGCGATGTGGTGCATTCCGCCGGTTCCACTCCCGACAAAATCGCGGTGGACGCCGTCGCCGGAGACCCATTGGATGATTTCCAGACCGGTATCGTGGCCTGGAATGGAGCCCATGGCGATCTTCAGATGGTAGTTTTCAACGCGCCTGCCATAGGACCAGGCGTGCAGAGGGCGGTAGTCGTAAAACTGAAATTCAATCGTGGGAAACTGTTCTTGCAGATGTTTGACCACCGGGTCCAGATTGCGCACAAGGAAACCGACGTGCTCAATGCCGTACTTGTTTAGAACTTCCATGTTATCCTCCTCCTTTTTCATGCTTGTAAAGGTGAGAGCGGCTGAACGATTGATACCTCCTCTCCAGTTGATCATGAAGCGGCAGTGCGTTTATGCGATGTGGGCCGTCCCGGTGAGACGGGTGCCTGTATCGGTTCCAGGCTGGCAAAAAACAACCGCGTTTCCGGCGCCGGAAACGCAAAGAAGCTGTACAGCTTCTTTGATAAGCCTTATGGTCACTTGTTTATAGGAGGGGGTGGGTAATCCAGGCAAATGGAGCTCTCGCATTTTAATAAAGCAAGAATAATGCCAACATGGGAAAAAGAGTGGTAAAACGATAAAACGCTGCAAAAGATTCAGAAAAATATGTAATATGGAGAAAAATTGGCACAAATAGATGGCGGGATAACGCTGTGGCAAAAGAGCATCTGGGGCAAAAATTATGGGCACATGTGACAAAGAGAAGCAGAAAATGCGCCAAAAAGACACAAAAAGGATTGCATGAGTGCCCATCATGTACAGGCCCTCAATGGCCTGGGAACGGGGCGAAAAATGTAAAGATTCTCTAAAACTTTCCTGAAATCGGCCTTTGACAGGGGATGTGCGCTTTTTTTCTCCGGGGAAATATGCTATACTGCCCGGAAAGGAGGTGAGCGCTTGGTGAATTTGCTCTCACTGCCACAGACGCTGATGGATCACCTCTCCGGCCTGCTGGCCGCCAACCCTATGTTCGGCGCCTGGTATACCACGATTGTGCGCTTTGTGTTTCCCGTTCTGGCGCTGCTGATTTTGATCCGGACCATCCGCTCCCTGCTGACGGTGCCCCATGTGCCTGAGGTGTGGGCCTATCTGACTCTGCCCAATGGGGCCAGCGAGCCGCTGACCCACTGGGAGAATATTCTGGGCCGGGCCGGGTCCTGCGACGTGCCCCTCAACTACCCGGTGGTCTCCCGGCAGCACGCCGCCCTGATCCGTGCCGAGGATGACACCTGGACCGTGTACGACCTGGAGTCCAAAGGGGGCGTGTCGGTCAACGGCCAGAGGGTGGAGGGGGAGGCCCCGGTGAATTACGGCGACGTACTCTCCCTGGGCGGGGTGGAGACGGTGCTGCTGCCCCTCTCCCCGGAGGAAAAGCAGGAGCGCCGCCAGCGCCGCCGGAGGGAGGAGCGGCCGGTGTCCCCCTGGCTGGGCCTGCTGCTGCTCACCCTGTTCCAGGTACTCACGGCCATTCAACTGGTCATCAGCGAGGGGGAGCGGGCCACGGTGATGATCCCCCTGACCTTCCTGTGCCTGACGGCGGTGATGTGGCTCTACTTTCTCACCCTGCGCGCCCTGCGGCGGGTGGGCTTTGAGATGGAGACCATCGCCTTTTTTCTCTCCACACTGTCTCTGGGGGTCACGGCCTCCTCCAATACGGCCGCCCTGTTCAAGCAGTTTTTGTGCGTGGTGCTGGGGATACTGGCCTTTCTGGTGCTGGGCGTTTTTCTGCGGGATCTGGAGCGGGCCAAGAAGATCCGCTGGCTCATGGCCGCGGCGGCCATCGGATTGTGCGGGATCTCTCTGGTGCTGGGACAGATCAAATACGGGGCCGCCAACTGGATCACCATCGGCGGGGTGTCCGTCCAGCCCTCGGAGCTGGCCAAGATCTGCTACATCTTCGCCGGGGCGGCCACCCTGGAGCGGCTGTTCCGCAAGCGGAACCTGGGGCTGTTCATCGTGCTCACCGGCGCGTGTCTGGGCTGTCTGGCCCTGATGAGCGATTTTGGCACCGCGGCCATCTTCTTTATTACATTCCTGGTGATCGCCTACCTGCGCTCCGGCGACTTTGCCACCCTGGCCCTCATCTGCGGCGGCGGGGTGTTCGCCGTGCTCACCATGCTCTCCCTGAAGCCCTATATCCTGCGGCGATTTTCCACCTGGGGCCACGCCTGGGAGAACACCACCTGGGGCGCGGGCTATCAGCAGGCCCGCACCATGTCCGCAGCCGCCTCGGGCGGCCTGGTGGGGGTGGGCCCCGGGGAGGGCTGGCTCCACAATGTGGCCGCCGGGGACACGGACCTGGTGTTCGGGATGCTGTGCGAGGAGTGGGGGCTGATCATCGCCATTCTGGCGGTGCTGTCCATCGTCACCCTGGCGGTGTTCGCCGTGCGTGCGTGCCGTGCCGGGCGGTCCAGCTTTTATATCATCGCCGCCTGTGCCGCCACCTCCATGATGGTGTTTCAGACCTGCCTGAATGTGTTCGGAGCAGTGGATCTGCTGCCCCTCACCGGGGTCACCTTCCCCTTTGTGTCCAACGGGGGGACGGCCATGCTGGCCTCCTGGGGGCTGTTGGCCTTTCTGAAGGCCACGGACACCCGGCCCAACGCCAGCTTCGCCATCCGCCTGCCCACCCGGGGGGAGGACCGGCGGGGCGCCCAGCTGGCTCAACGCCGCAGGCCGGAGACAGGAGAGGAGGACGGCTGTGAAGAAGATTGAACGCCGGGCGCTGTTCTGCCTGCTGCTCTCCGCGGCCCTGGTGCTGGGGCTGTGCGTGTTTTCCTTCCGCTTCGTCCTGCGGGGCGGGCGGTGGGCCTCCTTTTCCGGGAACCGGCACCTGTACAACAGCAAGGGCCAGCTCTCCGTGGGGCGGGTTCTGGACCGGGACGGAGATGTGCTCTCCTGGCCGGAGAAGGACGGCTCCCGCCGCTGGTACGACGGGGAGACCGTGCGCAAGGCCACCCTCCACGCGGTGGGCGACCCCAACGGCTATATCGGCACCAGCGCCCTGGTGGCCTTTGCCGACCGGCTCTCCGGGTACAACCTGCTCACCGGCGCCTATTCCCCCCTGGGGGAGGGCAACGACCTGTACCTGACCATTGACGCCCGCTATAACTACATCGCCTACAACGCCCTGGGCGGCAAAAAGGGCGCGGTGGGGGTGTACAACTACCAGACCGGCGAGGTGCTGTGCATGGTCTCCTCCCCGACCTTTGATCCGGAGAGCCCGCCGGAGATTGCAGAGGGGGACGAGCGCTATGACGGCGTGTACCTCAACCGCTTTCTCTCCGGCGCCTTTGTGCCCGGCTCGGTGTATAAAACGGTCACCCTGGCCGCGGCTCTGGAGCAAATTCCAGACCTGTATGAGCGGCGGTGGACCTGCACCGGCTCCACTGTGGTGGGGGACGGGGCGGTCACCTGCCCCCATGCCCATGGGGAGCAGGACATTTACGACGCCCTGGCCAACTCCTGCAACGGGGTGTTTGCCCAGCTGGCCGCCGAGCTGGGGGCGGCTGCCCTGGAACAGTATACTGAAAAGGCCGGGCTGACCAGCCGCTATACCGTGGACGGCATCCGCACCGCCGCCGGTCAGTTCGATTTCTCCAGCGCCACAGAACACCAGCTGGGCTGGGCGGGGGTGGGCCAGGACGACGACCTGGTCAATCCCTGCGCCCTGATGGTGTACATGGGGGCCATTGCCAACGGCGGAAAGGCCGCTGTGCCCCGCCTGGTGCTCAGGACGCAGAGCCCTCTGGGCCTGCCGTCCCTCCCATCGCTTACCAAACACACCAAGACCCTGGTGGAGGCCGACACCGCCGGCGCCCTGGCGGAGATGATGGCCCGAAATGTGGCCGAGACCTACGGCACGGGCCGTTTCCCCAATATGGATCTCTGCGCCAAGTCGGGCACGGCCGAGGTGGGAGGAGGGAAGGCCCCCAACGCCTGGTTTGCCGGCTTCCTGCGGGGGGAGGACACCCCCTACGCCTTCGTGGTGCTGGTGGAAAACGGCGGCGGCGGCTCCGATGTGGCGGGCACTGTGGCCGCCCAGGTGCTGGACGCTATTGTCAACGGGTATTAAATGGAAAAGAGCCCCTGACGGCAGCTGCCGTCAGGGGCTCTTCGCATATGGGGTCAAATGATCATGCTACGCTGTTTGGCCTCAAAGGTCAGCTCATCCCGGAATTTGGGATGGGCAATGGAGATGAGGGCCTTTACCCGCTGGGACATGGAACGGCCCCGCAGGCGTGCGATGCCATACTCCGTGACGATCATGTCCACCTCGTTTTTGCCGGTGGTGACCGCTGAGCCGGGCGTCAGTATGGGTTTGATTTTGGAGAGCGTGCCCCCCTTGGCAGTGGAGGAGAAGGCGATGAAGCTCTGGCCGCCCCGACTCATGGTGGCACCCCGCACAAAATCAAGCTGGCCGCCTGAGCCGGAGTAGATTTTGATCCCCATGGTCTCGGCACACACCTGTCCCAGGAAGTCTACCTCCAGCGCAGCGTTGACGGAGACGAAATTGCTGTTTTTGGCAATGTTGTAGGGGTTGTTTACTACATCCACCGGCAGGATCATCAGGGACGGGTTGTGATTTACATAGTCGTAAATGCGCTGGGAGCCAAAGGCAAAGGTGGCCACGGTCTGTCCCCGGTAGGTCTCCTTTTGGGAATTGTCCGCCGCGCCGCACTCCAGCAGCTCGATCATGCTATCGGTGAGCATCTCGGTGTGGATGCCCAGGTGGTGCTTGTCCTTCAAAGCCATGCCCACCGCATCGGGAATGGCGCCGATTCCCAACTGCAGACAGGCACCGTCCGGGATTTCTTCGGCAATCAGACCGCCGATGGTCAGGCTGGCCTCATCCAGCTCGGCGGTGGGGAGGGCGGACAGGGGGTAGTCAGCCTCACACACGCCCGCCACCTGGGAGATGTGAACCTTGGGTGCGGCGGCGCAGTAGGGCATCTTCTGGTTGACCTCCACCAGGATCATGCGGGCTGTCTCAATATAGGCCCCACAGGCGGAGCCGGTTACGCCCATGCTGAAGTAGCCGTGGGCGTCCATGGGAGAGACAGAGACCATAAACACATCGGTGTCGAGATAGTTGCGCACCAAGGCGGGCTGGTCCCAATAAGTAAAGGGCAGAAAATCGGCCAGACCGCCGTTAACGGCCTTGCGGCTGAGACCGGAACAGAACTGGCAGATGGGGCGCAGATTCTCTGCATATTTGGGGTCCTGGTAGCACAGAAGAGGGTAGAGCTCCAGACCGGTGGTGATAGAGCAGCCGTGGATGTTGTTGGCCTGGCAGCGGCGGTTTAAGGCTTCAAAGATGGTTTTGGGCTGCGCCAGGAACAGATCGGTTCTGATCGCGCTGTTGTCCGGAATACAGGCAGCCAGCTGATCCGCGGTCATTTGCTTTTTCTGATAAAGCTCTTGTGGGTTCATTCTCTTACTCCTGCCTTCTCAATCCAAAATTTGAGTGTTTGCTGATAGGAAATATCGTACCATAAAAGCAGCCCGCGGTCCAGAGAAGAGAGCGTCTTTTCCACAGCAAAAGCCCCCGCAGTCCCGAGACTGCGGGGGCTTTTGCTGTGGAAAAGACTATTTTTCTTTAATCCGCCGCCAGAGGGTTGTGGGGCTGATATTCAGGGTCTGCTCTACCGCCCTGCGATCGCCGTGAAAATGCTCCAGGAGCAGGAGTACAATATCGCGGTTCATTTCTTGATAAGTCCCAATGGGGACGGAGATCGTATTGTCGTCTGCCCCATGGTCCGCAGCGTCGGAGGGCTGAGTCAAATCGCGGAAGGCATCATGAAAGGCCTGCACTGTGATGGCGTCGCTTTGGGCAGTGGCAACCAGCCGTTCCATGAAGGCGTACAACTCCCGGACGTTTCCGGGCCATGCATAATGTTCCATTTCAGACAAGCACTGCGCAGGCATTTTAAAGCGTTTCGGATAGGGCAGGGAGATATTTTGCAGATAGGAACTGATCAGCGGAGCGATATCGTCCGGCCGGCTTCTGAGGGGTGGAAGCTCCAAAGGGAGAATGTTGAGACGGTAGTAGAGATCCCCTCTGAACTGGCGCTCTGCCACTGCTTTCCGAAGGTTCCGGTGTGTGGCGGAGATAATGCGCACATCAATGGCGATGTTGCTGTCGCCACCCACCCGGCGAATCTCCTTCTCCTGCAGGACGCGCAGCAGCCTGGCCTGGAGCTCAGGCGGCATTTCGCCGATTTCGTCCAAAAAGACGGTGCCGCCGTTTGCAACCTCAAACAGGCCCAGCTTTCCATCTTTCCGCGCATCGGTAAAAGCGCCCCCTTCATAGCCGAACAGCTCAGACTCCAGCAGCTGGGGCGGAAGCGTTGCGCAGTTGATTGCAAGGAAGGGCTTTCGGGCCCGAGGGCTGGCATTGTGAATGCTCTGTGCAAACAGCTCTTTTCCGGTCCCACTCTCCCCGTGAATGAGCACCGGGGCGTTGGTCCTTGCAAAGAGTTTGGCTTTTTGAATCAGAGATTTGATGTGAGTGCTCTCTCTGACAATGTCATGAAATTGATATTTTGCAATAAACCCCTTCTTGAGCAGCAGACGCCGCGCCTGCAGTTCGGTATCCTGAATGTTTTTCAGCTTGTTCAGGACATAGAGCGTGCCCATGAAATTGGAGTTTTGGGACTGTACGGGAAGATATTGAACCAGAAGCTCCTGGTCGAGATACTTAATCAGCTCCATCTTTTTGGTGCACCGGCTCAGCTGTTCAATCACAGGATACTTTTCCGCAAGGGACTGAAAGTGGTGCCCCTCCAGCTTGGAGGCGGGAAGCTCCAGCAGCTCTGTGGCACGTTCATTGACAAGATTGACCAGTCCGGTGCGGCTTAAAATCAGATATCCGCTGTCGGAGTTCTCCACAATGGAGGTCAGCCAATCACGGCGCTCGGCATCCTTGGCCTGTATTTTCAGCATATTGGCGGCATTGAGAATGGCTTCCTGCATATCACCCTCTTCGGTTTTCATCAAAAAGGTATGCAGTCCGCTCCTGGAGGCCCGAGCGATCATACAGCTGGCTGAGCTGACCACTGTATCGCAGCCGTCGCGGATGAGGATTTCCAGGACCTCCGGCATTAAGGACAGATCCGCGGCCTGATAGCGATTGACCTTGATATTCAGTATTTGCTGAACAATATCCAGATCATAGACGCTGGCGTCCTTTTGTGTTTCATTATCGTATTCCACAAAGGCGATCTTATTGCCCACGGTCTTTGCAAGATGAAATGCCCGGATCAGATTGTACGTTTTCAGATAGAGGGGAATCACGGGTACGGAAAGATACGGACGAATAAAGGCGGCCGTCTTGCTGTTGGCAATGATGGCCTCCACCCGTTCCTGCTCAATCATCTTGCGGGCCACCTCAATTGCGAGATCCAGCACACCCATTTTAAAAATAAGCTGGCAGCCCTCCCAACCCTGCAAATGCATAAAATCCTTTTCCATGCTTGAGTAGTGAGATAAGATACCGATCCGATACATTTCTGAATGCCCCCCTGAATGACAGACTCAGCCGCTGGCGACCTTTCTTTTGAACTTACCAGATACGAGGAAAAATGTCAAACTGCATGCATGTGCGCTCGATTACAAATTTGAAATTGTGTGAATTGCACGGATGAAATTTTCTGGAAGGGCGGCACCCGGTCAGGCGGGCCGATTGGCCACAGGCCATCCTGAATTTTCTGTTGAAACTCCAGTGGATTGCGCGGTCGGATCCACAGGAATTGGGGAAGTTGGCACAGAAGTTGCTTGGTAGTCAGAACGACAGGAATTTTTTCGTTTGAAAAAATATGTAAGGGAACGTCGAAAAATTTGGGAGTGATATTTTTGGAGAACAGAAAAGGGAAAACCGCCGTCATTGTAGCCTATGGCCGCTCCGCAGTGGGAAAGGCAAAAAAGGGCGCGCTGAGCCAAGTGCATCCAGTCGATTACGCCGCTGAGGTCTTGTCCGGCGTACTTGACCGGATTCCCCAGCTGGACCGCCGGCAGATTGACGATGTGATCGTCGGATGCGCCAAGCCGGAGCAAACGCAGGGCACCAATGTGGGCCGGGTCATCGCCCAGCGGGCCCAGCTGCCGGACGAGGTGCCTGGGCAAACGGTCAACCGATTTTGCTCTTCCGGGCTTCAGGCGATTGCGACCGCGGCAAACGCCATTATGGCCGGACAGGCGGAGGTTATCGTGGCCGGCGGTGTGGAGTCCATGAGCAGTATTCCCATGGTGACCGACCCCAGCTTCCGCAATCCCTGGCTGGTGGAACACGGAAGCGCGGTTTATATGCCGATGGGGATTACGGCTGAGAACGTGGCCGCGGATTACCACGTCACCCGGGCTGAGATGGACGAGGCTGCGGCCATAAGTCATACAAGAGCTGAACTGGCCCAGGATTCCGGCGCATTTGAACGGGAAATTATCCCGGTTCATTACGTGGATGGAAACGGGACAGAGCGGGTTTTTGACAAAGACGAGGGTATACGGAGGGGGACCACTGCGGAGGGCCTGGCCGGCCTGAAGCCCTGCTTTCAGGAGGGCGGTGTTGTGACCGCCGCGACCTCCTCCCAGACCAGCGACGGCGCCGGCTTTGTAGTGCTGATGTCCGAAGAAAAGGCCGCTGAGCTTGGAGTGCACCCGATTGCCAGATTCCTGGGCTACGCGGTGGCCGGTGTGCCCGCCCGCGTGATGGGCATCGGCCCCATGAAAGCTATTCCCAAGGTGATGAAGCAGGTTGGCCTGACGGTAAATGACATGGATGTGATTGAGCTGAACGAGGCTTTTGCTGCTCAGGCAATCCCGTGCCAGAAGGAGCTGGGGCTTAATCCGCAGATTGTAAATCCCCGCGGCGGCGCTATGGCGCTGGGGCATCCCTTGGGCGCAACAGGCGCGATCCTGGTGTGCAAGGCGCTGTCCTACCTGCAGGACAACGGCGGCAGGTATGGCCTGGTCAGCATGTGCATCGGCGGCGGTATGGGCGCTGCCGGAGTGTTTGAACTGCTGTGAGAAAAGGGGGGGAACAGGATGCTCCATCTGAGTGAGACAGAAATTACAGCTTCCATCAGGGATGCCGCGCTGCACGATCTGGGCGGCGGCATCTGCTGTCTGGAGTTCCGGTCCAAGGGCAACAGCATCACGCCTGCCATTAAGGAGTTTCTTCTGGATCTGATGGAAAGGGATCTCCTCGGGTTTGACGGAATGGTAATCGGCTCTGAGAGCAAGCACTTTTCCGCCGGTGCCGATCTGAGTGCCATGCTGGACAAGATTAAAAGGAACCGGTTCGATCTGTTTGAGGACAGCGTGAATTACTTCCAGCAGATGAATGTCCAGGTAAAGCGCTACGGCAAGCCGATTGTGGCCGCGCCCTATGGCATGACGCTGGGGGGCGGGCTGGAAATCGCGCTTCACGCCCATGCCCGTGTGGCGCGGGAGAAGAGCTATATGGGTCTTGTGGAGGTGGGCGTCGGCCTCCTCCCAAGCGGCGGCGGCACCAAGGAGACTGCGCTGTGTATGGAAGGCCTGGACCCGGAGCAGGACAGCGAAAAAATCTGCGCGCTCTACGATCGGCTCCTGCTCGGTACGGTCTCCCAAAATGCCGCCAACGCCGCCAGGCTGGGGTACCTGAACGCTGCCGACAAGGTGGTCGCGGAGGCCTCCGGGCAGTTAGATACGGCCAAGGATCTGTGCCGGCATATGGTTGGGCGTCCCCCTGCGGGCAGGGAACAGGTTCGGGTGACCCTGCCCGGCCGGGCTGCCTACATCCAAATGGCTGCGCATGCAGAACAGCTTCTGGAGGAGGGCAGAATTGCGCCTCACGATCTGTATATTGGCCGGCATATTGCGCGGATCCTGGCGGGCAGCGATACCTCGGGCCCGTCGGAATACACGGAGCAGCAGATCTTGGATACCGAGCGGGCGTGCTTTATCGACCTGCTCCGGCACCCCAAGACGCAGGAACGCATTGAGATGTTCCTGAAGACCGGTCAGAAACTGCGGAATTAAGATCCCCCAAAAATTGTGTTGGAGTGAGTTTTGTGCAGATAATATCGTTGGCCGTAATCCTAGTATATATCGTTGGGACAACCGTTATCAGCGCCTTGTTTGCCAAACGGAACAAGGACTCCGGAAAGTACCTGACTGCGGATAAGAGCCTGGGCACAATGATGATCGCCGCCCTAATCTTCTCTGAAATCGTTGCCGGGTCCGGCACAGTGGGCAACGCACAGACAGCCTTTAACAGAGGGCTTTCCTCCGTCTGGGCCCAGTGGGGTATGGGCATCGGCTGCTTCCTGTTTCTGCTCTTGGTGCGGAAGTTTTACCGTGCCTTCCGTGAGCGCAGGGGCCTCATGACCATTCCGAACTGCTTTGGCTACATGTTTGACCAGCGCTCCCGGGTGCTGATGATCTTCGTGGTGGCGGTTGTCTATATCATTTTCTATTCCTCCCAGCCCGTGGCGGCAGCTGGAATTCTGGCCCCGCTGCTGGGGACGGAAAATACCACCCTGATCGCGTGGATTGTCACAGCGATTTTCGTGATTGTGGCAATGGTGGGCGGTATGTACGGCATTGCCGCCGTCGGTATCCTCCATAGTGCCATTATGTTTGTTGGCTCCGCGGTGATTGCCATACTGGCCGTGCACCGTGTCGGCGGCTGGGCGGAGCTACAGAGTGCACTCCCCACTACATACTTCAGCCTTGCACAGCCCTCCCTGGCGACCACGCTGGCCAATGCGCTGGGAACTGCCATTTCCTTCCTCGCGGCGGCTAACATTACCAACGCGTCTTTCAGTGCCAAGAGCAGCGGTGCGGCGACTAAGGGGACGCTGCTGGCTGGCATTCTCGTGTTTCCCTTTGCGCTGATGCCCGCCATCACCGGTATTTGCGCAAAGCTGGTTATGCCAAATATTACATCCTCCACTGCGCTGGTATCTATGGCAGAATATCTTGGGCCGGCGTTTTCCACCATCATTTCCCTGGCGGTCCTGGCCGCAATCTGGTCCTCCGGTCCGGCACTGCTGCTGATCGTCGGCGGCTGTGTGGCAAAGGATCTCTATGTGCCGTTTATAAACCCAAAGGCGACGGAAAAACAGCAAGTCTGGTGCTCACGGACTGTGGTTCTGATTGCTGCGGCCGTGGCCACTCTGCTGGGCTTGAATGCCACTTCGATTCTTAACCAACTGCTGGGCGCGCTTCAGATCCGCTCGGTGGTCGGCATTGTCTTGGTCGCGGCAATTGTTTGGAAGCGGGTCAGTGCAAACGCCGCCTTTTGGTCCATGCTGGGCGGCGGCGTGGTTGCAATGGCCTGGTTCTTCGGAGGAAAACCCTTCGACATTGAGCCGCTTTGGCCAGCCGCTGTTGTGTGCCTTGTGATTCTTATCCCCATGACGCTGATGAGCAAAGAGAAGGTGTCCCCCGGCTACCTGCGCTATCAGGAGGCGGTGCGTGAGATGGAAGAAGAGGCAGCCGCTGAGCGCGCCCACTGACCGGCGGATTCCGACGGTCAGATCGGATAGAATCCTTCAATAGACGGAAAGGAGGGGATGCGAACAAGCAATAACGCAGCCCTGCAGGTAGAGAGAAAACAAACCAAACCAGAAAAGGAAAGGAAGGACAAACCATGGCATATGATTTTTTGATGAGCGAGACTGGGAAAAAATACCGTGATATCGCCCGCGAGGCAGTGAAGGCGGTGGATCCGCAGTATATCAAGGATATGGATCAGGAGAAGATTAAGTATCCGAAGGAGCTGATCCGCCACTTTGCCAAGCATGGCCTGATTTGTACCATGATTCCCAAGGAGTATGGCGGCCAGGGACTGAAGTGGGAGGATGATATTATCATCCAGGAGGAGATCGCTACTTTGGGCTACATCGTGATGTGTGCCACTGGCGTGACTGGTTGCCTGGTTCCCCACTGCATCAACTCCTTTGGTACCGAGGAGCAGAAGCGTAAGTACCTGCCCCGGCTGGCCACCGGTGAGATTTTCGGAGCGGAGTGCCTGACCGAGCCCCGCGGCGGTTCCAACCTGTTCGGCGCCACCACCTCCGCGGTCAGGGATGGCGACGGCTGGAGGCTGAACGGTCAAAAACGCTTCATCGTGGGCGGTGATGCTGCCGACATTATGCTGGTTTATGCCTGCACGGATCCTACAGCCGGTCCCAAGAAGCGTCTGACGGTGTTTATTGTGGAGCGTGAAATGGGCGTCAAGACCGACTATCTGTACAACCTGATGGGCTGCCACGGCGGCGGGACTGCCCGCGTCGTGTTTGACAACATTTGGGTCCCTGACTCCGCCGTGCTGGGCGAGGTCAACGGCGCCTATGACGTCTACGAAGAGATGATGATTCCTGAACGTTTTGGTACCGCGGCCATGACTATTGGCGCCGTGCGTCCTGCTCTGGAAGTTGCCACCGACTACACCGCCAAACGCAAGGCGTTCGGCCAGGTAATCAACCGCTATCAGGGCGTGAGCTTCAAGGTGGCCGAGTGTGCCCAGATGTTGGACGTGTGCCGCTCCTACATCTACACCACCGCCCGTGCGGTGCAGGCTGCTGACCAGCTGGACGGCCAGTATGTGCGCCGCCTCTGCTCTCAGGCCAAAAAATTTGTTACCGAGACCTGTAAGAAAATCGCCAACGACTGTATGCAGGTCATGGGTGGTATTGCTTACACCGATGTGTATCCTGTTGAAAAGATCATCCGCGATCTGGCTCTGGCCACCATCTGGACCGGCAGCAACGAGGTCATGTCCATGATCTGCCAGAAGCAGTGGTATAACGAGCGCAAAGCCGCCCTTGCCGCCGGACTGACCCGCAACTGCGAGTACGATTGTGTCAGCGCCATTGAGGGCGAGAGCGAGAAGGATTACGGCGACTAATCTGACCTTCGGACACGCTTCCGCAGCGGAGTAATCCACCGCTAGGACGCCCGGCCGGTACTGTGACTACACTGCCCCCTAAGTACCGGTCGGGCGTTTTTCATAACACGTGTGAAAAGGAGGATTTGATATGAGCTCAGTTTATGACAATATTACCATTCTGGATTTTACCAATAACGTAGCGGGTCCCTATGCCACCGGCATGCTGGGTGACTTCGGCGCCAATATTATTAAGGTAGAGCGCCCGGTGCGCGGAGATGATACAAGGGGCTTCGCGCCTCAGATTGACGGCTCGGGCTTTGTATACTGGTGGTATAACCGCGGAAAGAAGTCCATTACCGTGGATATGAATGACCCTAGGGGACTTGATCTTCTCAAGCAGATGATCCCCAAGGTGGACGTCATCGTGGAGAGCTTCCGCCCCGGCGTGATGAAAAAATTCGGCCTTGATTACGAGAGTGCTCAGGCGCTGAACCCCAATGTGGTCTATTGCTCGGTATCTGCTTACGGACAGACCGGCCCCAACGCGAAGAAGCCTGGCTATGACCTGATCGCTCAGGCGAAGGCGGGCATTATGGATTACAACGGATTCCCGGATATGCCACCCTGCCAGACCTCTTTTGTGTTTGGGGATCTGCTGGGAGGCGTCTATGGCGCTTATGCCATTGCACAGGCCCTGTATTACCGTGAAAAGACCGGCGAGGGACAGTACCTTGATCTCTCCCTGGTGGATGCGCTGGTTTCCCTCAACAACAATGTGGAGGGCTACAGCGCCCTCAAGAAGTCGTTCAAACGCAGCGGTGCCCATCATAACCAGGTCTGCCCCTACGGCGTATTTTCGGGAAAAAACGATAGCGTGGTGATTTGTGCACCCAACGATCGTCTGTGGGGCATCATTCTCGACCTTGCCGGGAAACCGGAGCTGAAGAGTGATCCAGCGCTGAGCTCCGGCGCACAGCGCTGTGCCCACCGCAGCCGTGTAATCGATATTATTGAGGGGTGGCTCAAGACCTTTGACAACATCCAAGATGCCGTGGATGCCATGGAAAAGGCCGGAATTCCCTGCTCCAAGGTCATGACGGGCGCTGACTTGTGCGATGATCCCGCGCTGGTGGCCCGCGGAATGATTGCTGACTTCCAGCCTCCTGCAGACGTTACCTCCGTCACCGACATGAAGGGCCGCGGTGTGGTCGTCCATATGTCTAAGACGCCTGGCCATATCGGCCGTCCGCCCATGCTGGGCCAGCACAACGACGAGGTGTTCCAGACATTCGGTTTCAACATGGACGAGATTCATGCCCTCCAGAAGGAGTGGAACGAGAAGTACGCCAAATAATGTGAGACGCATGGAAACCGCCTGTGTCCAATGAGCGGCATAGACATCACAACCTGCGAGTAAGGACCGAGGTATTATGTATCAGATTATAAAAGCCAAGTGTTCTGCATGCGGCCTGTGCGCGGACGTCTGCCCCGTGGAGGCGATCAGTCAATACGGGGCATGGACCATCAACCCCGAGCTGTGCAGCTCATGCGGCCTGTGCAAAGAATGCTGTCCCTCCCAGGCGGTCGAGATTGTAAATGACGACGGGGCCGTGGAGTGAGCGGAAGTCATGCGTCAGCCTGCAGTTCAACCATCCGAAACAAGGAAGTAGATTTAAGATGAAAAAGATTGAGAAAGTTTGTGTAATCGGCGGCGGTCAGATGGGGAAGCAAATTGCCCTGAATGCGGCGATCCATGGGTTTAAGGTAAAAATTACAGACGCCATTCCTGCCGTCTGTGAAGCCCTTCAGCCCTGGGTGGCAGAATATCTGACTGGACGCATCGCCAAAGGAAAGATGGCAGAAGGGGACTGCAAAGCCGCCCTGGAGCATTTTTCCGTAACTTCCAGCCTGGCCGATGCGGCGGCGGACGCCGACCTGGTTGTCGAAGCCATTATTGAGAACAAAGAGGTTAAGGAGCGGCTCTTCAAGGACCTCAACACACTTGCACCAAAGGACGCCATTATTGGAACCAACTCCAGCTTTATGGTTTCCTCTATCTTCGCAGACTGCCTTGACAATCCCGCCCGCTTGGCCAATCTCCACTTTTTTAATCCAGCTCTGGTCATGAAGCTGGTAGAAGTGGTGCAGGGACCCCACACCAGTGAGGACACCGTCCAGGCGCTGATGGACTTTGCCCGCCGCAACGGGAAGACCCCTATCTGGGTGCGAAAAGAGGCGGAGGGGTTTGTAGCAAACCGGATCCTCCGCGCGGTGGGAACCGAGGCCATGTACATTGCGGAACAAGGGATTGCTACCCCCCAGGAGATCGACATTGCTGTGGAAAACGGCCTAAACTACCCGCTTGGGCCTTTCCGCATGCAGGATTTTACCGGTATCGACATCGCATATGACACCAGGAAGAGAGAGTATGAAAAGACCGGCGTCAAACCGATCGGATACGACTTGCTGGAAGAAAAGGTAAAACGCGGCGAGTTCGGCAAAAAGAGCGGAAAGGGCTGGTACGACTACAGCAAGTAAACACTATACTTTTGGAGGGAGAAACATAGATGGAAATCATTAGTTTGGTTGGCATCGTGGTTGGCCTCATCGTATTTATCCTCTGCTGTGTTAAGGGCGTAAATACGCTGATTGCCGGCTTTATCGGGTCTTTTGTGATTATCCTGACCTCCGGCGGAAATATCCTTGAGGGGGTCACCGGTACCTATCTGGCCGGACTGTCCGGGTTTATCAAGTCTTACTTCCTGCTGTTTGCCCTGGGGGCCCTGTTTGGAAAGTGCCTGGCCGCCTGCGGCGGTTCCCGCCGCATTGCGCTGGCGGTATATCATGTGATTGAGCATATGGGCAGCAAAAATAAGCGCTTCAAGACCGCTCTATTTGTGCCCATTATGTACATGATTATGAGCTATGTGGGGGTCAGCGGCTTCGTGGTCGTGTATACTGTGCTGGACATTGCCAAGCACGTGTACCGAAAGAACGATGTGCCTTGGAGAATGTTTACTTATGGCGGCGCCACCTTCCTGGTTACCATGGTGCTTCCCGGCAACCTGCAGCTGAACAACATTGCCGCGGCCGGCTTCTGCGGGACTACCGTCACCGCAGCGCCTCTGCTGGGTCTCTGCTGCGCCGCCGCCCTGATCGTCATCGATTTCCTGGTGATTTTCTGGGATGCCAAGCGCTCTGAGAAGAACGGCGAGGGCTTTATGGATACAGGCGCCGCTTTTGTCGCCAGTGATCCTGACGCGGACAGCGAGCTGGATACTGACACCAGCAGCCTGCCCAGCCTGGTTCAGGCTGTGATTCCTCTGGTGGTCATGATTGTCCTGGCCGCCGTGGTTAAGCTCCATATTGTCATCTGCCTGGCAGTCGGCATCATTCTGTGCTTTGTGGTGATGCCCGGCCGTATCAAGAATCCTATGGAGACCATCACTGTTGGCATCACCAACAGCATCGGCCAGATTATGGGCGTAGCTTCCGCCAGTGCCGTAGGTACCTGCCTGAAGGCAGCTGCCGGCTACACGGTCATCATGAGCGGCTTGGCCACTCTGCCCAGCGTTCTGGGCGGCACATTGATGATCCTCGTTATGAGCTTCTGCGCGGCCTCCTCTACCGGCGGTTTGAATCCGGTCGGCGCCGATGCGTTTGCGCTCTTTACCGCGGGCGGACTGACGCCTGCCACCTCCCATCGCCTGATGACCCTGTGCGCCCTGACCAGCGTGCCGCCGCAGTCGGCGGGAATTGTGAATACCTGCAACATCCTGAAGGTTCCCTATAAGAAGGCGTTTATGAACTGGCAGCGCCTGTCCTATATCGGCGGGCTGCCTGTGTTTATCGTTGTGATGATCCTGATCCAGCTGGGGATCGTGGTGTAGTGCTTATCCAAGGCAAAAGGGGTGTCCCGCATGGTGCCGGAAAGGCTGGAGACACGCAAACACAGCCCATTACGTAATCCCTGAACGCCAAATTTGCTTGAAAGAGCATGGGAGAAATTGCCGTATCCGGCCCAATTGTTTGGCTGGGAAGACGCATGGGCCTGCACAGAGGCGGGCGGATACAGGCTGCCGATGAATCGGTATGCACTATCGCGCCTTCCACTCGAAAGAATTATGCCGGAGACGCTATTTCTCCCGGTCAGACCCAATAGCAGATAGAGACCTCTCTGCTTTGGATTCCTGAATAAAGAAGCGGCGGCGGGAAAAGGCCCGCCGCCGCTTCTTTCAATATAAAAACTCCCTGCAGCCATTGGAGGCACAGGGAGTTTTTTGGTGGACGATACAGGACTTGAACCTGTGACCTCCCGCACGTCAAGCGGATGCTCTACCAGCTGAGCTAATCGTCCAAACAGCATAAATTATTATATCCAAATAAGCGTGCTTTGTCAATAGGTTTTGTCATTTTCCTGCTTTCCTCTTTTCAGGAAAAGGCTCGGCTGGTATACTATAGAAAAGGGGGAGATACAGTATGAAACAGGAGCAAATAGGCCGGGAGAGCTTAAACCCGCGGCTGAGGGCCGGAAATCGGGATATTTGCCTGACGCTGTTGGGAGAGGCGCATTCGCCTTGGGCGGTACTGGTGCTGCCTGGCGGCGGCTATCACATGACCGCGCCCCGGGAGGGTGTGCCTGTGGCGGAGGCCTTTGCTGAGGCGGGCTTCAGGGCTGCGGTTCTGGAGTACAGCGTGTCTCCGGACCGCTGGCCCCAGGCCATGCTGGAAGCGGCGGCCGCTGTGGCGCTGCTCCGGCAGCGGGGAGCGCGCTGTGTGGCGGTGTGCGGCTTCTCGGCCGGTGGACACCTGGCTGGGAGCCTGGCCAACCTGTGGCACAGCGGCGTGATTGCCGCGCAGCTGGGGCTGGAAGAAGAACTGGCCCGGCCGGACGCCGCGATTCTGTGCTACCCGGTTATCACCGCCAAGCCCCCCTATGGACATCCGGGCAGCTTTCTGCACCTGGTGGGGGAGGGGCGCGCTGTGCCGCCGCCGCTTTCCCTGGAGGACTCGGTGGGGCCGGACACGCCGCCCGCCTTTCTGTGGGTTACGGGCGAGGACGATAGCGTTCCCATGGAAAATACCCTGATATACGCCGGCGCGCTTCGGCGGGCAGGGGTGCCCTTTGAGCTGCACGTCTACCCCAAGGGACCCCACGCCATGGCACTGGCGGATGAGCGGACCCGGGGGTGGCCGGAGCAGCAGGATCCCCATGTAGCCACTTGGTTTCCGCTGTGCATTCAATGGCTGAAAGGACTGTAAAATATGAAAACAGTACTCATTACCGGTGCCAGCCGGGGCATCGGCGCGGCGGCGGCCCAGCTTTTTGCCAACAGAGGATACCGGGTGGCGGTCAACTATCACCGCTCCCGGAGGGAGGCGGAGGCCCTGGCCGGCGAGTTGGGTGGAATTGCCGTGCAGGCAGATGTATCCGACGCGGCACAGGTGCAGAAAATGGTTGACAATGTGTTGGAGAAATTTTGTCAACTTGACATTTTGGTATGCAACGCCGGAATTGCCCAGCAGAAATTATTTGGCGATTTGACTGATGCGGATTGGCGGCATATGTTCGGCGTGAATGTGGACGGGATGTTTTACACCATCCGCGCCGTGCTGCCCCACTTTATTCACAACAAGGCCGGGCGCATCATTACGGTCTCCTCCATGTGGGGACAGGTGGGGGCCTCCTGCGAGGTGGCCTATTCCGCCTCCAAGGCGGCGGTCATCGGCCTGACCCGGGCGCTGGCCAAGGAGCTGGGGCCGTCCGGTATCACGGTAAACTGTGTGGCGCCGGGGGTGATTGCCACGGAGATGAACGCCCATCTGGACGCATCGGCGCTGGAGACGCTGCGGGAGGAGACGCCCCTGGGGGCGATCGGAACGCCCAGAGATGCGGCGGAAAGCATCTGCTTTTTGGCCTCGGAGGCGGCGCAGTTTATAACCGGGCAGGTGATTGCGCCCAACGGCGGACTGGTAATTTAAACCGGCACGTTTAAATATTTGTGGCCTTTACCGCAGATCGGCATGTTCTGATTGGCTCCATTGTGCATTTTTGTGGTTGACAACCAATGGTGGGGAAGATATAATTGTCAACAACTTCTTGGAAAGGCCATGGCCTTTTCCCTCGCCTCGGAACGAAGGAGGCGAGGGCCAAGGATAAGCTAGATGGAGGTAATGAATGATGAAGAAACTTCGTATCCTGTCTCTTGCACTGGCAGGCGCGCTTTGTTTCTCCGTGCTGGCCGGATGCGGCAGCAGCAACGGAGGGACGGCCAACACGCCCACAGGCGGCAATACTGAGACCCCGGCCGGTGGCAGCGCTGAGCCCTCGGGCGACGCTTCCGGCGCGATCAAGATCGGCGGCATCGGCCCTCTGACCGGCGGCGCCGCTACTTATGGCGTGGCCACCAAGCAGGGCGCTGAGATCGCCGTGGCCGAGATCAACGCCCTGGGCGGCGTACAGCTTTCCCTGGACTTCCAGGATGACGAAGGCGATTTTGAGAAGGCCCTGAACGCCTACAACAAGCTAAAAGACGACGGCATGCAGATCCTCTACGGCTGCACCACCACGCAGCCCTGCGTGGCCGTGTCCAGTGAGACCTACGCCGACCGTTACTTCCAGCTGACCCCCTCGGCCTCCTCCACCGATGTGACGGAGGGCAAGGACAATGTATTCCAGATGTGCTTCACCGACCCGGATCAGGGTGTGACCGCGGCCAACTACATCCAGGAGAACGGCCTGGCCAACAAGGTGGCTGTGATCTACAACAACGGCGATGCCTATTCCTCGGGCATTGCCCAGGGCTTTATCGCCCAGGCCAAGGAGATCGGCCTGGAGCTGGTGGCCGAGGAGACCTTCCCGGACGACACCAACACCGACTTCTCCGTGCAGCTGGGCAACGCCCAGAGCGCCGGCGCCGAGCTGGTGTTCATGCCCATCTACTACGGCCCCGCTTCCCTGGTGCTCAACCAGGCCAAGGGCATGGGCTATTCCCCCATCTTCATGGGCGGCGACGGGATGGACGGCATCCTGGACATCGACGGATTTGACACCTCGCTGGCGGAGGGACTGCTGCTGATGACCCCCTTCAACGCGTCCTCCACTGAGGAGCGCACCGCCAATTTCGTGGCCAAGTATCAGGAGGCCTACGGCAACCTCCCCAACCAGTTTGCCGCGGACGGCTATGACTGTATGTACGCCATTTATGAGGCGGTGCAGAAGGCCGGCATTACCGCCGATATGGACCATGAGACGGTGTGCGACAAGCTGATTGAGACCTTTACCAGCAGCGACTTTACCGTGGACGGTCTGACCGGTTCCGGCATGAGCTGGTCCGCCAGCGGCGAGATCACCAAGGACCCCCAGGTCTTTAAGGTAGAGAACGGCGTATACGTGGCTCAGTAAGTGACTGGCACAATGAGAGCAGTGTCCGCAGAGGGTTGCCGGTGTGTCCGGCAGCCCTCTGCCCCTGCTTTTTTGGCCGCTGCAATGGAACCAGACGGATATGGCGGAGCAGACGGCGGCTCCTTCGGCCGCCGCGTGCTCTGCCGTGATCCGAAGAGAGAAAACGAGAGAGGTGAGCGGTTTGGACATCCTCCAGAACCTGATCAACGGGATCAGCCTGGGAAGCGTCTACGCCATTATCGCGCTGGGCTATACAATGGTGTACGGCATCGCCAAGATGTTGAACTTTGCCCATGGCGACGTGATTATGGTGGGCGCCTACATCTGCTTTTACGCGGTATCCAAATACCAGCTGCCCCCCCTGGTGGGCATTCTGCTGGCCATGGCGGTGTGTACCGTCCTGGGCGTTGTAATTGAACGCCTGGCCTATAAGCCCCTGCGTCAGTCCGCCTCCTTGGCGGTGCTGATTACCGCGATTGGCGTGAGCTATTTTCTGCAGAACGCGGCTCTGCTGCTGTGGCAGTCCGACCCCAAGAATTTTCCCACGTTCCTCAACGGAATCTTTGGGGACAAGGGGATTACATTTTTGGGCCGGAGCATTACCGGCACCACTGTGGTGACCGTGCTGGCCTGCGTGATCATCATGGTGGCGCTGACCGCCTTTACCGGAATGACCAAGATGGGCAAAGCCATGCGGGCCTGCTCGGAGGACAAGGCGGCGGCTCAGCTGATGGGAATTGACGTCAACCGCACCATCTCCATGACCTTTGCCATCGGCTCCGCTTTGGCCGCCATCGCGGGGGTGCTGCTCTGCTCGGCCTATCCCCAGCTGACCCCTACCACGGGCTCTCTGCCGGGCATCAAGGCGTTTACCGCCGCCGTGTTCGGCGGGATCGGCTCTATCCCCGGGGCCCTGCTGGGCGGCCTGCTGTTGGGCGTGATCGAGATCTTTGCCATGACCTTCTCCACCGAGCTGTCCAACGCGGTGGTGTTCGCGGTGCTTATCATCGTGCTGCTGGTCAAGCCCACGGGCCTGCTGGGCAAGCAAATCCGAGAGAAAGTGTGAGGTGGCGGAAATGAAAGAAAAATCCTCGCACAAGCGCCTGACCAGCAATCTGATCACCTACGGCATCGTGGTGGCGGCCTTTGTGATTGTCCAGGTGTTGGGCGCCACGGTGGGTCTGAGCAGCTCCTTCCAGGGGCAGCTGATCCCCATCTGCTCCTACATCGTCATGGCCCTTTCCCTGAATCTGGTGGTGGGCATCTCCGGTGAGCTGAGCCTGGGCCACGCCGGGTTTATGAGTGTGGGTGCCTTCTCCGGCGTCATCGCCGCCGCCGCCCTTCAGCAGGCGGTCCCCTTCGCCCCCGTGCGGCTGGTGATCGCCATGATCGTGGGCGCGCTCCTCGCCGGAGTGGCCGGCGTGATCGTTGGTGTGCCGGTGCTCCGCCTGCGTGGCGACTATCTGGCCATCGTTACGCTGGCCTTCGGAGAGATCATTCGAAACGTGCTCCAGGTCCTCTACGTGGGCGTGGACGAAGCCGGTCTGCACTTCTCCACAAAGGGAGAGGCCGCGCTCCAGCTGGCAGAAGGAGGCAGGGCCATCATCAAGGGGCCCATGGGGGCCACGGGCATCACAAAGCTGGCCACCTTCACGGCGGGATTTATCCTGGTGCTCATTGCCCTGACCGTGGTGCTGAATCTGGTCAACAGCCGCTCCGGCAGGGCCATCATGGCGCTGCGGGACAACCGCATCGCGGCTGAGAGCGTGGGGATCGGCGCCACCAAATACAAGCTGATGGCCTTTGTCACCTCCGCGGTGCTGGCCGGCGCGGCGGGCGCCCTTTACGCCCTCAACTACTCCTCTGTGCTGCCCAAGAAATTCGACTTCAACACCTCCATCCTGATCCTGGTGTTTGTGGTGCTGGGGGGTATCGGCAATATCCGCGGCTCCATCATCGCGGCGGCCTTCCTCACCTTCCTGCCCGAGCTGCTGCGCAGCTTCAACCTGGATAAATGGCGCATGCTGGTGTACGCCGTGGTCCTGATCCTGGTGATGCTGGCCACCAACAATCCGCAGCTGCGGGGCTTTCTAGACCGCATCCGCGGAAAGCGGAAGCAAGAGGGAGAGGAGGAGAGCACCCATGCCTGAGCGGCAGAAGACAAAGCTGGTGCCCGTGCCCAGCCCCAACCTGATTCCTGAGCGGGACGTGGATAAGTCGCCCATTCTGGAGGCCCAGCATCTGGGCATCGACTTCGGCGGCCTTACTGCGGTCAATGAGTTCAATATGGCCATTGGCCGCACGGAGATCGCCGGCCTGATCGGCCCCAACGGCGCGGGCAAGACCACGGTGTTCAACCTGCTGACCAAGGTGTACCAGCCCACCCGGGGCACCGTCCTGCTGGACGGAAAGGACACCCACAATATGAACACCGTCCAGGTGAACAAGGCGGGCATTGCCCGCACCTTCCAGAATATCCGCCTGTTTGACAAGCTGAGTGTGGAGGACAACGTCAAGATCGGCCTGCACAATCAGATGAAATATGGGACCTTCAGCGGGCTGTTCCGTCTGCCCGCCTACTGGCGGGGGGAGAAGGCCGCCCACGAGCGGGCCATGGAGCTGCTGAGCATTTTTGACATGCAGGACCTGGCGGGCGTCAAGGCGGGCGCGCTGCCCTACGGCGCTCAGCGCCGGCTGGAGATTGTCCGCGCCCTGGGGACCAACCCGTCCCTGCTGCTGCTGGACGAGCCGGCGGCAGGCATGAATCCCTCTGAGACCGCCGAGCTGATGGACAATATTGTAAAAATTCGGGATACCTTCCAGATCGCTATTTTGCTCATTGAGCACGATATGAGCCTGGTCATGGGCATCTGCGAGGGGATTTGTGTGCTCAACTTCGGTGAGATCATCGCCAAGGGCACCCCGGAGGAGATCCAGAACAACCCGGAGGTCATCAGGGCCTATCTGGGCAGCGGGAAGGAGGCGTAACGGCATGGGGGCTTTGCTGCAAGTTGAGAATATGAATGTCTATTATGGCGCCATCCACGCCGTCAAGGGCATTTCCTTTCACGTGGACGAGGGGGAGATCGTCACCCTCATTGGCGCCAACGGCGCGGGCAAGACCACGACCCTGCAGACCGTCTCCGGCCTGCTCCACTCCAAGACCGGCTCCATTCACTTTATGGGGGAGCCCATCGGCGGCGTGCCGGCTGCGAAGCTGGTCTCCCGGGGCATGGCCCAGGTCCCGGAAGGGCGGCGGGTATTCTTGCAGATGACCGTGGAGGAAAACCTGGAAATGGGCGCCTATACCCAGCCCAAGAGCACCATCGCCCCGGGGCTGGAGCGGGTTTACGGGCAGTTCCCCCGCTTGAAGGAGCGCCGGAAGCAGACGGCCGGAACCCTCTCCGGCGGTGAGCAGCAGATGCTGGCCATGGGCCGGGCGCTCATGTCCAACCCCAAGCTGCTGATGCTGGATGAGCCCTCCATGGGCCTGGCCCCCATCCTGGTGGAGCAGATTTTTGAGATCATTCAGCAGCTTCATCAGGCGGGCACCACCATCCTGCTGGTGGAGCAAAACGCCCGCATGGCCCTGTCTGTGGCCAATCGGGGCTATGTGCTGGAGACCGGGCGGATTACCCTCTCCGGGCCCGGCGCGCAGCTGCTGGAGGACGAGGGGGTCAAGAAGGCCTACCTGGGCGGCTGATCGAATGGGATTTGAGTGCGGCGGGACAGCTGTCCCGCCGCATTTATGCAGTTTCGCGGCGGCGCCATGGGGCGCATGCGGTTTTATACCGAGAGGAGGCGCCGGGTGTTGACGCGGGTGCTATAATAGAGATAGTCTATGGCGCAAAGGAGTCTGTCTGAATCATGCCCAATTACTATGCGCATCTGAAATTCGGCGGTAAGGTGCTCGCCCTGCTGCCCGCCGGGCTGGCGGAGGTCCTGGCGGCGGAGCGGACGGCCTTTGATCTGGGTTGTCTGGGCCCCGACCCGCTGTTTTTTTACCATATTCTGCACCCAAGCGCCGTGCGAAGGGAGGGGCTGGAGCTCCACAGCCGCTCCGCTCTGGAGGTGTGCGCCAGGCTGCGGGCCTCCGTGGAGGAGGGGGTGCCCATGGCCGGGGGCTATGGGGCGGGCTTCCTCTGCCACCTGGCGCTGGACAGCGCCTGCCACGCCTACGTCTATCGAAAGCTGGAGGACGGCGTGGTGACCCATATGGCCATGGAGGGGGAATTTGACCGGATGCTTATGGAGCGGGACGGACTGAAGCCTTTGGGGCGCTCCTATCTGCCCCGGGTGGACGACCCGGCCGTCTGGACGGCGGCCGCCGCGGTCTATGAGCATGTCTCCCCCCATAAGATGGAGATGGCCTACCGGGCCATGGTGCGGTATACGGGGATGCTGGCCCGCTGCCACGGCAGGCGCCGGGCTGTGGCAGTGGAGGCGGTGTCCCATCTGCCCGGGTGCGGATCCATTCGGGGGATCACACTGAAACAGGCGCCCCACCCGGCCGCTGAGGAGAGCAATGCTGAGTTGCTGCGGCGGCTGGAGGGGGCGGTTCCAGAGTCGGCGCGCCAGATTGGGGGCTTTTTCGCGGCCGTGGAACAGGGCATTCCGATTCCCAAATGGTTTGACCGGGATTTTAAAGGCAATCTCCCCGAGCGTCCGGAGCCCTGCTTGGGCGAGGCGGTACATCAGCACTGAAAAGAGAAACAGCGCCGGGCGGCAGTTCCTTGACTGTCACCCGGCGCTGTTTTTTGCCGACTGTCCCTGTGTGGAGGCGGTCTGTTTGTCCGGCCGCCGCCAAGTGTAGGCCCACACGGCCAGAACCACCGGGGCAGCGCTTCAGGGAAGGGTATTGGGCGGCGTATCCGCTCGAAATTCCGTCATGGCCGACCAATAGCGCTTGGGCATGTGAGTCATGCGGCATTTGGGGTTGTACCGGTCCTCAATGGCAATGGTCTGGTAAAAGCGCCGCCAGAGGGCGCGGAAGCGCCGCTCCGTCTCGTCGGGCGCGCTGAGCTGAACGTCCTCCAGGGGCAGGATGGCCCACTGCCGGGGCTGGTAAAACAGCGCCTCCCGGTGGGTGCGGTCATAAATCAGAAAGCGCTCGGCGGAAAAACGGGTGCAAAAGTGGGGCCGCAGCAGGGGGAGCACCCGATTTTTCGGATCAATCTCCGCGATCAGCACCCCCTCCTGATCAGAAAAGCGCAGAAAGCCCTTGTACTGGTGGGCCTCGTGCTCCAGATGCAGGACTGCCCGGCGCACAGCGTCCACCCGAGAATCGGTGAGCATTCCCATCACCCTGCCGCCCACGGCATAGCCAAGCCGGAGAAAATGCCACAGGTGGAGCTCCCGGTCCTCCAGACAGGTGAGAAAGCCACAGCGCAGCAACGCCTGGGCGTCCGGGGAGATCCTGAGGGAGAGGGAGCGGTAGACCCGCTGGGCGTGCGCCTGGTGGGTGACCACCGGGCGCTCCGGCCAGAGGGATACCTGGGAGTCCTCGGGGGCAAAAAAGCAGGCAGGCTCCTCACGGTGGAGGTATGCCTCAAACACACAGGTGAGGAAGCCGGCAAAGCTGCCGTCATAGGTATAAGACACCGGGGTCCAGTTTGGCATGGAAAATCCCCCCTTTTTATGCGCCCGCTTCGAAAAGAGAGAGCTGTTGCGGCGCACCCTGGGCCAGCAGGGGACGCTCCTGGGCCACCAGATGGCGGAGCACTCCGTCCGGGCTGACACGCAGGCCCTCCAAAAAGGCGCCTGAGCAGGTAATAAAGTACTGGGCGCGCTTGAGTACCACGCCCAGCCGCTTGAGGCCCTCGAAGTTTAAAGGACCGCACCGGCGGGCGGTGAGGATGCGCCGAGCGGAGCGCACGCCCACGCCGGGCACCCGCAGCAGGGCCTCATAGTCAGCCCGGTTGATGTCCACCGGGAAAAAATCCGGGTGATTGAGTGCCCAGGAACACTTGGGGTCCACCAGGGGGTTAAAATTGGGGTGGGCCTCGTCCAGCAGCTCCTCCGCCCGGAAGTGGTAGTAGCGCAGCAGCCAGTCGGCCTGGTAGAGCCGGTGCTCCCGCAGCAGAGGGGGCTTGAAGCCCTGCCGGGCGGGGAGCAGACGGCTGTCCGAGACGGGCATATAGGCCGAGAAAAAGACCCGTTTGAGCCCATATTGATCGTACAGGCCCTGGGTGAGCAAAAGGATATGGCGGTCATCCTCCGGCGTGGCCCCGATAATCATCTGGGTGGACTGCCCCGCCGGGGCAAAGCGCGGGGCGTGGCGGTATTTGGCCAGCTCCTGCCGGGAGACCTGAATGCTGTCCCGAATCTGGGCCATGGGGGCCAGGATGGAGGCCTTGCTTTTGTCCGGGGCCAGCCGGCGGAGAGACTGTTCGCTGGGCAGTTCGATGTTGACGCTGAGGCGGTCGGCCAGCTCCCCCAGCCGCCGGGTGAGCAGCGGATCAGCCCCCGGAATGGCCTTGGCGTGGATATAGCCCCAGAAATGGTGCTCCTCCCGCAGCAGGCGCAGAGCCTCAATCATGCGTTCCGTGGTGTGATCGGGGCTGCCCCACACGGCGGAGGAGAGAAAGAGACCCTCGATGTAGTTGCGGCGGTAGAAGCCGATGGTCAGTTCGGCCAGCTCCTGGGGCGTGAACGCTGTGCGTGGCACGTCGTTGGAGCGGCGGTTGACACAGTACTGGCAGTCGTAGATACAGCGGTTGGTCATCAGCACCTTCAGCAGGGTAACGCACCGGCCGTCGGCGGAAAAGGTGTGACAGCACCCGGCGGCCATGGTGCTCCCCAGTCCGCCGGGGCGGCCGTTCCGGTCCAGGCCGCTGGAGGTGCAGGCGGCGTCGTATTTCGCCGCGTCGGTAAGGATGGTTAGCTTATCCAGCAGTTCCACAGCACAGCTCCCCCAAATCGAACTAATGTACCCCTCTATTATATATCGAACTTTTGTACGAGTCAATACAGAAGATATTGGGGAAAAAGGGAGCCGGGCACCAGGGATGGGGCCCTTTGGGCAAAAAGGGACCGGTCCGTCAGACCGGTCCCTTCTGTTTGCGCCTGGATGGGCAGTTACAGCATCTCGTAGATGCCGGCGGCACCCATGCCGCCGCCGATGCACATGGTGACCATGCCGCGGCGGCCGTTGTTCTGCTTCAGGTAATCCAGCATTTTGCAGGTGAGGATCGCGCCGGTGGCGCCCAGGGGGTGGCCCAGAGCCATAGCGCCGCCCCAGGGGTTCACCTTGTCCATGTTCAGGCCCAGCGTGCGGATCACGGCCAGAGCCTGTGCGGCAAACGCCTCGTTGAGCTCGATCACGTCCATGTCGTCCGCGGTCAGGCCGGTCTTTTTGAGCACCTTGGGGATAGCGGCGATGGGGCCGATGCCCATGACCTCGGCGGGCACGCCGCCGGTGGCAAAGCTGACAAAGCGGGCGATGGGCTTCACGCCAAGGGCCTCGGCCTTCTCCCGGGACATGAGCACCACAAAGCCGGCGCCGTCGGTCATCTGGGAGGAGGTGGCGGCGGTGACCACACCGTCGGGCTTAAAGCAGGGCTTCAGGCCCGCCAGGCTCTCCAGGGTGGTGGGGCGCATGCCCTCGTCGCGGGTGACAGTGATCTCCTTGCCGTCAGGACCGGGGACCGTGACGGGGATAATCTCATCGTTGAATTTTCCGGCGTCCCAGGCGGCGATGGCGCGGCGGTGGCTCTCCACCGCCATGGCGTCCATGTCCTCACGGGAGACATGGTACTGGGCGGCCACGTTTTCCGCGGTCATGCCCATGGAGATGTAGGCGTCGGGATAGTGCTCGTTCAGCCAGGGGTCAAAGGTCTCGGGATCGGGAATCATGGAGACCATGGACATGCTCTCCACGCCGCCGGCGACCATCACGTCCTCCTCGCCGCAGCGGATGGCGTTGGCGGCGGTGGCAATGGTCTGCAGGCCGGAGGAGCAGAAGCGATTGACCGTCATGGCGGTCACACAGTCGGGCAGCTGCGCCCGCTGGACAATTAGCCGGGCTATGTTGGTGTCCTGCACGCCCTTGGGCTGGGCGCAGCCCACGATCACATCCCCGATCTCCTCGGGCTTGAGCTGGGGTACCTTGGCCAGCACGCCCTTGAGGGTCTGGGCGCCAAATTCCACCGGGTGGACGTTGGCAAAAGAGCCCTTGCGGGCCTTGCACAGCGGAGAGCGGCCATAGGCCACAACCACTGCTTCGTGGAGCTGTTGCATCATAAATATCGTTCCTTTCTTAACTTACCAATAAATTTTTATTTTAGTTTATATTGGTCCATTTTTTCATAGAGCACGGTGCGGGAAATGCCCAGCAGCTCGGCGGCCTTCACCCGGTTCCCGCCAACGCAGGCCAGGGCGTCCCGAATGAATTCCCGCTCAAACGCCTGGCGCGCGGGCTTTAGGCGGTAATCCTCCGGTTCCGCCATGGCCCGGTGCCGCCGCCCCTGAAGGCGGCCCTCCAGCTGCTGGAAGTCCTTCCGGCGCAGGATGGAGCCGTCGGCCAGATTCATGGCCCGCTCCACGGCGTTCTGCAGCTCGCGCACATTGCCGGGCCAGTCGTATTCCATCAGCAGATCCATGGCGCTTGGGGCCACGCTCTCAATCATCATGCCCAGCTGATAGTTCAGCCGGCGGATAAAATCATCTACCAGCAGGGGGATGTCCTCCTTGCGCTCCCGCAGGGGAGGGGCCTGGATGCGGATGACATTCAGGCGGAAATAGAGGTCGCTGCGGAATTCCCCTCGCTCCACCAGGGTCTCCAGCGGAATGTTGGAGGCGGCGATCACCCGTACGTCGATTGGAATGCTCTTATCTCCGCCGACCGGGTCGATCTCCCGTTCCTGCAGCACGCGCAGGAATTTGGGCTGCATGGTGGGGGAGAGCAGGTTGATCTCATCCAGGAAGATGGAGCCCTTATCCGCCAGCTCAAATCGGCCCACCCGCCCCTTTTTGGAGGCGCCGGTGAACGCGCCGGCGGCATAGCCGAAGAATTCCGACTCCATCAGCTCGGCCGGGATGGCGGAGCAGTTGACGCGCACGAAGTTGGCGGACCTGCGGGCGCTGGTGGAGTGGATGGAGTGGGCGATCAGTTCCTTGCCGCTGCCAGTCTCACCCTCAATGAGCACAGTGGAGGTGGAGCGGCTGGCCTGGTAGATCTGCTCCTTCAAGTGCTGAATGGCCTCGCTCCTGCCGATGATATTGTCTAGGCTGTAGCGCGCCCCGCGGATGCGGGAGAGCTCCTCTTTATAAAATTCGGCCTCGTTGGACAGCCGCATCAGACGCTTGGAGACATCCTGCATATCATCCTGCCCGGTGATGATGACATAGAGAAATACACCGATGACCTTTCCGTTGGCGTCCAGCCGGGGAATATAGTTGGTAACTGCTGGCACGCCCTGGGCACGCACCACCTTGGCGATCACGGACTTGCCGGTTTGATACACTTCTCTGGCGTGGGTGTCGGGGACCAGCTCCCAGACCTTGCGGCCTAGGGATTGCTCCGCTGTGTGGCCGGTATACCGCTCCCAACTGTGGCTGACATAAATATAGGTGCCCTCCGCGTCCAGAACGGCGGCGCCATCCAGACTCTCGATAAACTCCAGCATGGACTCCCGGTCCAGCTTGTTATTCGGCTCCAAAATAACACCACCACCATACGGACAATATCAAAAAAACTATAACAGGCCAAAAGGCCGGTTTCAAGGGGGATTCCAAACAAAATTTAGAACTTTCCTTTAGACAAAAGGTAGAAAATACAAAACTAAATGAGATTTTTATAAAAAATAGGTAATTTAACGAAAGAAAACGCAAAAATATGTAAGGAAAATAGAACATGTAAAGAAAACGGAACACTACAGAAAAAAGCTGATTTATCAGGGGTTTTTGAAAATTTTTTTCTGAAAGAGAAAAAGAAGCGTACGGAAAATCGGACAAATAAAAAAGGGACGTTTTTAGAAATCTAAAAAATCCATTGCGCTGCAATGGATTGAGGGAATACTAAAAACTTGGCATGGAATTTGCTATATATTTTTAGTGCGAAGTCGGCACCGAACCAGAGGCCGGCGGAGCCAGCAAAACCATTCTATCATAAAGGAGCGTGTGTGTAACCATGAAGATTATCGACCTGACAGTGACCCTGGAGGAAGATCTGCCTTGCGATCCCCCGATTCAGATCCCCAAGATCCAGCGGCGCGACCACAAGGACACTGCACCGGAGATGCCTAGCTTTTTCCCCGGCACCACGGTGGATGACCTGCCCGGTGGCAACGGCTGGGCCATCGACTTTGTGCAGATGTGCACCCATTCCGGCACCCATCTGGACGCCCCCTGGCACTATTATCCCACCCAGAACGAGGATATCATCCCCGGCGGCGAGAAGGCCTGGACCATTGACCAGGTGCCTCTGGACTGGTGCATCGGCCGCGGCGTGAAGCTGGACTTCTCCGACAAGCCTGACGGCTACAAGATCAGCAAGCAGGACGTCCAGGACTACCTGGCCAAGATTGGCCACGAGCTGAAGGCCGGCGATATTGTTCTGCTGCGCAGCGGCGCACGGGGCGGCACCGGCAGCAATACCGCTGGAGACCGCTGGGGTACCCAGGAGTATCTGGTTGCCGGCGCCGGCATGAGCGCCGAGGCCACCCTGTGGATGGCCGAGCAGGGCGTCCACGTAGTGGGCACCGACGGCTGGAGCTGGGACGTGCCCCTGCCTCTGGAGGCCAAGGAGTTTGAGAAGACCCACGACAAGTCCATCATCTGGGAAGGCCACCGCGCCGGCCGCAACCGCGCTTACTGCCACATTGAGAAGCTGGCCAACCTGGAGCAGCTGCCCGACGACGGCTACACCGTGTATGCCCTGCCCATCCCCGTCAAGGGCGGCAGCGCCGGCTGGTGCCGCGTCATTGCCATTCTGGACGAGGAGTAAGATTCATCGTACCTGAGGGCATGGATGCCCTCTAGGAAATAGAGAGAAGGAGAGGTTTCGTTTTATGGGTAATACCGTATTCGTAATCATGTTCGTCGTGTTTATCGGCATCCTGGTCGGCTGTGGCCTGTATGCTAAGCGCTGGGTATCCGAGGCCGCCGACTACGTGCTGGCTGGCCGTGAGGTTTCCACCTTCATCAACATGATGGGCGTTATCGCCATCGGCTTTGCGGGCACCACTGTGGCCCTGGCCCCTGGCTTCACCGTCATGTACGGCCTGAAAACTTCTTTGGCTTGGGGCCTGATCTACGGCATCGCCGGTCTGCTGCTCTACGGTGTGCTGTGGGGCAAGTTCGTCCGTCTCAACGGCGCCCAGACCCTGCCTGAGTACCTGGAGATGCGTTACTCCGCCAAGATTCGTCCCGTTATCGCCATTACCTCCGTCATCGGCATGTGCGGCATCCTGGCCAACAACATCGTCTCCTGTGTGTCCTCCATCGTGGGCTACACCGGCTGGAACACCACCGTTGTGACCCTGGTGATCTTTATCGTCATCATTGCCTTTACCTTTATCTCCGGTCTGTGGGCCGCCACCATCACCGACTTCTTCCAGGTCTGCCTGGGTGTCGTTGCCGTGCCTCTGATGCTCACCCTGCTGGCCAACAAGTTCGGCGGCTTTGACGCTATTGCCGCAAACTGGGCCAACAACGACTTTGTGAATTTCGGCATCAATGGCGCCGCCGGCGCCCCCGTGCTGGCGCTGACCTACCCCTCCTGGCTGAACTTCATCATCCTGTTTGCCGCCGCTCTGGTGTGGGGCAACAACTACTACTGGATGAAGATCGCCTCCTGCCGCAGTGAGAAGGTGGCGAAGAAGTCCTTCGTTCTCGCCGCAATCCTGCTGACCATCATCTTCACCGTTCCCTTCGCTATCATCGGCCTGTATGCCGGCGCGCATCATCCCGAGGTCTTCGTGCAGGGCGGCGGCAAGCTGGCCGCCACCGGCGCGTACGGCTTCCTGGCCAGCACCTTCGTGCCTCTGCTGGGCTCCTTCTTCGTGGTGGGTGCCTGCGCAGCTTCCATCTCCACCGCTTCCACCTCCGCTCTGGGTGCCTCCGCTGTTGCCAGCCGCGATATCTATCAGCGTCTGATCAACCCCAAGGCTGACGCCAAGAAGGTGCTGAAGATGTCCAAGATCATCATGATCTTCCTGGGCGTCATCACCTGGATCCTCTGCCAGTTCCCCGGCGGCGCCACCTACCTGTTTGCCTTCGCCAACTGCTGGCTGGTGCCCCCCGCGATCCTGCTGATGCTGGGCGCGATCTGGCCCCGCTTCAACAACACCGGAGCCTTTGTGGGCGCCCTCGTGGGCATGATTTCCATGTGCCTGTTTACCCTGCTGGGCACCGTGCTGAAGATTTTTGTCATTGACAACTACATCTACATGGCTACCGCCGGCTTCCTGATTACCCTGGTGGCCGCTGTCATCGGCAACTTTTTCGGTAAGCCCAAGTACTACGGCAAGGCCGGCTGGGAGCGTGTCCCCACTGCCACCAACCGCATTGACGTGAAGCTGGACGACTTTGACAAGCAGGTCCTGAGCCTGCTCCGTCTGGGCCACTGCTATCAGGCCGACATCACCGACTACATGGGCGTGGACTCCTCCCGTACCGCCGCTTCCATTGAGAAGCTGGACCAGGGTGGTTTGCTCATGCGCGAGGGTATGATCGGCACCAAGTTCTACACCTATTCTATCACTGAGAAGGGCCTGGCTGCTCTGGCGCCCCTGTCCGGCGCTGAGGCCGACATGGCCAAGGAGGGCCTGTCCCCCCTGTACGTGGAGCTGCTCTCCATCGTGAAGAACAACCCCGACAAGCAGGCTGAGTTTGTGAAGAAGCATGACATTCGCTCCATGCAGATGGCCGCTATCTCTTCTCACCTGACCCGTCAGGGCTACATCATTGAGGGTGGTCTGTTCAAGCGTAAGCTGCGCATTACCGACAAGGGTTCCGCAGCGGTTCAGAAGTACGCCTGATCGACGCCTCCACGAACCAAATCCAGTTCCAGAAAGCTATGGCGGAGCGGCAATGACCGCTCCGCCATAGTCTGTTTGAAGGGAGTTTTCTCCATGTATCAAACCGAATATCTCCGCAAACGCACTACTGTGGCGGATGAGATCGCCCGCATCCGCTCCGGGGACACAATTTATATGGGCGGCGCGTCTCTGATGCCGGTGGATTTTGCCAAAGGGCTTGGCCAGCTGGCCGGACGGGTCAGGGATGTGCGGGTGCTTCACTACCAGCCGCTGGAGGACATTTCCGCGTTCCGCGATCCCGCGTGTCAGGATACCTTTCAGTTCCAGTCCGTGTTCTACAATGGGCTGCTTACCGGGGCGGACGCCTTGGGCCGGTGCAGTTTTATTCCCAACAACCTGCGCAACGCCGCCCGGGACTGGGCCTTTGCGGTGCCGGAATACGACGTGATGGCGGTATGTGTCTCTCCCATGGACAAGCATGGCTACTTCTCCCTGGCTGGGGCCTCTCTGCTGGAGAGCGACCTGCTCTCCCATGCCAGGCGCCTGGTGGTGGAGGTGGCCTCCAGAGCACCCCGGGTGTTCGGCGATGTGATGATCCATATCTCTCAGGTGGACGCCATTCTGGAGTCCGACCGCTATCCCGCCCAGCTGCCCCGCCGCACGCCGGACGAGGTGGACCGCCGCCTGGGTAAGGTGGTAGCTGACCTGGTGGAGGACGGCGACACGATTCAGCTGGGCATCGGCGGGACCATTGACGCCCTGGCCGTGGAGCTGCGGGAGAAGAAGCACCTGGGGATTCACACGGAGATGTTTTCCGACTCCGCCATGGAGCTGATGCAATGCGGCGCGGTGGACAACTCCCGAAAAACCAGCGAGCGGGGCCGCACGGTGACCAGCTTTTCCATGGGCACCAAGGCCCTCTATGACTTTATTGACGACAACCCCGCGATCGTGCATAAGGCGTTGTCCTACACCAACGACCCAAATGTAATTGCCGCTAACCGGGGCATGGCCTCCATCAACGCTGCCCTCCAGGTGGACCTGACCGGCCAGTGTGCCTCGGAGAGCCTGGGTACCCGCCAGATCTCCGGCAGCGGCGGTCAAGTGGATACCGCCGTGGGCGCCCAGATGTCCCCCGGGGGAAAATCCGTAATCATCGTGCACTCTACTTACGAGAGCCGGGACAAGCACACCGGGGAGAAGCGCCTCCAGTCCCGCATCCTGCCGGTGCTGCCCCAGGGCACGCCGGTGACCCTTACCCGGGCCAACACCCATTTTGTGGCCACCGAATACGGCGCGGTGTGCCTGCGGGGACTGACCCTGCCGCAGCGGGCCAAGGCGCTCATTTCCATCGCCCATCCGGACTTCCGGGCCTGGCTGGAGGAGGAATTTGAGCGCTGGTATCACCGCCGCGTCAAAGATGGAACGTAAAGCATACCTGCAGATGCGGGATGATATACCTAGAATGAGGAGGAAATGTTATGTCTTCTAAGCAGTTTCGAGAGGTCGTGGTTGTGGGCATGGCCCGCAGCCCCATCGGGGATTTCGGCGGCGCGCTGTCCACCGTTCCCGCGGTGGAGCTGGCCAAGACCGTGGCCAAGGCCGCCATGGACCGAGCCGGCGTGGCCCCCGGGGAGATCGACGAGGTCACTCTGGGCACGGTCTATAAGCACGGCATGAAGGGCAATCCGGCCCGCCAGGTTCAGATCGCCCTGGGGATCCCAGAGACCGGAGCCGCCTGTACGGTGGAGCAGCAGTGTGCCTCCAGCCTGCGGGCCCTGGAGATCGCGGTGCAGCAGATCCAATTGGGCAAGACCGACGCGGCGCTGGTGTGCGGTGTGGAGAGCATGTCCAATGTGCCCCACATGATGATGGGGCTGCGCAAGGGGGTAAAGATGGGCCCCGCGAAGCTGGAGGATGCGCTGCAGTACGACGCGCTCATCGATGTGTTCAGCGGGGAGAGCATCATGCGCACCGCCGAAAACGTGGCGGAGCGCTGGCATGTCTCCCGGGCAGAGCAGGACGAGTACGCCTGCCTGAGCCAGCAGCGGGCCGCCGATGCCATCGCCTCCGGCCGGTTCAAGGAGGAGATTGTCCCCATTGAAGTCAAGACCCGCAAGGGCACCGTGGTGGTGGACACCGATGAGCACCCCCGCCATACCACTGTGGAGGAGCTGGCCAAGCTGCGCCCCGCGTTTATGAAGGACGGCACCGTCACCGCCGGCAATGCCTCGGGCATTAACGACGGCGCCAGCGCGGCGGTGATTATGGCCGCCGACAAGGCCGCCGCTCTGGGTCTGAAGCCCCTGGTACGTATTCTCTCTACCGCCACGGTGGGCGTGGCCCCGGAGATCATGGGCGTGGGGCCCATCTATGCCATCCCCAAGGCCGTCGAATATGCCGGCCTGAAGCAGGAGGACATTGACTACTACGAGATCAACGAGGCGTTTGCCGCCCAGGTTCTGCCCTGCTTGCGGGAGCTGAACATCCCCCTGGACAAGGTTAACGCCAACGGCTCCGGCATCGCCTTGGGGCATCCGGTAGGCATGACCGGCCTGAGGCTGATGATCAGCGGCTACTATGAGCTCAAGCGTCGGGGCGCCAGGTATGGCTGCGGCTCCCTGTGCGCCGGCGGCGGGCCCGCCATGGCGGTCGTCTTTGAGCGGCTGGATTGATGTGAGCGGGTCGGGAGACAAAAAGCGGGGCGCGCCCTTTGGCGCGCCCCGCTTTTTTGCTTGCCAGCGGCCCACGGCTGGAATAAAATAGAGAAAACATGCAAGGAGAGGGAACCATGGAATTGCCTGAGATGAAAATCATTGCCCGTGTCCACAGCGATTTTGCCAGCAAATTCGGCGTGCCCCGGCAGAGCGGGCTGGTAGAGGAGCTGGAGTCCACCCTGGTTTTTGAACCGGAATACCGGAATCCGGACGCCCTGCGGGGGCTGGAGGGGTTTTCCCACCTGTGGCTGATTTGGGTGTTTGACCAGGCAATCCGGCCGGACTGGTCCCCCACGGTGCGGCCGCCCCGCCTGGGAGGCAACGCCCGCATGGGGGTGTTTGCCACCCGCTCCCCCTTCCGGCCCAACCCCATTGGGCTCTCCTGCGTCAGACTGCTGGGGATGGGGCGGCAGAGCGGAGTGGGGACGGTGCTCCGTCTGGGGGGCGCGGACCTGATGGACGGCACCCCGATTCTAGATGTGAAGCCTTACGTGCCCTATGCCGACAGCCATCCGGAGGCGGCCGGCGGCTTCACCGGGGGAGACGGCGGAGCGACTTTGGCGGTGGAGTTTCCGCCGGATCTGCTGGAGCGGGTGCCGCCCGAGAAGCAGGCCGCTTTGAGGGGAGTCCTGGCCCGGGACCCGCGGCCCTCCTATCAGCAGGACCCGTCGCGGGTATACGGCCTGGAATTTGCCGGGCTTAATGTTCGTTTCACGGTAGAGGGAAAGAGCCTCGTGGTCCGTGCAATCGAACAAAAGAAGACGCTGGAGGGAACGCCTCGAGGTTGTTTTCTACAAAAGATATGGTGAAATATGCGACTGCAGAATTCAACTACAAGGGGAAAAGGTTGTGCTGAGGAGCCGCGATAAACTACCCCGTGCGCTGAATCCTTTATCCCAATCATTGCGCTGATTGTCGTCTGCGGTATGGCGATCATCGGATTCGGTGTGGCAGTTTCCTCTACAGTCAGATCCCAGGCTGCTATTGACTGGCTGCTGGGACTGGAGCTGAACATCTACACATCGGCCTGATCTGCTGCGGCGAATCGGGCCGTTTTGGCCGGAGAAAGCCGCCGACCCGGCGGAAAAGATGGGGATTGCGCGGCATGACGCAATGGAATAAAATAAAAGAAACGAAACGATGGGACAAGCAGATGGGAAAGGAAGGCGCAGCATGTACAGCAAAAGGGGAAAGAGGGCGGGCCGGTTCGGTCCGGCAATCCTTGCGGTTATGCTGGCGGCAGGGCTGCTGGCAGGCTGCGGGCTGGAGCGGCCTGAGCCTGACCCGGCGAAGAGCAGCCCGCCAGCTGTTACAGCACCGGCTCCCACCCCCACCCCCACCCCGGTCCCTACGCCCGTCTCGGAGCCGGAACCTACGCCCGCGGCCAGTCTGGCGGAGCGGACCCTTTCGGACATGACCCTGTGGGAGAAGATTTGCCAGCTCTTTATCGTCTATCCCTCGGACCTGACCGGAGTAGCAAAGGTGACTGCGGCGGGGGAGACCACCCGGGCGGCACTGGCGGAGTATCCAGTGGGCGGACTGCTGTATGACAAGAGCAACCTCGTCACCTGGGAGCAGGTGAGGAAGATGCTCTCCGGCGTGCAGTCCTATTCCAGGATTCCTCTGATCCTCACCTGCGACGAGGAGGGGGGACGGGTGAACCGCTTGATGGACACCATCGGCACCACCCGGATCGGCCCCATGCTGGACTATAAGGACCAGGGGCCGGAGAAGGCCCGGGAGAACGCCCGGACCATTGCCGCCGACCTGAGGGAGCTGGGCTTCAACATGGACCTGGCCCCGGTGGCCGACGTGTGGTCCAACCCGGCCAACACCGTCATCGGGGACCGGGCCTACAGCGACGACTTCGGCCAGGCGGCCCAGCTGGTGGCCGCGGCGGTGGAGGGATTCCACGCGGGGGGTACGGCTTGCGCCCTCAAGCACTTCCCCGGCCACGGGGATACCTCCGCCGACAGCCACTACGGCGCGGTGTATGTGTACAAATCCCTGGAGGAGCTGCGGCAGGCGGAGCTGATCCCCTTTCAGGCGGGCATCGCGGCCGGGGCGGACGCGGTGATGATGGGACACCTGATTGTGGAGGAGGTGGACGACCAGCCCGCCCTCTTCTCCCACGTGCTGGTCACCGGTCTGCTGCGGGAGAAACTGGGATTTGAGGGCGTGGTGATGACCGACGGCCTGCAGATGAAGGCCATGACCGACTATTACGACAGCGGCGAGATCGCCGTCAAGGCCGTCCAGGCGGGGGTGGACCTGCTCCTGTGCCCCAAGGACCTGGATCAGGCGGCTAATGCCCTGCTCCAGGCAGTGGAGAACGGGGAGATCTCCCGGGCGCACCTGGACGAGAGCGTCCTGCGCATCCTGACCCTGAAGGAGGAGCGGGGTATCCTGGGGGAGTGAACCAAAAAGAAAAGGCGCGCGGCCCGGCCGCGCGCCTTTTTGGGTATCACGTTTATTCCACACAGTAGAGGGTGTCGATGAGGGAGCCGTCCCGGTAAAATACCTGGGCCAGCACCTTGCCCTCCCTGCGCTGGGGGTAGGTGGGCTCACCGGTCAGGGCGATGGCGGTCTGATAAAGCGCCCGGATATCTTTCACAGGCAGACCGGCGGCCTCAAAGCGCGAGCGCAGGTCGGCACGGGCGGGGTTGACCGCCACACCGTACTGGGTGACCAGCACGTCCACTGTGTTGCCCGGGGTGGTGATGCAGGTGACCCGGGGCATAATCAGGGGGATGCGGTTGCGCAGAAGGGGGGCCACAATCATGGTCATCTTGGCCCCGGCGGCGGCGTCGCTGTGGCCGCCGCTGCCGCCCATGATATTGCCCTTGGAGTCGGTGTGGACGTTCACGTTGAAATCAAAGTCCATCTCGGTGGCGCCCAGCACCACCACGTCCAGCCCGTCCACCAGACAGCTCTTGGCCGTGGGGCTGGCGTACTGGGCCGCACTCACCTCCCAGTGGCGGGGATCGGTACGGATGGACTCCACCGCGGTCAGGTCGAAGCACTGGCAGTCCACCAAAGCCCGGAAGCAGCCCGCCTGGAGCATGTCCACAATGTAGCTTGTGATGCCGCCCATGCAGTAGCTGCCCACTACGCCCCGGGCAAGCATTTTGTCCTTGAGGCCCTTGGCCACGGCCAGGCTGATGCCCCCCGCGCCGGTCTGGAAGGCGAAGCCATCCTCCAGCAGGCCGGAGGCCTCAATGCAGGCCACGGCGGTGTCCGCGATCTGGAGGCGCACCGGGCTCCTGGTGATCTGAGTGGTGCCGGAGACAATGCCCGCCGGGTCGCCGATGCTGTCCACCTGCACCACATAGTCCACGCAGGTCTCCCGGATGGAGGCCCCGGCCAGGGGATAGGGCACCAGGTTGTCGGTGATGACCACCGTCTTGCCCGCGTGCTCCGCGTCGGCAAAGGCATAGCCCAGGCTGCCGCAGGCGCTCTTGCCGGCCTTGCCGGTGAAGTTGCCGTGGTCGTCGGCGGTGGGGGCGGCCAGGAAGGCCACATCAATCCTGGAGCGGCCGGAGATAATATCGCTGGGGCGGCCGCCGTGGGTGCGGAATACGATGGGCCTGGGCAGAAGCCCCCTGGAAAGCTCCCTGCCGATCTTGGCGCCGATGTACGCGGTCTCCAGCCCGGTGACCACACCGTTTTTGATGTGGTCCAGCAGGGGCATGTGCACGTCAAAAATGGAGCTGGCGTTGATGGTCAGGTCCTTAATGCCCATTTGGGCGATCGCGTCCAGCACCAGATTGAGCACGTGGTCTCCGTTGCGCAGATGGTGGTGGAAGGAGATGGTCATGCCGTCCTTCAGCCCGCTCAGGCGGACGGCCTCCTCCAGACTGCTCACCAGCTTGTTCATGCCTTCACCCCCATCTGCTCCGCCGCGTCCAGGACCTGACGGGCCCGGGCCACGATGGGCTTGTCGATCATTTTTCCGTGGAGGGCCACCGCGCCCTTGCCCTGGGCGCGCCCCTCCTCAATCACACGCATGACCTCCCGGGCGTAGGCGATGTCCGCCGCGCTGGGGGAGAAGGCCTGATTGACGATCCCCACATGCCGGGGGTTGATGACCAGCTTGCCGGAAAAGCCCAGGCCCTTGGCCAGACGGGCATCCTGCTCCAGCCCCTCCAGGTCGTCGGTGTCGGTAAAGGGGGTGTCGAAGCACTCCACCCCCGCCGCCCGGGCGGCGGCCACCAGCCGGCCCCGGCTGTAGGCGATCTCGGCGCCCTCCTTGGTGCGCTTGCACTGCAGGTCGGCGGTCAGGTCTTCCGCCCCCAGAGCCAGGGCGGCCACACGGGGGCAGGCGGAGGCGATCTCGTAGGCGTGCTCCACGCCCACGGCGGTCTCCACCAGAGCGATCACCCGGATACCTCCGGGAGTCAGGCTGTTGGCCTGTTCCAGCGCCAGAAGGGCCTGGTCCAGGGTGAGCATGTCCTGGGCGCAGCCCGCCTTGGGCAGCAGAATGAATTGGGGGGCCAGAGGGACAATTTCCTCCAGATCCTTCCGCCAGTAGCCGGTGTCCAGCCCGTTGATGCGCACCACCACCGTGGTGCGGTAGCGAAAGAAGCCAAGGGCGTTGCGCACAAGGATGCGGGCGGCATCCTTGTCGTCAGGCGAGACCGCGTCCTCCAGGTCGATAATAATACTGTCGCTCCCCAGCAGGTCGCCGTTGATGAGCATGCTGGGGCTGTTTCCGGGCAGGAAGAGCAGGGATCGCATCATCACGCCTCACCTCCGCTCCGGCGCAGCGCCGTCTCCACCCGGGCGCGGATCACATAGTCCAGCGCCCCCTTGTCCTGTATGCGGATGCGGCCCGCGGTCACGCCGCAGGCGGCGGCGGTCTCCTGCACTGCGGCCAGAATGGCGCCTCCAAACAGATCGGCCACAGAGGACTCCACCTCAATCTGTACCGGGGAGCCCCCTGGCTCCGCCCACACCAGCACGTCGCCGGACTTGTCGGTGCCGGCGCCGGCCGCTCTGGTTAAATTCATGTGATTCATCCCTTTCCACATATGACCTGTCCGCCTGGGAGCGACAGGCCCATTACTCCTAGTATACAACACACACAGCCGCCAGGCAAGAGGGGGCGTGTCCATATCCCGCGTCATTTTGCCGCCTGAGGGCGGACCGTTTTCGCCTGCGGGGCTGATTGAGCCTGTGATTTTCAGAGCGATTTGCCAACCTATCAAAAAATGGGGCTGGATTTTATCCAAAACTCACAATAGACAAGCAGGGCGTTTTCTGCCATAATAGGCTGTGCAGACACAAGATATTGTGTTTAGGATGCTTTGGCGTACAAAATATCACGATTGTTTTACCAAAAGATACAGCGATAGAAAGCGTGGGGGATCGTTATGACAGTCATCAAGAGAAACGGGACCGAAGTGGGCTTTGACATTACAAAGATCATTGCCGCTATCACCAAAGCCAACGAGAGTGTGGAGGAGAGCATCCGCATGACGCCCATGCAGATCCGCCGAATTGCAGATTTTGTGGAGCTCTCCTGTGAAAAGATGAACCGTGCCCCCTCAGTAGAGGAGATACAGGATCTGGTGGAATACCAGATTATGGCCCACGGCGCCTACGAGGTGGCCAAGAACTACGTGACCTACCGCTATATCCGCTCCCTGGTGCGTAAGAGCAACACCACCGATGAGAAGATTCTCTCCCTCATTGAGTGCTGCAATGAGGAGGCCAAGCAGGAGAACGCCAACAAGAACCCGGTGGTCAACTCCACGCAGCGGGATTACATGGCGGGCGAGGTCTCCCGGGACATCAGCGAACGGCTGCTGCTGCCCCAGGATATTGTGGAGGCCCACCGGGAGGGCGTGATCCATTTCCACGACACCGACTACTATGCCCAGCACATGCACAACTGCGACCTGGTCAATCTGGAGGATATGCTGCAAAACGGCACGGTCATCACCGGCACCAAGATTGAGCGGCCCCACAGCTTTTCCACCGCCTGCAATATCGCCACCCAGATCATTGCTCAGGTGGCCAGCAACCAGTATGGCGGGCAGTCCATCTCCCTGACCCATCTGGCCCCTTTTGTGGATGTGAGCCGGAAAAAGCTGCGCCGGGTGGTGGAGCAGGAGATGGAGGCCATCGGCGTGCAACCCGGCGAGGAGAAGCTCTCCAACCTGGTGGAGGCGCGCCTGCGGGACGAAGTGCGCCGGGGGGTGCAGACCATCCAGTACCAGGTGCTCACCCTGCTGACCACCAACGGACAGGCGCCCTTTGTCACCGTGTTCATGTACCTCAACGAGGCCAAAAATGAGCAGGAGAAGCGGGATTTGGCCATGATTATTGAGGAGACCCTGGAGCAGCGCTATCAGGGTGTGAAGAATGAGGACGGGGTGTGGATTACCCCCGCCTTCCCCAAGCTGATTTACGTGCTGGAGGAGGACAATATCCATGAGGACTCCCCCTATTGGTATCTGACTGAGCTCGCCGCCAAATGCACCGCCAAGCGCATGGTGCCCGACTACATCTCTGAAAAGAAGATGCTGGAGCTCAAGGGCGATGTGTATACCTGCATGGGCTGCCGCTCTTTCCTGACGCCGGACCGCTTTACCGACGCCGGAATCGGCAACATCGCCAACGCGGGCAACTATGAGCCGGGCAAGCACAAGTACTATGGCCGCTTTAATCAGGGCGTGGTCACTATCAACCTGCCGGACGCGGCCCTGTCCTCGGGCGGGAACCTGGAGAAGTTCTGGCAGATCTTTGAGGAGCGGCTGGAGCTGTGCCACCGGGCGCTGCGATGCCGTCACGAGCGGCTCAAGGGCACCCTGTCCGATGTGGCCCCCATTCTGTGGCAGTACGGCGCTCTGGCCCGGCTGAAAAAGGGCGAGCCCATTGACGCGCTGCTCTATAACGGCTATTCCACCATTTCCCTGGGCTATGCGGGACTGTATGAGTGTGTGAAATATATGACGGGCAAGAGCCACACCGACCCCGCCGCCACCCCCTTTGCCCTGCAGATCATGCAGAAGATGAACGACAAATGCAAGGAGTGGAAGACGGCGGAGAACATCGACTACTCCCTCTACGGCACGCCTCTGGAGTCCACCACCTACAAGTTCGCAAAGTGCCTCCAGCGCCGGTTCGGGATTATCGAGGGCATCACCGACAAGGGCTATATCACTAACAGCTATCACGTCCACGTGTCCGAGCCCATCAACGCCTTTGAGAAGCTGAAGTTCGAGGCGCAGTTCCAGCACCTGTCCCCCGGCGGCGCCATCAGCTATGTGGAGGTGCCGGACATGCAGAATAATCTGGAGGCAGTGCTCCAGGTGATGAAGTTTATCTACGACAACATCATCTATGCCGAGCTGAACACCAAGTCCGACTACTGTCAGGAGTGCGGCTGGGATGGCGAGATCGAGATCGTGGAGGAGAACGGAAAGCTCATCTGGCGCTGCCCCAAATGCGGCAACACTGACCAGGATAAGATGAACGTGGCCCGCCGCACCTGTGGCTACATTGGAACCCAGTTCTGGAACCAGGGGAGAACCCAGGAGATCCGTGACCGGGTGCTGCACCTGTAAAAAGGCTCTAGGGGGGACGTTCCCCCCTAGATACACAAGCACCGCGCCGCTGCGCGGCACAATGCTTGTGATCCCCCCTCGTCCGCTCCGTGAGCGGACGGCTGCCCGCACTGGCGGGCAGGCAATGGTGTGCTGCGCAGGCGTATGTCCTGCTCCGCACGGATTTTCAATTGCTTTCCGCCGCAGGCGGAAAGGCTGAGAGGCTCGCTATGTACTACGGTGAGATCAAAAACTGTGATATTGCCAACGGAGAGGGCGTGCGGGTGACCCTGTTTGTCTCCGGCTGTACCAACCGCTGCCCCCACTGCTTTCAGCCCCAGACCTGGGACTTCTGCTATGGCCAGCCCTTTACGGCCCAGACGGAGGAAGAGATTCTAAGGCTGCTTGCCCCCGGCTACATCAACGGCCTGACCCTGCTGGGGGGGGAGCCCTTTGAGCCGGTCAACCAGCGCGCCTTGGTGCCCTTCCTGCGCCGGGTGCGGCGCGCCTATCCGGGAAAAAACATCTGGGGATTCTCCGGCTTTACCTATGAACAGCTACGGGCAGAGGGCAGCCATCCCCACTGCGAGGTGACGGAGGAGATGCTCTCTCTGCTGGACGTGCTGGTGGACGGGCGCTATGTGGAGGAACTGAAAGACATCTCCCTGCGCTTTCGTGGCAGCTCCAATCAGCGGCTCATCGATCTGAACGCTACCCGGCGGACGGGAGAGCTCTGCCTGCTGCCTGAGCGGGCGCGGGGGAGCGCCTCGCATCCTTAACGGAATATGGCACAAGAGGCCCCGGCAGCATCCGCTGCCGGGGCCTCTTCCTGTGATAGAGAGAAGGAGTGTGCAGAGTGATCGGTATCAGCACATACGGTAGATGCCGGCCGCGCCCATGCCGCCGCCGATGCACATGGTTACCATGCCGTACCTGCCGCCGGTGCGTCGCAGCTGGCTGAGCAGCTTGCAGGTGAGGAACGCGCCGGTGGCGCCCTGGGGATGGCCCAGCGCCATGGCGCCGCCGTTGGGGTTGGTTTTGGCCGGGTCCAGTCCCAGCTCTTTGATGCAGGGGATGGCCTGGGCCGCAAAGGCCTCGTTGAGCTCCACCACGTCCAGATCGGCCACCGTAAGACTGGCCTTCTTCAGCGCCTTGGGGGCCGCATAAATGGGGCCCAGGCCCATATAGTCGGGCGCGCAGCCGGCCACCGCAAAGCTTTCCAGAACCGCGATGGGCTTTACACCCAGCTCCTCCGCCTTTTCGCGGGTCATGAGCACCACAAAGGCGGCGGCGTCGCTGGTCTGAGAGGAGGTGGCGGCAGTCACCACGCCGCCCTCCCGAAAACAGGGCTTCAGCCCGGCCAGCTTCTCCAGGGTGGTGTCCCGGCGGATGCCCTGGTCCTTGTCAAAGACGATGGTGTTGCCCTCGGCGTCCACGCCGGGGAGGGGGACAATTTCCTCGTCAAACAGCCCGGCGTCCTGGGCGGCCGCGGCGCGGCGGTGGCTCTCCACCGCCATCTCGTCCATCTCCCGGCGGCTGACGCCATAGCGGGTGGCCACGTTCTCCGCGGTCAGACCCATGGGAATGTACTCCTCCTCCCGCATGGACAGCAGCTCAGGGTCAAAGGTGTCGGAGATGTCCAGGTTTACCGGGCAGGCGGTCATGGACTCAATGCCGCCCGCCACAATTATGTCCGCCACGCCGCAGGCAATCTGGCCGGCGGCCAGAGCGATGGCCTGCAGACCGGAAGAGCAGAAGCGGTTGATTGTCATGCCGCACACGCTGTCCGGCAGACCGGCCCGGGCGGCCACCAGACGGGCCATGTTATACCCCTGCTTACGCTCCGGAATGGCACAGCCCACGATCAGGTCCTCCACCTGCACGGGCTCCAGCTGGGGAAGCTTGGCCAGCACGCCCTTGAGGGTCAGACCACCTAAAGTGACCGGGTGCATGTTCCGAAGGGCACCCTTTTTCCCGGATTTAGCCACGGCGGAGCGGCCGTAAGCCACGACCACCGCCTGGCGATGTTGTTCCATCATTCTGATATTCCTTTCCTGGTTAAAACGCCATTTCTTTTAAATCGTCCGCAATCAGGAGGACGGGCTCCGTCTTGGCCTGAACCTCCTCCACGGTGTGACCGGGGGCCAGCTCCCGCAGGAGCAGGCCGTTTTCCGTCACGTCAATGACGCAAAGCTCGGTCACAATATGGTTGACGCAGGCCCGCCCGGTATAGGGCAGGCTGCACTCGTTCACAATTTTGGGCGCACCCTCCCGGGTGCAGTGTTCCATTGCTACAATCACCTTCCTGGCCCCGTTGCACAGATCCATGGCGCCGCCCATGCCGAAGGCGCGGCCCGGGGAAGCCCAGTTGGCCAGATCGCCCCCTTCGGAGACCTGCAGCGCGCCCAGCACAGTGGCCGCCATACGTCCGGAGCGGATCACGCCGAAGGACATGGCCACATCAAAGGCGGAGGCGCCGGGGACGGGGACAAAGGGGATCCCGCCCGCGTTGACCATGCGTTCGTTCACCATCAGGCCCTCCGCGATGGGACCCACGCCGATGTAGCCGTTTTCCGCCTGAAAGAGCACGCCGGGCTCGGCGTAGTTTCCGCACAGGCTGGGGATGCCGATGCCCAGATTCACCACGTCGCCGGACTTGAAGTAGGCCGCGGCCCGCTTTGCAATCAAATGTCTGTGATCCATACTGCGCCTCCTTATACCAGGATCATGTCGATGAACATCCCAGGCACCTCAACCTGGTCCGGAGCGATTTCGCCCAGGTCGCAGAAGTGGTCGCACTCCACGATGGACAGGGCGCCGCAGGTGGCGATGACGGGGTGGGAGGCCCTGCCGGAGGCCCCCTGGTAGGTCAGGTTTCCGATGGGGTCGGCCCTGCGGCAGCGGGTGATGGCCACGTCGGCCCGCAGGGCTGGCTCCAGCAGATAGCGCTCCCCATTGACCCGCACAACCTGCTTGGACTGCTCCACCACCGTGCCCAGGCCGGTTTTGGTAAGCACGCCCCCCAGGCCCAGGCCGCCGCAGCGGATCCGTTCAATGAAGTTGCCCATGGGGCTGAGCTCCGCCTCCAGCGTGCCGGCCTGGATCTGGGCATTGGTCACGGGGTTGGTGCCCACATGGGTGGTGATGATACGGTCCACCACACCGGCGTCGATGAGCCGACCCACGCCTACACCGGGGTCGCTGGTATCAATCGAATAGATAGTCAGGTGCCGGGCGCCGCTGTCCAGGATACACCCAATCAGGCGTTCCGGCATATACCGTCCGGTCTGCCCGCCGATGGCGATGATCTGGCCGTCCCGAAACTGAGAGATGATGGCTTCTCTTGTGGTAACTTTGCTTTCCATAGGCTTCTCCTTACTGCACTTTGGGTTTGAGGAAGCGGGAGCCGATCAGGCCCGCGGCGGCCAGCACGGCCGCGGTGAGGAAGGCCCCGGAGTAGCTGCCGCCCGCGGCGGCCTGAAAGCGGACCGCCAGGCTGGGGCCGATGAGGCTGGCAATACCGAAGACCACATACATCACGCCGTAATTCTCCGTGATATAGCGGGGGCCGAACATCCGGGCGGTCAGCGGGGTGAGCACCGAGGCAAAGCCGCCGTAGCAAGAGGCGGCCAGTCCCATGGCGCACAGGACAAGGGCGCTTTGGGCGGTAAAGGCCAGAAGGACCATGGAGAGGATGCACAGCGCAAAGACCAGGACTAGGACCCGGCGTATGCCCAGCCGATCGGACAGGCCGCCCCACAGGAAGCGGCCGGCCATGTTGCACGCGGAAAAGACACTGACAAAGGCGGCCGCCTGGGCGGCGGTGAAGCCCAGCGTCTGCTGAAGAATGGGGGAGGCCTGGCTGATGACGATGGTACCAGCCACCAGAGCGCAGGTGAACACCGCGACCATCAGGTAAAAGGCGGGCGTGCGCACCATCTGCCCGCGGCGCAGGTCGGAAGCGGAGCCGGCGCTCCCGCGCTCAGCGGGAGCGCGGAAGCGCCGCGTGAATTCCTCCGGTGGATCCTTTAACAGCACAGAGCCCAGCAGGATCACAATCAAAAAGACGCTGCCCAGAATGCGGAACGCCGCAGCCAGGGACAGGGAGGTGGTGAGCGCCACTGCGGTGGGCGCCCAGAAAATGGCCCCCGATCCATAGGCCGCAGTCCCCAGACCCGAGGCCAGGCCGGACTTGTCCGGGAACAGGCGCACCACATAGGCCATCATACTAGGGTAGATAAAGCCGCATCCCAGCCCGGAGAGCACGCCGTAGAAAACATACAGCTGCCATACCGAGGCCATGGACCCAGTCAGAATCAGCCCGGCGCCGAAGAGCACGGCGCCCAGGGCGATGCAGCGCCGGGTGCCCAGCCTGCGGATCAGCGGGGCAAAGAGGATGGGGGCCATGGTGGAGCACACCACGGTAATGGTGTAGGCCAGGGAGACCTGGCTGCCCGGCCAGCCGTGGGTGGAAATAATGGGGGTCTGCAGCACGCTCCAGGCATAGCCGAAGCCCGCGCATACACAGATCACCAGACTGGCAATGAGACACAGCCAGCGCCTTTTTTCAAATTCCTGCATTCACATCACAACTTCTTATGTAGTTTCAGAATCTCAATCAGCATCTTATCCCGGTAGGCGATGCATTCCTCATTGGTATGGCCCACGTAGTCGGGGAAGTGCGCCATCTCCTCGTCTACGCCGGGCTGGGCGATCTCGCTCCAATTGTCCGGCTGATGGGTCCAGCTGGCCATATCCGCCAGCCACACATCGCCGGAATTGCCCAGCATTTTGACCATGCCGGTCAGACCGCCGGGATTGCCCATCTGCATGATCATATTGTGGCCGAAGATGGCCCAGCGGATGCCGGGGCCATAGACCAGGGCTTTATCCACGTCCTCCACGGAGCACACGCCGCGCACCACCAGGTCCTGAACCTCACGGTACAGGGCCAGCTGCAGGCGGTTGGCAATAAAACCAGGGCACTCCCGGCGCAGGAGGACGGCCTCCTTGCCGATGGACTGATAGAAGTCGTAGACGGTCCTGACCGTCTCGTCGGAGCTCTTTTCTCCCTGGGTTATCTCCACCAGCGGAATCAGATGGGGGGGATTGTAGGGGTGGGCGCCCACACAGCGCTCAGGATGGGCGGCGTTCTCCACAATCTTGGTAATCAGCAGGCCAGAGGTGCTGCTGGCGTACAGCGCATCGGCAGAGGCAAACTGCTCCACCTGGGCCAGAATGGACTGCTTGATCTCCAGGCGCTCCGGGCCGCTCTCCTGGATAAACTGGGCGTTTTTCACCGCCTCCTCCATGGAGGTGGTGGGGTGAACCCGGGCGACAATCTCCGCCTTCTGTTCCGCTGCGATGGCCTCATGGCCCACCAGCGCGTCCAGGCTCTTCACCATCTGGGCGTGGCTCTTGGCCAGCTGCTCGTCATTGATGTCGTACAGGGTCACGTTCAAGCCCTTCATGGCGTACTGAATAGCCCAGCTGGAGCCGATCACGCCGCCGCCCACACAGGCGACATTCCGAATCTCAGAAGCCTTCATCGTTCAGCCCCCCTTACCGCGCCAGGGGCTTGATGCCCAGAATCTCGCGGGCCTCAGCCGGGGTGGCGGGCTCCCTGCCGAACACCTTCACCGCCTGAACCGCGCGCTCCACCAGCATCTGATTGGTGGCCATAATCTTCCTGCCGTCCGCGTCAAAGCCATAGACCACGTTGTCCTCCAGGCCCACGCGGATGTGGCCGCCCAAGGCCAGGGCCGCGTACATGATGGGTAGGTGGCTGGCGCCCACGCCGAAGGCGGACCAGGTGGAGCCCTCGGGGATCTTGCTCTTCAGATAGAGCAGGTTCTCCACAGTGGCGGGCATGCCGCCCAGCACGCCCAGACAGAACTGGTAGTGGCAGGGGGCGGGCAGGTGGCCCTTCTTCACAAAGTAGTCGGTGATGCCCAGCATGCCGGCGTCAAAGATCTCAATTTCCGGCTTGATGCCCTTCTCCATGTACAGGTCGCCCAGCTGCTCCAGGAACTGGGGGGTGTTCAGGAACACACCGCCGGGCATCCAGTTGAAGGAGCCCGCGTCATAGGAGCCCATCTCAATGCCGGGTACAGTCTTGTGGTGGAGCCAGCGCTCCTCGTCGGTGGCGGGATGGGCGGGGGAGGCGCCGGAGGAGGTGCAGTTGATGATGACGTCGCAGTCCCTGTGGGCGCGGATGCCCTCCACGATTTCTTTAAAAGCTGCAGTATTCATGGCACCCAGGCCGTCCTCGGCGCGGGTGTGGATGTGGACCACGGCGGCGCCCAGCTTCCAGCACTCGTAGGCGGCCTGAACGATCTGCTCCGGGGTCTCCGGAATATTGTAGCCAGGAGGGGTCATAGCGCCGGTCAGGGCGGCGGTAATGATGGTCTTGTTTTTCAGGTTGCTCATAATAAAAGATACTCCTTTTTGAGATGCTTGACAATCTTTTTGCAATCAGCACACGCCCAGGCTGGCCAGCACACAGGCGAAGGCGGTAACGATGATGGGGATGACGGTGTTCAACCAGAACACATGCATATAGCCCTCTTTATGGGACAGCTGGGCCACACCCAGGGCGGAAGCGGTACCACTGGAGTGGGGTAGGGTATCCAGACCGCCGGAGGCCATGACGGAGATGCGGTGAATGATGTCGGGAGAGATGCCCATGGCCAGGAATTTTTCGGCAAACATACCAAGGCCGATACCCAGAGCGGAAGAGGCAGAGCCAGCCACGCCGGCGGCGATGTTTACGGCCACAAACAACTGGAAGATGGGAGGCCCGGGGATCTTGTCCAGAGCGGCCATAATGGCGGTATAGCCGGCGGTGGAGGAGACAACACTGCCAAAGCCCACAATGACGCAGACGTTGAGCAGCACCATGATGGCGTTGCGGATGCCGTCACCGAAGCAGTTGGCGATGCTGGCCTTGCTCTTGACAAGGCTGGGCCCAAACAGGATCAGAGCGACCACCACGGCCACTACCAGGGAGACGACGGCATTCAGCTTGAAGCCGTTCAGGGCCACCAGCAGAGCGATAGAGGGGATTAGGCAGACAATTAGATTGATTTTGGGCATTTCGCTGCTGTTTTCAGCGGGAGAGGAGGCTTTCACCTTCGCGCCGGTGGGCAGGAAGTGCTCGCCCTTTTTGTCGCACTTGGTGAGGGCGTATTTACAGTAGATGACGCTGAGCACAATGCACAGGATGGTGGAAATGACACCCAGTACTGGGGCTGCGGTGGCTTCGGTGCCCAGCACCTCCATGGGAATCAGGTTTTGAATGGCGGGGGTGCCGGGGATCATGCTCATGGTGAAGGAGCCAGAACCCAGGGAGCTGGTCATATACAGGTGCCAGGGCACGTCGAATTCCTCAAACAGGTCCTTGCCGATGGAGACCAGAACAAACACGCAGCAGTACAGGTTGATGCCGCCTACGGTGAGGATGGCGGTCATAATGCCTACGGACAGCACGGCCAGCAGGCGTTGATACTTGACGGGAGCCAGACGGACCAGACGGGCCACTTTCAGGGCGATGACCTTGGCCGCACCCGAGTCGCTCATGATTTTGGCGAAGATGGAACTCAAGGCGAACATGAGGAAGTAGCTCTTCATGAAGTTGGCAAAGCCGGTCATGTAGGTGTCGGTCATGGTGGTCAGGATGTTGCCGCCGGCAAAGATGGCCACCACCAGGGCGGCCAGAGGGGCCAGCACATACAAAGGTACCCCCTTTAGGGCAAAGACAATCAGGATTGCCAGGCCGAGCAGGATACCAATGATGCTCAGGACTTCTGGGCTCATACAAAAGTTCCTCCTTAAAAAATTTTTCTTCTCTCTGCTCACCGCTCCGGATCGGTGAATGACATTTAAAATGTAAGCAATATGTGTGCCAACTTTTTAAAAAACGCGGAAAAAGCTGAAATGGCGGGAGAAAAGCGTGAGATCATCTGTGTGAAAAGGGTACAAGCAATGCAGAAACGCATTACCAGTGAGAAAAATGGGCAATGCAAAAACGCAAGTAATGCAGCGCTGCATTACTTGCGTTTCTATCAGTTAATTATAGATGGTATTTCTGCCGTTTCCGCACAATGGTGGACTGATCAGTCTTGAGAAGAGCGGCGGCCTTGTAGCTGCTGCCGCACCGCTTGAGCGCGTCGGCCACCACCTGCCGCTCGCAGAAGTCCATATAGCCCTTCAGGGAGAAACGCTCCGGGTCGTACCGGTAGAAGCTTTCCCAGTCGGCGGGGTAGACCTCGGAGGCGGCGGGGGTCGGCGGGGTCTCCCCCAGCAGCTGGTCTGGGATCTGGTAGATCTCCATCGACCCCAGCGAGCTGGTGACCAGCAGGCGCTCCACCACATTTTTCAGCTCCCGCACATTACCCGGCCAGTCGTAGTGCTCCAGCTGCTCCAGCACCGGACGGGTAAAAACCTTGGTGCGGCTGTATTTTTTGCAGAAATAGTCCAGGAAGAAGGTGGACAGAGGTATGATGTCGGCCCGCCGCTGCCGCAGGGGTGGGATTTCCAACGGGATTACGTTCAGGCGGTAGTACAGATCCGCCCGAAACGTGCCGTGAATCATGCAGGCCTTAAGGTCCTGATTGGTGGCGGCCAGCAGGCGGAAGTCGATCTCCTCCTCCTTTACCGCACCCAGGCGCTTGCTCTTGTGGGTTTCCAGCACCCGGAGCAGCTTGCCCTGCAGGGCAAGGGGAAGCGAGTTGATCTCGTCCAGAAAGAGGGTGCCGCCGTTGGCGCTCTCCACCAGGCCGGGCTTGCCGGCGTTGAGCGCCCCGGTAAAGGCGCCCCGCTCATAGCCAAAGAGCTCGGCCTCCAGCAGGTTTTCCGGCAGCGCGGCACAGTTGATCTCCACCATTGGCCTATCGGCCCGCCGGCTGCTCCGGTGGATGAAGTCGGCCAGCACCTCCTTGCCCGTGCCGGTCTCTCCGGTGATCAGCACGGTGGAATCGGTCTGGGCCACCTGGGCGGCCGTCTGGGTCAGAGCTTTCATGGCCGCGCTCTCCGCGATAAAGCCGTCCGGCCGCTCGTCCGTGGCCGGGGACAGGTCGGGGGGCTCCACACTGTGCTCGTCCTCAAGCAGAAGGGCCTGCTGGTAGCGCTTTTTAAACAGGTCCAGCCGCACCATCTCCACCAGCATATACTCCACCTCGCCGGCGCTGTCAAAGATCGGCGTGGCGGTGGCCATCTGGCGGTAGCGGTACCCCTTGGGGGTGACCACGTTGTTGACAATGGAAAGCTTCTTCTTCTGTTCAAAGGCCATCACGGCCACGCTGACCGAGACCTGCCCCTCAGGAATCAGGCGGAAGGCGTTGAGGGCCAGAACATCCTCACGTGTGGCGCCCACCATCTTGACAAAGGAGTTGTTGCAGTAGATGTAGTCGCCTTGGCGGTTGAGAATATAGATGCCCTCATTGATGTTGTCGAAAATCTCGGCGAGAAGATACAGGTCTTCCACGGCGATCCCTCCCGTCTGCAGGAAAGCGGAGCTTTGTCCCTGACATTATACCGCTTGCGGCGCTGCGCCGCAAGCGGGAGAATGAAACAGGACCCGGATTCGTCGGAATCCGGGTCCTGAGAAAGCCCGTCAGATGGTATCCAGAGCGCCGTAGCCCTGGAAGGCGTACAGGCCCTCCACCGAGGGATCGGCCCAAATCTGGTCGATGCGCCCTACATAGAGGGTGTGATCCTCCATGGGATAGCTGGCCTTCAGCGTGCAGGCAAAGCACAGCCGGCTGCCCTCCACCAGCTGGGGGCCGAAGCCGTCCAGCTGCATCAGCGGGATGCCCAGTTCAGCGGCCTTGTCCCGGTCCCGGCCGGAGCAGGTCCCGGCCTTCAGGGCGGCGTCCTTCAGGGCACTGCCCACAATGGACAGGCCGAAGGCACCGTCCGCAGCGATGCAGGAGCCGGTATAGCCCTTGTTGCTCAAACAGACTGCCAGCGTGGCGGGGTGATTGGATACATAGGTCCACCAGGACAGGGCCATCACGTTGGTGGAGCCGTCCGGCTTGCGCGCGGTGACCAACCCAAAGGGGTTGGGGGAGGTCAGCTTCTGGGCCGCGCCGATTGAAATCAGTTCCATTTTTTACACCTCATTATTCATAAAATCAGCTGCGTGGCGGAAGGCCTGCTCCATGCCGCCGTCCGCCACATCGGGAACCACCCGGTCCACGGCCTGCCGCACTGGCTCCAGCGCGTTGGCCGGCGCGTAGGAGTATCCGGCCAGCTGCAGCATGGGCAGGTCGGTCATACCGTCCCCGGCGCAGAAAAAGCGGGAGAGCGGAATATCCAGCTGACGGGAGAGGGCGGCCATGGCCGCCTCCTTACCCGCACCTGCGGCGACAATGTCCACAAAATTCCGGCTGGAAAAGGCGAATTGGCAGGTTTCCTCCGGGAAAAAGGGCCGGCATGCCTCCAGCTCCGCACGGTTGTCGCTGCACAGGACCAACTTGAGGATGGGCCCCTCTACCTGGTCCAGGGTGCGGATGGGCCCTGTGTTCTCCTCCCTCACACCCCGTTCGTTGAAGCGGCGGTTGCGGCGCAGCACATAGATCTCCCGCTGAGTAAATGCCTGCACGCTTACGCCGGGAAGCGCGGAGAGGACCCCGGCGATCCCGCTGCGCACCTCCGGGGCGAAGGGGCGGGACCATAAAACGGCGTTTTGGGCGCGGTCGAAGAGGGCGGCCCCGCCGTAGAGGACGCAGGGGGCGTTGGTCCCCAGCGCCTGGGCCACCGGCAGGGCGGAGACTGGCGCGCGACCGGTGCACACCGCCAGCAGGCCGCCCGCCGCGGTATAGGCCCGGGCTGCCGCGATTACCCCGGGGGCCAGACCGATCTCGCCCCGCACCAGGGTGCCGTCGATGTCCGAGAGAAAGAGCCAGGGCTTTGTCATCGACAGATCTCCACCACTGTGCCGGTGTCCGCGGATTGACGGATGGCGTTGACGGTGCGGATGACGTCCAGGCTCTGGTCAATGGTAACGACCTGGGGCGCGCGGCCCTCCTCGATGCACTGGAGGAAGTAGGCGATTTCAGCGGCATAGGGGTCATACTGCTCCAGATCACGGATCTCAGGGGCTTGCCCCTCCCGGTAGATCTTCAGCTGGGCCAGGGCGCCGTCCCGCTGGTTGATGTCATAGCCGGCGCAGTAGGTCAGCTCCACCGCAGCCCTGGCGCCCATCACCTTGGCGTACATGGAGAAGGGGAAGCCGGTGTGCATGTTGAAGGCGGTCTCCGCCACGGCCTTGACGCCGCTTTCATAGGTGATGTTGGCGAACACATTGTTGTAGCAATGGGTGTCGTCCTTGCTGGCCAGGGTATAGACGCTTTTGGCGGGGCCGAAGAGATAGTTCATATAGTCCACGTCGTGGACCATCATGTCGTACATGGCGCCGCCGCCGTTTTCCGGATCATAGAGCCAGGTGTTGTCCCACACCTGCCGCTCAGAGCAGCGGGAGAAGTACGCCAGATAGAGCTCGCCTAGCTCCCCTGCGTCCAGCATCTGCTTGATCTCCCGGTAGCCAGTCCAGAACCGGACCACCTGGGCGGTCATATAGGGCACCTTTGCCCGGGCCACGGCGTCCACGGCGGCCTGGGCCTGGGCCACCGTCATGGTGAAGGGCTTCTCGCACAGGACAGCCTTTCCATAGGAGGCGCAAAGGGCGATGTATTTGGAGTGGAGGTAGGTGGGCAGGCAGAGCAGGCACACATCCACCTGGGGCTGATTTTTCAGCAGCTCCTCTGCATCCGTGTACCAGGGACAGCCCAGCCGCTCGCCGGTCTCCTTTGCGCGATCCGGCAGAATCTCCGCCACAGCGGCCACCTGGGCGTTGGGAAGCTGGGCAATCGCCTTAAAATGACTCTTGGAGATCATGCCGCAGCCGATGACAGCAATCTGAAACCGTTTCATAAGAATGCCTCCATTTTCTCATTTGAAAGAAAGAGAGGGGCAAACTTGCCCCTCTCTGTTCCTTTGGTGGTCAGCGGACGCTGTGTACCTTGTCCATAAACTCCTTGACCCGGTCCAGCTCCACGTGGTTGTCGAACAGGCCGTCCTTCTTGAAGGTAGTGCCCACCACCGCGCCGTCGGCAATGGCCAGAATCTTCTCAATCGTGTTGACCTTGCAGCCGGTGTTGGCGAACACGGCGGTCTCGGGGATGGTATTCTTCACCCGGGCCAGCACGTCGGTGTCGGTGGCGGCGCCGGCGGTAATGCCGGAGACGCAGATGACGTCGGGCTTGTTGTTGAACACAGTGGTCTTGGCAATCTGCTCAATGGGGCGGTCGGCCAGATACTTGGCGGCCTCGGGCACAATGTTCCAGAGCAGCTTTACGTCCTTCAGGCCCAGCCGCATCTGATGGCGGACAATGGCGCCGGGATCGGTGTCCCACAGGCCATAGTCAGAGGCGTATACGCCGGACATGATCTCGCGGATGAACTTGGCGCCGGTCGCGGCGGCCAGATCCAGGGAGGCATAGGGATCCCACAGCATATTGACGCCAAAGGGGATCTTGATCTCGCTCTTCAGCTCGCCGATGACGCGGGCCATGCAGGCGGTGGTCACGGGCTCCACCTTGGTCAGGTAGGGCAGGCTGAATTCGTTGGAGAACATCACGGCGTCCACGCCGCCCTCCTGCAGGGCGAGGAACTCCGCACGGGCCATGTCCACCACTTTCTCCATGCCGCCGTCGGCGTCAAAATAGGGATCGCCGGGCAGTGCACGCACATGACACATGGCAACGATGGGCTTATGGGTCCCAAAGGTCTCTTTAATCCAGTCCATTGCTAATTCCTCCTTGAATTAAGACATGATAATGTAAATGTATTGCAAAAAACAGGGACAGCTTGATGCTTGGATCGGCAAGCGGCCCAGGGGATACCGCCCGCAGCGCGCAGTATCCCCCTGATTGCTTCGGTCACCAAGTGCATCTTATCATGGCGTGAGCGGTTTGTCAAACCGTTTTGCGCATTTCTGCGCGAGTCTGAGTATTTTGGGCAATTTGTCTTATTTTAGGGGTAAAAAATGTGCAAAACGTAGAAACGTGATCGCAAATGAAAAATTTTTGCAGCAAAATGCGCAATATTTTCTTGACGGGGGCGAGAAAACTATGTAAGATAAAAGACAGGAAGGCAAGGCGATCACGCGGCCTTGCTATGAGGCTGTCCGCGGCGGCGCTGCGGACAAGATCAAACAATTAGGAGGAAATGACATGAAAAAGCTACTGGCGACCCTTCTGGCCGGCGCTCTTGCAGTGAGCCTTGCAGCTTGCGGCAACAGCGGCGCTGGCAACTCCCCCGCGCCCTCGAGCAGCGCGCCCGTCGGCACTGACACTCCTGCTCCTGCGACCGGCGAGCCCTCCGGCGAGTTGCGCACCGTCAAGATGTGCCTGACCCGTACCGCTGAGGTGCTGGAGGATACCCCCTTCTGGGTTGCTGAGAACCTGGGCTACCTGGCCGAGGAAGGCCTGAAGCTGGAAATGATCGAGACCATCGGCACCACCGACTGTAAGATGGTCGCCACCGGCCAGGCGGACTTCGCGGTCCCCGGCCCCTCCCTGATCCTCCAGTCCATTGAGCAGGGCCTGCCCATCAAGGTGGTCTGCGCCTACGACGCCATCAACATCTGGGGCCTGTGCGTGCTCAACGACAGCCCCTATCAGACCTTTGAGGACATGAAGGACGCCGTCTCCAAGTACGGCCACAAGCTGACCGTGGCTCTGGGAGACGCCTCCTGGGAGTCCCTGGTTACCCCCACCCTGGTGGCTGCTGGCATCGATCCCGCTGAGGATCTGGAGTTCGTGGTCGCTGGCGACAACCGTTACGTGCAGGTCGCCGAGGGCGCTCTGGACATCCTGTTCACCTGGCCCGGCGAGGCTTATCAGCTGATCGGCCAGGGCTATGACTTCAAGTACATCGACGGCAACGACGTTCTGAAGACCAACTCCAACTCCATCATCACCAACACCAACCTGATCGCCAACGAGCCTGAGGTCGTAGAAGGTTATGTGCGCGCTCTGTGCAAGGGTATCTACTTCACCAAGTACAATCCTGAGGCCGCCGCTGCCGTGTCCTGCGACCAGTGGCCCAACATCGACATTACCTGGAAGGCAGCCGTGTATGTGCAGGAAGGCCGTAACTACCAGATGTTCGGTCCCGAGGGCGGCGAGGAAGAGACCAAGCTGCTGGAAAACATCGGCATTTCCTGGGAGGACAAGTGGCAGCTGAATGTGGATTCCATGCTGGAGTCCGGCGTCATCTCCACCGAAATTCCGGTCGAGGATATCTTCACCAACGACTTCGTGGATACCACCTGGGACCGCTCTCAGGTCGAGGCTGACGCCGACGCCTATGACTGGGAGGCCACTGCCGCCCGTTATGAGGCCGGCTGATCTCAATCTGAATAAACCGTCGGCAATTGAAAACGCGGGGTCTTCGGACCCCGCGTTTCTTAAAAGAGGACTTCTATGAAACGCATATTTGTCACAATCCTTTGCACCGCAATAGTTTTTTCCCTGCTGGCAGGCTGCCGTGGGGAGCAGAATGATCCGGATCCCACTGGAACCGCCTCCCCGACGCCGGAGGCCTCCGCATCCCCGGCTCCCGCCGCAGACGAGGTGGTGGCCCGGGTGGATGGCGTTGATATTCTGTACAGCCAGCTGGCTGAGCAGATGGTGATGTTGGAAGCAATGTATAGCGGTCTGTCCGATCAATTGACCAAGGAGGAGCTACAGGAAAAGCTCCATACCGCTGCGCTGAGCAGCCTAGAAAATCTGATTGCCGAGCAGATCCTACGCACAAAGATAGATGAATATGGACTGACGCTCACCCAGGAGGAGCAGAGCGCGGCCGAGGCGGTCTGGGAGCAGACCCTTGCCTCGATGACCCAATCGGTCCAAAGCACTTACCCGGATCTGGAGGGCGACGACCTGGACGCCATGGTCCAGATCGCTCTGGAGGGCAGCGGCCTGCAGGAGGAGACCGTGGTGGCCAGCGCCGTCCAGTCCGCCCTGGTAAACAAGCTGAAGGAGCAGGTGGCGGCCCAGCAGCCCGCTCCGTCCAAGGCTGAGGTGGAGGCGTCCTACCAGCAGCTGCTGGAGGAGCAGAAGAGCTCCTTTGACGAGAGCCCTACCGCCTTTGAATCCCAGGCGCTGGGGGGCGGACCGCTGGCCTATGTGCCCCAGCGCTACCGGGTGCTTCAGGAGATTTACCTGCGCTTTGATGATGAGGTGATCCAGCTGCTGGAGCAGATGAAGCAGTATGACGACGAGGAGAGCGACTCCTATGAGGAGATGCTGGCATTGGAATACCAGCGCCTGCGGGAGGGCGCGCTGCCCGAACTGCGCAGACGGCTGGAGGATGGGACTTCTTTCGCCTCCCTGATGGAGGAGGTCAAGCCGGGCAGCAGCTCCACCTACAATTACGTCAGCGAAAATACCACCCGCCTGTCCCAGGAGTATAAGGACGCGGCGCTGTCCATCTCCGCCCCCGGACAGGTCTCCGAGGGGGAAGTCAAGCTGGAGTACGGCTATGCGGTGCTCTACTGGGCCGATACGCTGGAGCCGGGCGTGCGTCCCCTGGAGGAGGTATACGACGCCATTGCCGCACAGCTGGCCAAGCAGAGCGGGAGCCAGGCGTGGAGTCAGATTCAGGCCCAGTGGCGGCAGGAGGCGTCTGTGGAGATCTACGAAGAACGCCTGGGCTATTAAGGAGAGGATACCGCGATGAAGAAGACGGGCATTTTTTTTGATTTTGACGGCACCCTGTTCTATGGCACAACAGATATCAACTTTCAGGTGATCAACCTGACGCTGGCGGATATGGGGCGCCCCCCCATCACCCGGGAGGAGGCCAACTCCACCGTGGGCGATAAGCTGGAGGACGCCTGCCGCCGGATCCTGCAGACAGACGACCAGACCCTGTGCGATCGCCTGCTCCAGGGGATCATTGACCACGCGCCCGAGGCGGTGGAGCGCTACGCCCAGGTGGAGCCGGAGTGCGTGCATATGCTCCGCACCCTCTCCTCCAAAGCGCCCCTGGCCATCTGCTCCAATGCGGAGGAGAGTTATCTCACCGCCCTGCTGGAGAAGTTCGGCGTCCGGGACTGCTTCTCCTACATCTGGCACCGGACCCCCGGCTATGACAAAAAGGCCGCGATCCCCAGGCTCAAGGAGCTACTGGGCGTGGACCGGGCGGTGATGGTGGGCGACCGTGCGGAGGATGTGTCCTCCGGCAAGGCTAACGGCTGCATCACTGTGGCCATGCAGAACGACTTCGGCGCGCGGGACGCTCTGGGCGCCGACTACGACGTGTACAATCACAGGGAAATGGAGCAGGTGCTGCTTCAGATCCTTGCAGAATAAAAGGAGTGTGCATCATATGTCCAGTAAGGAAATTTTAAAAGAGTTTATGCTCACCTCCGCCCCCAGCGGATATGAGAGCGAGATGGCCTATAAGCTCAAGACCCATTTGGAGCAGTACTGCGACGACGTGACCATCGACCGGGTGGGCAACGTCATCGCCAAGGTGCCCGGCAGGAATCCCGCCCTGCCCCGGGCCATGGTGTTCGGCCACATGGATCAGCTGGGCTTTATCGTCCGCAAGGTGGAGGAGGACGGCTTTATCCAGGTGGACCGCCTGGGCGGCATTCCAGAGAAGGTGCTCCCCGGCCTGCAGCTGGTCATCCGCAGCGAGGACGGCAAGTGGCACCCCGGCGTATTCGGGCCCAAGGCCCACCACGCCACCCCGGCGGAGGAGAAATACAAAGTGGACCTGGTGACCTCCCTGTTTATTGATGTGGGCGCCTCCAGCGCCCAGGAGGTCCACGACATGGGCATTTATGTGGGCTGCCCCGTGGTTTACAAGCCCGCCTTCCAGGAGCTGTGCGGCTCCAAGGTCGCTGGCACCGCCGTGGACAACCGGGGCGCCTGTACCGCCCTGGTGGAGATGGCCCGGCAGTTCAAGGAAGAGCCCCCCGCCTGCGACGTGTACCTGGTGGGCACGGTGTGGGAGGAGTTCAATCTGCGCGGTGCCATGATGGCCGCCCGTACGGTGAAGCCCGATCTGGCCATCTCCCTGGATGTGACACTGGCGGGAGACACCAAGGATCTGGCCACCAAGTTTGAGGATAAGATGGGCGAGGGCCCCTGCGTCCATCTCTACAGCTTCCACGGCCGGGGGACCCTCAACGGCACTTTGCCCCACGAGCCCATGTTCAAGCTGGCCAAGCGCACCGCCCAGGAGATGGGCAAGCCCCTGCAGCGCTTTGCCTCTCTGGGCATCCTCACCGACTCGGCCTATATCCAGCTGGAGGGCGAGGGCGTGGCCTGCCTGGAGATGGGCTTCCCCGCCCGCTACACCCACACTCCTGTGGAGGTGTGCGACGTGCAGGACATCGACGCGCTGGCCACCCTGTGCGCGGGCATGATGCGCCGGGTGGACGAGAGTTTCCACGTGGGCCGCTATTAAAAAACCAACCGGGAGGGCGGAACGATGAAATATTTTATGGGCATTGACATCGGTACCTTCGGCAGCAAGGGCACCCTGGTGGATGAGCAGGCCCGCATTGTGGCCGAGCACAGCGTCAGCCACGAGATGGAGATTCCCCAACCCGGCTATGCCGAGCACGATGCGGAACAGACCTGGTGGGGGGAGCTGTGTACCATCAGCAAGACCCTCATCCGGGAGTCCGGCGTGGACCCCAAGGACATCGAGGGGCTGGGCTGCAGCACCATCGGCCCCTGCTGCCTGCCGGTGGATGAAAGCCTCAATTCCCTCCGCAAGGCCATCCTCTACGGCATCGACTGCCGGGCGGTGGCTGAGATCACCTACCTGGAGGAGCTGTACGGCAAGGAGAATATTTTCCGCCGCTGCGGCACGCCGCTGACCACCCAGTCCGCAGCGGCCAAGGTGCTCTGGATCAAAAACCGGGAGCCGGAGGTCTATGCCAGGGCGGCCAAGTTTGTCACCGGCAGCACCTATCTGGTGGCCAAGCTCACCGGGGAGTATGTCATCGACCACTACACTGCAGCCACCTGGGTCCCTCTCTACGATATGGAGAAGCTGGACTGGGTGGACGACACCTCGCTCTTTTGCCGCCGGGACCAGCTGGCCAAGTGTTTGTGGAGCAATGAGGTGGCCGGCACGGTCCATGAGCAGGCGTCGAAAGAGACCGGTCTGGCGGTGGGCACCAAGGTGACCACCGGCACGGCCGACGCCTCGGCCGAGGCCTTCAGCGTGGGGGTGCTCAACCCGGGGGACATGATGCTCATGTACGGCTCCTCCATCTTTATCATCCACGTGGTGGAGAAGCTCACGGTGGACGACCGACTGTGGGCGGGGCCCTACCTTTTCCCGGGGACCTACTCCGTGGCCGCAGGCATGAGCTGCGCGGGCACCCTGACCCACTGGTTCCGGGACAATTTTGCCCTGGACCTGGACGCCAAGGCCCGGGAGAGCGGCGCCAATGTGTTCGGGGAGATCGCCAAGCTGGCCGAGGGTGTGCCCGCCGGGTCGGAGGGGCTGGTCATCCTGCCCTACTTCTCCGGAGAGCGCACCCCCATCAACGACCCCAAGGCCAAGGGCATGATCTTTGGCCTGAACCTGCAGCACACCCGGGCCCATATCTACAAGGCGCTTTTGGAGGGCGTGGGTTACGGGATCAACCAGCATTTTGAGATCTTCGACGCCCTGCAGATGGGCACCAGGAAGGTGATGGCGGTGGGCGGCGGCACCAAGAACCCCGCCTGGCTCCAGGCCGTGTCCGACATCAGCGGCAAGCGTCAGCATGTGGCCCAGGTGGAGACCGGCGCGGCCTATGGCGACGCGCTGATCGCCGCCCTGGCCACCGGATTCTATCGGGACTCCGCCCAGGTGGCGGAGCAGATCCGCATAAAGCGCACCATTGAGCCCAATATGGACAACTATGCGGCTTACGCCCCCTATCGCAGGCGGTATCAGCGGCTGTACCTGCAGACGAAGGATCTGATGGGCGAGTATTAAAACAAGGTGGAGAGGGAACATGCTGAAGGCGGAGCGCTACAAAAAGATTGTTGACTTTGTCAATGAATGTGGGGCAGCGACCGTGGACCGGCTGGCGGAGGTGACACAGGTTTCCAAGGCGACCATTCGGCGGGACCTGGTACAGCTGGCGCAGGAACGGGCGCTTCTGCGTACCCACGGCGGCGCTGTGGTCTACCGCCAGATTCCCGCAGAGGAACTCCCGATCGAGGTGCGCGGACAGATGCACCGGGAGGCCAAGGAGCTGGTGGCGGAGGCCGCGGTCTCCCTGATTCGGGAGGAGACCACGATCTATATCGGGGCCGGCACCACCGGAAGGGCTCTGGCATCCAAGCTGGGGAATTTTCATCGGCTGACGGTATTGACCAATGATCTGGATGTGGCCCGCGCGGTCGCCGCCACGGACAATACGCTGATCGTGGCCGGCGGACAGCTGAAAAAGAACAGCTGGACCCTTTACGGCTTTTTTACCGAGCAGATGCTCCAGGAGCTCCAGGTGGATACAGCTTTTATGATTGTAGACGCAGTGGATGTGGGCAACGGATTTATGGATTACGGCGTGGACGAGGTCAGCCAAAAGCGGCTGGTGCTTCACAACGCCAAGCGCTGCATTATGCTGTGCGACGCCACTAAATTTAAAAATTCTGCGTTTGTGAATGTCTGCCCCCTCAGCACCGTCCAAGGCGTGGTGACCAACGCGGAGGCGGACCCGGCCGACCTGAAGGTGCTCCGGGAGGCTGGAATTCAGGTGATCCAGGCGCAGAAAAAGAAATAGACCCAACACACAAGGAGGAGTAAGGTATGCGTTCCAAGCTACACAAGGGGATCAACATCTGGTCCTTCGATCAAAGCCAGCCCCTGGAGACCTGTATGCGCTTGGCCAAGGATGCCGGGTTCGAGGGTATCGAGCTGGCCATGGCAAAGGACGGGCCTCTGGGCCTGCACAGCAGTGATGAAGAGATCCTGGCCGTCAAAAAGCTGGCCGACGACATTGGCATCCAGATCTGCAGCCTGGCCACAGGCCTGTATTGGCAGTATTCGCTGACGGCAAACCCGCCGGAGATTCGGGAGCAGGCTAAGCAGGTGGTCCGCCGCCAGATCGACATGGCCGCTCTGCTGGGTGTGGACTGCATCCTGGTCTGTCCGGGTACGGTGGGCGTGGATTTCCGTCCGGAGGATGTGGTGCCTGACGCCAATGATGTGACATTCTTTGCCGGCAGCGAAGTCATTGATTACGACGTGGCCTATGATCGTTCCCAGGCCGCGCTGAAGGAGTTGGCCCCCTATGCCCAGGAGAAGGGCGTCATCATCGGGATTGAAAACATCTGGAACAAATTCCTGCTCAGCCCCATGGAGTTCCGCACGTTCCTGGACGAGATCGGTTCCGACTATGTGGGCGCGTTTTTGGACGTGGGCAATATGGTGCTCTACGGCTACCCAGAGCACTGGATCAAGATCCTGGGCAAGCGGATCAAGAAGGTCCACTTCAAGGACTATCGCCGGGACGCCAAAGGTCTGGCTGGCTTCGTAGACCTGCTGGCCGGCGACGTGGACTGGGTGAAGGTGGTCGACGCCTTTGAGGCCATAGGCTACGAGGGCTGGGCAAGCGCTGAGATGTGCCCCACCTACAGGCTCTATACCAATCAGATGATCTACAATGCGTCTGCAGCCATGGACTGTATTCTCCGCCGGAAGGAAAACTGATTTGCATATGCGAAACATTTTGACATAATTTGAACTAAATTGGCGCATTATGTTGCATTAGTCTCCAAAAGGTGCTATTATGTCATTACAGCCGCAATCGGAATTTTCAACGAAGGGACGAGAAAAAATGAACACAAACGTACGCTATGAGTTCAAGCTGCTTACGGCCTCCTACGCGAAGGAATTTGTGGAGAAAAAATTTACGCCCGGTATGGATTCCGGCGATTGGAGCATGCGCGACAGCGAGACGGGACTCATCTATATCTGTCCCAGGCCCAACGCCTCTTTTGACATTCGCCCGGACTGGCGGGTCATCAAGGCCGAGCACATCTGTGTGTGCGACGGCGAGGGCAATCTGGTGGAGGACAACGGCTTCCTTCCCACGGTGGAGCTGCCCATGCATCTGGCCATCTATAAAGCGCGGCCAGAGGTCAACGCCATCGTACATAGTCATCCCTTGTACTCTTCCGCGTTTGCGGTGACGGGAGAGGACATCCCCTTCCTCCTGGCGGAGCAGGGGCTGTTCCTGGGCGGCAGCACCCGCTGCGCCGAGTATGGCCTGGTGGGCTCCACCGATCTGGGCGAGAAGATTGTGGCTGCCCTGGAGGGCGGCAGAAAGGCCGCGCTGCTGCGTAACCATGGCGCGGTGGTGCTGGGGAAGGATTTGGAAGAGGCCTTTATCGTCTCCGACTTCCTGGAGCACGGCGCCTATGTGGCCTATATGGCCAAGCAGGTGGGCAAGCCCATCGAGCTGAGCATGGACAACATTCTGGATCCCGGTTTGGAACTGTAACGTCCCGGAATCGCCGAAAGAAGGAAACAGTATGCAAAATAAAGTATTCAGCATCCAGCACATTGCCAAGGCTTTCGGAAACGAGAAGGATGGCAACTACATCCAGGTGCTTAAGGACATCAGCATGGACATTTACGAGAAGGAGTTTATCGTGATTCTGGGTAACTCCGGCTGCGGCAAGTCCACGTTCCTGAAGATCCTGGGCGGCATCGACAGCGCCACGGATGGCTCCATGGAGCTGCACGGCAAGGATATCGGCCGAGAGATCCCCCGTGAGGAGCTGAAAAAATTCGGCTTTGTGTTTCAGAGCAACAACCTGCTGCCCTGGCGGACCGCGGAGGGGAACCTGCGCTTCAATCTGAATACTATGAAGCTGAAGGGCCCCGAGTGGGACAAACGGGTGGACGAGATGCTGGACATCGTCGGGTTGCTGGACTATAAAAAGGTCTATCCCCATGAGTTGTCCGGCGGCATGAGGCAGCGCGTCGGCATTGCCCGCGCCCTGGTGCACGACCCCGACATCCTGATCCTGGACCAGCCTCTGGGGGCCCTGGATGCCATTACCCGCAAGATGCTGTCCTATGAGATCCTGAATATCTGGAAGAAGACCCAAAAGACCGTCGTCATGGTGACCAACAACGTGGATGAGGCGATCCTCCTGGCCAACCGTATTTTTGTGTTCTCCAACAAGCCCGCCACCATCACCCACGAGATCCCGGTGGACATTCCGCTGGAGCACCGAAATCATGAGATCGCCAACGACAAGAGATTCAATGAGCTGCGAGAGCAGATCAATGAGATCGTGCGGGCAACGCTGTAAGGGAGGTCGCAACTATGACACAGAGCAATCCGGTCAAACGGGTGAAAAAGAAAAAAGAATTCAACCCCATAAACGTCATCGCCCCGCTGGTGGTTCTGGCCATCATCTATGTGGGCCTGGAAATTTTCCTGCGGGTATTCAACGTATCGGAGTACGTCATGCCCACCCCCACCCACATCATTCAGGGCACGATCAAAAGCTTCCATATTATTCTGCCCGACTTTCTCTTCACATTGAAGATTATCTGCATCGGCTTCTGTATCGCCATCCCCGCGGGGATCCTGCTGGCGGCGCTCTTTTCCCAGTTTGATCTGCTGGTGAAGGCCATGCAGCCCGTGGTCATCTGGCTGGTCATTACCCCCATGATTACCCTGATTCCGCTGATGACTCTTTGGCTGGGTACCGACCCCAACCTGCGCGTGATCATCGTGATTATCCAGGCCACACCCATCATCTGCCTGAACACCCTGAACGGCTTTACCCATGTGGAGCGGGAGAAGCTGGAGCTGGCCCGCTCCGTGGGCGCCACCAAGCTGCAGACCTTTTTGAGCATTACCTTTATGAACGCCATGCCTCAGGTATTTACCGGCATCAAGTTGGGCTGTATCTTCTCCACCATCGGCGCGGTCAGCGCGGACTTCGTTAGCCGCGGCCGCGGCCTGGGCGACCGCATTATCAAGTTCATGAAATACAGCAACTTTGAGGAGAGCTACGGCTGCATCATTCTCATCGCGCTGATCGGCATCGGCCTGTATACCATTGTCAGCATGATTGAGAAGCGTGTCGTGCTCTGGAAGAAGTAAGGAGGTGAGCAGCTGTGCAGGAACCTAAAATTAAGTTTTCCCATGTGACCAAACAGTTTGAGACCCGCAGCCAGACCATTCTGGCTGTCAAGGACTACTCTATGGAGATCCAGCCCGGCGAGTTCATCTCCATTCTGGGTCCGTCCGGCTGCGGCAAATCCACCTTGATCCGGATGCTGGACGGTATCATCGACACCACTGAGGGCGACATCTTCATTGACGGCGTAAAAGTCAACCACAAGGGGAAGAAGATGCCCGCCGAGGTACTTCGGAAGATGGGCTTTATCTTCCAGCAGCCCAATATGCTGCCCTGGCGCACCGTGCGTCAGAACGTGGCCCTGCCGCTGGAAGTATTCGGCCTGAAGGGGCCTGAGTGGGAAAAGCGCGTGGACGAACTGCTGGAGATGGTGGGCCTGACGGAGTATGCCAACGCCCGCCCCAATGAGATCTCCGGCGGCATGCTCCAGCGGGCCGGCGTAATCCGCGCCATGGTTCACGACCCTGAGATCCTGCTCATGGACGAGCCCTTCGGCGCGCTGGATGAGCTTACCCGCGAGCAGATGAACATGGAGCTGCTGGATATCTGGAGCAAAACCGGCAAGACCATTATCTTCATCACCCATAACATTGAGGAGTCCGTGCTGCTCTCCTCCCGTGTGTACGTCATGGGAACCAATCCCGGACGGCTGGTGGAGACCGTTACCCTGGACCTGCCCCGCCCCCGTACGTTGTCCATGATCACTCAGGAAAAATTCATCGAGTACCGCCAGCTGCTGGAGGGCTACATCGGTGAGATCGACCTGAGCAAGATTAAGTGAGGAGGCGCGGCAGCATGAAAACAAAGAGTAGAATTACCAGCATCGTGGCGCCTGTGGTGACCTTTGTGCTGATTTTTGTGGCGTGGGAGATTGCCTGCCGGGTCACTGGCGTGCCCTCCTGGTTTGTCCCCAAGCCCTCGGAGATTTTCCACTCCATGGTGGTGGACTTCCAGGTCTATCTGCCCCACATTCTGGTCACCCTTCAGTGTGTGCTCATCGGCTTTTTGATCGCCATCCCTGTAGGCCTGATCGTATCCACCCTGATTACCAGCTTCCCCCTGCTGAATGCGGCCATGTCCCCGTACATTACCTTTCTGGTTACCACGCCGCTGATTTCCCTGATCCCCCTGCTGATGCTGGCCATGGGCTATGGCATGAGCATGCGTATCACTGTGGTGGTGATTCAGGCCTTTGCCGTCATCAATATGAACGCCTGTACCGGCTTCAACAATGTGCCGACCATCCGCCGGGAGCTGATGCAGTCCGTGGGCGCCAGCCGGCTGCAGACCTACTGGAAGATGATCCTGCCCTCTGCGGCCACGGATATTATCACCGGCCTGCGTCTGGCGGCCATCTTTGCCACCACCACCTGTATCAGCGTGGAGTACAACGCCGGCAACACCGGCCTTGGGTCCCAGATCATCAAGTACTCCCAGTACATGAAGACGCCTGAGTCCTTTGCGTGCATTTTCTATGTGACCATCATCGGCCTGATTATGTATGCCCTGATCTCCATCATCCAGAAGAAGATTGTCAACTGGCAGGAGTGATTCAACCGGCAGCTCAAAGCGGCAGCCGCGCCCACCGGCGGCGCGGCTGCCTTGGTTTTATAAGGAAAGGATCTGAGTGTAATGGACAACCAGCAGAAGGTATTCGGCTATATCGACAGCCACCGGCGGGAAATTGTAGATTTTTTAAAGCAGATGGTGTCCTTCCCCACCATAAATGACGGGGACAGCGACGGCAATGAACTGCCGCTGCAGAATTTCCTGGCGGAAAAGCTGAAGGAAGAGCAGTTTGACCGGGTGGTGACGGCCGCTTACGACGAGGAGGGGCGCCGGCCCAACGTGGTGGCCACCCGCAAGGGTACGGGCGGAGGCCGCTCTCTGGCATTTAACGGGCACAGCGATGTGGTGCCCATCAGCTATCCGGAGCGGTGGCTGTGTGAACCCTTTACTCCAACGGAGGTGGACGGCAAGCTGTACGGCCGCGGCACCAGCGACATGAAGGGCGGCCTGGCCGCCGCCTATTTCGCTATAAAAGCCATCCGGGACAGCGGTCTGAAGCTCAAGGGCGATGTAGTGTTCCACTCCTCGGTGGGGGAGGAGTCCCAGTCCGCCGAGACCATTGGTGCCGAGCGGGCGGTAAAGGACCACTACCATACCGACTTCGCCATTGTCTGCGAGCCCAGCAATCTGGAGGTGCAGATCGCCTCCTCCGCGCTGGTGTTCTTTAAGCTGATTGTGGAGGGCAAGGGCGTGCATGTCTCCGCCCGCAACCAGATGCTTTTCCCCCAGGCGGACGGCTTGGCCAGCGGCAATGACATCGCCGTGGACGCCTTCCGCAAATCTCTGCCCTTTGTGGAGTATTTTAATCGGCTGGAGGTGGAGTGGAATCACCGCTACCGCGATAAGATCATGGGTGTGGGCGGCATTGGCGGCCATGATCAGCAGGGCGTGGGCGTGTTTACCATGAACCCCTGCTTTATCCAGGGCGGCGAGTACCTGGGCACAGTCCCCTCCCACATGGAGTACACCTATAGCATCTGGTACCCGGATCAGCTGGTCAGCCGGGATGAGATTCTGGACGAGATTCGCCGGGGCGTGGCGGCCATTGCCAGCACGGACGACTGGCTGCGGGAGCACCCGCCGGTGGTGGAGGCGCCGGTGATCCAGGACTGGCCCGGCTTCGCGGTGGAGCGGGAGCACCCGGGCGTGCAGACCCTCTGCGGAGCGGTGGGAGAGGCGCTGGGGCGTCCCGCCATTATCTCAGGTTTCCGGGCGGTATGTGACGCATACTACCTTAACCGCCAGGGGGTGCCAGCGGTGGTGCTGGGTCCGGGCGCGCTGAACAACAACGTCCACGGGGACAACGAGTTCATCTATATTGACGACCTGATCAAGGCCACGAAAATCTATGCCGCGATGATTATGGACTGGTGCGGCGTGGATGAAAAACAATAGGACGGAAAGGAATACCGATTATGTCGCAGCAAGCCCGCCGCAATCTTACGAGACTTCTCTCCCTGGTGGTAGCAGTCCTGTGCATGGGCCTGAGCATCTTTGCTGTTCGGGCCGGCAAGGGGACACAGCCGGAATTTCAGCTGGGCGACTTCAGCGGCGTCTCAGTGGAAGAAAAACAGAAGGCCTTTGAGGAGAGCCAAAGCAGTGAAGATCTGGTAGAATTGCTGAAGGTGCTGTGTTACCAAGCGGTGGTGGAAGAAAACAAGGCGGTCGAGCCCCTGATCGTCGAGTACGGTACGCTTTTATACGACCGGGCCCGGGCGGAAGAGGTGGACCTGTCCACCCTGGGAGATGATGAGACCATGCTGGAACTGCTGCGCTGGATCAAAAGTTTCGGCGCAAAATAGGGAAAAGCGCACCCGAACCGATCGGGTGCGCTTTTTTCGCACACAGGGAAAACTGCGGGCAGATCAGCCCAGCATCTCCTTGATTTTTGCAGTCACGGCCCTGCCCAGCTTGGCGTGGTCCTCCCGGTCATAGTGCAGACCGTCCAGCTCGTTGATCTTGAAGTCCATCTCCCCGCAGTCAATAAAGCCGCATCCGTGGCGCTCTGCCACATCTCGGTAGAGGGCGCCCAGCTGCATGCTCTTCTCATAGGCCAGGGGACCATAGCTGAAGCCGAAGATCATGTCGGCAATGTGCTCCTTCACCGGAGCAGGGGCGATGAGCAGTACCTTGGGAACCGGATAGTTATAGTAGGACTGCTGCGCCGCAGTGACCAGCTTTTCCACACCAAAGGCGATCATGCCGGCGGTCAGGTTAAACATGTGCTTGAGCTCGTTGACGCCCATCTGGATGATGACCAGATCCAGGGGGGCCTGGGCGTCCAGCGCGGTCTCCAGGCTGGCAATGCCCAGACGGTGGGGAAAGTAGGGATCCTCCACCATGTTGGTGCGGGCGTTGAGCGCGTCCTCGATGATGCGGTACCCGCTGCCCAGCGCGTTCTGGACAATGCCCGGCCAGCGCTCTTCAAAGGGCAGCCGCTGCCCGGCGCCCAGCGCGGGATCGTAAGTGGTGTAATCATACCCCCAGGTGTTGGAATCGCCAAAACAGAGAATATTCTTCATAATGCCGCACTCCTTTTCTATCGGTCCGGGCCTGCTTTTATCAGTCCAGTTTTGGATTAAAAATAGCATATCACAACCAGAAGAGGCTGACAAGGGGATAAATCAAAATGAATCAAAATTATTCATAATGTATCAAAATTGCCTTGACGCTGGGATGGCACAGGGGTATAATAGAAAAAGAAACCAAACGGAAAAGGAGGGCTGTTTCATGGAGAAACGAGGGCGTATTATTCACCCGAAGGACGCAAAGGTGGCCATGGAGGACCAGGAGCTGGTGCGCGAGTATGTACGTACTGACAAAATTACCTTTGGCGTATCCAGGCTGATGCCGGGCGCTGTGGGTGCGCTGGACCCCGGGCACACGGAGGCAGATGAAATTTTTTACTGCGCCGAGGGCCATGTGCTGTGCTACTTCCCGGAGGACGACACTTACTATGAGCTGGAGCAGGGAGATGCCCTGGTGATCCCTCCGGCGACCGGACATAAGCTGTTCAACATTGGCGATGAGCCCGCGGTGGTCACCTGGAGCTGCGCGCCGCATCCCTGATGGGAAGCAGAAAAACGCAGACAGAAAATTTTGAATTTAGAATGGAGCGTATGTAACATGAATCCCGAACTGATTGTCATGCTCACCCACAACGACCGGACAGTCTCCAATGCGGCTGAAATTTTTGAGGCGTGCAAGGACGCGCCTGCCGTCAACTGGGGCTTTAAAGAGGTGGGCCTGCCTCTGGAGGAGATGAAACAGCTGTTCTCCTATATGAAGCAGTGTGGCAAGCGCACCTTCCTGGAGGTAGTGGCTTATACTGAAGAGGAGTGCATGGAGGGCGCCAAGATGGCTGTGGCATGCGGCGTGGACGTACTTATGGGGACCCTGTTCTTTGACTCCATCAACGACTACTGCAAGGCCAATGGCCTGAAGTACATGCCCTTTGTAGGCAAGATCACCGGCCGTCCCTCCGTGCTGGAAGGCACCATTGAGGGGATGATTGAAGAGGCCAACTCCTACCTGGCCAAGGGTGTGTATGGCATTGACCTTCTGGGATACCGCTATACCGGTGACGCGGCGGAGCTCAACCGAGCCTTCGTGGCTGGTGTGAAAGCCCCGGTGTGCCTGGCGGGCAGCATCTCCAATTACCAGCGCCTGGACGAGGTGAAGGCCACCGGCGCCTGGACCTTTACCATCGGCGGTGCGTTCTTTGAGAACAAGTTTGACGGCACCTTTGCCGAGCAGATTACCAAGGTTGTGGAGTACATGGCAAAGTAAATCCATATATATAACAAAAGCCCCCGCTGCAAAGTCCACGGTCGCATAGGGAAACAATGTGAACCAAGGGCAATCGGTACGGAACGAAATAGACACGAGTTATCAGAAATGATGACTCGTGTCTGTTTTTGTGTGTATATTTTGTCCGAGGATGGTTTTTGTGATTCGTGCATCAACGTCAGCGATTGAAACTTGCAGAAATACGCCAACAATCATGCTATAATTCTTCTAAAGGTATTCCACGCCGAAAGGAGGCCGTCCGCTGTGCTGAAATTTGCCATTTGTGATGATCTGACCACAGAAGCAAACACGCTGAAGAACCATATCGAACGTTATGCGCGGGAGAAAAGTCTGCGCGTTGAAATTGACGCATACTCCGAGGCCCAGGCCATTCTTGCGGTGCTGGCGCGTATTGCGGAATACGACCTCGTGTTTCTCAACATCTATATGGAGCGCTTAAACGGCATCGACCTTGCCCGGTGGCTTCGTGAGCAGGGCGATAAAAGCCGCATCATCTTTTTCTCTACATCAAAAGAGCACGCGCTGGACGCCTTCGGCGTCAACGACTGCGACTATCTGATCACCTACGCATGGCATTACCTCGGCGGCTCCGGTCAGATCGTGGAGTATGCCCGAAAGCGGGAAGCCAGAGGATTGATTTCCGTTACAAATCTTGCGCGGCTGGAAAAGCCAGATACACCATAAGAAACAACGGCGCACCATTCCGGTGCGCCGTCGAAAAATATATTGGTTTTACTCCGTCCATATCGTTTGCGCAATTTTGATGCTAAACCACCCATCCTCTGCGCTGTATCGGCAGACCGCGCCGTACTTTTCACAGTAGGCGGCGATGGAGCGTGTGCCGATGCCGTGCATCGTGCTTTCCGCAACGGGCCGGTCATTTTCGTCAAACCGCACTTCGCCGGCGTATGGATTGGAGACATAGAACATAAGCTGCGGCTGCCAGATGCACCGGCAACGGATCACCCGGTGCTCCTGCGGGAGATCGCTGACCGCATGGATCGCATTTTCCAGTGCATTGGCAAAGACCGTGGACAGTTCAACAGCATTGACCGGAATATCGGCAGGAATGTCTATGTCTGCCTCGACTTTGATCCCTTTCGAATCTGCCTGCTGGAAATAGGCGGAAAATACGGCATCCAATACCGGATGCAGGCACCAATGTCTGCTTTTCGTACCGTTCAGCGTTTCCTGCGATGCCTCAATATAATCCTGCGCCTCATGGATCTCGCCGCTCTCCAGCATCGTCTTGATGACTTGCAACTGATGGTGCAGGTCATGGCGATGGATAGAGATTTGATTTTCCGCTTCCAAGGTTTGTTCGATACGTTGCTTCAGCATTGCAGTTTGCACCTGTAAAAGCTGTTCCTTCTGCTTTGTTTCGTGGAGTTCCTGCTGCCGGAACAATGTTGTCAGGATATTCCAGTAGATCAGCGGCATCAGAGCCATGACCAGCAGTAGAGCAGGCAACTCCTCCAAACGGTTCTGAATGACAGTGGGATAGCTGGACATGACCACCAGGATCACATAAAACAGCAATGTGATGGCGGCGAACCCGCCCCAACCTTTCTGCACCGCATTCTGAAGGACGAGATAGGGCTTACGAAGCCATTTGATAACTACGAACTCCAGCACCGGCCAGACGATCAGCCGCAGGATGAATAGCACCCAAAAATCGGGCAGTCCAATGGCATCGTCGATCAGGCGGGTGATGCAGATGATCTCCAGAGAGATCGTGTCCGACAGGCAGAAGGTGAACAGCAGCCGTCCGTTGCGGTGCTTTGCCATAAGCATAAAGAAAATGAGGCTGGGGATGGTGCAGTTAAACAGTACCAACTGTCCCGCCAGTTCGTTGCCGAAGTGCACGAAAAACCATGCGTTGTAAGCGGACAGCGGTCCCATCAGACAGACGGTCAGAATGACAGCCTTTTTCTTTGGCAGACGGGGCTCATATAAAAGTGCGTTCAGCACAAATACGTGGATCAATGACCACACAGTTGACCAATCCAGTAAAGTCACAGTTGATGCCCTCCCTCCAGCCAGTAGTGTATCCACGCCGTATTTAGCTCGGCGGCGGCTCTTCTCGGCACAGTTGTCTGCTGTCCTCCGACAAAGAGGACATCGGCCTTGTTAATGCTTTTGATGCAGTGGAGATTCAGCACGAAGCTCGCGCCGCAGAGATAAAAACGTTTATCCGCTAAAAGCGGTCGTATCGTATCCTGAAAAGAGGTCTGTATGGTAACACCTGCTACACAGCTTCCATCTTTCATATAATAACGGGGCGCACGCTCCGTCTGTTCCACATAGAGGATGTGATCCAAAAGCAGCCGGCTCATACCGTCTGCCGTCTTTACCATAATGCTCTGTTCGCGGCGGTTCGTGATCGCTTTGAATGCGTCATCCAGCGCGCGAAACAGTTCGTCCTCTTGCACAGGCTTGAGCAGATAGGAGGCCGCTTTGACCGAATATCCTTGCAACGCAAAATCCGGCGAGGTGGTAAGGTAGATGATCACGCCGCTTTCATCGGACTTGCGAAGTTCCGCGCCGAGATCGATGCCGTCCATCTCCGGCATCACGATATCCAGGAGGTAGAGATCAAAGGTTTCGTCAAACATGGCGTTCAGCAGAGCCTGACCACTGGAATACTCCCATATTTTCGCCGCAGTACTGCGCAGGGAAAAATAGCTGTCCAACAGCTTGTGCGTAAGCTGCCGCTGCTTTACATCGTCATCACACAGAGCAATACGAAACACACAAACACCCCCTTCCCATAGTTGTCTTCTTGTATTTTACCATATTTCGACGGCGCGGGAAAACCAATTCTGCGTAAAATCATACCAAATCTTCGTAACGCGCTCTCAATGCCGTTTGTTTTTGCTATAATGATAAAAAAGAAAACGAGGAGGTGTCGGCCTGTGACCGTACAGATTTTGCGGGATGTTATGCCGGAGCCGAAGCGAAACGGCAGCGTCTGGCCCCGCCAGCGATGTCCGGCCTTTACGCCAAGGCGGAGCGCATCGCAAAAACAGGCGGAGTGCTGGTTTTGCCGGTACGCGGATTTCCGCCTGACCGAGCCTGTGGCGCTGGAGGTCGGCATCTGCTGCTGGCCGGAGGTGCAGTTGGAGTAAATGACGGGAAAAGGTCTTTATGGGGAGCAGGCTCCCCATAGCTTTAGGGTCCCCCTAAAGCCAATGCTTCTTTCAAGACATAAGCACGGAGGAAAGATGTTATGAAGAAACGGATTTTGAGTATTGTATTGAGCATCGTCATGCTCATCAGCCTGCTGCCGACAACAGCGTTGGCGATGGAGTCGGTCTCCGTCTATATCGACGACGTCTACATGGGCGACGGCAACATATCGACCTATTACAAGAACGGCGACACCGGTACACTTACCGGGTCGGAGAATGACTACAACGCCAAACTGTGGAAGAATGGCGATGTACTGACTCTGACCCTCAACGGGCTGGATCTGACCAGTACCTCTCAATATGGCATCCATGCAAACGCCGACTTGACGATCGTACTGGAAGGAGAGAATACCGTCAAAGCGGCAGACACAGTGGGGAAGGATAGCTATGGCATTTTCACCCTGAACGCACTGACCTTCTCGGGAACCGGCACACTGAACGTTAGCGGCGGCAAAACAGACGGTTATCAAACCTGCGCTATCTATGCGAACGGTGATTTGACCATGAACGGCGGTACAGTGATTGCTACCGGCGGAGCTACGGGTGACAACTATGGCGAAAGCTTTGGCATCAGTGTAAGTACTTTTAATATGAACAACGGCGTAGTTACCGCCACCGGTGGTGATTCAGATAAGTCCAGCTACGGTATCAGAGCTACTACTTTGAATGTGACCGGAGGTACAGTAACCGCCACCGGCGGCAATCCCACCTACTCCGGCGGCAGCTACGGCGTCAATGCAACGGTCACTGTCAGCAGCGGTGAACTCACCGCAACCGGCGGCACGGCGGCTGACGGTAACAACAGCTACGGCATCCTTGGCAATGCTACGGTCACCGGCGGCACGGTGACCACAAACGGCGAAACACAAGCTTTTTCTGCAGAGCCGACACTTACCGGCACTTTCACCGTCAACGCCGGTGACGATGCAAACGCAGGCGCGTGGGATAACACCACAGGCCTCACCACATACAAATACGTCAAGGTCGTATCTGAACCTCCCCACAGCCACTGTGTTTGCGGTGATGACAAATGCAGCGGCGACGGACACGATCCCTCTCAGGTATGGATCGCAACAAACGAGCTGCCCAACAGTCCGGGCCATTATTACCTCACGGCAGACGTGGAGATAGCTTCCACTTGGAAGCCTGCAGACGGCACATTCCTCTGTCTGAACGGCTGTAAAATCAAGATGACCGGCAGTGGCGATGTGATCGAGGCTAAAAACTTTACCCTCACCGATTGCCGGACTACCCAAGGTGAGATCACTCATTCATCCGACGCAGAAGGCAGCGGTGTGAAGGTGACCGGCGGCGGCACATTCAATATGTACGGCGGCAGCATTACCAACAACAAGGCCCCCTCGGAGTACAATGGTGGTGGTGTGAAGGTGAACTCCGGCACGTTCAATATGTACGGCGGCAGTATTACCAACAACAAGGCCCCCTCGGGGTACAATGGTGGTGGTGTATACATCTACTATTCAAAGACCTTTAATATGTACGGCGGTACCATATCCGGCAACACGGCTTCAAGTGGCGGCGGTGTGTATGTGCGCAACAATGCTGCCTTCAAGATGTACGGCGGCGACATCACCGACAACGAGGCCACATTTGGCGGCGGAGTTTATATGCTCGATACCACTTCCGCCTTCACCATGACTGACGGCAGCATCAGCAGTAATACAGCTGCCAACAATGGCGGTGGTGTGTATGTCTATAACGGCACCTTTACTGTTTCCGGCAGTCCCGTGATCACTGGCAATACAGTAAGCGGCAAGGCAAACAACGTCTACCTGCCCAGCGGCAAGGCCATCACTGTAAACCAGGTTTTGGAGGCTGGCACGAATATCGGCGTCAAAATGGACGAGCCCGGGGTCTTTGCAAAGCCCGACGATGATAATGTTAAAAATCTGGCTGACTATGTGAGTTTCTTTACAAGTGACGACACGAACTATAAGCCCGCGGAGGATGACACTGATCTGAGTTTGGTGTCTGCGCTCGTGGCTGTCACCGGCGTGACGCTTGATAAGAACAGCGTCACCCTTGGTGTTGGCGGCACCGAAACCCTGACCGCGGCGGTAGAACCCGATGACGCCACCAACAAGGCTGTGACTTGGAGTTCCAATGACGAGTCTGTGGCGACAGTTGAAAACGGCGTTGTCACCGCAGTAGGCGAAGGCACGGCTACCATCACCGTCACCACTACTGACGGCAGCAAGACCGACACATGCGTTGTGACGGTGTTGGCAGCACACGAACATCCCATCTGCGGCGGAACCTGCGGACATAGCACTGCACATGGAGACGAGCAGTGGAAGCCCATCGGCACAAAGGGCGAGCTTACCGACATCAACGAGGCCGGCTACTACTATCTGACCACGTCCATCGATCTCGAATACGACTTTTGGGATCCTGTTGACGGTGTAGTCCTTGACCTGAACGGAAAGACACTCAGCGGTTCTGGACTTTATATGATCAGACTCGGCGCTGGTGTTGAGTTTACCGTTACCGACTGCCGGGGCACCGGTAGAATCAGCCATGCCTATTCTTCTGAGTGCTATACAGTTGATACCCGATTAAGTACTTCCGGAGCCGTATTTAACTTGTATAACGGTACAATCAGCAGCAACGGATATGCTTATCGCGACCAGTACGGAAACGAGTTTAACCAGTACGGCGGCTCTATCACCTCCAGCTATTCAATGACTGTTTGTGTACAGGATGGTGCTGGAGCGTACAACCTCTTCGGCGGCAGCGTCACGAACACGAAAGAAAGCAGTACATCCGCAACGGCGGTCTGTGTAAGAAGAGGCACCACTAAGCTGACCATGTCCGGTGATGTTGAGATCAGCGCACCCATCGGCATTCAGGTGACCAATCCCATTGTGATCGCGGGCGCGCTTGATAAGCCCTCCGCGCCGTACACGATCTATACTGCGAACTCGTCTACTTATCTCACCTACTTCGAGTTTACCCAAGGCTGGAGCGACTATATGTCGACGGCGGCTCCTGGCGATTACTTTGCAGCTACCACCTATTCAGCTGGCTATGTTGCTGCAAAGGTAAATAGCGGCGAGCTGCAGCTGGTCGAGCACACCCACGGCGACTGGACTTTCAGGTATGATGCCAATGGGAATGGTTACGGCATCATCACCGCCACCTGCGGCAATGAGGGCTGTCCGCTGAACGGCGGCAGCGGCACGGCAACGTGCAATGTCATCATCCACAGCGACTTCGAGTACAAATACGTCGACTACGCCTGTCCGGTCATTGTTGATACACCCAGCGATAGCAGTGACTGGGTGCAGGCAGGACTGCTTTATCCCGAGGTAAAGAATTACCGCCTGGGCGAAGACCCACTGGAAGGCACCGCCACGCTGAAAGTCGGCGAAGCAGATGTGACCAATGGCACAGTTCCCTTCACCCTCCAGAAGGGCACGCTGACGGCAACGGACATTACCTTAATTCCGCCTGTTGACAGGATTTATTCCGGCAGAGCCAAGGAAGTTACTTTTTCCACGTGGGGCGATGCGACACATCTCGTCACTGTTTACTACGAGGGAGAGGGACTTGTAAACGGCAAACCCGTCAATGCCGGCACCTACACCGTGAAGGTCAATGTGGAGGGGTCTGAGTGGTATAACGCGATAAACGGCCTTAATATCGGAAGCTTTGACATCGCTCCGAAGGACATTTCCGCCAATGACGTCACCTTTGAGGCCATCCCCGACCAGTATTACACCGGCAGCGAGGTTCAGCCCAAGCCGGTCATCAAGTACAACGGCATGACGCTGGTGGAGGATATTGACTATATAATCAATGCGTACCACGAGAATGTGGAAGTCGGTACCGAAGCATCTATCTTAATCAACGGTACCGGAAACTACCTTAATTCCAAGACCGTGTATTTCAATATCGTCTACGCCACCAAGGAAGCAGACGAGGTGCTGGACTGGGAGCTTGCCGATACCGGATGGTTCAATAGGGAAAAATGGCCGACCTACAAGGCAAAAACCGGCTATGAGGTCAGCGAAGTCCCCAACAATTTCGGCAATTCTATTGAATTGGGCACCGAACCGGTCAATGTCCTGTATGTCAAGCACACCGAGACCGGCATGATTTATCAGGTAGCCATCAGCCATCAATCTGACGTGCAGTATCCATCCATCACAGGTGTCAGCGGCAACCCCACCGAGTGGACGAAGGAGAACGCAGAGATCGGCTTTACTGCGGCGGACGGCCTGTCCGGTGTTGATACCGTAGTCGTTACCTGCGATGATGGAGAAAATGTGACCTATGATGCTGACAGCTTCACCGCTGACCGCAACGGCACTTATACCATCACTGTCACCGACAAGGCCGGTAATGAGGTAAGCGAAACGGTTACGGTGAGCAAGATTGATAAGGCGGTGCCGAGCCTCCAAATTGGTGTCCCGACCGGTACCAGCGGAAACGATGGCTGGTTTACCTCTGCGGTAACTGTTCCTGTTACTGCCGGGGACGGCGATGGTGAATCCGGTCTGGACAAATGGTACTATTCCCTGAACGGCGGCACCAACTGGACGGAAGGCAGCAACGGAAGCTTTGTGATCAGCGCTGACGGCGATTACAACCAGACTGTAAAAATCAAGGCAGTGGATATGGCCGGAAACGAAACTGTCACTACTATTGCTCAGGTAAAAGTCGACACCACCGCTCCCGGCAGCGTCAGCGTGACCGCCAAGGTAGGTGAGTCTGATTATGTGTCCGGCGAGTGGACCACCGGAAATGTGAAAGTCACTCTGTCTGCAACCGACACTACCTCCGGAATCCGGAAGTATCAGTACAGCACCGATAACGGCGAGAACTGGACGGATATCGTCGGCGACACCTATACCCACACCGCCAGCACCGGCGAAAGCGGCGTAACTTATATCTTCCGTGCCATGGATAACGCCGGCAATACCGGCGAGACTTCCAACAGCATCACGGTAAAGAAGCGTCAGCCATACACCATCGTGTTCAATGCCAACGGCGGCGAGGGCCACATGAACGAACAGACCATGTACCGTGACACCGTTGCAGCTCTGACCGCAAATACCTTTACCCGCACCGGCTACACCTTCGCAGGCTGGGCGACTACTGCGGACGGCAATATGGTCTACGAGAATCAGCAAAGCGTTAAAGACCTTGCTGAGATGAATCAGACCGTGACTCTGTACGCCAAGTGGACGCCGATCCCCTATGATATTGCTTACACGCTGAACGGCGGCACGGCCACAAATCCCGCAGGCTATACCATCGAGTCTGAGGCCATCACACTGGTAAATCCCACCCGGGAAGGCTACACCTTTAAGGGCTGGAGCAGCACCGGACTTGAGGGCGACACCAACCTCAACGTAACCATCGCCACCGGTTCCACCGGCGACCGCAGCTATACCGCCAACTGGACGCCCATCACCTACGATATCAGCTACACGCTGAACGGCGGCGAGGAAACCAACCCCGCCACCTACACCATCGAGTCTGAAACGATCACCCTGACCAACCCCACCCGGGAAGGCTACACCTTCAAGGGTTGGAGCGGCACCGGACTTGAGGGCGACACCAACCTCAACGTAACCATCGCCGCAGGCTCTGTCGGCGACCGTACCTACACCGCCAACTGGACGGCAAACGAGTATACCATCACTTACGAAGGCATGGATGGCGCGGCATACGGCGAAAATAACCCCGTCAAGCACACCTACGATACTCCCACCGCGGTTTCCAATCCCACCAAGACAGGCTACACCTTTGCCGGCTGGAAGGTCAACGGCGGCGAGGCTCAGACTGCTCTGACATTGGCCGGCGATGGCTATACCGCTGATATCACCCTGACTGCCACATGGACTGCAAACTCCTACAAAGTGGTCTTCAACGCCAACGGCGGCGAGGGCGAGATGGCTGACCAGAGCTTCACCTATGACGCCGCACAGGCACTCAGCGATAACGCATTCACCCGTGAGGGCTATAAGTTCGTTGGCTGGTCGCTCTCCTCCGGCGGCACCGCGGTCAACTTCGTTGATGAACAGAACGTCCAAAACCTGACCGCAGAGCCCGACGGCGAGGTCACCCTCTACGCCGTATGGACCCGCGACATCATCCTCAGCGGTACGGTCGTCGCACCGAATGTTCCCAACGCAGAAAAACTTGAGGTCGTACTCGTAGGACTTGACGGCACCAAGTATCCGGCCTCCGTAACCGGCAATGCCAGCCTCTATCACTACACGGTGACCGTGCCCGAGGGTGAGTATCAGCTCATCGTGAAGGACACGAGAGACGGTGGCGTGACCGTCACGGCGAAGGAAGATTTGTCCGAAGATAAGACCAAAGAAACGATCACCATGACCATGCCGACGGGCAACAAGAACTCCATCGTGGACAGCACCGCGGCAGGGGATTATGCCCCCATCGTCGGCGGCATTGACACTATCGCCAAAAACACTGAAGGTTCAAATGTCACCGTTACGCTCACCGTCACCCACGAGGAATCCGACGACAACGATCAGGAGCACAGCGCTCTGATGACCGAGGCCGGCGCGCAGAAGAGCAAACTGACCTTCCTCGAGATCGGCATTGTAAAGAAGGTTGACACCAATCCCGAAGAGTCCATCACTGAAACCAGCAGCACCATTGAGATTGTCGTCCCGTTCGACACCACCCGTAAGCAGAACTTCAAGGTTTACCGTTTCCATGACGATAATGAAAACGACAACGTGGACGAGGACGAAGTCGATATCCTCACCACCACAGCAAATGCTGACGGAGAGTATATCGAAGTCGGTACCGGCAGTGTCACCATTCACGCAAAGTTCTTCTCCCTCTATGCCATTGGCTATACTGATGTGATTCCTTATTATCCCGTTGCTCACAGCTGCACCAGCAAGTGCGATGTGTGCGGCGGTTGCGAGGATGCAGCTTGTGCCGAGAGTGCATGCAAGGACAAGTGCCGACTGCTGGGCATGAACTTCACTGACGTGGCTGAGGGCAAGTGGTACACCGAGGCGATTGAGTACGTTTACCATCGCAAGATGATGGAGGGTGTTGGCAACAACCTCTTTGACATCAATGGTACCACCAGCCGCGCCATGATCGTCACCATTCTGTGGCGACTGGAGGGCGAGCCTGTGGTCAATTATCTGATGCAGTTTGAGGATGTTCCTGCTGAAACCTGGTATACCGAAGCTGTCCGCTGGGCAGCCAGCGAGGGCATCGTGGAGGGCTACAGCGATACCGCATTCGGCTCCACCGATCCTATCACCCGTGAGCAGTTTGCCACCATCCTCTGGCGCTACGCCAAGTACAAGGGTTACGATGTCAGTGTTGGCGAGGACACCAATATCCTCAGTTATGAGGATGCTTTCTCCATCAGCGAGTACGCCATCCCCGCTATGCAGTGGGCTTGCGGTGCTGGTCTGATGCAGGGCGACGGCGTGAACCTGACTCCCAAGGCAGACGCCACCCGCGCACAGGCGGCGGCACTCTTCCAGCGCTTCTGCGAGAATGTGGCGGAAAAGTAAATCACACAGCAAAGGCGGAGAGCTTCGGTTCTCCGCCTTTTTCTGTTTTTAGGGATAGCTTTTCTTCCTCTTCTGTGGTAGGTTGTGTTGCTACAGGAGGGATAGCACATGAACGAAATGCTGAAAGAACTATACGACAGCTTCTATGAAAAACTACCTTCAACGCAGCTCAAAGCCGAGATTGAGCGATGCCACCAGGAACTCATTGAAAAGCTGGAGAAGCCAGAGAGAAAACTGGTGCTGCAAATCATTGACTGCAAAGATCAGATCGCCGAGGACTTGTCCATCGACAGCTTCATTGCCGGTTTCCGGTTGGCGTGGAAGATGAGCAACGAACTGAATATTTACGAAAAAGAGCATCCTATTTCAACGAGTGACTTCGTTGAGTAGGATGCTCTTGCTATGAGTGGGGGCAGCATTCTGCAACAAGAATACTGCCCCCACTTTTGCGCTTATGCTTAATCCGGTCGGAAATATGCGTCCCGGTCCAGCTCCAGACTGGTGGCATATTCGTATTGAACCTGCAGCCAGTCTACATAGGTGGCCTTTGCCGTCTCGAACGCTCTCACCTGATCCTCCGTTGGTGCAGGAGCTTTTTTTGCCGACTCATATGCATTACGCAGGTCATTCATGTATTCTGCATTCTCAGCATAAAACGCCTTCAGCACTTCCTGTGGTTTGATCCAATCGCCCGGTGCATCCGGTCTATGATAAGGCAGTTGGAGGTCTTTCATCCTCTGCCCTTTATCCCGCAGGTTGGAAACGATACGCTTATATAACTGCTTCGCCTCCTGCACACCGCAGAAGCTGTCCAGATCTCTCTGTGTGTTGGCGCAAGCTTCGGAGCAGTATTTCTTTGTGTTCCGTTTGGGAACGAAGTACCGACCGCAGAACTCACACTTCTTGATGTACTTGTCGTGCTCCATAACATAGCGGAGAAGCCACATGATCAGATCCTGCGGCTCAGTAAACCAGTACTGCGCCTGCTTCGGCATATATACATTTTGCGCATCGGCAATGCGGCAGCCAGCTTTATACATCGCCTGCTCCTGCTTTACTTTTTCTTTCACTCTGATATGGTCGGACAGATCCGAGAATGTCCTACCTATATCGTCATTGGCTTCCAGTACAGGATGCGGGTAGGAGTACGGCTGCTCGACGTACTCACAAGCGAACATATCTTTTTGAAATGCCAGATGAATTCGAAACCGCTGGCTGGGCTTCAACGCATTGATGGCATCATCCTCTGACAGATATATATCGCGGATGATGGTTTCGACTTTTTCGTGGTCCCAGTAATCCATAACAGAATGCCACGGGAGCTTGTCGGGGAAAGCAGTTCTTGTTCCCAACTTTCGTATCTGCTCCAACGAAACCAGATCGGGATAGTAACGGCGGTTGAGGAACACGCTCAGCAGATCGCCGACACTCTCGAATTTACTGACAACTACGGGGTCAAAGCCGAAGAGCTGCATTACCAAATCGCAACGCTCCTCCTCTATGCACAGAGAAAAAGGGTGTGTAGAAAAGTCCATCTCTACGCCTCCTAAAGCTATATAGGATAAAACTATTATTCTTGTTATAGCTTATCACCTTGAAAAGCTGACTGCAATATCAAATTGCGTTATTCTGACAATGAAAAGGAATCTCCGTCGTCTGCACCTTGACAATTGAATACCCGTCATCGGAGTTCATACTCTCCCGGCGAAGCATGCCACGACCCTCGTATGAGGTGAGCGTGCCAAAGGAGATGACAACGCAGCTCGGTCAATTCAGTCTCTGCTGTAGGAAGGTGTACGATGTTCGGCCAACACTTTTTTGAAAACAGTGAAAGATTCCCAGGGGGTAGTCTACGCTTTTTTGCCCTCTGAACTATCGAGAAAGGAGGAAATCAAATGTGAACACTGCTCCCGAAAACACAAATCCCAAAAACCACAAGGAGGAAACACAAATGAAAAATGAACTGAAACTCATTTCCATGGACACCGTGGAAGCTGAAAATGTCCAGTGGCTATGGTATCCCTACATCCCGCTGGGCAAGATTACCATCGTACAAGGCGATCCTGGCGACGGCAAAACGACTTTCGCTCTCGCCGTCATTGCCGCGCTGACGCAAGGTGAACCTCTGCCGGAATGCGAAGATGCCATGGAACCTATGAACGTCATCTACCAGACAGCTGAGGATGGTCTGGCCGATACCATCAAGCCTCGGCTCGTTACTGCAGGTGCCGATTGCTCTCGTGTTCTGGTCATCGACGAAACCAACAAGGAACTCACTCTTATTGATGAGCGGTTGGAAGAGGCCATCAAAGAAACCGGCGCTCGTCTCATAGTCCTCGATCCGATCCAGGCGTACCTCGGTGAAGAAGTGGATATGCACCGCGCCAACGAAGTGCGTCCTGTGCTGAAACGTGTTGCAGCTATGGCAGAACGCACGCACTGCGCTGTTCTTCTGGTAGGACACATGAACAAAGCGCAGGGTCAGAAATCCAGTTACCGCGGTCTCGGCTCCATCGACTTCCGTGCGGCAGCTCGCAGCGTGTTGGTGGTCGGTCGTCTGAAAGACAACGAGCGCATCCGCATCGTCGCTCAGGACAAAAACAGTCTTGCTCCCGAGGGCAGCTCCATTGCATTTGAACTGAACGAGCAGACTGGTTTCTGCTGGAAGGGCGCCTGCGAAGCAACCGTCGACGATGTCCTCAACGGCACCGGTAAAGTGCAGACAAAAACCATGCTGATGGAAGAAGAACTCAAGCGTGTGCTCAGCGGCAGAGTTCCCGCGGAGGAAGTGCAGAAACGTACAGATGCCATGGGCATCTCCAAACGCACACTGGATATCGCCAAGAAAAATCTCGGCATCGTTTCCGAGAAAGTTGGTGACCGGTGGTTCTGGAAACTGCCGGATGAAGGATGTAAGGATGTAGAGTTCTAAGGACTTTGCACCCTTGCAACCTTTTCTCTCTGCGCTGAAATCTCCGCCGTTTGAGGCCACAGGAGCCGCTGTGTGCGGCTTTTGCGCCAACGGTAGAGTACATACCCCACCCCAGCGCAGACCACGCCGTTTCACCACGGTTGAAAACTCCACCCACGTAGGATTACTCCCAACGGGAGTGACAAGTTTCGCCTTCGTGGTACGGAATCGGGCGATTGCCCCGTTCCGCCCCCTTCGGCAGTTGCGGGCTAAGCCCACACCCCTATTTTGATTTTTCGAAAGGATAACCTAAATGGCAAAAGATAATTTCATCCGTCTGCGTGTTGCAGACTGGGAGAAAGACTACATCCAGCGTAAAGCCCAAAGCGCAAATCTTACGCTCTCTGAATTCGTCCGCAGAGCGGCGATGCATCAGAAGGTCAATGTGCTCAGCGGCACCGATGAAGAAGTGCTGCAGGAGCTCCGACGCCAGGGCAACAACTTAAATCAGCTGACCGTCATGGCTCGCCAGGGACGAATCCAGTTCGTCAACTTCGAACCGTTCATGGAGGTGTATGAAAAAACATGGCAAGCGTTAAATTCGTCGGTGTCTCGTGTAATCTGAGCGGCATCCTCGACTACATCACCAACCGTGAGAAAACCACCGACCGGCTCATCACCGGCGTCAACTGTGTTGCTCAGTCAGCGCTCCATGAGTTTGAAACTGTCAAAAAGCAGTTCCACAAAACCGACGGACGCAGCTACTATCACATTGTCCAGGCGTTCTCACCTGACGATGAGTTGGACTTCGATACCGCTCACGAGATCGGCCTGAAGTTTGCGGAGCAGTTCGCTGGCTACCAGTGCGTAGTAGCCACGCACATGAACACCAGGCACATTCACAACCACATTGTGATGAACTCAGTCAGCTACGAGACCGGCAAAAAGTTTCACCAGACTGCACGGGAACTGAAGCAGGTCAAGGACTACTCCAACGAGCTCTGTATGCAGTACGGATTGTCCGTCACAGAGTCCAAGGCTGACCCGTTTCATATTCCTGCATGGAAGAAAAAGCTCCAGAAAGATATCCGCGAAGCCATGGAGAACGCTGTGACAAAGAAAGAGTTCATCGACTATATGGAATGGCTCGGCTACGGTGTGGACTGGCAGAGCGATACGAAGTACATCACCTACACCACACCCAACAATCTCAAGTGCCGCGATAAAAAACTGTTCGACCAAACCCTACGGCGCGAGAACATGGAACTCTACTTTGCCATGGGAGGCTGTGAGTATCTGGAAAGCCGTGAGGAGGCCACGCCTGATGGTGAACTGCTTCCCACGGTTGATGATGCGGTCAGTGGTCTGGTTGCTATCTTCGACGCGCTGGCCATTGGTGACAATGACCGTTTCCACATGGAGACCGTCCATCACAGCGAAGAGGAGATCGAGCGCATCCTCCGCCACGGCGGCAAGATCGACCGCACAGTTGAGTACGCCGTCGATGATGAGGATGAGGAAGAAGAGTATCAACAGTACCATGGTTTCGGAATGACCATGATGATGTAAACAAACGAGGAGGTTAAATATGAAAGACATACTTATGGATTATCTGTGTACCGGATACGAGGGTCAGTACAGACCGCGTGATGTTGTTGCCGCCATAGAGAACGGCGAACTCTATCCTGTTTTCAGCGGTACAGATGCTTGCACCACGGAACACGGGCTCGAGATTCGACGGCAGATGTTTGTGGAAGGCAGGCGTTTCATCATCAGTTCCGTGCTGTCTCCCGCAGGCGGCGATACACCCACAAAACGTCTTCTTCAGGTCATCGACAACGACTTGAAAAAGAACGGAAATTAACCATAGACTTTGGGAAACTGATACGGTATGTTTGGTGTACCGTATCGGTTTGCCCGGAAAGGAGGCCAAATGGCAAACCAGGAAAAATATACAATTCTCTACGGGCGCCTCAGTCAGGAGGACAACAAAAAGATAAATGCCACAGACGATTCCAACAGCATTCAGAATCAAAGGCTTCTGTTGGAAAAGTATGCTGCAGACCACGGGTTCCCTAATACCAAATTTATCTATGACGATGGCTACTCCGGTACCAACTTCAATCGTCCAGGCTGGAAAGAATTCGTAGAGCTGATGGAAGAAGGCCTTGTAGAAACGCTCATTGTTAAAGACATGTCCAGACTGGGTCGTGAGCATTTGCAGGTAGGACAGTACACGGAACTGATCCTCCCCAGCTACGGTGTTCGCTTCATCGCTGTCAATGACGGTGTGGACAGTCTCTACGAGTCCACCAACGACTTCACACCTTTCCGCAACATCATGAATGAGTTCTATGCCAAGGACTGCAGCAAGAAAGGCCGCTCGGTGGTTCGGCTTAAAGCAGAAACCGGCGCAAGAGTTGCGTCCCGTCCCCGCTACGGCTACATGAAAGATCCTGCCGATCCCAAACGGCACATGGTTCCTGACCCGGAAACAGCCTGGGTGGTAAAGTACATCTTTGCCCTCTGTGTTGATGGCAATGGTCCTACGCAGATATCCAAACGATTGGAGAAGGAGCAGATCCCGACGCCTGCATATTATTACTACCAAAAGTACGGTGTCGCACTGACAGGACTGAATCTGGCAGAACCGTATAAGTGGTCGGATACCACTGTAGGCAATATCCTGGAGGATGAAACCTATCTCGGACATACCATCAGTCTGAAATCCACCACGTTATCTTTCAAAAACAAGAAGCGCATCGAGCGACCTGAGTCGGAGCAGCTCCGCTTCGAGAATACGCATGAAGCGCTGGTGGATAAGCAGACGTGGGATATCGTTCGAGATGTCAGAAAACACAAGCGGCGCAGGGCAAACTTCGCAGAACAGAACATCTTTTCCGGCCTGGTGTACTGCATGGACTGCGGCGGTACCATGGTACTGCACAGAGCGCATACCATGGACGCGGTAAAGAACAACTTCATGTGTTCCACCTACAAGAAGAAGGGCAAGGATGTCTGTTCCGGTCACTACATTCGGGAAATAGAACTGGAGCAGATATTGCTGGACGATATTCGACGGATCACACACTTCGCCCGTCAGAACGAGATGCGTTTTGCCGCCTACATCGGCATCAAGCTGGGTAAAGAAGCACAGCGGGAGATCACAGCTCTTCAAAAGAAAGTCGATGCCATGACCAAGCGCCAGTCTGAGCTATCCGCCTTGTTCAAGAGGCTGTATGAGGACAGCGTTCTTGGTCGCATCCCCGATGAACAGTACAGGATACTTTCTACTGAGTACATTACGGAGCAGAAATCTATTCAGGAGGAACTGCCCGAGGCGGAGGCCAGACTGACAGAACTGAAAGATTCCGAAGGCAATGCCCTCCGGTTCATAGAGAACGCCCGTAAATACACGGAGATAACGGAACTGACTTCGGAGATTCTACATACTTTCATTCAGCGGGTCGAGGTTGGAGAACGCGCGGAGCGATACTCCCGAACAGCGCCGCAGGAGATCCGCATCTACTACAGGGACATCGGCATCGTCGATGATATCCCCGAAACGATGGACATCTCGGCACTCTACGAGGAATACCCCGACGATGTGGCATGAACAAAAGAACAGGACGGCTGTGCGGTAACACAGCCGTCCTGTAGGAAAACAATATTAACTTTTAGGTAGGTTCAAAATGTTTCCCTATGAAACGCTGGGGAAGCAGCGGGGGCTTTTGTTATACGGTCAGGACTTTTATGCCGGCCTCTTCCAGTCGTTTCAGGTGCTCGGGCGCAGTTTCCCTGCCGGTGATAATCATATCCACCTGGGTCAGAGGGCAGATATTTACAAAAGCCACACTTTCAAATTTGGAGTGGTCGCATAGGATAATGGTCCGCTGAGAGGCCTGAAGCATCAGCCGTTTGGTGGGGATTTCCTCCATGGAAAAATTCATGGGTCCTACGTCAAAATCCATAGCGTCAATGCTCAGGAAAGTGGTGTCCGCATGAATCTGCCGCAAAATATCCTCTGTAAAGAGCCCGTTGAGGGAGAAATGGCTGGTGCGGAGAATCCCGCCCAGTACGATGACAGAGATGTTGGGGTTATCCGACAGGGACATGGCACTGTGCAGGTCGTTGGTGGCAATGTACAGGTTTCTAGCCTCGGAGAGCAGTTTGGCCAGCTCATGCACCGTGGTGCCGGAGTCCAGAATGATGGTCTCATCATCCTGAATGAACTGGAGGGCCGCCCGAGCAATGCGCTGCTTTTCCTCCAAGAAGCGGCTTTTTCTGGCCTTGAAAGACGGCTCAAAGGAAGCCTTGGGCGTGACGGCCACTGCGCCGCCGCGGACACACTGAAGCAGATTCTGGGCCGCCAGGTCATCCAAGTCCCGGTGAATGGTGGAGCGGGAGGTTTCCAGCACCCGGGTCAGCTCGGAGACGGAGACCACGCCCTTGTTCTTCAGCTCACCTAAGATATAGTCAATACGCTGTTCACGAATCATCCGTGCTCTCTCCCCTGTAAAATCTGTCGGGCGCGTCCCTCAGTCCTCCGCATCCAGGCGGTAAAGTTCCTGCACGGACTGAAAGAGCAGCTTAAACTTCCGGTATTGTTTCTCATAGATTGCGTGTTTGACCGGATCCGGTTCAAAGGTCTTTTTGACACGCACCATGGCGTCCACCGCAGCCTCCACGCTCTCGAAGCTGCCAACGGCCGTGCCGGCGAGGATGGCCGCGCCCAGGCAGGCGGTGTCCTGGGAGGAATAGGTGACGTGCAGTGTTTTACCTGTGATGTCCGCCTTGATCTGGTTCCACAGGTCCGACTTGGAGCCGCCGCCCATGGTCCGGATCTGCGCCACCTCCAGCCCCATGGCATCAATGGCCTCCAGATTACGGCAGATCAGATAGCCCAGGCTCTCCATAATGCTGCGGATAAAGTGGGCCTTGCCGTGCTTAAGGGTGGCGCCGTAGAAAATGCCCTTGGCGTTCAGGTTTACATCGGGTGCCATGGAGCCCTGCAGGTGGGGAAGGGTAATCAGCCCGTCGGAGCCGGCGGGGATCCGCTCAGCCTCCCGGTCCATCAGATAGTAAGAGTCCAGACCTGTGGCGTCCTGCAGGCCGATCTCCGACTGGCAGAAGGCGTCCCGGAACCAGCGCAGGCACATGCCGCCCGTGGTAAAGGTGTGCATCATGTAGGTGTCAGGCAGGGCGAAATAGTGTACCGGCATCTGCCGGTTGGGGTCATAGGTCAGGGTTTTGGTGGGCACACAGATGGCCAGTGCCGCGCCGATGTTCTCGGAGAAAATGCCGGGGCGGATGTTACCCACGCCGATGGCGCCCGCCGCCTGGTCCAGACAGCCGGTGGTCACCTGGGCCTGGGGAGAGATGCCCAGCTCGGCCGCCATCTGGGGCAGAATGGTTCCCACCAGCTCGCCGGACTCACGGATCTCAGGCAGACGGCTCTCGTCAATGCCCAGGAAGGCGAGCATCTCCGGCCAATAGCGCTTGGTGCGAATGTCCCAGTACTCCGTGGAGGTGAGCAGAGAGCCCTCGGCCACCAGCCTGCCGGTGAGCTGATAGATAAAGTAGTCCTCCAGAAGGGCAAAATGGGCGGTTCTGGCAAAGAGCTCGGGCTCATGCTCCCGGACCCACAGAATCTTAGCCGCAGGCCAGCAGGCTTCAAAGCTCACCTGTCCGGTGACCTGATAGCACAGCTCGTCCCCGAACTGGGCCCGCAGCTGCTCCGCCTGATCGGAGGCACGGTTGTCCATCCAGACAATGGCATTCCTCAGCGGCGCGCCATCATGGTCCAGAAAGCACAGGGTCTCGCCCTGAACCGAGAAGCCGATCACGCAGATATTCTGGGTGTCCACCGTACCCTTGCCGCGGATGATATCCAGACATTTTTTCAGCGAGTCCAGGTAGACGCCGCAGGGGGCCTCCACTACGTTAAGCTCAGGGGTCAGAAGGGTGTACTCCACCACGGCGGAGGCCAGCTGTACCCCCTGAAGGTCAAAAACCGCCGCTTTCAGCGAGGTTGTGCCGATGTCAACACCTAAAATCAGTTTCTCCATGAGACACCATTCCTTTCCTGTATATTTCTATATTCAAAGGTATCATTCTTTTGGAAAACTGTCAATCCAAAAGTTTCAAAAATAGTCAAAATGCCTTATTCTGTTTCACAAAACAAAAAATGAGGAGGGCAGCTCCTTCCATGAACAACAGACCTGTGCTATAATAGGCAAAAAGCGGCCATATACCAGGCCGCATGCGGATCATAAGCGAGTAGAAAGGGCGATTGTCTTATGTTGATTGAGACCAAACAGCTGCTGGACCTGTCCCATACGCTGGCTGGAGAGTACCTGGAGCAATTCCAATATCCCTGGCAGGCCCTGGACGGCATTGAGAAGTGGATTCTTTCCCACGGGCCTGAGCTAGACCCGGGAGAATATGAGCAGCGTGCGCCTCATGTGTGGGTGCACCGGACCGCCAAGGTCGCGCCGACGGCGTTCCTGGGGGAGCCGTGCATCATCGGACCGGAGACTGAAGTGCGGCACGGGGCGTTTATCCGGGGCTCGGCACTGGTGGGGGCCCAATGCGTGGTGGGAAACTCTGTGGAGCTGAAGAATGTCATTCTCTTCGACCGAGTGCAGACCCCCCACTACAATTATGTGGGCGATTCCATTCTGGGCTATAGGAGCCATATGGGGGCGGGATCCATTACATCCAATGTAAAGTCGGATAAGACCCTTGTGACGGTCCGCAGCGGGGAGGAGCGCCTTGAGACCGGCCGGAAAAAGTTCGGCGCTATCCTGGGAGACGGGGTAGAGGTGGGCTGCAACAGCGTGCTCAACCCGGGTACCATTTTGGGGCGACGGGCCAGCGTATACCCGGTGTCCTGCGTGCGGGGCGTGGTGCCGGAGGACTGCATCTGGAAAACCGGCGGCGTGGTGGTTCACAGGATGTAAGCCCTGTGAAGAATACAGAGCCGACAAAAGCGGGAAGGAGCCCCTTCCCGCTTTTGCTGTTCGGAGAACGGAAATTTCTTGACAGAAATGCTTTGCCGACTTAAAATAGATTAGGTGTAGTTTTTTGAAGAACGAGGGGTTAGCTCTTCAAATTTTGTGCGGTTTGGACAACCCAGGTGTCCGGACCGTGTGCATCATCTGATAAACAAGTGATTTTTGAAAATCTAAGAAATGGAGGTGTGGATCGCACTTATGCTGCCCTATATCTTAACAGGCGTAATTTGTTTTGTGATTGCGGCTGTATTGTTTTTCCTGGTCGGCTACCAGTATCGCAGAAACGTGGCGGAAAAAGAGATTTCCAGCGCGGAAGAAGAGGCCAAGCGCATCATCAACGAAGCCATTAAAAGCGCTGAGAGCAAGAAGCGCGAGGCCCTGGTGGAAGCCAAGGAGGAGATTCTCCAGGCGCGCACGGAACACGAGCGCGAGGTGAAGGAGCGCCGGGCGGACCTGCAGAAGCAGGAGCGCCGTCTGCAGCAGAAAGAGGAGAACCTGGACCGAAAGACCGAGAACATCGAGAAGAAGGAAGAGAACCTGCAGCACAGGCTGGCAGATCTGGAAGAGGCCCGGGAAGAGGTGGCCACGGTCAAGAAAACTCAGATGGAGGTGCTGGAGCGGATCTCCGGCTTTACCGCTGAAGAGGCCAAGCGCTACCTGATTGACCAGCTGGCGGAGGAGGTCACCCACGAATCCGCCATGAAGGTCCGGGAGATTGAAGCCCAGTTCAAGGACGAGGCGGATACCCGCGCCCGGGAGATCCTCTCCCTGGCCATCCAGCGCTGTGCCGCCGACCATGTGGCGGAAGCCACCGTCTCTGTGGTACCCCTGCCCAATGACGAGATGAAGGGCCGTATCATCGGCCGGGAAGGTCGCAACATCCGCACGCTGGAGACCATGACCGGCGTGGACCTGATTATCGACGACACGCCGGAGGCCATCACAGTCTCCTGCTTCGACCCGGTCCGCCGGGAGATCGCCCGCATCGCCCTGGAGAAGCTGATTCAGGACGGCCGCATCCATCCCGCCCGCATTGAGGAGATGGTGGAGAAGGCCAAGCGGGAGGTGGACGCCACCATCAAGGCCGAGGGCGAGCGCGCCGTGTTTGAGACCAATGTCCACGGTCTGCACCCGGAGCTGGTCAAGCTCCTGGGCCGCATGCGCTATCGTACCAGCTACGGCCAGAATGTACTCAACCACTCCATCGAGGTCTCCCACCTGGCGGGACTGCTGGCCGCCGAGATCGGCGCCGACGTGACCCAGGCCAAGCGGGCCGGACTGCTCCACGACCTGGGCAAGTCCATCGACCACGAGGTGGAGGGCTCCCACGTGCAGATTGGCGTGGAGTTGGCCCGCAAGTATAAGGAGAATGAGGACATTGTCCACGCCATCGAGGCCCACCACAACGATGTGGAGCCCCGCACCATTGTGGCCTGCCTCGTTCAGGCGGCCGACGCTGTCTCCGCCGCCCGGCCCGGCGCCCGGCGGGAGAATCTGGAGAACTATATCAAGCGCCTGGAGAAGTTGGAGGAGGTCACCTCCTCCTTCCCTGGCGTGGAGAAGTCCTTTGCCATCCAGGCCGGCCGTGAGGTCCGCATCATGGTCGCCCCGGACAAGGTCAGCGAGGACCAGATGGTGCTCCTGGCCCGGGACATTGCCAAGAAGATTGAGGAAGAGCTGGAGTACCCCGGTCAGATCAAGGTCAACATGATCCGGGAGACGAAAGTGATCGAGTACGCGAAATAAGAGGCGAAAAGCGCCCCGGCGGTGGCCGGGGCGCTTTTCTACAGGGGGGAAGATCGTGTCAAAACAAACGCTGGGGCAAAGCCTGTACGGCTGGCTGCAGACCATTACGGCGGTGCTGACCGCGATCATTCTGGTCTTTACTTTCCTGGGGCGCATTACCCCGGTGGACGGGGTGTCCATGGAGCCCACCCTACACACCGGCGACTTGATGCTGGTGCGCAGCATTGGATACCGGCCCCGGCAGGGGGATGTGGTGGTGCTCACCAAGCCCTTTGACCTCACGGAGGGCCCCATTGTCAAGCGGGTGATCGCCGTGGGGGGACAGCAGGTGGATATCGACTACGGTACAGGCACGGTATACATGGACGGCGCGGCCCTGGACGAGCCGTATCTGAAGGAGGTCATGCGTCCGCCTTGGTATGGGGGATTGACGTCGGTGACAGTGCCTGAGGGCTCGGTCTTTGTCATGGGGGACAACCGCAACAACTCCAACGACAGCCGGGACGTGACCCTGGGCACGGTGGACGAGCGGTACATTCTGGGCCGGGCGGAGCTGGTGTTTTTTCCCTTCCGGAATTTCGGACGGATTCAATGACGTAATAAGCGGAGCAGGGCGCCCCCGAGGGGGACGCCCTGCTCCGCTTATTTTCCAAAAATGCGCTTGAACAGGGATTTTTTCTCCGCCTTGGGGGTGGAGGGGATGGACTTGGCCTCCAGCTTTTCCAGCTCCTCCTTGGCCGGCTGATACCCCTGCTGGGCGGACTTGCGGTACAGGGAGAGGGCCTTTTCCCGGTCCGGAGCGACGCCTTTGCCCTCCAGGTAGCACTCGCCCAGCAGGCAGTAGGCCCGGGGCAGCCCCTGCTCCGCAGCCTTGCGGAACCACTCCACCGCCTGGGCGGGGTCCCGCTGGATGCCGATACCCTCCAGCAGACAGTAGCCCAGATTGCATCTGGCCGCCCGGTCGCCCAGGTCTGCGGCCCGCCGGTAGAGCTCCACCGCTCGGGGCAGATTTTTTTCCACACCCTCGCCTAGTTCATAGCACAGGCCCAAATTGCACATGGCACCGGGGTAACCCTGGTCAATGGCCTGGTGATAGAGCCGGATCGCCCGGGCGGGGTCCTGGTCCAATCCATTGCCCCGACGGCAGCAGTCGCCCAGAATGCTCTGCGCCCTGGCGTGGCCCAGCTGGGCGGAGTGCTCCAGCCAGGGGATGGCCTGGCTGGGATCGGTCTCCACCCCGATGCCGCTGAGATAGCAGACCGCCAGATTGCACATGGCCGGTGCGTAGCCCGCGTCTGCGGCCTGCCGGTAGAGCTGCGCGGCCTGGACGGGGTCCTCCGCCACGCCGTCACCGCACTCATAGCACAGGCCCAGGTTGCACAGGGCCCGGGGATGTCCCAGTTCCGCGGAGCGGCGGTACCACTCCACGGCCTGAACCTGATCCTTCTCTGCGCCGATGCCGTACTCCAGACAGTAGGCCAGATTACACATGGCGGTGGCGTAGCCCGCCTCGGCGGAGCGACGGTACCACTCCACTGCCTTGACAGCGTCCCGCTCCACACCCTGGCCCGCCTCGTAGCAGTAGCCCAGGCTGCACATGGCGGGCGGATAGCCCTGGTCTGCGGCCTGCCGGTAGAGCTGCGCGGCCCTGCCCTGGTCGGCTTCCACGCCGTCCCCGTCCTGATAGCAGTTGCCCAGGATGTTCTGGGCCCGCCCATGGCCCAGCTGGGCGGAGCGCTCCAGCCAGGTGATGGCCTGGGGGAGATCCTTCTCCACCCCGATGCCGTTGAGATAGCAGACCGCCAGGTTGCACATGGCCGGGGCATAGTCCCGGTCCGCGGCCTGTCGGTAGAGCGCGGCGGCCCGGGCCTGGTCCTCCGCCACTCCGCCCCCTGTCTCATAGCACAGGCCCAGGCTGCACAGGGAGGGGGGATACTGTTGCCCGGCGGCCTTTTCATAGAGCTGGGCGGCCCGGGCCTGGTCTTTCTCCATCCCCCGGCCCGACCAGCAGCAGTCGCCCAGAATGTCCATGGCCCGCACGTGGCCATACTCGGCGGAGCACTCCAGCCAGGTGATGGCCTGGGAGAGATCCCGCTCCACGCCGATGCCGTTCATATAGCACACCGCCAAGTTGCACATGGCGGGCGGGTAGCTTCGCTCCGCCGCCTGCTGATAGAGCGCGGCGGCCCTGTCCTGGTCCTGCGGCACCCCGTCCCCACCCTCATAGCACAGGCCCAGGCTGCACACCGAGGGGGGGTAGTCCTGCTCCGCCGCCTGCTGGTAGAGTTGGGCCGATCGGCTGTGGTCCCTTTCCACCCCCCGGCCCGACCAATAGCAGTCGCCCAGGATGTCCATGGCCCGCAGATGCCCCAACTGGGCGGAGCGCTCCAGCCAGGGGATGGCCTGGCTGGGGTCGTTCTCCACCCCGATGCCGTTGAGGTAGCAGACCGCCAGGTTGCACATGGCGGCCCGGTCGTCGTTGTCGGCGGCCTGACGATAGAGCTGGGCGGCTTTCACCGGGTCGGCGTCCACCCCGTCTCCGTTTTCATAGCACAGACCCAGATTGCACATGGCGGGAGGGTAGTTCCGGTCGGCGGCCCGCTGGTAGAGGGCCGCTGCCCGGGCCAGGTCCTGGGGCATGCCAAGCCCCTCCCGACAGCAGTCCCCCAGGATGCCCAGGGCCCGGGGAAAGTCCTGCTCCGCGGCCCTTTCCAGCCAGAGGACGGTCTGGGTAAGGTCCTTCTCCACCCCGATGCCGTTGAGGTAGCACACCGCCAGATTGCACATGGCCGGGGCATAGCCACCCTCGGCGGCCTGCTGATAGAGCTCTGCGGCGCGGGCGGGGTCGGCGTCCACCCCGTCGCCGTTTTCATAACATAGGCCAAGGTCGCACAGAGCGGGCAGATGGCCCTGGTCGGCGGCCTGCCGATAGAGCTCTATGGCGCGGGCGGGGTCCTTTTCCCCGCTGCTGCCCAGCAGATAGCAACGGCCCAGCACGTCCATGGCCCGCAGGTCTCCGTCCTCGGCGGCCTGCTCCAGCCAGTGGACGGCCTGCGCCGGGTCCCGTTCCACACCGTCGCCCTCTAAGTACCGGATGGCCAAGTCGTACCAGACCGCCGGATCGCCGGATTCAGCCTGCTCCAAAAGAGCGCGGAACTCCTCCTTGGAGCGGTTTAACTCATCCAGCGCCCGCTGAATGAGGGGGGTATCCACAAAAATAACCTCCTGCGCGCCGGAGGACTCCCAGTCTGCGTTGTGTTCCGGACCCATTGCATCCACTCCATTCTCTCGGTTCGGTTGTTTCATTATAGCCCGGTGGTTCCGGTTTGTCTATCGGCGGAACAGAGAAAGAAACGGCAGCCCCGGCCTTTGGCCGGGGCTGCCGCTGTATCAAAAGCGCTTCAGCTCAGGGTCAGATCGCCCTCTTTGATCCAGCCGATCCGCCGGAAAAACAGGCCGAACAGCCAGGTGAGTACGGCGGGGAGGACGAACGAAATCAGGATCAGGCCCAGCCAGTCCCCAGCGCCGGGCACAATGGCGGCGGCGCCGTTTTCCAGGGCCTTTTCACTGGGGGAAAGCCAGCCGGTCCAGACGCCCAGCTGGCCGCACAGACCGCAGGTGCCCATGCCGGAATTGATGGGCGCGCCGTTCATCTCCAGACGGAACAGGCAGGTGGCGATGGGGCCGGTAATGGCGGAGGTCAAAATGGGGGGGATCCAGATGCGGGGGTTTTTGACGATGTTGCCCATCTGGAGCATGGAGGTACCCAGCCCCTGACTGACCAGCCCGCCCCAGCGGTTCTCCCGGAAGGACATGACCGCAAAGCCCACCATCTGGGCGCAGCAGCCCGCCACCGCCGCCCCTCCGGCCAGACCAGTCAGGCCGAGCACCGAACAGATCGCCGCGGAGGAGATGGGCAGGGTCAGGGCGATTCCCACCAGAATGGATACCAGCATGCCCATCCAGAAGGGCTGAAGCACAGTGGCCTTCATGATCAAAAGGCCGAAGGCGCTGGCCGCCTTTCCGATGGGCGGGGCAATGAGCCACGCCACGCCGATCCCCACCAGAATGGTGACAATGGGGGTGACCAGAATATCCACCTTGGTCTCCTTGCTGACCGCCTTGCCGCATTCCGCGGCAATGATGGCCACAAAGAGCACAGCCAGCGGCCCGCCCGCCCCACCCAGGGCGTTGCAGGCGTAGCCGGCGGTCACCAGGGAGAAGAGGACCAGCGGGGGCGCCTGCAGGGCATAGCCAATGGCCACCGCCATGGCCGGGCCGCTCATAAAGGAGCACAACCCGCCAATGGTGTAGCCTACGTCGTTGATGGTAATCACCTGAGCGGTGAGAAATGTGATGTGGAACTGCGCGCCCACAGTGTTGAGGATGGTGCCGATCAGCAGGGAGGCAAAGAGCCCCTGCGCCATGGCGCCCAAGGCGTCGATACCATACCGCCTGGCAGAGATCACGATATTCTTGCGCTGGAGAAATTCCTTACATTTACCCATGGGGGGCGTCCCTCTCTCCTCTTAAAATCTGTAAAACAGGAAAAATAAGGTGTCTTGACACCTTGTCCTATTATAGCGGAGAAAGGGGAAATGTCAAGAAAAAATTTTCCCCTCTGCGGGTCGGTTAATCCGTGTAACCCAGCAGACCTCTTACGCTCACTTCGCCGGAGGAGACGGTCTCCCGGCGGCCGTCAGGCAGGCGGACCACCAAGGCGAACTGGTCGTCCACGGCCTCGGCAAAGGCCTCCTGCTCGCCGCCGGGGCGGATCAGCCGCACCTGCTTTCCCGTGGTCACACAGTCCGCCTGGTAGCGGGCGAGATAGTCTGCCGCCCGGAGGGGGAAGGCGGTATACAGCTCATCCAGGGCAATGAGAAGCGCGGCGGCCAGCTCCGCCCGGCGGGGCGCCTTGCCCAGGGCCTGGGCAAGGGAGATGGCCACCGGGGCCACCTCCGGGCCGAAATCCTCCTCCGTCTGGGTCAGGTTGACACCCACGCCCACCACCACATACTCCAAAGCCCCAGTTTCCCCCTCCAGGCCCAGCTCGGTGAGAATGCCGCAGACCTTGCGGCCGTCCAGTATCAGGTCGTTGGTCCATTTGATGCCGGGGCGCACGCCGCATACCCCTTGGATGGCGTTACACACCGCCACTGCGGTCCAGGCGGTGAGGGTGGTCACCTGCTCCAGCGTGCAGCGGGGACGCAGCAGCACGGACAGATACAGCCCCTTGTCCGCCGGGGACACAAAGCAGCGGCCCCGGCGGCCCCGGCCGCCGGTCTGCCGCCCGGCGATGACGGCCAGGCCGTCAGGCGCGCCCTCCAGAGCCCGGCGCTTCACCTCACTGTTGGTGGAGTCCACACAGTCCAGACACACCAGGGCGCCTCCCACGGTCCGCCCGGCCAGTTCCCCGGCCAGCTCCCCGGCGCTGAGCCGGTCGGGGGAGCCCTCCAGCCGGTAGCCCCGCCGGGGCGCGGAGGCGATCTGATACCCCTCCCGGCGCAGGGCCTCCATGGCCTTCCAAACCGCCGCCCGGCTGACCTGCAGGGTCCGGCTCATCTCCTCCCCGGACAGAAATCCCGCCCCGCTGGACTTCAGCAGGGCCAGCACTTCATCCTGAAGCATGGAACTGCCTCCCTTCGTTTTTCTGTATTGTAGCGAAACAGAAATGAATTGTCAACTTATGCAGTATGACAGTTTACAAATAAAGAATTGTAAACTAAAATAAAAAAGAAGTTGACAATAGGGGGAACCACCATGCGAAACCATACCCAAAGGATGATTCTGACCGCCCTGTTTGCCGGCCTGACCGCGATCGGGGCATTTTTAAAAATCCCGCTGGGCCTTACCTCCATAACCCTGCAGTTTTTTTTCACCGCTATGGCCGGGGTACTGCTGGGGCCTAAGTGGGGGGCTGCGTCCCAGGCTGTCTATGTGGCGCTGGGACTGGCGGGCCTGCCCATTTTCACCATGGGCGGCGGTCCCACCTATCTGCTGCAGCCCTCCTTTGGATTCCTGCTGGGCCTGATTCCCGCAGCCTGGCTGACGGGGGCGATTGCCCAGGGATCGGGCGCGGCCAAGCGGGTGATTCCCGCCTGCATTGCTGGGGATTTGATCCTCTATGCTGTGGGGGTGCCTTATATGTACCTGATTTTGAACGTCTATCTGGGAAAGGGGATGCCGCTGAGCCAGGTGCTGTGGGCTGGCATGGCCGTCTATCTGCCCGGCGACGCCTTGAAGATCGTGGCGGTCACTCTGCTGGCCCGGCCGCTGGTCCCCGCGCTCTCCCGTCTCAGCCCTGCCAGCCGGAACGCATGAGGGCGGCATATCCCGCAGTGTTGTCCCATATATATGCACTAGACTATGGGAAAGGGCGGGAAGTGCCATGCCGTATGAAGAGAACAAAACGCGGCCGGAGTCGGCGCACCATGTGATTTTGGAGGAGCGGGAACAGCTGGCCGTCTCTGGTGTGGAGGAAGTGGAGAGCTTTGACGAGAACACCATCGTCATGTACACCGCCCGGGGCACCCTGGTGGTGCGGGGCGAGGGGCTGCACATTGAGCGGCTGAGCTTGGATGGAGGCGATTTGAAGGTAGAGGGAGACATTGACTCCCTGACCTACGAGGACGACCACAGGGAGAAGGGCGGCCTGTTCGCCCGGCTCTTCCGCTGAGATGGGGATCTCCATCTCCGGGCAGGCGGCCGCACTGGGGGGCGCCTTGGCGCTGGGGGCGGCGATCGGCCTGCTCTATGACTTTTTCCGCATACTCCGGGTACGGCTCCGGCTGCCGCTGCTGGGGAGCGTACTGGACCTACTTTTCTGGCTGGCCGTGACCGCGGCGATCTTCGTCTACGCAGTGGCGGCCGGAAACGGCGAGGTGCGCATCTATATGCTGCTGAGCATCTTGGGCGGTGCGGTGCTCTACTTCCTGCTGCTCAGCCGCTGGGCGCTGAAGCTGGGCTATCTCCTTGCCGATTTTTTGGGTCTGTTGTGGAAAATCGGCACCGCGCCGGTCCGCGGTGCTCTCCTGCTGCTGAAAAAAATGATAAAAACTGCAAAAAAATGCTTCCATTATCGGAAAAAGTGGTATAGAATAAAGCAGATACCTAAGGAAATGGAAGAGACTGTGCGCCGCAGCGGCAGTCCGGCAGGGGGAGGAGCAGCTCATGAAAACCAAAAAGGCAGGTATTCTGACCAAACTGGTGGTGCTGGCGCTGCTCATCGCCGCCGCCACCGCGCTGCTCAACCTGCGCAGCCAGATTCTGACCGCCCAGAAGGACCTGGCGGAGGCTCAGGCCCAGGTGGCGGCGCAGACACAGGTAAACGCCGATCTGGCCGACGCGGTGGAAAACAGCGACGACCCAGAGCGGCAGGCCGACATCGCGCGCAGTAAGCTTGGCTTGGTGGCTCCGGGCGAACGGGTCTTCTATTTCACCAACTAGCAGTAGGCGCAAAATTTGAAGGAGGATATGTCGGTCAGTATGGAGTTTGGTGTTGGTTCGGTTGTAGAGGGGAAGGTCACAGGCATCACAAAGTTCGGCGCTTTTGTCGCCTTGCCGGAGGGCAAGTCGGGACTGGTGCACATCTCTGAGATTGCCTATTCCTACGTAAACGATGTAAAAGATCATCTCAAGGAAGGGCAAGAGGTCAAGGTAAAGGTCATCGGCATTGATGAGAACGGCCGCATCAACCTCTCCATTAAGAAGGCAATGGATCCTCCCCCGCGCCCCGCAGGTCAGGGTAGGCCCATGGGCCGGCCCGGCGGCAGCCAGGGATTCCGGGGCAAAAGCGCCCCGGCGGAACCCGCCACCTTTGAGGACCGTCTCAAGCAGTTTATGGCCGCCTCAGACAGCAAGCTGTCTGAAATGCGTCAGGCGGAGCGGAGAAATTCCCGCCGCGGCGGCCGCAAATAAAAAAGTCCCAAAAAGCCCGTCCGGTATCCGGACGGGCTTTTTTTACGGCATAGGGGCGGCGTCAAGACAGTTCCCTGTACATGGCGGGCGCGTCCGCCTTGCCCACATGTTCGCTGACGGCCAGAACCTCCACACGCAGTGTGCGCTCGCCAAAGCGCAGTTCCAGCACGTCGCCAGCCTTGACGTCATAACTGGCCTTGACGCTCCGGCCGTTGGCCATGACCCGCTGGTTGTCACAGGCCTCGTTGGCCACGGTGCGGCGCTTCATCAACCGGGAGACCTTGAGCCATTTATCCAGTCGCATCGCTTCCAGCTTCCTTTCTCAACGGGCCCGCCGGGGGCCTCTGCTTCCAGAAAAAAGCGGCTTCGGGAAACCCCGAAACCGCTTTGATTTACGCAGCAGAAAAATGTGCTTACTTCGCCACGGTGTCCTTCAGAGCCTTGCCGGGCTTGAACACGGGAACCTTGGAGGCCGGAATCTTGATGCTCTCCTTGGTCTTGGGGTTGCGGCCAATGCGCTCGGCACGGCTCTTCACTTCAAAAGCACCGAAGCCCACCAACTGCACCTTGTCGCCGGCGGCCAGGGCCTCAGAGATGACTTCAATCGCGGCGTTCACAGCAGTCTCGGTATCCTTCTTGGACAGACCGGCCTTCTCGGCGGCAGCGCTAATCAGTTCAGCCTTGTTCATCGTGATAATTCCTCCTATGTTTTCTGCGTCCGCGACCGCAGCCGCGTCGGCGTTTATACTTAAAAGCGTCTCCGCTATTTAAGTTCGTTTGGCGTTTTCCCACAGCTTGTCCAGCTCAGCCAGGGTCATATCCTCCATGGCGCGGCCGGCCTGAGCGGCTTGGGCCTCCACCTGCTGGAAACGGCGGATAAACTTGTCCGTGGCGGCGTTGAGGGCGTCCTCCGGATCGGCCTTGAGAAAGCGGGCGGCATTGACTGCGGAAAAAAGCAGATCGCCCAGCTCCTCGGTGACATTGGTGCCGTCAGCCACCGCCTGACGCAGCTCCCTGATCTCCTCCGACAGCTTGTCCAGCGCACCGGCTGCATCCGGCCAGTCAAAACCGGCCTTTTTCGCCTTCTTCTGCACCTTCTCCGCCCGCCATAGGGCGGGCAGAGAACGGGCGACCGACGCAAGGGCGTCCGTGTGGGTGGCCTGGCCCTTCTCCTGGCGCTTGAGCGCCTCCCAGTTGGAGAGGACTTCGCCGGTGCCGGAGACCTCCACCTCTCCAAAGACATGGGGGTGGCGGAAAATGAGCTTTTTGCAGATGCCGTCGGCTACGCCGTCCAGATCGAAGCGGCCGGCCTCCTGCTCCATGCGGGCGTGGAGGACGATTTGCAGCAGCACGTCCCCCAGTTCCTCACGCAGGTGATCCGGATTCTCCTCGTCAATGGCCTCCACCGCCTCATAGGCCTCTTCCAGGAAATTGCGGCGGATGGACTGGTGGGTTTGCTCGGCGTCCCAGGGGCAGCCGCCGGGCGCGCGGAGGATCCGAACAATCTCCTCCAGATCCTTGACGCCATAAGCATCCTTATACTGAAAATCTACCATATTTCAAGGCCTCCTGCAACCCATATTTCCAATTTTCTTACTGAATATGCAAAATTTTTGCGATTTTTTCACCCTTTGGCATCAGCTCCAGGTCTTCTTTGGAGAGAACACGCAGAACAACCACCAAAACCGCATAGACAAGGACGGCCACCAGGATAGCGCCGGCGGTAGCAGCAGCCTCTTTAACAAAACTGCCGGACAGGAAACGGGAGAGAAGCCCATGGCTGGCCCAGGCGGCGGCGGCCATCAGCACAGACGCCGCCAGGGGCTTGAGAAACACCTTGGTATAGGTCGGGGGATGGGGAACCATACGCTTTATAATGCCCAGATTGAGCACAGACACCACAACAAAGCAGGTGAGGGTACCCACCGGCGCGCCAAAGATCATGATCTTAGGATTGCCAACCAGGGTGTAGCTTACCCACACCTTGGCCGCACCGCCGATGATCATGGTGAGGATGGGCAGATTGACGATGCCGTTGGCCTGGAGAATAGAGGCGGCCACCACTTGGAGACACACAAAAATCGCGGCGATGCCCAGGATGGAGAGCAGAGGCCCCGCGATGGACACGTCCACCCGACCCACCGTGAGCAGCTGAATGATGGGGCCGCCCAGAGCGAAAAGGCCGAAGCCGCAGGGCAGAGCAATCATGGCGGCAATGCGCATAGCGGATTCCGTGACGCGCTTGGCGCCCAGACGGTCCCGCCGGGCAATGCAGGCCGATACGCCGGGCACGATGCAGGCGGTCAGGGGGACCATCAGGTTGAAAGGCAGGTTATAGATGCTCATGGTTTTGCTGTAGATGCCGTATAGGCCCCGGGCAGAGTCCAGAATGGGGTCAATATTCAGGCTGGGGTCCGCGGCCAGGGCCACATTTTCCTCAAAGATCTGCACCGCCTTGGGGAAGATATCCAGCACGCTGTTTTCAATGCCGGACAGGCCGCCCTGAATGGCGGCGAACACGCTCTGCAGCTGACTGCTGACCAGGCCGGTGTCGATCAGGTTGACAATGGACAGGGTACAGGAGCTCAGGGTGATGGGGATGGCCAGGGTCAGGATGCGGCTGAGGATATCCCCCTTGGAATCGGGCACGTCGTTGGAGGGCTGGCGCTCCCGCCTCTTGGTGCGGAAGTGGTTCCACGCCAGATAGGCCACCGAGAGCACGCTGCCGATGGACACGCCCGCCAGGGCCCCTACGGCGGAGAGGCGGTCCCGCAGATCATCGGGCTGGATGGCTGACTTCAGAATCAGCAGGGCCAGCCCAAGACCCAGCAGGAGCTTGCTCAGGGCCTCGATAATCTGGGAGATGGCGGTGGGGATCATGTTCATGTGACCCTGGGCATAGCCCCGGAAGGCGGAGCAGCAGCAGGTGCACAGCACGGCCAGGGAGAGCACCTGAACAGCATAGACCGCCTTGGAGTTCTGCAGGATATAGGTGGCCACCTGCTGGCCAAAGACCGACATGCACACAAAGCTGAACAGGCCCATCACCAAAAACGCGCCGAAAGCCACCCGGAAGACCCGATCCTTCTGATTGTAGCGGCCCAGAGCATTGGTCTCAGACACGGTCTTGGACAGGGCCACGGGCAGGCCGGCCGTGGAGATGGTCAAAAAGAAGGTATAGATATTATAGGCGGCGTTAAAGTCGCCGTAGGCCTCGTCGGGCAGAAGGGCGGTCAGCGGGATTTTGTAGATCGCGCCGATGATCTTTACGATAATGGTGCCCACCGCCAGAATGGCGGCCGCGCCGTAGAAGGTGTTTTTTCTCTGTTGACTGGACAAACTGCAGCTCCCCCTTACTGATTTCCAAACAGGCGGGGCAGGGCGTAGTCAGCCACCTCCCGCTTTACCCGCTCAATGTCAATGGTAAAGAACTCCCCATCCTGGTATATGACTTGGCCCCGGGCCATATTCATGACCACATCGCCGCCATGGGCGGCATAGGCCAGGTTGGAGATCACACTGTGGCAGGGGGTCAGGTTCAAATGGGAAAAATCCACCAGGATCAGGTCGGCGTCATATCCAGCCTCAATTCGCCCGGTCCGGCGGCCCAGCGCCCTGCCGCCGTTGACCGTGGCCAGGCGCAGCGCGTCGGCCGGGAGAAGGGCCAGAGGGTCGCGGGCCACCCCATTGTGGAGCACAGCGGCAAATTTCAGCTCCTCAAACAGGTCGTGATTATTGTTGGAGGAGACCCCGTCGGTGCCCAGGGCCACGTTCACCCCGGCCCGGAGCATGGCGGGCACGGGGGCCACGCCGCTGCCCAGCTTCAGATTGGAGACCGGGTTGTGAATGGCGGAGACCCCCTTGGCGGCCATAATGGCCCAATCCTCCGGGGTGGTGTAGACACAGTGGGCGGCAATGGCCCGGCCGTCCCAGACGCCGTATTCATCCAGAATCTGTACCGGGGTCTTTCCGTGGCGGGCGATGCACTCGGCGTGCTCCGCCTGGGTCTCGGACACATGGATGTGCAGGCCCAATCCCTTTTCATGGGCATAGTCCGCCATCCACTGCCACAGGGGGGCGGAGGAGGTGTACTCCCCATGAATGGAGGCGTCCACCAGGATCTGGCCGTTGTTGTAGCCGTGCCACTCCTCGGTGAGCCGCCTCTGGTTGGCGCAGTCGCCGCAGGCGTCGGGGGAAAAGTCCTCCGGCGCGCCGAAGTACACGCCGCCCACAGAGAGGTTGGCGCTGATGCCAGCGGCAGCCACCTCCTGGGCGATGGCGCCGGTGTGCATATACATATCCGCGATGCAGGTGGTGCCCGCGGCGATCATCTCCGCCAGCCCCAATGCCGCGCAGGAGCGGATGGCCCGGTCGTCCCATTTGGCCTCCACAGGGAAGATATAGTTGTGCAGCCAGTCCTGCAGATTGTTGCCGTCCCCATAGCCGCGCATGGCGGTCATGGGGACGTGGGTGTGGGCGTTGACCAGACCGGGCATGAGCACGCAGCCCGCCCCGTCGATCTCCCGGTCAAAGGGGCCCTGGGGGCGGACGGCGCCCACAGAGGAAATCCTGCCGCCCTCCACAGCCACGTATGCGCCCGGGAGGACCGTGTCGGCCCCGTCCATCAGGACGGCGGTGACATTTTTAAAAAGAGTGGTCATAGAAACCTCCAAATAGTATGCGGGAAGTGAGAATTTGCCCTAGAGCGGCCCTGGTATCAGAGCTTACAGGTACCTCGCCGCCTTGGGGTGGTCCGCCTTATGGACGTAAAGCCTATATTCCAGGCTGGCGGTGTGATCAATGCCCAGGGTGCCGCGCCTGCCCCGGGCGGTCAAACCGGGGGCGGTCAGGTCCTTGACCCGGTATTGATAGTCGATCCCGGCGGCGGCCAGGGCGTCCCGGACGGCGTTGAAGCGGGCTGTGTCATAGGTGACGAGCAGCTCTCTCCGGTTAAACAAGTGAATCATGCCAGCTCCTTTCCCGTTGGCGGCGCGTTGGTAAGCTTACAGATTTTTCAGGCAGGCCAGCACCAGCCGGGAAAATTTGTCCCTGCAGGCCTCGGCCGCGTCCAGTACCTCCTGCTCGGTGAGGGGCTGGTCCAGAATACCAGCCGCCATATTGCTCAGCAGGGTGAAGCCCAGCACCTGCATGCCGCAGTGGCCGGCGGCAATTACCTCGGGCGCGGTAGACATGCCGGCCGCGTCTCCGCCCAGAATGCGGGCAGCCCGGATCTCCGCAGGCGTCTCGTACTGGGGCCCGGGGAAGTACATGTACACGCCCTCCTTCAGGTCAATGCCCAGCGCCCGGGCGGTCTCTTTGGCCATAGTCCGCAGGGCGGGGGTGTACAGGTGGGAGGCGTCGGGAAAACGCACCCCGAACTCCGGCAGGTTGGGGCCCCGGAGAGGGGACTCCATAAAGAATTTGATGTGGTCAGAGATCAGCATCAGATCCCCCGCCTTCCAGGCGGTGTTGATGCACCCGGCGGCATTGGTGACGATCAGAGTGCCGCACCCCAGCAGGCGCAGCACCCGCACGGCGTAGGCCACCTCCTCATAGGAGTAGCCCTCGTAGTGGTGCATCCGGCCCTGCATCACGGCCACGCTCCGGCCCTCCAGCGTGCCGAATACCAGACGGCCCTTGTGGCCGGGGGCGGTGGACGCCTTAAAGTGGGGGATGTCCCCATAGGGGACCGCAATCGGCTGTTCCACCTGATCGCCCAGATAGCCCAGGCCGGAGCCCAGAATCATGGCCACTTTGGGGACAAAGTCCCCAATTCTGGCACGGATGGCCTGTGCGCTCTCCTGATATTGTGCAAAGGTGTAGTCCATAAAAGCACCTCCGTTTGATTGCGGAAAAATAAGCAAAGGTATTTTACACCTGGATAGGGAAAAAAGCAATTGAATTAGACAGACATCCGGCCGGAATGGCAAAAAAGGATCCGCCGCCGCCCCTTTGGGCGGCGGCGGATTTTGGGAGAGACGGAACCGCCGGGCGGCTACGGGCCGGACGTTCCGCGCTTATAGCGGTAGGGCAGATGGTACTTGCGGATCTTCCGCACCAGGGTGGACAGATCAATCCCCAGCCCCTCGGCAATCTCCTGAAGGCTGCGGTCGTCCCGAAGGCTCTGGCGGATCAGCTCCGCCTCCACCCGGGCCATGGCGTCGCGGAGCGTGTCCTCCTTTCGGAGCAATACGCTGCCCTCCCGCGGCAGCAGAGCGGCCAGCTCATCCGGCAGCACCTCCACCCCCAGCAGATCGCCGTTGGAGAGGACATACATGCGCTCGATGAGATTATTGAGTTCGCGGATGTTGCCAGGCCAGTGATATGCGGTGAGCACCCCGCGCAGTTCCGCGTTGAGCAGCTTGCGGGTGCCGTTTTTTTGATTGAGAACCTCCAGCATGTGGTCGGCCAGGGGCAGAATATCCTCCTTGCGTTCCCGCAGAGGGGGAATCTGCACGGGAATCACGTTGAGCCGGTAATAGAGATCCTGGCGGAAGCGGCCCTGCTCCACCTCCTGCTTCAGGTTCCGATTGGTGGCGGCGATGACGCGGGCGTTCATGGGCAGCGCCCTGGTCCCGCCGATGCGGAAGAATTTCCGGTCCTGAAGCACGGTCAGCAGCTTGACCTGGAGCTGAAGCGGCATTTCGCCGATCTCGTCCAAAAAGACGGTGCCGTCCCCGGCCAGTTCGAAAATGCCGGGCTTCCCGCTGCGGCTCGCCCCGGTGAAGGAGCCCGGCTCGTAGCCGAAAAGCTCTGATTCCAGCAGGTTTTCCGGAATTGCTCCGCAGGAGATCTTGATGTAGGCCCGGTCGGCGCCGCCGAATTTGTGAATCATTTGGCAGAACACGTCTTTGCCCACGCCGGATTCACCTGTAATAAGCACGGTGGAGTTTACATTGCAGATCCGATAGGCCAGCTCGGCCAGGCGCCGCATCTGCGGGCTTTTGCCCACCAGGTCGTAGTCCTCCATCAGATGAAGCATTTCGTAAATCCGGTGGCGCAGGACCTTGTTGGCCTCTGAGCGGGCCTTGAGCTCCCGGTCAAATTCCAGATAGGTGGTCTCCATTTTCCGGCGCAGATCCATCAGCTCGGTCATGTCCCGGAAGCTCCCCACGACTCCGCAGAAATTTCGGGCCTCGTCATAGACCGGAGCGATGGAGACCATAATCTGCCGGTCGGTATCCATACTGTACTGAATCAGTTCGGACTTAGGCTGACGGGTTTCGAAAACCTCCAGCATCATGCGGGAGACGGGATATCCCTGCTCCATCAGCTGGTGGACATTGTTTCCCAGAATCAGCTCCTCGGAAAGACCGGTGAGCTTGGAATAGGTCTTGTTGATGTAGGTAATGTAGCCGGTCTTGTCGGTGTAGGTGAAGCCGTCGGGAGAGGTATCCAGAATAATCTGCAGCAGGCCGGTATCCAGGAGCTCCTTGAAATTGTCGCTCTGCACAATGACTCACACCTTTCTGATGCACGTCTTTTTATAGAAGGCCCAGCAGCTGCCACCAGCCCATATAGACGAGAATGGCGCACAGCAGGATTAAAACGGTCAGGGGGATGCCCAAACGCACCATGTGGCTGGTGCCGTAATAGCCCTTTCCCTCCCCCAAAAGGAGCATTACATGGTGAAAGGGGAGAATAAAGTGGCCGCAGATGGCAATGTAAATGAGAAACAGCAGGATAAGGGGCGGAGCCACACCTGCGCCGATGGTCATCAGGCCCGGCACGACGACGGACATGGTGGTCACATTGCTGCCCAGCACCATGTGCAGCACAATACAGGTGAGCAGGACCACCGCAATATAGCCTAGGGAGAACGTCTCCGGAAAGAGGAACATAAATCGGGAGAAAAGAATGTCCGCCACGCCGCAGCTTTTTAGAACCCCGCCGATGGCAAAGGCGGCGGTGAGAAAGACCAGCAGCTTCAGATTGACGGATTTGAGGTCGTGGAGTCCTAAGAGACCCAGGCCCGGCAGAAACATAAGGGCGGTGCCCGCAATGACCGTAAGGGTGCCGCTGATCCCGTGGAGATCCTCGGTGGCCCAGAGGACCACAATGCACACAATGAATACCAGGCAGCCCTTTTCCCGGCGGGTAAGGGGGGCCTTCGGGGCGGAGGGGAGGTCGGCCGGGCTGCACCGGTACCCGCGTAGCTCACGCCGGAACACCAGAGCAAACAGTACAAGCGCCAGCAAAAGGAGAACCGCCGTGGGAACAAACATATAGCGTATCCATGTCCCCTCGTCCATAGCCACTCCGCCCATGGACACCAGCGCGCCGTTGAGAATGATGTCACCCCGGAGCAGCAGCATATCCGCCAGCACAGCACTCAGAAAGAGCCCCAGCATCAGCACCGGCTTCAAGCTCCGGCGTTCCAGGACACAGGGGAGACGGTCAAAAAAGCTGGAATAGATGGCGGACAGAATGATGATGCGGGAGAAGGGCTGCGGAATGACAAAAATCATGGCCAGACTGCAGCACACCATGGACAGGAGCAGGCGGGGAATGGAGCGGGCGGCCCGGCCCAGCAGAGGCTGAAGCAGCCGGTCCGCCAGGCCGCTGTTGGAGATTCCCTGAGAGAACAAAAAGGAAAAGAGAATCATCAGAAAATTCTCTGAGCGGGGGAAGGTGAACACCGTGGCCGCCGGAGCGCCGCTGAAGAGAAAAAAGACGGCCAGCAGAAAGACCGAGGCAGCCGTGCGTTCCACCGCGCCAGAGACCCACCAGAGGATGGTCAAAATCAGAGCGGCCAGGATTGCGCTCTGCCGCCCATCCATGCCGAAGGGCCGCAGAAGCAGGAGAATCAGGGGAGGCAGCAGGGTGAAAAGGATCAGCAGGGATTTTTTCACCGCGCGCTTGGCGCCTCCCGCGGGAGGGCTTGCGGCCGGCCGGGCACTCACAGCTGCAGCCCCATGGGCGCGTCCCGGAAAATACGCGGGTCCATCTGCTTCAAGTCCGGCGCCACGGCGGGACGGAAAAGCATGTGGGCAAGAACGTCCCCCTCCAGGTCAATGCCCGGCGCAATTTCGGTCAGCACCAAGCCGTCGGGGGTCAGGCGGAATACCGCCCGCTCGGTGATGTACATGACCTCCTGCCCGCTCTGGGCGGCATAAGCGGCTGAGAACGTGATCTGCTGGACGTGATCCACAAATTTAACACCCGGTCCCTCCTGGATGATTTTAAGCTGTCCCCTGGAGATCTCAGCCAACAGCTTGCCTGAGGTGAAGGCGCCCACATAGAACACCTTGCGGGCGTTTTGGGAGATGTTGATAAAACCGCCCGGACCAGTGCAGCGGGTTCCGAATTTGGATACGTTTACATTGCCCTGCCGGTCAATTTCCGCCGCGCCCAGAAAGGCCATGTCCAAAACGCCGCCGTCGTACAGGTCAAAGGTGTCGCACACGCTGTAGATGGCCTCTGAATTGACCGCCGCACCGAAGCCGACGCCGTCCACGGGGACGCCGCCCAAAGGGCCGGACTCCAGCGAGAGCGTCATCTGGGCGGCAATTCCCTCTTCGTTGGCCACATTGGCCACGCCGGAGGGAATGCCGATGCCAAGATTTACCAGACAGCCGGGACGCAGCTCCATGGCGGCCCGGCGGGCAATGACCTTGCGGATATCCAGAGGCATGGGGGGGATCGCGGTGGTGGGCACCTGGGTCTCCCCAGTCAGCTCCGGGCGGTAACGGCCGCAGGCATAAGACTGGGCGTGGTTGAGCGGCTGGGATTTCACCACAAAGTCCACCAGGGAGTTGTGGATGCGCACCTCCTTGGGGGGCAGCGTGCCGCGTTTGACGATCTCCTCCACCTGAACCACAACGGTTCCGCCGCTGTTGTGGACGGCCGCGGCCATTTCCAGCTGGGCTTCAGTGAGTGCCTCGTGCTTCAGGGAGATGTTACCGTCCTCATCCGCATAGGTGCCGCGGATCAGGCAGAAATCTATGGGGAATGAGGGGTAAAACAGATAATCCCGTCCGTCCAGCTCGACCAGGGAGACCACCTCCCGGCCCGACTCCCTGGCCCGGCCGTTCGCCCGGCAGCCATCCTCACGGGGATCGGCAAAGGTGCCCAGGCCGATATGGGTAAGAACGCCGGGCTTATGTCCGGCAATGGCCCGGAGCAGGTGCATCACCACGCCCAGCGGGACCGCAAAGGCCGCAACCTCATTTCTGCTCACCATTTTGGCAATACAGGGCGCGTTGCCGAAATGCCCGGCAATGATCGTGCCCAGCAGACCGGGGGCTTTGAGGCGGTTAAAAGCGATATCCTGTTCCGAATTGTCGCCGCCGCTGATTCCGGCCACCACCGTGAGGTTGACGGGATGCCCCTCCTGGGCATAGCGACGCTCCAGGGCGGAGAGCAGCTCGTCCGAGGGACCGTAGGCCCCAAATCCGCCGATTCCAACCGTCATGCCGTCTTTTAAGCGGCTTACTGCCTCTTGAGCAGATACGAATTGAACCATGCTTTGATCACTCCTAAACATTTTAAAGTCTATTTCTTTAAAAAGCAAGCAGTGTGCCAAAGTAGGGGGCGGAGTGCCGAAAGGCCCGCAGACAAAGAGATTGAGGGGGCGGAAGGCCTTTTTAGATTTTTTTGAAATAGGCAAAAATGCGTAATTTAAATTTCGGAGGGAAAAGAAACGGGAAGAAAAACGCAGGAATAGAGGGAAAATGCAGCAATGCCTATTTGAAAGCTTAAAATGGGCAAAAGTGCGTAATTCGATCAAAAGACACGGGGAAACAAGGGAGATCAAAAAGGGCAAAAAATTTAAAAATCCCGTCAATACGGGCATTTGAGAAAAAAGATTAAAAAATTGGCATGACAATTGCAAAGGGAACATGACTGTTGGGTGCCCACTCAAAATTTTGTGTGGAGGGATAAAAAGTATGCAAAATAACTTCGTAGCCCTTGCCATTGTGCTGATCTACTTTGTCGCGCTCTTTGTCATTGCTGCCGTCTCCAATAAGATACAGGAAAAAAAGGCAAAAAAGCTGGGGTCCGGAGGTGCGGACAGCTTCCTGCTGGCCAGCAAGTCCATGACATTTCCCATGGTAATGTGTTCCATTATGGGTGTGGCCATTGGCGCCAACGCCACGACCGGCGCGGCCCAGAGCGGATATGTCTATGGCTTTGCCGGAGGCACACATCCCTTCTGGCTGGGCCTAGGCGTGACCATTATCGGAATTTTCTTTGCAGGCAAATACCGCCGCGTGCGGATGAACACCGTTTCTCAGCTCTATGGTGACGCATACGGCGGAGCGACCCGTAAGGTGTCTGTGGTGGGGCAGGTGTTCATGAATTTTGTCATCATGGTCAGCCAGTTTATCGGCGGAGGCACAATTCTGAGCACCCTGCTGCCGGAGTACTTCTCCATGACCACCGGCATGCTGGTCTCCGCCGTAATTTATCTGCTGATTGCCATCTTCGGCGGCTGGATGAGTTGCGGCTCGGTCAATGTGCTCAACATGATTATGTGCTGGGCCGCTGTTATCATTGCCTTCGTCTCGGTGTTTGCCAACCCCAGCGTGGGCGGCTGGGATAATGTGGTGGCAAACCTGCCGGCTGACCCCGGCGTCGACACCTACCTCAGCCCCGTCAAAGGGATGGGATGGGCCTATTGGCTGGCCTATCCGGTGATGATGATCACCAACGTGGGCGGGCAGCAGTCCCAGGTTCAGTGCATCACCACGGCCAAGAGTGAAAAGACCGCCCGCTGGGCCTTCATTATCGGCGGCCTGCTGGTAGCCCCCATGGGATATATCTGTGCCTCCATCGGTATGGCGGGGCATGTGCTCTATCCCAATCTGGAGAATACTGCCGCCGTCATGCCTATGGTCATCAACGCCATGCCCAAGGCGCTGGCAGGATTCTGCCTGGCCGGCATGTGGGCGGCCTGCGTGTCTACCGCCACCAACCTGCCCATCTCCGCCACGACTCTGATTATGAACGATTTGGTCAAGCCTGGTATGGAGCGCCGTGGGGTGAGCATGAGCGGCAAGCGGGAGAAGAACATCAGTGTGCTGGGTATCATTATCTTTACCATGGCCGCGCTGTTTTGCTCATTCTTTGTCAAGATGCTGCTGAATTTCGTGGGCGCCGGCTTGGCGATGTCGGTTCCCTTCTTCGCCATTATCTTTCTCACCCTGTACTGCCCCAAGCTGTGCCGTAAGACCACGGCGATGTCTATTATGATTGCCGCCTATATCACCATGGTGGTCTGGGTTCTGTTCAGCGCCAAGCTGACCCCCATTTTTGTCCATCCCATCTGGCTGATGAGCATTGTCACCATCGTGACCATCGTGGTGAACTGTCTGGTGGATAAACGCCCCGCGTTTTTCCGTACCCCTGGATATCGAGAGCTGTACGGCTCCATGTACCAGGAGGGCACAAAGGAGTATCTCGCCGAGCAGGTCGGCAGCCGCTGAGCGGCAAGCATGGAAGCATTGAAAGGAGAAACAACCATGGCAAAAAGAAAAGTTATCATTACGGTAGCCCAAACGGGTGCGTTCCAGGGCAAGGCGTCCAACCCCAATCTACCCGAGCAGCCAGACGAGATCATCGCCTCCGCCTATGATTGCTATAACGCCGGCGCAGCCATTGTACATGTCCATACCAGGGACAAGGAGGGCAAGTCCACCTGTGACACCAATACCTTTGGAGAAATCAACACCGGTATTCGGGCCAAATGTCCGCTGATTATCCAGAATTCCACCGCCCCTGCGTCTGCCCCTGGATCCACGGCGGACGACGGGCTGGCCTGCCTGAATCTGCCCAAGGAATCGCTGCCCGATATGTGCTCTCTGGACTGCTCCCTTATCACCACCTCATGGCAGGACCTGACCTGGATCTATATGTGGACCCGCAAATGGCTGAAGGAGAGCGCCCAAAAGATGAAGGACCTGGGGATCCGACCGGAGCTGGAGTGCTTTAACCCAGTTACTGTGGACGAGGTATTTAAGCACCTCAAACCCGCCGGAGTGCTGCCCGAGGACGTAGGACTGACCTTTGTCATGGGAATGGACCGCATCAGCCAGGGCTCCATTGCTTATAGCCAGAAAAATGTCGACATGATGCTGAGTATGATTCCGCCCCAGGAAAAGGCCATCTTCACGGTTATGGCCATCGGCGCCAGCCAGTTGGACGGAAACGTCTATTCCCTGCTCAAGGGCGGGCACGTACGCGTAGGCATGGAGGACAACATCTACTACCGCAAGGGTGAACTGGCCAAGTCCAACGCCCAGTTTGTGGAGCGCATGGTGCGCATTATCCACGAATTGGAGATGGAGGTGGCCACGCCCGAGGAGGCCCGCGCAATCCTTCAGCTGGATGCGCGCACCTAAACCGGACAAAACGGGATCAATAAAACAAGGTAGAAAGCCAGGCGTCCCCTTCCTGCTTAGGGAGGGGATACCTGGCTTTTCGTGAGGCTTTCTGTTTTTTGTGAAGGCAAAAGATCTTAAACAGCTGTGGGAACACAACAAGATAGAAAACCTATCAAGGCGCATGGCCTTACCCAGATGGAATACCCGGTTCAGTGGATCCATGGGGCTGTGGCGGGAGCTTTCAAAAATGCTCGGCCCAGGCCTTCAGCTCCGCCACACCGGTGCGGGCGGAAAAGCGCCTGCCCTCCCGAAGGTCCGCACCAATGGCACCGGCCAGGGTGTTCGCCAGCTGGGCGGTTACCCCGCTGGCGGAAGAGTACGTGACCAGAACGCTGCTCATCAATAAATTCCTCCGTTTTGGACGAGAATTACAGATAAACAACCGTTTCAGCCAGAGGCTTGCGGCTACTGTGCTTCTCCAATGGACCGCCCCCCTCCGCGGGATAGCCCAGATCCAGCAGCATGAGAACCTCCTCGTTTTCTGGCAGACCCAGCTCCTTGGCCGCGACCTCCGGGTCAAAGAAGTTGATCCAGCAGCTGTCCACCCCAACAGCCTTGGCGGCCAGCAACATGTGGGTGGCCACAATGGTGGCGTCCTCTACCCCGGAGTCACGTTTGCCGCCGGGATAGGTGAACACGTTTTCCCGGTCAAAGGCCACCACCACCACGGTGGCCGCCCCGTAGCGGCAGGGGCTGATGCGGTCGATTTTGTCCAGACCCTCCTGAGACTGCACCACATAGACGCGCTGTTCCTGCAGGTTTTTGGCGGTGGGCGCGGCGCGTCCGGCCTCCAGAATGGCGTCCAGCTGTGCCGGAGCCACCGGACGGCCGTCGAATTGTTTGCACGAATAGCGCGCTTTAACCAGGTCTAAAAATTCCATCTGATCTTCCTCCTGTCTGTCATCCGGTCTCCGGGGCGGTATGCCCAGGAGTTTTTTGAGCCCGCGAGGGCGATCTCATAAATGGTAAAAGCGGGGAAAAGGCGGCAATAAACGCATTCTGCTCCCGCCGCCCCATATCCGGGCAAAAGCAGGACAGGCAGCCGCAAACCGCCTCAATCGAGGCGCCGCAGGCGGTTTTGAATTCCACCAGCTTTTCCGGCCGGCTCTTCTCTTCCATGTCGTTCAGACTGGTGGAGAGCGGCCGGAGCATATTGGGACGGCGTTCCAGCGTGCAGGCCAGACCCTGGGCGAGGACCTGCCGGGAGGGAGGTGCGTCTGACTGCGCCAACACCTCCAGATCGGTACGCCAGCGCTCGTACTCCTGCTGAAGCAGAGCCAGAAAAATCTCTTCCTTAGTCTGAAAGTAATTGTAAATGGATGGGCGGGTGAGGGAGGTAAAGCAAGCGATCTCCTTGATGGTGATTTCCCGAAAGCTCATGCTCTGGTAGAGCGTCTCACAGGCGCGGACAATCTCATCCCGCCTGGCTTGGGTCAGCTCCGGCGATCCCTTCGGTATGGTGTGCACCTTACGCCCATCAGAAATGGAATAGAAAACTGGGGCATACAATTATCTGACACTGTGTCAGCAAAAATAGCATATGACAGCTCTGACGGGATGTCAATAGGGATTTGGCGCGTTTGGCGTCAATACAAAAAGGGATGCCGCGAAAACGGCATCCCTTTGAATGGGTTGAGAATAAGATCAGCGCTTGCTGAACTGGGGGGCGCGGCGGGCGGCTTTCAGGCCGTACTTTTTACGCCCTGACGTCGGAAACCCTTGAAAACACTGGATTTTTTTCGATTTTTTCGTCTGTAACCTCATTTGTAACCTCAAACTTCGGCCAAACAGTTTTTCCCAAATCGTTTTTTGGTTCCGAATCTACAACACGGCGGGCCATATCGTTGATAGCTTCTCGGTAGGCCACAAAAACTTCTCTGCTCTGCCTGGGCCAAGTTGAAAGACTTCATGGGCAGTGATAGCGGCAGCATCCTGTCCCAGCTGAAGGAGCATGTTCATAGAAGTATGAAGGCGGGCCTGATAGCGTGCTTTAGCGGCGGCTTCAATGCGGGCAAGTATGGCGTTAGGTTTGGGCATTGGCCACACCTCCGATGATCTCGTCAAGGGTGACGGTTTCGCCGGGACGAAGAGATGGAAGCAATGCTGTATCTAACGTTGCAATAACAAATTTGGTGTTCAATACCTTAACTTGCGGATCGCGTTAATCAAGGCTGTCTGCCTCTGGGTACAATACCTTATGGGAATCCGCGTTTCCAGGCAACCGATGGGCTGTCATGCTGGGTCATGTAAGGGCTTCTTTCTGATCCACAGCAGATGTAAAATCGCCGTGGTCAACAGCGAGTTGGAAGACCTGGTGCAGCGGGTCATCCTCGCCCACGAACTGGCGCATGGTGTCTTACATGTGGATAGTAAGATCCGCACGTTCCACGAGTTGTCCTATCTGGATGACAGAGACTTTATGGAGCGGGAAGCCAATATTTTCGCAGCGGAGTTCCTGGTCGATGACACAGATTTGTTTGACACGCTCCAGAGCCATACAGACTTCTTCTCTGTAGCCAGTTCGCTGAATGTCCCGCCGGAACTGCTGGACTTCAAACTGCGGCTTCTTGAAAAGCGTGATGGCCGGTTCCAGGCCCCATATCTTGCGCAGTCTGATTTCCTGCGGCGAGACATCAGTAAGCCGCTCTGCTGAAAGCCATGGACGCGGGGGCGGAGTATAAAGCGTATGTGGCAGTTTCCGTCCAGTTCAATGAGGATGGCGTCATGCTGCCTCGTGCGCTTACCTGGGAGAATGGGATAACATATGAAATAGACCGAGTCCTCGACATCCGGCCGTCATATGCGGCGAAGGCCGGCGGGCAAGGGGATCGCTATACTGTCATGATGCGTGGACAGCGGCGCTTCCTTTATTTTGAGAGGACAGCCAATTTAACTGGCAATATCATCGGCCGCTGGTTTGTGGAACGGAAGATACCTTTGAGGTGCCAAGAATGAGGATAGATACGAATTGTGTTTGTTGGCAGGATTCGATTGACCGGATCATCTCTTTTCATGAAGTCGAGGGCCTGGAGCCAAAGACATTCCCATCACATGAGAGCATGTTGGATTATGTACTTTCCACGGTGGAGCGTGGCTATCGGGTACAGTAACCAGGGGGCATATATGGAAATGACGGATGCGGAAAGGCTACGGCTAATATACTCGGCGCTCCAAGAGCGGGGTTATGCCCCTATCAATCAAATCGTCGGTTTCCTGCTAACGGGCGATCCGACCTACATCACGAATCATAACGGAGCAAGGTCCCTGGCAGGCCGGATCAATCGGTCAGAACTTCTGTCTGAAATCGTAGCGGATTACATACAGGCTCTGGTTGAAAATAAAGACTAAAACAGGCACCCCACAATCCCTAGTGTTAAGCCCCATAGGTACACAATGTGAACCTATGGGGCTTAATGCCGTGTATGGGGTAAGAATGATTTGATTTTATAGAGTGGGTGGGGAGAACTGGCAATGTTCTCCCCACCCGTTTTGTTATACGACTATACGGCTTATGGCAAAACCCTGGGCACAGTAAAGAACCAGTGTTTCCGTAATGCCATGCGCAATGGCGTATCCAGCGCCTGGCATGGGAAAACCACGGCTTCCGCATCGAGGCGTCCGGCACCCAGTCAGATGCGGAACACTTTCAGGCACCCCATCTGGCCGCGGAGATCAACCAGGTTGTGGCCATGCCCAGCTACGAAGCTATGGAGAAGATCATCGCCGACCTGTCGTAGAGACGACAGTCGAAGAGCATTTTCAATGTGAAAAACCAATAGCTGTATAATTGTAGAAATGCGGCATCTGCAGCTCAATCCAGAGCAAAGCAGATGCCGCGTGCAAATTTTATGCGTGCTCAGAATATTCCAAGTTTCGACCCGTTTCCTTGGAAAAGAGGTGGATCACATTACCGCCAAAAATAAAAGAGATTGTATTCCCGACTTTGACGGTTACAGGTGTCGGTCCCTCCAGGTTAGCGGTCTGGGCAACAATTATGCTGTCCCGCCCACAAGCATTGACATGAAGATGGACGACGCTCCCCATCATTTCTGTTACTTCTACTACGCCATGGAACATGTTGTCGCCGTCCCCCAACAAAGCGATGTGCTCTGGGCGTACACCCAACGTAATGGACTGAGATGTGGCTCCAGCACTGCGAAGCCGCTCCTGTTTTTCTTCTGAAGGAATGATTTGCACATTCTCCATGTGAACAACATAGCGGCCATCGCGATCAAGGGCCAGTTCCGCGTCGTAGAAATTCATTTGGGGTACTCCAATGAAGCCTGCGACAAACAAATTAGATGGGTGGTCGAAGACCTCCTGCGGCGTCCCGATCTGCTGGATCACGCCGTCTTTCATAATGACAATACGATCCCCGAGCGTCATTGCCTCTGTTTGATCGTGTGTTACATAGAGAAATGTCGTGTTGATGCGCTGGCGGAGCTTAATGATCTCTGCGCGCATCTGATTGCGCAGTTTAGCATCCAGATTACTGAGTGGCTCGTCCATTAACAGTATCTTTGGCTCCCGGACAATTGCACGGCCAATGGCCACACGCTGCCGCTGTCCGCCGGATAGCGCCTTGGGCTTGCGGTCCAGATATTCTGTGATTCCCAGGATCTCCGCCGCCTGGTTCACCCTGCGTTCAATTTCTTCTTTCGGCATCTTGCGGAGTTTCAAGGGGAACTCCATATTGCCCCGCACCGTCATGTGGGGATAGAGTGCGTAGCTCTGGAACACCATGGCGATATCTCGATCCTTGGGCTCCACATCGTTGACCAACTTCCCATCGATATAGAGTTCACCCCGAGTGATCTCCTCCAGACCGGCTACCATCCGCAGGGTAGTGGATTTTCCGCAGCCGGAGGGACCGACCAGCACGATAAATTCCCGGTCGCGGATATTCAGGTTGAAGTCCTGTACGGCCAGGACGCCTTCATCCGTCACCTTGAGATTGCTTTTCTTTTTGCCGCTGTGCGGATACACTTTTTCAATATGCTGTAAGCTGACTTCAGACATGATGATCACACCTTTCTGATATGGCACTCATTTCAAATGCCAGATGTCCCGGTCATATTCCGCGATAGTGCGGTCAGAGGAGAAGAAGCCGGAGCGGGCAACGTTGAATAGCATTCGGCGGCTCCAGGCAGTCCGATCTTCATAATCGGCCAGGCACCGCTCCTTCACCGCAATGTAGTCCTCCAGATCCAACAACGCCATAAAATAGTCCTTGGCGATAAAATCCTTATAGAGCCGGCTTAGGCTATCTGCATCACCGATGGCAAGCAATTCCGGGCTGAGAATGAAATCCATCAGTCGCTCCAACTCCGGCTTCTGCCAGTAATCACTGCTGCGATAGGCATCCTTTTGGTAGAGGGAGATGACCTCGTCGGCGGATCGGCCGAACAAGTAAATGTTTCCCTTTCCCACCAGCCGGGAGATCTCCACATTGGCCCCGTCAAGGGTACCCAGGGTGACGGCGCCGTTTGCCATCAGTTTCATATTGCCGGTGCCACTGGCCTCCTTGGAGGCAAGAGAGATCTGCTCTGAGATGTCGCATGCCGGGACCAGCCGCTCGGCAGCAGAGACGTTGTAGTTCTCCACCATCACCAGCTTCAGCCAGGGGGAAACCTGTGGGTCCTGTTCGATCAGCTTGCTCAGGCACAGGAGCAGATGGATGGTGTCCTTGGCCAGGGTGTAGGCCGGGGCCGCCTTAGCGCCAAATACCATGGTCACCGGTCGGGGCGGGATGTGTCCCTCCTTGATTTGAAGATACTTCCAAATAGTATACAGTGCGTTCATCTGCTGCCGCTTATACTGGTGCAGCCGCTTGATTTGTATATCCAATATGCTGTGGGGATCAATGGCGGTTCCCTGCCCGGCCAGCCATAGGGCAAGCGCGGACTTGTTTTCCTCTTTGACAGCGAGTAGTTTCTCCAGGAAAGCGCTGTCATCCTTATAGTCCAGCAATCCTTCCAGATGCTTGGCATCCTGTTTCCAGTCAGGACCAATAGCCTGCGTGATCAGGCCGGCCAAAGAGGGGTTGCAGCCCATCAGCCACCGGCGGAAGGTGATGCCGTTGGTCTTGTTATTGAATTTCTCCGGATACAGAACATAGAAGGGGTGGAGTTCAGTGTTTTTCAGGATATCTGTGTGCAGTTCCGCCACGCCGTTGACCTTCGCGCTGCTGTGGATGTCCATGCGGGCCATATGGATCACATCCTGTTCATCCCAGATAACCGTATCCGGATCGTCACAGCGCTGCCGCGCCCGCTGATCCAGCGCGCGAATGAAGGGGATCAGCTGCGGAGCGACCTGTTCCAAGTAGGCGGCGGGCCACTTTTCCAGGGCTTCTGCCAGAATGGTATGGTTGGTGTAGGCACAGGTGCGCTCCACCAGATCCATGGCATGCTCCAGCTCCACGCCCCGTCCAGTCAGCAGGCGGAGCAGTTCAGGGATCACCATGGAAGGATGGGTGTCGTTGATGTGGACCACGGCATATTTGTCCAGTTCCAGCAGAGAATGCCCACGCTCCTCCAACTCCCGCAGGATCAGCTGAGCACCGGCTGAGACCATAAAATACTGCTGATAGAGCCGCAGCAGACGGCCGGCCTCATCGCTGTCATCAGGATATAAGAAGGAAGTTAGATGGCCGGCAATATCGGTTTTATCGAATCGGATGCCATCTGTTGGTGCTCCTGCCGGATGCTCCACGTCAAAAAGATGCAGCCGGTTGCACATACCGTTCTCATAGCCGGGGATCTCCAGGTCGTACTGTTTGGCCATCAAGGAGAACCCGCCAAAGTCCACTTGGTAGGAGAAGCCTGTATCCAGCAGCCAGGACTCCGGGGCAATCCATGGATCTGGTTCCTCCGTCTGACGTCCGGTGGTCAGCCGCTGGTGGAAAAGACCGTAGTGATAGTTGAGGCCCACGCCGTCCCCATTGAGGCCCAGGGAGGCGATGGAATCCAGGAAACAGGCGGCCAGCCGGCCCAGGCCACCGTTTCCCAAAGAGGGCTCCGGCTCCTGATCTTCAATCTGAGCCAGGGAACGGCCGTGGGCGGCCAGTAACGTTTCCACTTCTTCCAACAGCCCAAGGTTGATCAAATTGGCACGGAGCAGACGCCCCACCAAAAATTCCGCAGAGAAGTAATACAGTTTGCGTTCTCCCGGAGCATGGGGCATGGGCTTTTGCAGTTCCCGCACCGCAGCGGTCAGGGCATACATCAGTTCCTGATCGGAACAGGTGTCCAAACGGATGCCGCGGTGCGTCAAAAGTGTCTCCAAATTTGTCTGAATGCTCATCCCGTTTCTCCCTTCCCGCCCTGAGGCAGCCGTTCATAGAGTTCCATCTGCCGCCGGAGCCGCAGGGCCAGTTCGGGACTGTCAAACCCGGCCCGTGCGCGCCACCTCCAGTTGTTTCCTATGGTGGAAGGGATGTTCATCCGTCCATCGCTCCCAAGCCCCAGCAGGTCCTGCATCTGCACGATAGCGCAATTTGCTGTGCTGGCCCAAATCGCACGCATCATCCCCCAGTTTTCTCCTTCCGCCTTATCCAAGTGGAGATACTCACGGGCAAAGGCTGTATCCGCCGGATCAGCTTCGGCCAGCCAGCCCAAGGCGGTATCGTTGTCGTGTGTGCCCACATATGCAACACAGTTTTGCGGATAGTTGTGCGGCTGGTACACTCTGCCGCTGCCGTCCCGACTGTCAAAGGCGAATTCAAGCACTTTCATGCCCGGGAAGCCAGTGTCATCCAACAGCTTGTAGACTGAAGGGGTGAGGAATCCGAGATCTTCCGCGATGATCGGCTGCTTTCCGATCGCGCCTTCCAGCGCGTAGAAAAAATCCAGTCCCGGACCGGGCATCCAGCATCCAGTCTGCGCGGTTTCCGCATCAGCTGGGATCGCATAGTAGGACTCAAATCCCCGGAAATGGTCGATGCGGACCACATCGTATAGCTGAAACTGAAAAGAAATGCGGCGTATCCACCATTGATAGCCATCTGCTTTCATCCTGTTCCAGTCGAACAGGGGATTCCCCCACCGCTGGCCATCGGCTGAAAAACCATCTGGCGGACAGCCGGCCACGGCAGCACAGTGCAGGTTGCCATCCATTTGGAACTGTTCCGGGTGAGCCCATACATCAGCACTATCCTCCGCAACATAGATAGGGAGGTCTCCTATGATGGAGATACCCTGCTCCTTTGCCTGCTGTTTCAAGCGGCTCCATTGCGAAAAGAACAGATATTGGACGCCTTTCCAAAACCAGACCGCCTCATCCAGCTCCCGAGCTGCTTCGGCCAGCGCAGACGGCTCCCGCCGCCGCAGGGGATCGGGCCAGCGACTCCAGGGGGCCCCGTTAAAGCGTCCCTTCAGAGCCATAAACAACGCATAGTTCTCCAGCCACTCTGCTTCTCTCTCGCAGAAGAGTGTCAGTTCATCAGGCCGACCACCCCGCAGCCGCTGAACGGCTTTCTCCAAAACAGAGAAGCGGTTTTGATACAAGAGACCATAGTCTACCCGAAGAGGGTCATCTCCCCAGTCTTTCTGTTGATATTCTTCAGGCTTGAGCAGCCCATCGGCACAAAGGTCGTCCAGATCTATGAGATACGGGTTGCCGGCAAATGTGGAGAAAGACTGATAGGGGGAGTCGCCGAAACTGGTAGGGCCGATTGGGAGCACCTGCCAATAAGACTGTCCCGCCTGAACTAAGAAATCCAGGAACTTTCGAGCCTCTCCCCCCAGTGTGCCCACTCCCCACGGGGATGGCAGGGAGGTGATCGCCATTAAAATTCCAGCCTGTCGCATAGGCATATATCCTTTCTACATGGGAAACTACTGCCCCGGGGGACAGACGCTTTCCTGCTCCAGCAGTTCATGGGGGATAAAGTCGTGAACCGGCGGGGCAGACCTTTGAATACTGTCCAAAAGCGCCTGTACCCCCCGCTGGGCGAGCTGCGCTGTGTCCTGCCGGATGGTGGTCAGTCTTGGGACAGAATAGCGGCTGAACGCGGTGCCGTCGTACCCGACGACGGAAATATCTTCTGGGACCCGTAGCCCAAGATCCCGAATCGCCCGAACCGCCCCCAGTGCAATTACATCACCTAACGCATAGAGCGCCGTAAGATCAGGGGCGCGCTCCAGCAGCCGTCTTGCGCCCTGATATCCATCTTCCATCGAGTACCGGCACGGCTCGTGTATCTGTTCCAAATCACATGGAAGCCCGTGGCGCTCCATAGCCTGCTGCACCCCTAACAGCCGCTTGGCGCTGATCTGTGTACTGGAGCGGTTGCCGCCGAGTACGTAAATGCGTCGATGGCCGCGTTGGTACAGGTAGTCGATCACCTGCTCAGCAGCGTTTACGTCATGCGTTGTGAAACTTGACAGGTTTTTGAATCCAAGGTTCCGGGCGTTGTTCGTCAGCAGGACAGCGGGCACGGTGATGCCGGAGAATTCCTCTTTGAAGTATTCCAAATCGCCGCCGAGAAAAAGGAATCCCTTGGGGTGGCGAAGCTGAGTAAGCTGCAGGGCATACTGCACTTCATCCGCGTCCTCGTCCAGGTAGGCCGCATAGACATCCTCGCCGCTGCTCTGCAGCAGGGATTGTACCTGTTCCAAAATATCAGCGAACAGCAGGTTTTGTGTTCCTTTGACCAGAACAGCGATTGCAGACAGCGTCTGCATTTTCAGATGCTTTGCATTGGCGTTTGGTTGAAACCCGTATTCCTCTACGACCGCAAGCACTTTCTCTTTTGCTTTTTCACTTACGTCCGGATGGTTGTTGAGTACCCTGGACACAGTGCCCAGACTATATCCGGAGAGCCGGGCAATATCTCTGATCGTCATGTTGAATCACGAACCTTTTGGAAAGTATTATCCTTTCACCGCGCCCGCTACCACTCCTTTGATGATATACTTCTGCGCGAAGAGATAGATCACGATAATAGGAAGGATGGCGAGCATGATGCAGGCCATCATAGGCCCCATTTCCACGCGGCCATAGCTGCCCTTAAAGAACTGGATCAGCATGGAGATGGTACGGTAGTCCTGAATATCCAGAATCAGGGTGGGAAGCAGGTAGTCGTTCCAGATCCACATGGCCTCCAGGATCGCCACGGAGATCATGGTGGGGCGCAATAGGGGAAACACAATATAGAAGTAAGTCTGGATGGGGTTGCAACCATCTATCATGGAAGCCTCCTCCATGTCGATCGGCACGCTTCGCATAAACCCACAGAACATAAACACCGCCAGGCCTGCGCCAAAACCCAGATAGATGACCCACAGTACCCACGGCGTGTCCAAATGCAATGTGTCCGCCATATTTGACAGAGTAAACATGACCATCTGGAACGGTACCACCATGGAGAATGCACACAACAAATAAAGGATTCTGGTGAACAGGTTGTTTACCCTTGTGATGTACCATGCGAACATGGAGCAGAACAGCAAAATGGCTAACACGGAAGAAACTGTAATAAATGTGGTATAGAAGAAACTGGACAGGAACCCCTGGGCATTGATCGCGTTCTCATAATTTGCGAGGCCAGCGAAGGTCTCCGCATTGGGCAATTCAAAGGCGGTACCTGTACTGATAGCGCTCTCCACCTTCAAGGAGTTTGTAAGCACCATGAAGATGGGATACATATAGATGACGCAGACAATGGTCATCACGATGCTCCAAATTCGGTTGGACAGTTTCATTCTCTGATTCATTACTGCTGTACCTCCCTCTTTCGGGTCATCCGCAACTGGATCAGGGCGATGGCCACTACGATCACGCAGAAGATGACCGCCTTGGCCTGACCGATCCCACGCCACTGGGGTCCAGACCGGCCATAGAAGGTATAATAGATGTTGTATGCCAGCAGTTCGCTTTGGTGGGCAGGCTGGCCGCCGGTGAGGGCCATGTTCTGATCAAAAAGTTTGAAACTGTTGGTAATCGTCAGGAACAGGCAGATGGTGATGGAAGGCATGAGCATGGGGAGCTTTACTTTCCAGAAGGTCTGCCAGCGAGAGGCACCGTCGATCTCCGCGGCCTCGATCAAGGTGTCAGGCACGCTTTGGAGCCCCGCCACGTAAATGATCATCATATAGCCAATCTGCTGCCAGCACATGAGGATCACCAGGCCCCAAAAGCCTGCCGTAGCGTCTAACTGTAGCAGGGGCCTCTCCAGCAGGCTGAGTACACAGTTCAGCAGGATCTGCCAGATGTAGCCCAGCACGATGCCGCCAATCAGGTTTGGCATGAAGAATACGGTGCGAAAGACGTTGGTCCCCCGGATCGCGCGCGTGAGGATCAGGGCTACTGCAAGGCCCCCTACGTTAATGGCCACAGTGCTTACTACCACAAAAGCGCAGTTATACCAGAACGCATGGGTAAAGGTGGTGTCGCTGATTGCGCGGGTAAAATTGGAAATGCCAATGAAGGTGGCATCTTTCACCGTGGTGAACTGACAGAATGCCAGGTAAGCTCCCTGGATAAACGGAATGATGAAACCAATGATAAAGGCGACAAGTGTAGGCAGCACAAATATCGGCCAATATTTGCGGATGGCTTTATCCAAAACCAATCCCCCCTTTGGTGTAATAGCGTTGAATGATCGCCCTTAAAATAATTGTGACGGGGCTCTTTTTTAAAAAACCGGGGCCGCCGGAGTCCATTCCGGCGGCCCCGGAAGGCCATTCGACACGTTCTGACAGGAATTTTCTATTAGCCGTTGGCCAGGGCGTACTCGCTTGCCCAGCCGTCCACGAAGGCAGAGACCACGGCGTCCCAGTTGGTGTCGGTCTGGTCAGCGGCGTAGACAGCCAGAGCGGAACCGACCATATTCTTCCACTCCTCAGAGGGCATGGTGGTGAAGTTCCAGCTGATGGGGGTCTTGCCGTCGGCGGTCATCTGGGCGTCCAGAGCTACGAAGGGGTTGCTGGACTCGGGAGCGGCTTTGAAGGGGATGGCGAAAGCCATACCGTCCTCGCCGGAGGGCATGGCGCCGGTACCGCCGGTGATAGCCTGCAGAGCGGTCTCGTCCGTGACGCACCAGTACATGAAGTCCAGCGTGGCCTGGATGTTCTCCTCAGGGGCGTTCTTGTTGACACACCAGTAGTTCTCAGAGCCGGTGCACAGGCCCTGGTTGGCCTCGTCGCCCACGCCAAAGTAGATGGGGATCATAGTCACCTCATCCTCGCTAAGCTTGCCCTCGCCCACCACGTTAGTGTACTCCCAGGAGCCATTCTGATAGAACACAGCCTGACCGGAGACAAAATCATTCAGAGCATCATTGGCGGTCTTGGCGGTAAGCTCAGCGGGGTCGCAGGTCGCGTTGTTGATGTATAGATCCCAGATGTTGCGGTAGTTGTCCAGGTAGGTGCCCTCGATGGCGTCGGTGGCATTGATGCCCTTGTCCTGGTACTCGAAGTAGATGGGCAGGTTGGCCAGGTGGGTCTTGAAACGCCAGTCGGAGGAGCTGTCCATACCGGCGGAGGTAAAGGCGGAGAAGCCCAGTTCGTCCCTGCGGGCGGTGATGTCCTCGGCCACGGTCTTCAGGTCATCAAAGGACTGGATGTCCTCCACGGTGTAGCCGGCCTGCTCCAGCAGAGTCTGGTTGACAATGATGCCGTAGGACTCGATGACGTAGGCGATGCCGGCCACCTCACCCCCGTTCATCAGGGCGTAGTCTGTGCTGGTCAGTTCTCCGTAGAGATCAGAGCCGGACAGGTCATAGCAGTAGTCCTTCCAGCTGTTTAGGCCCACAGGGCCGTTGACCTGGAACATGGTGGGGGCGTCGTCCTTGGCCATCTCGCTGGTTAGCATGGTCTCATAGGTGCCGGAGGCGGCGGTGACCACCTTGACGGGCACGCCGGTCTCCTCGGTGTAGATCTGGGCCAGCTCCTGCCACTGAGCATCCTGCTCAGGTTTGAAGTTCAGGTAGTAAACGGAGCCATTGGCCGCGGTTCCCGGGTCACTGCCCCCGGGATCAGAACTGCCGGACGGATCAGAGGGTGTGCCGCAACCAGCCAACAGAGACAGCGACAGTGCGGCGGCGAGTCCTAATGCAAGAAACTTCTTCATTACCTTGACCTCCTAAATAATTGTCTGTTCTTGGATGCTCTGTTGGAAACGTTTCTGGAAACGTTTCCAATCTTGACATACTCAATTATACATATATCTGTGCGAAATAGCAATAGAAAAGTTGCTACGCGATTATAATTTGGACAAAAAGGCAAAACGGTATATTCGATTTTGTGAAAAGCGACAGAATTTAAACTTACACACTTCTTGAAATTTATTAAATTGAGTCTGCAAATAAAAAGTCAATAGGGAGATGAAGAAAAATTGAGGAGGGGAAAAAGACATAGCAAAAGCGGCCAGCGGGTAGAGAGCGCTGGCCGGATGGGAAAATATGTAACCGATGGAGTTATTGCTGAGGCAGGATAATAGTTGCTTTGGAGAAGGCATTCCAATCCAGGCATTGCCCGCAGTGGTCGCAGTAAGGCTGGTATTCCCGTTCCATAGTCCGTCCGCACTGAGGGCAGACACGGAAACCAGTAAGGTCATGAAGGAAGTGAAAGCAGCGGATCTGCATCACCGGCATGGGCTTGCGGAAGGACATCTCCCTCCAAATGGTCGAGGGGAGCAGCAGGTCATTGGGCGTCAGGTCAAACCCGACACAGAGTTTTTCCAAGGTCAGGATCGTTGGGGCGGTTTTGCCTCTGGCAATATCGCCAAAATATCTGGAACTGAGGGCACATCGTTCCGAGGCGGCTTCATAGCTGAGCTTGCGAGCATCGCATAATCTGAGGACGGAGGAGGATAGATTGTCTAAAAACATCTTAATCTCTCTCTTTCTGTCATACCGAGAGAAATTTGCCGATGATCCCAATTTGAAGTTGGTTGACTTATATATTGACATTACTGGGAGAAAGGAAATAGCTCATCGGCCGGAGATGCTCCGCCTTTTACGAGACTGCACCTTAGGCAAGATCGACTGCATAGCGACGCAGACTCAGGCATATCTGGCGGCAAACACTCAGGAATTCTGCTATCTCATCAAATTCGTTTTTAGCATGACTCCTGAAATAGAAATCATAACTGAAGATGAGAACTACAGCTTCGACACACTTATCAACATAGACCAACAAAGGCAGGCTCTGCTGAAGATGGCGAATGACTATGTCGGATTGAAGCCGGCGGCATATGAAGCTTGGAAATCTGCCATAGTTGATGGAATGAACAAACTGTTAGATTGAAAGAACGGGAAAAGAAGGGTTTAGTAAAGGCCTTTACAATTACCCCATCTCGTCTCCTTGCTCATTCAGCCAGTCTTCTATGAGTTGCTCTTTCATAAGGTATTTCCTGACTAAAAGATGGAATGTATCATCAAGCTGGCTCAAAATATAGGCTCTAACTTCAGTATCGATTTCCTCTTGATTCATGTTCTGAGATCCGAAATAGAGTCCGACAATAGGTTCACGTGTGCCGTAATCCTCAACACTTAGAGAAATAGCTCTAAAAAATAGCAATCATTATTTCCTGTCGCTTTTTCATTCTTTGAACATTCAGCAATGATCTCAACAGAACTCTCAGCAAAGTGAGGGCCCTGTATAACATACCGTTTGGCGTAAATCGGTGCGTCTATTCCTTCGATTCGGTAAGGTACCATAGCTATCCTCCTCAATGCAATTTCTCAACAGTGATCAATCAACTCTCTACCCACTCATTGTAATTTATAGGGACCGTTAAAGCAAGTGTATTATCCATTAAATGGAGTACAAAAAGACGGACTACCTATAGATTTACAAAAAAAGCCTGCGTCACAAAAGTAACGCAGGCCCGTCTTGACTGATTGCTCACTTACCACGATTCCGGTAATCCTTCTCGATTTCCGCCTTCCAATCTGCTCCCAGCGGGGCGCTGGCACGCACGGAGGAAGCGGCACGGCTCACCGCCTCGTAGTTGAGGCGAGTGCCCTGGCTGTCGCTATGGTAGTTCACGGCTCGTTCAGGAGCAATTCCCAGACGGCCGGCTATCTCCACCGCGTCAATGTTGGCCCCAAGAAAGAGGAACTCCCACCCATATTTCTTCTGCTGATGGCAGATCATCTCCCGTACTTGGTACACAGAATAGCGGCGGCTGGCATTCTCCATGCCGTCTGTGGTGATGACGAACAGCGTGTGCTCAGGTATGTCTTCGCTCCGCGCGTACTTGTGGATGTTCCTGATGTGCTGGATGGCCCCGCCGAGCGCGTCCAGCAGTGCCGTGCAGCCCCGGACCCAATAATCCCGTCCAGTTATGGGCGCAACTTCCTGAATCGGTATACGGTCATGGAGTACTACCGCCCGGTCATCAAAGAGGATCGTGGAGACAAATGCCTCGCCCGACTCCCGCTTCTGCTTTTCCAGCATGGAATTGAAGCCGCCGATGGTGTCTTCCTCCAGTCCCTGCATGGAACCGCTACGGTCCAGGATGAATACCAGTTCCGTCAGATCTTTTTTCATGATAAAACCCCCTAAACTGTACTTGGCTGGCTTGTGAATACAGTATAGAGGGCTTCTCTTACCTTTTGGTCGCCTTGCAGGCGACAATTACATCCGCAGGATCTGCTCCATGGTCTTCCCTTTGGCCAGTTCGTCCACCAACTTGTCGAGGTATCGAATCTCCCGCATCAACGGGTCCTGGATCTCCTCCACCCGAACACCGCACACTTTGCCGGTGATCAGGGCACGGTCAGGATTCATAGTTGGGGCATTTCGGAAGAAATCACCGTAGGTGATGTCGGACAGCTCCAGCTGGGCGATGTCTTCGCTGGTATAACCGGTGAGCCAGCCAGTGACCTGATCCACTTCTTCCCGTGTGCGGCCCTTTTTCACAGCCTTGGCCACCAGAAGAGGATACAGCTTGGCGAAGAGCATTTCCGTCACATCCATCCTGGGCATTCAGGTCAACCTCCCAGCAGGCTCTGGTCGAAGGCGAACAGGGCCTCATTGATTTCAAAGATGTTGTAGTTCCGATGGGCGATGAAGTACTCCACAATGATGTCAAATTTACTGGCATGGGAGAAGGCAAATCCCGCCTTCTGGAGCATCTCCCGGGCCTCCTCCAAGGGCAACTCTAAAGCGACAGCAAAAGGCCATGGCGGTAGGCTTGGATGGCTTGTAGTGGATGTCTGAGCGGATTTTGGAGAATAAACGCCGGTCTACATTCGCGCGTTTGTAGCACTCCGCATCAGTGAGTCCTGCCTCGTCGATTTTCCGCAGGAGCATCTGGGAGAAGCTCTCATCCACCATTTCCAAAGCTTCATTCAGACTGCTGGGGGTGGCCGCCGGCGCCGACTCGGCCTCTGGCATAGGAGCAGACGCCAGAATCCGGAACCGCCGACGCCGTTGCTCCACATCGCTGTCCGTGTGTTCTTCTACATAGCGGTCATCAATATAGGCGGCAATATCTGAAAAGAGTTTACCGCCGATGGTATACGCAGCCTTGTCAAAGATCACCAGGTATACCGTCATGTCGTGTTGGAGCAGAAAATCCCCAATCGTGTCCACCGCTACTTTCAGGGCCTGATCCTTAGGATAGCCAAACACCCCGGAGGATATCAGGGGGAATGCCACAGTCTCGCATCTGTGTTCCAAGGCCAGTTCCAGAGATGAACGATAGGCGGAGGCAAGCAGATCTCGTTCTCCGTAGCTGCCACCCTCCCAGACAGGGCCCACGGTATGGATCACGAATTTGGCGGGTAGACGGTATCCCTTGGTGATCTTGGCTTGCCCCGTCTTACAGCCGTGAAGCGTGCGGCACTCTGCCATCAGCTCCGGCCCGGCGGCCTGGTGGATGGCGCCGTCTACGCCGCTACCGCCCAACAGAGTCTCGTTGGCGGCGTTTACAATGGCATCCACCCGCATTTTCGTGATGTCGTTTCGGACGATTTGAAGCGGCATAAGGCACCTCCCATAGTTTGATAAGAATATCATAACATAGTGTGAGTCGTCATGACAACAGCACAGTGGCTCAATACTTGGGATTTCCCTTTTTCAATCGCAGAAGATAACATGGCAGTTTCCTCTTATGCTTCGATGTAGCCCTCATAAAAAACTTATTTGAATCCATCGATTTGGCTACCAGAAGGCTTAAGGAGTTGTCGCTGATCCTGGAGGGTCATCATATGGCAAGAAAAACTCGTTGACTCTAATTAAACCAGCAGTTCAATGACAGCGAGGTGAGTAAGCGGTATGATGAACACATCAAAGGACCGTTTCCAGCGAAACTTTAGACTGGATTTATTTTGACGAGATCAAAGGAGGTATGAACTATGAATATGAAAGACGCTTTTCGCTTCCAGAATAAACTCAAAGATCTGATGGTCGAAGCCACTGAGATCCTTCAAGATCGGCGGAACATCGTCAAGGTCAAGACCACGCACCTGAGGAGCAAGGTCATGGGTGATGCCCAAGACGCGGTGGTGGAGGAAGTCGCTCCCAGTGAGTACGCTGGCCATGCAAACGAAGTGGCTGCCTTCCTCATGTCCATCCTGGAAGAACGGGAGAAACTGTGTCGAGCCATCCATACCGCCAAGGGCGGACTGGATCTGGATATGGACAGCGAGGTGGGCCTGAATCGGCAACGCCAGGAGTTGGCTGAAGTCTTCCGTCATATGACCACGCTCCGTAACAGTGAAAAGACAATCGCCGGTGGGGGCTCTGGCTTCCGGTTTAACGGTGAGGGCAATCAGGTCTCCTACCGCTGCGATGCCACGCAGGTCACCACTATTGACTTCGATCGGAATAAGATCCGGGGAATGGCAACGGCTCTGAGCAAAAAGGCAGATGAGATCTCCATGTCCCTTGACAAGTGCCTGGTCAATACCGAGGTCGCATATGAACCGCCCTTTGACATGAACGATAGCTTTGAGGTGATCCTCAGCGATTACATTGAGAAGGCTACGGTTGCTTGACCTCTACGCCACACCTTCCGGTGTGGTGGGCGTGGCAGAGTGGATAGGCAGTGATGATCGGTTCAGGCGCAGATGAATTATGAGGCTGCGCAACCCCCGCGATACAAAGGACTGCATCTGATGAATGCAAAATGAGCTCATAACTCATGATGATTGGATCGTCAGGCGCCTCCTTCTACGTTCGCCGTAAAGCCGCCATTCTACAACACATTCGTTGTCAAACGCAGAATTCAACCTTACGCCCACCTGTTGCCAGATAAAATGGCATGATAATCTATATTTCAAGTCGCTGGCTCAACCTTGGGTAGGCAGCGGTCCAGTTTGGCCGGGGCAAGCCCGTGGAGAGCAAGCGGACAAGGGTCTAAGCGGTTTTGAAATTCTGCCACGCCCACTGTGCCGGAAATAATCCCAGTATAAAATGACCTGAGCAGCAGGCGGAAGCCTGCTGCTCAAACGGAACAATATGAGAAGTGGAGATGATGATCTCATTCATCGGGACCTGGAGCAAGGCACTCAGCGCGTAGAGGTTATCTACACTGGGCAGGCTCTGCCCCCGCTGCCATTTGTAGATGGCCTGTGGCTCCTCGAATCCGAAATACTGCTGGAGATCTCGGACCGTCAGGCCACGGTCTTTTCGAAGTCGGCAGATATTTGCTCCGGTAGCCACAGGATCGATCACAGGAAACCGAATCACGGACATATGGATCGCCTCCATTCAGTAGGATGATTTCCGCCGCAGCGGAATATTAAAATATAACCGATATACTCTGGAATAGCAAGCGATCCTCTGCATTTGTAATGAGATTGTCATAAAGGAGAGCACTATTGGGAGATACACTTTTCTACCAGCACATTGACAGGCTATCTCTGTTCTATAACTATTTCGCATTCCTGGACACGAATGCTTATCTGGCTGATCAGCTTTTCATCAAGCATCAGGTGCGGGTGCACTTCCGCGAGGAATATGTACGGGGTGACTCTCCGTACCGTGTGATCTTCTGCCATGTGCGGAAACGGGATCGGGCGAGGTTCCAGGTAGCGCTGGAAGAGTTGCCGAAAAAGATGATGTTGCTGGGCTATATAGACTATTTGGATGTATGCCGTGCGCTTTGGGGCGAATGTCAACAGCAGAGAAAAGAGGAGGCGAATTCCCGTGAAACAGTTGATACCATTGGACAAGCGCAGTAAGAAGGCCAAACGGGAATATCACGCAAAACAGCGAGGATCTTGGAACGGAGTCAATCCTGTCACCCGGATCGTTCAGAGTAGAAAGGCCTATGACAGAGCAAGAGTTAAACAATCGGATCGCCGAGATTCTGGAATCGACTAAAGCGGAGAATGGCTGCGGGCGTCGTACCGGCCGCCAATACCGACGTTCACAGAGTATCAGGCATTCAGATCGCCTTCTGTTTCTCATTCAGCACAGCGGTTACGCGCCGAATATGGGTTATATAATAGGGGACTATGAGAGAATAACGACCTTGCTCCACTCGGGACTGCACATTCAGTATATGAAGTCCAGCAACCGGCAGCAGTATCTGAAGCGGAAAGGGAATCGAAAAGTCCGGAAATATCGCTGTCTACCAAAGAAAGGGAACCAGTATCGTAAGGTATTTGACTACTGGTGGGAACTCTTTTGAACTACGAAGAGGCGACGGCTCAGTAATTAAGTATCGAGCAGGTGCCGTTTTGCATTCTGGAATTCAGCACTTAATCGACGTGACTATCCAGCCGTTCCAACAACACTTGTATCCTTAGTTCTTCATCTTGACTTGGTGACTGGTCTTGGTGACTTCTCGATGCGTTGCAGATACTTTTCCAAGTGAGCAATAGAAAACTGTACTTTCCCGCCCGGGCATCGTTGATAGTATCCTATCAATCTTCTGGCGCGCAGTTCATCCAGCTTTCGAACTGTAATGCCAAGCATAGCGGCAGCCTCACTTCGGGAGTATAATTCCATGGTGTTCACATCCTTCTTTGCAGAAAATTGCCCCTCATTATAACAGTAGAAAACAGAGGGTAAAGTTCACCCCCCATAGCACAACAAAGCCTCAAATTCGCGGTTTGTACCGGACTATAAATTACCTGACTGGCACAAGGACAACGGGCCGAGAGTGAAATGTTCCAGAGCCAATCTCCTTTACATTTGCTGTATCTTGTCTTCGAGCAATGGTAGAGCGCCATATCGTCTTATGCTTACCCTGCCTCTGGAATATCGAAAGTAGAGTCCCATCCCTTGGCTGCGCTCCTTCAACCGGCTATGGGAGGTCTACAACCGGCAAGTGGGGGACATCATCGAAATGGAAAGGCAAGTAAAAAGCTACTCGTTGTCCTTCTCGCAGAATCGCTCCAAATCGGGCGGGTGGAGAAAGACCCCGTTAAGCTGCAAGTGGTCTATGGCCTGGGAGCAGATGCTGGCAGGGCCTCCCTTGATCTTTTGAAATATGAGCTGCTGAAAGCAGAACAAGTTTTTCATCGAGCAAACGCACTTCCAACAGGCGGACAGCCTGCACGGAAGTGCGTTTGCTTTTTCACACATAACGGCCAATGCTTCGGTTCAAACACACGAGATTTTATCACTTGACCTTGTGGAAAAGATATCACAACACAACATGAAACGGTTTGATAATCAATTCTATCTCTCAAAAGCCGGAATTCCACATTTCAATTTTTTCATAACATTTTGAAGCCTTTTCGTAACTGGAGCAGAAGTGCGCAAATTGCCTCGAAAAGTTCTGAAAATCGAAAATCTCTGTAACCTCATTTGTAACCTCAAACGGGTCCGTAACCTCAAAATGGCCCCAAATATTGTGTCTAAAATTCATCTAAACCACTATATATAGCAACGGAGTTCCAGGCACAAATAGACATACCGGAATCCATGCTATCAACTTTTAGAAAAGAAAAACCCCGGAAAACCGAAGTTTTCCGGGGAAAAAGCAACTTTTTAACGCTTGGAGAACTGGGGCGCACGTCTTGCCGCTTTCAGACCGTACTTCTTGCGCTCCTTCATACGGGGGTCGCGGGTCAGGAAGCCGGCGGCCTTCAGGGGGGCGCGGAACTCGGGGTTGACCTCCAGCAGGGCGCGGGAGAGGCCGTGGCGGATGGCGCCGGCCTGGCCGGTCACGCCGCCGCCGGTGACGGTGGCCACAATGTCCACCTTGCCGGTGAGGCCAGTGGTCTCCAGAGGCTGACGAACCAGCAGCTTCAGGGTCTCCAGACCGAAGTAGTCGTCAATATCACGGCCGTTGATGGTGATGGAGCCGGTGCCGTTGGGGAAGAGATGCACCCGGGCCACGGAGGACTTGCGGCGGCCGGTGCCGTACAGATAAGGCTTCTTGCTCTTATACATCAGTTTCGTACCTCCTGCTTAGTTGGCCGCCCAGGCTTCGGGCTTCTGGGCGGTGTGGGGATGCTCAGCGCCGCGGTAGATGTGCAGGCGGGTCAGAGCGGTCCGGGAAAGGTCGTTCTTGGGCAGCATGCCGCGCACGGCCAGCTGCATGGCCAGCTCGGGCTTCTGCTGCATCAGCAGGCGGTACTTGGTCTCCTTGAGGCCGCCCACCCAGCCGGAATGACGGCGGTAGTACTTCTGCTCCAGCTTCTTGCCGGTCAGAATGGCCTTCTCGGCGTTGACGATCACGACACTGTCGCCGCAGTCGGCGTGGGGAGTGAACTCGGGCTTATGCTTGCCCCGCAGCAGCACGGCGGCGGCGGCAGCGGTCTTGCCCAGGGGCTTGCCCGCCGCATCGAGGATATACCACTTGCGGACGATGTTCCCCTTGTTGGCCATAAAAGTGGACATGGTGAAACCTCCAATTTCGCTTTCTATCTTGAAAAAATGTTAAAACACAACAGGTGCCCCAATCTGGACGATTGGAGCGTTTTGTATTATAATACGGCCAGATTCGGGTGTCAACACGTTTTTTGAGTTTTTTAATTTAGAAAAAGGAAAGCTTTTGTTTTCTCTTGTTTTCTCTGAAAATCTCCTGAATACTCGGTTTTAATTTTCATTTTTTGAGGTGCCTATGAATAAGATATTGAGCTACGCCCGCCGCTGCGTGGAGGATTACGACATGATTCAGGAGGGGGACTGCATCGCCGTGGGGGTGTCCGGCGGCAAGGATTCCCTGGTGCTGCTGACCGCCATGGCCAGGCTGAGCGCCTTCTATCCCAAGCGTTTTACCGTGGAGGCGATCACCCTGGACATGGGCCATGTGGATGGGGGAGAGGGGATGGATTTCCGGGGCGTGGCGGACTACTGCCGGGAATTGGGGGTGCCCTATACCCTGCTCAGCTCGGAGATCCACCATATTATCTTCGACCTGCGCAGGGAGAAGAACCCCTGCTCCATGTGCGCGAAAATGCGCCGGGGGGCACTTCACAATGCCCTGGCGGAGCGGGGCATTACAAAAATCGCCCTGGGCCACCACTTTGACGACGCCGTGGAGACCTTTTTCCTCTCCCTCTTTTATGAGGGGCGGCTGAGCTGTTTTCAGCCTGTGACCTATCTGGACCGCACGGGGATCACCCAGATCCGCCCCCTGCTCTACTGCGGGGAGGGGATGATCCGCAATGCCGCCCAGCGCAATCGCTTGCCCGTGGTGTTCAACCCCTGTCCGGCGGATGGCAACACCAAGCGGCAGGAGATCAAGGAGCTGATCCGGTCGCTGGACCAGCAGTACCCCGGCCTGAAAAGCCGGGTGCTGGGGGCCATGCAGCACCTGCCCCTGCCCGAGTGGGGGCCCCGGGAGCACAGGAGGCTGCCCCTGCCCGAGGAGGAATAAGCTGGTCACACCGGACCGGGGCCGGCAGGACGGCCTGTTCCAATTCGGCCGGGAGGTGGTTGGGCAGGCAGAGGCTGGAGTCCTTTCCCAGAGGAAGGGCCCCGGAGGAGGCGAGCAGCCGGGAGAAACAGCCGGGGTATTGGTGAGCACTACGCACAGATATTTCATCGGGCAGACATCCTTTTTTGAAGCGTGCCCTGCAAGACTCCATTACCATACCGACCCGGCGGACGGTTGGCAAGCCCCTGCCCCCCCGACTGTCCGGAAAGCCCTGAAAAACGGGGACTTTCCTAACAGTCGAGGGGCAAAATGCCCCCAAAGGCTTGCTATTTTGCCCGGCCCGCCGTATGGTGGAGACGGCCCTGCAAGGCAATCCGCGAACAAGGAAGGATCAACATGGAAAGCAAAAAGACGTTCGGCGCGTACATCTGCCGTCGGAGAAAGGAGCTGGGACTCACCCAGCGGGAATTTGCCGACAAGCTCTATGTCACCGAGTCGGCGGTGTCCAAGTGGGAACGAGGGCTGTCCTACCCGGACATCACCCTGATTCGGGACATCTGTGCCATTCTGCAGGTCAGTGAGCACGAGCTGCTCACCGCCAGCAAGGATGTGGAGACCCGCAACGCCGAGACCCTGGCGAAAAAATACCTGCAGCTGCTGCGCAACGTGCGCCTGATGCAGTATATTTTATATGGGGGGACGGCGGCCATCTGCCTGATCTGCAACCTGGCGGTGGACCACACCCTGTCCTGGTTCTGGGTGGTGCTGGCCGGGGAGCTGCTGGGGGCCTCCCTCACCCTGCTCCCCGTGCTGGTCCCCCGGCACAAGGTCCTGTGGACCATGGGGGGCTTCACCACCGCCCTGGAGCTGCTTTTGCTGGTGAGCTGCCTGTACTCCGGGGGGGGGGGGGAGACTGGTTCCTCTTGGTCGGGGTGAGCGTGGCCTTCGGCCTGGGGGCGGTGTTCCTGCCCTTTGCATTACGGGTGCTGCCCGAGCCCCTGTGCCGGCACAAGGCGGTTTTTTGCCTGGGGATCGAGACCGGGCTGCTGGTCCTGTTGCTGTGGCTGGCGGCCCGCTGGAGCGGGGCGGGCTGGTTCCCGCTGCCCGTGCTGCCCGGCGTGCTCTACGGCGCGGCCTTCGCGTGGGGCATGGCCCTGCTGATCCGCTATGCCCGGCTCAGCGGCTGGCTGCGGGCGGCCCTCTGCCTGGGGCTGGGGGTGGCGCTGATGCTTACGGTCAACGCCCTCCTGGACCGGCTGGCGGGCCCCGCCGTGCCGGGGCGGGTCCACGGCCTGGGCTTCCGGTTCGATTTTTCCAACTGGGCCGATCCGTGGGTGCTCAATGAAAACGTGAATACCATCGTCACCCTGGCCCTGGGCGGGGCGGGTCTGGCCTGCCTGGCGGCGGGGCTGGCGGTGTCCCTGCGGCGGCGGAGGAAGTGAAGTTCCCGGCGGGCGTTGCGTTCTGATAAGGGCCATGGTATCATATTGTCGGAAGGATGGCCGCAAAGCGGCTGATCGGTACGGCAACGAACGGCTTCGCCGGGCCCTCCGGCGGGAAAGGAGCGGACCATGGAGATCACACAGGTTTGCGGCGTGTATTGGAGCGCCACCGGGAACACCCGCAGGACCGTGGAGAACATCGCCCAGGCCCTGGCGGAGGCGATGGGCTGCCCCTGCCGGCTGGAGGACATCACGCCGCCGGGCAAGCGGGCGCGGACCCTGGATTTCGCCCCGGGGGAGCTGGCGGTGGTGGGCAGTCCCACCTACGCGGGCAAGCTGCCCAACAAAATTCTGCCTGAATTTCAGACCAAGCTGCGGGGGAACGGTGCCCTGGCGGTGGGGGTGGTCACCTTCGGCAACCGCAGCTTTGACAACTCCCTGGCGGAGCTGTGCGCCGTGCTGGAGGCTGGGGGCTTCTGCACTGTGGCCGCCGGCGCGTTTGTGGGCCGGCACGCCTTTACGGACAAACTGGCCGATGGCCGGCCCGACTGGGGGGATCGGCGGGAGATGGCGGACTTTGCCAAGCGGACGGCGGAGAAGGTGAAGGGGCTGACGGAGCTCCCCGGCCCTGTGACTGTGCCCGGGGACGCGGCGGCCCCCTATTACGTCCCCAAGGGGACGGACGGCCAGCCCGCCAAATTCCTCAAGGCCAAGCCCAGGACCCGGCCGGACCGCTGCTGCAACTGCGGCGTGTGCGCCCGGGTGTGCCCCATGGGGGCCATCGACCGGGACGACGTGTCCAGCGTGCCCGGCACCTGCATCAAGTGCCAGGCCTGCATCCGGCGGTGCACCCGCCAGGCCAAGTATTTTGAAGACCCGGCCTTCCTCTCCCATGTGGCCATGCTGGAGCAGAGCTTCGCCCACCCCAAACAAAACCAGGTCTTTCTGTAAGACAAAAAGCCGCGCCCGGAAAGCACTCCGGGCGCGGTCTTGTTTGTTTTTTTATTTCATCAGGGAGCACACCAGCTCGGTGTAGGCGGCGGGGTCCTCCAGAGGCAGGCCGGCAATGAGCAGGGCCTGGCTGTACAGCAGCTCGGCGTACTTTTTGGCCAGCTCCTTGTCGTTCTCCATGGCGTCCCGCAGGGCGGCGAAGGCCCCGGAGTCGGGGTTGAGCTCCAGCACCCGCTGGGCCTTCATCTGGCCGGCAGCCTCCGGCTCCATGCGCTGGAAGTACTTCTCCATCTCCAGGGAGATGGGGCCGTCGGTGGTCATGCACACCGCCCCGCTCTTGAGCAGCTTGGACAGCCGGGCCGCGTGGATCTTGTCCCCCAGGGTCTCCTGGACAAAGTCCAGCACGTCCTTGTTTTCCTCGGTCTTCTTTTCCAGGGCCGCTTTGGCCTCGTCGGTCTCGGGGAGGGCGTCCTCGTCATTGATGGATTTAAAGGACTTGCCGTCTGCCTCGCCCAAGGCGTTGATGACGAACTCGTCGGGCTCCTCGGTGAGGCAGAGGATCTCATAGCCCTGGTCCAGAATGCGCTCCGCCTGGGGCAGCTTGGACAGCTTGGCCGCGTCCTCTCCGCAGGCGTAGTAGATATACTTCTGCGCCTGGGGCATGCGTCCGGTGTACTCGGCCAGGGTGGTCAGCTTGTCCTCCTTGGTGGACCAGAAGAGCAGCAGGTCCTTCAGCAGGTCCTTGTGGGCGCCGTAGTCGGACACCACGCCCACCTTCAGCTGCAGGCCGAAGGCCTTCCAGAACTGCTCGTACTTGGGCCGGTCCTCCTTCTGGATGCGCAGCAGCTCGGCCTTGATCTTCTTCTCCAGGTTGGCGGCGATGACCTTCAGCTGCCGGGTGTGCTGCAGCACCTCGCGGCTGATGTTCAGGGAAAAGTCAGAGGAATCCACCACGCCCTTAACAAAGCGGAAATGCTCTGGCAGCAGATCGGCGCACTTGTCCATGATCATCACGCCGGAGGAGTAGAGCTGCAGGCCCTTCTGGTAGTCCCGGGTGTGGAAGTCAAAGGGGGCGTGGGCGGGGAGATAGAGCAGGGCCTTGTACTCCACCGCACCCTCGGCGGAGATGTGGATGACGCTCAGCGGGTCCTCCCAGTCGCCGTACTTCTCCTTGTAGAAGTCGTTGTATTCCTCGCTCTTGACCTCGCTCTTGGGCCGCTGCCAGAGGGGCACCATGGAGTTGAGGGTGGCCCACTCCTTCACGGTCTCGTACTCGGGCTTGTAGTCCTCCCCCGCGTCGGCCGGGCGCTCCTTCATGTGGGTGCGCTCCACCTCCATGCGGATGGGATAGTGGATATAGTCGGAATACTTCTTCACCAGCCGCTCCAGGGTGGCGGTGCGCAGGTACTGGCTGTAGTCCTCCTCGTCGGCGTCGGGCTTGATGGACATGACGATTTCCGTGCCCACCTCCGCCTTCTCACAGGGGGTGATGGTGTACCCGTCCGCACCGGAGGATTCCCAGCGCCAGGCCTCGTCGCTGCCGTAGGCCCTGGAGGTGACGGTCAGCCTGTCGGCCACCATGAAGGCGGAGTAGAAGCCAACGCCGAACTGGCCGATGATGTCCAGGTCGTTTTCGCCCACGCCCTCGGCCTGGGCCATGTCTTTCTTGAACTGGAGGGAGCCGCTCTTGGCGATGGTGCCCAGGTTGGTCTCCAGCTCCTCCTTGGTCATGCCCACGCCGTTGTCCCGCACGGTGAGAGTGCGCCCGGCCTCGTCGGGGATCAGGGTGATGGCCAGCTTGGAGCGGTCGAAGCTGCCGTCCCCGTCGGTCAGGGCCTTATAGGCCAGCTTGTCGATGGCGTCGCTGGCGTTGGAGATGATCTCCCGCAGGAAAATCTCCTTATGGGTGTAGATGGAGTTGATCATCAGGTCCAGGATGCGCTTGGATTCGGTTTTAAACTGCTTTTTTGCCATGGTATGGGCCTCCTATATAAAAATCATTTGTAAAAACAATAGCGTTAGCACTCAAAAGTTTTGAGTGCTAACGCTATTATGATACTTCGTATGGGAATTTTCAAGGGGGTTCAAGAAATGTTTACAAATTTATCCCCCGCGCCCGGCGGCCTCCACCGCCGCCCGGAGCTCGGCAGGGTCCACCTCCTCGCCCCAGTGGTCTGTGATGTAGTCGATGATATCGTCCCCGAAGGCGATGCCCACCGGCTCGTCATCCAGAGTTACCAGATAGACGTTCTGCCAGTCCAGGGCGTGGACGCGCAGCTGGCTGTCCACATAGGCGCCCCCGGCGATCCGGTTGGGGGCCAGCTCCGGCGGGTCGGTGCGGAAAGCGGCGTTCATGCGGAAGGCCACGGCCCCCTTGCCCGACTCCTTGGTGGTGCCCAGCACACCGAGGAACTCCGTCAGCTCCCAGGAGACATAGCCCGTCTCCTTCAAATGCTCCAGCCGGCTGTCGTAGTAGCCGTCCACCATGTCCCGGTACTTCTCATAATAGGTTTCGTTGATGACGGTATCGCTGTCGCAGCTGGTGCGGAGAAGCTGGTAGAGGGTCTCGTCCTCCAGATGAACCCTGCCGTTGGGCAGATTGGCTCCGCCAAAGACCTCTACCACATTTTCCTCCAGACCGGCCCAGAGATAGAGCGCGTCCACATCGGAATAGACATCCTGCCCCTTGGGAGCCAGGTAGCAATCCAGGGACCACACCACATCGGTGTCCGAGCCATTGAGGGTGAGGTCGGGGTGGTCCATCGGGTGGGACGCTGCGGCCCGGATGAGGGCGGCCAGCTCGTCCGCCTCTGGGGGTGCACTGGAACCGTACCAGCTCACGGAACCGATGTCCTCCCCTTCCAGCTCGGCCAGCAGCTCCAGCAGAAAGTCATCGGCGGTGTCCCGGTGCGAGCGGATGTGCCAGTCCTCCCCGTCCCGCTCCACCTGGGGGGAGAAGGCCTCGTTGATCCGGTCAAGCTCCTCCTGGGTGAGGACGCGGGGGGCGTCCTCCGGGAGCGGGGTGGTCTGCACCGGGGGTGGGGCCTCCCGGGTACAGGCGGAGAGAGAGAATGCCAGCGCCAGGGCGCACAGCACGCCTAGCAGGCCTGTTCTGCGCATGAAAAAGACCTCTTTTCAGCCATAGTATACCAGAAGGGCCGGAAACAAGGGGTTGCAGAGCGGTAAAGATGCGGAGGCAAAGAGTGACAGAAGGTTACGATTGCCCTTTTGAAGAAAATCGCATATAATAAAACCCGTGAAAGAGAGGGAACTGCCATGATTTTGAACGTGCTGGCCGTGGGCGACGTAGTGGGCGACGCCGGGGTGGAGTATCTGGACCGCCACCTGCGGGCATTAAAAAAGCTCAAGGACATCCATTTTGCCGTGGTCAACGGGGAGAACGCCTCGGGCGTGGGGATCCTGCCCCGGCAGGCCAGGGCGATTTTCGACGCCGGCGCCGACGTGATCACCCTGGGCAACCACACCTGGAACCGCATCCAGATCGCGGATTTCCTGGAGGACAACCGGGATATCCTACGCCCGGCCAATTACACCAGCCGGGTGCCCGGCCGCGGCTGGGGGGTGTACGACGGCCCCAACGGCCTGCGCATCGGCGTCATCAACCTCATCGGCCGGTGTGAGATGGACAGCAATTTTGACAATCCCTTTACCGTGGCCAGCCGGATCCTGCGGGACATGGACGCGGATGTGGTGCTGGTGGATTTCCACGCCGAGGCCACCAGCGAGAAGGGGGCCATGGCCTACTACCTAGACGGGCGGGCTCAGGCGCTCTGGGGCACCCACACCCATGTGCCAACGGCGGACGCCCAGGTGCTGGAAAAGGGGCTGGGCTTTATCACCGACCTGGGCATGACCGGGCCGGTGCGCTCCGTGCTGGGGATTAAGCCGGAGCAGGCCATCAACCGCTTCCTGGGCGGCCTGCCCCAGCGGTTTGAGCCCGCCCCCGGTCCCTGCAAGCTGGAGAGTGTGGTATTCTCCATTGACACCGACCGGCGGCGCTGCGTCGGCGTGGAGCGGGTGGATCTGGGGGAGTGACCCGCCGTCTCCCCAAGGGGAGCCAATCAACCAGAGAGAGGAACGACTATGCTGAAGATCATCCACGGGGCGGACTTCCATCTGGACGCCCCATTTGCGGCCCTCCCCCCGGAGCAGGCCGCCCAGCGCCGGGCGGAGCAGCGGCAGCTGCTGGACCGACTGGCCGACCTGGCTGTGGAGCGCAGGGCCGACCTGGTGCTGCTCTCCGGCGATCTGCTGGACTCCGGGGAGACCTATTATGAGACGGCCCAGGCCCTCTCCAGGGCCCTGGGCCGTATTCCGGCCCTGGTGTTCATCGCGCCGGGCAACCACGATTTCTATCAGGCCCGTTCCCTCTACGCCGGGAAGCTGTGGCCGGATAACGTACATATCTTCACCTCGGTGGCCGTGGAGTCGGTGGAGCTGCCGGGGCTCGGCTGCGTGGTACACGGCGCGGCCTTCACCACCCCCAGGGCCGACCGCTCCCCCCTGCTGGGGTTCCGTGCCCCGGCGGACGGAAAAATCCATGTGATGGTCCTCCACGGGGATGTGGACAACGCGGGCCGCTACGGTCCTCTCTCCCGGGAGGACATCGCCGCCAGCGGCCTGACCTACCTGGCCCTGGGCCATGTTCACACCTGCTCCGGCCTGCAGAAGGCCGGAGAGACCTGGTGGGCCTACCCCGGCTGCCCGCAGGGACGCGGCTTTGACGAGCTGGGGGACAAGGGCGTGCTGGCGGTCACCGTCGACGGCGGACAGGTGAGCGGGGAGTTTGTCCCCCTGGCCGGCCGCCGGTACGGCGTGCTGCCGGTGGACCTGACCGGAGCGGCCTCCCCGGAGGAGGCGGTGCGCGCCGCCCTGCCCGGTGGGACGGAGCGGGACGTGTACCGGGTGGTGCTTACGGGACAGCGGGAGGAGGCGCCCGACCTGGCCGCCCTGGAGGAGGGGTTGAAGGCGCGGTTCTACCATGTGGAGCTGCGGGACGAGAGCCGCCCCCGGCGTGACCTGTGGGCGCGCGCCGGGGAGGACAACCTCACCGGGCTCTTCCTGCGGCAGCTGCGGGAGCAGTGGGAAGGGGCGGCGGACGGACAGGAGCGCGCGCTCCTGGAGCAGGCGGCCCGATTCGGTCTGGCCGCACTGGAGAATGGGGAGGACCCCTGCCTATGAAAATCAAGGAACTGCGGGCCTGCTTCGGCGGGCTGGACCATCAGACCCTGACCCTGAAGGACGGGCTGAACATCATCCAGGCCCCCAACGAGGGGGGCAAGTCCACCTGGTCGGCCTTTCTCCGGGCCATGCTCTACGGCGTGCCCACCAAGGAGCGGGACAGGCAGGGCTATCTTGCGGAGAAGAACCGCTATCAGCCCTGGAGCGGTGCGGCCATGGAGGGCGCGGCGGATCTGGTATGGCGGGGGCGGGAGATCACCCTGCGCCGGGGCCCCAGGGGGAACACGCCCTTCGGCTCCTTCGAGGGGGTATACACCGCCACCGGGGAGCCGGTGGCGGAACTGACGGCAGAGAATGCCGGGGAGCTGCTGGTCGGCGCCCCCCGGGAGGTCTTTGAGCGCTCCGCCTTTGTGGGACAGGGCAGGGCAGCCATCGACGCAGCCCCGGCCCTAGAGGCCCGCATCGCTGCGCTGGTCTCCAGCGGGGAGGAGGACGTGTCCTTCTCCCAGGTGGAGCGGCGGCTGAAGGACTGGCGCAACCGGCGGCAGCACAACAAAACCGGCCTCATTCCCAGAGGGGAGGACGAGCTGGCCGTGCTGGAGGACACCCTGGCCCGACAGGCCAGGGCTCACCGCCTGAGCGAGGAGGCCCGGCGGGAGCTGGACGAGCTGGGGCGGGAGCGGGACCTGTTGCTGCGGGAGCAGAGCGTGCACCTGGCCCGGCAGAAGGCCCTCCGGCGGCAGAAGTATGAGGCGGCTCAGGCAGCCCTGGAGCAGGCCCAGGCGGAGACGGATGCCCTGCGGGCGGAGCTGACCCGCCACGGACCGCCCCCGAACCGGGAGCGGCTGCGCCAGGCCCAGGAGGACCTGAACTACCTGAACACACTGAAGTCCAACGCCCAGCTGGCCCAGCGGCAGCTGGGAGAGGCGGAGGAGGCGGAGCAAAAGGCGCGCGCAGCCGCCGCGGATGAGCATTTTATCGGCCTGGACCCGGATGGGGCGTGGCGGCAGGCCTCCCAGGATGCGGAGGAGGCGGGAAGGCGCACCAGCTCGGGCGGAAAATATGCGGCCGCCGTGCTGTTTCTGGCGGCCGCCGCCCTGCTGGCGGGCCTGGGGATCGCTCGGGTCCTGCCGCTGCCTGCGGGCCTGGGTCTGGCCGGCGTGTGCGCCGCAGCGGGCGCTGTAGTGTTTGCGGTGGCCGCTGTCCGCAAAAAGACACAGCGCAATGTGAGGGAGGCTCTGCTGAAATCCTATGGGGCTGAGAGCCCGGACGATATTCTCAGACAGGCCAACGACTACCGGGAGCGGTGGGTGCTGGCCGCCCAGGCGCAGAAGCAGACCGAGACTGTGCGGGCCTCTCTGGAGGGACTCAATGCCCAGCGGGAGGAGTTGGCCGGGCAGCTGCTGGTCTTTGCCCGCACCTTTGCCCCTGCGGTCACCGACGTGTTTGGGATTTCGGCCGCCATCTCCCGCACCCTGAGACTGGAGGAAAAATGGGCGGTGGCCCAGGCCAGGCTGGAGGGAGCCCGCCGTCTGGCGGAGAGTCTGCCCGCACCCGAGGGGGACGGCGGGAATGCGGAGGGGCTGGAGCCCCGCTTTGATCCGGCGGAGACCGCCGCCCGTCTGGCGGCGGCGGAGCAGGAGATCGCCCGTCTGCGCAGCGCGCAGGCCATGGCTCAGGGAGAGCGCAACAGCCTGGGAGACCCGGTCCTGTTTCAGGCCCGGCGGGAGGAGCTGGGAGAGGAGCTCGCCCGCCGCCGGGCGGAATATCAGGCCCTGGATCTGGCCCTGGCAGGATTGGAGCAGGCCAACAGCCGCCTGCAGGAGCGCTTTTCCCCTGCCTTGAACCGGCGGGCAGGGGAGCTCTTTGCCGCTCTCACCGGCGGGAAATACGACCGGGTGACCCTCACCCGGCAGTTTGAGGCGCTGGGGGAGGAGGCGGGAGCCATTACCCCCCGGCGGGCCATTGCCCTGTCCCAGGGGACGGCGGACCAGCTCTATCTGGCGGTGCGCCTGGCAGTGTGCGAGCTGGCCCTCCCGGCGGAGGACCCGGCGCCCCTGGTGCTGGACGACGCGCTGTTGAGCTTTGACGACGCCCGAATGGCCCGGGCCCTGGAGGTCTTGGCGGCAGAGGGAGCCAGACGACAGATCCTGCTGTTTACCTGCCATGGCCGGGAGGCCGATTGGGCGGCGAATCGAAGGGACGCCGCCATCATTCCCTTGCAATCCTGAGCAAGAGGTCATATAATAGGCATATTCATACGAATTTATGGGGGCTGATGCCATTGGCGAAGGAAAAAGAGACCCAGGAGGAGCTATCCAGCGGAGACTCTCTCAAGCTGGATCTGTACTTTTGGCTTCAGGCCCTGGTGATGGCGCTGGTGGCCCTGATCCTGATCTTTACCATGGTGGGGCGTATCATCGGCGTGGACGGCAGTTCCATGGTGCCTACCCTCCATGACCACGACATGCTGCTGCTCCAGAGCCTGGGATACGAGCCCAAGCAGGGGGATGTGGTGGTGCTGACCAAGGATTCCTTCCTGCCCCAGCCCATTGTCAAGCGGGTGATCGCCACCGGCGGGCAGACCGTGGAGATTGACTACCGCGCGGGAACCGTAACGGTGGACGGGGTGGTCCTGGACGAGCCGTATATCAACGAGGCCATGCAGGAGCCCTATTTTGAGTCCATCACGTCCGTGGAGGTGCCCGAGGGATCCATTTTTGTCATGGGTGACAACCGCAATAATTCCTCCGACAGCCGGGACCCGCGCCTGGGCCTGGTGGATGAGCGCTACGTGCTGGGCAGGGCCCTGTTTATCCTTCTGCCGTTTCAGAATTTTGGGGCCATCGAGTGAATGGACACACAGAAAAGAGGTCCAGCCGCAAGGCTGGACCTCTTTTTATGAATAAGATCAAAAATATTTTTTAATGCCCTCGGTGGCCAGGGCGGTATCGGCGCTGATGGTGACGGTAAATTTAATGTGTTCCTTTTCGGAGAAGGCGTTCAGCCAGTCCAGGAAGTCCTCCGTGGCACAGTCGCTGACGTCAGAGGGGACGATCTTGGTCAGGCTGTCGATAAACACATGGGTAATGTCGTAGTTGCCGGCGTACAGCCCGCTGATGAAGCCCTTCAGGAAGTCATAATTGCTCATATCATAGTGGCCGGCTTCCACAAGACGGATCTTGGAATGGATGTCATAGGTTAATTTATTGCCACGCTCGATGCACACCACGTTGCCGTTCTCGCTGTGGACAGCGGAATTAATGAGTTCGATCATCTGCTTGGTTTTACCGGTACCCTTGACACCCATGATCACTCTCACCATAGTTATCACTCCTTACTTTGTCCGCCGGAGGACCTCCGGCCTGTGTAGCTTCATGTTACCATTTTTACAGCCGGATTGCAACCGATTTGCGAAAGGTTCACCAAAAATTCATGGTCGCAGGCCGCTGGGGCTGTGCTGTATGCCTCAATCCAGCCGGGCTTCCAGCTGAGCCTTGAGCTCCTCGTAGCCGGGCTTGCCCAGCAGGGCGTACATATTGTTTTTGTAGGCCTCCACGCCCGGCTGATCGAAGGGATTGACACCCAGCAGATAGCCGGACAGGCCGCAGGCGTATTCGAAGAAGTAGATCAGAGCGCCCACGCTCTCGGCGTCCCGGGCGGGAACGGTGAGGGAGAGATTGGGCACCCCGCCGTCTACATGGGCCAGAGTCACACCCCGCATGGCCTGCCGGTTGACAAATTCCAGGGCCTTGCCGGAGAGGAAGTTCAGCCCGTCCACATTGTCCGGGTCATGGGGGATGGAAATTGCAGCGCGGGGCTGGGCAAAACCCACCACGGTCTCAAACATGAGCCGTTCCCCCTGCTGAATATACTGCCCCATGGAGTGCAGGTCGGCGGTAAATTCTACGCTGGCGGGGAAGAGCCCCTTGCCCTCCTTGCCCTCGCTCTCGCCGTAGAGCTGCTTCCACCACTCGGCGAAGAAGCGGAAGGACGGCTCATAGCAGGCCAGAATCTCAGTGGACTTGCCCGACTGATAGAGGGCGTGCCGGGCGGCGGCATACTGCCAGGCGGGATTGTCCGTACCGGGGAGAGCCAGGTCATCCATAGCCTGCCGGGCGCCCGCCATCAGCGCCTGGATGTCAATTCCGGCCGCGGCGATGGGCAGCAGACCCACGGCGGTGAGGACGGAGAAGCGGCCGCCCACGTCGTCTGGGACCACAAAGGTCTCATAGCCCTCGGCATCGGCCAGACCCTTGAGCGCGCCCTTCCGGGCGTCGGTGGTTGCGTAGATGCGCCCCTGAGCGCCCTCCTTACCGTACTTTTCCTCCAGGAGGGCCTTAAAGATGCGGAAGGCCACGGCGGGCTCAGTAGTGGTGCCCGACTTGGAGATGACATTAACGGAGAAGTCCCGGTCCTTTACCAGCTCGATCACCTCGGCCAGGGCATCGGTGGACAGGCCGTTGCCGGCGAAGAAAATGTCGGGGCTGTCCTTTTTGCGCAGGTTATAGTTGGGGGAGTGGATTAGCTCCACCACGGCGCGGGCGCCCAGGTAGGAGCCGCCGATGCCCACCACCACCAGGGCCTGGGAGTCGGAGCGGATCTTTTGGGCTGCCGCCTGGATGCGGGCGAACTCGGCCTTGTCGTAATCCCGGGGAAGGTGGACCCAGCCGGTGAAATTGCCGCCCGCGCCGCTGCCGGTCTCCAACAGGGCCCGGGCATGGGCCAGAGCGTCTGCCCGGCTGTCCAGCCAGTCGGCGGGGAGAAACGGGGAGAGATTGGAACAGTCCAGTTTGAACATGGAAAAACCTCCTTGCGTCAGGGCTTGTCTCAATGCCAGTATACACCGAAACCGCCCGATTTCCTAGGGGAAAATGGAAAAATTATGGGGCAGGCCGAAAAAGAAGCCGCCCGCACCCCTGAGGCGCGGGCGGCGTATGGAGACTAGCGGTCCCACTTTTCGATGAGCGCGTGCAGCTGATCGGTAAACTTGGCCAGATCTTTGTTGGCACCGCCCCGGCTGCGGGCGATGAGCTGGAGGAGCCTGTCCCCCTCCTCCTCCAGGCGGCGGTAGGCGGGAGAGACCGGCGGCGCGGCGGCCGGCTTGGGCTGAGGCGGAATGCCCACGGCCAGCATCCGGTTGGCCAGCAGATCGTAGACCTCCTCATAGTCGGGGGCGTGGGCGGGGATGCCCCGCTCCCGCAGCGTCTGGGCGTAAAGCTCGGTGACCGCGCTGTCGCCATGGACCACAAACACCTGCCGGGGTTTGGGCTGATAGGCGTCAATCCAGCGCAGGAGGCCGTCCCGGTCGGCGTGGGAGCTCAGACCGTGGAAGTTGACGATTTTGGCCCGCACGGCGATCTCCTCGCCGAAGAGCTTGACTGACTCCGCTCCGTTGATCAGGCGGCGGCCCAGGGAGCCCTCCGCCTGGAAGCCCACAAAGAGCACTGTGGATTCCGTCCGCCAGAGGTTGTGTTTCAGGTGGTGGCGGATGCGGCCCGCGTCGCACATGCCGGAGGCGGAGATGATGACCTTGGGAGCCTTGTCCAGGTTCAGGGCCTTGGATTCCTCGCTGCTCTCAGTGATGGTCAGGCCGGGGAATTGGAACAGGGCGCCGCCCTTGAGGGCCGCGATGGCGTCCTCGTCCAGATAGCCGTGCAGGTCCCCGGAGAAGATGCGGGTGGCCTCGCCCGCCAAGGGGGAGTCCACCACCACGGTGAAGTTGGGCACCCGCTTCACCAGCCCCTGCTCCTTAATCTCGCGGATGAAGTAGAGCAGCTCCTGGGTGCGGCCCACGGCGAAGGAGGGGATGATTACATTGCCGCCGTTACCCAGTGTCTCGTCAATGATGGCGGCCAGGTCGCCGGCATAGTCGGGCTTCTCGTCCATGGCGTGGAGCCGATCACCGTAGGTGCTCTCGGTAACCACATAGTCGGCCTCGTGAATGTATTGGGGGTCCCGGATGATGGGCTGATCCCGGTTGCCGATATCCCCGGAAAAGACAATCTTTCGGGTTTCCTCCCCCTCGGTGAGCCAGAGCTCCGCGCTGGAAGAGCCCAGCAGGTGCCCTGCGTCCACGAAGCGGAGGCGGATGCCGGGCTCAATCTCCAGCTCCTGGCCATATTCGCAGGTGACCAGATGCTTGAGGGCCTCCTCCGCGTCGGCCACGGTGTAGAGGGGCTCCACCGGCGCGCGGCCGGCCCGCTTGCCCTTCTGGTTCATCCACTGGGCGTCGCTCTCCTGAATGTGGGCGGAGTCCCGCAGCATAATGGACAGAAGCTGCCCCGTCAGACGGGTGCAGTAGATATCTCCGGTGTAACCCTGCTTGTAGAGCAGGGGGATCCGCCCGGAGTGATCGATGTGGGCGTGGGTGACAATGACGTGGTCGACCTGGCCGGGGACGAAGTCCAGCTGGCTGTTATCCCGCTCATCCCGGCCCTGCTGCAGGCCGCAGTCGATGAGAATCTTTTTTCCGCCGCACTCCACGCAGTGACAGCTTCCGGTGACCGCTCTGGCCGCGCCGAAAAACGTCAATTTCATAGGGCACCTCCTTGTTTTTCTATATTGACATTGTACCCCCAAAACGCACCGGTGTAAATACCGGAGCCAGCGGGGCGCAGCTACAGGCCTTGTGCCTCTGGCGCTTGACATGGTAAAATAAAAAAAAGAACCGAAGGTATAGCGCGGCAGATCGAATACAAGCTGACGGCAAAGCGGATGACCCGAGATATTCTGGACCGGTAGACCTGCCCGGTACAGGCGCTGCCTGTGAACAACACGGGCGAACAGAAAGGAGTGTGAAATGGATTTGAGGGGAACGAATACTTGGGAGTGCGCCCGGCGGCCCTGGCTGGGAAGGGGGCTGCTCTGGGGCGGCACTGCGGTGCTGCTCCTGCTCGCGGTCCTGTTTTTGCGGTACCGGGCGCAGCCCCGGTCTATTGTTTCAATCATGGGGCTAGAGCCGGAAGAGACCGCCCTGTGCAGTGTGCTTCCAGATAGAGGATCGGGGGCGAGCACGGATTTCACCGGGGAGGAGCTGAAAGAGCTGCTCCGAATGGCGGAGACAGAACAGGTGAAGTACCTGGGCACGGATCTGTCCATCAACTCCTCGCTGGAGATCCGGGGCTGGCGGGTGTACTTTTACTGGGAAGGCGGCTCCGCCGGGGCACAGATATACGACAACGGGTATTTTGACTATGGGGGGGAGACGGTACGTCCTTGTCGGCGCTCCGTCCGATTCGGAACTGGTGGAGTTCCTCCGGGAAACGGTCCCACCATTCGTACAACAGCGCATAAAAAAGCCCTCGGCTGTCCGCCGGGGGCTTTTTTTGCAGATCAGGGCTTGTATTTTTCGCCCACCACCTGGGCTTTGATCAGGTTGGTGCTGCCGATCTCACCGATGGGCACGCCGGCAGTGATGACCACTGTGTCTCCGGGCTTGACGGCGCCCTCGCTGCGGGCCACGTCGATGACCAGGGAGAACAGCCGGTCCGTGGAGTCCACATAGCCGCACAGATAGGGGTGAACGCCCCAGGAGATGGCGAGCTGCCGCCGCGCCGCCTCCGACTGACACAGAGCCACGATGGGGCAGGCGGGGCGGAAGCGGGAAATCACCTTGGCGGTGTAGCCGCTCTGGGTGGCGGCCAGGATGGCCACGGCCTTCAGGTCCATGGCGGTCAGGCAGCAGGAGTGGGTGATGGCGTCGTTGATGGAGGAAATGTGGGGCAGCAGATTGGTGTCGCGGAAGCGGCCCCAGTAGTCGATGGCATCTTCTGCGGCCACCACGGTGTTCACCATGGTTTTAAGAGCCTCCAGGGGGTATTTGCCGGAGGCGGTCTCGCCGGAGAGCATCACGCAGGAGGTGCCGTCAAAGACCGCGTTGGCCACGTCGGAGACCTCCGCCCGGGTGGGTCGGGGGTTGCGGATCATGGAGTCCAGCATCTGGGTTGCGGTAATAACCGGTTTGCCCTGCCGGATGGTGGATTTGATCATGCGCTTTTGCAGGATCGGGACCTCATAGGCGGGGATCTCCACCCCGAGGTCGCCCCGGGCCACCATTACGCCGTCTGAGGCGGCAATGATGTCATCCAGATTGGTTACGCCCTCCCGGTTCTCGATTTTGGCGATGATGCGGATGTCGTCGCCCCCGTGCTTGTGCAGCTCGGAGCGGATGTCCTCCACATCGCTGGCCTTGCGCACAAAGGAAGCGGCGATGAAGTCAAAATCGTTCTCCACAGCGAAGGCGATGTCCTCACGGTCCTTGTCGGTGAGGGAGGGGAGCAGAATGTGCACATCGGGGATATTGATGGACTTGTTGCTGGACAGGGCGCCGCCGTTTTCCACCTCACAGAGGATGTCCCGGCCGCGGATCTCCCGGACCCGCAGCTCCACCAACCCGTCGTCCACCAGAATACGGCAGCCGGGCTCCACCTCATTGTGCAGGTTTTCATAGGTTACGGATACCCGGGTGTTGTCGCCGGGCACATCCTGGGTGGTCAGCGTAAAGCTTTGGCCCTTGGTCAGCGTGATCGGCCCCGCCGGAAAGCTCTTGATACGGATTTCCGGCCCCTTGGTGTCCAAAATGGTAGCTACGGGCGCGCCCAGCTCGTCCCTCACGTGTTTGAGCTTAGTCAGCAGAGCCTGATGGCTCTCGTGGGTTCCATGGGAGAAGTTGAAACGGGCGGCGTTCATGCCGGACAGCACCAGCTGGCGGAGGATCTCCTCACTGTCGACCGAGGGACCAAGTGTGCAGATGATTTTTGTTTTTCTCATATACAATACCTCCGTTAGGCCTGCAGTTTATATAGATATATCTGTTAAGGATGGAGTTATCATACTACAATCGGACAAAATTGAAAAGAAAAATATTTTTAAAATAAATTAAAATATTAAGTCAAGTCTAAACTGCGTTTTGGGAGGGAAGGAGCGGGCTATTCCTCCACGCTGCCCCCGAAGCGGAATAGGCTTTCCACCCCGGAGGAGCTGGCATTGTACAGAATGAGCACCAGATCTGGCTGCAGCTGCTCCACCGTCTCCATCAGGTCCCCCTGGAAGTAGCGCAGATCCACCGTAGTCAGCTGGCTGCACGACAGGGCCAGAAAGGGGGCCACGGCGCAGGAAAAGGATTCCCGCAGGAGCAGAATGCTTGGCCCGTCCGGATTTTTGTGGTTGGTCACAGCAGCCAGGGGATAGTCGCCGCCCGAGTAGTAGGTGTAGGGATTGCCGCCAAAGAGATCCCGTTGCGCCACCCGCTCCGGAAAGCAGACCGACGTGGAGAAGGGTCCGGTGCGCTCGAAGGGATAGGAGGGACAGGAGTAGGTCAGGTCTGTGTCAAAACGGGGGGTGTAGAGGGTAAAATCGTCCGTCCCGGCGTAAAGGGTGCCCACCCGCTTGCCCTGGCTGCCCAGGAAGAAGTCCTCCAGCACCTGGGTGTCCCAGCTCTCCGGGGCAGTGAGCTCCGCCGGGGTGGCATAGCCCAGGCGCTCCTCCAGCTCCTGGGCAAGAATCTGCCAGGTGAAGAAGCCGGCCTCCGGCTTCCAGTGATGGTCGGTGCGGAAGAACCAGGAGGCGTAGTCCTCCGTGGCCTCGAAGAAGGGGCGCAGGTCCAGATAGTCTGTGCCCGCCGCATCCAGGGCGGCCAGCAGGCTGTCGGCCGCCTCGTTGCCGTAGTTGTACATCCCTATGGGGAGCAGGTCGGTATTCCGCCGGAGCTTCTGGGGGGCCACTACGTAGAGGGAGGGGATGCCCCGCGCCGTCAGGGTCTGCTGGAAGGCCGCGGTTTTTTCCCCATTGCCGCTGCAGTCGGCCGGCTGGGCGCCCAGGGCGACAAAATTCAGCGCGCCGTCGTCCAGAAGGGCGACGTGGTTGCTGCCGCTCACGTCCTCCACCACCCGGCGGCCCAGCAGGCGCTGAAAGCCGCCGAAGAGCTGGATAAAGCCGTGATCCCGGTCCAGGTCCTCATTGGCAGCCGTCTCGGCGCCTCCGTCCAGGAAGGCGGGCAGCTGGGACAGGTCCCGGCGGACCAGGCCAAACTGCTCCCGCAGCGCCCCGCCCTGGATAAAGGCGGAGGCCAGCAGCCAGAAGCCCACGGCCAGAAAGGCCAGAAAGAGCACGGCGGTCAGCGTGTTTCTGCGTTTCATAATCCGTCGCCTCCTCCTAGAAATTAAAATAGATAAAGGGATTGTAGGTGCCCTTGACCACGTAGCTGGCCGAGACGATGACCACCAGGAGCAGCAGCACGGCATAGCACGCGTCCCACAGGGGGGAGAGCCGCTTCAGGCCGCCGCCGTACAGCTTGTCCCGCAGCCGGAGCGCCACAGGGGCGGAGAAAAGCACCGCTGCGGCCAGCACCGGCAGATTTTCCAGCAGGTAGAAGCAGGCCCGCTCATCCCAAAGACCGCCGCCCAGGCCGAGCATAGCCCCCAGGTAGCGACCCGCCGCCCCCAGGCTGTCCGCACGGAACAAGACCCAGCCGAAATTGACCATGGCCATGGTGAACAGCCACCGGAGGCCCGTCGGCCAGCCCCGGCCCAGATGGGCGTATTTCTCCAGCACCAGCAGCGCGAAGTAGAACAGCCCCCAGGCCAGGAAGGTCCAATTGGCGCCGTGCCAGATGCCGGTGAGCAGCCACACCACGAACAGATTGCGGATATGCCTGCCCGCCGAGGAGACCCGGCTGCCCCCCAGAGGGAAGTACACGTAGTCCCGGAACCAAGTAGACAGGGAGATGTGCCACCGCCGCCAAAACTCGGTGATGGAGCGGGAGATGTAGGGGTATTCGAAGTTCTCCAGGAAGTGAAAGCCGAACATACGGCCCAGGCCAATGGCCATATCGGAATAGCCGGAGAAGTCGAAGTAGATCTGAAGGGTGTAGCACACTGCGCCCAGCCAGGCCAGGCCGACAGAGAGCTGTCCCGGCTCCAGCGCGAAGGCCCGGTCGGCCACCACGGCCATCTGGTTGGCGATGAGCACCTTTTTCCCCAGGCCCGCCGCGAAGCGGCAGACGCCGGCGGAGAAATCCGCCCAATTCTCCCGGCGGTCGTCGATCTCCCCGGCCACAGTCTCATAGCGGACGATGGGGCCGGCAATGAGCTGGGGAAAGAAAGAGATGTACAGCCCCACCTTCAGGGGAAAGCGCTGGGCCTGCCCCCGGCCCCGGGCCACGTCCAGTACATAGGACAGGGCCTGAAAGGTAAAAAAGGAGATCCCGATGGGCAACTCGATCACAGGGACGGTCAGCCCGGCGCCCAGCTGATTGGCGATGCCCAGCACAAAGACCAGGTATTTAAACACAAACAGTAGCCCCAGATTGACCGCCACGGCGGCAGTCACGGGCGCCCGGGCGCCCCGGCCCGCACGTTTCGCGCGGGCCACCCACAGACCAAAGACGTAGTTGATCAAAATGGAGCCTATCATCACCAGCACAAACCAGGGCTCCCCCCACGCGTAAAAGAACAGGGAGGCGGCCAGCAGAAAGACGTTCTGCCCCTGACGCCAGCGGCGCAGAGGCAGATAGTAAATCAGCAGCACCAGAGGGAGAAATGCAAAGAGGAAAATGGAACTGGAGAACAGCATAGGGTCAAACACTCCTCGGTCATCAGGTTAGATAGCGACCCAGAAACGGGATCTTGGACAGAGCCCACGCCACGGCAAAGGAACACAGAAACACCACGGCGGTGAGCACGGGCACGGAGAGAATGGGGGAAAAGGACAGGGGGGTAATGCCAAAATGGCGCAGGAGCATGATAAACAGGTCATGGACCAGATAGATGCCGAAGGAGATCCGGGCGACGCCGGACATCCGCTGCCGCCGGGAGCGCTCGTCACTGACGCCCAGCACATAGCGGAAAAGCACAAAGACCGCCACAGACATGAGGGCTACATTGGGGCTGTCGTAATTATAAAAGGTATGGGCCAGCCGTCCCTGAAGCTGAGAGCGCACCAGGGTGCCCCCCACGGTGACCGCCGCACCGGCGATCCCCAGCAGGTAGATCAGAAATTCCGCCGGGCGGCTGAGGGTGTAGGCCTTGAGATAATAGCCCAGCACATAATAGCCCACATAGCCCAGCACCAGATGGATGTTGAGGTAGCCTACATAGGTGGAGAGGGTCTGGCTGGGCCGGATGCGCAGAATCGTAGGGATAAGGCTGGCAAATACGAACACCACCAGGAAAAAATAGCGGAAATCCGACCGGCTGGCTCCCCGGACAAAGGCGCGGAGAATGGGCGTAACCAGATACAGCCCGATAATCATGTAGAGAAACCACAGGTGGTAGTGGGTGTTGCCCAGCAGAACGCGGTATAGGGCGGCCTTGACGGCCGGCCAGTCCAGAGGACCGCCGGCGGCCACGGCCGCCACTAGGGCATAGATCACCGCCCATACCACCAGAGCTACAAAAATACGCAGGATATGGTGGAAAAACAGCTTGCCCAGAGTCAGCTCCCGCTTGGGGTCCAGCAGAAACATGCCGGAGAGCATGATAAACACCGGCACACACCAATGGGCCAGCCCGTCATATACGGTGAACACCCGGAACGCGGAGGAGGTGACGCCCACGCTCTCCATCTGAGAGCCGGCGATGTGGACAACGATCACCGCGATGACAGCGACGGAGCGCAGCAGGTCGGCATAGGCCAGACGGCCGTCAATGGTTTTGGCCATGGCTTACTTCTCTGCGGGGACGATCTCGATCCAATAGCCGTCCGGGTCCTGGATAAAATAAATGCCCATGTCCGGGTTTTCAAAGCAGATGCAGCCCATGTCCCGGTGCCGGGCGTGGACGGCCTCAAAGTCGTTCGCGGCAAAGGCCAGGTGGAACTCCTCGTCGCCCAGGTCGTAGGGCTCGGTCCGGTCCCGCAGCCAGGTCAGCTCCAGGGAGAAGCCACTCTCCCCGTCGCCCAGATACACCAGCCGGAAGGAGCCGTCCCCGGCCTCCTTCTCCCGGACCACCTGCAGGCCTAAAGCGTCCCGGTAGAACGCCAGCGAGCGGGACAGGTCCAGCACGTTGAAATTAAAATGGTTGAAACGCAGCATAAGATCACCTCATCAATACTCTCCGTGAGTATACCATGCGCTCCGGGGCCCAGGCAAGCCCCCGCAAACGAGGAGGCCTGCGGCTTCCAATTGCGTTTGGCGCGGGGTGTCGTTCTCCATGGAGTGCACCATTCCGCGGGGCCCCTTTTTCTTTTGACCTGCGCGGCGGAAATAAATTCCGCCTTGCGCCAAGGTTTTGCGGGCAAAAACCTTGGACGCGCCACCTGGCGCGGGGCGTCCCCCTGCCCGCCTACATGGATTCTGCGATTCTGCGGCCGGTGGGGGTGGCGGCCAATCCGCCGTTGCCTGTCTCCCGGAGCGCGGCGGGCATGGCGTCGCCTACGGCACGCATGGCGTCGATAACCTCGTCGCAGGGGATGGCGCTTTTGATGCCGGAGAGGGCCAGCTCCGCACAGGAGAGGGCATTGACCGCGCCCATGACGTTGCGGTTGACGCAAGGGACTTCCACCAGACCGGCCACCGGGTCGCACACCAGTCCAAGGGTATTGGACAGGGCAATGGCACAGGCATGGGCCATCTGTTCACCCGTGCCGCCCATGATGTGGACCAGGGCTGCGGCGGCCATGGCGGAGGCGGAGCCTACCTCGGCCTGACACCCCCCCTCCGCCCCGGCGATGGAGGCCCGGGTGGCAATAACCTGCCCGAAGCCGGCGGCCACATAGAGGGCCTGAACGATCACTTCATCCGGCAGTACGTCCCTGCGTTGGAGCGGGAGAAGCACGGCGGGCAGCACACCGCTGGCCCCCGCCGTGGGGGCGGCCACAATGCGGCGCATACAGGCATTGCACTCCCCGTTCCGGACCGCGGCGGCGATGATCTCCCGCACAAAGGGGCCGCACAGGCCGGGACCGGGGCCCTCCAGCCTGGCGGCGTTGCCTCCGGACAGGCCGCTGGGCGAGCGCCGGGCGGGATCGTAGTCAGCGGCGGCGGACTGCATGGCCGACCACAGGCCGGCCATTCTTGCCCAGCTCTCCTCCCGCTCCGAGCCGCGGTCCCGGCAGTCGTCCTCCAGCACCACCTGCCACACCGGCGCGTCCCGGGCGGCCAGCAACAGGCTCTCCACAGATTGAAAGGCCATGACTCAGCTCTCCTCTCCCATGTTCAGATAAACCACCCGGACAATCCCCGGGCAGCGGCGCAGCCAGTCCACCAGGGCGGCGGGGATGGGCTGGTCGCTCTCAATCACCATGACCGCCAGCCCGCCTCGGCGGTCCCGGTAGAGCTGCATGGCCGCGATGTTGACCCCGTGGTGGCTGAGCAGGTTGGCCACCTCGGCCACATGGCCGGGGCGGTCCTCATTGCGGATGATGAGGGTGGGAAGGTCGCCGGTAAAGGAGGCCTCCAACCCGTCAATGGAGCAAACCTTCACCCGGCCGCCCCCCAGGGAGGAGGCCACCACTTCCAGAGCCCGACCGTCCGGGGCGGTCACCCGCAAAAGCACCGTGTTGGGGTGGACGCCCCGCAGAACCGTCTTGCCCAGCTCCAGGGAGAGGCCGGCCTCCTGCGCCAGCTCAAAGCTGGCGGGCAGACGGGGGTCGTCGGGCCCCATGCCAAGCAGTCCCGCCACCAGAGCCCGGTCGGTGCCGTGCCCCGCGCCGGTGGCGGCAAAGGAGCCGTGGAGCAGCAGCTGGGCCGCCACCGGCTGAACGCCAAGCAGCCGGCGGGTAATCAGCCCGATCCGTGCCGCCCCCGCCGTGTGGGAGGAGGAGGGGCCCACCATAACGGGACCCATAATGTCAAAAATGTTCATGCCGACCTCCTTAAAAAGGTGTTCCCCGGGGGACCGCGCCCCGGCGGGACCTGGCTAGGGCTCCCTGTGCTGGTTGGCCTTCTGGTCGATAAACTCGGGGCGGAGCTTGGAGTAGACGATCTTCTGCTCGCTGTAGAGGCCATAGTAGCCCGAGAGCATGTAGGATACGGCGATTGACACGGCGAAGAGACACAGGCTCTGTCCGGAGAGCATGCCGCTGCTGCTCCCACCGAAGAGCTCCAGGGCCAGCAGCAGAGAGGTGAGGGGACAGTTGGTCACGCCGCAGAACACGCTTACCATGCCCAGACCCGCCCCAAAGGAGGGGGAGAGCCCCAGCAGGGGGGCGGCGGTACAGCCGAAGGTGGCCCCGGTAAAGAACACGGGGACAATCTCGCCCCCCTTGAAGCCCGCGCCCAGGGTGACGGCGGTGAAAAGCATTTTCAGCACAAAGGCCTCGGGCCGGGCCTGGCCGGCCACAGCGGTGTGGATCACACCGGCCCCCGCACCGTTGTAATCAAAGGTGCCCGGGTTCCACAGCCAGACCAGCGCCGTCAGGGCGATGACCAGGCCCCCGCCTACGGCGGCGCGCACCAGGGGGTGGGGGAGGAAGCGGTCATAGAGCCTGGGGGCGGCGTGCATGATCCGGCAGAACAGAATAGACAGCAGCGCGAACAGGACCCCCATCGCAAGCGCCTGCAGCAGCGTCAGGGGGCTGAGGCCGGGGATGCCGCTCAGCGTAAAGACCGTGGGCGCCACGCCGAACAGCTGGGCCACCCAGACGCCGATGACGGCAGAGAGCACGCAGGGGACGATGGCCGCATAATAGAGCACGCCCACGCTTACCACCTCCATGGCAAACATGGCGGCGGTAAGGGGGGTGCCAAACAGAGCGGCAAAACCGGCGGCCATGCCGCACATGGTAATAATTCGGCTGTCCTTGTCGTCCAGGCGCATCCACCGGCCGATGGAGGAGGAGATAGAGCCGCCGATCTGGAGAATGGCGCCTTCCCGGCCGGAGGAGCCGCCCACCAGGTGGGTGATGACTGTGGAGAGAAAGACCAGCGGCGCTGTGCGCAGCGGGAGGGCTGCGTTTTCCCGCACCGCCGCTAGGACAAAATTGGTGCCCCGGTCCTTCTCCATGCCGCATACCCGGTAGAGCAGCACAATGGAGACGCCGCCCAGGGGCAGCAGACCGAGTAGCCAGGGGCGGGCTGTGCGCAGATTAGTGACAGCGGTAAGGGCATAAGAGAAACCGGTGCCCACACAGCCGACCACCAGGCCGATAACAGCGGCGAAGAGCAGCCATTTCAAAAAGGTGCCCGGATGGGCCAGCAGGGCGCGCAGCCGGCTGTTTCGTTCTTGGGTCGTATCCATTGCTTTGACACACTCCATTGTAAAATACCTGCAGGGCATGGGACAAGCATGGATATTATAGCATACCTAAAAACTTTTTTCTGCATTTTGGTAGATTTTTTCCTGCGCTGTGATATACTAATTACTAATTTCCAAATTCCGTATTTTTATTTTAAGGAGGAATTTTTTTGCAACCCCCATTATGGCCGCAGCTGCTCTTACAGGTGGTGCTCATTGCGCTTAATGCCTTTTTTGCTGCCGCAGAGATCGCCGTGCTCTCCCTGAACGAGGCGGCAGTACGCCGTCAGGCAGAGGAGGGAGACCGGGTGGCCGCCCGGCTGGTGAGGATTGCGCAGGCGCCCACCCGATTCCTGTCCACGATTCAGATCGGCATTACCTTGGCTGGATTTCTGGGCTCCGCCTTTGCGGCGGACAACTTTGCCGGCCGGATTACTGCGTGGGCGGCTGGGCGGTATGAGCTTGCAGCCCCGGCAGAATCCGCTGTGCATACTCTTTCCGTGATCCTGATCACCATCATTCTCTCCTACTTTACCCTGGTCTTTGGCGAGCTGGTGCCCAAGCGGGTGGCCATGCAGAAGGCGGAGCAGGTGGCCCGCTTTGCCAGCGGCGTGGTAAATATCCTTGCTGCGGCCATGCGCCCGCTGATCTGGCTGCTGACCATCTCCACAAACGGCGTGCTGCGCCTGATACATATCGATCCAAACGCACAGGACGATAAGGTATCGGAAGAGGGCATCCGTATGATGGTGGACATCGGCGAGGAGCGGGGCGCGATTGAGACAGAGGAAAAGGAGATGATTGAAAACATCTTCGAGTTCAACAATATGAACGCAGAGGATGTTATGGTCCATCGCACCGACATGGTCATGCTCTGGGCGGAGGACTCAGCGGAGGAGATTGCCAGGACCATTGAGGCCTCCGGCCTCTCCCGGTTCCCGGTCTATGAGGAAGACGCGGACGATATTATCGGCATTTTAAACACGCGGGACTGGCTGCTGAATGAACGCGCCAGCGCCCCCAAGCCCCTTCGGGAGTTGCTGCGTCCGGCCTATTTTGTGCCCGAATCGGTGCGCACGGACGTGCTGTTCCGGGATATGCAGAGCCGAAAGGTGCATCTGTCCATTGTGGTGGATGAATATGGCGGAACCGCCGGACTGGTGACCATGGAGGACCTGCTGGAGGAAATCGTGGGCAATATCTACGACGAGTTTGACCCTCAGGAGGATCAGGAGATCATCCCTGCGGGGGAAAACCTGTGGCGCATTGCCGGTTCCGCCGAGCTGGAGGACGTGGCGGAGGCGCTGGAGCTGGAATTTCCGGAGGACGAGGAGAGCGAAACCCTCAGCGGCCTGGTTCTGGCCCAGCTGCCCATGATTCCGGAGAACGGGAGCCACCCGGAGGTGGACGCCTACGGCCTGCACATTCGGGTGGAGACACTGGCCGATCACCGGGTAGAGTGGGCGCTGGTTTCCAGGCTGCCCCCGGAGGAGCAGGGGGAAGGACAGCCGTCCCGGGAGGAGAGATAGGATAAAACAGCAGGGCCTGCCTCGTGAGGGCAGACCCTGCTTTCCGTAAAATGACGTCGGAACTCCGGCCGGAGATCCGAACTTTGCCGGATTTGACAGAATGGCAGTGTCGCTCTTGGTTTCCAAAGTAAAAATTGTAGAATGAAGGCATTGACTTGGGAGAGACGGATGGCATACAATATTTGCTGCAAGTAATGTGTATGTGAGAAGGGGACATTTGCCCGCGGGAGGTTAAAAACGTGCAGCGGAAAAAGGGAATTTTACTTCTGGCGGCGCCGTGTGCCATTGTGCTGCTGGTCCTGTTCATCATCCCAATGGTCTACGTGCTGGTGAGTACGCTGCGGGAGGATGGCCTGAAATATTTTGTCAAATTTCTGACCGATACCTTTTATCTGAAGATCCTGTGGGACACCATTTTGATCTCCGTGGAGGCCACGGCGATCTGCCTGCTGGTGGGCTATCCGGTGGCCTATTTCCTGGCCCGTACCAAATCGAAGATCAAAAATCTTCTGCTGATCGCCACTGTGTTTCCCTTTCTGGTCAGCGCCGTGGTGCGTGCCTACGGCTGGATGGTGGTGCTGGGGCAGAACGGGCTGCTCAACCAGTTTCTCCAGGCCGTCGGGCTGATCGACAAGCCCCTGGAGATCATGTACACCTACAAGGCGGTGCTCATCGGCGTGGTGCACCTGCTGCTGCCCTATATGATCCTCTCCATCACCAGCGTGATTCAGAGCATTGACGAGAATATTGAGTATGCCGCCAATTCCCTGGGGGCCAGCCCGGTGCAGACCTTCCTGAAGGTGACGCTGCCCCTGAGTACCCCAGGCATTGTCTCCGGCTGTATCTTGGTGTTTACTCTGTCCATGACCTCCTATGTCACCCCTAAGCTGCTGGGCGGCGTCAAGTTCCGCATGATGAGCACCATGGTCAACCAGGAGGTCAACGTCAACTTTAACTGGGGCTTTGCCTCAGCCATCAGCTATATCCTGCTGTTCTGCATCCTGGTATTCCAGATTGTGGCCACCATGGCCACCAGCGGGACCCTCAAGCGCCTGGGAGGTGCCAAGAATGCGTAAGAAAGAAAAAGGGCGGGTGAGCCCGCTGCCCGTGGTGGTCACCGTGCTGGCCTATTTCTTTATCCTGCTCCCCCTAGTGGTGGTCATCCTGGCCTCCTTCAGCCCCACGCCGGTGCTCAAATTCCCGCCGGAGGAGATCTCATTTAAGTGGTATGCCAATATTTTCAGCACCTCAGGGAAATTTGTCAGCGGGTTTGTCAACAGCATTGTCATCGCCCTGGTGGCCACGGTGATTGATATATTTCTGGGTGTGACTGCATGCCTGAGCGTGAGCAAATACAATTTCAAGCTCAAAAACGTCTTGGTCAACTTTTTTACCTCGCCCATGTTCATTCCCTCCATCACCTTCGCCTTTGTACTGCTGCAGTTGTTCTCCGGCATCAAGGGAATGCCCGCTTGGAGCAAGATTCTCATCGGCCATATTGTGATTATCCTGCCCTATATTGTGCGCAACACACTGGCCATCCTCTCCAGCTTCGACTGGACGCTGGAGGACGCGGCGGCCAGTCTGGGCGCGGGCCCGGTGACCACCTTTTTCAAGGTGACCCTGCCGGTGATCAAGCCCGGCGTCATGGCGGGGGCCCTGCTGGCCTTCCTCTACTCCTTTGACGAGGCGGTGGTCAGCTCCTTCCTCACCAACGCCAAATTCTCCACCCTGCCTGTGCGGATCCTGAACTATATGGAGTTCTCCTTTGATCCCACCATCGCCGCCATTTCCACCATTCTGATTCTGGGCTCTCTGGCGCTGATGCTGATTATGGAACGGGTAGTAGGCCTGGATATGTTCCTGAAAACCTGACGCTGGAGGCACAAGAGCATGGCTTATCTTGAAATACGAAATCTGACCAAAAAATTCGGCGACTTTACCGCGGTCCATGACGTCACCCTGGATGTGGAGCGGGGCGAGATGATTGCCCTGCTGGGGGGCAGCGGCTGCGGCAAGACCACGATTCTGCGGATGATCGCCGGGTTTACGGCGCCCTTCTCCGGCTCCATCGCCATTGACGGGAAATCCATGGCGGGCATCCCTGCCCACAAGCGCAACGTGGGTATCTTTTTCCAGAACTACGCGCTGTTCCCCCATATGACGGTGTTTGACAACGTGGCCTTTTCCCTGAAGCTGCAGAAGCTGCCCAGGGAGCAGATCTCGGCCAAGGTCAACGGCATGCTGGAGCTGGTGCGCCTGACCGGCATGGAGAAGCGCTTCCCCCGTGAGCTGTCCGGAGGACAGCAGCAGCGGGTGGCCCTGGCCCGCGCCCTGGTGATGGAGCCCGCCCTGCTGCTGCTGGACGAGCCGCTGAGCAATCTGGACGCCAAGCTGCGGGTGGAGATGCAGGTGGAGATCAAGCGTATCCAGCGGGAGCTGGGAGTGACCACCATTATCGTCACCCACGACCACGAGGAGGCGGTCTCCCTGGCGGACCGGGTGGTGGTGATGAACGCCGGACATATTATGCAGATCGGTACCCCCGACGGGGTGTTTGACTACCCGGAGAACCCCTATGTGGCCGACTTCATGGGCTTTACCAACCTCTTTGACGGCACGGTGGCCGCCGTGGACGGGGAGACCGTTACCGTGACGGACACCAACGGGAACCAGTTCCGGGCGCATGACCGCTTCCATACCGGCTTTGCCGCCGGGGACGCGGTGCAGCTGGCCATCCGGCCCGACAACATCCTTCCGGCGGACGGCCCTGGGGAGAATGTGGTCACGGGCACCATCCAGAACGTGACCTATAAGGGCGTGGTCAGCCGCATTGACGTGGAAGGCGTTTTAAAAGACGCGCTGCTCCATATCAATATCCACAATTATGACAGCGGGAAGGCGGGCGCACGCATGGATGCGAAGCTGCCTGCGGACAAGCTGCTCATATATAAGAACTGACAGGCAAAACGAACGTATTTTTAGGAGGAAAGAATATGAAAAAGCTGCTCTCTCTGATTCTGGCGGCCGCCATGGCCGCCATGCTGCTGACCGGCTGCTCCAGCGACAGCAAGGAGCCCGCCGGCTCCAGCAATACCCCCGCGCCCAGCTCCGGCGCACCCGCTGGCGAGCCCACTGAGCTGGTTGTGGCCACCTGGGGCGGCACTACCGGCGCCGCTCTGAAGGAGATCGTCGCCCCCTTTGAGGAGGAAAACAACTGCACCATCATCATTGACGAAACCGCCGGCAACTCCGACCGCCTCAACAAGATCCGCGCCCAGAAGGACGCCCCCGAGATCGACGTGGCCTTTCTGAACGACAGCTTTGCCGTCATTGGCAACGAGGAAGGGCTGTTCGCGGAAATCGACACCTCCATTGTGGACAACCTGGACCAGCTGTACGACTTCGCCATTGTGGACGAGGGCTACGGCCCCGCCTATTCTGTCACCTCTTACGGCATCATGTACAACGCCGACACGGTGGAGAATCCCCCCAAGAGCTACAAGGAGCTCTTTGAGGGCGACTATGAGGGCCGCGTGATGATGCCCGACATGACCGGCACCGCCGGCCCCATGATTGCCGTGGCCCTGGTGGAGGATCTGGGCGGCACCCAGGAGGACATCACCCCGGCCATTGACTTTATGGCCGCCAACAAGAAGAACATCGGCCTGTTCTACGCCAGCGGCTCCGACGTGATCAACGGCTTTACCACCGGCGAGTGCGACATCGCCGTGTTTATGGATATGTTCCTGCCCATTCTGCAGGCCTCCGGCGTCAACGTCCAGTGGGTGGACGCCGAGGAGGGTAACTTCTCCAACATGACCACCATCAACGTGGTGGAGGGCTGCGCCCATCCGGAGCTGGCCCAGAAGCTGGTCAAGTATATGCTTGAGCCCGAGACCCAGGCCCTGGTGGCCGAGAAGGTCAGCGAGGCGCCCGTGAACAAGAACGCCACCATCACCGAGGAGCAGGACGCCTACATGGTGTACGGCGAGGACGAGGTGGCCAACCTGAAGACCTTTGATTTCAGCTATATCAACTCCGTCAAGGCCGACTGGATCGAGCTGTTCCAGAAGAACGTCACCACCGGCTGATCCATTTGCAGCGCAAAAGAGGGCTGCCGGGAGACCGGCAGCCCTCTTTAGGTCGTGGGGGATGGAGCCCGCCCGGCTCCGGGCGGCTCTTTTTTGACAGGGAAACTTGTGCTATACTGTGAGGGTGAGCCGGTCCCCGGTGGAAAAGGGCGTGTAGGCCGGACAGGCGCGTGCGAACAGCTCCATGGCGCTGGGGCCGGTGCAGTGGCAGGCGGCCAGGGTGCGGATGGAGGAGGCGTTTACGTACTCCGCGGTGCGCTCCGCCCGGGTCAGGGGCGAGGGGGCCAGATGGGTGCCCCCCACATAGGCCAGAACCGGCAGGCCCAGCAGCGCCTCAGCGTGGGTGCAGATGTTGACCAGCCCGCTGTGGGCACACCCGGTAAAGACCGCTAGGCCCGTCTCCCCCCTAACTACCAGGGCCAGCTCGTCCCGGTAGTCGTCCACCCGGAAGCCGGAGCCGGTAAAGACCAGGTCCGCGGGGTCCATGGGCTCGAACCGGCAGGCCCGCCGGAAGCCGCTGAGCAGGTAGAGCTCCTCCCCGGGGAAGGGCTGGAACACAGGCTGGGCCAGGGCCCGCAGCAGTACGCCGTGGCGCAGCAGATAGGGCGCGTCCAGCCCGCTGGAGGTGGGGTAGTAATAGCCGTCGCTGTCGCCCTTGTCCCACCAGCGGTCGGTGAAAAAGTCCCGGTGGACATACAGGGGGGCCTTCAGTCCGCCCGCCTCTACCAGACGGCACAGGCCCAGACAGTGGTCGTAGTGCCCGTGGGAGAGCACGGCGGCGTCCACGCCCTCCAGATTCACCCCCAGTCGGGCGGCGTTATCCGCAAAGGCGCCGGAGCTGCCCGCGTCAAAGAGAATGCGGCGGCCCCCGGCCTCCACCAACAGGGACAGGCCGAATTCAAAGGCCAGCTCCGGGTTTGCCGAGCGATTTTCAATGAGTGCGGTCACGTTCACATCCATAAGAAACCCTCCACACGTACAAAATAGCTACAGCCATTATAAAATAAAATTCCGCGGGGCGCAACGGGAACCCGCCGGAGACAGGAGTGTGCAGTTTGAATATTCAGGCGCTCAAGCAGGAGACAGACCAGCTTTTCCCCCAGATCGTCCAGTGGCGGCGGCATCTCCACCGCCATCCGGAGCTCTCCTTCCAGGAGACGGCCACCACCGCCTATATTGAGGCGCAGCTGAAGGATCTTCCGGGGGTGGAGCTCTCCCGACCCACCAAAACCGGGCTGGTGGTCCGCATTAAGGGGGGACATCCCGGCCGCCGGGTGGCCTTCCGGGCGGACATCGACGCACTGCCCATCACCGAGTGCAACGACCTGGAGTTTGTCTCCGACACCCCGGGCGTCATGCACGCCTGCGGGCACGACGGGCACACGGCCATGCAGATGGCCTTGGTGACCCTGGCCTCCCGCCACCGGGAGGAGCTGTGGGGGGAGCTGGTGTGCATCTTCCAGCACGCGGAGGAGCTGCCCCCTGGCGGGGCCGCCGAGCTCTATGAGGCTGGGGTCATGGAGGGGGTGGACGAGCTGTACGGCTGCCACCTGTCCAGCAATTTCCCCACCGGTACCTTTGGGGTGCGCGCCGGGGCCCTCACCGCTGCCACCGACCGCTTTGACATCAAAGTGCTGGGCAAGGGCGGGCACTCCTCCATGCCGGAGCTGTGCGTGGACCCCATCGTCACCGGCGCGGAGATCATCACCGGCCTGCAGACCGTGATCGCCCGCAACATCCGGGCCCTGGACCCGGCGGTGCTGACGGTGTGCCAGGTGTCCGCCGGGGACGCCTACAACATTATCCCCCAGGAGATGACCATCACCGGCTCCGTGCGCACCTTCTCCGAGCAGGTGCGGCGGGAGATCCCCGTGCTGGCCGAGCGGATCGCCCGGGGCGTCTGTGCCGCCAATGGGGCGGATTGTGCGTTCTCCTACGAATACGGCTACGCCACCGTGGTCAATGATGAGGCCCTGACCCGGGGCGTGGAGGAGGGCCTCGCCGGCTGGTTCGGCCCGGAGAGCATACTCCATATCGAGCCGGTGATGCCCGGGGAGGACTTCTCCGCCCTGCAGAAGGACTGCCCCGCCTGCTTTGTGGAGATCGGTACCCGGGACGCGGCCAAGGGGACGGACAAGCCCCACCACAACCCGGCCTACCGGATGGACGAGGAGGGGCTGCGCTTCGGCGCGGGCCTGCTGGCGTCCATCCTGGCAGCCCGGCTGGGAGGGAAATAAATGGCCACGCTGAAGGTACACGCCCGGGCGGGCGCCTCCACCAAAACCCATATCCAGGCGGGAAAGCACGAATTCCTCATTGACGAGCCAGTGCTCTTTGGCGGGGAGGACGGGGCCCCCAGCCCGGTGGAGATGCTGCTGGCCGCCCTGGCCGGGGCGCTCAATGCCATCGGTCAGTATACGGCAAAGGAGATGTCCATGCCCCTGCGGGGCCTGGACATCCAGATCGAGGGAGAGTGCAATGCCGACTGCTTTTTCGGCAAGTCCTTTGAAGAGCGGGCGGGTTTCCAGACCATCCGGGCCGCCGTCACCGCGGACACCGACGCCCCGGAGGAGCTGCAGGCGCGCTGGCGGGAGCAGGTGCTGCTCCGCTGCCCGGTGCTGGATAATCTGCGCGTTCCGGCCAAAGTGGAGGTAGACTTTGCCGCCGGAGGCGTTGTATAATGAGACAAGGAACTATTTTGGTTGTCCGCAACCTGCTTGTAAAGGAGAAAACGCTATGATGGATAACAGGCTCATCGCAGTGGCGCTGGGGAAGGAACCGGCCGACCTGGTCATCCGCAACGGCCAGCTGGTCAACGTCCACACCGCCGAGGTCTACCAAGCCGACGTGGCCGTCGCCGGAGACCGTATCGCCGCCGTGGGCGAACTGCCCGAGGGGGTGGTCGGCCCGGACACCAAGGTCATCGACGCGGCCGGAAAATACCTGGCCCCCGGCTTTATCGACGCTCACATCCACATTGAGAGCAGCATGCTCACCTACACCGAATTCGCCAAGATGGTGGTCAAGCACGGCACCACCGCCGTGGCCAGCGACCTGATGGAGATCACCATTGTCTCCGGGGTGGAGGGCATGAAGGAAGTGCTTGACGAGTCTGAGCACACCCCGGTGAAGCTCTACTACCCCGTCCCCGCCTTTATGGAGGAGAATGGCCTGCAGACCACCGGCTCCACCCTCCACGCCGAGATGATGGACGAGCTGATCCAGCTGCCCCAGGCGGTGGGCCTGGCCGAGGTGCTGGCGCCCCCCATCCTGGCGGGCAGCCCCGCCTCCGCCCACATGCTGGAGCTGGCAAAGAAGTACCACAAGACCGCTGAGGGCCACGCCCCCGCCATGTACGACGGCCCCCTGAACGCCTATGCCTCCACCGGCGTCAACTCCGACCACGAGTCCACCAACCAGGAAGAGGCCCTCCAGAAGCTGCGCGCCGGCCTGCGGGTACTCATGCGGGAGGGCTCCGCCTCCGCCGACCTGCGCCCCTGCCTGAAAATCCTCACCGAGAACAAGGTGGACGCCCGCCACTGCTCCATGGTTTCAGACGACATCGACGCCCTGCACATCAAGGACTGCGGCCACCTGGATCACAAGGTGCGCATCGCCGTGGCCGAGGGCGTGGACCCGGTGACCGCCATCCAGATGGTCACCCTCAACCCCGCCGAGAGCTTCCGCATCGACGGGGAATGCGGGTCCATCGCCCCGGGCAAGTACGCCGACGTGGTGCTCCTCTCCTCCCTGGAGAAGTGTGCCGTGGAGCAAGTGGTGTCCAAGGGCGAGCTGATCGTGGACGGCGGCAAGCTCACCCGCGAGCTGCCAGAGCCCAAGTACAGCGGCCGCCTGCGGGGCACCGTGCACCTGCCCGCCGTGACCGGGGATGACCTGGTACTCAAGGTGGATCCCTCTGCCAAGTCCGCCAAGGTCCACGTGATCGGCGCCTCCCCTGTGTCCCTGCTCACCGAGGACCTGATCGTGGACCTGCCCGTGTCCGGCGGCGTGGTGCAGCCCGACGTGGAAAACGACATTCTGCGCATCGCCTGTGTGGAGCGCTACGGCAAGAACGGCTCCATCGGCAAGGCATTTATCAAGAATTTCGGCCTGAAGTCCGGCGCCATCGCCATCTCCGTGGGCCATGACCACCACAACGTCAGCGTGGTGGGGATTGACCCGGCGGACATGGCCCTGGCGGTCAGCCGCATCCAGGAGCTTCAGGGCGGCTTGGTGTTCGTGGACGGTGGCAAGGTGGTTGAGGAGATCGCCCTGCCCATCTGCGGCCTGCTGGCCGACGAGGAGGGCGAGGTGGTGGCAGAGAAGCTGCGCGCCCTCATCGCCGCCATGGCCCAGCGGGGCTGCACCGTGCCCTCCCCCAACGTGACCCTGTCCTTCATTACCCTGATCTTCATTCCCGCGCTGGCCATCTCCGACCAGGGGCTCTTTGACGTGGCCAGCTTCCAGATCATCGACCCAGTGGTCGAACTCAACTGAGGAGGAGAAGTACATGGCACAGACCTATCTGAAAAACGGCTACGTCCTGTCCATGGACGCAAACGATACCGTATACGACGGCGGCGGCGTGCTGGTAGAGGACGACAAGATCGTGGCCGTGGGCAAGGTGGATCCCGCCCTGGTGAAGCCCGACGCTGAGGTCATCGAACTGAACGGCAAGTACGTCCTGCCCGGCTTTGTCAACACCCACGTCCACACCTCCCAGCAGATCAGCCGGGGGGTGGGTGACGATGTGGACTTCATCACCTGGCTCCACGACCGGATGTGGCCCTATGAGAGCAACATGACCGAGGAGGACTCCTACGTCTCCACCCTGATGACCTCCCTGGAGCTCATCCGCTCCGGCGTCACCTCCTTTGCCGAGCCCGGCGGACAGTTCGTCTCCGGCATGGCCCGGGCCACCAAGGAGTCCGGCCTGCGGGGCAAGCTGGCCAAGTCCGTCATGGACTGCGGCGAGGGCCTGCCCAAGATCTGGCAGCGCACCATGGAGCAGGAGCTGGAGCAGCAGGTGGTCGACCTGGAGAAGTACCACAACACCGCTGACGGCCGCGTCCAGGTGTGGTTCGGCCTGCGTACCATCTTCAACAACACCGACGAGCTGTGCGTGCGCACCAAGGAGCTGGCCGACAAGTACGGCGTTGGCATCCACATGCACGTGGCCGAGGCCAAGGAGGAGAAGGAGTACACCTACGCCCGTTGGGGTGAGGGTACCGTCAAGCACCTGGAGAACCTGGGTGTGCTGGACAAGAACCTGCTGGCCGTCCACACCGTGTGGCTCAACGACGAAGAGCTGGAGCTCTTTAAGAAGCGGGACGTGAAGGTGTCCCACAACCCCGCCTCCGCCATGCGGGTGCTGGGCTTCGCCCGCATCCCCAAGATGCTGAACATGGGCATCTGCGTGTCCATCGGCACCGACGGCGCTTCTTCCTCCAACCACATGGACATGGTGGATGAGATGTGGCTCACCTCCCTGATCCACAAGGGCTGGCGGCTGGATCCCACCGTGGTGCCCGCTCAGGACATCCTGCGGATGGCCACCAAGTGGGGCGCCCGGGCTCTGATGGACGAGAAGCTGTACGGCTCCCTGGAGGCTGGCAAGAAGGCCGACCTGATCGTCATTGACCCCCACGGCCCCTCCATGATGCCGGTGAACGACAAGATCGCCGCTCTGGTCACCGCCATGCACTCTGCCAATGTGCAGTCCACCATGTGCGACGGCAAGTGGCTCATGCGGGATCGGAAGATTCTGGTGCTGGACGAGGAGGCCATCCTCAAGGAGGCCTGCGAGCGTGGCGCGGCCATCTACGACCGGGCCGGCATCAAGCTGCCCGACCGCTTCCCCGTGGTCAAGGTGGAGCAGTAATCCGCTTTCAAGGCCGCACGGCACTGCCGTGCGGCCTTTTTGCCTTTTTGACCGGGGCCAGACACAATTCCTGTTGCTTTTTGCCTGGAATACCAGTATAATTTAAGCGAGTTATGGAAACCAATTTACGCGAATGGAGGCACCTTTTATGAGAGGCAAGCGATTTGCGGCACTGGCACTGACGCTGGCGATGGCCCTGTCCCTGCTGACGGTCTCGGCGTCGGCCGTCACCTTCAGCGACATCACCAGGCACTGGGCAAAATCCGACATTGAGACGCTGGCCACCGACGGCGTGGTCAATGGTGTGGGCGACAACAAATTTGCGCCCGACCGGAAGATGACGGCCTGTGAGGCCCTGCTCTTCTGCTCCCGTACCACGGGGGTGTCCTCCGGCGATAAGGCCAAGATTGCCGAGGCCTGGGCGGAGGAACTGAAGACTCTGCTGCCCGAGGATATGTATTCCTGGGCATGTAAGGAGATGGCGGTCTGTCTGGAGACGGGGATCATCTCTGCCACGGAGCTGGCCGCCCTGAATGAGTCAGGCGCCCTGAAAAAGACTATTACCCGGGAGAATCTGACCATGTACCTGGTGCGCGCCATGCAGCTGGACGCTCTGGCCAAGAATCTGACCACCTATCCCCTGACCTTTGCGGATGCGGACGCCGTCTCCGCCGCCATGCAGCCCTATGTATATCTGCTGAATATGTACGGCGTGGTCAAGGGCAACGAGAGCAACCAATTTATGCCCCAGGGCACCCTCAGCCGGGCGGAGATGACCACCATGCTTCGCCGGACGATTGATTTTATGGACGAGCGGGGCATCTATGCCGAGCTGCCCGCCTACACCTCCTACGACTGGACAGGCGGCACCATCGCAGCCGTTACCACCAGCAGCAGCGGCATTATCCTGCTGACTCTGGACAATGCGATGAGCGGCGCGCTCTCCGTGTCCCTGCCCGCGGACGTGGAGATCTATGAGAGCAACATGCTGGCCGACAGTGACGCCCTTAAGGTCGGAAAATACGCCAGAGTCAATCTCAACAGCAAGGGCGCGGCCGAGTCGGTCCGGCTGGGCGGCACGCTGCAGTCTTACACCGGGAGCGTCACGGACATCAGGGAGGATGCCCTGGCGATCAGCGTCAACGGAACGTCCAAGCGGTGGGAGATTGACCGCTTTACCCAGGTTCAGGTGGGCAAGACGGTAGGGGACGCCAGCCTGATCGACGTGGAGGCGGGCTACACCACGGCCGTGTGTCAGGTGGATGAGCTGGGCCATCTGGCCGCGGTGCAGCTGACCGGCGGCACCCGGGCGGAAGAGGGAATTCTGGTGAGTGTTACTTCGGCCAGCGGGGGACAGACCATTCAGGTCGCTTCCTTTAATGGCGTGACCACCCGCTATACGGTGCCTGCCGGCGCAGGTATTACCGTCAACGGCCTGGTAGGCACGCTTCAGACCAGTCATGCCGGCGACTATGTGAGCCTGCGTGTATCCAACGACGACAGCAGCAAGGTTTATTCCATGAATGTGGACACCGTCACGCAGTATGTGCAGGGGTCTGTGCGTTCTTACACAACCGCGAAGGCCACCAATACCCTGGTGCTGGAGGACCTGACCAGCGGAAGGAGCACCACCTATAACCTGCTCTCCAGCGCGGTGATTCGGTTTAACGGGGAGACCATTGCCCTGTCCAAGCTGGAGAAGAACACCTTTGCAACGCTGCGGCTTTCCTCTGGAGAAATTGCGCTGGTGGACGCCTATCCTGGCTCCACCACTGCGCAGGGCACCATTGAAAGCATCACCTATGCTTCGCCCACCCTGCTCTATGTGCGTCAGGCGGACAACAGCGTGCTGTCCTATGAGCTGCCGCTGGACAACCTGCCCACCATCTACCGGGACGGAAAGACAAGTTCCGTTGATAAGCTCAAGAGCGGCGATACGGTGGAGGTAACAGTCCGCTACAACCAGGTGAGCCAGATTGAGGCCACCTCCCAGAGCGCCAATGTCACCGGGACCATCACAAAAGTGGTGCAGGACAGCAGCACAGGCGTAACCCTGGAACTGATGCTTATCACCGGGGAGAGCGTTACTTACACCGTCTCCGAGGGAGTGTCGGTCACCCAGGAGGGCACCGTGAGCAACGTGTGGGCCCTGCGGGTCAACGATAAGGTGGGGCTGGTGGTCAGCGGTGGAGAGGTGATCTCCATTGAGGTCTCCAAGTCCTCTGCCTCCGGCACGGTCCTTACCGGCACGGTCTTTACCAAGAATACTACGGAAAGGACCCTGATGATTTTGCTCAGCGACGGGAATGTGGTGACTGTGGACGTCTCTTCCGCGAGCTTTGTGGACGCGGCGGGCGGCTCCCTCTCCCTGAGCAGACTGTCCGGCGACGACGCTGTGACAGTGTACGGCAGCTACTCGGGGGCCAAGTTTAAGGCCACTCTGGTGGTGCGCACATGATCGGTCCGGCGGTTGGACAGATGACAGAGAACCGGAACAGACCGGGGGGCAGATGCACGGCATCTGCCCCCCGGTTTTTGGGGCCGAACACCCTGCGTCAGGGCTGGAAAGACCAGCGCTCCATAAGCCGCTCCGGCGGCACCCCCAGCATCAGCAGGGCACCGGCGGCGGCCAGCACCGGCAAGGGAGAGACCTGGGGCGGCAGGGCGAGAACAAGCTCCTGCCGGTCTACCACTGCGCCCTCCAGGGTGACCAGCTCTCGCTGGAGGGACAGGCAGAGCTGATCTCCCTCCAGACTGGAGAGGGTAAGCGTGTCTTTGGGGGAGGTGCCATAGCTGACGGCATATTCCCCCCGAAGCAGTTGGGAAAGAGGGCCGGCCCGCCCCGGCAGCAGGACCGAGCGGCAGTCCACCGCCCCGGCCCCGGCCCATCCCGCGGCCCCGGGGGAGACCACCAGCAGATCCAGGGGCTGCGACGCAAGTTCCGCCGGATGGCGCCCGCCGATCAGTTTCAGGTCGATTCCGTCCGCTCCGGCGGCTACGGCGGAGAGAATGCCTTCCCCTCGCTCCCAGATACCCACACACACCAACAAAAAGCACCACCTTACAATGCCAGTTTGTGCGCAACCTGGCATTTTATGCAGGATAGGGGCAAAGGCCGAGCGGCAGCCCTTGACTTTTGCCCCATGAATGCATAAAATACTTCTGTTATACCGTCAAAGAAACAAAACCAGAGGAAAAGGATTGAGATACCATATGGCACAGGATAAGAAGCAGGTGGAGCAGATCACCGATATGGAAGTGGACTTTGCCCAGTGGTTCACCGACGTATGCAAAAAGGCGGAGCTGATCGACTACTCCAGCATCAAGGGCATGTTTATTTACCGCCCCTACGGCTACGCGATTTGGGAGAACATTCAGCGCATTATGGACGCCGCGTTTAAAAAGACCGGCCATGAGAACGTGTATCTGCCCATGCTCATCCCTGAGTCCCTGCTCCAGAAGGAGAAGGACCATGTGGAGGGCTTCGCCCCTGAGTGCGCCTGGGTGACCTATGGCGGCAGCGACAAGCTGGAGGAGCGCTACTGCATCCGTCCCACCTCTGAGACCCTGTTCTGCGAGCACTATAAAAGTGTGATCCACTCCCACCGGGACCTGCCCAAGCTGTACAACCAGTGGTGCTCTGTCCTGCGCTGGGAAAAGACCTCCCGCCCCTTCCTGCGCCACCGGGAGTTCCTGTGGCAGGAGGGCCATACCATGCACGCCACCGCCGAGGAGGCGCGGGAAGAGACCCAGCGCATGCTCAGCATTTATGCGGATTTTATGGAGAATGTGCTGGCCATGCCTGTGGTCAAGGGCCAAAAGACGGAGAAGGAGAAGTTCAACGGCGCGGAGGAGACCTATACCGTGGAGTGCATGATGCACGACAAGAAGGCGCTCCAGGCCGGCACCAGCCATTACTTTGGGGACGGCTTTGCCAGGGCCTTTGACATCACCTTTACCGGGAAGGACAACCAGCTTCACTATCCCCACCAGACCTCCTGGGGCGTGTCCACCCGCATGATCGGCGGCATCATCATGACCCATGGGGACAACAACGGCCTGGTGCTGCCCCCCCGTGTGGCCCCCATCCAGGTGATTGTGATCCCCGTGGCCCAGCACAAGGAGGGCGTGCTGGAGGCCAACCGCGCCGTGCTGGAGCGGCTGTGCGCCGCCGGCTTCCGGGTGAAGATGGACGATTCTGAGCAGTCCCCGGGCTGGAAGTTCGCGGAATATGAGATGAAGGGCGTGCCCCTGCGCCTGGAGCTGGGACCCAAGGACATGGAGAAGAACCAATGTGTCCTGGTACGCCGGGACTCCGGGGAGAAGAGCTTTGTCTCCCTGGACGGCATTGAGGAGACCGTGGCCCGCATGCTGGATGCCATTCATGACGGGCTGTATGCAAAGGCCAAGAAGAATCTGGAGGAGCACACCTATCCCGCCTTCTCTCTGGAGGAGGCCAAGGCCATTCAGCAGGAAAAGGGCGGCTTTATCAAGACCATGTGGTGCGGCGAGCTGGAGTGTGAGCTGAAGATGAAGGAGGAGGCGGGGATGTCCTCCCGATGCATTCCCTTCGCACAGGAGCACCTTGGGGACGTGTGTCCCATCTGCGGAAAGCCCGCCAGGCACATGATCTACTGGGGCGTGGCTTATTAATATATGAAAATCAAAAACCGTCCCCCTGCATTGGCAGGGGGACGGTTTTTGATTTTCATTCCGGCTTTACATCGGTCCAGGTGCTGGAGCCTGTTACCCGATAAAGAGGGAATGGGGTGTTGTAGCCGTATTTGACGCCCATGGCGTTATACTGGGTGACGTTGAGCCGACCTGCCACATAGTGCTCTGTGGCGGTCGCGGTAATGGTCTCGTATTGGGGCTCTGGATCGGGGTCGGGGGTCGGAGTTGGATCAGGCTCCGGGTCTGGGTCGGGATCAGGATCTGGGTCGGGATCCGGGTCTGGGTCGGGATCAGGATCTGGGTCGGGATCCGGGTCTGGGTCGGGATCAGGATCTGGGTCGGGATCCGGGTCTGGATTGGGGTCGGGGTTCACGTCGGTCCAGACAGAGGAGCCTTCCACCAGATAAAGGGTGAATGGAGTGGTAAAGCCATACTTGAGGCCAAGCGTGTTATAGCCTGTGGCATCCAGCCGTCCGGCCAGATAGTGTTCGGTCGCAGTGGCAGTTACGCTTTGGTACTGCGGAACCGGATCAGGATCAGGATCGGGGTCCGGGGTGGGCGTGGGATCAGGATCGGGATCAGGATCCGGGTCTGTTACGCCGGCGGCGGCCTGGAAGAAGGCCCAGGTAATGGCGCTCTGGTTCGGACCATTGGGATCGGTGTAGCTGCCCGCCGTGCTGCCGCCGGACCAGGCATGCCCCATGGAGGTCACCAAATACTTCTGAACGCAGACCTGACCTTCGGAGTCCAGATAGGTGGTAACCGTATAGGCCCGGCCTCCGCTTACCTGGCCCTGCTGCGTGGAGGCCGGACTGGAGCTGATGGAGCCGTCCTTTTTACCGTTATCGGCATAGTCGTTGGTGGTGAGCCACTGGGTAACCAGCTGCTCCGCATTTTTAGGCACCACGGTGGCGTCGCTGGAGCCGTGGAAGATCAGGGTGGGTACGACCCGCGCATTGCTCCCCATGGCCTGATAGGCCGCCTGGCCGCAGTTTACCGGATCGGCGCCGCCGCTGCTCATGGCGGTAAAGGCGCCCATCATGCTGGTAGCCGCTTTGTACTCCAAGCCGGAGCCTACGGAGATCGCCTGAAACACATCGGGGTAGGTAGCGCCCAGAATGGCTGTCATAGCGCCGCCTGCGGAGAGACCGGTGACAAAGACCTGTTCGTCATCAATGTGGTAGCTTCCCTTCACCTGGTCCACCATGCCCACGATGATGGCGGGCTCTCCGGAGCCGCGGCTTTGATTGGAGGTCTCAAAGAAGTTCCAGCATTTGTTTTGATTGCGGGCGGAGGACTGCTGGGGGTAGAGCACCAGAAAGCCCTCCTGCTCGGCCAGAGCGTTCATCTGCGTGCCTGCGGCAAATTGATCCGCGTCCTGGGTGCAGCCGTGGAGCATTACCACCAGGGGTGCCGCCTTGCTGGAGGAATAGCTGCTGGGAACATAGAGCTTGTAAGTAAGACCGCCGGAGGAGTGCTGTGTAAAGGTGCCGGCCGCCGCCGCCTTCGGTGCCAGAGCGGAAACAGCAAAAGCAAAGACCATGATGACCGCCAGGGCGGCCGCGGTGATGGATCTGCGGAAATGAGTTCTGCTCAATTTCGTTCCTCCTTTTCTGATGGGACCATACGGTTGATTTCTTCCGTATGCGGGGACACGATCCTCCTTCCTCACTGATTATGTAACGGGCGGCGCCTGTCTCCCACGGCGGATGCGCCACCCCGTCCATTCCATTTCTGGAGGAAGCCGATGCGCCCTCCGGCTATGTAAAATACCGGTCCCGCAGCAGCAGGGATTCCACTTCGCGGCGCAGTTCCGCCTCGGTGATGATGTCGTCATACCGCTTGATGATGGTTCCGTTCCGGTCGATCAAAAGCGTACAGGGGATGAAAAAGAGGCCATAGGCCTCTGCGGCCTCACCCTTTTCATCGAAGAGGACGGTCTGAAAATCCATTCCCGTACGGTCCAGATATGCGACCGCGGCCTCCCGGCTCTCCTTTACTCCACTGGTGGAGTTCACCATAAGGAAGGTTACATCGGCTTCATCGTACTCGGAGGCTACCTGGTACACGGCGGGCAGCTCCTCCCGGCAATCAGGGCACCAGCTGGCCCAGAAGGTCACCACCACGGGGCTTTCCCCTTCGTAATCGGAGAGGCGGACGGTCTCTCCGCTGAGTGCGGGCAGCGTGAAATCCGCCGCCTGCACAGCCGGTGGACGAAGCGCGTAAAGCGCAGCCGCGGCAGCCAGGATGACTGCCGCGACCACAGCCGCCAGGATTCGTTTCCTTGAGTTCGTCATTGGCGAGCCCCTCCCTTTATTATAATTTTGTCGTTTGAATCATTATAAGCCGGTGAAGAAGGGGAAATTTGCAGAAAAATGTCGCCTGGAGCTGTAAATTGCGCTTGCATTTTCGAGAGGAGAAGGGTACAATAAGGCCAATATAATTTGTGGGGTGTACCATGAGACGTTTTTCCCTCACAACTGCATCCTTCTTTTTTACCTTTGGCTGGGCTCGATTTATGGGCGCCGGCTATTTTGGGTTGGGGTAAACAGAGGGATGGAATGAATGATCGGGCCGAAGGGGGCCCAGCGTATCCGTATTTAGGGGGGGCGCTCATTGATTTCATCAATGGGCGCCCTTTTTGTTTTCAGAAAGGAAGATAAAATATGGTAGTAGTGATGAAACCTGGCACCCTGCAGAAGGATATCGACCAGCTGGTGGCAAAGCTCCAGGAGATGGACCTGTCTGTGGGCATTACCAACGGCGTGGGCTGCACCATCTTGGGCCTGGTGGGCGACACCACGGCGGTGGACATGGACAAAATTTCCATCAATCCGCATGTGGAGCGGGTGATGCGGGTCCAGGAGCCCTATAAGAAGGCCAACCGCAAATTCCACCCGGAGGATACCGTTGTGGAGGTGGGCGGCGTTCCCATCGGCGGTGGGAATTTTGCCGTCATCGCCGGCCCCTGCTCCGTGGAGAGCGAGGCGCAGATCTGCGCCGTGGCCGAGGACGTGAAGCGCTCCGGCGCGGCCATGCTCCGTGGCGGCGCCTTCAAGCCGCGCACCTCGCCCTACTCCTTCCAGGGCATGGGGTCCGCGGGCCTGGATCTGCTAATGGAGGCCCGGGAAAAGACGGGACTGCCCATTGTGACCGAGATTATGGACCCCCGCCTGGCCGACCTGTTTGAGCGGGAGGTGGACGTGGTGCAGGTAGGCGCCCGCAATATGCAGAACTTTGAACTGCTCAAAGAGGTGGGCAAGATGTCCAAGCCCGTCCTGCTCAAGCGGGGGTTGTCCAACACCTATGAGGAGTGGATTATGTCTGCCGAATACATCATGGCCGGGGGCAATGAAAACGTGATTTTGTGCGAGCGGGGCATCCGCACGTTTGAGACCTATACCCGAAACACCCTGGACGTGTCCGCCATTCCGGCGGTCAAGCGCATGAGCCACCTGCCCATTATTGTGGACCCCTCCCACTCTGCGGGCATGTACTGGATGGTGGAACCGCTGGCCATGGCGGCCATTGCCGCCGGCGCGGACGGACTGATCATCGAGGTGCACAACGACCCGCCCCACGCCAAATGCGACGGCCAGCAGTCCCTTACGCCGGAGAACTTCGACCGCCTGATGGGGAAAGTGGGCGCTCTGGTTGACCTGATGGGGAAGAAGCTGGTAAAATAAAAGACAAAAAGCCGCGGACCCTGCCGCGGCGAGCGCCGATGGAATGGAGGCCAAGGGATGAAACAGCTTACAGTCCGCCTGCCCGGGCGGGAATACGACATCCTGATTCAGCGGGGGATCCTGGACGACGCCGGGGCGCGGGTGAAGGCGGCCTGCCCCAAAGCGGTCCGCCTTTTTGTGGTGACCGACTCCACCGTGGGGCCGCTGTATCAAGACCGGGTCCGGAACAGCCTGACAGAGGCCGGATTCCGGACGGTATTCCACACAGTCCCGGCCGGGGAGGCCTCCAAATCGCCGGGGGAGCTGGCCCGGCTATGGGAGAGCATGATGGACTTCGGCCTGACCCGGACCGACGCGGTGGCCGCCCTGGGCGGCGGCGTGGTGGGGGACCTGGCGGGCTTTGCCGCCGCCACCATCCTGCGGGGGGTGGACTTTGTCCAGATTCCCACCACCCTTCTGGCCCAGGTGGACTCCTCCGTGGGGGGCAAGGTAGCCGTGGATCTGGAGCACGGCAAAAACCTGGCGGGCGCCTTTTGGCAGCCCCGCCTGGTGCTGATGGACCCCCAGGTCCTGGGCACGCTGGGGGACCGGACCTTTGCCGACGGCATGGCGGAGGTCATCAAATACGGCTGTATTTTGGATGCGGAGTTCTACACCTTTCTGGAGCAGCGCCCCTCCCGGGGAGAGATTATGGCGGATATCGAACACGTCTTGTATACCTGCTGCGATTTAAAACGCGGAGTTGTGACACAGGACGAGCGGGACACCGGGCTGCGGATGCTTCTCAACTTCGGCCACACCCTGGGTCACGCCTATGAGCTGGCGGGGCGCTACGAGACCTGGACCCACGGCCAGGCGGTGGCCGCCGGCATGGTAAAGGCCGCCCAGCTGGGGACCGCCCTGGGGATCACCCCCGCAGGGACGGCGGAGCGCATCGGCGCGCTTCTGGGATGCTTCGGCCTGCCCCTGTCCATCCCCTGCGCCCACAGGGACTATGCGGCCGCCGTGGGGTTGGACAAGAAGGGGGCGGGGGATTGCATTTCGCTGATTCTCTTGGAGCGTCTGGGCCGTGCCGTCCCCCACCCCATGGGGAAGAACGCCTTGATGGCCCTGTTGTAAAGGAATGTGACCAGAGTATGAATGTGACCATTACACCCACCCTGCTGAAGGGCGCCATCACGCCGCCCCCCTCCAAATCCCAGTCTCACCGGCTGATCATCGCCGCCGAGCTGGCCGGGGGAGGGAGCATTTCCAACCTGGCTGACTCCCAGGACATCCAGGCCACGCGGCGCTGCATGGCGGCCCTTCGGGAGAGCGGGGAGGAACTGCCCCTGCTGGACTGCGGGGAAAGCGGCTCCACCCTGCGCTTTCTCATACCCGTGGCTCTGGCGCTGCGGGGCGGCGGGCGGTTTACCGGACGGGGGCGGCTGATGGAGCGGCCCCAGAAGCCTTATTTTGACCTCTTTGCAGAAAAGGGCATCTTCTATGAGCAGAAGGACGGCGTGCTCACCGTCTCCGGACGGCTGATGCCCGGCAGGTACGCCCTGCGGGGGGATGTGTCCTCCCAGTTCATCACCGGTCTGCTCTATGCCCTGCCGTTGCTGGAGGGGGATTCGGAGATTGTGCTGACCACGCCTTTGGAGAGCCGGGACTATGTGTATCTCACCATCGACGTGCTGAAGCGCTTCGGTGTCGATGTGAGGCGCACTGGCGAGGGCTGGTATGTCCCCGGCGGACAGAGCTACCGGGCCTGCGATGCGGCGGTGGAGGCCGACTGGTCCCAGGCCGCCTTTTGGTATGCGGCCGCCGGCACCGGCAGCGATGTGGAAGTGACTGGCATGAACCTGAAGTCCGTCCAGGGGGACCGGGTGATCCTGGAGTGGGGGCGGATGATCAATAACGAGCCGTGGACCGACGGAATTACCGTGCTTGTATGGAAGGAAGTATCTGAGGAAGCGGCGCGGGAGAAGGCGGCACCGATCGCGCCAGATTCCAGAGCCTGTTCTGTCAGCCTGGACGTGTCCCAGGCCCCCGATCTGGTGCCACCCTTGGCGGCCTGGGGAGCGCTGATGAACGGGGCGCTCTATCTGGAAAATGCCGCCCGGCTGCGGATGAAGGAGAGCGACCGGCTGGCTGCCGTGGCCGATGTGCTGGGCACCTTGGGGGCGGAAGTCCACGAGGAGCCGGACCGGCTGGTCATCATTGGAAAACCCAATGGCTTGCCCGGCGGCGTGACAGTGGACAGCCACAACGACCACCGTATCGCCATGATGGCGGCCATTGCCGCCACCCGCTGCCAGGAGGCGGTGACGATTACCGGAGCGGAGTGCGTGGCCAAGTCCTACCCCAATTTCTGGGAGGATTATGAAGCGCTGGGCGGTGTGATCCGCCGGGAGGGATAACATGCGGCACATGATTTTTGGAGAGTCCCACGGACCGGCCATCGGCGTGGTGCTGGAGGGGGTGCCCGCCGGGCTGGCACTGGACCTGGAGCAGGTGCAGAAGCAGCTGGCCCGCCGGGCCGGGGGGAAAAGCGCCCTGTCCACCGCCCGGAAGGAGGCGGACCGGGTGGAGGTGCTCTCCGGGCTTTTTGAGGGAAAGACCACCGGCGCCCCGCTGGCCATGGTCATCGCCAACGCCGACCAGCACTCCTCCGACTATGAGGCCATCCGCTACACCCCGCGGCCCGGCCATGGGGACTATGCCGGATTTGTGGCCAGCAAGGGGTGCTTGGACTACCGGGGCGGCGGGCATTTCTCCGGGCGGCTGACCGCCCCTCTGGTGGCCGCCGGTGCGGTGGCCAAGCAGATCCTGGCCGGGAGAGGGATATGGGCAGGGGCCCACATCAGCTCTATCTACGGGATCACCGACGCGGCGCTGGAGGATGTGGAGGCGCTGCGGCCCGTGGCGGAGAAGGAATTTCCCGTTCTGGACGATGGGCGCGGCGCGGCGATGAAGGCCGCCATCCTGGAGGCCAGGCAGGCGCAGGACTCCGTGGGCGGCGCCATCGAGTGTGCGGTGGTGGGCCTGCCCGCCGGGCTGGGGGCGCCGGACTTCGGATGCAATGTGGAGGGGATTTTTGCCCAGCACCTCTTTGCCGTGCCCGCCGTCAAGGGGGTGGAGTTCGGCGCGGGGAGTGCTTTCTCCCTCATGCGGGGGAGCGAGGCCAACGACCCCTTTGCCGTCCGGGACGGAAGGGTGGTCACCAGGACCAACTGCTCCGGAGGGGTCAACGGCGGCATTACCAACGGGATGCCCGTGCTCTTTGAGGTCATCATGCGGCCAACGCCCTCCATCGCCCTGCCCCAGGAGAGCGTGGATCTGCGCACCGGGGAGGAAGTGGAGATCGAGATCAAGGGCCGCCACGACCCCTGCATCGTCCACCGGGCTGTTCCGGTGATTGAGGCGGCTGCTGCGCTGGCGGCCTGTGAGGTGCTGGGGATCTGAGCGTCACTCCGCGGCCTTTTTTCGCTGGGGATGGGGGGTGTCCCCTGCCGGGGGATGTGGGGTTTACCAAGCCTGATTCACCGCCAGGGAAGGCGGCTGAGCCGCCGAAGGAGTCGCCGTTCTCCTGGCGGGGAGATTCCCCAAAAACGATTTAGGAGAGATCGCCATGACCGAATTGGAAGAATACCGCCGGCAGATCGACGCCATCGACGCCCAGCTGACGGACCTGTTTTTGCAGCGGATGGAAATTACCGGCCGGGTGGGGCGCTACAAGCAGGCCAGGGGGCTCCCCGTCCTGGACGCCCAGCGGGAGCGGCAGGTGATCGCGGCCAAGACCGCCCGGACGGACGACCCGGCCCGGCGGGCCGATCTGGCGGCCCTGTATGAGTCCATTATGGCCATCTCCCGCCGGCAGCAGCGGCAGCTGGTGCGGGAGGGGGAGGAGGATCCGGGCTACGCCGCCTGGGCGCGCGCCGTGGAGCGCGACCGGCAGCCGGTGGACCGCCCCCGGGTGGTCTATCAGGGGGAGCCGGGGGCGTACAGTGAGAGCGCGGCCATCGGCTTCTTTGGGGCGGACGTGCAGGCCAGGGGCCTGCCCTGGTTCACCGACGTGTTTGCCGCCCTCAGCCGGGGGGAGGGCGACTACGCCGTGCTCCCCATTGAGAACAGCTCCACCGGCTCCATCCGCCAGGTGTATGATCTGATGGCCCAGTACGACTGCTATGTGGTGGGGGAGTACGATGTGGAGGTGCGCCACTGCCTGATGGCCCTGCCCGGCGTGCGGATGGAGGACATTCAAACGGTCTACTCCCATGAGCAGGGGCTGATGCAGAGCGACAAATTCCTGGAGAGCCATCGGGACTGGCGGCAGGTGCCGACGCTGGACACCGCCGGCGCCGCCCGGGAGGTGGCCCGGTCGGGGGACCGGACGGCGGCGGCCATCTGCTCCAAGCGGGCGGCGGAGCTCTATGGCCTGCAGATTCTGGTGGAGGGCACCAACCACAACGCCGCCAACCGCACCCGCTTTGTGGTGGTCTCACCGGTGGTGGAGCTACGGGAGGGGCGCAACAAGATCAGCGCCCTTTTTCACCTGCCCCACCAGAGCGGTTCCCTCCATGAGATCCTAACCATCTTCGCCGTCCAGGGGCTGAACCTGCTGAAGCTGGAGTCCCGGCCTATTCCGGGGAAGAACTGGGAGTATCTCTTTTTTCTGGAGTTTTCCGGCGACCTGACCGCCCCGGGCATGGACGGTGTGCTCCATGAGCTGAGCCAGCTGGCCTCCCAGTTCCGGGTGCTGGGCAACTTCAAGGGGTACGAGGGATGAAGGAAAATGTGGTGCTCATCGGCATGATGGGCTGTGGTAAGACCACCGTGGGCGGGCTTCTGGCACGGGCGATGGGCTTCTCCTTCGTGGATACGGACCAATATATTGAGGCGGCCCTGGGCCGCTCTATCCCCGAGCTCTTTGCCAGGGAGGGGGAGGACTTTTTCCGGGCGCAGGAACTGGCCGCGGCCCGGGAGCTGGCCGGGCGGAAGGGGCTGGTCGTGGCCTGCGGCGGCGGCCTGCCCACCCGGAGGGACTCCATAGCCTGCCTGAAGCGCAGCGGCACGGTGGTCTTTCTCCGCCGGGACCCGGGGGAGATCTTTGACCACGTCTCCATGGGCGGGCGGCCTCTGGGACAGCAGGGCCGGGAGGCCTTTCTGGAGCGGTACGCCGGCCGGGAGCCGATTTACTTGGAGTGGGCCGACCGGGTGGTGGACGTACAGCCCACCCCCGCGGAGACCGCCCGGGGGATACTGGAGGTGCTGAACACATGAAATTTCTGATTCTGAATGGCCCCAACCTGAACCTGCTGGGGAAACGGGAGCCGGGCATTTACGGCACAGAGAACTATGAGGCGCTCTGCCGGATGGTGGAGGAGCATGCCTCCGAGCATGGGAGTACGGCCGACTGCTTCCAGTCCAACCACGAGGGGGCCATCATCGACGCTATCCAGGCCGCCGACGGCGTATACGACGCCATTGTGATCAATCCGGGCGCCTATACCCATTACAGCTACGCCATCCACGACGCGCTGAAGAGCGTCTCCGTGCCGGCCTACGAGGTACATATTTCCGACATTACCAGCCGGGAGTCCTTTCGGGCCGTGTCGGTGACCCGGCCCGCCTGTGTGGGCCAGATTTACGGCCAAGGGCTCAGGGGCTATACCATGGCCATGGACTATTTCCTGGAGCAGGCTGAGCCGTGACTCGAGAGGAGCAGTCGGAGCTTCTGGAATACTGGCTGGCCGGACTGCGGTGCGGCGCACTGACGGCGGACGGGATTTCGGCGGAACTGGACGGTATTATTCTGACAGCGGGGGCTGATCTACCCAATGCCATTCTGGACGCAGCGCTGGCTGCGACCAAGGGGGAGACCCCTCTGGCGGCGGTGCTGCGGGAGAGCCTGCTGGACCTGGGAGTGGGCTGGGTGGATGGCGCGCCCATCTCGATGGATATCTATTGGGCGCTGCGGCGGAAGCTTCGGGCACAGTGGCAGAGCGGGGAGACGACCATGGAGCGCGCGATTGTTCGGATGTCCCTTCTGACCCGTCAGTGTGGACTGGGACGGCCAAAGACCGATGACACGCTATGGGAATGGGCTCATTTTGAGGACTACTACGGGTTGATGCTGGAGGGGGTATATGCCCCCGAGCGGGTGGCGGAGGAATTTGTGCGCTTGATGCACGAGGAGGAGCCATGCAGGTTGAGCTGAAAAACACCACAAAAAAGCTGTGCGTCATTGGCGAGCCGGTGCTCCACTCCAAGTCGCCGGTCATTCAGAACGCCATGATTCAGGCGCTGGGGCTGGACTATATCTATCTTTGTCAGCCGGTCCCCCGGGGGGCGTGCCGGCAGTGGCTGGAGCTGGCGGCTTTTGCAGGCTATGCCGGATTTAACGCCACCATGCCCCACAAGCAGGAGCTGGTGGCGTTGATGGATGAGCTGGATGAGGACGCCAGGCTCTTCGGCGCTGTGAATACGGTCTGCCTCCGGGATGGCAGAGCTTACGGCCATAACACCGACGGGGAGGGCTTCCTCCGCGCGCTGGCCGACGAGGAGATTTTTCCGGAGGGCCGACGGGTTGTGGTGCTGGGCGCGGGCGGTGCGGCGAAAGCGGTGGTGCTCAAATTGATGGCGCACGGAGCCGAGGTCACCGTGTGCAACCGGACGGAGGAGAAGGCCAGGCTTTTGCACCGGTACAGACCGAAACAGATCCGCACTGCGGGCTTTACCCCGGCACAGCTGCGCCGGGCGGCGGAGGGATGCGATCTGCTGATCAACTGCACCTCACTGGGCATGAGCGGTACAGCCGGGCAGTTTGAGGATTTCTCCTTCCTGGACGGGCTGAAAGAGGGCGTGAGCGTGGTGGACCTGATCTATGCCCCGGAGGAGACCCGGCTGCTGGCGGAGGCCAGGGCGCGGGGACACCGGACAGCCAATGGAATGGGTCTTTTGGTCCATCAGGCGGTGCTCTCCCTGGAGCACTTTACCGGCGTTGGGCTGGACGCCGGGGCGATGAAGCCGGTGATTGCCCGGGCCTTGGGGGGAAAAGCGGATAAAAAGCAAAAAAAGCCTTGACACAGGGCTTTTTTTGCTATATCATAGTCAAGCGCCTGTATGGGCGCAGTCTGCGATGATGCGGGAGATTGCTCAGCAATGAGGTAACTTCCGCGGAGTATGTCCGAGCTAGAATCGGGCGGCTGAGGAATCTGTACACGGCGTATATCGCCGCGTGTGGATAAAACCGGCCTGCTTGTGCCGGTTTTCTTCATGTCACGGAGTGATACGCACGGAAACGTGTGCTGAAGATTTCTCACCGTACGAAGCGTGCGAGGAGACCCAAACCCCACTTCGTATGTTTTAAGGAGGAAAAACCATGGCAGCACAGAAAGAAATGATTCGTATCCGGCTGAAGGCCTACGATCACCAGCTCATCGACCAGAGCGCGGAGAAGATCGTGGAGACCGCCAAGCGCACCGGCGCTTCCGTGTCCGGCCCCATCCCCCTGCCCACCAAGAAGGAAGTCGTCACCATCCTGCGCGCCGTCCACAAGTATAAGGATTCCCGCGAGCAGTTTGAGCGCCGCACCCACAAGCGCCTGATCGACATCCTCAAGCCTTCCCCCAAGACCGTGGAGGCCCTGATGAGCCTGGAGCTGCCGGCGGGCGTAGAGATCGAGATCAAATTGTAAGTCTTTCGCATCCCCATCCCCCGTCCTGCCAAATCAAAGCCCAGCGCAGCGGGTTTGATTTGGAGACGAGGAACAAGGCAGCGCAGTGCAGTTTTCGCCGCAGGCGGAAACGGAACGAAGCGGACTTTGTGACGAAGTCAGTACCGCAGCCTATCGCGTTTTTGAGATAGGCGGGTCAAGTTGGCGGAGCAATGGGAGCCAATGCCCACCTACGTCAACCAATAACCTTATTAAGGAGGAAAACACATGGAAAAGGCCATCATCGGCAAGAAGGTCGGCATGACGCAGATCTTCGACGAAGCCGGCAAGGTCATCCCGGTCACCGTCATCGAGGCGGGCCCCTGCACCGTGGTGCAGAAGAAGACCGAGGAAAAGGACGGTTACACTGCCGTTCAGCTGGGCTACCAGGACGTAGCCGAGAAGAAGCTCACCAAGCCCGAGGCGGGCCACCTGAAAAAGGCTGAGGTCGCCTTCAAGAAGGTGCTCAAGGAGTTCAAACTGAACAATGCCGACGCCCTGAATGTGGGCGACGAGGTCAAGGCTGACGTGTTCGCCGCCGGCGACCGCGTGGACGTGACCGGCGTGAGCAAGGGCAAAGGCTTCCAGGGCGTGGTCAAGCGCCATGGCGCCGCGATCAAGAGAATGACCCACGGCGGCGGCCCGGTCCATCGTCACCAGGGCGCCCTGGCAGCCGGCACCTATCCCGGCCGCATCTTTAAGGGCCGCGACGGTGCCGGCCACATGGGCTCCGACCAGGTTACCGTGCTCAATCTGGATGTGGTGAGCGTGGATCCGGAGCTCAACCTGATCGCCGTATGCGGCGCGATCCCCGGCCCCAAGGGCGGCATTGTGTACCTGCGCAACAGCGTGATCAATGTCAAGGAGAAGGGCGCCGCCGCCAACGCGAGCATCAACCCGCAGAAGGCCTCCGCCCGCGTCAATCCCCAGAAGGCTTCCGCCCGCAACAAGTAAGGAAAGGAGAGTATAGATCATGCCTAAAGCAAATGTATTCAACATGGCCGGCCAGCAGGTCGGCGAGATTGAGCTCTCCGAAGCTGTGTTCGGGATCGAGCCCAATCAGACTGCGGTGCACTCCGTGGTTAAGAATCACCTGGCCAACTGCCGTCAGGGCACCCAGAGCGCCCTGACCCGCGCCGAGGTCTCCGGCGGCGGCAAAAAGCCCTGGCGCCAGAAGGGCACCGGCCACGCCCGTCAGGGTTCCACCCGCGCCCCCCAGTGGACCCACGGCGGCATCGTGTTCGCTCCCAAGCCCCGGGACTACAGCTACACCCTGAACAAGAAGCTCAAGCGCCTGGCCCTGAAGTCCGCTCTGTCCGCCAAGGCGGCCGAGGGGAACGTCATTGTGGTGGACGGCCTGGAGCTGCCCGAGATCAAGACCAAGGCCATGAAGGGCTTCCTGGATTCCGTGGGAGCCGGCAAGGCGGTCGTGGTCACCCCTGAGGTGAACGACAATGTGATCAAGTCCGCCCGGAACATCCCCGGCGTGGTAACCACCACCGCCAAGATCCTGAGCGTTTACGACATCGTGAACGCCAAGCAGTTTATTGTAGACAAGGCGGCCCTGGCCGTCATCGAGGAGGTGTTCGCGTAATGGCTACCACCGCTTACGACATCATTAAGCGCCCCATCATCACCGAGCAGTCCATGGCTGAGACCGAGCACAAGAAGTACACCTTCGAGGTGGCCAAGGACGCGAACAAGATCGAGATCGCCAAGGCGGTCGAGGAGATCTTCGGAGTCAAGGTCGCCAAGGTCAACACCCTGAACATGCAGGGCAAGGAGAAGCGCACCGGCCGCTATCCCGCCGGCCGCCGCCCCTCCTGGAAGAAGGCCATGGTTACTCTGACCGGGGATTCCAAGAGCATCGAGTTCTTCGAAGGCATGGTGTAAGGAGGATAACGAGAAATGGCGATTAAGACTTATAAGCCCACGACGCCCTCCCGCCGCCACATGACGGTGAGCGCCTTCGAGGGCATCGACAAGAAGGCCAAGCCCGAGCGCAGCCTGCTGGAAAACCTGAAGAAGAATGCCGGCCGCAACAGCTACGGCCGCATCACCGTCCGCCACCGCGGCGGCGGCAACAAGAAGAAGTACCGCATCATCGACTTCAAGCGGGACAAAGAGGGAACTGCCACGGTCATCAACCTGCAGTACGACCCCAACCGCTCCGCCAACATTGCCCTCATCCAGTATGAGGACGGCGAGAAGCGCTATATCCTGGCCCCCGTGAACCTGAAGGCCGGCCACAAGATCATGACCGGCCCCGATGCCGACATCCTGCCCGGCAACTGCCTGCCCATCAGCAAGATTCCCGTGGGCGAGATGATCCACTGTGTGGAGCTCTACCCCGGCAAGGGCGCACAGCTGGTGCGCGCCGCCGGCGAGGCTGCGCAGCTGATGGCCAAGGAGAACGGTATGGCTCAGGTCCGTCTGCCCTCCGGCGAGGTGCGCTATATCCGCGAGGAGTGCAAGGCAACCATCGGCCAGGTGGGTAACACCGACTGGGCCAACATCCAGCTGGGCAAGGCTGGCCGCAAGCGCCACATGGGCTGGCGGCCCACCGTCCGCGGCTCCGTCATGAACCCCAATGACCACCCCCACGGCGGCGGCGAGGGCAAGAGCCCGGTCGGCCGTCCCGGCCCGGTCACCCCCTGGGGCAAGCCGGCCATGGGCTACAAGACCCGCAAGACGAAGAACCGCACTGAGAAGTTCATCGTCAAGCATCGCAACAGCAAGTAAGGAGGTAGTAAAACATGTCTAGAAGCATCAAGAAAGGCCCGTTTTGCGCCCCCGAGCTGCTCAAGCGGGTCGACGAAATGAATCAGAAAGGCGACAAGAAGGTCCTGAAGACCTGGAGCCGCGCCTCCACCATCTTCCCCTCCTTCGTCGGCCACACCTTTGCCGTGCATGACGGCCGCAAGCATGTGCCCGTCTACGTGACCGAGGACATGGTGGGTCATAAGCTGGGCGAGTTCGCCCCCACCCGCACCTTCCGCGGCCACGCCGGCAGCAAGACTGGTAAGTAAGGAGGAGAGAGAACATGGAAGCAAAAGCACATCTGAGATATGCCCGTATCTCTCCCCGTAAGGTTCAGATCGTGTGCGACCTGATCCGCGGCAAGAGTGTGCCCCAGGCCACCGCGATCCTGATGGCCACCCCCAAGGCGGCCTCCGAGCTGTTGCTCAAGCTCCTCAAGAGCGCTGCGGCCAACGCGGAGAACAACCACCAGATGGACCCCGAGAAGCTGTATGTGTCCGCCACCTACGCCAACCCCGGCCCCATCATCAAGCGGATGATGCCCCGGGCTCAGGGTCGCGCCTACCGGATCAACAAGCGTACCTCTCACATCACCATCTGCGTGAGCGAGCGCTAAGGGAGGAGGAAGTATATGGGACAGAAAGTAAATCCCCACGGCCTGCGCGTGGGCGTCATTAAGGATTGGGACTCCCGCTGGTATGCCCGCAACGAGAAGGTGGGCGATCTGCTGGTGGAGGACCACATGCTGCGCGAGTACCTGAAGAAGACCCTGTACTCCGCCGGTATCCCCAAGATTGAGATTGAGCGCGACAACGCCAAGGTGCGCATCTACCTGCACTGCGCCCGTCCCGGCGTGGTCATCGGCAAGGGCGGCGAGGCCATCGAGGCCCTGCGCGTCAAGCTGGAGAAGATGATCGGCAAGTCCGTGGCCCTGAACATCGTTGAGGTGAAGAGCCCCGACATGAACGCCCAGCTGGTGGCTGAGAACATTGCCCAGCAGCTGGAGAAGCGCATCGGCTTCCGCCGGGCCATGAAGAACGCCATGGGCCGCGCCATGCGCATGGGCGCCCGTGGTATCAAGACCTGCTGCTCCGGCCGCCTGGGCGGCGCTGAGATTGCCCGTGTGGAGCACTACCACGACGGCACCATTCCCCTGCAGACCCTGCGCGCCGACATCGACTACGGTTTCGCGGAGGCCGCCACCACCTATGGCCGCATCGGCGTGAAGGTTTGGATCTACAAGGGCGAGGTGCTCACCCAGACCCTGCGCACCACCCCCCGCACCCTGGACACCAAGAACTTTAAGGAGCGCGAGCAGCGCCCCCGCCGCCGCGACGGCGACCGCCGTCAGGGCGGATTCAATCGCCAGGGCGGCGACCGTCGTCCCGGTGGCTTCAACAACAACCGTCAGGGCGGCTTTAACAACAATCGCCCTCAGGGTGGTTTCAACAACAATCGTCCCCAGGGCGGCTTTAACCGTCCCGCCGGCGGCGCGCCCCGTCCTGCCGCGCCCGCTGCTCCCAAGGAAGGAGGCTCCAACTAATGCTGCTGCCTAAGAGAGTGAAATACCGCCGTGTCCACCGCGGCCGCATGAAGGGCAAGGCCATGCGCGGCAACACCGTCACCTATGGTGATTGGGGCCTGCAGGCCACCGAGCCCAGCTGGATCACCAGCAACCAGATCGAGGCCGCCCGTATCGCCATGACCCGCTACACCAAGCGCGGCGGTAAGGTGTGGATCAAGATCTTCCCCGACAAGCCTGTGACCGAGAAGCCCGCCGAGACCCGCATGGGCTCCGGTAAGGGCTCCCCCGAGTACTGGGTGGCCGTGGTCAAGCCCGGCCGCGTGATGTTCGAGATCGCCGGCGTCTCCGAGGAGATCGCCCGCGAGGCCCTGCGTCTCGCCTCCCACAAGCTGCCTGTCAAGTGCAAGATTGTGGCGAAAGAGACCGCCGAGACCGAGAATGGTGGTGAATGAAGATGAAGGCTACTGAAATCCGTAAGATGAGCGCCAGCGAGCTGGAGAGCAAGCTGGGCGACCTGAAGAAGGATCTCTTCCAGCTGCGTCTTCAGCACGCCACGAATCAGCTGGACAATCCCGTGAAGATCGCCGAGGTCAAGCGGGACATCGCCCGCGTCAAGACCATTATCCGTGAGCAGCAGCTCGCAGGCCGATAAGAAGGAGGAAATAGAACATGGAAAACAGAACTTCTTCCCGGAAAACCAGAGTCGGCCTGGTGGTCTCCGACAAGATGGATAAGACCGTGGTGGTGGCCATCGCCGACCGTGTGGCCCACCCTCTGTATAAGAAGATCGTGAAGAGGACCTATAAGCTCAAGGCTCACGACGAGCTCAACGCCTGCGGCGTGGGCGACCGCGTCAAGGTCATGGAGACCCGCCCCCTGTCCAAGGACAAGCGCTGGCGCGTCGTTGAGATTCTCGAGAAGGCGAAGTAAGGAGGTGTCGGTATGATTCAGCAGGAAACTTATCTGAAGGTGGCCGACAACACCGGCGCCAAGGAGATCAAGACCATCCGCGTGCTGGGCGGCTCCAGCCGCAAGTTCGGCAACATCGGCGACGTGATCGTGGCCTCCGTCCGCAAGGCTCAGCCCGGCGGCACCGTGAAGAAGGGCGAGGTCGTGAAGGCCGTTATCGTCCGCTCCGCCAAGGGTGTCCGCCGCGCCGACGGCAGCTATGTCCGTTTTGACGACAATGCCGCCGTTCTCATTAAGGACGACAAGAATCCCCGCGGTACCCGTATCTTTGGGCCAGTGGCCCGCGAGCTGCGCGACAAGGATTACATGAAGATCCTGTCCTTGGCTCCCGAAGTGCTGTAAGGGGGTAGGAGAAGACATGAATAAGATGAGCATTCGTAAGGATGACACTGTGATCGTCCTGTCCGGCAAGGACAAGGGCAAGCAGGGCAAGGTCCTTGCCGTCATGCCCAAGGACGGCAAGGTCATCGTGGAGAAGATCAACGTGGTCTCCCGCCACACCAAGCCCCGCAAGCAGGGTGAGGAGGGCGGCATTCTCCAGAAGGAGGCCCCCCTGTATGCCAGCAAGGTGCAGCGCGTCTGCCCCAAGTGCAACAAGCCCACCCGGCCCGCCCACAAGCTGCTGGCCGACGGCAAGAAGGTCCGCGTCTGCAAGAAGTGCGGCGCTGAAATCTAACGAGAGGAGGAACGAAACCAATGGCTGATAAGAAAGTGCCCAACCTGAAGGAAAAGTACCAGGCCGAGGTCGCTCCTGCTCTCATGCAGAAGTTCGGCTACAAAAGCTCCATGGAGATCCCCCGCATCGTCAAGGTGGTCGTGAACTGCGGCTGCGGCGAGGCCCGGGACAACGCCAAGGTGCTGGAGGCCGTCGTGGGCGATCTGACCAAGATCACCGGTCAGAAGGCCATCATTACCAAGGCCAAGAAGTCCGTGGCCAACTTCAAGCTGCGTGAGGGCATGCCCATCGGCGCCAAGGTCACCCTGCGCGCCGACCGCATGTGGGAGTTCCTGGACCGCCTGTTCAACGTGGCCCTGCCCCGCGTGCGCGACTTCCGGGGCATCAACCCCAACGCCTTTGACGGCCGCGGCAACTACGCCCTGGGCATCAAAGAGCAGCTGATCTTCCCCGAGATTGAGTACGACAAGATCGACAAGATCCGCGGCCTGGACGTGGTCATCTGCACCACCGCCAAGACCGACGAAGAGGCCAAGGAACTGCTGACTCAGATCGGCGCTCCCTTTGCCCGCTAAAGGAGGAGAACGAAATGGCTAAGAAGTCTATGATCCTGAAGCAGCAGGCGGAGCCCAAGTTCTCCACCCGCCGCTACAACCGCTGCAAGATCTGCGGCCGCCCCCACGCCTACCTGCGGGACTACGGCATCTGCCGTATCTGCTTCCGCGAGCTGGCTTACAAGGGTCAGATTCCCGGCGTCAAGAAGGCGAGCTGGTAAAACCAGCCCGCCTCTTGGCCGGTAATTTGATAAATTTCCCCAGCCGGCGTGCAATAGGTCGCAGCTGCCTAACTGCGATACCTTGCCGCTGATACGGGCAAAGCCCGTAATTCTAAAAGGAGGTAAACATCATGCATATCACCGATCCTATTGCGGATATGCTCACCCGTATCCGCAACGCGAACAGCGCCAAGCATGACACCGTGGACGTCCCCGCGTCCAACATGAAGAAGTCCATCGCGCAGATCCTGCTGGATGAGGGCTATATCAAGAACTTCCAGCTGATTGACGACGGCACTCAGGGCGTCATCCGCATTACCCTGAAGTACAACTCCGGCAAAGAGAAGGTCATCACCGGCCTGCGCCGCGTGTCCAAGCCCGGCCTGCGTGTTTACGCCGGCGCTGACGAGCTGCCCCGCGTTCTGCGCGGCCTGGGTATCGCAATCGTGTCCACGTCCAAGGGCGTCATGACCGACAAGAAGGCCCGTGAGGCCCATGTCGGCGGCGAGGTCCTGGCGTTTGTCTGGTAAGGAGGGAGAATAGAAAATGTCTCGTATCGGAAGAATGCCGATCTCCATCCCCGCCGGTGTGGACGTGAAGATCGAAGCCGGTAACCTGGTTACCGTGAAGGGCCCCAAGGGCACGCTGACCCAGCAGCTGCATCCCAATATGGCGATCACCCGTGAGGGCGACGAGCTGCTTGTGACCCGCCCCAACGACGAAAAGACCAACCGCAGCCTGCACGGCCTGACCCGCACCCTGCTGCACAACATGGTGGTGGGCGTCACCGAGGGCTTCAAGAAGGAGCTGGACGTGAACGGCGTAGGCTACCGTGTGGCTAAGGAGGGCAAGAAGCTGGTCATGAACCTGGGCTTCTCTCATCAGGTGACGGTGGAAGAGCCTGAGAACATCACCATTGATGTGCCTACCCCCAATAAGATCGTCATCAGCGGCCTGGACAAGCAGAAGGTGGGCCAGTTTGCCGCTGAAGTGAGAGAGAAACGTCCGCCTGAGCCTTACAAGGGCAAGGGTATCAAATACACTGACGAGGTCATCCGCCGCAAGGAAGGCAAGACCGGCGTCAAGAAGAAATAAGGAGGTGTGCCACTATGATCAACAGACCCAATACCAACGCTCAGCGGCTTAAGCGCCACAAGAGAGTGCGCGGCAAGATTTCCGGCACGCCCGAGCGTCCCCGTCTGAACGTGTTCCGCAGCAACACCAACATCTATGCCCAGATCATTGACGATGTGACCGGCAAGACCCTGGTGTCTGCTTCCTCCCTGGAGAAGGGCTTCGAGGGCAAGGGCTCCGACTGCGAGGCCGCCAAGAAGGTTGGCCAGGCGGTCGCCGAGCGCGCCAAGGCCGCCGGCATCGAGAATGTCGTGTTCGACCGCGGCGGCTATGTGTACCATGGCCGCGTCGCCGCTCTGGCCGAGGGCGCCCGCGAGGGCGGCCTGCAGTTCTAAGGGAGGAGGAAAAGATAAATGGCTCGTTTTGAAAGAGAACCCAGCGAGTTCACTGAGAAGCTTGTCTCTCTGAACCGCGTTTCCAAAACCGTAAAAGGCGGCCGCGTCATGAAGTTTGCCGCCCTGATGGTGGTGGGCGACGAGAAGGGCCGTGTGGGCTTTGGTACCGGCAAGGCCGCCGAGGTCCCCGAGGCCATCCGTAAGGGCATCGAGGACGCCAAGAAGAACCTGGTGACCATCACCCGCTCCGGCACCACCATTCCCCATGAGGTCATCGGCGAGTTCGGCGCCGGCCGCGTGCTGCTCAAGCCCGCCGCCCCCGGTACCGGTATCATCGCCGGCGGCCCTGTCCGCGCCGTCATGGAGGCCGCCGGCATCCGTGACATCCGCGCCAAGTGCCTGCGCTCCAACAATCCGCAGAACGTGGTCTCCGCCACCTTCGAGGGCCTGAAGTCCCTCCGTGGCCCTGAGGAGGTCGCCCGTACCCGCGGCAAGAGCGTCAGCGAGATCGTAGGTTAAGGAGGCCGTTGAACATGGCGAATCTGAACATTAAACTGGTCAAGAGCCTGAACGGCCGTATCGCCAAGCACAAGGCGACCGCCGAGGCCCTGGGGCTGCGCAAGATCGGCGACACCACCGTACAGCCCGACAACGAGGCGACCCGCGGCAAGATTGCCCACATCGGCTATCTGCTCCAGGTCACCGAACAGCAGTAAGGAGGTGCGCGAAATGAATCTGCATGAACTCTCTCCCGCCCCCGGCTCCACCAAGGAGGCGTTCCGGAAGGGCCGCGGCCACGGCAGCGGCAACGGCAAGACCGGCGGCCGCGGCCACAAGGGCCAGAAGGCCCGCTCCGGCGGCGGCGTGCGCGTGGGCTTTGAGGGCGGCCAGATGCCTCTGGCCCGCCGCATCCCCAAGCGCGGCTTCAACAATATCTTTGCAAAGCCCCTGGAGACCATCAACGTCTCCGCACTCGAGAAGTTTGAGGACGGCGCCACAGTGAATGTGTGCGACCTGCTGGAAAAGGGAATCCTCTCCAAGTGTGAGTACGGCTGCAAGGTGCTGGGCAACGGCACTCTGACCAAGAAGCTCACCGTGCGTGCCTCCGCTTTCTCCGCCTCCGCTAAGGAGAAAATTGTTGCGGCAGGTGGAAAGTACGAGGTGGTCTAAGTGATCGAGACCATCCGTAACGCTTGGAAGCTCCCCGAGCTGCGCAAGAAGATCCTCTTTACGGTCTTTGCGCTGCTCATCTTCCGGCTTGGTTCGGCTGTCCCGGTCCCCTATATCAACAGTGACGCGCTGGGCGCGACGCTGAACGGATTGGGCGGCATCTTTGCGCTGATGGGCACCATGAACGGAACCGCCTTCTCCATGGCCGCCGTCTTTGCCCTGGGTGTACAGCCGTATATCAACAGCTCCATCATCATCCAGCTGCTCACCGTGGCCATTCCCGCGCTGGAGCGGCTGCAGCGGGACGGCGGCGAGGAAGGCCGGAAGAAGATTGCGGCCATTACCCGTTACGTCACCGTGGCCATTGCCCTGCTGCAGGGCTTTGGCTACTACACGCTGATCAAGAGCTATGGCCTGCTGGACATCGGCTCCATCAGCGGAATTTGGGCCGGTATCGTGATCGTGCTCTGCTTCACCGCCGGTTCCGCCTTTGTCATGTGGCTGGGTGAGCAGATCACCGAGTTCGGCATTGGCAACGGCATTTCCATCATCCTCTTCGCGGGCATCCTGTCCCGCGGCCCGGCCATGGTCAAGACCATGATTGACGGCGTGAGCCATTGGCTCAACCCCGTGGATGCGGACGTCTTCGCCACCTGGACCGAGGCCCAGCAGAACGCCTATTTCGTGCTCCCCGCCTGGGGTGTGCCTCTGATCATCGTGGGTATGCTGGCCATCGTGGTGTTCATTGTGTTTATCACCAACGCCGAGCGCCGCATTCCCGTCCAGTACGCCAAGCGCGTGGTGGGCCGCAAAATGTACGGCGGTCAATCCAGCCACATCCCCATGAAGGTGAACATGGCCGGCGTGATGCCCATTATCTTTGCCCAGGCCATCGCCTCCCTGCCCGCCACCGTGGGCATGTTCTTCGGCAAGAGCGCGCAGAGCGAAGGTGCCTGGGGTACCGTGCTCAAGGTGTTTGACACCAGCAGCATCCTGTATATCGTGGTGTACTTCCTCCTGATTGTGGGCTTCAGCTACTTCTACTCCACCATGCAGTTCAATCCGGTGGAGGTGGCCAACAACCTGAAAAAGAACGGCGGCTTCGTCCCCGGCTTCCGCCCGGGCAAGCCCACCGCGGACTTCATCCACAAGGTGCTCAATAAGATCACCATGTTCGGCGCGCTGTATCTGGCTGTGATCGCCATCGCGCCCATCATCACGGGCAACGTGATCGGCGCCAGCAATCTGGCCGTGGGCGGGACCTCCATCATCATTGTGGTGGGCGTCGCTCTGGAGACCACAAAAGCCATGGAGGCCCAGATGCTCATGCGGCATTACAAGGGCTTCCTGGAGTAAGTGAGGGCTGGCGAATGAAGATCATTTTCTTAGGGGCGCCTGGCGCCGGAAAAGGCACACAGGCGGATATTATCAGCAGCAGACTGGGCATCCCCACGATTTCCACCGGAAATATTCTCCGGGCGGCCGTCAAGAACGGCACGCCCGTGGGCATGAAGGCCAAGGCCTTCATGGACGCAGGCAAGCTGGTCCCCGACGATGTCATTCTTGGCATCGTCGAGGAGCGGCTGGCACAGAGCGACTGCGAGGAAGGCTACATTCTGGACGGGGTGCCCCGCACCATCGCTCAGGCGGAATTTCTGGAGAAGGACGGCGTGAATTTTGACGTGGTGCTCTCTCTGGAGATCAGTGACGAGGAGATCGTCACCCGCATGGGCGGTCGGCGCGCCTGCCATGACTGCGGAGCCACCTATCATGTGGTTGCCGCACCCCCCAGAGTGGAGGGCAAGTGCGACAAGTGCGGCGGCGAGCTGCTGCTGCGCGAGGACGACAAGCCCGAGACCGTCAAGCACCGCCTCGAGGTCTACCACGCGGAGACCGAGCCCCTGAAGGACTTCTATGCTGCCCGCGGTATTCTCAAACCGGTGGACAATCAGCCCACCATCGAGGCGACCAGCAAGGCGGTTATGGAAGCGCTGGGATTGTGAGCCAATGGAAATGATCTCACTGAAATCTTCCCGAGAGATTGAGCTGATGCGCCGGGCTGGGCGAATTACGGCCCAGGCCCGGACATTGGCCGGAAAACTGGTCCGCCCCGGCGTGACCACCCTAGAAATCGACACTCAAGTACGCAAATTCATTGAGGGGCAGGGAGCGGTTCCGTCCTTCCTGAACTACAACGGATATCCCGGCTCCGCCTGTATCTCAGTCAACGAGATCGTCATCCATGGCATCCCCGACCACCGTGTGCTGAAAGAGGGGGACATTGTCAGCGTGGACGTGGGCGCGTTTATCGACGGCGTCCACGGCGACTGCGCCGCCACATTCCCCTGCGGACAGGTCAGCGAGGAGGCCATGGCACTCATCCAGGTGACGGAGCAGAGCTTCTGGGAGGGCATCAAGCTGGCCCGCGCCGGTAACCGGGTCTACGACATCTCCCATGCCGTACAGCAGTATGTGGAAGCCCATGGCTGCTCTGTGGTGCGGGATTTCGTAGGGCATGGCGTGGGGCATAAGCTCCACGAAGCACCCGAGGTCCCCAATTTTGGCCCTGCGGGCCACGGTCCCCGGCTCCAGCCCGGCATGACCCTGGCGGTGGAGCCGATGGTGTGCGCCGGAGACTGGCATGTCCGCGTCCTGAAGGATGGATGGACCACGGTAACTGCCGACGGAAGTCTGGCAGCCCACTACGAAAACACCATTCTGATCACCGAGGGTGTGCCTGAAATCCTCACCGTAACGGGTGAATAGGATGGAGTACGCAAAGGCCCAGATTGTCCAATCCCTGGCGGGGCACGACAAGGGTGACTTCTTCTGTGTCCTGGACGCGGAGGGAGGATGCCTGCTGCTGTGTGACGGCAAGCGGAGACGGACGGCTCGCCCCAAGCGGAAAAAGGCCATACATGTGGCCGGCGCGGGGGAGTTTCAGCATCCGGTTTTGGAGAAAATCCAGGCAGGAGAAGAAGTGTCTGATAGTGAGATCCGGAAGGCGCTGGCCGCATTCCGGGCGCAGTCTAGGAGGGTATGACGCTTTGGCAAAGGACGATATGATTGAGGTGGAGGGCGTCGTAACAGAGTCCCTTCCCAATACCACGTTCCACGTAGACATCGGCAACGGCCATATTATTTTGGCCCACATCTCCGGCAAGCTGCGGATGAACTTCATCCGTATTCTGCCCGGCGACAAGGTTACGGTGCAGATGTCTCCCTACGATGTGACACGCGGCAGGATTACCTGGCGCAGCAAGTAAAAACGACCGGCATGGGGATGCGGGGCCTTGCCCCCGTCCACGCCGGGGCCATAAAGGCATTCAAGGAGGTTTATCATGAAAGTAAGACCGTCCGTGAAGCCCATGTGCGAGAAGTGCAAGATCATCAAGCGCAAGGGCAAGGTCATGGTTATCTGCGAAAACCCCAAGCATAAACAGAGACAAGGTTAACAGGAGGTGCTGAAACAGTATGGCACGTATTGCTGGCATTGATTTGCCGAAGGACAAGCGGATTGAGATCGGCCTGACCTATATTTACGGCATTGGGCGCACCAGCGCCAACAAGATCCTGGCCGAGGCCGGTATCAACCCCGACACCCGCGTAAAGGACCTGACCGAGGCTGACGAGGCGAAGCTGCGTGAGATCATCGGCCACAGCTACACTGTGGAGGGCGACCTCCGCCGTGACGTGGCGATGGACATCAAGCGTCTGACCGAGATCGGCTGCTACCGCGGCATGCGGCACCGCAAGGGCCTGCCTGTCCGCGGCCAGCGTTCCAAGACCAATGCGCGCACCCGCAAGGGTCCCAAGCGCACCGTCGCCAATAAGAAGAAGTAAGGGAGGGAGATTCACATGGCTACTGCTACCAAAGGCAAAAAGGTTATCCGCAAGCGCCGTGAGCGCAAGAACGTTGAAAAGGGCCAGGTGCATATCCGCTCCTCCTTCAACAACACCATGGTCACTGTGACCGACATGGGCGGCAACGCCCTGTCCTGGGCCTCCTCCGGCGGCCTGGGCTTCCGCGGTTCCCGCAAGTCCACCCCCTTCGCCGCGCAGACCGCCGCTGAGACCGCTGCCAAGGCGGCCATGGAGCACGGCCTGAAGACCGTCGAGGTGTACGTGAAGGGCCCCGGCGCCGGCCGTGAGGCCGCCATCCGCGCCCTGCAGGCCGTAGGTCTGGAGGTCACCCTGATCAAGGACGTGACCCCCATTCCCCACAACGGCTGCCGTCCGCCGAAGCGCCGCCGCGTGTAATCGAAGAAGGAGGATTTGAGAAACTATGGCTAAAAACATGCAGCCCATTGTCAAGCGCTGCCGCGCTCTGGGCCTTTCTCCCGCCGTCATGGGTTACACCGAAAACAGCAAGCGGGACTCCATCCGCAATCCCGGCCCTCAGCGCCGGGGCAAGAAAAGCGAGTATGCCATGCAGCTGGCCGAGAAGCAGAAGGTTAAGTTTGTCTACGGCATGCTGGAGAAGCAGTTCCGCGCCTACTATGAGAAGGCCGCCCGTTCCAGCGGCAACACCGGCGAGGAGCTGCTCTCCCTGCTGGAGCGCCGCCTGGACAACGTGGTCTTCCGCCTGGGCTTTGCCAATACCCGCCGCGAGGCCCGTCAGCTGGTGAGCCACGGCCACTTTACCGTCAACGGCAAGCGCGTGAACATTCCCTCCTACCTGGTTAAGCCGGGCGAGGTCATTTCCGTCAGTGAGAAGAGCCGCTCCACCACCCGGTTCAAGCAGCTCAACGAGGCGGGCCCCCACTCCGTTCCCAAGTGGATCGAGAAGGCCGGCAATACCCCCTTTGAGGGCAAGATTGTCGCCAAGCCCGTCCGCGACGATATTGACTTCGACGTGGCGGAACACCTGATCGTCGAGTTGTACTCCAAGTAATTATAGCGTGCCCTCGATTATTGGTGAGCTGTATAGGGCCGCGGGCGCAACTGCCCGCGGCCGCGAAAAGGAGGGTAACACATGGTAGAAATTGAGAAGCCGCGCATCGAATGTGTAGAGAATCCCGGGGACGGCTCCTACGGCAAGTACGTGGTCGAGCCTCTGGAGCGGGGTTACGGCACCACTCTGGGCAATTCTCTGCGCCGGATTCTGCTCTCGTCCCTGCCCGGTACGGCGGTCACCTCGATTAAGATCGCCGGCGTGCAGCACGAGTTTTCCACGATCCCCGGTGTCAAAGAAGACGTAACGGAGATCGTCCTCAATGTGAAGAGTATCATTGCCAAGCTTCACTGCGAGGGAGTTAAGACCGTCTATATTGAGGCCAATGGGGAGTGCGAAGTCACCGCCGGCGATATCAAGGCAGACGGTGAGGTTGAGGTGCTCAACCCCGATCTGCACATTGCCACCCTGGGCCCGGACGCCAGCCTGAATATGGAGCTGACGCTGTCCCACGGCCGGGGCTATGTGCCGGCTGACCGGAACAAGCCTGCCCAGACCATCATCGGGGTGATCCCGGTGGATTCCATCTATACACCGGTGCGCAAGGTCAACTATACGGTGGAAAACACCCGTGTGGGCGACGCCACCGACTATGACAAGTTGACCCTGGAGGTTTGGACCAACGGTACCATTACCGCCCGGGACGCAGTCAGCCTGGGCGCCCGCATCCTCTGCGACCACTTCGTCCTCTTCACCGATCTCTCTGAGACCATGGGCTCCAAGTCCACGGTGGTGGAGAAGGCGGAGGCCCAGCGGGACAAGGTGCTGGAGCTGACCATCGAGGAGCTGGACCTGTCCGTCCGTTCCTTCAACTGCCTCAAGCGTGCCAACATCAACACGGTGGAGGATCTGATTTCCAAGACCGAGGATGAGATGATGAAGGTACGCAACTTGGGCCGCAAGAGTCTGGAAGAGGTCATCAACAAGCTGGCTATGATGGGACTGCACCTGGCCGACGACGACAACGGCTGAGCGCCCAAGCATCTGCGAAAGACGGTCCGGGGGCATGTAACGTCCCCTCCCGGACCCGGCTGAGGCCGACGCCCGCTCCGGCGGGCCGTCTTTCAGGGGACCCCGGTCCCCAGGACGAATTGAACAGTGGAGTTCGCAGAGGCGACCTCCCGAAATAGGAGTTGTGTCACATGTCCGGATACCGTAAGCTGGGCCGGCCCAGCGATCAGCGCAGGGCGATGCTCCGCGCCATGACCACCTATCTGCTGGAGAACGGCCAGATCAAGACCACCGTCACTCGGGCCAAAGAGGTCGCTCCTCTGGCTGAGAAGATGATCACCCTGGCCAAGAAGAATAACCTGGCCGCCTACCGCCAGGCGCTCTCCTTCCTGACCAAGGAGGATGTGGCCAAGAAGCTCTTTGACCAGATCGGGCCCAAGTATGCCACCCGCGACGGCGGCTACACCCGCGTGGTCAAGATTGGCCCCCGCCGCGGCGACGCCGCCGAGATGGCCATCGTTCAGCTGGTGTAAAACACTGAAAAAAGGCCCCTGCCCGCCGGGCAGGGGCCTTTTTGTCAGCTGTACAATTCGGAGATTTCTGGTGCTTGCTTTTTGGGGGAAGCTGTGATATAATCCAGCCAACTATCTATGATGAGGGAGACGGTGAGCCCGCGTGGACGAACCTCCGCCTAGAAATTACATAAAGGGAAAAAAGGATGGGCAGCCTTAGCCGAGGTGGTGTAGGGCTGTCCTTTTGCGCGTAAAATGCGTGGGAATTTTTGATTTTGGAGTTGATGGATTCCGTTATGGAGAGTTCCAGTATTGTGATGATCGCAGTGTTAGTCGTTCTGGTGATCCTGTCCGCCTTTTTCTCGGCAACCGAGACCGCCTTTACCTCTCTGAACCGCATCCGCCTCAAAAGCAAGGCGGACGGGGGGAATAAGCGCGCGGCCCTGGCTCTGCGCATGGTGGATGACTACGACAACCTGCTATCTACCATCCTGGTGGGGAACAATATTGTCAACCTGTCTGCCTCCTCCTTGGCCACGATTCTTTTTACAGAGGGGCTGAAGTTGCGCAATGGCGCGGTAATCTCCACTGTGGTAATCACGGTGGTGGTGCTGATCTTCGGCGAGGTCTCCCCCAAGAGCCTGGCCAAGGAATTCCCGGAGACTTTCGCCATGTTCTCCGCCCCCATCATGCGGGTGCTGGTGACCGTTCTCACGCCGCTGAACCTGCTCTTCCGGCAGCTGAAGAAGCTGCTCTCCAAGGTGTTCCACGGGGATGAAGACGACGGCATCACAGAGGAGGAGCTGATCACCATGGTGGACCAGGCGGAGGACGAGGGAGGCCTCAACCAGCACGAGAGTGAGCTGATCCGCTCTGCCATTGAGTTCAACGACATGGAGGTGGACGAGATCCTCACGCCCCGGGTGGACATTGTGGCGGTGGAGGACACTGACTCCATGGAGGAGATCGCCAGGACTTTTGCCGAGAGCGGTTATTCAAGGCTGCCGGTGTACCATGAGGACATTGACGATGTGGTGGGCGTTATCCACGAAAAGGATTTCCACGCCGCCCGCTACCGCGGAAAAAGCGATGTAAAGAGTATCATCAGCCCCATGCTTTACACCACGGGGAACACCAAGATCTCCGATCTGCTGCGGATTCTTCAGCGGGAAAAGGCCCATATGGTGGTCGTGGTGGACGAGTACGGGGGAACTGAGGGACTGGTGACCCTGGAGGACATCGTGGAGGAGCTGGTGGGCGAAATCTGGGATGAACACGACGAGGTCATTGAGGAGTTCAAAAAGCAGGAGGACGGCAGCTATCTGATCTCCTGCAATGCCGACCTCACGGACCTGTTCGATCTGTTTTCCATGGAGGACGAGTGCGATGCCAACACGGTCTCCGGCTGGGTGATGGAGCAGATCGGCCGTATCCCGGTGGAGGGGGACCACTTCCAGGCGGACGGGCTGGACGTGACGGTCACCAAGGTGGACCACCGGCGCGTGCTGGAGATTAAGGTTGTGGTGCTCCCCAAGACGGAGGAGCCCGAGGAAAAAGAGAAGAAAGCGTGACGCTCCGCCCAAAGGGCTGCGGGGACCCAGTTGACAGGCAAAAGCGCCCGGACAAAAGTCCGGGCGCTTCCTTTTATTTTTGTCGGGTCACAGGGCGGGGTAGTCCACTGAGACCAGGGTGAGGCCCTGGGCGGGGGCGGTAGGGCCCGCCGCCTGCCGGTCCAGGGCGGCCAGGATGTCCGGCATGGAGCCCGCCGGGCGCAGGCCCAGGCCCACCTCCAGCAGGGTGCCGGTGAGTATGCGCACCATATGGTACAGAAAGCCGTCCCCATGGTAGGTAATGGTCAGCACAGCCCCTTCCCGGCGCAGGGCGATGGTATCCACGGTGCGCACTGTCGACTTTTTATAGCGCCGGTTGGAGCAGAAGGAGCGGTAGTCGTGCCGGCCGGTGAGCAGCCGGGCGGCCTCTTCCATGGCGGGCAGGTCTAGGGGCTCCTCCACCGGGAGCTGATAGCGGCGGCGGAATACGTCGGGCACGCAGCCCAGGCGGATGGAGTAGCGGTAGGTCTTGCCAACGGCGCTCAGCCGGGCGTGGAAGCGGCCGTCCGCCTCCCGGGCGTCCACCACGGCGATATCCTGGGGGAGGTAGCGGTTGAGCTGGTCCATCAACTCCCCGGGGGCCCAGCCGCCGGAGAGGCGCACGCTGGCCACCTGTCCCAGGGCGTGTACCCCCGCGTCCGTCCGGCCCGCGCCGTGGACCTGCGCCGTCTCCCCGGTCAGGCGGGAGAGAGTCTCCTCCAGCCTGCCCTGGATGGTGTTGGTGGTATTGCCCTGGCGCTGCCAGCCGTCATAGCGGGTGCCGTCATATTGGATGGTAAGCTTGTAGTTCATTGGTCCATTCCCTTCTTCCCACGGCCTGGGGCGGCCGAAAAAGAGCGGCGGTTTGAACGGAAAAGCTCAAACCGCCGCCACGTCTGCCCGGGACAGGTTATTTAATGATCTTGCTGTCCACCTCGGCGCGGAGAATCTCGGAGAACTCGGCCAGAGACATGGCACCCTGGTCCCCGCCGGCGCGGGTGCGGACCGCCACGGTGCCGTCCTCGGCCTCCTTGTCGCCCACCACCAGCATATAGGGGATCTTCTGCAGCTGGGCCTCGCGGATCTTTTTGCCGATCTTCTCATTGCGAAGGTCAGTCTCCACACGGAAGCCGTCCCCATCCAGCCGGGCGGCCACCTCTTTGGCGTATTCGGCGGCGCGGTCGGTGATGGGCAGCACTTTCACCTGCACCGGGGCCAGCCAGGCGGGGAAGGCACCGGCAAAGTGCTCGGTAATCACGCCGATGAACCGCTCGATGGAGCCCAGCACCACCCGGTGGATCATAACGGGGCGGTGCTTCTGGCCGTCCTCGCCGGTGTACTCCAGCTCGAAGCGCTCGGGCAGCTGCATGTCCAGCTGGATGGTGCCGCATTGCCAGGTGCGGCCCAGGGAGTCGGCCAGGTGGAAGTCCAGCTTGGGCCCGTAGAAGGCGCCGTCGCCCTCGTTGATGATATAGTCCTTGCCCAGCTCCTGAATGGCGGCCTCCAGGGTCTCGGTGGCGAAATCCCAGTCCTTCTTGTCGCCCATGTGGTCCTCGGGCATGGTGGAGACTTCGATCTGATAGCTCAGGCCAAAGACGGAGTATACCTCGTCAAAGAGCTTGACCACGTTCTTGATCTCGTCCTTCATCTGGTCCCAGGTCATGAAGATATGGGCGTCGTCCTGGGTGAAGCAGCGCACCCGGAACAGGCCGTGGAGCGCGCCGGAGAGCTCATGCCGGTGGACCAGGCCCAACTCGCCCACCCGCAGGGGCAGGTCCCGGTAGGAGTGGGGCTCGCTGGCGTAGACCAGCATGCCGCCGGGGCAGTTCATGGGCTTGATGGCGTAATCCTCCCCGTCGATGACGGTGGTGTACATATTTTCCTTGTAGTGGTCCCAGTGGCCGGAGCGCTCCCACAGCCGGCGGTTGAGGATGATGGGGGTGGCGATCTCCACGTAGCCGTACTTCTTGTGCACCTGCCGCCAGTAGTCGATGAGGGTGTTTTTCAAAACCATGCCCTTGGGCAGGAAGAAGGGGAATCCGGGGCCCTCGTCGGTGAGCATGAACAATCCCAGTTCCTTGCCCAGCTTGCGGTGGTCCCGGCGCTTGGCCTCCTCAATGCGCGCCAGGTACGCGTCCAGCTCCTCCTTCTTGGGGAAGGCGATGCCGTAGATGCGCTGCAGGGTCTCCCGGTTGGAGTCCCCCCGCCAGTAGGCGGCGTTGCAGGCGGTGAGCTTGATGCCGTTGCCCTTCACCCGACCGGTGGAGTCCAGGTGGGGCCCGGCGCACAGATCGGTAAACTCCCCCTGCTTGTAGAAGGAAATGTGCGCGTCCTCAGGCAGGTCCTGAATGAGCTCCACCTTGAAGGGCTCGCCCTTCTCCTCCATAAACTTCAGCGCCTCTTCCCGGGGCAGTTCGAAGCGCTCCAGCTTCAGCTTCTCCTTGCAGATCTTGCGCATCTCCGCCTCGATCTTCTCCAGAATCTCCGGAGTAAAGGCGAAGGGGGAGTCCATGTCGTAATAAAAGCCCTCGTCAATGGAGGGGCCGATGGCCAGCTTCACCTCCGGGTACAGGCGCTTGACCGCCTGGGCCAGAATATGGGAGCAGGTGTGCCAATAGGTTTTGCGGTAGCTTTCGTTCTCAAAGGTATACTGATTGTTTTCTTCTGCCATAAAAATTCCTCCTTGTAGTTGGGGGAGAATGAAAAAACGCCTCACCCCTGACCAGATTCAGGGGTGAGGCGCAAGCATGCGTCCCACGGTTCCACCCTGCTTGCAACGGGATACAAAGCCGCTGCCGCTCGTGTTTCCTCTGTAACGGGAGGGCCCGTCCCGGTTTTGGCCGGGCGGCTCGGGAGCGGTCTCCCCGCCGCGGACGCAGGGCACTTCCAGCCGTGATGCCCCTCTCTGTGCGCCGCCCAACGGTTTGCTCTCCGTCAAAGCCATTTTGAACAGAGGTAGTGTATCACCAAACCGTCCGGGTGTCAAGAGGCGGGCTTATTCCGACTCGGTCTCCATGTACAGCTCTTCCGCCGCTTTCTGGGCCTCCCGCAGGATATGCTGGGCGGCGCCAAAATTGAGCTCCCCCATCTGCTCCAGGCTGTCGGTGATAGCGTTGAAGAGCACGGTATACATTTTTTGATACATAAAAAGCACCTCATTTTCAACTATAAAGATATAAATAAACTATAAATATAAGGAAATAGAATGTCAAGTTGTAATTCAAATTTATAATACATTAAGTTTGGAGGGGAAGGCGGGTATGATAATCCAAGACAGGAGGGAAGAGCATGACATTGGATTATCATACAATTGGTAAACGGATTAAACGGCGCAGAAACCAATGTCAGATGACGCAGGAAAAGCTGGCGGAATTATGCAATGTTTCCGAACAGTATATTTCCAACATCGAGCGGGCGGTTTCGATTCCCTCCACGGAAGTCATTATGCGATTGGCTGCTATTCTGGATACGACCCCGGACGAGTTCCTGGTGGGAACCATCCGGCGGGAGGGGGGCGAGGCGTGGAAAAACACGGCGGAACTGCTGCGCGGGATGGAGGGCAGACGGCTGGAGCTGGCGCAGAGCTTTCTGACCTGGCTGCGGGAACAGGAGAATTTTTGAAAAAAACTAGAATTAACAGTTTATTCATAAAGCCTTCACGATTTAGCCTTATTTATCTTTTATGATACAGACAGATTCAGAGATGAATCTGAATCCATCCTCCCAAACCAATTCCTCTCTTATCCCTCTCCAACACCTTTGCAGAACACACAACACACACCCAAAAAACCCCGACCGGAAGGCCGGGGTTTTTTGGGCCTTTTGGCACGTTGCAATTCCGGGCGGATTGGGGTATCATATTCCTGCTGTATCTGAACAATGACCCGGACTTTTCCAAAGGAGGCGAAAAGCGATGCGCGATGGATTGATTAAGGTGGCTGCGGGCACGCCCAAGATCCGTGTGGCCGACTGCCGGTACAACGCCGAGCAGATTTTTACCCTGATGCGCCAGGCGGCGGACCAGGGGGTGCGGGTGCTGGCCCTGCCGGAGCTGTGCGTGACAGGCTACACCTGCGGGGATCTGTTTTTGCAGGACACCCTGCTGCGGGGGGCGGAGGAGGCCCTGGGCACCATCCTGGCGGCCACCAAGCACCTGGACATGGTGACCGCCCTGGGCCTGCCCGTGCGGTATCAGAACAAGCTCTACAACTGCGCGGCCGTGATTCATAAAGGGGAGCTGTTGGCCCTGGTGCCCAAGACTTACCTGCCCAACTACGGCGAGTTTTACGAGAAGCGTTGGTTTGAGCCCGGTGCCCCGGCGGACCGGCTGTTCTTCTTCTGCGGACAGGAGACCCTTTTCGGCCCCGACGTGATCTTCGCCTGTGAGAGCATGCCCGGACTGATCCTGGGCGTGGAGCTGTGCGAGGATTTGTGGGCCAGCACGCCGCCGTCGGTGGCTCTGGCCGAGGCGGGGGCCACGGTGCTCCTTAACCTGTCCGCCAGCAACGAGGTGGTGGGCAAGTCCGGCTATCGCCGCCAGCTGGTCTGCGGTCAGTCCGCCCGGCTGGTCTGCGGCTATGTGTACGCGGACGCGGGCGAGGGGGAATCCACCACGGACCTGGTGTTCACAGGGCACAATATGATTGCGGAAAACGGCGCCCTGCTGGCCGAGCGGCGTTTTGCCTGCGGACTGACCGTCAGCGAGCTGGACCTGGAAAAGCTGTGCTATGAACGGCGGCGCCTGACCACCTTCCGCTCCGACACCGGCGGCAGGGTGATGGAGCTCTCCTTTGCCCTGGAGCCGGCCACCACCACCCTGACCCGCTACATCTCGCCCACCCCCTTTGTGCCCGAGGACGCGGGCGACCGGGCGGAGCGGTGCGACGAGATTTTGAAAATCGCCGCCCTGGGCCTGAAAAAGCGGCTGGAGCACACCGGAGCCCAGACCGCCGTGGTGGGCCTGTCCGGCGGGCTGGACTCCACCCTGGCGATTCTGATTACCGGTATCGCCATGCGCCTGCTGGACCGGCCCGCCAGTGACATCATCGCGGTCACCATGCCCTGCTTCGGTACCACCGACCGCACCCGGGACAACGCCGTGGAGCTGGCCGGGCGGCTGGGCGCGACCCTAAAGCGCATTGACATCGGCGCGTCCGTGAAGAGCCATTTCCGGGACATCGGCCAGTCCATGGACAACCACGACGTGACCTTTGAAAACGGGCAGGCCCGGGAGCGCACCCAGGTGCTCATGGACATCGCCAACCAGACCGGGGGCCTTGTGGTGGGCACCGGCGATCTGTCCGAGCTGGCCCTGGGCTGGGCCACTTACAACGGCGACCACATGAGCATGTACGGCGTCAATGCCTCCATCCCCAAAACCCTGGTGCGCCACCTGGTCTCCTTCGTGGCCGGGGACAAGGCGGAGGAGGACAAGCAGCTTTCTCTGGTGCTGGAGGACATTCTGGACACCCCCGTTTCCCCGGAGCTGCTGCCTGCCATCGAGGGCAAGATCAGCCAGAAAACCGAGGATTTGGTGGGGCCCTACGAGCTGCACGACTTCTTCCTCTACTACGCGATCCGCTGGGCCTTTCCACCCCGGAAGGTGCTCCGTCTGGCGGAGCACGCCTTCGGCCGCTCCTACGACCGGGCCGCCATACTCAAGTGGGAGCGCACCTTCTACCGCCGTTTCTTTGCGCAGCAGTTTAAGCGCTCCTGCCTGCCCGACGGGCCCAAGGTGGGCTCTGTGACCCTCTCCCCGCGGGGCGACTGGAGAATGCCCAGCGATGCGGCGGCCGCCCTCTGGCTGGAGGAATTGGAGGGGCTGGAGTAAGCGTATGAATCTCTATCTAGATTTGTTTTTTACCTTCGCCAAAATCGGGGTGTGCACCTTCGGCGGCGGTTACGCCATGCTGCCCATTCTCCAGCGTGAGATTGTGGAGAAAAGGGGCTGGGCAACGGACGGGGAGCTGACCGACTACTTTGCCATCGGCCAGTGTACGCCCGGCGTCATTGCCGTCAATACCGCCACCTTTGTGGGGCAGAAGCTTAAGGGCATTCCCGGCGGGATTGCGGCCACCCTGGGGCTGGTATTCCCGTCCATTATCATTATTATGGTTATCGCGGCCTTCCTGCAGAATTTTGCGGACCTGCCGGTGGTGGTTCACGCGTTTGCCGGGGTGCGGGCCTGCGTGTGCGCCCTGATTCTCTCCAGTGTGCTTAAGCTGCGCAAAAACGCTCTGGTGGATAAGCCGACAGTGATCATCTTTGCCATCGTTCTGGTGCTGGCCGTTATCGGGAATTTTGTTGCCTTTGACGCCGGGACGCTCTGGGGCCGGGTCCTCAACTTCCTCCTGTCCCCGGTGGTGCTGGTGGTGGCCTCCGGCGTGGCTGGGCTCTGTATCCGTGGGGCAAAGGGGGCGCTGAGGAAATGATTTACCTGCGGCTGTTTTTCGAATTCTTCAAGGTGGGGCTTTTTTCCGTCGGCGGCGGCCTGGCCACCATCCCCTTCCTTAGTGACATGGGGGCGCGGACGGGCTGGTTTACTGCGGGCAATCTAGCCAATATGATCGCCATTTCCGAGTCCACTCCTGGCCCTATGGGGGTGAATATGGCCACCTATGTGGGCTTTCACACCAGCGGCGTGCTTGGGGGAATCGTCGCCACCCTGGGGCTGATCTGTCCCGCCATTATCGTCATTGCCATCATCGCGGGCTTCCTGAAAAAGTTTCGGGAGAGCCGGGCGGTGGACGCGGTGTTCTACGGCCTTCGTCCGGCCTCCACGGCCCTGATCGCCGCCGCCCTGGCTCAGGTGTGCTCAATCGCCCTGATGTTCCATGAGACGGCGGGCCCGGAGATGGCGCCGGGGTCGGTTGTCCCCAAGACGCAGCTGTTTTACTGGCCCGCCATCGCCCTGGCTTGCGTGGTGTTCATTTGCCTGCAGCTCAAGCCCCTGAAGAAGGTCCACCCCATCGTTTTTATCGCTCTGTCCGCCGTGGCGGGCATTGTGTTCAAGCTGTAAGGACATACGGGAACAAATTTACATGACAAGCAGGCACCCACAAAAGTGTGGGCGCCTGCTTTTTCATTGCTTATTTTGATTTGGAGTGGACGGACACATAGTTAGCAATCAGGCCCACCAGCAGAATGATGTACAATGGAATAATATCGCGGCCGATCTGAAAAACAAGACTGTAAATGATCCCCCCGAGCATCAGAAAAATCCCCACTGCGGATAATGCCATGGAAACCTCATATCGCTTCTTCATAAGGCATCCCTCTGTCCAATGAGTCTAAAATACTTTCATCTGAGTATTCATACGAAAAGATGGTATCTCCAAGGACGGTAACTTCCTTTATAATTTGCCCGTAATTATCTTTCTCAGCAGAAAGTATCTAAACCTCTGGCTGTAATATCTGTGCTGGAAAACAGTCCGTTTATCATAGATAAGTACAAAATCAAGGCGAATACTTTTTTAGCATAATGTTTGCCCCCTGCTATAGAATAAGTGTTATTATGTTCCAAAACAGCGTTTAAAACGAATTTAGCCTAGGGGCTTTCTCCTCTCTCAATGCCGTGATTCGGCGGTCATTGCGGCTGTCTCTTCAAATTAATCTATCATGCCATTTTACAAATATCAACAGATTCTATGTTTTTAAATTTTGTATATATTGATTACTGTGAGAAAAGGACCTGCCGCAGAATCGTACATTCTGCGGCAGGTCCTTTTCTTATGCTTCCGGCAGGGGGCAGCGCTCGCCGCGGTCCATGTAGTGGGCGTCGATCCGGAGAACCAGCCGCCGGGGGCCGCCGCCGCTCTCGCTCCACTCGTCGGGAAGGACAAAACGCACCGGCGGGGCGGTCAATTCCCCCGGCTCCCGCCCATGACGGGCGGGAAGGGCTAAAACCCGCAGCCCCCTGGGGTGGGCCTCTCCGGCCGCATCCAGTTCGTCCAGGCTGACGGCTGCGGCCACCCGCCGCTCAGGCTGGACGTCTTTCAGGCAGAGGAACACATCCACCACCTGGCCGCCGTCACCCGGTGTCAGCGCTGCAGGGCGGCAGACCAAAAGGCCGCCGCTGTCCAGCGTCAATTCCTGCATCCATTCCATCACTGGCGCCTCCCATCAAAAAATACGGCGGGCCGACCGGCCCGCCGTATGTACCGGGGTGAGGAAGGGGGGAGCCGCTCTATCCTATGCTCACCGCACCTGGCCGGTGCCGTAAACGACGAATTTGCTGGAGGTCAGCTCTTCCAGGCCCATAGGGCCCCGGGCGTGCATCTTCTGGGTGGAGATGCCGATCTCCGCGCCCAGACCAAACTCAAAGCCGTCGGTGAAGCGGGTGGAGGCGTTGACGTAGACCGCCGCCGCGTCCACCTCATCCAGAAAGCGCTGGGCAGTAAAATAGCTGTTGGTGACGATAGCCTCCGAGTGCCCGGTGCCGTGCTCCCGGATGAAGTCCACCGCCTCCTCATAGCCGGAGACCACCTTGACGGCCAGAATATAGTCGCCGAACTCCGTGTCCCAGTCCTCGGTGGCGGCGGGCCTGACGGCCTGGCCCAGAATATCCCGGGCGAGGGGGCAGCCCCGCAGCTCCACATCCTTGGACTTGAGCAGCTGCCAGACCATGGGCAGGAAGTCCCGGGCCACTGCCCGGTCCACCAGCAGGCATTCGGCGGCGTTGCACACCGACGGGCGGGAGCATTTGGCGTTGAACAGAATGCGGGCGGCCATGTCCAGGTCGGCCTCGCCGTGCACATAGATGTGGCACACCCCTACGCCGGTCTCAATGACCGGCACCTTGGCGTTTTCCACCACCGTGCGGATCAGGCCTGCGCCACCACGGGGGATGAGCACGTCCAGATACCCGGTCAGGTTCATCAGCTCCCGGGCGCTCTCCCGGCTGGTGTCCTCCACCAGAGAGATGCAGTCCCGGGGCAGGCCCGCGGACTCCAGCGCGTCCCGCATAATGGCCACAAAGGCCTTGTTGGAGCGGAAAGCTTCCTTGCCGCCCCGGAGGATGACCACGTTGCCAGCCTTCAGGCAGAGAACGGCGGCGTCCACGGTCACATTGGGCCGGGCCTCATAGATCATGCCGATGACGCCCAGGGGGACCCGGCGCTTGCCGATGATCAGCCCGTTGGGCCGACGGCTCTCCCGGATGACCTGGCCGATGGGGTCGGGCAGGGCCTTGACCTGGCGGACCCCCTCCACAATGCCGGCGATGCGCCCGGCGTCCAGGGACAGGCGGTCCACCAGAGACGCGCGCATGCCAGCCTCCTGGGCGGCGGCCACATCCTGGGCGTTGGCGGCGAGGATTTCCTCCTGCCGGGTCTCAATGGCCGCGGCGATGGCCTCCAGCGCGGCGTCCTTTTTGGCGCTGCCCGCGACGCAGAGGGTTCGCTCCGCATTTTTGGCGCTCAGCCCCTGGGTTTCCAAAATAGTCATGTCAGTCCCTCCTGTTCTCAGCGGCGTTCTTCCAGTGCAAAGCGTGTTCCCACGTCTTTTCCGGCTACGATGTCATAGATGGCGTCCATATTGTTGCCGTTTGCAATGACCATCTCAATGCCGGCGGCCAGAGCGGTCTCCGCGGCGTTGAGCTTGGTGGCCATGCCGCCGGTCCCCCGCCAGGTACCCGCCCCGCCGGCCATGGCCCGCAGCTCGGGTGTGACCGCGCTCACCCGGCGGATCAGCCTGGCATTGGGGTCCTTGTGGGGGTCGGCGTCGTAAAGGCCGTCGATGTCGGAGAGCAGGATCAGCAGATCCGCGCCGCACAGGCGGGCCACAATGGCGGAGAGGGTGTCGTTGTCACCCAGCACCTTGCAGTGGCCGGTCTCAATCTCGGCGGAGGAGACGGAGTCGTTTTCGTTGACCACCGGGATGACCCCCAGCTCCAGCAGGGCTTCAAAGGTGTTATGCAGGTGCTCCGACCGGACCGGGGCGTCCACATCCTCTCCGGTGAGCAGGATCTGGGCCACCGTGCGGTTATACTCGGAGAACAGCTTGTCGTAGACATGCATCATCATGCACTGCCCTACGGCGGCGGTGGCCTGTTTGGCGCGCAGTTCGGTGGGGCGCTCCGGCAGACGCAGCTTTTTGGTGCCGATGGCGATGGCGCCGGAGGATACCAGGACGATTTCATGGCCAGTGCCCTGCAGGTCGGATAAGACCCGCGCCAAATGGTCCATGTTGTGCAGATTCAAGCTGCCGCTGTCCCGGGTCAGGGTGGAGGTGCCCACCTTGACCACAATGCGGCGGCACTGGGTTTCCTGATGCAACTGACTCACGCTCCTGTCCGCACCCGCGCTGGGCGCGGACGCTTTTCTTTAGCCGTGCCTATCATAGCACATTTTTCGCCGCTGGGAAAGTAAGAAAATAAAACTTTGGAAATCCTGATATTTCAACCCTTTGACGAAAGAAAACTGAGCATTTTAGCTCTTTTTCACCGTTTTGGTGTTGAAATTCTCTTAAATTTGGAGTACAATAGCCTGCGCTGACTATGGGAGAGAAGGGAAGGTGCAGGGAAGATGATCAATATCGTGCTCTTTGAGCCGGAGATCCCCCAGAATACCGGCAATATCGCCCGCACCTGCGCGGTCACCGGCAGCCGGCTGCACCTGATCAAACCCCTGGGCTTTGATATCAGCGACAAGGCGGTGAAGCGGGCCGGCCTGGACTACTGGCACCTGGTGGACCTGCATGTGTACGAAGATCTGGAGGACTTTTTCCAGAAAACCGGCGCCCAGGACATCTGGCTGGCTACCACCAAGGCTCCCAGGGACTATACCCAGGCCCGGTTCCGGGACAACTGCTACCTGATCTTCGGCAAGGAGACCGCCGGTCTGCCCCAGGCCTTTCGGGAGCAGCACCGCCAGCGCTGTATCCGCATTCCCATCCGGGCGGAGGCCCGGTGTTTAAACCTGTCGAATTCTGCGGCTATTTTAGCATACGAGGCCCTGCGGCAGCTGGATTTCCCCGGCCTGACCGGGGTGGGCGAGATGGCGGAGCCATCCTGCGGGGCACAGGCGAAAGGAGAGGTATCTGTATGAATTACAACAAAAAGACTGTCAAGGACGTGGACGTGAAGGGCAAGAAGGTCCTGCTGCGCTGCGACTTCAACGTCCCTCAGGACAAGGCCACCGGCGCCATTACCGACGACAAGCGTATCCGCGCCGCCCTGCCCACCATCCAGTATCTGCTGGACCAGGGTGCGGCTGTCATTGCCTGCTCCCATCTGGGCAAGCCCAACGCCACCTTTGAGTCCTACGTGAAGAAGCAGGCGGAGAAGGGGAAGGACCCTGCTTCCCTTACGGAGGAGGAGTGGAAAAAGTCCCTGAAGAAGCTCTCCCTGGCCCCTGTGGCCAAGCGCCTGGGTGAGCTGCTGGGCCGGGAGGTCATTATGGCCGCCGATGTGGTGGGCCCCGACGCCACCGCCAAGGCCGCCGCGCTGAAGCCCGGGGAGATTCTGCTGCTGGAGAACACCCGCTTTGAGAAGGGGGAGACCAAGAACGACCCTGAGCTGGCCAAGAAGATGGCCTCTATGGCCCAGGTCTACGTGTCCGACGCCTTCGGGGCTGTGCACCGCGCCCACGCCTCCACCGCCGGCGTGGCCGATTATCTGCCGGCCGTGTCCGGCTTCCTCATCCAGAAGGAGCTGGAGATCATCGGCGGCGCCCTGGCCAATCCCAAGCGGCCCCTGGTGGCTATCCTGGGAGGCTCCAAGGTGTCCTCCAAGATCGGCGTGATCAACAACCTGCTGGAGATCGCCGATACCATCATCATCGGCGGCGGCATGACCTATACGTTCCTGAAGGCCCAGGGCGGCTCCGTGGGCAAGTCCCTGCTGGAGGCCGACTGGCTGGATTACTGCAACGAAATGATGAAGAAGGCCGCGGACAAGGGCGTCAAGCTGCTGCTGCCCGAGGACACCGTATGTGCCAAGGAGTTTTCCGCCGACGCCGAGCCCATTACCGTGGACAGCATGAATATTCCCGATGACTGCATGGGCATGGATATCGGCCCCAAGGCGATCGCCGCCTACAGCGAGGCCGTGAAGGATGCCGGCACCATCATCTGGAACGGGCCCATGGGCGTGTTTGAGTTCCCCGCCTTTGCCAAGGGCACCGAGGCTGTGGCCAAGGCTCTGAGCGGGACCGCCGCCATTACCATCATCGGCGGCGGAGACAGCGCGGCCGCCGTGCAGCAGCTGGGCTATGCCGACAAGATGACTCACATCTCCACCGGCGGCGGCGCCTCTCTGGAGTTTATGGAAGGTAAAGAACTCCCCGGAGTGGCCTGTCTGCTGGACCGGTAAGACCGGGGGCCCGGCGCAGCAAGATCTCCCACCTGCGAAAGAAGAGAAGAATCGAAAGGATTGAATTGCGATGAATCGCCGCTATAGAAAGACCATTATTGCTGGAAACTGGAAAATGAACAAGACCATTTCAGAGACCAAGGCCTTTGCCGAGGAGCTCAAGCCTCTGCTGGGCAAGCCCAAGTGGTGCGAAGTGGTTTTGTGCGTGCCCTATGTGAACATTCCCGCCGCTGTGCGCGCTTTTAAGGACAGCCGTGTGGCGATTGGCGCGGAGAACTGTCACTCTGAATCCCATGGGGCCTATACCGGCGAGGTGACGGTGGAAATGCTCAAGGAGGCGGGGGTCAAGTATGTGATTATCGGCCACTCCGAGCGGCGCCAGTACTACAATGAGACTGACTTTACCGTCAACAAGAAGGTGCGCGCCGCCCTGGACGCCGGCCTGTATCCCATCGTGTGCGTGGGGGAGAGCCTGGAGCAGCGGGAATTGGGTGTGACCATGGAGCTGATTACCTATCAGGTGAAGGTGGCTCTGGCCGGCGTGCCCGCGGACAAGATGCGCCATGTGGTGATCGCCTATGAGCCCCTCTGGGCCATCGGCACTGGCAAGACCGCCACCGCCGAACAGGCGGGAGAGGTGTGCGAGGCCATCCGCGCGGTGGTCCGCAAGCTGTACGGCGCCCGTGTGGCCCGTTCCGTCACCATCCAGTATGGGGGCTCTATGAACGCCAGGAACGCCGCAGAGCTGCTGGCCCAGCCCGACGTGGACGGCGGCCTGATCGGCGGGGCGAGCCTGAAAGCCCCGGATTTTGTGCAGATCGTGAACGCGGCCAATCAGGAGTAACTGATTTTCCAAACGGATAGGATCGAGGTTTTTTATGAGTAAGACACCAACCACCCTGATCATCATGGATGGCTTTGGCCTGAGAGACGACGTGGTGGGCAATGCCATCAAAAACGCGCGTACCCCCAATCTGGACCGGCTCTTTGCACACAACCCCAAGTGCAGGCTGTCCGCCTCCGGGCTGGACGTGGGCCTGCCCGAGGGGCAGATGGGCAACTCTGAGGTAGGGCACACCAACATCGGCGCCGGACGGGTGGTGTTCCAGGACCTGCCCCGGATCTCCAAGTCCATCGCGGACGGGGACTTCTTCCGCAATGAGGCCTATCTGGAGGCCATGGACGACTGCCGGGAGCGGGGGGGCGCTCTGCACCTGATGGGGCTTTTGTCGGACGGCGGCGTGCACAGCCACATCAACCACCTGTATGCTCTGCTGAAAATGGCAAAGGAGCAGGGGCTGGAGAAGGTATATGTGCACTGCTTCCTGGACGGGCGCGACGTGCCCCCCACCTCTGGAAAGGGCTTTGTGGAGGCCCTGGCCGCCAAATGCAGGGAGCTGGGCGTGGGAAGCATCGCCACGGTCATGGGCCGCTACTACGCCATGGACCGGGATAAGCGCTGGGACCGGGTACAGCGGGCCTATGACGCCATGACCTGCGGCGAGGGGGTGCAGAACCCCGACCCAGCGGACGCGGTGCAGCAGTCCTACGACGCGGGCGTGACAGATGAATTTGTGGAGCCCGTGGTGTGCGACCGGCACGGCATGGTGCGGGAGGGCGACTCGATTATCTTTATCAACTTCCGCCCCGACCGGGCCAGGGAGATCACCCGGTGCTTTGTGGACCCCGCTTTCGCCGATGTGGAGCGCAAGAAGGGCTTCCTTGGGGTCACCTATGTGTGCACCACCGAGTATGACGCCACCATGCCCAACGTGCTGGTAGCCTTCCCCCACCGGGAGCTGAAAAATATCTTCGGCGAGTATATCTCCCGCCTGGGCCTGACCCAGCTTCGCATCGCGGAGACGGAGAAGTACGCCCATGTGACCTTTTTCTTCAACGGCGGCGAGGAGAAGGTCTTTGAGGGGGAGGACCGCTGCCTGATCCCCTCCCCCAAGGTGGCCACCTACGACCTCCAGCCGGAGATGAGCGCGTTTGAGGTGGCGGCCGAGGCCGTCAAGCGCATTGAAAGCGGCAGTTACGATGTGATTATCCTCAACTTTGCCAACTGCGACATGGTGGGGCATACCGGTGTGTATGAGGCCGCGGTCCAGGCGGTGGAAGCGGTGGACGCCTGCGTGGGTCAGGTGGTGGAGGCTACGGCCCGGATGGGCGGGGTGGCGCTCATTACCGCGGACCACGGCAATGCCGAGCAGATGACCGAGCCGGACGGCTCTCCTTTTACCGCCCATACCACCAATTTGGTACCCTTCTGCATCGTGGGCGCGGACGTGAAGCTCCGGGACGGCCGCCTGGCCGATATCGCCCCCACCATGCTGGACTTGATGGGGCTGAACAAGCCGGAGGAGATGGACGGGGAGACCCTGATCCTGTGAATTTGACAGCACAGGCCTGCAACAGCGGGCCTGTGCTGATTTTTTTACCTGGAGATTGGGCAAACTTTTTCCAGAGATGGGTGCGGGCCGCCCGCAGCGTGAAAGGAGAACAGCATGAGAGAAAACAGTCAGATTGTACAGGTCTCCGGCCGGGAGGTTCTGGATTCCAGAGGGAACCCCACGGTAGAGGTGGAGGTAACCCTGGCCGACGGGACCATGGGCCGGGCAGCAGTGCCATCAGGGGCCTCCACGGGGATCTACGAGGCCTGTGAGCTCCGGGACGGCGACCAGGCGCGCTACCGGGGCAAGGGGGTGGAAAAGGCGGTGCGCAATATCAACACAGAACTTGCCCCATGTCTGACCGGCAGGACCGCCCTGGAGCAGACCGCCATTGACCGGGCCATGATTGAGCTGGACGGCACACCCAACAAAACCCGCCTGGGAGCAAATGCCATCCTAGGTGCCTCTCTGGCTTGTGCCAAGGCGGCGGCCGGGCATCTGGGCGTCAGCCTCTACCGCTATATCGGCGGGGTCAACGCCAAGGTGCTTCCCGTGCCCATGATGAACATCCTCAACGGCGGCGCCCATGCGGCCAACAATGTGGAGATTCAGGAGTTTATGATTATGCCCGTGGGTGCCGCCAGCTTCCGGGAGGCGCTGCGCATGTGCGCCGAGGTATTTCACGTGCTGAAGGACACCCTGAAGGAGAACGGCACCCCTGCCGCCGGCGTAGGGGACGAGGGAGGCTACGCCCCCAATCTGAAGCGGGACGAGGATGCCCTGAAGCTCATTGTCAGAGCCATCGAGGAAGCCGGCTTTCAGCCCGGCGGGGATTTTGTGATCGCCATTGACGTTGCCTCCTCCGAGTGGTGGGATGAGGAGCAGAAGCTCTATATCCAGCCCAAGTCCGGCAGGCGCATGACCCGGCAGCAGCTGGTAAACCTGTGGAAAAGATTCGCGGACACGTACCCCATTCTCTCCCTGGAGGACGGCATGGCCGAGACCGACTGGGAGGGCTGGCAGATGCTCACCAAAGCCCTCGGCGGCCGGGTACAGCTGGTGGGGGACGACCTGTTTGTCACCAATACGCAGCGGCTCAAGACCGGCATTGAGCAAGGCGTGGCCAACTCCATCCTCATCAAGGTCAACCAGATCGGCACCCTGACCGAGACGCTGGACGCCATCCAGATGGCCAACCGGGCCGGCTATACCGCCATCGTGTCCCACCGCTCCGGTGAGACGGAGGACACCACCATCGCCGACCTGTGTGTGGCCGTCAACGCCGGGCAGATCAAGACCGGCGCGCCCAGCCGTACCGACCGGGTGGCCAAGTACAACCAGCTGCTGCGCGTGGAGGAGAACCTGGGCGGCGCGGCGCAGTACCTGGGCAGGGATGCCTTTTTCAACCTGCGCAGCCGGAGATAAAAGGTGAAACAGAAACAGGGAGAGCGGGGCGCCGGATTCGGCGCCCCGCTCTCCCTGCCTGAAAGGTGTTATCGGCACATCTCGAAAAGACCGGCTGCGCCCATTCCGCCGCCCACACACATGGTCACCATACCGTAGGTACCGCCGCTGCGCTCCAGCTGATTGAGCAGCTTGCAGGTCAGAATGCCGCCTGTGGCGCCCAGGGGATGGCCCAGGGCCACTGCACCTCCGTTGGGATTGACCTTTTCCAGGTCCATGCCCAGCTCCCGGATACAAGGAATCGCCTGAGCCATGAAGGCCTCGTTGAGCTCTATGACGTCCATATCCGCCATAGTCAGACCCGCTTTCGACAGGACCTTGGGAACGGCGTGGATGGGGCCGAGCCCCATGACCTCGGGCGCCACACCGGCCACGGCGAAGCCCACAAAGCGGGCAATGGGCCTCAAACCAAGCTGTCGGGCCTTTTCCAGGCTCATCAGCACCACCATGGCGGCCCCGTCGCTCAACTGGGAGGAGGTCCCGGCTGTCACTAAGCCATCCTCCTGGAAGCAGGGCTTCAATGAGGAGAGCTTTTCCAGATCGGTGCCCGGCCGGATGCCCTCGTCGGTCTGAAAACAGAAGCGGCTTCCGTCCTCCTGCTTCGCCCAGATGGGAAGGATTTCCCGGTCAAAAACGCCCTCCGCATGGGCCTTGGCGGCCCGCTGATGGCTGAGCACGGCCAGACGGTCCATTTCCTCCCGGGTGACGCCATAGTACCGGGCTACAATTTCCGCGGTTAGACCCATGGGCATATACGCGCCGGGGGCCAATCCCTGCAGCTCAATACATTGGTACTGTTCCGGCGTACCGGAAAAAATCGCGGTCAGATACTCCACACCGCCGGCCACCGCCGCGTCTATCTCGCCCACCATAATGGCGTGGGCCGCGTCTGCAATTGCCTGCAGACCGGAGGAGCAAAGCCGCGTCAGGGTGTATCCCGGGACACAGGGGTTCAACCCCGCACGCAGGGCGATGAGCCGCCCGATGTTGGAGCATTGAATCTCCTGCGGACGGGCACAGCCCACGATAACGTCGTCGATCTCCATTGGATTCAGCTGGGGGATTTTCTGTAGCACGCCTTCCAACAGCTGGCCGGCGAAGTCCACAGGATGGGTAAAGCGGAGACCGCCCTTTTTCGCCTTGGCAATCCCGGTGCGGCCATAGGCGACCACGACCGCCTCTTTGAGTGTTCGTTCCATGTTTCAGGCCTCATTTCTGTAATGGTATAGCGCAGGTCTAGTGTCCGGCGGGTGTCTGGTCCCGCAAGTCCCGTTCGATGAACAGGTCCGCGTGGAGCAGACGGAGAAAGAGAAAAATCAGTATGGGAAGCACAGCCCAGATGGCGCGGCCCGCCAAGCGGCCGCTGAGCACCGTGGCCGCCACGCCACCCACAACAAACAGCGCCAGCATAGGCAGATGGGTGAGCAGCTTGCGCAGATAGAAGGGATTTTCCGGACATCGCCGCGCCCCCACCAACGCGATCCCGGTCTGCCGGACGTGGTTGGTGCAGAAGGTAGTGGCCATGGAGATCCCGCGGGTGGAACGGAAGGTGTTATAACGCATAGAGCACACGAAGTTGATACTTACCTGAGCGATCGGGTGGGGCGCAGAATCGGGCAGCAGTCCCAGGAGAAGCACAACGGCGGCCTCCAGAAGGACCTGGACGGTCTCCCAGCGCACGCCCAGCCGCCGCAGAGTGGGGGGCAGCTGCTCTGAGACCACGGAGCCCATGAGGTAGGCGGTGATGGGGATAATGTAATAGAGTGCCTGCCGCCACTGCGCGTGCCCCAAAGCCAGGGACAGGAGTACAAAGTTAGCCGTTTGTGCGTTGCAGAAAACGCCGCCCCGAACGCTGTAGGTATACCCTCCGTAATAGCCGCCTACTATCATCAGGAGCGCGTAGACCCAAAACTGTTCACACAGCAGGGTGCGCCGTCCGGATTCCCCCGGCTGTTTTGCCATATTTGCCACTTCCCTTCGAGGGCTATGTTCACTCCATGCGCCCAATCTGTTCCGGAAGAATGAGTTCCGCCTGCGTTTTAGTGCGCACCTCTTCCACCGTAATACCCGGAGCCAGTTCCTCCAGAATGAGACCCGCTCCATTGTAGTGAAGCACACACAGCTCGGTGACGATATAGTCCACGCTGTGGGGGGCTGTCAGCGGCAGGGTGCAGCGGCGGAGAATTTTGGGTGCACCTGCCTTGGTGCAGTGCTCCATGGCGACAATTACCAGCCTGGCACCCACCACCAGGTCCATTCCACCGCCCATGCCGGGCACTTTTCGGCCGGGAATGATCCAGTTGGCCAGGTTGCCCTCCTGGTCCACCTCAAGGGCGCCCAGCACCGTGGCGTCCACATGGCCGCCGCGGATTAAGCCGAAGCTCATCGCGCTGTCGAAGGTACAGCCGCCGGGCAGGATGGAGGCGGGGCGGCCGCCGGCGTTGACCACGTCGTGATCCCACCCATCGGCATCGGGTATAGGCCCAATGCCGATAAAGCCATTTTCTGACTGGAGCTGGACATGGATCCCTTCTGGGATATAATTGACCACTTGAGTGGGCAGGCCTATGCCCAGATTTACCAGGCCCCCGTCCCGAAAAAAGCGGGCTGCCCGCCGGGCAATTCGTTCTCTGTGTTCCATTTGCCGCTACCTCCTTACAGCGGGACGACCATGTCCACGCAGGCCGCCGGCGTACACACCTGGTCCGGGTCCAGCTCGCCCACTTCCACAACCTCCTCCGCCTGGACGATTACCAGGTCGGCAGCCATGGCCATGACGGGGTTGAAGTTCTTTGCTGTGCGGCGATAGACCAGATTTCCGGCGGTGTCCGCCCGCCATGCCTTGATCAGGGCGATCTCCGCCCGCAAAGGCAGTTCCAGCAGATAGTCCCGGCCGCCCACCGAGATCACCTGCTTGCCCTGGGCTGCCAGCGTGCCCACGCCGGTAGGGGTGAGGACACCACCTAGCCCCATGCCTCCGCACCGGATTCGCTCAACTAGGGTGCCTTGGGGAACCAGTGTTACCTCCAGCACGCCCTCGTTCATCAGCTGGCCCACCACAGGGTTGAGGCCAACGTGGGAGGCGGTCAGACGGACGGCCCGCCGCTCCACGATAAAGGTGCCAATTCCGTCCTGCCAGTCGTTGCCGGCATCATTGGCGATGATGTGCAGCCGGCGGATACCCGTGTCGGCCAGAGCGCGGCAGAACTGGTTGGGAGAGCCCACGTTGGTGAAGCCGCCGATCATGACGGTTTGGCCATCGTGGAACCTGGCCAGCGCCTCTTCCAGAGAGACTATTTTAGACGTTGCCAAAAAAACACCTTGCCTTTCGTTTTGCCGGGTCTCCCGTGGAGTTCTAAATTTTAGGTAAAGACACCTATGCCCACAAAGACGCCGCAGATAACCACAGTAATCAGGGGGATAATGACCGTCATTACGCCGTAGTGCTTATAGCCCTGGGCGTAGGTCAGCTTGGTCACGTTCAGGGTATTGACCACAGTGGAGCAGTGGGGTAGCGTGTCCAGGCCACCGGAAGAGATGCAGGCCATGCGGTGGATGATTTCCGGATTGAGTCCGCTGGCCAGAAAGCGGTCGGTCAGACTGGCAAAGGCGATGTTCAGCCCGGAGGAGGCGGAACCGGTGATACCGGCAGCCACGTTGACCGCAACAATCAGCTGGAAAATCTCGGGGCCCGGAATGCTGGCGAGGGAATTGAGCACCATGGTGTAACCGGAAACCGTGGCCACTACGCCGCCGAAGCCGGAGGCCGCACAGGCGGCCATCACCGCGCTGGTGGCGTTGGTGCCACCGGCGCCGATGCAGCTTTTCAGCTTGACAATGTTGAATTTTTTGTGGAAGATGACAATACAGGAGACACAGCCGGCAATCAGTCCCACCACGGCGCCCTGATTCAAGAAGTTCATAACCACAAACAGGATGATGCAGGGCAGCAGGCAGAGAAAGAGATTGGGCAGGTGGTCGGAGGACAGATCCTCACCCAGCTGTACCTTCAGAATTTCCGTGCCCGAGGGCTCAAAGTGCTCTCCCCTGCGGGTACAGCGGGCGCACATCCAAAAGACATAGCCGAATACCATCACGGCGGAGACAGCGACCGCGAACATGCTCAGGGCGGGAGCGGCCATGGCCGTGGTGCCCAGATAGGTGATGGGCACCTGGTTCTGCACCGAGGGGGTGCCGGGGAGCATGGTCATGGTCCACAGCCCTGAGCCGGCCACGCTGCAGGTGTACATGTGCCAGGGAATATCCAGCTCCTGAAACAGATCCTTGGCAATAGCCACCAGGGTAAACACCACCACGAAGGAGCTGACGCCGCCATAGGTCAGAATGGCACAGATCAGGATAAGGGAAATTACGGCCATGGGTTTTTCCTTGCCGGGGAATTTGCGTACCAGCTTGGAGACCTTGATGGCAATGGTGCGTGCCGCGCCGCACTCTCCCATCAGCTTTCCAAAGACCGCACCGAAAAACAGAATCAGAAAATAGTTCTTTGCAAAGACTACAAATTTCTCCATGTAGGTGCTGGTCAGGGTGGTAAAGGGATTCACGCCGGAGAAAACTGCCACCACCACAACTGCGATAGGTGCCACAATCAGAATGGGCCAGTTTTTATAGGCCAGGCCGATCAGGATCACCAGGCCCAGCAGGATACCGATCAAACTTAACACTTCAGGGCTCATAGACTCCGTCCTTTCTGTCTGAATCAAATCCACTCTCTCGATTGCCGGACCGCGCCGGGGGAACGGTCAAAAGGCGACATGCTTTTTCAGCCCCAGGATCTCGCGGGCCTCCTGGGCGGTGGCTATGCTGCGGCCGGCCATCTCACCCAGGCGTACGGCACGTTCCACCAGCTGCGGGTTGGTGGCCAGCACGCCTTTTTCATAGTAGATGTTGTCCTCCAGCCCCACGCGCAGGCCGTCAGCACCCTCAGCCAGACCGGCCAGCATCATGGGCATGTGGGCTTTGCCGATGCCGGTAATGGACCAGGTGGAGCCCGGCTGCATCCTGGGCAGCAGATAGGACAGGCTGCTGATGTCGCCCGGTATGCCGGCCGCCACGCCAAGCACGAACTGATAGTGGACTGGGGCCTTCAGGAAGCCGTTTTTGACATAGTAGTCCACCGCACCCATCATGCCGCCGTCAAAAATCTCCACCTCCGGCTTGATCTCCAGCTCCTGGGCTTCCCGGCCCAGACGCTCCAGAAAGACGGGGGTGTTCAGAAAGACGGATTTATATCCCCAGTTCAAGGTGCCTGGGTCATAGGAGCACATCTCCGGCAGGCAGGAGTGCAGCTGCGCCAGTCGCAGATCGTCAGAGAACTTGGAGCCGGAGGTGGTCAGGTTCAGTACGATATCCAGATTTTCTCTGGCCAGGGCCTCCCGGGTCTTGGCGCAGGTCTCCTCAAAGACCGCCGTATCCATGCAGTTGACCCCGTCCTTGTCGCGCACGTGGATGTGGGCAATGGCGGCGCCCGCCTTGGCGCAGGCCACCACATCCCTGGCAATCTCATCCGGAGTAATAGGGACGTGAGGGGTCTGTTTCTTAGTGGTGCCAGCGCCGCAGACACAGACCTGTACAATTAACTTCTTACCCATTAAAAATTCCTCCTCAAAATATGCGGACCTATGCCGCTTGTTCAATTGTTGAAGGGGCGATTAAAGCTTGTGGTGCAGGCGCAGCAGTTCAATGAGCATGGAATCCCGGAACTTTGCGATTTCCTCATTCGTGTGGCCGATGAAATCGGGCAGCTTGGCCTTTTCCTCGTCCACGCCGGCCTGGGCGTTGTCAAACCAGTCGTCCGGCTTGGCACCCCAGGTGCACAGGTCGGCATAGCCTTTGGCCGTGGTGCCGGAGAGCTTGTTCATGCCCCGTATGCCGTCCTTGCCGCCGCCCAGCTCGTAAATCATATTGGGCCCCAGGATGGCCCAGCGCAGGCCGGGGCCATAGGTGACAGCCTTATCCACATCCTCAATGGTGCAGGTGCCGGTGATGACCAGGTCGATGGCCTCCCGATAGAGGGCCCACTGGATACGGTTGGCGATAAAGCCCAGCTTCTCCTTTTTGCAGACCACGGGCACCTTGTTGATGCTCTCAAAGAAGGCGACAGCCTTGTCCACCGCCTCCTGGCTGGTCTTTTCACCCTTGGAGATCTCCACCAGGGGGATCAGGTGGGGAGGGTTGAAGGGATGACCGCCCATGCAGCGATCCGGATGCGCTGAATGTTTGGCAATCTCGGTAATGGACAAGCCGGAAGTGCTGCTCAGAAACAGCGCGTCAGGCGCATATTCATCCACCTGAGCCAGAATAGCCTGTTTGATGGGGTATTGATCCGGACCGGCCTCCTGGACCAGATAAGCGCCCTCCAGGGCCTGGGCAATATCCGTTGTGTAGGTGATGCGCGCCGCGATGGGAGCCACGTCGTCCTGGCGGATGACTCCATACTGGACAAAGTTGTTCAGATTGCGCAGGACCGCGTTTTTGCCGTTGGCCAGGGCGTCCTCTGCGGTGTCGTAGAGGCGGACCTCACACTCCCGAAAGGCAAAGTTGGTGGCCCAGCTGGCTCCGATGACGCCGGACCCGATGACGGTGATCGTTTTCATGTCAGTTCTCCTTTCTAAATTTGCATCGGATGGATCACGCCTTGCATATCTGCACGTTGACAACCCAATTGCTATGCATACCGCGTGCCAAGATCAAAAATTGAGAAAAAATTTCCCCCCTTTCCGAGAAATTATTTTCTTAAACCGTCCTTTTCCCCCACATCAGGGTGATGCCGCTCCTGGAGCGGGGGTGGGAAAATAGAATCAGAACGGGCTCCATAAAACAAAAATGCAATTTCACATTAAGAAAAAACCAAAAGAGCTTGCAATTGACAGAACCCTTCATGTAAAATCACATTAACCAAAAGCGTAGCGGCAAAAGCGGCTGTATGACAGGATGGGCTTTGTCTCTTTTTGAGCAAAATACGACAGGATTCCAGCTTGTTCAGGGGGGCAAACCGCCGTCTGTAAAAAAATGTTCATGTGATGTTGCATTAAAAGGGGGATCCGTATGAGTGATTTTGACGCAGGCCTCCATCCGGGTGAGGAGGGGGCGGAATCGGTTCCGGCCGAACTGATCATCTCACTGCTGGACAGCCTGGCCCAGTGTATTTATGTGCTGGACCGCACAGGGAGGTTTATCTATGTGAACAGCGCATTTGTGCGCTACACCGCGACCCCCAGGCATATTCTCCTGCGGAAGAATATCCACGAGATCAAGCACACCTTCAAGCCCTGCGTTTCGGAAAAGGTGCTAGAGACCAAGGGCGAGGTGATTATGTTTCAGGACATCATCAATGCGGCTCAGAAGACCTTCCGGCAGCTGGTAACCGCCACGCCTGTGTTTGACACACAGGGTGAGGTGAGCTACATTGTGGTTACCATCTCCGCCATCGAGACCATTGAACGCAAGCTGCAGACCGCGCGGAACAACGAAATCTCCAAACTCACCTCAACACCTGCCGCAGCCGCCGACCACCCGAAGGATCGTATGGTGGTCAACGCCAGTCCGCAGATGCGGGATGTGCTCACCCAGGCCAGGCAGGCGGCGTCTACGGACGCCACCTGTCTGCTCACAGGTGAGTCCGGTACCGGAAAAGAGGTGGTGGCCCGCTATATTCACGACCACAGCCCCAGAGCCGGGGGCCCCTTTGTGGTAGTCAACTGCGCCTCCATTCCGGAGAATCTGATGGAAAGTGAGCTGTTCGGCTATGAACCGGGGACCTTTACCGGCGGACAGCGGGGGGGCAAGACCGGCAGCGTGGAGGCGGCTGAGGGAGGCACGCTTTTTCTGGACGAAATCAACTCCCTTCCTCTGGCGCTTCAGGGAAAGCTGCTGCGGGTGCTGGAAACCAAGTCAGTCAAGCGCCTGGGCGGGAGTCAGGAGAAGACGGTGGACTTCCGGGCCGTCGCGGCCACCAATCAGGACCTGTATACCATGTGCCTGAACAAAGAGTTTCGAACCGATCTGTATTACCGGCTCAATCTAATGCCCATCTGTATCCCGCCCCTGCGGGAGCGGGTCAAGGACATCATCCCCCTGGCCAACTTCTTTTTACAGAAGTACTGCACCAAATACGGGAAAAATCGGGTGTTTTCCCCCCTGTGCTGCCGGCAGCTGCTGGAATACCGATGGCCCGGCAATGTGCGTGAGCTACGAAACTGTGTGGAGCGGATCCTGATTACCACGGTGGGCGACTCCCTTGAAATTACCTCTCTGCCGGAGCACATTCTCAGGGGAAACCAGGTTGGGGCCGCCGGCGGCCCCGCCCGTCAAGATGGGCGGTTTATCTTTATTAATCACGGCGGCAGCCTGATGTGCTACAGTGAGCAGGAATTTTCCCTGAAAGGATACTTATCCTCCATTGAAAAGGAGATATTGGAGTCCATGCTGCAGACCTACGGGAACTCTTACCAGATTGCCGGGGCGCTGAAGGTGGACCAGTCCCAGGTGATCCGCCGCCTGCAGAAGTATGGACTGGCGCTCCCCAGGAGGAGAAAGCGCGCTCCGGCTGCGAAATCGGCCGGCCAGGGGTAGATGTGCCGTTTGTCTGTGCCCCCTTTGCAAGCGCCTGATTTTGTGCTATACTGACATGGATTGTTGTGTGCAAAGGAGCATGGGACTATATGGACAAGATCGGCTTTGACAGCGGGAGATACAGAGAATTTCAGTCCAGCCATATCCAGGAGCGGATTGGCCAGTTTGACAACAAGCTCTACCTGGAGTTTGGCGGCAAGCTCTTTGACGACCACCATGCTTCCCGGGTACTGCCCGGCTTTGCGCCCGACAGCAAGATATGTATGCTGCAGGAGCTGGCTGACAAGGCGGAGATCGTCATCGCCATCTGTGCCAGTGACATTGAGAAGAATAAGATCCGGGGCGACCTGGGCATCACCTACGACGTGGAGGTGCTGCGCCTGATTGACGCCTTCCGCAGCCATGGGTTGTATGTGGGCAGCGTGGTCATCACCCGCTACGCCGGGCAGCCCGCCGCCGACGCGTTCAAGCGCCGGATGGAGAGCCTGGGCATGAAGGTGGCTCTGCACTATCCCATTGCCGGCTACCCCAACAACATTCCCCTGATTGTCAGCGACGAGGGCTATGGGAAAAACGACTATGTGGAGACCACCCGTCCCCTGGTGGTGGTCACGGCCCCCGGCCCGGGCAGCGGCAAAATGGCCGTGTGCCTGAGCCAGCTCTACCACGAGTACAAGCGGGGGGTGAAGGCGGGCTACGCCAAGTTTGAGACCTTTCCCATCTGGAACCTGCCCCTTCAGCACCCGGTGAATCTCGCCTACGAGGCCGCCACCGCGGACCTGGGGGATATGAATATGATCGACCCCTTCCATCTGGCCGCCTACGGAGCCACCACGGTGAACTACAACCGGGATGTGGAGGTGTTCCCGGTGCTCTCCGCCATGTTTGAGAAGATTATGGGGCAGTGCCCCTATAAATCCCCCACGGATATGGGGGTGAACATGGCCGGATACTGCATCGTGGACGACGAGGCGGTATGCGCCGCCGCGCGGCAGGAGATCGTCCGGCGGTACTACGCGGCTCTGTGCGACCGCCGGGTGGGCCTGGCGGACGATGAGCTGGTGTATAAGCTGGAGCTGCTGATGCAGCAGGCCAAGGTGGACACCTCTATCCGCACGGTGGCCGCCGCGGCCCAGCGGGTGGCGGAGGAGACGGGCAACCCGGCCTCGGCCATCCAGCTGCCCGATGGGGAGATTGTCACCGGCAAGACCACCGCCCTTATGGGGGCCTCCTCCGCCACGCTGCTCAACGCCCTCAAACGCCTGGCGGGCATCGACCACGGGCTGCACCTGATCTCCCCGGAGGCGCTGGAGCCCATCCAGACGGTCAAGGTAAAGCACCTGGGCTCCACGAACCCCCGCCTGCACAGTGACGAGACCCTGATCGCCCTGGCCAGCTCGGCCACGGCCAACCCGCTGGCGGCCCGGGCCCTGGCGCAGCTGGACCGCCTGCGCGGGTGCGAGGCCCACTCCAGCGTCATCCTCTCACCGGCGGACTCGGGCACTTATAGCAAGCTGGGGCTGCGCCTGACCTGTGAGCCCCAGTACGAGACCAATAAGCTTTACCACAAATAAAGCGTTGCGGCGCGGCCCGGTGGAGGGCCGCGCCGTTTTTTGCCGCAGGCGGGAAAAAACCTGCAAAAGCCCCTTGACGGCGGCGGGGGATCGCCGTAAAATAAGGAAGATTTTTGGAAGAAGGAACAAAAAGGGGCAAAGACGTCCCCGGACAATGGCGTCCCATGTGTTATGGGAGGGAAATACGGATGGCAGTGAAGTATATTTTCGTCACCGGCGGCGTGGTCTCCGGGCTGGGCAAGGGCATTACGGCGGCATCCCTGGGGCGGCTTCTGAAGCAGCGCGGCCTGAGGGTAAAGGTGCAGAAGCTGGACCCCTATCTCAACGTGGACCCGGGCACCATGAGCCCCTATCAGCACGGCGAGGTGTTCGTCACCGACGACGGCGCGGAGACTGACCTGGACCTGGGGCATTACGAGCGCTTTATTGACGAGAATCTCACCTTCAATTCCTCGGTATCCTCCGGAAAGGTGTACTGGAACGTGCTCAATCGGGAGCGGGCCGGGGACTACCTGGGGGGCACCGTGCAGATCATCCCCCACATCACTGGGGAGATCAAGCGCAACATCTACTCCCTGGATACGCCGGACACCGACGTGGCCATTGTGGAGATCGGCGGCACCGTGGGCGACATTGAGTCCCAGCCCTTCCTGGAGTCCATTCGGCAGGTGGCCGCCGAGCGGGGCCGCCAGAATGTGATGTTCATCCACGTGTCCCTGATCGTCTCCATCCCCGGCAGCGGGGAGCTCAAAAGCAAGCCCACCCAGCACTCCGCCAAGGAGCTGCTGAGCCTGGGCATCCAGCCGGACGTGATCATGTGCCGCTCCGACTACCCACTGTCCCAGGAGATTCTGGATAAAATCTCCCTGTTCTGCAACATTCCGAAGGAAAACGCCATTCCCAACCTGACGGCGGACATCCTCTATGAGGTGCCCCTGATGCTGGAGAGGGAGGGCCTGGCCGACGTGGCGGTGCGACGCCTGGGGCTGATCTGCCACATGCCGGACCTGACCGAGTGGGCTACCATGGTCCACCGGGCCAAGCACCCCCATGGTGAGGTGGAGATCGCCCTGGTGGGCAAATATGTGGGTCTGCACGACGCGTACCTCAGCGTGGTGGAAGCGCTGACCCACGGCGGCATTGAGAACGACGTGAAGGTAAAAATCCGCTGGGTGGATTCCGAGACGGTCACCGATGGGAACGCCGCCGAGCGCCTGGCCGGAGCCCACGGCATATTGGTGCCCGGGGGCTTCGGGGATCGGGGCATTGAGGGCATGATTTCCGCCGTCCGGTACGCCCGGGAGAATGGGGTGCCCTTCTTCGGTATCTGTCTGGGCATGCAGATGGCGGTCATCGAATACGCCCGCCACGTGGCCGGCATGCCGGACGCCCACTCCAGCGAGCTCAGCCAGACCACCGCTCATCCGGTCATCGATCTGATGAGCGACCAGCGGGGCATTACCGCCAAGGGCGGCACCATGCGTCTGGGGGCCTATCCCTGCCATATGGCGGCCGACGGCCCCGCAAGGCGTGCCTACGGCACGGATGACATCAGTGAGCGGCACCGCCACCGCTATGAGTTCAACAACGACTACCGGGAGGCCCTGACCGAGAAGGGCCTCCAGCTGGCGGGCCTGTCCCCGGACGGGCGGCTGGTGGAGATTGTGGAGCTGCCCGGGCACCCCTGGTTTGTGGGCGTGCAGTTTCACCCCGAGTTCAAGAGCCGTCCCAACAAGGCTCACCCCTTGTTCCGAGATTTTATCGGCGCAGCAAAAAAGTACAGTGGACAGTAAGCCGGGGCAAGGCCCGGCGGAGCAGTACCCCCGGCGTTCGGAAGCAGACGCCGGGGGTATTTTGCATGCTGCAGGGCGCATGCCCTCCAACAAGCGGTAGTAGAGCAGAATGAAGCAATTGTTGCTTCTATATCGGCAAAGTTCGGCCATATAATCTTGCCCAAACGCAGAACGGAGGCAAAGCGGTACACAGAAAGAACCAAAACACAGGAAATCGGGAGCATACAGAGCGGATTAGTAGGAAGAGGGATGCGCCAGTGACAGTAGAACAAGAAGAATTTTTCGAAGAGCTGTACTCGAAATATTTCAACAAAATCAGGCTCTATGCCGAAAGCGTGATTCCCAATGAGGAGCGAGCACATGAGGTTGCACAGGACACGTTTCATGAAGCGGTCCGGAAAATCGACGAAGTCATCCATCATCCCAACCCGCCCGCGTGGCTGTATACTACCGCGCGCAACAAGGCGAGGGACTGCAAGAGAAAATACCTGCGCGACCTCAAGCGCTGTATCGAACTGAACCGGGAGATGGAGGAAGCAATCGCCTCGCCGGAGGCGTCCATGGATGAGCGCCTGACCTGTGGAGAATCCCCCGGCGTGATGGAACGCACACAGCGGGCGTTGACGCCGGAAGAATTTCGGTTTCTAAAACAGCTGACCTTGGAGGGCAGGGGCCATGCGGAGGTCGCCGAAGAATGGGGGATCACGCTGTGGACCAGCTATAAGCGGCTCCAACGCATCCGCGAAAAGCTGAAAGGTTATTTCCGGGAGCGGGAAGAGGAAGAATAGAGCCGCACCCGGGGCGTGAAAAAATTTTTTTGAAAAAATTTTGATTTTTATGTCAGGATTCGTCCTGAACGACAATATATAAAGTGAGGGGGGTTCAGCGTATGGCCCGGAACGACGCGTCGAAGGAATACGCCTATCTGAACCAATTGAGTACGCAGGAGCTGGTAGAGCTGCTGCGTACGGACATGGAATTAATGGAACATGAAAACGAAAATGAAGAAATGATTCTGGCAATATTGGAGGTGATGGAAAAGCGGGAGAAGGCACGGGCCGACGGCCGTTTGCCGGACACCAAACAGGCCTGGGAGGAATTCCAGACGCTATACAACACACCGGAAGGGGAGAATCTGTCTCTCTATTCCACGGAGGCCCCGGAAGTGCGGGAGGACAAGCCGTCCGCCGCAGCCCGCCGCGGCCGCCCCACGCTGCGCCGTATTTTGGTTATCGCGGCCGTGGTGGCCTGCCTGGTTGTATTTGCGCTTCCCGCGGCAACGGGCCATGAAAACTTTTTGACTATGATCGGCGTATGGACTGACGACTCGTTTCAATTCGGACCCAACGGGATCCCCTCTCAAAATCCTGTCGCTCATACGAATAAAGTTGAACCGATGTTAACAGATGGTACATATGACAGTCTGCAGGAAGCTCTAGACACATATAACATTAAAGTTGTAAGTGCGCCTAGGTGGGTTCCTGAAGGCTTTGAACTGAATTCTATATTAGTTCGGGAACTCTCTAGCCTAGAAAAGGTAGAATTTGATGCGTTTTACTTGAATGGTGATGCGACAATTTCTATTACCTACATTTGGTACCGGGATAGAGAAAATGCTCCTGTTTATGAGAAGGATGGAGTACCAGTTCAGTTTTATAGAGTTGGCGACGTAGTGCATTACCTTTTCGAAAATAATAAGCAGTACGTTGCGGCCTGGACATATGATTCATTTGAATGTACTATACGGGCTGACTTGCCGATGAGCGACATGGAGAAAATAATTGACTCTATGTACGAAAGGTAAGTGAAAGTATGCGTAAATCTTGTTCCAGAATCTGTGCCCTGTTGGTGGCACTCTCGATTGTACTCTCTGTCCCCGCGTTGGCCAATACTTATAGAGCCAGTGATCAGATAAGTTCTCATAACGTAGAGGCTGTTGCAACAGGAGGAGGCGCATTTGAGGTTTATTTTAACGTATATGGAACCGGAAAGATGACCTGTCTTGGTGCAGAAAGTATTGTGATACGTGAGAAATCCGGAAGCGTATGGAGAGTTGTAGAGACCTACGACCGTGATGATTCCGGAATGACATCCAGCAATGCATTTGTACATGCTGCAACACTCTATCACAATGGTACTTCTGGAACAGAATATATGATCGAAGTCACCCTGTTTGCCGAGAACTCCTCTGGGTATGACTCCAGACTGAGAGTGGTCTACGTGACCGCGTAACCGGTAAAGGCCCCGAAGCGGCGCCCGGGTGGGCGCCGCTTCTCTTGTAAGAAATTTGAGGACAGAGGGGAGGGAAAGGCTTTGGCGGCCCTGATCGGCGCCGCCCCTGCCGGCTTAGCCGGCCGAGCACCTACACACAATAATAAAGTATTTTGTTTCTCTCACACGGTGATCCGAAGCGCGCCTCATGGAAGGACGCCTGTCGGGCCGGTAAACTTTTCCTATCTTCTGTCGAATATAGGGAGGTTTACATGATGAAAAAGTAGAAACTTCGGTTTCAGTCCTATCTGGCGCCCTTTACTAAAGAGTTCCGGACCAGACGCCGCAGTACTCAAGAACGGATGGCGGAGCAGCTGCGTATTACCACGCGTTCTTACTCCGACCTGGAACGGGAGAAAAGCTGCTTTTCCGGAACATCCCTGATCTTCCTTATCATCCTTTTAACACGGGAGGAATTGTTTGGAATGCAGGAGAGATTAAGAGAACTGGCTGCACTGGAGGATGAAGAAGATGAACTTGACTAACGAAGTGTCCGCCGAGGGAAAAATCCACACGCTTTTGTTCCGCCTCGGCGTTACGCCGAACTATACCGGCTTTTTCCACGCTACCCACGCGGCTGAACTGGTCATGGGCCGGCCGGAGCGCCTGCTTTTGGTCACAAAATGGCTCTATCCGGATGTGGCGAAGCACTACAGGACCACCTGGCAGGCGGTTGAACGCAACATCCGCACCGCGGTAAGCCGCGCCTGGCTGTGCAACCCGGGGCTGCTCTCCGAGCTGGCCGACCGGCCGCTCCAGGACAGGCCCACCACCGCTGAGTTTGTCTCCATTCTCGCGGCGGCGGCCTCCGGACACACGCCGGATTAAACCGCAAAAAAGTGCGCGGGCCCAAATCTTCAGATTTGGGCCCGCGCAGGTTGCTTTTCTCAGAAATTATAGTCAATAATCAGCCAATCCAGGTTGTCAAAGTCGGACTGGGGAATGCCCCAGAGGCCGTCCTCGTCCTCGGCCACCTGGACCAGGAGGGACGAGCTGTCCAGATAGCCCAGCTCGGGCAGCTTCTCCCGGGTCAGATCAATAATCAGCTGCGCCCAGGCCGCGTCGTAGGCCGCGTAGAAGGTATCATACTCGTCGTCAGACATGCTCGCCACGTCAACGTCGTCATACTGGGCGTTGAAGTCGTCCGCAGCCCCGCCGTTGAGAGCGTCGGCCACCAGGTGGAAGATGTCGATGGGCTCCACCGTCACCTTGACACTGTAGGTCTTGTCGTCCTGCTTGGTGGCGGCGGAGACGGTGTACTTGGAATAGGAGTAGATCTCCTTATAGAGGTCCACAATATCGGCCTTGATGTCGTCGGTCAGATTGTCGATCTGGAACACGCTGGCGAAATACTCCGCCTCGGACTCCAGGCCGGAGATGTAGTCGTCCTCGCACTCGTTCTCGGTGATGTCCACCACATTCATGTACTCGTCAAATTCGCCCAGGTAGGTCTTGTTCAGCAGTCCCTGAATGTATTTGGTGGCGTCAAAGGCGCTGACCCCTCCGCCGCCGCAGGCGGTCAGGCTCAGCACCAGGGCCAGCGCCGGAATCAGGGCGCAGGCGCGTTTGAACAATCGTCTCATGGGTCTCACTATTCTCCCTTTCTTTATTATTGATTCACTCCGAAGAGAAAACCGACTGAATAAGCGGGCGCTCACGCACACAGGCGCGCGATGGCCAGGGCAAAGATTTTGCAGGCGGTGAGCAGGTCGTCCACGCAGGTGTGCTCATCCGCGCCATGCATGTTGCCGTCAAAACCGGGCATGCCGCAGCCAAAGGCCACACCGCCGGGGATATGGTGCACATAGGTGCCGCCGCCGATGGCCAGGCACGCGCCCTTCCGGCCGCTATACTGCTCGTAGCAGGCCAGCAGAGTCTGGACCAGAGGGGAGTCGGCCGGGGTATGGTGGGGTGGCTCCATCTCGCCCTGCACGGTAAAGCCCAGGCGGGCAAAGGCGGCCTCGGCCACGGCCTTGCAGTTGGCCTCGTCCGCGCAGAGGGGGACCCGGCTGTCGAAGCGGCCCTCCAGGCCGGTCTCGCCCACCTCCAGCAGGGAGAAGGCCAGGGAGAGCGCGCCGGAAACCGCGTCCGCCTGGGCGATCCCAAGGGCCGCGCCGGTGCAGTCCCCGTGGGGGAAGAGGGTGTTCAGGGACCAGATGGCCGCCGTGCTGCCCGTCTTGGCCAGGGGCAGGGCCCGCAGCAGGTGCAGCAGGGCGGTGACGGCGTTGTTGCCACCCTCGGGCAGGGAGGCGTGGGAACCCTTGCCGTGGCACAAGATGCGCAGGTCATCCCCCTCCTCCCGCAGCTCATAGGCGGCGCCGGTATCGGCGGCGGCCCGGTCGCAATAGGGCCGGGCGGCCTGGGCGGACAGGCCGGCCACCAGGGCCTCTGCCTCGGGAGGCAGCACATTGATGCGGAAGCCGCCGTGGAGCTCCTTCACCCGGGGGGTGGCAGTCTCCGCCGGCCAGGTCTTGGTGAAGGTGGGCTTGTAGCTGCCCTTCTCCGTGTTGATGAGGGGGAACTCCGCGTCCGGGGAGAAGGTATAGGGAGCATAGGGCTCCCGGGCGTAATAGTAGGCGATGTCGGACGAGCCGCTCTCCTCGTCGGTACCCAGGATCAAGCGGGCGTTTTTGCTCAGGGGGATGGCTAGGTCCCGGAGGGCCTTCATGGCCAGCAGCGCGGCCACGGCGGGGCCCTTATCGTCGTCAGTGCCGCGGCCGTAGAGCATCCCGTCCACCAGCCTGGGCTCATAGGGCGCGGTGACGGTCCAGCCCGTGCCCTCGCCCACCACGTCCAGGTGGCAGAGAATGTGCAAGGCGGTCTCCTGATCGTTCAGATCCGCCGTGCCCACGTAGTTTTCATAATTGCGCACGTCCATGCCCAGCTCACCGGCCAGCTTCAGCGCCTCCGCCAGGGCGGCGGCGGGGCCGGGGCCGAAGGGCATGCCGGGCCGGGCCTCCTCCCGGACGCTGCGGATGCGCACCAGGCGGGAGATGTGCTCCACCAGCTCTGCGCGGCGGGCGGGGTCGTCAAAATAGGCGTCAATCTCGTGTTCGTACATCAAACGTCACTCCAGTTCCTCGTCGCCCTTCTCGCCACGCTCCAGCTCACCCAGGTACTTGTACACGGTGTACCGGGAGACCTGCAGCCGCTTGGCCACAAAGGGCACAGATTTGCGGTAGGAAAATGCACTGTTCTGGTCCAACAGGGCGATGATCTTCAGCCGGTCCCGCTTGTTCAGGCTGGCCACCGGCTTGCCCACAGCGGCCAGGCATTTGTCGAAAAGCTCGGCGAGCAGTTGCTCCCCGCCGCCCTGCCACATGGCGCTCTGCAGGTCGGCCTCCGCGCTCATCAGGTCCACCAGGATGCGGTTGGCATACACCAGGGAGGTGTAGTCAAAGTTGATGCCCAAGGCCAGGTTGTACGCCTCGCCGATCAGATGGAAGGTGCTGCTTTTGATCTGCTGACCGGAGGGGGTGGTGGCGTAGAGATTCACAAAGTCGGTGACCAGGGCGTTCTCGTCCAGCTCCCGGGCCGTGCCCAGGATGTCCATGGTGGAGCCCACCTCACGGCCGGAGACATGTCCGTTGTAGATGGACAGAATCGGGTGCCGGGGGTCCTCCATGTCGTGGACCAGTGTCTCACAGGAGGAGCCGAACATCTCGGCGATCCCACGGGCGGTGCGGTCCAAAAATTCAAAAGCCTCTGCGCGCGTCATGGCGGACATGCCCCTTTCTGTGCCAATGATAAAAGAAACGCTGCTGTTAAAAAATTTTACCTTGTCAGAGGGAAAAAAGCAAGGCAAATTGTGCGCACATATGGTACAATAGCTTAGTGAATACAAGGGAAATGGGAGGAATGGATATGCAGGCATTGAGCGCGGCGGAGCGCAGGGCGGCGGTGGCCCGCCTGCTGGAGGCGGCGCAGGGGCCGGTGAGCGCCTCGGCTTTGGCGGCAAAGTTCTCCGTGAGCAGACAGATCATTGTGGGAGACGTGGCGCTGCTGCGGGCGGCGGGGGCGGATATCTCCGCCACGCCCCGGGGCTATCTAGTCAACCGGAAGCGGGGTATGGTGGAGCGCACCGTGGCCTGCGTCCACGCCCCGGAGGATATGGAGCGGGAGCTCAACGCCATTGTGGACGCGGGCGGCGAGGCGGTGGACGTGGTGGTGGAGCACCCGGTCTATGGCCAGCTCACTGGCGCGCTGCACGTCCGCAGCCGGTCCGACGTGGCGCAGTTTATCCGCCGGGTGGCCGAAAACAGAGCCAAGCCCCTGTCCAATTTGACCGGCGGGGTTCATCTGCATACGATCCGCACGCCGGACGAGGCGGCCTGCCGCAGAGTGATCCAGGCCCTCGAGCGGGAGGGCTTTCTGTTCCATATGCCGTAAAAGGGGCACTGCGGAATAAAGTGTTGAGCTTTTCTCCCGAATATATTATACTAGAACAGGTTTCGACCGAATGTGTGTCTGTTCCAGAAAGAAAAATGGGAGGAAGAAATGAAAGCGAAGAAAAAGAGTAAGCTCACACGGATCGTGCTGGGCGTATTTCTGATCGCCGCAGTGGCCCTGCTCGCGGCGGGAATCTCCTGGGGCCGCGGCAATGTGGACCCCGCCACCGGCGAGGCGCTGGGGCTGGTGGGGACGGCCTGGGCACTGCTGCCGCCCATTTTGGCCATCGGCCTGGCGCTGATTACCAAGGAAGTATATGTTTCCCTGTTCTTTGGCTGCGCCGTGGGCGCGCTCTATTACGGCCTGGGGCAGCCGGTGGACGCCACGGTCCATCTGTTTGACACCATGATCGGGAAGGTGAGCGATAACCTGGGCATTGTCATTTTCCTGGTGATCCTGGGGATCATTGTGGCACTGATGAACAAGTCCGGAGGCTCCCGTGCCTATGGCGAGTGGGCCAGAAAGGCCATCAAGACCCGCCGGGGGGCGCAGCTGTCCACCTTCTTGCTGGGCTGTGTCATCTTTGTGGACGACTACTTCAACTGCCTGACCGTGGGAAACGTGATGCGGCCTGTCACCGATGCCCATCAGATCTCCCGGGCCAAGCTGGCCTATATCATTGACTCCACGGCCGCGCCTGTGTGCATCATCGCGCCCATCAGCTCCTGGGCAGCCGCAGTGGCCGGCATGGTGGAGGGCACCGACGGCCTGGCTCTGTTTATCCGGGCCATCCCCTTCAACTATTATGCCCTGCTGACCTTGCTCACCGTGGTATTGATCTCGGCCCTCAACATTGACTTCGGCCCCATGCGTACCTTTGAGTACAACGCACGGTATAAAGATGACCTGTACACCACGCCTGAGCGGCCCTATGCGGACTCAGAGGAGGAGGAGGTCTCCTCCCGGGGCAGGGTGATGGACCTGATTCTGCCGGTGGTGGTGCTGATCGCGGCCTGTATTCTGGGGCTGATCTATACCGGCGGCTTCTTTGATCCAGCCAGCGAGTATTATATGGACCTGGTGCAGTCCTTCGCCAACTGCTCGGCCACCAGCGGACTGATGTACGGGGGCTTTGTCGCCATTCTGTTCGCCTTTGTCTACTTTGTACTGATCCGGCGCAATATCTCCTTTGAGTCCTTTGCGGATTCTGTGCCGGCGGGCTTCAAGGCCATGGTGCCAGCCATCCTGATCCTGACCTTTGCCTGGACGATCAGCGGCATCACCAGCTCCCTGGGTGCGGCCGACTTTGTCGCCGGCTTCATCTACACCTATGCCAGAGGGCTGAGCAGCTTCCTGCCCGCCATTATTTTCCTCATTGCCTGCGGCCTGGCCTTTGCCACCGGCACATCCTGGGGGACCTTCGGCATCCTCATCCCCATCATTGTGGAGGTGTTCCCCAACGGCTCCACCATCCAGGTCATCGGGATCTCCGCGTGCATGGCGGGGGCGGTCATGGGCGACCACTGCTCCCCCATTTCCGACACCACAATTATGTCCTCCACCGGTGCCCAGTGCAGCCATTTGGACCATGTGGCCACACAGCTCCCCTATGTGCTTACCGTGGCGGCAGTGTGCTTTGTGTCCTATCTGTTTGCCGGATTTATCCAGAATGTGTTTGTAAACCTGGCCATCGGCGTGGTGCTGATGGCGGCAGTTCTGCTGATCCTGAAGAAGGCGTCCGGCCGCGCCGCACCCGGACGGGCGGGCTGAGACAGAAAGCCCCTTTGCCCGCTAGGGGGCGCATAAAAGCAAAAAAGCTTCGGGACTGAGCGGTTCTCAGCCCCGAAGCTTTTTTGGGTTCTATGGATGCTCCGATCAGTGCTTCCCATGGGCGGAAAAATACTCCCTGAGGACCTCCAGGCTCTCCGCCCGCAGCACGCCGGGGGTGACCTGGGGACTGTAATGGGAATGCTCAAATACGATTCTGCTGCATGGGCTGCCTCTGGAGGAGAGGAGGCTACACAGCTCCAGATCGCTTGCGCCGTAGACCAGCCGGCCCAGCCTGGCCCATACCATGGCGCCGCTGCACATAAAGCAGGGCTCGCAGCTGGAATATAAAGTGTATTCATGCAGATCGGTGACGCCCGTCTCCGCACAGAAGGCTTGGATCAATCCCAGCTCTGCATGAGCGGTAAAATCGTGCCGGCTGTAAATCTGATTTTCATTTGTGTGGACAATCTGGCCGTCCCTGACCAGCACCGCGCCGAAAGGTTCGTTTCCGTGGCGCGCCGCCTCCCGGGAGAGGCGGATGGCCTCTTTCATAAAGAACTCGTCCTGCTTCATCCTGCTGCCTCCCTACAATTCCGGATTGGAAGCCCCGCCCATACGGGCGGGGCCTTTTGTATTCCGGTCACTTCAGCCATACCAGGTTGGAGTCGGAGGTAAAGTTGGGCACGCTGTAGAGCACCAGGGCCTCGTCAATGCCGTTGCGCTGGACATACTCAGAGACCGAGAGCTTGTAGTAGCGCAGGTCGATCAGATGAATCTCGGAGAAGTGGGGGGTGAGGAAGGGTACCAAGGAATCCGCGTAGGAGTCCCGGATGATGAGAAGCTTGGGCGCGTCCGGGTTATTGGTATTGGTCACCACGCCCAAGGATTGGTTGCCCCCCAGGAACATGGAGTACTGGTCCTTGACCGTCAGATAGGACTCGTCATAGAGCTGCCGGGGCTCCTCCACCGGATTGCCCTTGGCGTCATAGGTGTGGGAGACCACGGTGATCCCGTCCTCGGGCACATAGGTGTCGATGCGGTCGGGGCGCACCCAGCGCACGCCGGAGGAGGAGAACACCGTTCCGTAGAAGGACTCGCTGACGGTGGTCTTGTCGTACTGCTCCAGGGGGACGGGGGTGAGCCCCATGGCCTGGCACAGGGCGGTATAGCCGTAATAGGCGCCTAGGCTCGTCCAATGGTGGTCGGTCCGGTAGAAGATATCCTCATCCTTGTGGGCGAACAGGGAGGAATAGGAGTCATACCACTGGGCGGCGGTTGCGCCCGCCGCCTGCTCCAGAATCGCGGTCTGGTCGGCGTTGGGGGCACCGGCGGGCAGACGGTCGGCCCAGATGCAGGCCTGGGTCGGGATCAGGGAGAAGTACACCGGGATATCCACATTTTCCACAAACTTGTTCACATAATTCAGGTTATTAGTCACCTTGGTCCCGTCTGGCTCGTCAAATCTGGTGATGAGGGTATCCTGGTCACAAAAATAGACGTTGTTGTTTTCCTTCTTGCCCAGGGCGCGCTCGGTGGAGGACTTGAGTGCGATCCAGCCGTCCCGGCCCACAAACTGGTCGGTGACATAGGTCTCAAAGTCAGACATAAAGCTGCCGTTGACCAGGGTTTTCACAGACGGCACGGGGAGTTGAGCCAGCGTCCGATTTTCCATCTGGGAAAATTCCCGATCCGGGGAGACGGCGTTGGCCACCAGGAATACCCCGATAAAGGCGCAGAACAGGGCGGTAATGAAGATGCAGTAGCGTTTGCTCATAGTTGGACCTCCTTAAAAACGAAAATAGAGGAAGGGATTGTAGGTGGCGTCTACCAGATAGGCGGTGGAGAAAATCAGCCCGGCCAGCAGTAAAACGGGCAGGATCAGCCGCATGGACCGCTCCGGCAGGCGCCTCCACAATCTGGCGGCCAGGGGGGTGCAGGCCACGCAGGAGATGATAAGCATGGGGAGATAGGAAAGAAGATAATACAGAAAGTTATCGTTTGCGGCCCCGCCGCCGGCCATTCCGAACATGGCCTTCAGATAGCCGCCCATGTGGCCGAAGTCCTCCACTGCGAAGATGGCCCAGCTGACCACCACCAGAAAGAGGGTATACAGGTGCTGGAGAAGGGCGGGCAGCTTCTGCAGGGCTTTGAGCAGAAAGGCCTTTTCCAGAATCAGAAGGGCGGCGAAATAGAGGCCCCAGAGGAGAAAATTCCAGCTGGCCCCGTGCCAGATGCCGGTGGCAGCCCAGACCAGCAGCAGATTAAAGAAGAGACGGGGCTTGCTCACTCGGTTGCCGCCCAGGGGGATATACATATACTCCCGGAACCAGGTGCCCAGAGAGATATGCCAGCGACGCCAGAATTCCGTGATGGATTTGGCGATATAGGGGTAGTCAAAGTTGCGCATAAACTCAAAGCCGAGCATGCGGCCCAGGCCAACGGCCATATCCGAGTAGCCGGAGAAGTCAAAATAGAGCTGCAGGGAGAACGCCGCCACCCCCAGCCACGCACCGGCGGTGGTGAGCTGTTCCACCGGGAGGGCCTTGTAGGCGTCCCACAACATCCCCAGATTGTTGGCCAGCAGCACTTTCTTGGCCAGGCCCACCACAAATACCTGCACCCCGGAGGCAAACTGCTCCGGGGAATGGGTACGGAAGTCAATCTGTTCGTCCAGGTCCTTGTACTTGATGATAGGACCCGCGATCAACTGGGGAAACAGGGTCACAAAGGTGCCAAAATTGACGATATTTTTCTGTACTCTGGCATCCCCCCGGTATACGTCGATGGTATAGCTCATGGTCTGAAAGGTGTAAAAGGAGATGCCGATGGGCAGGCTCAGCCCCAGCTTGGGCATGATGTTCAGGCCGACAGCGGCTAGACTGCCCGCAATAAAGTCCCAGTACTTGAAGAAAAACAGAAGCGCCAGATTAAAAATCACCGACGAGGCCACTGCCATCCGGGCGCCCCTGTCATTTCCGCTGCGCTTGCAGCGGTCCACCAGCATGCCGTGCGTATAGTCAATGCCGATCGAGACAAACATGATGAGGATGTAAACTGGTTCGCCCCAGGCATAAAAGATCAGGTTAAATACCAGAAGCACAAGGTTGCGCCATTTGAGAGGAGTAATATAGTATGCAATTAATACAATGGGGAGATACAAAAATAGAAAATACAGGCTGGAAAAAACCAAAAAGTCACCTTCTTCTTGTTTCGCAGTCAGAAAGGCGCCCGGCGGGGCACACCCGCCGGGCGTCCTGCTACGGTATTATACCCGATTCGCCTTATTTTGTATATCTGTTAAAGAGTTCGACCGCTTTGTCTGCCTGGTCGGAGATGGCAAAAAGGATGTAATTGCCGTTAGTGACCAGCTTATAGTTCTGCACTAATTCTAATTGCTCAGGGAGATACTGGCTCCACTGCTCCTCCAGGTCGGCCTGGCGGGCCTCAACCCCGGCCTTGACCGCATCCATCTTGCCTTCCTTTACCTCGGCAATGAAGAACTCGGTGGCCTGGACATTCATCATAGGCATCTTGCAGACAAATCTGGTCAGGTCGCCGGTGTCAATGCCATACAGGGTGGAGAAGGTATCAGCGTCCACGTCGGACAGGGACGGGATGTCCAGAGCGGAGATCTCATTCCAGACGGACTGAACCACATTGGACTGAGGGGTGGGCGTCGGCGCGGGAGTGGGCTTTGCGGAGGGCGCGGGGGTGGGCTTGGGCGCCGGCGTCTGGGAGGGCTGGGCGGAGGGAGTGGGGGAAGGCTTCTGTGCAGGCGTTGTGGTATCCGGCACATCGCTCTCCTCCGGGGCGGGGGTGTCGTCAGGCGTGTCGGTCTCTTCAACGCCTGGGGCGGGGGTTTCGGTGGAGCCGGGCAGCGAGGGGGTGACAGACTCCGTGGCGGGCGGGGTGGAGGTCTCAGGTGCGGGCTCGGAATTGCCGCCGGAGCAGCCAGCCAGCAGGCTTAGGGCCAGCGTCCCGGCCAGGGCCAGGGCGAGAAAATGACGAGTCATAGCAGTACTCCTTTTTCTGTTTTGGGGGGTTACTGCTGCTTTTGACGGAGGGAGGAAGGAAAAAGTTCCGCGGGAAAGCAAAATTTTTGCCCGACTGAAACTCAGACGGAGGGCGAGTCCTCCTGTATGTGTGCCGCGGCCGCCGGAGCCAGAGGGAGGACGATGGTCATGCGGGTGCCCACTCCTACGAAGGAGCGCACCTCAAACCAGCCCCCATGGCGTTCCACAATCCACTTGGCAATGGCCAGCCCCAGGCCGGTGCCGCCGGTCTCCCGGGCCCGGCTCTCATCTGTGCGGTAAAAGCGGTCAAAGATGTGGGGCAGGCTCTCCGGGGCAATGCCCTGGCCCTCGTCCTGTACCGACAGGTGGGCTCGTCCGCCCAGAATCTCTGCGGAGAGCGTGATGCGCCCACCGGAGGGGCTGTATTTGATGGCGTTGTCCACAAGCACGCGCAGAGCCTGCTTCATCAGTCCGTCGTCCGCATAGACCCAGACCGCGCCGTCCCACCGTGCGGCAAAGGCGTGGGTTTGGTCGATCATCTCGGTCTCCCGCAGGACCTCGGCGGCAATCTGAGTCAGGTCCAGGTCCCGCATGTCGATCTGCATGGAGTCGTTGTCCCCCCGGGCCAGGAAGAGAAGCTGCTCCACCAGTTCCTTCATGGAGTCGGCCTCCTGCCGGATGGCGTCGATGGCCTCCTGACGGGTGGCTGGGTCGTCCTTCCCCCAGCGGTTGAGCAGATTGGCGTATCCCTGAATGACCGCAATGGGGGTGCGCAGTTCATGGCTGGCGTCGGAGACAAAGCGCATCTGGGAACGATAGGCCTCGTTGATGCGGTCCAGCATGGCGTTGATGGCCGCGGCCAGGGCCTGCAGCTCCTTCTGCGTGCCCGGCACGGAGATGCGCTGGTCCAGATGGGTGGCGTTGATCTGATCCAGCTTGCCCGCCAGGATCTTCAGCTCCTCCGGGGACATGTGCTCCATCTGATTGAGCTGCGCGGCTGCGGCCGCCAGATCCTGAATGGGGCGGAGTACCTTACGGATCGCCCCGGCGTTTTTAAATAAATTGGAGATCAGGCTGATGACCTGGCAGACCACCAGAATACGGGAGGCGTACACAAAAAAGGCGGCCTGGGCGGACAGGTCCAGACGAATGGTATATGGCTCGCCCTGATTGGGCAGCTCCAACGTATATTCGGTGGAGCCCCCTGTACGGAACGTGACCAGAAAAAATAGATCCAGATCACCCGGATGAAACCAGCGGCGCGCTTGGTCGGTCTCCGCCGGGGCGGGCAGCCAATCGGGCAGAGCGAGACCGGCCTCCTCCCCTGCGGGGCCTGCGGAGACCACATAGTCGCCCGCCGTCATCCACTCCGTGGCCTCTGCCGTTGGCACGCCCCGGTCGGCCACCAGCTGGCAGATCTCTGCCGCCCGGCCCTCTGACCAGAGGAATACGCCGCCCCAGAACAGCAGGGTGAGCAGCAGATCGGTGCAGAAATAGATGCCCAGCAGGCGAAAGAAAAGCTGGGTGTTCAGCCGGGCCACGATGGAGGATTTGATGCGGCCGGGCGGGTGGTTGTTTGGTTGAGACATCGTATCCCTCCTTGCGGCCTGTGCCCGCGCGGTACCAGCGGCCCGCCTTTGCGGGCCGCTTCACGTCATACCTGCAGCCACTCCAGCACGGGGGCGAGCTGAGCCTCGCTTACCCAGTCCCCGCCCTTGGAAAAGGCCTCCTGCATGGCCCGCTCGCGCTCCGACTCTGCGGGGGCTCTCGAGACCACTTTTCCCATGAGGGCCATCATGGGCCTGTATATGCCGGTCAGCCGGGCGGGCGAGTAGCCGCCCTGCAGGTAGAAAAGGGGCGCGCCCTTCAGACGGTTCTGCCCGGAGAGCTTGGAGGCATACTCCGGCGAGGCAGGGGCCATTCCCACCGCGCACACCGCCTGCACGTTGTAGTGGCTGCGGGCTTTTTTCAGACCCTTGATCCCACCGGCGCACAGCCAGCCCAGGTAAACGACCGCCGTGCCCCGGGGCAGAGCGGCGTCGCCCAGGCGGTGGACAGGCAGTCCGGCTGCGCGCCCCAGCATGGCGGCGTAGCGCTGGGTATAGCCTGTATTGCTGGTGTAGACAATGGCGGAAATTGATTTCATACGCTCACTCCTCCCGAATGACATAGCCAACGCCGCGCACGGTGTGGATCAGCTTAACGCCGAAGCGCTCATCAATCTTGGCACGCAGAAAACGGATGTACACGTCCACCGCGTTGGTCTCTCCCACAAAGTCAAAGCCCCACACATGGTCCAGCAGGGACTCCCGGGAGATGACCTTTTCCTTGTTCTCCAGCAGATAGCGAAGCAGGTCAAACTCCCGGCGAGTGAGCTCCACGCTCTCGCCGGAGACACTCACCTCATGCCGCTGGGTGTCCATGCTCAGCACCCCGGCGGTGAGCACGCCCTGGCCGGGACCCTCCTGGCCCGGCCGCTTGCGCAGGGCGGCCCGGATGCGGGCCAGAAGTTCTTCAATGGCGAAGGGCTTGGTAATATAGTCGTCCGCCCCAGAGTCCAGGCCGGACACCTTGTCCACCACCGTGTCCCGGGCGGTGAGCATAATCACCGGCACCTGGCTCTCCTTCCGCAGGCGGCGCAGCACCTCCATGCCGGAGAGGGCGGGGAGCATAATGTCCAACAGGATCAGGTCAAAGCCTCCGCCCAGGGCCTTTTCCAGCCCGCTGCGGCCGTCAAAGGCCTTTTCCACCTGATAGCCCTCGTACTGCAGCTCCAGCTCCACCATGCGGGCCAGCTTTTCCTCGTCTTCCACCAGAAGAATTTTAGTATCCATAAGGGCAGGCCTCCTAATGCTTTTTATTTTTTCCCTTTTCGACGGCGCGGTGCACCTCCCGGCAAAGGCGATCCACAGCGCGGTGGACCGCCGAGGATGCCTGCCGGAGAACGTCGCGGTTCAGGTCGGGGCCGGAAAAACGGTAGGTGCAGCCAAACAGCAGGCCGAACAGAAGCAGCGCGGCAGTCAGCCAGAAGGCCACGATCACCAGCAGGACGAGAATGAGCACCGGCATGGAGCTCATCATCTCCCCCCTGCGCCAGATCTCAAGGCGGTTTACCACGCTGTGGCGCAGGAGATCCCACACGGCGTCCAGAAGCTGGGTCAGCCAGTCCCAGAAGCCGGGGCGGCTCTCCCGGGTCTTCTGCAGGCCGCCGGAGGCCGCCGAAGCGGGCGGAGCCTCCGCCCCGCTGTCCGGCCGGGTGGAGTAGAAGCTGCCGGCCGCCTGCCCGGTCCCGCCCTGCCGCTCCAGCAGGATCAATGCCTCCAGAAGGTCGCCGCCGGCCTGCTCCAGCAGCGCGCGGGCACGCTCATAGGACAGACCGGTGCGCGCCCGCAGCCGCTCCACCTGCTCCTGTGTGATCTGCATTCCATCACCGCCCTTCTTTTCTTTTTTCAGTATAGCCGCCTGCCGTCAAAAGGGCATTTAGCCTTTGTTAAAATCCCATTAAACTGATTATACAATGGCCCGCGCCCCCGGCGCAAGGGGTGGATTCCGCCCCTTTACCGGGCAGTTGTTTCGTGATACAATACCCTCGTCTGAAGCGGAAGCACTGTGAAAAGACGAAAGGGAGGGTGATGAAATGAAGCACAGGCGAATCCTTGCCCTGCTGTGCGCCGTGGCGCTGGTGGCGGGACTGCTGCTGCCCGGCGTGGCGGCATCGGCGGATGAGGTGGTTGTCTATCAGACCGCAGTGAACGACAAGCTCCTGGATCTGAACAGCGAAACCATGCCCGCCCTGGTGGGCGGCAGCTATTATGTGCCCTATACCGTCTTTGACCGGGATGTCACCGGGGTCAACCTGGGCGTGTCCTACGGCCAGTGGAAGACCGATACGGCGCACACCCTCACCATCTACAGCCTGAGTGGGCTGCTGACCTTTGACGTCAACGCGGGCACCTGTACCGACGGCAGCGGCGTCAGCCGAAACCTGAGGGCGATCCTGCGCAACGGCAAGGTCTATGTGCCCGTCAGCGGGGTATGCAGCTTCTTTGGCCTCAAGGCGTCTTATACCGCGACCCCCTACGGCACTCTGGTGCGCGTCACCAGCAGTCAGGCCGTGCTGAGCACCGAGCGCTTTGTGGACGCGGCCACCAGCCTGATGAAACAGCGGTACAACGAGTACGTCCGCAGCCTGACCCCGGCCCCGGTGGTCACACCCGCTAGCCCCAGCCCGTCCCCATCGCCCAGTGTATCGCCCACCAGCCCCGCAGGATCGGAGGAGCCGGACAAACGGGATGTGCGGCTTTATCTGTCCTTCCGGTGCGGCACGGGGGAGAGCCTGGACACGGTGCTGGACACGCTGGAACAATACGGCGTACACGCCCTGTTCTGCTTCCGGACGGAGGACCTGGCGGAGCACGACGATCAGATCCGCCGCATTGTGGGCAGCGGTCATACGGTGGGACTGCTGGTGCCCTCATATGTGGAGGAGCAGACGGCAGGGGAGTATCTGGCGGAGGGGGAGCGGCTGCTCTCCCGCATCGCCCATCTGCGGCCCCATATCCTGATGGCGGAGGAGAGCGGGCAGGGCCTGTCCGGGCTGGGCCTGGAGGAACAGGGCTGGGCGCTGTGGACGCCCAATGTGGAGGTCTCCAGCAGCGGCCGCAGCGCGGCGGGGCTGGCACAGACTATTTTGGAGGCCACCGATGCCAAGCGCAGCCTGGCCATGATTACCATGGATGACAGCGCGGTTTCCGCCGGGGCGCTCTCCCGCCTGCTGCCCCAGTTTGGAGCGGATCGCTACCGGATCCGACTGCCGGTGGAGACGGAGCTTTAAGAAGGTGTCTTTTATGTCAAGCGTCTATCTGGACAACGCCGCCACCTCCTTTCCCAAGGCGCCCGGTGTGGGAAGGGCCATGGCGGATTATATCGAGCGCGTGGGCTGCAACATCGCCCGGGGAGGGTATCCCCAGGCCTATGATGCCGCCGGCCGGGTGCTGGAGGTGCGGGAGAGGCTCAACGCCCTGGTGGGCGGCCCTGGCCCGCGCTGCGTCGGCTTTACGCCGGGGGCCACCTATTCCCTCAATTTCCTGCTCAAAGGGCTGCTCAGACCGGGGGATCGGGTGCTGACCTCCCAGGTGGAGCACAACGCGGTCATGCGTCCGCTGAGGCAGCTGGAGCGGCAGGGGGTGGCGGTGGACTTTCTGCCCTGTGACAATGAAGGGGCCCTCCAGCTGGAGGAGGCGGAGCGCCTCATCGTCCCCGGTGTGCGGGCGGTGGTGCTTGCCCATGCCTCAAACGTGGCGGGCACCATACAGCCGCTGGAGCCGGTGGGCCGGCTCTGCCGGGAGCGGGGGGCTCTCCTGCTGGTGGACGCGGCCCAGACCCTGGGCGCGGTGTCGGTGGACATGGAGAAAATGGGTATTGACGCCCTTGCCTTCCCCGGGCACAAGGGCCTGCTGGGCCCCCAGGGAATCGGCGGCCTGGTGGTGCGCGAGGCTCTGGCCGGGCAGCTGGAGCCTCTGGTGTCCGGCGGCACAGGGAGCGCGTCCGATTCCCTGGACATGCCCGCCCTGCTGCCCGACCGCCTGGAGGCGGGCACCCTGAACCTGCCAGGCATCTATGGCCTGGGCGCCGCCCTGGAGTACCTGGATCGGGAAGGGGAGGCGATTCGCCGGCGGGAACACAGGCTGGCCGGCCACCTGTGGGCCCGGCTGATGGAGCTGGAGGAGGACGGCCTACGGGTACTGGGCGCGCGCGACCCGGCCCGCCGTACCGGCGTGGTCTCGGTGGACTGGCTCAACGGAGATAACGGAGAGTTGGCTTTCCGGCTGGAACGGGAATACGGCGTGCAGACCCGCTGCGGCCTTCACTGTGCCCCCATGGCCCACAGAACGCTTGGGACCTTTCCCCAGGGCGCGGTGCGCTTTTCGGTCGGACCGTTTACCACCTTTGAAGAGCTTGACTACGTGCAGGACGCAGTGTACCGCCTGCTGCTGGAGCAGGGGTAAAAGAGGTTCCAGCCCTTATGGGGCTGGAACCTCTTTTTGCAGCCGGTGTGTGGGTACGGCCAGCCGAAGGCCGCAATGAAAGGGACAAAGAGGAGATTTTGTTGCCTAAAATGTTTCTTTTGAAGTTGATTTGCGGCGAGAAGATGTGATATGATACGCATAAACCAGAAATAGTTGCGTTTGGAGGTAACTATGGCGGCTGCAAAGAGAAAACTGTCCCAGAGGGCGCTTAACGCGCAGGAGACCAAAAACAAACTGTTTTGGACGGCACTGATGATGTTTGCGCAGCACGGCTACAATACCGTTACCGTGGAAGAGATTACCCGGGAGGCGGGCTTTTCCAAGGGCACCTTTTATGCCTATTTCCCCTCAAAGGAATCGGTTTTTTTGGAGCATTTCCGGATGATTGATACGCATTATGAGCAGGTCTTTCAGGCGGTGGAGGAGCGTGCCTCCGCCTCGGAACGAGTGCTGATTTTAATCAGCGCCATGTGTGATTACTGCGCAAATATTGTAGGAATGGTCCCCCTGCAGATTATCTACGCAAACCAGATTACCTCTCCCGACGCGGTGCGGATTCTCAACAACAACGACCGGGTGGTTTACCGCATCCTGGAGGACTGTGTGGAGCGGGGGAAAGTCAGCGGCGAGTTTCCAAAGGGAGAGGACTCCAAGGAGATGGTGGAGCTGCTCATGCGCTCGGCCCGGGGGCTGATCTATGACTGGTGCATGTACAAGAACACCTTTGACTTAGAGAAGGAAGGGGGCCGCTATTTTTCAAAAATCCTCCATCTGATGGGGCTGGCGGCCGAAGAGGAGCGGAAGGCTGCGGAGACATAGTCCGCCTGTATCGGAAAAAAGGGAAGGCGGCTCGTCCGGATACTTGGACGAGCCGCCTTTTTCTGTTATGATAGAGGGAAAGGAGGGGATCGCATGGCACATACCGTTTTTCTGGTGGAAGACGACCAGGGGTTGCGGGAAGAGCTGGGCACCCTGCTGACCCGGTACGGGTATGCCTGGACTACCACCGACGACTACGAAGATGTGGCCGGGCAGGTGCTGGCCTCCGGCGCGCATCTGGTGCTGCTGGATCTGAACCTGCCGCGATACGATGGTTACCATGTCTGCCGGGAGCTGCGCCGGCGCAGCGATGTGCCGATCATCGTGGTTACCAGCCGGGCCGCTGAGCTGGATGAGCTGATGAGCATGAACCTGGGGGCGGACGATTTTCTGACCAAGCCCTATCATACGCAGATCCTCCTGGCACGTATTACCCGCCTGCTGCAGCGGGCCTATCCATCCGCCCCCAACCCCACCCTGTCGGCCAAGGGCATCACTCTGGATCTGGGCCGGAGCGTCGTGCAGGCCAAGGGTGGGGAAGAGGAGCTCACCCGAAACGAGGCCCGTCTGCTCCAGGTGATGCTTAAGAATCCGGGGCGTATTGTCACCCGCAGCGAGCTGATGGATGCCCTTTGGCAGTCAGACGAGTTTGTGGACGACAATACCCTTACCGTCAACGTGGCCCGCCTGCGTCGGAAGCTGGAGCGGCTGGGGTGTGTCGGGGTGCTCACGGTCCGCCGGGGGCAGGGGTACCAGTTGTGAGCTGGGGACGCTTCTGCCGGGACCGACTGCCCCAGCTGCTGGGGACGGCGCTGGGGACCGGATTTGCCGCGGCTCTGGCGGCTGTCCTGGGCGCGCCAGCCGGGGCGGTGGCCTTTTTGTGCCTGGTGCTCCTGGTATGCGGCCTGGGGCCTTTGGCGGCGGAATATCTGCGCCGGCGGGCCTTTTACCGGCAAGTGGACGAGGTGCTGGAACATCTGGGAGAGAAGTATCTGCTGCCCGAGCTGCTGGAGCGGCCCGGCTTTTTAGAGGGGGCGCTCTTCTGCGACGCCCTGGCGGTCACAGCCAAGGCGATGAACGACGCGGTGGCCGAGGCCCGGCGGGACATGGGGGAATACCGGGAGTTTATCGAAGCCTGGGTCCATGAGGTCAAGCTCCCCATCGCCTCCGCCCGGCTGGCCCTGGAGAACCGGCCCGGTCCCCTGTCCGCCCGGTTGGAGGAGGACCTGTTCCAGATCGACCGCTATGTGGAGCAGGCGCTCTACTACGCCCGCAGCGGTGCGGTGGACCGGGACTACCTGGTGCGGGCCATGCCGGTGCGGGATGCGGCGGCCGATACTGTGAAGCAGTATGCCCGCCCCCTCATTGAGGCGGGCTTTCGGATCGACCTGTCCGGGCTGGACGCGGTGGTGTATTCGGACAAGAAGTGGGTGCAATTTATTCTGGGGCAGCTGGTGTCCAACGCGATGAAGTATCGCGGCGACCGGCCGCCCACATTGGCGTTTGTTCAGCGCCTGGAGGAGCAATCCGTTGTCCTGACGGTGGAGGACAACGGCGTGGGCATCCCCGCCGCCGACCTGCCCCGGGTGTGGGACAAGGGCTTTACCGGAGCAAACGGCCGGCGGCTGTCCACCCGCTCCACCGGCCTGGGCCTCTATCTGTGCAAAAAGCTGTGCACCCAGCTGGGCCTGGGACTGGAGATTGCCTCCCGGGAAGGGGAGGGGACCCAGGTCTCCATTATCTTTCCCAGGGGCCGGTTTCACTTGGCAGGAGAGTGCTGAGAAAATCCGGACGGGACTTCCTCTGGAAAAAACACTTGCATTTTGTACGCTGTCTGCGTATAATAGTCCGTACAGCAGGGAAGCTGAACAGACAATTGAATTACGCCAGACGATATCCGCAGGAAAGCGGCCCATGCGGCCCGCCGAAGGTGTAACGCTCTCAGGCAGAAAGACTGTGGATGGATGGCGCTCTGGAGAAGCCCGCGTACTGCGCGGGGGCCGAAGGTGCAAGCGAAAGCAATCTCTCAGGCAAAAGGACAGGGTTTTTGATTTCACTCCCCCAAAGGAAGCGGCGGGCGGAGGGGAGTTTTTGTCCTATTGCAAAAAGCGGACGCAGCCTAAGGCTGCGTCCGCTTTTGTCTGTTGAGCCACCCTGTGAAACCGCGCTATGGAGAGGAAGAGCAGCGAATGATTACAGAATTTCTAGTCAAAGTGGACGACATGGTGTGGGGCGTGCCCCTGATTGTGCTGATCCTGGCCTGCGGCGTATGGCTGACCATACGCACCGGTCTGCTGCAGGTGAGACACCTGGGCAAGGCCCTGCGCTTTATGGTAAAAAATGAAGAGGGAGGTCGCGGCGAAGTGACTTCCTTCGGCGCCCTGTGCACTGCCCTGTCCGCCACCATCGGAACGGGCAATATTGTGGGCGTAGCCTCCGCCATTGCCTCCGGCGGGCCGGGGGCGCTGCTGTGGATGGAGCTGGCCGCATTTTTCGGCATGGCAACCAAGTATGCCGAAGGCCTGCTGGCCATTCGATACCGGACCATTGAGCCGGACGGCCATGTGCTGGGCGGGCCCTTCTATTACATTGAGAAGGGGATGGGGCGAAGCTGGAAATGGCTGGCCAAACTCTTTGCCCTGTTCGGCGTGCTGGTAGGCCTAATGGGCATCGGCACTATCACGCAGGTCAACGGAATTGCCTCTGCGGTGCAGAACTTTTTCGACCCCGAACGGGCCTATGTGGTGTTTACCATCGGTTCTGGCGAGAGCGCTGTTCCGATTACCGTGACCACCGTGATCGCGGGGCTCGCCGTCACCTTTTTTGTGGCGCTGGTCGTCATCGGCGGCATTCAGCGCATATCCAAGGTGTCCGAGGTGGTGGTGCCCTTTATGGCCGTGATATACGTGGCCTGCGGCGTTTTGATTCTCCTGCTTAACCTGCCCCGTATTCCGGGCGCTGTGTACCAAATTGTCTGCGGGGCGGTTCATCCCCAGGCGGTGGCCGGTGGAATTGTGGGCATCACCATTAAGGACGCCATTCAAAAGGGAATGGCCAGGGGCATTTTCTCCAACGAGGCGGGACTGGGCTCCGCCCCCATCGCAGCGGCCGCCGCACAGACTAAGGAGCCGGTACGGCAGGGGCTGGTGACCATGACAGGCACCTTTATTGATACCATCATCATCTGCACCATGACAGGCCTAGCCATTGTGATTACCGGCGCATGGGAGCCCGCCCTGGGCCTGGAGGGCGCGGCCATTACCATGTATGCCTTCCAGACGGCGCTGCCATTTCCCAGTCAGGTGAGCGCCTTTCTGCTGATGCTCTGCCTGGTGTTCTTCGCCTTTACCACAATTCTGGGCTGGGATTACTATTCGGAGCGCTGCCTGGAGTATCTCAGCGGCGGGAGGATGGGCCTGGTGAAGGCGTACCGCTGGGTGTATATTGCGGCTGTGTTTGTAGGGCCCTACCTGACCGTTAAGGCGGTGTGGACCATTGCGGATATTGTCAACGGACTGATGGCGTTTCCCAATATCATTGCTCTTCTTGCCCTCTCCGGCGTGGTAGCGCGGGAGACCAGGGCCTATTTCCAAAAGGAGCACACGCTGTGCTGAAGCAGAGAGCGCCCAACGCATTGCGTCGGGCGCTCTCTGCTTATTGGCGGATCAGGGTGCCAGTTTTGCCCTGCACGCCGTCCTTGGCCTTTTCCAGCAGGGTGATGAGCGCGGTGCGGCCGGGCGCGGAACGGGCAAATTCCACCGCCGCCTGCACCTTGGGCAGCATGGAGCCGGGGGCAAACTCCCCGGCGGCGATGTAGCCCTCCGCCTGCTTGGGGGTCAGGCTGTCCAGCCACTGCACGTCGGGCTTTCCGAAGCGGATGGCCACCTTCTCCACGGCGGTGAGGATGATAAGGGTGTCGGCCTGCACCTGCTGGGCCAGCAGACCGGCGGCAAAGTCCTTGTCAATGACAGCGGCCGCACCCTTCAGGTGATGGCCGTCGGTTTTGAAGACCGGGATGCCGCCGCCACCGCAGGCCACCACCACCAGACCGGCCTCCACCATATCCCGGATGGACTCTATCTCCACAATGGACACGGGCCGGGGAGAGGCCACCACCCGGCGGTAGCCACGGCCGGCGTCCTCAATCACGTCATAGCCGCGCTCGGCCACCATCTTGTCGGCCTCCTCGCGGGTCATAAAGGCGCCGATGGGCTTGGAGGGGTGGGCGAAGGCGGGATCGTTGGGGTCCACCTCCACTTGGGTGAGCACGGTGGCCACCCCCTTGGCGATGCCCCGGTCCAGCAGTTCCTCCCGCAGGCCGTTCTGCAGGTCATAGCCGATATAGCCCTGGCTCATGGCCACGCAGACCGACAGGGGGCAGGGGATGTACTTGTCCGGGTCTGAGCGGGTGAGCTCGGCCATGGCTTTCTGGATCATGCCTACCTGGGGGCCGTTGCCGTGGGCGATGATGACCTGATGGCCCTCCTGGATCAGATCCACAATCGCGCGGGCGGTTTGCTTCACAGCAATCATCTGCTCCGGCAGATTGTTCCCCAGGGCATTGCCGCCCAGGGCAATTACAATTCGTTTACCCATTGATCAAAAATACCTCCTGGATTCAAAAGGTGAGGCGAAAGGGAAAAGAAATGTGGGGCGCGGCGAATCGTCGCGCCCCACGCGAAAGACGGAAGGGTATGTTATTTGGCAAATTGGCGCTTCTCGCCCCGCTCCTCCAGGGCCTTCAGAACGGACTGGGGATCCCTGCACTTGGCCAGGAAGATCATGGCGGCGATGATGTAGGGCTTGAAGGAGGCCTCCTTGTACAGGGGATCGCGGTAGCGGTCAAACACGCTGGCCTCCACCTCGCCGTCCACGCAGGACACGCCGTTGATGTCGGCGGGCAGGCAGTGCAGGTACAGGGCCTTGCCGTCCCTGGTGGTCTTCATCAGCTCCTCGGTGCAGCACCAGTCCTTGTGCTCGGCGTTCTGGGCCAGCAGCTCCTTCTCCAGGGCCTTGATGCCCTCGCTGTCGCCCTTGCCATACAGGTCGGTGCGTTTCTCCATGGCGGCGAAGGGCGCCCAGGACTTGGGATAGACGATGTCAGCGTCCTGGAAGGCCTCGGCCATGGAGTTGGTCTTGGTAAAGGTGCCGCCGGACTTTGCGGCGTTGGCGCGGGCCACCTCCTCCACCTCGGGCATGACCTCATAGCCCTCAGGGTGGGCCAGCACCACGTCCATGCCGAAGCGGGTCATCAGGCCGATGACGCCCTGGGGCACGGAGAGGGGCTTGCCGTAGGAGGGGGAGTAGGCCCAGGTCATGGCGACCTTCTTGCCCTTCAGGTTTTCCACGCCGCCGAACTGGTGGATGATGTGCAGCATATCGGCCATGCACTGGGTGGGGTGGTCAATGTCGCACTGCAGGTTGACCAGGGTGGGCTTCTGCTCCAGCACACCGTCCTTGTGGCCCTGGGTCACAGCGTCCACCACGTCGTGCATGTACCTGTTGCCCTTGCCGATGTACATGTCGTCCCGGATGCCAATGACGTCGGCCATGAAGGAGATCATGTTGGCAGTCTCGCGGACGGTCTCGCCGTGGGCGATCTGGCTCTTGCCCTCGTCCAGGTCCTGGACCTCCAGGCCCAGCAGATTGCAGGCGGAGGCGAAGGAGAAGCGGGTGCGGGTGGAGTTGTCCCGGAACAGGGAGATGCCCAGGCCGGACTCGAAGATCTTGGTGGAGATGTTGTTCTCCCGCATGTAGCGCAGGGCGTCGGCCACGGTGAACACGGCCTCGATCTCGTCGTCGGACTTCTCCCAGGTCAGGAAGAAGTCGCCCTCATACATCTCCTTGAAGTTCAGCTTGTTGAGCTTGTCAATATACATCTGCAGCGTCTTGTCCATGGTCTGCGTTCTCCTTTTTATTTAATATCGTTGTCGGTCAGCTCAGCGCGGAACTGGGTCACGTCGGCGGTCTTGTTCTCGCTCTTGTACAGGCCGGGCACCGCGGCGTACAGGGCGGCACAGCGGACCAGGTCGTCCTTCCAGGTGATCTCGTTGGGGGCGTGGGCCCAGCTCTCGGCGCCGGGGCCGAAGCCCACGCAGGGGATGCCGTAGCGGCCCTGGATGGCCACGCCGTTGGTGGAGAAGGTCCACTTGTCGGTCAGGGGGCGGCCGGTGCGCAGGTGCATGGCGTCCCGGTAGGAGTCGGCGTCGCTGTAGCCCTGGCGCTCGTCCCCGAAGAGGGCGTGGTGGGCGTCGATCAGGGCCTGCACGTGAGCGGCGGACTCCCTGTTGATCCAGGTGGGGAAGTAGCACTCGGTCTCGTACACCTCGCCGGTCCAGGCGGGCCGGTCGTACATATACATGGACACCTTCACATCGTCCCCGTACTTCTTCACGCTGGGCAGGTCCTCGATCTCCTTCAGGCAGGATTTGTAGGTCTCGCCGGCGGTCATGCGGCGGTCGATGGAGATGGCGCAGGAGTCGGCCACGGCGCAGCGGCTGGGGGAGGTGTAGAAGATCTGGGAGGTAGTGCAGGTGCCCCGCCCCAGGAAACGGGCGTCCTCATAGTGCTCTGGGTTGTACTTGGGATCCAGCATCTTCACCAGACCCTTGATCTCCACGCTGTCATCGGCGGGATTCTCGTTCAGGGCGCGCACGTCCTGGAGGATGTCGGCCATTTTGTAGATGGCGTTGTCGCCGCGCTCGGGGGCGGAGCCGTGGCAGGAGACGCCCTTCACGTCCACACGGATCTCCATGCGGCCCCGGTGGCCCCGGTAGATGCCGCCGTCGGTGGGCTCGGTGGAGATGACGAATTCCACCTGCTCCTTCCGGATGCCATTGGCGGGGAAATACTTGTTGACGATGTACTGCCAGCACATGCCGTCGCAGTCCTCTTCCTGCACGGAGCCCACCACCATGATCCTGTAGCCCTCGGGGATGAGGCCCAGATCCTTCATGATTTTGGCGCCGTAGACTGCGGAGGCCATGCCGCCCTCCTGGTCGGAGCCGCCCCGGCCATAGATGACGGCTTCGTCCTCCCATCCCTGATAAGGGTCGGCGGTCCAGTTGGCCCGGTTGCCCACCCCCACGGTGTCGATATGGGAGTCAATGGCGATGATCCTGTCCCCCTCGCCCATCCAGCCGATGATATTGCCCAGGCCGTCGATCTCCACCTTGTCATAGCCCAGACGTTCCATCTCGGCCTTGATGCACATGACGACCTCTTTTTCCTCGCAGCTCTCGCTGGGGTGGGAGATCATTTCCCGCAGAAAGCGGCTCATGTCTCCTCGGTAGCGCTCGGCGGTGCCTTTGATCCGTTCAAAATCCATTGTAATATCCTCCTCAATCAGTCCGTCGCTTATTCTATCACATTTTTATATGGTGGGATATTCCCCATCCCACAAAACTTTACGAAATTTCATCGGGTCAGTGTTGCCCTCGGTGGAAAACATAAGAATCTGGCTGAAGCGATCCAGGCCGACAGCATCCCGCAGATCCTTGTATTCGTCGGTCTCCATCAGAGCAGCGATGAGACCCATGCCAACCGCGCCGGACTCGCCGGAAATGACCACCGGGTCGCCCTTCACGGGGACCCCCAGCATCCGCATGCCCCGGGCGCTCACCCAGTCGGGGCAGGAGACAAAGGCGCTGACATGGTTGCGCAGAATGTCCCAGGCGATGGTGTTGGGCTCGCCGCAGGCGAGGCCCGCCATAATGGTCTGCAGATCGCCGTCCACGGTGCGGGGGCTGCCGTCCCCGGCCCGGGCGCTGCGGTAGAGGCAGTCAGCCGCCTGGGCCTCCATCACGATGAATTTGGGCGGGTCATTGGGGAAGAGGTTGGTGAAGTAGCCCACCACCGCGCCGGCCAGGGAGCCCACGCCCGCCTGCACGAACACGTGGGAAGGGCGGTTGACGCCGATCTGGCGGAGCTGCTCGGCGGCCTCACTGGCCATGGTGCCGTAGCCCTGCATGATCCAGGAGGGGATCTCCTCGTAGCCGTCCCAGGCGGTGTCCTGGACGATCACACCGTGCTCGGTCCGGGCGGCCTCGGCGGCGGCCATACGGACGCAGTCATCGTAGTTGACCTCCTCGATGGTGACGGCGGCGCCCTCCTTGGCGATGTTGTCGTACCGGGGCTTGGAGCTGCCCTTGGGCATATGTACCACGGCTTTCTGGCCCAGCTTGTTGGCCGCCCACGCCACGCCGCGGCCGTGGTTGCCGTCGGTGGCGGTGAAGAAGGTGGCCTGGCCGAACTCCTTGCGGAAGGCCTCGCTGGTCAGGTAGTCGTAGGTCATCTCAGACACGTCCCGGCCCATCTCCTTGGCAATATACTGGGCCATGGCGAAGGAGCCGCCCAATACCTTGAAGGCGTTCAGACCGAAGCGGAAGGACTCGTTTTTCACATACAGCCCGGCCAGACCCAGGTATTGGGCCATACCGTCCAGCCGGTCCAGCGGGGTGATGGAATACTGGGGGAAGGTGCTGTGGAAAAAGCGGGCCTTGGCCACGCTGGAGAGGGACATGACGGACAAACGTCGGTCCTCGCTCTTCGGCATAGTGTTGGCCACCCATTTGATCGCCTCTTTCATCGCGCTGCGCCTCCGATTTTCTTTGTTCTGCACCCATCATAGCACGGGTTTGCAACAAGTCAAGGGGTTTCCTTAAAAATTTTTCTACTGCCTAAAAATTTTTTAGATATTTGTGAAAAGTGACGGTGTTTATTTGATTGCCTTTCCTGAGAATTGATGATATTCTGTAAGAAAGACGGTGCGATCCGCGCAGACGGACCGGGAAAAGGAGCGCAGGCGTATGTTTACCTTTCAAGTAAATGGCAAGGCGGTTTCCACACAGCGGGATGTGAGGCTGATCACCTTTCTGCGGGAGGACCTGGGGCTGACCTCGGTGAAAAACGGCTGTTCTGAGGGGGCCTGCGGCACCTGCATGATTCTGGTGGACGGAAAGGCCGTCAAGGCCTGCGTGCAGAAGACCTCCAAGATGGAGGGCAAAAGCGTGCTCACCTGTGAGGGGCTCACCCGACGGGAGAAGGACGTGTATGCCTACGCCTTCACCCACTGCGGAGCGGTCCAGTGCGGCTTCTGCACGCCGGGCATGGTCGTCTCAGCCAAAGGGTTGCTGGACGCCAAACCCGACCCCACCCGGGAGGAGGTCAAATTTGCCCTGCGCAACAACATCTGCCGCTGCACGGGCTACAAGAAGATCGAGGACGCGGTGCTGCTGGCCGCCCGGCTGTTCCGGGAGAATGCACCGGCGCCCCGGGAGGAGTTCACCGGCCGGGTGGGGGAGAACCTGCCCCGGGTGGATGCCCCGGCCAAGGCGGTGGGTGCGGCGGAGTACACCGACGATATCCGGATGGAGGGGATGCTCTTCGGCGGCGCGGTGCGCTCCGACTATCCCCGGGCCATCGTCCGGGGCGTCGATGTAAGCGAGGCGGCTGCCCTGCCCGGCGTGGTACGGGTGGTGACTGCCGCCGACCTGCGGGGCACAGCCAAGGTGGGCCACCTGAAGCGGGACCAGTGGGTGCTGGTGCCCGTGGGGGGCGAGGTCCACTACCGGGGGGACGCCATTGTCCTGATCGCGGCCGAGGACCCGGAGACCCTTCACCAAGCCAAGGCCCTGGTGAAGATCGAGTATGAGCCTCTGAAGCCCGTCCTCTCCGTGTGGGAGGCCATGGCTCCGGACGCCCCTCAGATCCAGGAGGACGGCAACCTCCTCTCCCATGAGCACCTAGTCCGGGGCAATGCGGAGGAAAAGCTCCGGCAGTCCAGGTACGTGGTTACCACCAAATACCACACCCCGCCCACCGAGCACGCCTTCCTGGAGCCGGAGTGCGCGGTGGCCGCTCCGGAGGGGGAGGGGCTGGTGGTCTACTCCGCCGACCAGGGCATCTATCAGACCCGCCGGGAGTGCGCCGACGCCACCGGCCTGCCCCAGGAGCTGGTACGGGTGGCGGCCAAGAGCGTGGGCGGCGGCTTCGGCGGCAAGGAGGACATGTCCGTCCAGCACCACGCCGCCGTGCTGTCCCAGCTCACCGGCCGGCCGGTGAAGGTGGCCATGACCCGGGCGGAGTCCATGCTCTGCCACCCCAAACGCCACGGCTTTGAGATGGAGGTCACCACCGGCTGTGACGAGAACGGGTATCTCACCGCGATGAAGGCCACCCTGCTCACCGACTCCGGGGCCTTCGCCTCCCTGGGCGGGCCGGTGCTCCAGCGGGCGTGCACCCACGCCGCCGGGCCCTACAACTTCCAGGACATCGACATTGACGGCAGGGCCTACTACACCAATAACCCGCCCTGCGGCGCGTTCCGGGGCTTCGGCGTGACCCAGAGCTGCTTTGCCGCCGAGTGCAATCTGAACCTGCTGGCTGAAAAGGTGGGCATCTCCCCCTTTGAGATCCGCTGGCGCAACGCCATCCGCCCCGGCCAGGTGCTCCCCAACGGCCAGATTGCCGGGCCGGACACCGCCCTGGCGGAGACCCTGGAGGCGGTGCGGCCCTATTATGAGGCCAACCCGAAGGCGGGTATTGCCTGCGCCATGAAGAACTCCGGCCTGGGGGTTGGCATCCCGGATACCGGGCGGGTCACCCTCCACGTGGAGGGCGGGCGCGTGCATGTGCGCACCTCCGCCGCCTGCATCGGCCAGGGCATGGGTACCGTCACGGTGCAGATCGTCTGCCAGGTCACCGGCCTGCGGCCTGACCAAGTGGTGTGGGACGCACCGGATACCTCCATCGCCCCCAACTCGGGCAATACCACCGCCTCCCGCCAGACTCTCTTCACCGGGGAGGCGGCCCGCCGGGCGGCCGTGGAGCTGCGCAGCGCCCTGGAGGGGCGGGACCTGTCCGCCGTGGAGGGGGTGGACTTCCACCAGGAGTACACCGGGATCACCGACAAGATGGGCGCGGACGTGCCCAACCCGGTCAGCCACATCGCCTACGGCTACGCCACCCATCTGGTGGAGCTGGACGAGGAGGGGCGCGTCCGCCGGGTGGTGGCCGCCCACGATGTGGGTAGGGCTGTCAATCCGGTGAGCGTGGAGGGCCAGATCGAGGGCGGCGTGGTCATGAGCCTGGGCTACGCCCTCACCGAGGACTTTCCCCTGGCCGACGGCCGGCCCACGGCCAGGTACGCCACCTTGGGCCTGTTCCGCGCCGACCAGACCCCGGACGTGCAGGCCCTGATCGTGGAGAAGAACGACAGTGAGCTGGCCTGCGGGGCCAAGGGAATCGGGGAGATCTGCTCCATCCCCACCCCGCCCGCGGTCCAGCTGGCCTATTACAACTATGACGGAACCTTCCGCACCTCGCTGCCCCTGGAGAACACGCCTTACAGCAGAAAGAAGCGGTAAGAGGCTCGCAACGGAGAAAGGAGGCCGTACAATGTACCAGTATCAATACGTAACCGTGATCGGGGAGGGCGTATCAGTCACAAAGTTCCGGGAACACCGGGAGCTGATCGACCGTTACGCCGCCGAGGGATGGCGGTATGTGGGCTTTGTGCCCACCCACATCAGCCGTGGGGAGATTGTGCAGATGGATCTGGTTTTTGAGAAGGCCGCGGACTGAGGGGATATTCTCCGAACAAAAAGGATGCCGGAACGGGTTTGCCCGTTCCGGCATCCTTTTTGTTATTGGGGCGCCGTGGCGTCCGCCGCTCCCTCCATCCACCGGCGCAGCCCCTTCAGCGCCGGGGTGAACCGCCGGCGCAGCAGCGCCTCGCACAGCAGGAAAAGCAGGTTGAAGGCAAAGGTGTACACCCCCATGGACAGGGGCGTGAAGAGGCTGAGAACAAAGGGGATGCTGGAGATGGGGGAGGTCCCCAGCCCAGCCCGGGTAATGAAGGCGATTCCGGTGGCGCACACCAGCGCCCCTGCGGCAAAGACGCCGTATCGCCGGGCAGTCTCACCGCAGGTCATGGCACTCACTTCCTTGTCAGCACGGCTTCACAAGATAGCCGTAGTCGGTTCGGACCGCCAGAATGATCTGACGCAGAGGCTCATACAGGCCGCAGGAGGGGTTGGTGACGTCGTATTCCCGCACCTGATCGCCCAGGCGGACCAGGCACACGCCGCTGCCGTCCCCCTGAGGAAGCCAGCCAGCGTTGGAGCTGTGGTCAAAGTCCTCCCGGCTCCAGAACAGGGTGAACTTGTCCTGATAGGGGCGGGAGTCGTAGGGGCAGAACTCGGCGCAGTTGCCACACTCGTTGCACATGCCGTCCATATGGACGATCTGCCGCATGGCCATGCCAGGTACCTTCACAGCGATGTTGGCCCGGTTGGGACAGACCGACACGCAGGTCTCGCACACCGTGGCACAGCCCAAGCAGCGGTTGTCGGCGCAGCTGCCGCAGTCTGCGCAAAGGTCGCCCCGCTTGGACAGGAGGGCCTCATAGCGCTCCGGGCGGCGGTTTCTGTCCGCGAAGGCGTCGCAATTCAAGGCCACAATAGCGTTTGCAGCCTCCGCGGCGTCGGCGATGGCCTCCACCACCGTGGCCGGGCCCCGCTTCCGGTCGCCGATGACCGGCCAGCCGCCCACGTCTACGGATTCGTCAATGCCCTCGCCCACGGCGGCGATAAGCGTGGTGCAGGGCAGCTCCAGGGTCTTGCCCGTGTCCACCGGGCTGCGGCGGCCAGAGGCGTCGGGGGCGCCCAGCTCCATCACCGAGCAGGTGAGCACCCCGTCCTTCACCCCGATGGGGGCCAGCAGCTCCAGGAATTCCACGCCCTCATCCAGGGCCAGGCGCAGCTCCTCCTCCTCGGCGGGCATGTAGCGCTTGGTGCGACGGTAGACCAGCCTCACATGTTCCACCCCGGGCAGGCGGCGCACCGCCCGGGCGGTGTCCATGGCGGAGTTGCCGCCGCCGATGACCGCCACGTCGGTCCCCAAATTGGGGGCCGCGCCCGCCTTGATGGCGGAGAGCACCTCGGTAAAGTTGACATAGTCCCCGTATTTCAGCCGGGGATTCCCCGCCTTCTGGGCGCCGGTGGCGAAGATGACATGGGTGAAGCCCATGCCCTCCAGCTCCTGCGCGGAGGAGATCGGGTGGTTCAGCTCCACCTTCGCCCCCATGGCGCGCACCAGGGCCTCATCCCTGTCGATGGCGGAGGAGGGAATGCGGAACTCGGGGATCAGATGGCGCACCACGCCGCCCAGCTTGCCGGTGGCCTCGAAGATGGTGACCGGGACCCCCTCCCGGCCCAGCAGGAAGGCGGCCGCCATACCGGCAGGGCCGCCGCCCACCACGGCCACGTTCCGGTCGTCACGCCGCGCCTTGGGCCGGAGCCTGGGCAGCAGGGTGTCATAGCCCCCCTGGGCGGCGGTGAGCTTCTGGTCACGGATATGTACGCTCTCCTCATAGGCGCCCCGCATGCACTTGTCCGCGCAGTGGTGGGGGCAGATGGTGCCGGTGATAAAGGGCAGGGGATTGCGCTGAAGGATAACCTCCAGGGCCTCCTCATATTTACCAGCCCCCACCAGAGACAGGTAGGCGGGGATGTCCTGGTGGATGGGGCAGCCCTCCCGGCAGGGGGCGGTGAAGCAGTCCGCCAGGGGCACCGGGGCGTTCAGCTTTCTGGAGGGCATGGGTTTGATGGGCTTGCGGCAGCGCTCGCCCTCCAGGGCCTGGGAGAGCAGCGTGTCCACCGCCGCCGGGTCCACACTGCCCCAGGGGGCGCAGCCGCAGTCCATCAGGGCCTCGCCCATCTGGGAAAAGCGCTCATACCCGCCGGGCTTGAGCACGGTGGTGGCCATGGTGATGGGCCAGATGCCCGCGCTGAACAGGTCCTTTACGGAAAAAATATCCGCGCCGCCGGAGTAGGAGATGCGCAGCCTGCCACCGAACTCGTGGGAGAGGCGGGAGGCCACGGAGAGGGTCAGGGGGTACAGGGACCGGCCGGACATATACATCTCCTGGCTGGGCAGCTCCCCGGCGGCCACGTCCACCGGGAAGGTGTTGGTCAGCTTCACGCCGAAGTCCACGCCATGTTCATCCGCCAGCGCCTGCAGGCGGCGCAGCATGGGCAGGGCGTCCTCCATCTGCAGATCCTCTTTGAAGTGGTGGTCGTCAAAGGCGATATAGTCGAAGCCCAGGCCGTCCAGGGTCCTGCGGGCGTACTCGTACCCCAGCAGGGTGGGGTTGCACTTGATGTAGGTGTGCAGGCCCTTCTCCGTGATGAGGTAGGAGGCGATGCGCTCGATCTCGTCCGGCGGGCAGCCGTGGAGAGTGGACTCGGTAATGGAGGCGGACACCTTGGGGGAGATGGACTTCACATAGTCCCCGTCCACATGCTGGAAGCGGCCCAGGTTGTCCTGGGCCCAGGCGGTGCACTGCGCCCAGATGGCGCTGCCCGAGGCGTCCTTCATGCTCTCGATATAGCGGTCGATTTTCTCACTCTGAATTCCCGCCAGGTCGTAGCCCACGGACATGTTGAACACAAAGCCCTCCGGGTCGCCCAGCTCCAGCTCCCTTGCCAGCAGCTTGCAGGCAAACCACGCCTTCACATACTCGTCATAGGCCTGGGGCACCGTCAGCTCGGTGGACCACTCGCAGTTGTAGCACTCGTCCGCGGCGGTGATGCAGGGCTTGGGCACGCATTTGGAGAGCTCCTCGCCGTCCATGATCTGCACCGTTTTCAGCTCAAAGAAGCGGCAGCCGGCGGCGTAGGCGGCGATCAGGTTTTGGGCCAGCTGGGTGTGGGGACCGGCGGCGGGGCCGAAGGGGGACTCAATCTTCTCCCGGAACATGGGCATGGCCTGGCCGTTCTTATGGCGTACCAGCTTAGACACGCCGAAGATGCTGCCCTGGGTGCGGTATTCGGTCAGCGCCCAGTCCATCAGCTGGGCAAAGGGAATGGGACGCATGATGTCGCTCATTATTTGTGACCTCCCGATATAAAAGAGTTGTGCGGGGGCGCCCCGCGGCGGGACCGGCTGCGCGCCCGAGCGGGCGCGGCCGGGAAAGGAGTTTCTCAGTAGCTCCGGTGATTCAGCTCGCCCCAGAGCTTTTTGGACTGCTCCATAGTCCAGGTGTTGATGCGCGCCCCACCCGGCTTACGCCGTGCGGGGCCCCCAGGGCTTTGATCTGCGCGGGGCAAGTGAATTGCCTCGGCGTCAAGGGTTTGCCTGCGGCAAAACGCTTGGAGAAGAGCGCGTCAACGCCTGTGGGGCGCTGTGCTTTCAATAGGTCCGGTGATTTAATTCTCCCCAGAGTTTTTTGGACTGCTCCATGGTCCATGCGTTGATGCGCTCCTCGTCGATACCCACGAATTCCCGGTCCTTGTAGAGCACCCTGCCGTTGATGATGGTGGTGCGGCAGTTTTTGCCCATCATGCCGAAGAGCATGTGCCCGTCGATGTTCTCCTCTGAGAGGGGGGTGAAGGGCTTGTAGTCCATCACGATCACGTCGGCCGCCGCGCCGGGCCTGAGCACGCCCAGGGGCTTTTTGAAGAATCTGGCGGCGATAGCGGCGTTGTTTTTGAAGAGCATGTCCATGGCCTCGCACCAACCCACATTGGGCAGGGCGGCGTTGTGCCGCTGGATGATGAGGAACACCTTCAGGCTCTCCAGCATGTCGTGGGTGTAGGCGTCGGTGCCCATGCCAACCAGAATGCCCTTCCGGAACATCTGGAGCACCGGGGAGCAGCCAACGGCGTTGCCCATGTTGGACTCCGGGTTGTTGACCACCATGGTGCCGGTCTCCTTGATAATGTCCAGCTCCGCCGGGGAGACGTGGATGCAGTGGCCCAGCAGGGTGCGCTCCCCCAGAATACCGTTGTATAGCAGGCGGTTGACGGGGCGGCAGCCGTAATTACGCAGGGAGTCGTACACGTCGTTCATGCCCTCGGCCACGTGGATGTGGAAGCCGGTCATGCCGTCGTTGGCCTTGACCATGGCCTCAAAGGTCTGATCCGAGATGGTGAACAGGGCGTGGCCGCCGAACATAGCGCGGATCATGTCGTCATCCCGCTCTCTGCACCACTTGGCAAAGTCGGCGTTCTCCTGAATGGCCTGGGCGGTTTTTTCCGCGCCGTCCCGCTCGGACACCTCATAGCACAGGCTGGCCCGGATGCCCAGCTCCTGACACACGTCTTTGATAGCGAAGAGGGAGCCAGGGATCTGGCGGAAGGAGGCGTGGTGGTCGAAGATGGTGGTCACCCCGTCCCGGATGCAGTCCAGCACGGTGGCGTAGGCGCTGGCCCGGGTGCCGTCCAGGGTCAGATGGCGGTCGATGTTCCACCACATGCCCTCCAGCACCTCCAGAAAATTGGTGGGGTTGTTGCCCTCAATGGCCAGACCCCGGGCCAGACCGGAGTAAATATGGGTGTGGGCGTTGATCAGTCCCGGCATAATGACCCCGCCCCGGGCGTCCACAAATTCCGCCTGGGGGTATTTGGTCCTCATGTCGGCCAGGGTCCCCACCTCCCGGACAGCGTCCCCGTCCAGGACCACTGCCCCGTCGGGCAGGTAGGGGAGGGCGGCGTCGCGGGTAATCAGTCTTCCGTTTCCAACCAGCAGCATGGCATTGACCTCCTTGATAAATATTGGGATGATGGGGGGAATCGGTTTTCAAAAATAAAAACGCCCATTCCTTCGAATGGACGCGGCCTGCAGGATACAGCGGAGCAGGCCGTCGGTACGGTCCATTCAGCCCGTGCGCGGAGCACTCCGTTGCAGCTATCGTGTATATGTGGTTGTAACCCTTGCGGCCCATGCCGTCAGGATCATTTGTTTTTTTTATTTTATCATAAGAAAAACAGGGATGCAACCATTCTTGTGATAAACAGAAAAATTTTTAGGTCATACAATTTTTCTTGAAATCCCCGGGATTTATGGTATGATAAGAGCGATGCAAAAAGAGCGATACCGGGAGGGAACAGCCATGCTCAGCGCATACAAGCTGCAGTTCTTATTTCAACTGGCCAAAGGAATTTCACAACAATTCGGGCCCAACTGCGAGGTGGTGGTGCACGATCTGGGCACCAATGACCCGGAGCGTTCCATTGTGGCCATCGAGAACGGCCATGTCACCGGCCGCAAGGTGGGGGACGGCCCTTCCCATGTGGTGCTGGAGGCCCTGAACGGCGCGCCGGAGAAGCTGCGGGACCACATGTGCTATCTCACCAAGACCAAGGACGGCAAGATTCTTAAGTCCACGACCATTTACATCCGCGATGATGACGGGGCGACCATCGGCATTTTCGGCATCAACTACGACATTACCCTGATGCTGGCCATGGAGGAGACCCTCAGGCAGTTTACCGCCACGGAGAAGGAGACCAGCGAGCCGGAGCCGATTTCCCGTAATGTCTCCGACCTGCTGGACGAGCTGATTGAGCAGAGCGTCAAGCTGGTGGGCAAGCCGGTGGCCCTGATGAACAAGGAGGACAAGGTGAAGGCCATCCAGTTCCTCAATGAGACAGGTGCGTTCCTGATTACCAAGAGCGGGGATAAGGTCTGCAAATATTTTGGGATCTCCAAATATACCCTGTACAGCTATATTGATGAGGCCAAGGAGTAAGCCGGTTTGATCAGACGGGCGGCGCGGGCAGTTCCGCGCCGCCCGTTTTGCATATCAGCAGTCCGGGGACGGCTTTTCCTTCGGAAGAATCAGATTGAGCAGGATCGCCATAATGGTGGCGACCACCACGGAGGAGGAGCCGAACACCGTGGCCACCCAATCGGGGAAGCCGCTGCCGGACAGGCAGCCGCTCACCTGGGTGATGCCCACGCCCAGGGCCACGGACAGGCCCACCACCGAGCTCTTGCGGGCGGAGAAGCCGCCCTCGGTGATCATGCGGACGCCGGTCATGGTAATGGTGGCAAACACTGAGATGGTGGCGCCGCCGATGACACACTGGGGAATGGTGGTCAGGACAGCGGCAAATTTGGGCACCAGGCCGGCCACCAGCAGAATCAGGGCGGCCAGGGCAAAGACCGCCCGGTTGATCACCCGGTTGACGGTGACAATGCCCACGTTCTGGCTGTAGGAGGCGGTGGGCAGCCCGCCGAAGAAGGCGCCGACCACGCTCATGACGCCCTGACCGATGATGCCTCCGGAGAGCTCCCGGTCGGTGGGCATCCGGTCCATGCCGCCCATGGTGGTGGAGGAGAGGTCGCCGATGGTCTGTACCGCGTTGACCACGTACACGATCCCCAGGGACACGCAGGCGGCGGGGACAAATTTGATCTGGAAGGGCATGACCCGGGGCAGGGAAAACCAAGCCGCCGTTCCCACGCCGGACAGATCCACGATCCCAAAGCAATAGGCCACCGCGTATCCAACGATCATGCCGATGAGAATGGAGCCCAGCTTGAAGATGCCCTTGGTGAAGTTGGTGAGAAACACCACCACCGCCAGGGTAATGAGGGCCACCAGCCAGCTGCGGGGATTGCCGAACCAGGGGCTGGAGGCGCTGCCCCCCGCCATGTAGCGCACAGCGGTGGGATAGAGGGACAGTCCGATGGTAAAAATCACGGTGCCGGTGACCAGGGGTGGAAAGAGCGGGCGGATCCATTTGACGAATACGCCGAATACAATGGCCACAATGCCGCCGATGATCTCCGCGCCCAGGATGGTGCCCAGGTCGAACTGCTCGCCGATGGCGGTGAGGGTGGGGATGTAGGCAAAGCTGATACCCATAACCACCGGCAGGCCGGAGCCGATGCGGCGGAAGATGGGAAAGAGCTGCAGCAGGGTGGCCACGGCGGTGAGGATCAGGGAGACCTGAATCATCAGAGTCTTCTCCGCCTCGGACAGACCGCAGGTGTTGGCGATGAGAATGGCGGGCGTGATGATGCCGACGACTGCAGCCACCACATGCTGGAGGCCCAGGGGGAGCAGCTGCCCGGCGGGAGGGATTCCATTCCACTGGAACACGGCGGCGCTGCCGCTGACGGAAAAGTGACTCATGGCAAAACCTCACAAAAAATTTTTATATCAAAAAATTTTTAGCACAATGAAACTATAATCCTTTTTGAGGCGGACTGCAAGAGAAACATGCCGCCGGAATGTAAAATAATAGAGTTGATTTTTGTGCAAAATAACAATAAACCATGTAAAAAGCCGCCGGATTTTTCAAATCCGGCGGCTTTTTACAAAAATCTGTGTCCGGTTGGGGCGATTATTTGACGGCGACCGCCTCAATCTCAAAGAGCGCGCCCTTGGGCAGCGCGCCGGCCTGCACACAGGAGCGGGCGGGCGCCTCGCCGGTAAAGAATTCGGCGTAGATAGCGTTGATGGCGGCAAAGTCGCCCATGTCGGCCAGGAATACGGTGGTCTTTACCACGTCGGCAAAGCCCATGCCGCCGGCCTGGAGCACGGCGCCCAGATTGGTCAGGGCCTGGCGGGCCTGAGCCTCTACCCCCTGGGGCAGTTCGCCGGTGGCGGGGATCAGGCCCAGCTGGCCAGAGGTATACAGGGTATTGCCCGCCAGCTTGGCGTGGCAGTAGGGCCCAACAGCGGCGGGGGCGTTGGGGGCGGAAATGGTCTGATTCATGGCAATTCCTCCTGATGAATTGAAAATGGCGGTTGTTCTGGCATCCATTATAGCGAATGCCAAACAAAATGCAAGGAAAACTAAAAAATTTTTTGAACCCGATTCTTACAAAAGTGTAAGAAAAGCGTAAGGCCTTCTTATGGCAGCGGACAGAAACGCCTGATAAAATAGGGTGGGAAAAGGAGGAACGGCAAATGGACGCGATTTTAACAGTAGAGCATCTGCAAAAATATTACGGCAGCCGGGGCAGCGTGACCCGGGCCATCGACGACGTGAACCTGCGGGTGGAGCCGGGGGAGTTTGTGGGCATCATGGGGGCGTCGGGCAGCGGCAAGACCACCCTGCTCAACTGCATCTCCACCATCGACGCCCCCACCTCAGGGCGGATTTTCGTGGAGGGCAGGGACATTACCACCCTGAAGAGCAGGGAGCTCTCCCGCTTTCGGAGGGAACGGCTGGGCTTTGTGTTCCAGGACTGCAACCTGCTGGACACCCTCACCGCCTTTGAGAACATCGCCCTGGCTCTGACGATTCTCAAGACCCCGGCGGGCGAGATTGAGGGCCGGGTGCAGAAAACCGCCGGACTGCTGGGGATTGCCGACTGCCTGAACAAATATCCCTATCAGCTCTCCGGAGGGCAGCGCCAGAGAACCGCGGCGGCCCGGGCCATCATCACAGACCCGGCGCTGGTGCTGGCGGACGAGCCCACCGGCGCCCTGGACTCCAAATCCGCCCGGCTGCTGCTGGAGCGCTTTGAGGCCCTGAATGAGGCCCGGGGGACCACCATCCTCATGGTGACCCACGATGCCTTTACCGCCAGCTACTGCCGGCGTATCCTGTTCCTGCGGGACGGCAAGTCCTTTACCGAGCTGGTGCGGGGCAATGACAGCCGGAAGGCTTTTTTCGGCAAGATTATTGAGGTGGTCACCCTGCTGGGAGGAGCGTGCGACGATGTTCTCTAAGCTGGCCGTCAAAAACGTCGTGCGCAGCGTAAGGGATTACTCGGTCTACTTCATTACCCTGCTCTTCGGCGTGTGCGTCTTTTACGTGTTCAACTCCATGGAGTCCCAGACGGTTATGGGGTACCTGGGCGGCGGGACGTCCCCCTATGTGCAGACCATTCTGATGCTGATTGACGTCATCTCGGTCTTTGTGTCCGTGGTGCTGGCCTTTTTGATTCTCTACGCCAACACCTTTATGATCCGCCGGCGCAAGCGGGAGCTGGGGACCTACCTGCTGCTGGGGATGGAGCGGGGGAAGGTGTCCATCCTCCTGTTTCTGGAGACCCTGTGCATCGGCCTTCTGGCTCTGGCGGCAGGGCTGCTGCTGGGAGTGTTCCTCTCCCAGTTTATCTCGGTGTTCACTGCGGGGCTGTTCTCCATCCACATGACCGAGTGGCATTTTGTGTTTTCACCCAAAGCGGTGGGGAAAACCTGCCTGTACTTTGGAGTCATCTTTGTACTGGTGATGATGTTCAACTCCCTGTCCGTATCCCGCTGCAGGCTGCTGGACCTGATGCAGGCCGAGCGGTCCAATCAGGACCTGAAGCTGAAGAGCGTGGGGGCATCCGTGGTGATGTTCCTGGTGGGCGTGGCGCTGCTGATCATCGCTTATGCCATGCTGCTCCAGCGGGGCCTCTTCCGGGTGGACGGCCTGTTTTGGCTGATGCTGGGGCTGGGATCGCTGGGGACGCTGCTGTTTTTCCGCTCCCTGTCCGGCTTCCTGCTACGGGTGTGCCAGCGGAACAAAAAGCTTTATTACCGGGGCCTGAACATGTTTATCCTCCGGCAGTTCAACTCCAAAATCAACACCACCTATGTCTCCATGACGGTGATCTGCCTGATGCTGCTGCTGGCCATTGGAATCACCGCCACCTCCCTGGGGCTGAACAACACGGTGGAGGGCCTAAGCAGCGGGAAGTCTCCCTATGATGTGAGCGTCTATTTCTGGCCCAGCGAGGGCGGGGCCCCGGCGGAGCTGGAGCAGTGGCTGGCCGCGGGCGGCTTTGATCCGGAAGAGGAGCTGGAGGAACGCATGGTCTACGAGACCGCCCAAGTGGAGTTTGAACCGGTCCGCTATGAGCTGGGCGGCCGGGAGGTCCCGCTGAGCAGTCTGAGCGCACTCTCCCTGTCCGACTGCAACGCCCTGCTGGCCCTCCAGGGGCTGCCGCCTCTGGAGCTGGGGGAAGATGAGTACGGCCTGCTGTGGGGCACCTATGAGGCGGATTACAGCCTGGTCAAGGCCCTGTGGGAGGACCAGCCCACCCTGAGCGTGGCGGGGACCACTCTGACGCCCCAGCCCGGCGCGGAGACCAGCGCCATTATCCGAACCGGAACCAGCCGGTATGAGAGCATGCTGATCCTTCCCGACCAGTTCCTGGAGGGCAGGCCTGCCGACAGCGTGGTGCTGGTGGGCAATTACCCCGCCGGGGCGGACGTGCAGGCCGCCGACGCGCGCCTGGAGGAGGCCATGCACAGCCTGGTCCCCCGGGACTACGAGAGCGGGGACGGCGGCTACGGTTACGGCTGGGATACCCGGCTTGGGGTGTATATGGACACCATGGGCAGCAAGATCCTCGTCCTCTTTATCGGCATCTATCTGGGGATTATTTTCCTTTTGACCAGCGCGGCGGTGCTGGCGCTCCAGCAGCTTTCCCAGGCGGCGGACAACGCGGGGCGCTACCGCATTCTGGCCCGGCTGGGGGTGGAGGAGTCCATGCGGGACCGGTCCATCTATGTGCAGATTTTCCTCTACTTCTTCCTGCCCCTGGCCCTGGCGGTGGTGCACTCCATTGTGGGAATGACTGCGGCCAACGCGGCTATTGCCGAGGTGGGACATGTGGACTCAGTGTCCTCCAGCGTTGCCACGGCGGCCTTTATCCTGGTGGTCTATGGGGCGTATTTCCTGGCCACCTGTGCGGGCAGCCGCCGGATTGTGCGGGGAAGGTAAGGCCTTGGGGGAGAAATCTTGAAAAAAGCCTTGAAATCGGCCGGCAAGTATGCTATAGTAAACTCCACGTTTGAAGTGCGCAGGGTGTCTTGCGCCCATTTGATAGAGATTATGCCCCGAACCAAGGGATCGAAAGGAACGATGTAGCGTGGAAATTGCCAAGCTGGTTTTGAGTATTATTGATGTGATCGCCGCTGTATTTCTCATCGCCGTGGTGCTGCTTCAGTCCGGCAAGAGCGCCGGCCTGTCGGGCGCCATCGCCGGCGGAGCCGACACCTTCCTGGCCAAGAACAAGGCCAAGAGCTGGGACGCCAGGCTGGCCAAGATGACCAAGTGGGTGGCCATCGGCTTTATGGTAATCACGTTTATCATCTGCCTGTTGTAAGATAAAAAAGAAAATCCCCGCTCTCCCGATTGGGAGAGCGGGGATTTTTTATGTGTACCTGGGCGGCGGTGCTCAGCCGGCGGAGCGCTCCGGGCCGAAGAAGAGCTCCAGATCGTCCTCCACAGTACCGATACCGGCGATGCCAAAGCGGTCTACCAGAACCTTGGATACATTGGGGCTGAGGAAGGCGGGCAGGGTGGGACCCAGATGAATGTTCTTTACGCCCAGGTACAGCAGGGCCAGCAGCACGATGACCGCCTTCTGCTCGTACCAGGCGATATTGTAGACAATGGGCAGGTCGTTGATGTCCTCCAGACCAAAGACCTCCTTGAGCTTCAGGGCGATGACGGCAAGCGAGTAGGAGTCGTTGCATTGACCCGCGTCCAGCACCCTGGGGATGCCGTTGATGTCTCCCAGATCCAGCTTGTTGTACTTATACTTGGCGCAGCCGGCGGTGAGAATGACGGCGTCCCGGGGGAGCGCCTTGGCAAATTCCGTATAGTAGTTCCGGCTTTTGGCCCGGCCGTCGCAGCCGGCCATGACCACGAACTTCCGGATGGCGCCGGAGGTTACGGCCTCCACAATCTGGTCGGCCAGCGCCAGCACCTGGGCGTGGGCAAAGCCGCCCACAATCTCGCCGCGCTCGATTTCCTGAGGCGGCTGACAGGCCTTGGCATGCCGGATCAGAGCGGAAAAGTCCTTCTCCTCACCGATTCCGCCGGGGATGTGTCTGCAGCCGGGGTAGCCAGCGGCGCCGGTGGTGTACAGCCGGTCCCTGTAGCTGTCCTTCGGGGGCACGATGCAGTTGGTGGTCATGAGAATGGGACCGTTGAAGGTCTCAAACTCCTCCTTCTGCTTCCACCAGGCGTTGCCGTAGTTGCCCACGAAGTTGGGGTACTTCTGAAAGGCGGGATAGTAGTGGGCCGGCAGCATCTCCGAGTGAGTGTATATGTCTACTCCGGTGCCCTGGGTCTGCTTCAGCAGCATCTCCAGATCCCTCAGATCGTGGCCGGAGACCAGAATGCCGGGGTTTTTGCCCACGCCGATCGGAACGCGGGTAACAGAGGGATTCCCGTAGGCCCCGGTGTTGGCCTTGTCCAGCAGCGCCATGCCGCTGACGCCGTATTTTCCGGTCTCCAGAGTCAGGGCCACCAGATCGTCCGCCGTCAGGCGGTCGTCCAGAGTGGCAGCCAGGGCGCGCTGCAAAAAAGCGTCCACCTCGGTGTCCTCCTGGAGCAGGGCGTTGGCGTGCTTGGAGTAGGCGGACAGACCTTTCAGACCGTAGGTGATGAGTTCCCGCAGGGAACGGATATCCTCGTCCTTGGTGGAGAGGACGCCCACCTGAGCGGCCTTGGATTCAAATTCCGCCTCGCCTCCGGCCCAGCGGGCCGCCTCGGGCAGCGATTCGGGCTGGGCCACCTGGGCAAGCAACTCCGCCTTGATCGCCAGGGTGTCACGGACGCGGGCGGTGATGGCCTCCTTGTCAAAGTTGGCGTTGGTAATGGTGGTAAACAGATTCAGCGTAATTAGGTGGTTTACCTCTGGGGATATCTCCCGACCTTCCGCCCGCAGCCGGGTGGTCACGGCGGAGAGGGCTCGGGTCACATAGACCAGTAGATCCTGCATTGCCGCCACATCCGGCTTTTTTCCGCACACGCCCGCCTGGGTGCAGCCGGTGCACCCAGCGGTCTCCTGGCACTGGTAGCAAAACATCTTCGGTTCCATTTTTGTTTCCTCCTTATAGGCTCTCCGGGAAGCGCTCTGCGTGGGAGCGCGATGTCCCAGTCATTCGGTTTTGGATGGGCTATGGCCTCACTATAATACAATAAAAGCAACACTTCCGTTGTTTTAACAACGAAAGTGAAAAAGAATGAGACCGATGTTAAAATGGATGGAAGCCGGTTTTGGCGGAAAGGAGGATGGCGCCGGCTCAGCGCTTCCGCAGACGGAACAGGCGCCCGGGCCAGATCCCCTGGGCGGAGAGGGCGGCCAGGTAGAGCACTATGCCAAAGGTCAGACAGGCCAGAATGGCCGGCAGAGCACCCAGACCCGCATCCTGCAGGACCTGGAAGAGCAGGTTGATGACCAGGCCCATCAACAGGGCGGAAAGGGCGGGGGCAGTGCACCACTGGAACACACGGGGGACCAGCCCGGTGGCCCGGCGCACGGCGCGCCAGTTCAGAAGAGCGCCCACTCCGGCGCTGGCCACAAAGCCGACCACATAGCCCTTGAGCCCCACACCGGGCAGGCCCATCAGAAACCAGGTGCACCCCAACTGCACTGCGTCGCTGACAATGGCGCTGCGGGCGGCGGCGCTGGGTTTGCCCACCCCGTTGAGAGTGCAGGAGAGCACGGACTGATAACAGGAGAGGACCACACCAATGGACAGGGGAAGCATAAAGTCGCCTACGGTAGGCTCACGGAAGAGGGCCTCTCCGATCGAGGGGCCGAGCACCACCCAAAAGGCCATGGCGGGCAGTAGAATGACCGAGGTGGCCAACATGACCCGGTCCACTCGCCGCTGGATTTCTCCTTTTCGGCCCAGTGCCACGCTCTGGGCCAGCTTGGGGACCAGAACCAGGCCCAGCGCGCCAATAAAGGCGGTGGGCATGAACAGCATCGGTACGGTCATGCCGCACAGGATTCCGAACGCGCTCATGGCTTCGGAGACAGCCGCTCCGGCGGATACCAGGCGACGGGGAATCAGTACTGCGGTGGCGGAGCCCATCAGATTGCCCAGCAGAGAGGTACAGCCGATGGGAAGCGCGATGGAAAAAATCCGCCGGTCCAGCTGTCTGGGCTCCATCGGCGCGCCGGACCGGAGTCCGTCCCGACGGACCTGCCGGCGAAAGAGAAGGGCGAGGGTGACGGCGGAAAAAATTTCGCACCCGGTCATACCCAGCACGATCAGCCCCACGGTGCGCTCTGGGTTCTGGGGGAGAAAGCAGACCAGCAGACCCAGAACCAGCCCGGTGCGGATAAACTGCTCGCACAGCTCCACCGCGGCGGGCGGGCGGATGCGGCCCGTGCCATAGAAAAAATGCTTGTGCAGATTTTCCACCCCGGTGAGCAGAATGCACGGCAGCAGGAGCAGCAGCCCTAGTTGGGTACGGGCGTCCCCCAGAAGGGAGACCGAGATGGGGTCATAAAAAAACAGGGTCGCTCCCGCCGCCAAGGCAAAGAGAAGGAAAAAGAGCGCCAGGCAGCGGCGGAGCACCTGCACAATGGCGGTGTGATTGCCCTGTGCGTGATAGCTGGAGGAGAGCGTGGACACAGCCACGGTCAGACCCACCGCGGTGATGGACATAATGACGGAGTAGACCGGCATAATCAGCTGGTAAAGCCCCATCACCTCCGCACCGATCAGGCGGGAGAGCAGGATGCGGTATACGAAACCCAGCAGCTGGGACACGATACTGGTGCCGGTGAGGACAATTGTACCGTAGAGCATGGATGTGCGGTCAAATTTCAAAACAGCGCCCCCCTTCGCGTCTATTTCCAATCTATTCGGGGAGAGGGGCCGGCATACATAAGAAGCCTTTGACAAAACAGGTCGAAAGAAGTATCATGTTTCCATTAGCGCGTTTTTGCAGTGGTGAAAACGGTTTGGCAGGGAGGTTGTGGTCGCTGTGCTTGGTACGATCATAAATGTGGTTCTGGTCTTGGCGGGCAGCATATTGGGGCTGATTTTCAAAAACCGCATCAGCACGCGCTTTGCCTCGGGCCTGAATTACGCCCTTGGACTATGTGTGCTGGGCATCGGAATTTCCAGCATGATCAAGACCAACGACACCCTCTGCGTGATTGTGTGCATGGTGGTAGGGACCTTGGCGGGAGAGGCGCTGAACATTGAGCGCCGCATGGACGGGATCGGGGAAGTACTCCGCCGGAAGATGATCAAAGGCGAGGGAAACAACCGCTTTGTGGAGGGGTTTGTGACCGCTTCGGTCCTGTTCTGCGTGGGGGCCATGGCCATCAACGGTTCCCTGGAGGCGGGTATGAGCCAGAAGTATGATATCCTGATCTCCAAGGCGGTGATCGACGGGGTGACCTCCATCACCTTTGCCGCGGCCATGGGTGTGGGGGTAGCGTTTTCTGTGATTCCAATCCTGATCTACGAGGGGGGGATGACCCTTCTCTTCTCTGTAGTGGGGCAGGGGATCGCCCCTGCGGTAGTGGCGGAGATGAGCGCCGTGGGCGGTACCATCATCGTGGGTATCGGCATCAATATGCTGGGCATGACCAAAGAAAAAATCCGTGTGGGCAATATGCTGCCCGCGATTTTCCTGCCGCTGCTGTACCTGCCGCTGTCCCAGTGGCTGAGCGGACTAATGGGCTAGGGCATATTGCCCACGGGGCCCCGCGCAGCGGGGCGGCGTGCTGCACCGCAGGCCAAAGAAGAAAGGGATTCCCGGCCAAATGCAATTTGGCCGGGAATCCCTTTTGCACGCAGGCCCCCTGCCGCCGCAGAGGGACCGGGTCCCATGAAATTTTGGTGAAAATACGCCGGTTGGAGACCGTTGTTGATATGTTGCGTACGGGCAGGGAAAAACAGGGAGAGGGTTTGTGTAAAACAGACAAGAAAGCACGCCTGAGCCGCTGGAAATATATACGAAGGCCGCCAAGAAAAAAGGGTTGCACGGGGGGAGAAAACGAGGTATACTTGTCTTTGGAAATAGCGTATTTGACAGGGAAAACTTAGCTGGAAACGCAACTGCAAAGGCATTTTCGCGGGCAGTTGCGCTTTTTCAGGAGGAAAAATGTTAAAAAAATAACAAAGTGACCGCGCTGCTTTGAGCGATCAAAATAAAGCCAAAATATAAGGAGGCAAACAGGCATGGCATTTGTGGAACTGGAAAAGCAGGGGCACGTGGGGATTCTGACGGTGAACCGTCCGGAGGCCCTGAACGCGCTGAACAGCCAGGTACTGGCGGACTTGGGAGCGGCCGTGGACGCAGTGGAAGCGGACCAGGAGATCTATGTGGTCATTCTGACGGGCGCGGGGCGCTCCTTTGTGGCTGGCGCCGACATCGGTGAGATGAAGGGCTTTTCCTCCATCGAGGGCAAGAAGTTCGGAGTGCACGGCGGCGAGGTGTTCCTCAAGCTGGAGAATATGAGCAAGCCCGTGATTGCGGCGGTGAACGGCTTTGCCCTGGGCGGCGGCTGCGAGCTGGCCATGTCCTGCGACATCCGGCTGGCCTCTGAGAAGGCC
>NZ_JACOEA010000002.1 GCF_014281125.1 Lawsonibacter celer | reverse complement strand
GGCTCCGCCTTTGAGGCCGAGGCCTTCGGCGTCTGCTGCGGCACCGAGGACAAGGACGAGGGCATGGGCGCGTTTTTGGAGAAGCGCAAGGAGAAGCATTTCAAAGGCAAGTAAGCGCGCCTCAGGGATTCAGCTGAATAAACTCAAAAAATAATAAATTCGGAGGTACATAACCATGAAGAAGATCGTAGTTATCGGTGGCGGCACCATGGGCCTGGACATTGCGCAGGTCTTTGCCAAAAAGGGCTTTGACGTGGTCGTCCGCGACATCAAGGACGAGATTATCGCCGCTTCCGAGGCCCGCCTGAACAAGGGCCTGGAGAAGCTGGTGGCCAAGGGTAAGATGGATGAGGCCAAGAAGGCTGATATCCTCGCCCACATGAGCTTTACCACCGACCTGAATCAGGCCGCTGACGCCGATCTGGTGGTGGAGGCTGCCATTGAGAACCTGGAGATCAAGAAGAGCATCTTTGCCGACCTGGACAAAATCTGCAAGCCCGAGACCATTCTGGCCTCCAACACCTCTTCCATCTCCATCACCGCCATCGCTGCCGCGACGCAGCGCCAGGACAAGTTCATCGGCATGCACTTCTTTAACCCCGCCACGGTCATGAAGCTGGTGGAGGTCATCCGCGGCGCCAACACCTCTGACGAGACCACCAAGATCATCAGCGATCTGAGCGTGGAGATCGGCAAGGAGCCTGTTGAGGTGAACGAGGCCCCCGGCTTTGTGGTCAACAAGATCCTGGTTCCCATGATTAACGAGGCGGCCGACCTGCTGTACACCGGCGTGGCTTCCGCCGAGGGCATTGACACCGCCATGAAGCTGGGCGCCAACCACCCCATGGGCCCCCTGGCTCTGGGCGACCTGATTGGCCTGGACGTGGTCGTTGCCATTATGGACGTTCTCTTTGCCGAGACCCATGATCCCAAGTACCGCTGCTCCCTGCTGCTGCGGAAGATGGTCCGCGCCGGTAAGCTGGGCCGCAAGACCGGCATCGGCTTCTTCGATTACCGCAAGTAAATACCCCCGATTCCTGTGTGCAGCGAACGGGCGGAGGGCCGCCTCCGCCCGTGCGTTCTGAAATACAATCTTAGGAGGAAGGCACAAAAATGGATTTTCATCTGTCGAAAGAGCAAGAAATGCTCCGCAAAATGTACCGTGATTTTGCAGAGAACGAAGTAAAGCCCCTGGCGGAGGACGTGGACGAGAACGAGCGTTTCCCGGAAGAGACTGTCAAGAAGATGGCCAAGCTGGGCATGCTGGGCATCTACTTCCCCAAGGAGTATGGCGGCGCGGGCGGCGATGTGCTCAGCTACGTCATGGCTGTGGAAGAGATGGCCAAGGTCTGCGGCACCACCAGTGTGATTATTTCCGCCCACACCTCTCTGTGCGCCGCTCCCATTTTTGAGAACGGCACCGAAGAGCAGAAGGCCAAGTACCTGCCCAAGCTGTGCACCGGCGAGTGGCTGGGCGCCTTCGGCCTGACCGAGCCCGGCGCCGGCACCGACGCCCAGGGCCAGCAGACCACCGCCGTGCTGGACGAGTCCGGCGAGAACTACATCCTGAATGGTTCCAAGATCTTTATCACCAACGCCGGCTACGCCGATGTGTTCATCATCATCGCCATCACCGGCACAGTGGTCGACAAGCGCGGCCGCAAGAGCAAGGAAATCTCCGCCTTCATCGTGGAGCGCACCGATCCCGGCTTCTCCGTGGGTAAACACGAGCGGAAGATGGGTATCCGCGGCTCCTCCACCTGTGAGCTGATCATGGAGGACTGCGTGATTCCCAAGGACCGCATGCTGGGCAAGAAGGGCAAGGGCTTTGCCTTGGCCATGAAGACCCTGGACGGCGGCCGTATCGGCATCGCGGCTCAGGCTCTGGGCCTGGCCGAGGGCGCCATCGAGGAGTGCATCAAGTACACCAAGGAGCGCGTGCAGTTCGGCAAGCGCATCTCCCAGTTCCAGAACACCCAATTCCAGCTGGCTGACATGTATGCCAAGACGCAGGCTGCCAAGTGGCTGGTCTATTCCGCCGCTATGAAGAAGCAGAACCATGAGCCCTACAGCATGGATGCCGCCATGGCCAAGCTGGTGGCCTCCGAGACGGCCAGCGACGTGACCCGGCGCTGCCTGCAGCTGTTCGGCGGCTACGGCTACACCCGTGAGTACCCCATGGAGCGCATGATGCGCGACGCGAAGATCACCGAGATCTACGAGGGTACCAGCGAGGTCCAGCGCATGGTTATTTCCGGCGGTCTGGGCATTAAATAATAAGGAACTGGAGGGAAATTACGATATGAAATGCATCGTTTGTGTCAAGCAGGTGCCGGATACGTCCGGCGTGGTCGCTGTTAAGGCGGATGGCACCATGGACCGTGCGGCCATGGCCACCATCACCAACCACGACGACCTGGCCGCTGTTGAGGCGGCTCTGAGAATCAAGGACGCCACCGGCTGCAAGGTCGTGGTGGTCTCCATGGGTCCTCCTCCCGCGGAGGGCATGCTGCGTGAGCTGCTGGCCATGGGTGCGGATGAGGCCGTGCTGGTCTCCGCCCGTGAGTTCGGCGGCAGCGATACCTACGCCACCTCCCAGATCCTCGCCGCCGCTGTGAAGAAGGTGGGCGTGGATGACGACGATATCATCTTCTGCGGCCGTCAGGCCATCGACGGCGACACCGCCCAGGTGGGGCCCCAGATCGCCGAGAAGATCAACGTTCCCCAGGTGTCCTACGCGGCCGATATCAAGGTGGAGGGCAAGACCGTCACCGTGAAGCGTCTGCTGGAGGACGGCTATATGACCCTGAAGGTTCAGACCCCCTGCCTGATCACCTGTGTGAAGGAGCTCAACGAGGCCCGTTACATGAGCGTGGGCGGCATCATGGAGTGTTACCAGAAGCCTCTGGCGGTATTTGACTACGAGACCCTGAAGAACGATCCCCTGATCGATGTGGATACCATCGGCCTGAAGGGCTCCCCCACCAACGTTTATAAGTCCTTCTCTCCCCCGGTCAAGGGTGCCGGCATGATGCTCGAGGGCGCCGACAAGGCCACCTGCGAGAAGCTGGTCGACATTCTGAACGGCAAGCACCTGATCTAATTTGAAAGGAGAGAGAACAAATGGCTTTTGATTCTAAAGACACTGCCGCCTTCAAGGGCGTGTGGGTATTTTGTGAGCAACGCGACGGCGTGATCATGACCACCAGCTATCAGCTGCTGAGCGAGGGCCGCAAGCTGGCCAACGATCTGGGCGTGGAGCTGTGCGGCGTGGTGCTGGGCAGCGGCGTGAAGGAAGAGTACATCAAGGCTCTGGGCGGCTACGGCGCGGACCGGGTGTACAACTGCGACCACCCCCTGCTGAAGGACTACACCACCGACGCCTACACCAAGGTCATCTGTGACCTGGTGGAGGACAAGAAGCCCGAGATCTTCCTCATCGGCGCCACCAACATCGGCCGTGACCTGGGCCCCCGCTGCGCGGCCCGGCTGCACACCGGTCTGACTGCCGACTGCACCCACCTCGACGTGGACGTGGCCAAGTACAAGGAGTTCCTGAAGACCACCTCTACCATCGACGTGGACAACACCGTGTTCGAGGAGAACACCAACCTGAAGATGACCCGTCCCGCCTTCGGCGGCCACCTGATGGCAACCATTATCTGCCCCCGGTTCCGTCCCCAGATGTCCACCGTGCGCCCCGGCGTGATGCAGACCCAGGCCTTTGACGAGGCCGGCGCCGCCAAGACTGTCGTGGAGAAGGTGGACGTGAAGCTGGACGCCTCCGACATCAAGGTCCAGATCGTCGAGATCGTGAAGGCCGCCAAGGAGATGGTGGACCTGATCGGCGCCGACGTGGTGGTGTCCGTGGGCCGCGGTATCAGCAAGGATCCCGAGAAGGGCATCGCCCTGGCCCAGGATCTGGCTAACGCTTTGGGCGGCGTGGTAGGTGCCTCCCGTGCGGTGGTGGATGCCGGCTACATCAGCGCGGACCACCAGGTGGGCCAGACCGGCAAGACCGTGCATCCCCGCATCTATGTGGCCCTGGGCATCTCCGGTGCCATCCAGCACCGCGCCGGCATGCAGGATTCCGAGTGCATCATCGCGGTGAACAAGAATGCCGACGCCCCCATCTTTGAGGTTGCCACCTACGGCATTGTGGGCGACCTGTTCAAGGTCACCCCCATGATCACCGACGCCGTCAAGGCCGCTATGGCTGCCAAATAAGCTTTCCCCCTTTGCGTTTCATCCCGGTCCGTCTTTTGGGACGGACCGGGATTTTTTTCGCCCGGGGGCTTGCGTCAGGCCACGCAGGGGCGGTATACTGGTGTGCGTTGGAAGAAAAGAGGCGAGGACAGGTGAAAAAAGGCAGTCCAAAACTGATTCTGATGCTGGGTGTGCTGGGGGTTTCGGTATCCTCCCTGCTGGTACGCGCCGCATCCGCCCCCTCCCTGGTGACGGCCACCTACCGGCTGGGATGGACGGTGCTGCTTCTGCTGCCTATGGTGCTGCTGCGCTTCCGGGCAGAGCTGCGGCGGGTCAGAGGAAGGGACCTGCTGCTGTGCGGACTGAGCGGCGTGCTGCTGGCGCTCCACTTTGCCACCTGGTTTGAGTCCCTCAAGTGGACCAGCATCGCCAGCTCCACGGTGCTGGTGAGCACAGAGGTCATCTTTACCGCCCTGGGCTTTGCCCTCTTTCTCAAGGGGCGCATCCCCAGGCTGGGCATGGCGGCCATTGCCCTCTCCTTTGCGGGCAGTGCCGCGCTGGCCCTGGCCGACGGCGGTGGGAGAGGCGCCCTGTACGGAGACCTGCTGGCCCTGGCGGCAGCGGTATTCGTGTCCCTCTATACCCTGATCGGACGGGTGCAGCGGGACCACCTGTCTACCACGGTCTATACCTTTCTGACCTACAGCGCATGCCTGCTGACCCTGCTGGTTTTAGACTGGGCCACCCTTACACCGGTGGTGGGCTACGGCTGGAAGGAGGTGCTCATCGGCCTGGGACTGGCGGTGGCCTGTACCCTGCTGGGGCACAGCCTGTTCAGTTACAGTCTGAAGTATCTCAGTCCCTCCTATGTCTCGGCCGCCAAGCTGTGTGAGCCGATCTTTGCCTCGCTGTTGGGGATTCCGCTGTTTGGGGAGATCCCCGGCGGAGTGCAGGTCTTTGGCAGTGTGCTGGTTCTGGCGGGCGTGCTGCTCTATACCCGGGCGGAAGCGTAAACTGCCCTGCTCAAAGGGAAACCGGGCCCCGCCGCAGCTGCGGCGGGGCCCGGTTTATGGATGTAAGAGCGTCTCCAGCCCAAGCGCGCCGAAGACGCCTGCGGCCAGAAGGACAACAGCGCAGTCCTGAAGCTGCGCCGCATAGGCGTAGACCGGGGCGGCGGCATAGGAAACCGGTCCGGTCCATACCAGCAGCAGCAGCGTGTAGATCAGCAGGACGCAGCAGGCGGCCACACCACCGGTCAGTACGCGATAGGATAAACACTCCATCTCAAAGGTTTTCCAGGAAAAATGCATGATACCCCCCTCTCCGGCCTTTTAAAGGTATCATAACAGGACTATTTCCCGCCCCGCAAGGATAAATTTCTGCCAGCTGCGGTAAAAAAAGCACGACATGGCTCGACACCAGTCGACAAGAACAGAGACAGCCGGTTTACAGAAAGGCACAGGAGGTTACATAAGCCCGGATATGGTGTCGAAATCTGCGAAATGTTAAGCTTTGCAAGAAACGGGAAATACAATATAATGTGACAGAAGGGCCAATAAAAAGGAGGAAAGTACAAGATGCGGGAGCTTTTGGTGGACACCTGCGAGACGGAAATTTCCGCCGGGCAGGTAGGGCAATATTCTTATTACATTTTGGTGGATGAGATGGAAGTGGCGGAGGGATTTTCCTGTGAGAGCTACGGCGTGAAGGTGGCGGACCTGGCGCGCGGAGAAGCGGAATCCGTACCCAATATCACAGTGAGCGTCTCTCGGATTGATGAACTGATTGATTTGCTGATCCGCAACTTGGTCACTCCGGTCACACTGCGGGATGTGGTGGAGGATTGGCTGTAACAAGAACGGATTTGAGGCGCCCGGGCTGCTGTCCGGGCGCCTTTTTACAGCGCTTGGAGGGGCAAGGATTGACGAAAGCGGAGCCGTACCCTATAATAAATAATTACAATGGGTTGGGAATAGTTAAGGGAGGTTATGGTTTGAAGGAAAGAGAGACATTTGCATCACGGCTGGGCTTTGTGCTCATTTCCGCCGGGTGTGCCATCGGCCTGGGCAACGTGTGGCGCTTTCCCTACATTGTAGGGCAGTACGGCGGTGCGGCCTTTGTGGTAATTTATCTGGTGTTTCTGGTCATCATGGGCCTGCCTATTATGGCCATGGAGTTCTCCGTGGGCCGTGCCAGCCGGCAGAGCATTGCCACGTCGTTCCAGACGCTGGAGCCGAAGGGAAGCAAGTGGCACTGGTACAGCTGGTTTGGCATGGCCGGCAACTACATGCTGATGATGTTCTATACCACTGTGGCAGGCTGGATGGTCTACTATTTTGTCAAGATGGCCCGGGGAGACTTTGTGGGGGCGGATGCGGCCGGCGTGGAGGAGCAGTTCGGCGCCCTGATGGGGGAACCGGTGACCATGCTGATCTTTATGGTCCTGGTGGTGCTCCTGTGCATGGGCATCTGTGCCCTGGGCCTGCAGAACGGCGTGGAGCGCATCACCAAGGTGATGATGCTCTGTCTGCTGGCGATTCTGATGGTGCTGGCAGTGCGGGCGGTCACCCTGCCCGGCGCCGCGGCGGGCCTGGAGTTTTATCTCAAGCCCAATTTTCACAACCTGATGTACGACGGGGAGGGGAATGTCCGCCTGGGAGAGGCAATCTTCGCCGCGATGGGACAGGCCTTCTTTACCCTCTCCCTGGGGATTGGCGCGATGGCCATTTTCGGCAGCTATATCGGAAGAGAGCGTCGCCTGATGGGAGAGGCCATCAGCGTCGGCATTCTGGATACCTTTGTGGCGTTTGTGGTGGGGCTGGTGATCTTCCCCTCCGCCTTTGCCTTCGGCGTCACGCCGGACGCGGGGCCCAACCTGATCTTTATCACGCTGCCCAATGTATTCAACGCCATGCCCGGCGGGCGGCTATGGGGCGCACTCTTCTTTGTGTTTATGTCCTTTGCGGCGCTGTCCACGGTGATCGCCGTGTTCCAGAATATCATCAGCTTTGCCATGGATAAGCACGGCTGGAGCCGCAAAAAATCAGTACTGGTGAATTTGACGGCCATTTTTCTGCTGTCCCTGCCCTGTCTGCTGGGCTTTAATCTGTGGTCGGGGTTTCAGCCCCTGGGCGCGGGCAGCACGGTGCTGGATTTGGAGGACTTTATCCTCTCCAACAATTTGCTGCCCCTGGGGTCGCTGGTCTATCTGCTTTTTTGCGTCTCCCGGCGGGGATGGGGCTGGGACCGCTTTCTGGGGGAGTGCGATGAGGGCGAGGGGCTGCGCTTTCCCCGAAGGGTGCGCTTTTATATGACCTGGGTTCTGCCCTTTATCGTGCTGTTTATTTTTGTGATGGGCTATTGGGAAAAATTCGGGCCCAAGGGCTAAACACAAGAGGATGGCAGGGCGGCAAGCGAATTCGCTTGCCGCCCTGTTTTTAGAAGTGTTTCGGGAAAGAGCGGTCGCCGACGGGGTAAAGGGAGGAATAAACCCCGTTTTCCTGCAAAAGCTGTTCCAGAGGTGAAGCATATGCAATCGATTTGGAGCAAAACGGCGGAGCTGCCGCCCCACCCGCCCCTGCCGGGGGATCTGAAGGTGGAAGCGGCGGTGATCGGCGGGGGGATGGCGGGGATACTCACCGCCTGCCTGCTGCAGGAAAAGGGCGTGGAGAGCGTGGTGCTGGAGGCGGAGCGCATCGGCGGCGGCCAGACGAAAAACACCACGGCGAAGATCACGTCCCAGCACGGGCTGATCTACGCCGCGCTGACAGAAAAATTCGGCCAGGAGCTGGCGGGACAGTATGCCCGGGTCAGCCAGCGGGCGGTGGAGGAATACTGCCGCCTGACGGAGGATTGGGGCGCGGCGTGCCAGCTGGAGCGCTGTCCGGCCTATCTCTACTCCACTCAGAGCGAGGACGCCCTGCTGGAGGAGGCCCACGCGGCCCAGAGCCTGGGTCTGCCGGCGGAGTTTACCCTGGAGACCGAGCTGCCCGTTCCTATCAAGGGCGCGGTACGCTTTGACGGACAGGCCCGCTTTCACCCGCTGCGCTTCCTGGAGGAGGCGGCCAAGCGGGTGACGGTATATGAGCAGACCCGGGCGCTGGAGGTCCAGGGGGACGAGATTCGGACGGACCGGGGGACGGTGCGGGCAAAACACATTGTCTTTGCCACCCACTTTCCCTTTGTCAACTTCCCGGGGTATTATTTTCTGCGGATGCACCAGGAGCGCAGCTATGTGCTGGCCCTGGAAAACGCCCTCCTGCCCCAGGGACTGTACTATGGCGTGGACCCGGACGGCCTATCCCTGCGCCAGGCGGAGCACTGCCTGCTGCTGGGGGGCGGCGGGCACCGCACCGGGGAAAATTCGGCCGGAGGGCGCTACCGCCTGCTGCGCCGGGAGGCAGAGCGGTATTGGCCCCAGAGCCGGGAGGTGGCCCACTGGTCCGCCCAAGACTGCATGCCCATGGACTCGGTGCCCTATATCGGCCGTTACGCATCGGACCGGGAGGGGTGGTATGTGGCCACGGGCTTTCGGAAGTGGGGCATGACCGGCTCCATGGCCGCGGCCATGCTCCTCAGCGACCAGATTGCCGGGCGGGAGCATCCGGATCGGGCGGTGTTTTCACCTCAGCGCTTTGACCTGCCCGCCAGCGCCAAAAGCCTGATGGCCGACGGCAAGCAGACGGTGAAGGGGCTCTCCCGGCAGCTATTCGCCAAGGGCAGGGCCCTGGCGGAGGAGCTGCCTGCCGGCCACGGAGGCGTGGTAGAGCTGGACGGGGAAAAAGTGGGCGCCTACCGGACGGAGAGCGGAGAGCTGTTCCTGGTGTCCACCCGCTGCCCCCATCTAGGCTGCCAGCTGGAGTGGAATCCGGACGAAAAGAGCTGGGACTGCCCCTGCCACGGCTCCCGCTTCGACTACCGGGGAGAGCTGCTCAGCGGCCCGGCCCAGATCCCCCTGGAACGCAATTGACACAGGCCCCCGGAGAAGAGGAGAACTCTTTTTCCGGGGGCCTGCTTTGGCCCGTTGCAAGATGCGGGGAAATGTGCTATTCTGTTAGCAATTCATGGAGCGGCTTTGATTCGCCCCCAAGGAGTCTGCATATGAAACTCATTGCGATTTTGGCCTGCAAGCTGCTGCGCTTCGCAGGCAAGCTCATGGGCAAGGGCAGCAGCCTGCCCGGGCGGGTAGCCCTGAAGCTGGACCCCAACATCCTGCAGAAGCTGACCCTGCCCGACCGCATCCTGGCGGTCACCGGCAGCAATGGCAAGACCTCCACGGTGGAGATGATCGCCCATGTCCTGCGGGAAAACGGGCTGAAAGTTTCCTACAACAAGGAGGGCTCCAACCAGATCGAGGGCGTGACCACGTTCCTGCTCTCCGACTGCACCCTGGGCGGCAGGGTGCGCAGCGACGTGATCCTGCTGGAGAGCGACGAGCGGTTTGCCCGGCATACCTTCCGCCATTTCCGCCCCACCCACTACGTGATAACCAATCTCTATCGGGATCAGCTCACCCGAAACGGCCACCCGGAGTGGATTTTTGACATCCTCCAGGACAGCATCCACCCGGGAACGGAGCTCATCCTCAACGCGGATGACCCGCTGGTGTCCTGCTTCCCCATGGGGCGGGACAACCCGGTGGTGTGGTTCGGGGTGGACCGGCTGCCCTTCTCCGAGGAGACGCCCTCCGGCCGCTACCGGGACGGGGCCTACTGCCCCCACTGCAAGGGCCCCATGGAGTACGATTTCTGCCATTACAACCACATCGGCTCCTACCGCTGCCCCGCCTGCGGCCATCACCGGCACGAGACCAAGTACGCGGTCACCCAGGCCAGCCTGGCGGAAAAGTACCTGGTGCTGGACGGAGAATACCGGGTGGACATGTCCTTCGCGGGCATTTACCATATGTACAACACCCTGGCGGCCTACGCCGCCTGCCGGGAGCTGGGGCTGGAGGGGGAGGCCGTCGCCCGCGCCCTCAGCGGCTACGCCCTGCGCAGCGGCCGCATCGTCTCCTTCCGGGCCGGAGACCGGCCGGGCACTCTGCTGGCCTCCAAGCACGAGAACTCCGTCTCCTACGACCAGTCCATCCGCGTGGCCGTGGGGGACGGCCGGGACGTGACGGTGCTGGTCCTGGTGGACGCCATCAGCCGCAAATATTTCACCAGCGAGACCTCCTGGCTGTGGGACATCGACTTTGAGCGGCTCTCCGCCCCGTCGGTGAAGCAGATCGTCCTGGCCGGCCGGTACTGCTGGGACTTGGCCGCCCGCTTTGACTACGCCGGCATCGACCCGGAGCGCATCCACATCGAGGCGGACGTCGGCCGGGCCGTGGACTGGCTGGGCGCCAACGCCGCGGGCTATATCTACGCCATCACCTGCTTCTCGGACAAGGACAAGCTGCTCTCGCGGGTGGAGCCGGAGAGGGAGGGACAGGCATGAAGATCCTCTATCTGTATCACGATTTAATGAACCTCTATGGGGAGAGCGGCAACCTCCGCGCTCTGGAGCGCCATCTGGCCGACCAGGGGGAGGAAGTGTCCGTGGACCGCAGGACCCTGGGGGACGCGCTCTGCTTTGACGGGTACGACTTTCTGTATATCGGCGCCGGGACCGAGCGCAGCCAGAAGGCGGCGCTGGAGCACCTGCGCCCTTATGCCGGGGCGTTGAAGGAGGCTCTGGACGGCGGGATGCACGCCCTGCTTACCGGAAACGCCGCCTCCATGGCGGGCCGGGAGATCGTGGACGGGCTGGGTAAAATCTGGTCCGGCCTGGGCCTGCTTGACTTCACCGCCCGGGAGCAGGCCGGCGTGCGCTACACCGGAGACGCGGTCGCCGCCTTCCCGGAGATCGAGCCGCCTCTGGTGGGCTTTATCAACAAATGCGACGATTGGACGGGAAGGGTCCCCCCTCTCTTTCGGATGGTGATGGGCCGGGGCAACCGCGGGGAGGGTGGAGACGAGGGCTTCCGCCAGGGCACCCTGCTGGGCACGCACCTGATCGGCCCGGTGCTGGTGAAGAATCCGGCCTTTCATGCCTGGCTTGTGGGCCGGATGCTGGGGCGGGAGCCGGAGCCGGTGTCCTACCCCTATGAGGAAAAGGCCTGGAAGGTGACGTATGAGGCGCTCATGGCCCGCAGGGATGTGCCGTCGGAGACATAGAGAAAAGGCCCGCGCCGGGACAGGCGCGGGCCTTCTTTCCGCGGGTAGGGCTACGCCCGCGCCAGCAGCTCCGCCGCAATCTCATCCGCGGTGCGGTATACCCCGTCAAAGTCCACGTGGGGGTTGTAGAGTGCCTCCAGGTCGTCGTGTATGGCCTTGGCCTGGGCTAGGGACTCCACCCCCTCCTCCACCAGGGCGGCGGATACCTTGCGGGAGAATTTCAGCCTGGCCTTGTTCCGATGCAGCAGCTCCGGATCGGCCATGGCGTCAATGCGGATGCGCCGGTAGGGGTGCTTACCCCAGGGCAGGGCGGGGGAGACAGACAAAAAACCCAGAGACAGAGTGGGGATGAGCAGGTGCTCCATGCGGTCCGGCGCCATGGGGGAGGGGCACACGATCACATCATACCCGGCGGCCATGGCCCCCGCGGCCAGATGGGTGAGCATGTTGTGGGCCAGCCCATAGGTGTCGGCGAGCTCATAAATACGCCGGCAGAGCACCTCCGCCGTGGTATAATTGCAGACAGGGCCCTGCCAGGTGACGGCGCCCAAAAAGCGTTGTACCGCCCGGCCCGGCTCCCGGCCGCTCTTCTTCACCTCCCGGGAGAGAATGCCCTTGGCCCGCTTGGCCATTTTGGCCTCCAGCGCGGGGGTGAGCAGGATGGCGCGCATGTCCTCGCCAATCTGAGCCGCTGCATTCAGACAGCGGTAGGCCCGGCTGTAACAGCCCTTATAGCCGCTCATGCAGGCCATAATGTCCCCTTTTATGGTCTTCAGGGCCGGGGTATCATAAAACTCTCCCAGGTTTACATAGCGTTCCGCAGCGCCGGGAAATTTTGGCTCCAGCACGTGGGGCGCGGTGGCGTCTGCAATGGCCGCGCCCAGAGCGGGAATGCGGATGGCATCCAGAGAGTCCGGATCGCCGGAGCACTGGATGTACTCCACCTCCAGACCCTGGTCGGACAGGGTGCGCGCCACCCGGCGCATCAGTGAGGATTTGCCGCAGCCCGGCCCACCCTTTAAAAGAAAAAGATCCTCCGCCTGGGCGGGGTCGATGAGCTGATCGTAAAGGGAGTAGAATCCGCTGGGGGAGTTGGCCCCCAAATAAAAGCGCACGTCAGGTTCCGCTGCCATAATTGACCCTCCAAGAATTCAAATTGCTCAATCCCAGGGTATGCGGCGGCAGGGGCGGGGGTGCGTCCCCAAAAGACAGGAATGGGAGGAAAATCATGGCCTATTGGGTTTATATTCTCCGCTGTGTGGACGCAACCCTTTATACAGGGATCACCAACGACCTGGAGCGGAGGCTGGCCGCCCACAACAGCGGGCGAGGCGCCAAATATACCTGCGGCCGCTTCCCGGTGGAGCTGGTCTACCGGGAAGCGGCGGAGGACAAACCGGCGGCGCTGCGACGGGAGTGGGAGATCAAGCGGCTCAGCCGTGCGGAAAAGCTGGCCCTGATCGCAGGAAACCCGCCGGAGTAACCAACGCGCCCCTGTTCCCGGCGGAAAACCGGAAACAGGGGCGCGTTGGTTGACAGGAGCTTAGTCGTCCTCGTCATCATCCTTGTCCTCGTCCTCCTTGTCGTCATCCTCGTCATCCCAGTCCTCCCGGGGCCCATGGGAGGGAGTATGGGGAACAGACGGGGAAGCCGACTCTCCTTCGGAGGAGGACAGCCAGGCGGAGCGGTCCACCGAGAGCTCATCCTCGTCCACAGTGAGCGCCAGCCGGCCCAGCTCCTCCAGGGAGAGGGCGGAGAGACGCTCCGGGCTGGTTTCCAGCTCGTCGGCCAGAAGAAGAATCAGCCGCCGACGGCCGGTGCCGTCCTCCTCATCGTCGCCCAGCTCAAAGCTCTGTCGCAGGACCGTGAGGGGCGTTTGCGCGCTGTCCAGTTCGTCCCGGATGCGGCGGGACAGCTGACCGGCCAGCAATGCGGCGTCGTCCCCGTCCCGGGCGGCCACGGATACCAGCACTGTGGTTTCTGTGCCCGGGGTCAGATAGCCGCCGTCTGACGCAGCTCGCAGCAGATCTGCGGCAGTATCCTCTGCCGTCCAGCCCCGGTAGTCCCGTCCCTCCAGAAGGGTCTCAGCCTCCTGATTGCCGCCGGTGACGGAGCGCACGCCACGGGGGCCCACGAGAATGGAGAAGCTGGGGTTGATGTCCAGAGTGATTGCCGCCTGGATCCGACCGGCAGAGCGATACCAGAGCAGACCGCCCAGCACAACCACGGCCAGGCAAACAAACGCCAGAAGCATACGGCCTCCGGGACCGCGCCGCCGGGGGGGAGGTGTCCGGGGCGGCATGGTAACCGCGTCGTGCACCTCCATCCGGGGTACGGGTGTGTGCCACAGAGCTTGGGCATCCGGCTGAGGTAGGCGGTCCACCGCGCGGTTGAGCCGCTGCTTGAGCTGTTTATCCATGGAGAGCACCCCCTTCCGAGAGAATATGCCGGAGTTTTTTCAGCGCCCGGTGGTAGCGGGTGAGCACCGTGCCCAGGGGCAGGCCCAGGTCCTGGGCGATCTCCCGGTGCTTCAGGCCGGAGACCACGTGGAGCAGCACCACTTGCCGGTCCAGCTCTTCCAAGCCGTCCAGGGCCGCCGTTAGGGCCAGCCGGTCACTGGGGTCCTCCAGATAGGCGCAGCCGGGGCCGTCTGCGCTGAAATATTCTTCCGCAGAGACGCTGCGGCCTGATTGGCGTAGCAGGCTGTTGGACAGATTGCGGGCAATGGTGAACAGCCAGGCCAGAGGCTTGCCCTGGGGTTGGTACAGATGGGCGCTGGCGCGTACCTTCAGATAGGTCTCCTGGGTCACGTCCAGGGCGTCGTGGGGGTTCTTCAGCAGAGAGAGGGCAAAGGTGTACACCGCCCGCTCGGTCTGGCGGTAAAGCGCCTCAAAGGCAGCCTGGTCTCCCTGCCCGATGCGGGGAAACAGGGCTTCGTCCACTGGAGCCTGGCGGCTCCGCTCCACAAGCGCGCCGCCCTCTATTGCCATGGCGAAAAGCAAGGAAGCCTCCTCCTTTCGATCCCTTTCAGTTTGATAACGCCCGGTGTGGGCGTTTTATTTCACCGCGATGTGTCGTTTGCTTGAAAAAAGCCGGGCAGCGCTTCCAGTAGCATGGCCGCGGCGGGGGAAACCGGACCACTCTTTCGGTGCAGCAGGTAGAAGGTCCGGTCCAGAAAGGGACTCGCGTAATCAAAGGCCAGGAATCGGCCCGCCCGGATCCCTTCCTGGGCGGCATAGCCGGAGACGATGGCCATGCCCAGCCCGTGGGCCACCCCCTGGAGGATGCTCTCTGTGCTCTCCAGCTGGGCGGCCAGGGGGAGGGAGCGGGGGTCCAGGCCGATGCTGCGCAGGAATTCCTCTCCCCGCCGACGGGTGCCGGAGCCGGGCTCCCGCACCAGAAAGGGGGCCCGGCGGAGGACTTGAGGGGTTATCACCCCGTTCAGCGCCCGGTATTCCGCCGTGTTCGGGGTGAGAATCACCAGCCGCTCTGTGAGAAAGGGCGCGCAGGCCAGACCGGGCCGGGCCGCCGGGGAGCCTACCACGGCCACCTCTGCGCTGCCTTCGCTCAGCCACTGTACCGCCTGGGCGCTGTCTCCCTGCCGTACCTGGAAGAACACCTGGGAATACTGCCGGCGCAACAGAGGAAGGATTTGGGGCAGCAGATACTGGGCTGGCACGGTGGAGGCGGCCACGCACAGGGTCCCCGTTACCTCTGCTGCGGCGGCGCGGGCCTCCTGCTCGGCCCGGCGGCACAGGGACAGGATCTGGGATGCATATCGCTCCAGCACCGCGCCCGACGGGGTCAGGCGCAGGGCCTTGGTGGAACGAACCACCAGACGCACCCCCAGCTCCTGCTCCAGGGCGCTGATATGGGCGCTCACGGTGGGCTGGGTCAGATAGAGGGCCTCGGCGGCCTTGGAGAAGCTGCGCAGGGCGGCCACCTGGATAAAAATTTCCAGCTGTTTGAGCTGCATAGGGGTTCCTCCCGATTGCCTTTTTCGCAGAAATGGGGTACACTGTGGATAATCAAAATGCAGGGGGGTGAAGAGATGCCGTATGAAAAGCTGCGCCTGACCGCCATGACCGCGGCCGGTGGGTGAGGGGCAAAGATAGGGCCGGGTGTCCTAAGGAACGTGCTGTCCGGGCTGCCCCGGAACAGCGATCCCAACCTGATGGTTGGCTTTGACTCCAGCGACGATGCGGCAGTCTACCGGATCAGCGACGAGCTGGCCATGATCCAAACGGTGGATTTCTTCCCGCCCGTGGTGGACGACCCCTATACCTTTGGCCAAATCGCGGCAACCAACGCCCTTTCAGACGTGTACGCCATGGGCGGCACGCCCAAGCTGGCCATGAACCTGCTGGCCTTCCCCTCCTGCCTGCCCCTGGACGTGGTGGGTGCCATTTTGGAGGGGGGGGCGTCCAAGGTGACGGAGGCCGGGGCGGTCATCGCCGGCGGCCACAGCATCGAGGATCAGGAGCCGAAATACGGCCTGTGTGTCACAGGCTACGCCCACCCCAAGGCCATTCTCACCAATTCCGGCGCGCGGGAGGGGGACCTGCTGGTGCTCACCAAAGCGCTGGGCACCGGGATTCTTTCCACCGCCGCCAAGGCGGAACTGCTCACGCCGGAGGAGTACCGGGAGATGGCCGGGCTGATGACCACCCTGAACCGGGCGGCGGCGGAGGCCGTGGCCCCGGTGGAGGCCCACGCCTGCACGGACGTAACGGGCTTCGGCCTGCTGGGCCACCTGAAGGAGATGGCGGAGGGCTGCGGCAGCAGCCTGGAACTTTGGGCGAGGGCGATCCCCATCGTGCCCAAGGCGCTAGAGCTGGCCCGGGACGGGATCATTCCCGGCGGGGCCTACCGGAACATGGATTTTGTGGGGGACGACGTCCAGGCGGACGGGGCGGTGCCCCAGGAAATCCTGGACGTGCTCTACGATCCGCAGACCGCCGGCGGCCTGGTGATCGCGGTGCCCGAGGCGCGAGGGGCGGAGCTGCTCTCCCGCCTGAGCGACGCCGGCGTGCCCGCCGCGGCCATCGGCCGGGTGGGTCCCAGGGGGGAGCGTCTGCTGCGCGTCAAACCATAAGCTGGAGCGGAGGCCCGGGCGGATAAAGCCCGGGCCTCTGTTTGTCCGGGATAAATTCAGTATACCGTATTTTATAGAAAAAACAAATAAAATTCAGTGATAATATCGAAAAAGAAGATTTCCTTTTTCTCTTGCTGTGGTCTACAATCAAGGAGAAGGTGGGCCGGCGGGTCATGCCGGACGCGACAGCGAGAGGAGAAAAGAGAGATGGAAAAAATCAAAAGTCATTTGGGCATTATCCTGACCGGCTTGATTGTGGGCGCCGTGTCGGTGGTGCTGGTGGCCTTCGGCAACCCGCTGAACATGGGCTTCTGCATTGCCTGCTTTCTGCGGGACATCGCGGGGGGCGTGGGCCTGCACCGGGCGGCGGCGGTGCAGTACATCCGGCCGGAGATCATCGGCCTGGTCTTGGGCGCGCTGATTATGGCGCTGGCGGGGAAGGAGTTCAAGGTGCGGGGCGGCTCGTCCCCCATGGCCCGGTTCGTGCTGGGCTTCTGCGTGATGGTGGGGGCGCTGATGTTCCTGGGATGTCCCCTGCGCATGGTCATCCGCCTGGGAGGCGGGGACGGGAACGCCATTCTGGGCCTGATCGGCTTTATCCTGGGTATTTTCATCGGCACTCTGTTTTTGAAGAAGGGATTTTCCCTGAAAAAATCCCAGCCCCAGAACAGGGTGGAGGGGACCCTGATGCCCGCTGTCGCGGCGGCACTGCTGGTGCTGGTGGCCGCGGCCCCGGCCTTCCTGTTTTTCTCGCAGGAGGGTCCTGGCTCTATGCGCGCGCCTTTGCTGCTGGCCCTGGCGGGCGGCCTGATCGTGGGCGCCCTGGCCCAGCGGACCCGCCTGTGCATGGTGGGGGGCATCCGGGATGTGATGCTCTTTCGGGACTGGCACCTGCTCATGGGCTTTCTCGCGATTTTCGCCGCCGTGCTGGTGGGCAATCTGATTGTGGGCGCCGCTGGCGCGCGGGGCGGCTTTACCCCTGGCTTTGCGGGGCAGCCCGTGGCCCACACCGACGGGCTGTGGAACCTGCTGGGCATGGTGCTGGTGGGACTGGCCTCCGTGCTGCTGGGCGGCTGCCCCCTGCGGCAGCTGATCCTTGCCGGCAGCGGCAACAGCGACTCCGCCGTGGCCGTGCTGGGTATGGTGGTGGGCGCGGCCTTCTGCCATAACTTTGGCCTGGCATCTTCTGCCGAGGGACCTACCGGCGCGGGGAAGATCGCCGTGCTCATCGGCCTTGCGGTGGCCGCCGCCATCGGCGGGCTGAACCTGAACCGGAAAAAATAAGGAGGAAGCGCTATGAATCAGATCGATGCCCGGGGCTATTCCTGTCCCGAACCCGTATTGATGACCAAAAAGGCCCTGAAGGAGCTGGGTAAGCCCCTCACGGTGCTGGTGGACAGCGAGACCCCGCTGCAGAACATCACCCGTTTCGCCCGGAACAGTGGCCATACGGTGGCCAGCCGCAGCCTGGGGGACGAGGAATATGAGATTGTGATCTCCTGATGGAACAGATCGCCACTTTTCACACCCATTTTGGGGCCCTGAGCTTCCAGCGCCGGCTGAAGGCGCTGGGGGAGGACGGAGTGATGGCCCCGGTACCCCGGAAGCTCTCCGCCTCCTGCGGCACCTGTGTGCGTTTTACCCGTCCCTTCGATCCGGCCGCCTTGTCGGACGAGGATCTGGAGGCGGTGTACGCTGTGGAGGCGGGCGGCTACCGTCTGCTGTTTGAAAACGAAGAGGCATAACAAGCGCCCCGCTCAGAAACAGGGGACGTAAAAGGAGAAGCATAGGGGGCAGATTAGTGCCCCCTATGCTTCTCCTTGCGCTTCTCCTGCCGGAGCTCAAACTGGCGCTGTTCCTCGGCTTCACGCCGATGCCTTGATCTGGCCCTGCGCTCCAGCCTGCCCTGCTCCTGCAGGAGCTTCAGGGCCTGTTGGGCTTTGGTGCCGATCCCGGTGCTCTGGGTCGCCCTATGGGCCTGGCGCTGCATGCGCTTCGGATTTTTCCGGCGCTCATCCCTGGAAGCGCCTTCAATGCTCGGGCTGAAGCGGAGGGTGCGCCAGTGGTCGAGAAAATATTGGTAGACCTCTTGGTCCTTTGGCTCTGCGCCGAAGATGATCCTGCACACCTCATACTTTCCGCCCCATTGGCGCTCGTACAGACCTGCCCAAAATGGCTCCTCAAAAAACACCGTTAACTTTGCCTTGCCCTGATTCATACCGGTTCCTCCTTAAATGTGCTGACAGGCAAAGAACGGACAACCAAGGAGGCAGGTTACTGACGGCTTTCACCGCTCCCGGACTACCGACCGGGACGTGTTTTTATCTTTGCCTCCCTATTTTAACCCATTTCATGGCCCTGTCAAGCCATCAGATCGGACACGTCAGATCTGTATTTATCGCGCGGCTAAAGACCATAAAAACATCCTGCCCCATGAAATGAACGGGCAGGATGTTTTTGATCCAAGGGCCCCGCTCAAACGAGGGGGGCCCTTGTTTACGTTGCCGGGAGGCCGGTCTCCACCTGTTGGAACTCCCTGGCCGCGAGGATGGCAGAGGCCAGGGCGCGGAAAGCGGTGGAACGCTCCTTCAGATCGCCGGTCAAGGCCTCTGCCCGGCACATGAGCTCCTGGAGCACAGGCAGCTCCTGCTGAAGAAACAATTCGCAGAGAAAGCGCTTCATTCGTCCGTTGCTGTACCGTTCCAGCGCCTTGGTGAGCAGGTGTGCGCGCTGTACATAGTCCGCATGCCACGCCTCAAAGCCAGAGGAGGCCACGGCGGCGCAGGTCCGCTGATTGGCCCGGCCGGTGTTCAAGTCGCGGAAGCCGCCCATCCTTCCCAGACGGGCGCAGGGCATTCCGAAGTAGCCGTAGGGATATTCCGCCAAAGGTTTGCCTCTCGTAAGTCTAACACGCTTGCCCGGACAGCAGGTCGGCCTGCTCCGGGTGCTTGGCAAACCACTTTTTGGCATAGGAACAGGAGGCTATGGCCTTCAGACCCCGGGCGCGTACCTGCTCGGCGGCCGCCTGGGCCAGCTGGGCGGCAACCCCTTGGCCCCGCAGGGAGTCGTCCACGAAGGTGCGGTTGATGTCCACCACGCCGTCGCCGCAGGCCGGAAAGGTGATCTCTGCGATGAGCGTGCCGTCCGCAGCCTGGGCAAAGATACGGTTGGCTTCTTTCTGAAATTCCATGGCTGTCGCTCCTTTTTCATCAAAATGGCGAGGGCGGGTGTGGATCGAACACACCCGGGCGGGAACGCCGCCCGCAGCGGTTTTGAAGACCGCGGGGTCCACCAGGCACCCTTCCGCCCCCATGGCGCGGGTCAGCAGAACACCCGCGCATCCCCGGTTTTCCGGGTAATTCCTAGCTTATCCCAATATTCCGCAAAAAGCAAGGCGTATTTCCGGCTGACGCCCAGCTGGTCCCGCACCTGAGCCAGGGTAAAGGGGGCGGCGCCGAAACGGAGGCGCAGGGCGGCCAAGGCTTCGGCGGCCGCCGGGGCATGCACCCGGTATTGGGGAGAGAGGACGGCCAGCGAGCCCCGCTGGGTCAGGGCGCGGACTGCCCGGCGGAAGGCCGCCGGGCCGGCAGGGAATTGCCCCTCCAGCTCCCGGTCGGAGGGGGGACACAGCCCGGCGGAGACATAGCGCGCAAGGAGCGACGCCTCCTCCGGCCCACCGGAGGGCAGCGTCCCGGGCAGGTAGAAGCCGCCTTCCGCCTGCTCCAGGCGCAGGCAGCGGGTCAGCCGGGCCAGAAAGGCGGTCCCGCCCTCCGCCCCGCCGGGAAAGAGCCGGGCCAGCAGCGCCCCCTGGTTCAGGCCGGGCTGTTCGGTCAGCAGGCTCCGGGTCTGTGCCTCCAGGGCCTCCAGAGTCTCATATCCCAGCACATGTCCCCCCGCCTCCGCCGCATGCACCCGCTCCAGCAGACCGGGCAGGGCCTCCGGCTCCAGCCGGGCGTCCCGGACCAGGTTCTCGACGGGGAGGGGGATCGTCCCGGCCCGCTTCAGCAGCAGAGCGGCCCGGGCCTCCGGGGCGCCCCGGGCCAGCGTTTCCAGGGCCTGTGTCCGCTCCGACGCGTTCCGGCCCCGGAGGGGCGGGGCCAGGTCCAGTAGCACCCCGCCCCCCAGCGTGACCTCCGGGGAGAAAAAGCGGACCACGAAGCGGTCCCCCGGCAAGGCGGCCAGGGGGCGGGGCAGGCGCAGCTGGGCAAAGCCGGACTGCCCCGGTGTCAGCTCGTCCCGCCCGAGGAGGACGCAGCGGCACACCATGGACCGGGCCCCGTGGTACAAGTGCAGTTGTGCGTTGTGCTTCACCCCGAAGGGGGCGTCGGGCAGGAGAGTCAGGGATACGTCTGCCCGATTGGTGAGGACCAGGGAGCCGGGGGTGGCCAGGGTGTCCCCCCGGCGCACCTGACCGGACTTGATCCCCGCCAGATTGACCGCCGTCCGGCTGCCCGGCTCCAGCCGCTCTGCAGGCTGTCCATGCCTCTGGAGCCCTCGGACCCGGGCGGAGATCCCCGCCGGGTAAACCGTGAGGACATTGCCCCGGGCCAGGGGACCGCCGGTCAGGGTGCCGGTGACCACGGCGCCGCTGCCTTCCACGGAGAAGGAGCGGTCCACGTTCAGGCGGAAGGGACCCTGCTCCGGCGGCGCGCTCCACTGGTCCGCCAGGGCGGCCAGCTGCTCCCGCAGGGCCTCCATGCCCTCCCCCGTGGCGGCGGACACGGCCAGAACAGGCGCATCCTCCAGAAAGGTGCCCTGTGCCGCGGCGCGGACCTGGGCTTCGGCCTGGGCCAGGCGGCGTCCGTCCACCCGGTCGGCCTTGGTGAGGACCAAAACGCCCCCCCGTATCCCCAGCAGGGAGAGGATGGCCAGGTGCTCCCGGGTCTGGGGCATCACCCCCTCGTCGGCGGCGATGACCAGCAGCGCCAGATCTATCCCCGATGCACCGGAGAGCATGGTGGGCACAAATGCCTCATGGCCGGGCACATCCACAATGCTGGCCGGCCGTCCGCCGGGCAGAGGAAGGGGGGCAAAGCCCAGCTCAATGGTCAGGCCCCGTCGCTTCTCTTCGGTCAGCCGGTCGGTGTCCACCCCGGTGAGGGCCCGGGTCAGGGCGGTCTTGCCGTGGTCCACGTGCCCGGCGGTGCCGATGATGAGGGGCCTCACAGCTGCTCCACCGGAGTGCGGCCGGCCAGGGCGCGGACAATCTCCTCCTCATCCCCGGGCAGCAGGGTGCGCACGTCCAGCAGCAGCGCGCCCCTGTGGAGCCGACCCAGGATGGGGGGGCAGTGGGCGCGCAGGGCACGTTCCAGGGCCTCCGCATCTCCGTCCGCGGGGCGCAGCTCCACCGCGGCGCCGGGCAGGGCTACGCCGGGGAGGGCGCCTCCCCCGGCCTCCCCCGCGCTCTCTACGGCCCGGACCGCGCACCAACCGGCGCACAGGGGGGCCAGCCGCCCGGCCAGGGCCTCCGCCCTGGGCCGCAGCTGGGCCAGCCCGGCAGAGAGCATGGCGGGTCCGGGGAGGGCGGCGCGCCCCTCCGGGTCGGTCCAGGCACGGAGGGTGACCTCCAGGGCGGCCAGAGAGAGCTTGTCGATACGCAGGGCCCGGGCCAGGGGATCGGAGCGCAGCCGGTCGATGTACTCCTTACGGCCGGCTAGAATGCCGGCCTGGGGTCCGCCCAGCAGCTTGTCCCCGGAGAAGCACATCACGTCGGCCAGGCCCGCCGTCCCGGCGGCGGTGGGGTAATCCGGGGGCCAGGGGCCGTCCCCGTCGGGCGCGCCGCTGCCCAGATCACACAGCACAGGCACGCCGTGCCGCCGGGCCAGAGCGGCAAGCTCCGCCAGCGGCACCTCCTCCGTGAAACCCACCACCTTGAAATTGCTGGGGTGTACCTTCAACAGTACCTGGGCTGTCCCGGCGGCCAGGGCCCCCTCGTAGTCGGACAGGCGGGTCTTGTTGGTGGTGCCCACCTCAACCAGGCGCACACCGCTGCGGGCCATGATGTCCGGCATCCGGAAGGAGCCGCCGATTTCCACCAGCTCCCCCCGGGAGAGGGCGACCCCCTTGCCCGCAGCCAGCACACAGAGCATCAGCAGCACCGCTGCGGCGTTGTTGTTGACCACCAGGGCGGACTCCGCTCCGGTGAGGGCGCAGACGAGCTCCTCCACATGGGCGCCTCGGCTGCTCCGGCACCGGCTGTCCAGGTCGTACTCCAGGTTGGTGTAGTGCGCCGCCGCCGCACAGGCCGCCTCTGCCGCGGCCGGACTCATGGGGGCGCGCCCCAGGTTGGTGTGGAGCACCACGCCGGTGGCGTTAATCACCGGGCGCAGACTGGGGCGGGAGAGGGTCTGCGCCCGGACCAGCACGGCGCGGGCAATCTCCTCCATGGACGGCGCGGGGGCCGGTTGGCCGGACTGGATGCGCCGGCGCAGAGCGTCCAGCTCCGACCGGGCGGCGGCCTTCAGGGCGGCGCGGGGCAGACCGCTGCCCGCCAGAAGGGGCTGCGTCAGCAGCACGTCCATTTTTGGCAGATGAGAGAGCAGTTCCTGGTTCATAGGGGCCTCCTCGGAAAAGAGAATCTGTGCTGCTATTGTACCACATTTCCCAGAACTGTTGGGTATAAACCCGCGCGTTTTCCAAAATAGCCGGGGAAATTCTGAGAAAGCAAGAAATCCTTACAATTGACAGAAGGAGCGGAAACGAGATACAATAACCATGTTAAAAATATAACAAAAACTGTGACGGCGCGGAAGGAGTGCTTTTATGCGGGTATTTGAGACCAGCGTACAGGAACTGAAGAACGATGTGCTGGTGGCCGTGGCCCGCCAGGCATGGAAAAACAATCTGCAGATGGGCGTACTGGATATTCCGGAGGAGATTATCCCCGGACCGGAGGCCCTGATGCGCTGCTGTATTTATAAAGAGCGGGCCATCATTTCCCAGCGGGTGAAGGTGGCCATGGGCGGGGACCAGACCAGTCCCAGCATGGTGGAGGTGCTCCCCATTGCCTGCGACGAGTGCCCGGTGACGGAGATTGCCGTGGGGCCTGCCTGCCGGGGCTGTATTGCCACCCGCTGTGTCCATACCTGCCCTAAGGACGCCATCACCATCGTCAACCACCGGGCAGTGATCGACCACAGCAAGTGCATCTCCTGCGGCCGATGTGTCAGCGCCTGCCCCTATGGCGCGATTGAAAAGCATCAGCGCCCCTGTGAGCGCAGCTGTAAGGCCGGGGCCATCTCCATGGGGGAGGACAAGAAGGCCTCTGTGGATCCCTCTAAGTGTACCTCCTGCGGCGCCTGTGTGTACCAGTGCCCCTTCGGCGCCATTATGGACAAGTCCTATATTGTGGACACGATCGCCATGCTTCAGGGAGCGGAGCGCTGGAATTACCGGGTGTATGCCGCCGTGGCGCCCTCCATTGCCGGGCAGTTCGCCCCCGCTGAGCTGGGACAGGTGGTCACGGGGCTGAAGATGCTCGGCTTCCACGATGTGGTGGAGGTGGCGCTGGGCGCCGACATGACCGCTAAGCAGGAGGCGGAGGAGCTGGTGGAGAAGGGGATGCTGGCCTCCTCCTGCTGCCCGGCCTTTGTGGAATTTGTGGAGAAGAATTTTCCGGAGCAGGCCCACCTGATCTCCGCCACCCCCTCGCCCATGGTCATGGCGGCCCGCCATCTGAAAAAACAGGACCCGGCGTGCAAAGTGGTCTTTATCGGCCCCTGTGTGGCCAAGAAGAAGGAGATTAAGCTGGGCAAGACCATGGGGGCGGTGGATTGCGCCCTTACCTTTGAGGAGCTGTACGCTCTGTTTGAATCCAGGGACATCGAAGTATCCCAGCTGGAGGAGGCGGAGCTGGATCAGGCCAGCGGCTTCGGTCGCAGCTTTGCCCGCAGCGGCGGCGTGAGCGCGGCTGTGGCCGAGGTGCTCAAGGAGCAGGGCGCGGATTTCACCCTCAGGCCCATGCCCTGCAGCGGACTGGACGCCTGCCGGGTGGCATTCCTGAAGGCCGCCAAGGGCGTTGGAGACTTCAATTTTATTGAGGGCATGGCCTGTGAGGGCGGCTGTGTTCAGGGGCCGGCCCAGCTGATCCGCAGCCCCAAGAACCAGGGGGATGTGGACCGCCATGCCAAACAGGCGGAGGGGCGTACCATCGCCGCCGCGCTGGAGTGCGCGGGAGAGAGCGCCAAGGTGGGTAAATGACGCATAAAAAGGACCGCTTCCGGAGAAGCGGTCCTTTTTTAATATTTCAGGGGTGATTTTTCCAGAGCTTGCGGCGCACCCGCAGCAGGAAACAGACAACCCGCACCACCCAGTCGCACACCATGGCGATCCATACGCCGATCACGCCCAGACCAAAGTGGACGCCCAGCACATAGCTGAAGCCCAGCCGCACAGCGGCCATGGAGGCGATGGAGACCACCATGGGCAGCTTCACATCGCCGGCGGCCCGCAGGGCGTTTGGAAGCGTAAAGGAGGCGGGCCAGAGCACCATGCCGCAGCCGTTATGGATGCAGATGAGCAGGAACGCGCAGCGGTAGGCCTCCGGGGAGAGGTTGTAGACCCGCAGGATCAGGGGAAGGGCCAGCAGCAGGGGAATGTCAAGGGCGATCATGCACCCGTAGGCCAGCTTCATCAGCTTCTTGGTGTACAGCCGTACCTGGTCCCAGTTCTCTGCGCCCACGCATTGACCGACCACGGTAATGAGAGCCAGACCGATGGCTTGGGCGGGCAGAATCCCGAAGGCGTCGATGTTGTTGGCCACGGCGTTGGCGGCAATCTGGGCGGTGCCGAAGGTGGAGATCATACTCACCAGCAGCACACGGCCCAGCTGGAACATGCTGTTTTCCAGGCCGTTGGGGACCCCGATGCGGAGGATTTTCCCCATGATAGGCGGCTCAAAACGAAAGCGGAGCAGGTGCTGCACGCGCACAGGGTTATGGACGGAGTGGAGCAGGGCCAGCATAATGACCGACGCCACGGCCCGGGAGAAGAGAGAGGGCAGGGCTACTCCGGCCACGCCCATGTGGAACCCATAGACCAGAAGCGCGTTGCCCGCCACATTCAGGCCGTTCATCAGGGCGGAGACATACATGGAGGCCCTGGAGTTGCCCATGGCGCGCAGCAGGGCCGCGCAGGCGTTGTAAATGGCGATAAAGGGATAGGACCAGGCGGAGATGACAAAATAGGTGACCGCGCCCTCCATCACCGCCGGCTCCACCCGGCCAAAGAGAAGGCCCAGCAGGGGAGTTTTAAAGCAGAGCACCAGGGCCATCACGGCCAGGGAGATGGCGCAGACGATGTACAGAAGCTGATTGGCCACCCGACCGGCCCGGTCCAGGTCCTGGGCGCCGATGGCCTGGGCGGCCACCACGGCGCCGCCGGTGGCCAGGGCGGAGAACACATTGATGATCAGTACGTTGATCAGATCCACCAGAGCTACGCTGGATACCGCTGCCTCCCCGGCGGAGGATACCATCATAATATCCGCCATGCCCACCAGAACGGCCAGGAACTGCTCAATCACCAGAGGAACAATCAATTTTTTCAGGGAACGGTTGTCAAACACGGATGCGCATCTCCCAATCATCTGTCTCGTTTCAATAGAATACTGCGCCGGTAAGGAAAAAGCAATTGTGGAAACTGTGAAAAAACGGCCGCTCCCTTGCCTTTTTACAGGGAAACGAGTATAATAAAACATCCTTTGAGAGAGCAAACGTGCTTAGGAGGCCCGTACATGGAAAAGATTCAAATGACCACTCCCCTGGTGGAGATGGACGGAGACGAGATGACCCGTATCCTGTGGAAGGACATCAAGGACGTGCTGCTCCTTCCCTATATTGAGCTCAAGACCGAATATTACGACCTGGGTCTGCCCGAGCGGGAGCGCACCGCCGACCAGGTGACGGTGGATTCCGCTGAGGCAACGAAAAAGTACGGCGTGGCCGTCAAGTGCGCCACCATCACCCCCAACGCCCAGCGGTTGGATGAGTATAACCTGACCGAAATGTGGAAGTCCCCCAACGGCACCATCCGGGCGATCCTGGACGGCACCGTGTTCCGCGCCCCCATCATGGTCAAGGGCATCTCTCCGGTGGTCAAGACCTGGAAGCAGCCCATTACCATTGCCCGTCACGCCTATGGCGACGTCTATCGGGCCACGGAGTACCGGGTGCCCGGCCCCGGCGTGGCGGAGCTGGTGTTCTCCGGCGCCGACGGAAAGGACTTCCGCCAGACCATTTACAATTTCGAGTGCGCCGGTGTGCTCCAGGGCCAGTACAATAAGGACAGCTCCATCACCTCCTTTGCCCGCTCCTGCTTCCAGTACGCCATTGACACCCGGCAGGACCTGTGGTTCTCCACCAAGGACACCATTTCCAAAAAGTACGACCATACCTTCAAGGACATTTTCCAGGACATCTACGACGCCGAATATAAGGACCAGTTTGAGCGCCTGGGCATTGAATATTTCTATACCCTCATTGACGACGCGGTGGCCCGGGTGATCCGCTCCCAGGGCGGCTTTATCTGGGCGTGCAAGAACTACGACGGCGATGTGATGAGCGATATGGTCTCCACCGCCTTCGGCAGTTTGGCCATGATGACCTCTGTGTTGGTCTCACCCGACGGCAAGTATGAGTACGAGGCGGCCCACGGCACGGTGACCCGCCACTACTACCGCTATCTGGAGGGGGAGAATCCCTCCACCAACCCCATGGCCACCCTCTTCGCCTGGACGGGCGCCCTGGCCAAACGGGGCGAGCTGGACGGCATTCCCGCCCTGGCGGACTTTGCCCGCAAGCTGGAGCGGGCCAGCATCGCCACCATTGAAAGCGGCGTTATGACCAAGGACCTGGCCGGGCTGTGGGAGGGAGCGGCTCCCGCCAAATCGGTGACCACCGCCGAGTTCCTCCAGGCCATCAGGGAGAATCTGGACAAGGCCCTGGCTGGATAAATACAGATGAAAACGCGCGCCGCCCGGCATCCTGCCGGGCGGCGCGCGTTCTTGTCTGCAGGTATTTTGGACGGGGCTCAGCGACGCTTTCGCCCCCTGCGGCCCTTGGGCACATGCATGGCCCGTCCCCGCCGCTTCTGCGCGGGCAGGGGGGCGGACTTCTTCTCCCGCCGGCCCGGGGACGGGCGGGGCGCCTCTGATCCGGCCAGACGGAAGTCGATCTGCCCGCTGCCCGGGTCGGCGGCGGCGCACAGGACCTCCAGAGGCATCCCAAAGGAGAACGCCGCGCCCGTCCGCTCTCCGGTGAGGCACATGCGGGTCTCGTCATAGTGATAGGCGTCGTCGGGAAGGACCTCTGCGGGGAGCAGCCCCTCCACACCATTTTCCAGCATAATGAACAGCCCGAAGCGGGTCACGCCGGACACGGCACCGGGGAAGGTCTCCCCCACATGCCCGGCCATATATTCGGCCATATAGCGCTTTTCGATCTCACGTTCAGCGGCCTGGGCGGCCAGCTCCCGCTGGGAGGACTGTACCGCCGCCTTTTGGGCCGCGGCGGCCAGCTTCTTCTCCGTGCCACCCCTGAGTCTACCCTCCAGCAGGGCGGTGAGGATGCGGTGGACCATCAGGTCGGGATAGCGGCGGATGGGGGAGGTGAAGTGGCAGTAGTACTCCGCGGCCAGGCCGAAGTGACCCAGGTTGGCGGCGTCGTACCGGGCCTTCATCAGGGAGCGGAGCACCATGGTGGACACCGCCGGCCCCTCCTGCTTGTCCCTGACCTGCTCCAGCAGCTTCTGCAGGGAGAACTGGTCAGCCTGGCGCAGGGTATAGCCCAGGGGGGCGAGCATGGCGCGCAGGGTCTCCGTCTTATCCGGGGAGGGCTTCTCATGGACCCGGTAGACGGCGGGCTTTTCCAGCCGGTTCAGATGCTCGGCCACGCACTCGTTGGCGGAGAGCATAAAGGATTCAATGAGCCGCTCGCTCACCCCCTGGCGGCGGGTGCGCACCTCCACCGGCGCGCCGGACCCGTCGCAGACGATATAGCTCTCGCTGCTCTCCAGATCCAGGCTGCCCCGCAGCTTCCGGCGGCGCTCCAGCACCCCGGCCAGGACGGCCATGTCCTTCAGCATGGGCAGAATCCGGGCGTACCGCTCCCCCAGGGAGGGAGACTCCGCCAGGCGCTCCGGGTCCAGCAGCACGTTGCAGTCCTCATAGGTCATGCGCTCTGCGGTGCGGATGACGCTCTTTACGATGGTATGCCCGACCACAGCCCCATCCGCGTCCAGCGTCATCAGGCAGGACAGGGTCAGCCGGTCCACCTGGGGGTTGAGGGAGCAGATGCCGTTGGAGAGCTGCCTGGGCAGCATGGGCACCACCTGGTCGGCGAAATACACGGAGGTCCCCCGCTCCCAGGCCTCCAGGTCCAGGGGAGAGCCCGCCGGCACATAGTGGCTCACGTCCGCGATATGGACTCCCAGCACCCGGCGGCCCTCCTCGTCCCGCTCCAGGCTCACCGCGTCGTCCAGATCCTTGGAGGAGGCCCCGTCAATGGTGATGACGACTTTCCCGCGCAGGTCCAGCCGCCCGTCCAGGGCCTCCGGCGGTACGGACTGGGGGGCCTCCTCGGCCTGAGCCAGCACCGCCGCCGGAAATTCCGGGTCAATTTCATAGTTGTAGAGGATCGCGGCCACGGCGGCCTGACGGCTGCCGTCCCGGCCAAAGACCTCCCGCAGGGTGCCCATGGGCGGATGCTTGGCGCTGCCGAAGCTGGTCATGGCCACGGCGGCCTTGTCGCCCGCCCGGGCCCGGCTGCCCTTTCCGACCACCTGAATGGGGCCGGGGAGGCGGTCGCTGTCCGGCTGGAGCCAGGTCTCCCGGTTGTGCTTGTGGATGACGCCGGTGACGGTTCGGTTGGCCCGTTCCAGCACGCGGATCACCCGGGCGGCGCGTTTGGCCCCCTCCCCGGCCGGCACCTTTTCAGGCAGGACGGTCACCTTGTCCCCGTTCCAGGCGCCGCCCTCCGCTCTGGGCGGGATGAAAAAGTCCGCCTCCCGGCCGGCCGATCCCTCCGGAGTCACAAAGCCAAAGCCGCGGCTGGCGGCCTGGTATACGCCTGTCACCGTCCCAGCGGGCTGTTTTTCATTGGTCATAACACGAATTCCTTTCCTGTGTGGCTTGGCTATAGTATACCACGATTGGCGGGAAACAGTCCCAAATACAAGGGGAAGGGACGCCCAAGAGCGCCCCTTCGGACCTATTTCCGGATCAGCTCTCCCAGCAGCTGCTCAAACTGAACGCCCTCCAGCGTGGGCGTTCCCAGGGCCAGGGTACGGTGCACACACTGCTGTACAAAGGCCACCGCCAGCTCCACCCCGTGGGGCAGAGTCTGCCCCCGGAGCAGATCACCCAGCACCACGCTGGCAAACAGGTCTCCGGTGCCCGGGAATTGTCCTGGTTCCTGACGGGCCATGGCAAAATGCGTTCGTCCGCTCTCCCGGTCAAAGCAGCCGGCGCCCAGCTGCTCGGACGCGAGGCTGACGCCAGTGATGACCACCGAGCGCTTTCCATTCAGCGACAGGCGCCTCAGCCATTCCCGCATCCCCGCCTCACTCCGGGGCGCGTCGGCATAATCCTCCCCCAGCAGCAGGGCGGCCTCCGTCAAGTTGGGGGTAATCACATCCGCCCGGCTGGCCAGTTCCCCCATGCGGCGGCACATGGACGGTGTATAGGTGCGGTAAGGCTTCCCGTGGTCGCCCATGACCGGGTCAGTCAGCACCAGGGTGTGGCTCTGCCGGAAGTCGGCGGTAAACTGCGCAATCAGATCAATCTGCGCAAGACTGCCCAGAAACCCGCTGTAGACGGCGTCAAATGTGACGCTCAGCTCCCGCCAGTGGCGGCTGGTCCGCTGCATCTGCTCCGTCAAGTCCAGAAATGCGGCGTTGTCCGAGGCCGGGAAGGCCGTGTGGGCAGACAGGTAGGCAGTGGGCAGCGGACAGCACTGTCCGCCCATGGCGCTCATTACAGGCAGCGCCACCGTCATAGAGCAGCGGCCGAACCCGGAGATGTCCTGGATTACGGCAATTTTCGGCGCGCAGTTCATGGCGCTTCCCCCTTTTGCTACGGTTTTTCATGGTACCTATTATAGCCTCCGTGCGGGTTCAGCGCAATTGACTTTTTGCACGGCAAATGGTAAAATAAATATTACTTCTACGCGGGTATGATGGAATTGGTAGACATGCGAGATTTAGGTCGTGTCACCTTAGTGAAGGATTTTCAGGGCGTACAATTATCATAAAAAACAGCCGGTGCCTGGCACCGACTTATATATGCGGGCGTGGTGGAATTGGTAGACTCGACGGATTTAGGTTCCGTTACCTCAGTGGTGTGCGGGTTCGAGTCCCGCCGCCCGCACCAAAGACGCTGTTGGTTTGTTCCGACAGCGTCTTTACTTATGAGTATGTTGTCAAAACTTGAAAAATAGTATAGAATATAACAAGAATTTATGTATAGAGTTTGACAAAATCGTGCAACAAATTATGTTATACTCCCCTCAAGTATAAATTCCGTTTTATGGGGGGTGATAACGACGAAAGGACATGGTGGATTTATGCTTACAAAAGACGATCACTTAAAAGCGGTGTACTCATCAGACATTGATACTTTTTTGGCCAAACTTGAAGTCCTCGAACAGTTTAATCAAGGCAAGTTCACTTGCAAATATTGCAAAGAAGTTATTACAAGAAACAATCTCTATGCGATTATTCCTATGCCGGATAAAAACGTTGATATGTGTTGCAACAGGCCAGACTGTGTGCTATCTCTCTCTGAGGAGGCGAAATAAATGACATTCTGGGATGTTGTGAGCCAATTTATTGACAAAGGACTTTCATGGACACTTCTGATTGGTGCTATCGTTGTGATCCTATGGCTTCTTTCCCACCCACAAACTGTAAGGGAGTGGAACACACAGATAACTGTGTGGATTGCAGCGTTTGCACCTAAGAAAAGAAAGAAAGCTTTTGAAAAGCGCTTATGCATGACAATTGATGCTGCAAAACTCAAATTTGACGAATCTGCACCACCAGCGTTGAAAAAATTTCTTCCTTATGATTTGAAGGTGGAATGGGTGTCTGAGGCCGAAACAACGGATTCGTTTTTTGAAGATAATCAAGTGGTAGTATATGTTAATTCATATAAGGACGAAGTCAAACAAGCCGTAGGTATATTACATAATTATTGTGCGAAAGGCTTTGGCCAAAACGCAAAGACATATATGCCTGCAAGTGTTTGCAAATCATCAGACTTAATAGTAACACAAAAGTTAGCTCAATATGCTGGCCGCAATATTTATGATTACTTTAATCGCGAATACATTCCAGAGCAATTGAAGACGGATAAAACATTTGTCGCGGTGTTTGACAAACTGAGAAAAATTGATAAAGATGGTTTGTTTCTCCCTGTCCTATTTAACGAGATAGATAAATACGCAAGCAGAGTTTTTCCTGCGCCACCGTCCGACGAAGTCTTTAAGACAATTGTTCATTTTATGGATTTTATTTACGGAATTGCATCTCATACATTGGGAGATGACACAAAACTAACTTTCCGTGAAAATGGGATAAATGTGAAAGTTATTTTGGCAATTTCTGATTTTGCCTATTCCGATATCCAGGCACCAGTTGAAATCGCTCAGAAGGCAATTGATGAAAAGCTCGTAGATACGTTATATGTTTTGGCAACTGGATCAAAAATTCATTTTGCAGAAGATATTGCAAATACAGTATATAGCAGAAATCCACAAGAAGTATTTGAACCAATCAAAACTGAATATAAGCGATATACTCGGCGTCCATTTGGATCAGACGCCATTTGCTTTGAGATTAATGTTTGATAAAGCCCGAACGTGTTCCATCACAATCGCATCTATCTCATGTTCCAGCCCCTGCACTTTCTCCTGCAACGACAAAATGTGGGCGTCGAGGATTGCCTTCCTCAACGCCCACATTTTTTGCATCTTCACAAGTTGTTTCAGTTCTACGGCATACTGTTCACGTATGGATTCCACATAGGTCTGCACAGCTGCGTCCAGCACCTCTTCATGGATACGGTGGGAGGTGCAATAGCTTTTGCCATTGCGATGATACCCACGGCAGACATATTCCACACGGCGCTTGCCGTTCCAGTACCGAATCATAGGGATAAACACATTGCCGCATTCCCAGCAGGTCAGCAGTCCCGCATAGCGGTGCTTGGCCTGATTCCCATTGGCAGGTCGAGCTTGCATTCTCAAAAGTTCCTGCACCTGCTCCCATTCTTCCCGCTCTATGATGACCGGGAAGAAGTTTTCATGGCGATACCAGTTGTCGGAGGCAAGCCGTTTGACTTTACCGCTGGTGGTTTCACTGCGATGGTTGTTCAACACACCTGTGTAAGCCTCCTCCACCAGCACATTTTTCACGCTGGCATATGTCCAGAGGAACTGCCCATCACGGGTTTTGTGCGTCGGCTGAAACTCTATGCCGCATTTCTCGGCTCGGAGCTGCGCCGGGGTCTTTCGCCCCATGGCATTGAGCCGGCGGGCGATTTCTTTCTGCCCACAGCCCTGTAAGTACAGAGAATAGATGATTTGCACCGTGACCGCCGCTTCGGAATTGATTCGGATTTCGTTCCTGTTCTTATCCTTCCAGTAGCCGAAGGGCGGCGTGATCACAATGCCTTCCCGCTGCTTCTGCCGGTATCCCGCACGGATTTTATTGCCGATGTCCCTGGCATAGAAATCGTTCATCAGGCCGCGCACACCGATGATAAGGTCATCTTCATCGCAGAAGGTGTCAATACCCTCCGTCACCGACAGCACCCGCACCCGACATTGCCGCAGGTAGTCGATGAGCAGCCCTGTCTGCGTTTTGTGCCGTCCCAGTCGGGAGAGGTCTTTCACGATAACCGCATCTATGCTTTTCGCATCCACAGCCGCCGTGAGTTCGTCCAGCCCACGGCGGCTGAATTTCATGCCGCTGACATTATCATCGAAGGAACTGCCAACGACGGTATGCCCATGCTTTTCCGCATAGGCACGGCAGATCTCCTGCTGATTGAGCAGGGAGTTCATCTTCCGATCATCGTCGTTGGACAGTCTTGCGTAAAGCCACACCCGCATATCACTTCTCCGCGTAATCGCCGTAGATGGCAGCGGCCAATCTGTCCCAATCGAAGTCCAGATCGCCATAGCGCTCTACCAACTCGCCATTCTCATAGTAGTCGGTGTGACCGCGGAACGGCGCCTTGATGCGGATGTCCAGGTCGATTTTGCCGTCATGCTCATGGACCAGGATCTTGTCCACCAGAAGCCGCAGGTGTGCTTCGGTCATCTTACCTTCCTTGAGAATTTCATCAATAAGGCTGATATCCTTTTTCAGCTTGGCCTGACGGCTCCGAAGCACCTCAGAGATATTTTGCAGCTCCTCAATCTGCTTTTTCGCCGCCGCAATCTCCGCTTCACGCTTTTCAAGCATGCGGTCATAGCGCTCGGCGTTGGCTTTGTCCCGAATACGCTCCATCAGGATCACCTCCACATCTTCTTCCAGACCGGCGATGCGGTCACGGAGCTTGGATATCTGAGCATCGGCGAAAGATGCCTTGGGCGTCCATTTTTCAATGACCTTCTCAAGCATATCCCAGTTCATTTGGTACATAGCCTTGGTTTCGCCCAGTTCTTTGATAATGAGCTCGTCCAGTGTTTCCTCCCGCACCGCATGGGCGGTACAGTGCTCCTTGCCGTAGCGGTGGTAGGTATCGCAGACATACTCGACCCGCTCTCTGTCTTTTAGCTTGATGCGTTTACCGAGAAAGGAGCGCCCGCAGTCCTGACATTGGAGCAGGCCACTGTACCGATGCACCTTTTTGTCGGCACCGGCGCGGACATTCTTTTCTTTGCGTGCCGCCTTCAGTTCCTGCACCTGCTCCCACAGGTCACGGCTGACGATGGCCGGGAAGAAATCCTCGTGACGGAACTGCTCCTCCGGCTCGGTGAGGCGGAAGGTCTTATTGATTTTGTTGGTGTCGCTCTTATGGCAGATGAGCGTGCCGATGTAGCTCTCGTCCTGAAGGATGCGGCTCACCATGGTGGCGTCCCAGATATGTTTCTTCTTGATACCGTCAAAGGTACAGGGCTGCTTTTTGTTCAGCAGCTCCAGCTGCATCAGCGCCGGTGTTTTGCGTTTCTGCTCATTGAGCATTCTGGCAATGGCTTTGAGCCCTCTGCCGCCAACGTACTCGGTATAGATCAGGCGAACGGTTTCAGCAGCTTCCTCCACGATAACGACTTTCTTCGTGTTTTTATCCTTGAAGTATCCAAAGGGCGGGATAGCCACCAGACCTTCTTTCTGCTTCTGCCGATAACCTGTGCGGACACGGCGGCTGCCGTCGCGGGCGTAGAAGTCATTGACCAATCCCTTGAATCCGATGATGAGGTCGTCGTTCTCGTTGAAGGTATCGATACTCTCTGTGGCGGAGAGCACTCGCACGTTGTGTTCGCGCAGATAATCGATGAACAGTGCCGTCTGCGTGCGATGGCGGCCCAGGCGGGATAGGTCTTTGACGATGATGGCTTCGATGATGCCAGCTTCCACCGCTTCGTAGATTTTGTTGATGCCCTCACGGTTGAAGTGCATGCCGCTGACGTTGTCATCGGAGGACTCGCCGACGATTTCGTGACCGTTGGCCAGCGCATATTCACAGATGATTTTTCTCTGGTTTGTCAGCGAGTTCAGCTCTTCGTCTTCATCTCGTGACAGTCGATAATACAGCCAGACTTTCATGGCCTTCTCCTTTCTGCTATGGTGTGCCGGATTATTCACGACACACCATAGCACACACGTTTTTCAATAGCGAACAGAACAATCCCACGGCGCAGAAGTTCTACCTAAGCAACAGGACATGCCCTGAGATTTGTGTGCAGAACACCTATAGTTCACATGGCTTGCTGACGCTTCTGATCCTCTTCGGCGATTTCCACGGCTTCGGTTTCTTTCATCGCGTAGGGATTGTCCACCGCCAGATAATCATGAATCATCATTTTCAGGAACTCGTTGAACTGAGCGTCGGTTCCCACATAGGTGAAGCTGACTTCGGAAATGTTGTTGCGCTTTTTATAGGTCATTTGTACCTCCTTGGAAAGTGAAGACAGCAGACCGTCACATGGTCTGTTGCCAAGTATAGGTTTCTTCGTCCTCGTGGTCATCTGATTTATGCCCGAGGGCGATTTTCTTTTCACGCTCCTTACGGAGCGTTTTGCTGTCGGTGTGGTGACGCATGGTGGTGCTGTCCATCACCGGCGCAGCAGACTGAGATTGTTCCAGCCGCCGCCCGACTTGAACCAGAGCAGAAGCAACGCCGCCATAGCCAGCGCCATTGCCACCGTGACCACTGTCGGCCAGTCCCACTCCGGGAGATGCAGTTGCAGCCTGGGCAGTCTGAACTTCGGAAGAGAGAAACGCTTCTCTTTCGGTTTCCCAACCTGTTCGGTCATCTGCTCCAAATGCTTCACCGCCTTCAGCAGTTCGTCCATCTGCGCCTGCGTCGGGTATGTAGTCGACCTCTCGCACAGTCTGCGCAGGTACGCCCGCTGCAAGTTGCTCTGCTCCTCCAGCGTCTGTAACCGGTTCTCGATGCGGTCCATCGACTCGGGCATCGTCCAGTTGACCACCACATGATGCTCCTGTACTTGCGGCTCGGACGGCATCGGCGGTGTGGTCTGTTCCGGATCCATCTGTCGTATATGCGGGTGACGATTTCTCTCCATGAGCTCGTCCATGGATAAGTTCTGCTCGGATCTCAAATTCATGTTCCATATTCTCCTTTAAGTATTTGTCACCAAACAGCAGGCGGTCACGACACTGCCAGCCGCTCGGTGTGGTGTAGGTGATGTTTTGCCGGGACTTTTCCCAGCGGACTTTGCAGCCTTCGCTTTCCATCAGAGCGATGAACTCTTCGCGGTTGGCAGCATGGCGCATACAGTCATTGATGATATTCATGAGCTGCAGTTTCTTGCTCTGACCACGGGCGGCAGTATGATACTCTCCGATGGTCATGTGCTTGGACTTCTGTCGGTTGGGGTTCGGAACGAACACCGGCAGTGAGAACTCCATGCACACCGCATCGTTTCGCTGGCGCAGTTCCTGGAGCTGTTCCTTTGCGATGTGTAGTTTCTTGCCGGTGTCGAAGCTGACCGAGTTGATGATGAAGTGTGAGTGGATATGCTCACGGTCGGTATGCGTACAGACTAAAACTTCATGACCGGCAAAGTACTCTGCCAGCTTTTGTGCCGCCGAATGTGCAACCGCAGGATCGACATCAGCCCCCTTCGAGAAGCTCTGCACCATGTGATAGAACATCGTGCCATCGGTTTTGTGGTGCAGATACTTCGTAGTCATGAAATCTCCGCAGACCGTTTCCGGTTGACAGTTGATTCCTGTGACCAACTGCCGACCGTTGAACTCCGTCTTCCAGTCCTGAGCGGTGTATCGCAGCACCGCTCCCATGCCCCCACGGGTCTGACCACGTTTGTAATTTGTGAAGCTTATGATTGCCATGGTCACCATCGCTTTCGTTCCGCGATCTCACGGACGGCGATGAGGATGTCAGTGAGGAGCTGACGCACCTCAGTGAGATTGATCACGGTGATTTTGCCCATGTGCGCCAGCGTTACCAGCTGGTTGAGGTTATTGCCGATGGCCTTGAGCTCTTTCAGTACTTCCTTCAGCCCTTCGATGATGACGATCTGCTGACCAAGACAGCAGGCGGTAACATAGTTGCTCATGGACATATGAGCCTGCTTTGCCAACGCTTTGATAGTAGTACGGTCTTCTACAGCCATCCTGGTGCTGAATTTGATATCTTTCTTTTTCATGATGATTCCTCCAAATTTCGCAAGAATGGGGTGTGGGGCAACGCCCCGCCAACATGCGGAAGCCAGACAGCGGCATTGCCGCAGACCAGACAAACGCGATGCTGGCCGTCGTCCGAGCGGACGACGAATCCCTCGCCTCCCCGCAAGCGGTAAGGCTCGTACTCTCTGTCGCTCGTCCTCTTCCCACCGAACCCGCTGTCGCTGGGCTTCGGCGGGAGCCCTGTTATGGGAGAAAATTCCCTCGTCTCCGTTCCGCCTCCTTTTTGCCGAACATGGGTGTCAAAACTGCTGACTGCCCTGCTGTGGGGTGTTACTCTTCCCTGCAGCAAAAGCCGCACACAGCCGCTCCTGTGGGCGCACACGGCGGAGATTTCAGCGCAGAGGGAAAAGGTTGCAAGGGTGCAATGTCCTTAGAACTCTACATCCTTACATCCTTCCTCCGGTAGTTTCCAGAACCACTGGTCGCCAACCTTTTCGGAAATGATACCGAGATTTTTCTTCGCGATATCCAACGTGCGCTTGGACACACCCATGCTCTTGGCTCGTTTCTGCACTTCCTCTGCGGGAACTCTGCCGCTGAGCATACGCTTGAGTTCTTCCTCCATCAGCATGGTCTTTGTCTGTATCTTACCGGTGCCGTTGAGAACATCGTCCACAGTCGCGTCGCAGGCACCCTTCCAGCAGAAGCCGGTCTGCTCATTCAGTTCGAATGCAATGGAGCTGCCCTCGGGAGCGAGACTGTTTTTGTCCTGAGCGACAATACGGATGCGCTCGTTGTCTTTCAGCCGACCGACTACCAGCACACTTCGCGCCGCCGCGCGGAAGTCGATGGAGCCGAGACCGCGGTAGCTGGATTTCTGTCCCTGCGCTTTGTTCATGTGACCAACCAGTAGGACAGCACAATGCGTGCGCTCTGCCATGGCTGCAACACGCTTCAGCACCGGACGCACTTCGTTGGCACGGTGCATGTCCACATCATCACCGAGATATGCCTGGATCGGATCGAGGACGATGAGCCGAGCGCCGGTTTCATTGATGGCGGATTCCAGCCGCTCATCAATAAGGGTGAGTTCTTTGTTGGTTTCATCAATCACCAGAACGCGGGAGCAGTCGGCACCGGATGCAACGAGCCTTGGCTTAATGGTATCTGCCAGACCGTCCTCGGCAGTCTGATAGATCACGTTCATGGGCTCCATGGCATCTTCACATTCTGGGAGAGGTTCTCCCTTCGTCAGCGCCGCAATGACAGCGAGAGCGAACGTGGTTTTTCCCTCACCGGGATCACCCTGGACGATGGTGATCTTGCCCAGCGGAATGTAGGGATACCACAGCCACTGGACAGTTTCAGTTTCCACGGTGTCCATGGAAATGAGTTTGAGTTCATTGTTCATTTGTGTTTCCTCCTTGTGGTTTTTAGATTTGTGTTTTCGGGAGCAGAGTGTACATTGGATTTTTCTCCTTTCTTATATAGTTCAGAGGGCAAAAAAGCGTAGACTACCCCCCGGGAATCTTTCGCTGTTTTCAAAAAGTGTTGGCCGAACATCGTACACCTTCCTGCAGCAGGGACTGAATTGACCGAGCTGCGTTGTCATCTCCCTTGGCACGCTCACCTCATACGAGGATCGTGGCGGTGCTTCGCCGGGAGAGTATGAACTCCGATGACGGGTATTCAATTTTCAAGGTGCAGACAGCGGAGATTCCTCTTTCGTAACCAGAATAACGTAATTTGAGATTGCAGTCAGCTTTCTAAGGTGATAAGCTATAACAAGAAAAATTATTTTATCCTATATAGCTTTTTGAGGTGTAGTATGAACGAAAACAATGCTCCTCTCATGCTGCAGGTGATTGGTGATGTGTGCTGTCTGATGCTTTACCATGCTGACAGTAAATACAACACGTTCAATATGTTTCAGACTGTCGGTGAGCTCCTGTGCATATTCCTGAACGGCGAACATGTCGAAAAACTCGCTCCCGAAAGCGATGCCAAGTTTGCAGCCTCTCACGGAGCAATCATCAAAAACGAAGAGGCGTTTCGCGAGTGGTTGGGGGATTATGACCGCGAGCGTTATTTGCGGATAGTCCATGACATTTATCTTTCTGACGATAAGTATGTAGAGGCACTGAAGCCAAGCCAGCGGCTTCAAATCTACTTGAACTTTTATCAGGACGCACTTGTGACCTCGCTGACAGAACAGGCGATATCTCAGATGGAAGTTACCTTGAGTCGCACTCCGGAGCTAAGTGCTAAGTATGAACTTGAGAGTTTCATGCTTTTGATGAAAACCGGCAGTGTTACTTTGCAGGAGGATTTCAGCCATGCCTGTCAGTTCTTGCAGGAACACGGAATCGCTCTCGCCAACGGGACGTCCTATATGTTCGCGACGCCGGATGAATTGATCATATGGCTTCTGCGCCATGTGATGGAGAAAGACAAATACATCAAGAAATGTGAATTCTGCGGACGTTACTTTGTCCCGAAACGAAACACAAAAAAATACTGCTCCGATGCCTGCGCCAGCAAACAGAGAGAAGAGGACAGTTTTTTGGAGTCCCTGAGTTTCGGACACTGTACAAACGTATCGTTGCAAACCTGACCGACAAGGATGCCCGCATGAAAAAACTGCAGTTGCCTTATGTTAGTACCGCCGATCCCGATACATGGGTTAAACCCAAAGACGTCTTGAAGGAGTTTTACAGCGAGAATGCGGAGTATATGAACACACTGCGTGATGTGTACAGAGAGGTAAATGTAAAAGAACCCGATGGGTTTGCCCTTATTCGTTGGAATACTGCGAAAAACTATTATCTGAACTTTCTACAAAAGCAGTATGACTATGCCACCAGTCTGGAACTTGACCGGGATGCATATTTCAGGCCGGATTAAACACAAAAGTAGAGGCAGGATTCCTATTGCGAATACTGCCCCAGACATAGCAAGAGCACCCTGCATCAACGAAATCGTTCGTTGATGCAGGGTGCTCTTTTTCGTACATATTCAGTTCCGTACTCAGGTTCCACGCCAGACGGAAACCGGCGATAAAACTATACAAGGACAGCTCCTCGGCAATCTGGTCTTTGCAGTCAGTAATCTGCAGGGCCAGTTTTCTCTCTGTCTTATCCAGCTTTTATATGGTACTCCAGCATATTAAAAAATGGAGCAGCCGGCAAGGCTGCTCCATACATAGGGTTATCCGTTCATGATCCAATCGGCGTCGTAGCCGAATTCAAGGGCAATGAGTTTTGCCAGGGAGGGCGAGATCGTCTTGTTCCTGTCGCTGCCCCGTCTGCTGTTACCGGTCAGAATGTAGAGATAGTTTTCAGAAACTCCGATGCGCTTGGCAAACTCCCGCTTGGACAGTTTCTGTTCCTCAATAATCTGATTTAAGCGGTCTGCAAGTGTCATAGCAAGCCTCCTTGTTCCTGTTGCTTCATCAGTGCGGCATAGCGGAGCATTTGCTTTCGTGACGATACGCCCAGCTTGCCCAGAATGTTATGGTTGTGGAATTTCAGAGTGCCTTGCTTGATGCCGGCCAGCTCCAGAATCTCATTTGCCGTTTTCCCTTCCAGATACCATTCAAAGATTTCACGCTCCGCCTTGGTCAGCATCTGTACACCGTCCAGGAACGCCTGATAGTCATCGGGGTCGATCTCGGTCTTTCTGGAATAGGAAAGGCGGTCAAGCTCCTGCTTGGCAGCCGACAAATCTTCCTGTGCCTTGTCGTACTCGGCCTGTGCCTTCTGATATGCCACTTGAGCCTGCTCAAATTTGAACTGTAAGCGAATGTTTTCGCTCTGCACGGTATGCTTTTCCTGCGTCAGTGCATCCAGCGACGCCTCATGCTTTCGATCCTGCTCCGCCAGGAATACAAACAGGTCGTTGATCTCCGGGATGGGAGACTGCGCCTGGGCCCGTTTGTCCGACTTAATCTGTTCCAGGCCTTTCAAAATCGGGGAAAGGTATCTCCGACTGAAAAAGATGCAGCAGCTTACGGCAAAGAACAGCAAAAGCGACCAGAGGACAATGTTTTGCAGGGCTGTTTTCGTGACCTCTCTGTCGTAATCCGACTTGAGCATCATCACCGCTATGGCATAGGGAGCATTGTTGGGCGTGAGCGCAAGACTGCGGGATACGCCCACATAAGAGATACCGTCGCCGGTAAAACAGGTCAGCCCATCGTCTGCGTCTGCTGCGCGCAAGATTCCTGCCGGAGCGCGGTAGTATCCGCTGGATACGCCGCAGCTCAAACCTGCCGCTGCGTCTAACGATGCTTCTTCTCGGGTCAGCAGGCAGGTCAAATGCCTGATCTTGGTAGGCTGGGCGTGGTAGGTCATGAAATAGCTTTCACTGACCTCATAGCCACACACGCCGTAGAAGGTTCCGTCTGTTCCGATGATGGGAACCACCATCAGCATGGCTCTCTCTGAGGTTCCCGGCAGCGTGAAGCAATCCGTCAGATAATAGGCATCCTCCGGCCGAGCAGAACCAAGGGTGCGGATCTCACTGTAATTGGGGAACAGGTCTGTCCGAAACTCCAGCCGCCATTTCCGATGGGGCATGACGCCGTGCCGTTTGCCTGTGTCCGAAAGCCCACGGTAAAGCAGGATGCTTTCGTCGGAGTTTTGATAGCCAGTTTGCTGAAGATACAGACCGGCGCGGGAGCATTCAGCATTGGCTACGGAGCTGTTGACCGTTACATCCAGCATTACAAAAATGCCGGAGCAGTTTTCCTGAAGCATCTTTTGACGCAGGTTCTCGATCAATTCTTCCTGGATACCGGCGATCTCGGCCTCTGCGTCGTTTAATTGGTCAAAGGAAAGACCATGTTCGGCAAGATATTCCTCCAGAAACTCGGTCGTGCTTTCAGAGAGGTGGATACCGGCAGCGGCAAGCATATCAAAATGGGTGGAAACATCCTTTTCAAAGACTTCCAGCTGAATATCCAGCGCTTCATAAGTGTTTTTACCGGCGCTGTCGAAGCGACCGAACAGGAACAGGCCGGTCACCAGCGCCAGCAAAAGCAGCGTTGCCAGAAGGAACATATATCCGAACAGCTTTCGTTTTAATGACCATTCGGAATAGCGAAATGCAGAGAAAATGCCCATGACATCACCTCTGCTTTACTGAATCGAGCAGAAGAAATCCCAGGTTTCTTTTGCCAGCGCATCAACGCTCTCGCCATTGGCGCTGCGCTCCCGCAGCGCAGGCATCATCTGCCGCAGCCCGCCGTACAGTGCGTCAATTTTATCATAGTATCCGCTAAACGTGGGGCGTACCACGGGGGTATAGCCTTCCCGCATGGTCTTGATGGCGTCAAACAGACTGGCGTATCCCGCATCCGGAAAATCATAGTTCTCAATCGCGGCAAAGGCATCGTTGTTCACGGGCATATATCCCGTTTCCGCAACAAAGGCCAGATTGCGCTCACCCTCGGTCAGCCAGCGCACAAAAACAGCGGCGGCTTCGCCCTTCTGCTCGGTGGTCTGATATGCGCAAAGACCCACGCCGGTCATGGGCATAAACTGTTCGCCTTCGCCGGTCCTGGGCAGGGGCAGCACCTTCAGATTCATCGGCTCCGAGGTGTTGTCGGGATAGGTGACGGTATCGTTGTAATAAATGATCGCAGCGGTGGAGCCGATGCCGGACAGGGTTTCACCGGTCATGACCTGGGTGTTGGAATACTGATCCGAAATGGCGATATGCCCCTGCACCAGCGGCTGGGCAAATTTCGTCCAGGAGCGCTGGATGGCCGGACTTTCGGTGTTGTACCAGCCGTTCTCGGTGTACTCCAGATCATCGCCACTGGCCATGACATCAAATTCGATATGGCGGATCAGGTAGTCAAAGGCGCAGAAAGGCTTGCCGTCAGACCAGTCATAATACCTGGCGGCGGCATCAAAGAAGCCTTCCCAGGTGGAAAGGGTGTCATAGGTCACTCCGGTATCGGCGGAAAACCGCTCAAACTGGGAGCCGTTCAAAAACAGTGCGTAAGTGGACTTGGACACAGGAAAGACCATCAGCTTTCCGTCCATCGTTCCGTCATTCAGAAATTCCGGTACATAGCTCGCCAGCTCGTCCTTGCTGAAATATGTATTCCAGTCCAGCAGATTGTCGGCTCCCAGTTCAGCTACGGTGCTGGAGTTGCCGGAGAACAGATCGGGCATTTCCGGTGCGCCGGGTTTTCCGGACATTGCCTCCTGCAGCTGCGCTGTGATCTTGGAGCTGCTGGACACATTGGTGACGGTCACGATGATGCCCTTCTCCTGACCCACCGTGGAATTGAATTCCTCCACCAGCCGGTTCATCGGGGAGTCGGCCTGTTCGCCATAGACATGCCACAGAGTCAGCGTGACCGGTTCCTTCGGGTCAAGCGCCGTCTTTTCAGCGCAGCCGGTCAGACCGCACAGAGTGAGCAGTGCAGCAAGCAAAAGTGTGAGAGATCGTTTCATGGATTTGTTCCTCCTTCGTTGGGTTGCATGGCTCTCTCCCCGAAAACCAATGAAAATCAAGAAAATTTTCAAATTTTTTTGCTCCCATCCCTACCTTTTGGGGGTTTGGGTAGGGGACAAAATCGGGGAAATCCGTATAATGATAGCCGCAAGGGAACATCAAGGAGGGTATAAGCCTTGCCGTTCACAAAAACAAGAATGGGGTACCCCTTTATTTGGGAAACAAAGTTTCCCAAATAAAGTCCTCTGTCGACGCGCCAACGAACACAGAGGCCGCCCTTATTTATTTATATTATAGCGTCTGCTATTGACTTAGTCAATACTGCCTGTCGCAGACAGGGCATCGTTTGAAACCACGATTTGCGAGAAAGGAGGCTAAGCCTTGAAAGGAAAACCCACAGCGAGTTACAAGCTCATTGCAGACGCGGGGGGCAACCGCTTTCAGTTTTTCTGCGATCTGTCCGGCGCGCTTGCCTGCACCACGGAGCCGGTCCGCGCCGATACGCCGGAGGAGGCGCTGATGCTCGCCTGGAAGCGTGAGGGCAGGCAGCACTTCAACCACTGCCACAAATGCGGCAGGTGGGTATCGGATGTGATGTATAACGCCGATGTGATGGAATGTGTGGATTGCGCCCCCTGGGAGAATGTCCCCAAGTTCTGTCCGCAATGCGGCAAGAGGCTTTCTTCACCGGAGCGGTTCTGCTCCAAGTGTGGGGCAAAGCTTCTTTACGAAGGGAGTGAGTTCGATGACTGACAGAATACAGGCGCTCCGTCTGGAGGGAATGAAACGCTTTGGCTTCGGCCCCGATGTGATGAAGCAGACCAAGGTCTGCCGTGTGTGCGGCGGCACAGCGGATGCAGCGCAGCGCTATTGCAGCGACTGCGGCGCAGAGTTGCCCCGCGAAACGCTCTTTGACCTGTATAAATCCCACCACCTTTCCTGCACGAAATGCGGCACGGTGGTAGCCAGCACCTCGGCCTATTGCCCGGAGTGCGGAACGCGGCTGGCACGGCGGACTCCCCGTCCCCTGCGAAGGGAGGTCGGATAGGCCGATGAGAAGAAAGAACTTCCCAACCGGCATAAAAGTGCCTTCTGAACAGAAGTGATTGAAGAAAACTCTATGGAAAACAAGGAGGGAAACATTTATGAAGAAGAAAACCAACAGGCTGCTCAGTATCCTGCTCTGCTGCGTGATGCTGATCGGTCTGCTGCCGACTGTGGCGTTGGCATGGACGGCGCCGACCCTTTCAGGGGATGGTGGCGGCACGTGGAACATCCAGCTCTCTGCTGAAGGTGTGCTGTCGTGGAACGAGCAGCAAAGTGCCACGAGTTACACCATTGAGGTGGACGAAACCGCAATGGGCGTGACCGTGACCAAAATTGAAAATATCAACGGCACCTCGTACAATCTGATCAATCGCTTCAAAGAATTGAAGATTGAAAACGGTACTTACTATTTCCAGATCAAGGCAAACGGTCCGGATACAACTTCGAACACGATCAGCTTTAAGTATGTTTCGCCGCAAGAAAAGTTGTCCGCACCGCAGAATTTGCGTTGGGATGGAACCGTAGCTAAATGGGACAGTGTTGCCAATGCAACCGGATATGAAGTAAAACTTTATAGTGACAGCGGTTCTCTTCAGTTAAGTAAAACGACATCTGAAACACAGTATGATTGGAGTACGAACGTTTACAACGATGGTTTCTGGTTTGAGGTTGTGGCAACAGCTGACAACTACCGTAACAGTAATGCTGCCGAAGGTCCGAAGTACGGCACTTATTCTTGGACAGCACCGACTCTTACTGGCGGTAAAGCAGAGTGGAACGTTACGCTCTCTGACGATGGTATGCTCAGATGGAACGATATGGGCAGCGCGAGTTACGACATTGAGGTGGATGAAACCGCAATGGGTGGTACCGTGACCAATATTTATAGCATCAACACAAACACATATAATTTGATCAATCGCTTCAAAACTCTGAAGCTCGAAAATGGAACTTACTATTTCACTATCAAGGCAAACGATTCGGACACAAATTCGGGAACGATCAGCTTTAGATATGTTTCGCCGGAGTCCAAGCTGTCTGCCCCGCAGAATTTGCGTTGGGAAGGAACCGTAGCCAAGTGGGACAGCGTTGCCAATGCAACCGAATATAAAGTTATACTTTATACTTCCAGCGGATCTGTTCAGTTAAGTAAAACTACAACTGAAACACAGTATGATTGGACTACCGAAGCTGCGGACGGTCGATGGTTTGAGGTTATTGCGACAGCAGCGGATTACCGTGACAGCAACGCTGCCGAAGGTCCGAAATATGTTGTGGTGACCTACAGCATTGGCGCTTATCCTTATGATGCAACCGTTGACGCAACCCAAGCTGGCGGTCAGGTATATCTGACTACTGATGAAGGTACCGATGGTTGGTCAAGCGATGGATATATCAAAACAGCCACCGAAGGTACTACTGTAACATTAAATGCCAATCCGGCAACCGGCTACAAGTTTGTGGAATGGAGACAAGGAACCAGCGGAGCAACGATTTCTACTGAAGCAAACTATCAGTTTACTGCAAGCGAAAACAAGTATTTGTATGCTGTCTTTGAAACAATATCATCGACATCATATAATATTGAGTTAGCAATTTTTGATAGTACATACACAACGACTGACGGAGGAACAGTATCTATTCAAACAAATCAAGGCTCTTCCGTTGCAGGTCAAAGCGCGACAAAGAGTGCAACTGAAAATACTGCTGTAACAATAACTGCGGTGCCGAAACAGGGATATGAGTTTGTTGCATGGAAAGTGTCTTCCCCGTATGTTAGTACTGCATTCTCTACAGAAGCGACTTACACATTTACTGTGACAGAGAGCGTTGTTGATACTAACGAAAATCCCCCGCTTCTGTTTTTGTATGCTGTATTCCAGGAAACACAACCGCAAGCAACAACTTATTTAATCAACTGTGTTGCTCACAATCTTTCGAGTAACGAGATAGGCGGAAAGGTATTTCTCGAAACCGATAAAGGTGGTACCGGTTATGCCGCTTCGCAGCAACAATACGCAACCGAAAACACAACCGTAAGACTCATTGCAGTTGCAGAGCCTGGCTATCAGTTTGTCGCCTGGAGAAAGAGTACTCCGACTGATGCGAATGCCACCGTTTCTACCAACACAGAGTATCAGTTTACCGCTACCGAAGCAGTATGGATGTATGCTGTTTTCGAGTACACCCCTGACTGCACGGTCGAGTGTGTTCCTTTTGATATCACCGGCGGAATAAATAACGGACAAAATAATGTGGGCGGAACGGTTTCCATTCAGACCGACAAAGGTACTGCCAGCGGTACAATTACGCAGTCGCTCAAGGCAACCAGAAATTCTTCCGTAACCGTTAATGCAGTTGCAGCTTCCGGCTATGAATTCCTTGGCTGGAAAAAGGCATCCCCTTACGTTCAGGATTTCGTCGCCACAACAGCGTCTTATACCTTTAATATCAACGAAGAGCTGTATTTGTACGCTGTGTTCCAGAAGATACCCCCTGTGGTGGGCGGCTATATCGACTTTTTGACCACGGACAACAACGTCTGCTTTGCCGAAACCGATGAATCCGGCTTTATGCGCGTGAATCTTTTCGGCAACGGCAAAGCAATGAAGCTGCCTTTGGTATACCGCACCGACAATCTTGATCTTAAGTTTGACGGCTGGTACACCGCGAAAGTGGGCGGTGAAAAGGTCACCGAGGATACCGTATTCAACGGCTATACCATCCTCTATGACCGCTGGACTGCAGCGAATATCGCAAATGAGAAAATTATCACTGCCATTGAAATCCCCAACTCCGCTCTGGTCAACGGATATACGGAAATCGAATACATCAACGCTTCTTCTGCCGTGAATATGGACGGTGTTGTCAACAGCAAGGTTTATGCTGTCTATAATGGCTTGAACGCATACGGCAGTCAGGTCACCGGAGCGGAAACCATCGATACCTCCAAGGACTATTCCGTTGTGACCACGGTCAAGCTGCAGGATGGCTATTACTTCGCTCCCAACATCAGCCTGACTGCACAGCACGGCGTCAGAGCAGGTGTTACATATCGTGCGATCGTTGATGGCGTCGGCGTAACCACGAATACCTGGAATAACCTTGCTACCACCGTGGATATCTGCATCAACTTCCCCGCAGGCGGCAACAATGTCGGTTTTACCACCGAGCCGGTGGGCGGCACTGTGAACGAAAATGAGCCGTACAACTTTACCTGGGGAGTTTCCGGTCAGCCGACTGCTGCGGAACTCCAGGTGAAAAGTGGCAATGACTGGGCAACGGCTGATACCTTGACCGTTGGCAACACAACTGGCACAATTGCTGCACAAACCGGTACGAAGACTTACCGTATCCTCGTGACCTACGGAAACAGCGGATCTATTTACTGTAATGAATTTACCGTGACTTGGCTGGCTGCTGTGCAAAACACTTTCTCGATGTCTCCTGCCAGCGGCACCGTCAAGAATGGCACCGACTATTACTATACTTGGGCGTGTGTTCAGACACCGGCTACTGCCAACCTGGAACGCAAGAACGGTGATAATTGGGATGAATTGGGATCTGCCACAGACAGAAAAATCACATGGAACGACAGCTATGCCAACAGCACTCAGACATTCCGCATTAAGGCAACTATGGCCGGTGGCAGTGCTTTCTACAGCAATGAATTTACCGTGACCTACAAGGCCACCCCGCTGTTTACAGTACAGCCGGCTGACGGCAAAGTGGCGATTAACGCAACCTACACCGTGAACTATGCCTTTGATAAGGGCGATGCACAAAACGATGGCGACAAGGTGCTGCAAAAATACAATGGGAATGATTGGGATAATATCAGCACCTCCGAAGTCTATTTTACTCAGGCTGTAGTTCCCGCACAGGATGCTGAAACAACGGGTACTTATCGCATCGGTATCCAGGAGGACGGAAACTGGACATACAGCGAATCCTTTACCGTTCAGTGGGTCGATGATTACACCTTCGAGATGGACAAGGACAGCCTCGCTTGGGGCAGTGTTGCAAAGACTGATGGCTACAACGAGTACGCCAAGACCATCAAAATCATGTACACCGGCACCAAGACAGGTACACTGAAATATGATACCCCTACAAACTTTTATGTGCAACACTGGCATGGAGCTAACTATGACACCCTTACCTTTACCCCCAAGACTGACATCACTGCCGGTACTCACAATGAATCCGTTAATGTTTGGGTAAGCAGCAATGGCAGCGATGTGCTTGAACAAAAGACCGCCAGCCTCTCCATCACCATTGAGGCTCCGACCTATACCGTGAGCTTCGATAAAAACGGCGGCAGCGGCTCGATGGCTTCTGTTTACAATGTTTCCGGCAGCTATGAACTTCCGACCTGCGCCTTTACCGCCCCCGCCAACAAGGAGTTTAAGGCTTGGCAGGTAAACGGCGGAGCAGAAAGGAACCCCGGTGAAAGTATTACCGTGACCGGCAACATCGTTCTGACCGCTCTTTGGAAAGACCTCCCCGTTGTTTCCGGCTATACCATCACCTTTGCTGCTGGTGAAGGCACAGGTACGATGAATTCCGTCGCAGGCGCCAGCGGTACTTACCATTTGCCTGCTTGTACTTTTACAGCACCTTCCGGCAAGCAGTTTAAGGCTTGGCAGGTAAACGGGCAGGAACTGCAGCCTGGCCAAACCATCACTGTTTCTGCCAATACGACCGTGACTGCCCTTTGGCAGAATATTCCCGCCAGCTACCACACGGTCAATTTCTCTTCTGCGAATGTCTGCGGTGTGTCCGGCAGCTACAGCACAACGCAGTATGTGGCGCAGGGGCAGGCTATGACCGACATCATCGTTACGGCAAATGACGGTTATTATTTCCCCGATCCTCTCCAGGTGTCGGGCGCAGGAAGCGGCGTTACCGTAACGAGAGACAGCTATACCCAGGTAACGATTTCCGGCACACCGACCAGCGGTGTCAGCATCATGTTCGGCCCGAATGCCAAAACAAAAGAAGCTACGCCTAACACCGTTACTTTCGAGGCTACCGGCGCCGATACCGGCAATCTGTGCAACCTGGAAAACGGCGTGACCTATTCCGTTACCGGTGCGGCTACTGCTGAATTTACGGCATCCGGCACAACCCACGAGTTGACCAATGTTGTGCCTGGAACACTGAATATCGTAAAGAAAGCAACCGACACCAACACCAAGCTCGACTCCGATGCACATCCCTACCCCGTGGACAAGAATAACAGCGTTCCCAACCTGTACAGCACGAATTGTTCTGATTCCAACAATAACAACGGCTCTATTTTGAATGTAACTTCCGAGATGGAATGGCAAAAATCCGGAGCTAATAGTTGGACTACTGGCAACGGAAGTAATGTCACCGGCCTGACCCCCGGAACCTATTATGTCCGTTACAAGGCAAGCAGCATCAATCTGGCCGGCATTCCCCAAACCATCAACATTGCTGCTTACGGCGTAGCGCAACTGACCGGCACTGTCGAAATTACCGGCGATGCCAAGTTCGACGCACAGTTGACTGCGGATACCTCCGGCATTACCAACAACACCGGTACCCTGTCCTATCAGTGGAAGCGTGGCAACACTGAGATTGGCACAAACAGCGCGACCTATACAATTGTTGAGGCCGATATTAACAGTACCATCACCGTGACTGTGACCAGCAGCGTCCAGACTGGCAGCGTCACCAGCGCCGCCACTGCGACCATTGAAAAGGCCGACGGCCCCGCTGCTCCCAGCGTGACCCCCGTCGCCTGCACAAACGGCAGCAACAACGATGGTAAGATCACCGGTGTCACGACGGCGATGGAGTATTCCACTACTTCCAACTTTAACTCCAAGACCACCTGCACCGGTACAGAGATCACCAACCTCGCCAATGGCACCTACTATGTCCGTGTGGCTGAAACCGCTACCCAAAAGGCCGGCGCAGCGGCGACCGTGAATGTTCCCGCCTACAGCGCAGTACCTACTTACGGAATTGACCTCGATGTTAACAATACATATAGCTTTGATGCGGTGACTGTTGGTTATGCCGCGATTGCAGCCAAAACTGTGACAGTAAGCAACACCGGCAACAGCGCAACCGGCCCTCTGACCGTGGTGCTCTCCGGCACCGATGCCGCCAGCTTCACGCTGAGCACGGCTAACATTGCCGACATTGCAGTGGGCGGCAACGCTACCTTTACCGTTGTACCCAACACCGGTCTTTCCGCCAAGACCTACACGGCAACCGTGACCGTCAGCGGCGGCAACAGCATCAATGCCAGCTTTGATGTGAGCTTCACCGTCAATCCCGCCGGCGGCGGTTATACCCCTGCCACTTATAGCGTTACCGTAGATAAGACAGATAACGGCTCTATTTCCGTCAGTCCGAAGTCTGCAAGCAAGGGCACGACCGTGACCATTACAGTCAAACCCGATACAGGTTATGAGCTGGATACCCTGAAGGTCGTTGACAAGAACGGCGACAAGGTGAAGCTCACTGAGAAAGATGGAAAGTACACCTTCACCATGCCCGCCTCCAAGGTTACCGTCACCGGCACCTTTGTCGAGATCGAGCAGCCCATGGTCAATCCGTTCATTGATGTGAAGGAAAGCGACTACTTCTACAATGCTGTCATGTGGGCGGTTAAGTCTGGTGTTACCAAGGGAACCAGCGCCACCACGTTCAGCCCGAATGCACCCTGCACCCGTGCGCAGATGGTCACGTTCCTGTGGCGAGCCTCCGGTTCTCCCAAGCCGGTTACAGATGTCTGCCCCTTCACCGATGTGAATATGGACAGCTACTACGGAAAGGCCGTTCTGTGGGCCGTGGAAACGGGCATTACCAACGGCACCTCCGAAACCACGTTCAGCCCCGAAGCGGATTGCACCCGTGCGCAGATGGCTGCGTTCCTCTGCCGCATGGCAGGAGGCAAGGCTGCAAGCAGCGCAATTGGCTTTACTGACGTCAGCGCTGATGCCTATTACGCCAAATCTGTCCAGTGGGCCGTGGAGAACGGTATCACGCTTGGCACCGGCGACGGCACCACCTTCAGCCCCAACGAAATCTGCACTCGTGCGCAGATGGTGACCTTCCTGTACCGCTTCTTTGTAAAGTAACATAGCGTTTTAGTCAGCTGAAATTTAATATCATTAATCTATTTCATCGCTCATTTCATCAATCACCTTGTGTTGATAAATGAGCGATGAAGTGTTATACTGACCATGAGGTGATGGCCATGCGTAACAAAAAACCGCCGTTTGAGGTCACAACGGCAATTCTGGATGAAGTTGCTGAGATTGCCGAGCTGGTCGGTCATGTGAATGCGTCGCTGGGCTTGTCTACAAACCCGACGCTGCGCCGCACCAACCGTATCCGGACGATTTATTCTTCTCTGGCCATTGAGCAGAATACGTTAAGTCTGGAACAAGTCACCGCCGTTCTCAGCGGTAAGCGGGTCATAGCGCCGCCCAAGGATATTGCAGAAGTCAAAAACGCCTATGAGATCTACGAAATGATGGATTCACTGGATCCGTTTTCTGTGGATGATCTGCTGAACGCCCACGGAGTAATGACCAGAGGTCTGGTGGAAGAGTCTGGCTGTTTCCGCTCTCGTTCTGTGGGCGTGGTGGACAAGCAGGGCAATGTTCTGCATTTCGGCACGTTGCCCGATTATGTACCGGGATTGGTTATGGAACTGCTGGACTGGGTACGTGACAGCGAGTTTCATATGCTCATCAAGAGCTGCGTGTTCCACTATGAGCTGGAACTCATTCACCCCTTCGCAGACGGCAACGGACGTATTGGGCGCCTGTGGCATACCCTGTTGCTGACCCAGTGGAAGCCGATGTTCACCTGGCTCCCGGTGGAGTCCATCATTCATGACCGCCAGGACGAATATTACCAGGCCATCAACCGCTCCAACAACGAAGCCGAGTCCACCGCTTTTATCGAGTTTATGCTTTCTGCCATTAAGGAGGCTCTAATTGAGGCTGTGCAGACTGGCAGCGTAGAAAGTATGAGTACAGAGGAACAGCGTTGGTATCAAATCGAGCGCTTCTTGAAAAAGAACGGAACTATCACTAATGCCGATGTACGGGAGATGTTCGGGGTGTCGTCGGCTACCGCAAATCGCATCCTCTCAAAGATGGTAGAAGAAGGAATAATTCGGAAGATTCGCATAGGCAAGTCCTGGGGATATGAGCCCAAGTGACACCCTTCACTGAGGTTACATTACCTTTAGGTTCTCGTGGAGCGATCCGTTGGGGTTCGAGTCCCCATACCCGCACCAGAATGAATGACCCTACCCAATCTGAACAAGTGCTTGTCATTGTTCGGGCTGGGTAGGGTCGTTTTATGCCTGAAACACTTACATTACAAGGATTTTAGGTTCTTTTATATACAACACCTTTTGTCAGATGTCAGATGCAAACAGGTAAAAATTGAAGTAGAAAACGTATAATTGGTAGGTACACACAGGTATATAAATAGATTTCTCCCAGCTTGAAACAAGTGGCATCGTTAACCCAAACTTGATTGGGCCTATCTATCTGGAACTGCTGACGGATGATATTTCGCGGCTACTCTGCACAAAAGCGCATCGTATTCTTTGATGATGAAGGTACTTCAATCTGCTGTTTGTGCTATACAAAATGAACAGATCCTGCATAGCTTTCCCAAATTGCGGAAAACTAACCCCAGCCAAATGGAAGGGGTGATGTGCTTGTTCAAGCACGAAAAGCAACTATTTCATCCAGTAGAAGTGGAGCGGCCCAATCCGCAGTATGCGGCACTGCTGCAGGAGCAGCTCGGCGGCGGCAACGGCGAGCTAAAAGCCGCCATGCAGTATATGTCCCAGAGTTTCCGCATCAAAAACCCCAAAATCAAGGACCTGTTCATGGATATCGCGGCGGAGGAGCTGAGCCACATGGAGATGGTGGCTCAGACCATCAATTTGCTCAACGGTCATGACGTGGAGGCAGACAAGGTCCAGGCAGGCGAGATCGAAACACACGTTCTGCTGGGTTTGAATCCCGGTCTCATCAACGCCTCCGGCTATTCTTGGACGGCAGACTATGTCACTGTCACCGGAGATCTCTGCGCGGATCTGCTGAGCAATATCGCGTCTGAGCAGCGGGCCAAGGTGGTGTATGAATATCTCTACCGCCAGATTGAGGACAAAAAGGTACGGGAGACCATCGACTTCCTGCTCAACCGTGAGGAGGCACACAACCAGATGTTCCGGGATGCTTTTAATGAGGTGCAGGACAGCGGCTCCAATCAAGACTTCGGTACGACCAAGGCGGCAAAGATGTATTTCTCCCTGTCCAGCCCTGGGCCCAATGCATTCGCGGGAAATGAAGTAACCGCACCCAAGTTTGCAAAATAAAAGCGGGCACGAGCTGTCTGGTCAACAGCTCTTCGGCTTTGTCAAATCCCTTTTCCCTAAACCCTTGCGCCGCAGGGCTTTAATGGGTGCATCTTTTTTGTCAGCACAGACCAGCTCGCCGCAAGCGGCATATCGCTTTCGGCGAGTTTTTCTATTTCATAGCAAAACACATTGTGTGCCCATTCTGCCGAGCCCTATTTCCAGATTGAATCTGCTTCGTTGGGCCACTCCATCAACCGCTTATTTTCGTGTTTTTTTGTATGAGAGCGGTGGGAAAAGGTAAAATAAAAGCAACTTTTTAATGGGAGGGCTACAAAATGGAGCGCTTAATGACAGAGGAGCTGCTGTTGGAATTTACCTCATATTTGCTGCAGGAGGAATGCAGCGCCGGGACCATACAGAAATATCGGCGGGATCTGCTGGCGTTTATGGTGTGGCTGGAGGGACACGCGGTCACACGGGAGCGGGTAAAGGAGTGGAAGGATTCCCTGCTGAAGCGGGGGTATGCGGCGGTAACGGTCAACTCCATGCTGGCCGCGGTCCATCGGCTTTTTGCCCTTAGGGGCTGGACAGACTGCAGGGTAAAGTATTTAAAAGTGCAGAGGCGGCTGTTTCGGGACAAGGGCCGGGAGCTGAGCCGGGAGGAATACAACCGTCTGGTTGCTGCCGCGCAGGGCCGTGGACAGGAGCGTTTGGCTCTGCTGATTGAGACCATGGGGGCTACAGGTATCCGGGTGAGCGAAGTTCCGTATATCACGGTGGAAGCGGTCCGGCGGGGCCGAGCGGAAATCGCGTTAAAGGGTAAAATACGCGTCATTCTACTGTCCAGCAAACTCTGCCGTAAGCTGGCCAAATATGCCGGCAAACAAAAAATCGCCTCCGGTGAGATTTTTCTCACGGGAAGCGGAACCGGTTTAAGCCGCCGCCAGATCTGGGCGGAGATGAAACGGCTATGCAAACATGCGGGAGTGGAGGCCAGAAAGGTATTTCCCCATAATCTGCGGCATCTATTTGCCACAACCTATTATCGGGTCTATAAAGACATCGCCCGGCTGGCTGATATATTGGGACACTCCTCCATTGAAACTACCCGAATTTATTTACTGAGCACTGGTGTGGAGCACGCACGCCAACTAGAACAGCTGAGGCTTGTGAGCTGATAGGCAAAATTAACATTTTGACGCAAAAGCCCATCGTACAAGACGGATTTAGCTACATATTTTCAAAAAGCATACCACAAAATTTAACAAAACACAAGAAACTCCCACGTTGAGGGCACAAAAATCCAGGCCGCGAAAAAACACTTTTTTGCGGCTTTCATTTCTGCGCCCTTCATGCTCCAATCCGGCACATAAATAGTGCCCCTCTTCCTATCTTTTGTTCTCTCTATGGCAGGACACGTTTAAGGCTGTATGCGAAATGTTAATTTCGTTTCCAGCCTCCAGGACGGCTGTACCAGGACAGGAAGAGGGTGTTTCTGTGAAAAGGTCCCTATATGACTATTGCAGGGAATGCGGTATGGAACACCTGCTGGAACAGTGGGACGCGGCGCGCAATGCACCTTACACGCCTGAAATGGTGAGCTATGGCTCCCGTCTAAAAGTGTGGTGGCGCTGCGAGCAGGGCCATGAGTGGCAGTCGCTGGTCAAGTCTCGAACGGACGGCTGCAATTGTCCGGTGTGCACAAACCGAATGCTGCTGACCGGGGAAAACGACCTGGCCTCCCGGTTCCCGGAGGTGGCGGTCCAATGGGACACAGAGAAAAACGACGGTTTAACTCCGGAACAGGTGACACTGTTCAGCAATCGGGTGGTTTGGTGGCGGTGCGGAAGGGGACATTCCTATCGGGCGGCCGTGGGGGCCCGCACCAACAGTGGCAGCAGCTGTCCCTACTGCGCTGGAAAAAAGGTGCTGGCCGGCTTTAACGATTTGCGGACACTGGAGCCGCAGGTGGCCGCCCAGTGGCATCCCACCCTCAACGGCGCACTGACCGCCGAGATGGTGACGCCCAACAGCCATAAGCGGGTTTGGTGGCTGTGTGCGCAGGGGCATGCCTGGAAGGCGGTCGTCTATTCCCGTGCCGGAGCCAATAAGTGCGGCTGCCCGGTGTGCGCAGGAAAACATAGAGCGGCCCGCTCAGGCGGCTACATACAGCCCTGAATGGAAGAAATGACGTCCCGCGCCTGAGGCGCACGGTGGAAAAGGCCCCGCCTTCCGGCGGGGCCTTTTCCCTCAATACAGCACCCGTGTGATGGTGCCGCCCCCCAGAAGCGTGTCTCCATGATAGACCGCCGCCGTCTGGCCGGGGGTAACAGCCCGCTGGGGCGCGTCAAATTCCAGACGGACGCCGCCGTCCGGCAGCGGGGTCACGGAGACGGGCTGCTCCACCTGGCGGTAGCGGATCTTCGCATTTGCCCGGGCGACAGCCCCAGGAGGTGCGGCAATCCAGTTCCAGTCCTCCGCCAGCAGGGCGGAGGCGTACAAGTCGCGTTCCGCGCCCACAATAACGGTATTCTCCGCCGGGCAGAGGGCGCATACATAGACCGGCTCCGGCATAGCCAGACCCAGACCCCGCCGCTGGCCAATAGTATAGGCCGCCGTGCCCCTGTGCGCGCCCAGAACACGGCCGGTCCGGTCCAAAATGGGCCCGGGCCGGCAGGGCTGCCCGGTATAGCGCTCCAGAAAGGCCACATAGTCCCCGCCGGGCACAAAGCAGAGGTCCTGACTGTCCCGTTTGCGGGCGTTGCAGAGCCCTTGCTCCGCCGCGATGGCGCGCACCTGGTCCTTGTGCAGGCCGCCCAGGGGAAAGAGCGTGTGGGCCAGTTGGTCCTGTGTCAGGCTGCAGAGCACGTAACTCTGGTCCCGGCTGCCGTCCGACCCCTTGCACAGTGACCAGCGGCCGTCCATCCAGCGGATGCGCGCGTAATGTCCGGTGGCCACCCCGTCACACCCCAGGGCACGGGCACGGCGGAGCAGGCGGTCAAATTTCAGATAGCGGTTGCAGTCAATGCAGGGGTTAGGCGTACCGCCCCGCTGATAGGTGTCCGCAAATTTGCGGATGACCTTTTCCTCAAATTCCTGGGAGAAGTCAAAGACATGGTAGGGGATTCCCAGGCGGTAGGCTACGCTGCGCGCGTCCTCGATGTCTTCCAGGCTGCAGCAGGTGCGGCCCCCGGAGGGAGACACGGCGGACACCGGAAGGAGCTTCATCGTGGCGCCCACGCACTCATAGCCCTGCTGCTGCAGCAGCCAGGCCGCCACGCTAGAATCCACGCCGCCGCTCATGGCCACCAGAATCCGTTTCAAGACAGCACCCCCTCTCCGGCCCCGGCCTGGGCAACGGCAGCTGCGGCCGCATCTGCGATGGCGTCTGCTTCCTCCGGCGTATTGTCCGCGCACAGGGAGAAGCGCAGCGCGCCCCGGGCGAGGGCCTCCGGGATACCCATGCTGCGCAGCACGTGGCTGGGCTCCAGCGCCCCGGCGGAGCAGGCCGCCCCGGCGGAGGCGCAGACTCCCATTCGGTCCAGAAGCAGGAGCAGGGTCTCCCGGTCCGCCGCTTCAAAGCAGACATGGACAATACCGGACACACGGGCCGCGCCGGCGGCGGTGAGGTGCGCCCCCGGAATACGCGCCAGCCCGGCGGCCAGCCGGTCCCGTAGGGACGATACATAGGCGCGGCGGGCCTCCGCGCCAGTGCAGGCCTCCTCCAGGGCGGCGGCCATGCCCATAATGCCGGACACATGCTCCGTCCCGGCCCGGCAGCCACGCTCCTGCCCGCCGCCGCGGATCAGGGGAACCGGAGTCAGGCCGTTGCGGCATACAAGCGCACCCACGCCCTTTGGGCCGTGAAACTTATGGGCGGAAAGGCTGAGCAGATCGGCCTTTACCCGCTCCAGCGGGAGCTCGCCCACGGCCTGTACCGCGTCGGTGTGGAATAGCGCTCCGCGTGCCCGGCACAGTTCGGCCAGCTCCTCCACAGGCTGAAGGGTGCCGACCTCGTTGTTGGCCGCCATGACGCTGACCAGGCCGGTATCTTCCCGTAATGCGGCGGCCGCCTGGTCAATCGAGATGCGCCCCTGCCCGTCCGGAGGCAGGAGGGTGAGTTCGATCTCTCCCAGGCACGCCAGATGCTCCAGCGGCCGAAGCACCGCGGGGTGCTCAAAGGCTGCGGCCAACACATGCCGCCTGCCCCGCGCCGCCCCCCAGGCGGCGCCTGTGAGGACGGCCTGATTGTCCGCCTCGCTGCCGCTGGAGGTAAAGTATACCTCTCTGGGGCTGCAGCCCAGGCGGAAGGCGATCTGATCCCGTGCCCGGGCCACCGCCCGGGCCGCCGTGTCCCCGGCGGTATGGATGCTGCCGGGATTGCCCCAGTGCTGCGTCAGCCAGGGCAGCATGGCCTCCAGCGCCCTGGGGTGAAGCGCCGTGGAGGCGGCGTTGTCCGCGTAGATCATCATGGACTCCTTTCTCGCCTGACGCTCATACGTAAGCGCCCAGGCCGCCGCATCGGAACACGCGGCGGCCTGGGCGCTGTATGCGCGGCATCAATCCGGTCAGTCGGCAAACAGGGGGGTGGAGAGGTAGCGGTCCCCGGTGTCGGGCAGCAGGACCACAATGGTCTTGCCCTTGTTTTCCGGGCGCTTGGCCAGTTCAATGGCGGCCCATACCGCGGCGCCGGAGGAGATGCCCACCAGCACGCCTTCCTTCCGGCCTACCAGCCTGCCGGTGGCAAAGGCGTCGTCGTTTTCCACGGCAATGATCTCATCATACACCTTGGTGTCGAGCACATCCGGGACAAAGCCCGCGCCGATGCCCTGAATCTTGTGGGAACCGGCGGTGCCCTTGCTCAGGACCGGGGAAGCGGCCGGCTCCACCGCGACCACCTTGACCTCGGGATTGCGGGCCTTCAGATACTCACCCACGCCGGTGACTGTGCCGCCGGTACCCACGCCGGCGACGAAAAGGTCCACCTTCCCGTCGGTATCCACCCAGATTTCCGGGCCGGTGGTGGCCTTGTGGGCAGCGGGGTTGGCCGGGTTGACAAACTGGCCGGGGATAAAGCTGTTCGGAATTTCCTTCGCCAGCTCGTCAGCCTTGGCGATGGCCCCCTTCATACCCTTGGCGCCCTCTGTGAGCACCAGCTCCGCACCGTAGGCCTTCATCAGCTGCCGGCGCTCCACGCTCATGGTCTCAGGCATGACAATTATGATGCGGTAGCCACGGGCCGCGGCCACGGAAGCCAGACCAATACCGGTGTTGCCGGAGGTTGGCTCAATGATGACCGAGTCGGGCTTCAGCAAACCCTTGGCCTCGGCGTCGTCGATCATGGCCTTTGCAATGCGGTCCTTGACCGAGCCGGCGGGATTGAAGTACTCCAATTTGCCCAGAATTCTGGCCTCCAGGCCCAGCTCCTTTTCGATGTGGGTCAGCTCCAGCAGGGGGGTCTTGCCGATCAGCTGGTCAGCGGATGTATAAATATTGCTCATGTTCATTACCTCCAAAATAGCATGTGTTTGTAGTGGGAAAGCGGCGTTTATCCTGCCTGGCGACAGTGCCAGCACAAACACAGCCGGCATGGAATGCGGATCCGGCTGACGGCCGGGAAAGCCTTACTCATTTTAATTACCAACTTTCTAAGTAGGTTTATTGGAATTATAGTACGGCTGCCAAGCTTTGTCAATAGGGGGAAGAAAAATTTTTTGCTTCTCCATTGTATTCCTATTTACCTTGTTATATAATGGGTTTAATAAAAATGGAGGACACCGGCTATGATGATTTCAACCAAGGGCCGCTATGCCCTGCGGGTGATGATCGACCTGGCGGAACACCAGTCGGAGGGCTATCTTCCCCTGAAGGAGATTGCTCAGCGGCAGGAGATTTCGGAAAAATATCTGGAGAGCATTCTGAAGACGCTGGTCCGGAGCAAGCTGCTCTCCGGCCTGCGGGGGAAGGGCGGCGGCTACCGCCTGACCCGTGCGCCGGAGCAGTATACCGTAGGGTCCATCCTGCGCCTGACCGAGGGGAGCCTGGCACCGGTAGCCTGTCTGGAGCAGGATCCGGTGGACTGCCCCCGTATGGCCAGCTGCCGCACCCTGCCTATGTGGCGGAAGTTGGACCAGATGATCCGTGAATTTTTTGACGGCATTACCCTGGCGGACCTGATGGCTCCGGACCAGGCGGGGAACGACTATATCATTTGAGGCATGGTCCCCTGCGCAGAATACCCCCACCCGGCTTTCCGGGCGGGGGTGGTTCTCTATTGGGCCCGGCCTGCCAGGGCCAGAAAATAGCGGTGGACGGAAAGATCGGCACTGAGCTCCGGATGGAAAGAGGTCGCCAGGAGGTTTCCCTGCCGGGCGGCCACAATATGGCCGTCCACCTGGGCGAGTACCTGGACCGCCGGCCCGGCGGAGGCAATATAGGGGGCGCGGATGAAGGTCATAGGGAGCGTGCCGATCCCCAGGACGGGGGCCTGGGTATAAAAGCTGCCCAGCTGTCTGCCGTAGGCATTGCGCTTGACCGCGATGTCCATGGCGGCAAAGCAGGGCGTACCGCCCTCCACGGTCCTGGCCAGCAGGATCAGCCCGGCGCAGGTCCCGAATACCGGCAGTCCCTCGGCCATCCGCACCCGCAGGGGTTCAAAAAGGTCCAGATCCCGCAGAAGCTTCCCCATTACGGTGCTTTCTCCGCCGGGAAGAATCAGCGCGTCAAAGGGGCGGTCCAAGTCCTGGGGGCGGCGGATCTCAAAGTGATCTGTGCCCAGCCGGTCCAGTGCGGCGGCGTGTTCGGCGAAGGCCCCCTGGAGGGCCAGAATGGCGACAATCATTTCATTTGCCCCGCTCCGCCATGAGCAGGGCGATCTCATTTTCGTTGATGCCCACCATGGCCTCACCTAAATCAGCGGACAGCTCCGCAATGCGTTTGGCATCGGTGTAGTTGGCAACCGCCTGGACAATGGCTGCGGCCCGCTTCGCGGGATTGCCGGATTTGAAGATGCCTGAGCCTACAAACACGCCCTCGGCCCCCAGCTGCATCATCAACGCCGCGTCTGCCGGGGTGGCCACGCCGCCTGCGGCGAAATTGACCACTGGCAGGCGGCCATGCTCGTGGACACAGCGCAGCAGACTCACCGGGACCTGGAGCTGTTTGGCCGCCTCATACAGCTCATCCTCCCGCAGATTCTGGACCCGGCGGATTTCCGCATTCATGGCCCGCATGTGGCGCACCGCCTGCACCACGTCACCGGTGCCGGGCTCGCCTTTGGTGCGGATCATGGAGGCACCCTCGGCAATCCGGCGCAGGGCTTCCCCCAGGTCCCGGGCGCCGCATACGAAGGGGACCCGGAACTTGGTCTTGTCAATATGGTATATGTCGTCAGCCGGGGAGAGCACCTCGCTCTCGTCGATGTAGTCAATCTCAATGGCCTCCAGAATCTGAGCCTCCACAAAGTGGCCGATGCGGCACTTGGCCATAACGGGGATGGAGACCGCCTCCTGAATGCCCCGGATCATCTTTGGGTCGCTCATGCGCGAAACGCCTCCGGCGGCCCGGATGTCTGCCGGGATCCGCTCCAGCGCCATCACCGCACAGGCGCCTGCCGCCTCGGCGATTTCAGCCTGTTCCGGCGTGGTGACATCCATAATTACACCGCCCTTGAGCATTTGGGCCAACTCCTTGTTGAGCTCATATCTGCTCTTTTCCATTTCCGTTCACTCCCATTCATATTCGGATGATGAAGCCAGTATAGCAAGTTCTGGAATTATTAAAATACCCAGATTTAAAAATTTTGATAGGATCAGAATGGGGCAAAGGGGGCCCGGCGCAGAGGGAACTGCGCCGGGCCCCTGCTTTATAACGGGGCTTATTCCCACGACAGGTTGACCCGCACGTCGTCCAGAGCGGGAGCCTGGTCAATGAGGCCCTGGGAGAGCATCCAGTCGATGTTCTCCTGCCAGCAGTCGTCGGACTGGCTGAGGAAAGCGGCCTCCTCCGTCTCCATCAGGGGGAGAAGCGTGGCCATGCTCTGGCGCTCCACCGTCTCCGAGAGGGGAAAGTTTTCCTCGTTTTGGTTGCTGAGCAGAATGGACAGGGCCTCCTCCGGGTCGGCCTTCATGTCGGCAAAGCCTTTGGCGGACGCCCGCAGGAAGGCGGCGAGGGTGTCGCTGTCCCGTTCAATGGCGTCGTCGCCGGCCAGGAACACCCCCTCGTAATAGGTGGGCACGCCGTAGTCGTCCAGGTCGAACCAGGCCACGTCGAAGCCCTCCTCCTCCATCTGGGGCACCTCGTGGTTGACCAGGCAGCCGATGGTGGCATCCACATTGCCGGTGGTCATGGAGCTCATCAGGTCAAAGCCCACGTCGATCATGGTCACGTCGGAGTAATCAGCCCCCACGTAGGCCATGATGCTGCGGATCAGAGCCTCGGACAGCTCGGTGCCCGCGTAGCCCACGGTCTTGCCCACCAGATCCTCCGGGGAGCGGATCTCCTTCTCCGCCAGAGAGAGGACGATGTTCAGCGGGGCCTGTACCACGGCGCCGATGGATTTCACCGGCACGTTCTGCTGGGCCCTGGCCTGAATCACGTCCTGCTGATAGTAGAGGCCGATGTCCGCCTGCCCGGCGGCCACCAGGGAGATGGCGTCGTTGGCGTTGGACGGGAAGCGGATGTTGACCTTCAGCCCCTCCTCCTCGTAATAGCCCTTTTCCATGGCCACGTACAGGAAGGCGTGGAGGGCGTTGGGGTACCAGTCCAGCACCACGTCCAGCTCCTTGAGGGCGGCGGGAGACGATCCCCCGGCGGGGGCGCCGGAGACCTGGGGCTGACCGGTCCCGCCGCAGCCGGAGAGCAGCAGTACCCCGCACAGCGCAAGGGCAAAAATTCTTTTCATAGCGAAACTCCTTTTTTATTCAGTCTCTCCCCGCCACTTGACCAGGCGGGTCTCCGCCGCGCCCAGAAGGGCTACGGCCAGCATGGCCACGGCGGAGAGCAGGACGATGGGGGCGAACACCCCCGCCCCGTCCAGCTGGGTCATCATGCGGCGGGAAAAGTAGCCCAGGCCGCTCTGGGCCCCCAGCCACTCCCCGATGGCCGCGCCGATGACGCTCATGGGTACCGCCATCTTCACGGCGGAGAAGAAGTAGGGGAGGGCGCAGGGTACCTTTACCAGACGGAACACCTCCCACCGGGTGGCGCCGTAGGTAAAGAGCAGCTCGGCCATCTCGGTCTTGGCCGAGCGCAGTCCGTCGTACACCGTGATGGTGATGGGGAAAAAGGTGATGAGCACGCATACCAGCACCTTGCTCCAGATGCCATAGCCGAACCACAGCACAAACAGGGGCGCGATGGCCGTGGTGGGGATGGTCTGGGAGGCCACTACCACCGGGTATACCGTTTTGCGCAGCAGGGGGCTGGCATCCATCCCGGCCGCCAGGGCCAGGCCCAGGGCGATGGAGATGGCAAGGCCGATGCCGGTGACCGCCATGGTGGCGGGCAGATGGACGGTGAAGAGGGGCCCCCGAAGCTGCCACAGCTTCTGGAGGATCTGCACCGGCGTGGGCAGGATATAGGCGGCGTTCACCTTCATGGCCCCCAGCTGCCACAGCATGAGCAGCCCCAACAGAAAGAGCAGGGCCGGCAGGTTGCCCCGATTGGCCTTCTTCACGGCGTCACCTGCTTTCTCAGAATGGCGATCAGCTGTTCCTTCAGCTCCGCCAGCTCCGGGCGGGCCAGGCATTCCCGGCTGCGGGGATAGGCGGCGGGCACCTCCACGGGGGTAAGGGTGTGGATGGGGGTGGACTCCACTACCAGCACCCGGTCGGAGAGAAACACGGCCTCCTCCACGTCATGGGTGATAAACAAAATGGTCTTTTTATGCCGTTGCCACTGGGCAAGCAGCCACTCCTGCATGGCGATGCGGGTGAGGAAGTCCAGAGCGGAGAAGGGCTCGTCCAGCAGCAGTAGGTCGCTGCCGGTGAGAAGGGTGCGGGCAAAGGCTGCCCGCTGGCGCATGCCGCCGGAGAGCTCCTCCGGCCGCTTGTCCCCGCATCCGGCCAGGCCCACGTCGGACAGGGCGGCCTCCACCTGCTCCCGCACCTGGGCTCGGCTCAGGCCGCCCCGCAGCTCCAGGGGCAGGGCCAGGTTCTGTCCCACCGTGCGCCAGGGGAAGAGCAGGTCCCTCTGGGGCATGTAGCCGCAGTACTGCTTCAGTTGGCCGATGGGCGTTCCGCCCACGGTGATTTCTCCCGCCTTGGGCTGGAGCAGGCCATTGGTCAGGCGGAAAATGGTGCTCTTGCCGCAGCCGCTCACCCCAACGATGCAGTGGAAGGAGCCGGGCTCCACGGAAAAGCTCAGATCGTCGATGATGTCAAAGTCCTCCGAGGGATAGCGGTAGGACACGTGTTCAAAGCGCAGCACCGCTCATTCCTCCCCGGCCCAGGCCATATCCCAGAAGAGCGCCTCATACCGGCTGCACGCCACAAAGATATCCTCCAGCCGGGCGGCCTGCTCCGGCGGACAGCCCTCGGTCAGCGCGTCCAGCCGGTCCATCAGGGCTGCGTTGGTGCGCACATAGTCCTCCGAGGTGTAGCCGGCCACCCACTCCCCGTACAGGGGGTGGTCGATGGCAGCGGGGTTCTGTGCCAGAAGCTGCCCGGCGATTTCCGCGTAGCTCCAGGAGCAGGCCAGGATGGCAGCCAGGATCTCCAGAGGGCCGCCGGCGTGGGCGGCGGCAAGCATATAGCTGGTGTAGGAGCGGTTGGGCAGGGCGGGCCGCGCCGCAGCCACCTGGGCCTCGGTAATACCCAACCGTGCCATGTAGGCGCGGTGGATATCCATCTCCCCGTCCAGGATCTGGGTCACATTGTCCGCAAAGAAGCGCATCAGCTCCGGCGTGTTCGCCTTCACCACCCCCAAGGCGAATACCTGGGCGTACTCCCACAAGTACAGGTAGTCCTGGAGCAGGAAAAAGCGAAACTTCTCCACCGGCAGGGAGCCGTCCCCCAGACCTGTGACAAAGGGGTGGGTGTGGTAGCCCGCCCACACCGGGCGGGCCGCCTCATACAGGCGTGCGGTCAGCTTCATAGGCTCTGACTCCAGTCCTCAACCGTCTCATCGCACAGAGTGGTCAGCTCCGCCCACTGAGCTGCATAGGCCTTTTCATACACGCCCACCGTGTAGAAGCCGGCGGCTTTGGCGGTTTGGGCGGCAAAGAGGGCGTCCTCAAACACGGCACACTGGGTCGGGGCGGCCCCCAGCTGTTTCGCGGCCTGGAGGTACACATCGGGGAATTCCTTGCTTTTGCCGATGCTCTCACAGCTGGAGAAGGCGTCAAAGAGCTCCTCGATACCCAGGCGGCCCAAGCAGGCGCGCACCAGATGCAGGGAGGTGGCGGAGGCCACGGCCAGCCGCACTCCCACGGCTCGCAGGGCGCGCAGGTACTCCGCCACACCCGGCTTAAGGGGAATGTCATTGCGATAGTGGTCTGCCATAATCTGGTTAAACTCGTCTACAATGCGCTCCGCCGGGCCGGGGACGCCGAAGTGCTCCATAAAGTAAAGGGCACTCTCCGCCAGGGTGGCCCCCTTCATCCGCTGGAAGAGCTCCTCCTCCGGCGGCTGGACCCCGTGGGTGCGCAGATAATCCGCCCCCAGGTTGTTCCAGTAGTCCATAGAGTCGGTGAGGGTGCCGTCCATGTCGAAAATGCAGTACTTCTTATCCATAAAGAACCTCCTGTGTTAAGCGCCGCAGCCAGGCCGCGGCAGCGCCGGGATCGCTCTGGGCAAAGAGGGCGGACACAACCGCCACCCCGTCGATTCCGCTGCCCGCCAGCCGGGGCAGGTTGTCCGCGCGGATGCCGCCAATGGCCACCACCGGTATATCCACCGCATCGCAGATGGCCCGCAGCTGGGGCACCGTGATGTTTTGGGCGTCCTTCTTGGTGGAGGTGCCGAACACCGCGCCCACGCCGATGTAGTCGGCTCCGGCGGCCTGGGCGGCCACGGCCTTTTCCACGGTGTTGGCCGAGATGCCCAGAATCTTGTCCGGGCCGATCAGGGCGCGGATGTCCCGGCCCCTGATGTCCGACTGGCCCACGTGGACGCCATCGGCTCCGCAGGCCAGGGCGGCCTCCACGTCGTCGTCCACCACGAAGGGCACGCCGTACCGCCCGGCCAGGGCCTTCAATTCCCTGGCCTCGGCCAGCAGAGCCTCCCCGTGGAGCTCCTTTTCCCGCAGCTGCAGGAAGGTGGCCCCGTTTTTCAGCACATCCTCGCATACCGCCGCCAGGGTGCGCTCCCCCAGCCAGGCGCGGTCGGTGACCGCGTAGAGCAGCAGGGCCTTTTTTACATCAAAGCTCGTCATAGCGCGCCTCTCTTTCCAGTTCCTCCGCCGTGAGCAGGCTCACCGCGTCAATCAGATCGTTGCGGAAGGTGGCGTTCCCGGTACCGTTGGCCATCCGCCGCTCGTCCGCCCGCTCCCCGCACACGCCCATGGCTGCCGTTGCGGCCAGCGCTGCCTCCAGGGGCTGGGCCGGGCTCCCGCCGCAGAAGGCCCCGATAAGGGCGGTGAGCATACAGCCGCTGCCCGTAATGCGGGACATCTCCGGACAGCCGTTTCGCACCACAAAGGTCCGTGCCCCGTCGGTCACCAGGTCCAGGGGACCGGAGACCACCACCGCCGCCCCGGTGCTGCGGGCCAGGCCCCTGGCCAGGTCTGCAGCCTCGTCCAGCCCGGCTTCGGTGACCAGGTCGCCGGCCGCCGCGTCTACCCCGCAGCCCGCGCCCACCCCCAGGGCCAGGGCGCGGATCTCCGAGGCGTTGCCCCGGATGACCGAAAAGCGCACCCCCTCCAGCAGGCGGGCGCTCTCCCGCCGCCGCAGGGCGGAGGCCCCGGCGGCCACCGGGTCCAGCACCGCGGGGACGCCCAAGGCATTGGCCCGCTTTCCGGCCAGGAGCATGGCGTCCACATCCGCCACAGCCCCCATGTTGCACACCAGGGCGGCCGCCGCGCCGGTGATCTCCTCCACCTCCCGCAGGTCGTGGGCCATGGTGGGGGAGCCCCCGGCGGCCAGGATGATGTTGGCGCAGTCGTTCACTGTGACAAAATTCGTGATGGTGTGCACCAGGGGGGCGCGCCGGCGCACCGCGTTCAGACAGGTTCCCAGCATGGGCACTCCCTCAGCGGTCCAGGCCGCTCTGCATCCGATCCAGCACGCCGGAGCGCTTGAGCACGTAGAGCACGCCCACCGCCAGCAGGGCCCCCAGAATGGAGGAGGGCGCGTAGAAGGGGATGTAGTAGAAGGGGGAGTGCTGGGGCAGGCCGTAAAACAGCCGCATCAGGGGGTAGGCCGCCATGGCGCTGATGAAGCCGGTGCCGATGACCTCGCCCACCACGGCGCCCCACAGGCGCTTGTTGGTCTTGCGGTAGAGCAGGCCGGAGAGAAAGGCGCCAAACACGGCCCCCACCACCGCCTGGATGGTTCGGCCTGTGGCCATACGCATCAGGCCGGTGAGCAGGGCTGCGGCAAAGCCGTACCACGGCCCCACAAATACGGCGGCCAGCACGTTGATAAAGTGCTGGAAGGGGGCCATGGACGGAAAGTAGACAAAGGTACTCAGCACAAAGCCTAGACAGGCGAACATGGCGGTGAGCACCAGCTTGCGCACGTTGAGCCGCGTATGGACTGCGGCGGCGGTATGTTCTTGTTTCATACAAATTCCTCCTGTTCCGCAAGACGGTATTTTCCCACCTTGTCCTCCATGCTCCAGGCCCCGTTGGGGTCGTAGCTGATCTTTACATAGCCCATGACGCTGGGCGCGCCCGCTCGGACGCACACCTGGACACAGTTTTTTACAATGTCCATGAGCTGGTCGTAGTCCCCCTCCATCACGGTTTCGAAGGGGCCCACCTCATAGCGCACGCCGCTGGAGCGGATGTAGGCGATCACCGCGTCCACGGCGACGCGCTTCTCCTCCCGGGCGGTGACATTGGGCAGGATCTGGATGGCAACGCTGGCGTTCATCTTACCAGTTCCCCCCTTCCGGGATGGCAAAGCAGTGGTTGAGGGGGCCGCTGCCCCGGCCCAGATCCAGCCAGGCCTCCATGCAGCGGGTGATATAGGCCTTGGCGCCGGCCACCGCCTCCTCCAGGGTGCGGCCCAGGGCCAGATTGCAGGCGATGGCGGAGGACAGGGTGCAGCCGGAGCCGTGGTTGTTGGGGTTGTCGACCCGCTCCGCATGGTACCATCGGCATACGCCGCCCCGCCAGAGCAGGTCGTCGGCGCACCCCTCCAGGTGCCCGCCCTTGATCAGCACGCCGCCCGGCAGGCGGGTGCCGATGGCCGCGGCGGCCCGCTCCATCTCCTCCGGCGTGTCCACCGCAAAGCCGCACAGGGCGGATGCCTCGGACAGGTTGGGGGTGATGACCTCCGCCAGAGGGAAGAGCTCGCAGGCCAGGGCCTCTGCCGCGCTGTCCTGCATCAGGCGGCTGCCGCTGGTGGCCACCATCACTGGGTCTACCACGATATGCTCCGCCCCGCACCGGCGCAGCTTGGCGGCGATGGCGCGGATGATGTCCACGTTGGATACCATGCCGATCTTGACCGCGTCCGGCCGGATGTCCTCAAAGATGCGGTCCAGCTGCTCGGCCACAAAGTCCGGCGGGGCCTCCAGCACGCCGGACACACCGGTGGTGTTCTGGGCCGTCAGGGCGGTGATGGCGCTCATACCGTAGACACCGTGGGCGGTCATGGTCTTTAAATCCGCCTGGATGCCCGCGCCGCCGCTGCAGTCTGAGCCCGCGATGGTCAATACCTTTTTCAACTGGTTTCCTCCTTTTTCCCGTGCGCCTGCCGTCCTTTACCAAAAAGCCGTCCGGTACCCGATCAGGGTACCGGACGGCTGCTTCCTTGGTTCGTTCGGTGACTCCCTACACTGGCATGATCCAACAGGTTCAAAGGGTCAGGGGCGTAAGCCCCAATCTCAGCCGCCAAGCGGCCCCCCTGTCACGGTAATTCAATTGTGTGCCTGCGTTCAGGCTGACCTCACTTTAGCACAGTTCTCCATAAAAGGCAATCCCTTTTTTAGTTTTTCCGGGGTGGCCAGCCGCTTGCCCATGGGCGGATTTTGTGCTAAACTGAAACGACAATGGATGGAAAGGAGGCGTAGGACTTGGCAAGGCCCAAGCTGATCGTGGTGCTGGGCACCACCGCCTGCGGCAAGAGCGGGCTGGGGGTGGAGCTGGCGCGCCGCTTTAATGGGGAGGTTGTCTCCGCCGACTCCCGGCAGGTGTACCAGGGCCTGGACCTGGGCACCGGAAAGGTGACCGAGGAGGAGATGATGGGGATTCCCCACCACCTGCTGGACGTGGCTCAGCCCAACGACATCTACTCCGTGGCTGACTTCCAGAAGGCCGCCTACGCCGCCATTGACGACATCCTTGCCCGGGGGAGGAACCCGTTCCTGGTGGGGGGTACCGGGCTGTATGTGCGCGCAGTGACCGAGGGCTTTGTCTTTTCCAACGCCCGGCCCGACCCAGTGCTGCGCGCCCGGCTGGAGGGGCTGGACACGGCGGCGCTGTATGCCCTCTGGCGGGAAAAGACCGGGGGAGAGCTGACCGGCGGGGAGGAAAACAACCGCCACCGGCTACTGCGCGCCCTGGAAAAGCTGGAGGCGGGCGCGTCGGAGGTCCCGCCCCGGCCCCGGTACGACTGTCTGCTGCTGGGCATGACCTATCCCCGGGAAGAGCTGTGCCGCCGCATTGACGAGCGGCTGGATAGGCGCATTGAGGACGGCATGATCCAGGAGGTGGCCCGCCTGCGGGAGAGCGGGGCCAGCGACGACTTCCTGGAGCGCCTGGGGCTGGAGTACCGCTATATTCTATGGTATCTGACCGGAAAACTGGGGAGCATGGACCAGCTGAAGGACGAGCTGGGCCGTGCCATCAAGCGCTTTGCCAAGCGCCAGATGGTGTGGTTTAAAAAAGACCGGGATGTGCTCTGGCTGGATACGGCCGGGGACCCGCTGGCCCAGGCTGCGGCGGCGGTCACGCAGTTTCTTGGGCCGGAGCAGGGCTGAAATCTTCAGAAAATCTTTACGAAATCCTAATGAAAGCTCCATGGAGTCCAACGGAATGTTCCGGTATACTGGATACCGGAACAAAACGGTAAGGAGCGATTTCATGTGGAATTTCAAATATAAGGATGCCTACCAGTCCTGCGTCTGGGATATTCTGGACGATCCTGCCGTCCAGTCCATGCGCCTGCTGCCCCAGCACGCGGCTGGGGTGAGCTGTTACCACCACAGCGTGCTGGTCAGCTATGTCAGCTTCCGGCTGTGCGCCATGCTGGGACTGGATGCCCGGGCGGCGGCCCGGGGCGGCCTGCTGCACGACCTGTATTTATACAACTGGCGGGACAAGTCCGCCCATCCGGATTTTTTCCACACGTTGCGCCACCCGGCGGTGGCCCTGTGCAACGCCCGCCGGCGTTTTTTTCTCACGAAAAAGGAGGCGGACATTATCGCCTCCCACATGTTTCCCCTGACCATCACACATGTGTACCACAGCCTGGAGGCGGCGGTGGTGAGCACGGTGGACAAGTTCTGTGCTGTGGCTGAGCTGCTGCGACTGATCCCCCTGCTGACCCCGGCGGAGCAGAGCCATATTTTTGTGCTGGCAAAGCCGCTGCGCACCCGGGCCAGAGCCAGCTGAGAAAGGAGCCGCGCCATGCGCCCCGCGGAATTTTTGCAGTTTCTCCACACGGCGGAAAAACTCAAGTGTAATACCCGCCACTCCTGGACCTCCACCGGCCGGCACGAGACGGTGGCCGGGCACGCCTGGCGGCTGAGCCTGATGGCCCTGCTGCTGGGGGAGGAGCTGCCCGGCGTGGACATGGACCGGGTGCTGCGTATGGCCCTGGTCCACGACCTGGGAGAGGCGGTCACCGGCGATGTGCCCTCCTTTGAAAAGACCGCGGAAGACGAGGCGGAGGAGCGGCAGGCCGCGGCCGTGCTGTTCGCCCGGCTGCCGGAGCCCCAGCGGGGCGAGCTGGCCGGACTGATCGCGGAGTTTGAGGCGCAGTCCACGCCGGAGGCCAAGGCCTGCCGGGCACTGGACAAGCTGGAGGCGGTCATTCAGCACAACGAGGCTCCGCTGGACAGCTGGCTGGAGCTGGAGTACGATCTTCAGCGGTCGTACGGCCTGGAGGAGGCCGCGCCCTTCCCGTTTCTGAGAGACCTGCGCGCCCTGGCCCTCCGGGATACGGAGGAAAAAATAAAGACAAAGGACGGCGCATGACAACGCGCCGTCCTTTGTCGCTTTAGACTGTCTCCATCCGCCGGGCCAGCTCCTCAAGCGCGCCGGAGAGCAGCGCGCTCACTGGCTGCTCAGCCACGCCTACCACGATGTTCTCGCAGCGGTTGAGGGGGATAAGAATCCGCTCCGCCCGGGCCTGTCCCACCGCCACTGCCATGGCCGGGGTGATCTCCCCCAGCATGGCGTCGGCAATCACGATGCCGATGGGCCCCAGAATCACGTCCGCCGTGCGGCAGGCCACCAGGACCGGGTTCTCCCCGGTGACGGCGCGGGTAGGGCCTGCCTTGAGCATTTCCGCCGTGGCGGTGCTGTTGGTGCCCACGGCGGTGACGTCCGCTTGCGGGAAGCGTTCCCGGATGGCCTTTACCAGCTGCCGGCCAATCCGGCCGCCCTGTCCGTCGATGACTAAAATGTTCATGTGCGCCGTCCCTCCCTTTTGGCTTTATTTTAGCACAGGGGAGAGGCAACGGCAAACTTTTTCCGCTTATTCGAAAGGGGCCAGCTCCCAGCGGACAAAATAGCCCTGTGGGTGCTTGCAGACCGGGCAGAGGGCGGGGGCCATGGTGGCGTCGATGATCTGCCCGCAGTTGAGGCACATCCACTTGACCTCCACATCCGAGAAAAAGAGTTTGTCCGCCTCCAGCAGATCCGCGAATTTGCCGAAGCGGTCGCCGTGGGTCTTCTCAATATTGGAGATCATGGTGAAGATGTGGGCGACCTCCGCAAAGCCCTCCTCGTGGGCGATTTTGGCAAAGCCCTTGTAATCGTGGTCCCACTCCTGGTACTCGTTATGCTGGGCGGAGCGCAGGTGCTGGAGCACGTCCGGGTACAGCTCCACCGGGTAGGTCCCGTCCACCTTCAGGTTTTGGCCGGACACCTGCTGAAGCAGGCTGTAGAACACCTTGGCATGGGCTTGCTCCTGGTTGGCCGTGAAGGTAAAAACACCCTCGATGACCTGAAGGTTCTTCTTTTTCGCCAGACCGGCGGCAAAGGTATAGCGGTTGCGGGCCTGGCTCTCCCCGGCAAACGCCCGCATCAGGTTGAGCCTGGTCTCGCTGGTTTCAAAGGCTACAGACATGGTTTTCCCCTCCTGTAATCATGGATAAGAAAAGTATGCCCGCAGGGCAGAACTGCCATACGGAAAATTTTGCGGCACAGGACGGGTCTCCCCCCCTCTCAGCGCTGGGGGGGGGGGGGGAGACCCGTATCCCCAAGTCCCGCGTTTTGGACGAGGCGATTGAGAATCTGCTGAAAAAGTATGAAAAAAGACTGGCTGATTGAGCATCAGCCAGTCTTTTGTTCTTCTTTTTAAAACTCCGCGTTGCCCACAGTCCTGGGATGGGGCAGGACATCGCGGATGTTGGAGATGCCGGTGAGGTACATCACCATCCGCTCGAAGCCCAGGCCGTACCCGGCGTGCTTGCACCCGCCGTAGCGCCGCAGGTCGCAGTACCACCAGTAGTCCTCGGGCTTCATGCCCAGCTCGCGGATGCGGCCCTCCAGCACGTCCAGCCGCTCCTCGCGCTGGGAGCCGCCGATGATCTCACCGATGCCGGGCACCAGGCAGTCGGCGGCGGCCACGGTTTTGCCGTCGTCGTTCAGGCGCATGTAGAAGGCCTTGATCTCCTTGGGGTAGTCGGTGACGAACACGGGGCGCTTGAAAATCTGCTCGGTGAGATAGCGCTCGTGCTCGGTCTGCAGGTCACAGCCCCAGTCCACCTTGAAGTCAAACTTGTCGTTGACCTTCCTGAGCAGTTCCACCGCCTCGGTATAGCTCACCCGGCCGAAATCGGAGGAGGCCACATGCTCCAGCCGCTCCCTCAGGCCTTTGTCCACAAAGGAATTGAAGAACGCGATCTCGTCCGGGCATTTTTCCAGCACCGTGGTGATGATGTGCTTAATCATGGCCTCAGCCACGTCCATGTCTCCCTGCAGATCACAAAAGGCCATCTCCGGCTCGATCATCCAGAACTCAGCGGCGTGGCGCTGGGTGTTGGAGTTCTCGGCACGGAAGGTGGGGCCGAAGGTGTATACGTCTCCAAAGGCCATGGCGAAGTTCTCCGCGTTCAGCTGACCGGAGACGGTGAGATTGGCCGGCTTGCCGAAAAAATCCTGGCTGTAGTCCACAGTGCCGTCCTCCAGCCGGGGCGGATTGTCCAGGTCCAGAGTGGTCACCTTGAACATTTCGCCCGCGCCCTCGCAGTCGGAGGCGGTGATGATGGGGGTGTGTACGTAGACAAAGCCCCGCTCCTGGAAGAACTGGTGGATGGCGTAGGCGGCCACGCTGCGCACCCGGAAGGCTGCGGAAAACAGATTAGTGCGGGGACGCAGATGCTGGATGGTGCGCAGGAATTCCACGCTGTGGCGCTTTTTCTGCAGCGGGTAGTCGGGCGTGGAGGGACCCTCTACTGTGATGGAGGCCGCCTTGAGCTCCAGCGGCTGCTTGGCGTCGGGGGTGAGCACCACCGTGCCGGTGACGGTCAGGGCCGCGCCCACATTCTGTCCGGCGATTTCCTTATAGTTGTCCAGGACGTTGGCGTCCATGACCACCTGGAGGTTTTTAAAACAGGAGCCGTCGTTGAGTTCCAGAAAGCCGAAGGTTTTCATATCCCGGATGGTACGCGCCCACCCGCTGACAGCCGCCTCTTTGCCGCCGAAGGCCTCCTGGTCGGCAAAAATCTGCGCGATTTTGGTACGTTTCAAAATGAATCCCCCTTGATTCGATTTGCAGTATCTTTTAGTATATCCGCTTTCGCCTGATTTTGCAACTGTCGGAGCGAAATTAGGGGGAATCGGGAGGGCGTTTGGAGCGCCGCCTGCTCAGTGTACCCACAAGATTTCCTACCAGCGAGGCGCTGAAAACGATTCCACAGTGGAATAATGCGCTGCTGTTATACAAAATGAAAACCATTGGCAGGTAGCAGGCCGCGCACAGCGCAGCATAGAGGGGGCATACCCCCTGCCGCCGCCCCAGGGACAGCCCGGAGAAAAAACCACCCGCGGGCAGCAATAGAAAGGGCAGCAGCACTCCGGTGAGCACGGGCACGTCGGCTGGGTCTAAGACGCGCAGAACGGCGGGCAGGGCGCAGCACAGCAGCAGGGCGAAGGGGAGATAGGGCAGCGTCTCCCTCCACTTCAGTGGCGAGGGGCCGGGGGAGAGGCCCAGGGCCCGGCGGAGCCGGCGCACCTCGCTGTACCAGCCCACCCAGCGGCCCAGCCAGATGAGGGCATAGAGCAGGGCGAAGGGGACAAGAAAGAAGGGTAACTCAGCGGCCCCAAAATTCAGGAGAGCCCAGGCCGACAGGGTGAGGGCCATCAGGGCGCAGTGGAGTGAGGAGCGCCGCAGCAGGGAGGCGCCATCGTCCGCAAAGGGCAGGGTGGCCACGGCGGTCTCCGCCCCAAAGGCAAACCAGAGGACGGCCCCCAGCACGGCCCCCAGGGCCTCGGGCACGCGGCTGCTGTAGCAGAAGGTAAAGGCAAACTCCAAAGAGCCGCCGAAGAGGGCGCCCGGCTGGGTCAGGAAAGATAAAAGCAGGTATCCGGCCACCCCCAGGGATCCTCCGATCAGGATGCGGGAGCGCCGCCCTGTCCCTGAAGTCATGGAAATCTCCCCCCTCCTTTAAAGCCCTAAGGCCTCTTTGATCTTCTTTACATACCGGCGGGAGGCGTAGCACACCGTACCATCCGTCAGTTTCAGCCGGATGGTGCCCGTGAGGGAGAGATCCAGGGCCGCGACCTTCCGCAGGTTGACGATCTCTGAGTTGGAAATGCGCACAAACGTATGGCGGTCCAGCTTGCCCTCCAGCTCGTACAGCCGCTCCTTCAGGTCCAGCACACCGCCGGCGGTCTGAACCCGCACCCCTTTGTTCTCCCCGTAGCAGCGGAGAATGGCCTCCGCCTCCAGGGGGACGGCGGAATTTCCCTGCCAGCCGGTGAGGACGCCGCCTCCCTCCAGCCGGGCGGCCAGAGCCCGCACCTCATCGGTGAGGGCGGGGGCGGTGATCACCGCGGACACCTGCGTGCAGTCCGGGTCAATGCGCACCTCGACCTTCATCCGTTCCCCACCCCCCTTACCCCTACTATAGCGCAAAAAGGGGCCGTCTGTCCACGGCTTTGGAACAGACGGTCCCTATCGCGGGATATTTGGTTTCAGGAAATGGCCTCGGCGCCCACCTCGTAGGTCCAGGTCCCGTCAGAGGCCTGACGGGCAGTACAGTCCAGGAAAAAATAGGCCCCCAGGCCGCTGGCCCATTTTTCCGCCTCAAATCCGTCCTCCGCCGAGCCGGAGATGGTGAAGAGACAGCCGTTTTCCTTCCAGGTCAGCTGCTCTGCGTCGATATAGCCCTCCTCCGCCAACTCCTCCCAGGTGGCCTCCAGGGGAACGATGCCGTGCAGCTCTCCAAAGCGCCAGGCCACGGCGGATTTCTCCGCTTCGCTCAGGTCGGTCACGCCGGATAGGTCCACGCCCAGCTGGGTGAGGCCTGTGTTCAGGCCAGGATCCACCGCCCACAGGTCCTCCAGAACCTGGAGATAGAGGCCGCAGCGGTCGTCCCGCTCCGTATCGGTATGCTCCACCTTGGCCAGCCCGCCGAACTGGGCGGGATAGCTCTCCAGGGTCATCTCAAAGTACACGTTGATCAGATCCCCGTCCAGAATGGGGGCGTCCAGGTCCAAATCCCCGGCACCCAGAGAGTAGACCGCGCCCGGGCCGCCGTCGTTTTCCGCCAGGAGCATACAGCAGCTGTCATAGTGATCCACCACCCGGTAGGTGGCAAACCAGGGCGGCTCATGCACAGGTCCGACGAGAGGCGAGGAGGTAGCCGCGGGGGTCTCCGGCGGCGCGGCCGCTCCATTGGGCTCGGCGCAGCCGGCCAGAAGCAGGGCCAGGGCGGACAGCAGACAGAGTATGCGCAGCTTCATAAAAATCCCTCCTTTGCTCTTTTGGACGCAAAGGAGGGATTTTTGTTCCGCAGGAGGGGAAATTTATCCCGCCAGGGGCAGGGTGATGGTAAAGACGGAGCCCTTGCCTACCTCGCTCTCCAGCTTCAGGCTGCCGCCGTAGAGGCGGACGATGTGCTTGACAATGGCAAGACCCAGGCCTGTGCCGCCATTTTTGCGGGCCCGGCCCTTATCCACCCGGTAGAAGCGCTCGAACACACGGGCCTGGGCCTCCTCCGGGATGCCGATGCCCGTGTCGGCTACGGTAATCACCGCCTGGCCGCCCGCGGGAGAGATGGTTACATCCACCCGGCCGCCGGGCTCGTTGTATTTGATGCCGTTTTCCATCAGATTGAGCAGCAGCTCCTTCAGACGGCTGAGGGGCAGGGGCACCACGGCCTCCTCACCGGTGACGGAGAGGGTGATTCCCGCGTTTTTCGCCGGAATGGCCAGCAGCTCGGCCGTCTCCTTGGCGGCGGACAGGGCGTCGGAGCGGTCACCGCTCTGCTCAATGGCCACGGACTCCAGCTCGGAGATCTTGAGGATGTCATTGATCAGGTCGATCAGCCGGTCCACCTCTACCCCGATCATGGTGATAAAGCGCTTCTGATCCTCCGGGTCGGCCACCATGCCGCTGGAGAGCATGTCGGTAAAGCCCTTGATGCTGGTCAGCGGGGTCTTCAGCTCGTGGGAGACATTGGCGGTAAACTCCGCCCGGATGCCCTCCGCCTTTTTCAGCTCAGTCACGTCGTTGATGAGGATGGAGGTGCCCACCCGCTGACTCTCGTACTGGCGGCCGGTGACCGGGGTGATGAACATGCGTAGGCTATGGGCCTGCTCGGTCAGCGCGTCCACGTCCAGCACCACGGCCGCGTGCTTTTCCTGGGACTCGGCAATGGCGTCCCGCAGGCGGCGGGAGCGGGTGAGCAGCAGCGCGCCGTTTTCCTCCCCCTCCGGGATGCCGAACAGGGAGCGGGCGGCCCGGTTGACGGCCAGCACCTTGCCCTCCTCGTCCAGCAGGAGGAGCCCCTCGTCCATGCAGTCCAGGATCAGCCCCACCTTGTCCCGCTCGGCGGTGATGGAACTGATGTAGCCGCCCAGGCGCTCCATGAGCTTATCAATATAGCGCAGGATGGGGCGCAGCTCGTCGTCCGCCTGGTACTCCTCCAGCGCGGGCTGACGGGTACCGTCCAGAACGCCCTGAAGGGCGTTGCCAACGGCGTTGAGCGGCTCCAGCACCTTGTTGGCCGTCCGGCGGGCCAGCACCAGCGTGAGGAGAACCCCGGCGATGGAGGCCAGCAGAAAGCCCAGGACGCTGTTCAGAGCCAGGGAGTTAATGGAGGACAGGGGCATGGCCGCCCGGCCCACCATGCCGTCGGCAAAGCGCTTGGACACATAGAGCATGTCGGTGTCCAGCGTGTCGGAGTGGCGGGTGGCCTCACCCCAGCCGGCGGCGCGGGCCAGCTCCACCTCGGGACGGCTGCCGTGGTCGTCAAGGGTGGAGGCGTCAGCGTCGGTGTCCGCAAGCACGGTGCCGTCAGTATCCACAATGGTCAGACGCTTTTCCGGAGCCGCCTGGATGAACTGCTCCACCACGCCCTGGGGGTCGGTAATCGCGCTCTGGGCGTCCATGAGGATGAGCAGTTCCTGCAGGGTCTCCCGGGCGGCCTCGATTTCGCGGCCGCGGAACAGCAGAATCCCCACAATGTTGGAGATGAGCAGGGCACACACCACGGTGAGCAGCGTGGCCCCAATAATACGTTTCTTCATAATGACTCTCCTAAACAGAGAAACTTGTAAACCGCGCCGCATTTCCGCCGTAGGCGGCGGCCACAACCCCTCCGGCTGTGCCGGAGAGAGGGGGGTATCGAGTTTAGTGTGCCGCAAAGCGGCGCGCTGAACTCGTATCTAGGGTCGAAGCTGCCGAGGGCAGCTTCGACCAAAAGTAAGCGCAACCACCTCTTACAGCGGAACGAAGTTCACCCTTGGACATTCTCACGGCATCTTATACCCCACACCCCGCACGGTTGAGACCACGTCCTCTCCCAGCTTTTGGCGCAGAGCCTTGACGTGCATATCCACGGTACGGGTTTCACCGGTGTAGTCATAGTCCCATACGGACTGGAGAATCTCGTCACGGGTGAGGGCCACGCCCCGGCGGGTGGCCAGCAGGCGCAGCAGCTCGAACTCCTTGAAGGTCAAATCCACCAGCTGGCCGTCCTTGCGGACCTCCCGGGCCGCCGGGTCGATCTCCAGATGGCCGCAGACAATCGCCTGATCCCCCTGCCGCTTGGTGCGGCGGAGCACTGCCTTTACCCGGGCCTGAAGCTCCATGATGCCGAAGGGCTTGACCACATAGTCGTCGGCGCCGTTTTCCAGACCGGAGACCCGGTCCATCTCAGCGGTGCGGGCGGTCAGCATAATGGCCGGTATGTCCTGCGTATCCGGCCGGCTCCGCAGGGTGCGCAGGATTTCCAATCCATCCATGCCGGGCAGCATGATATCCAGGATGTACAGCGCGGGTCCGGCCAGGCCCTTTTCCTTGTCGAACATGGCCTCGCCGGACTCATAGGCGCGCACCGCGTAGCCCACGGATTGAAAATAATAGCGGAGCATTTCACGGATGCTCTCGTCATCCTCCACCACGACGATGGCTTTGGACATGGAATCACTTCCTTTTTTGGTCGATTCAGCCAACCAGTTCCCCGGTGACGCAGAAGATGGCCCACTGGGCAATATTGACCGCGTGGTCCGCGATGCGCTCCAGATACTTGGCGATGATAATCAGGTCAATGGCGTGGTCCGCCACCTCCCGGTTGGATACGATGAGCTCCACCAGCTCGCCCTTGATGGTGAGGAACAGGTGGTCCACTTCATCGTCCAGGGCGGCCACCGCCTTGGCGGCGTCGGCGTCCCGGTTGACGTAGGCGAAGATGGAGCGCTTCACCATGATCGCGGCCTTCTGGCTCATGGTCCGGATGTCGGCCAGGGTGCGGGTCTTCTGCTGTGGGGTGAGCAGCAGGGAGATTTCCGCGATGTTGGCACATTGGTCGCCGATGCGCTGCAGGTCGGTCACCATTTTCAGCGCGGCGGAGATGGTGCGCAGATCCCGGGCCACCGGCTGCTGCTGCAGAAGCAGGCGCAGACAGCGGTTTTCAATGTCCCGTTCCATCTGGTCCATGCTCTTGGTCATCTCAATGGCGGTCTTGGCCGCTTCGTCGTCGCTGGAGGAGAGGGATTGGGTCACCACGTCGATGGCGTCCTCAGCGGCGGCGGCCATGTTGATCATTTCAAAGTTGAGCTCCTGGAGCTCGCTGTCAAAGGTTTTTCTCATTTCATCAGACCTCCCGTCGTCAGGGCGGGCCGCAGATTGTGCAGCGCGCCGGGGGCGGCACGGCTTACACATTGCCCCGCTCATTTTTACATCAAATTTGCGATCAACCGAACCTTCCGGTGATATAGTCCTCCGTGCGCTTGTCCCTGGGGACGGAGAAGAGCTGGGTGGTGTCGCCGAACTCGATCAGGTCGCCCAGCAGGAAGAAGGCGCATTTGTCGCTGACGCGGGTGGCCTGCTGCATGTTGTGGGTGACGATGACGATGGTGTACTGCTGCTTCAGATCCGCGATCAGGTCCTCGATTTTGGAGGTGGAGATGGGGTCCAGGGCGGAAGTGGCCTCGTCCATGAGCAGAATATCCGGCTCCACCGCCAGGGCGCGGGCGATACAGATGCGCTGCTGCTGGCCGCCGGAGAGAGAGAGGGCGGACTTCTTCAGCCGGTCCTTGACCTCGTCCCAGATGGCGGCGCCCTGCAGGGACTTTTCCACAATATCGTCCAGCTTGCTCTTGCTGCGCACGCCATGGGTGCGGGGGCCGTAGGCCACGTTGTCATAGATGCTCATGGGGAAGGGGTTGGGTTTCTGGAACACCATGCCGATCTGCTTGCGCAGCCAGGTCACATCCACGGAGGAGTCGTAAATCTCCTGCCCCCGGTATTGGATGGAGCCCGTGATCTTTACGTTGGGAATCAGGTCGTTCATGCGGTCCAGAGATTTGAGAAAGGTGGACTTGCCGCAGCCGGAGGGGCCAATCAGGGCGGTCACCTGGCGCTCCGGAATGTCAATATTCACATTTTTCAGAGCGTGATGGGCGCCGTAGTACAGGTTCATATCCCGGGTGGAGAGAATAATGGTATCGTCCATAGGAAAAGCTCCTTTTGTCTTGTCTATATAGGATCGCAACGACCGTCAGCGCTTCTTCAGCCGGCTGCCCACCACCTTGGCGGTCAGGTTGATGATCAGTGTGAGAATCATTAGAATCGCGGCGATGGCAAAGGCTACGTCAAATTCCGCGCGCTCCTTGGCATATACATACAGGGCCACGGTCAGAGAGGCGCCGGAGCTCTGGGTCAAGCCCTGCCCGGTGAGGGCCAGGCTCTCCCCCAGATTTCCGGTCCAGGTAAAAAAGCGGTTGAGGGACATGCCCATGCCGGCGGTGAACAGCAGGGCGGCGGATTCGCCCACGATGCGGCCGATGGACAGGATGCAGCCGGAGACAATACCGTCAATGGAGGAGGGGAGCACCACGGTGCGGATCATCCGCCATTTGCCGGCGCCCAGGCCCAGAGCGGCCTCCCGATAGGACTGGGGCACGGTTTTCAGAGACTCCTGGGTGGTGCGCACGATTGTGGGCAGGGTCATGATTACCAGCGTCAGGGAGCCCGCCAGAAGAGAGGATTTGAGAGAGAGAAACTGACAGAAGAAAAGCATGCCCACCAGGCCGAAGATGATCGAGGGGATACCGGTCAGTGTCTCGGTGGCAAACTCAATGGCGGCTACCAGCCGGCGGTTGCGGGCGTACTCGGTGAGGTACACTGCGGCCCCCACTCCCAGGGGCAGGATGATGATCAGGGTCACCACCACAATATAGACGGTGTTGAGAATATTGGGCAGGATGCCGATGGTGTCCTTAATATAGCTGGACTCCGTGCTGAGAAATGTCCAGGTGATGTGGGGCAGACCCTTGACAAAAATGTAGCCGATGATAAAGACCAGCAGGACGCAGGTCAGCGCGGCACAGAAATAGAGCAGAAAGCGCAGCGTTCGGTCATATACTTTCCGTCTCCCGGACAGCGGTTTCATTTCCATCAGTATATCACCCCTTTTTCTTTTTGAGAAGAGAATTCAAAACCACGTTGATCAGCATGATAAAGAGGAAAAGGACCAGGGCGATGGAGAAGAGCGCTTGGCGCTGCAAGCCGGAGGCATAGGCCATCTCGCTGGCCACCGCGGTGGTGAGAAAGCGGACGGAGGCAAACAGACTGGGCATATTCGCCACGTTTCCTGCCACCATGATGACGGCCATGGCCTCGCCGATGGCCCGGCCGATGCCAAGTACGATGGAGGCGGCAATACCGCTGGAGGCCGCCGGGACGCTCACCCGGAATACGGTCTCAATATGGGTGGCGCCCAGGCCCAGGCTGGCCTCCTCATACTCGGAGGGGACCGCCTTCAGCGCCGTCTCGGAGACGCTGATGATGGAGGGGAGGATCATCACCGCCAGCACAAGGATGGCGCAGAACAGGCTGGCCCCGTCGGGCAGGTGGAACGCCTCGCGCACCGCGGGTACCAGCACCATCATGCCGATCAGGCCGTAGACCACGGAGGGAATGCCGGCCAGCAGGTCCACCGCCGTGCGTACCACGGCCGCCGGCTTGGAGGGGGCGATCTTGGCCAGAAAGACGGCTGTCATAAAGCCCACCGGCACGCCCAGAAGGATGGCCCCGGCGGTGCCGTAGATGGAGGTGAGGATAAAGGGCAGGATACCAAAGGAGGGCTCGGAAGCGGTAGAGGCCCACTTGGTCCCGAACAGGAACTCCACCAGACCAATCTCGCGGATCGCGGGCAGACCGGAAATGATCAGATAGACGGTGATGAACAGGACGAAGACGACCGTGATGAAGCCGCACAGGAAAAAGAGCATGTTCATAAACAGTTCCAACGGTCGGAGCTTTTGTTTCATGGCAGATAACCGGCCTTTCGTAAATGGTATAATCATGCCGAATGCCCCCTCGTGATCGAGGGGGCGCTTCGGAAAGAGAGGGACTTTTTTACTTGGCCACGGGCACCGCGCCGGCGCCAGCGATCAGGTCGGAGGCGTCTGTGGAGGTGGCGAACTCGACGAACGCCTGAGCGGCATCGGAGAGAGGCGTGCCCTCGCTGGTGATGAAGTTGAAGTTACGCTGAACTGCGTAGCTGCCGTCCAGAACGGTCTCCTCAGTGGGAGCCACGCCGCCCACGGTGACGGCCTTCACGGTCTCATCCACAGCGGACAGGGAGGCGTAACCGATGGCGTTGGGGTTGGAGGCCACGGCGGCAATCACCTCGCCGGTGGAGGTATATTCGTTCTGATACTTGCAGGCGTCCTTGGTGCCGGTGATGGACTCGAAGCCGTCGCGGGTGCCGGAGCCACCCTCACGGCCCATAAAGACGACCTGGCCGTCATTGCCGCCAACCTCGGACCAGTTGGTGATCTCACTGGTAGCCAGCTTGGCAATCTGCTCCACGCTCAGGTCGGCCACGGGGTTCTCGGGGTTGATGATAATGGCGATGCCGTCCTTGGCGACGGTAATCTGGGTGACGCCGGTCTCGGTGTCCTTCAGATCACGGCTGGCCAGACCGATGTCGGCGGTGCCGTCCTGGGCGGAGGTGATGCCGGCGCCGGAACCGCTGCCGGTGTACTGGACCTGAATGTTGGGCTGGACTTCCTTAAAAGCCTCGATGAGGGAGCCCATCACCTTCTCCATGGAGGTGGAGCCGTTGGTTACGACCGTGCCGGACAGAGTGGCCGGCTTGCTCTCCTGAACGGGAGCGCTGGAGCCGGGGTTGCTGCTGGGGGAGGGGGTGTCGGCAGTGCCGGAGTTGCTGCTGCCGCAGCCGGCCAGCATGCCCACGCACAGAGCGGCGGAGAGCAGCAAGGTAAGGGTACGTTTCTTCATTCTCTTCAATCTCCATTCATGATTTGTCATAAAAATTGTTCTTTTGGGAACACTAACAAGTATATCTGCCATTTGTAAAGTTGTCCCTCAGAGAAATGTAAAGTGTGTGTAAAGGGACGGACGAAGATAGGTTGCCCAGTTTACAAATAAAAAAGCCGCCTGCAGAACTCTGCAGGCGGCTTTTTTATTTGTAAAGCAGAGACGGCTGTGGGCCGGACGGCTACAGCGCCAGCCAGCGCTTCAAATCCCACAGGTCGGGGGCGATGTGGACAAAGGGGAATGGAGCAAAGTCGGCGGCGGGAGTGGTCCCGTTGAGCACCGCGCAGAAGGGGACGCCGGCCTTTTGGGCGGCTCCGGCGTCCAGTACCGTGTCGCCGCAGTAGAGCGCCTGTCCCGGCGCCAGGTCCAGTGTACGCAGGGCGGCAAGGAGGCCCTCCGGGTCCGGCTTGGGCCGGGCGACCAGGTCGCCGCCGGTCACCAGATCCAGTAGCGGCGCGATGCCGCAGTGCTCCACCACGCCCAACAGAGTGTCGGTGCGCTTGGTGCTCACCACGCCGGTGTGCAGACCGGCGGCCCTCAGGGCGGAGAGCAGCTCCACCGCGCCTGGAAAGAGACGGGTGCCGGTGATCTGACGGGGATTGGCCTGCTGCCGGTACAGTGCGCCGAACTGCGCCCGGCGCCCCAGGTCGGTGTCGCCGGTGAGAAGGGTGTACTCATCCTCCAGCTTGTGACCGATGGTGCGGCGCACCGCCTCCCGGCCGGGACGGGGAAGGCCCAGCTGGTCAAACGCATACCAGAAGCCCTCCACGATCACGTCGGTCGCGTCGCCCAGTGTATAGTCAAAATCAAAAAGCACCGCTTGAAGATCCATATGCTTCGTCCAATCTTCGAATGATTTTCGCGGGGTTTCCGCCTACCACGCAGCGGTCCGGCACATTCCGGGTCACTACCGCGCCGGAGGCCACCACCACGTCGCTGCCGATTACAACGCCTGGATTGATGACCGCGTGCCCTCCGATCCAGACGTCGTGCCCAATGGTGACGGGCCTGCCGTATTCCAGTCCCCGCCGCCGCTCCATGCCGTGGAGGGGGTGGGCGGCGGTATAAATGCCCGCATGAGGGCCGATGAGACAGTGGTCTCCGATGGTGACCGGGCACACGTCCAGAATAACCACCCCTGCGTTGGCGTAAAAATGGTCCCCCACCGAAATGTTGCGGCCATAATCACAGTGAAAACCGGCCTCTGCATAAAAATCCTCCCCTGTGTGGCCGAAGAGCTCCGCCAGCAGGGGAGAGGCCTGGCCGCCCTGCCGATTGAAGGCCAGCAGGGTCTGCCGGGCGTGAGAGGCCAAACGCCGCAGCTCCGGGTCCGACGGGTCATAGGGCTGCCCGGAAATCATCTTTTCCCATTCACTCATACTGTTTTCGGCCCGTGGTGCTGGGAATGTTCAGCTCGTCCCGGTACTTGGCCACCGTCCGGCGGGAGAGGGTGCAGCCCTGGGTGCTCATCAGTTCACACAGCTTCTGGTCGGACAGTGGCTTGCGCTTGTCCTCCTCCGTAATCAGTTTTTTCAGCAGGGCCTTGGCCGCATCCGGCGAGGAGACGTCTCCCGCCTGGCGGTCGGCGCCTAGGCTGCGGGAGAAGAAATAGCTCAGGGGATATACACCCATGGAGCACTGAATATACTTGTCCTTTACTGCGCGGCTTACGGTGGATTCGTGGACGCCCAGCCGGTCGGCCACATCGGCCAGGGAGAGGGGCACCAGATGGCCCGGCCCCTTGCGGAAAAATGCCTCCTGGAACTCTAGAACACATTCGGCGCAGGCCATCAGGGTGGAGCGGCGCTGCTCAATGGAGCGCACCACCCACTTGGCCTGACGCATCTTGCCGGTCAAATAGTCCCGGAGCTGATCGTCCTCCTGCTCCTCCTTCATCAGCTTGGTATAGTAGCCGCTCAGATGGAGTGTGGGAAAGAAATAGTCGTTGGTGAGCAGTTCAAAGTGGTCGGGAAAGCTCACCACAATAATGTCCGGATTGATATAGGTCAGGTTTTCACGGGCGGCAAAGCCGGTGCCGGGACGGGGGTTGAGCGAGCGGATCAGATCGCAGGCGTCCCGCACCTCCTCCGGCGTCACCTTGAGCTCACGGGCGATCAGGCCGTACCTGCTCTTGGAAAGCGGGTCCAGATATCCGTCCACGATCTGCAGGGCAAGGCGGTTGGTGGGGATACGGCGCACCAGCTGCAGGCGCAGGCACTCGCCCAGATTTCGGGCCCCGACGCCCGCGGGCTCCAGCGACTGCACCACGTCCAGCGCCCGCTCCATCAGCGCCTCGGACTCGTCCAGCGCCTTGGCCAGTGTGGGAATGTCCTCGTCCAGCCAGCCGTTCTGGTTCAGACTCTCCACCAGAAAAGCGGCCGCGTCCATCACTTCGGGCTCCAATTCCAATACCCTCAGCTGAGATAGGACATAATAATAGAGGCTTTCCTCCTGGTCCTCCGCCGTTCCATAGTTGCGCAGGGGGTCGTCCTCTTCCTCAGTATCCTGTTGGTGGTAGTAGCGGTTCTGTGGGTCGGTGGACTCCAGCCACTCCAGCTTGCGCTTGAGAGTGGAGAACTCATCCTGCTTGTCATAGCGCTCCGCGGGCTCCAGGACCGGATTTTCCTGTACCACTTCCTCAATGTACTCCAACAGCTCCTGAGAGCCCATCTGCAGAATCTCCATCGACTGCATCATCTGTGGAGACAGCGTCTGGGTCTGCTTTTGCGAAATATTCAGTTCCACGGTAAAAACCTCCTCCCTGCAAAGCCTCAAATTCATCGCAAAAGAGTATACCATGGAACTGCCTTTTGTTCAAGTTTTCATGGGCACTGCGGGTGTAGAAAAACGCCGGGTGTTTTTGACAAAGACGTAAAATGACTGGGGCTCTAAGGCTCCCCGTTTAGAAGAGTGCTGGCTCCATAGCGCAGGCAGCGCCTGAGCCGCCGTTCCCCTCGCTTGATGTTGCGGGAGACCGTGGACTTGTCCACGCCAAGGCGCTCCCCGATCTCCCGCATGTTCAGCCGCTCTCCATAGTAGAGCAGCAGCGCCTGGCGTTGCTTGGGGGTCACGTCCTCCCGCAGGGCCCGGGCCAGATTGCGCTTCACCTGGGCGATCTGGGCGCTGTTGTCCTCGGCCATGGTGCGGGCATAGACCGCCATGGACGCGGCGTACTCCGTCCCTCTTTTATAGCGTGTATTTGACATTACGCCAATATCCCCTCTCATAGTAGTGTTCCGTCAGGGCCGCCAGCTCCCGCGCCTCCCGCTGCATGGCCTGCAGCAGACGGATGCGGTCGGCCAGCTGCAGCCGCTCATTTTCATCCCAGCTGCGCTCCTGCCGGGCGCGCAGCTGGGCGACGCGTTCCCTCAGTGCGGCGGCTTGGGCGTGGTATTGTACCGATAGCTCCAGTAGGGTCATAGTTCCGATCCGATTCCTCCTTGGTTTTTCTCCTCAGCTCCGCCCGGCAGGCGGGACACACTGCACCGTCCTCGCCGGGATAGAGCTCTGCCCGGCACCTGAGGCACCAGGCGGCGGGCGGCAGGCTCTGCATGTCCCGTAGCGCCTGCGTCCAGATGCGCGGGGTCCTCATACCGTCCTCTCGCTGCCTTTCAAAAATGTAATTGCAAATATCAAATTAGCTCTTGACAATGCACCTGCCTTCTGTTAAACTAACATCTGCTGTGGACGAGCTAGTGTGCTGGTGTAGCTCAGTTGGTAGAGCAGCTGATTTGTAATCAGCAGGTCGGGGGTTCGAGTCCGTCCACCAGCTCCATCTGTCCAATCAAACCCGCTTGGCTGGGCTTCGATTTGGTTGGAGAAACTGAATATGGAGGAGTTCCCGAGTGGCCAAAGGGGGCAGACTGTAAATCTGTTGCGATTCGCTTCGGTGGTTCGAATCCACCCTCCTCCACCAAAAATGTCTCGCCTGATGGCGGGGCATTTTTATTTTTGCAACTTCACCGAATGGAGATAAAAATGGACCGATCGCTGCAAAAATAGAACTTATGTTCTGGTTAGAATAATAACACCAATTGGAGATAGAAGTCAACTAAAAATGAAAAATTTATATTGCAGTTGGTGATAAACTGTGATAGAATCGTCCCAAAAACAGGACAGGAGGGGATCAGGGATGAGGCAGGAGAGCACCTTTGGCGCTCGCTTGCGGGGGCTGATGAAGGAGCACGGCTGGAGCTATGAGCAATTGGGCGCGCGGCTGGGGATGAATCCGCAGACCCTCAACCGCTACGTACTGGGGCAGCGGGAGCCCAAGGCGGGCGCGGCCGTGGCCATGGCCCTGGCGCTGAAGGTGGATCCCATGTGGCTGCAGGGCTTTGACGTACCCCGCCGCCCCCTGCCCCGGGAGGCCATGGCGGCCGGTCGGGAGCGGCTGGTACCGATTTTGGGGGAGATCCGGGCGGGCCTGCCCGCCTTGGCGGTGGAGCAGATTGAGGGCTACGCCGCCGCCGATGCGGCGGAAGCGGAAGACTGCTTTTATCTGCGGGTACGGGGGGACAGCATGGTCAACGCGGGTATCCGCAGTGGGGACCTGGTGCTCCTGCGGCGGCAGGAGACGGCGGAAAACGGCCAGATCGTGGCCTGCCTGGTGGACGGAGAGGAGGCCACGCTCAAGCGCTTCCGGGCGCAGAAGGGTATGGTGATCCTTCAGCCGGAGAATCCCAATTACGAGCCCAAGATCGTGCCTATGGAGGACTTTCAGACCGGCGCGGCCCGTATCGTGGGCGTGGCGGTCCGACTGGTGCGGGAGCTGTAAGGCGCAAGAAGGCGGAGAGGCTTTGCCTCTCCGCCTTTCCGTTGTCCAGAACGCGCTTACTTGTCTTTGAATTCAATCTTATAAGTCTCGAGGTCGTACACATTGGCCAAAAAGCCGGTCAGAATGGTCTCTGCGTTGCTGCGGGCGTTGTCCAGCAGGCCGTTGACCACCGCGGAGGTCTCGGCGTCCTCCCGCAGCTGCTTCAGAGCCTCGTTGTTTTCCTCTATGGAGATCTGCCGAAAAATGCTCTCGCTCTCCAGATAAAGCTCGAAGGAATCCAGATCGATCTCGCTGCTCAGGATACGGACCTCCGGCAGCCGGACGGTGACGGTGGCGCCCTCTACGGACCAGTCGATGTCGCTGAAGTCCAGGCCGGCCTTAATGATCACCGCATAGCTGTAGATGTACTTGCTCTGGGTAAAGGGGATGGAGTGGCCAAAGAGCTTACGGTCGCCCTCGATGACGCTTACCTCTTTGCTGTAGGCCGCTTGGGTGGCCAGCTCCCCGATGTCCTCAAAGCCCAGCTTGACGGTATCGCTCTTGGTGAAAAATCCTGTTTTTCAGGTAATTACCGCAGCGATGGCTATTACCGCGACCACAATCAGCGGGAGAAGCCACTTGAGTGGGATCAGCCTCAGGATCGCTGGTTTTTAGCCTCTTTGTTCATAGATATCCTCCGTTCATTTCAATAATCTGACACAGCCAGTGCCATAACAGGGTATGCAAATTTCGCGGACTTTGGAGACAATTGTCCAAAATTATCTAACTATAGTATGGCATGGAGCATACTTTTTGTAAAGTGAGATTGGAAGGAAAGGTAGGGGGCGGCGCAGCCTGCAAGGCTGCGCCGCCCCCGTATCCCGCCCGCTCTACTCATCCCGTTCCGCGCGGTATTCCTCCAGGTCCAGCGTGTCCTGGATCTCCAGTCCCCGTTCCCCGGCCAGACCTTCGATGTGGTGGGTGAACTCATGGGCCAGGGTAGTGTACAGTTCCTCCTCCCAGACCGCGTCCGTCCAGTCCTCCTGCTGGGCCAGGGCGGCGAAGGAGCCGTAGTAGAGGTTGATGTACCGGCCCATCATGTCGTTGCGGTACTCCCCCAGGATGTACATCTCCCTGGGGGGAAAGTCCGGATCGGGCAGGGCCTCCGGCAGCAGGGAGATGCCGCCGTTCAGGTCCCGGTAAAACTCCGGCGGGAACCGCTCCGCCATCTGGTCCAGCAGGTCGCCGGCCTGGTCAAAGGTGAGCATAAGTAAGCCTCATTTCTTTCGTAAGGTGTCCACAATGGCGCACAGGATGCCCCCGATCGGGAAAACCACCCAGGCGATGTGCCACAGGTCCAAGAGAAAGCCGGCCAGCAGGAAGAGGGCGGTGGCGGCGAGCATGATCGCGCCACCCCAGTCCCGCCCTTTGTCCGGCCCGGCCGCCCGGGCGTACTCCTCCAGGTCGTACTTGCTGTGCAGGACACCCAGAAGCACCAGGGTCCCCACGCAGAAGGCCAGGATGACAAAGAACAGGGCTGCGGCCCATACGACCGCCCGGTCGGCCGGGCCAAGCGCCGTCAGCGTGACAAGCAGGGCCGCGTCGGCCAAAAGGCCGGCCACCGCCCCGGCGATTCCGGTGCGGAAAAGCCGCTGAAACTGGGCCCGCTCCTTCGGGTCGCAGCAGTCCGGGATCTCAGGATAGCTGCGCTGAAAATCCCCGTGGGAGATACCGCCGGAGACAAAGAGAAAGACCGCCGCCCCCAGACAGGCGAACAGGGGCAGCGTGATCAGAACGCTCTCCCCGATCAGTTGGTAGCACACGAAAACAAAGGCCACGCCCAGCAGTACCAGGGACACCCCACCGGCCATCATGCAGGCGAAGCGGTTCATGTGCCGGACATAGGCGTCGTAGAGGACCGGCCCCTCCGACTCGGGGCCGCTGGCCACAGTGCCGGGCACGTCAGCTCCGGCGCGGGACTCCCGCGCCGGAGCCTCCCGCATCAGCTGGTCCAGGGTGCAGCCCAGCAGATCGGCCAGGGCCAGCAGCTTGTCTGCCTCGGGCATGGTCTGGCCGCTCTCCCATTTGGAGACCGCCTGGCGGCTGACGTTCAGCGCCTCGGCCAGGGACTCCTGGGTGTACCCCGCCCTCCGGCGGAGCAGGGACAGGTTTTCAGGAAAATAAGACATATCTTCGCCCTCCGTTTCATCTGTCCCCATTGTGCCGTTTCCCAGGCCAAACCGCCACCAACCGGGCGTTTCCAGAGACGTTTTTTGCGCAACCTCAGGTTGCATTGCCTGAATTTACGGCTTTTTCATGGTCAGCGAAATCCGTTTCTTCCTTTCATCCACTTCCAGTACCCAGACGGTGACGACGTCCCCCACGGCGCACACCTCGGAGGGGTGCCTGACCCGGCGCTGGGAGAGCTGGGAGATGTGGACGAGTCCATCCTGGTGCACCCCGATGTCCACAAACACGCCGAAGTCGATGACGTTGCGCACCGTGCCGGTGAGCTCCATGCCGGGCTTTAGATCCTTCATCTCCAGCACGTCGGTGCGCAGGATGGGGCGGGGCAGCTCGTCCCGGGGGTCCCGGCCGGGTTTCATCAGCTCGGCGGCGATGTCCCGCAGGGTGGGCGCGCCCACACCGCAGGCCAGGGCGACTGTTTCCTCGCCCTGAGCGGAGAGCTTGTCCTGCAAACCGGACAGGCCCCCCGAGGTCACATCGGCCAGGGTGTAGCCGGTCAGCTCCAGCAGCTTGGCCGCGGCGTCGTAGCTCTCCGGGTGCACGCCGGTGTTGTCCAGCACACTGCGGCTCTCGGGCACCCGCAGGAAGCCTGCGCACTGCTCAAAGGCCTTGGGACCCAGTTTGGGCACCTTCAGAATCTGCCTGCGGGTGGTGAAGGCTCCGTTCTCCTCTCGGTATTTGACGATATTTTTGGCCGTAGTGCCGTTCAGCCCCGCCACCCGCTGGAGCAGGGGGGCGGAGGCGGTGTTCACGTCTACCCCCACGGCATTGACGCAGTCCTCCACCACGCCGGAGAGGGCCTCGTCCAGCCGGGCCTGGGGCATGTCGTGCTGGTATTGGCCCACGCCGATGGCCTTGGGGTCGATCTTCACCAGCTCGGCCAGCGGGTCCTGCAGCCTTCTGGCGATGGACACGGCGCTTCTCAGGTTCACGTCGTACTCCGGGAATTCCTCGGCGGCCAGCTTGGAGGCCGAATACACGCTGGCCCCCGCCTCGTTGACGATCACATAGCTCACGCCGCCGCCCACCTTTTTAATCAGCTCCACGGTCATCTGCTCGGTCTCCCGGCTGGCGGTGCCGTTGCCGATGGCGATATGGGCCACGGAGTGCTTTCGGATGAGCCGGGCGAGCACGTCGATGGCCTCCTGTTTCTTCCGCTCGTTGAAGGTGGGGTAGACCACCGCCGTGTCCAGCACCTTGCCGGTGGCGTCCACCACCGCCACCTTGCAGCCGTTGCGGTAGCCCGGGTCCAGCCCCATGGTCACGAAGCCCTTCACCGGGGGTTGCATCAGCAGGGGCTTGAGATTGAGGGCAAAATTGCGAATGGCCCCCTCGTCGGCCTCCTCGGTGAGCAGGCTGCGGATCTCCCGCTCCATGCTGGGGGAGATGAGCCGGTCGTAGGCATCCTCCGCCGCAGAACGGACAAAGGCCATGGAGGGCGCGCCGGGGACCAGCACCGCCCGGCGGATGGGGATAAGGGCGGCCTCCCGGTCCATCTCTACCGAGACCTTTAAAATCTCCTCCCGCTCCCCCCGGTTGATGGCCAGCACCTGATGGCCCAGCGCCCGGTTCACCGGGGCGCGGAAGTCGTAATAGAGCCGGTAGACGCTGTCCTCAGGCTCCTTGGCCGCGGCCCTGGAGACCAGTGCCGCCTTCTGGACGTACAGGGCCCGCAGGCGCTTGCGGATATCCGCGTCGTCGCTGATGCGCTCGGCAATGATGTCCGAGGCCCCGGCCAGGGCGTCCGCGGTGGTCTCCACCCCCTTTTCAGGGTCCACGAAGGCCTCCGCGGCCTCCTCCGGGGCAGGGCAGTCCCGCTCCTGGGCGAAGAGCAGGTCGGCCAGGGGCTCCAGCCCCTTCTCCCGGGCGATGGTGGCCCGGGTGCGGCGCTTCTGCCTGTAAGGGCGGTAGAGGTCCTCCACCTCGGCCAGGGTGGCGGCGCCGTCAATGGCGGCGGCGAGCGCCTCGGTCAGCTTGCCCTGGCCCTCGATGGCGGCCTTGACCTCCCCCCGGCGCTGGTCCAGATTGCGCAGGTACTGCAGCCGGTCGGCCAGGGTGCGCAGGGTGCTGTCGTCCATGGCGCCGTGGAGCTCCTTGCGGTAGCGGGCGATAAAGGGGATGGTGTTCCCCTCGTCAATGAGCTGGATGACGTTTTCAATCTGTCCCGCGGGCCGGTTCAGCTCCCGGGCGAGAATCTGTATAATGGGTTCCATGGTGAATCTCCTTGCTTTGTTGTTGTAACTGATATTTTACGTGAAAGGGCCGGGAAAGTCCAGAAAAACGATTGCAGGGCGGTGCGACGTCCGGTAAAATAAAAGGAGAAACGGGCCGAGCGGAGAAAGGAGAAGCGCTATGCCAACCATGGAGGAACTCAACGCCCAGCTGCGCGCGCTGGAGGAGCAGGAGGCACGCCGGTGCAAGGTGGAGTCCATGCTCCGGGATCTTCAGGCTCAGCACCGCGAGCGGGAGGCGCTGGAGCAGGAGACGGCTGCGTTCCTGGAGAAGGAGCAGGCCGATGTGGACGCTCTGGAGGGCTTCAGCCTGAAGGGGCTGCTGCTGAATCTGAGTGGGAAGAAGGAAGATCGGCTGGAGCAGGAGCGGCGGGAGGTCGTGGCCGCCCGGCTCCGCCACGATCAGGCTGTCCGGGACCTGGACTGGCTGAACCGGGAACATCTGCGCCTGACCGGCGAGCGGGAGACGCTGCGGGATATCCCCGCCCAATTGGAACGGGTCCGGGCGGAAAAGCGGGCGCTGCTCATCGCCCAGGGCGGGGAGACCGGCCGCCGGCTGGAGGAGTTGGAGGAGCAGCTGGCCGCCCTGCGCGCCCGGCTGCGGGAGACAGAGGAGGCACTCCGCGCCGGCCGGGAGGCCCGCATTGCCCTGGAGCAGGTGCTGGGCGAGCTGAAGAGCGCCCGGGATATGGGGGTCTGGGACATGGTGGGCGGCGGGCTGTTCGTGACCATGGCAAAGCACGACCACATCAACGCCGCCCGGGACGGCATCAACCATGCCCAGCGCTCCCTCTCCCGCTTTCGGTCCGAGCTGGCCGACGTGGCGCTGCCCGGCTGCCCCCAGGTGGAGATTGGGGAATTCGCCACCTTTGCGGATTATTTTTTTGACGGACTCTTTGCCGACTGGGTGGTGCAGTCGGGCATCCGGGACGCCCAGGACAATGTAGACCAGGTGTACCGGCGGGTGCTGGAAGCCATGGCCCGGCTGGAGGAGATCCGGCGGACCACCGGGGCGCAGATCGGCGCGCTGGAGCAGGAACGGGATGGCTTTGCCGCCCGCAGCTGACGGGCGGCGGGCGTACAGAAGCAGAAAATGACCCACAGGCGTCTGCCTGTGGGTCATTTCGTTTCCGGAGGGAAAAGGGACTCCAGCGGGACGTCCAGAACCGCGGCAAAGGCGCGCAGCTCATAGTCTGTCATCAGGCGGGCCCCGGACTCAATCCGGCTGACCACGTCCTGCTCCATAGTCACGCCTTCTGTCTGCATTTTAATGGCCAGCGTGACCTGGGACATGTGCCTGCACAGGCGGAGCATCCGGATCTGTCCGCCGCAGATGTTTTTCTGTCCATTGAAATCGAATTTCTTCAAAAATTCCGCCGCCTTTTATGCGAATGCACGGTGATTTATTTGGCATTAGCATAAAAACAGGATATGATTATGGTAATAATCCATACCTAAAATTTGTTTAAACAATTGTTGTGGACAAAGCCCCAAATCAATTGTATAATAAAGGAAAAGAAACTGTGCAAATTGCTAAAACAGGAGGAAGCCGTATGAAACGACCAATCGCCATGCTGTTAGCGCTGCTGCTTACCGTCAGCTGTCTGAGCCCGGCCCTGGCCGCCGGGGAGGCGGAGGCGGAGCAGAGTCTGTACGAGCAGTTTGGGCCCTGGTGCGACTGGACCCAGACGCAGACCGACGCCGCGTCGTCCTGGAGCGATGAGGAGTGGGAGGAGTACTGGGGCGAATACCAGTGGGCCGTGAGCCTGCTCTATGACCAGTACTGGAGCGATTATGACACCTGGTATTATGAATACCGCGCCGATGAGGACGAAGATGAGTGGGCGGACTATCTCCGCCAGGAGAAAATCGAGATGGGCATGCCCTATCCGGACGGCATCAACCTCGCGCTCAACGGGGCGTACATGGACCTGGGCACAACCCCGCCCCGGGCGGTCAGCGGCCGCACCATGGTGCCGGTGCGCGCCTTCCTGGAGGGGATGGGCGCCGCCGTGAACTATGATCGGGGAAAAATCACCGCAGTGCTGGAAAACGGGGACAGCCTGATCCTGCACCTGGACAGCACCCAGCTGGAGACGGTGCGCGGGGACAAAATCGAGTACATTGAGATGGATGTGGCCCCCTTTGCGCAGGCGGGGCGCACCTACATTCCCGCTCGTTTTGCCGCGGAGGCACTGGGACTGGATGTATACTGGGATGATACTTATGAAGTGGTACATCTGACGGACTGGGCCGCCCTGGAGGCCGAGCTGGACGGGCAGTTTACCAGCCTGAACGCTATTCTGGCCGCCGGTCAGGCGGCGGTGGACCGCACCAAAACCTATGCCACCACGGAGAAGCTGACCCTCTCCGGGACCCTGTATGGGGAGAAGCAGCACGATACCGCCTCCATTGCGCTGGATGTGCAGGGCCTGCAGAACAGCGGCGGCCTCAGCGCAGACGTAAAGCTGAGGGTGGATCTGGGCGACCTGGAGGAGACGATTTTCTCCGCCCTTCCCCAGGAGGCGCTGGAGTATGTGGATCTGCTGAACGACAGCCGTTACAGCCTGATCTTCCATGCGGAGAGCGGAACGTTCTACGCCAAGGGCGATACCCTGGGACAGGTGCTGGGGACCCAACTGCCGGATGGCGCCTGGGTGGGGCAGACCCTGGATGCGGGCACGGCTCAGGTCCTCCGGCAGGCGCTGAGCGGAGCGCTGGAACTGCCCACCGTGGGCCGGATGATTGTCCAGACGACCCGGAACGGTTACTACTATTACCGACAGAGCCCGTGGGAGGTGGCGATGGACAGCGCCAAGCCTCTCCTGCTGGTATGCTCCGATGAGAACTTTACCAAGACCGGCTCAGGCGACAACGCCACCTATACCGCCAAGCTGGATATGGCCGCCCTGGCCAAGCGGGCGGCAGAGTTGGGGCTGCTGGACGACTTGACGATCGGCGACCTGCTGACCGGAGAGCGCAAGCTCCCCACGGTGGATTTGACCATGACCGCCAGGGTGAGCGCTGGAAAACTGACCAGTATCTCCTGCAAGGGCAGCGTGAAGATTCCCGGTTCCTTCCCGGTAGAGATCACCATGGATGTATCCGGCACGCCCCTGAGCATGAAGGGCTCCTTCGCCTTTAAGGGTGCCTATGTGGGTAAAATTGAGATGAGCATGGGGTCCACCGCCTCCGTGACCACCCGGACGGTCCCCACCGCGCCCCCCGACGGGGCCACGGTGCTGGACTATGAGGTGGCGATGGGCTGGCGTGAGCCCGGTGTGAGCGCCCAGTTCGGCGCGGCGCGCTATGTGCAGTGTGCCATGGACGCCTATTTTAAGGGGGCCTGTGAGCCGGACTATCTGAAGGCCCTAGGTATCACCGAGGCAGAGCTCCAGACCCGCCGCCAGGCCTTCCTGGAGGAACAGGCGGAGTGGCTGGGCTACAGCCTGGAGATCTATGAAATGGACGACGCCCTGCGCCAGGAGCTGGCGGGTCTGCTGCAGGAGACGTATGCCAAGGCCTCCTATCTGGTAGGCCAGGGAGAGGAGGAGAGCGGCGGATTTCTGGTGGATGTGGAGATCGTCCCCACCGACGCGCTGCTGTACGTGGTAGAACAGCTAGATGCCAGGGCGGAGGAGCTCAACGCCGCTTATCCGGATGAGATGACGGATGCGGAATGGGCGGCCTATGAGGCGGAGTGGAACCAGCTGATAGTCAGCCTCTTCCGGGAGGGCCTGGCCCAGGCGCAGCCTGTGGAGCCGGAGAACAGCCAGGTCTTTGTGGCGCGCAACGCGGACGGAACCCTGAGCCTGGACAGTGGCCAGCTGTCTTGGTTGAGCATGTCGATGCTTGCCAATTACTATTGACAAAAAAGAATACCGGGCTTGGGCAGCGTCGTCTTTTTAAGATGGCGCTGCCCTTCGTTTCCATGCCGGCTGTACTAAGAAGGGACTGTGCCGCAAGATACATAAAAATTTTTTTATGTATCTTGTTGACAGGTTTATCGAACACGCGTATAATGATTATATCAAATAATTTTGATATGGAGTAGCCTATGAACAGCGAGCTGAAAAAAGCGGGAAGGATATTTAAAGCTCTGTGTGATCCAAACAGACTGGCCATTCTGGAGTTGCTGCGCAGCGGTGAAAAATGTGCGTGTGTTTTGCTGGAATGCCTGGAGCTGACCCAGCCGGGGCTGTCCTATCATATGAAGATCCTCTGTGAATCGGGTATTGTGGCAAGCCGGCAGGAGGGGAAGTGGACCCACTACCGCTTGGATGCCCGGGGACGGGAGGAGGCCATAGCCCTGCTGAGAAAGCTTACCACACCGGATATGGAGCGGGGCGGCGGGTGTGTCTGCCGTGTACCGGAGGAGGCCATCTGAACGGATGGCTTCTCTTTTGCAAAACACATCAAAATATTTTGATCTTATTTGGCCCGTGAGGTGAGCCTTTCTATGTGGGACTTTATTCAAAAGCAGGTTTTGGGGATGGAATGGCTGAACGGGGCGATTGGCGCTGGCCTGGCCCGGCTGGGGCTGGATACAGCCTCACGATGGGGTGGGAGCGTTCAGTTTTTCCTCTACGACGTGGTCAAAATTACGGTGCTGCTGTGTACCCTTATATTCGGGATCTCCTATATTCAGAGTTACTTTCCGCCGGAACGGAGCAAACGGATTTTGAGTCGTTTCCGTGGCGTCTGGGCGAATATCATCGGCGCTCTGCTGGGAACGGTGACGCCGTTCTGCTCCTGCTCGTCCATCCCACTGTTTATCGGCTTCACGAGCGCCGGGCTGCCGTTGGGCGTGACCTTCTCTTTTCTGATCTCCTCTCCTATGGTGGACTTGGGCAGTTTGATACTGCTGATAAGCATGTTCGGTACAAAGGTGGCTGTGGCATATGTGTTGATGGGCCTTGTTGTCGCCGTATTGGGCGGGGCGCTGATTGAGAAGCTCCATATGGAGCGGTATGTGGAGGACTTTGTCAGGAATGCCAGCGGCGCGGCTGTGGATTCCTCCGGGCAGACGCCCAAAGAGCGGCTCGTCTATGCCAGAGACCAAGTGGCGGCCACCTTCCGAAAGGTCTTTCCCTACATCCTGATCGGTGTGGGGATCGGCGCGATCATTCACAACTGGATTCCAGAGGACTGGGTGCAGATGGTCCTGGGGAGCCGCAACCCTCTTGGCGTAATCTTGGCTGCGCTGATCGGCGCCCCGATGTATGCCGATATTTTTGGGACGATTCCGGTGGCGCAGGCCCTGCTGGCAAAGGGCGCGCTTTTGGGGAGCGTGCTGGCCTTTATGATGGCAGTGACAACCTTGAGCCTGCCCTCTCTCATCATGCTGAAAAAGGTGGTGAGGCCAAAACTGCTGGGGTTGTTCATCGGGATCTGTATGGTCGGTATTATTCTGGTCGGGTATTTCTTTAACGCCATTCAGGATATATTAATTTAAAAATGGGGAGGAAGCTTTTATGGGACTGTTTCAGAGAAAAAAAGAGAGCGTTGGGCCCGCGCCCTGTGCATGCCGGAAGGGGCGGGCCGACTGCGGGACTGAGAGACGGACCGGCGGCACGCTGACGGTCAAAGTGCTTGGGATGGGATGCGCATCGTGCCAGGAGCAGTTCGAACAGGCGAAGAGAGCCGTGAAAGACATGGGGCTTGCAGCGCAGGTGGAATATATTACCGATCTGCAGAAAATCATGGCCTACAGCGCCATGTCCATGCCTGCAATTGTGGTCAACGAAAAGGTGGTCTCCACAGGCAAGGTGCTGAAAGCCCGGGAGGTAGAGCGGCTTTTGGCACAAATGGAGGGATGATCGTGGGTAAGCCGAGCGTAGCCTTTATCTGTGTCCACAACTCCTGCAGGAGTCAGATTGCAGAGGCCTTGGGCAGGAGCCTTGCAGCGGATGCATTTGACAGCTGCTCCGCCGGAACACAGCCCACCCAGCAGATCAATCCGGATGCCGTACGACTGATAAAGGAGCGCTATGGAATTGACATGGAGGCCACCCAGCGCAGTAAGCCTCTAACCGAGCTGCCGCAGGTCGATGTGGTGGTGACGATGGGGTGTAATGTTCAGTGTCCCAGCCTGCCCTGCAAGCGTCGGGAGGATTGGGGGCTGGACGACCCCACAGGCAGGGGAGACGCGGCGTTTCTGCGTGTTATTTCAACCATTGAAGAGAGAATCTTAAGGTTAAAGAAAGAATTTGAACAGAATAAAATGACAGCAGGGACGATTCTTTGAATCGTCCCTGCTGTATGCAGCGCCCGTTCCGGGCGGCTTCTTTGGGCCGGAATTTTCCTGTCATGGAATATTATCTGCGTCCACCAGGACGTTGTCTGTGCCGTGTTCTTCAAATTCGGCGATATAGGCGTCGATACGGGAGGCCAGCTCGTCGTAATTGCTCTCATCAATCGGGACGTCTTCCATGTCCCGACGGGCCAGATCCTCCGCCAGAATGTCAAAAAACACGTTGTTTTCGTATTCCATAATGGCCTCGTGAATTCCGCCCTCGGCAAAGGCGCGGGAGGGCACCACTTCGCCCTGCCAGACCTCCGCCAGCACGCCCATGCCCTCCTGGCGGGCCTTGTCAAACAGCAGACTCTCCACCTCGTCATAGTCCCGAAAGCGGTCGTCGCCCCGGGTGGAGTTCAAGATCCAGTTGCCGATATAGGCCATATCCAGCAGGCGGCGAAATTGCTTGGCCGTCAATTCCAGCTTCATACACGAAACCTCCTCGCTGAAAGACGTTGGGGCAGACACCCCTGCTCCATATTATAATCGACTGCGCCAAAATGTCAAACACAGCGCGCAGGGAAAATATGAAACTGCCTCTTGTGTTCCGCAGGGAATTCGAATATGATAGTAGGGCCAATTGATTATTTGTTTGGGAGGAATCGTCTTGGATCAGCGATCCATCGGCGTCTTTGACTCCGGCCTGGGCGGCCTGACTGCCGTGCGGGAGCTGTGCCGCCTGCTGCCGGAGGAGGATATTGTCTATTTCGGAGACACCGGGCGGGTGCCCTATGGCAGCCGGTCCCGGGAGACCATTATCAAGTATGCCCGGCAGGACGTGGCCTTTCTGCGGCAGTTTGATCTCAAGGCCATTGTGATTGCCTGCGGCACCGTGTCCACCACGGCGCTGGACCTGCTGGCGGCGGAGAACCCCATCCCAGTGCTGGGGGTGGTGGAGCCTGCCGCCCGCGCCGCGGCGGAGGCCACCCGCAGCGGAAGGATCGGGCTCATCGGCACCCAGGCCTCCATCCGCAGCGGCGCGTATGAGCGCCATATTGCCGCCTGCCGCCCGCGGGCGCAGGTGATCGCGCAGCCCTGTCCCCTGTTTGTGCCCCTGGTGGAGAACGGCCGCATCCGGCCGGGGGATGTGGTCATTGAGACGGTGGCGGCGGAGTATCTCTCCCCGCTGAAGCGGGCTGGGGTGGACACCCTGGTGCTGGGGTGCACTCACTACCCGCTGCTGGAGCCGGTCATCGCCAATTACATGGGCCCGGAGGTAAGGCTGGTGAGCGCCGGCGCCGAGGGCGCCCGGGCGGCGGCCCTCCGGCTGGAGGAGGGGGACGCCCTGGCCGGAAGAGCGGCTGGCCGCTGCCATTTTTTTGTCAGCGACCGGGTGGACGACTTCTCACGCCTGGCCTCCCTGTTCCTCCAGCGGGATGTGACCGAAGATGTGGAGCAGGTGGACATCAGCCGTTACTGAAGCGGGGCTTTACATTGCGGAGGGTTGCGGGTATAATAGAGCGGCTTAAACCTGACCGCAGAAAGGGATGCCGGCAAGGCCGCATCCGGCGGGGCCGTAAATTAAAGAGGTTAACCATGGAAAACAATGTGATTATTTCGATTAAAGGGGTACAGTCCTATCCGGATACCCAGAGCGAGACCATCGAACTGGTGACCGAAGGGCGGCTGGAGGCGGACGGCGACGCGGGCTATACCCTCAGCTACCAGGAGAGTGAGCTGACCGGCCTGGAGGGTACGCTGACCACCTTTCAGATCGAGCAGGGGCGGATCACCCTCATGCGGGTGGGGGAGTACAACTCCCAGATGGTATTCGAGGAGGGGCGCCGTCACCTGTCCATGTACAACACGCCCTACGGGGCGCTGTCCATCGGGGTCAACACTCAGAAGATGCGCTCCGCCATCGCCGCCGCCGGGGGAGAGATCGAGATCTCCTACGCGCTGGAGATCGACCACGCCGTGGCGGGGGAAAACCTGTTCCAGATTAAGGTGCGGGAAAAGGGACGGGGACTCAAGCAGTAATTCCAAAGGAAAAGGTGATAGATACATGTCCAATCTGATTCAGGCGGCCAAGGACCAGGTGGCCGAGCTCACCCAGGCCGCCTATGAAAAGGCCGCCGCCTCGGGGGCGCTCCCGGCGGGGGTGGCTGTGACCGGCCGGGTGGAGATCCCGAAAGACACCAGCCATGGGGATTACGCCTCCTCGTTTGCCATGGCGGGGGCCAAGGCCCTGGGCCGAAAGCCCCGGGACGTGGCCCAGGCGATTGTGGATCACCTGGATCTGGCGGGCACCTGGTTTGACAAGGTGGAGATCGCCGGCCCCGGCTTCCTGAACTTCACCATGGGCCCCAAGTGGTATGGGGACGTGCTCTCCGACATTGAGGCCGAGGGCCCCGCCTACGGACAGGGGTGTGAGGGCAGGGGGGAGAAGGTCATGGTGGAGTTCGTCTCCGCCAACCCCACCGGCCCCATGCACATGGGCAACGCCCGGGGCGGTGTGCTGGGGGACTCCCTGGCCAACGTGCTTAAGCGGGACGGCTTTGACACGTGGAAAGAGTTCTACGTCAACGACGCGGGCAATCAGATCCACAAATTTGCCGAGTCCATTCATGCCCGCTACATGCAGATTCTGCTGGGGGAGGAAAATTTCGACTTTCCCGAGAGCGGCTACCATGGGGACGACATCAGGGAGCTGGCCCAGGCCTTCTACGAGGCCCACGGGGATTCCTACAGGGACAGGCCGGAGGCGGACTGGCTGGAGGCCATGAGCCGCTTCGGCCTGGAGCGGAACATCCCCAAGATGCAGGCCGACCTGCGCCGGTATAAAATCGAATATGACCAGTGGTTTTACGAGTCCGCCCTCCATGACAGCGGCTATGTGGCCGAGACCGTGGAGCTGTTGGCCGGAAAGGGCTGGACCTACGAGAAGGACGGGGCCCTGTGGCTGAACACCACACAGCTGCTGAAGAAAAAGTATCTGGCCGAGGGCAAGACCCAGGAGCAGGTGGACAAGCTGGACCTGAAGGACGACGTGCTCCGCCGGGCCAACGGCTTTTACACCTACTTTGCCGCCGACATCGCCTATCACCGCAATAAGCTGGAGGTGCGGGGCTTTGACAAGGCCATCGACGTGTGGGGCGCCGACCACCACGGCCATGTGGCCCGGCTGCAGGCCGCCTTGGACGGCCTGGGGCTGGATGGCTCCCACCGGCTGATTGTGGTGCTCATGCAGCTGGTCAATCTGATGCAGGACGGCAAGCCCGTGCGCATGTCCAAGCGCTCTGGCAAGGCCATCGCCCTGCACGACCTGCTGGACGAGGTGAGCGTGGACGCCGCCCGCTACTTCTTCAACTCCCGCTCCGCCACTAGCCCGGTGGACTTCGACCTGGACCTGGCCGTGCGGCAGGACAGTGAGAACCCGGTGTACTATGTGCAGTACGCCCACGCCCGCATCTGCAGCCTGGTCTCCCGGATGGAGGAGGAGGGCGTGAAGGTGGCGCAGGCGGGGAGCGTTCAGCCGGAGCTGTACACCCAGCCGGAGGAGCTGGCCCTGATCAAGTCCCTGGCTCAGTACCCCGAGGAGATTCACTTGGCCGCCCGGGACTACGACCCATCCCGCATCAACCGCTATCTCACCGACCTGGCCGGGGATTTCCACCGGTTCTACAACACCTGCCGGTGTATGGTGGACGACAGGCAGCTGCAGAGCGCCAGACTTAAGCTGGCGGACACAGTGCGCGCCGTGCTGGCCAACGGGCTGGATCTGATCGGCGTGTCCGCCCCAGAGAAAATGTAAAAAGTTTGTACAAAAACAGGCGGGACCCGGCTTTGCGCTGCGGTCCCGCTTGCTTTTTTTCGCAGAACCGTGATATACTAACCAACGATTCAAAGATTGGGAGGAATACGGTTAAGATGGACGCCATTCCCTTATCCCAGCCTGTGCTGCTGGACGGCGGTACAGGCGCTGAGCTGCTGCGGCGGGGCATGCCCGCCGGGGCGTGTACGGAGCGGTGGATTGTGGAGCACCCGCAGGTGCTGGTGCAGCTGCAGAAGGAATATGTGGCGGCGGGCAGTCAGGTGCTCCTGGCCCCCACCTTTGGGGCGAACCGGGCCCGGCTGGAGCCTTTCGGTCTGGCTGACCGGGTGGAGGAGTACAATGGGCGGCTGGCAGCACTTTCCCGCCAAGCAGCGGGGGAGGGCATTCTGGTGGCCGGCGATCTATCCCCCACGGGGCTGCCGACGGCGCCCTTTGGCGAGGGCGTATTTGAAACGCTTCTGGACGTCTACACTGAACAGGCGGCCGCGCTGGAGCGGGCGGGGGTGGACCTGTTTGTGATTGAGACCATGGTCTCAATGGCGGAGGCGCGGGCCGCGCTTCTGGCGGTGAAGCGTGTCTCCCGCAGCCCGGTGTGGGTGAGCTTTACCTGCGACGAGGAGGGGCGCACGCCCACGGGGACTGATGTGCTGGCCGCCCTGATCGTGATGCAGGGCATGGGGGCGGACGCCTTCGGCCTTAACTGCTCCTATGGGCCGGAGGCTATGCTGGAGCAGCTGGAGCGGCTGACGCCCTACGCCGCCGTGCCCCTGATCGCCAAGCCCAACGCCGGCCTGCCGGGGGAGGGGCTGTGTTCGCCCCAGGCGCTGGCGGCGTATGTGCCGGCCTTTGCCCGGGCGGGGGTGCGCCTGTTCGGCGGCTGCTGCGGCACTACCCCGGCCCATGTGGCCGCCCTGCGGAGCGCCCTGGCGGAGACGGAGATTTCCCCGTTTGTTCCGGCGGAGCACGATCCGGACGTCATCCCCTGCGCCAGCGAGCGGGAGGCCCGCTTTATCACCCCCGATGTGGATGTGGGGGAGACCATTCCATGCACGCCCAATCTGCTGGAGGAGATCCTGGAGGCCGAGGAGGAGCGGCCCCAGGGGGCGCTGAAGATCTCCATCCTGCGGGAGGACGACCTGGATCTGTTTGCCGAGAACCAATATGCGGTGCAGGACGCGCTCTGCCTGTGGACGGACGTGCCCGAGCTTCTGGAGCGGGCGCTGCGCCTCTATCAGGGCCGCGCGTTCTGGGACGGCACCGCGGGGGAGATCGAAGCGGAGTTTTTGGCGGAGATGAGCCGAAGATATGGTTTGATCCTGCTGTAGGAAGGCAGAAGATCGGAACGGGCGGGCGGCGCGTGGGGCGCCGCCCGCTCGTTTTCAACCGCTTTGGTCCGCAGGAACTTGACGGCCCGCCCTGTTTGGCGGTAGAATAAACTTCAGATTTTATCCTGCAATGGGGAGGGAATCGGCTGTGAGTACGGCACAGGCAAAGAGGAGGGTGATACCGCCCGTTCTGGATACGCTTCTGCTGCTGAGCATCGGCGTGTTTTACCTGCTGCGCGCGTTGACGGGCTGGACGCTGCTGTGGCCCCGGGCCATTGTCTCCGGGGTGCTCCTGGTGCTTTTCCTGCCGCGCATCTCCTCTTCCTTCCGCATTCCCGCGTGGATTTTTACCCTCTGCGGCGCCGTCCTGCTGATCTGGAAGCGGGCCCCGGCACAGGTATGGGCCGAGGGGCTGAATTCCATGCTTCAGACAGTGGCCATCATCGTGGTGATGCAGACCCTGTCCATCGCCATCGGCACGGGCAATTACAGCCGGGCGATTTCGGACGCGCTGCGCCGGTACGCCCGGAACCAGGGGGTGCTCTACTTCCTGGTGGAGCTGTTTGCCCACCTGCTGTGCAGCATTCTCAACATCGGCGAGGTCATCGTGCTGCTCAGCTCCTTTGATCAGAAGCTGACCGACCAGATCGACGACTATCCCCATTTTGTCTCCAGCGCCATTTCCCGGGGGCACAGCACGGCGTTTCTGTGGGCCCCCGGCTCCCTGACCGTGTTGATGACGCTGCAGATTTTCGATATGGAGTGGTCCCAATATATGCTGCCGGCCATTGGTCTGGCCGTGCTGGGAATGGCCATCGGCGGCGCGACCCAGTATCCCCGCCTGCGTACATACCCCATGGCCAAAGACAAGCAGGCGCCCGCGCCCGGCTCCTTCCGCAAGATTGCGGTGCTGGCGCTGGTTATCCTGGTGATCGTGTGCAGCGTATCCTTCCTGGAGCCGCTGCTGCCCAACGTGAGCGGAGGAGAGCGGCTCATTCTGGCCGTGGCGGTGGTCTCGGCGGTCTGGCTGCTCAGCCAGTGCCGCATCCCCAATCTGGGGGGAGAGGTAAAGAAATTTGCCGTGGATACCCTGCCGGACTCGGGCAGCCTGAGCGCCTTTTTCATCTCCATGGGGCTTTTTTCCCACGCCCTGCAGTACGTGGGCCTGGACGCCGTGCTGAACAGGGCCGCTGCACCGCTGAACGCCCTGCCGGTCCCCCTGCTGCTGGCGGTAATCCCCCTGATGATTGTGGCCTTTTCCCTCATCGGCGTACACCCCATGGTCTCCTTGGCCGTGCTGGGGCCCCTGCTGATGCAGCTGGTGGGCGGCGCGACGGCGCTGCAGCTCTCTCTGGCCACCGCGCTGGGCTGCTGTCTGTCCTATATGGTCTCCCCCTTTGCGGGGCTGGTCCTGCTACTCTCCCATCTGCTCCATCTCCCGCCCCGGGAGATTGCCCTGCGGCAGAACTTCCGCTTCTCCATGCTCTATTATGCGGTGGCTACCGTGGCCATTTGTCTGTTTTAGGCCGGCACACCCGCACGCAAAGCGCGGGGAAGCCGAGGCATGCAGCCTGGGGTTGAATGGACCGGCCGCTGGGGGTTATACTGAAGAAAAAAGCGGCCCGGCTGGAGGCTGGGCCAAAGGAGAAGAACGCCGCCAATGCTGAGAGTTTCCGATTTTGAGGCCCGCTACCGCGGGCATATTCCGGCTCCACAGGACATTCCCGGCCGCTATGCGGTGCTGGTGCCTCTGGTAGAAAGGGCGGGGGAGCCCCATCTGCTCTTTGAAGTGCGTGCGGACACCATGCGCCGCCAGCCGGGGGAGGTATGCTTTCCGGGCGGGCGTGTGGAGGCCGGGGAGACGGCAGAGCAGTGCGTCCTGCGGGAGACGGAGGAGGAGCTGGCGATCCCGCCCGCCGCGGTAGAGCTGATCGCGCCCCTGGACTATCTGGTCCACCAAGGAAAATTTATTATGCAGCCCATTCTGGGACGGGTGGATCCGGCGGCGGCCGCCGCCCTGAAGCCCGGCCCGGATGAGGTGAAGGAGACCTTCCTGGTCCCGGTGGAGTTTTTCCGGGAACATCCGCCGATGGAGTATACTTATGATATGGTGCCGGAGGTGCCGGAGGATTTTCCCTATGAGCTTATTGGTTTCCCCCAGGGCTACCGCTGGCGCAGGGGGAGGGGCGACGTGCCCATCTACCGGTGGGAGGGACATGCCATCTGGGGCCTGACCGGGCGCATTGTCCGCCACCTGATGCAGGGAATGGAGTGCCTGTGAGGCGGGCGGAGCAGTTGGGGCCCTTCCGCTATGTCCAGTCGGAGGACTGCTTTCCCCTGGGGCAGGACACGCTGCTGCTGGCCGGGTTTGCCTCCCTGCGGCCCTGCTGGCGGGTATGCGATTTGGGCTGCGGCGCGGGGGCGCTGCCCCTGCTGCTGCTGGGACGGGAGCCCTCCCTGCGCGTGACCGGGATAGAGCTGGAGGCGGCGGACGCGGAGCTGGCCCGGAGGAATCTGGCGGAGAACGGGCTGGCGGGAGAGATCATGACCGGCGACCTGCGCCGGGCGAAGGAGTATGTCCCCGCCGGAAGCTTTGACCTGGCAGTATCCAACCCACCCTACTTCCCGGTGGCGGCAGGCGCCTCCGGCGGCAGGGCCCGGGCGGAGGAGTGCTGTACGATGGCGCAGCTGTGCGCGACCGCCGGCTGGATGGTGAAAAACGGCGGCCGCTTCGCCCTGGTGCACCGGCCGGAGCGCCTGGCTGAGCTGTTGGCGGAGCTGCGGGCGCATGGGTTGGAGCCCAAACGGATGCAGCTGGTGCAGCACGGTCCGGAGCGGCCGCCCTCCGCCGTCCTGCTGGAGGCCGTGCGTCTGGGGCGGCCGGGCCTGGCCGTTTTGCCCACAAAAATCATGGGAGGTTCCTGACTATGGCCGGAACACTGTACCTGGTCCCCACGCCCATCGGCAACCTGGGGGACATCTCCCGCCGTATGGCGGATACGCTGGCGGCGGTGGATTTTATTGCCGCGGAGGATACCCGGGTATCGTTAAAGCTGCTCAATTACCTGGGGATCAAAAAGCCCATGCTCTCCTATTACCGCCACAATACCCAAAACGGCGGACAGGCGGTGCTCAGCCGCCTGCTGGCGGGGGAGAGCGGTGCCCTGGTCACGGACGCGGGAACCCCGGCGGTGAGCGACCCGGGGGAGGAGCTGGTTGCCCTGTGCGCCGAAAACGGGGTGGCGGTGGTGGCAATTCCCGGGCCCTGCGCTCTGGTCACGGCATTGTCGGTGTCCGGCCTGCCCACTGGGCGGTTTACCTTTGAGGGATTTCTGGCCATGAATAAGAAAAACCGCCGCGACCACCTGGAGCGGCTGCGCGGGGAAGAGCGGACCATGATCTTCTATGAGGCGCCCCACAAGCTGGCGGCCACCCTGCGGGATCTGGAGGCGGCCTTTGGACCGGAGCGGCGGATCTCCCTGTGCCGGGAGCTGACCAAGCTTCACGAGGAGGTGCGGCGGACCACCATGGGCCAGGCGGCGCAGTGGTACGAAGCCAACCCGCCAAAGGGGGAGTTTGTGCTGGTAGTGGAGGGAACCTGTGCGCAGGAAGCGGACGGAATCAGCCTGGAGCAGGGGCTGGAGCAGGTGGCTGTACTCAGGCAGGCGGGAGCCACCCTCCGGGATGCGGTCCGGCAGGTGGCCAGGGAGAGCGGCCTTCCAAAGAACGAGCTCTATGACCTGGCAGTGGGGAAATAGCTGTTTCCTGATTTTCTATTTTCTGTAAAAATAATATTTTTTCTATTAAAACAAGATTTTTCCTGAAAAAGACGCTTTTGAAGTGCGTAAAGAAAAAAGCCCGCCACCGGATGATCGGTGGCGGGCTTTCCGTTTCGTCGAAAAAGTACTTACTTCAGCTGGAGTTCCTTGATACAGTTGGGACAGACATTCTTGCCCTTAAAGTTGATGACATCCTTGGCATCATCACAGAAAATGCAGGCGGGCTGGTACTTTTTCAGTACAATAGAGGTCCCGTCCACATAAATCTCAAGAGAATCTTTCTCTGCAATGTCTAGGGTGCGGCGTAGCTCGATGGGGAGCACAATGCGGCCCAGCTCGTCCACTTTACGTACGATACCCGTTGATTTCATGAAAATACTTCCTTTCCCCGTGGATTACCATGTTTTTCCGAGTTTATCTAGAAACTGACATTATTATAACATGGAGAATGAGGTTGTCAATAAAGAATTGGAAATTATTTTACAGAAATTGCATATAAAATTGTGAAAATACAGGCAAAAAGTAAAAAAATGGTAAATAAGAGAGAGCGCAAAACAACATAGTTTTCGGCCCTGGTGCGTATATCTGACACAGAGAAAAGGGGGACGTGCATATGGCGATGGCGGTCATCTGGACCGGGATGGTAGTGGTATCAATTGTCTGCGCTCTGGCGACAGGGCGGGGGCCGGACGTTGCCGCGGCGGCGATGGAGGGAGCCGGCGCGGCAGTGGAGCTGTGCCTGTCCATGGCGGGGGTGCTTTGCCTGTGGATGGGGGTCATGGAGATTATGAAGCGCTCCGGTCTGTCCGGCGGCCTGTCTCGGCTGCTGCGGCCGATTCTGCGGCGGCTGTACCCGTCGTTTGCCCGGGACCGGGAGGTCATGGACAGCATTTCCGCCAATGTGTCCGCCAATCTGTTGGGTCTGGGCAATGCAGCCACACCTCTGGGGATTCAGGCTGCAAGGCAGATGAGTCGCCGCACACCGGGAGTTGCCTCCGACGCACTGTGTATGCTGGTGGTGTGCAACACAGCCTCAATTCAACTGATTCCGACAACCGTGGCCAGCGTCCGCCTGGCCGCAGGATGCGCCGCGCCGTTCGATATCCTGCCGGCGGTATGGCTGGCTTCGGCCCTGTCGGTATGCGCCGGAATCGCGGCAGTGAAAGTACTGGGAAGGGTGTGGAGATAGATGGATCTGGCCTTTACCATGCTGGTCCCCGTTCTGATCGCCGGAACGGCGCTTTACGGTATGTTCCGCAGGGTGGATGTGTATGACGCCCTGGTGGCCGGCGCGGGGGAGGGGCTGGGGGTGCTGATTAAGATCGTGCCCGCCCTGGTGGGATTGCTTACCGCCGTGTACATGCTGCGTGCCTCAGGCGCCTTGGATCTGGCGGCACAGGCGCTTGCACCGGTGCTCACCCGGCTGGGAATCCCGCCGGAAACCGTGGGGCTCATGCTGGTGCGCCCCGTCAGCGGCAGCGCCGCGCTGGGGGTGGGAGCGGAGCTGATTTCCACCTATGGGCCGGACTCCCTGATCGGACGCACCGCGGCGGTGATGCTGGGCTCCACCGAGACGACGTTTTATACCATTGCCGTCTATTTCGGCGCGGCGGGCATCGTCAAGACCCGCTATGCCGTGCCGGCCGCCTTATGCGCGGACCTGGCCGGTTTTGTTGCCGCGGCATGGGCGGTACGGGTCATTTTTTATTGAAAAAAGCCGCACGGCTCTTGCCGCGCGGCTTTTAATCGGCTTATTTTTTCGGCACGGCGGGGGGAGTGTCCAGACGGCGGCGGACATCCTGCCGCAGCAGGGTATAGAGTACCGACGCCAGGGGAACGCTGAGGATAACGCCGGGCAGACCCAGCAGCCCGCCGCCCACGGTGACGGCCGCCAGCACCCAGATGCCGGGCAGACCAATGGAGGTCCCTACCACCCGGGGATAAATCACGTTGCCCTCCACCTGCTGCAGGATGACCAGGAAAATGAGAAAGGTCAGCGCCTTGAGCGGGGACACCATCACCAGCAGCAGGGCGGAGACGATTGCCCCCACATAGGCGCCCGCTACGGGGATGAGCGCGGATACGCCCACAATGACGCCGATGAGAGGGGCATAATCGGCCTGGATAAAGAGCATCCCGCCGGTGCACAGACCGCCCAGGATACAGGCCTCAATCAGCTGGCCGGTGACAAAATTGGCAAAGGTATCGGCGGTGAGATGGATGACGTTCAGAAGCGGCCGGGAGAACCGGGCGGGCACATAAGCCCGCAGCAGGCGGCCGCACTGGCGCAGCAGCGTTTCGCTGCCGGAGAGCATGTAGATGGAGAACACCAGGGCCAGAACGCCTGTGACCACAATTGAAATAATGCTCCCGGCCAGCTCCACCAGGTGAGGACCCAGGGTGGAGAGCAGATCCAGCACGCTGTTAAAGAGCTTCTGCAGGCCGCTGTTCAGGCCGGACAGGTCCAGCTCGCTGAGGTTGAGGTATTCCAGCAGCTGGTTGGCCCAGGTCTGCAGATTGCTCACATAGCCGCCCAGGCTGCCTACAAAGGTCTGGATGCTGGCGATCAGCCGGGGCATCACAAAGGAAAAGAGAGCGATGACGGCAAAAATCAGCATCAGATAAGCGGTGAGCACCGCCAACGGCTTGGCCGCGCCGCTGGCCCTGGTATGGGCCAGCCCCCGGGAGTAAAGCCGCTGAAAAAAGCGGCAGGGGCGATGAAGCACAAAGGCCAGGGCAAACCCAATGATGAGAGGCTGGAAAATGTCCAGCAACATGCGCACGCCGCCGCTCACCACGTCCAATCGGGCCAGCACCATCACCAACACCACTGCATAGGTGATGATCAGCAGGATACTCTTGAAGAGCTTTTTATCCATAAATGCCTCCGCAGCGCTGTCAGAATTCCAGAAAAGGGGATTGGGACCACTATAGCATTTTCCGGCCACGGCCGTCAACGGAAACCGGCGCTTTTCACAAAATTTTAATCTTCCCCAGAATTTGCTTGACAGAATGGAAAAGGACTCTTATAATCATAGTAAACATATAGGAATTAAGTATTTTAAAAGGAATTACCGAAAGGAGCCTGAGCGTATGTCTCGATTTGTCTATGCGGACCACGCGGCAACCACCGCCCTGTCCGATACCGCTTTGAACGCCATGCTTCCCTATTTAAAAGAGGAGTATGGAAATCCATCCAGCCTGTATCGCTTTGCCGGACGGGCGAAAGCCGCCCTGGAGCAGGCCCGCGCCGACGTGGCCGCCTGCCTGAATGCAAAGCCGGAGGAGATCTACTTTACCTCCGGCGGCACGGAGTCGGACAACTGGGCCCTGCGGGGCGTGGCCGAGCTGCGGGGGAAGAAGGGGAAGCACATCATTACCTCTGCCATCGAACACCACGCCGTCCTCCATACCGCGCAGTATCTGGAGAAGCAGGGCTTTGAGGTGACCTACCTGCCGGTGGACGCCCAGGGACGGGTCAGTCCGGCGGACGTGGAGGCCGCCCTGCGCCCCGACACCATTCTCGTCAGCATTATGGCGGCCAACAATGAGATCGGCACCATTCAGCCCATTGGGGAAATCGGAGCAATTGCCCGCCGGGCGGGGGTGCTGTTTCACACCGACGCGGTGCAGGCCGTGGGCCATATCCCGGTGGACGTAGAGGCGTGGAATGTGGATCTGCTCTCCCTGTCCGGGCATAAGTTTCACGGCCCAAAGGGCGTGGGTGTGCTCTATATGCGCAAGCCCCTGCGCCTGCCGCCCCTGATTCACGGCGGCGGCCAGGAGAAGGGCCGCCGCTCCGGTACGGAGAATGTGGCGGGAGCGGTGGGGCTGGCCGCCGCGCTGAAGGAGGCGGCTGCCGGACTGGAGACGGAGGCGCCGCGCCTGTGCGCCCTGAGGGACCGGCTCATTGACGGCCTGCTGCAGATCCCAAAGTCCCGCCTGACCGGTCCGCGGGACGGCCGGCTGCCCGGCTCGGCCTCCTTTGTATTTGAATGCATTGAGGGGGAATCCATTCTCCTGCGGCTGGACAATGCGGGCATCTGTTCCTCCTCCGGGTCCGCCTGTTCGTCCGCCTCCCTGGACCCTTCTCATGTGCTGCTGGCCATCGGCCTGCCCCATGAGATCGCCCACGGCTCGGTGCGCCTGACCCTGGGGCGGGAGAATACCGATGCGGACGTGGACTATCTGCTGGAGACCGTCCCCAAAGTGGTGGCGGGGCTGCGGGAGATGTCCCCCCTCTGGGAGGGCTGAAGCACCGGAAGCAACTCTGCGCTGTGCAGACGCTTACTCTAATTTATGGATAAGGATGTGACGATATGTACTCAGAAAAGGTAATGGACCATTTCTCCAATCCGCGCAACATGGGAGAGGTGCCCGATGCCAACGCGGTGGGTCAGGTGGGCAACCCCAAGTGCGGGGATATTATGAAGATGACCATGAAGATTGAAAACGGCGTCATCCAGGATGTGAAATTCAAGACCTTCGGCTGCGGCGCAGCCGTGGCCACCTCCTCCATGGCCACTGAGCTGGTAAAGGGCAAGACCATTGAGGAGGCCCTGCAGCTGACCAATGCGGCCGTAGCCGAGGCGCTGGACGGACTGCCCCCCCAGAAGCTCCACTGCTCCGTGCTGGCCGAGGAGGCGATCAAGGCCGCTCTGTCCGACTACTACACCCGTCAGGGCATTGATCCGGTGCCCATTGTGGGCGCGGGCTGCGACGGCTGCTGTGACAGCTGCTGTAGCCACCATTGAGCCCTGCGCACCCGTGCCCCCTCCTGCCCGGACAGGAGGGGGCATTTTCTGCCCAAAACCGGCCCTATACTTGACAGGAGGCCCGATTCGTCATACAATTTAATGAATCATCAGAGCCTTTTCCCTGCAAAAGTTGTGTGTGGAAGCAAAGGAGAACGGAATTGTGATCGAATTAAAAAACCTGTCTAAGACCTTTCAGACGGCGGACGGGGACTTCCAGGCGCTGGAAAACATCAGTCTGACTGTGCGGGATGGGGACATCTTCGGCATTGTGGGCATGAGCGGCGCGGGTAAATCCACCCTGGTGCGCTGCATCAACCTGCTGGAGCGGCCGACCTCGGGCCAGGTGCTCATCGACGGCCTGGTGGAGGGGGAGGCCGGGCCCATGGATCTGTGCCGGATGACCCCGGCTCAGCTGCGCCAGGCGCGCCGGTCCATCAGCATGATCTTTCAGCAGTTCAACCTGCTGATGCAGCGCACCTGCCTGAAAAACATCTGCTTCCCCATGGAAATTGCCGGTGTGCCGGCGGACCAGGCCAGAAAGCGGGCTCTGGAGCTGCTGGAGCTTGTGGGCCTGCCCGACAAGGCCAGCGCCTATCCGGCCCAGCTCTCCGGCGGGCAGAAGCAGCGCATCGCCATTGCTCGGGCCCTGGCCTCCGACCCCAAGGTACTTCTGTGCGACGAGGCCACCTCCGCCCTGGACCCCACCACCACCCGCTCCATTCTGCGGCTGATCCAGGATATCAACCGGCGCCTGGGCATCACGGTGGTGGTCATTACTCATGAGATGGCCGTGGTGGAGGAGATCTGCTCCCACGTGGCTATTCTGGACCACGGGCGGCTGATGGAGAGCGGCACAGTGCAGGAGGTATTCTCCAATCCCAAGACCGAGGAGGGCCGCAAGCTGGTGAATCCGGACGGGGCGCGTGTGGCCCGGATGTTCCCCAGCAGCCGCATCATCCGGGTGGTGTTCAACGGCGGCTCAGCCTACGAACCGCTGGTGGCCAGCCTGGCCATCGACTGCGGGGTGAAGGCCAATATCCTGGGCGCGGACACCAAGAATATCGACGGCAAGGCCTTCGGCTACATCCTGCTGGGCCTGCCCGAGGACCCGGAGCAGGCGGCCCGGGCCATGAGCTATATCAGAAGCCAAAAGGACGTAATGGTGGAGGAGGGAATGGACGAACATGGATAAATTCTGGACAGACCTGGGAGAGGCACTCTCCAATGAGGCCCTCTGGGCGGAGTTTCGCAGCGGCATCTGGGACACCCTCTACTCCACCGTGCTGGCCACCCTGTTCGCCTGTATTCTGGGCCTGGTGCTGGGCGTGCTGCTGGTGGCGGGGGAGGAGGACGGCGTGCGTCCCCTGCCCGGTCCGGTCATGAGCGTGCTCAATTTTGTGATCAACATCCTGCGCTCAGTGCCCTTCCTGATCCTTATGCTCATGGTGCTTCCCCTGAGCAAACTGCTATTGGGCACCCGCATCGGCACCATCGCCTCCATTCCGCCCCTGATCATCGCCGCCGCCCCCTTTGTGGCCCGGCTGGTGGAGACCTCCCTGCGGGAAGTGGACAAGGGGATCATCGAGGCCGCCCAGTCCATGGGCTGCTCCCCCTTCCAGATCATCTGGAAGGTGATCCTGCCCGAGAGCCTGCCCTCCCTGACGGGCAGCTTTACCACCGCCTTCATCACCATCCTGGGCTACGGCGCCATGGCGGGCGCTATCGGCGGTGGCGGCCTGGGCAAGATCGCCATCAACTACGGCTACAATAAGTACAACTACGCGGTTATGCTCATCGCGGTAATCTTCATCGTCATCCTGGTGCAGATTTTCCAGGCGCTGGGCACCTCCCTGGCCACCCGGTCGGACCACCGCATCACCAACAAGGCCGGCCGCAGGAAGCTCCGCCGGAACGTCAGCCGGCAGATCAACCGGGACAAGCGCAGCCCCGGCGGTATGTGATAGTTTGGAGGGATTGGGAAAGTTTTTTCTTTTCCAGTCCCTCTTTTTTATGCAGAATATGCGGTTGACAGATGTGCGATCCGGTTGTAAACTAAATGCAACCAAAGCGGAACTGAATCACGCCCTACAAACGCGAGGAAGAGAAGAGTAGGCCGGAAGATACGTCACAGAGAGCCCGGTATGGTGGGAACGGGCACGGAAGGTCCGGCGGAACATGGTCTCGGAGCGGCGCACCGACTACGGAAGCGATTTCGTACAGGCTGCGACGGGAGCGCCCGTCAGCGCGCAGGAGTATGGCTGTACTCCATAAGGCCCCTGCTGTGAGGCAGAGGGTGAAGCAAGGTGGTACCACGAAGCCCCAAAGGCTCTCGTCCTTGAAGTGTATTTCAAGGGCGTTTTTTTGTGCTCTGATTTGGGCAACACTACCTCTTTTGAGGAACAATGAAAAGGAGAAATGAACCATGAAGAAGCTTGTATCCCTGCTCCTGTCCGGCGCCCTGGCCTTCGGCCTGCTGGCCGGCTGCGGAAACAGCGGCTCCGGCACGGCGGACACCCCTGCACCTAGCACCCCCTCCGGAAGCGAGACCCCAGCCCCTGCCACCGGCACCCCCTCCGGCGAGACCGTCACCCTGAAGGTAGGCGCCTCCCCCACGCCCCACGCCGAGATCCTGGCCGTGGTGAAGGACCTGCTGGCAGAGCAGGGCATCCAGCTGGAGGTGGTGGAGTTTACCGACTACATCCAGCCCAATCTGGCTGTGGAGGAGGGCGAAATTGACGCCAACTACTTCCAGCACATCACCTATATGAACAACTTCAACGCGGAGAACGGCACCCATCTGGTCAGCGTGGCCGATGTGCACTACGAGCCTTTCGGCATCTATGCCGGCAAGACCGCCAGCCTGGCCGAACTCCAGGACGGCGCCACGATTGGGGTGCCCAACGACCCCACCAACGGCGGCCGCGCCCTGCTGCTCCTCCAGGAGCAGGGCCTCATCACCCTGAAGGAGGACGTGGGGCTGGAGCCCACCAAGCTGGACATTGCGGAGAATCCCCACAACTATGACATCCAGGAGCTGGAGGCCGCTCAGCTGCCCCGCTCCCTGGACAGCCTGGACCTGGCGGTCATCAACGGCAACTACGCCATTCAGGCCGGCCTGAAGGTGTCCGACGCTCTGGCCATCGAATCCGCCGAGGGCACCGCCGGCACCGCCTATGTCAACGTGCTGGCGGTCAAGGAGGGCCGGGAGGACGATCCCGCCATCCAGGCCCTGGCCGCGGCCCTGTGCAGTCAGGAGGTCAAGGAGTTCATCGGCCAGACCTACGGCGGCGCGGTGGTGGCCGTATTCTGAGCACAGCAAAAAGCAAAGGCGCGGTCCATATGGACCGCGCCTTTGCTTTTCCGGAATCGTAAGAAGTGGTTCAGAATATCGTAAGGGTTTGGACGGCTTGTCTTAAAAAACCCCTGCTATGCTTTGTTTATGATAAAACAAAGCAATTTGGGAGGCGTTTTTATGACAAAGCTCACGCTGGCGGTACTGTTCGGCGGCCGCTCCACCGAATACCCGGTTTCCCTTCAGTCTGCTCATGCGGTACTCACCCACCTGGACCCGGAAAAATATCAGGCCGTGCCCCTGGGCATCACCCGGGATGGCCGCTGGCTGCGCTATACCGGCTCCGTGGACGCCCTGCTGGACGACACCTGGCATCTGGATGAGCGGCACACGACGCCTGCCCTGATCTCACCCGACCGGGGGCTCCATGGGCTGATGATGATTGCCCCCGCCGGCGTGACGACCATCCGGCTGGACGCGGCCTTCCCCGTGCTCCACGGCAGGAACGGGGAGGACGGCACGGTACAGGGCCTGCTGGAGCTGGCGGGCATCCCGGTGGTGGGCTGCGGCGTGCTCTCCTCCGCCCTCTGCATGGATAAGGATGTGGCCCACCAGCTGGCCGCCCGCGCCGGGGTGGAGGTGCCGCGCTCCGCCGTATTCCGGGCCGGGGAGGACCTGGCCGTGCTGCCCGAGCGGGCGGGGCGCCTGGGCTGGCCCCTGTTTGTCAAGCCCGCCCGGGCGGGCTCCTCCTTCGGCATCAGCCGGGTGGAGCGGCCGGAGGACCTGGAGGGGGCGGTCATGGCCGCGCTGGAGCACGACGGGAAAGTGGTGCTGGAGGAGGCGGTGCCCGGGTTTGAGGTGGGCTGTGCCGTGCTGGGCACCTGTCCCCCCACCACGGGGCGGGTGGACGAGATCGAGCTGGCGGGGGGCTTTTTCGACTACACGGAGAAATACCACCTGGTCACCTCCGTCATCCACATGCCCGCCCGCATCTCCCCAGAGCAGGAGGCCCGGGTGCAGCACACCGCCCTGCGGGTTTACCAGGCCCTGGAGTGTACCGGCTTTGCCCGGGTGGACCTGTTCCTGACGCCGGAGGGGCGGCTGGTATTCAATGAGGTAAACACCATCCCCGGCTTTACCGCACATAGCCGCTACCCCAGTATGATGGAGGCCGTGGGACTACCCTTTCCCCAGCTGCTGGACACCCTGATTGGACTGGCGGTGGAGCTATGAGGGGGGTCTGGTCCATTCCGGTGAGCACGCTGCTTCTGGTGAATGAGGCACATCCCCTGGCAGAGGAGCCGCCCGCAGAGGAGCTCCTGCCCGTGGACAGCCGCTTTCCGGAGGTGAAGCTCCATGTCCGGGCCAAGGTGATGCTGGACCAGCTGCTCACCGCCGCCGGGGGGCGCGGCGCGGTGCTGCCGGTGAGCGGCTATCGCCCCCGGCGGGAGCAGGAAATGATCTGGGCGGACGCCCTGGCGGAGCACGGCACGGCCTTCACTCAGACCTATGTGGCCCGCCCCGGCTGCAGTGAACATCAGACCGGGCTGGCCGTGGACCTGGGGGAGAATGTGCCGGACGTGGACTTCCTGTGTCCCTCCTTTCCCGAGACCGGCGCATGCGGGCGGCTGCGCCGGCTGGCGGCGGGTTACGGCTTTGTGCTGCGCTATCCCAGGGGAAAGGAGAAGGTGACGGGCATCGGGTATGAGCCATGGCACTTCCGCTATGTGGGCTGGCCCCACGCCCGGCTGATGGAGGAGCGGGGGCTGGTGCTGGAGGAATATCTGGACTGGCTGCGCTCATTTCCGGAGCAGGGCCCTCACCTGAATTACCGGGCGGCCGGGCGGAACTTTGAGGTGTATCATGTTCCCGCCGCTCGCCTGGAGGGGCTGGAGGCCCGTCTGCCCTCCCACATCCCCTGTCAGTGCTCCCAGACCAATGGCGAGGGCGTTGTGCTTACCCTGTGGAGGGACGCCGGATGAGCCCCGCCTGCCGCCGCACCGGCGGGTTTGACTGGTTCCGCCTCCCGGCGGCCCTCCTGGTGGCCGCGGTCCACACAGGGCCGCTGCTCTCCCTGAGCACCGAGGCCAACGACCTGCTCACCGACGTGCTGGCCCGGCTGGCGGTTCCCTTCTTTTTTGCTGTGACCGGCTATTTTCTCCTGCCGCGGCGGACGGAGCGGGGGGTGTTGGCGCGCTTTCTGAAGAAAACAGCGCTGCTCTACGGCCTTTCCACCCTGCTCTACCTGCCCGTGCTGGCCTACAGCGGGTATTTCCAGCCGGAGGGGCTGCCGGGGCGGCTGGCCCGCGATCTGATCTTTGACGGGACGTTTTACCACCTGTGGTACTTTCCCGCCGTGCTCCTGGGCGCTTTGCTGTGCCCCCTCTTCCTGGGGAAGCTGGGCGCGCGGGGGGCGGCGGTGCTCTGCGGGGTCCTCTACGGCCTGGGCCTGCTGGGAGACAGCTACTATGCCCTGACGGCTGCCCTCCCACCACTGAGGGCGGCGTATGACGTGCTGTTCCACTGCTTTACCTATACTCGCAACGGGCTGTTTTTCGCCCCGCTCTTTCTGCTGTTGGGGGGCGCTTTGGCCCGGCGGGAGGAGGGGCGGAGCGCGGGCCGGCTGGGGCTGGCACTGCTGCTGTCCCTGGCCGCGCTGACGGTCGAGGGGCTTGTGATACGGCGCTATGCCCTGGCCCGCTTTGACGCGCTGTACCTCTCCCTGCCCGTGTGCGTCTGGTTTCTGCTGCGCTGGCTGCGGGCGCTGGACCTGCCGGAGCGGCCGAAGCTGCGTCCCTTTACAGGGGCGTTTTATATCCTGCATCCCCTGTGCATCGTGCTGGTGCGCGGCGGGGCGAAGATCCTGGGCCTCACGGGACTCCTGGTGGAGAACAGTCTTATGCACTATGCCGCCGTGGTGCTTCTGGCGGCTCTGCTCTCCCTGCCTTTTGCGGTCCTGCCCCGGCGGCATCGCTCCATGCGTCACCGGGACGGCGCCAGGGCCTGGATCGAGCTGGATACGGCCGCCCTGCGGCACAATCTGGACCAGCTGGGCAGCCTGCTCCCCCAGGGCTGTGCGCTGATGGCGGTGGTCAAGGCCAACGCCTATGGCCACGGCGACCTGGAGGTGGCGCGCATCTGCCGGCAGGCCGGGGTGGAGGACTTCGCCGTGGCCACGGCGGAGGAGGGCGTGCGCCTGCGCCAAAGCGGCGTGAGGGGCCTCATCCTGGTGCTGGGGTACTCAGGGGCGGAGGCCGCCCCGCTGCTGGCCCGCTTTCGGCTGACCCAGACGGTGGTAAGCGGGGAGCACGCCCGCCTGCTGGACCGGACCGGCTTTCCCATCCAGGTCCACTGCAAGGTGGACACGGGCATGCACCGGCTGGGCGTTTCCTGGGCGGACCGGGAGGAGCTGCAGCGGATCTACACGACCCGGAACCTCAGAGTGACCGGCATGTTCACCCACTTGGCGGCGGCGGAGCGGCTGACGCCGGAGGACCAGGCCCGCACACGGGAACAGGTGCGCCGCTTTTATGCCGCGGCCGGAGTGGTGCAGGATATGGGACTCTCTCCCGGCGCGCTGCACATTCAAAGCAGCTACGGCCTGCTCAACTACGGGCAGCTCCCCTGCGCCTATGTGCGGGCCGGGATCGCCCTTTACGGCGTGCTGAGCGCCCCCGGGGAGCATACGGCGCTCACGCCCCGGCTGCACCCGGTGCTCTCCCTGCGGGCACGGGTGGTCCAGGTGCGCACCCTGGAGTCCGGAGTGTGTGCCGGCTATGACGGGAGCTTTACGGCCGAGGGGCCGTCAGTGGTGGCCGTGGTCGGCCTGGGCTACGCCGACGGCTACCCCAGAAGCCTGTCCTGCGGCGCGGGGGGCGCGCTGGTCCGGGGGCGGTACGCCCCGGTGGCCGGACGGATCTGCATGGATCAGCTGCTGCTGGACGTGACCGGCATCCCGGGCGTGGCCCCGGGGGATGTGGCCACCTTTATCGGCCGGGATGGAGATCGGGTGATTGCCGCCGAGGAGGCGGCTCAGGCGGCCGGGACCATCACGAACGAGCTGCTGTCGCGGCTGGGGCCCCGGCTGGAGCGGATCTGAAGCAAAAACGGCGCGGTGCATCAGCGATGCACCGCGCCGCGGCCATATGGGGTCCTATGCCTTCTGGGCTGCGCACTTTTTGTGATAGCGGTCCACCAGGTCGGACAGGGTAATGCGGTCCACCACCCCATCCACGGCGGCCTGAATCTCCCGCCAGACCTCCACAGTCACGCAGCGGTCCGCCCGGCTGCAGCAGTCGGTGCCGTCGGCACAGCTCACCGGGGACAGAGTGCCTTCCAGAACCCGCAGAATTTCCCCCACGGTGTACTGCTCCGGGGCGCGGGTGAGCAGGTAGCCGCCGCCCGCCCCGCGGATGGAACGGACCAGGCCGGCCCGGGAGAGCTGGGTGACAATCTGCTCCAGATATTTGTCGGAAATCTCCTGCCGGGCGGCTACATCCCGCAGGGGTACGGCGCTGCCGCCGCTGTACAGGGCCAGATCCAGCATCAGCCGAAGCGCATAGCGGCCCTTGGTGGAAATTTTCATCAAAACACCTACCTTTTTGTAGGGATATAATACCACAGGACTGCTAGGAATTCAAGCGTGATCTGAGGGCTTTACAGAAAAAGGAACAAAATAATCCTTGACTTCAATAGGTAAAAGTGTTAAAGTACAACACAAGGAGCGTGAAACGCGTGAAAAGACGGCAGGAATACGGATACGGGTATTACCGCTATTACCGGAATAGCGGAGCTTTTGCCTGCCCGTAGCCGGCCTGTCAGGGTGTCAATCCGTCTCGTACAGACGCAATTGTAGCCGCGGCAGCCCAGGTGGGCGGCCGCGGTTTTTGTATGCGGTGAAAGGAGAAGCAGTATGGTAGTCATTATGAAACAGGGGTTCACCCCGGAACAGCTGCAGGAGGCCATTCTGGCCATGAAGGCCGGCGGCGTGAAGGTGAATATCTCCAAGGGCAGCGAAACTACGGTGCTGGGCGCGGAGGGCAACGCGGCCAAGGTCGATCTGGAGATGCTGGAGCAGCTGCCCGGCGTGGAGCGGGTGATGCGGGTGAGCGAGCCTTACAAAAAGGCCAACCGCAAGTACCACCCGGACGACACGGTGATCGACCTGGGCAACGGGACCGCAGTGGGTGGAAAAAAGCTGGCGGTGATCGCCGGCCCCTGCTCGGTGGAGAGCGAGAGCCAGATTGTGGGGGTCGCCCAGGCGGTCAAGGCCGCTGGCGCGTCCGCCCTGCGGGGAGGGGCCTTTAAGCCCCGCACCTCGCCCTACGCCTTCCAGGGCCTGGAGTGCGAGGGGCTCAAGCTCCTTCAGGAGGCCAAGGAGGCCACCAGCCTGCCCATCGTCACCGAGATCATGAGCACCGAGTACATCGAGCTGTTCGAGGAGTGTGTGGACGTGATCCAGGTGGGTGCCCGGAATATGCAGAACTTTGATCTGCTGAAGAAGTTGGGCAAGTGCACCACCAAGCCGATCCTGCTCAAGCGGGGTCTGAGCTCCACCATCGAAGAATGGCTCATGTCTGCGGAGTACATCATGGCCGGCGGCAACCAGAAGGTCATCCTGTGTGAGCGGGGCATCCGCACCTTTGAGACCTTTACCCGCAATACCCTGGACCTGTCCGCCGTGCTGGCGGTGAAGCAGCTCTCCCACCTGCCGGTGGTGGTGGACCCCTCCCACGCCTGCGGCAAGGCCTGGATGGTGGAGCGCATGAGCCTGGCGGCCATTGCCGCCGGGGCGGACGGCCTGATCATCGAGGTCCACAACGACCCCAAGAACGCCCTGTGCGACGGCGCGCAGTCCATCACCCCGGAGCAGTTCTCCCAGCTGATGGGCAAGGTGGGGGACATGGCCCGCTGCGTGGGGCGGGAGGTGTAAGCCGATCCGCCCCGTTCCGGAGGCGGATCGGGCATCCCGGAGGGCGTATGCCCTCCGAATCAAGGAGTGATACCATGAAAAAGACCATCGTCATTGTGGGCCTGGGCCTGATTGGCGGCTCTCTGTCCATTGCGCTGAAGGGTTTTGAGGACTATGAGATCGTGGGCGTGGATGTGTCACAGCCCACTCTGCGCTACGCCGCCGAGCACGGCGTGGCCGACCGGGTAACCGGGGAGGCGGGGCAGGTCATTTCCCAGGCCGACGTGGTGGTGCTGGCCCTTCACCCCAGCGGCATCGTCCGCTTTTTGGAGGAGTACCGGGCGCAATTCAAGCCGGGGGCGCTGGTCACGGATGTCTGCGGCGTCAAGACCGCCATTATGAAGGGGGCGGAGGTGCTGCCCCACACAGTGGATTTTATCGGCTGCCACCCCATGGCGGGGACGGAATTTTCCGGCATTGAACACGCCTTCGGCGAGATGTTCCAGGGCTCCCATCTGATCCTCACCCCCCGGGAGAACAGCACGGCGGAGCATGTGGCCCTGCTGGAGCGCGTCGCGGCCCATATTGGCTGCAGGGACGTGTACAAGACCACCCCTGAGGCCCACGATGCCCTCATCGCCTATACCAGTCAGATGATGCACGTGATCGCCCTCTCGGTCTGTGACGACCCCATGCTCTTTGAATGCAGGGGATTTGAGGGCAGCTCCTTCCGTGGCTGTACCCGGGTGGCGGCGCTGGATGTGGGGCTGTGGACCCAATTGTTCTCCATGAACGCCCCGGCCCTGCTGGAGGTGGTGGACCGGCTGATCGGCAACCTCCAGTCCTACCGGGAGACGCTTGTCTCGGGGGATACGGCGCGCCTGGCGGAAAAGCTGGACTTCTCCGCCTCCCGTAAGCGGCAGATGAACCTGGAAGGGCCGGACCTGCTGCACTGAACGAATAAAACGCTCCCCCGGCACCTGCCGGGGGAGCGTTTTATCATTGATACTGGAAAATATTCATGTCCTCCAGGGTCAGGTCCCGGTCGTAGGGATTGAGGATGGTATTGACTACCTCCAGGGCCTGCTCCGGATAGAGCTGGTAGCACCACTTGCCCCAGCCGGGATAGTAGGTGTTGCCGTCGCCCGCCAGAGTGGCGGTGGTCAGATCGGCGGAGAGATCCACCCCCAGAGCGGGCTCCGCCAGCCAGAGCACGTTGGAGAGGGAGAGATCGGTGTCCACATGCTCCATCAGGGCCCCCACCACCTGCGTGATCCTGTCCGGCCGGGAGAGAACCTTTTTCAGCACCGTGGCGATGATCTGCTGCTGGGTGCGGGTGCGCCCGATGTCCGCGTCGGGATAGGCGTCATATACATTATTGGGATACGTCCCGGAGCCGTCAGAATTTTTGCGGCAGCGGGCCACCAGCAGCGCCTCCTGGCCGGTCAGGTGCTGCATCCCCGGTTCAAAGTGGATGTGCAGGTCCTGGGTGGGATCGTCGTAGGCCATGTGTACCGGCACATTGAAGTCAATCCCGTCCACCGCGTCGATGAGTTTGACAAAGCCCTTGATGTTGACGGTGACATAATGGTCAATAGGGATGCCCAGCATATTGGACACCGTGTCCTTCAAGGTGTCGACGCCCTTATTATAGAGGGCGTTGATTTTGCCGCTCTGTACCAGCGTGTCTCTGGGCACGGAGACCAGGCCCACCTTCTGCTCCACCGTGTCATAGGTGCACACCATGATGGTGTCCGCGCCGCCTCCGGCCTGGTCGCTGGCCGCCAGCAGGAAAGTATAGACGCCCTCGCGGCGTACCGGAACGTCGGCCTGGGCCCCGGTCTGCTCCGGCAGGGGCGGGGCGGTGTCCAGGCCGGGCGCCGCGGGGGTGGAAGCGGGGCCCGCGGCCATGGAGGGCGGGCGGGAGACCAGTTTATAGGCACAAAAGAGCACCACGATCACAGCGGAAAAGGTGACCACTGCCCGATATAGGACCCTGCCCGCTCGATGAAGGGGGGAGCGGGCGGGACGTCTGCGTGTTCTGGCCATGATGGATCGCCTCTCTCTTTGGTGAATGGTCCGGTATTATGTCAACAGTAAACAATCCCTAGTATATCCAATCAGGCGGCGCACCGCAAGAGAAAATGTTCGAAGTTTAGAATATTTTAAGAATTCGAACCGGTGGGCGGAACCAGCGCGGCGGCGGTCAGCGCCTGAACTGCGGTGAGCAGCTCGGAAAGCAGCTCGGTCTGGCGCTCCTGTGCCTCCAGAATACGCTCCAGGCAGACCTGAGCAGAGCAGGAGAGCGGCGGGCAGGACGATGACGGCTGGGGGATGGGGTAGATGTATCGGTTCATGGGTTCCTCCGGTTCTGGCTGGGCTGCGGCCCGCTTTTGGGCGATGATGGCCCGGGCCTGGGCCTCCGCCCGGGCTCGGTTGGGGTCTCCGCCGCGCTGTGAGCGGCAATTGCTGCGATTGGCCATGGTGTGACCTCCTTTTTGGTCCTTTGTTAGCCTATTCTATGAAGGAATGAAAAAAAGGGTCCCGTTTTCTGAAATTCTTTCCTCCGGCAGTTGACTTTTTCCAAAACTCTGCTAAAATAACTGTATCATTTGAGACAGAAATGGGGGATTGTTGTGCTCAGTGAAGCCCATCGATCTCTGGTGGGAGGGACATTTCTGTTTCAACATGCGCCAAGCGAGGCGGTGGAGCTGGCCTTCTCGGACCGGCGCGCCCGTTGCCGCCGGGTCAAGCGGGGCGAGGTCATTTATACCCCGGAGCGCTTTGAGCGGTGTCTCGGGATTCTGCTGGAGGGCGAGGTACAGGTGAGTAAAGGCGCGCTGATTATCAGCGTGCTCCGCCCCGGGGCGCTGTTTGGGGCGGCGGCTTTGTTCAATGACCGGCCGGACTATGCCACCACCCTGACCGCGCGGACGGCCTGCAGCGTGCTTCTGCTGCCGCAGGCGCTTGTGGAGGAGCTGATGGCCCGATTCCCGGAGGTGGGGCGCAGCTATGTCTACTATCTCTCCGGGCGCATCCGCTTTCTCAATGAGAAGATTGAGACCCTTTCCGCCGGCAGCGCGGAGCGCCGGCTTGCCCAATACCTGTTGGAGCGGCAGGCGGGGGAGCGGGTGGAGCCGGAGTGCTCCGCCACCGGACTGGCCCGGCGGCTGAACGTGAGCCGGGCGTCTCTCTACCGCGCCTTTGACGCCCTGGAGGCCCTGCACGCCATCCGGCGGGAGGGGCGGAGCGTGCAAATCCTGGATCAGGAGGCGCTGAGACAGGTATAGTGCGAAAACCCATTGAGATCGGAATCACAGAAAGGAATGGAGAAACCATGAAGCTGAAAAAAGGAATTGCCCTGGCCCTGAGTCTGATCCTGGTGCTGGCTCTGGCTGCGGGATGCGCCCAGAAGGGCGCGGAGGTCACGCCCACGCCCTCCCCCACTGCCGCCAACACCCCGGAGCCCACTGCCGAGCCCACACCGGAAAACACCTCTGCCGCGGAAAAGGCCACGGTGAACCTGGGACTGCTCAAAGGGCCCACCGGCATGGGTGCGGCCAAGCTTCTCTCGGACAACGACGGAGGGGAGACCACGGTGCACTACAGCCTTACCCTGGGCTCCGACCCGACCACGGATATTGTGCCCAAGCTGATTAACGGCGAGCTGGACATTGCCGCTGTGCCCACCAACTTGGCGGCGACCCTGTACAATAAGGACAACGACAGCATCAAGCTCCTGGCCCTGAACACCCTGGGCGTGCTCCACATTCTGGAGAACGGCGACACGGTGCACAGCCTGGCCGATCTGGCGGGCAAGACCCTCTACGCCACTGGGCAGGGCTCCAATCCGGAGTATGTGCTCAACTATCTGCTGGAGAAGAATGGGCTGGTCCCCGGCCAGGATGTGGCCATCGAGTGGAAGGCCAGCGATGAGCTCACCGCCCTGATGGCCTCCGGCGAGATCGACCTGTGCATGCTCCCGGTGCCCGCCGCCACCAGCGTGATGATTCAGAATCAGGACGTGCGGGACGCGGTGGACCTGAACGATGCCTGGACCGAGTCCGGCGCCGCCGGCACCTTTACCATGGGCTGCCTGGTGGCCCGCACCGCCTGGCTAGAGGAAAACAGCGCACTGGTGCCCGGCATTTTGGGGGACTATGCGGCCTCCATTCTCTATGTGAACGACCATGTGGAGGAGGCAGCTGAGCTCATGGCCCAGTACGAAATTGTTCCCAAGGCCGCCATTGCCAAGGCCGCCATTCCCCAGGCCAACCTGTTTTATGTGGACGGGGAGAGTCTGAAGGAGATTTCTGACTACTACGAGGTACTTTTCGCCGCCGACCCCACTTCGATCGGAGGTTCCATCCCCGATGACAACTTCTACTATATCCCGTAATTCCGTCGGGAGAACGCTGCTGCGCGCCGCCATACCCCTGGCCTTTTGGCTGGGGGTATGGCAGCTTGCCGCGCTGGCGGTGGGAAAAGAGCTGCTGCTTCCCGGTCCTCTGGCCGTGGGAGAGCGGCTCTTTGCGCTGGCCGGGGAGAGGGCGTTCTGGCGCAGCGCGGGAATGAGCCTGGGGCGCATCTTCGGCGGCTTTGCCGCAGGGGTCCTGCTGGGCTGCGCCCTGGCCGCCCTCTCCAGCGTGAGCCAATGGGCGGACCGGCTGTTCAGCCCGGCGGTCAAGGTGATTCGAGCCACGCCGGTGGCATCCTTCATCGTGCTGGTGCTCCTCTGGGCGCCCACCGGGCGGGTGCCGGCCATTATTTCCGCGCTGATGGTGCTCCCGGTGCTGTGGGGCAATGTGCGCAGGGGAATCACCCAGACCGACCCGCTGCTGCTGGAGGCCGCCCGGGCCTACCGCTTCAGCCGGGGAAGGACCCTGCGGCTGGTGTATCTCCCCTCTGTGTTTCCCTACTTCGCCAGCGGGTGCAGCACCGGCCTGGGCCTGGCCTGGAAGTCGGGGGTGGCCGCCGAGGTGCTCTGCCAGCCGGCTCTGGCCATCGGCACGGCGCTCTACCGGGCCAAGATCACCCTGGAGACGACCTCTCTTTTTGCGTGGACCATTGTGGTGATCGCACTGAGCTTCCTGCTGGAATCCGTGCTTGGACTCCTGTTCCGGCGGCTGGGAAGGGGGGCACGGGTGTGATCTTCTGCGAAAATATTACTGTACGTTTTGGGGAAAAGCTGGTTTTGGACCGGTTCACCCTGGAGGCGCCGGAGGAGGGCGTCACCGCCCTGTCCGGACCCTCTGGGTGCGGCAAGACCACTCTGCTGCGGGCACTGGCCGGCCTGCAGCCGGTGCAGACCGGGCGTGTGACTCTTCCTGGACCGGCGGCGATCCTCTTTCAGGAGGACCGTCTGTTCCCGTGGCGCACGGCGGAGCAGCACATTGCCGACGTGCTGTCCCGGGACCGGCGAGGGGAGGCCGGCATGTGGCTGGAGCTGGTGGAGTTGGAGGGAGAGGCCCGCAGCCGTCCCGCCGCCCTCTCCGGGGGCATGGAGCGGCGGCTGGCTCTGGCACGCTGTCTGGCCTGCGGCGGAGGCGTGTATCTTCTGGACGAGCCCTTTGCCGGCGTGGACGCCCCGCGGGCGGGGCGGATCCTCTCCCGTATCCGGGGCCTGGGCGTACCCGTGCTGCTCTCCAGCCACGAGGTGGAGACGGTTGCCCGATGTGACCGGATTTTAAGGCTGGAGGGACCGCCCTTGCGTGCGATTCCTGAAAAGATCTAAAGGGTTATGAAGAATTCCTTAAGAAGGTGGAAAACGCATTTGCGTTTTCCACCTTCTGTGGTATAATCCCACTTTGTAAAGAAATTGTTATCGCTGCGTAAGAGGAATGAAATGAGCACAGAGCTTTCCGTTCAGCCTGAACATCCCTCCCGGAGGCGGAGGGGCTATCCCCACCTGGCGCTCAGCCGCCGGCAGTCTTTGGCGATCACCTGGGTACTGCTGATTGTGACCCCGCTGGTGGCCCTGACCCTGGTGGAGGAACTCAACTATAACGACCCGTGGACGGAATTTACCGCCGCGCAGATTGCCCTCAATCTGGTCTGGTATTACCTGGGCGAGGCGTTTTTTTATTTTCTGAGGGGGCGCATGTCCGGGGCCATCAAATTCTGTATCGGCATCTCCTGGGGATGGGGCCTGGCCAACCGCTACCTGCTGAATTTCCGGGGTCGCGCCCTGTTGCCCGCGGATTTTCTCAGCATAGGCACCGCGGCGAATGTGGCGGGCAATTACGACTTTACCCTGGACCGCACCCAGGTGATGACGGGACTGATTGTCCTGGCCTACATCCTGCTGATCTCCCTGTTGCCCAACGAGAAGCGGAAAAAGTTTTCCTGGAAGCTCTTTCTGACCTGGGCGGCGACCGGGGCGGTCTACCTGGGGATCTTCTTCGGCACCGGCTTTGTGGAGCGCTTGGGCATTGAGCCCTCCCTGTGGACCACCCGGGGCAACGGCCTGTTTCTCAATTTTTCCGTCTGCCTGAAATACAGCCGCGTAGATAAGCCGGAGGGATATTCCGCCGGCCGGCTGGAGAGCCTGGCCGGGCAGACCCCCTCGGAGTCTGCCCTTTCCGCCTCCGCCCTCGCGGAGGCGGGGGAGCAGCCGGTCAATGTGATCGTCATTATGAACGAGTCCTATTCCGATCTGAGCGTGCTGCCCGGGGTGGAGACCAATCAGGATGCCATGCCTTTCTACCGCTCCCTGACGGAAAATACCATCAAGGGCTATGCCTATTCCTCTGTCTTTGGGGGCACCACCGCCAATTCGGAGTATGAGTTCCTCTCCGGCAACACAACGGTGTTCCTGCCCCCCAGCACCGTGCCCTACCAGATGTTCGTCTCCGACGGGGACCCCACGCTGACGGCCCAGATGAAGACCCTGGGCTACCGCACCGTGGCCGCTCACCCCTACCGCTCCTCGGGCTGGAACCGGATTCCCGTGTATACGGACTTCGGGTTTGACGAGATGTACTTTGAGCAGGATTTCCAGAACCGTACCTACATGCGCGGGGATGCGAGCACGGGCTACGTCACCGATCAGAGCGACTATGAAAATCTGGTGCGCATGTATGAGGAGAAGAAGCCGGGGGAGCGCCTGTTCCTGTTCAACATCACCATGCAGAACCACAGCGGCTACACCATGTCCTGGAATGGGCTGCCGCGCACCACGTGGCTCACCGGGAAGTTTGAGGGCAAATTCTCCACGGTGAACCAGTATCTGTCCCTGATCTACCAGAGCGATCAGGCCCTGGAGTACCTGGTGGACTACTTCTCTCAGGTGGAGGAGCCCACGCTGATTCTGCTCTTCGGCGACCACCAGCCCCAGGTGGCCACCAATTTCTACGCCGATGTGCTGGGGGAGAATCCGGACCTGGCCACGGCTCAGAAAAAGCAGATGGTGCCCTTCCTGCTGTGGGCCAACTATGACATCCCGGAGGCCGAGGGCGTGGAGCTGTCCCTGAACTACCTGTCGACGCTGCTCATGGATACCGCGAACCTGCCCATGACGGGCTATCAGCAGTTCCTGAAGGGGCTGTACGAGCAGATGCCCGTGGTTAACGCCATGGGGCTGAGGGACGCGGCGGGGGTGTGGTACGCCCTGGAGGATCCCCTGCCGGAGGCGCTCTCTGCCGCGGTAGAGGAGTACAAGACGCTGCAGTACAACAATATTTTTGATAAAAAGAATCGGGTGGGACATTTCTTTACCCTTGACCCGTGAGAGAGGAGTCCGGCTATGGATAAAATTCGACCGGGGCGCTGGCGCCATTTCAAGGGCGGCGAATACCGGGTGCTCTGCACGGCCCGCCACTCAGAGACCCGGGAGCCCATGGTGGTCTACCAGGCCCTCTACGGGGAGCAGGGTATTTGGGTGCGCCCGGCGGCCATGTGGAACGAGCGGGTGGAGCGGGACGGCTATGCCGGCCCCCGCTTTGCCTATGTGGGGGAGTAAAGGGTGAACATTCAGATCTTTGGAACGAGCAAATGCTTTGACACCAAAAAGGCCGAGCGGTGGTTCAAAGAGCGGAGGATCAAATTTCAGGCCGTGGACCTGGTGAAATACGGCATCAGCCCCGGCGAGCTGAAAAGCGTCAAAAACGCCGTGGGGCTGGAGGAACTGATCAGCTGGAAACATCCGGACGCCGCCCTGCTGAAGTACCTGGCCTATGACGAGGATAAGCTGGAAAAGCTGCTGGAAAACCCGAAGCTGCTGAAAACCCCCATTGTCCGCAATGGAAGGCAGGCCACCGTGGGTTACTGCCCCCAGGTATGGGAGCGCTGGGAATAAAAACAGCCCGGCGGAAGGACCTTCCGCCGGGCAGAAAGCCTGTCTGAAAACGGTGATCCCGTTTTCAGACAGGCTTTTGTTCATACATACTGGGCCTGGACCGAGGTCAGATGGGACTGGAAGGCCTCCACCGCCCAGCCTGGGGCGGTGAGCCTTACTCCGTCCCCCAGCCCGAATACCCATCCCAGAAATTGGGGGCTGACCACCGCCGGGACGGTGACGGTGAAGTGCTCCTCCCCGTCGGGGGCCAGGATGCTCTCCTGTCCGAAGCGGTCCAATACCACCCCCACCAGGCGGTTTTGGCACCGGAGGGTGACCTGGCCCTCCCGGCCGCTGAACATACCGAAGTGCTTCTGCGAATAGGATGCAAGGTCAAAGGATTTGCAGGACTCGTCCCCCTGCCGGGGCAGGCAGGTCACCGCCAGCTCAGCCATTTTGTCCACCCGGTAGTGGCGCATTTGGCAGGCGCGGTGGTCATAGCCCGCCAGGTAGTATTTCTCGTCGTCCCAGATCAGTCCATAGGGGGAGACCGCGTAGCGCTTTCCCTCCCGGCGGAACACCCGCTCCTTACGGACGTTGTACTCAAAGTATTTGAAGGTGATGGCCCGGCCGGCCGCGATGGCCGCGTGCAGCTTGTCGATGTTGTAATACACGCTCTCATTCATGGACTTGACCCGGCGGTCCACGTACACCTGCCGCTGGAGCTGGCGGGCCTGGTGGACGCTGGCCAGGGACTCCAGCTTGCGGATCAGGTCGCTGCTCTTGCGCTGGGTGATGAAGCGGGAGGACTGCACCGCGTCCACCAGCAGCTTGAGCTCGGCCAGCTGGAAGGGCCGCTCCCCCACAAACCAGCCGGGCGATTTGCCTTTGCGGCTGAGTACATCCAGGCCAAAGGTGCGCAGGGCCTCCATATCGTCGTAAATGCTTTTTCGCTCGGCGCTGATGTCCTGCTGCTCCAGCGCGTCGATGAGCTCGGGCACGGTGAGCGGATGGTCCTCGTCCGTGCGCTCCAACAGGATCTGGCGCAGGGCCAGGAGCTTGAGCTTTTGATTGGAACTTCTTGCCATAAAACTTCCCCCTTCCACATTCAGTATCCCATGAGAAGGGTCCGAAAGAACGGACTTTTCTTACAGCATACCACAAATTTCCTGAGAAAGCGAGGCCTTTTATGGATGCAGTCATCAATGTCCCCATCTGTGAACTGATGAGCCGGCCGGAGCCCTGCTGTCCCCGGGCAGACGAGGCGCTTCTGGGCTGGCCGGCGGAGGTGCTGGACTTCCCCAATCCGGGCTGGGTGCGCCTGCGCACCCACTACCGCTATGAGGGCTATGTGCGTGCGGAGGAAGTAGCCACCGGCGCGCGGGCCGCCCGCTGGGCGGCGCTGCCCAAGCGCCTGGTGCTGCAGGCGGCGGCCGACGTGCTCAGCGGTCCGGCGGTGGAGTGTTGGCCGGTGACCACGCTGGTGCGGGGCTGCCTGGTGTCCCCGGTGGGGGAGCCGGACGCGGGCGGCTGGCAGCGGGTGCGCCTCCCGGACGGCAGAAGCGGGTATACGAAAAGTGATTATCTGGGGACATATTACGAAAATCCACCTGTGCTGCCCGAGGTGGAGCTGCGCCGCCGCATTGCGGACGGGGCGCTGGGGTACCTGGGGGTGCAGTACCGCTGGGGAGGCAAGACGCCACTGGGGCTGGACTGCTCCGGCCTGACCGCCATGGCCTATCTGCTTCAGGGCATCCTCATCTACCGGGACGCTAGAATTGAGGAGGGCTTTCCCATCCACGCCATTGACCGCGCCCGCATGGATGTGGCCGATCTGCTCTATTTTCCGGGCCATGTGGCCCTCTATCTGGGGGAGGGGCGCTATGTGCACGCCACCGCGCTGAGCGGCAGGGTGGTGATCAACAGTCTGGACCCCTCAGCTCGGGATTACCGGGAGAGCCTGGCCCAAGAGCTGCTGGCGGTGGGGAGCTGGTTCTGAGGAGCCGAGGAGCCGCCCCTCTTGCCTGTCCGGACCGAGCCTGCTATAATGGGACCACAGCAAAGAGAGAGGAGAGGGCGGCATGGAGGAGCCAAAGCGCAGGCTTACGCCCCAGGAGGCGCGGATACTGCGGACCCACTGCGGGGTCTTTTCCCGCATGGGAGGGGCCTTGCTGGCCCAGATGGGCGGCATGCTGGCGGTGCAGACTCTGGCCTTCGCGGCGGCGGCCCTGCTAGCGCCCGGACTGGCCGGTCAGCCGGTCTTCCTCTGGACGATCTCCCTGGTGTCCGCCTACGGGGTCGGGTTTCCGCTGTTCTGCCTGGTGATCCGGACGTTGCCCGCGGCCCCCGCGCCGGAGAGGCGGACCCCTCTGGCTCCGGTGCGCCTGTTCCAGGTGTACCTGATCTCCATGGCCGCCCTTTACCTGTCCAACTACGCCACCCTGGCCCTGATCGGGCTGATCGGGCTGGTGCGCGGCGCGCCGGTGACCAATCCCGTGGAGTCCCTGGGGGATTACCCCATGGTCCTCAATCTGCTGCTGGGCTGTGTGGTGGCGCCGCTGGCGGAAGAGGCGGCCTTCCGGGGGCTGCTGCTGCGCCGCCTGCGCCCCTATGGGGAGAAGTTTGCCATGTTCGCCTCGGCCCTGTGTTTCGGCCTGTTTCATGGGAACCTCAATCAGATGTTTTACGCTTTTGCCCTGGGACTGATTTTCGCCTATGTGGTGCTCAGGACCGGGTGTCTCTGGCAGGCGATGCTGCTTCACGCGCTGGTGAATCTGGCGGGCATCGAACTGCCCGCGCTGGCGGACTGGCCGGGGCGATGGAGCGGCTACCTGCTGGGCGGACTTGTGCTGCTGTTCCTGTTCGGCGGCGTGGGTTGCATGATCGCTCTGGCCCGGGAGGTCTGGTTTCAAAAGGACGGATACCCCATGCCGGAGCGGCAGAAATGGAGGCTGTTTTTCGAAAATCCGGGGATCATCTGCTTTTGCCTGCTGGCCGCCGGCGTAGCGGCGTCCTATTTGCTTTTGTGAGACGCAAAAAGCTTCCGGACCGGCGTCGGTCCGGAAGCTTTTTTATGGCGCGCCGGCCATCCCGGCTTATCTTAGGGATAGGCATTCCAGTATTTTTCCCCTGCCTCCAGCGGAATACCGCGGGCGGCAAAAAGCTCGTCAATGGTGCAGAAGAGATAGCCCTGGGCATGGAGTTGGTCCACGATCTGAAGGGCGGCCTCCACAGACTCGGGGAAAATATCGTGCATCAGAATGATGCCGCCGTCCCTGGCCTCCCGGACGACCTGCTCCACCTCCCGGGCGGCATTGCGGTCCCGCCAATCCTCCGGGTCAATGGACCAGAGGATGATCGGACAGCCGGCCCAGGCCTTTACGCTCCCATCCAGCATTCCGTAGGGCGGGCGCAGTAGAAAATCGTTGTGCTCCAGGGTGGCCTTCAGCACGTCACGGGTCTTATCCACCTGCGCGTCAAAGTCCGCCCGGTTCAGACCGGTGAGCTTCACATGGTCATAGGTGTGGATGCCGATCTGGTGCCCCTCTCCGTCCATGCGGCGCACCACGTCGCGGTTGTCCTCCACCTGGCTGCCGATGAGAAAGAAGGTGGCGTGCACCCCCCGCTCTGCCAGGCCGTCCAGCAGGGCGGTGGTGGTGGAGCGGCGGGGCCCGTCGTCAAAGGTGAGGGCAATGAGCTTTTGGGCGCCTGAATCGGAGGATGGGGCGGGCGCCTCCACCTGGCCCTCAAGGCCTGCGTCCGCCTCCACGGCGGTGGGGGAGACCAGCAGCGCTGCGCCCAGCGCGCCGATGGACAAGAGCAAAAACAGGGCGGGCAGCAGCGCCCGCCCCTTTTTTTGCCAGGAGTGATGAGCCATAGTTCTGCGCCGCCTTTCCAGATCTGTTGCCGTTAGTATGTGCCGTGGGCGGCGGAGCTTGCATTGAAAATTTTGTCAGCTATTGTGACCCGGGGCGGGATCCCCCTCCAGAGACATCAGATAGCGGTAGAAGGGAAGCAGCTGCTCATAGCCCTCCAGGAGGATGTCCGCCAGGTCGTGGGAAAAAATCAGGCTGTCGTGCTTGCGCGCGCAGCTGAGACTGAAGCCGCGCTTGTTATACCAGGGGGAGAGCAGCTTGCCCGGGTCACCCTTGGGACGCTTGTAGTCCTCACCCTCCAAGGTGAACACGTCCTGGCGGTGAAAGGCGCGCACCAGTTTTTCCAGGGGCTTGGGGTCCCGGTCAATGCGCGCGCGCAGCTTGGCCATGGTCACGGGCGGTGCCATCCAGTAGCCCAGACCGTAGGAGTAGCCCTCAGGCTCCAGCTCAAACCAGTACACCGGCTGGGCGATCCACTGGTCCTTCGGCCGCTCCATAGAGAACCATAGACGGTCCTTATAGGGTCCACGGCCGTGGAGCCGCCGCGCGTCCCTATAGATGCGGGAGACCCGGCACATCAGGTCCAGATCCCCGTGGGCGTCCATAAAGCGCTCATAGACCTCGTCGGCCAAGGCCCGCATGGGCTGATAAAAGCAGGCCTTGTATTCCTCCTTGTGGGCCTCAAACCAGGAGCGCTCATTGTTGAAGCGGATCCCCCACATAAAGTCGATGGTCTGCTGGGAAAAACCTTGAAACATGTCGTACTCTCCTTTGTAAAAGCGCCGCCCCGCCGGCTGGCGGGGCGGCGCTTGTCTGTCGTCTATTCGCTTGCTTCGGGGCTGGGCGATGCAGTGGGCTCCGGAGAAGGCTCCATGCCCGGGCCGGTTGTCGGTGTGGGCTCCACGGAGGGAGCGGGCGTGGGCGTAACCTCTGGTGTGGGGACAGGTGTGGGAGCAGGCGTGGGCGTCGGGTCCGGAGAAGGGCTGGGGGACGGGCTGGGCTCCACGGGGGTCAGAGTTTTCAGCCCGGTGGCAGTGTCAATGCCCAGCCGGGCCGCGTCAGCCGGGTTGTAGTAGTACACCGCGTCCGAGGCTTTGTAGGTGTTGCGGTAAAGAAGGGTGGTACTGACGGTGTTGCCGTCCTTGTCCACCAGCTTTTGATAGAGATCGACCGTATAGCCGTTGTAGCGGGAATAGTTGGTGTCCCGCACCGGCTCGCCGCCCACGGGAACCTTGGAGGCGTCCGGCTTATATGTGTTCTTGTAAGGCATGGTGGAAATAATCACGCTGTAGGGTTCCCCGTGAATACCGGTGATGTCTGTGCCGTAGATGGTGACATGGAGCTTGTGGCTCTTATCCTGGTAGGCCCCGATCTTGATGGGATACTCCGTGTCGTTTTTGAAGCGGAAATCCAGCTGATTGCTCCATACGGTGGCATCGGTGCCGATGACGGGCATATAGCCTCCATTGAACGCGTGCTTGTTGCGCTCCACAATCTCCAGATTGGCCTTCAGCGTGGTCCAGTAGAGTGTGGAGGACAGCTGACAGATACCGCCGGCGGTGGCGTCGATGCTCTGGCCGTTCTGGTAGGTGCCCGCGTCCTTGTAGCCGCTGGACTTGGTGTAGGGACCCACGGTGTCATTGTAGGAAAAGGTCTCGCCGGGCAGCAGAATGACGCCGTTGAGCCGACTGGCGGCCAGGTCGATGTTATACCAGCGGTTGGACGGGCCGGCGCAGGAGGTGACGGAGGTGCCCAGCACGTCGGCAAAGAGCTTGGCGCTCAGCTCCTCTGTGGAGAGCTTGGGTTCCTCAAAATCCAGAGGCACGGCACAGCGGCCTCCCTCGGCGGCTTCCTTCAGCGCGGTGCGGGCGGCGGAAATGTCAAAGCTTACCCCGGTGACCGAGGGGACGATCTGCTTGGTGTCCGCGTCCAGATAGGCGTCGGCGGCCTCCACCAGGACCTCCTGGTAGATTTCCTCAAAGTCCGGCTCCACAGGGGGCGCGGTGATCAGCTGCACCTCGATGGGGGAGCCGTCGTCCGAGCCGTCGCCGGAGAGGAGCTGACCGGCGCGCTCAATCAGCGCTCCCTCCAGATGTTCCGTGTCCAGGGTGCGCCCGGTGCGTCCCTTTTGGAACACCAGCTCCGTCTCCTCCTGGGTCCAGGTGGTCTGGGCCTCCCGGTCGCTGCACTCCTGCACGGCCTGTTCAACCGCAGAGGGCGTCTGGTCCAGCGTTACGCCCGCGGAAAAGTCGGTGCCATTCAGCAGGGCGGAGAGATAGCCGGCGCCTCTGGTCAGGAAGCTGCCGGCCTGGGCGGCAATCGCCTGCTGCGCCGCCGCCCCTGTGTCTACCGTGAAATCGCTGAGCGGGACAGAGTATACGTTCCCGCCGCAGGTAAAGTCTACGGTCTGACCGCCCAGCTTCTGGCCGAGCTGTTCGTCGAGCCGGTAGACGGCCTCCACCTGGGTCAGGCCGCTGACATCAACACCGCTGATAGAGGTGTTGGGCAGGTATCTGCCGCTTCTGCCCACATAGGCGCACAGGCCCACATAGCCGGCTGCCAGCGCAAGAATCAGTACAATCACTACGGCCAGAACGATTTTTGGGCCTTTGGTCCCCTGCCGGGCCTTCTGGACCCGCTTTCCTTCCTGATGATCCATTCTCTTCAACTCCAAGATATCCTGCGGATACAAAAATACATGCTACATTATATGGTCTTGTCCCCTAAAAAGCAATTACAGAATGGTTACATCGAACTTTACAGGAGGACGATTTCGGGGTATGATAAGAAGCAAGGTACACTTTTAAAAACTTTAAAGCAAATCCCTATTAAACTTTAACGCTTATATGCTAAACTATACCTGACTTTGAGATTATGTGGCCCGGGCCGCGCAGCACGGGCAGGAGGTTCTCTCACAATGGCGAATTACAACAACAATCAAAACGGGGGAGATCTGGCATCCTGGATCGTAACGGTGATCTTTCTGATGACCCCGCTATGGCCGGTAGGACTGATTATGCTTTTGCGCAAGGTGCTGGGCCTGGGACGGAAGAGCCAGCAGAAGCGGCATCCCTATGACCTGCAGCGAGAGGCGCAGACTGCACCCGGCACCCAGGGCGTCGGCGCCCGCCGGCAGACACCGCCTACCGGGCAGCCGGTCCGGAGCCGGCAGGGCAAGCCGGTCAATCTGGACAAGGGCAAGGGGCTGACCATCGGCGGGGCGGTGATGGCGGGCATTTTCGGCATCGCGCTGGTGGCAGGGCTGCCAGAGGAGCTAATGCACGGCGGCCTGCGGGGCTTGGCTGAGATGTCGCCGGTGATCGGCTTTTTCATCCTGGGGCTGGCGCTGATTTTTATGGGGACCCAGCGCACGAAGAAGGCGCGTCGCTTCCGTAAATATCTGGCCCTGATCGGGAAGCGGGAGAGCATTTCCATCGCCACCCTGGCCCAGGCCATGCCGGTCTCTCTGCACAAGGCCTGCGACGACCTGCAGGAGATGCTGGACGACGGAGTGCTGGAGACAGGCTACTTAGACATGGGCAGTGGCCGTCTGGTCCTCAGCGGAGAGGGCATCGAGGAAGAGCCCGCGCCGGAAGAGGAGGAGAAGGGGGCGGAGGAGACACCGCTGGACATGAGCGACGACAACGCAGTGCTGGAGGAGATCCGTCGGCTGAACGACGCCATTGCCGATGAGGTGATGAGCCGGAAGATTGACCGGATCGGAGCGATCACAGGCAAGATCTTTGCCTACCAGAAGCAGAATCCGGGCAAGGCGGGGCAGTTACGCAGCTTCCTGAACTACTATCTGCCCACCACGCTGAAAATACTCAAGGCCTATGCCCAGATGGAAGCCCAGGGTGTGGAGGGCGAAAACATCCGTCAGGCCAAGGGGCGCATTGAAGGGATGATGGATAAGGTGGTGGAGGGCTTTGAAAAACAGCTGGATAAGCTCTTCCAGGACAACGCCATGGACATCGCCACCGACGTGGCGGTGCTGGAGCGAATGCTGGAGAAGGATGGCCTGTCCGGGGGCGAGGGCATGACTCTGGGCGGTTAAGCGGGACTTCAAAAAACCAGCGGCCGCAGCCTGTCAGGCTGCGGCCGCTGGTTTTGCGCTTATTGCTCAAGGGCCATTACTTTGTCCACCCGGCGCTGGTGGCGGCCGCCCTCAAAATCCGTGGAGAGGAATACCTCCACAATGCGCTCCGCCAGATTGGGACCCACAAAACCGGCGCCCAGGGCAAGCATATTGGCGTCGTTGTGCCGACGGGTCATCTCGGCGGACAGGGGCTCGGAGCACAGGGCGCAGCGGATGCCCCGGACCTTGTTGGCGGTGATGGAAATACCGATACCGGTGGTGCAGACCACGATACCCCGCTCACAGGCGCCGTCCGCCACGGCCTGTGCCGCGGCCCGGCCGAAATCGGGGTAGTCGCAGCTATCCGTGGAGTGACAGCCAAAGTCCTCCACCTGATAGCCCTTGCCCTCCAGATAGGCCTTCAGATGCTCCTTCAGGGCATAGCCGCCGTGATCGGAACCCATTGCAATTTTCATACTGCGTCTCTCCTTTACCATTACCATTTATGGAATTCCGGCCTGCGGCCGGTATAGGTGGCAAAATAGCGAAAGCCCAGGTCTGCGGCCAGGGCGCAGGCCTCCCGGAGCCCGGCGCCCACGTCGCCGGGGGCATGGGCATCGGAGCCCACGGTGATGATCTCGCCCCCGCAGGCCCTGTACAGCTCCAGCACGGGCCGCCACTGGTCTATGGTCCGACCCCGGTAGGTGTTGATCTCGACGCCCTTCCCACGGTCCGCAGCGATGCGGAAAATGTGCTCCATGCGCGCCCAGTAGTCGTCCAGCACGATCCCCTCCGGCATGTAGCGCAGGGGGTAGATGATGTGTCCGAGCACGTCATAATAGTCGGTTTGCGCCAGCTGGGCCATAGAGGAAAAATAGTCGTCCAGCGCCTCATAGCAGACGCCGTGGTCGGAATAGTCCAGACAGTAGAAGTCGCCGCCTCCCCGGGCTCTGCTCTGGTTGTGGATGGAGCCGATGACAAAGTCCAGCTGCGGCAGGGAGAGAACCTGCTCGGCCAGGGCGGGATTGGTGTGGGGCACGCCGAACTCCAGCCCCAGACGCAGCTGCAGCTTGTGGACAAAGCGGGGCGCGGTCTGCTGGAATTGGCGCAGGCTGCCCGCCCAGTCGTAGGTGAGCCGGGGTGCTCCATGCAGGTCGAGCAGGTCCAGGTGGTCCGTAATGCACAGCTCCTGCACGCCCGCGTCCACCGCGGCTTGGGCCATATGCTCCAGAGGCGCGCTGGAGTCCGGGGAAATCTGGGTGTGGGTGTGGTAATCGGTCAGATACAATGGGAAAACCTCGCTTTTGTCTTACAAAATTTCCGCCGCGGAGGCGGGGTGACAGGCCTGGGGGGAACGGTCCCCCGGGAGGTCTTTAGAAGGGCCAGCTGGGCATCCACCTCAGGAATACGGCGGAGTACCACGTGGGCACCGTGACCCCCACCAGCACGGGATAGAACAGGGCGTACAGGGCCACGGCCCCGCCGGTGACGCCGTACACGGCCCCCTTCCAGCGCGGGGGACGGAGCTCAGCCAGATCGTTGAACACATAGGCCAGGGCGATGGTCAGGAAGAGGATCGAGGGAAAGTAGTGGTACTCAAAGGTGATGCGCCCGATGAACATCCAGGGCACCAGCTGGGAGAGATAGCCGATGACGATGAACAGCGCCCGGCCGCAGCGGCGGCGCACCATCTGCACGGCGGCCGAGACCACGGCCAGCAGTCCGGCCCAGCACACCACCGGGTTGGAAAAGGCGCCGAAGGCGGTCTTCATGCCGGGCACGGAGGTGTCCAGATAGTACAGAATGGGACGGATGTTCAAAATCCATTGATACCAGCGGGAGGAGTAGGGGTGGGAGTCGGTAACGCCCTTGTGATAGGTGAACATATATTTTTGGTTGTCCAGCATCACGTCGATCAGGCCGCGCAGGCTGGTGTCGCCATTGGCCTGGGCATAGGGCCAGTAGGACAGGGTGTAGATCACCGCGGGAATCAGGGCGAAGCACAGCACGGAGAAGAGGAGAATCTTGACTGTCCAGGCCCGGCACACCTGCCGCTGCTCCCGCGGCCAGTCCCGCAGCTTCATCCAAAGACCCAGGAAATAGAGCACCACCAGGCCCACGCAGCCGTAGACCACCGTCCACTTGCTGGCCGCCCCAATGCCCCAGAACAGCCCGGAGAAGAAGAGGGGCAGGGCGCATTTGCCGAAGGAGCTCCCGGCGGGGAGGGCCAGATAGCGGTACATGAAATAGTACATCAGCAGGATGAAAAAGACCCCGTAGGTGTCGATGGTGCCGATGCGGGTCTGGGTCAGGTGCATGAAATCCGCGGCAAAGAGGATGGTGCCGCAGGAGGCCACCAGAGTCTTGCCAAACAGATTTTTCAGGAACACATAGAGCAGGGGGAGCATGGCCACACCGAACAGGGTGCCCATAAAGCGCCAGCCGAAGGGGGTCATGCCGAACATGCGGATGCCCACGCTCATGATCAGCTTGCCCAGGGGCGGGTGGGAGATCTCATAGGGCTTGATGTTTCGGATGTGCTCCAGCGCGGTGCGGGGATGGTAGATCTCGTCAAAATAGGCGGAGTCGTAGTAAGTGGAGTGCTCCGGCACAGTGTCCTGCTCGTCAAAGAGCGGGCTGGACGACAGATCCACGGGGATCAGGGCCCCAGTCTCGTCATATAGGGCCAGCTCCCCCAGCTCCAGGGGGGGCTTCCCGGGAAAGCCGGTAAGGCGGAGGCACTTGGCCTGGACGGTTCTGCTGTCCTGAATGTGGATCTGGCGCCACTTGAAGAGCGTGTTATAGCTCTGGCGGATGGAACGCACGGAGCCGGGAGAGGCCCCCTCCGCCACGTCGGTCCAGTAATAGGCCTCCCGGGTCTGGAGCCCCTGGGTATCCTGGCCGGAGCCCTTGGGATACCAGGTAACGCCGCTATCCTCGGACACCTCGTCCACGATCTGCAGCGCCTGCCAGTGCTCCCCGTCGGCGGAGACCTCCAGGGAGTACTCCCCGGTACCGAGGCCGGTGTACCAGCCCACCCCAGAGAGGGTGATCGCCTGATCCAGCTCAAACACAACGGTGGAGGTCTGCGAAAAGGACTGGGCGGACTGGGGGGCGGAAAGGCTGCCCAGGTGGGCAAAGGCGGTGAGCGCGTAGATGGCTGTGATCAGCAGCAGGGGAAGCGCATCCTTCTTCCCCATGGGGTGGCATCTGCCCGCCAGGGAGAAGGGGCGGGATTCCCGCTCCTGATACTGCCGCACCCAGGACAGGGGGTCTCCGGCAGGCAGGGCCCGCTGGGCCTGCCAGTAGTAGAGGAAGAAGTAGAAAATCAGAGCCAGGGCGGCCACCGGCAACAGATAGACAATATATTGAGAAAGGCCGGACACAGGAACACCTCCAGAACGAAATAGGGGGGCGAGTCCAGGACTCGCCCCCCTATTTTATTTCTTTTTCTTCTTCTTGTCAAAAAAACCTTTCAGACCGTCCTCCGGAGGCGCTGAAACTTCGCCCATCGTCTCGCCGAATACCCGCAGGGCCTCCTTTTGCTCATGGGTCAGGCTCCTGGGGACCTGTACGTTGACGGTGACAAACTGGTCGCCCCGGCCCCGGCCGTTGACCGCCGGAATGCCCTTTCCCCGCAGACGGAAGGTGGTGCCCGGCTGAGTGCCCGCGGGCAGGTTCCACTTCACCTTGCCGTCAATGGTGGGAATCTCCAGCTCCGCGCCTAAGGAGGCCTGCAGGAAGGAGACGGGCTGGTCCAGGTAGACCGACGTGCCGTCCCGCCTGAACAGGCTGTGGGGGCGGACCGTGACGCTCACCAGCAGGTCGCCCGCCGGGCCGCCGTTCCGGCCCGCGCCGCCCTGTCCGCGCAGGGAGACCGCCTGGCCGTTGTCAATGCCGGCGGGGATGTTGATGGTGATCTTCCGCTGGCGGCGGGTGCTGCCCGCGCCGCCGCAGGCCTTGCAGGGCTGATGGATGATCTTGCCCGTGCCGCCGCACTTGGGACAGGTGGTGGTGGTGGAGAAGGAGAAGGAGCCGCCGCCCCGCTGAATGCGCACCTGGCCGGCGCCCCGGCAGTCGGGGCAGATCTCCGCCGTGGTGCCCGGCTCACAGCCGGTGCCCTTGCAGGCGTCGCACTGCTCGGTGCGGGTGAGGGTAATCTCCTTTTCACAGCCAAAGGCCGCCTCCTCAAAGGAGATGGTCACCGAGGCGCGCAGGGTCTCGCCCTTCATGGGGCCTGTACGCTGCCGGCCGCCTCCGCCGCCAAAGCCGCCCCCAAAGAAGGAGCCGAAAATGTCGCCCAAGTCGATATCGCCCATGTCGAAGCCGCCGAAGCCGCCCCCAAAGGGGCCGCCCGCACCGGCCCCGAAATTGGGGTCAACCCCCGCGTGGCCGAACTGGTCATAGCGAGCGCGCTTGTCTTTATCGGAGAGGACCTCGTAGGCCTCGTTGACTTCCTTGAATTTGGCCTCGGCCGCCTTGTCGCCGGGATTCAGATCCGGATGGTACTGCTTTGCCAGCTTTCGGTAGGCCTTTTTCAGCTCATCGTCCGAGACGCCCTTTGAGACGCCCAGGACCTCATAGTAATCTCGTTTTTGGTCAGCCATATATGTTCACCTCTTTTGGGAGGAATACGCACGGCCAAAGGCCGCCCCTACACAGACCGTAGGGGCGACCCGCGGCCGCCTGCGGATGGGACGCGGCACCATCCGCGCGTTTTTACTTGTTGTTATCGTCATCCACCACTTCATAGTCGGCGTCCACCACATTGGGGTCGGTGCCGCCGGCCTGCGCGCCGCCCATATCGGGGCCGGGCTGGCCGCCCTGGGGGTTGGCCTGCTGATACATCTTCTCGGCAATGGGGTAGAAGGCCTTGCTGACCTCCTCAGTGGCGGCCTTGATGGCCTCCACATCAGTGCCCTTCACGGCGTCCTTCAGCTTGCTGATGGCACCCTCCACGCTGGATTTATCGGCGGCGGAGATCTTGTCCTTGGCGTCCTCCAGGGCCTTCTCGGTCTGGTAGATCACCTGGTCGGCCTGGTTGCGTACGTCCACCTCTTCCTTGCGCTTGGCATCCTCGGCGGCGAACTGCTCGGCATCCTTGACCGCCTTGTCGATGTCCTCCTTGGACATGTTGGTGGAGGAGGTGATGGTGATGTGCTGCTCCTTGCCGTTGCCCAGGTCCTTGGCGGAGACATTCACAATGCCGTTGGCGTCGATGTCGAAGGTAACCTCGATCTGGGGCACGCCGCGGCGGGCCGGTGCGATGCCGTCCAGGTTGAAGCGGCCCAGGGTCTTGTTGTACTGCGCCATCTCGCGCTCGCCCTGGAGCACGTGGACCTCCACGCTGGTCTGGTTGTCGGCGGCGGTGGTGAACACCTGGCTCTTCTTGGCCGGGATGGTGGTGTTGCGCTCGATGAGCTTGGTCATCACGCCGCCCATGGTCTCAATGCCCAGGGACAGGGGGGTGACGTCCAGCAGCAGCAGGCCCTTCACGTCGCCCACCAGCACGCCGCCCTGGAGCGCGGCGCCCATGGCCACGCACTCGTCGGGGTTGATGCCCTTGAAGCCCTCCTTGCCGGTGAGCTTCTTCACCATGTCCTGCACGGCGGGAATACGGCTGGAGCCGCCCACCATCAGCACCTTTGAAATGTCGCTGCCGGAGAGGCCCGCATCGCTCATGGCCTGCTTTACCGGGCCGGAGGTGGCCTCCACCAGATGGGCGGTCAGCTGGTCGAACTTGGCCCGGGTGAGGGTCAGGTCCAGATGCTTGGGGCCGGTGGCGTCGGCGGTAATATAGGGCAGGTTGATGTTGGAGGAGGTCACGCCGGACAGCTCGATCTTGGCTTTCTCCGCGGCCTCCTTCAGGCGCTGCATGGCCACCTTGTCGCCGGTGAGGTCAATGCCTGTGTCCTTCTTAAACTCAGCGGCCATCCAGTCCATGACGCATTTGTCGAAGTCGTCGCCGCCCAGGCGGTTGTTGCCGGCGGTGGCCAGCACCTCGATGACACCGTCGCCCACCTCCAGGATGGACACGTCGAAGGTGCCGCCGCCCAGGTCGTACACCATGACCTTCTGGTCGGACTCCTTGTCCGCGCCATAGGCCAGGGCGGCCGCGGTGGGCTCGTTGATGATGCGCTTCACGTCCAGACCGGCAATGCGGCCGGCATCCTTGGTGGCCTGGCGCTGGGCGTCGGTAAAGTAGGCGGGCACGGTGATAACCGCCTCAGACACGCTCTGGCCCAGATAGGCCTCGGCATCCGCCTTCAGCTTTTGCAGGATCATGGCGGAGATCTCCTGAGGGGTGTAGGCCTTGCCATCAATGGTCACCTTGTAGTCCGTGCCCATCTCGCGCTTAATGGAAGCAATGGTGCGGTCCGGATTGGTGATGGCCTGGCGCTTGGCCACCTGACCCACCATGCGCTCGCCATCCTTGGAAAAGGCGACCACGGAAGGGGTGGTGCGGTTGCCTTCCGCGTTGGGGATGACGACGGCCTCGCCGCCCTCCATCACGGATACGCAGGAGTTGGTTGTACCAAGATCAATACCAATAATTTTAGACATAGTTCAGTTCCTCCAATATATAGAAATTGTTTTTTATAAAATCAAGCTTGGGTATGTACTTGCATACCCAATGCAGGGCGGCCTGTCTTTCGCTGATGCGGGCCTGCGCGCTTCTGTGTCACGCTGCGGCGGCTGCGCGACGCGGTTCTAAGCCGCTCCAACTACGGGTACAAACATCCGGGCCGTCCCGGCCCTCCTTCGGTTTGTCCCCTGCGCTGCGCGTCTTAGCCCGCTGCTCCGCACGCCTGTGCGCTTCGGGCTAATTGGCCACCTTTACCATGGCGAAGCGGATTACCTTGTCGCCCGTCTTGAAGCCGGCCTGAAAGACCTCTACAATCGTATTATCTCCCACATTTTCATCCTCCACATGCATCACAGCGTTGTGAAAATTGGGATCAAAGGCCTCGCCCAGGGCTGGGATCTCTTCAATGCCCAGCTTGGTCAGGACATCCTTGAGCTGGGTCATGGTCATCTCCACGCCCTTTTTATAGGCCTCGTCCGCGGTCTCCTGCTTAAGGGCCCGCTCCAGATTGTCATACACCGGAAGGAAGGCCAGCGCGGTCTCCGCCTTGGAGTCCGCCCAAGCGGATTCCTTCTCTTTCTGGCTGCGGCGGCGGTAGTTGTCATACTCGGCGGCCAGCCGGAGAAATTTGTCCTCCTGCTCGGCCAGATTGTTTTTCAGGGTCTCCAGCTCCGCCAGAATGGGATCTCCGGTATCCTCGGCTGCAGCCTCGGGCTGGACGCCCTCAGTTTCAGCCGCGCGCGGCTCTTCTTCAGGATTTACGGTCTGCTTTTCTTTCTCTTTACTCATGAGAACGGATTACCTCCTATTGCTTTTCATCATCCTTGCCGGGCAGCTCGCCCTGCCCAAAGAGCTTGCTCAGCCCGTCGGCCAGATAGGACAGACGGGCGGTGATTTTTGCGTAGTCCATACGGGTGGGACCGATCACTCCGATCACGCCCCGCATGCCCTCGCCGATGTCGTAGCTGGCCATGACCACGCTGGTGTCCTGCAGCGCCGCGGCCACATTTTCCGGACCGATGAGGATGCGGGACGCCTCGTCCTTGGGGACGGGGAAACGGGTGGGGTCGCTCTCCTCGGAGAGATAGCTCATCAGGGGCTGCGCCCGGTCCAGGCTGCGGTATTCCGGCAGCTCCAGCAGGTGGGCCAGCCCGGCCGTGTGCACGGTGCGCTGCTCCAGGCTCTCCAGTACTTCAATGGCAAAGGACACCACCAGACTGATGAGACCGTAGGCCTCCCCGGCGGCGTGCTGGGCCACCCGCATCAGCTCGGGGGTGATTTCCTCCAGCGTCAGGCCGGTGAAGGTGGTGTTGAGCAGGGTGTTGAGCATCTGCAGCTGCGCCTCGGTCAGGTCTGAGGGCAGGCGAATGAGCCGGTTGCGCACCATGTTGGTGTCCGTCATCACCACGATGATGAAAGCGTTGCGCTCCACCATCAGCAGGTCGAAGCGGCGGATGGTGGTGCGGCTGGAGCCGGCGGAGAGGGCAAAGGAGGGATAATTGGTCAGCTGAGAGACCACACGCCCGGCCTCGGAGATCACCCGGTCCAGCTCCCGCATTTTCAGGTTGAGTGCCTCATTGATGCGCTGGGTCTCCTGCAGGGAGAGGCGGTGCTCCTCCATCAGCTCGTTGACATACAGCCGGTAGCCCTGGGGAGAGGGGATACGGCCGGCGGAGGTGTGGGGCTTTTCCAGCAGGCCCATGGCCTCCAGGTCCGCCATATCATTGCGGATGGTGGCGGAGGAGACCTCCATGCCGATGGCTGAGGCAATGGCCTTGGAACCAACCGGCTCGGCGGACTGAATATAGCTGTCGATGATGGCACGGAGAATCCGGCGTTTGCGTTCGCTGAGCTCCATGTTCATCGTCCTCCTTAGAATTTAGCACTCAAACTCTCTGAGTGCTAAAGTAAATGTACCACTGTCCGGAAGAAAAGTCAATAGGTGCGGTTGTAAATAAATGATGAACGAAAATAAAGAGACAGACCCGCGCTGTGTTTCACACAGCGCGGGTCTGTCTGCTAATCCGCAGAAGGCTACGAGGCCTCAGTCGGCAGCGCGGGTGATGGTGACGTCGTGGATCCACACGCCGGAGCGGAAGCGCAGCATCCCCAGGAGAAACTTTACAAGGTTTTCCACCACGGTGCACAGATAGACCCACAGGATGTCCAGCCGGAACACCAGCCCGGCGATGGCGGCCAGGGGGAGGGCGGCGGCCCAGAGGGGGAGCACGTCAATGACCGAGGCGGCCCGCACGTCACCGCCGCCCCGGAGCACGCCCACGATGTTGGTGGTGTTGAAGGCACGGATAAACAGGGTGGAAAAGACCACGATCTGCATCATGGTGGCAATCTCGGCCGCCCGGGAAGACAGGCCGAAGAGCGGATAGAGGAAGGGGGCGGCTGCCAGAAGCGTGACAGCGACCATAAGCGCGCCCACCACAAGCCCTGCCAGCAGGGAGAGGGTATTGAGGGCCCGGCCCAGATCGTACACCCGCTCCTTCCGCCCGGCCCCGATCTCACGGCCGATGAGAATGGAGGCGGTGCCCGCCAGGGCAAAGACCACCACGGTGCACACCTTTTCAATATTGCCCGAGATAGCGTAGGCGGCCAGAATGGGCGTGCTCTCCGCCATATAGCCCATAATGGTGGGGTAGAGGGAGGAGCCCAGGCCCCAGAGGGTCTCGTTGAGTACCACAGGGGTGGCGAAGCGGGCGTAGCTTTTCAGCAGGGCCCGTCCGGGGCGCAGCAGCAGGGCGAGCCGAAGGCGGAAGCGGCGGCTGAAGCGCGCGTGGAGGAGCATGACCGCAAATTCAATGATCCGGGAGATCAGGGTGGCCGCCGCGGCCCCCACCACGCCCAGCCGGGGGGCGCCCAGCTTGCCGAAAATGAGCACCCAGTTCAAAAAGGTATTGCTGACCATGGACACGCTGAGGATGCCCAGTCCCAGCTTGGGATTTTCCATGGACCGGTGGGCACCGATATAGACTGAGGTGATGCTGTTGAAGATGTAGGAGAAGCCCACAATCCGGGCATATTCGGCGGCAAGGGCCACAATCTCGGCGTTGTTGGAGAAGAGGCCCATGAACGGCTGGGGGAAAAAGAACATCACCAGGGCAAAGCACACGCTGATGGACCCGGCCACATAGACCCCGATCCCCATAACACGGTTGATGGAGTCGGCATCCCCCTTGCCCCAGAATTGGGCGATGAGCACCGACCCGCCGCTCTGCAGGCCGAAGATCAGCAGGAGAATGACAAATATGGGGATGTTGGCCAGGGTGACTGCCGCCATGGGCAGTTCACCCAGCATGCCCACCATAAAGGTGTCCAGCAGGCCGAGGGAGTTGGTAATCAGATTCTGCAGCACAATGGGGATGGCTAGGACTACTACCTCCCGATAGAAGGCCGGCCCCTGCCTCATATAAGAAAACATAGGTTACCTCATGGCAATTCGGCTTTTCGTGATTTCCACCAGACTCTCCCGCAGGGCGTCGATCTCCCCGGGGGTGGTGGATGGGGCGAAGGAGACCCGCAGCACCCCCATCAGGGTGCGCTTGGGCAGGCCCAGGGCGGCGAACACATGGCTGGGCCTGCCCTTGTGACAGGCCGAGCCGGAGGAGACCCAAACGCCCCGGTCGCTCAGCTCCCGCACCAGCATCTCGCTGGGGTAGCCGGGCAGGGAGATAGCGCAGATGTGGGGGGCGTCCCCGGGGGAGACGATCTCCAGGCCGGGCACGGAGGAGAGGGCCGTCAGAGCGTAATCCCTGATCTGAGCCATGCGCTGGGGAAAGTCGGCCTGCCAGGCCTGACAGGCGGCGGCCAGCGCCGCGATCTGGGCGGTAGCCTCAGTACCGGAGCGCAGGGCATTTTCCTGCCCGCCGCCGTACAGCAGGGGGGAAAGCTTCAGCCCAGCGCGGATGTACTGGGCGCCCACGCCCTTGGGCGCGCCGATCTTGTGGCCGCTGACGGTGAGCAGGTCCACCCCCAGCTGAGCCGGGGTGAAGGGAACCTTCAAAAAGGCCTGCACCGCGTCGGTGTGGAGCAGGGCGGCGGAGCCGGTCCGGCGGAGCAGCTCCCCGGCCTGGCGCACCGGCTGAAGGGTGCCCAGCTCATTGTTCACCAGCATCATGCTCACCAGCACGGTGTCCGGCCGCAGGGCGGCCTCCAGGTCCGCGATGGAGACATGGCCCCTCCGGTCCGGCTTGAGATAGGTGACCTCATACCCCTGGGCGGCCAGGGCCTTGCAGGTCTCCAGCACGGCGGAGTGCTCAATGGCGGTGGTGATGATGTGCCTGCCCACCCGCCTGCCGTGCTGTACCGCCGCGCGGATGGACCAGTTGTCCCCCTCGGTGCCGCAGGAGGTGAAGTACAGCTCCTCCGGGGCGCAGCCCAGGGCGGCGGCCACGGCGGCGCGCCGCTCCCTGAGCCGGCCAGCGGCCTCGCGCCCGGGGGCATATTGGGCGGAGGGGTTGCCGAACTCCTCCGTCATGACCTGAAAGGCGGCCTGGGCCGCCTGAGGGCACACCGGCGTGGTGGCGGCATGGTCCAGATAGGCGGACATAGGGCTCACTCCTTTTTAAAACAGATTAGAAATCATTGTATCGTTCGGGGCGTGGAAAGTCAATAGAAAGCAGCGCCCCCGGAACCAGCCGCCCAAGGGTATATGGGTCCGGAGACGCTGCTTTTTGTACCTTACGCCAGCGTTTGGATGAAGCGCATCAGAATTGCGGCCGCCGCCGCAGGGATGGAGTGGCCCTTCATCCGGCTTGACATGCATCTGAAGAGCGGATTTTTTGCCTTCACCTGTGAGAATTCCGCCACACGGGAGTGGATGGAGGGGCCGGCAAAAAAATCGTGCCGAAGCACGGTTTGGGGATAAAGATCATTCAGCGAATCATAAAGTTCCACGGGGACTTACTGGAAATAGAGGAGCGCTCCGATTCCTGCCGCATTACCCTGGCCATTTTATTGGATCAGCCTCTTAAGTAGGCTAAGAATTTTTCCTTGATCTCGGCCTGGCGGTATTTGCTGATGGGGGGCGTCTGCCCGGGTTCAGCGTCAGCTCGCAGTACCGGATAGACTGGACAAAGGAGAGGTTCACCAGGAACGTCCGGTGGCAGAAGATGAATTGCCTCTCCGGAAGAAGAATTTCCTTTTGCGTCAGCAAGGAAACGCCCTCGGCGCTCAGAATCTCTCTGGTCATAGAGTCGATCTGGGTCCGTGCCTGCGGCTCATCGTCGCAGATGGCGATTTGAATGGGCGATGCGCTCATTCAGACATCGTACAGTCCCCCCGGCAAACGACAGTGCTTTGTGTCATAGTATAGTATATTTCAACGGCTTTTGACACACAGGGTGTGTTTTTGTTCGGAGGGGGTGATATCCGGAACGGGGCAGATGAAACCTTGACATTCGGCAAAAGTGATAATATACTACGAGCCGACAGAACGAGCCAAGTCAAGAGAAAGGAAGCGAAACGGAATGAGTGCGATCCAACTCAGAGAAGGGATCTGGTCCGTGGGAGTGCTCAACCCCTCCCTGCGGGTATTTGACATTGTGATGGAGGCCAAATACGGCACCTCCTATAACGCCTATCTTCTCACCGGGGAGAAGAACGTCCTCATTGAGACGGTACACGCCGATTATTTTGAGGAGTATGAGCAGAATATCCGCCAGGTGCTGCCCCTGGAGCAGGTGGACTATCTGATCATGAACCACAACGAGCCCGACCATTCCGGCAGCGTGGCGCGCCTGCTGGACCAATGCCCCGGGCTGGAAATTTTCTGCACCGCGGCGGGGAAAAAGCACCTGGAGGATATTACCAACCGCACCCTGCCCTGCCGGGTGGTCAAGGCGGGGGACAAGCTGGACCTGGGCGGCAGGACGCTGGAGTTTATCCCGGCCCCGCTGCTCCACTGGGCGGACTCCATGTTCACTTGGGACCCGGCGGACAAGACCCTGTTTACCTGTGATTTCCTGGGCTGCCACTTCTGCGAGCCCACCATGCTGGATGAAAACATCCACGACCAGGCGGCCTACGAGGGGGAGTTTGCCTACTATTACCAGGGCATCTTTGGGCCCTTCAAGCCCTTTGTGCTGGCCGGCCTGGACAAGATGCCCGCCGACGCCCGGCTGGTGTGCCCCAGCCACGGCCCCTGCCTGAGCGGCACGCTGGAGCGGGCAAAGGAGCTGTACCGGACCTGGAGCACGCCCAAGTCCAAGGAGAAAAAATCCGCCTTTGTGGTGTACGCCTCCGCCTACGGCTGCACCGCGGCCCTGGCCGCTGCGGCGGCCAAGGCGCTGGAGGCTGAGGGCTTTTCCGTCACCACGGCGGATGTGACCAAGCAGTCGCTGAGCGCCTGCGCCGACGCCGCAAACGAGGCCGACGTGCTCCTGGTGGGCGCGCCCACCATCAATAAGGACGCGCCCAAGGCGGTATGGGACGTGCTCGCCTGCCTGGACGCAGTCAATACCAAGGGGCGCGCCGCCGGTGCGTTCGGCGCATACGGCTGGAGCGGAGAAGCTCCCGGAATGCTCCATACCCGGCTTCAGCAGCTGCGCTTTGCCGCGCCGGAGACGCCCTTCAAGGTGCTCTTCACCCCCACGACGGAGGACCTGGAGGCCATGGCCGGCTACGCCAGGAGCGTGGCCGACCTGATCAAGTGAAGAAAAAAACAAAACAGAAAGCGGGGCCAGGCGTAAGCCTGGCCCCGCTTTTTCATCGTTCCGGGGAAGCGCGTCAGCGGGAAAGGTCCCGCACCGGCACGTTCCAGATGTCCCGGGCATAGTCCCGGATGGAGCGGTCGGCGGCAAAGATGCCCGAGCGGGCGATGTTCAGGAGAGACATCCGGTTCCAGCGCGCCTGGTCCAGATAGGCCGCGCCGGCCCGTGCCTGGGCGTCCCGGTAGCTCTCAAAGTCGGCCAGCAGCAGGTATTCGTCCGCGGGACCGCCGTCTCCGAAGAGCAGGCGGCGGGCAATGTCGTCATAGGCCACCCCGTCGCCGAAGCCGCCGGACAGAGCGTCCACCACCCGCTTCAGGTCCGGGTTATGGACATAGTACTCATAGGACTTATAGCCCTTCTGCCTGAGCTCGGCCACCTCATTGGACTTCAGGCCGAAGAGGAAGATGTTTTCGTCCCCCAGCACCTGGTGCATCTCTACATTGGCCCCGTCCATCGTGCCGATGGTCAGCGCGCCGTTCATCATGAATTTCATGTTGCCGGTGCCGCTGGCCTCCTTGCCCGCGGTGGAGATCTGCTCGGAGAGCTCGCTGGCGGGCATCAGCCGCTCCGCCAGGCTCACACGGTAGTTTTCCAGGAACACCACCTGCAGCCGGTCCTTGCAAGCCGGATCTTTGGCGATCATGCCGGCCACGGAGTTGATCAGGCGGATGATGCGCTTGGCCACCGCGTACCCAGGGGCTGCCTTGGCACCGAAGAGATAGGTGCGGGGGGTAAAGTCAAAGTGGGGGTCGTCCTTGAGCCGCTGGTAGAGGTAGATGATGTGCAGCACGTTCAGCAGCTGGCGCTTATACTCGTGCAGGCGCTTGACCTGTACGTCGAACATGGCGTCGGTGTTGAGCAGCACACCGCTCTCCCGGGCAACCCAGTCGGCAAAAGCGCGTTTGTTGGCGGCCTTGATCGCTCCCAGCCGGGAGAGCACCCCCGCGTCGTCCTTGTACCGCTCCAGGCCCTGAAGGGCCTCCGGCTGGAGCAGGTAGGCGTCCGAGCCGGTGCACTCCCGGATGAGCACATCCAGCCTGGGGTTGCACTGGGCCAGCCAGCGGCGGTGGTCAATGCCGTTGGTGACGTTGGTAAACTTCTCCGGAGTGCGTACATAGGCGTCGTGAAAGACGTCCTTTTTCAGGATCTCCGAGTGCAGCGCGGACACGCCGTTGACCTTGAAGCAGGCGCACACACACAGATTGGCCATGCGCACCTCGCCGCCCCAGATAATGGCCATGGGGGCCACCTTGGACAAGTCACCGTGGAAATAGCCGGTCAGTTCCCGCTGGTAGCGGTTGGAGATCTCAATCAGGATCTGCCAGATGCGGGGCAGCAGACTCTCAATGAGCTGCTGGGGCCAGCGCTCCAGGGCCTCGGCCATGACGGTGTGGTTGGTGTAGGCCACGGTGTGGGTGGTGATATACCACGCCTCGTCCCAGCCGTAGCCCTCCTCGTCCAGCAAGATCCGCATCAGCTCGGGAATGGCCAGGGTGGGGTGGGTGTCGTTGATTTGAATGACGTGCTTCAGGTGGAAATTGCGCAGGGTGCCGTACTCCGAGCGGTGCTTGCGCACGATGGACTGGATGGTGGCGGAGACGAAGAAGTACTGCTGCTTCAGCCGCAGGGACTTGCCCTCATAGTGGTTGTCCTCGGGGTAGAGCACCTTGGAGATGGCCTCGGCCATGGCCTGCTGCTCCACCGCCTTCAGGTACTGGCCGGAGGAGAACAGGCTCATATCCACCGGCGTGGGGCTCTTGGCGTCCCACAGGCGCAGCAGGTTGCCGTGCTCAGTGGCGTAGCCGGAGATCTCCATGTCCTTGGGCACCGCCAGCACGCTGGTGTACCCGGTGTGCCGGACGCTGTGGCGGCCGCTTTCGTCCCACTGGTCCTCAATTTTGCCGCCGAAGCGCACCTCCTCCGTCTCATCCATCTTGGGAATGAGCCAGGCGTCCCCGAGGCCCAGCCAGTTGTCGGGCAGCTCCACCTGCTGGCCGTCCACAATCTTCTGCTTGAAGATGCCTAGCTCGTAGCAGATGGAATAGCCGGTGGCGGGGATGTCCAGGGTGGTCATAGAATCCAGATAACAGGCGGCCAGGCGGCCCAGGCCGCCATTGCCCAGGCCGGCATCCGGCTCGGCCTCAAACAGGTCGGGGGCGGAGAAGCCCAGCGCCTCAATGGCCTCGGTCAGGGGCTTGAGCACCCCCAGATTATAAGCGTTTTTCATCAGAGAGCGGCCCATGAGGAATTCCAGGGACAGGTAATGTATCTGGCGCTGGTGGTGCTCCGTCACCCGGTCGGCGGTGGTCATCTGACGCTCGGACATAATGTCCCGCAGGACCAGAGCACAGGCCTTGAACATGTGCAGGCCGGTGGCCTCCTCCACATCCCGGCCGAAGTTGCGGCGCAGCTTGCCGGTGATCAGAGCCATGAGCTCCTTCTTGGTATAATCGTGCATGGCGTTGAACGCTCCATTTCCTAGACTTGGTGTCGATTGCGCGAGAAAAGTAATGTCTCCAAGCGCGGGCGGTTCCGCGCTTGGAGACATTACTTTATCACGCTCTTACTTCCCTGTCAACCAGCCGTAGATTTCAAGATACTGACCGGCGGAGGAGGACCAGGAGAAGTCCGCTGTCATGGCATTTTTCATCAGATTTTTCCAGGCTTTTTTGTCTTCATGGTAGAGGCCGATCGCCTCGGTGAGGACCCAGATCATATCCTGGACATTGATGTTGGCAAAGGAGAAGCCGTTGCCCTCTCCGGTAAATTGATTGTAAGGGATCACCGAATCCTTCAGGCCGCCGGTCTCCCGCACCACGGGAATGGTGCCGTAGCGCATGGCGATCATTTGGGACAGGCCGCATGGCTCGGAAATGGAGGGCATCAGGAACAGATCGGCGCCGCCGTAGATGGCGGTGGAGAGGTTGGGCGAATACATCATTTGGGCGGCAAAGCGTCCGGGGTACTGGGCTTGAGCCTGACGGAAGGCCTCCTCAAAATTCCAGTCACCGGTGCCCAGCACCACCATCTGCACATCCATGCTCATAATGTCGTGAAGCGCCGCAGTCACCAGATCAAAGCCCTTGTGCTTGACCAGCCGGGAGACACAGGCGATGATAGGAGTGTCCGGCGCCTCCCGCAGGCCGACCGCGTGCTGGAGGGCGGTCTTGCAGTTTTTCTTTCCCCCGGGCTGCCGGGCGGAGAAGAACTTCACCAGCCCCTTGTCCCGCCAGGGGTCGTATACCTCGGTATCAATTCCATTGAGAATGCCCCGCAGCTTGTGGCGGTTGTCCGCGATGACCCCCTCCAGCCCATGGGCGTAGAAGCTGTACTGCAGCTCCTCGGCGTAGGAGGGGGAGACGGTGGTCACATAGTCGGCGGCGTAAATGGCCCCCTTCATCAGATTCACGTCCCCGTGATAGGCCAGCATATGCTCGTTGAGGTACCCTTCGTTCAGGCCGAACACATCCTTGAGAATATCGCTGCCATAACGGCCCTGGTACTCAATGTTGTGGATGGTGAACACACTCTTGGCCTCGGCGAGCTGGGGGATGCGGTGGCGCTCCTCCAGCAGATAGATGGGCACCAGCGCGGTCTGCCAGTCGTTGCAGTGGATCACATCCGGATTCCAGTTCAGCCAGCCCATGCTCTCCACCACGGCGCGGGAGAAATAGGCGAAGCGCTCAGCGTCGTCATAATGCCCATAAATGTTAGAGCGCTTAAAATAGTACTCGTTGTCCACAAACCAGTAGGTGACGCCGTCCTGCCGCAGCTCGAAGATGCCGCAGTAGGGCGTGCGCCAGGCAAGCTGGACGTGGTAGCACTGAAGAAACACCATGCGGCTGCGCCAATCCTCTCCAATGCCCTCGTAGAGGGGGAGAATGACCCGCACGTCATGGCCCAGCTTGGCCAGCGCCTTGGGAAGCGCACCGGACACATCGGCCAGCCCGCCGGTCTTAATAAAAGGTGCACACTCGGAGGTGGCAAATAAAATGTTCATGCACTTACTCCTTCAAAGGAAGATAGGACAGGGACGGCTGTGCCGTCAAACCGGCGGCGCAGCGGTTCCGATCCGGAGGTCAGCTTTTTCTAGACAATTTCGTCCTTTGCAATGGCCAGCGGATAGGTGCTGTGGCCCATGAGCATCCGGCCGGGATTGACCCGGACATTTTTGTCCGTAATGGCGTATTTGAGCACCGCGCCGCTCTGGACGGTGGTACCCTGGAACAGGACACAATTGGAGATTTTCGCACCCTTCTCCACCCGCACGCCGCGGAAGAGAATGGAGTTTTCCACCTCGCCCTCAATGATGCAGCCGTCGGCGATCAGGGAATTGACCGACCGGACGCCGGGGCCGTAATAGGTGGAGGGGTTGGACTGGTCCTTGGTCTGAACCGGGCGCTCAGCCATGAAGAGCTGCGCACGGGTCTCCGGGTTGAGCAGCTCCATGCTGCGGGCAAAGTAGCCGGCCACCGACTGCAGCCGGGCGGCGTAGCCGTCAAAGAGATAGGGGTTGATTTTCAGCGTGCCCGCCATGGCCTGGAGCACACCGGAACTGAAGGAGGAGATATTGTGGGCGGCACAGTGGTCCACCAGGGAGAGCAGCAGCTCTTTGGAAAGGACATAGACCTCCAGAGACTCGCAACCCTGCGAGAGGGACGGATGAATGGAGACGTCGGCGACCAGGCCGTTGGCGCCCAGCGTAAAATAGATGCTGGACTTGGGGTCGCCCTTGGGGCGCCGTGTGCACACGGCGGTGATGTCCGCGCCGCTTTGCAGATGGGACTGGTAGATATCGGAAAGCGGCAGGTTTACAGCGATATCGCCGCCGGCCAGAACCACATAGTCCTGGCGGATGCGCTGCAGGTAGGAGCGCACACCGGCCAGTGCGTCCATCCGGCCCCGATACACGCCGTCCACATGGCTGCCGTAGCCGAAGGGGGGCAGAATCCGGAGACCGCCGTGCTTCCGGGACAGGTCCCAGTCCTTGCCGGAGCCCACATGGTCCAGGAGGGACTGATAGTTGGCGTGCACAATGAGGCCCACGTCGTCAATGCCCGCATTGACCATGTTGGAGAGCATGAAGTCAATCAGGCGATAGCGCCCGCCGTAGGGGAGGGAGCAGGTGTTGCGGTACTGGGTCAGCTCCCGCAGATCTGGGTTGGAGAGATAAGAGAAAATGATGCCGTGGAGCTTGTTCATCATTTCACCGCACCCCCTTTCACATTGCGGGTAATCATGGCCTTTGCGGGCACAACCGCTTCTGGCCCTACCCGCAGGCCCTGTGCGATTACGGCGATCCCCCAGTCCTCCGTGCCGTCGGGGGAGGTTCCCACGCGGGCGTTTTCGCCGATCACCGTGTCCTCCGCCACGATGGCGTATTCCACCACCGCGCCGGCCTTGACCACAGTGCCGGGCATCAGGATGGAGTAGCGCACCACCGCGCCCTCCTCCACAAGGACGGAGTGAAACAGCACGGAATTTTCCACCCTGCCGTATACCTCACAGCCGCAGGTGACCATGGAGTGATCCACCGAGGCGTTGGGTCCCATCACATGGGGGGGCTTGGTGGGAGTGCGGCAGTAGATCGGCCACTCCTGGTCGTACAGGCTGATGGCACCGTCCGGGGCCAGCATGTCCATGTTGGCGTCCCACAGGGAGTCAATGGTGCCCACGTCCTTCCAATAGCCGGAAAAGCGGTAGGCCACCATCTTTTCTCCGGCGCCCAGCATGGCGGGAATGATGTTTTTGCCAAAGTCGTTGGCGCTCTTCTCATTGGCCTCGTCTGCCATCAGATAGTCCCGCAGCTTGCTCCAGGTGAAGATGTAAATGCCCATGGAGGCGAGATTGCTCTTGGGGTGCTTGGGCTTCTCCTCAAATTCATAGATCTCGTCGTTCTCCCTGACGTTCATAATGCCGAAGCGGCTGGCCTCTTCCATGGAGACCTCCAGCACGGAGATGGTACATGCCGCGCCCGCCTCCTTGTGCCGGCGCAGCATGTCGGCGTAGTCCATCTTGTACACATGGTCGCCTGAGAGAATGAGTACGTAGTCCGGGTCATAGAGCTCAATAAAGCTCATATTCTGATAGATGGCATTGGCTGTGCCCTTATACCAGGTGCCTTTCTCGCCCTCCCGCATATAGGGGGGCAGAATATGAACGCCGCCATAGGAACGGTCCAGGTCCCAAGGCTCGCCGTTGCCGATATAGCTGTTCAGCTCCAGGGGGCGGTACTGGGTGAGCACACCTACGGTGTCGATGCCGGAATTGATGCAGTTGGACAGGGGGAAATCAATAATACGGTACTTGCCCCCAAAGGGGACTGCGGGTTTGGCCACACGGCTGGTCAGTGCGTGCAGGCGGCTGCCCTGCCCGCCCGCCAGCAGCATGGCGACACATTCCTTTTTCATTCCTATCACCTCTATGCGTACTGGGAGTCTGCGTATGCGGGAAAGCTTATGCGTTCGGCCCTTTTTTACAGGGCGGTTTCGCCGTGGGGCCCGCCTTTTTCCGGCGGGGCGGGAATTTTTTGGCACAGCGGTAAAGAACCGCGCTCATGGGCGGCAGATCAATGCGGATCGACTGCTCCTGCCCGTGACAGGGGGTGTAGGAACTCTTCAGCGGCTCGCGGTCCCCCAGGCCGGCGCCGCCGAACTCCTCCGCGTCGGTGTTGAATACACACTCATACCGGCCGGGGAAGGGGACGCCCACCACATAGCCGTCCCGGTGCACGGGGGAGAAATTGCACACGACCAGCAGGGGATTCCCCTTTTGATCCCTGCGCAGGAAGGCCGCACAGTTGCCCTGGCTGTCGTCGGCGCAAATCCACTGAAAGCCCTCCCAGGAGAAATCCAGCTCCCAGAGCTGTCTGTGCTCCAAATAGAATGCGTTGGCCGCCTGGAAAAAGGCCTGCAGACGGCGGTGGCGCTCCCCATCCTCGTTGTCCATGTCCAGCAGATGCCAATCCAGGGAGTGCTCATAGTGCCACTCGTTCCACTGGCCGAACTCGCTGCCCATCATCAGCAGCTTCTTGCCGGGATGGGCGAGCATGTAGGTGTAGAAGGCGCGCACACCGGCGTATTTCTCCTCGTCCGTGCCCGGCATCTTGTTGAGCAGGGAGCCTTTCATATGCACTACCTCGTCATGGGAGAGGGGGAGCACGAAGTTCTCGGAAAAGGCGTACATCAGAGAAAACGTGATGTCCTTGTGGTTGAACTGACGGAAATAGGGGTCCAGTTTAATGTAGTGGAGGATGTCGTTCATCCAGCCCATATTCCATTTTAAGTTGAAGCCCAACCCGCCCTCCAGGCCGCCCTCGCCCACCGGGTGGGACACCCGGGGCCAGGCGGTGGATTCCTCGGCGATCATCAGCACGTCCGGCTGAGCCAGGAAAATGTGCCCATTGAGCTGCTGCAGGAAGTCCACGGCCTCCAGATTCTCATGCCCGCCGAACACATTGGGCGTCCACTGGCCATCCTCCCGCCCGTAGTCCAGGTAGAGCATGGAAGCCACCGCGTCCACCCGCAGGCCGTCAATGTGATACTGCTCCAACCAGAACAGGGCGGAGGAGAAGAGAAAGGAGCGCACCTCCGGCCGACCGTAGTCAAACACCCGGGTCCCCCAGTCCGCGTGCTCCCCCTTGCGGGGGTCGGCGTACTCATAGCAGGGTGTGCCATCAAACTCGTAGAGGCCAAAGGCGTCCTTGGGGAAGTGGGCGGGGACCCAGTCCAGCAACACCCCGACTCCAGCCTGGTGGAGCTGGTCGATGAGATACATCAGGTCGTGGGGGGTGCCGAAGCGGCTGGTGGCCGCGAAATAACCGGTGCACTGATAGCCCCAGGAGGCGTCCAGGGGGTGTTCGGTAATGGGGAGCAGCTCCACATGGGTGAACCCCATCCGCTTCACATAGGGGACCAGATACCGGGCGATGTCCCGGTAGGAGAGGAATTCGTCCTCCCCGGTCCGCCGCCAGGAGCCCAGGTGGACCTCGTAAATATTCAACGGGTTTTGGTAGATGGGATTGGCCTTCCGCCAGGCCATCCAATTCTGGTCGCCCCACTGGTAGCCCGCCAGGTCATAGAGCTTGGAGGCGGTGCCCGGACGGGTTTCCGCGTGAAAGGCGTAAGGATCGGCCTTGGCCAGGGTCCGGCCGTCCCCGGTGTGGATGGCGTATTTATAGGCGTCATATTGGCGCAGGTCCGGGATAAAGGTTTCCCACACTCCGCCGCCCACCGGGGAGAGGGGACAAAGGGACTCATCCCAGCCGTTGAAGTCGCCGATCAGGGAGACTGATGCGGCGTTTGGGGCCCATACCCGGAAACGGTAGCCGTCCTTTCCGCCCACACAGGCCGGGTGGGAGCCGAGATACTCCTGAGCGCGGACGGCCTGTCCGCGCAGGAAATCCTCCAGGGCGCCGGAGCTGAGGGCAGAGGTGCGTGTTTGAGCCATAGGTGTTCTCTCCTTGGTAAAATCATCCAAAAATTGTTTAAGGGAAAGACATAAAAGTAGTTATAGATGATAAAATAGAAGCGCAATAATGCGAGGTGATTTGTATAAAGTATACAACCTCTCCGCCCGTCCGTCAAGGCATGGAGGAAAAGAATCCGTAAAATTCCAGGAAAGAAAGCAATATGGAAAAAACGGACCGAAAACCCGGTCCGTTTTTTCCATATTCGACCAATTAAGGGATAAAATCAGCTCCCCATGAACAGGGTGCGCAGCAGGCGGGAGAAGATGCCGGGAACAGTAAGACGGTCCACCGCGCGGTCGGCCACGATGGGAATGACCTGCTGCTCCTGTCCGTCTACCAGCACGGCCATCTCACCCAGCTTTTGCCCCTGCTCCACCGGCGCTTCCACGTTTTCGCACAGGCGCAGCTGAGTGGTCACCTGGTTCACCTGGGACTTGTCCACCAGGATGCGGCTGGACTGGGCCAGCACCGGCTGCACCTGGGACTGCTCGCCCAGCAGCACGTCAATGGGGGGCAGCGCCTGGTTGGGGTAGACGTCCATCAGGGTGTAGTTGGCAAAGCCGAAGCTGAGCAGGCTCTTGGCGGACTCGTTACGCTCATCCCGGGTAGGGGATTTCAGCACAACGGCGATCAGCTCCATGCCGTCCCGCTCCGCGGTGGCGGACATGCAGTAGCCCGCCTCGCTGGTGAATCCGGTCTTAAGGCCGGTGGCTCCCTCGTAGAAGCGGATGAGCTTGTTGGTGTTGGCCAGCTGGAACTGGCCGTCCCGCAGGGTGTCCATCCAGATGGTGGTATAAGTGCGGATGTCCGGGTGGTTGAGAATGAGCTCCCGGCTCATCAGCGCAATGTCGTGGGCGGAGGTCAGGTGCCCTGCCGCGGGCAGGCCGGTACAGTTGACAAAGCAGGTGTCGTTCATACCCAGCTCGGCAGAACGCTGGTTCATCCGCTCCACAAAGGCCTCCTCGCTGCCCGCCAGATGCTCGGCCAGGGCCACAGAGGCGTCGTTGCCCGAGGCCACTGCCACAGCCTTGAGCATGTCGTTCACCGACATCTGCTCCCCTTCCTTTAAATAGACCTGGGAGCCGCCCATGGAGGCGGCGCGGGCGGAGACGGTTACCGTGTCCTCCAGCTTTAACTGGCCGGAGTCTACTGCCTCCATGGTCAGCAGCAGCGTCATGATCTTGGTGACGCTGGCGGGCTCCAGCTTGTCGTGGGAATGGTGTTCGTACAGAATGGTCCCGGTCTCCTTTTCCATGAGCACGGCGGAGGCCGCCTGAGGGGTAGGCGCGCTCCCTGCCGCCTGGGCGGGGAGGATCAGCAGGGCGGCGGCGAGCAGGACCGCAGTCAATTTTTTCATAGGATCGCGTTCCTCCAAATCACAGAAATTTCTCTGTCCATAAGGATATGGAATGAGAGGGGGTTCTATACAGCAAAAAAATGGTCCAGCCGTTCCGGAAAAAATTTTAGTTACCTCTTTACATTAGCACTTTATCGTAGTAATATATGAAAGTAATAAAAAACGAGGGAGGATACCTCACATGAAAAAGAAACTGCTTGCGCTTACGCTGGTCTTTGGGCTGGCGCTCTCCCTGGCCGCATGCTCCGGCGGCACGCAGCCCGGCACGGCTGACACTCCTGCGCCGGCGACCGATTCCCCCGTGCCCGCCACGGGCAGCCCGGTCGCGGAGAGCGACCTGGCCTACCTCCAGGACAAGGGCAGCCTCATCATCGGCTATACGGTGTACGAGCCTATGAACTATACCGATGAAAACGGTGAGTTCACCGGCTTTGATACCGAGCTGGCCCGGGCCGTCTGTGAAAAGCTGGGGTTGGAGCCTGAGTTTGTCATCATCAACTGGGACACCAAGGAGGTCGCCCTGGAGGCCAAGGACATCGACTGCATTTGGAACGGTCTGACCCTGGATCCGGACCGGGAGGCCAACATGGCCTGCACCGTTCCCTACGTGAAGAACGCCCAGGTGGTGGTGGTCAAGGAGGGCTTTGACTACGCCGACACCGCCTCCCTGGCGGGCAAGACAGTGTGCGCCGAGATTGGCTCCGCCGGCGAGACCATGTGCAGGGGCAATGACGAGAGCGAGCCGGACGCCGGCCTGGCCCAGGCGGAATTCGTGGGCAAGAGCGTGCAGACCGACTGTCTGATGGAGGTCAAATCGGGTACCGCCGACGCTGCGGTGCTGGACATGACCCTGGCCAACGCCATGACGGGGGAGGGCACCAACTACGACGACCTGGTGGTGGTGGACCACCTGGGCGAGGAGAACTACGGCGTGGCCTTCCGCAAGGGGAGCGACACCCGGGACGCTGTGAACGAAATTTTTGCCGAGATGACAGCCGACGGCTCCCTCAAGGCCCTGGCCGACAAGTACGGTCTGGAGCTGGCCGACTGAGCCCGACTCACAGTGCTGAACCGACATAAGCCTGCCCGGGACAGGGGCCGCAGGCCCCTGTCCCGCGGCCTGTTTTCCGAGGTGTTTGTATGCAAGCCGTCTTTCTCCGACTGACCGAGGCCTTCCTGGTCAATAACGTCCGCCTGTTTGTGCTGACCCTGGTGTTCGCAATCCCTCTGGGGCTGCTGATCTCCATGGGCTCCATGAGCCGCGTCAAACCGCTGGCCTGGCTGATTAAAACTTTTGTCTGGATCATTCGCGGCACACCCCTGATGCTTCAGATCCTGATTATCTACTTTGGCCCCGGCCTGATGGAGATGGCCTTCCACTGGCCGCGGGGCAGCGCAGGGCGAATGGTGGCCGCGGTGGTAGCCTTTGCCCTCAACTACGCCTGCTATTTTTCTGAGATATACCGGGGCGGAATCCAAGGGATCCCGCCGGGACAGAAGGAGGCGGGGGAGGTCCTGGGCATGACCCGGGGACAGATCTTTTTCAAGGTCACCCTGCTCCAGCTAGTCAAGCGCATTCTGCCCCCCATGGGAAACGAGATCATTACCTTGGTCAAGGACACCGCCCTGGCCAACTATATCTCGGTGATCGACGTGATTATGACCGCCAAGGAATATACCTCGGCGGGATTAATCTGGCCGCTCTTTGCCACGGCCATCTATTTTCTGGCCTTTGTGGGTATTCTCACCCTGCTCTTTGGCTGGGCGGAGAAAAAGCTGAGCTATTTTAAATAAGGAGGGCGCTGAAATGCCGGTTTTGGAAGTATCTCATATCGAAAAACACTTTGGCGCCACCCGGGTGCTGGAGGACATCAGCTTTACCCTGGAGGAGGGACAGGCCCTGGCTATCATCGGCTCCTCCGGGTCGGGCAAGACCACCCTGCTGCGCTGCCTGAACTTCCTGGAGCGGCCCGACCAGGGGACCATCCGCGTGCGAGGAGAGACCCTCTTTGATGCCGCCGACCCCGCCACCCAGCGGGAGAGCGAGGTGCGCAAAAAGCGGCTGCACTTCGGCATGGTGTTCCAGTCCTTCAACCTCTTTCCACAGTATACCGCCCGGAAAAATATCACTCTGGCCAGCGAGCTGCTGGCCCAGGAGCGGCCCGACTTCAAACGGGACAAGCGCCGAATTCTGGAGGAGATCGGGGATAACGCCTGCCGCCTGCTGGACCAGATGGGCCTGGCGGACCGGGCGGACCACTACCCCCACCAGCTCTCCGGTGGTCAGCAGCAGCGGGTGGCCATCGCCCGGGCCCTGGCCCTAAAGCCGGACATCCTCTGCTTTGATGAGCCCACCTCAGCCCTGGACCCGGAGCTCACCGGCGAGGTGCTCAAGGTCATCCGCACCCTGGCGGAGCAGAACACCACCATGGTCATCGTCACCCATGAGATGGCCTTTGCCAGGGATGTGGCCGACCAGGTGATGTTTATGGACGGCGGGGTCATTGTGGAGCAGGGCGACCCCACGCAGGTCATCGAGCACCCCCGGGAGGAGCGCACCCGGCAGTTCCTGTCCCGCTACGCGGAGAATTGAATTTATGGAAAAGGCGTGCTATAATGCTGAAAAAAGCGCGTCTTTTTTCTTTGGCGCGGAGAGGAGCGGATATGGAGGAGCTGTTTTTGCCGGTGCTCTCCCACTTTCAGAACGGGAATTTCTGGTCGGCCAGCGCCGGCCGTATGAGCTATCGGGTTGTGCCCGACGGGGAGAAGCTCGCTGCCGAGGTGTGGGAGGGGCCCTGGTGCTACCAGCTCAGCCGGGTGGAGGAGCGCAGGGAGTTTCCCATGGATGAGAGCGGGCTGGCGGACCTGGCTGCCTGGGCGGGGCGCTGGGGAGCGGAGATCAATGCCCGCCCGGCCCGGACGCTGGCCGACACCCTGGCCACCCGGGATGCGGTGCGCGCGGAACAGGCCGAGCGTGCGGATGGCGACTAGACAGACGCAAAGACGATTGTTTGGAGGAACGGAATATGACCTGGGGTACTTATTTTATGTTTTATGAATGTCCCAAGTGCGGCAGAAAATACCGCTGGGAGCTGGTGGATCTGTCCGACCCGCAATTCGGCTGCTGCCCCGGCTGCGGGAGCATGGGCACGCTGGTGGGGGAGAGTAAGGACATCAAGCAGGGGGAGCGGAAGTATGAGGAGTTCGAGTATTGCTGAGAAATGCCGCGGGAGAGGAGCCGGGACATGAAGTATGAGACCATCCGCCGGCAGGTGCTGGGGGCCATTCTGGATGCCGCTGGCATGGGGCTGATCCACGGCACCTCAGGCAACATCGCCGTGCGGGATTTTCAGGACAATGTGATCGCCATCACGCCCAGCGGGCGGCCCTATGCGGGCTTGACTGCGGAGGAGATCGCCGTGGTGGACCTGGAGGGCCATTGGCTTGAGGGACCCTATCAGCCCTCGTCTGAGACCCCCATGCACACCGCGGTGTTCCGCGCCCGGCCCGATGTGGGGGCGGCCGTGCACACCCACGGGCTGTACTGCACGGTCATGGCCATGGACGGGGAGGAGTTAAAGCCCTCCACGCCGCCCCAGGCGGAGTTTGCCCCCATCCGGACGGTGCCTTTTGAGCTGCCCGGCAGCGCGGCGCTGGCCCGCCGGGTGGTGGAGACACTGGGGCCCGACCGGGCCGTGCTGCTGCAGAACCACGGCTGCTTCTGCGTGGGGAAAGACATCGGCGCGGCCATGACGGCCGCCGTCTATGTGGAGGAGGCGGCCCAGATCGCCTGCTATGCCCGCCTGCTGGGCACCTTCCGGCCCCTGTCAGAGCAGAATATCGCGGATTTTAAAGCTATTATCGCCTCCAATCAGGCGGTATGAGCATGGTGCTGCGTCCCTATGCCCCTTCAGACTGCCAGGCGCTGGCGGAGCTGTTCCATCACACGGTCCATACGGTGAACGCCGGGGATTACACCCCGGAGCAGCTGGACGCCTGGTCGCCCGGCGCCGTGGACCTGGAGGGGTGGAACCGCTCCTTTCTGGAGCACCATACGCTGGTGGCGGAGGAGAGCGGCCGAATCGTGGGCTTCGGGGACATGGACGGGACCGGATATCTGGACCGGCTGTACGTGCATAAGGACTGTCAGGGCAGGGGGATCGCCTCCGCCATCTGTGAGGCGCTGGAGCGTGCTGCGGATACGGCTGGGCTGACCACCCACGCCTCCATCACTGCCCGCCCTTTCTTTGAAAAGCGGGGCTGGCAGGTGGTGAAGGAGCAGCAGGTGGAGCGCCGGGGCGTGCTTCTGACCAATTACATTATGAAGAAAACAAATTCCGGACCAAGCGCGGAGCGGCCCCCTTAAAGGGGGCCGCTCTTTACTTCCCTGGGGAAACGTGCTACAATACCTCCGACTGGTTTCCACATCCGGTCCAAGCGCGGCTGCGGCCGCGTTCGTTCAGCGGGACTCACCGCTGTTCTCTAAATACCAAAATGGAGGTAAGAAACAACATGCGCAAATTCACTACCAAAGACCTAGCCCTGGCCGCTGTAGTGGCGGCCGCCTATGCCGTGCTGACCATGCTGCTCCCCGGCCCGTCTTATGGCTATGCCCAGCTGCGGGTGGCGGAGGCCCTCACCGTGCTGCCCTTCTTCTTCCCGGCCACCGCCCCCGGCCTGCTGGTGGGCTGTCTGGTGGCCAACCTGCTCTCCCCCTATGGGATTGTAGATGTGGTGTGCGGGACCGCAGCCACAGGGCTGGCCGCGTTTTTGACCATGAAGGCCCCCAACCGGTGGCTGGCCCCCCTGCCCCCAGTGCTGTGCAACGGCGTCATTGTAGGGGGAATGCTGGCCTGGTATGAGGCGGGCTTTGGGCCCAACTTCTGGCCCATGTTCGCCATTGCCGGGCCCGGCGTGGCCTTGGGAGAGCTGTGCGCCTGCTATATCCTGGGCAGCCTGCTGCTGTCCGCCCTGTCCAAAAGCACTTTTTTCCAAAAGCTCATTGCCCCGGGCCGCCTGGCCTGAGGAATAAGGAGGTTGTCCTATGAAAGTCCGCAAGGCCGTGATTCCCGCCGCGGGGCTGGGCACCCGGATGCTGCCCGCCACCAAGACCGTCCCCAAGGAGATGCTCCCCATGGTGGACAAGCCGGTGATCCAGTACATCATCGAGGAGGCCGTGGCCTCCGGCATTGAGGATATCCTCATTGTCACCAACCGGGCCAAATCCGCCATGGACGACTACTTTGATTATTATCCAGAGCTGGAAACCCGCCTGAACCAGGCGGGGAAGGACAAGGAGCTGGCGGAAGTGCGTCAGGCCGCCGACCTGGCCAACATCTTTTACGTGCGCCAGAAGGAGACCAAGGGTCTGGGCCACGCCATCTGGCGGGCCAAGCGCTTTGTGGGGGACGAGCCCTTTGCCGTGCTGCTGGGCGACGATATCATGCGGGCGGAAAAGCCGGTGACAAAGCAGCTGGTGGAGGCTGCGGAGAAATACGACGCCTCCGCCGTGGGGGTGCAGAAGGTGTCCACCCAAGCGATTTCCCGCTATTCCTCGGTGAAGGTGGACGCTCTAGAGGAGCGGATCTACGCAGTCTCCGACATGAATGAAAAGCCCAAGCCGGAAGAGATGTTTTCCAATTTTGCCATCCTGGGCCGTTATGTGCTCACGCCGGAGATATTTGATATTCTGGAACAGGTAAAGCCCGGCTACGGCGGAGAGATTCAGCTGACGGACGGGCTGAAGGAGCTGTGCCAGAAGCGGCGGATGGTGGCGGTAGACTTTGAGGGCCGCCGCTACGACACGGGCAACCTGAACGGGTTTCTGGAGGCCACCATTGATTTCGCCCTGGACCACCCGGGTACCGGCCCCTGGCTGAAGCGCTTTATTCAGGAAAAGGCGGCCCGGATGTAGCGCGGAGAAACGCGGAGGGGGCGCGGCTTATGCCGCGCCCCCTCTTTTTATTACGCAAAGTCAATCGCCGTAGTCCACTTCCCAGTCCAGAATGACCCCGGTGACGGCGTTTACGTCGCACTCATACTCCACGCTGTTCCCACGCAGCTCAATCTCATAGACCAGCCGTCCGTCGTCCCGGTCCAGCTTGCATTTGACCACCGTCACACCGGCGGGCGCCCGATCCAGGGCGATCTGCTTGGCGCGGTCGGCCGTGATCATGGCTTCGGAGCCGGCGCCGGAGGAAGGCAGGTCAAAGTCGTCACAGTCCCGGTCCGAGGATCGGATGGCGCCGGAAAGCGCGTCGATCTCATAGTCATACTCCGTGCTCCCGGCGTAGAATTCCAGGTCATACTCCGCGCGCCCGTCGTCCCAGTCCAGGCGGACCTTGAGAAATACCGCGTCGGCTGCCGCAACGCCCGCGTCGTTCAGGGCAATCTCCTTGGCCCTGTCAGAGGAGAGATAGCCGCTGGTGTCCGGCCGGGCGGCGGCGGCCGCGTCGGCCGTGGTGACCACGGCGGTATAGCTGGCGGAGTCATAGTCTACCTGGAGACCAGCGGCCTCGCAGATGGCCCGCACAGGGGCGTAGGTGGTGCCATTGTAGGAAAAGAGGGGGACGCTTTTTCCGCTGGCGTCCTTGGGAAGGAAGCGGGCGCCGTTGAGGGTGATCCGGATGTCGTCGTCTACGGTAATCGTGCGGCTGGCGGCCAGCGCGCTCACGCCCAGCCCGACGACCAGAGCGGCGGCCAGCACCCCGCTGAAAAAGCCTCGTCCAAATCCATGTTTCATTGTAACATCTCCTTTGTTCAGTTTCGTTGGAACACTTCAGGGATTTCTGTCCCTTTGCCCTATTAACGCGGCAGGGGCGGTTTTTATTTCAGCGGGCGGCAAAATTTTATATAAAAAATATTAGATTAGCGCTTTTAGGCGATAGGATATGAAATGACGCAAAGCCGCATGAACACTATGTTTTTCTGCATGTCAATACTCTGCCACTGGGTTATAGAACGTCTTGATTGGTGCCTAAATGGTGCCCAAATTTCACACCGGGCTATAAAAGGCTGCAAGAAGCAGTAAAGAGATAATGGGGTTAAAGCTCTATTTCATTACTGTTTTTGGAATTTGGGGAGTTGCTTGCTATCTTTTAGTTTTGACAATCGCATAGTGCGCCGCACCGCGTACGCACGTTTTGTTGCGCAGTAGAACGTCATTTCGAGGGGCACGAGTATAAAACCCTTACCGATCCCGGTTCTGTGTCTGCAAAGCCTTGCAGATAGCGGCTTAATCAGTTTCTACTTCGTAACGTTTCTCCATGATATATAAAGGGCGAAAGCACTCTTTGCTTTCGCTCCTTGACTGCCCCACAGCAGAGGCAGACGGGCTTGTCAGTGGCGGCCACAGCCGTTCTATTCACCATTGGCAAGAGCGGCTGGCTCTGCTACCGCTTAGAGGGTTATTTGATTATTATGTTCGTCTAAGTAAATTCAAGACTTCGTTTTCGTTAGATAAATCATAGTCGCCCATAACACCTGATTTATGATATACAATTCCATCTTTTTCGTTTTGCTCTAAGTATCCGATAAACTTTTGAATACCATCTTCTTTAATGCACTGGACAAATGCCCTCATTTTAATTTTGCCAGGTGCAAGCATATCCTTATCACAGGGAGAATCCGAACATTCCCAACAACCTTTAATACCTTTTGATGTGCAACAATTATACTGATAGCACCCCTCTGGGCACAATCTTTTCCCACAATTATTTTCTGATTTGCAACTGCACTTCCCGTCAGGACAACAAAAGCCACAAACCAATCCACAATATGCTATTGAGTTTTCGTTCATTTAAATACCTCCAATTATATAAAAATAACGTTACTGCTTTCTGGAGTTTATTGTATCATATTCTGCTCTATTGTTCCACTTCATTCGCGAAGCCTTACGATAGATAGTCATTTACAAAAATGCAAAGAGGGTTTGGGGGACTTCCCAATAAGTCATTTTTAGGAAGAGGGTACCCTCTTCCTATGCCTGCTCTTCCAAAAATCACTCTGAAATATGGGAACAGAATGGAAAGGAAGAGATTTTTAAGCAATATCCTACACAGGTTCTTGGTGCTAAAATGGTGCCCGGTCTTACAAAACCACTTTGTACGGAGAAACAGCAAGATAAATGACGATACGCAAAAAGCCTTGGTTTTAAGCCATTTTCTCATGGTGTCATAAACATTTATGAGGGCTTGTAAGAAGATTTCCGTCTATCAAATCAATAAAAAAGAAAGTGGTGCGAAATACTTGACAAAATGGCAAAAACCTATATAATAATATGGCTTGTGTATACAGGCGACATCCTTGCTCCCGACAGAGAGCGGGAGCCATATGTCCATAAGGAGGTGCAAGAAAAATGGCAAAACTCAGCGGCAACTATGAGGTGGTCTATATTCTCGATCCGAACCTGGGCGAGGAGGCCACCGCGGCCATGGTGGCCAAGTTCAAGACACTGGTGGAGAGCAACGGCACCCTGGCGGAGATCGACGAGTGGGGCAAGCGCCATCTGGCCTATCCCATCAACGATCTGACCGAGGGCTACTACGTGCTGATGAACTTCAGCTCCAAGCCCGAGTTCCCCCGCGAGCTGGATCGTATCCTGCGGATTACGGACGGCGTGATGCGTTCCATGATCGTCTCCAAGGACGAGTAAGGGGGAGACGCAGGATGCTCAACCGGATCATTCTCATGGGTCGCCTGACCCGCGACCCGGAGCTCCGCCACACCCAGACCGGGACGGCAGTGGCCTCTTTCAGCCTGGCGGTGGATCGGGACTTCAAGGACAAGTCTACCGGCGAGAAGTCCACGGATTTCATTGATATCGTGGCCTGGCGGCAGACGGCGGAGTTTGTCTCCCGCTTCTTTACCAAGGGCCGTATGGCCGTGGTGGAGGGCCGGCTTCAGCTGCGCGACTGGACGGATCGGGACGGCAATAAGCGCCGCTCCGCAGAGGTGATTGCGGACAACGTCTACTTCGGCGACTCCCGGAGGGAGGCCGAGGCGGCCGGGGCCTATGCCCCGCCCGGCGGCGGTTATACGGCGCCGGCCGCGCCTGTGGGCGGTTATGCGGCGCCCTCCGGTGGCTATAATGCCCCGGCAGGCGGCGGAGATCAGTTTGCCGAGCTGTCCGACGACGACGGCGAACTGCCCTTCTGAGCGGTGCGCCCCAGCAATCAGGGCTTTGCGCGCAGAAGTCTGCGCGCGGAATAGAAACAAGCCGGGCTGTCGGCCCGTAAAAAAGGAGGTTTACTGCTATGGCTATGGATAGAGAGCGCCCCCGCGGCCGCAAGCGCCGCAAGGTCTGCACCTTCTGTGTGGACAAGGTGGAGCACATTGATTACAAGGACGCGGTCAAGCTGCGCCGGTTCCTGTCGGAGCGGAGCAAGATCCTGCCCCGCCGCACCACCGGCACCTGCGCCATGCATCAGCGCCAGCTGACGGAGGCCATCAAGCGCGCCCGTCAGATCGCGCTGCTGCCCTTTGTCACGGATTGATGATATGAGAAACGCCGGCTCATTTGAGCCGGCGTTTTAGCTTGTCAAAAAAGGGCTTTGGCTTTTTTGGGCAGAGGGGCGCACAACGGACCGGGCCCGATTCTTGCAGAAAGGTCGCCCAGTCCGTCATGGGAGGGGTCACTTCCGATGTGCATGCCGCCGGAAAGCACGGAACTTCATTTTCTGCCGTCGTCTGCCTGTGCCCGCAGGTGCGTTTCAGAGCGCAACCGCCCAAAGGGGCGGCTCTTAGCGCGAAGATGGACAACTCTGCGAAGCCTTCCCTCCACTTTTTTTTGCCCGCCTCACGGGCCGTCTAATTTGCCCCGCCACTTTTCTGTCCTCCAAGCGACAGGCAGACGGTTGTCTTGCCCACACCCATGGGGCCACCCACCAGATAGAGTTTCTTTTTCATAGGGAACCCCCCTTTATAAAGGGGCAGGCCGGGCACTATGGCGCCCGGCCTGCCTGATGTTCAGGTGCGGTATTTTTTCTGCTTGATATAGGAGCAGTGGAGGAGTGCATGGGCCTTGTGACCGCCAGCTTCGCCCAGGTACGATTGATAGACCTCCTGCACCACCGGATTTTCGTGGCTGCGGCGGAAGGTCATCCCCTCGTCCTGCTGGTACAGGGCCGCGGCGCGCAGGGTCTTAATATCGGTAAAGTTGCGCACGTCCGCATGCTGGATGGGCTGGCCGCCGCCGTTGATGCAGCCGCCTGGGCAGGCCATAAACTCAATGAAGTCGTAGTGCAGGCTGCCATTGCGCACGCCGTCCAGCACCAGCTTGGCGTTGTGCAGGCCGGAGGCCACGCACACCCTTACCGTCCTGCCGGGTAGCTCATAGCTGGCCTCCTTCACCCCGCTCATGCCCCGGACCTCCCGATACTCCAGGGGGGCCATGCCCGCGCCGGTGATCTTCTCCACCACGGTGCGCAGAGCGGCCTCCATGACGCCGCCGGTGGCGCCGAAGATGACGGACGCGCCGGTGGAGACGCCCAGCATCTCGTCAAATTCCCCGTCGGGCAGGTGGTCGAACAGGAAGCCGGATTTGGTGATCATGCGGCCCAGCTCCCGGGTGGTGAGGGACACATCCACGGGCATGCAGCCGTTGGGAAGCCGCTGCTCCTCACGGCGCACCTCGTACTTCTTGGCGGTGCAGGGCATGATGGACACCACAACAATATCCTGGGGATCAATGCCCATTTTTTCGGCATAGTAGGTCTTGACCAGGCTGCCGAACATCTGCTGAGGGGATTTGCAGCTGGACACATTGGGGATCATGTCCTGGGCGTGCTGCTCCAGATAGCGGATCCAGCCGGGGGAGCAGGAGGTGATCAGGGGCAGCGCGCCGCCGTTCTGCAGTCGGTGGAGGAACTCCGTGCCCTCCTCAATAATGGTGAAGTCGGCGGCGGTGTCCACGTCGAACACCTTGTCAAAGCCCAGACGGCGCAGGGCGGTGACCATTTTGCCCTCCACATTGGTGCCGATGGGCATGCCAAAGCACTCGCCCAAGGTGACCCGGATGGAGGGCGCGGGACCCACCACCACGTGCTTGGTGGGGTCGGCCAGGGCGGCCCAGACCTTGTCGGTGTCGTCCTTCTCCGCCAGGGCACCGGTGGGGCAGGCCACGATGCACTGCCCGCAGGATACGCAGTCCACCTCGTTCAAGTCCCGGTCAAAGGCGCTGCCGATGTGGGTGGCGAAGCCCCGGTCGTTGGGGCCGATGACGCCTACCTCCTGGGTTTTGCGGCACACGGCGGTGCAGCGGCGGCAGAGCACGCACTTGGAGTTGTCGCGCACCAGATGGGGCGCGGAGTCCTCAATGCGGGGCATCAGGTTGTCCGGCACATAGCGCACCGCATCGATGCCCAGGTCGCCGGCCAGCTGAAGCAGCTCGCAGTGGGCACTGCGAGAACAGGTGAGGCAGTCCATCCGGTGGTTGGACAGGATCAGCTCCAGGGTAAGGCGGCGGGAGTGCTGCACCTTCTCGGTGTTGGTGTATACCTCCATGCCCTCGCTGACCGGGTATACGCAGGAGGCCACCAGGCTCCTGGCCCCCTTGACCTCCACCACGCAGATGCGGCAGGCGCCGATCTCGTTGATGTCCTTGAGAAAGCATAGGGAGGGGATGTTGAAGCCGGCGGAGCGGGCGGCTTCCAGCACCGTGGTGCCCTCCGGGACCGTGACAGAGATGTCGTTGATTTTCAGTGTTACCATTTTCGTTTCCATGTCCGTCCCTCCGCTTACTCTTTGATAACCGCGCCAAAGCGGCACACATCCATACACACGCCGCACTTGATGCATTTGGAATGGTCAATAACGTGGGGCGACTTGATCGTGCCGGAGATGGCCCCGGTGGGACAGCTGCGGGTGCAGCGGGTGCAGCCCTTGCACTTGGTCGGGTCGACCGTGAACTGAATCAGGGCCTTGCACACGCCGGCGGGACAGCGCTTGTCTACTACATGGGCAATGTACTCGTCGCGGAAATGGTGCAGGGTGGAGAGCACCGGGTTGGGGGCCGTCTGGCCCAGGCCGCACAGGGCGCTGGACTTGATGTGGTTGCACAACTCCTCAATGGTGTCCAGATCCTCCAGGGTGCCGTCTCCCTCGGTGATCTTGGTCAGCAGGTCCAGCAGCCTTTTGGTGCCGATGCGGCAGGGGGTGCACTTGCCGCAAGACTCGTCCACAATAAACTCCAGGAAGAACTTGGCAATGTCCACCATGCAGTTGTCCTCGTCCATGACAATGAGGCCGCCGGAGCCCATCATGGAGCCGATCTCCGCCAGGTGCTCATAGTCGATGGGAGTGTCGATCAGTTCAGCGGGGATGCAGCCGCCGGAGGGACCGCCGGTCTGGGCGGCCTTGAACTTTTTGCCGTTGGGCACGCCGCCGCCAATGTCCTCGATAATGGTGCGCAGGGGGGTGCCCATGGGAATCTCCACCAGGCCGGTGTTGGTGATCTTGCCGCCCAGGGCAAAGACCTTGGTGCCCTTGGACTTCTCGGTGCCGATGGCGGCGAACGCCTCGGGGCCGTGGTTGAGGATCCAGGTGATGTTGGCGTAGGTCTCCACATTGTTGAGCAGGGTGGGCCGCTGGAACAGGCCCTTGTTGGCCGGGAAGGGGGGACGGGGCCGGGGTTCACCCCGCTTGCCCTCAATGGAGATCATCAGAGCGGTCTCCTCGCCGCAGACGAAGGCGCCGGCGCCCAGGCGGAGCTCCAGCTCAAAATCAAAGCCGGACTCAAAGATGTTTTTGCCCAGCAGACCGTACTCCTTGGCCTGTGCAATGGCAATCTCCAGGCGCTTGACCGCGATGGGATACTCGGCACGGACATAGATGTAGCCTTGATGGGCGCCGATGGCATAGCCGGCGATGGTCATAGCCTCGATCACGCTGAAGGGGTCGCCCTCCAGCACGGAGCGGTCCATAAACGCGCCGGGGTCGCCCTCGTCGGCGTTGCAGCAGACGAATTTGACGCCATCCTCGCTGACAGCGTCGGCGGTAAACTGCCACTTCATGCCCGTAGAGAAGCCCGCGCCGCCGCGGCCCCGCAGGCCGGAGGCCTTGATGTCGTCAATGACCTTCTGAGGGGGAACCTGTTCCGTGAGGATTTTCCCCAGGGCGGTATAGCCATCCACAGCGATGTACTCGTCAATGCTCTCGGGATTGATGATGCCGCAGTTGCGCAGGGCAATGCGCTGCTGGTGGCGGTAGAATTGGGTGTCCACCAGGGAGGTGGCAGGGGCTTCCCCCTCGTCCCCCTTGTGGAGCAGGCGCTTGACGATACGGCCCTTGACAATATGCTCAGAGACAATCTCCGCCACGTCGTCCACCATCACATGGGTATAACAGGCGCCCTCGGGATAGACGGTGACAATGGGCCCCATGGCGCACAGACCGAAGCAGCCGGTTTTGATGACCTTGGCCTCTTGATCCATCCCCTGCTCGGCCAGCTGCTTTTCGAATTCCGCAATGATTTTGGGGCTGTCCGAGGAAGAGCAGCCGGTGCCGGTGCAGACCAGGATGTGAGAACGAATATGACTCATTCCGCTGCCCCCCTTATTCCGCCGCGCCGATGGTATATTCGGCGACCACATGCCCGTTGACCAAGTGCTCGCTGACAATCGTGGGCACCTTGTCGGGGGTCATTTTCACGTAAGTAACCTTTTCCTGACCGGGAACATAGACTTCCACAATGGGCTCCAGACGGCACACGCCGATACACCCGGTCTGAGTGATGGAGACATTTTTCAGCTGGCGCTTGTCCACTTCTTCCAAAAAAGCGTTGAGCACAGGACGCGCTCCCGCCGCGATGCCGCAAGTGGCCATGCCGACTACCACGCGGATATGGTCGTCCGAAGTGTCGCGCAGGTTGATCTGCTTTTGCATCCGATCCCGGATGGCCTGAAGATCTGCAAGACTTTTCACGATTTCATCCCCTATCTGTTTCGTTCAAGGGCTCCTCTCCGGCCCTTCCTGTCAAATTGAAGAAGCGCTGAGTGCCTCCTCCTGCTCCCGGATATAATCCTGAATCCAGAGAATCACCTCGGGCTCCGCCAGAGAGACCTCAGCCCCCAATTCCCTGCGCAGCTGGCGGGTATCCAGGCGGAATTCCCTTCCATCCTTTCGGTGGATGTACAGCAGATCCACTTCGGGCGCACCCTGGATGGTCAGGGCCAGCGTGGCGGCCATGTCGCCCAAGGGCAGACAGTCAATGTGATCGCTGCGGAATGCGGCGGTGACTCTGGTGCCAATGCCCTCCCGACTGTCAATGCTCAGGCTCCCACCGGTCATCTCCGCCGACAGGCGCAGCAGCGGAAGGCCCAGACCCATTTTTCGCGTGGTACGGGTCGTGGTAAACGGATCGCCGGCCCGGGCAAGCAGCTCCGGAGACATCCCGCAGCCGTTGTCTGTCAGGGTCAGAGTCAGGATTGGGCCGGATTCCTCCAGCAGCAGATCCAGGCGGGTAGCCTTGGCGGCGATGGAGTTTTGGATGATATCCAGTGCATGGAGAGAGAGCTCTTTCATTTATAGTTGTCCAGGATCGCGCCCACCTGGTCGGGGGTAAGGCGGCCGTATACGTCAGAGTTGATCATCATAACCGGTGCAAGACCGCAGGCGCCTACACAGCGGCAGGAGTCCAGAGAAAATTTCCCGTCCGGCGTAATGGAGCCGGGGACGATACCCAGCTTCTGCTCCACAGCGTTGAGGATGGCGGCCGCGCCCTTGACATAGCAGGCGGTGCCCAGGCAGACGGAAATCTGGTACTTCCCCTTTGGGTTCATAGTAAACTGAGCGTAGAACGAGGCGACTCCATACACCTCGGACAGGGGGATTCCCAGCCCCTCTGCCACAATGATCTGGACCTCCTCGGGCAGGTATCCGAAAATATCCTGCGCGGCCTGGAGGACCGGCATGGTGGCGCCGGGCTGCCCCTTGTGCTCCGCTATGACCTGACGCAGGCGCTCCTCCTGCTCGGGTGTCCCGCGGTAGGGGACTACGGTTTTGCAGTTCGGCATGTTGTTGTTCCTTCCCTTCTGAATAATGAGTTCAAAAAATAAAATAATGAGATTAAAACCGGGAGTTTAGCCCATTGAAAACACATTATAACACCTTTGGGACGAATGTAAAGACTGCCTGAGATTACAAATAAAAAACTTACCAGTTCGCCTAAAAGACCGAGGGAATGTAATTGTTAATTTTTTATCAATACAAATAGTATAACGAAAGTTTCAAGAGATGTCAAGATGTTTGCACAGGCTTACTTAACCAATGCAGCACGGCGGCCGGGGTGCGATCGGGCGGCTCCATCCAATGGGCGGCGTCGGCCACCTGGTCCAGATAGTGGGCGTCCGAGCCGGTAATAAAGCGCAGACCGTGCAGATCGGGACGATGAAGAAAGCCGGGAGGACAATGGCGGGAGAGCTCAGCCAGAGGAAACCCTAGGTCGGGATTCCAAAAACCGAGTGTGGCGATCAGGGAAAAGGAAGGGCGGTCGATATGGGCGGGGTAGGCCAACCCGCCGAAGCTGCTTACCAGCGCGCAGACATGGTCGACGCTGATATCCGCGCAGCCGGCCAGAAGCCTGGATTCCTCGCCCAGTATGCCGTCCATGTCGTCCATATAGATCTGCCGCCCGAACAGGTCGGGGTTATTGGGAATGGGGGAGAGGCGCCGGGACACATAGGCACCGAAACGCTCTGCCGATAGGAGTGAGGGGAAGAGACAGATGACGTGGACCTCCTCGCGGGTGCACAGCTCCATGCCGGGCAGGGCCAGAAGCCCGTTGCGCTCGGCCGCTTTGCAGAACGCCGCGCAGTTGCCGGTGGTATTGTGGTCGGTGAGGGCGACCACATTTAATCCGGCCAGCGCGCACATGGCGGTTAAATTGGCAGGTGTCATATCCTCATCCCCACAGGGCGACAGGCAGGAGTGCAGGTGAAGGTCATAAAAGAGTTTCATCGAGAAAATACCTCCCGTTACACATGGGCGGCCCTGCCCGCCGCCCGGAAGCACAGAGAAGCGCGGAGCAGGCGGTGTGCCGGGACCTTGAGGTCCGACGGGGAGGGTGCTCCCGCCGGAATAAAGCGAGGAAACAGGGTCCCCGCCCGGCAAAAGCCGAGCGGGGAGACGAATCAGGCGATAGATGCAGACCAGAAAACCAGTTATTTCAGCAGGCGGCTCAAGGCTGCGGCAACCGCGAAGGTGCTCTCCGTTGCACCCAGCAGATTGACGCCCTTTTCCCGGGCGCGCTGAAGCAGAGCGGGATCGGGCTCCACCCCTTCGGTCAGAATCACGCAGGCCGTGCCTGCCATCAGCGCAACGGCGGCCACATTTTGGTTGGACATGATGGTGAGCCATGCGTTTCCCTCCCGGGCGCGGCCCATCACCCAGGAGAGGAGATCACCGGCATAGCCGCCCGTCACCTCCGCCGCCGGCGCGGAGAGATGGAAGGGATTCAAAGAAAGGGCGTGGGTGAGTTCCTGTACAGTCATTCGAAATACCTCCAAATCCATGGGAATACTAACTATAAAAAGGGTGAACCTGCGGGTTCACCCTTTATGTACGGTATCGTCGGCGCGGTGCCGGAACGGCGCGGGCAGATAGGAGTCCGGATCCCCTTCAGCCGCAATGGAGCGCATCTTGGCACGCACCTTAAAGATGCAGTCACCCTCTGAGGCGCGGCCCATTACCACGTCCTCGGCGAAGGCGTGGCAGGAGGGAGCTCCGCAGGAGCCGCAGTGAAGCCCCGGCAAGTGGGCCTCCAATTCCTGAATTTTCAGTTGCTTGGCCATAGCCTGCTCCCGGTCCTGATCCAGCAGGAAAGAGGGCAGATACTGCAGTTCCTTGTCGCGCAGCATCAGGGCCTGGTCCCCCTCCCGGCAGCGGTTGCGGGAGACGGGCAGCCCCTTCATCAAATCCTTGATCTGCATGCGGGCGGCATAGGGATTTTCCACATTGAAGCAGCCGCCCAGACACCCCTGGGTACAGGCAAAGAGCTCGACGAAATCCGCCTCGTCCAGACGGCCGTCCTCCAGGGCCTCCAGTACCTGAATCACATTGCTGATTCCATCCACTGAGACGCAGCGTCCCCCCAGCCGGGCGGTGCCCTCCCCGCCGCTGGCGGCGGTGCCGATGCCCAAAATGCCGGCGGTGGACAGCGCCTCCGGGTCGGTGATATCTTTCATAGGAGAGAGCAGGCGCAGATAGATGTCCCGGATCGCAAAGGCGCCGTCCAGGACGGGCTTCTGCAGCCCCTCCGGCGTGGTGGCGGCGGTTACCTTGGAGGAACAGGGCACAATTGCAAAGACCCCGATCTTCTCCGGGGCCAGTCCGGTCTCCGCCACCGCCTCGCGGCGGGCCAGAATCGCGGCCAACTCCATGGGCAGAATCGTAGGCGCCACATGGTCGATCAGCTTGGGAAAGCGCATGCGGATCAGGCGCAGGACCGTGGGGCAGGCGGAGGAAATCTGCGGTCGTGCGCCGTGCCCGCCGTGCTTCATCTCCTGCCGTGCGCGATCGGCCAGCAGCTCGGAGGCCTTGGCCACCTCCCAGACCTTGTCAAAACCGATTTTCAGCAGCGCGTTGAGAATAATATCCACGTCATCCAGCCGGTGAAACTGCCCATAGAGCGCGGGCTCGGGCAATGCGATGCAGTAGGAAAAGTCTTGCAGTCGGCTGAGATTGTCGCCTACAGAACGGATGGCCTTATGGGGGCAGATGTGGATGCAGCGGCCACAGTCGATACACCGGTCAGCCAAAATCGTGGCTTTTCTTCCCCGCACACGGATCGCCTCGGTGGGACAGCTCTTGATACAGGAGGTACAGCCCCGGCAGCGCTGTTCGTCCAATACCACTGAATGCTTCATCATAGGCCATATCCGCTCCTTTCCACACTTATTATGCCCCTGGATGTCTACTGGGGAATACGGATACGTACCGTTACCGTAGTCCCCTTGCCCAATTGCGTCTCCACATGCAGTTCATCGGAGTAGCGCTTCATATTGGGCAGGCCCATGCCGGCGCCGAAGCCCAGCTCGCGGGCGGCGGGTCCGGCGGTGGAGAAGCCCTCCTTCATGGCCTGCTCCACGTCCGGGATGCCGGGGCCGTGGTCGGTCATACGGATCACGATCTGGTCCATATCCACCTCCACCGTGGCCTCGCCGCCGTCGGCATGGATCACCATGTTGATCTCGCCCTCATACATGCAGATCGAAGCCCTGCGGATCACATCCTGAGGCAGTCCCAGCTTTTTGAGCGTCAGCTTCATCTGGCTGGAGGCCTCTCCCGCCTCGATCAGGTCGCCTCCCTCAACGGGGTAGACCAGCTTAATTGTCTCCATCGCAATTCCCTCTCAATCCATTGGTGTAGAGTAGGCCGCACGCCTCGTACATTCTCTTTGGACTGGTCATGACCACAATCCCACGGGTCTGGGCGAGCGCGAGAATATCTGCTCCCGGCACCTTCCCGCGGACAAAGATGATACACTTCATATCCACCATATCGGCGGTGCGCACCACCTGAGGGTTGACCAGCCCGGTCAGCAGCAGGGCCTGGTTTTTGACAAAGGCGAGCACATCGCTCATAAAATCGCTGCCGCAGGCCGAGAGGACCTCCAGGTCCAGATGTTCCTCGCCCCACAGCACCGTGGCATCTAAGATGTCTTTGATTTGGGAAAGACGCATAGGTCGTACCCCTTCCGCCCAATTGAGCTGTGTCCGAATTTTTTCACTGTTTTTATACGACTTACATTGTACCACAAAACTGTCCGCCGTGCCAAGGGATCGTTTCAATATTCACAAAGTTTCTGAAATGATAGGTGTAGTTTTTGGAATTCCCCGCATTGACAGGGTCGGAATGGTTCTTATATAATCGCTTTATCGGGGTAAAGAGGACAGAAGTCCAGCTTTGCCCGGAAATTAGAAGATTGGTAAGGAGGCCAATTATCATGGGTAACGAGCGTGTGTACAACTTCTCCGCCGGTCCGTCCATGCTCCCGCTGGAAGTGCTGGAGCAGGCAGGATCTGAGATCACCAACTATCAGGGCTCAGGAATGTCAGTGATGGAGATGAGTCACCGATCTAAGGTCTTCGATCAAATCTTCCAGGACACCCAGGCAAAATTCCGGAAGCTGTTCCATGTACCCGAAGGCTATAAGGTGCTTTTCCTCCAGGGCGGCGCGTCGGCGCAATTCTCCATGGCGCCCCTGAACCTGATTGGAAAGACCGGCAAGGCCGACTACGCGGTCACCGGCAACTTCTCCAACATCGCCTATAAAGAGGCCAAAAAGTACGGGACCATCCAGCTGGCCGCCTCCAGCGAGGACAAGGGACATACTTATATCCCTTCCCAGGACCAGCTGAAGCTGGACCCAGAGGCCAGCTACTTCTACTACTGTGCGAATAACACCATCTATGGTACCGAGTGGCAGTACGTGCCCGAGACCAGGGGCGTGCCCATCGTGTGCGACATGTCCTCCGATATCCTCTCCCGCCCGGTGGATGTGAGCAAATATGGCATCATCTTTGCCGGTGCCCAGAAGAACATGGCCCCCGCCGGCCTGACCGTGGTGATTATCAAGGAGGAACTGGCCGGGCACGAGCTGCCCTTCACCCCCCTGATGATGAACTACAAGACCATGATCGACAAGGATTCCATGTACAACACCCCGCCTTGCTGGTGCATCTATATCCTGGGCCTGGTGCTGGATTGGCTGGAGAGCAAGGGCGGCGTGGAAGGCATGGAGCGCATCAAGCACGGCAAGGCACAGATGCTCTACGACGTCATCGACTCCTCCCGCCTGTTCCGCTGCGCGGCGGAGCCCGGCTCCCGCTCCGACATGAACGTGGTGTTCCGCACCGGAGACGACGAGCTGGACGCAAAGTTTGTCAAGGAGTCCGTGGCGGCCGGGTTTACCAATCTGAAAGGGCACCGCTCCGTGGGCGGCATGCGTGCTTCCATCTACAACGCCATGCCGGCGGAAGGCGTGGAGAAGCTGTGCGACTTCATCAGGTCCTTTGATAAGAACAACTGACCCCCAAACAGCATGACGTACCCCGGGGCCCCGCGCAAGTGTTTTGGACTGAGACCAAAATCTTGCCGCAGGGCGGATTTACTCCGAGCGAGGAGATGAAATCCGGAGCCCAACGGAAGGGAATCCTTCCGCCGGGAGAAGCTGTGCGACTTCATCAAGGCCTTTGATAAGGCCAATTCAAATAGGGAGGGACAACGATGTTCCGAATCAAAACGCTCAATAAAATTTCCCCGGCGGGGATTTCCGTGCTGGATCAGACCCGCTTTCAGATCAGCGGCGATGTGGAGAACGAGGACGGCGTCCTGGTCCGCTCCGCCGACATGCACGAATATGTATTCCCGGACGCCCTGCGGGCCATCGCCCGCGCCGGCGCGGGCACCAATAACATTCCCATCGACCGCTGCTCCGAGGCCGGAATCGTGGTGTTCAACACGCCGGGCGCCAACGCCAACGCGGTCAAGGAGCTGGCCGTGTGCGCGCTGCTGCTCTCCTCCCGCAGGATCATCCAGGGCAATGCCTGGCTCCGGGAGCAGGACGCCGCGGGCGCGGCGGTGGAGGACGTGGTGGAGAAGGGCAAGGCGCAGTTCGTGGGGCCGGAGCTCTCCGGCAAGATGCTGGGCGTCATCGGCCTGGGCGCCATCGGCGTACAGGTGGCCAATATCGCCACTAAGCTGGGCATGACTGTGTTCGGCTACGACCCCTTCCTGTCCGTGGACGCGGCGCTTTCCCTGTCCCGCCTGGTCCACCGGGCCATGGACCTGGAGACCATCTATAAAAACTGCGACTATATCACCATCCATGTGCCCCAGACTCCTGAGACCAAGGGCATGATCAACACCGACGCCATTCACATGATGAAGGGCGGCGTGCGCATCATCAACCTGGCCCGGGGCGGCCTGGTCAATGAGGACGACATTCTGGAGGCGCTGGAGTCCGGCAAGGTGGCCTCTTATGTCACCGACTTTCCCAACCGCAAGCTCATGGCGGGCAAAAATGTGGTGGCCATCCCCCATCTGGGCGCCTCCACCCCGGAGAGCGAGGAAAACTGCGCCGTCATGGCGGCCCAGGAGCTGCGGGATTACCTGGAGAACGGCAACATTAAAAATTCCGTCAACCTGCCCACCCTGGTGCAGGAGTGGAGCGGCATCTCCCGCCTGTGCGTGATCCACCGCAACCAGCCCGGCATGATCGCCAGCCTCACCGGCGTGCTCTCGAAAGAGGGTGTGAACGTGGAAAATATGACTAACAAGTCAAAGAAGGACTACGCCTATACCATTGTGGACATGGGCTCCCGCATCGGCGACAGTGTGGCAGACGAGATCCGCGCCCTGGACGGCGTGCTTCGGGTGCGCGTGCTCAACCACTGAAAGGACAAAGAAGAGGACCAGGAAACCCCAATGCGGTTCGGTTAGGGTTATCTCAGCAGAATACCCCGCCTATTTTAAAAATAGGCGGGGTTCTTTTTTCAGATCAGCGTTTTTCCTGCTCAGCATCTCCAAATACTCCAATTTTCTTCCATCAGCGCCCTGTCTGCACAGTCTGTTGCAATCTGCGGCTAAAAGGGAAATTTTCCTGTGCCTTTGTGGGGGATAAATGAAAACTGTTACGGATTCAATGCTGCCGTCAAAGGTTGAGACGGATTGTTTACAGTAGGTGTGCAAACCGAACACCCCACAGGGGCAAAAGAGGAAGCGGGCGCAAACAGGATCATTTGCGCCCGCTTCCGAACCGCATTGAGGAAAACCCTGGTTCTCTTTGTTGTCTCCTTTACAGCTCTTTGCGGGCGAAAATACCCTGGGAGACGCGGTGGGATAGGGCGAACAGCGCCGCAGCCACCAGGATCAAGACCAGGGCGGCCAGCAGGACCCCTCCGTCTGAGAGGGCGGGAAGCTGGACCGATTTGGCTAGAAAGCCTAGCCCCACAATGCCCCCGAAGATGGCGGCGAAAAGGATCATGCTGACCAGACGGGCCTTTTCCACGCCGAACTGATAGAGCAGCGGAAGGATAATCGCGTTGACCACCAGACCCATGGCGGCGCAGATAGGCACTGGGAGCAGCAGCTCGGCCAGGGGCTCTTCCACCAGGCCCAGCAGCCTGAACAGCAGCAGCAGAACGGCCACCAGAGCGGCGGAAAGGAGCAACAAAAGCAGGGTGAAGAGATAGCGCCCGGCCACAATGCCCCGGCGGCCGGCGGGGGTGGAGGCGGCAAATTTATCCCAGCGGGCCAGATCATCGTAAGAAAAGGCGGACATGGGCAGCACCATGCCCAATACCATCACCATGCCGGACAGAATCGAGGGGCTGAGGGTTCCGGTGAGCGACAGAACGGAGTATACCACACACAGTACCAAAACGTAGGTCAGCTGCTTGCGCTGCAGCAGAAAATCCTTGTAGACAAAACCGATCATTTGCAATCCCCCCTGACAGTAAAGACCATAATTTCCTCCAGCGTCACCGGGTCTACGGTGAGGGAGGGGTAGCGCCGGGCAAAGTCCCGGCGGTTTTTCACCAGCGCCTCGCAGGAAAACTGGCTGATCCGGGTGCCGTGGAGCAGAGCCGGGTCCACCCGCTCCAGGTCGGAGCGGGAGCACACCAGCCGTCCGTAGGACTCCAGCAGCTCATCCTTTCCCCCCTGAAGGGCCACCCTGCCCCGGTGGAGGTAGACAATATAGTCGGCGCATTTTTCCAAATCGCTGGTGATGTGGCTGGAGAGCAGCACAGAGTGCTCCTCGTCCTGGATAAAGTCCAGAAATTCATCCAGGATCTCCTCCCGGGCCACCGGGTCCAGGCCGCTGGTGGCCTCGTCCAGAATGAGCAGCCTGGGGCGATGGGCCAGGGCGGCGGCGATAGACAGCTTCATCTTCATGCCCTTGGAGAATTCCTTTATGGTCTTTTCATTAGGGAGGGAAAATTTCCCGCAGTACCGGGCAAACAGGGCGCTGTCCCAGCCCTTGTACAGACGGGCCATAATCCGGTCCACATCCCTCGGTCGCAGGGAGTCGTGAAATACGCTCTCATCCAGCACCACGCCCAGATCCTCTTTGATCGCCCGCTCCTGGGCCAGATTGTCCTGCCCCAGCACCCGGATCTCACCGGCGTCCCGATGGATCAGATTGAGAATACATTTGATGGTGGTGGTCTTGCCTGCGCCGTTTTCTCCGATCAGCCCAAGAATGGCCCCGCCGGGCAGCGAGAAGGAGATGTCATCCAGCCGGAAGGAACCGTAGTCCTTGGTGATGTGGGAAAGCTCCAATGCGTTTTTCATAGGTCTTCGTCTCCATACAACAAATTGAGGCTCTCGCTCAGTTCGGCGAGGGTGACGCCTCCTGTTTTTGCGATCTCCACAGCCTGGGATAGGTGCTCTTCCACCCGCCTCAGGGTATCCTCACGCACCAGTTCCAGATTTCGGGGGGCGATAAAGCAGCCCTTTCCGGGGACGGTGGTGATAAAGCCGTCCCGCTCCAGCTCCTCGTAGGCGCGCTTGGTGGTAATGACAGAGATGCGCAGCTCCTTGGCCAGCAGCCGCATGGAGGGTAGGGCTTCGCCCTCCGCCAGGCTGCCCCGCAGAATCAGCGACTTGATCTGCCGGGTAATCTGGTCGTAGATGGGGGTGTCCCCGGAGTTGCTGATGATGATGTCCATGGTGCACCTTCCTGATGTCATACTGTATATATTGGACATATACAGTAATAGCATATAGAGATGAGTTTGTCAACTGCTTTGGAGAAGAAAAAGAAAAAACGTGCGGAAACCGTTTGGCTTCCGCACGTCTGGAATCAGGGGACAATCTTACTTGTGGTCCACACTGGACATATACTGGATCAGGTCGACGACCTTGTTGGAATAGCCCCACTCGTTGTCGTACCAGGAGACAACCTTCACGAAGGTGTCGGTCAGGGCGATACCGGCCTTGGCGTCAAAGATGGAGGTGCGGGGATCGCTGATGAAGTCGCTGGATACCACATCCTCGTCGGTGTAGCCCAGAACACCCTTCAGCTCGCCCTCGGAGGCGGCCTTCATGGCGGCGCAGATCTCGTCATACTTGGCGGGCTTGGCCAGGTTGACGGTCAGGTCCACCACAGACACGTCCAGGGTGGGCACACGCATGGACATACCGGTCAGCTTGCCGTTGAGGGAGGGGATGACCTTGCCCACGGCCTTAGCCGCGCCGGTGGAGGAGGGAATGATGTTGTAGGTGGCCGCACGGCCGCCGCGCCAGTCCTTCTTGGAGGGGCCATCCACGGTCTTCTGGGTAGCGGTGACGGAGTGTACGGTGGTCATCAGGCCGTCGGTGATGCCGAAGTTGTCGTGCAGCACCTTGGCGATGGGGGCCAGGCAGTTGGTGGTGCAGGAGGCGTTGGACACAAAGGTCATGCTGGGATCATAGGAAGTATTGTTCACGCCCATCACGAACATGGGGGTGTCATCCTTGGAAGGAGCGGACATGACGACCTTCTTGGCGCCCGCGTCGATGTGGCCCTGGGCCTTCTCCTTGGTCAGGAACAGACCGGTGGACTCCACCACGTACTCAGCGCCGATCTGGCCCCAGGGAATCTCGGCGGGGTTCATCTTGGCGTAGACCATGACCTTGTGGCCGTTGACAGTGATGCTGTCCTCGTCATAGCTGATCTCGCCCTGGAATTTGCCGTGAATGGTGTCATAGCGCAGCATGTAGGCCATATAGTCGGGGCTCATACCGGGATCGTTGATGCCTACAAATTCGATGTCGGCGCGGTCGATGCCGGCGCGGAACACCAGACGGCCGATTCGGCCAAAGCCGTTAATACCAACTTTGATGCTCATGATGAATCTCTCCTTCATTTTAACGTGATTCTTAATTGTGATTTTTTCGGCATGACCTCATTATAAACGATAAGATTGCAAAAGAAAAGAGGGAAATTGCAAAACTTAATTAAAAAACCATATAAAATTAAAATCAGCTTATGCGGGACGTGAGTCTTTCGACCAAATTCGACAAAATTCCTTGTTGTGCAGGCCAGTTTTTGGTATACTGTCAGCGAACTTCATGTTTAAGGCAGGGATGCACAAGATATCGGAAGCGGGAGGTGCTTGCGTGGAGTCTTTACCGGAAGCAATTGGGGCACAGCTTGCAGAAGAACTGAGAGAACAGGTGAACCACCTCTCGGCGGCGCTGCAACTGCTGACGCCTGTGGTGCAGGAACAGGGGGAGCAGCGGTATGGTCAGTATCTGGCCATTGCCAATCAGAGTATCTACCGTCTGATCCGCACGATTAACCATTTGGAGGATATCCGCCTGCCAGAGAGGGAAGCGGCTGGGATGGGACCGCTGGACCTGGCTGGCCTGTGCAGTCAGACGGCAAAGCAGGTCTGCAGCCTTGCAGAGCGGGCCGGCGTGAGCTTTCGCTATGACAGCGAGCGGGAGTCCCTGCTTTCCTGCGGGGATGGAGCCTTGCTGGAGCGGATGCTGCTGGGCCTGATTTCCAACGCGCTGAAGTGGGCGGGTGAGGACAAGACGGGTGAGCGGGCCGGCGAGGCGGGCCTTCACCTGGCCGCGGACCGGGGCCGGGCGGTCATTACCGTGTGGGACAATGGACCCGGCCTGCACAGCGGCCGGCGGGACGGGGACAACTCCCTTCCGCTGCTGCATACTGCGGAGGGCGCGGGACTGGGCCTGGCGGCGGCCCGGCGGATCGCAGCGGTCCACGGAGGCACACTAGTCCTGGAGCAGAGGGAGAACCGGGGCCTTCGCGCCGTGGTCTCCTTGCCCATCCGTACACCGGAGCGGCCAGAAGAGGTGCGTACGCCGCAGATGGGCTACGACAGAAGCGGCGGATTTTCCCCGGCGCTGGTGGAACTGTCCGATGTGCTGCCCTTTGCGGTTTTTTTGCCGGAGGATATTGAATAAGCTGTGGGGAGGCGTGCGCCCCACGGCAGAGGTATGGGGATCGGCCTTCGGACCGGTCCCCATACCCTGTTTTGCGGCGGCACAGCCTCTTGACGGGAACGGGACGGCGTGGGATAATAATCAGAAGACGCAAGGCGCGCGGCTCCGGTGCGGCGGAGTTATTTTGCCCGGCTGGGGCATCCGAGGTGTACCATGACCGATCTGTTGGTAAAACTGTTTGTCCGGGAGAGCGACAAGGTGCGAGACCCGGCGGTGCGGGAGCGATATGGCATTTTGTCAGGAATGGTCGGAATTATTCTGAATGTCCTGCTCTCGGCGGGAAAATTCTTTGCCGGTTTAGCTACGGGCTCCATCTCGATTACCGCCGATGCGCTGAATAATTTGAGCGACGCCGGCTCCTCCGTAGTGACGCTGGCCGGCTTTAAGCTGGCCGGACAGAAGGCGGACGACGGCCACCCTTTCGGCCATGGGCGGATTGAATACCTGGCGGGCCTGTTGGTGTCCCTGATTATCCTGCTGGTTGGGGTAGAGCTGGGCAAGACCTCCGTTGAAAAGATTATTCACCCGGAGGAGCTGTCATTCTCCCCGGCGTCCATCGTGATTCTGGCTGCCTCAATCGCGGTAAAGCTGTGGATGAGCCTGTTTAACCGGAAGCTGGGCAAGCGCATCGGTTCGGCCGCTATGCTGGCAACAGCCACCGACTCCCTGTCCGACGTGGTGGCCACCTCTGCTGTGCTGGCGGGGATCCTGGCGGGACATTTTGCCCATGTAAATATTGACGGATGGGTGGGCTTGGTTGTGGCGGCCTTTATCCTGCGGGCCGGCTGGGGGGCTGCCAAAGACACCCTGAACCCGCTTCTGGGGAGCAGCCCGGACCCGGCTCTGGTCAAAGCCATCCGGGATACGGTGATGAGTCACCCGCAGATCATCGGGATGCACGACTTGATGATCCATGACTACGGCCCCGGGCGCTCCATGATGTCCTTCCATGCGGAGGTGCCCCTGGGGACGGATATTATGGAGGCTCACGACGCCATTGACCATATTGAGCGGGAGCTGCGCGAGACCTTCGGGATTGAGACCTCCATCCACATGGATCCCATTGATATGGACGACGAGCGCACAGCGAAGGTTCGGGGGCAGGTGACGGAGCTGGTGCGTGCCATTGAGCCGCAGATGAATATCCATGACTTCCGCATGACCAAGGGTCCGGTATGCACCAATCTGATTTTCGATGTGGTGGTGCCCCATAAATGCACCCTCAGCGACGAGGAGGTGCGCCAGCGGATTGAGCGGGCGGTGCGGGCGCTGGACTCCAGTTATTATGTGGTGCTGCAGATTGACCGGGCCTATGTGTCCACTGACTGAATTTTACAAAAAATTCATCCAACCTGCCGGGGAAAGCTTTATCATAATCTTATTTTATTGAATTTGTTGTGAGGTTACTTACAGCAGAGAAAGGACGGCGCGCTATGGCAAAAAAAGTCCTCATTGTGGAAGACGACGGCAATATCGCGGAGCTGCTGCACCTCTATTTGGAAAAGGAAGGCTTTGAGACCGCAGTGGCCGGCGACGGCGGGAAGGGCGTGGAGCTGTTTCGGTCCTTCCATCCGGACCTGGTGCTGCTGGACATCATGCTGCCTGTGATGGACGGCTGGTCCGTGCTCAAAAAGATCCGGGAGAACGATAAGACCCCGGTGATCATGCTCACCGCCAAAGGGGAGCTGAGCGACAAGGTGCAGGGCCTGGAGGGGGGAGCGGACGACTATATTGTCAAGCCCTTTGAGATGAAAGAGGTTCTGGCCCGGATCCATGCGGTGCTCCGCCGGTTCGGCGGGGAGGAGGAGGGGGGCGAGTCCAAAAAGCTTTCCTTTGATAAGCTGGTGATCAATCTGGACTCCTATGAGCTGCTGGTGGACGGAAAGCGGGTGGACGCGCCTCCCAAGGAGCTGGAGCTGCTCTACCACCTGGCGGCCGCGCCCAACCGGGTGTTTACCCGCAATCAGCTGCTGGATGAGGTGTGGGGCTTTGACTACTTCGGGGACTCCCGCACGGTAGACGTGCACATCAAGCGCCTGCGGGAAAAGCTGGAGGGGGTCAGCGATCAGTGGAGCCTCAAGACCGTGTGGGGCGTGGGCTATAAGTTCGAAGTGGTGAATCCGTGAACAGCCTCTATAAACGGCAATTTGTTCTGATGGCCGGCATGATCCTGGTCTCATTTGCACTGCTGGGCGCGGCGTTTATGACTTTGTCCTACCAATATATTGTACAGGAAAAACAGGTGACCATGGAGCGCAATGCCGATGATATTGCCTCCTTTACAGCGGTGATCCGCGCCAATGGTGTGGATATCACCGACAGCGACTATCAGGCCTATATCGCCAATATCGCGCGTATTTCAGATGCCTATATCGTTTTGGCTGAGATGGACGGCGAGGTGGTGCTGGCCGCGGAGGACGGCAGTATCCAGGTGGGGCGTTCCGGTTACATGCTGCCGGAGTACATTGTCCGGCAGGTGGAGCAGGAGGGCGCCTTCTCGGGACTGAGCAATATGGGCGGCCTCTTCCCGGAGCGGCGCTATGTGGCGGGCACACCCATCAATATCAAGGCCGTAAACCTGATGACGGGGCAGACCGAGGTGCAGCGCATGGGCGTGGTCTATGTGGCGGCTGAGGCATCCAGCATCACGGAGCTATGGAGGGCGTTCACCTCCATCTTTTTCTTCACCGCGGTCATTGTGCTGTGCATCGCATTTATCACCAGTTCGGCCACATCCCTTCGACTGACCAACCCGCTGAAGGAGATCGCAAATATGGCGCGGAAATTTGGACATGGGGAGTACGACGCCCGGGTGACCGGCTACGAAAACCGCAGCGACGAGGTGGGCGAGCTGGCCGAGGCCTTCAACTCCATGGCCGATTCCATTGCCCGCAGTGAGGCGAAGCGCTCTGAGTTTGTGGCCAACATCTCCCATGAACTCAAGACGCCCATGACCACCATAGCCGGATTTTCCGACGGGATCCTGGACGGCACGATTCCGCCGGACAAGGAGCGGGCAGCCCTGCAGACCATTTCCTCGGAGACCCGGCGGCTCTCCCGCCTGGTGCGGCGGATGCTGGATACCTCCCGGCTGCAATCAGCGGAGAATGTCACGGCGCAGGAGCAGTTTGACGTATCAGAAGTGATGTTGCGGGTCCTGGTCAGCCTGGAGAACAAAATCAACGACCGGCATTTGGACGTGGACACCAAGCTGCCGGACGGACCGGTGATGGTGTGGGGCGACCCGGACTCCATTACCCAGGTGTGCTATAATCTGCTGGACAATGCAATCAAATTTTCCAAGGAGGGCTCCACCATGGGGCTGTCCATTACAGCCAAGGCGGGCAAGGCCTACGTGTCGGTACGCAATACCGGCCTGCCCATTCCACCGGAGGAGCTGCCCCTGATTTTTGACCGCTTCCATAAGAGCGACAAGTCCCGCAGCGAGGACCGGGAGGGCGTCGGCCTGGGGCTGTACATCGTAAAGACCATCCTAAACGCCCACAAAGAAAATATCACTGTAACCAGTGAGGACGGGGTAACGGAGTTTACGTTTACCCTGACGCTGGCGTAAGCGCCGGGCTTTCCCGGTGATGTTTTCGGGGCCCCGCACAGCGGGGCGGCGCGGCAGCGCCGGAGCCCTGCGGAATTCACTTCCGCAGGGCGATAAATAAAAAGGAAAAGGGGTCCCCGTCCGGCCCGCCGGACGGGGAAACAACATCACCGTGACCAGTGAGGACGGGGTAACGGAGTTTACGTTTACCCTGACGCTGGCGCAGACCATGGATGAAATGAGGGCCAAAATGCAGAATTACTTTTATCATAAGCGGGCTCAGCGGCCGCCGGAGGCCCAGCCGGCCGTCGTCCCGGTTCCGCCCGGCCGAACGTTCCGGCCCAGAGCGGCGGTCGCCTTTTTCTGCATGCTGGCGCTGATGGCGGGCGTGGCGGTGGTTCTTCTGATGGGCTGGTCAGGAACGCCCGCGGCGCTTGACCGGCCCGCGTCTGTGCCGGAGGGGACCGGAGAGCCGTGGCCCCAGTCCGCGAGCGGAAAGACAACAGTGGAGCGGGCGCCGACGGGGGATGGGACTGTCATGGAGATGGCACCGCTGCCGGACTCAGCGGCACATTCTTACCAGGAAATCTACCAGGAGAATATTGACTGTGTGGTGAGCATCCGCGGGATTCAGACGGGGGGGCTGGCCCAGGGGACCGGTGTCATCCTCTCCGCCGACGGCTATATCATCACCAATGCCCATGTGATTGAGGGGTGCAGCGCGGTGACGGTTCTGCTCTCCGATGAGCAGACCTGGAACGCCCGGCTGGTGGGGATGGATTCAGAGACGGATCTGGCTGTGCTGAAAATTGAGGCCAGCAGCCTGAAGCCGGCCGTATTCGGCGACTCAGATCAGCTCCGGGTGGGCGATCCGGCGCTGGCCATCGGAAATCCGCTGGGGGAGAGCTTCAAAGGTACGATGACGGACGGTATTATCTCGGCCATCAATCGGGATGTAATGGTGGACGGCTATACCATGACGCTGATCCAGACCACCGCCGCCCTCAATTCCGGCAACTCCGGCGGGGCGCTGATCAATGCCTACGGCCAGGTGGTGGGAATCACAAACCTGAAAATGCAGTCCTATTACGACACCGTGGAGGGGCTTGGCTTTGCCATCCCCACCACCACGGTGAAAAAAGTGGTGGATGAGCTAATTGCCCAGGGCCATGTGGCCGGACGGCCCACCATCGGCATCACGGTCTCTGACCTGACGGCGGAGGCTGCGGAGCGGGCCGGATGCGTTCCCGGGGCGCAGGTGAAGGAAGTGAAGCGGGGCTCAGACGCATGGGAAAAGGGCCTTCAGGCGGGAGATATTATTGTGGAGGCAAACGGCGTGCCCGTCACAAACACCGCCGACCTGCTGGCGGCAAAGGAGGGCCTGGAGGTTGGCGACACCCTCCGCCTGCGTCTGTGGCGGGACGGAAGCTATCAGCTCGCCGATGTGATGCTGGTGGAGCAGTATCTCTTGGACGAGGCATAAAACTTCATGGCCATTCTGCGGGCTTCCGCACAACAAAAAAGGGGCGTCTCCGCCAGCGGAGACGCCCAAAAGCAATGTGTGCGGGAGAATGGAATCATGAACAGGGAATATTGGTTGAGCTGTGAGCATAAAATACCATAATTTTCTAAATATGTCAAACAGAAGTTTTGTCGAAAGGTGCGAGAGGCGGAAATGATCATTCAAAACGGCGTAGTACACACCATGGACGGCCCTGTGATCGAACGGGGCTTCGTACAGATTGAAGGCGGGACCATCAAGGCGGTAGGCCCCATGTCCGCCCTGCCCCGGGAAGACGGACCGGTGCTGGACGCGGAGGGCGGGCATATCCTTCCGGGCTTTGTGGACGCCCACTGCCACCTGGGCATGTGCGGCAACGCCCTGGGTTTTGAAGGGGATGACGTCAATGAGATGACCGACCCCTGCACACCTCAGCTGCGGGCCATTGACGGCTTTAACCCCTTGGACCGCTGCCTGGAGGAGGCGCGGGAGGGGGGCGTGACCACGGTGCTCACCGGCCCGGGCAGCGCCAACCCCATTGCCGGACAGTTTCTGGCCATTAAAACCAACGGCCGCTGGGTGGATCAGATGGTCTTAAAGGCGCCTGCGGCCATGAAATTTGCCATGGGCGAGAACCCCAAGGGGGTGTATAATGAGCGCAAGGAGAGCCCCATGACCCGGATGGCTACCGCTTCCATCATTCGGGAAAACCTCTCCAAAGCGCTGGAATACCGGGATAAGCAGGAGAAGGCAGGAGAGGACCCAGAGGAGGATATGCCGGACTTCGACGCCAAGCTGGAGGCACTGCTGCCGGTGGTAAACGGACTGTTGCCGGCCCATTTCCATGCCCATCGGGCGGACGACATTGCCACGGCGGTGCGGATTGCCAAGGAGTTTGGGCTCAGGTACGTCATCGTCCACGGCACAGAGGGGCACCTGGTGGCCCGGCAGCTGGCGGAAGAGGGGGCGGCAGTGATTACGGGGCCCAATCTCAGCGACCGGAGCAAGCCGGAACTGGCCAATTTAACCCTGGAGAACACGGCGCTTCTAGCAAAAGCGGGGGTGAAGGTGGCCATCTGCACCGACCATCCGGAGATCCCCATTCAGTACCTGCCCCAGTGCGCCGCCCTGGCGGTGCGGGGCGGCATGGAAGAGGAGACCGCCCTGGCCGCTATTACCCGCAGCGCCGCGGAGATTGCGGGCATTGGGGACCGGGTTGGGACCCTTACTCCGGGCAAGGACGCGGATGTGGTGGTCTCCAAGGGACATCCCTTTGACTGGCGCAGCAGCGTCAGCGCCGTGTTCATCAATGGCGAGCGAGTGAAATAGGAGCCATAAGTAGAACACCCCCGGCGCGGACTAATCCGCACCGGGGGTGTTTTGTCTGTCCTGCGGCCCCGCCGGGGCTGGCCTTACAGTTTTGGGGAGACGGTGCAGGAGGCGACACTTAGGTAATTCGCCATATTTTGCAGCAGCGCGGGGTCGCTCTGTTCGGCGGCCACCAGGCAGATCATATGCATGGTGCTGCTGGAGATATAGGTATAGATCACAGTCTGCAGCTTGATGCCGTCCGCATCGGTAAAGAGACCGGTGGTGCGGTAGGACTTGATCGCGCCAAACGATACGGCCGTAGACACAGCATCGCTCAGAGTGAGACCGGAGGCCTGGAAAGAGCTTGTCAGCAGCTCAGTCATTTCCGCGGCGGAGAGCAGCGTGATAGACATACCGCGGTAAGCTTCGTCCGTGCTGCTGTTGATGATCGCGCCGGAACCGGTTTCCAGGTCGAGGAAAGTGGGGATGCCGGAGGAACTGTCGGCCTGTGCGCCCTGAGGCAGGGCGAGCACGACCTCGCTGCCCAGGGTCTGCTGCTTGAGCAGCGTGAAGGTTTTGCGCTGGGCGGGGATGGCTACGCGGGAGATGATGGCGGCGGCCTCTGCGCGGGTGATGGTGGAGTCTGGCTTGCAGGTGCCGTAGATGTCGCTGCCGGTCAGTACGCCCGCGTCATACAGGGCAAACACCTCTTCGGAATAGAGAGCGGAGGCATCCACATCGGGCAGAGAGAGCACATCGTTGATGGCGGGCAGGGCGCTGGCGGGCAGGGAATGATAGAAGATATAGGCCATCTGGGCGCGGGTTACCTTGGCGGTGTAGTCGGAAAAGTCCTCCGCCTGGATGATGCCCTTCTCCAGGGCGTAGTCCACATAGGGCTGATACCAGGGGGTACCGTTGGTGAGGGTACTCTCGCCGTCGGTGAAAATCCCGTGGACCCGGTCGGCCATGACCAGTGCCTCAGCCACGGAGAGCACACCGTCGGGATTGAAGGCAACGGCGGAGGCTCCCTTCATCAGGCCATACTCGTAGCAGGTCTTGACAGACTGGAGATACCAGGCGTCGGCGGCCACATCCTGGAACTAGTCAGCGTAGACCTCGGTGGCTTTAAAGTGATCCAGGCTTTCACCGGCGGCGAGGGCGGGGGCGCAGAGACTCAGCGTCAGACAGAGTGCCAGGAGAGCAGACAGCAGCTTTTTCATAGATCTCATCCTTCCGTCGATTTGTTTTGGGCAATTTCTACAAAAACAACTATAACATTGCGTCGAAAAAATTGCAAGAATTGTTTGGAATAGAAATGAAGTGTGGGGGCCGTTTTGCGGCCCCCACACTTACTGATACAGGGGAAGACTGGTATTTCAAGAGCGGGCGGCGGCATCCTGACGGCGCAGCCGGTTTTCCAGCTGACGGATGACGTAGAAGGAATCGGTGATGACACGCACCGGAGCAGTGTAGTCCAGGGCCATCAGGCCCAAAAAGGAACGGGCGTCCGCCCGGATGGAGTCGTCCTCATTGCCCAGATAGACGGGCTGGTCGGCGTGGGCAGCCAGCTGCTGGAGTTGTGTAAGCTCCTCCAGAGAATCGAATTTCATTTCGAGTACCATAAATCATACCTCCTTATTAACGCTAGGATTTTAGTACGAAACCCGGAGAAATACAATAGTAAAAGCAGACAAAATGGCACGACGAGGGCGGGAAGGAACTGGAGGGGGAGTCGAAAGCGGTGCAAAATCCCCGGGCCCTCAGGGTCGCAAAAATGAATGAATTGTGAAAACTTCCAAAAACACTGTGACAATCCAGAACATATGTGGTATACTTACAATAAGGAGACAGACCTGGTGTCTCCGCGAATGACATAAGTCCCCCTTGGGGGACGGAAGGAGCTGAAAACTATGAAGTTGGTATTCACAGACAAAAAGGTCAATCTGCCGGACAAGGTGCATGCTTATGCCGAGAAAAAGGTGGGCAAATTAGACCGTTATTTTAAGGCGGACGCCCAGGCCGCCGTTGTTTTCAGCGTAGAAAAGGACCGCAACAACGTGGAGCTGACCATCCGCTCCGGCGGCACAATCATCCGTGTGGCGGAGAGCACCTCCGATATGTTTGCCACCATTGACGCGGCGGTCTCCTCGGTGGAGCGGCAGATCCGCAAGAACAAGGCCCGCCTGGAAAAACGCCTGCGGGAGAATGCCTTTGAGCGCAGTGTGGAAGCGGAGATCTCCTCCTTTGCTCCGGAAGAGGAGGAGGGGGAGTTCCGGATTGTCCGCACCAAGCGCTTCCCCATCAAGCAGATGTCGGTGGAGGAGGCGGTGCTCCAGATGAACCTGCTGGACCACGCCTTTTTCGCGTTCAAAAACGCAGAAGCGGACGGAGCGTTCTCGGTGGTGTATAAGCGCAACGATGGGGGCTACGGCCTCATTGAGGACGACCTGTAAGCACCGGAATATGCGAAAAAGCGCCGCGGGACACACATCCCGCGGCGCTTTTGCCGCCGTGGAGAGGGGTCAGGCGCCGGCGGCTCCCGACTCCCCGCGCCGGGTACAGCGGGCCTCGAGCCAATCCAGCGTATCCTGGAACACCTCGTCACGGTTGAGTTCGTTGAGCATCTCATGTCGGCCGCCGGGGTAGAGTCGGACGGTCACATCTTTGACCCCGGCCCGGCGGAGCATGTCCGCTACTCTCCGTACCCCCGCGCCGCAGGCGCCTACCGGGTCCTGATCTCCGGCAAAGAGGTACACGGGCGTGTCCGGATCCAGACGGCGCAGATGCTCTGGCTTAACTAGAAACTGCAGGCCCAGCATCATGTCGTGGTACATCCCGGCGGAGGGGAGAAAGCGGCACAGGGGGTCGCGCAGATAGGCGTCCACCACCGCTGTGTCCCGGGAGATCCAGTCCGCGCCAGTGCGGTTGGGGGCAAACTGTTTGTTGTAGGCGCCCACGGACAGGGCGCTGATCAGCTTGCTCTGGCTGCGGGCCCCTTTGGAGCGGATGGCCAGGGCGGAAAGAATACGGGCTGTATTGACCCGGAAGGGGGGCTCCTGGCCGGTGCCGGAGAGGATGGCCCCGTCCACGGTGCCGGGATAGACCATCAGATAGCCGCGGACCACAAAGGACCCCATAGAGTGCCCCATGAGGAAATAGGGCAGGCCGGGAAAGCGCTCCCCGGCCAGCTTCCGGCGTGTGCGGGCATCCCGCAGCACGTGCTTCCACCCGTCCTGTTCGGCAAAGAAGCCATATTCCTCCGGTCCGCTGGCTGTGCGGCCATGTCCCAGATGGTCGTGCCCCACTACCGCATAGCCGTGCTCTGTGAGGAAACGGGCAAAGGCGTCGTAGCGGCCGATATGCTCGGAAATGCCGTGGACCAGCTGGACCACCGCCTTCGGGGCGCCGGATTCGGGCAGCCACTCCATCGCGTGGACCTGGTGGAGGCCGTCGCTGGAGGGAAAAGTAAATTCCTGCAGAATAGCCATGGAAAATACGCTCCTTCTATGTTAAAATAAAGCTGGCATAAATCCAGTGTATTCCAACCGGCCCCGGCCGTCAAGGGCAAATCGGGGCTCCAGATGAAAGGAAGCGTGCTTATGAACGCCTTAAATCGCTTTTTGAAGTATGTCAGTTTTGATACCCAGTCCGCCGAGGGGCAGGAGCAGATGCCCTCCACGGACAAACAGAAGGTGCTGGGCGCGGCACTGGCGGAGGAACTGGGCGCCCTTGGGCTGCATAACGCCCATATGGATGAGTTCGGCTATGTGTACGCCTGGCTGCCCGCCACCGCCGGGTGCGAGGGCGTGCCCTGCGTGGGCCTGATCGCCCATATGGATACCTCTCCCGAGGCCTCTGGCGCGGATGTGAAGCCCCGTATCGTGCACTACGACGGAAGCGACGTGGTGCTCAACATGGAGCAAAATATTGTGCTTAGCCCGGCGAAGTTTCCCACCCTGAACCGCTATGTGGGACAGGACCTGGTCGTGACCGACGGCACCACCCTGCTGGGCGCCGACGACAAGGCGGGCATTGCCGAGATCGTCACTGCTGTGGAATACCTGACCCAGCACCCGGAGATTCCTCACGGCCGCATTGCCGTATGCTTTACTCCGGACGAGGAGGTGGGCCGCGGCGCGGACAAATTTGACGTGGCCGGCTTCGGCGCTGCGGTGGCCTACACCGTGGACGGCGGCGCGTTGGGCCAGCTGGAGTATGAAAACTTCAACGCGGCCAGCGCCAAAATCACGATCCACGGCGTGAATATCCACCCCGGAGAGGCAAAGAATAAGATGAAGAACGCCGTGCTCATCGCCAACGAGCTGATCTCCCTGCTGCCTGCAGATGAGACCCCCGGCACCACGGAGGGCTACGAGGGCTTTTACCATGTCAATTCCATTGAGGGCAATGTCACCTGCGTGGATATTGGCTGCATCATCCGGGAGCACGATAAAGAGCTCTTTTTGGCCCGCAAGCAGCGGATGACCGACCTGGTGGGCCAGATGAACGCCAAGTATGGCGCGGGTACGGTGGAGCTGACGCTGAAGGATCAATACTACAACATGAGGGAAATGGTGGAGCCGCATATGTATCTGATCCACCGGGCCCGGGCCGCCATGACGGCGGTGGGGGTGGAGCCGGCGGTGGTGCCGGTCCGCGGCGGCACCGACGGCGCTCGGCTGTCCTACATGGGCCTGCCCTGCCCCAATCTGGGGACTGGCGGCATCAACTTCCACGGCGTGCACGAATACATCCCGGTGAACGCGCTGGAAAAGATGACGGATGTGCTGGTAAACCTGGTAAAATCAGAATAATCACCCGGTCCCTCGGCCAAAGCCGGGGGACTGTTCTATCCTTTGCGGCAAAAAAGCCTTGACCTTCCATTGGGTGAAAGGTGTATGCTGTTCCTACAGGGAGGAGAGGAAATGAAAATCAACGAGGTGGAGCGGCTGGTGGGGGTCACCAAACGCAATATCCGGTTCTATGAAAAGGAGGGGCTGTTGGCCCCGGACAGAAACGCGGAAAACGGATATCGGGACTATGGCGAGGCGGATGTGGAAACCCTGAAGAAGATCAAACTGCTGCGCAAGCTGGACCTGCCCCTGGAGGAGATCCGCAGGATGCAGCGGGGGACGCTCACACTTTCGGACGGTATGCGCCGCCATGTGATCCAGCTGGAGCGGGAGCAGGAGAATCTGGAGACGATGAAGCTGCTGTGCGGACGTCTCCGGGATGCGGAGGTGACGCTGGCCGCGTTGGAGGCGGAGCACTATTTGGAAGAGATGGAGCAGCTGGAACGGGAGGGAACGAATTTTGTGAATATCAAAAAGAACGACACCAGGAAGCGATATGTTGGGCCCATTCTCGCCGCGGCGGTCTTTACCGGGCTGATGGGGGCGGTTATCGCTCTGATGGTTTGGGCGTTTGCCGTGGACCCGGAGGGGGCGCCGCCTCTGCCGGTGCTGATTTTCTTGCTGGCGCTTCCGGTAGTGCCGGTAGTGGGCGTTTTTCTTGCGCTGATTCAGCGCTTCAAACAGATTAAAGGAGGAGAAGAAGATGTTGCTTCTAAATATTGACTATATTCCAGGAAAAAAGATTGAGGCACTGGGTGTGGTCAAAGGCAGTGTGGTTCAGTCTAAGAACTTTGGCAAGGATTTCATGGCCGGCATGAAGACGCTCGTGGGGGGCGAGATTGAGAGCTATACCGACATGCTCAAACAGGCCAGGCAGATCGCAACCAAACGTATGGTGGATGAGGCGGAGGAGATGGGAGCGGATGCGGTGGTCAACCTGCGCTATACCTCCTCCTCGGTCATGCAGGGGGCTGCGGAGGTGACGGCTTACGGCACGGCTGTGCGCATCCTGGGGGAGGACGCCGGATAGGTCACCCAGGATGACATAACACCGGGCCCTGGGACAGGCGGAGGCACAAGCGCAGTGCATTTGCCGGAAGAATGACAAAAAGAAACAAAACGGACGCGGGCATTGTGTCTGCGTCCATTTTGTTGTAAAATATGGGTTACATAATATTAGGAGGATTGTGCCTATGAAACACCGTATTTCCGCCCGCCTGACGGCCGTTGGACTCACTCTTGCGCTTGCGCTTGCGCCGGCTGCCCACGCATTGACTCTGGATCAGGCCAGGGAACTGCTGGTGAAGCACTATATTGATGAGGTGCCGGAAGGAGTGCTGACCCAGCCCACGATTCAGGATATGGTGGAGGCACTGGGCGACCCCTACACCGCCTACTTTACACCAGAGGAGTACGAGCAGTTCAGCAGCACCATGCTGGACACCTCGCTGGTGGGGATCGGGGTGGCCTCGGTACAGGAGGAGGGGGGACTGCGCGTTGAATATGTGTACGACGACTCTCCCGCCCAGGACGGCGGACTGGAAAAGGGCGATCTGATTACCGCTGTGGACGGAAAGGCAACCGCCGGAGAGACGGTGGAGACGGTGGCGGAGTGGATGCGCGGAGAAGAGGGCACCCAGGTATCCATCACCTATATCCGGGGTGGGGGCCGCCACACCGTAACCCTCACCCGCAGGGAGGTGGTCATACCCGCCACCATTACCCAGGTGGAGGACGGGCACATCGGCCTGATTGAATGCGATACCTTTGGCGCGGAGACCTTGGGTCATTTTACCGACGGGATCACCGCAAATGACAGCGCGGTGGATCACTGGATTGTGGACCTGCGTTCCAACGGTGGAGGCGTGATTGACGCAGCCATTCGCTCGGTCGGCCTGTTTACCGGCTCGGGCGCGCTGGCCTATCTCCGGGACAGCAGCGGGGAGTACGGCGCTTATGGCACCAATGAGGACTCCATTACTCTGGACCCGGTCATTGTGCTGACAGACCCCTATACGGCCAGTGCCTCCGAGCTGTTTACCGCCGCAGTGCGGGACAAAAACGCGGGGATCGCGGTGGGGGAACGTACCTATGGAAAGGGCGTGGCCCAGAGCGTGCTGGACAAAGAGGCCCTGCCGGAGTATTTCCCCGACGGCGATGCCATGAAGATTACCTCCTACCGCTTCTTCTCCGCCTCGGGCAATACCACGGACACGGTGGGGGTCATCCCCCATCTGCTGGTGCCCGCCGGGGCTGCGGACGAGGTGGCGAAGCTGCTGTGCACCTCGAACCCCAAGGGGGATACCACCGGGCTGCTGCGGCTGGACATGGGATGGCGCTGGTACATCAACCTGGACACCGCGTTGCAGGAGGAGAACCGTGCAGCTTTTACGCTGCTGCTGGAGGCGATTCCCTCCAATGTGCGCCTGCTGGAGGGGACCGGAGGTTCCACCGGCTGGAAGGATACCTCCCCGGAGGCGGTGGCCCAGGCCCACGGACTGGACTATCGGTCCAGGGACTTCTCGGATACGGCGGGGTCCCCTTACGGACAGCAGATTGATATTCTGGCCACCTACGGCATTGTGGCCGGCGACGGAAGCGGCGCCTTCCACCCGGAGGGAACGCTCACCCGAGCCCAGCTGTGCGCCCTGCTCTATCAGGCACTGGGCTACACCCTGCCGGTAAAGGAGAGTAATTTTACGGACGTGTCGCTGGACATGTGGTATGGGCAGGCCGTCAACGCTCTGGCGAATCTGGGCCTGGTGACCGGCGTGGGCGGCGGAAAGTTCCGCCCGGACGATCCGGTGACCCACGAACAGTTTATCGCCATCATGGGTCGCATGGCGGAGCGGCTGAATCTGTATTTCTATGAGGCTGCTCTGGCCATGCCGGAGGACGCCCTTCAGGCGGCGGAGCTTTCCGGTTATGCCTCCTGGGCACAGGCGGAGACTTGGCTTCTGGCGTGCAGCCAGCAGGGCCTTCTGGGCAACACCATCAACCTGCTGTGGGAGGATTTGGAGGAGATCGTCCCCACGGCTGCCACCACCCGGGAGGAGGCGGCCAGCCTGGTGTACACCCTGTTCTCCTACACCGGGATTCTACCGGTGTAGGAGAATGTGGACGGACGGGCCCTGCCCGGATGAAGACGAAGCGGCGTTCCGGCCATGGCCGGAACGCCGCTTCGTTTCCTTTTAATTCCCTTGGAAGGGTGGCTGTGCCCCGCCCTCAGCCACCCGCCTGAGCGTGTCACCGGCCAGACGGTAGACGGTCCAGTCCTCCATGGGCTCCGCACCAAGGGAGCGGTAGAAGTTGATGCTCGGCTGATTCCAGTCCAGACACGACCATTCCAGTCTTCCGCAGCCGCGTTCCAGGGCAATCTGTGCAAGCTGTGTCAAGATCGCCTTTCCATACCCCTTTCCCCGGTGCTCCGGGGAGACGAAGAGATCCTCCAGATAGAGTCCGGAGCGGCCCAGGAAGGTGGAGAAATTGTGGAAGAACAGGGCAAAGCCCACCTCTTTTCCATCCGCAAGCGCAAAGAGAACCTCCGCCTTTTGCCGTTCAAAAATCCATTCCCGAAGCAGCGATTCGGTGGCGACCACCTGGTCCAGCATTTTTTCATATTCCGCCAGGGCGCGGATAAAGTGCAGGATCAGAGGGACATCCTCTTGGCCTGCAGAGCGAAAAGTCAGACCACTTTTTCTATCCATGGCGGGCATTACGAGAGCAGCAGCTTGTCGTTGGCCTCGTCCGAGCCGCTGACCTGGCCGAATTTTGCCAGTAGGTCCTCCACGGTGAGCTTCCTCTTCTCCTCACCGGACACGTCGATGGCCACGCGGCCCTCGTACATCATAATCAGCCGGTTGCCGTGGGCGATGGCGTCGCGCATGTTGTGGGTAATCATCAGGGTGGTCAGCCGGTCCCGCTGGACAATTTTCTCCGTGGTGTCCAACACCTTGGCCGCAGTCTTGGGGTCGAGGGCGGCGGTGTGCTCGTCCAGCAGCAGAAGCTTGGGCTTTTTCAGCGTGGCCATCAGCAGAGTAAGGGCCTGGCGCTGACCGCCGGAGAGCAGGCCCACTTTGCTGGTCAGGCGGTCCTCCAACCCCAGATCCAGGATCTTCAGCAGCTCGCGGTAGGTTTCACGCTCCGCCTTGGTGATGCCGGCGCGGAGCGTGCGGCTCTCTCCCCGGCGGGCGGCCAGAGCCAAATTCTCCTCAATCTGCATGGAGGCGGCCGTGCCCATCATGGGGTCCTGAAACACCCGGCCGATAAATTTGGCCCGCTTGTGCTCCGGCAGACGGGTCACGTTCTGCCCGTCGATCAGAATCGCACCCCGGTCCACCGGCCACACGCCGGCAATGGCGTTGAGCAGTGTGGATTTGCCCGCGCCGTTGCCGCCGATGACGGTGACAAAGTCTCCGTCGTTCAGCGTGACGGATACCCCGTTCAGGGCACGCTTCTCGTTGACGGTTCCCGGGTTAAAGGTCTTGTAGATGTCCTGGACCTCAAGCATGGCTGCCAGCTCCCTTCTTGAGTGATTTGCCGAAATATTTGCCCTTCCAGTAGGGGACGCTGAGGAAGATGGCCACAATCACCGCGGAGAGCAGCTTGAGATAGTTGGGATTGAGGCCCAGGGCCAGCACCGCCTGGAGGACGATGTAATAGATGATCGCGCCGATGGACACGGCCAGGAGCTTGAGGGAAAAGTTGCGGAATACCTTGCCGAAGAGGACCTCGCCGATGATGACGGCGGCCAGGCCGATGACAATGGCGCCCCGGCCCATATTAATCTCGCTGGCGCTGGTGTACTGGGCCAGCAGAGCGCCGGACAGGGCCACCATGCCGTTGGAGAGCATAAGGCCCAGCACCGTGGTAAAGCTGGTATTGATGCCCTGGGCCCGGGCCATGTTCTGGTTGGAGCCCGTGGCCCGCAGGGAGGCGCCCAGCTCAGTGCCGAAGAACCAGTAGAGGGCGGCAATGACCACCACGGTGAACAGGCCTACCACGAAAATGGGGTGCCGCCAGAAGGGGCGGGTGCCCTTCGCCACATCCTGCACAAAGCGCAGGGAAACCAGCAGCTGATCCAGCAGGTCGGGGTTGGTGACGTTGATGGCCACCGTGGCCTTCATGCCCATGATCGCCATGTTGACCGAGTACAGGCCCAGCTGGGTCAGAATGCCGGCCAGGATGGCGGGGATGCCGCAGAAGGTGTGGAGAAGTCCGGTCACCAGTCCGGCCAGCAGGCCAATACCAAAGGCGGCCAGCATGGCCAGCGGCATCGGCACGCCGCCGGTAAAAAGTACCACAAAAACGGCGCCCCCGGTGCAGATCGAACCGTCCACGGTCAGGTCGGCCACATCCAGAATCTTATAGGTGAGATAGACGCCGATGGCCATAATACCCCAGATCAGGCCCTGGGACACGGCGCCTGGCAATGCATTGATAAAGCCCAACATAATTGCAGTTCCCCTCCGTCTATAGTAAAAGGCAATAACTTTCAATAGTATAATACAAAGCAGCGGAAAAGGGAAGCCTTTTCCGCTGCTTTTGATGAAAACGGGGAGCTTTACTCGGCGGCAATCGCCTCATAGCCGTCGGGAGGCGTCAGGCCCAGAGCGGCACACATAGCCTCGTTATACTTCTTGGTGAACTGAAGGGCGTACTCAATGGGCATCTCGGACACATCGGCCTCGCCGGTGAGGATCTTGACCGCCATCTGGCCGGTGGTTACACCCAGGTCATAATAGCTGATGGACAGGGTGGCCACACCGCAGCCGGCACAGATTCCCTCCTCGCCGGTAAATACCGGCACCTTGCCGTGGCAGATGTTGTCAATAATACCGGTGTTGTTGGCCGCGGTATTGTCCGTGGGGACATAGAGCACGTCGTTGCTGTCAGCAGCGCTCTGGGTGACCGAGGCCATGTCGTTGGTGTCGGAGAAGGGGTACTGGGTGCAGGTGAAGCCCAGCTCCTCCAGGTACTTCTGGACTTCGTCCACCTGATATTGGCTGTTGGGCTCGGCTGAGCAGTAGAGAAGGCCCACGCTCTGGGCGTCGGGGCACCACTCCTTGATCATAGCGGCCTGCTGATCCAGCGGGGCCAGGTCGGAGGTGCCGGAGACATTGGTGCCCACGGTTCCGGTAAAGCCGTCAATGCCCAGGGCCACGCCGTACTCGGTGACGGAGGTGCCCAGCACGGGAATGTCAGAGGTGGCGGTGGCGGCGGCCTGCAGAGCCGGGGTGGCGTTAGCCAGGATCAGGTCCACACTGTTGGAGACAAAGCCGTTGATGATGGTGGAGCAGGTGGGAGTGTCACCGGCGGCGTTCTTTTCATCAAAGGCGACCTGGTCGCCCAGCGCCTCGGTCAGGGCGTCCTTGAAGCCCTGGGTAGCGGCGTCCAGCGCCACATGGGGGGCCAGCTGACAGATGCCTACCACATAGCTCTCGCCGCTGCCGGCGGGGGTCTCAGAGGACTGGGAGCCGGTGGGGGCCGGAGAACCGGTGCCGGGCGCGGGCGTATCGGCGGTGCCGCTGCCGCTGCTGCCGCAGGCGGCCAAGGACAGGGCCAAGATGACCGCCAGAGCAAATGCGGTCAGGCGAGAGAGCTTTTTCATGTTCATTTCCTCCATTGCCGCCTTACTCTGCCACTTTAAAGCTTTTAGCTATTAAAGTAAAGCGGTTTAAAAAATAGCCTTGCGGCTTAGTGCATTTTATTATAGTAGCCTGTGTAGGGATTGTCAACGGGAAAATTGGAAGAAATTTAAGGGAATCTTCATCTTTCGACCGGACCCGCCACGGGTTTCACCGTAGACTTTTCCAAGCTGTTATGGTAGAATACCTTGAACATCTGCACCTGTGCAGTGCGGAAGATCGGAGGCATTGTAGGTTGAAAACAGAAGTGTTGGGCGTGGCCTTTGACAATCTGACGCCGGAAGAGGCGCTGGAGGCGGGAATCGCCCTGGCGCAGGCGGAGGGGTTTCACTACGTGGTCACCCCAAACCCGGAATTCCTGCGCACCGCCAAGGTGGACGAAGCCTTTCGTCAGGCGCTGAACCAGGCGTCCCTAGTGCTTCCGGATGGGATCGGAGTGACCTATGCGGCGAAAATTTTAGGCCGCCCCCTGAAGGGACGGGTCACGGGCATTGACTTTGCCTCCGGACTGATGGGCTGGATGGCGCGCTCCGGAAAGCGCCTGTTCCTGCTGGGGGCCAAGCCCGGTGTAGCGGAACAGGCGGCGGCCAACCTGACCGTGGCCTATCCCGGCCTGACGGTGTGCGGCACCCACGACGGATATTTTAAGGAAAACGAGCCGGTGGCGCAGGCTGTCCGCGCGGCCGGGGCGGACGTGTGCTTTGTCTGCCTGGGCGCGCCCAAGCAGGAGCTGTGGATGCGGCAGTACGGTCCTCAGACCGGTGCGCACCTGATGGTGGGCCTGGGCGGCGCGCTGGACGTATATGCCGGGGTCGTGGACCGGGCCCCGGAATGGTTCCAGAGGGCCGGACTGGAGTGGCTCTACCGCCTGGGGAAGGAGCCCAAACGCATCGGCCGTATGGCCAAACTGCCGCTGGTGCTGTGCGACGCCCTGGGCGAACGGATCAGGGGGAAGTGAGATGGCGGGAAAGCTGATTGTATTCGAGGGGACTGACGGGTCGGGAAAATCCACCCAGTTCGGCCGCTTCTGCCGCCGTCTGGAAGAGGCGGGAAAGCCCTTTCAGCGGCTGGTCTTTCCCCAGTATCAGGAGCCGTCCTCGGCCCTGATCCGGATGTACCTGGGCGGGGAGTTCGGCGCCCATCCAGGGGATGTAAACCCCTACGCCGCTTCGGCGTTTTACGCGGTGGATCGCTATGCCTCCTGGAAAAAGGTGTGGGGGGAGTGGTATCAGTGCGGCGGGCTGGTGCTGGCCGACCGGTATACCACCTCCAACGCGGTGCACCAGGCCTGCAAGCTGCCGGAGGCGCAGTGGGAGGGCTTTTTCCGATGGCTGGAGGATTTCGAGTTTGATAAGCTGGGTCTGCCCCGGCCGGACGCGGTGGTCTATCTGGACATGCCCACGCAGCAGTCGGTGGCCCTCCTGCGCGCGCGGGAAGCCGCCACCCATACTGCGGCGGACATCCACGAGGTGGACTCGGATTACCTGGCGCTCTGCCGCCGCACCGCCCTGCGGGCGGCGGACTGCCTGGGCTGGCACAAGGTGGCCTGTACGCAGCCGGACGGCCGGGTGCGCTCCATTGAAGATATCTCCGACCAGATCGGCGCGATTCTGGAGCCGCTGCTCGAAGCTTGAGCAATTGTTGTAATTGAGGTGTTTGATATGGTAGTCATTTTGTTGGGAACCGGATTTGAAGAGGCCGAGGCCCTGGTCCCCGCAGACCTGCTGCGCCGGGCCGGTATAGAGACGGCTCTGACGGGGGTGGCCGGCGCCCGCGTCACCGGGGCCCACGGCGTCACGGTGGAGGCGGACCTGACTCTGGACGCCGTTGACCCGGCACAGGTGGAACTGATTATGCTTCCCGGAGGCATGGGGGGCGTGGAGTCCATGGAGGCCAGCCCGGCCGCCAAGGCGCTGATCCGCCAGGTGTGGGATCAGGGGCGGTATGTGGCCGCCATCTGCGCCGCCCCCACGCTTCTGGCCCGGCTGGGCATTGTGCAGGGCCGCCGGGCGGTGTGCTATCCGGGTATGGAGGATAAGCTGGGGCAGGCTCAGGCCTGTCCGGGGGAGCAGGTGGTGGTAGACGGCCGGCTGATCACCGGAGAGGCCCCGGGCGCGGCCTTCGTGTTCGGCCTGAAGCTGGTGGAAGTTCTGAGGGGGGCCGGGATGGCCGCCCAGGTGCTCCATGAGACCCACTACCGTCTGTGAGGAAAAGGCCGCTCTGCGCAGGGCGGTGCGCGCCCTGCCGGAGGCGGATTTCGCTCCCCTGCTGGCGGCCTTCGGGGCCCTGCCGGAGGTGCGCGGGGCAAAAACGCTGCTTCTCTTCTCCGGGGTGGGCCGGGAGCCGGATACCGCCGGCCTGATTGACCGGATGCTGGCCGAGGGAAAGACCGTGGCCCTGCCCAGATGCATGCCCGGGCGGCACATGGAGGCCCGGAGGATCGACGGGCGGGCCGGACTTGTGCCGGGGCCCTTCGGAATTCCGGAGCCGGGGGAGTCCTGCCCTGTGGTCCCGCGGGATAGGTTGGACGTGATTCTGGTCCCCAATCTGTGCTGTGACCGGGCGGGGTATCGTCTGGGCCACGGCGGAGGCTATTACGACCGATACCTGGCGGGCTATTCCGGCTTTACCGTGGCCCTGTGCCCGGAGGAATGGCTCCAGGAGCGGGTGCCCCGGGAGGAGTTTGACCGACCGGTCAAGCGGGTGCTTTCCCGCGGGTTTTGATGCGGAAAAGGGCGGAGCCCTCCGGCCCCGCCCGATTCCGCGCATGTAGAGGCTCAGCAGCAGCCGTCGTTGCAGCCGCAGCCGTTGTTGCAGCCGCAGCCGCAGCCGCCCCAGCTGCCGCCGCCGCAGCAGCAGCAAATGAGGATAATAATGAGGATGATCCACAGGCAGCCGCCGCCGCCCCAGCCATTGTTACCACAGCACATCTTGTTTTCACCTCGCTTGTTCTGACTGAGCCATCCTATGCGCAGTGTTACGGGGTGGTTCCAGCCGGACCTGCCAATCGTTAGGAGTTGAACCAATGTCACAGGAATCCAGTTACAATCAGCCGCGCCGCGCCGCCGGACACGGTCAGAACGGGAAAAGAGTGGCGCCCTCGTCTCACAGCCGCCGGGAGGAGGAGCACAGCAGCCGCCCGCCGCAGCGCCGCCGTCGCCGCCGCCGGGCGGGCGCGATGGGCGCCTTGCTGTATGTCATTTTTGTGCTGGGCGTGTCCGCCCTGCTGGCCGGCCTGGGATGGACCTGGGCCAACGATATACTGGCACTGAATAAAGAACCGCTGACCGCTGTGGTCACCCTGCCCGACGACATCTTCACACAGAAGGAGATCACGGTGGAGGTGACCGGCGAGGACGGCAAGAAGGTCAAGGAGAAGCAGACCGTGAAGGAGGCCGACATGGACTATGTGGCCGACCTGCTCAAGGAAAACGGCCTGATCGAATACAAGGCCATCTTTAAAATGTTCAGTTCCATTACCAACGCCAAATATGACCTGTCCGCCGGCACCTATGAGCTGAATACGGAGATGGACTACCGGGCCCTGCTGAGCAATCTGGGCAGCAGCTCGTCCAGCCGCATGGTGACCACGGTGACAATCCCTGAGGGAATGACCCAGGCGCAGATCTTTGCGCTGCTGGAGGAAAAGGGTGTGGCCACGGTGGACGAGCTCAACGAAACGGCTGCCAACTATGACTTCAAATATTCCTTCCTCAAGGGCGTGGTGCCCCTGGGCAGCGCCAATCGCCTGGAGGGCTATCTCTTCCCGGACACCTATGATTTCTATATGGGCGAGGACCCGGTGAGCGTGCTCAACAAGATGATTCTCCGCTTTGACCAGATTTTTACAGATAAAATGCGGCAGACCGTGACGGACAATGGATTGTCCATCCAGGACGCGGTTACCATCGCCTCTCTGATCGAGAAGGAGACGGACGGCACGGACCAGGGGAAGATCGCCTCGGTCATCTACAACCGCCTGCACAATCCAGCGGCCGGCGGAACCTATGGGTATCTGAACATTGACGCGGCCATTCTCTACGCCACCGGCGGCACAGAGGTGGATACCAGCGCCGATACCCCCTATAACACCTATACCCACACCGGCCTGCCCCCAACGGCCATTGCCAGCCCCGGCGCGGACGCGCTGAAGGCGGCGGTAAGTCCGGAGTCCACCAGCTACTACTACTATGCCTTGGGCGACGATGGGGTCCACCATTTCTTCCAGTCCTACAGCGGCATGCAGCAGTGGATGGCCACCCAGGAGCGGTACGGGAATGGATAAGCGCCTGGAGCTGCTTGCTCCCGCCGGGGATATGGAGCGCCTGCGCATGTCCCTGGCCTACGGGGCGGATGCGGTGTATCTGGCCGGGCCGGATTTCGGCATGCGCTCCTTTGCGGGCAACTTTACCTGGACGGAGCTGAAGGAGGCGGTGGAGCTGTGCCGCCGCCGGGGCGCGGCCATCCACGTCACCTGCAACACCATGCCCCGTAACGGGGAGGCCGCCCGCCTGCCGGAGTGGCTGGAGTATCTGGAGGAGCTGGGGGTGGACGCGGCTATCGTGGCCGACGTGGGCGTATTTTCCCTGCTCAAGCGGCACGCCCCCCACGTGAAGGCCCATATCTCCACCCAGGCCAGCGTGTCCAACTACCAGGCCGCCCGGGCCTGGTACGACCTGGGGGCCAGCCGGGTGATCCTGGCCCGGGAGCTCTCCCTGGAGGAAATTGCGGAAATCCGGGCCAAGACGCCCAGGGATCTGGAGATCGAGGCCTTCGTCCACGGGGCCATGTGCGTGAGCTATTCCGGCCGCTGCCTGCTGAGCAACTATATGACCGGCCGGGACGCCAACCGGGGCGCCTGCGCCCAGCCCTGCCGCTATCAGTACGCCCTGGTGGAGGAAAAGCGCCCCGGGGAGTATTTCCCCATCGGGGAGGACGAGGGGGGCGCCTTTATCCTCAATTCCAGGGATATGTGCATGATCGACCACATCCCGGAGCTGATGGCCGCCGGACTGGACAGCCTGAAAATCGAGGGGCGGGCCAAGAGCGCCTATTACGCCGCCATTGTCACCGGGGCCTACCGGCACGCGGTGGACGCGGCCCTGGCGGAGGAGGAGCTGGATCCGGTGTGGCGGATGGAGCTGGACAAGGTGAGCCACCGCCCCTACTCCACCGGGTTTTACTTTGGCGAGCCCGGCCAGCACACCGGGGACTCCCGCTACGTGCGGGACTGGCAGGTGGCCGCAGTGGTCACCTCCTGCGACCCAGCGGGTCGGGCACTATGTGCTCTGAGGAACAAGTTTTCCGCCGGGGACGAGCTGGAGCTGGTGGGCCCGGGCCTGGCTCCGGTCCCCTTCCGGGCGGAGGAGCTCTCCGACGCTGACGGGCAGCCCCTGGAGCAGGTGCGCCGACCCCAGATGCCCTTTACCATCCGCCTGCCCCGGCAGGCGCCGCCCCTGTCCCTCCTGCGCAGAAAGGCGGAGGGGCTGTGAGCCGCCGTCGGGACTATGATCTGCTGCGGGTGTGCTCCATGTTCGCGGTGGTGTTCCTCCACGTGGCGGCGGAGCCCCTGCGCACGGCTTCCGGCCCCCTGTGGCACTTTGCCAACCTGACCACCAGTCTGGCCACTGCGGCGGTGCCGCTTTTCTTCCTGCTCTCAGGGGCCCTGCTTCTCTCCCAGGAGCAGACGGCGGACCTGGGCGCCCTGCTGCGCCGCCGCCTGCCCAAGCTGTTGACGCCGGCGCTGGTGTGGAGCGGTGTGGTGCTCTTCTTCCTCTGGCTGCTCCAGGGGCGGGAGACGGCTCTCTCCCAGCTGCGGCTGATCATCAGCACTCCGGTGGTGACCCCCTATTGGTTTTTGTACGCCCTGGGGTGCATCTATCTGCTCTCACCCCTGCTCAAGCGCATGGCTGACGCCCTGAGCGCAGCCCATTGGAAGTACCTGGTCGCCCTCTGGGTGGTGTTCACCCTGGGGATCAGCACCGGAAAGGCCTTTGCGCCGGCGGCCCTTCAGCCGCTGTTCACCGTAAATACAGTGCTCAATTTGAACTTTGTGGCGGGATATCTGGGCTACTTCCTGCTGGGCGGTTGGCTGGCCCGGCTGACCCGCCTCCCGCCCCGGGGGGTGCTGTGGGGGATCGCCTGCGCCGATGTGGCGGTCATTGCAGCGGGCACCGCCTGGGCCAGCGCCGCCGCCGGGGCCTATGACGAGCGCTTCAAAAGCTATGTAAATGTGTTTGCAGCCCTGCTGGCCGTGGTGATCTTCCTGCTCTTCCGCTCCTATGGGGAGAACAAGACCAGCGGCCGGCTTTTGACACTGCTCTCTGGGCTGTCCTTTGGGGTGTATCTGGCCCATCCTCTGGCCATCGAGCTATGGAAGCTGGTGTGGCAGCGCCTGACCGGCGGCGGTCTGGACAGTGTGCCGGACCTGATTGGGTGCTTCCTGGCGGTGCTGCTCTCCTGCCTGCTGGGGGTGCTGCTGGCCGCGTCGGTGAGGCTTCTGTGCTTTCCCCTGACCGGTCAGCGCTTCCGTACTGCCTGCCGGGAGAGCAATTTGTTTGCCCTGGCGGGGAAGCGAAGGGAGTGACGCGCCCCACGGCCGGGCGGCTGTGATTTTTGCAGAAGGGAGGGCGTACGGCTCTCTTATGACTTTTGACGAACTGAAAGAAAAAGCCCATGCCCTGCCGCTCAAGCCGGGGGTCTACATCATGCAGGACGCCCGGAACCAGGTGATCTACGTGGGCAAGGCCAAGGCCCTGAAGAACCGGGTGAGCCAGTACTTTGCCAACTTGGCCTCCCACACGGAAAAGACCCGGGCCATGGTCAGCCAGATCGACCATTTTGACGTGATCGTGGCGGACAGCGAGTTTGAAGCCCTGGTGCTGGAGAACTCCCTGATCAAGCGCCACCAGCCCCACTACAACATCCTGCTCAAGGACGACAAGGGCTACCCCTATATCCGGCTGAACGTAAAGGATGTCTACCCCCGCTTCTCCCTGGCCAACCGGGCGGCGGAGGACGGGGCACGCTACTTCGGCCCTTACGGCAGCCGGGGGGCCACCCAGGGCATCATTGACGCGCTGCGCACCGCCCTTAAGCTGCCATCCTGCCGCAGGCAGTTCCCCCGGGACATCGGGAAGGAGCGCCCCTGCCTCAACTACCACATGGGCCAGTGCGACGGCTACTGCCGTCCGGAGATGGACCAGACCCGTTACCGGGAGGCCATCGACCAGGCGGTGCGCCTGCTGGAGGGCCAGTTCAAGGAGGTGGGGGAGGAGCTCCAGGCCGAGATGGCCCAGGCCGCCGAGGAGCTGCGCTTCGAGAAGGCGGCGGAATTGCGGGACCGCTACAGGGCCATTGAATTACTGGGCAAACGGCAGAAGGTGGTGGCGGGCAGCCTGGCGGACACCGACGTGGTGGGCTTTTTCCGTGGGGAGGCCACCCGCAGCTGCTTTGTGGTGCTCCACTATGTGGAGGGCGATCTGGCCGCCAAGGACTGGGAGCTGATCGAGACCCCTATGGAGGAGGACACGGCGGACATTGTCTCCGCCCTGGTGCGGGAGTATTACGGCCCCCGGGGCCATCTGCCCAGGCAGATCCTGCTCCCCTGCGAGGTGGAGGACGAGGCACCCCTGACCCGGCTCTTGTCGGAGAACGCCGGATACCGGGTGAATCTGGTCACCCCCCAGCGGGGGGCCAAGGCGGAGCTGATCCGCCTGGCCAACAAGAACGCCGCCGAGGAGGTGGAGCGCTGGACCAGCCGGGAGGAGCGGCAGAGCAAGCTCCTGGAGCTGCTGTCTAAGCTGCTGGGGCTGGACAGGCCGCCCCGGCGCATCGAGTCCTACGACATCTCCAACCAGGGGGCGGACGACATTGTGGCCTCCATGGTGGTCTATGTCAACGCAAAGCCCCTGAAGCGGGATTACCGGCACTTTAAGCTGCGGGACATGGACGGCCCCGACGATTATGCCTCCATGGAGCAGGTGCTCCAGCGGCGCTTCCGGCGCTATCTGGACGGGGACGAGAGATTTGCCGCGCGGCCCGACCTGCTCCTCATCGACGGCGGCGCCAACCACGCCCGGGTGGCGGAGGGCGTGCTGGATACCCTGGGCCTTTCCATCCCGGTGTTCGGCATGGTGAAGGACGACCGCCACCGTACCCGCGCGCTGGTGACCTCAGAGGGGCGGGAGATCGGTATCCAGGGCTATCAGGCGGTATTCTCCCTGGTGGGCCAGATTCAGGAGGAGACCCACCGCTTTGCCATTGAATTTCACCGCCAGCAGCAGAATCAGCGGGTAAAAGGCTCGGTCCTGGACAAAATACCTGGCGTGGGGGAACGCCGACGCGCCCAGCTGCTCAAGCGCTTCAAGAGTGTCAGAAACATCCGGGAGGCATCCCTGGCGGAGCTGGAGGAGGCCGTGCCCAAAAACACCGCCCGGGCGGTCTATGACTTTTTCCGGGAGAGGGCGGGAACGGCGCCATGAGACGGAGTTTATTTCTGTGCCTTGCGCTGGCGCTCCTCTGTGGTTGCTCCGGGGCGGAGTCTCCGCCATCCCTCCCGCCGGAAGTGCAGAGTTGGGGAGCGGAACTCCCGGCGGGGGACAGGACGCTTTGGATCGAGCTGGTAGAGACGGGGCGTCCGGCGGGGGATGGCAGGGTGCTGGATGTCAATATCTATGAGAAGCGGGGGGACTCCAGGCCGGTTCAGCACTTCGAGGATGCCTACTACTGCTCCAACGAAGCGGTTGACTTGACCGTGGAGGATGTGAATTTTGACGGCAATCTGGATTTCCACTTTATCGTGGCCGTCGGGGAGGGGAGCAACCGCTTTTCTTCCTACTATATCTGGTATGCGGAACATCAGGCGTTTCAGCAGGATCCATACGGCCTCAACAATCTGTGCAGCGCGCAGCTGTACCCGGAGGAACGAGTGATTCGTACTTTTATGAGGTACAATATTGGGGCCCATGAAACGTGCTTTTATCGGTTTGAGAATGGCGGGCTGGTCTGTGTGCGCCGCCTGAAAATCGACTACCCGGTCGCCCTGGAGAACGGACGGGAGGGCTTGGAGGCGACGGTGGAGGATCGCCGGGACGGCGAGCTGTCCGAGGTCTACCGGGCGACGGTGGATCCGGCAGAGCAGCCGCCGGGCGGGGAGATCGCCCCCGGCTTTTCCCGCTGGTACGAACTGGATGCCTGCGGCAAGTGAGAGAAATCGGAAAGGAACGATGATATGCGAGTAATTACCGGCATCGCCCGGGGAATGAGGCTCAAGGAGCTGCCCGGGCTGGAGACCCGGCCCACCACCGATAAGGTGAAGGAGTCCATTTTCAATATCATCCAGTTTGATATCGAAGGGCGGCGGGTGCTGGACCTGTTCGGCGGCACCGGACAGCTGGGCATCGAGGCCCTGTCCCGGGGGGCGGACCACTGCACTTTTGTGGATCTGAGGAAGGAGGCGGCCGCAGTCATCCGGGAGAACCTGGCCCACACCAGGTTGGAGGAACACGCCAGGGTGGTGCAGGGGGACTGCATGGCGTTCCTGACCGGTGCCGGAGAACGGTTCGACCTGATCTTTCTGGACCCGCCCTACGCCTCCGACCTGCTGGAGAAGAGCCTGACTCTGATTGCCAAGATTGACATTGTAACAGAAAATGGTATAATAGTCTGCGAAAGTGCCGCACAGGCAGAACTTCCGGACCTGCCGGTGCCCTATGAGAAGGGCCGGGAGTACCGCTACGGCAAGATTAAACTAACTCTGTACCGCCGCGCGGTCTGACCCGGGGCTGTACACAAGGATGTGAGCTATCTGAAGACAGCAATCTATCCGGGCAGCTTTGACCCCATCACCCTGGGACATCTGAACATTATCAAACGGGCGGCCGTGTGCTTTGACCGGCTGATTGTTTGCGTCATGGTCAATTCTGAGAAAAACAAGGGGCTGTTCACCCCGGATGAGCGGGTGGAGCTCATCCGCCGGGTGGTGGCCAAGCTGCCCAATGTGGAGGTGGAGCAGTCCTCCGGACTGCTCTCCGATTACGCCCGGCAGAAGAAGGCCTGCGCCGTGGTCAAGGGCCTGCGGGCCGTGTCCGACTACGAAAAGGAAGTGCAGATGGCCCTGATCAACCGCAAGCTCAATCCGCGGCTGGACACCATGTTTATGCCCTCCAGCGCCAAGTATACATATCTGAGCTCCAGCGTGGTGAAGGAGATGGCCTACTACGGGGCGGACCTGACGGACTTTGTCCCCCGGGAGATTATCAAAGATGTGAATCAGCGTATGGAAGACAGGAGGAATGCCTAATGGCCACCGGTGTGGAAGAATTACTGGACATGCTTTTTGAGATGATTGACGAGGCCAAGGGAGTCCCCCTGTCCAGCGAAAAGTGCGTGATCGAGCGGGACAAGGCCCTGGATCTGCTGGATGAAATCCGCGGACAGTTCCCGGTGGAGCTGGCGGAGGCCAAGAAGCTGATGGCGGCCCGAGCGGAGTATATCGCCTCCGCCAAGCGGGAGGGAGAGCTCATCCGCAAGCAGGCCGAGGAGAAGGCCAAGCAGATGGTGGCGGAGGACGAGCTGCTGGCCCAGGCCAAGCAGAAGGGCAACGAGCTGGTCCGCGTCGCTGAGGAGCGCAGCCGGGAGCTGCGCAAGGCGGCCAACGACTACTGTGACGACGCGCTGCGCCGCACGGAGGAGGCGGTTGCCGAGGCCTATGATGAGATCAAAAAGTCCCGGGCCCGGTTCCGTTCTCTGGCCGGGGGCGCCGCCCCGGCGGGCGGAGGCCGTCAGGTTTACGACGCTGAGGCTGATGAATAACACAATTTGAGAGAAAACGGGGCGGGTCCGCAGCTGCGGACCCGCCTTTTTTCTTTGCTGCGCTTGGTAAAATTTTCAATGCTTTACACACCGAATGTTTTGTCCCCCTTGGCGGAGCATCCGGCATGTCGGCTGCTGAACCACAAGATATAGATGCGGTAGACATAACAACCACTAATCGTTGTGATTGCTTTGCAACCGGTTGTAACCGCTTTGCAATCGAACATTTGTTTTTGTGCTGAAAAAGCGTTTATTTGAGCAAAATAAAGGCATTTTCCTCTGAAAAAAGAGAGAAAAAACTATTGCAATTCTGTAACAAAAAAAGTATACTAGGAATGCTGGTGGAGTAAAATGGAGCAGAAGGGCAGAAAAAAACAGTAAAGTGGAGGAAGGTGAACAGCGTGACCGGCACTTATGAGCACAGCATTGATGCCAAGGGCCGCCTGTTCATTCCCGCCAAGCTCCGGGAGGAGCTGGGCGTCACCTTCTATCTGGCCATGGGCGTGGACGCGTGCCTGGCCATCTATCCCCTGGAGACCTGGGACCGCTTTACTGAAAAATTTGCCAGCCTGCCCATGAGCCAATCGAAAGCGATGCGTCCGCTGTTCGCCAACGCCGCGAAATGCGAGCTGGACAGCCAGGGGCGCATCGTTATCCCTCAGAAGCTGCGGCGATACGCGGCCCTGGAAAAGGACGCGGTGATCATCGGTGTTCACGACCGGGCGGAAATCTGGAGCAAGGGCGCCTGGGAGGCCCAGGAGGAAGAGGAAATGACTCCGGAAAAGATGTCCGCCTGCATGGAAGCACTGGGATTCTGAGATGGACGAGATGAATTTTTCCCACCGACCCGTGCTCCTTGCGGAGTGTATCGAGGCGCTGAGGATCAAGCCGGAGGGCGTCTATGTGGACGGCACGCTGGGCCGGGCCGGGCACTCGTTGGAGATTGCCCGGCGCCTGAGCACGGGGCGGCTGATCTGCATTGACCGGGACCAGGCGGCCCTGGATGCGGCGGCGGACAAGCTCTCCGCCTATGGGGACCGGGTGACTCTGGTCCACGGCAATTTTGACCGGCTGGACAAGCTCCTGACGGATCTGGGCATCTCCGGCGTGGACGGGATGCTCTTTGACCTGGGGGTGTCCTCCCCCCAACTGGACGACCCGTCCCGGGGCTTTTCCTATCGAAACGACGCGCCCCTGGATATGCGCATGGATCAGACCGATACCCTGACGGCCCGAACGGTGGTAAACGAGTGGCCCCAGGAGGAGCTGCGGCGGATCCTCTTTCAGTACGGGGAGGAACGGTATGCCCCCGCCATTGCGGCGGCCATCGTTCGGGCCAGGGACAAGGCTCCCATTGAGACCACCCTGGAGCTGGCGGAGGTGATCCGCTCCGCCATGCCAGCTGCCGCCCTGCGGGAAAAGCAGCACCCGGCCAAGCGCAGCTTTCAGGCCATCCGCATCGCGGTGAATGATGAGCTGGCCGCGGTGGACCGGATGCTCACCGCCGCGGTGCCCAGGCTGAATCCGGGCGGCCGGCTGGCGGTCATCTCCTTCCACTCACTGGAGGACCGCATTGTGAAAAACGCGCTGGCCGCCGCGGCCAAGGGCTGTACCTGCCCGCCGGATTTCCCGGTGTGCGTGTGTGGGAAAACGCCCCAGGTGAAGCTGATCAGCAAAAAGCCAATTGTCTCCGGCGCAAAGGAGCTGGAGGAGAACCCCCGCGCCCGAAGCGCCAAGCTCCGGGTTGCGGAAAAGCGATAGAGAGAACGACACACGAGAGAATGGAGTTGAGCCATTATGGCGACTGCTGCCAAACGCCGTACGGAATACAGAAATTACCGCCGCGTGGGCTTTGACGCCTACGATGGCTCTGCCGCCCGCCAGCTGGAGGGGAGCGAGGTCCTTCAGCCCCGTCCGCAGGTGCGGCCCAGGGAACGCTCCGCTGTTCGTCCCCGTGTTCAGGTGCGGGAGGCGGGTAAGGTCTCCGTGTTTGCGGTAACGGGCTTTCTGGCCGTGGGGCTGTTGGCCGTGCTGCTGCTGTTCAGCTATGTGAAGCTCAACGCCATCTCCGACCAGGTGGTGGACCTGCGCAGCCAGATGACCACGCTGCGCAGCGAGGAGGCGAAGCTGCGGGCACAGTATGAGCTGGCCTATGATCTGAGCAGCATTGAGGAACAGGCGGCGGCCAGTGGAGCCATGGGCAAGCCGCAGAATGGTCAAATTATTTATGTAGACCTCTCCGAGCCGGACAACGTGGAATTTTTTCGGGAGGAGACCGGCAGGACGGGAATTGCCGGCGCGGTGGAGAGCATCCGATCCATCTGCTCCGAGATCCTGGAATATTTTCAGTAAAACGCACCATATACTTCATTTGCAGACCCCAAAAGAAATAATCGGGCTGCCCTGAGGCGGCCTTCCGTGTGAGGGCGTAAGAAAAATTGGTTTTTCTTACGCCCTTGTGCAGTCCAGAAGAGAAGCAGTTCCACCGAAAGAGGCTTTTTTGTGAGGTGAACCCCAATCATGGCGCACGGAAAGAAAAAAACCACACAGCACCCGGACCGGAGGGCAAACCGCACCATCCTGGTGCGGACGCTGTTCCTGATGGGAATTTTCGGCGTGGTGGCGTTTGTGCCCCTTTTCGTCAAGCTCTATCAGATTCAAATTACCGAGCACGACAAATATGAGCAGATGGCGATTGATCAGCAGACCCGTGATTCCACGGTGTCCGCGAACCGGGGTACCATCTATGACAGCAAGGGCACCCCACTTGCCATCAGCGCCACGGTGTACAATGTACAGCTCTCTCCCAAGGATGTGGCCGAGACGCAGGAGAGCTACCGCAAAAAGGTGGAGCAGGCGGAGGAGAGCGGGAAGAAGGGGCCGGATTATCCGGAACCCACCAATGAGTTCATCGCCTCCAACCTGGCGGAGATCCTGGGGCTGGACGAGGCGGACATTCTCAAGCGCCTGGCCAAAACCGGCTCCCAATATGAAATGCTCAAATGGCGGGTGGAGCAGACCGAGTCGGACGCGGTTCGGGAGTTTATTACCGAGAACAATCTCCAGCATGGCATCTACCTCATGCCCACCACCAAGCGCTATTACCCGTACAACAGCCTGGCCGCCCAGGTTATCGGCTGGGTCAACTACAACAACGACGGCAAGGGTGCCTATGGCATGGAGGCCATCTATGAGGAGGACCTGGCCGGAGAGACCGGCCGGGTGGTGACCGCCAAGAACGGCGCGGGCACCGAGATGCTCTACCGCTTTGAGGATTACTATGATGCCACAGACGGAAACAACCTCACCCTGACCATTGATGCCACCATCCAGTATTTCTGCGAGCGGATTCTGGAGAAAGGGGTGGAGACCTTTGAGGTGCAGAACGGGGGTTTTGCCATTGCCATGGACCCCAATACCGGCGCCATTCTGGCCTGGGCCAACTCCCCCACCTATGACCTGAACGACCCCTGGGGGGTGACGGATCCGGTGCTCTCGGCCTACCTGGAGGCGGTGGAGAACGACCCCAATGCCACGGAAGAGGCCTATCTGGAGGCGCTGGGCAAGGTGCAGAACCAGCAGTGGCGCAACAAGGCCATTGTGGACACTTACGAGCCGGGCTCCACCTTCAAGTCCATGGTGCTGGCCGCCGCCCTGGAGGAGGGGGTGGTCAGCGAGAGCGATCACTTCTACTGCTCGGGCAGCGTGACGCTGGCGGGCCATACCATCCGCTGCTCCAAGCGGGAGGGACATGGGGACCAGAATCTGGCCACCGCGGTGGGCAACTCCTGCAACCCGGCCTTTATTGCCATCGGAAAGAAGCTGGGGGCGGAGAAATTTTACGACTACTTAGAGGACTTCGGCATGATCGGCAAGACCGGCATTGACATGCAGGGCGAGGCCGACAACTCCAAGGGCGGCCTGGTGTGGGACCGGGAATATTTCACCGGAATCTACGGCGAGGCGTCCCTGGCCACGGCCTCCTTCGGACAGCGCTTCAAGGTCACGCCCATCCAGCTGATTACCGGTGCCTCTGCGGTCATCAACGGCGGACACCTGATGCAGCCCTATGTGGTGTCCGACATCACGGACGCGGAGGGCAATACCATCAAGCATGTGGAGCCCACGGAGGTGCGCCAGGTCATCAGCGAGGCCACCAGCGAGCGCTGCCGCACCATCCTGGAGGGCGTGGTGGACGGGGGCACGGGCAAAAACGCCCGTGTGGAGGGATACCGCATCGGCGGTAAGACCGGCTCCTCCGAGACCGGAGAGGAGGACCACACCATCGTATCCTTCCTGGGCTTTGCCCCGGCGGACGACCCGCAGGTGGTGATCCTGCTGGCCTACGACAACCCCAAGCCTGCCTCTCCGGGCAGCAACTACACCTCCGGCGGCTGGTATATCAGCGGCGGCAACATGGCGGCCATTATGGCCGGTGAGCTGCTGGAGGATATTCTGGATCATATGGGTGTGGAAAAAAGCTACTCCGCCCAGGCGGATGTGGTCGTACCAAATGTCTCCGGACAGACCCTGGCGACAGCCACGACTCAGCTGAAAAACGCAAATCTGACCGTGCGCACGGTTGGCGACGGAGATACGGTCACCGGGCAGATTCCCGCCTCGGGTGCGTCGATCCCTGGCGGCAGCCAGGTGGTGCTCTATATGGGTACCGACATGCCTACCGACCAGGTGGAGGTGCCCAACGTGGAAGGAAAAACCGCCCAGGCGGCCCGGCAGGCGCTGGAGAGCGTGGGCCTCTACCTGAAAGCGACCGGAACCACCGACTATGGCAGCGATACCGTGGCCCTCAAGCAGGCGGTGGCCGCGGGCACCAGTGTGGACCGGGGCACCGCCATCGAGGTGCAGTTTATTGACAATTCCGGCGGCGGCGCCGGATGGGGCTTTTGAATCCGGGCATTTTCTGCGGAAAATGCATTTGCGCCTTTGGAGCGCCGGATTTGCGGGGGAGCCCTGTTCCCCCGCGTGCCCCCTTCTGCTCTCCGAGGGGAGGGGGAGGGAGAACGAAATACTTCGCCGGCCGGGCCGGGGGAATGTGCGGGGCGCAGCGTGCGCCGGAATGACGGACTTTTGATTCGGGGTGAGAATTTGCGGCTGGAAAGTCTGTTGGACGGGGTGGCGCTGAGCGCCCAATACGTCCACGAAATGGAAATTTCAGGAATATGCTATGACACCCGGGAGATGACCCCCGGCTGCCTCTTTGCGGCTCTGCCGGGGTATAAGACCGACGGACACCGTTTTATCCGGGAGGCCCTAGAGCGCGGCGCGGCGGCGGTGCTCTGTCAAACCCCGCCGGACGGCCCCGGCCCCTGGCTGGTGGCAGAGGATCCGCGGGAGGCCTTGGCGCTGATTTCCGCCAACTGGTTTGGACACCCGGCGGAGGAGATGACCATCTTGGGTGTCACTGGTACCAATGGGAAAACCACCACCACCTATCTGCTCAAGGCCATGCTGGAGGGGGCGGCGGGCGCTCGGGTGGGCCTGATCGGAACCAATCAGAATCTGATCGGGGAGAAGTGCTTTCCCGCGTACCGCACCACCCCTGAGTCCTGGGAGGTGCAGAAGCTTCTGCGGGAGATGGCGGACGCGGGCTGCACCCATGTGGTGATGGAGGTCTCCTCCCACGCCCTGGCGCTGTGCCGGGTGGCGGGCATCTCCTTTGCCGCCGGTATTTTTACGAATCTGACCCAGGATCACCTGGATTTTCACGGCACCATGGAGGCCTACCGGCAGGCCAAGGGGCTTCTGTTTCAACAGAGCAGGACAGCCATATTGAATCTGGACGACGAGGCCGGGTGTTATTTTGCAGGGCAGGTCACCTGCCCTGTGGTGACCTATTCGGAAAATAAGGACGCGGCGGACCTGACGGCCAAAAATATCCGGCTTTTTCCAGGAAAGGTGGAATTTGAGGCGGTGACCCGGGGAGCGATTACCCGGGTGGGCCTGCCCATCCCCGGTGGTTTTACCATCTACAATGCCCTGGGGGTGCTCGCCTGCGGACTGGCGCTGGGCCTGCCGCTGGACGCCATGGCCCGGGCCCTTTCCGGGGCAAAGGGGGTCAAGGGGCGCATTGAGGTGGTTCCTGTTCCGGCGGAGTACACCGTTATCATTGACTATGCCCACACCCCGGACGCGCTGGAAAATATTCTTACTACCGTCCGGGACTTTACCCCGGGCCGGGTGATCTGCCTGTTCGGGTGCGGGGGCGACCGGGACCGCACCAAGCGGCCGGTCATGGGGGCGCTGGCAGGGGCGCTGGCGGATGTGGCGGTGGTCACCTCCGACAATCCGCGCACCGAGCCGCCCCAGACGATTCTGGAGGAGATCTGCTCCGGGATGGAGGGGGCCGAAGCGCAGGTGCTGGTGGAGCCGGACCGGCGCGCCGCCATCCGCCTGGCCCTGAGCCTGGCGAAAGCGGGGGACGTGGTGCTGCTGGCCGGGAAGGGTCATGAGACGTATCAGGAAGTAAACGGAGAAAAGCTGCACATGGACGAGCGGGAAATTGTGGCGGACTATTTCGGCGGAGCATGAGCGGGCCGGACGGGGTTTGAGGTTGCCAATTCCAGGCGGCTATGGTACAATACCTGCTTGTGCAAGTGGAAAATAGCGGATGTTCCGTGAAAAAGCTGGAGGTTCCAAAAGATGATGTTTGTACTGGCAGCGATCAGCACAGCCGTGAGCTTCGCCCTCACCGCCCTGATCGGAACGTTTCTGATTCCCGCGCTCAGGCGGCTGAAGGCCGGGCAGTCCATTAAGGAGATCGGCCCCGCGTGGCACATGTCCAAGCAGGGGACGCCCACCATGGGCGGGCTCATGTTTGTCCTGGCAATTGCCGTCACCGCAGCGGCGCTGGGGTGGCGGGAGATCGCAGCCGGGGACCGGGGTGCGGTGTACGTGTACCTGTTCGCCCTGGTGTTTGGGGTGATCGGCTTTCTGGACGACTATATGAAGGTGGTCCACCATGAAAACACCGGCCTGACCGCGGGGTGGAAGTTCCTGCTGCAGCTGGCGGCGGCCGTCCTTATGACGGTGCTCCTGCGGTACGAGGGGTACCTGTCCCCCAACCTCTACATTCCATTCGCTCAGGTGACCATTCCTCTGCCCTGGCCCGTGTATATGGTGTTTGCAGCCTTCGTCATGGTGGGGACGGTCAACGCGGTGAACATCACCGACGGGGTGGACGGCCTGGCCTCGGGCGTGACCGTGCCGGTAGCGGTGTTTTTTACCGCCGTCACCGCGCTCTGGGGCCTGGATGAGCTGAGTGTTCTCTCCGCGTCCCTGCTGGGCGGTCTGCTGGGCTTCCTGCTCTTTAACCACCACCCCGCCAAGGTCTTTATGGGGGACACGGGCTCTCTCTTCCTGGGCGGCATGGTGTGCGGGCTGGCCTTTGCGGCCGACATGCCCCTGATTCTGATCCTGGTGGGAATTGTCTATATTGCGGAAACTCTGTCCGATATTATCCAGGTGGCCTATTTCAAGGCCACCCATGGCAAGCGGATCTTCAAGATGGCGCCCCTGCACCACCACTTTGAGATGTGCGGCTGGAAGGAAAAGAAGGTTGTGGCGGTGTTTACCCTGGTCTCCGCCCTGGCCTGCCTGCTGGCCTTTGCCGGCGTGTGGGAGCGGTATATTTCCTAAAGGGGCTTTTTTCAGAGGGAGAAAGGCAGAGAAGCGGAGGTGAGCGGACTGTGCCGAAATTAAAGCGCGACCTGACCATGGAGGAGCAGCTGGCCCGGGGGCCGGTGGATATGCCGTTTTTGATGCTGGTGGTACTGCTCACCGGGATCGGTGTGATTATGGTGTTCTCCGCCTCTTACGCTACCGCGTTTTACAGCAAGAGCTCGGGCTACAATCCCACCTACTACTTTGTCCGCCAGGCTTTGTTTGCCGTGGCCGGACTGGCGGTGATGTACATTACGTCCAAGATCAACTACCAGAGCCTGCGCTGGATGTCGGTCTTTGTGCTGGGGATCTCCATTATCTTGCTGGTGCTGGTGCTTCCCTTCGGCTATGGCCGGACGACCGTGGGCGCCCAGAGGTGGATTGCCATTCCCCTGGTGGGAAGCTTCCAGCCCTCGGAGATCGCCAAGCTGGGCGTGATCCTCTATTTCTCTGCCCGGCTCTCCAAACGGAATACGGAAAAGCAGCGAAGGCTCAATCCCCGCTCCTACCTCAGCGGCGTGGCGGGCCTGCTGGACCGCATCGGCCTGCTGGAGCTGGTGCCCTATGTGGTCATTCTGGGAATCATCGCGTTCCTGATGATGAAGGAGCCCCATATGTCGGGCACCATTCTCATTATGGCAGGCGCGGCGGCGGTGCTCTTTGCCGCGGGCATCAAGCTCTACTGGTTTATCGGCGGGGCCGCCGGACTCTGCGGCCTGTTGGTGCTGATGATGAGCGGCTATCAATCCAAGCGTATCCTGGTGTGGAAGGACCCCTGGGCTTATCCCAAGGATGGCGGCTATCAGATCATTCAGTCCCTGTACGCCATCGGCTCCGGCGGCCTGCTGGGCCTGGGGCTGGGAAAGAGCCGCCAGAAATTTCTCTATCTGCCCGAGCCGGAGAACGACTTTATTTTTGCCATTGTCTGCGAGGAGCTGGGCCTGGTGGGCGCGGCGGTGGTGCTGATCCTCTTCGCCCTGCTCATCATCCGGGGATACTGGATCGCCATCCACGCCCGCGACCGCTTCGGCGCGCTGCTGGTGGTGGGTATCACAACCCTGCTGGCGGTGCAGGTGTTCCTGAATATTGCGGTGGTGACCAACCTGCTGCCCACCACCGGCATCTCTCTGCCCTTCTTCAGCTACGGCGGTACGGCGCTGATGATACAGCTGCTGGAAATGGGCATTGTCCTGTCGGTCTCACGGCAGATTCCGGCCCCGAAACAGGGCTGACTGGAGGCTGAAACGATGAAGATCCTCTTTACCTGCGGCGGCACGGCGGGGCATGTAAACCCGGCCGTGGCGCTGGCCCAGATGTTCCAGGCCCGCAACCCCGGCTGTCAGGTGCTCTTTGTGGGGGCCGACGGGGGGATGGAGACCCGGCTGGTACCCAAGGAGGGCTATGAGATTGAGACGGTGACCATAACCAACTTTCAGCGCTCCCTGACGCCGGCGGCCATTGGGCACAATGTCAAAACCCTGCTGAATATGAACCGGTCCGCCAAGCAGGCCGCGGCTATTCTGGACCGCTTTGGGCCCGATCTGGTGGTGGGCACGGGGGGCTACGCCTCCTTCCCGGTGGTGAAGGCCGCCGCACAGCGGGGCATCCCCACGGCAGTGCACGAGTCCAACGCCGTCCCGGGGCTGACTACAAAAGCCCTGTCCAAGGTGGTGGATCGGGTGATGGTAGGCTTTGAGGAGAGCCGCAGCCACTACGACTGCCCGGAAAAAGTGGTGGTGACCGGAACGCCGGTGCGGGAGGACTTTTTCCGCTATACCCGGAAGGAGGCACGGGCAAAGCTGGGCCTGACCGACGAGCGGCCCCTGCTGCTCTCTTTTTTTGGCTCTCTGGGCGCAACAGTCATGAACGATCTGACCGTCAAGCTGATTGCGGAGGAATGCCGCATGGGCGCGCCGTTCCGGCATATCCACGGCGCTGGCCGGGATTACAAGTCTATGCGCAACGCCCTGGAGGGGGAAGGTCTCTCCCTGGAGCGCTGCGGAATCGAGCTGCGGGAGTACATCTACGACATGCCGCTGGTCATGGCGGCCGCCGACTTAGTGCTCTGCCGGGCCGGGGCGTCCACTATTGCGGAGCTGACGGCCATCGCGAAGCCCGCGGTGCTGGTGCCCTCCCCCAATGTGGTGGCCGACCACCAGACCAAAAACGCCCAGGTGCTGGCCCAGCGGGGCGCGGCGGCGCTTCTGCCTGAGGCGGAGTGCGCGGGAAAGCCGGACGTTTTGCTGCGCACGGTCTCTGAGCTGATGAATGGTCCGGCGAAACGGGAGGCCATGGGCCGCGCCCTGCGGGAGGTGTCCGTGCCCGACGCGGCGGAACAGATTTACCGGACGCTGGAGGACCTGCTGCACTGTTAACCCCAAAGTGCGCCTGCGCATAGTATGGTTTGACTAAAATCAACCATAAAAATGCGGAGGACGGACTTTATGAGTGCTTTTTTGGTGGAAGGCGGACGGCGCCTGGATGGGAGCGTCCGGGTACATGGAGCAAAAAACAGCGTGCTGCCCATTTTAGCGGCCGCCTTTCTGGCAGACGGAGAGAGTGTGATCCACAACTGTCCCCGCCTGTCCGATGTGGCCGCCTCGCTGGAGATTTTGCGGCATCTGGGCTGCGGCGTGCGCTGGGAGGGGGACACGGTGAGCGTGGACGCCTCGGCCCCCGCCGGTGTGGACGTGCCGGATGCGCTGATGCGGGAGATGCGCTCTTCCGTCATCTTTCTGGGAGCCATTCTGGGGCGCATGGGCCGGGCACAGCTGTGCGCCCCCGGCGGGTGTGAGTTGGGCCCCCGCCCCATTGACCTGCATCTGGCGGCCATCCGGACCCTGGGGGGGACGGTGGAGGAGGAGGGGGGACGCCTCTCCTGCTCCGGAGCGCTCACCGGCGGCGACGTGGTGCTCTCCATCCCGAGTGTGGGGGCAACTGAGAACGCCATGCTGGCCGCGGTTGCCGCCGCCGGCACCACCACCATCACCAACGCCGCGCGGGAGCCGGAGATTGTGGATCTGCAGGAGTTCCTGCGGACCCTGGGCGCCAAGGTGCGGGGGGCCGGCAGCTCTGTGATCACGGTGGAGGGGGGAAAGCCGCTCCACGGCGGCGAGTTCACAGTGATGGGGGACCGGATTGTGGCCGCCACTTACCTGGCCGCCGCGGCCTGCGCCGGCGGCCAGGTGAAGGTTACGGGCGTGGACTGGAGGCATCTGTCCACCGTCACCGCGGTCCTGACGGAGGCGGGGTGTGCGGTGCGCAGCGGTCGGGACTGTCTTGCCATCCGGTGTGAGGAGCCTCTGCGGGGAGTCCGCCCGGTGCGCACCGCGCCCTATCCGGGGTTTCCCACGGACGCGCAGGCCATTTTGATGGCGGCCATGTCCCGCAGCGAAGGGACCACACTCTTTGTGGAGAATATTTTTGAAAGCCGGTACCGCCATGTGGATGAGCTGACCCGTATGGGGGCGGATATCCGGGTGGAGGGGCGTGTGGCCGTGGTGTGCGGCGTGCCCCGCCTGCATGGCGCGGCAGTACGGGCCGACGATCTGCGCGGCGGCGCGGCCCTGACCCTGGCCGCCCTGGGGGCGGAGGGCCGGAGCACCATCACCGGGCTGCAGCACATTGACCGGGGTTATCAGAACCTGGAGGGCGATTTGCGCAAGCTGGGGGCGGAAATTCGCCGGGAGGAGCTCTAGAGGCAGAGCCGGGCCGCCCTGGGGCAAAAAATTTGTAAGTTTTCCTTAACGATTTTTTTAAAAAGTTGTGGTAGCATAGATCAAACTCAAACAGAGAACAGGAGACCGGGCAATGGCGGCGAGACGGAACAGGCGTGGACGGCGGCGGAACAGGGGACGCTTTGGCTTCCTCTATAAACTGCTGTCCTTCCTGCTCATTTTCGCCGCCATTTTAGTGGGCTGCGTGGTCTTTTTCCGGGTGGATACAGTGGTGGTGTCCGGCCAGTCCCGGTACACGGAGGAGGAAATCATTGCAGCCGCCGGCGTCAAACAGGGGGACAACCTGTTTCGGCTCAATAAAATTCAGATGGGAGCGGATATCGTGCGCTCCCTGCCCTATGTGGATGAGGCGGCCATCAGCCGTAAATTTCCCGATACCCTGCTGATCTGCGTGACGGAGACCAGCGCTGTGGCCGCAATCCAGAGCGGAGGGGAATACTGGCTGCTGGATGCCCGTGGGAAGCTCCTGGAGCGGGGAGACGCGTCTCTGGCGGAGGGGAAGGCCCTGATCCAGGGGCTGACGCCTCTGGCACCCGCGGTGGGAACGCTCCTGGCGGTGGCGGCGGAGGAACAGGACAAGTTGGATCAGCTGACTGCACTGCTCTCCGCCATCCGGGCGGAGGAGATGACGGGCAGCCTGACCGGATTCATCGACCTGACGACGGCCAACAAGATCCGCTTCGGCTACGGCGCGGACCTGACCGTCGTATTCCCCATGAACGCTGATTTTACCAGCAAGACCTATGCCCTCAAGTGCACGCTGCTCAAGATGGACGAGGAGGGGGTGGCCCGCACGGGCACGCTGGACCTGACTTACGGGGAGGACCAGGCCCATCTACTGCCAGAACGCTGGCTGCCGGATCAAACTCTTGTAATACAGCCGGCTGAGCCTGCTCCCGAAGCCTCCCCAGAACAAGGAGATACGAATCAAGAATGAAAATGCGAAAAAGGGGCGAGTTGGCCGTGGTGGTCGTATGTGCGGTGGTGGGCTTCCTGCTGACCGCCCAGCTGCGCACCGTCCGGCAGACCGCGGCTACCGATGACACCAGCGCCGCCCGCCTGGAAACCCTGCAGAAGCTCTATAACGAGTCCCTGGATAAGAACGAGGGACTGGAGCAGCAGCTGACCCAGCTGCAGAACGAATTGGCCGCTTACCGGGAGCAGGCCGGCTCCGCCGGCAGCGCGGAGGAAGCCCTGAAGAATGAGATTGAGGCGCTGGAGGTCAGCGCCGGTCTCACCGATCTGGAGGGGCCGGGGGTCACGGTGGTGATGACCGACTCCACCGCGGTCAACGTCACGGGAGATGAGGCCGACTACATCATTCACGACAGCGATATCATGTCGGTGATTAACGAGCTGCGCTCCGCGGGGGCGGAGGCCATTTCCCTCAATGGAGAGCGCATCATGGCCACCAGTGAGATCCGCTGCACCGGCGCGGTGGTTACGGTCAACGGCAGGCGCCATGCCGCCCCCTATGTGATTATGGCGATTGGAGACTCCGCCACCCTGTACAACGCTCTGACCATGCGCAACGGTGTGGTGGATGTGCTGGGGCAGTGGGGCATCACGGTAAAGGTGACCGCCAATGACCAGCTGTTTCTGCCCAAATATGACGGGGCCATTGACTTCCGGTACGCCCATACCGCGCTGCCGGAGCAGGAAGTGGAAGGAGGGGAGTAAGCCGTGCTGGAATTGATCGGGCTTTTGGTGGGAATGGCCGCGGGACTGCTCTTCCCCTGGTCCATCCCAAGCCAGTGGTCGCTCTATGTGGCCGCAGGGCTGCTGGCCGCCCTGGACTCCGCGCTGGGCGGATTTCGATCCCGGCTCAAGGGAGAATTCAAATTGGAGATCTTTCTCTCCGGCACCCTGGGCAACGCCGGCATTGCCGCATTTCTGACCTGGCTGGGTCAGCGTCTGGGGCTGCCCCTCTATTTGGCCGCCGTAGTGGTCTTTGGAACGAGAATGTTCCAAAACTTTGCGGAAATCCGCCGGGAACTATTGACCTCCAAGCCAAAGAGAGATAAAATAGAACAAGATGTAGTTCTAGGGCAGGACAAGGACACAAAATAAGTCGTTTTATAGAGAGAATATTGATTTCTTTTACATAGGAGGAGCAGTTATGGCGTTTGGACTGGACACCGGGCCGGATAATGTGGTTACCATTAAGGTGATCGGCGTTGGCGGCGGCGGCAACAATGTGGTCAATCGGATGGTAAAATCCGGGACCAAGGGCGTGGACTTTATCGCTGTGAATACGGACAAGCAGGCGCTTGCCGTTTCCAGCGCGACCTTTAAAATCCAGATTGGTGAGAAACTCACCGGCGGCCAGGGCGCGGGGAGCGATCCCGAGGTGGGCCGCAAATCCGCGGAGGAGAGCCGCAGCGCGGTCTCCAAGGCCCTGGAGGACGCGGATATGGTGTTTATTACCGCGGGTATGGGCGGCGGCACCGGCACCGGCGCGGCCCCCATTGTGGCGGATATCGCCAAAGAGATGGGCCTGCTCACGGTCGGCGTGGTCACCAAGCCCTTTAATTTTGAGGGGCGCCGACGGATGCTCCAGGCCGAGAAGGGAATTGAGGAGCTGCGCACCCGGGTGGACAGCCTGGTCATCATCCCCAACGAGCGGCTGAAGTTTGCCACGGACCAGAAGATCACCTTTGCCAACGCCTTTGAGATCGCCGACGATGTGCTGCGCCAAGCGGTGCAGTCCATCTCCGACCTCATCAAGAACACCGGATTCATCAACCTGGACTTTGCCGATGTGACCGCCGTCATGCAGAATGCCGGCATGGCCCACATGGGCGTGGGCCGGGCCGCCGGCAAGAACAAGGCGGAGGAGGCGGCCAAGATGGCCATCTCCAGCCCGCTGCTGGAGACCTCCATCAACGGCGCCAAGGGCGTGCTGGTCAATGTCACCGGCTCCATGGACATCGGGCTGGAGGAGGTGGAGACCGCCGCCAACCTGGTGCAGCAGGCCGCCCACCCCGACGCACTCATCATCTTCGGCGCGGCGTTTGACGACACGCTGGAGGACGAGATCCGGGTCACGGTCATTGCCACTGGTTTTGAGGAGACGGCAGGCGGCATTCCCAACAAGCCCTTCACCGCGGCGGGGGCCAAAACGGAGGCGGGCGCTCAGCCTGCGGCCGAGCAGGAGTCGGAGGGGGAGCGGGAGCCGGACCCCTTTGACGATATTTTCAAGATTTTCAATAAGAACAAATAAGAGAAAACGGGCCCGCCTCAAAAGAGGGGCGGGCCCGTTTTTTACGAATCCTTTTCTTGCAAACCGGACAGGGCTGGCTTATAATGAAAATTGCCGAAAATTGCTGGGGAACTCCTTTGGCCGCGCCCCCTTCTCTCCGCCGTGATAATTTCCCGCCGGACGGCAAACACTAGAGCGCGTGCGGTTTTTGTGACCCTGCCGGGAATCGGGCGGGCGCCCGCACGCCGGAAAGGCGTGGTTTTTTTGCTCTCAATTCACAAGACCATGAATGGGAAAATGAGCCGCCTGGACGCCATTCAGGACGGCTGCTGGGTGAATCTGACCAACCCGAGTGAGGACGAGCTGTCCACTGTGGCGGCGACCCTGAATGTAGAGCCGACCTTCCTTCGGGCCGCCCTGGATGAGGAGGAGACCTCCCGTGTGGATACGGAGGAGGGGCAGACCCTCATTATTATCGACCTGCCGGCCGTGGAGAAGGGGGATGCTGTAGAGTACTCCACCCTGCCGCTGGGCATTATTGTCACAGGCAAGCATATCATCACCGTCTGCCTGAAGGAGTCCTCCATCCTCAAGGACATGCAGGACGGCCTGGTACGCGGGGCGGAGACCCAAAAGCGCACCAGCTTCATCCTCTACATGCTGCTGCAGGTGGCGAAACGCTATCTGCAGTATTTGAAGCAGATCGACAAGATCTACAACTATATGGAGCGCCAGCTCTACAAGTCCCAGCGCAACAAGGAGCTGATCCAGCTGCTGGATCTGGAGAAGTCCCTGGTCTATTTCAATACCTCGCTGAAGGCCAACGAGGTCACCCTGGAGAAGATTCTTCGGGGCCGTATTGTTACACTCTATGAGGAGGATCATGACCTGCTGGAGGACGTGCTCATCGAGGTGCGCCAGGCCATCGAGATGGCCCAGATTTACTCCTCTATTATTTCCGGTATGATGGACGCCTTTGCCTCTGTTATCTCCAACAACCTGAACGTGATTATGAAGGTGCTCACCTCCATCACCATCTTGCTGACCATCCCCAACATCATCTTCGGCTTCTATGGCATGAATATAGTCACCGGACTGCCCCTGGACCGCTTTTGGTGGATTCCGCTTGTGATCGCCGGGGCAGCCATTGCGGTGGTAGCGGTGATTCTGAAGCGTAAGGACCTGTTTTGACAAAATACCATAGGAGGTGCGGGCAAGGGGCCCGCACCTCTTTGCTTTTTATACGAAATTTCCTGTACCAATTCATATTATGGTAACATTTATACGGTAAACTAATAGGTAAACATCGAAAAGGAAGGGGCGGGACTCCGCCCGGAATGTGCCATGTCAAAAAGGAGGTATCTAATGGCAAGTAATCCGAATTATTGTGATATTACCCCTGAGATCGAAGCGCTGGCGGCAATGGCGCTGAAAAACAGCAGCATTGATCCGGAGGACTACGTGCGCTATGATGTGAAGCGCGGCCTGCGGGATCTGAATGGGAAGGGCGTTTTGGCCGGACTGACCGAGGTGTCGGATATTGTAGCCAAGAAGGTCGTAGATGGAAAAGAGATTCCGTGTGAGGGCAAGCTCTACTACCGGGGTGTGGACGTGGAGGAACTGGTGGGCGGCGCCCTGAAGGAAGGGCGCTTTGGGTTTGAGGAGACGGCCTACCTGCTGCTGCTGGGCCGCCTGCCCAACGCCCAGGAGCTGGCCAGCTTCCAGGAGCAGCTGTCCTATTACCGCTCACTGCCCAACAATTTTGTGCGGGATGTGATCCTGAAGGCTCCCAGCCATGACATCATGAACTCTCTGGCCCGCAGCGTGCTCAACTTGGCCTCCTATGACGACCGGGCGGACGACATCTCCCTGCCCAACGTGATGCGCCAGTGCGTGCAGCTCATCGCCCTGTTCCCCATGCTGGCGGTGTACGGCTACCAGGCCTGGAACTATAAGAGCGGCAGCTCCCTGTACATCCACGCGCCCCGGCCGGAGCTGTCTGCGGCGGAGAACATCCTCTCCCTGCTGCGCGCCGACTCTTCTTATTCGTTCTGGGAGGCCCATGTACTGGACATCTGCCTGATTCTCCACGCCGAGCACGGCGGCGGCAACAACTCCACCTTCACCACCCATGTGGTTACTTCCTCGGGAACCGACACCTATTCCTGCATGGCGGCCGCCCTGGCCTCCCTGAAGGGGCCCAAGCACGGCGGCGCCAACATCAAGGTGGTCCGCATGTTTGAGGATTTGAAGGCCCATGTGCGCGACTGGAAGGACGAGGATGAGGTGCGCGCCTATCTCCAGGCCCTGCTGGACAAGCGGGCCTTCGATAGGGCCGGACTGATTTACGGCATGGGACACGCGGTGTACTCCCTGTCCGATCCCCGGGCCAATCTCTTCAAGCACTTTGTGGAGAAGCTCTCCCAGGAGAAGGGCCGTACCGAGGAATATGAGCTCTACTCCCTGGTGGCACGGCTGGGTCCGGAGCTGATCTCCGGGGAGCGCACCATGTACAAGGGGGTGTCCGCTAATGTGGACTTCTACTCCGGCTTTGTCTATCACATGCTGGATCTGCCGCTGGAGCTGTACACACCCCTGTTTGCCATGGCCCGTATTGCGGGGTGGAGTGCCCACCGCATGGAGGAGCTCATCAATATGAGCAAGATCATCCGCCCGGCCTACCGGTATGTGGGCGAACATCAGAACTATGTCCCCATGGAGGGGCGCTGAGCGAAGCAGATGAAGCAGGCCGCCGCACCAAATATGGTGCGGCGGCCTGCTTTTTATGGGAAGGGACTAGGATTCCGCCGCCCGGCGGACCTCCAGATAGTAGTGCTCCTGTTCCGGGTCCAGGGTGACGGAGCTTACCCCGTTTTCCAGGTCGAAGCCGAAGTTCTGCCGGACGATCTCGATCAGCTCTCCCCGCTCCAGCCTGGCACTCTGCCCTGTGAAGTCCAGGCTGCTGCCCAGCCGGGTGACCAGGTCGTAGCCAGATACCCCGCGGTTCTCCGTGTGGGCACAGTAGAAATCATAGCTGGCTTGCTTGGTCATTTGGGCCTCAACGGTGACGCTTCCCCCGGCGGGAACGGTCACCTCTGCCTCCAGATAGAACACCCGGTCCACATTGGCAAGTTCGCTGATGACATCCTCCAGTTGGCCGGTGTCATAGCGCTCCACCCCTCCGCCCTCTGACAGCACACCGTAGGCCAGCAGATGCTCACACAGGGCCTGGTAATAGACCTCAAAATCCACCTGAGCGGCCGCCAGACCGTCAACTGCCCACGCGCTGTCCATCGCCAGGCGGAGGATTTGGCGCAGTTCGGTCCCCAGGTCGCTCTCGTACCGGCGGATCGTCACGCCGGCGTCGATCTCCTCTGCGGTGTCAAAGCCGCCGGTGACATAGCCCTGGGTGGCCAGGTCGGTGATGTCTTCCCCCAGGACAATGAGATAGCACACCTGCTCCTCGTTTCCCCATTCTCCGGGCTGACGGATGGAAAAGCCCCGGCCCATAAAGTGGTTCTCCCGGTCAAAGTGTCCGGAGTGGAACCCATAGGAGAGCACGGTGGTCCGCTCATAGTCCAGGTGGAAGGTGGCCCGGAGGGAGGGGTTGGGGATGCCGGCATCCTCGTCCTGAGGCTCTCCCCAGGGGTCGGTGAACTCATATACCGTCACCGGTACACCGGTCAGGTCCGGGGGCTCCCCCAGGGCGGCGGCCAGATAGCTGCCGTCCGACAGCAGGGCCGCATATTCCTCCCAGCTGTCGAGCTGATCCAGATTGACGCTGCCAGGTTCAGAGCCCTCCTCGCCGAACCAGCCGGTAAACGTACCGGTAAAGCCGCCGGAATAGGCGCCTGTGTAGAGGGCAGTTCCCAGCGCGGCCCCGTCGGCCGAGAGGGTGGGGCTGGTCTCGTCCAGCTCGTCCAGGCTGCTGGCGAAGGGGTAGAGCAGGGTGACGATCTGGTCTGTGTCCGTGGGGTTGGTCAGGGTGTAAGAGTCGGTAACCAGAATATCGCTGGAGGATTGGTAGTAGCCCCCATCCGGGAACCACTCGTTGTACTGGTCCAGCACCTCCTGCTGTTCAGCCTGGGTCAGGTCCGTGCGGGAAGCGGCCTCCTCCTCGTTGGAGATCCAGACCTTTTCCCAGGGAGAGAAGTCTAGGGTGATATCCCGCTGAGCGGAGAGGTCTGGCTCCCCCAGCACAGTCAGGGGAAATACCGGCCCGGCGTAGGACATAAAGGTGCTGCCCTCCTCATGGCCGCCACCCCCCGCGTTCCCGCCCAGGCCGCCGTTGGACCGGATCAGACCGAACAGGCCGGCCCCAGCCACCACAATGGCCAGACAGGCGCACAGGGGCACCCAGCGGCGCAGCTTCGAGGGCCTGCGTCTCCCCTCCGGCAGGGCGGTGATCCGAGCCCGCAGTTCCTCCGGGGCGCGGAGGGAATCCACCTGACGAATATAATCAGATCGTGTCATCGTCAAAGCCTCCAATCATCCGTTCCCGCAGAGCCTGCCTGCCCCGGGCGAGCCAGGTGAGCACCGTGTTGCGGCCCGCCCCCAGAATGCCGCCGATCTCAGCGGCGGTATAGCCCTCGTAATAGTGGAGGTAGAGGGCGTTGCGGTAGGGCGGGGCCAGGGCGCGCACCTGCTCCAGCACATCCTGCTCCGGCGGCTCCGGGGCCGCCAGGGCGGGGTCCAGGGAGGTCTCGCCCCTGCGCTTGGCCCGGTGGAGGTTTTTACAGCGGTTGAGGGCCACACGGATGAGCCAGGCCTTCAGGTGCTCGGCATCGGCAAAGGCCTTGCCGCTGGTGAGCAGGGCCTCAAAGACCTCCTGGGTCACGTCCTCGGCATCGGCCCGGGTGGGGGCGTTGTGGACGGCCACGCGGTAAACGGTGTCCAGATAGTGTTCATAGGCGTAGGAGAATGGGGCGTCCCCCTTCAGCTTGCTGGCCATGGCGCACTCTCCTTTCACCTATAACACACCGGATGGGGCCGTATGATTGCACCCATTGTAGCTTTTTTTACCGGGGAAGACAAGAAGGCTATTTCAGGGCCGCGGCCACCCGGTCCAGAGTGGAGGTGTGGACCTCGTCCAGCAGGTGGGTGTAGATGCGCCCGGTGGTGGCGGGGGTGGAGTGTCCCAGGGCCTTGCCGATGTCAAACAGGGGCACCCCCTGGGCGCTGGCCAGCGTGGCAAAGGTGTGGCGCAGGCCGTGGAGAGTGATTTTGGGAAGGCCGCTGCGGCGGATGAACCGGGTGAAGGCCAAAGAGACCGCGTTGGGGGACAGGGGCTGGCCCTGCCCGTCCACAGCCACCAGACCGGAGTCCGCCCACGCCGCGCCCATGGCCAGCCGGCGCTCCGCCTGGCGGGCCCGCTCCCGGCGCAGCAGACGGTAGATGTCCTCCGTCATGTGCAGCGCCCGGTTGGAGGAGCGGTTCTTGGTCTCCTTCTGCACGATGCTGGCCCCGGCGGCGGTGCGGGCCTCCCGGATATAGAGCTTGTGGAGACTGAAGTTAACGCTCTCCCACCGCAGGCCGCAGATTTCCTCCCGCCGCAGGCCCAGGCTGCCGGCCAGCTTGACCACCAGCTCCAGAGGATGCCCCTCCACCAGGGCGTAGAGCCGTTTCAGGTTTTCCGGAGTATAGTAATGGGCCTCGTGGGGGATGACCCGGGGCGGCTCCACCCGCTCCGTGGGACAGCGGAGGATCATGTCCTGGCGCAGGGCCATGTGTAGCGCGGCGGAGAGCAGATCGTGGTGGCGGCGCACCGTGTTGGCCGACAGGCCCTTGTCCGCCATCAGGGTGGTATAGTACTGCTGGAGATGGCGCGGGGCCAGCTTCTGCAGCGGGATGCTTCCCAGAGCAGGGGAGAGATGGTTGTCGATGATTTTCCGGTAGCCATAGATAGTGGTTTCCGCCCGGTTGGGCTTGATGACAATGTCCATCCAGTAGTCCAGCCACTGGTCCATAGTCATGGTGCTGGGGGTGACGCTCCGCTGACTCTCCCGTTCGGTGTGGAACTCCTTCAGGGCTTTGCGGGCCAGGGGCAGATTAGAGAAGGTCTTATACTTCTTGATCCGCCGGCCGTTTTCGTCCGGCCCATAGTCCATGCACACATAGTAGCACTGGCGCGCCTCGTCATAAGAGATGTTGGTTTCTACCTTTTTTCTGGCCATTTTGACAGACTTCCTCGCTTCCCTACAGTTTTCGACTGCAAAATTTGGAACAATTATTAAATCTATCATACTCAGAGAAAAAGAAACATATTAGGAAGCGAAACAAGGGGATTTTTGGAAAAGAAAATGCGCCCGACTATTAGCCGGACGCATGGTTTGAGGGAAAATATGTGAAGCGGGTCACCCGACGGCCACAGCTTTGGCCACCCGGATACCATCCACGGCGGCGGACACCGCAGCGTTAAGAAAACGTGCCGGCGGCACGTTTGCAGCGCAGGCTCCGTCGGCTATGCCGACGGAGGGGAAGTATCTGGACCGAACCGATTTTAGAGAGCTGAGGCCACGGCCTCTGCGACCTTAATACCGTCCACAGAGGCAGACATAATACCGCCCGCATAGCCCGCCCCCTCGCCGCAGGGGTAGAGACCGCGCAGGGCGGACTGAAAGGTGTCGTCCCGGAGAATCCGCACCGGGGAAGAGGACCGGGTTTCCACCCCGGTGAGGACCGCGTCCGGGGCGGCAAAGCCGCGCACCTTTCGGTCAAAGAGCGGCAGGGCGTCCCGCAGGGTGTCCATGACGTAGCCGGGTAGGCAGGCCTCCAGGTCCGTCCAGGTGACGCCGGGGAGGTAGGTGGGGCGGATGGAGCCCGACGCCTGGGAGGGCCGCCCGGCCAGAAAGTCCCCCACGGTCTGGGCTGGGGCACGGAAATCCCGGCCCCCCAGTTCCCAGGCGGCGTGCTCCCACTCCTCCTGGAAGCGCACCCCGGCCAGAGGATCGTCCCCAGGGAAATCCCCGGGGCCCACGCCTACCAGAAAGCCGCCGTTGATATTCGCCCCGTCCCGGGCGCGCAGGCTCATGCCATTGGTGACCAGCTGTCCCGGGGCGCTGGCGGCGGCCACCACCTGTCCGCCGGGGCAGACGCAGAAGGTGAACGCCGACCGGCCGGAGGGCAGGTGGCAGGAGAGCTTGTAGTCTGCGGGGGGCAGCCGCTGCCAGGCGGGGCCGAATTGGGCGGCGGAGACGGCGGCCTGGCTGTGCTCAATGCGCACGCCGATGGCGAACTGTTTTTGTTCCATGGGCACACCGGCCTCCATAAGCATGGCGAAGGTATCCCGGGCGGAGTGGCCGGGAGCCAGGACCAGCGCGTCACAGGAGAGCGCCAGGGGCGCGTCCGCCGACACCGCCGTGAGACCGGTCAGCCGCCCATGATCCGCGATGAGACCGGTGAGCTGAGTCTCAAACCGCACCTCGCAGCCCAGGCGGATCAACTCAAGCCGGATGTTCTTGACCACCCGGCGGAGGAGATCGGTGCCGATATGCGGCTTGTGGCTCCAGGCCACGTCCTCAGGCGCGCCGAACTCCACCAGCGTCTCCAGGGCTGTGGAAATACGGGGATCGTGGGTACCGGTGGTCAGCTTGCCGTCGGAAAAGGTGCCGGCGCCCCCTTCGCCGAACTGCACGTTGGAGGAGGGGTCCAGCGCTCCGGTGGACCAGAAGCGCTCCACGTCCGCGGTGCGGGCGTCCACGTCCCGGCCCCGCTCCAGCACCACGCAGGGCAGCCCCGCCCGGGCCAGATAAAGGGCGGCGAACAGTCCAGCAGGCCCCATGCCCACCACAACCGGCCGAATAGGGGAGGACCGGCGCACCTGGGGAAAGACATAGGGCTTGGGCGCATAGAGAGTGATGTTGGGCTGATGAGCCCGGCGCACCAGAGCCTCGTCCTCCGCCGTGCCCACATGGACGGTGCAGACATAGCGCACATCGTGCCGGTTCCGGGCGTCAATGGACTGCCGGGCGATAGAGAAATGCTCCAGCGCCTCCAGCCGGACGCCCAGCAGGCGGGCGGCCTTTTTCTTCAGCTGGCGGACATCCCCGTCCAGGGGGAGAGAGAGATTTTGTATGCGTATCATAAAGCGTATTCCTCGCATCTCGATTTGGTCGCTTTTATCATACACGTTCCAGGGTGAAAAAGTCCATAGGGGCGGTGGAAAAATTCTGAAACCGTCCGGAGCCGGGGCGATTTGGTTTTGACGCTGCCGGGAAAAAGTGGTATACTAAAAACGAAACGGAGGTGCGTTTTATGAAGCAAATTGTCATCACCCTGAGCCGGGAATACGGCTCCGGCGGGCGCATCATTGCCCAGAAACTGGCCAGTGATCTGCAGATCAAATTCTACGACAAGGAGCTGATTGCCGACGTAGCCCGGAAGACGGGTTTTTCCGAAAATTTTGTCCGGGACGCGGAGCACAAGCGGCCCACCAACAGCTTTCTCTATGATCTATACTGCGCGGTGCAGACCCCGTCTGTGCCGGATCAGGTGTTCATTGCCCAGGCCCAAGTGATTAAGCAGGCGGCTGAGCGGGAGTCCTGCATCATTGTGGGCCGCTGTGCCGACTATATCCTGCGGGACCAGCCCAACTGCCTGCGGGTGTTCATCTCCGCGCCTCTGGGGGAGCGGGTGCGCCGGGCAAAGGAGGAGTACGGCGTACAGGAGGCCAATCTGGAGGGCTATGTGCTCCGCCAGGACAAGGCCAGGGCCTCCTACTACAACTATTTTGCCACAGGCCGCTGGGGGGACAGCCGCACCTATGATCTGTGCATCAACAGCCGCCTGGGCATTGACACGGCGGTGGAGTGCATCAAAGCCGCAGCGCAGGCCCTGATGAGAGAATAAAAGCGCGCGTGGCCGCGCCCGTCAAGGGTGCGGCCACCGCTGCTTCAAGGAACATTTAAGGAGGAAACACACATGGTGACCATGGCACAGCGCATCGAGGCGCTGCGCAGCGAGGCGGGGCTGAGCCGGCCCGCCCTGGCTGCGGCGCTGGGCTTCCCAAAGGGAGCCTTTGACAAGTTTGAAACGGGGCGGCAGACCCCCAGCAAGGAGCAGCAGGAGAAGCTGGCCGCCTATTTCGGCGTGTCCCTGCTCTATCTCCGGGGCGAGAGCGGCGACCGCACCCGCCAGGAGGACTGGATGAACCTGGCGATGAGCCAGCCGGATGAGACCGGATACACGCCCGTACGGCCGGCGCCGAAAAAGATCAGGCAGGAGCCGGCCGCCCAGGGGACTGTGATGGACGCGCTGCTCACCAGCCGCCAGGTTCAGGAGTCCATGCGCGGGGTGATTTTGGAGACCCTGCGCTCCCCCGAGGGGCAGCAGATCCTGGAGCAGGTGATCCGGCGGGTCATGGGCAGGCCCTGAAAAGAGAGGAGAAAGATGGTATGATACAGCAAGTGAACTGGGGCAGAGAACGGGTGATGGAGATCCTGCCCCACCGGGAGCCCATGCTGCTGGTGGACGGCGTGCGTGGGCTGGAAATGGGCAAGAGCATAGACGCATTTTTTTACGTGCGGCCGGATATGGAGATTCTGAAGGGCCACTTCCCGGGCAATCCCATTCTGCCGGGGGTCTATTCGGTGGAGTCCATGGCCCAGGCGGCGGGTATTATGGTAATACTGCTGGACCGCTATAAGGGCAGGCAGCCCCTGTTCCTTGGGATTGACAAGGCCTCCTTCCGGCGGGTGGTTCGGCCGGGGGATACCCTGGAGCTCCACGGGGAATTGATCCATGAGCGGGAGGACAAGGCCATCGTTACCTGTGCCGTAGAGGGACGGGTGAACGGCGAGCTGGCCGCCTCCGGCCAGGTGGTTCTGGCCATGCGCTGACCCGAGCGCGCCGACCCTTTTCCACAGGCGGAGCAGCCCCACGGATTGCGTGGGGCTGCTTTTGCGTCCATGGCTTTTTTCACAAGATTTCCGGCAGGTTTTTGTGAAAATGGGAAAAGTGCATGAATTCTGTAAAGTTAATCTTGACAAAAATTATCCACATTGCTATGATGGAACCAGAAAGGGTTGGAAAAAGCAGGGAGGACGGAGCGGCGGTGATCATTACACGGGAGACAGACTATGCACTGCGCATCCTGCGGGCACTCTCCCGGGGGACACAGCTTACGGCGGGGGAGATTGCGGAGCAGGAGCTGGTGCCGAAGCAGTTTGCCTATAAGATCATGAAAAAGCTCAGCCGGGCCGATCTGGTGGCCATTACCCGCGGGGTGGACGGCGGCTGCCGCCTGAAGGCGGATTTGGATCAGGTTACCCTATATGACCTTATGGCCGCCATGGAGGAAAGCCGATCCCTCAGCGCCTGTATGGAGCCGGGCTACCGCTGCCCCTGGCGGGAAGCTCATGGAGGCTGCACCATCCACTGTCGGCTCTCACAGGTGCAGAACGCGCTGAATTACGAGCTGCGCGCCCATACGCTCCGGAGTCTGCTCTCTGGAGAAGAAGAGCAGTAATCTTTTTACCCAGAAGTGGACAAAAATTATCAAGTATAGAATAAACCATAAGGAGGTAACGGTATGCACTTCAAAACGACGCAAGCACATGAGGAATTCCGCAGCAAGGTGAGGGCCTTTGCCGAGGCGGAGGTCAAGCCCATCGCGTTCCTGCTGGATCAGCAGAACCAGTTCCCGGATGAGGCCGTGCAGAAAATGGCCCAGCTGGGGCTGATGGGCATTCCGTACCCCAGGGAGTACGGCGGCGCCGGGCTGGACGTGCTCAGCTACGCCATTGCGGTGGAGGAGCTCTCCCGGGTGGACGGCGGCACCGGCGTCATTCTCTCCGCCCACGTGTCCCTGGGCTCCTGGCCCATCTTTGCCTACGGCACCGAAGAGCAGAAGCAGAAATACCTGGTTCCCCTGGCCAGGGGAGAGAAGATCGGCGCCTTCGGCCTGACCGAACCTAACGCAGGCTCCGACGCCGGCGGCACCGAGACCACTGCCGTGCTCAAGGGCGACCACTATGTGCTCAACGGCGGCAAGATTTTCATCACAAACGCCCCCAAGGCGGACACCTATGTGGTCTTCGCGGTCACCACGCCGGACATCGGCACCCGGGGCATCTCCGCCTTCATCGTGGAGAAGGGCTGGAAGGGTTTTGACTTCGGCGACCACTACGACAAGATGGGCATCCGCTCCTCCTCCACCGCGGAGCTGATCTTCAACGACGTGAAGGTGCCCAGGGAGAACCTGCTGGGCAAGGAGGGCGACGGCTTCAAAATCGCCATGGCCACCCTGGACGGCGGACGCATCGGCATCGCCTCCCAGGCCCTGGGCATCGCTCAGGGGGCCTACGAAAACGCCCTGGAGTACGCCAAGGAGCGCATCCAGTTCGGCAAGCCCGTGGGCTTCCAGCAGTCCATCTCCTTCAAACTGGCGGATATGGCCACCAAGCTGCGCTGCGCCCGGATGCTGGTCTACTCCGCCGCTGAGCTGAAGGAGCATCACGAGCCCTATGCCATGGAGGCCGCCATGGCCAAGATGTACGCCTCCGATATTGCCCTGGAGGTCACCAATGACGCCATGCAGATCTACGGCGGCGCGGGCTTTATGAAGGGCATGGAGGTGGAGCGGGCTTACCGGGACGCCAAGATTACCACCATCTATGAGGGCACCAATGAGATCCAGCGGGTGGTTATCTCGGCCAACCTTCTGGGCAAGCCGCCCAAGAGCGAGGGCGGCTCCTCCAGCCGGCCCAAGAAGCCGGCCCCCATCACCGGCGTGCGCAAGAAGCTGATCCTCCGGGACGGCTCTCCCACCGAGCAGGTGGCCGCCCTGGCGGAACACCTGAGGAAGGACGGCCACGACTTCTCCGTGGGCATCCCCCTGGACACGCCGATCTCGCAGGCTGAGCGGGTGGTCTCCGCAGGCAAGGGCATCGGAGACAAGAAGAACATGAAGCTCATCCAGGAGCTGGCCCAGGCGGCGGGCGCGGCGGTTGGCTCCTCCCGCCCGGTGGCGGAGACCCTCAAATACGTTCCCCTGGACCGCTATGTGGGAATGTCCGGCCAGAAGTTTACCGGAAACCTGTACATCGCCTGCGGGATCTCCGGCGCGGTGCAGCACCTGAAGGGCATCAAGGACGCCTCCACCATCGTGGCCATCAACAAGAACGCCGGCGCCCCTATTTTCAAGAACTGTGACTACGGCATTGTGGGCGATGTAAACGAGATCCTGCCCCTGCTGGCCCAGGCGCTGGGGACTGGGGAAAAACAGCCCGCGCCCCCCATGGTGAAGATGAAGCGGCCAACGCCTCCCAAGGCGGAGCCCCTGGGCAAGCGCTATGTGTGCGGCGGCTGCGGTTATGAGTACATCCCGGAGCTGGGCGACGAGGACGCCGAGATCGCCCCCGGTACCCTGTTTGAAAAGCTGCCCGAGGACTGGGTCTGCCCCGAGTGCGCCGAGGGCAAAGATCAGTTCATTGAGGCGTAAGAGCTGGAAGGAGGAAGAACGATGCATTGCGTGCGAACTGTTACCGATAACCTGTACTGGGTGGGGGCCAACGATCACCGCCTGACCCTGTTTGAAAACATCCACCCCATTCCCAGAGGGGTCAGCTACAACGCCTACCTGCTGCTGGACGAGAAGTCCGTCCTGTTTGACACTGTGGACTGGTCCGCCTGCCGCCAGCTGCTGGAGAACATGGAGTACCTGCTGGCCGGCAAGCCCCTCGACTACCTGGTCATCAACCATATGGAACCAGACCACGGGGCCTCCATTGAGGAGATTCTGCTGCGCTGGCCCAAGGTGAAAGTCATCTCCACGGAAAAGTCCTTTATGCTGATGCGCCAGTTTGGCTTCCATGTGGACGGCCACGAGCTCGTTGAGGTGAAGGAGGGGGATACCTATTCCTTCGGCGCCCACAATGTCACCTTTGTAGGCGCGCCCATGGTCCACTGGCCTGAGGCCATGGTGACCTTTGACACCACCAACGGCGTCCTCTTTTCCGCCGACGCCTTCGGCTCCTTCATCGCCCTGGACGGCAAGCTCTTTGCCGACGAGGTGGATTTTGACCGGGACTGGATCGACGAGGCCCGCCGCTACCTGACCAACATCGTGGGCAAGTACGGCCCCCACATCCAGCTGCTGCTGAAAAAGGCCGGGGGCATTCTGGACCAGATCAAGTTCATCTGCCCCCTCCACGGCCCGGTATGGCGCAAGGACCTGATGTACTTTATCGACAAGTACGACAAGTGGAGCCGCTACGAGCCGGAGGAGAAGGGCGTGCTGATTGCCTACGCCTCCATGTACGGCAACACCGAGGCCGCCGCCCAGGCCCTGGCCGCCAAGCTGTGCGAGAAGGGCGTGACCAACGTGGCGGTATACGATGTGTCCAACACCCATGTGTCCTATCTGATTTCCGAAGCGTTTAAGTACAGCCACATTGTCCTGGCCAGCGTTACCTATAACCTGGGCATCTACCCGGTGATGCACAATTTCCTCATGGATATGAAAGCCCTCAATCTGCAGAACCGTACCTTTGCCCTGATTGAGAACGGCTCCTGGGCCTGCAAGTCCGGGGACCTGATGCAGAAGTTTATTGACGAGGAGCTCAAGAACATGACAGTACTCAACGAGCGCCTGAGTCTGGCCTCCTCGCTCAGCGAGAGCAAGGGCGCGGAGCTGGACGCCCTGGCGGATGCCCTGACGGAGTCGGTCCGGGCCTGAACAGAACAGAAAAGAGGAGGCCCGCGTACCGAAACCGGTACGCGGGCCTCTCTGCGGCATTGCGTTAATCTCCGTTGACAAGCTCGCCGGTGAGAACCTGCCTGGCCTCCACGGTCAGCTGGCCATCCACGCAGTCCACCGTGAGGGTGTCGCCGCTCTGGACCTCGTCGCCGATGATCTTGCGGCTGATGAGGGTCTCCACCCCGTGCTGCACGAACCGGCGCAGAGGCCGGGCGCCGAAGGCGGGGTCGTAGGCGCTGTCGATGATATAGCGCTTGGCGGCATCGGTGAGTACCACCTTCAGCTGCTTCTCGCTCAAACGCTGGTTCAGCTCGTTCACCAGCAGGTCGATGATGTGGGTGATGTTGTCCTTGGTCAGGGGCTTGTAGAACACGATCTCGTCCAGACGGTTGAGGAACTCCGGCCGGAAGGAGTGGCGCAGCAGCTCCTGCACCTGGCTCTTGGCCTCCTCAGTGATCTCGCCATTCTGGTCAATGCCGTCCAGCAGGTACTGGGAGCCCAGGTTGGAGGTGAGGATGATGATGGTGTTCTTGAAGTCCACCGTGCGGCCCTGGCTGTCGGTGATCCGGCCGTCGTCCAGCACCTGAAGCAGGATGTTGAACACATCGGGGTGGGCCTTCTCCACCTCGTCGAAGAGCACCACGCAGTAGGGGTGGCGGCGGACGGCCTCGGTGAGCTGGCCGCCTTCCTCATAGCCCACGTATCCCGGAGGCGCGCCGATGAGACGGGACACGGAGAACTTCTCCATATACTCGCTCATGTCGATACGGACCATGTTCTTCTCGCTGTCGAACAGAGCTTCCGCCAGGGTCTTGGCCAGTTCGGTCTTGCCCACGCCGGTGGGGCCCAGGAACAGGAAGGAGCCGATGGGCCGGTCGGGGTCGGCAATACCGGCCCGGCTGCGGAGGATGGCTTCGCTGACCAGGCGCACGGCCTCGTCCTGGCCCACCACCCGCTGGTGGAGAATGTCCTCCAGATGGAGCAGCTTTTCACGCTCGCCCTCCATCAGTTTGGCCACCGGGATGCCGGTCCAGCGCTCAATGATGCGGGCGATCTCCTCCTCGGTGACCTTGTCCCGCAGCAGGGAACGGGCCTTGCCCTCGTTGGCGATGGCCTCCTCGGTCTCCAACTGCTTGCGCAGCTCGGGGATCTTGCCATACTGCAGCTCGGCGGCACGGTTCAGGTCGTACTCCCGCTGGGCCTTCTCCAGCTGGGCATTGGCGGCCTCCAGGTCCTCACGCAGCTTCTGCACCTTGCCGATGGCGTTCTTCTCGTTCTCCCACTGGGCCTTCTTGGCGTTGAACTCGTCCCGCATCTCGGCCAGCTCTTTCTGAATCTCGGCCAGATGCTCCTTGGAGATGGCGTCGTCCTCCTTCTTCAGGGCGGCCTCCTCGATCTCGTGCTGGATGATCTTCCGCTGGATCACGTCCAGCTCGGTGGGCATGGAGTCGATCTCAGTGCGGATCATGGCGCAGGCTTCGTCGATGAGGTCGATGGCCTTGTCGGGCAGGAACCGGTCGGTGATATAGCGGTCGGACAGGGTGGCGGCGGCGATGATGGCGCCGTCCTGGATCTTCACGCCGTGGAACACCTCGTACCGCTCCTTCAGGCCGCGGAGGATGGCGATGGTGTCCTCCACCGTGGGCTCGTTGACCATGACGGGCTGGAACCGCCGCTCCAGAGCGGCGTCCTTCTCGATATACTGGCGGTACTCGTTGAGAGTGGTGGCGCCGATGCAGTGCAGCTCGCCCCGGGCCAGCATGGGCTTGAGCAGGTTGCCCGCGTCCATGGCGCCCTCGGTCTTGCCGGCGCCCACGATGGTGTGCAGCTCGTCGATGAAGAGGATGATGCGGCCCTCGGACTTTTTGACCTCGTTGAGGACGGCCTTCAGCCGCTCCTCAAACTCGCCGCGGTACTTGGCCCCGGCGATCAGGGAACCCATATCCAGGGCGAAAATGGTCTTGTCCTTCAGGCTGGCGGGTACGTCGCCCTTGACGATCCGCTGGGCCAGACCCTCGGCGATGGCGGTCTTGCCTACGCCGGGCTCGCCGATCAAAACGGGGTTGTTCTTGCTCTTGCGGCTCAGGATGCGGATGACGTTGCGGATCTCGTCGTCCCGGCCGATGACCGGGTCCAGCTTGTTGGCCCTGGCCCGCTCCACCAGGTCGGAGCCGTACTTTTTCAGGGCGTTATAGGTCTCCTCCGGGTTGTCGGAGGTCACACGCTGGTTGCCCCGCACGTTGGTCAGGGCCTGGAGCACGCCCTCCTTCTGTACGTTGTAGGTGCGGAACAGCTCCTTCAGCTCCCGGTTGGCCGTGTCCAGCAGGGCCAGCAGCAGGTGCTCCACCGACACATACTCGTCCTTCATGGACGCGGCGATGCTCTCGGCGGTGTTCAGGCACTTGTCCACGTCTTGGGCCACATAGATCTTGCCCTGCTCCCGGCCGGAGCCGGACACACGGGGCAGCTTCTCCACCTCCGCCTTGGCGGCGGCGGTGAAGGAGGGGACGGTGAGGCCCATGTTCCCCAGCAGCTGGGGGATCAGCCCGCCCTCGTCCAGCAGCAGGGCCAGCAGCAGGTGGGGCTGCTCAATCTGCTGGTTGCCGTACTCGGTGGCGATGGACTGGGCGTTCTGCACCGCCTCCAGAGACTTCTGCGTATATTTCTGCGCGTTCATATTGCGTCACGCTCCTTTACAAGGAGAATCAGGCCTTTTCCCGTCCCAACAGATAGTCCACGGAGACCTGATAAAAATCGGCCAGCGTGATCAGATGGTGGGCGGGGATTTCCTGAATCCCTTTTTCGTATTTATAGTATTGCTGCTGCGTGGTGCCAAGCAGCTTTCCAATGGTTTCCTGGGTCAAATCACGGTCTTCCCGCAGGTCTCGCAGTCTGGGATAGCAATACATATCATCACCTCGGGAGAACCATAGCATAAATCTGATTGGATGTATTTACTTTAAACCTTATCAGATGTATGCTCTCTGTGAGGTGATTTTATGTCATTGCCCCGGAAGTACATGGTGGAAAAGCGGGTCTGCGGGACCTGCGTTCATTACCGCCAGCACTACGTCCGCACAGGAAAGGGGGACTATTACCCCCTCTGGTACGGCCATTGCATCCACCCCTGGCGGCGGCACCCGGAGCCGGACTTCGGCTGCGAGCGCTGGGAGGGAACGGAACGGGAGCCGGTCAGCCGCAGCTGACCGGCTCCCGCGGGTTCCGATCACTCAATGGCGATCCTGCGGGCCTCGGGCACCGCGGGGACAGCCTTGGGCAGGTTCAGCTCCAGAATGCCGTTGTTGTAAGCGGCGGTGATGGCGCCCTCGTCAATACCGGAGACGTCAAAGGAGCGGGTAAAGGAGCCGTAACGGCGCTCCCGGCGGACGTAGTTGCCCTTGTCGTCCTTCTCGTCCTTGTTCTCCTTGTGCTCGGCCTTGATGGTGAGGATGCCGTCCTTCACATCCAGGGAGATGTCCTCCTTCTGGAAGCCGGGCAGTTCGGCCTCCAGCACGAACTTGTCGCCTGCGTCCTTAATGTCGGTGCGGAAGGCGGGCAGGTTGGCGTTGTTACTGCCGAAGAAGCTGCGGGTAAAATGATCGAAGGTGTCAAACAGGTTGTCGTTATTGTTTTCAAAAGGAAGCATACCAAACATAAAAATCTCTCCTCATTCTGTCATAGATTGTTTTGATGGGACTGGCAGTCTGCTATATTGACTGCTAAATTTTGCAATGTTCCATGGGAAGGAACCCCTTTCTGCAGGCCGGTCTAATGGCCCTTTTTCTCTTTTTCTGAGTGAAATTATAGAATTAAATTGTGAACAAATCTGCATAATTTTATGACTGAATTGTAAACGTTAGCACTCTATATAGGTGAGTGCTAATATATTTTTCTTTACGGGGAAGGAAGACAAGAGTATAATGCTCTGGATTGTTCCGGTGCATACAGCGCCGGGCGTACAGAGGAGGGGACCTATGAAACGGACGAATGACCTGGGACACGATCCGGTATTTCAGCTTGTCTTGCGGCTGGCCATTCCCACTATGCTGGCCCAGCTGGTCAGCGTACTGTACAGCATCGTGGACCGCATCTATATTGGCAATATTCCCGTGATTGGGGATCTGGCCCTGGCCGGGGTGGGGGTATGCGGCCCTATTGTCACCCTGCTGGCCTCCTTTGCCTCCCTGGTGGGCCTGGGCGGCTCTCCCATCCTGGCCATGCGCATGGGGGAGGGGCACCGGGATGAGGCGGGCCGGGTGCTGTCCAACAGCTTTTTGATGCTGCTGGTGCTCTCCGGCGGGCTGACCGCCGGCTTCCTGCTGTGCAAGGAGCAGCTGCTGCTGTGGTTTGGGGCCAGCCAAGCCACCTTTGCCTATGCGGATACTTATCTGACCATCTACACCGCGGGCACCTTCTTCGCCCTCATGGCCGCGGGCATGAACAGCTTTCTCATTGCCCAGGGGTATTCCGGGCTGGGAATGGCCACGGTGGTGGTGGGCGCGGTGCTGAACATCGTGCTGGACCCGGTGTTTATTTTTACCTTTGATCTGGGGGTGGCCGGGGCAGCTTTGGCCACCGTGCTCTCCCAGGTGGCCTCCTGCGCCCTGGTTCTGGGGCTGCTCCTGCGCAGGCGTATGCCTGTGCCCCTGCGGTGGGGTGGTTTTTCCTGGCGGGTGATGAAGCGCATTCTGGCCTTCGGCCTGTCCCCCTTTCTCATCATCGCCACCGACAGCGTGCTGCTCATCGTGCTCAACACGGTGCTCCAGCGCTACGGCGGGCCCGGACTGGGGGATACCCTGGTGACCTGCGCCACCATCGTGCAGAGCTATCTGCTCATCATCACCATGCCCATGGGGGGCATGACCTTGGGCACCCAGCCGGTGGTCAGCTTTAATTACGGAGCGGCGCGGCCTGACCGCATCAGGGCCGCCATCCGCTCCATTGTGCTGCTGTGCGTGGCCTTCTGCGTGATCATGACCGTGGTGACCCACACCCTCTCGCCCTATTTTGTGCGCCTTTTTACCGGGGATGCGGAGCTGATCGCCCGTTCCGTGCGCTACATCAAGCGGTTTACCGCCATGATCATCCCCCTGGCTATTCAGTATCCCCTGGTGGATGAGACCACCGCCCTGGGGCGGGTGCGGCAGGCCCTGTTCTGCTCCCTGTTCCGCAAGTCGGTGTACCTGGCCTGCCTGCTGTTGCTACCGGCCTTGGCGTCTGCGGAGGCGGCCTTCCTCGCCGAGCCCATTGCCGACGTGGTGGCCGCCACGGTGACCACCTGTCTGTTTTTCAAGATGTTCCCCCGGCTGATGGCCCAGCTGGAACAGGGCCAGCCGTCCGGTATATAAAGAAACGCCGCCCCACCGGGGCGGCGTTTTTGCGGGATGGAATCAGGCCAGCTTCACATGGGCGCGCCGAAGGGCATACCGAAGCGCCAGGCACAGGGGCGGGGCGGCGGCAATGGCCACGGCGGCGTTGAAGAGGGAGGCGGGGATCTTCAGCGGCAGCAGGGCGGCGGCGGCCCCCATAGTCAGACCGCCCACCAGCATGTTGTCGTAGAACAGGGACTTGGAGAAGTAGAGGGCGTAATACACCACACAGCCGACCACCGCGCCGGTCAGGCAGCGGGAATAGACAGGGGACTCCCGTCGGTCCGGGCGCAGCATGACCAGGCCGGCGGCCAGCCCCATGGCGCCTTTGGTGAGGAAGGTAATCCAGCACTCGGGCGCGTAGGCGGGGATGGTCAGGTCATAAAGTGCAGAGCCCAGGCCGGCGGCCAGTCCGCCGATGGGGCCCAGCAGCAGACCGGAGAGGACGCACATGATATTGGCCAGCGTAAACGCGGTCTGCCCGGTGGGCAGCGGAATAATGATGCGGGGATAGTTCACGGCAAAGACCAGCGCGGTCATCATACCCAGAACCGCAAGGGTCAGAGTATTGGAATGACGTTTCAAAGGAACCACTTCCTATCTGTAAGGTGGAGTTAGTATAGCGCCGATCTGAACATAGTTCAAATGCCAGTTTTGAATCTTTTTATAAGTCCAGAATGCAAAAAGCATCCCCCCGGCCTTTGGCCGGGGGGATGCTGCGGAAAGGGGGATTAGTACCGGCCCATATCGCCGGAGCGGCCCTCGGTCACATCGGTGCCGAACACATAGTCCTTGCCGGGCAGAATGGCGTTGAGCACAATGCCCGCAATGGCGGCAATGGCAAGGGAGGTGAGGGTCACATGGGCCTCACCCACGGTGAAGGTCAGGCCGCCGGAGAAGCCCAGGCCGCACACCAGAATAACGGCGGCAATGATCAGGTTACGGGAGTTGGTGAAATCCACCCGGTTCTCCACCACATTGCGCACGCCGATGGCGGAAATCATACCGTACAGAATAAAGGACACGCCGCCGATAATGGCGGTGGGGATGGAGTTGACAATGGCGGCAAAGGCGGGGGAGAAGGACAGAATCACCGCGTAGAGGGCAGCCAGGCGGATAACCCGGGGATCATATACCCGGGAGAGCACCAGCACACCGGTGTTCTCGCCGTAAGTGGTATTGGCCGGGCCGCCGAAGAAGGCGGACAGGGAGGTGGCAATACCGTCTCCGATGAGCGTGCGGTGCAGGCCGGGATCCTCAATGAAATTCCGACCCACAGTGGCCGAAATAGCGGACATATCGCCGATGTGCTCCATCATGGCGGCAATGGCGATGGGGGCCATGACCAGAATGGAATTGACGTCAAACTTGGCGATGGAGAAGGGCTGCAGGCCCACGATCTGGGAGGCGGCCACGGCGGAAAAGTCCATCAGGGGGATCACATTGCCGGCCGCGTCCAGCGCGGTGGCGCCGCAGGCGTTGGCGATGACCGCCACGATGTAGGAGCCCACCACACCCAGCAGGATGGGGATGATTTTAATCATGCCCTTGCCCCAGATGTTGGCCACAATGATAATCGCCATGGCCACGAGGGCCAGCCACCAGCAGGTCTTGGCGTTGTTGACGGCGGAGGGCGCCAGGTTCAGACCGATCAGGATGATGATGGGGCCGGTGACCACCGGGGGCAGAAAGCGCATGACCCGCTTCACTCCGGCCAGCTTGATAATGGCGGCCAGCACCAGGTACAAAAGCCCGGCCACCACTACACCGCCCAGGGCGTAGGCCAGTTTTTCCTCGCCGCTCATGCCGGCATAGGCGGGCAGCTCAGCCACCGCCTGAAAGCCGCCCAGGAAGGCGAAGGAAGAGCCCAAAAAGGCGGGGACCTTCATGCGGGTACACACATGGAAGAACAGGGTGCCGATTCCGGCGAAAAACAGAGTGGTCTGGATGGACAGCGGCAGGCCGTAGCTGGTGACCAAAATGGGGACCAGCACGGTGGCGCCGAACATGGCGAACATATGCTGCAGGCCAAGGATCAGCATCTTGGGGATGCCCAAGGTCCTGGCGTCACGGATGGGCTCATTGCCCGGGGTGGTAGTTTTCTTTCCCATAATACGCTCCTCTCAATCTCTCTCCAGCTTGCAGATGTATCATTTCCAGAAAAAAAGCAATTACTTTTCAGCGAGAAAAGCAATTGCCCTTAATTGCAAATAATATGGCCAGGAGCGCCGAAAACCGAACCGCATCCCGTTTCACCAGCCCCAACCTCCACCTGCTCCGAATTCTGCACTATGGTAACAGAAACCGGCGCTTAATGCAAGAGGAAGCGAAAAACTTTTTCGGATTTCGGCGCTTTTTCCAACATGGTGGAAAAAAAGGCGGAAAGGGGTAGGAATATCTGTGGATTGACAAAATTTTTACTTGGGGATTATAGTAATAGCAGAATCAAACAGCCTCGGCAGCAGAAAAGGTAAGGTGTGCAGTATGAAAAAGCCCTTTGTGACCAAGCGGCAGCTGGAAGAGATCGCCGCCCAGTATCCAACCCCCTTCCACCTCTATGACGAGAAGGGCATCCGCGAGAACGCCCGCCGTCTGAAGGCGGCCTTCGCCTGGAACCCGGACTATAAGGAGTATTTTGCCGTCAAGGCCACCCCCAACCCTGCGATCCTGAAGATTCTGAGGGAAGAGGGCTGCGGCGTGGACTGCTCCTCCCTCACCGAGCTGATGCTCTCCGACCAATGCGGCTTTACCGGGGGCGAGATCATGTTTTCCTCCAACGAGACGCCGGCGGAGGAATTTGAGCTGGCCGCCAAACTGGGGGCCACCATCAATCTGGACGATTTTACCCACATCGACTTCCTTCAGCAGACGATCGGATATATCCCGGAGACCATCTCCTGCCGCTTCAACCCCGGCGGGGTGTTCCAGCTGGGCGCCTCCAAGGAGGGCTTCCAGGTGATGGACACCCCGGGGGACTCCAAGTACGGCTTCACCAGGGAGCAGCTTTTTGAGGGCTTCAAGAAGCTCAAGACCATGGGGGCCAAGCGCTTCGGTATCCATGCCTTCTTGGCCTCCAACACCCTGTCCAACGACTATTACCCCGCCTTGGCCGCCATTCTCTTCAAGCTGGCGGTGGAGCTGCGGGACGAGACGGGGGCGGATGTGAAGTTTATCAACCTCTCCGGCGGCGTGGGCATCCCCTACCGCCCGGATCAGCCCGCCAACGACATTGCCGTCATCGGCGAGGGCGTGCGCCGGGCCTATGAGGAGATCCTGGTTCCCGCCGGGATGGGGGACGTGTCCCTGTGCACCGAGCTGGGGCGCTTTATGCTGGGGCCCTACGGCTGCCTGGTCACCCGCGCCATCCACGAAAAGCACACCTACAAGGAGTATATCGGGGTGGACGCCTGCGCCGCCAACCTGATGCGCCCGGCCATCTATGGGGCCTACCACCACATCACCGTCATGGGCAAGGAGGACGCCCCCTGTGACCACAAGTACGACGTAGTGGGCTCCCTGTGCGAAAACTGCGACAAATTCGCCGTGGACCGCATGCTCCCCAAAATCGACAGGGGCGACCTGCTGGTGATCCATGACACCGGCGCCCACGGCTTCTCCATGGGGTACAATTACAACGGCAAGCTCCGCTCGGCGGAGGTGCTGCTCCGGGAGGACGGCTCCACCAAGCTGATCCGCCGCGCCGAGACGCCGGAGGACTATTTCTCCACCATGATCTTTGACTGAATGTGAAAGGACAGGCCCAGCCGGAGTGCCGGCTGGGCCTGCTTTTGTATCGGAAACCGCTCAGGGACGCTTTGTTCCCTCGTACAGAGCGCACCAGTCTTCAAAGAGTGGATTCTCCCAGACATCGCTTTCAAATGTTTCATAGGAGGCGACCATAGCTGTAAAGTGTGTAATGCCGCAGGCCTCGTCTACTTCAAAGCCGGCGCTCTCACCAAAGGAGTCTCCCGGGACCAGATTGATGTCAGTGTAATTGACCTGCTTGATGTAAGAGCCGTCGGAGAAGTCGATAGAGCCCTTGATCTTGACTGGCAGACCATTTTTGTCCCAGGCGGCGAAGGCCACCACGGCGTTTTTGATATCCGCGTCAGTATCGTTCTGTAAGACGGCCTGGAGCATGTCGGGGTAGAGGGATTTATACTGTTCATCCTGCACCACATATTGGGTGGAGACAACCCGGAGGGGCTGCTCTGCCAGTTGAGCCAGCAGTTCCTCCTCCGGAGCAGAGGACGTGGGAGTAGCAGCGGAACTTCCGCCTGTGGAAGAGCCAGTAAAAGAGGCGTCGGCGGGGGAGACCTCTACGCTGAGGGAATCGCTGTACTTTACGCCCCCGTAGAGCGTGCGCCAGGCATCGTAATAGGGATTTTCCCAGGTATCGCCCCCAAAGGTCTCGAAGCTCACCACGACGGCGGCAAAAGTGGCGATGGCACAGTCTTCGCTGATCTCAAAGCCGGAGTTCTCGCCAAAGGAGTCTCCGGGGACCAGATTGATGTCGGCGTAATTGACCTGCTTAATGTAAGAGCCGTCGGAGAAGTCAATGGAGCCCTTGATCTTGACTGGCAGACCATTTTTGTCCCAGGCGGCGAAGGCTACCACGGCGTTTTTGATATCCGCGTCGGTATCGTTCTGTAAAACGGCCTGGAGCATGTCGGGGTAGAGGGATTTATATTGCTCGTCCTGCACTACATATTGGGTGGAAGAGATAAACAGGGGCAGCTGGGCCAGCAATTCCTCAAATTCTGCGGCAGACAGAAGCACGGGAGTGCTTTTGGATGGTGAAGGAGTCTCCTGGATGGAGGGGGGTTCCACGGCATCAGAGGTCTGAGTCGACAGGGGCGTACCGGTGGAAGCGGTGCTCTGCGTACCATTTCCGCCACAGGCGGCAGCCACTAGGGCAAGCGCTGCGGCAAGGGCCAGCACAGAAAGCTTTTTCATAGATGTGCCTCTCTTTCTTTGTGATGGAGAAAATCTGCTCCAATGTTTGATATTTTACCATAAAACATCAAGTAATACAATATATTAAATATACATTATAAGTTGATGTTAAGAGAAAAAACTATCACTCATACTATTCGTTGAGGTGATCGTTTTGCACACTAGAATCAGAGGGGCGCGGGAGGCGGCCGGATATACAAGGGAGCAATTTGCCGAATTGGTGAATGTCAGCGTCTCTTACATGGCGGAGGTAGAACGAGGGCGGACAGGCGTATCTGTAAAGACACTGACGGCTATCTGCCGGGTGCTGGGGCTGTCCGCCGACTATCTGCTGTTTGGTGCGCCCCGGAGCGCGGATGAGCGGATTCTGGAAAAATGGCGGCGCCTGGACGCAAAGTACCATCCGCTTGTGGAGCATCTGCTCAATGACCTGCTTGCCCTGGAGGCGGGGAAAAGCTGACGCGGGGCGCACAGGACGGTGACCGGAATTTCTTTTATAAAAAATTTATATTTTACCAGGCGTTTCTATGGTATGATAAGAGCATCCTGCTCTTGAGGTGAACAGATTTTGGATTTGATGCAGTGGCTGACCGATACCGGCCTGGGCCGGATGGTCTTTACCATGCTGGTATCCATGGTCCCCGTGGTGGAGCTGCGGGGCGGCGTGCCCTTTGGGGTGGCCCTGGGGCTGCCGCCTTGGGCGGCTCTGATCGCGGGTATCATCGGCAATATGATTCCAATTCCCTTTATTGTGGTCTATATCCGTCGCATCTTCCAGTGGATGCGACGGCGCATACCGCGCCTGGGACAGCTGGTGGACCGGCTGGAGAAGAAGGCCCACCTGAAGGGCCGCAAGGTGACCAAATATAAATATCTGGGCCTGTTTATCTTTGTGGCCATTCCGCTGCCAGGTACCGGCGGCTGGACCGGAGCGCTGGTGGCGGCATTTCTGAATATGCCGCTGCGCAAGGCATTGCCCTCCATTTTTGCCGGGGTCGTCACCGCTGGACTTATCATGACGTTTTTGACCCACACGGTGACGACACTTGTGACGTAACGCCCGCTCCGCGCATAGAATGGCGCGGAGGTGAGCCGGAATATGAAAACTTTGCTGGAAATCATCCTGGCGCTGCTGGCGGCGGCCGGGCTGCTGTGGCTGTGCTGGCTGCTGTTCGGGCGGCTTTGCTCCGGCGGGGAGCACTGGGGCGGCCCGGTGTATGCCGTGGTGCCCGCCGAGGGGGACGGCGAGCGCCTGGAGGGCGAGGTGAAGCGCCTGCTGTGGCTGAAGGGCGGCCAGTACCCCATGACCATCATCATCGCCGACGGAGGGCTGAACCCCGTGGGGCAGGCCGCGGCCACGGCGCTGCTGGCCCAGAACCAGGGGCTTGTGATCTGCCCTATGGACCGGCTTGGCGAGTACATCGGCCACCTGTGAACGTATCGACAAACCCCATGCTTCATGCTAAAATAGATCTGCCTGCTCCGCGTTGTACGCGGAAGAGGCGGATCTTTTTTTGTTGGGAGGCGCGTTTATGCCGGAGGACCGCAATTTGATCCAAGGGACCGTGGAGGCGGTCATCTACCAAAACGCGGAAAACGGCTACACCGTCTTGAAGCTGGACGCCGGCGAGGGGGGCGGCGTCACGGTGGTGGGGTGTCTCCCCGGGGTGGCGCCCGGGGAGGGGCTGAGCGTGTCCGGCGCTTGGGTGCGCCACGCCTCCTATGGAGAACAGTTCAAGGCCGAGACGGTGGAGCGGCGGATGCCCGCCGGGGAGAAGGCCATCTTTGACTACCTGGCCTCGGGCGCGGTGCGGGGCATCGGCGCGGCCACGGCCCGGCGGATGGTGGAGACCTTTGGAGGAGAGGCGCTCACCGTGCTGGAGGAACATCCGGAGCGCCTGACCCGGATTCAGGGCATCACCCGCAAGCGGGCCCTGGCCATGGGGGAGCATTTCCGGCTCCAGATGGGCATGCGCCGCCTGCTGGATTTTTTGGGGGAGCACCAGATGCCCCTGCAGTTGGCCATGCCCCTCTACCGGCGCTACGGGGACCGGGCCCTGGAGATGGTACGGTCCAATCCTTATCTGCTGGTGGACGGGGAGCTGGGGGTGGACTTCGCCGCCGCGGACGAGCTGGCCCTCAGCACCGGCATCGAGGGGGACGACCCCCAGCGCATCGAGGCCGGCCTGCTCTTCGAGCTGCGCCACAATCTGGACAACGGGCACACCTTTCTGCCCAGGAACAAGCTGCTCTGGGCCACCGGGCAGCTTATCGGCGTGGAGGGGGAGGTCCTGGAGGACGGCCTGGAGGCCCTGCTGGAGCGGGGAGAGGCGGTCCAGGAGGAGGCGGCGGGAGAGACCGCCGTCTACCTCCAGGAGCTTTGCGAGGCGGAGCAGTACGTGGCCTGGCGGCTCAAGGAGATGGCGGCGGGGGAGATGGTCCCCCCATCCGACCTGGAGCGGCTCCTCGACCGCATTCAGACCGAGCAGGGCATCACCTACGCGCCCCAGCAGCGGCAGGCGGTGGCCCTGGCGGCCTCCAGCCAGGTGATGCTGCTCACCGGCGGGCCGGGCACGGGCAAGACCACCTCCCTGCGGGGGGTGCTGGCCCTCTTTGATGCCCTGGGCCTGGACACCGCTCTGGCTGCCCCCACCGGCCGGGCGGCCAAGCGCCTGGGGGAGCTGTGCGGGGTGGAGGCGGCCACCATCCACCGCCTGCTGGAGACCCAGTACGACCCCCGCTCCGGCCGCCTGGTGTTCGCCCACGATGAGGACGAGCCCCTGAAGGCCGACGCGGTGATTGTGGACGAGACCTCTATGGTTGACATAACGTTGATGCGCGCTCTCCTCTCCGCCCTGCGGGGGGAGTGCCGCCTGATTCTGGTGGGCGACCCGGACCAGCTGCCCAGCGTGGGGCCGGGCAACCTGTTCGCCGACCTGATCCGCAGCGGGGTCATCCCCATGGTGCGCCTGACGGAAATCTTCCGCCAGGCCGCCGAGAGCGCCATTGTCCGTTCCGCCCATGAGGTCAACCGGGGCCAGGTCCCGGACCTGCACAATAAAGGGGGCGACTTCTTCTTCCTGCGCCGGAGGGAGCCGGCCCGGGCGGCGGAGACCATTGTGGAGCTGGTCCAGACCCGCCTGCCCAGAAATATGGGCATCCCGCCCGAGCAGATCCAGGTGCTCTCTCCCACCCGCAAGCGTCTGGCGGGCACGGCCGCCCTCAACCGGGCCATTCAGGAGGCGGTGAATCCCCCGGCGGAGGGCCGCGCCGAGCGCCGCTTCGGGGAGTTCATCTTCCGGGAGGGGGACCGGGTCATGCAGATCCGCAACAACTACGATGTGATGTGGAAGGAAAAGGGCGGCCTGTCCTCGGGCATGGGGATGTTCAACGGGGACATCGGGCAGGTGGAGCGCATTGACAACCGAAATGAGATCGTGACCGTGGACTTTGACGGGCGGCTGGTGGAATACACCCCGGACATGCTGGGGGAACTGGAGCCGGCCTACGCGGTGACGGTCCATAAGGCCCAGGGCAGCGAGTACCGGGCGGTCATCCTGGCCGCGTGCGGCGCGCCCCCAGCCCTGATGACCCGGGGGATTCTCTATACCGCCATCACCCGGGCCAGAGAGTTGCTCATTCTGGTGGGAGACGACGAGGCGGTGGCGCAGATGGTGGCCAATAACCGGCAGCAGAGACGGTACTCCGGCCTGCGCTGGCGGCTGGCAGAGGGATAGTGACGCCTGTCAGGCGGGGATGTCCCCCTTGGAGGGACGAAGGGGTTTGCGCTCCCGCGCGGGTCCCGGACCGTTTCTTTTTGACAGGCCAAAAAGAAACGGTCCGGGACTCCAAAGAAAAAGCACTACGTTCATCTGAAACCCTTGACTGCTACTGATCGGCGCGCCCGTTAGGGCGGCCACGCGGTTCCTTCGGCGGCTCGGCCGCCTTCCCTGGCAGTGAATCGGTCTGGTGGACCCCGGTAAGTCGCGCCTCGTGGCGCGGCCGCGGGGCTTCACCTCAGGGGGGTACATCCAATAGGGGGGCCGCAGGGGGAGGGAAATCGAAATCCCTCCCTCTGCCGATTCTTTTCCCCCTTTCTCATCGCTGAGAAAGGGGGCCCCGGAGGGAACCCTCTCCAAATTTGCCGCGTGCATTTGCACGCACTTTCTATAAATTAATCAAAAAACTCATACCATGTATGCAAGATGCGTGCTATTGCACGCGGCAAGGCGTGTGGTATGATGAAAAAAGAAGTAAAGCATGTGGGACTGAGGGTCAGTCCGGAGACCCACCAGAAGCTGCGCTATATTGCAGAGTATGAGGGCCGCACCATCAATGGCCAGGCCCACTACCTGATCCAGTCCTGCATCCGGGAGTTTGAGAAGGAGCATGGCCCCATCCCGCCCGAGGAGCTGAAGTGATCCAGGCGCTGGAGGTCCTGCTGGACCTGCTCTTCCCGCCCAAGTGCGTCTTTTGCGGCGCGCTGCTCCAGAAGGGGGAGTCCGGCCTGTGTGCCGGGTGCCAGACCACCCTGCCCTGGCTTACCGGGGAGGCCGCGGAGCAGAAGGGGGAGTTCTTCTCCCTCTGCGTCTCGCCCCTGCGCTATCAGGACAAGGTGCGGGATTCCCTGCGCCGCTATAAGTTCAGCGGCCGCCGAGGCTACGGCAGGGTCTACGGGACGCTGCTGGCCCAGTGCGTGCACGACCACCTGGCGGGGCGGTATGACCTAATTACCTGGGTGCCCCTATCCGCCCGCCGGCGGCGGCAGCGGGGCTATGACCAGGCGTTTCTCCTGGCCTCTGCGGCGGCGGAGGCGCTGGGGGAGAAAGCTGTGGCTACGCTGCGCAAGGCGCGCCACAACCGGGCCCAGTCCGGGCTGGGCGAGGACGCCACCCGCCGGGCCAACGTGATCGCGGCCTATGAGGTGCTCGACCGGGAGGCGGTGCGGGGCAGGCGGGTGCTGCTGATTGACGACATCGTCACCACCGGCGCGACCCTGAGCGAGTGCGCGCGGACCCTGCTCGCCGCGGGCGCAAAAGAGGTGGTCTGCGCCGCCGCGGCCCGGGCGCGGTGAGCCGCCTTGAAAATTAATCGGACTTTATGTAAAATAAAGTTGAAATAGCGCCGGGACATCTGTATAATATAGGGGATTAATCATGGGATTTTGGGCAAAATTAAAACAAATGCTTTTTCGAGGTGCAGGTATGTTCAGCTTCAGTAAAGATATTGGCATTGACCTGGGCACAGCGTCCATTCTGGTCTATGTAAAGGGCAAGGGCGTGGTCCTGCGGGAGCCCTCCGTGGTCGCCATTGACAAAAACACCGGCAAGCTGCTTAAAGTGGGCACCGAAGCCCAGCAGATGCTGGGCCGCACCCCCGGCAACATTGTGGCCATCCGCCCCCTGCGGGAGGGCGTGATCTCCGACTACGACATGACCGAGCGCATGCTCAAGGAATTCATCCGTAAGGTGACCTCCTTCCGGCTGTTCAAGCCCCGCATCGTCATCTGTGTTCCCTCCGGCATTACGGAGGTGGAAGAGCGCGCGGTGATCGACGCGGGCATCCAGGCGGGTGCCCGGCGGGTCTACCTCATTGAGGAGCCCGTGGCCGCCGCCATCGGCGCGGGCATCGACATTGCCAAGCCCGACGGCCACATGATTGTGGATATCGGCGGCGGCACCAGCGACATTGCGGTCATTTCCCTGTCCGGCATTGTGGAGTCCACCTCCATCAAGATCGCCGGCGATCAGTTTGACGAGGCCATCGTGAAGTACATACGGCGCAAGCACAATGTACTGATTGGTGAGCGTACGGCCGAGGAGCTGAAGATGCAGATTGGCTGTGTGTTTCCTCGTCCGGAAGAGCAGACTGTGGAGATCAAGGGGCGCTGCCTGATGACCGGACTGCCCCGGGTGTTCTCCGTGTCCTCCAGCGAGATGATCGAGGCCTTCGAGGAGGTCTCCACCCGCATCCTGGAGGCCATTCACGGCGTGCTGGAGCGCACGCCCCCCGAGCTGGTGGCCGACATCTCCACCAACGGTATTGTCATGACCGGTGGCGGCTCCCTGGTTTGGGGCTTTGACAAGCTCATTGAGTCCCATACCGGCATTGAGACCCACGTGGCGGACGACGCCATCTCCTGTGTGGCCTACGGCACGGGCAAGAGCTTGGACAACGTGGCCGATATGCAGGACGGCACCATCAATCTCTCCCGCCGCAAGCAGATGAACTGAATGCAAAACAAACAGGAGCCCCGGGCAGCTGCCCGGGGCTCCTGCTGTGTTACACGCCGAAGGCGGCGCGGTAGAGGGCGCGCACCTGCTCCGGCCCGAAGGGGAGCACACAGTTGGCCAGATTCTTTGCCCGGGAGGCGGAGGCGGTATACGCCTCCGCCTCCTGCGCGGTGAGGGTCTCACGCCGGCCGAGAAGGACGTCCATAATTTCCCGGAAGGCGGAGACGTCCGCCGCACCCAGGGCGGAGAGCAGCGCCTCCACCCGGCCGGGGTGGACGGGGGCGACCATGGCCAGCAGGTCGGGCAGCAGCAGGCCGTTGGCGCGGCCGTGGGGCACATGCCGGAAATAGGTAAGGGGATAGCCCATGGCGTGGACGGCGGTGGTGCCAGTCTGTGCGATCACCATGCCGCCCAGGGCAGAGGCGTAGAGCAGGCGGGCCCTGTTCCCGCCGGTCAGCTGGTCCGCGCTCAGCCGGGGAAGGATGGAGCCGATGACGCCCACCGCCTGCAGCGCCAGGGCGTCGCTGAGCACGTCGGCCTTGGCGGAGAGATAGCCCTCCATGGAGTGGGAAAGGGAGTCAATGACCGTGTTGACCATAGTGGAATGGGGCAGCCGCTCCAGATACCTGCCGTCCAGCAGGGCCAGGTCGGCAAAGAGGGCTGGGGCGGCCAGAGAGGTCTTGGTCTGCCGGGCATCGTCGGTGAGCACGGCGTACTGGGTCACCTCGCTGCCCGTGCCCGCGGTGGTGGGAATGCAGCACAGGGGCAGCCGTCGACCGTAAAAGCCGCCGAACAGTTTGTCACGGGGGACATCTTCACAGGCCAGCCAGGCGATGGCCTTGGAGGCGTCCATGGGAGAGCCGCCGCCGATGCCGATGACGAAGTCGGCCCCCTCGCTACGGGCCAGGGCCGCACCCTCATAGACGCAGTCGATGGTGGGGTTTTCCATTACCCGGTCAAACACGGTCCAGCTTTGCCCATTGGCGGCCAGGGCGGCCTCCACGTCGGTCAGAGAGCCATTGGCCCGGGCGGAGTGGGCGCCAGTGACGATCAGGGCGTGCCGGCCCAGTCCGGCCAGCTCTCCCCCGTGCCGGCGGACGCAGTCCTCCTCCATGCGCACCTGGGTGGGCATCAAAAAGTGAATATCCATGGATACAACACTCCTTTTTTCAGATTGGTTCCATTTTACAACAGAAGGACGGGTTTGACCAGCCCCATCCGTGTGGGGAGACGATTGGCTGAAAACTGTCGACTTGGGCTTGTACGGCGGCCCGGCCGGTGATATAATATTATGCTACTATTTTTTAGAGAAAGGGCTGCTTGTCATGACCTATCAGGAAGAATTCATTACCTTCATGGTTCGCTCCGGTGTGCTCACCTTTGGGGATTTCACCACCAAATCCGGCCGCAAGACCCCCTATTTCATCAACACGGGCAACTACAAGACCGGCGCCCAGGCCGCCAAGCTGGGGGACTACTATGCCGCCTGCATCCAGGCCAACCTGCCCGACGGGGTGGACTGCCTGTTCGGGCCTGCCTACAAGGGCATCCCCCTGGCCGTCACCGCCGCCGCCTCCCTGTACCGCAGCTATAACCGGGACCTGCCCTATTGCTTCAACCGCAAAGAGGCCAAGGACCACGGCGAGGGCGGCTCCATGGTGGGCTACAAGCCTCAGAACGGGGACCGGGTGGTCATCGTGGAGGATGTGGTCACCGCCGGCACCGCTGTACGTGAGTCCCTGGAGCTGTTCAAGACCCTGGGGGACATGAAGGTGACCGCACTCATTGTGTCCGTGGACCGGATGGAGCGGGGCACCCGGGACTGCTCGACCCTGGACGAGCTGCGGGCCGACCACGGGATCGCCGTCTATCCCATCGTGACGGTGAAGGAGATCATCTCCTTCCTCCATAATCGCCCTATCGACGGCAGGGTGTATATTGACGACGCCATGAAGGCCAGAATGGAGGCCTACCTGGCGGAGCATGGAGCAAAGGCGTAAGCCCATCAGAGCAGGAAAGGGGGGGAGAGGCATGGGGACCCACGATGGACACCGGGCGCGGATGAAAGGGGAATTTCTGGCCCGGCCGGACTCCTTTCCCGACCACAAGGTGCTGGAGATGCTGCTCTTTTATGCCAATCCCCGCGGGGACACCAACCCCATCGCCCACGCGCTGATGGAGCGGTTCGGCTCCCTGGCCGGGGTGCTGGACGCCCCGGTGGAGGAGCTGGTGAAGGTATCCGGCGTGGGGGAGCACGCCGCAGTGCTGCTTAAAACCGCGAAAGAGACTGCGCGCCGCTACTTTGCCGCCCGCACCGACATGACGGAATGCGTCTCCAGGACCGCCGACTGCTACCGGCTGTTCCGCCCCTACTTTCTGGGGGCCACCTCGGAGCTGGTGTACCTGCTGTGCATGGACGGAAAGCAGAAGGTACTGGGCGTGCGCAAAATAGCGGAGGGGGACGTGAACTCGGCCAGTATTGTGACGCGCAAGCTGGTGGAGGCCGCCCTCTCCCTCAATGCCGCCCGGGTGATCCTGGCCCATAACCACGTCTCCGGCCTGGCGCTACCCTCCCGTGCGGATCAGGCCAGCACAGCCCATTTCCAGTCGGTGTTCCGGCAGGTGGGCGTGGTGCTGGCCGACCATGTGATTTTCTCCGACGACGACATGGTATCCATGCTGGAGAGCGGATACTTCCGCCCGGAGGAAATCGGATGAAACGGTGGAATTTGAGGGTTGCATTAGAACGTATGTTTTGATATAATGCGATCGAACACTTTTTCGAATGCCGGAGGTGAGGCACATGCCAAAATTTGAGGTGGTCTCGGAATACCGCCCTGCGGGCGACCAGCCCCAGGCTATCGAGGCCCTGGCCGCCGGGATCGAGAACGGCCTGGACGAGCAGACCCTGCTGGGTGTGACCGGCTCCGGCAAGACCTTCACTATGGCCAAGGTCATTGAGAAGGTCCAGCGGCCCACCCTGGTGCTGGCCCACAACAAGACTCTGGCCGCCCAGCTGTGCGCCGAGTTCAAGGAGTTTTTTCCCCACAACGCGGTGGAGTATTTTGTCTCCTATTACGACTACTACCAGCCGGAGGCTTATATCCCCCACACGGACACCTTTATCGAAAAGGATTCCGCCGTGAATGAGGAGATCGACCGGCTGCGCCTGTCCGCCACCGCCTCTCTGATGGAGCGTCGGGATGTGATCGTGGTGTCCTCCGTGTCCTGTATCTACGGCCTGGGCGAGCCGGAGGACTTTGCCAAGATGATGGTCTCCCTGCGGGTGGGGATGGAGATCAAGATCGACCAGCTGCTCAAGCGGCTGGTGGACATCCGCTACGAGCGCAACGACATCGCCTTTGAGCGCAATATGTTCCGGGTCCGGGGGGATACGGTGGACATCTTTCCCGCCTACTGGAAGGACTCCGCCATACGGGTGGAGTTTTTCGGGGACGAGATCGACCGCATCAGCGAGATCAATGTGGTCACCGGCGCGCCCATCCGGGTGCTCCAGAATATCCCCATCTGGCCTGCCACCCACTATGTTACACCAAAGGAGAAGATGGACGCCGCCGTCCAGGAGATCTACAAAGAACTGGAGGAGCGGGTGGCCTTCTTCGAGGGCAATCAGCAGCTGGTGGAGGCCCAGCGCATCAAGCAGCGCACCATGTACGACATTGAGATGATGCAGGAGCTGGGCTACTGCTCGGGCATCGAGAACTACTCTCGGGTCATCGAGGGCCGGCCGGTGGGCTCGCCCCCCCACACCTTGATGGACTATTTCCCCAAGGACTTTGTGATGTTCATCGATGAGTCCCATGTCACCCTGCCCCAGGTGCGGGCCATGTACAACGGGGACAGGGCCCGCAAGACCAGCCTGGTGGACTACGGCTTCCGCCTGCCCTGCGCCTTTGACAACCGGCCGCTGAGATTCGAGGAGTTCCAGAAGCGGCTCAACCAGGTGGTCTATGTTTCGGCCACCCCCGGCGAGTACGAGCAGACCCGCTCCGGCCAGATCGTGGAGCAGGTCATCCGCCCCACCGGCCTGCTGGACCCGCGCATCGAGGTCCGCCCGGTGGAGGGGCAGATCGACGACCTGATCGGCGAGATCAACGACCGCACCGCCCGCTCCGAGCGGGTGCTGGTCACCACTCTGACCAAGAAGATGGCCGAGGACCTGACGGGCTATCTGAAAAATGCCGGCATCAAGGTGCGCTATATGCACCACGACATTGACACCATTGAGCGGCAGGAGATCATTCGGGACCTGCGCCTGGGGGTGTTTGACGTGCTGGTGGGCATCAATCTGCTGCGGGAGGGTCTGGACCTGCCCGAGGTGAGTCTGGTGGCCATTCTGGATGCGGACAAGGAGGGCTTCCTCCGCTCCGAGACCTCCCTCATCCAGACCATCGGCCGGGCGGCCAGGAACGCCGACGGCCTAGTGGTTATGTATGCCGACCGGGTGACCCCCTCCATGCGCCGGGCCATCGACGAGACCGAGCGCCGCAGAGAAAAGCAGGACGCCTTCAACAAAGCCCACGGCATCGTGCCCAAGACCATTATCAAGAGCGTGCGGGATCTGGTCAACCTGGAGGCGGAGGAGCCCGGGGCGTATGACTTCAATGCCAGGCAGATGACCAAGGCCCAGCGGCTGGAGGCCATCGCAAAGCTGGAGAAAGAGATGAAAGAGGCCAGCAAGATGCTGGAATTCGAATACGCCGCCGTTCTGCGCGACCGCATCATCCAGCTGCGGGGCGAGGGATAGAGGCGCTCAGACAGGAGGACGCTTCCCGTGTATGACTGGTTGGACAGCTATCTGCGCGCCCTGCCCGGGGCGGAGCATGACTACAAGGCGGAGTGGCAGTGGGACCGGTATCAGATCCGGGGCAAGCTCTTTGCCGCGATGTGCGCCCCCGGGCCGGAGCACAAGGTCTATGGCGGCCACCCCCTCGTCAACCTCAAGTGTGACCCGGCCCGGGCTGAACTGCTCCGGGCGGAATTCCCTGAGGTGCTCCCAGGCTTCTACTGCGACAAGTGCAACTGGATCGCCGTTCTGCTGGATGGGGCGGTGCCGGAGGATGTGCTGCGGGACCTGTGCGTTTCCTCCCACCGGCTGGTGGCGGAGAAGCTGCCCAAATACGTCCGGCGGGAGCTGGGCATGCTGGAATAGGAGGGGCCATGCGGGAAAAGTGGAGGAGCCTGGAGCGACTGGCCCAGGTGATGCTGATTATCCAGGCGGTACTGCTGGCGGTGTTTACCGTCATTTACCCCATTGTGCGCAGCCGCACCGGGATCGAGTACCGGGGCAGGTTGCTGGCCCGCTCCGTTCAGGGGGAGAACACCGTGTATGCCGGCCGGGCGGACGGGATGGCCGCTGTGTTTACGGTCTCCCCGGGGGGCGTGGTGGAGTACCGGCACGGGGAGGACCTCTACGGCCCCTATACTGTGACCCTGGACCCTGCCGCAGTGCCCGAGGGGGAGCAGATTCCCATTAACCTCACCGGAGTGGAGGTGCGCCGTGGGGATGAGGTGATCTTCCGGGGCGGCTGCTATGAGGACAGCTTTCTCATGTTATGGGATGAAAACGGAACGATCCACTCGCAATTCTCCGATGGGATCGCGGCATCCAAGTCCGACCCCAGCGAGCCCAAGGTCACCGAACTGCTCCAGCTGGTGCTCGCCCCGGAGGAGACCCGGCAGGGCTTCCTGCCTCTCTACTGGCTGGGGACGTTTGTGGCGGGGCTGAACGCCCTTTCCATCTGTTATGCCGACGCGCTCTTCCGCTGGAATTTGAGATTCCGCATCCGTGACCCGGAGAAGGCCGAGCCCTCGGAGTGGGAGCTGTTCGGACGCAGGGCGGGGTGGATTTTTCTGACTGCCCTGACGTTTCTTATCTATCTCTACGGCGCAAGCTTCCTTTTTTAAGCGCCGCTGAATTTCAAAGGAGTCAAACGCGATGCTCGACCATATTTCCGTCAAAGGCGCCCGCGCCAACAACCTGAAGAACATTGATGTGGATATCCCACGGGATAAGCTGGTGGTGCTTACCGGCCTGTCCGGCTCGGGTAAGTCCAGCCTGGCCTTTGACACCATCTACGCCGAGGGACAGCGCCGGTATGTGGAATCTCTGTCCTCCTATGCCCGGATGTTCCTGGGCCAGATGGAAAAGCCCGATGTGGACTACATTGACGGCCTTTCCCCCGCCATCTCCATCGACCAGAAGACCACCAGCAAGAATCCCCGCTCTACCGTGGGCACGGTGACGGAGATCTACGACTACCTGCGCCTGCTCTGGGCCCGGGTGGGCACCCCCCACTGCCCCATCTGCGGCAAGGAGATCAAGCAGCAGACCATCGACCAGATTATCGACCAGGTGCTCACCCTGCCTGAGGCCACACGCATCCAGGTGATGGCCCCGATCATCCGGGGCAAGAAGGGGGAGCACCAGAAGATCTTTGAGGACGCCCGTAAGTCCGGCTATGTCCGGGTGCGGGCGGACGGCTCTTTGTACGACCTGTCCGAGGAGATCAAGCTGGACAAGAACAAAAAGCACAACATTGAGGTGGTGGTGGACCGGCTGGTCATCCGGGAGGACATCGCCCGCCGCCTCACCGACAGCGTGGAGACCGCCTCCGCCCTGGCCGGGGGCCTGGTGGTGATCAATATTGTGGGGGAGGACCGGGATATCCTTTTCTCCCAGAACTATGCCTGCGAGGACTGCGGCATCTCCATTGAGGAGCTCACCCCCCGCATGTTCTCCTTCAACAACCCCTTCGGCGCCTGTCCCACCTGTACCGGTCTGGGCAGCCAGCTCAAGGTGGACCCGGCCCTCATCATTCCCAATAAAAAGCTGTCCATCCTGGACGGGGCCATTACCGCCTCCGGGTGGAGCAACATCAAGGGGGACGGTATCTCCCGGATGTACTTCGAGGCCCTGGCCAAGCGCTATGGCTTTAAGCTCAACACCCCGGTGGAGGACCTGCCCCCGGAGGTGCTGGATATCATCCTCTACGGCACCAAGGGGGAAAAGCTCAAGCTCACCTACGAGCGGGGGGAGGGCCACGGCACCCTGTACCAGGCCTTTGAGGGCGTGGTCAACAACCTGGAGCGCCGTTATCGGGAGACCCAGTCCGATGGGGTGCGGCGGGAGCTGGAGGAGTGCATGGCCGAGCGCCCCTGCCCGGACTGCGGCGGCAAGCGCCTGCGGAAGGAGTCCTTGGCGGTCACCGTGGGGGGCATCAACATCGACGAATTCTGCCGTAAGTCGGTCACCGACGCCCTGGCGTTTGTGGAACATCTGGAGCTCTCTCCCCAGAAGATGCTCATTGCAGAGCGCATTTTGAAGGAGATCAAAGAGCGGCTGGGCTTCCTCCAGTCCGTGGGACTCCAGTATCTGACCCTGAGCCGGGCCGCCGCCACCCTCTCCGGCGGCGAGAGCCAGCGCATCCGCCTGGCCACCCAGATCGGCTCCTCCCTGATGGGGGTGCTCTATATCCTGGACGAGCCCTCCATCGGCCTGCACCAGCGGGACAACGACATGCTGCTGGAGACCATGAAGCACCTGCGGGATCTGGGCAACACCCTGCTGGTGGTGGAGCATGACGAGGACACCATGCGCGCGGCGGACTATATTGTGGACATCGGCCCCGGCGCCGGGGTCCATGGCGGACAGGTGGTGGCCTGCGGCACCGCCGAAGAGGTGATGAACACCCCCGGCTCCATCACCGGCGACTACCTGTCCGGCCGGAAAAAGATCCCCGTGCCCGCTCAGCGGCGGAAGGGGAATGGGAAGGTCCTTACGGTCCGCGGGGCGGAGGAGAACAACCTGCGCCGGGTGGACGTGTCCTTCCCCCTGGGGACCTTCACCTGCGTCACCGGCGTGTCCGGTTCGGGCAAGTCCTCCCTGGTCAACGAGATCCTCTACAAGCGCCTGGCCGCCGACCTGAACCGGGCCAAGACCCGGGCGGGAAAGCACGAGGCCATTGAGGGCGAGGAATATCTGGATAAGATCATCGCCATCGACCAGTCCCCCATCGGCCGCACCCCCCGGTCCAACCCGGCCACCTACACTGGACTGTTCAACGACATCCGGGACCTGTTCGCCTCCACCCAGGACGCCAAGACCCGGGGCTACGGTCCGGGACGCTTCTCTTTCAACGTCCGGGGCGGCCGGTGCGAGGCATGTCAGGGCGACGGCCTTTTGAAGATTGAAATGCACTTCCTGCCCGACATCTATGTGCCCTGCGAGGTGTGCAAGGGCAAGCGCTACAACCGGGAGACCCTGGAGGTGCGCTATAAGGGCAGGAACATCTATGAGGTGCTGGACATGACGGTGGAGGAGTCCCTGCCCTTCTTTGAGCACCTGCCCCGGCTGTACAATAAGCTCCACACCCTCTACGAGGTAGGGCTGGGCTATGTGAAGCTGGGCCAGCCCTCCACGGAGCTCTCCGGAGGCGAGGCCCAGCGGGTCAAGCTGGCCACCGAACTGGCCAAGCGCTCCACCGGCCAGACCATCTATATCCTGGACGAGCCCACCACCGGCCTGCATACCGCGGACGTGCACAAGCTGATCGAGGTGCTGCAGAAGCTGGTGGATGCGGGGAATACGGTGGTGGTCATTGAGCACAACCTGGATGTGATCAAGACCGCCGACCACGTGATCGACCTGGGCCCCGAGGGGGGCGACGGAGGCGGCAATGTCGTGGTCACCGGTACCCCGGAGGAGGTGGCTGCCTGTCCGCAGTCGTATACGGGGCAGTATCTGAAGCGGATGCTTTGAAAGAATGGAAAATGTCCCCCTGTGGGAGGCCCCCTAAAAAACCAATCCCCCTGTGGAGCAGCTCACTACTCCACAGGGGGATTTTTCAAAGACAACGATGGCCCCTCACACCTGGCTCCCGACCAGAGCCTCGCCCACGGTATAGATGTCGCCGGCGCCTACGGTGAGGATCAGATCGCCGGGCCGGGCAAGTTCCTTCAGATACGCGGTCAGCTCCTCCAGAGAGGCAAAGTAGCGGGAGCCAGGGATCTCCCGGGCCAGGTCCCTGGAGGATATGCCGATTTCATTGGTCTCCCGGGCGGCGAAGATCTCGGCCAGCAGCGTCACATCCGGCTTTTGCAGCACCTGCACAAAGTCGTCAAAGAGGGCCTTGGTGCGGGAATAGGTGTGGGGCTGGAACGCGCAGATCACCCGCTGGTAGCCCAGGCTCGCAGCGGTGTCCAGCAGGGCGCGCAGCTCACCCGGATGGTGGGCATAGTCGTCGTAGACCTCCGCGCCGTGGAAGGAGCCCTTGTGCTCAAAGCGCCGGCCCGCGCCCCGGAAGGCGGCCAGACCCTCCTCCACCGCGTGGGGGGGCACTGCCAGGGCGATGGAGGCTGCTGCTGCGGCCAGGGCGTTGCGCACATTGTGCTCGCCGGGCACGCTCAGCCTTATATGGGCAAATTGGGCGTCACGATAGATGATGTCAAAGGAGGGCAGCCCTTTCTCCCAGGTGAGATTAGCCGCATGCACGTCGCCCTCGCTGAGGCCGAAGGTGAGGATGGGGCGGGTCTCCCCACGGAGGGTATCCATGGTGTTGGCGTCGTCCCGGTCGGCTACGATGAGGCCGCCCTCGGGCACCAGGTCGGCAAAGGCGCGGAAGGAGTGCTCCACGTCCTGCAGATCCCGGAAAAAGTCCAGGTGGTCAGCCTCAATATTGAGAATTACCGCCACGGTGGGGAAGAAGGAGAGGAAGGAATTGCAGTACTCGCAGCTCTCCAGGATGATGGTGTCCCCGTGACCTACCCGGTGGCCCGCCCCAAGCAGGGGCAGGGTGCCGCCGATCATGACCGTGGGGTCCAGCCCGGCGGCCATAATGATGTGGGTGCACATGGAGGTGGTTGTGGTTTTGCCGTGGGTGCCCGAGATGCACAGGGCATTTTTGTAGCTGCGCATAATAGAGCCCCAGGCCTGGGCACGCTCAAAGACCGGAATGTCCAGGGCGCGGGCGGCGGCGATCTCCGGGTTGGAGTCATGGACGGCGGCGGTGCGGATCACCAGGTCCGCACCCTGTACGCTCTCAGGCACATGGCCGATCACCACCGGGATTCCGAGGGAGCGCAGATGGGCCACCGCGGCGCTCTCATGCTGGTCAGAGCCAGTGATCTCCATCCCCATCCCCTTGAGTACCTCGGCCAGGGGAGACATGGACACGCCGCCGATGCCAACCAGGTGGGCGCGGCGTCCGGGGACGATATAGTCATGGATATTGGTAACCTCCATGGGAGTCAATCACCCTTTTATGAAAGAATTAAGATTTCGTCCTATTTCAGAGACGCTTTAAGGCATTTGGCTACGAAATTATAATACGGACCGGCAGAAATAGCAAGAGCCGTTTTGCCCATCCGGTGCTTACGTACGGTGTGCCGCTGGGGGGATATATGGTGTCTGATGCTATTATAGCTTCCAAATCCGGGAAAGATACCAAAAAGGGAGGAGAAAGCGCATATGAATACCCGTATCTATGAATTTGAGGCAGTACTCCGAAAAGTGCCGGATATTGATGGAGCGTATGTGGAGTTCCCTTATGACGTACAGCGTGAATTTGGGAAGGGCAGGGTAAAGGCATGCCACCTTTGATGGGGAGCCCTATGACGGCAGCTTGGTACGGATGGGGACGCTCGGGCATATCATCGGCGTACGCAAGGACCTGCGTGCAAAACTGGGAAAGGGTCCCGGAGAGCGCATCCGGGTAACCATCCGGGAGCGAAGCTAGGCGTTTTCCGCCGGGACAGGCAAACATCGGCCCTTCGCCGCATAGGCATTAGGGAGCCGCTGGCGGACATTCCGCGGGATCTCCCGCAGGGGGTCTGACCAGTGCTTTCCTGGACGAGGAGGGCGGACCATGGAACGAAAAGGATTTTTGGAAAAGACAGCCGAGGTGTTTGACCTGCCGGGCGATGTGGTGGCTGGACTGCCCCGGATCGAACTGACCGGCAGCCGGGAGCTGCGCATGGAAAACCACAAGGGCATTCTGGCCTATGGCAGTCAGGAAATCCATATCTCCGGAGGCAAGCTCATTATCAAGGTGCGCGGTGAGGGGCTGGAGCTGAAGTCCATGAACGCCAGTCAGCTGCTGATCACCGGCAGCATCACCGGCGTGGATCTGACCTGAAGGGGGGCGGAGGAATGCTGCGGAGAACCGTCAATTTCTTTCGGGGCAGCGTGCGCCTGGAGGTGTCCGGTGCCTTTCCGGAGCGCTTTTTGAACCTCTGTGCCCAAAACGGCGTGGTGTTCTGGGCGGTAGAGTGGCAGGACGAGCACTGCCTGCGCTTGACCGTCACCCGCAGCGGGGCGCGCCGGGCAGCCCCGTTGGCCGAAAAGGTGATGTGCACCGCCGTGCCCGCCCGGACATCGGGGGTGCCTTTCTTTTTGGGGCGCTTTCGAAGACGCTATGCCCTTCTGGCAGGGCTGGCGCTCTCTCTGCTGGCGGTATGCGTGTTTTCCCGTTTTGTGCTCACCGTGGATGTACAGGGAAATCAGAACGTGTCCACGGCGGAGATTCTCACGGCCCTGCGCAGGCAGGGCCTGCGCCCCGGGGTATACGGGCCCGGACTGGACGAACAGCAGATTATCAATGAGACCCTGCTTCAGCTGCCGGAGCTGTCCTGGATGAGCGTCAACCTGTATGGTACCCGTGCGGAGGTGCTGGTGCGGGAGGCGGTGCCCAAGCCGGAGCTGGTGGATGAGACGGTTCTGGGGGATGTGGTGGCCGAGTCGGGCGGCATCATCACCCATATGGAGGTGCTGGAGGGTGAGGCCGCCCGGGCGGAGGGAGACACGGTGGTGGCTGGCGAGGTGCTCATCTCCGGAAATGTGAAGCTGGAGGGGCCCAAATATGGGGGTGGCGTGGATCTGGGCTGGCAGCAGGTCAGGGCGGCCGGACGGATCTGGGCACGGACCTGGCGCACTCTGACGGCTGAAATTCCCCTGCAGGTCCAGGTGAAGGAGCTCACCGGCGAGGAACAGAGCCGTTGGAGTCTCATTTTCCTGGGACAACGGCTGAATTTTTGGGGAAAGAGTGGAATTTCCTATGAACAGTATGATAAAATAAACACGACCTGGACCGCGCGGCTGCCTAGCGGGCGGGAGATGCCCCTGGCCTTAAGCCGGGAGACGCTGCGGGAATATACCACGGCTGCTGCGCAGGTGGACCGGGCGGCTGCGGAACAGCTGCTCCGCGACCGGCTGGCCGAGGCCCTTGCGCTGCAGCTGGGGGATGGGGAAGCGGTGCGTACCGATTATACGGTCCGGGAGCGGAACGGCGTGCTGGAAGTAACCCTCCTGGCGGAGTGCCGGGAGGAGATCGGCCGCTTTGTCCCATGGGAGGGCGTGCAGCCCCAGTGACCGGCCGGCGCCCGTCACCAAGGATAAAAGGAGCGTTTGCATTTGACGGAACAGACGATCAGCGTGGAGCGCATGGAGGACGCCATCGACGTCTTTGGGTCCTTTGACGAGAACATTAAGCTCATCGAGCATGAGCTGGGCGTGAGCGTGGTCAGCCGCGGCTCGGATTTGAAGATCTCCGGCGAGGCGGAACAGGTGCTCTACGCGGTGAAGGCCTTGGAGGGCCTGCACTCCCTGGCCGCGCGGAAGGAGAGCATTACCGAGCAGAACGTGCGCTACATCATCAACCTGGTGCGCGCCGGGAACGAGGCGCACATCAACGATATTGCCCGGGATGTGCTGTGTGTGACGGCCAAGGGAAAGCCCATTAAGGCCAAGACCCTGGGGCAGAAAAAATACGTGGAGGCCATCCAGAAGAACACGGTCACCCTGGGGGTGGGGCCGGCGGGCACCGGCAAGACCTACCTGGCGGTGGCCGCGGCGGTGTCGGCGTTCCGGGCGAAGGAGGTCAACCGCATTATCCTCACCCGCCCGGCCGTGGAGGCGGGGGAGCGGCTGGGCTTCCTGCCCGGCGACCTGCAGAGCAAGGTGGACCCCTATCTGCGGCCCCTGTATGACGCTCTCTTTGAAATGCTGGGGGCCGAGACCTACCAGAAGTATTTGGAGCGGGGAAATATTGAGGTGGCCCCCCTGGCCTATATGCGGGGGCGTACCCTGGACGACTCCTTTATCATTCTGGACGAGGCCCAGAATACCAGCCGGGAACAGATGAAGATGTTTCTCACCCGGCTGGGCTTTGGCTCGAAAATTGTCATCACCGGCGACATCACACAGATTGACCTGCCCCGGGACACGGTGTCCGGCCTGAAGGAGGCCATGCGGGTGCTCCAGAATGTGGAGGACATCGCCATCTGCCGCCTGGGGGAGGCCGACGTGGTCCGGCATGTGATCGTCCAGCGTATTATCAAGGCCTACGAGGCCGATGAGGACCGGCGGAACAGGGGGAAAAAGTGATGGCAAAAACACACTATATTCCGATTACCGCCGACGTGCCGGGGGTGTCTGGTAAGGAGAACTGTGCCTTGATCCGCAGGGTGATCCGCACAGCCCTGGAGGCGGAAGGAATGGCGCTTCCGTGCGAGGTAGATGTGCTTCTGACCGGAGACAGCGGCATTCAGGCGATCAACCGGGAGATGCGGAATGTGGACGCAGCCACGGATGTTCTGAGCTTCCCAGAGTTCGAACTCAAGCCGGGAGAACTGCCCGGACCAGAGGTTGCGGACCCGGCCACCGGCCTGATTCCGCTGGGGGATATGGCCATCTCGATGGAGCATGTGGCGGCACAGGCCAGAGATTACAACCATCCAAAGCGGCGGGAACTGGCCTATCTGGTGACCCACTCGGTGCTCCACCTGCTGGGATACGACCATCTGGACGAGGGGCCCCAAAAGGCCCGGATGCGCGCCCGGGAGGAGGCCATCCTGGGGAAGCTGGGAATTGAGCGGTAAGGACAGCTTGAGCAATACAGAAAAGGGTTCAAAGAAGTCCTGTCACACATAAAGTGTGACAGGACTTCTTGTGCATAGAAAGGGCAGGGGCCCCGGACGCAAAGCGTCCGGGGCCCCTGCCCTTTCTAAACCTCTCCGGCTGGGGGCGGCCTCTTTGCCACGAAGGGAGGAGACGGCCCGGCGACCCTGTCCGTCGCCATGCAGCGCATAGGGCGGCCGTTTCCGGTCCCATAGGAGCGGAGGCGGCAGCGGGGAGAGCGGAAAGGACCTATCCCTTCGTTTTGCGAAGCATCTCAATGAGGGCAGGGACCACCTCAAAGATATCTCCCACAATACCGTAATCAGCCACATCGAAGATGGGGGCTTCCGGGTCCTTGTTGATGGCTACGATGACCTCGGAACTGCTCATACCCGCCAAGTGCTGGATCGCACCGGAGATACCGCAGGCGATGTACAGCTTGGGGCCCACAGTCTTTCCGGTCTGTCCCACCTGGTGGGCATGGGCAATCCAGCCCGCATCTACAGCGGCACGGGATGCGCCGACAGTAGCGCCCAGAATGTCTGCCAGTTCACGGATGGGAGCAAAGCCCTCCGGGCTGCCCACGCCCCGTCCGCCGGACACGACGATTTCTGCACCCTCCAGGTCCACCAATTCACTGGCCGTCTCCTGGATGACCTTCAGCAGACGGGTGTGGATCTCTTCGGGACACACGTGAAAGGATTCCAGGATGACTTCGGCCCGATTCTCGCCGGGCTGGATCCTTTTGAATACGCCGGGCCGCACCGTGCCCAACTGTGGCCGGTGGTCCGGGCACAGGATGGTGGCCATCAGATTGCCGCCGAAGGCTGGGCGGGTCCAGGCCATATTGCCGCTTTCCTCATCCACATCTAAGCTGGTACAGTCCGCAGTCAGGCCTGTCTTAACCCGGCAGGCCAAGCGGGGCCCCAGATCTCGGCCGGTGGGAGTAGCGCCGATGAGCATAGTGGTGGGGCCATATTTCTCAATCAGGTGATACAAGGCGGCTGTGTAGGCATCAGTGGTATATAACCGGTACTCCTCACCCTCCACCAGAATCACCTTATCTGCGCCATAGACGCCGGCGGCCTCCACTGCGGACTGGGCACCGCAGCCAATGACTACGGCCACCAGGGCTCCGCCCTGCTTGTCCGCCAGCATGCGGCCTGGGTTCAACAGCTCTAGTCCGACATTTTTGGCGGAGCCGTCCGCATTGGTTTCTACAAATACCCATAAATCCTTTGTCTTTGCTTCCATTGCTGCATCCTCCCTTAAATGATATGCGCTTCGCCCAGCAGGATTGTCAGTTTTTGGGCAGCTTCAGCGGCGGATTCCTCCTGAATGAGGACACCGCCCTTTTTGCGCTGGGGCACAAAGGTCTTTTTCACTTTTGTGGGGGAGCCTTTTAGGCCGATGCGGCTGGTGTCGATATCTGGGAAGGCATCCTCTCCAAGCGTGGGAATTTCCGCCCGATTAGCCGCCATTTTGCGTTTAATTGTGGGGTAACGGGGATCCCAGGATGGTTTGGTGAAGGTCACCACGCAGGGGAAGTCAATCCCAATGATCTGGTTGCCGTCGTCGCCCTCTTTGACGACCTCCAAACCATCCTCCACAGCCTCGGCGGACAAGCCGTAGGTCACTTGGGGACAGCTCAGCCATTCGGCAATCTCTGGGCCAACTTGGGCGGTATCTCCATCAATGGCCTGCTTGCCGCAGAAGATAGCGTCAAATCTGCCCTCAACCTCTTCGATTTTGCGTATTGCACGGGAGAGGATGTAGCTGGTGGCCAGGGTGTCTGAGCCGCCGAAGGTTTGGCCGGAAACCAGGTAGGCTTTATCCGCCGCAATGGCCAGGCACTCCTTCAGTGCGTTTTTTGCCTGCTCCGGGCCCATAGATACCACAACTATTTTGGTATCCGGAGCCTGATCCTTTATCCGGGCCGCCGCCTCCAGGGCATAGCCGTCGAAAGGGTTGACCACGCTGGGAACTCCGTCGCGGATCAGGGTATTGGTCACCGGATCAATTTTAATCATCGTCGTATCGGGTACCTGTTTGACACAAACCAAGATGTTCAAAACGATTCCTCCTGTTTAACTATTTGGCATTTTCTCTGCCTATGCAGTTAGTAAGGAAAGCAAAAAGAATGCCAACTCTGCCTCGGGAAAGTGGTGAAAGCACTGAAGGGCCTGATATGGCTGGGAAAGGGGAGGAAGAGACCCATAGCTGTGTGCAGAGCCCAAGGCAGCAGGGGTGCAAAGGTTTGCGCGGAGGAAAATGGAGGCGTTTGCACGGTCTGCACAAAGCTGGATGTAAAAGCACTTTGAAGTAGCCTAAAAGGTTCGAATAAGTAGAATAAAATGGACAAAAAATGAGCGTTTTACACGAAAAAAGCGGAAAAGCTGAGTTGGCACAGCGCTTGCTAAAAAGAGAAGTCAGAAGACGTCTGCCACCGTACGGCAAAAAAGCGGGCGGATATGTGAGACAGAAAAAGGAGAGCGCTATGAAAAAGAACTTATTGCTCAACCCCCAACAGATGGCACAGGTGATGGGGGATCCCAAGACACAGGCTCTGCTCAACCAGACAGTAGCATTTTTTGAGCACAAGGGCAACTACTCCATGAGAATCGACTCCAAGGCACGCAGGCTGCCCAGCGATTGGTACCAGTTTATTAAGGAATCCGGACTGTTTGCCACTATGCTTACCCCGGCGGGCTATGGTGATGATCCGGATGCCCGTTGGGATCACTATCGGATTTCCGCTACCAGTGAACTGTTAGGGTTTTATGGACTCTATCAGTACAACTATCAGGTATCGGTACTGGGCGTGGGGCCCATCTGGATGTCGGACAATGAGGTGCAAAAGCGTGAACTGGCTCAGTTGCTTAAGGAGGGGCATGTGTTTGCTTTCGGCATGTCCGAGCGCAACCACGGCGCGGATCTGTACAGCAACGAGGCAAATATCAAAAGAGTAGGTGAGGGCCGCTATGTAGCCAACGGGGAGAAGTACTACATCGGAAATTCCTCCCGGGCTCCCAAGATTTCCTGCCTGGGCCGGGATGCGGATACCGGGGAGTTTGCATTCTGGGTAGTGGACTGCCGGGACCGACACTGTAAATACTGCGGCGACATTGATGTGGTGGGTATGTTCACCGGGCAGCTGGGTACGTTCGATATGATTGAGTACCCCATTGCGGAGAAAGACATTTTGGCCCGGGGGGATAAGGCGTTTGCCCTGGGACTGTCCACCATCAACATCGGAAAGACCCAAACCAGCATCAAGGTGGTGGGCATGACCACCCATGCCCTCTATGAGTGCATCAATCACTCTCACAACCGGTATCTCTACGGCAAGCGTGTGACCGATATGCCGCATATCCGCCGCAGTCTGCTGGAGGTTTGGTCCCGCATCGTTATGACCCGCATGTACGCCTATCGGGCGGTGGATTATTTCCGCCAGGCCAATAAGGAGACCGACCGCCGCTACCTGCTCTTTAACCCGCTCCAGAAAGGATACGCCACCACGGAGTCGGAACGGGCGGTGATTATGATCCACAATATTATGGCAGCCAAGGCCTACGAAACCGATACCTATGCCGAGACGGCAGTGCGGCAGACGGGCAACAGCATGCGCCTGGAGGGAACGGCCCATGTAAACATGTCTCAGGTGGTCAAATTTATTCCCAACTACTTTCACAGCCATGTGGACTATCCTCCGGTTCCCGATGGGAAGATGGTGAAGGACGATACGGCCAATTGCCTGGATCAGGGCTTTGGAAGGGTACGGGAGATCAAGTTTGCCGACTACCGTCGATCCTTTGCTGGGTGCGAGCTGCCCAACGTAATGATTTTCCTGGAGCAGGCCGCAGACTTTGGACGGTTCAGCGATGAGACCCCCATGACCAAAGCCCAGAGCGCCAACCCGGACTTTATGCTCAATGTGGGCAACATCTTCGGCGCTATCGTTTACGGCCAGCTGGTGTATGAAAAATGCCGCATTGAGGGAGTGGAGGATCTGGTGATCGATCAGCTTTTCAGCTACCTGGTCAAGGATATCAATGGCTATGTGACCCGTGCGGTGAGTGAGTATGCCGGATATTTTGAGCCTGGACAGCAGGAGAACCTGCAGCGCATTTCCCGGCTTCCAAGAAATGATTTCGACCGGGAGGAGCAGATTTTGAAGGACTATGTGTTTGCCCTGGACGGCGCCTACAAGAGCTCTTACGGCGTGGTCATCAACGGCGAAAAGAAATAAGACTGCGGAGGTGAAAACGTGATTCAGCTTAGTGATCTGCGGACCGTTTACTCCAATGAGGAGGCCGCCCTGCTGGATATGGGCGACGGGATCGGGTGCCTCCAGTTCCGGTCCAAGGGGAACAGCATTTCGGCCCCGGTACGTGAGTTTATCGTGGAACTGCTGGCCCATAACCTGTATGAATTTGACGGTATGGTTATCGCGTCCCAGAGCAAGCACTTCTCTGTAGGGGCCAACCTGGTCAACATGAAAAACAACATTGACGCCAAAAACTTTACCGCTATGGAGAACAACGTGCGATCTTTCCAGAGCATGACCGCGGGAATCAAATACAGCAAAAAACCCATTGTGGCGGTGCCTTATCGAATGACCCTGGGCGGCGGCCTGGAGGTGGTGCTCCACAGTTCCGCACGGGTAGCTTTGGGTAAATGCTATATGGGCCTGGTGGAGACCGGCGTGGGTCTGCTCCCGGGAGGCGGGGGCACAAAATGCACTGCCATGCTGCTGGACGGACTTACTGGTCAGGCCCTGGAGGAGACGCTGATCCGCCTGTTTGACAAGCTTATCTTTGGCAAGGTCTCCAAAAACGCCCAGGAAGCCAGAGAGATGATGTATCTCTACGAGGACGACATCATTGTGGAGGAAGAAGAGGACTTGATTGCCGTGGCAAAGGCGCGGTGTCTGGATCTCATCGCCGAAGGCTATCAGCCCCCGGCTGCCGGGGCGGCAGTGCTGCCGGGCAAGGCGGGCTACGATCTGCTTCTGCGCCATAGTGAGGCGCTGCAGGCAGAGGGGAAGATTACGGCCTACGATTTTGAAATCGGCAAAAGGATCGCCCTGATTCTGGCGGGCAGCAGCACAGAGAACGCCAGGGAGTATACCGAACAGGAGATTCTGGACCAGGAGAGGCGCTGCTTTGTGGAACTGACCCAGAGCGAGGGGACCTATCGGCGGATCGACCATTTCCTGCGTACCAACGAGAAACTGAGAAACTGAACAACTATCGGCAAAAAGGAGGAAGGTAAATGGCGAAGAGTTATCTGTTGACCGATGAGCAGCTGGAGCTGCAGAAACTGGCTCGAGAATTCATGGAGAAGGAGATTAAGCCCTATGCGGCCGAGTGGGACGAAAAGGGCGAGTATCCGGCAGCAGCCATTCGCAAGGGCATGGACGTGGGCTTTCACCTGATGGGCATCCCGGAGGAATACGGTGGCATGGGGCTGGATAATGTAACCAGCTACATCATTCGGGAAGAGTTGGCCAAGGGTGATGCGGGCTACAGTGTATCCATCGGGGCCAATGGCTTGGGGTTTACCCCCCTAGTCCTGGCGGGCAACGAGAAGCAGAAGCAGCTGCTGGCTGACATCGTGATCCCCGGTGCCCTGACGGCATTCTGCCTTACTGAGGCCCAGGGCGGATCCGACGCCGTCAACAGCCGCACTACTGCGGTAAAGGACAGGGAGGAGTATGTCATCAACGGCGCCAAGGCGTTTATTACAAACGGCGGCGTAGCTGGGCTGTACACCGTGTTTGCCATGACAGACCGGGAGAAGGGCGCCCGTGGCATGTCTGCCTTTATGGTGGAGGCCGGCCGGCCTGGCCTGTCTGCGGGCAAGGAGGAGAACAAGATGGGGATCCGGTCCTCCAATACCACCGAGGTGGTGTTTGACAACGTGCGGGTACCTGCCGACCACCTGATCGGTAAAGAGGGCGAGGGCTTCAAGATTGCCATGCAGACCCTGGACCGTACCCGTCCGGCCTCCTGCGCCGGAGCCGTTGGCATTGCCCAGCGGGCCATTGATGAGTGCGTCAAGTATGCACAGGAACGTGTGGTGTTCGGTAAGCCCATCAGCAAGTTCCAGGGCATCTCCTTCATGATTGCCGATATGGAGATTCAGACACAGGCGGCCCGACAGCTGGCCCTTTATGCCTGCCGTCTGCTCGACAACGGAATTATCGACTCGGTGGTGGCCTCCGCAGCCAAGACCTTCGGCGGCGACAATGCCATGAGGGTGGCCACCGACGCAGTGCAGGTACTGGGCGGCTTCGGTTACAGCCGGGAGTATCCGGTGGAAAAGCTTATGAGGGACGCCAAGATCTATCAGCTCTTTGAGGGCACCAATCAGGTGCAACGGCTGGTCATTGCCGGCAATCTGATGAAATAAGACGCAGGACAGAAAGGGAGGTACAAGATGTATACCACAATTCTTACCAAGGTGGAGGATAAAATCGCCACCATCACCATTAACCGGCCGGAACAGAGCAACGCCTTTGCCCAGGAGACCTACATAGAGGTGCGGGACGCACTGCTGGCCTTTGGCAAGGACCAGGATGTGGGGGCCATTGTGATTACCGGTACGGGCAAAAACTTTTCCGCTGGCGGTAACATCGCCAATATGAAGAAGTACATTGACGACAAGACCTATATGTCCGAGCGGGGCCCAATGCTCACCGGCATGATGTCCGTGGCCTGCCGCCGCTGCCCCAAGCCGGTGATTGCCATGGTTAACGGCGCGGCAGCCGGAGCGGGGGCTGGTCTAGCCCTGGCCTGTGATTTCCGTATTGTCAGCCCCCGCTCCAAGCTGATTATGGCATTTATTAACCTGGGGCTGCCCGGCGACACTGCGGGCATGTACCACGTGGGTAAGCTGGTGGGAACCGCCAAGGCTATGGAGATGATGATGCTGGGCGAGCCCATTGGCGGCGAGCAGGCCTATGGCTGGGGACTGGCCACCCGTTTGGCCGCAGACGATACCCTGGAGGAGGAGACCTATCAATTTGCTAAAAAGATTGCCCATCGGGCCACCTACGGCTTTGCCAAGCAGAAGATGATGATGAACAAGTATTTTTATCCCGAACTGGACGCCTTCATCGTGGACGAGACCGCAGGTATGTGTGAGTGCTCCCGCACTGAGGACCACGCCGAGGCGGTCCACGCCTTCCTGGAAAAGCGTGCCCCTGTATTCAAAGGAAAGTAAGAACCGGATCAGACGATGAAAACTGAATTAGAATTGGAGGAGACAAGTATGAGCAGTATTTTTGAAGGCCTGAAGGTTCTGGATTTTACCAATAATGCCGCCGGGCCCCTGACCTGTTCCCTGCTGGCCGACTACGGCGCGGATGTCATCAAGATTGAACGCCCTGTGGTAGGCGACGACGTGCGGGGCTTTGCCCCACGGCTGGAGGGTGAATCCCTGCCGTTCCTGTGGCTTAACCGTGGCAAGCGCTCTGTGGAGATCGCCCTGGATGACCCCGAAGGCGTGGAGATGGTCAAAACGCTGATTAAGGGAGCCGACGTGATTGTAGAGGCGTTTAAGCCCGGCGTTATGAAGAAATTTGGCCTGGACTATGAAAATGTGGCGGCCATTAAGCCGGATGTAATCTATTGCTCCATTTCGGCGTTCGGACAGAGCGGTCCCTATTCCAAGAAACCTGGCTATGACCTGATTGCCCAGGCCCTCAGCGGACTGATGGATATTACCGGCGACCCCAATGGGGAGCCGGTCAAGTCCGGATCTATTCTGGGCGATTATGTGGGCGCCATTAACGCTTTCGGTTGTATCTCCGCCGCCCTGTACCACCGGCAGAATACCGGCGAGGGCCAGCATATCGACGTGAGCCTCTGTGACGGCTTGGTGGCGCTCAACAACTGTGTGGAGCCCTCCTTTACGGCAAAAAAGCCCATGACCCGCATGGGCAACCACAGCTTCTCCCTGTGCCCCTACGGGGTATACCCCGGCAAAAACGGCCAGAGCATGATCATCTGCGCTCCGGCCAATAAGCTGTGGTTCAAGCTGTGCGACCTGATTGGAAAGCCGGAGCTGGGCCAGGAGCTGAATACTGCGGCCCTGCGCATCGCAAATCTGGATAGGATCATTGGGGAAATTCAGCAGTGGGCCTCCCAGTATGACGATATCGCCGAGGCGGTAAAAGTGTTGGATGAGGCAGGAATTCCCTGCTGCAAAGTGCAGACCACGGCGGAAGTGATTCAGGACGAGCACTTCCGCAGCCGCGGTTCTATCTGCGATATGCCCACCACGGCAAGTCTTCAGGCGCACGGTGTACCCACCATCCCGGCCAGAGGTCCCTGGAACCACTTCTCCAAGACTCCGGCTGTCTACAAGGGCGCTCCGGTGTTAGGGGACGGAAACTTCGAGATTTTGGAAGGCTGTGGCTATTCACATGAATACATTGAGTCCCTGGAAAAGAAATGGGCTGAGCAGGTAAAGTCGAAATAAGCGGTCCTCTTTCCTAAGATTTGTCCTTGGGCCAGGTGCGGGATAACGGTATCCCGCACCCGGCCGGGGCACATGGGAGAGTAGCAGCATAAGGAGGCAACAAGGAATTGAAAGAGATTAAAAAGGTATGTGTGGCAGGCGGCGGCCAGATGGGTAAGCAGATTGCACTGTGCGCGGCTATCAATGGATTTGATGTCTGGATTACCGACACACTGCCCCAGGTGGCAGAGAAGCTCCAGCCCTGGGCGGAGGAGTACCTGGCAGGGCGGGTGGCCAAGGGGAAGCTGACTCAGGAAGCGGCTGCGGCTGCCGACGCGCGTTTTCATGTGGCTTCCTCCCTGGAGGAGGCTGCCGAAGGTGCGGATCTGGTGATTGAGGCAATTTTGGAGGACCAGCAGATCAAGGAAGATTTTTTCCGCAAGGTGAGCGCTTTGGTAAGCGAGGATACGATTATTGCCACGAATTCCAGCTTTATGGCCTCGTCCTTGTTTGTCCACTGTGTGACAAACCCCGCACGGCTGGCAAATTTCCACTATTTCAATCCTGCACTGGTGATGAAGCTTATTGAGGTGGTCCAGGGTCCCCATACCAGCCAGGATACGATAGATTCTCTGATCGCCTTTGCCAAGGCCAACGGCAAGACCCCCATCTGGGTAAAGAAGGAGATTGAGGGTTTCATTGCAAACCGAATTGCCAAAGCGGTGAGCGTGGAGGCCTTCTGGCTGGCGGAGCAGGGCTACGCTACGCCGCAGGATATCGACACGGCGGTGGAAAACGGCCTGAATTATCCCCTTGGGCCCTTTAAATTGCTGGACTTTGCAGGCATTGACATCGCATTCAACACCCGCAAACGGGAGTATGAGGCTACCGGAAAAAAGTCCGTGGGGTATGACCTGCTGGAAGCCAAGGTTAAGGCAGGCAAACTGGGGCGCAAAACCGGAAAGGGCTTCTACGAGTATCACAAATAAGAACTGAGGGAGAAAACATGAACGGATTAAACGAAGTTGTGGTGGCCGCCTACGGCCGCTCCGCTGTGGGGCGGGCCCGTAAGGGCGGGCTGGCATTTGCGCACCCGGTAGACTTTGGCGCCCAGGTGCTTCGAGGCGTGCTGGACCGGGTACCCGCCCTCGATCCCGCCGATATTGACGACGTAGTGGTGGGGTGCTCCAATCCCAGCGGCAAGCAGGGCTCGAATATAGCACGGCAGATCGTTCTGCGGGCCGATCTGCCGGTCAGTATTCCGGCGGAGACCGTGTGCCGCTTTTGCTCTTCCGGTCTGCAGGCGATTTCCATCGGTGCTAACGCCATTATGACCGGTCAGGCCCAAGTGGTGGTGGCCGGCGGCGTGGAGTCTATGTCGGCCCTGCCCATCAATATGGGGCTGGACGACCGCAGCCCCTGGCTAGTGGAGCACAAGCCAAACTCCTTGGTGCCGATGGGAGGTACGGCGGAGAATGTGGCTGAGGCTTATGGCGTGACCCGGGAAGAGATGGATGCCCTAGCGGTAGAGAGTCACAAGCGGGCCGCCGCTGCCCAGGCCGCGGGGAAATTTGACGGTGAAATCATCCCTGTGGAAGTACCGGATGCCGAAGGAAGCACCGTGGTCTTTTCACGGGACGACGGAATTCGCCCGAATACTACCATGGAGAGTCTGGCCGGGCTAAAGACCGTGTTTAAAGAGAATGGCACGGTAACTGCCGGAACCTCTTCTCAGACTAGCGACGGAGCCGGGTTCCTGGTGCTCATGTCCCGGGAAAAGGCGGACGCCTTGGGGATTGAACCCATTGCCCGCTTTCTGGCCTACGCTGTGGCGGGGGTGGAGCCCCACCTGATGGGCATCGGGCCCATCTATGCGGTTCCAAAGGTTATGAAGCTCACCGGACTGAAAATTGCAGACATGGATGTGATCGAACTAAACGAGGCCTTCGCCGCACAGGCAATCCCCTGTATCAGGGAACTGGGATTGGATATGGCCAAGGTCAACCCCAACGGCGGCGCTATGGCCCTGGGCCATCCGCTGGGCGCCACTGGTGCCATATTGAGCTGCAAAGCCCTGGCTGAACTGGAGCGTACCGGCGGTCGGTATGCACTGATCACGATGTGTGTGGGCGGCGGTATGGGCGCAGCCGGAATTTATGAAAGGTTGCCCCAAAAAAGAAAACTGCTTACAGAGTCTGATCTACCCAATGGTTTCTGCTGTGGGACAATCTAATCCTGCACCGAGCCTAAAAGAGAGAAGAAAGCGTATTTTGAGAGGAGAGAACATATGGAAATTGTCAGTCTGATTGGTATTGCCGCCGGCCTGGTGCTCTTTATCTTCTGTTGTGCCAAAGGCGTAAACCTGGTGGTGTCCGGCTTCCTGGGGGCACTGGTCATCATCGTAACCTCTGGCAACCCCATTCTGGAGGGAATTACCTCCACTTGGGCCGCCGGGTTTTCTGGCTTTATTAAGTCCTATTTCCTGATCTTTATTTTGGGCGCCCTGTTCGGCAAGACCCTGAGTGCCAGCGGGGGCGCCAAACGCATCGCCATCGCCGTCTATCACCTGTGTGGAAAGAGCAAGAAGAACGCTAGATTCCTGGCCGCCCTCTTTGTGCCCATTATGTATGCCATTCTCAGCTATGTGGGCGTCAGCGGCTTTGTGATTGTATACACGGTTATGGACATCGCCATCGAGGTGTTCCGCCGCAATAATCTGCCCTGGAGAATGTACTGCTACGGCGGCGCCACCTGCCTGTTCACCATGATGATTCCGGGTAACCTGCAGCTGGTTAATATTGCGGCTGCCAATATCTGTGGCACAGATATTTCCTCTGGCGCCGTCATGGGCATCGTCAGCGGCGGCCTGTGCTTCCTGTTTGAAATCCTTATTATCTTCTGGGATGTAAAGCGTTCCGAAAAGCGGGGCGAGGGCTTTATGGATACTGGGGCTGCGATTGCTGCCTCCCTGGAAGGTGGCATTGACGACGACGTATCCAAACTGCCCAGCCTGATTCAGTCCATTATTCCCATCCTGGTTATGGTCATTACCGCAGCTGTGCTGAAGTGGAATATTATCATCTGTGTGGCCTTGGGCATCCTTCTGTGCTTTGTAGCCATGCCCGGCCGGATCAAAAAACCCTGGGAGGTTATCACCGCGGGTGTCAGCAGCGGCTTTACCCCTATTCTGGGCGTATCTGCGGCCAGTGCTGTGGGAACCTGCCTGAAGGCCTCCCTGGGCTACACGGTGCTGACTGAGTGGCTGCACCAGATCCCCTCCCTGTACGGCGGCTGCATCATGATCATTGTACTTAGCTTCTGTACCGCCTCCTCCACTGGCGGCATCAACGCTATCGGGCCTGATGCTTTTGCGCTCTTTACCGAGGCGGGGCTCTCCCCGGCCACCTCTCATCGCCTGATGATGAGCAGTATCTTTACCAGTATCCCACCCCATTCTTCCGGTCCAGTCAACTGCATGAATGTGTGCAAGATTCGCTATGGCGCCGGTATCTGGTGTTATATCCGGACCAACTTCATCGGCTGCGGCGCAGCATTTCTGATTACCCTTCTCCTGGTCAAGTTTGGCGTATTTGTGTAACCTCCGACATCAAAGACCTCCAAAATGATATGAGCTGCGGCCGGGCATATGCCCGGCCGCAGTGGATAATACAAAATATGAGAATGGTCAGGTGATAAGGTTATGGCAAATCTGCCTTTGATCATGGTAGTTGTCTATCTGGCGGTTACTATGGCGATCAGCTTCTACTTTGTCAAAAAGAATAACGACTCCAAGTCTTTTTCCGTAGCTGGCGGTGCCCTCACCCTTCCGGCGGTGGTGGCCATGTTGTTTTCCGAAATGATTGCCGGCTCCGGCACCATCGGCAATGCCACCACGGGGTTTACCACGGGGTTTTCCTCAGTGTGGGCCAATTGGGGCATGTGTCTGGGGTGTATTTTCTTTGTCGTATTTGTAGGCCGTTTTTATAAAGCGATGGGTACCCGTTACGGCGTCATGTCCGTGCCGGAGGCCTATGAAAAACTGTTCGATTTCCGATGCCGTATGGTGCTGCTGGTGGTCATCGTATTGGTATATGGCATCCTCTTTTCCACTCAGGCTAAAGCGGCAGCCGCTATCCTGGCTCCTATGCTGGGGGTGAGCACCACTGTGATGACACTCATTGTGGCAATACTTTTTGTAGTGGTCACGGTAGTGGGAGGAATGAAGGGGATCGCCTCGATGAATCTGCTGCACTCCTTCGTCATGTACCTGGGGGTTTTTATCATCGCCTTTCTGGCGCTTCGCCTGGTAGGCGGACCGCAGGTGCTGGTGGATACGCTGCCCAGCACGTATTTCAGTTTTGGACAACCGGACTGGCTGACCACCATCGCCTCTGCCATTGGCACAGCGTTCTCCTATCTGGCAGCGGCAACTACCGTGAGCGCGGTCTTTACCGCCAAATCCGTGAAAACAGCCAACCGCGGCTGCATTATTGCCGGGTTCCTGATTGTGCCCTTTGCCATGGCGCCCTCCCTTATTGGCATCTGCGGAAAGGTGCTTCTGCCGGACGCGGCTGCAGGCAGCATTATTTATACTGTAGCAGCCCAGCTGGGGCCCTTTTTCAGCGGGCTGATCAGTATGGCGATTCTGGCGGCAATCTGGTCCACCGGGCCGTCTCTACTGTTGATTGTGAGCACTACCATTACCCGGGATTTCTATCGTGGGGTGATCAATAAAGACCCCACCGACCGGCAGGAGCTCAACTGTACCCGTCTGGTAGCGGTTATCGTGGGTATCGGGGCCAGTTTGCTGGGCATGGGCGCCGGATCTATCCTGGGCTCCATGTTGGGGGCCTTCCAAATCCGCTCTGTCGTGGGGCTGGTATTGGTGGTGGCTCTGTTCTGGAAGCGGGTCAACTCCCGTTCTGCGTTCTGGGCCATGCTCATCGGCGGTATCGTGGCGGCGGGCTGGTTTTTCGGCGGAAACCCCTTCGGTATCTCTGCTTTCTGGCCTGCTGCGGCTGTCACCCTGATTGTCCTGATTCCCCTCTCCCTGACAAACAGGGAGCCGGTTTCCCAAGAGCATCTGCGCTATACTGAGGCGCTGGAATATACAAGGAAACAGGAGCAGGCAAAGGTCTGAGCGCTCCCAGTAGAAAAATGGGTTCTGTACGGAGAAAAGGTACAGAGCCCATTTTTCAGCTCTGACGAAAGGAAGAACCCAGCACGCGGGGCGTCAGCAAACCGTATTTTTTCAGTTTATACTGGAGGGTACGCCGGGAGATGCCCAGTAACTTGGCTGTGCTCTCGCGATTTCCGCCGCACTGCTCCAAGGCGGCAGTGATGGCGGATATTTCTGAGCGTTCTGTGGCCCGTTGCATAAGGGCGGCCTCCTCGCCTCGTGAGGAGGCATTGCCATAAATGCGCAGAGGAAGGTCGGAAGGCTTCAAATATCTGCCGTCACAGAGAATCAGAGCACTCTCAAGAGCGTTCTCAAGCTCCCGCAGATTGCCCGGCCAGTGGTAGCCGCACAGTGTGTCAAAAAAAGCCGGTTCCACTTCGGGAAGTGGAACCCCCAGGGCCTGGGCGCGGCGCCGGAGGATATCTTGGGATAGTGGAGGAATGTCCTCCCTCCTCAGGCGGAGAGGTGGGATTTCAATACGGACCACGTTCAGGCGGTAGTACAGATCCTCGCGGAAGATACCGTTTTTGACTGATTCCTCCAGATTCTCATTGGTGGCCGCCACAATTCTCGCGCGTACGGGGATACGTTCTGTACCCCCAACCCGGAAAAAATACCTCTCTTGAAGTACGGTGAGCAGCCGGGTCTGGAGGTGATGGGGAAGCACGCCGATCTCATCCAAAAAGATGGTGCCTGCGCCCGCCTGTTCGAATTTACCCTTTTGGCGGCTGACAGCTCCGGTAAACGCCCCCTTTTCATAGCCAAAAAGCTCGCTTTCCATAAGGTTCTCCAGCATTGCGGCACAGTCTACCAGCATAAACGGCTCCTTGGCGCGGTTGCTGGAGTAGTGGATCATCTTGGCGGCAACCCCTTTTCCGCTGCCGTTTTCCCCGGTAATCAGCACTGTAGCACCAGTATCCTTTACCCGGTCTATCGTGTGGGCCACCAAGGTCATAAGCCGGTTGTTGGAAGGCGAAAGCCGGGTGATGGCATCCGCCGCAGCTGCGGAACCCTGTCTGGGCGGGAGATGCTCAGAGGATTTGGCCAACTGGGCAATTTTATCCATCAAAATTTTGAGGGCGAAGGGCTTTTGCAGATAGTCGTTGGCTCCAAGCTTCATCCCCTGCACGGCACCCTCAATGGAGGCGTAGGCGGTAACCAGAATGATATTGCAGCGCTGATCGCGGCGGCGAATTTCCTGTAGAATATCATAGCCGGATTTGTGGGGCATGTTGATGTCCAGAATTACCATGTCGAATTGGAGCCTGCAGAAATGATCCATGGCTCGGCTGCTGTCTGACTCTGCCACCACTTCATAGCCCTTCAGCTCCAGTTCCTTTTTCAGAATACGCAGGAAGACGATTTCGTCATCTATCAGTAAAATGTGAAACATAGTGCGCTCCTCTCTGGGATAATTGGTGGAAGGAATGAGGAAAGAGGGCCTATCGGACGGGGAAAGACAGGGCGAAGGTGGTTTGTACCCCGGGGTCAGACCTTACCTCAATTCCAGCATGGTAGTGCTGGAGGAGCCGATGGCTCAGATAAAGCCCTACACCCGTCCCCTGAGGCTTTGTGGTATAAAAGGGGGAAAAGATATCCTGGAGGTGCTCCGGTGGGATACCAGGGCCGTTATCGGAGATATCCACCAGCAGGGTGCGATCCTGTTCCGACAGGCGGGTGGAGATGGTGATGACACCGCTGCTTTCGATGGCCTGCACGGCGTTCAGGATGATATTGAGAAACACCTGATACAGGTCGCCGCTTTTGGCAGTCAGCGGCGGGAGGTTTTCCGCCAGATCAGCGTGGATGGAAATGTCCTTGTAGAGCTTCTGGCGGGAGATGACCTGGATGCAGGTGGACAGGATGTCGTTGATGTTCACAAAGGAGGAGGTGTCCTCTGTGGATACGCTGCAGTAGGAGAGCATTTGATTGAGAATAGCGTTGATGCGGTCGACCTCCAGGCCGATATCCTGCAGAAGCTCATCCTGTTCCTGGGAGCCGGGTCTGTGCTGGAGCAGGTATCCAGTACAGCTGCGGATGTTCATTAGAGGATTTTTGATATCATGAGAGAGTCCCAGAGCAATATCACTGATAAATTTATATTTTTCAATTGACTCGTTTTGCAGCTGCACCAGGTAAGATTTGGACATGTCGTTGCAGATGAGAATTACACCGCAGACGGCCTTCTTGCTGTTGTGCAGGGGGGAGACTGCAATAGAGAAAATTTTGTCCTGCTCAGGCGGGCGAAGGGGGATACCGTTTAAAAACTGTCTGCGCTCCGTGGAAATGGCGCGCTGAATACAGGCCCGCAGCTGCTCCATTCGTTCAAAGCGGAGCATGGAAAAGCTATAGCGATCAGTTTGTACATCCCGGGCAAAGAGTTGCTTGCACTTGGCATTGTAGGAGATGACAATTTTATCCAGATCCAGCACCAGAACATAGGAGTCAATGCCATCAATGACGCTGGACAAGTACTCATGTGTCTGGATCAGCTCGTTGTTTACCACCAGTGCGCTATAACTTTTTTTATTGTATATCTGGAACCATTGCAGATCACTGTCAGAAAAGTTTGCTCCCTTTTTGGCAAAATAATAGTAGACGTTGTAGGAGGTATCCCGTCGAATCAGAAAATAGGCGAAGTGGACATCTTCATAGAAAAGTGTACCGTAATGATTATCCCGGCGGAGCAGTTCGGCCCTGTGTGCCTCCAGTGCTCTGGAGGGCAGGTCGTGCCCCAGCCCTCCGCAGTCATTTTCAGCCTCGATAATGGTTCTGCCGGAGTGGAGCACCACTACGATGGAAGCCCAGGATAAGCCAAGCAGACGGTAAATTCCAGAATTTTCTAAAATCTGAACAGAGTTTCTGGAAATGCAGCTGTAATCACTAAATAGCACAAAGAACACCTCGCTTTTTATTTTCTAACAGGTTGGAAGCTTAAGGAAAATTTGGCCAAAAAATTAATTTAAGACCTAATCGGATATATAAAATATTTTAACATAACCTAATCGGATATACAATAAATTTAAAAAATCCGATTAGGTGAATTGTATGAAATTGGACTATCAGGCAATTGGCAGACAGATTCGTCGCTTAAGGAAGAAACATGGCTGGACTCAGCAGAGGTTGGCGGAGTTGGCCGGTCAGGAGCCATCCAATATTTCTCACATTGAACGTGGTGCAACTAAGCTGGGGCTGCCCACACTGGTCAGCATCGCCAATGCGCTGGGAGTGACTGCGGACAATCTGCTGTACGAAAGCCTCGAAAAGTCCAGACCGTTTTTTGAGCAGGAGATTGCAGATATGCTGTTAGACTGCTCTGATGAGGAGATACGACTTTTCTTTTACACGATTAAGTCGCTTAAGGAGAGCCTGCGTACTTGCGGTTATTACGCTTCCAAACCATAATTTGTCTAGGCTGCGCATGCGTGGCCTAGACGTTCTGTTTGATTGGGACAGTAAGAGGGCGTTCCGCGCATCTTGCATTCTATTGTAGCTATTTACCTGAAAATATGGTATGCTAAACAAAATATAGAACAACGGGGATCGTAGAGGACAAATGGTTCAAGAAAGTTGAGGATCACCTATGGAAGTGAAAAAAAGCGGCATGATTACCATCTGTGGCCGGCCGAATGTGGGAAAGTCTACCCTGACCAACGCCCTGGTGGGAGAAAAGATTGCCATTGTCACCAATAAGCCCCAGACCACCCGCAACCGCATCTGTGCCATCCTGAACCGGGGAGAGTGCCAGTTCGTCTTTCTGGACACGCCGGGCCTGCACAAGGCCCGCACCCGCCTGGGGGACTATATGGTCAAGGTGGTGCAGGAGAGCGTGGCTGACGTGGACGCGGTGGTGCTGCTGGTGGAGCCCATTGCCAATATTGGCGCGCCGGAGGCGGAGCTGATTGCCCGCATCAAGGCCCTGAAGGTGCCGGCAGTGCTGTGCATCAACAAGATCGACACCGTCCGGAAGGACGAGCTGCTCTCCGTGATGCAGGTCTACGGCCAGGCCCACGAATTTGCGGCCATCGTGCCCATCTCGGCCCGGGCAGGAGAGGGCGTGGAGGAGCTGCTGGGCGTGCTGGCCCAATTCCTGCCAGAGGGGCCCCAACTCTTCCCGGAGGATATGATTACCGACCAGCCGGAGCGGCAGATCTGCGCGGAGATCGTGCGGGAGAAGCTGCTGCTGTGCCTGGATAAGGAGATCCCACATGGGACCGCGGTGGAGATCACCCGGTTTTCCGAGCGGGAAAACGGGATGCTCGACCTGGACGCCACCATTTACTGTGAGAAGGAGAGCCACAAGGGCATCATCATCGGCAGAGGGGGCGCCATGCTGAAAAAGATATCCACCCTGGCCCGGGAGGATATGGAGCGCTTTATGGGCACAAAGGTCTATCTGCAGACCTGGGTAAAGGTAAAGGAAAACTGGAGAGACAATCTCAACCTGATCCACAACTTTGGCTACCGGGACGAATAGGGGAGACAGAGTATGAGCGAGACGAATGAAAAGAGCGTGCCGGTCAAGCGCAACCGGCTGGGGATGATTTTGGTGCTGGCGGTGATTGCGGTCATCGGCACCGTCATGCAGGGCAGGGGCTACCAACCCGCCGTCTGGGAGGGGGACACCATCGCCAGCAGCTTTTTGGGGATTCAATTCACGCTGCCGGAGCAGTGGGAAAAGGTGCTGGACGAGCAGGAGATCCGTGCGGTTGAGGAGCAGTCCAAGGTCCGGGAGCGCTATTGTCAGTTCATGGCGCGCTCGGACGACGGCGCCTCCTCCATCGCACTCCTGGTGGAAAAGACGGACATCACGCCGGATGAGCGGATGGAGTCGCTGGCCGGGGAAGGGGACGAGCGGCTGGAGGCCTTGATGGTGGCCGGAGCGCCCTTCCAGGTCCTGCGGAGCAGCGGCGGAACAGAGGACGCCTACACCCTCTGCTGCACGGCCCAGGGCTACCTGGTAAGCATTCTGATCCACGTTCCCTCCGGGGAGGACATACAGTCCCTGCTGGGCTGCTTTGCGCCCTACACGCCGGAAAAAAAGTGACGTAAATTTTACCGTTCATAAAGGGCTGCCGCCTGTGCCAAGCTAAAGACGGAAGGGAGGCGGCAGCAGATGGAAGCGCACAACCTGTGGAAGCTCTTTTTGCAGACCGGCCTGCCGGAGGCATACAGCCTGTACCGCCTGCTGATGCGGGCGGAGCAGGAGGAGAACGGCGAAAAGTCAGCGTAAACAACGGGGCGGACCGCAGGGTCCGCCCCGGAACGGTACATAGGGAGTGTAAGTATGCATATCAACGCCAAGGGCCTGGTGCTGCGGGCGGTGGATTATAAGGAGACGGATAAAATCCTCACCGTGCTCACGGATGAGGGGGGCAAGCGCACGGTAAAGGCCCGGGGCTGCCGCCGGAGGGGCAGCCGGCTGGCCGCCGCGGCGCAGCTGCTGGTCTATTCCGATATGACCCTCTTTGAGTACCGGGACTACTATACCCTCAACGAGGCGGAGACCCTGGAGCAATTCCTGGGGGTGCGCACCGATGTGGCGCTGCTGTCCCTGGGCTCCTATTTCGCCGAGGTGATGGAGGCCGTGGCCGAGGAGGGGCGGGGAGAGCCGGCGCTCCTGTCCCTGATCCTCAACTGCCTGTACGCCCTGGATAAGCTGAAAAAGCCCCCCGCCCTGGTGAAGGCGGCCTTTGAACTCAAGCTCATGTGTCTGGCCGGGTACCAGCCGCTGCTGGACGCCTGCGCCGTGTGCGGCGCGCCGCAGCCGGATGAGCCCATGTTCCATCTGGGCGAGGGGGTGCTCTGCTGCCGGCGCTGCCTGGAAGGCGCCGGGGCGGGCCAGGTGCGCCCCCTGGACCAGGCGAGCTTGGCCGCCATGCGCCATGTGGTGTACGGGGACCCCAAGAGGCTCTTTTCCTTTCCCATCGGCCCGGCGGGGCTGGAGCGGCTAGGCAGCGCCTGCGAGGATTTTATGCTTACCCAGCTGGACCGGGGCTTCCGCACCCTGGAGTTCTACCGCCGGATGGAGGGAGGCTAGGCGGACAAAACATGTAGGAAAAGCCGGCGCCCTTTTGCCTTTTGGAGTGATGAGTGATGACCTCGTCAATTTTACTATACGTTGATTGAAGCAAAAAAAATGATAATGTAAGTAAAGAAATAAATTATGGTTTGTGGAGGTGAAGAACATGAAGATTATAGTGGTAAAAAACAGAACCTCATTTTTGATTGAACAATTGTTAAAAGTGTGGGAAAGTTCTGTTAAAGCAACTCATTTGTTTTTATCAAGTGATGAAATGAACAATGTGAAGCAGTATGTGCCACAAGCATTAAATGGTGTTCCTGTTTTAATTGTTGCAGAAAATGAGCATGGAAATCCAGTAGGATTTATGGGAGTTGCAGAAAGAATACTTGAAATGTTATTTGTTTCAAATGAAAGCAGAGGACATGGGATAGGGAAACAACTATTACAATATGGTATTGAAGATTATTCAATAAATGAACTTGCTGTCAATGAGCAAAACCCTGCTGCAAAAGGATTTTATGAGCATATGGGATTTGAAGTTTATAAAAGAACAGAATTGGATGAACAAGGAAATCCTTATCCGTTATTGTATATGAAAAGAAATTGGTAAACTGGGATTGATCGAGCAGTTGTTATCTGTGATATACCTCCTTTCGTTACTTCGACGAAAGGAGGTTATTTATAATCTGAATCAGTCCAAAAGGTAAAGGGGAAAAAGCTGGCACCCCTTGACATTTCCCGCATCTTTGCATATACTTATCAGCGTTATCGACAACGGCTTGGATGGGAAAGAGTACCCACGCGCGGGGTGCAGAGAGAGGACGGCTGGTGAAAGTCCTCCCGCGTGCGCGGAGAACGTGATCCCGGAGCTTCGCCCCCGAACGGAGAGTAAGGGGCGGCGGGTCCTCCCGTTACAGAGGCAAGAGTGCCCCGCAAGGGGAATTCAGGTGGTACCGCGGACAATTTTGTTCGCCCTGAGCAAATGCTTGGGGCGAATTTTTATGCCCCGAAAAGGAGAGAAAGACGTTGAACAAAGAATTGCCAAAGGTCTATGAGCCCCAGGAGGTAGAGGGCCGCATCTATGAGATGTGGGAGAAGAACGGCTGCTTTGTGGGGCGCCGGGACCCTGAGAAGAAGCCCTTCACCATCGTCATGCCGCCCCCCAACGTCACCGGCCAGCTGCACATGGGCCACGCTATGGACTGCACCCTGCAGGACATCCTGACCCGCTTTAAGCGTATGCAGGGCTATGCCGCCCTGTGGGTCCCCGGCACGGACCACGCGGGGATCGCCACCCAGATCAAGGTGGAGGAGGACCTGCGGGAGAACGAGGGCAAGACCCGCTACGACCTGGGCCGGGAGAAATTCCTGGAGCGGGTGTGGGAGTGGAAGAACAAGTTCGGCGACCGCATCGTGGCGCAGCAGAAGAAGATGGGCGCCTCCTGCGACTGGTCCCGGGCCCGCTTCACCATGGACGAGGGCCTGTCCAACGCGGTGCGCCACGTGTTCGTTTCCCTGTATGACCAGGGCCTGATCTACAAGGGCAGCCGTATCATCAACTGGTGCCCCCACTGCGTTACCGCCCTGAGCGACGCGGAGGTGGAGTACAAGGAGAAGCCCAGTCACCTGTGGTACCTGAAATACCCCATCGTGGGCGAACCCGGCCGCTTTGTGGTGGTGGCCACCACCCGGCCCGAGACCATGCTGGGCGACACCGGCGTGGCAGTCAACCCCAATGATGGGCGCTATCAGGACTTGGTGGGTAAAAAGTGCCTGCTGCCCCTGATGAACAAGGAAATTCCCATTGTGGCCGACGAGTATGTGGACCTGGAGTTCGGCACTGGCTGCGTGAAGATGACCCCCGCCCACGACCCCAATGACTTCGAGGTGGGCCTGCGCCACAACCTGGAGTCGGTGCGGGTGCTGGACGACAACGGCAGGATTAATGAAAACGGCGGCAAATATGAGGGCCTGGACCGCTATGAGGCCCGCAAGGTCATCCTAGACGAGCTGACCGCCCTGGACCTGGTGGAGAAGATCGAGGACCTGAACCACAACGTGGGCACCTGCTACCGCTGCGGCACCGATGTGGAGCCTATCATCTCCGCCCAGTGGTTCGTGAAGATGGAGCCCCTGGCCAGGGAGGCCCTGCGGGTGGTCAACGACGGGAAGGTCAAATTTGTTCCCGACCGCTTCTCCAAGACCTACACCAACTGGATGGAGAACGTCCACGACTGGTGCATCTCCCGGCAGCTGTGGTGGGGCCACCGCATTCCCGCCTGGTACTGCGACGACTGCGGTCAAATGACCGTGGTCGAAACCGATCCGACGGAGTGCAGGCACTGCGGCTCCAGGCGCATCCACCAGGAGGAGGACGTGCTGGACACCTGGTTCTCCTCCGCTCTGTGGCCCTTCTCCACCCTGGGCTGGCCTGAGGAGACCGAGGATTACAAGTATTTCTACCCCACCGACGTGCTGGTCACCGGGTACGACATCATCTTCTTCTGGGTGGCCCGGATGATCTTCTCCGGCTGTGCCCACACGGGGAAACCGCCCTTCCACACCGTGCTCATCCACGGCCTGGTGCGGGATGACAAGGGCCGCAAGATGTCCAAATCCCTGGGCAACGGCATCGATCCCCTGGAGATGGCGGAGAAGTACGGCGCGGATGCCCTGCGCTTCAATCTAATCACCGGCAATTCCCCCGGCAACGACATGCGCTTTTACACCGAGCGGTGCGAGGCCATGCGCAATTTTGCCAATAAGATCTGGAACGCCAGCCGCTTCGTGATGATGAACCTGACCATCACAGAGAACACGCTGCCCGAGCGTCTGGAGCTGGAGGACAAGTGGATTCTCTCCAAGCTCAACAGCCTGATCCCCGACGTGACCGACAACATGGAGCGCTATGAGCTGGGCGTGGCCGCCCAGAAGGTGTACGACTTCATCTGGGACTCCTACTGCGACTGGTATATCGAACTGACCAAGACCCGCCTGCAGGGGGACGACGAGGACTCCAAGGTCCGGGCCCAGCAGGTGCTGTGCTATGTGCTCACCGAGACGCTGAAGCTGCTCCACCCCTTCATGCCCTTCATCACCGAGGAGATCTGGCAGGCGCTGCCTCACAGCGGCGATTACCTGATGCTCCAGCAGTGGCCGGAGCACCACGCCACGCTGGACTTCCCCGAGGAGGAGCGGGCCATGGAGCTCATCATGGATGCCATCCGGGCCGTGCGCACCCGCCGGGCGGAGATGAACGTGCCCCCCTCCAAGAAGGCCCACCTGACCGTTGCTACCCTGGAGCAGGCGGTGTTTACCGCCGGCATCCCCTTCCTCAAGCGCCTGGGCTACGCCAGCGACGTGACTCTGGAGGGCATGGCAGAGAGCGGCTCCAGCGCCGACGCGGCCGCCCGGGGCATGGTGGAGGTCATCACCCACGCCGCCCGCCTGTTCATGCCCCTGGCCGACCTAGTGGACCTGGACAAGGAGCGCGCCCGCATCGCCAAGGAGCTGAAAAAGAACCGGGAGGAGCTGGCCAAGCTGGAAACCAAGCTGGGCAACCCGGGCTTTGTAAACAAGGCCCCCGCCAACGTGGTGGAGGCCGAGCGGGAGCGCTGTGAAAAGCTCAAGTCCTTCATCGCCAAGCTGGAGGCCTCCGAGACTTCTTTGAACTGATCCGGGCAAGAAACGCCGCCAACCAGGACGGTTGGCGGCGTTTCTCCGCGCCTTTCGGCGCTTTTTGGCCCAGTTTGCCGATTTGCGTCCCATGGCTCCGGTTGTGAAAAGGGACAAAGAGGGATACAATAAAAAGAAATGAAATTTCGAATGAGAAAGGGGGGCAAGCTTTGAAGCGACTGATTCCGTTTGTGGCGGTGCTGATGCTGCTGGCTGGCTGTGCTCAGGCGGGGGTGACCGGGACCGGGGCTCCTGCGGCATCGCCTCTGGCGCCGGAGGAGACGGAGGATTCTTCAACTTTTTCGCCGGCGCCGGAGCAGACCCCGGAGACAGAGGCCACGCCGCTCCCCACCCCGGTGCCCACACCCGCCGCCACACCCGGGCCGACTTCTCCCACCGCGGCGCCTGAGCCCTCTCCGGAGGAGAGCCCGCAGCCCGAGGAGGAGGGGCCGGATGACGAGACCGTGCTGGCCTGCTATCGCCGGGCGGTGGAGGCCTACCGCTGGTTTCAGGCGGAGAGCATGCCCTATGACCCGGCGGACAGCCGGACGGAGGGGGATGTGGTCTATTACCGGGTGGACTATCCCGGCATTGCCGCCCTGTCCGATCTGCGGGGATATCTGAAAAGCCTGTTTTCCGATGAGCTGGTGGACCAGCTGCTTCCGGCAGCGGGAAGGCAGTATGTGGATCTGGACGGCGTCCTGTACGTGAGTCCCGGCGCGCGGGGGGACGATCTGACCAAGGGGGCGGAAACCCGACAGGTGCTCCGGGACGGCGCGGAACGCAGGCTGGTCCAGGTAACGGTGGAACAATTGGATCCGGAACAGGATTTTGCCGTGGTGGGGAGCGAGACCTACGAGTTTCCCTACGAAAAGGTGGGGGAGACGTGGATCTTTACCGACTTTTCCCTTGTTCGGTAGCCCGTTCGACAGAATGGGACCGCGAAATTGCGCTATAATCGCTGTATTCCAGAAAATGGAATACAGCGATTTTTTTATGCAGACGGAGGGACAAGCCATGGCAGTGACCTGTACAGGGGAGAACCGGGTAATGACGGCGGCTATTTCCGGCGAGGTGGACCACCACCGGGCCAAAGAGATTATGGATGAGCTGGACCGACAGATTGGGGCGGGTCTGCCCCGGGTGCTCACCGTGGATCTGGGGGGCGTGACCTTTATGGACAGCTCCGGCATTGCGGTGCTTTTGCGCGCCCACCGGCATCTGGCCGCTTTGGACGGCCGGATCCGGGTGGTCAACATCCCGCCTCAGGCGGCCAAGCTGCTGAAAGCGGCGGGCATCGACCGCCTGATGAGTTTTGTATAAGGAGGAACTACATAAGATGAAACCGACCAATGAAGCGGCCATTACCTTCCTCAGCCGCTCTGCCAACGAGGGCTTTGCCCGTACCACGGCGGCCTGCTTTGCCGCGCAGCTGGATCCCACCCTGGAGGAGATCAACGATATCAAGACCGCCGTCAGCGAGGCGGTGACCAACTGCATTGTCCACGCCTATCCGGACCGGCTGGGCAAGGTGTCCATGCGGCTGCGCCTGTTTTCCGACCAGCTGCTGGAGATCCAGATCAAGGACTGGGGCGTGGGGATCGCCGACGTGGAGCAGGCCCGTGCTCCGCTGTTCACCACCGGGGGCGAGGAGCGCTCGGGCATGGGTTTCACCATTATGGAGAGTTTTATGGATGGAGTAAAGGTGCGCTCCACCCCTGGAAAGGGGACCACGGTAACCCTGCGCCGGCGCATTTCCATCCGCTTGGGGGGAAGCGTGTGAGCGTGGCGGATACCCCTGAGCTGCTGGAGGAAGCCCGCCGGGGGGATAATGACGCCTGCGCGCAGCTCATGGAGGAGAACGCGGGGCTCATCTGGAGCATTGTGCGCCGTTATTACGGGCGGGGCGTGGACCCGGAGGACCTGTATCAATTGGGCTGTCTCGGCTTCCTGAAGGCGGTGCGGGGGTTCGAGCCAGGATTCGGCTGTCAGTTCTCCACCTATGCGGTGCCCAAAATTGCCGGGGAAATCCGGCGCTTTCTCCGGGACGACGGGGTGGTCAAGGTCAGCCGTACGCTCAAGGAACGGGCCGGGATGGTCCGGTCCGCCCGGGAGCGGCTGGCGGCCCAGTTGGGCCGGGAGCCGAGCCTGTCAGAGCTGGCCGCCGAAACCGGCCTGGAGCCGGAGGATATTGCCGCCGCCGAGGAGGCCAGCCAGCCGGTGGCCTCCCTGCAGATGGAGACCGAGGATGGCTTTACCCTGGAGAGCGTACTGGGCACCGAGGGAATGGAGGAGGGTATGGTGGAGCGCCTGGCCCTGCGGGGGGCGGTGGAATCTCTGCCCGAGCGAGAGCGGCAGGTGATCGCCCTGCGCTATTTCCGCAGCCTGACCCAGGAGCGGGCGGCCAGGGTGCTGGGGGTGAGCCAGGTGCAGGTCTCCCGCCTGGAGCGCAGGGCCGTGGAGCACCTGCGGCAGAAGCTGATGGATCGGTAAAACGGGGAATCCGGACCCTGGGCTGATATGTTAAAATAAAATGCAGAAGTCCCGGGACTTCTCTTATCTGGATGCGCCAGATAAGAATTCCTTTGGAGACAGGAGCTGGCCGGGGTACACACACTTTTGGGAGTTTGATATCCTCGGCAGCCCTCTGCGTGCAGACGTGCCCGGAATACAATTCAGGTGCGTTGCACACTTTGTTGGAACTGAGAGGTTCCTTTTTTCGTCTAAAAGGGGTATAATGACTATGCTGTGTGAGATCGGTGCCCGACGCCTGACCCGCGTGATGTTGGCGCTTTTTATCGTGCTGTGTGCTGTGGCGCTTGGGAGGGGGCTCACCAAACAGGCGCTGTGCTTTGCGGCCTTTGCCCTGGCTCTGGGGGTTCTGGCACTGATGCGCCTAGCGTTTCCACCGCTGGTGCGCCTTGGTCCGGGCCTGACCGCCGCCCAGCTGCTGGTAGAGGTGGCGGGGCGATATCATTATTCCATCATTCCCATGCTTCTGCCCATGGGGCAGTATACTTGGATTGGACCGATTAAAGAGAAAGAAGGAACGAGAAATGCCGGACATCCTTTACGTTGTGGTCCCGTGCTATAATGAGGAAGAGGTGTTGCCCGAGACGGCGCGCCGCCTGCGGGCCAAGCTGGAGGCGCTGATGGCGGCGGACAGAATCGCGTCGGCCAGCCGGGTGCTTTTGGTCAACGACGGCTCCAGGGACCGGACGTGGGAAACCATTGAGGCCCTGCACCGGGACTGCGCGCTTTTCTCCGGCGTCAACCTGACTCGAAACCGGGGGCATCAGAACGCCCTGCTGGCCGGGCTGATGACCGCCAAGGACCGCTGTGACATGGCCATCTCTATGGACGCGGATCTGCAGGACGATATTAACGCGGTGGACGCCATGCTGGACCAGTATTATGCCGGGTGCGACATCGTCTACGGCGTCCGTTCCAGCCGGGAAAAGGATACTTTTTTCAAGCGCTTTACCGCCGAGGGCTTTTACCGCGTGATGAACAAGCTGGGGGCGGAGACCGTGTTCAACCACGCCGACTACCGCCTGATGTCCCGCCGGGCCCTGGAGGGGCTGGAGCAGTTTAAGGAGGTCAACCTCTTCCTCCGGGGCATCGTGCCAATGATCGGTTACACCACCGCCACGGTGGAGTATGAGCGGGGGGAGCGTTTTGCCGGGGAGAGCAAATACCCGCTGAAGAAGATGCTCGCCTTTGCCATGGAGGGCATCACCAGCCTGTCCACCAAGCCCATCCGGTACATCACATTGCTGGGGGTGCTCATTTTTCTGGTGAGCCTTGTGATGCTGGTGGTGTTTATCGCTCAGTGGGCCCTGGGGATGACCGTGGCCGGCTGGGCCAGCGTCATCTGCTCCGTGTGGGCCATCGGGGGGCTGATCCTGCTCTCTCTGGGCGTCATCGGGGAGTATATCGGAAAGATCTATCTGGAGACCAAGGGGCGGCCCCGCTTTTTGATCCGCCAGGTGCTGGAGGATGAAGATGGCCAAGCTGATTGATAAAAGCATCCCCAAGTTTCTGCTGGTGGGGGTGGGCAATACCCTGCTGTCCATGGTGCTCATGTTTCTGCTGGAGGGGCTGGGCTATTGGCCCTCCACCGCCATTGCCTATGTGGCCGGCGCGGTGATGAGCTTTTTTCTCAACCGCTCGTTTACCTTCAAGAGCGAGGAGACCCTGAAGCGCTCGGCGGTGAAATTCGCGGTCAATGTGGCGGTGTGCTATGTGCTGGCCTATGCCCTGGCCCAGCCCATCGCGGGCTGGGTGTTGGGACGCACCAGCCTGTCCCGCCTTTGGCAGGAGCGGCTGACCAAGCTGGGCGGCATGTGCCTGTATACAGTGCTCAACTATTTTGGACAGCGCTTTTTCGCCTTTCGCAAGGGGTAGGGCGATTTCTAAAGAGACGGCATTGGCCGCCCGAAAGGGCGGCCAATGCCGTTTTTTGCAGATTTGGATCAGGCGACCGTGAGGGATACATCGTCCAGGTCAATGGACTGAGAACCCTGGGCCGCGACGGTGAAGCGGATTCTCACACTGACCGTGTCGTTGGGCGCAAGCCCCGTGATGCCGCGGTAATAGGCGAATTCGCGGTTGTCGTTGGGCAGGTCCTGGGCGCGTATGGCGATGGTGAGGCTGTCGGTGACCGCGTCCTCCGCATTGAGGAAGGAGACCGTGGCGGTCAGCGCCGCGTTGGCCCCCTCGCTCCTGGCAAAGAAGGAGAAGGCGTAATAGCATCCGCCGTTGATGGAGACACTCTGGCTGAGCACCGTGCCGTCCTCCAGGTTCACGGCGGAATTGCCGGAGTGGACACGCCCCTGCTGGGTGACCTGGCTCACTTGGGTGGCGATGTTGGCGCTCCAACCGGTGGGCACGGTGCCGGAGAAGGACTCCATACCGCCATTGACGGTCAGCTCGCCTCTGGAACGGCAGGGACAGCAGCAGAAACCGGTTGCACCGGTAGCTCCGGTGGCGCCAGTAGGTCCAGTAGGGCCGGTAGGTCCAGTCGGCCCGGCCACACCATCCGAGCCTGTGGCGCCCCGGGGGATAACAAAGTCCAGAATATGATTCGGGCTTCCGCTTACATCGGTAACCGAGGCGTCAGTACCCGGCTCGCCGGTGGTGGTGTTGCGTACCGTAATTGTATCCGCAGTGCCTTCAGAGCCGGTCGCCCCGGTAGGCCCTGTGGGCCCGGTCGGCCCCGTGGGACCAGTAGGTCCGGTCGCCCCGGTAGCGCCGGCTGCCCCAGTAGTCCCGGTTGCGCCAGTGGGCCCGGTCGGTCCGGTAGCGCCGGCTGCCCCAGTAGTCCCGGTTGCGCCAGTGGGCCCGGTTGGCCCGGTGGGACCGGTAGAACCTGTTACACTGGGCCCAGTGGGTCCGGTAGGTCCGGTAGGTCCGGTGGGCCCGGCCGGTCCAGTAATCGAGCACACGGTTACCGTGGCGCACTGAGGCGGCGATGGGGGACAGCAGGGATTGCAGGAGTTGCTGGAGAAAGGAGCAAGGCCTTTGCCTTGGTAGATATTCATAATGGCATAACCTCCAGCACATCGTATGCCGCAGGGCGGGCCGGTGTGCACGGACGAAAAAAGGGGAGACCTCTCTGTTTTGAAGAGAGGTCTCCCCTTCCTGCGGATATGTGATAGGGTCATGGCGCGGCGCCAGCCTTCTTGGTTCTGCGGCCGCGAAGCTTAAGGCCCAGGAAGCCCTGGGGCAGGCAGAGCACCACGATGATGAAGAATACGCCGATGATGATCTGGTAGCGCTCGGTATACTGGCTGACAAAATCCTGCATGACCAGATAGATGGCCGAGCCCAGCAGCGCGCCTTCCAGCTTCTTGGAGCCGCCCACCAGCACCATGAACATAATCATAATGGAGTTGGTCATCACCAGGGTATTGGGGGAAATCATCGTGTAGAACATGACGGAAAGCATTCCGGACAGTCCGGCCATCAGGCCGGAGAGCAACATAGCCACATAGCGCAGCAGCTGGGTGTTGAAGCCCAGCGCTGCCATCTTGGCGGGGTTGTCCCGCACACCCTGGAGTGCGATGCCGAAGGAGGAGACGGTTACCCGCTTTAGAAACAGGTAGCAGGCCAGCACTACGGCAAAGATCATATAGTACATGGGGGTGCGGGTGGAGAGGAAGGACCAGACTGGGATGGCGGTGGTGCCGCTGAAGCCGCCGGTGAGCTCCACCCACTGGAGAGCCGCCAGATAGAGCATCTGTCCAAAGGCCAGGGTGATCATCAGAAAGTAGTTGCCGGAGGTGCGGATGGCGATCAGGGCGAAAACCGCCGTCACCACCAGAACCATAATAATGCCGAAGACAATGCCCGCGCCGAAGCTCCACCCCAGCTTGGTGGTGGTGATGCCGATGGAGTAGGCAGTCACGCCGAAAAAGCCCATCTGGGCGAAAGAGAGCATACCGCCCAGGCCCATAAGGACATACAGGCTCATGGCCGCCAGCCCCATAAACAGGATGCGGGAGAGCAGGAACACGGAGAAGCTGGACAGGCCCAGGGGAGCCAGGGCCAGCAGCACGATCACGATCAGAATGATCCAGGTACCGATGGGGCGCTTCTGCCGCAGCAAAGGATTGCTCATCGTTTTGCCCCCTTTCCCAGCAGGCCGTTGGGCCGGAAGGCCAGCACCACCATGAGGGCGCCGAAGATGCTGATCATGGACAGGTTGGGGATGAGCGCCTTGGTGATGCTGTCGATGAGACCCACCATCAGCGCGCCCAGAGCCGCGCCGCCCAGACTGCCGATGCCGCCGATGATGACCACCACCAGGGAATAGGTCAGAATCGTGGCGTCAAAGCCCTGGGTAAAGGACATAAAGGTACCGCCCAGCACACCGCTGGTGCCGGCCAGAAAACCGCCCAGAATAAAGACGAAGGTAAAGACCAACTTGATGTTTACGCCCAGGGCGGAGGTCATGGCCTTGTTGTCCACACCGGCGCGAATGTACTGCCCCATGCGGGTTTTGCGGATGAGCAGAAACAGAAGAATGCCCTCCGCGATGGCGATGGCCAGGATGATGATACGGATGAGGGGGTAGCGGGATATGCCCAGATTGATGCTGGTGCGGATGGTGTCGGGTGCCACCACGTTGCGGGGGGTGCCCCCAAAGGCGGCCAGCAGCAGATCGCTGATGATCAGATTGATGCCCAGGGTGAGCAGCGTCTCACGCTGGCTGTCGCCCAGCACCCGCTCGAACAGGGAGATCTTCAGCAAAAGGGCCACCACGGCGGTCACTACGCCGCCGGCGAGGATGCCCAGCAGCCAGCTGCCCGTGCCCTGCTGGACTGTCAGGCCAATGTAGGCGCCCACCAGGTAGAAGATGCCGTGGCTCATGTTGACCACCTGCATTAGGCCAAACACCAGGGTCAGACCGCTGGCGCACATAAAGAGCAGGCCGCCGTAGGTGATGCCGTTCATTGCGATGATAAACGCCTGATTCACCCGGACACCCCTCTCCGTATGGCCTTGAAGGCCACGATCTTTTCCCGCACAGCGCGCTCAGTGGGCACACGCTCGCCGGTGGAGCCGGTGACGTAGCCCATGGCGCGGGTGCGGCGAAAGACCTCCTGCACCGGCGCCACATCGTTCAGCGGTCCCCCGTGAGGCAGCACGGGGATCCGCCGGCCGGTGCGGTCCAGCGCGTGGATGATGCGCTCAATGGTACGGATGGCATCGGACAGGTCAATGGTGGCGGCCCCGCCGGCGCTGCCGCCGCTGGTCACACCGCCTACCATGGCGCCGATCAGGTCCACGCCCGCGTCTGCCATGGCCACGGCCTCCTCCGGGGTGAACACATAGCCCAGCGTGGTCAGGCCCTTGCGGCTGGCAATGCGGATCAGCTCCACCTCGCGGCTGAAGCCGAAGCCGGAGGCCTCCATCTGGCGGCGCAGGTCGCCCTCGTACATGCCCAGGAAGGGCTCGTTGGTGACGCCGGCCGCGCCCAGCTCCACGGCCTGGTCCACCAGGCGCTCCAGGTCCCGGCGGGGGTCGTGGGCGCCCAGGCCCAGGGCCACTGGAATGCCCCCGGCGGCGGCGACTACCTGGGGCGCGATGGAAAAGGCAAGCGCGTTGCAGTCGTCGTAGGGGAGGAAGGCCAGCGCGGTGGGCAGGCCCTGGATGCGGTAGGACGCGGTGTTGTAGGCGCACAGCAGGTCGGCCCCGCCGCCGACTGCGCCCTTGGCGGTCAGGCCGCAGCCTACGCCCGCCACAATGATGCATTCGCCCTGGTCGGCCCGGGCCAGAAGCTGGCTGATATACGTTTCTTTTGTCATGTCAGGCACCTCGGTTCGTGTCGCCCCACAGCCGCAGGAAGGTGTCTACCGCCGCCTCAGAAAAGACCGGGTCGTTGATATTGCCCTCCAGCTCGCGGACCGGAACCGCGCCGTCAACGGCCCTGTGGATGGCGTCAAAGAGCACGCGGTCGCTCTCCTCGCTCTCCCAGGGGCCGCCTGGTGCCTCATACTTGTCCAGGCCGCCCAGGGGGAGCAGGACTTCGGTGGGACCCTTGGCCCTGGCGGCCTTGCTGCCCAGCTCCGTGCCGAGGGCCGTCAATTCCTCGTCGGTGGCCTTGACGGCGCACACAGTGGGGTTGTGGATGATGAGTTTCCGGCTGGGGATGTTTTTGTCCGGGGGCACACAGGCCACGCCGTTGAAGTTGAGCACCTCAAGGGCACCGGGGACAATGACCTGGGGGATGCCCCGCTCGCCCGCGGCGGTCAGCCGGTCAGGGCCGGCGCTGAATGCGCCGCCGTAGTTGTAATCGCACAGCTCGGTGGTGGTGAAGTCAATGACTCCGTCAATAAAGCCGTGGCGGATCATGTCCTCCATGGCCATGCCGCCCGAGCCTGTGGCGTGGAACACGATGGTCTCAAAGCCCTTTTCCTCCAGCAGGTCCCGCATGTGCAGCACGCCGGGGGTGGTGATGCCGAACATGGTGATGCCCACCAGGGGCTTTTTCGCGCCTTGGGACTTCTCCAGGGCGGCGGCGCGGTAGCTGGCCATGCCCGCGGCGGCGTGGGCGGCGTTGGCCAAGATCAGGCGGGAGAAGCTGTTGAGTCCGGCGATATCGGTCACGGAATACATCATCGCCATATCGGTGCCGCCCACATAGGGACGCACGTCTCCGGACATCATGGTGGACAGCAGCAGCTTGGGCATGCCCAGGGGCAGGGTTTTCATGGCCGCGCTGAGGATGTTGGTGCCGCCGGAGCCGCCCATGCCGAAGACGGCGTCGCAGCGGCCCTCGGCTACCAGTTTGGCCAGGCAGACCTCCAGCCCGCGGCTCATGGCCTCAATGGCCACGGCGCGGGTATCGCTGCCCTCCCGGCCGTAGCGGATGCTCTGTAGGTCCACGCCCCCCATCCCCACGACCTCTGCGGCGGAAATGTCCGGCGGGAAGGGGGGCTCCCCCAGAACGCCGGTATCCACGACGATGACTTCACAGCCGGTCTCCTGGATGCATTCCTTTACAAAGCCGTACTCCACGCCCTTGGTGTCCAGGGTGCCGACCAAAACGACAGTTGCCATTGTGCATTTCTCCTATCTTGGGGGATTTTTGCGGCGGGTTCCGAATGCGTCCGGAGCGGACGCCCCAGGGTTCGGTCCGGCGTCCGCTCCGCGTTAAGGGCTTATTTTATTTCATCTTCAGGTTCTGGAACTGCTGAATGCACTCCCGGATGGCCTTCTCCACGGGCAGGCGCTCCACGCTGGAGGCACCGATGAAGCCGTTGACGTCGGTCTTGTCGAAGCAGACCTGGACATTTTCGGGGTAGTCAAAGGGGCCTCCGTGGCAGACCACGATGATGTCGGGGTTCTCGCTGCGGGCCGCCTCCAGGATCTTCTGGGTACGCTCGCAGGCCGCATCCAGCTCCAGCGCGGAGCCGGCGCCGATGGTGCCGCCCAGGGTCAGGCCCACATGGGCGCCGATCAGGTCGGCGCCAGCGGCGGCCATGGCCTTGGCCTCTTCCTCGTTAAAGGCGTACACGGCGGTGAAGATATCCCGCTTGTTGCAGTTCTCCACCAGCTTGACCTCCTCGGGGTAGCCCAGGTTGGTGGCGTCGATCTGCTTGCGGAAGATGCCGTCGTAGAGGCCGGTGGTGGGCACGTTGGTGATGCCGGAGAAGCCCATGTCCATCATGCGCTCGATGAGCTGATCAATGTCCCGGTAGGGGTCGGCCGCGCCGATGCCGCCGATGAGGGGGGTGTCCTTGATGACCTTCAGCAGGTGCTCGCCCAGAATCAGGGTCATCAGATTGGAGTCGCCGTAGGCCAGATAGCCGGACAGGGAGCCGTGGCCGTCCATGCGGAAGGGGCCGGTGTTGTAGCCCATGATCAGGTCGATGCCGGTCTGGTCGGCGATCTTGGCCACCAGGCCGATGCCGGCGCCGCCGATGACGATGGGCTTCTTGTCCGCGATCTTTTTGCGCAGGCGCTCGTTGATCTCCTTACGGGTGAACTGACGTACCATAAAACATCCTTCTTTCAAAAAATGTGTTGTTTTCTCATTCATAGTGGGCGGGCTCAGCCTACGCCGATGAGCTGATGGGTCAGCTCGTGATCGGCCATAAGGGCCTCAAAGGAGTCCTGATAGGCGAAGCGGCCGGTGAGCATCACATTGACGTCCTCTGATACAGTGCGGGCAAAGGTGAGGTTTTGTTCCACCAGCACCAGCGCCATGTCGGTCTGCTTAAGCTTTTGGCAGAAGTCGATGAGCTGGTCCACAATGACCGGGGCTAGACCCTCGGAGGGTTCGTCCATAATCAGCAGCTTGGGGTTGGTCACCAGCGCCCGGCCGATGGCCAGCATCTGCTGCTCGCCGCCGGACAGGTTGGTGCCGCTCTGCTTCCAGCGCTCTTTCAGGCGGGGAAAAAATTCGTAGACCTTCTCTGCGTCCCAACCGCCGGAAACAGGGCGGGCGGCAAAACGCAGGTGTTCATCCACAGTGAGTGAGGGGAAAATTTTGCGGCCCTGGGGGACATAGCCAATGCCCTTGCGGGCCACCTGGTAGGGCGGCAGACCGGTGAGGCGCTCTCCGGCCAGATATACGCTGCCCTGGCGGGTGGGCACCAGGCCCATGATGGCGTTGACCAGGGTGGTCTTGCCCATGCCGTTGCGGCCGATGATGGCGGTCATGCCGGACTCCAGCTCCATGGACACGCCCTGGAGCACGTGGCTGCCGCCGTAATAGACGTGGAGGTCCTCCACCTTCAGAATGGGCGTCATTTGTGGCTGGCCTCCCCCAAATAGATTTGCTGTACCAACTGGTTCTGCTTGATCTCGTCCACGGTGCCCTCGGCCACCACCTCGCCGTCGAACATGACCACCACATAGTCGGCGATAGCAAAGGCCAGCTCGATGTCGTGCTCGATCATGACAATGGTGATGTCCCGGCTCAGGGACTGGATCAGCTTGAGCATGATCTGGCGCTCCTCTGCGGACAGGCCGGCTGCGGGCTCGTCAAAGAGCAGCAGCTTGGGTTCGGTGATAATGGCCAGCCCAAACTCCAGCTGGCGGCGCTCCCCGTGGGAGAGGGACTCCACCTGCATATCCAGCTTGTCGGTCATGGCGATGACTTCGGCGGTGTGCTGGATCTTAGCCTCAAACGCCTTGTTCTTCCGGTGGTGGGCCAGCATATTCAGGTGATGGGCGGTGCCCTTGTCGCCCAGAAGCGCCAGGTACAGGTTCTGACGGACCGTCAGGCCGTCAAAGAGTGCGGAGGTCTGGTAGGTTCTGCGCATGCCCATCTTTACACGCTTGCGGACCGGGAGGCGGGTCACATCCTCCCCGAAGAGCTTGATGGTGCCCGAGGTGGCCGGAAAGTCCCCTGCGATCAGGTTGAACAGGGTGGTCTTTCCGGCCCCGTTGGTGCCGATAAACAGCCGGCGCTCGCCGTAAGCAATGTCTGTGGTGACATTGCTTACGGCCTGCACGCCGCCGAAGCTCTTACAAACGCCTTGTAAAGAAAGGACAGGTGCGGATGTGTTGCCTTGCATTCCATTCGTTCCTTTCTTTGGCGAGAGCGATCACGGAAGCTTACTGGGCCAGCTCCGCGCTCATAATGGAGTCGATGGTGGGATTCTCGCGGTCGAAAGAGGGCTGGGACTGATACCAGTCGGGATCATAGGGGCCGAACTGAGTCTGGTTCTCGTAGGTCTCCACGACCACGTTGCGCAGCTCGCCGTCAATGTTCTGCACTTGGGTAATGTACACATTTTCAATCACGTTGTGGTACTCGTCAAAGCTGAAAGGGCCGCGGGGGCTGTCGTACTTCACGTCCAGGATGGCCTGGTGGAAGGCGTCAGCGTCGGAGATATCGCCGTTGACCGCCTCCAGAGCCTGGATGGCGACCTGGGCGCCGATGTAGTAGTCCGCGGCAAACAGGGAAGAGGCTCGGCCGTAGCGCTCGGAGAAGTCGCTGTCGAACTGCTCGAACTCGGGGTAGGGAAGCACCTGGGCGTAGTGGGAGCCGGCGTACACGCCCTCCAGCAGGTGGCCGGCCTCAGAGGCCAGAATGGTGGTGTCGATGGTGATGGAGCCGCCCAGGATGGGGATATCCATGCCATAGTCGTGGAACTGGTTGATAAAGTTGATGGCGTCCGAGCCGCCCAGGGCCACATAGATGGCGTCGGCGTCCGCAGGAATCTGGGCGATGATGGAGCTGTAGTCGGTGGTGCCCACGTTGACCCACAGGCGATTCAGGCACTCGCCGCCCTTGCGGATGTAGTTGAGCAGGAAGCCGCCTACCTGGGAGAAGGGGAAGTCATAGTCCTCGGCCAGAGTGACGATCTTTTTGTAGCCAAGCTCGTCATACACATAGTCGCCGAAGGTAAACATGGTCTGCGCGCCGGTATAGGCGGTGCGGAAGATGTTGTCGGGTACGCCGCGCATGGTCACGTCCTCAGAGGCGGCGCCGGCCACGATGATGGTGGTGTCGGGGATCTGGGGCGCGTAATCCTTCAGGGCAACGGCCTCGCCGCCGGACAGGGGGCCAAGGATGATGTCCACGCCCTCGCGCTCCACAAGACGGCTGGTCTTCTGGATGCACAGGTCGGGGTCGGCGGCGGTGTCCTCAAAGAAGAGCTCCACGGTCTTTCCGCCGATCTGATAGTCGATCTGCTCGAAGGCCATCTTGGTGCCCTCCATGCCATCCACGCCCAGGGCTGCAAATGCGCCGGTCAGGGGAACCAGAACGCCGATCTTGATGGTCTCGCCGCTATCGGCGGTAGGGGAGGGGGTCTGGGTCTCGGTGCCGCCTGTGGGGGCGGGGGACTGGGTGTTGCCGCTCTGTCCGCTGCTGTTGCCGCAGCCGGCCAGAAGGGACAGCGTGAGCGCTGCTGTCAGCAGGATGCCAAGAAACCGTTTCTTCATGTTGTTGCCTCCATTTCAAAAAATGTTGTGCTGAATCCTTTTGACGCGAATCTGTGTTTTGCTTAACATGGTTTTTGGAACGCTAAGAAAATGCTAGAATCATATGAACCGCCATTCGTGACCCCCCACAAATGGTTGCAGGACCATTATGACTATCATTAATCTGAAAAACAACTGTAACTTTTTAAAACAATTCAATTCTGTACTTGGGAGTCCAATTTTGCTAAAGTTTGTCCGGAAAAGGAAGAAAAAATAAAACGATTCAAAACAAGAGAATTGTGCAAAACGTCAAAAAATAACAAAAATATTTGGAATAGATTATATGATACATAAGGTTGAAAAAGAAATCTGCCTAATATATACTATTAAAGGAAAAGCAACATGCATGATTTTGCACAGAAAAAATCTGGATTCGTGGATTTGCTGAAAATGAGAGAAAAATAAAAATGAAACGTTTTAATAAGATGGACGGGAGGACACGGCGGTGACGACAATCAAGGATATTGCGCGAGAGGCGGGCGTTTCCTGCGGAACGGTATCCAATGTGCTCAACCGCAAGGGAAACGTGAAAGCGGACAAGATCAAGCGGGTGGAGGAGGCGGTAAACCGACTTGGCTATGAGGTGAACGAATCGGCCAAAACCCTGCGCAAGCAGGTAAAGCGGACCATCGCGCTGCTGGTGCCCAATATGCGCAGCCGTCACTATATTGAGATGTACGAAGCGCTGTGTGCCAATCTGCGGGTTTACGACTATGATGTGGAAATCTATAGTACAGACAACCTCTATGAGCATGAGAAAAGCCATATCCGCAGAATGATTTCCGCCAATGTGACGGGGATTGTCTCCTTTCCCACGTACATTGATTCAGGGGAGCTCTACAACAAGATTCCGGAGTCCATCTATCTGACCCTGGTGGGTCCCCGGCCCATGGGGATGGCCCGCCCCTATCTCCATGTGTCCTTTGATTACGAACAGATTGCCAACGATATCTCCGACCATGTCCTCTCCAACCGCTACCGGAATGCGGCCATTTTCATCGACAGCGTGCGCTTTTCCGATACGTTTAAGTACATCATTACCCAGCGGCTGACCAAGAGCGGCGTTCACGTGTCTGCGTTTGACTCCACCAGCCGCACCGCCATTGTCCGGGCCTTTGAAATCCTTGACCAAGGGGCTCCCTATGACGTAATCATTACCTCCAATACCCAGCGCGCCCGGGCGGTCCGGCAGGCCTATGCCTCTTTCCTGCCATCCAAAATGCCGGAGGTCATCACGCTTTCTGCCTCGAACACGATTTTTGAGGACGAGTATACCAGCGTGTTCCTCAACTACCACAAGCTGGGCAACCTGGTGTCGGATATTCAGATCAACGCCATGGTCAAGCACAAGGAGATGAACAACTCCTTCATCCTCAACAGCGAGGGCATCAGTAAAAAGACCCTCAGCCTGCCGCATTTTTTGCCCAAGCGCACCATATATATTCTGGCGGCAGAGGACTCCTGCACCGGCGTGCTGCCTAAAATCCTGCCCCAGTTTGAACGGAGGACCGGCCTGCGGGCGGAGGTGTCCTTTTACCCCAAGTCCATGCAGCGTCAGGCGCTGACCGAGGGCGCGGCCGGGGACTGCGACGTGCTGATTGCCGACCTGAACCGTATGGGCGGCCAGCCCAACCGCCTTTTTTTGACCCGGGAGCAGGCGCCTGAACTGTGGCAGCGGCTGCACGAGGCAGTGGACCCCTCCCAGCCCTATTTTCCGGATATAGGGCAGGAGCACCTGTGCGTTTCCTTCAACACGGCCTGCCAGATGCTCTTTTACCGAAAGGATTGGCTGAGGGAGCAGAGCGTCAAGCGGCAGTACTACGAGCGCTTTTACCGGGAATTGAAGGCGCCGGACACCCTGGAGGAGTTTGACGATATCGCCCGCTTTTTTGCCCAGGAGTACCATACCGCGCCGCAGCAGCTCTATGGCGCATCCATGTCCTCCTTCCAGTCACCGGGCTTCTGGCCGGAGTTTTTTGGGTGGCTTCAGGCGGCCGGCCTGTCGATTCTGGATCAGAATGGAGCGCTGGACCTGTGCCAGGCCGGGCTGCTGAAGGAAATCCTCCGCTATTTTCAGCTGCTCCAGATCTCCAACGTGAAGAATACCAAGCACGCCTGCAGCGGCATTGACGAGTTTGTCCGCGGCACCAGCGTGATGTCCATCTTTTCCACCGCCAGCGCCCATATGTTCAACGACAATCAGTACGGCCCCATTGTGGACTGCGTGGCCTGCCATGACGTGCCGGGGCAGAGGCCGGTGGTGGACGCCAACGTGATTGGGATTACGGTGGGCACGCAGCGCAGGGAGGAGGCGCAGGCCTTTCTCCAATGGGTGTACCATGACTCCATCTGCAACATTCTCACCCTGCTCAGCGGGCAGCCGATCTGCCGGGCCTCCACCCAGAATACGGAGATCCTGGAGCTCTACCCCTGGCTGAAATACTTTAACCGCAATGTGGAGGCGGGGAGCCTGCTCAGCGAACGCTTTTCCGGCCTGGCGGTGGACCTGGAGTTCCAGGGCAATCTGCTGACGGCGCTGACCAACGGGTACATCAATCCGGATCAATTGGAGTCCGCCATGCGCCGGCTCCAGGAGAATTGGCGCGGCGCCGGAGAGGGGGCGGGGCGATGAGCCGGCGGCTGTATGTGTTCGGCACAGGCCATGCCATGGTGACAAGGCTGTACAACAGCTGCTTCGGCCTCGAGGAGGGCGGCTGGTTTTTCTTCCTGGACGCCGGCGGCGGAAATGGAATTCTACAGGCCATGGAGGCCATGGATGTGTCCGCCGCCCGGGTGCGCGGGATGTTTCTGACTCATACACACACCGACCATATCCTGGGCGGCATTTGGGTGGTGCGGGCGGTGGGCCACGCCATTTTGGCGGGAGAGTACCAGGGGGATTTCTGCGTCTGGGGCCACCGGGAGCTGATCGGGGCGTTCCGGCAGATCTGCATGGCGGTGCTGGCGCCCGATATTCTCGCACAGCTGGACGGGCGCATCCGGCTGCTGGAGGTATCGGACGGCCAGACCTGCGCCACTCCGTTCGGCCCGACCACCTTTTTTGACACCGGCTGCGCCCTGGTGCGGCAGTTCGGCTGCGCCATCCGTGCGCCGGACGGCGCAAGGATGGCCTATCTGGGCGACGAGCCCATCCATCCCCAGGTTTACCCCTATGTGCAGGGCTGCGGCTGGCTGATCGCCGATGCCCTCTGCCTGGAGGCTGAACGACAGATTCACCACCCGGAGCACTCCTTTCACAGCAGTGTGAAGGAGACCTGCCAGCGGGCGGAGGAGCTGGGCGTTCAGCGCCTGATCCTCTGCCATACGGAGGATACCCACGGACCCCTGCGCAAAGCGCTCTATACCCGAGAGGGGCAGAAATACTTCCATGGAACCCTGCTTGTCCCGGACGACCGGGAGATCCTTTCCCTTCAATGACCCCCCACAGATGAACCCCCACAGATGGTTGTAAGACAATCAAAAGGAGCGGTTCATTATGAACATTGTAATTGGCTGCGACAACGCGGCGGTTCCTCTGAAAAATACGCTGATTCAATTCCTGGAGTCCAAAGGTGTGACGGTGGAGAATATGGGGTGCGACAGCGCCGGCGACCCCACCTATTACCCCGCCATTGCCAAACGGGTATGTGAAAGCATCATCGCCAGCGGCTATACCAAGCGGGGCGTGCTGGTGTGCGGCACGGGCGTGGGCATGTGTATGACGGCCAACAAATTTAAGGGGATTCGGGCCGCCGTGGGGCACGACTGCTTCTCTGCGGAGCGCTCCATCCTCAGCAACAACGGCAACGTACTCTGCTTCGGCGAGCGGGTAATCGGGCCCGAGCTGGCCAAAAAAATCCTGGGCGAGTGGATTACCCTCACCTTCAAGGACGGCTCCTCCACCCCAAAGGTGCAGGAGATGATTGACATCGAAGCGGAAAACCTGAAGTGACGGGAGCGCGCCATGAAGGAATTAGGCAAGGTGTACTTTGGCACCAATACCAAGATGTACAAGAATATTGCTCAGACCGTAGATTTTCTGACGCGTCTGGACACACTCACCACGGACCTGAGCCGGGAGACGCTGGAGCTGTTTGTGATTCCCTCCTTCACCGCGCTGGAGTCGGCCCGCCGCTGCGTTCCCCCGGAGCGCATTGCCCTGGGGGCCCAGAACATGGGCTGGGAGGATGAGGGACAGTTCACAGGCGAGATCTCCCCGCTGATGCTCAAGGAGGTGGGAACGCAGATCGTAGAGATCGGCCACTCGGAGCGGCGCCATGTGCTGGGGGAGACCGACTGGATGGAGAACCAAAAGGTCCGCTGCGCCCTGCGCCACGGCTTTACGCCCCTGCTGTGCATTGGGGAGACCGGAGAGCAGAAGGCGCTGGGCCTGTCCGACGAGGTGCTGCGCACCCAGCTGAAGGCCGGGCTCCACGGGGTCACAGCGGCGGAGGCCGCCCGGCTGTGGATTGCCTATGAGCCGGTATGGGCCATCGGGGTGTCCGGCGTGCCGGCCAGCCCGGCCTACGCGGCAGAGAAGCACCGGGTCATCCGGGAATGTCTGGTGGAGCTGTTCGGAGCGGCGGGGGCGCGCATTCCCCTGCTCTACGGCGGCAGCGTCAACCCGGAAAACGCGCCTGAGTTGATCCCGCTGCCCAATATTGACGGTCTGTTTATCGGCCGCAGTGCCTGGGAGGCGGAGAAATTTGACCGCATCATCCGCAGCTGCCTGGCTTTGCTGGAGTGACGTAAAAAATCCCGGGAGGAATCCATCCTCCCGGGATTTTCTGTATAACCAGCGTTTAAGTATCTCTGAGAATGAAAAAAAGTCAAACGGGGAAAGAATTTATTAATAGGTGCTGTAGGGGTTGTTAAAATCCTATTAAATCCTTCCGGCTGCCCTTGCACAGGAGGAAAAAAGAGTATAGAATAGGGCCAGATTCCAAAGGAAGCACAACTAAGGAGGTTGTATTTATGGCATTTTTTGATGAATTAAAGGAAAGAGCGGCGGATCTGGGACGGGCAGGGGTCGCCAAGTCCAAGCAGGTGGCGGAGATCACCAAGCTGAGCCTCAACAACGCCGGCGAGGAAGACACGATCAAGAAGGCCTATACAGAGATCGGCCGGCTCTACTATGCAGAGCGGGGCATGGCTCCTGAGGCCGCCTATGTGGCGCTGTGCGAGAAGATTACGGCGGCAAAGACCAATATTGAGGAGAATAAGGCGCGCATCGCCCAGTTGAAGGATGACGGCAAGAGCGTGGAAGAAGAGGTCGTCCCGCCTGTGGAGACCGAGGTGCCGGCGGAGGAGCCTGCCTGCACCTGTACCTGTGAGACTGAGACCTGCACAGAGGAGTCTGACGATACCCCTCAGGAATAAACCGTTCTTGTAAAAAAGAAGTCAGCAGGGGTCGGCAATGCCGGCCCCTGCTGACTTCGAAAAAAGAAAAATGCGCGGAGCAGCCTGCTCCGCGCATTTTCAGATCAGATGGAAGCCGCACCTCAGAAAATGCGGCGGGCGGTTAAGTACACGTTGGAGTAATGACCGGAGAGCAGGGTATCAATGCGCACCTTGTAGTTGTTGGTGGAGGCGTGGATAAACTGGCCGCCGCCGATGTAGATACCCACGTGAGAAGCGGGGTAAGAGGTGTTGTAGCGGAAAAATACCAGATCGCCGGGCAGCAGCTCGCTCTTGGAGACTGCGTAGCCATTGGACAGCTGGGTGGAGGCGGTGCGGTTGATGGTGTAGCCAAAATGGCGGTACACATAGCTGGTAAAGCCGGAGCAGTCAAAGCTGTTGGGTCCGTTGCCGCCGTATACATAGGGAACGCCCAGGAACTGCTGCGCATAAGTAGCCACCTGCTGGCCGAGGCTGCTGGTGGAGGCGGCCGCGGTATCATTGCCGCGGGACCCGGCGGAGTCCTTGCAGGTGGACATGTAGTCGCTGCTGACGTAACCGGTAACGCCGTTATAAGTAATCTTGTACCAGCCGTTGTCAATCCCCACAATACTGACCACCGTACCGCTGGAGAGTGAGGTGACTTTGGAGTAGCTGGTACCGGGACCGCTGCGCACGTTGAGTGTGGAGCCGTCCGTATCCACCAGGCCGTAGCCGATGTTCACGTCAGCTTTCTGAGAAACTGTCAGGTATTCCCCGGACATATAGCCCTCGACGGTCTTGTAATCGACTTTATACCAGTTGTTGCCGGCGTCCTCCAAAATGACTACGGTATCGCCCTTGGCGGCAGTGGCCAGAATGGTGGACTCGGTCGTGGCCTCTTCCCGCAGGCGGAGCGCGTCGGCATCCACAGTGCCCACACCCAGACTGGCGGCGGAAGCGCCCACCACACACAGGGCGGACAGGGCTGCGCTCAGAAAGGCGACGCGCAGGAGCTTTGCTGGCTGAATCATCGGCTTTATCCTCCGTTTTAATCGTTTCTTTCGTAAGGCGAATGGAAAAAATTATTTGTTGGCAAGCGCACGGGCCAGCCAGACGGAGGCCACGTCAATCGCGGCGTAAAGGCTGTCCTTCTCGGTTTTTTTTACCACCCGGTCCCGGCTTTTCAGATCGGGGTCGGTCAGCTGAAGCTGAACGGATACCTTTGTGGCCACATCCAGGTCCTGTTCCTTCTTGCTGTCCAGAACCTGAAGCATGATAATATATTTCTCGGCCATGCTGCCGTAATAAATCAGACTGTCTTTGCGGCGCAGGGGATGACCTTTATAGGTCAGCGGGATCTTTTCGTTGGCCATGTTTGCCTCCTTCTCGAGATCAGTAACAATCCATTAAATTCTGTAACCAAATTGTAACACATCGTTTCTAAGTTGTCAAACAGATTCCAAGGGAAAAACAAGGAAATTTCTGCCGTCTTGTCCAAAGCGCTTGTACGGCGGCGAAGGGGGGCGCAGAGCATTGGAACAGGCGGAAAAGCGGCGCCCGGCAAAGATATGACGGGCGCCGCTTCCTTTGGAAATTCAGCATTTTGACGGATGGAGAGCCGCGGGGGGACGGCGCAGCAGCTGCAGGAGAAGCAGCCACAGCCACACAGCGGCTGCGGCCATCATCAGGGCCTCCAGCCCCATCACCACATACCAGCGGCCCAGCCGCAGGGGAAGGGTGTATTCCAGACGCAGATAGGTGGAGTAGCAGCTCAGCGAGGAGCCCTCCACCAGGACGGCGCTTCCCCAGGCACAGCGGGGAAGCACGCACAGGAGCACAAGGGTCAGCAGGTCCGCCAGATAAAAATAGCGGTCATGCATATTGGGCAGCAGGAAGGGAATTCCGACCGTCAGCACCGTAGCGGAGACCAGCAATACCAGGCGGTCCACGCGCTTACGGAAGACCAGCAGCACGGCCAGAAGCGCGGCTGTCATGGCAAAGGCTGCGAGAATCCCCAGCCGGGCCGCCGGAGAGGAATCCACCGCAACACCGTAGGGGATAAACGCATAGACGGAGGGGGCATTGAGGGTGAGGTAGGCGGCATATTCACCGGTCTGGCCAATATAGACCCCTAATATGTCAGCCAGGGGCTTGCCCAGCAGCAGGGCGGGGAGAATGGTAAAAAAGTAGGTGAGCGGGAATAGGAAAAAATGCCTTAGGCGCACCCGTCCGGTGAACCACAGGGCGCACCACAGGGGGAGCAGAAAGACGGTCTGCAATTTAAAGGAAAAGGCGATGGCCAGCAAGACCACCGATCGCCCTGGCCGACGGTCCAGCGCGCTGGCCAGGGCGTGCAGGCACAGTGCGCCGTACAGGGCGTCGCACTGTGCCCAGCAGGACCCGTTGAGCACCACGGTGGGCAGCAAAAGCAGCAGGCAGAAGGCCAGTAGCGGGCGGCTGGGGTCATTGGGGAGGAACACCCGCACCAGCCGCAGGCCGCCCCAGGCCAGCAGCACGTCGAACAGGATGGAGAAGAGCTTGATGAGATACAGGTCGGGCACGGGCAGATAGGAGATAGCGGCCAGGAAATAGAGATAGGGGGCGTTGTAGTTGCCGATGGGGAGCTTGACCGCGGCAAATCCGCCGTTGTCCCGGAAGAAGGCCGCCCACTGGGCCAAAAAGTCATAATAGTCATAGGTGGTATGGTCCAGCAGCAGGGCGCGCAGGAACAGCGCCAGACCGATGGGGACCAGGGCAACCGGCAGACGGCTCCAGCCATAGCCCTCCAGGCGGAGGAGGAGAAGGGCCAGAAATGCCAGGAGCAGGAGAAGCAGGAGTACCAGGAGGCGGGCACCGGCAGAGCCTTGGGACAGTGAGAGGGTCCGCAGCCCGGTGCCGGCCAGCGCAAGCGCCCCGCCTGCCATGCAGAGCAGGGTCCGCCCACTGGGAAAAAGAGCGCGATTCATAGCGTTACCTCGTGTTGAAAAACCGGGCCCGGAGCGTACGCTCCGGGCCCTTGTGCTTATTCTGTGCAGCTGTGTGCCGGGGGTGCCGGATTACAGCTCGATGAGTTCAGAGGAGTCAGCGGCTTCGGCGGCATCGGTCTGCTCCGGAAGCACTTCGTCCTCCTGCACAGCAGCCTCCTCGTCCCGCTTATCATACTTGCGGTACAAAGACAGGCCGGAACCGGCGGGGATCAGCTTGCCGATGATGACATTTTCCTTCAGACCCAGCAGGTGGTCCACCTTGCCCTTGATGGCCGCCTCGGTGAGCACCTTGGTGGTCTCCTGGAAGGAGGCGGCGGACAGGAAGGAGTCGGTGGCCAGGGAGGCCTTGGTGATGCCCATGAGGATGCGGGTGGCGGTGGGCAGCACCAGGGGGATGCCGTCGTTGGTCTCGCCTGCGTCAATGCGGGCCTGGACAGCGGCCTTGGCATCCTCAAACTCAATGAGGTCGATGGTGGAGCCGGAGAGCAGGTCGGAGTCGCCGGAATCCTCCACACGGACCTTGCGCATCATCTGGCGCACGATAACCTCAATGTGCTTGTCGTTGATGTCCACGCCCTGCTGACGGTAGGGCTTTTGAACCTCTTGGATCAGGTAGTCGTACACCGCGTGCACGCCCCGGACCCGGATGACGTCCTGAGGATAGAGGGCACCGTCGGTGAGGGCGAAGCCCTTTTCCACCTTGTCGCCGTTCTGGACACGGATGCCCGCGGCGTAAGGGAGGGCGTAAGTGACCACCTCGCCGTCGTCGGCGGTAATAGTGACGTTGCACATGGAGTTGCGCTTGGCCTCCTCCAGGGTGACGGTGCCGCCGATCTCGGCCAACTGGGCCATTTTCTTGGGCTTGCGGGACTCGAACAGCTCCTCAACACGGGGAAGACCCTGGGTGATGTCGCCGCCGGCCACACCGCCGGTGTGGAAGGTACGCATGGTCAGCTGGGTGCCCGGCTCGCCGATGGACTGGGCGGCGATGATGCCCACCGCCTCACCGGCGCCCACGGGCTCGCCGATAGCCAGGTTGATGCCGTAGCAGCGGGAACACACGCCGCTCCTGGCCCGGCAGGTGAGCACAGAGCGGATCTTGACCTCGTGGATGCCGTGGGCCTCCAGCAGCTTGGCATCGTCGGCGGTCATCATGCGCTCCTTGGAGATGAGCACCTCGCCGGTGGCGGGGTCGCACACGTCGCTGACCGGATAGCGACCCTTGAGCCGCTCGCCGAAGGTCTCGATCACCTGGCCGTTCTCCACAATCTCATGGACCAGGATGCCGTCGTCCGTGCCGCAGTCCTGCTCGCGGATGATGACCTCCTGGGACACGTCCACCAGACGGCGGGTCAGGTAACCCGAGTCGGCGGTACGCAGAGCCGTGTCGGCCATACCCTTTCGGGCGCCTCTGGAGGAGATAAAGTACTCCAGCACGGACAGACCCTCACGGAAGTTGGACTTGATGGGGATCTCGATGGTGCGGCCGGAGGTGTCGGCCATCAGGCCGCGCATGCCGGCCAGCTGACGGATCTGAGCGGAGGAGCCGCGGGCGCCGGAGTCCGCCATCATCCAGATGGGGTTGTAGCGGTCCAGGCCCTTCATCAGGGCGTCTGTCACGTCCTTGGTGGTGCGCTCCCAGGCCTCAACGGTCAGACGGTAGCGCTCGTCATTGGTGAGGAAGCCGCGCTTGTACTGGCGGTCGATCTTGACGATCTCCTTCTCGGTGTTGCCAATCAGGTCGTACTTCTCGGGGGGGACCGTCATGTCGTAAATGGAGACGGTGAGGGAGCCGCGGGTGGAGAACTTGTAGCCGCGGTTCTTGATGATGTCCAGCACCTCAGCGGACTTGGTGAAGCCGTGCTTGAGGATGCACTTGTCGATGATCTTGCCCAGCTGCTTCTTGCCGACGATGAAGTTGACTTCAGGCTCGAACAGCTGCTCGGGATCGCTGCGATCCACAAAGCCCAGGTCCTGGGGAATGCCGTCGTTGAAGATCAGGCGGCCCACGGTGGTGCGCACCAGCTTGTGGCGTTTGACGCCGTCCACCTCGGCCTCCCGGCGGACCAGAATGGGCACATGCAGCTCCAGCTCCCCCTCGTCGTAGGCCAGGCGGGCTTCGATGTCGTCGGCAAAGACGTGGAGTACCTCCCGGGGCAGCGCGCCGTCCTCGGTCTCGGCGCAGATGCCGGCGTAGGTGGGAATGTCGTCCAGGGAGCCGGGGTTCTTCACCCACACATAGGAGTCGGGGATGATGGTCCCTGCGGCCAAGGCGGACTTCACCGCCGCCACGTCGTCGTAGGTCTCCTCTGCGGTATGCTCGGGATACTTCTCATAGGTCAGGTAGTAGGAGCCCAGCACCATGTCCTGGGTGGGCACGGTGACAGGGCCGCCGTCCTGGGGCCGCAGCAGGTTGTTGGCGGAGAGCATGAGCACCCGGGCCTCGGTCTGGGCCTCGGCGGACAGGGGCACGTGGACGGCCATCTGGTCGCCGTCGAAGTCGGCGTTGAAGGCGGTACACACCAGGGGGTGCAGCTTGATGGCCCGACCCTCCACCAGCACGGGTTCGAAAGCCTGAATGCCCAGACGGTGCAGGGTGGGGGCGCGGTTGAGCATAACGGGGTGGTCCTTGATGACGAACTCCAGGGCGTCCCACACCTCGGCGCGTCCCTTGTCCACCATCTTCTTGGCGGACTTGATGTTGTTGGCCAGGCCGTCCTCCACCAGCTTCTTCATGACGAAGGGGCGGAAGAGCTCGATGGCCATCTCCTTGGGCAGGCCGCACTGGTAGATCTTCAGCTCGGGGCCGACCACGATGACGGAACGGCCGGAGTAGTCCACGCGCTTGCCCAGCAGGTTCTGGCGGAAGCGGCCCTGCTTGCCCTTGAGCATGTCGCTCAGGCTCTTGAGGGCGCGGTTGTTGGCGCCGGTGACGGCGCGGCCGCGGCGGCCGTTGTCGATCAGGGCATCCACCGCCTCCTGGAGCATCCGCTTCTCATTGCGCACGATGATGTCGGGCGCGTTGAGCTGGATCAAACGCTTCAGGCGGTTGTTACGGTTGATTACCCTGCGGTACAGGTCGTTCAGATCGGAGGTGGCGAAGCGGCCGCCGTCCAGCTGCACCATGGGGCGCAGCTCCGGGGGGATCACCGGCAGCACGTCGATGATCATCCACTCGGGCTTGTTGCCGGAGATGCGGAAGGCGTCCACCACCTCCAGGCGCTTGACAATGCGGGCCTTCTTCTGGCCGGAGGCGTCCTTCAGCTCGGCGCGCAGCTGGGCGGAGAGCTCCTCCAGGTTGATATCGGAGAGAAGCTTCTTCACCGCCTCGGCGCCCATGCCGGCCTCGAAGTCATCCTCGTACTTCTCCCGCATGTCGCGGTACTCCTTCTCGGAGAGGATCTGGTTCTTGGCCAGGGGGGAGAAGCCGGGGTCGGTGACGATATAGCTGGCGAAGTAGAGCACCTTCTCCAGAATGCGGGGGCTGATGTCCAGCAGCAGGCCCATGCGGGAGGGAATGCCCTTGAAATACCAGATGTGGCTGACCGGGGCGGCCAGCTCGATGTGGCCCATGCGCTCACGGCGCACCTTGGCCCGGGTGACCTCCACGCCGCAGCGGTCGCAGATCTTGCCCTTGTAGCGGATCTTCTTATATTTGCCGCAGTGGCACTCCCAGTCCTTGGTGGGGCCAAAGATCTTTTCGCAGAACAGGCCGTCCCGCTCCGGCTTCAGGGTGCGGTAATTGATGGTCTCGGGCTTCTTGACCTCGCCGTAGGACCACTCGCGGATCTGTTCCGGGGAGGCGATGCCGATCTGGATGGCGTCGAATTCAGCGTAACTCATAGTGTCAGTCGTCCTCCCTTTATTATTCCATATCCTCGCCGTCGTCGAAATCGCCGTCGAAGTCCTCTTCGCCGTCGCTCTCTTCCACGGCCAGGTCGTCATCATCGCTACCCTCCTTGAGGGTGTAGCCCGCGGCGGCGAAGTCGGACTCCTCGCCGGTGCTGTAGCCGTAGAAGTCGTCGTCCTCGTCGCGGAAGCGGCCGGGCTGGTACAGGTCCTCTTCATCGTCCTTGAGCTCAATTTCAGCGCCGTTCTCGTCCAGAACCTTCATATCCAGACACAAGGCCTGCAGTTCCTTGACCAGCACCTTGAAGGACTCGGGCACGCCGGGCTTGGGTACGTTGTGGCCCTTGACGATGGACTCGTAGGTCTTGACGCGGCCAGTGGTGTCGTCGGACTTGACGGTGAGGATTTCCTGGAGGGTGTAGGCCGCGCCGTAGGCCTCCAGGGCCCACACCTCCATCTCACCGAAGCGCTGGCCGCCGAACTGGGCCTTGCCGCCCAGCGGCTGCTGGGTGACCAGGGAGTAGGGGCCGGTGGAGCGGGCGTGAATCTTGTCGTCCACCAGGTGGTGCAGCTTGAGGAAGTAGACGTAGCCAACGGTGACGCGGTTGTCGAACCGCTCGCCGGTGCGGCCGTCGTACAGCCAGCTCTTGCCGTCGGGAGACAGGCCGGCCAGCTGGAGGGTATCTTCGATGTCCTTCTCGTCGGCGCCGTTGAAGACGGGGGTGGCCACCTTCCAGCCCAGGGCCTTGGCTGCGTAGCCCAGGTGGACCTCCAGCACCTGGCCGATGTTCATACGGGAGGGCACGCCCAGGGGGTTCAAAACAATGTCCAGGGGGGTGCCGTCGGGCAGGAAGGGCATATCCTCCTGGGGCAGGATGCGGGACACAACGCCCTTGTTGCCGTGACGGCCGGCCATCTTGTCGCCCACGCTGATCTTGCGCTTCTGGGCGATATAGACCCGGACCACCATGTTGACGCCGGGGGAGAGCTCGTCGCCCGCCTCCCGGGTGAAGACCTTCACGTCCACGATAATGCCCGCCTCGCCGTGGGGCACCTTCAGGGAGGTGTCGCGCACCTCCCTGGCCTTCTCGCCGAAGATGGCCCGGAGCAGCCGCTCCTCGGCGGTCAGGTCGGTCTCGCCCTTGGGGGTGACCTTGCCCACCAGGATGTCGCCGGCGCGGACCTCGGCACCCACGCGGATGATGCCCCGCTCGTCCAGATCCTTCAGGGCGTCCTCGCCCACATTGGGGATGTCCCGGGTGATCTCCTCGGGGCCCAGCTTGGTGTCCCGGCTCTCGGTCTCGTACTCCTCGATGTGGATGGAGGTGAACACATCGTCCTTCACCATCCGCTCGTTGAGCAGGATGGCGTCCTCGTAGTTGTAGCCCTCCCAGGTCATGAAGCCCATGAGGATGTTCTTGCCCAGGGCGATCTCGCCGTTGGAGGTGGAGGGGCCGTCCACGATGACCTCGCCCTTCTCCACCCGCTGGCCGGCGGATACGATGGGCCGCTGGTTGATGCAGGTGCCGTGGTTGGAGCGCAGATACTTGGTCAGCTTGTAGGTCTTTTCACCCAAGTTGTCGTAGCGCACGGACACATACTGGGCGGAGACCTTGGTGACCACGCCGTCCTCCTCGGCCAGAATGGCCACCACGGAGTCGATGCAGTTCTTGTGCTCTTGGCCGGTGGCCACGATGGGGGCCTCGGTGGTGAGCAGAGGCACCGCCTGGCGCTGCATGTTGGCACCCATCAGGGCGCGGTTGGCGTCGTCGTTCTCCAGGAAGGGAATCATGGCCGTAGCGATGGAGAACATCATTTTGGGGGACACGTCGATATAGTCTACCTGATCCCGGTCCACATCGATGATCTCGTTGCGGTGGCGGCAGGTGATACGGGCGTTGAGCAGGCAGCCGTTCTCGTCCACCGGCTCGGTGGCCTGGGCGATCACATAGGCGTCCTCTACGTCGGCAGTCATATACTCCACCACGTCGGTGAGCTTGCCGGTGGCCTTGTCCACCTTGCGGTAGGGAGCCTCGATAAAGCCGTAACGGTTGATACGGGCATAGGAGGCCAGATAGGAGATCAGGCCGATGTTGGGACCTTCGGGGGTCTCAATGGGGCACAGGCGACCATAGTGGGAGTAGTGCACGTCGCGCACGTCGAAGGAGGCACGGTCACGGGACAGACCGCCGGGGCCCAGGGCGGACATACGGCGCTTGTGGGTCAGCTCGGCCAGGGGGTTGGTCTGGTCCATGAACTGGCTCAGGGGGGAGGAGCCGAAGAACTCCTTGATGGAGGCGGTGACGGGGCGGATGTTGATGAGGCTCTGGGGGGTGACGATATCCAGATCCTGGATGGTCATCCGCTCCCGGATCACCCGCTCCATGCGGGAGAAGCCGATGCGGAACTGATTCTGGAGCAGCTCGCCCACGCAGCGCAGGCGGCGGTTGCCCAGGTGGTCGATGTCGTCGGCGGTGCCCACGCCATGGGCCAGGCAGTTAAGGTAGTTTATGGACGCCATGATGTCGTCCACAATGATGTGTTTGGGGATGAGGTCGTCAATCCGGTCGGCCACGGCCTCCTTGAGTTCCTCGCCGGAGTAGTTGGACAGCAGCTCCTGCAGCACGGTGAAGCGCACCTTCTCGGTGACCCCGCACTCCTCCGGGTCGAAGTCCACAAAGTGCTTCATGTCCACCATGTGGTTGGAGAACACCTTCACCTGAACGCCATCCAGGTCGATGACCGCCTCGTTGACGCCCTTGTCGTCCAGCTCGTGGGCCCGCTCCCGACTGAGCACTTCGCCGGGCTCGGCGATAATCTCGCCGGTGGAGGGGTCCACCACGGGCATGGCCAGCTTCTGTCCGGACAGCCGGGACCAGATGGCCAGCTTCTTGTTGAACTTATAGCGGCCCACTGCGGACAGATCGTAGCGGCGGGGATCGAAGAACAGCGCGTTGATCAGGCTTTCGGAGGAGTCCACCGTGGGGGGCTCGCCGGGGCGCAGCTTGCGGTAGATCTCCAGCAGAGCCTCCTCATAGGTCTTGCAGGTGTCCTTCTCCAGCGTGGCCACAATGCGGGGATCCTCGCCGAACATCTCCAGAATCTCTGGGTCGGTCTTGGGGCCCACGGCGCGGATCAGGCAGGTGATGGGCAGCTTGCGGTTCTTATCAATGCGAACATAAAAGGTGTCGTTCAGGTCGGTCTCATACTCCAGCCAGGCGCCCCGGTAGGGGATGACCGTGGTGGCGTAGGTGACGTTGCCCGCCTTGTCCTCGGTGCGGGCGTAGTACACGCCGGGAGAGCGGACCAGCTGGGAGACGATGACGCGCTCGGCGCCGTTGATGACAAAGGTGCCGGCCTCGGTCATCAGAGGGAAATCTCCCATGAAGATCTCCTGCTCCTTGATCTCCTCGGTCTCCTTATTGCGCAGGCGCACCCGCACCTTGATGGGCGCGGCGTAGGTGGCGTCCCGGGCCTTGCACTCCTCTACGTCATACTTGGGGGCCTCGTCCATGGAGTAGTCGATGAAGGAGAGCTCCAGATTCCCGGCGTAGTCGGTAATGGAGGCCACGTCCTTGAATACCTCCCGCAGACCCTTGTCCAAAAACCACTGGTAGGAGTTCTTCTGCACCTCCAGCAGGTTGGGCATGCTCAGGATCTCCTCATGGCGGGCATAGCTTTTGCGCAGGGTCTTGCCGTAGTGCACGTCCTTGACCGTCATCGTAGAAAAAACACCTCGTTTTCTTTGTTCGCTGAAGCTTTTTGCCCGGATGAGCGGGAGAAAAAGCCCTTTTCAGCATTTTAGTCCGTCAAATCTTACAAAAGGGCAAAAATAAATGGATAACAAACGCCCGGGTGCGTGGATAAAATGTATTCCTGCCCGCTTGCACTGGCGGCCTTCCCGTGGTAAACTAAGCGCAGACTGGGGAGAAAGTGGAAAACGCTGCCAGAGCATATGAGCGTTTTAGTATACCATGTGTCCGTGCCAAAGTCAATGTTTTTATACACAAAATCCGGAGAAATCCGGATTTTTTTCTTGTCCGGCTTCCCGGCCGGACGGCGGAGAGGGACGCTTCGGGCAGATTGACCGGGAAAAGGGCGGAAACCCTTGCGAATTCTAGCGATTCCTCTGCGGATTTTGCTTGACTTCAAATACCGCCTATGCTATAATCTCAAATTGCGCAGGTGTGCCTGCCAAAGGGAAAAACCGAGAAAGCGTCCGGTTTCTACCACGTTTTGAGAGAAGGGAGGCATGCCGTATGCTGAAGCAGCTCAACCAAAAGGCCCATGTAGTCGGCGCCAAGCAGACCAAACGGGCTGTGGAAGGCGGCAATGCCCAACGGGTCTTTCTGGCGGAGGATGCAGATCCGCGGGTGACCGAGCCTTTGGAGGCCCTCTGCTCCGGAAAAGATGTGCCGGTGACCAAGGTGCCCTCCATGAAGGAACTGGGCGCCGCGTGCGGAATTTCTGTGGGCGCCTCCGTGGCCGCGCTGCTGCGGGGCTGACCGCTCCCGGCTTCTCCTCGCTTCGGCGTCACGCTGCGAAGCCTCCGCGACGGCGTCTAAGCCCCTGCGACTGTGCAAGCCGGCCTTCGGCGCTTACGCGCCTGCGGTCCGTTTGCTCCGCTCTGGGTCTTACCCGCCTGCTCCCGGCTTCTCCGCGCTTCTTTGTTGCTTTTAACAGGAATAACCTGAGGTTATTTTTGTTAAAATAAAATTTGTATTTTTTGAGAAAGGAGGAATACCATGCCTACGTTTAACCAGCTCGTCCGGAAGGGACGCCAGGCCGTGACCTACAAGTCCAATTCTCCTGCCATGCAGAAGGGCCTGAACACCCTGAAGAACCGCGAGACCGACCTGCCTTCTCCTCAGAAGAGAGGCGTGTGCACCGCTGTTCGTACCTCCACCCCGAAGAAGCCTAACTCCGCGCTGCGTAAGATCGCCCGTGTGCGTCTGACCAACGGCTACGAAGTGACCGCCTATATTCCCGGTGTGGGCCACAACCTGCAGGAGCACTCCGTGGTCATGATCCGCGGCGGCCGTGTCAAGGACCTGCCCGGCGTTCGTTACCACATCATCCGCGGCACTCTGGATGCCCAGGGCGTCAACGGCCGTATGCAGGGCCGTTCCAAGTACGGCGCCAAGCGGCCCAAGGCCGGCAAGAAGTAATTTCTTCTGCAGACCCAATTTAAGAGACTTTATGCGCATACGCGCAAGGCAGTTGTCCTTGCGGAGGCGCTTACCTATATAATATAGGGGGCGTTTTCTGTGGGGCACTGGACAAGCAGGCACTTGTCTTACACGGGGGCTTTCGTGAAAAGCCTTCGAGTACCTATGAAATCATACTATGAAGGAGGGAAGCAAAGTGCCCAGAAGAGGAAACGTACCCAAGCGGGAGATCCTGCCCGACCCGCTTTACAACTCCGTCCTGGTGACCAAGCTGGTCAACAGCATCATGCTGGACGGCAAGAAGGGCGTAGCCCAGAAAGTGGTTTACGGTGCTTTCGACATTATTAAGGAGAAGACCGAGAAGGACCCCCTGGAGGTCTTTACCACTGCGCTGGAAAATATTATGCCTTCCCTGGAGGTTAAGGCCCGCCGTGTGGGCGGCGCCACCTACCAGGTGCCCATCGAGGTTCGGCCCGAGCGCCGTCAGACCCTGGGTCTGCGCTGGCTGACCAATTATTCCCGCGCCCGCAGCGAGAAGACCATGAAGGAGCGGCTGGCTGGCGAGATCATGGACGCCGCCAACAACCTCGGCTCCGCGGTCAAGAAGCGCGAGGACACCCACAAGATGGCCGAGTCCAACAAGGCCTTCGCGCACTACCGCTGGTAATAAAGGAGAGCAGTTATGCCTAGAAAAGTTTCTCTGGAGAACACTCGGAACATCGGCATCATGGCCCACATCGACGCGGGCAAGACGACCACCACCGAGCGTATCCTCTATTATACCGGCGTCAACTACAAGATCGGCGAGACCCATGACGGCACCGCCACCATGGACTGGATGGCTCAGGAGCAGGAGCGCGGCATCACCATCACCTCCGCCGCCACCACCTGCTACTGGAAGGGAACCAAGGATCAGTTCCCCCAGACCCGAATCAACATCATTGACACCCCGGGCCACGTGGACTTCACCGTGGAGGTGGAGCGATCCCTGCGCGTACTGGACGGCTCTGTGACCGTCATGTGCGCTAAGGGCGGCGTGGAGCCCCAGTCCGAGACTGTGTGGCGTCAGGCGGACCACTACAAGGTCCCCCGCATGATCTACGTCAACAAGATGGATATCATGGGCGCCGACTTCTATCATGTTCTGAACATGATCCACGACCGTCTCAAGTGCAATGCCGTGCCTATCCAGCTCCCCATCGGTTCTGAGGATACCTTCAAGGGCATCATCGACCTGGTAGAGATGGACGCGGACATCTACTACGACGATTTGGGCAAGGACATGCGGGTGGAGCCTATTCCCGAGGACATGATGGAGCTGGCCCAGGAGTACCGAACCAAGCTCATCGACGCCTGTGCCGATCTGTCCGACGAGATCATGGAGCTGGCTCTGGAGGAGCAGCCCATCCCTCAGGACCTGATCCGCAAAGTGATCCGCCAGGGCACCATTGACAACCAGTTTGTCCCCGTGACCTGCGGGACCTCCTACAAGAACAAGGGGGTGCAGAAGCTGCTGGACGCCATCGTGGACTATATGCCCTCTCCGGTGGATATTCCCGCCATCCAGGGCGTGAATCCCGAGACGGAAGAGGAGGACTCCCGTCCTGCTTCCGACGAGGCGCCTTTCTCCGCCCTGGCGTTCAAGATTGCCACCGATCCCTTCGTTGGCCGTCTGTCCTTTGTGCGCGTGTACTCCGGCACCCTGAATACCGGCACCACCGTGCTCAACTCCACCAAGAAGCAGAAGGAGCGCATCGGCCGTATCCTGCAGATGCACGCCAATCACCGTGAGGATATTGAGACCGTGTACTCCGGCGATATCGCCGCCGTCATCGGCCTGAAGAACTCTACCACCGGTGACACCCTCTGCGACGAGAAGCACCCCATCATCCTGGAGTCCATGGAGTTCCCCGAGCCCGTGATCCGCGTGGCTATCGAGCCCAAGACCAAGGCCGGCCAGGAGAAGATGGGCATTGCCCTGATGAAGCTGGCCGAGGAGGACCCCACCTTCAAGACCTACACCGACGAGGAGACCGGTCAGACCATCATCGCCGGTATGGGAGAGCTCCATCTGGAGATCATCGTGGACCGTCTGCTCCGCGAGTACAAGGTGGAGGCCAACGTGGGCGCTCCCCAGGTCGCCTATAAGGAGACCATTAAGAAGTCTGTGGAGCAGGACACCAAGTATGCCCGTCAGTCCGGCGGTAAGGGCCAGTACGGCCACGTCCGCATCACTGTGGAGCCCAACGAGCCCGGCAAGGGCTATGAGTTCCTCAATGAGATCACCGGCGGCGTGATCCCCAAGGAGTATATCCCCGCCGTGGACGCCGGTATCCAGGGCGCCATGCAGGCCGGTGTTCTGGCCGGCTATCCCGTGGTCGACGTGAAGGTCCACCTGACCTTCGGCTCCTACCACGAGGTGGACTCCTCCGAAATGGCCTTTAAGATCGCCGGCTCCATGGCCTTCAAGGAGGCCTGCCGCAAGGCCAATCCGGTGCTGCTGGAGCCCATGATGAAGGTCTCCGTCATCGTTCCCGACGAATACCTGGGCAATGTCATCGGCGACCTGAACGGCCGCCGCGGCATGATCCAGGGCCAGGAGAGCCGCCCCGGCGCCACCCAGATCGACGCGCTGGTGCCTCTGGCCAACATGTTCGGCTACGCCACTGACCTGCGTTCCAGCACTCAGGGCCGCGGCCAGTACTCCATGGAGCCCCACAGCTATGTGGAGATCCCCAAGAGCATCGCTGAGAAGATCATTGCCGAGCGTGGCCGCAAGGGCGAATAAGAAGCGCGGACAAGCCGCCGCAGCGTAGCAGCGCAATGTCTCAGGGAGAACGCCAACAAAGGTATTGCAATTTTTCCCGTAATGCTATAAAATAGCATCGCATTTATTGAATCAAAAACATGTAATATGTGATTTAAGGAGGAACATTCAAAATGGCTAAGGCTAAATTTGAGCGTACCAAGCCCCATGTCAACATCGGCACCATCGGCCACGTTGACCACGGCAAGACCACTCTGACCGCCGCTATCACCAAGTATCTGGCCCTGAAGGGTCAGGCCCAGTACGAGGACTACTCCAGCATCGATAAGGCTCCCGAGGAGCGCGAGCGCGGCATCACTATCAATACCGCCCACGTGGAGTATGAGACCGACAAGCGCCACTATGCCCACGTTGACTGCCCGGGCCACGCCGACTATATCAAGAACATGATCACTGGCGCTGCTCAGATGGACGGCGCCATCCTGGTCATCGCCGCCACCGACGGCCCCATGGCTCAGACCCGTGAGCACATCCTGCTGGCCCGTCAGGTGGGCGTGCCCGCCATGGTCGTGTTCCTGAACAAGTGCGATCAGGTCGACGACGAGGAGCTGCTGGAGCTGGTCGAGATGGAGGTCCGCGAGGTTCTGTCCAAGTACGAGTTCCCCGGCGACGAGATCCCCATTATCAAGGGTTCCGCTCTGAACGCCCTGACCTGCGAGTCCGGCGACGTGAATGATCCCGACTTCGCCTGCATCAAGGAGCTGATGGACGCTGTCGACTCCTATATCCCCACTCCCGACCGCAAGGCCGACCAGCCCTTCCTGATGCCCGTGGAGGACGTGTTCACCATCTCCGGCCGCGGCACCGTGGCTACCGGCCGTGTGGAGCGCGGCCAGCTGAAGGCCGGCGAGACCGTGGAGATCGTGGGCCTGACCGACGAGAAGAAGTCCACCGTCGTCACCTCCATGGAGATGTTCCGCAAGACTCTGGACTACGTCGAGGCCGGCGACAACGTGGGCTGCCTGCTGCGCGGCGTGGCCAAGAACGAGGTGGAGCGCGGCCAGGTGCTGTGCAAGCCCGGCTCCATTCATCCCCACACCAAGTTCAAGGGCCAGGTGTACGTGCTCTCCAAGGATGAGGGCGGCCGTCACACCCCCTTCTTCAACAACTATCGTCCCCAGTTCTACTTCCGTACCACCGACGTGACCGGCGTCATCACCCTGCCCGAGGGCACCGAGATGTGCATGCCCGGCGACAACGTGGACATGGACGTGGAGCTGATCACCCCCATCGCCATCGAGAAGGGCCTGCGCTTCGCTATCCGCGAGGGCGGCCGTACCGTTGGCTCCGGCGTGGTCATCGAGACCGCCGAATAATCGGTCCAACCTAAAAAGGACCCGCCGCATAGCGGCGGGTCCTTTTTTCAGACAAGGGAGGGAGATTCGTGCCGGAAAATGTGACGGAAACGCTTCAGGAAAATGTGACCGGGACCCTGGGAGAGCTGGCCGATCAGACCGGGATCGCAGACGTATTTGCCCCGATTTTTCAGGGATTTACCCTGCAGAAGCTACTGTATATCCTTGTGCTGATTGTGGTCTGTGTGACAGTGGTCAAGCTGCTGCTGCGCCTGGTGGACCGGTTCCTGGCCAGGGGAAAGATTGATCTGAGCCTGCATACCTTTATTCGCACCATTTCAAAATTTGTGCTGTGGTTTTTGGCCATTATCATTATTGTGGGAGCCCTGGGGGTGCAGATTACCTCTCTGGTGGCAGTCCTCAGTGTGATCGGTCTGGCGGTCTCCCTGGCCGTCCAGGGGGCACTCTCCAACCTGGCGGGCGGTGTGCAGGTGCTTACCGCAAAGCCTTTCAAAGTGGGCGATTATATTGCCGCCAGCGGTGTGGAGGGCAAGGTGCAGGAGATCACACTGGTTCATACAAAACTCGTGACAGTGGACAACAAGCTAATCTTTGTGCCCAACAGTGAGATGTCAGCGGCCAAAGTGACCAACTATACCGCAGAGCCGAGGCGCAGGGTCGACCTGGTGTTCAGCACCTCCTATGAGGACAGGGCGGAGCAGGTGATTGCCTGTATCAAAGGCGTGATTGCGGCCCATCCCAGGGCCCTGGCCGAGCCGGAGCCCTTTGTGCGGGTGTCCGCTTATAAGGAGAGCTGTGTTGACTATACCGTGCGGGTCTGGTGCGAGACGGAGCATTACTGGGATCTATATTTTGACCTGCTGGAACAGGTCAAGGCCGCCTTTGACCGGGACGGCATTCAGATGACCTACAATCATTTGAACGTCCATATGATTTCCGGACAATAAAGGACGGTTCAGCACAGCGCGGCGCTCATATGAGCGCCGCGTTTTTCTTTCAGGTGGGCAGTTCCAGCCCGTGGATGAAGCCGCCCAGCTGGCTGGAGAGCACATCGCCGCCGATGACTGTGTTTTTGTAGATCAGCAGCCCGGCCTGTACGCCCTCCTCGCCGGTGGGATAATTGGTGATGGCGTAGGTGTACCGTTTGACCCGCTTTCCGGCATACTTCTCCAGGTCAAAGCCCTGGCTGGACTGCAGCTCCAGGTATTGTGTGTAGGTATCGTCGAACTCCTCCGGGATGACCAGCTCCTCCACAGAGATGGGCTCGGCCGACACACTCCAGCCATAGCTGGACAGATAGGAAATTCGGTCCTCATTAGACCGGATTCCCTTGGGACTGGCGGCGGTGGAGACGGCGGCACTGCTGGCGCCCGGCAGGTCCACAGTCGCGGCCAGCACGCCGCAGACGACAACCACCGCCGCCAGAACGGCCGCGATCCGCCCACGGTGAAGCTTGGCGGTAAAAATAAACACAGCGCAACGCTCCCTTCGAAAACAATCGTGTTAATTTCTATGCACAGCGGCATAGAGATATGATAAAATAGCAGAAATGGACAAGAGGAGGGCGAATATGGAGCGCTTGGACAAACGATTGGCCAATACCGGCCGCTGGTCCCGACGGGAGATCCGGGAGCTGATCCGGGCGGGGCGGGTATGCGTGGACGGAAGGGTGGTCCGAAGCCCGGAGGAAAAATGCGCCTCAACCTCCACCTTTCAGGTGGACGGGATGGTCGTGGCCGGGGAAGCCGTGGTCTATCTGATGCTCCACAAGCCCGCCGGACTGGTCTCGTCCACCGAGGACCCGCGGCAGCCAACCGTGTTCTCCCTGCTGCCTGAGCACCTGCGCCGGGCAGGGCTTTTTCCGGCGGGGCGCCTGGACAAGGACACGGAGGGGCTGCTCCTGCTCACCAACGACGGCCTCCTGGCTCACAGCCTGCTCTCCCCCCGCAGGCATGTGGACAAGACCTATTTTGTCCGGGTGGACGGGGTGCTGGACGAGGGGGATGCGGCGGCGTTTGAAGCGGGGCTGACTCTGGCAGACGGGTATACCTGCCTGCCCGCGGGGCTGGAGCTGCTGGAGGCCTCGGACACCGCCGTGATTACTCTGCGGGAGGGGAAGTACCACCAGATCAAACGGATGCTGGCCCAGCGGGGCAAGCCGGTGATTTATCTGAAGCGGCTGACCATGGGGCCGCTGAAGCTGGACCCGAGCCTGGGCCCCGGGGAATGGCGGCCTCTGACTGGAGAGGAGATATCAGCTCTGCGAGGAGGCAGCCCCTGACGGCACAGCCTCTTTTCCCAAGTCGGCCTGCCCACTTTTGGTTCGGCAATTTGACCAAAAAACTTTTCAGAAGCTATTGAAAAGGGAGAAAAAAACCGGTATAATAAAAAGCGATTCATGTAAATATCTCAGATATGAGGGAAATTCAAGTAGAAGAAAGGGAGGCTAACGCCATGTCCAGCAGAATTTTTCAAAGCGTTGTCTTGCAGATGAAGGACAGCACGGATCGAGCCATTGGTGTGATTGATTCTGAGGGAACGGTGGTGGCCTGTAACGAGCTGACCTGCATCGGGGAGCACTGGCCGGGCGCCGTGGACGCGATCAACAACAGCAATGGGGATGTGGCCCTCTATGAGGGGCGCACCTTCAAGGTGCTGGCCGGCTGGAGCGCCCAGTTCGACTACGCGGCCTTTGCCGCGGGCGAGGACGCCGAGGCACGGCTGGTGTGCACCATGGCCACAGTGGCTTTGAACGGGGCCAAAAGCTACTATGAGGAGAAGCACGACAAGGCCACCTTTGTCAAGAACATTATTTCAGACAATATTCTGCTGGGGGACATCTATGTCCGCGCCAAGGAGCTGCATTTTGTGTCCGAGGTGCCCCGTGCGGTGTTCCTGATCCGCCAGATGGACGCCTCTGACGTGTCTGCCATTGATGTGGTGCAGGGACTGTTCCCGGATAAGCAGACCGACTTCGTGATCTCCATCAGCGAGACGGATGTGGCGCTCATCAAACAGCTCAGCGACACGGCGGAGAGCAAGGACCTGTACAAGATTGCCAGCCAGATCGAGGATGCGATCACGGAGGAGCTGCATATCAAGGTCGTGATCGGCATTGGCACCATTGTGGGGCATATCCGGGAGCTGGCGCGGGCCTACAAGGAGGCCCAGGTGGCCATTGATGTGGGCAAGGTGTTCGATACCGAGAAGTCCATTATCAACTATGAGAATCTGGGCATCGGCCGGCTGATCTACCAGCTGCCCACCACCCTGTGTGAGATGTTCCTCCAGGAGGTCTTTAAGAAGAACCCTATCGACGCGCTGGATCAGGAGACCCTGTTTACCATCAATAAGTTCTTTGAAAACAACCTGAATGTGTCCGAGACCGCTCGCAAACTCTTCGTCCACCGCAATACCCTGGTGTACCGCCTGGAGAAGATCAAGAAGCTGACCGGCCTGGATTTGCGGGAGTTTGACGACGCCATTACCTTCAAGGTGGCTTTGATGGTGAAGAAGTACTTAGTTTCCAGAGGAATTGACAATTAATCCAACCAATACCGACTGCAAGGGACGGGCCGACCGTCCCTTGCAGTGATGTTTACATAAGGGGTAGCAAGCGTGATACGTCTCATTGACATTCAAAAGTCCTATGACAACGGGACCAAGGCCCTGAAGGGAATCAGCCTGCGCATTGACGACGGTGAATTCGTCTTTCTGGTGGGTCCCTCGGGCTCCGGCAAATCCACGATTATCAAGCTGATCACCTCCGAGATCGTCCCCACCGGCGGGCGACTGATGGTCAACGGCTACAACCTCAATAATATCCGCCCCCGGCAGGTGCCATATATGCGCCGTACCTTGGGGGTGATCTTCCAGGACTTCCGCCTGATCGAGAAAAAGACGGTGCGGGAGAACCTGACCTTTGCCATGCGGGCTGTGGGGGCCTCCCCCCGGGAGATCCGCAAGCGGATCCCCTATGTGCTGGAGCTGGTGGGGCTGGACCGCAAGGGGGATCGGCGGCCCAACGAGCTCTCCGGCGGTGAGCAGCAGCGGGTGGCCATCGCCCGGGCCCTGGTGAACAATCCCCAGACCATTATCGCCGACGAACCCACGGGCAATCTGGACCCCCAGCGCTCCCTGGAGATCATGATGCTGCTGGAGCGCATCAACGAATTGGGCACCACCCTGCTGGTAGTGACCCATGAGAAGGAGTTGGTCGACCGCTTTTCCAAGCGGGTAGTGGCCATTGAGAACGGCAGGCTCATCAGCGACGAGACGGGCGGGTATTACGACAATGAAACAACGATATAATTTCGGCTATTTCCTCTCCGAGGGGCTTCACAGTATCTTTACCCACGGCTTTATGTCCTTTGCGGCCGTATGCATGATTGTATGCTGCCTGCTCATCATGGGGTCCTTTTCCCTGGTGGCGGTCAATGCCGAGCATATGTTCAGCGACCTGGAGCAGGAAAATCAGTTTACGGCCTTTATAGACGAGAGCTATTCCCAGGAGGAGGCGCGGGCGCTCCAGAGTGCGCTGGAGGCGGTACCTAATGTGGCCAGGGCGGAGTTTATGACCAAAGAGGAGGCCCAGACAGAGTTTGAGGCCGATTATCAGGACAATCCGCTCTTTGAAGGACTTCCCTCCACTGTATACCGAGACCGCTTTCACATCTATCTGGACGACATCAGCAAGCTTGCGGAGACCGAGGCGAAGGTAAAGCAGGTGGCCGGCGTGGCGGGTACCCAGTCCGCGCCCGAGATTGCGGAGGGCTTCACCGTGGTGCGCAATGTGGCGGGCGCGGTGGCGGTGATTTTGGTGGTCATCCTGTTGGCGGTGAGCCTGTTTATCATCTCCAACACCATCAAGCTGGCCACCTTCAACCGGCGGGAGGAGATCGCCATTATGAAGATGTGCGGCGCCACCAACGGCTTTATCCGCTGGCCCTTTGTATTTGAGGGCATGCTCCTGGGTCTGACGGGAGCTCTGGTGGCGTTTTTCCTCCAATGGGGGGTGTACACCCTGGTGGGCAACGCCATTTCCACCTCGGACACCATTTCTCTGATCACCATCCTGCCCTTTCAGCCCATGGCCCTGAACGTACTGGGCATCTTTGCCGGGGTTGGGCTGGTGATCGGCGCGGGCGGCAGTGTGCTGGCCATCCATAAGTTCCTGCAGGTCTAGAAAGGAAAAGGAGAATACCGTGGCAAAGAAAAAGCAAAACCCGCAATCCCAGAAAAAGAAGCAGAGGACGGACCCACGCCGGGTTCTGGTGGCGGTTCTGGCCGGTGTGATGGCCCTGCTGCTGATCCTGCCCATGGTCACCATGATTATGGGGGGCGCCGGCGCGGTGACCCAGGCGGAGATTGACGCGCTGAAGAGCGAACAGGCGGAATCCCGCCTGCGCCAGCAGGAGCTTAAAGAGCAGCTCGACGCGGTAAAGGACGATCAGGCGGCGGCCCAGCAGAAGCGGAATATCCTGACCCAGCAGCTGGAGGCTATCAATTCTGAGATTGAAAATATTGATGCCCAGATTGCCTACTACGACGGGGAGATCGCCCAGAAGGAGAGCGAGCGGGTGGAGGCCGTGGCCCGGGAGGAGGAGCAGTATCAGCTCTTCTGCGAGCGGGTGCGGCTGATGGAGGAGAACGGAACGGTCTCCTATTGGTCCATCCTCTTCAACGCGGAGAGCTTTTCCGATATGCTGGACCGGCTGACGGACATTGACGCGGTGATGGACTATGACAATCAGGTCATGGACCAGCTGGTGGAAACCCGCAGGCAGATTGAACAGCTGAAGGCCGACCTGGAGAGCGCCCGGGCGGGCCAGGAGACGGCGAGGGCGGAACAGGAGGCCAAGAAAGCGGAGCAGCAGGCAAAGGTGGCCGAGGCCCAGAAGCTGCTGGACCAGATCAACGCCGATGTGGCCGAGGTAAACCGCCAGCTGGAAGCGGAGAGCGCGGCCGCCAAGGAGATCCAGGCGGAAATCGCAAGGAAGCAGAAGGCCCTGGAGGAGGAGCGGCGGCAGAACAACATCACCATCGACTCGGAGAGCAGCTACCTCTGGCCCCTGCCGGGCTATTACAAACTGAGCTCTCTGTTCGGCTACCGCATTCACCCCATCACCGGAAAGGCCCACAGCCATACGGGAATCGACGTCCCCGCGCCCGGGGGCACCCCGATTCTGGCGGCCAAGAGCGGGCAGGTGGTCACCTCTGCCAGTCACTACTCCTATGGCAACTACGTGGTCATCGACCACGGCAACGGCGCCTCCACCCTGTACGCCCACATGTCCTCCCGGGCGGTGAGCGAGGGACAGATGGTCACCCAGGGTCAGGTGATCGGCTATGTGGGCACCACGGGCAGCTCCAACGGAAACCATCTGCATCTGGAGGTGCGGGAGAATTATACCCGTGTGGACCCGGAGGGTAAGTATAAGAGCCTGAATCTGGTGCACCCCTGGTAATCCGTGGGGTGGACACGCTTCAATTTTAAGGCCGTGCCATCGGGGAGGGCACATGGCTATTTCGCGTTTGCACAGCAGAATGGAATCGGCGCAGCGAGGGCGGGGGACGGCGGTCTCCCGCCCGTCTGTATTTGGGCGGCCGGAAAGGAAGTAACGATGAGAAAAAAGCGGTTTTGTCTTTGGCAGCTGCTGCTGGTGGCGGCGCTGGCCGCCGCGGTGGCGCTGGGCGCGGGCGTTCTGGCCCTGCGCGCTGTGACGGGAATGGGCGGACTCTCACTCCTGGAGGCCATGGCGCTGGTCAATACCCGGTTTGTGGGGGAGTATGACGAGAGCGAGGCGGTGGATGCCGCCCTCTCCGGCCTGGTGAGCGGCCTAGGGGACCGCTGGAGCTACTACCTGACAGAGGAGGCGTATCAGGCGCAGGAGGAGCGCCGGAAAAACCAGTACGTGGGAATCGGCGTGACCGTGAGCTATGAGCGGGAAGAGGGCCTGCTCATCCTGGAGGTCACCCCAGGCGGCCCAGCGGAGGAGGCGGGCCTCACGGCCGGGGAGGTGATCACCGCCGCGGATGGGCAATCCCTGGCCGGGGAGGCGCGCTATGAGGGCGCCGACCGGATCCGGGGAGAGGCGGGCACCACGGTGACGCTAGAGGTGACGGGGACGGACGGCGCCGTCCGCTCGGTGGAGGTGAACCGCAGGGCGGTGGAGAGCAATCCGGTGACCTATGAGCTGCGGGAGGACGGGATCGGCTATGTCAAGCTGTCCAATTTTTATGAGCACAGCGCTGAGCGTCTGGAGGAGGCTGTAGCAGAGCTCCAGGCACAGGGGGCGGCCGCGCTGATCTTTGATATGCGCAATAACGGAGGCGGCTATCTCAGCGAACTGACCCATATGCTGGACTTCCTGCTGCCCGAGGGCCCCATCTTCATCAGCCGGGACCGGGCGGGGCATGAGACGGTGACCCAGTCGGACGAGGCCTGCGTGGACCTGCCCATGGCGGTGCTGGTCAATGGGGACACCTATTCCGCGGCTGAATTTTTTGCCGCTGAGCTCCAGGAGCAGGGGGCGGCCGTGATCGTGGGGGAGCCCACCAGCGGAAAGGGGTACTCCCAGCAGACCTTTGCCCTGCCCCACGGGGGGGCGCTGGCCATCTCCACCGGGGCCTATTTCACGGGCAGCGGAGTGTCCCTGATCGGCACCGGGCTCACCCTGGACCGGGAGGTGGCGCTGACCGGAGCGGGGGACGCCCAGCTGGAGACCGCGGCGGAACTTTTGCAGGAGAATCTGACCTGAAACCCTTGACTGTAAACCTGCTTGATACCTTACTATGAGGGAAAAGGGGGCGGTACCATGACCATTGGCGAGCTGGAACGGGAACTGGGCATGACCCGGGCCAATATCCGTTTTTACGAGCAGGAGGGCCTGCTCTCCCCCCACCGGGGAGAAAACGGCTACCGGGACTACGCCCCGGAGGATGTGGAGACCCTGCGGAAGATCAAGCTGCTGCGCCAGCTGAGGCTTCCCGTGGAGGAGATCCGCCGCATCCAGCGGGGAGAGCGCGCCCTGGCAGATGCGGCGGCGGAGCAGGGGGAGCGACTGCGGGAGGAGGAGAGCGGCTTGGCCCTGGTAGGAGAGCTGTGCCGGGAGCTGCGGGCCGAGGGGGTCAGCTATGCCGACCTGGACGCGGGGCGCTATCTGGCCCGGCTGGAGCGCCCCCCGGCACGGCCCTCCTACTTCAGTTTGCAGCAGGACCGGCTGCGCACCGTGGCCCACCCCTGGCGGCGGTATTTTGCCCGGAATCTGGATCTGGCCCTGTACGGACTGCTCTGGGGCGCGGTGCGGCTGCTCCTGCTGCGGTGGGACCCCTTTCCCGGCTTCTGGACCACCCTGCTGGAGAACTACATCACCTGCGGGCTGATGCTGCTTCTGGAGCCAACCCTGCTGAGCACCTGGGGGTATACTCCGGGCAAATGGCTCTTTGGCCTGACGGTGCGCTACCCCGGCGGGCACAAGCTCTCCTGGGGGGATGCCTTCGCCCGAACATGGGGCGTGTTTGGCCGGGGCTTTGGCTGGGGCATTCCCATTTACAACCTGGTGCGGCAGGTCAAATGCTGCGTGGCCTGCGGCCGTGGGGAGGCCATGGAGTGGGAGCAGGACGCGGACAACGTCTATACCATCCGGGACACCCGCGCCCTGCGCTGCGTGGGCTATGCGGCGGCCAGCGCTGTGGCGGTTGGGCTGGGCATGCTGGTCTCCCTTCAGGCCAGGATGCCCATCCACCGGGGGAACCTGACCCCGGCACAGTACGCGCAGAACGTCAACGACGCCATAGCGTTCCGGAATCTGAGCCAGGATTTTCGTATGGAGGCGGATGGAAGCTGGACGGAGGATAGATCTCCTGTGACCGCTGTTGTCAGTGCGGCTAGGGACTCCGCAACCCCGCCGGACCACGCCCTCACTGTGGATGGGGAGGGCCATGTCACCGGGGTGCGGCTGGAGGTTACGCGGACGATCACCGGATTTACCCGCTTCCCCGTGGTGCAGGAGCAGCTGGCGGCCCTGGCCTTTGTGGCCGCCCGGCCGGAGTATACCTGCCTTACCTGGGCGTCCAGCGACGTGTTGGAGCGGATCGAGCGCCAGTCGGAGGAGAATTATACCTTCCAGGCGGGCGGTGTCACAATTGCCCAGTGTATTGAATATAGGGGCTACACAAACGGGTCGGGCTTTTTGTTCGCCGAAGATTCGGAGCCGGTCTTTTACCACCTGATCTTTACCCTGGAGATAACTGAATAGAAGAGGCGGCAGCTTACGCTGCCGCCTCTTTTTTGGGCCGGGCCAGGAGAAACCCGCTGGTCAGGGCGGTAAAGGGGGCCACGGTGACCAGACCGAAGGAGCCCACGATGGTGTGAATGATCTCGGAGGAGACATATTTGTAGTTGAGAATGCTCACCAGCGGTGTGCCCTGGGCCATAAAGACCATGAGCAGGGCCACATATCCGCCGGAGTAGGCCAGCAGCAGCGTGGTGGTCATGGTCCCCATGGCGGCCCGGCCCACATGGAAGCCGGAGCGCACTGCCTCCCGCCAGGGAATGTCCGGGCGCTGGACCACAACCTCGTTTACCGCCGAGCAGATGTCCACGGCCAGATCCATCACAGCCCCGGAGGAGCCGATGAAGATGGAAGCCATGAAGATGCGGGTCAGGTTCAGATCCTGATAGCCGCTGTACAGAAGGCTCTCGGAGTAGGACATGACCGCGCCGTGGATCTGGAACAGGTCTGTGAAGAGCGCCCCCAGCACGCAGGTGACCAGCACGCCCAGAAAAGCGCCGGATACGGCGGCGGCACACCGGCGGTCGAAGCCGTATACCAGAGCGATAATGAGCAGCGTGAGGGTCAGCGTGATGCCCAGCCCAATGAAAATAGGGCTGTACCCCTTCAAATACAGGGGAACCAGAACCTTCCACAGCATGAGCACGGTCAGCACAAAGGAGAAAATGGCCCGCAGGCCGGTTCTTCCGGCAAACAGGACCAGCAGCAGGGCAAAGGCGGCGGCCAGAAGGGCCTCCTTGTTGAGCCGGTAATGGTCCACCATGGTGACCGAACGCACGGAATCCTCCTGATAGCTTACCATCACCAGGGCCTTGTCCCCGGGGGAAAAGAGCTTGTCATTCTCCAGGGAGCCGTTGAGCAGATTGACCCCGGTCAGAGCCTGCCCTTTGAAGCGGCCGCTCAGGATTTCCAGGGCGCAGGTCTGCTCGCCGGATCGCACCAGGCCGGTGTCCACAATGGCGGAGTTGTCCACGGCGGTTACCCGGGCCGTCACCCGGTCGGCGCCCTGGTAGTTCTCGGCGCCCTCATACCCAGTGGGAATCAAAAGCAGTGCCACAATGAGCAGCGCGCATACCACGGCGGGGGCATAATAACGGCGTCTGGCGCCATCCTTCCAAAAATGCAATCCATTCATCCTTTCCGGAAATCTGGCACAGCGGACGGCATTTTGTGCCGTCCGCTGTACCGCTTGGAAACAAAAGAGAGAACAGGAAGATCCGCTCTACCGGACATCCAGCATGTCCGCCAGCTTGTTGTAGATATCAGTGTTGTCGTAGTAGCCGTTGAACGCCTCGGCGTTTACGCCGTCGGCCAGTACGGCCACAGGCAGGCCGGTGTGGCTGTAAGAGGTGAAGGAGATGCCGGATTTGTTGTTGAGGATATGGGTAATGGTGACCGTCAGGGGCTCGTAGGTGCCGTACATCACGTACTCCTGCTGCTCGCTGACGCCGGTGGCGGTCTCGTGGACACTCTTCTCATAAGCGGTCTTGAGCTGGCTCATCTCGTACTCGGTGAGCACCAGCTTGTCGCCCTCCGCACCGGAGGCCTTCAGGCCGAACAGCTCCTCCACGTCCTTGAGCACGTCCTCAAAGGAGGTCTGGTTCTCCTTATAGGCGGCGACATAGTCGCTGTCGAACTTGGCGTAGGAGATCTTCTGGGACTTGAGCAGGGTGAGGTAGGTGTCGTAGTCGGTGCCGGCAAAGCCGATGGTCAGGCCGCCGGTCTCGTGGTCGCCGGTGACCAGAATGAGGGTCTCGTCCGCGTGCTCTTTGGCAAAGTCAATGGCCACCTGCACCGCGTCGGCAAGGGCCTGTGTGTCATGAATAGTGGAGCCGGCGTCATTGGCGTGGCAGGCCCAGTCGATCTTGCCGCCCTCGCACATCAGGAAAAAGCCCTTGTCGTTTTCCAGCACCTCGATGCCCTTCTCCACATAGTCGGCCAGAGACCACATGTCGTCGGCGCGGTCCAGCTCATAGGCCATGGCATCGGAGTCAGCCAGGTGCTCGTCGATGAGAATGACCTTCTCGTCGGCGGCGGAGACCGCCTCAGCCTCGGCCTGGGTCTTGGTGACCTTGTAGCCGGCGGCTTCCGCCAGATCATAGAGATTCTCAGAGGGGTTCTCCGCGTCATGGCCGTCGGGCTTCAGCAGGCCGCCGCCGGCGAAGTACTCAAAGCCGGAGTCGATCAGCTCCAGACCAATGTCATAATAGCTGGAGCGACTGGCCTGGTGGGCGTAAAAGGCGGCGGGTGTGGCGTGGTTCAGGTTGACTGAGGAGATTACGCCGATCTTCCAGCCCTGCTGGTCTTTGAGCTTTTCCGTGATGGTCTCGTAAGCGGTAGTGCCGGTCTCGTCCATGTTGATGGTACCGGAATAGGTCTTGTGGCCGGTGGAAAGAGAGGTGGCCGTGGAGGCGGAGTCGGGCGCGAAGGAGTTGGAGTCATAGGTCACAGCGCTTCCGGCCGCCTCAAAGTTCATAAAATTCAGATATTCGGGCCCGTCCAGAACAGCGCCCTGGTTGTCGTCCAGACTGGGCTGAGCCATAAAGTAATCCTCGTCCTGGAGCGCACCCAGGAAGTCGGAGGTGGACTGGATCTGGGGATAGCTCATACCGTCGCCGACAAACAGGAACACGTACTTGGGGGATTGGACGGATTTGGGGGCGCCGGACAGGGCCTCCACAATGGGAGTAGCGGCGGGCGTGGGGTCGGCGGCCGTCGGGGTAGAGCAGGCGGTCAGAGCGCCGGCCAGGGACACGGCGGTCAGAGAGAGGGCCAGGGGACGCTTCCAATTCATGTAATTTCCTCCAATTAACTTGCAGATTTCGGATCAGGCTTGCGACAAACTCAGCATACCCGAAATTTGCGCGCAGCCGCTACCAATCTCCGGTAAAAAGGTGAAAAGAGTTGGTAAGCGGCGGTAAAGTTTTCGAAAAGACGACTCCGGCCCACCGAGACGGCAGAAAGCCCCGCCGGCGGGCACCGGCGGGGCCGTTGAGGGCGCTATGTGGAAGCTCCGCGCTTCACACAGCGAAGGTTGTAGAAAAACGCGGGGAGGGAGGCAAGCACGGGGATCATCCAGATGGCCGCAAAGATACCGTTCCAACCCACTAGGGAACGAATGAGCGCGTCCTGTATTGTTTCATAGTGCGGGTTGAAGTCTGTCAGGCGGCTCAACGCAAGCAGCGCGATCAACACCCCCTGGATCACAAACCACAGCACACAGTTTCGGGTCCCGCCGTATGGGCGGTCGTGCCACCACAGGGGCAGGGCGTAGATGGCCGCCGTGGGGAATAAAAACAAGGGGTCCAACATGCTGGGGGAGAAGGGATTTCCGGAGCAGACCACACCCGCAAGGGCCAGAGGGGCGAAGCCCGCTGCCGCCAGGGCCGCCCAGGTCCACCAGTTCGCCCCCCTGGCGCGCAACAGTCCGTCCACGGCGCAGCCCAAAGGCACCGACATGGGCGCGACGTAGTAGAAGCCATCAACGATTTTGCCCTGGGCAAGGGCCAGATAGAGGGAGAGCACGGCCAACTGTACTGCCAGGGCAATCAGCGGATGCCCCCGCCGGGAGAGCGCGGCGTAGAGCAGCAGCCCAGCCGCGCTCAGCAATACTGCGACCCAGCAGATGGGACTGGTGATGATTTCGATCATGCGGTCACCGCTTGATGAAAGTGGTATAGAACAACTGCTGTATATTGCATTGCAAATGGCACTGTATTATCGCCGGCACGAAGCCAAGGCTCATAAGTAGTTAGATCATCAATTGATATTGCATCACTTAGACGGTTTTTCGCATTTTGAGCACAGATAACGGGAAGGGAAGTAATTGCTGTATTGTACTTAGTACCTGCTGAGGTTGCGGAGTATCTGGTACGGTTGTGGTCTATTTGCTCTTCAAATGCTACATGATTTGACCCAGGTGCCGGCAAATTTGCAGCATGATGAGGTGTGTTCATATCCCCAAGATAGTGGATAGCACGGCCTAACCGTTCCCATGCCTGTGTATAGTTGCCTGCGTTGAATGCCGAAATTGCATTTTGGTAATGGGTAAAAAACCAATACCTTGCGCAATTTGAATTGTTGCGGTAGTTTAAACCAGTTGTAGGGTCGTAAAAATGTCTCTCATATAGATTTTCGGTTTCATCCTTATCCGGCAGATGCTGGGTGATATTTCCTGATTCCACAATATACTAAAATGGTATATATATGTAAAGAAAAAACGAAATTATTCGATATTTTCTTCAAAATAACAATAAAAGCATATTGGAGGCACTGGGGCATATCTTTGGGACGAGGTGAGAATATGGTGGGCTGGCTGGTCCCGGAGGTGGGAAGAGGGCGGCTGAGGCTGGAGCAGATACGGGTGCGGGGAATGCCCCTGCTGCGGGCCGGGGTGCCCATGGGATGGAGCACCCGCGGGGGGCTCCGCCGGCTGCGGCGGGCGGCCCGAGGCCTGCGGGAGGCAGGGGTGCGCCGCATCCTGGTTCCAGAGGGCTTTGCCGGCTGGCCCCAGGTGGTGGAGGAGGGGCTTTTCCCGGTGGATCCGGTTCCCCTCTGCCGGGTGCTGGCCCCCAGGCTGGCGCTGGCTATGCTGGAGTCGCGTGGTGTGGAGCCGGGGCGGGCCGCTGTGCTCCTGCGGGGAAGGCGGGTGGACCGGGCGCTGTTTGAGACGGCGCACGCCCTCTGTCCCCGGGTGCGTACCCTGGCGCTGGCCGTTCCAGATGGAGGTGCGGAGCTTTGCGTTTTGCTCCGGCAGGAATATGGAGCTGCGGTTCCGGAGACACTGGGCGGAATGAGGGCGGATGTGGCGGTGGACTTTGCGCCGGTTCTGCCCGACATGCCCGGCAACCTAGTGCTCTGCCCGCCGGCGCCCTGCCTGTCCGGGCTGGAGCTGCGCGCCCGGTCGGTGGAGCTGCCCGGCGTAGAGAGCCTGCCCGTGCTGGCGCTGCTGTGGGAGGAGGGACGGCTGCCCCTTGGAGAAATAGAAATATTTACCACATATCAGGGACAAATTAGCTTGACAGACGAGGGAAAAATACCTATAATATCGAATTAACGTGGGTTAATCCCACCTTTCACAGAACAAATAACGACCGGAACCGTCGAGTTTTATGAATAAATTACTTTATATAAAGGATAAGCAGCAAAAAAAGAAAGGTGTGCGCAGCAACTATGGCGAAGGAATTCAAGCTGAGCGCTGAGCGCTTGGAAGAGCTGAAGCAGGAGCTCAACTACTTGAAAACAGTGCGGGAGCGGGAGGTGGCGGACCAGATTAAAGAGGCCCGCTCCTTTGGCGACCTGTCCGAAAACAGCGAATATGACGAGGCCAAGAACGAGCAGGGAAAGCTCTACTCCCGCATCGCAGAGGTGGAGAATATCCTGGCCAACTATGTGATTATTGAGGAGCATGAGGAGGCCCCCAACTCGGTGCGCCTGGGCTCCAAGATCCGTGTGCTGGATCTGGAGTTCGGGGAGGAGGAGAGCTATGAAGTCGTGGGCTCCCAGGAGGCGGACCCCATGAACGGCCGCATCTCGGAGGACTCCCCCTTCGGCAGGGCTCTGCTGGGCAAGGCCGTGGGGGAGGAGGTCCATGTGGAGGCCCCCGCCGGCATGGTGCGCTATAAGGTCCTGGATATCCAGAAATAGACCGGCTTTTACCGCCTGTTCCGGGGAATGGGCAGAACAGATAAAGGATGGATAACGATGGCAGAAGAGAAGAAGGTACCGCAGGAGCAGCAGTCTCTGTCCGAGCTGCTGAAGATCCGTCGGGATAAGCTCAAGGCGCTCCAGGACGCGGGAGAGGACCCGTTCCAGCGCACCCGCTTCGCATGGGATACCACCTCCCAGCAGATCAAGGACAACTTTGACGCTTTGGAGGGAAAGGCGGTCAAGGTTGCGGGTCGGCTGATGTCCAAACGGGGTATGGGTAAGGTGAGCTTCTGCGATCTGCAGGACCGGGATGGCCGCATCCAGCTGTACGCCCGTCAGGACGAGATGGACGAGGCGGTCTATAAGCAGTTCAAGAAGTATGACATCGGCGACATTGTGGGCGTGGACGGCGAGGTGTTCCGCACTCAGCGGGGCGAGATGAGCGTGCGGGCAAAGAACATTGTGCTGCTCTCCAAGTCCCTGCTGCCCCTGCCGGAGAAGTTCCACGGCCTGCAGGACAAGGAGCTGCGCTACCGCCAGCGCTATGTGGATCTGATTGTCAATCCGGAGGTGAAGCGCAACTTCATCATCCGCTCCAAATTCATCAAGCACGTGCGTGATTTTATGGACAGGCGGGGCTACATGGAGGTAGAGACGCCCGTTCTCAACACCATCTCCGGCGGTGCCACAGCCCGGCCCTTCATCACCCACCACAATACTCTGGACATTGACATGTACATGCGCATCGCCACCGAATTGCCTCTGAAGCGGCTGATTGTGGGAGGCATGGACCGGGTATATGAGATCGGCCGCATTTTCCGCAATGAGGGCATGGACCCCAAGCACAACCCGGAGTTCACCACCATTGAGCTCTACCAGGCCTATGCCGACTTCAACGACATGATGGACCTGTTTGAGGATCTGCTCTCCTCCGCGGCTCAGAAGCTTCTGGGCACCTATCAGGTGGAGTGGCAGGGGGAGCAGATTGACCTGACCCCCGGTTGGCCCCGCATGCCCATGCATGAGGCGGTGAAGCACTACTGCGGCATCGACTTCATGGCTATCTCCTCTGACGAAGAGGCGGTCGCGGCCGCCAAGTCCATCGGTGTGGAGCTGCCCGAGACGGCGGACAAGACCTGGGGCAACGCGCTCTACGAGTGCTTTGACCAAAAGGTGGAGGAGAAGCTCATCCAGCCCACCTTTATCACCATGCACCCGGTGGATGTCTCCCCCTTGGCCAAGCGTTCTCCCAAGGATCCCCGGCTTACCGAGCGGTTCGAGCTCTTCGTCTGCCACAGTGAGATGGGCAACGCCTTCTCTGAGCTCAACGACCCAATTGACCAGCGCGCCCGCTTCCAGAAGCAGGTGGAGCTGCGGGACAAGGGTGACGACGAGGCCGGCATGATGGACGAGGATTTTATCACCGCCCTGGAGTATGGTATGCCCCCCACGGGCGGCCTGGGGATCGGCATCGACCGCTGCGTCATGCTGTTGACCAACTCCGACTCGATCCGGGATGTGATTTTGTTCCCCACGATGAAGCCTCTGGACTGAGTAAAACGGCATACCGAAGGGGCGCTTCTCCTTCGGTATGCCTTTCTGCGTTCTTTAGCTGGGAGGTACACGCTTGTTCAAACGAATCGCGTTTTGGCTGCGCAACCGCCTGATCAGAAGCAGGAGCCTGAACGCCACACGCATTGTGGCGGGATCCTTTGCGGTGATCATTCTGATAGGGGCGCTGCTGCTCACGCTGCCCATTGCCTCCAGAGACGGGCAGAGTGCCGGATTTTTTACCGCGCTGTTTACGGCTACCTCAGCCACCTGTGTCACAGGGCTTATCCTGGTGGACACGGCCGTGCAGTGGTCCCTGTTCGGCCAGGTGGTGATTCTGGCGATGATCCAGCTGGGCGGCCTGGGCTTTATGACGATTATCACCCTGCTCTCGTTTGCGCTGCGCCGGCGCATCGGTCTATCGGAGCGCCTGATTATGGTGTCTACCCTGAACCTCAACGATATGGACGGCGTGGTGCGGGTGGTGCGCCACGCCCTGATGGGAACCTTTCTGATGGAGGGCATTGGGGCTGTGCTCCTGGCGCTGCGGATGGTGCCGGAGTTCGGCGTGCTCAGGGGAGTCTGGCATGCCATATTCCATGCGGTTTCCGCTTTCTGCAATGCGGGCTTTGACCTGATGGGGGTGAAATACGGCGCCTTCTCCAGCCTGACGGGGGTGAGCGACAGCCCCCTGGTGTTGGGGGTCACCGCCGCGCTCATTGTTGTGGGCGGCCTGGGCTTTTTTGTCTGGGAGGATATCCTGACCAAACGTAGCTGGCGCAGGCTTACGGTCTACAGCAGGATGGTACTGCTCATCACGGGCGGGCTGATCCTGGGAGGGGCACTGTTCTTCTTTGTGGAGGAGTCCCGGAATCCGGCCACCCTCGGCGGGATGCCCCTGGGCCAGAAGGGGCTCAACGCCCTCTTTCAGTCCGTCACTCTGCGCACAGCGGGCTTTGATGCCATCGGACAGGGCGGGCTGCATGACAGCAGCAAGGCGATGTCGTCCATTCTGATGCTCATCGGCGGATCCTCCGGCTCCACGGCCGGCGGACTGAAGACTGTCACGGTGGGGGTGCTGCTGCTGGCGCTGCGCTCCGGCCTGGCGGGGCGGGAGCAGGTGACCTTCCGGGGCCGGGCCATCCCCATGCAGCGGGTGCTCAATGCCATGACCCTGACCCTGGTGATGCTGCTTTTGTTCCTGTGTGGGTCCATGCTGATTGCCACCATAGAGAATTCACCCTATCTGGACTGCGTGTTTGAAGTGGCCTCCGCCATGGGGACCGTAGGCCTGACCACCGGAATTACCACGGCGCTCAGCCCCTTCTCCCAGGGGTTGCTGATTGTGTTTATGTATCTGGGCCGCGTGGGCATTTTGTCCTTCTCTGTGGCGTTCATGATACGAAAGAAAACAAAGGCGAAGGTACGCTATCCGGAAATGAATCTGATGATCGGCTGAGGAGGATGCGCTGCAGATGAAAACTTTTGTTGTGATCGGACTGGGCCGGTTTGGGACCGCGGTTGCCACAGAGCTGTCAAATCTGGGGCATGAGGTGCTGGCGCTGGACGGCTCGGAGGAGAACGTGCAGAAGGTCGCTGACCGGGTGACCCACGCGGCGGCGGGAGATGCCAAGGACCCGGCTGTTCTCAGGGCTCTGGGAATCCGCAATTATGACTGCGCCATTGTGGCGGTAGGGGATGATGTGGGGACCTCCGCGCTTATTACCCTGAACCTGAAGGAGCTGGGAGTCAAGCGGATCATCTGCAAGGCCCAGAGCCATGTCCACCGCAAGGTGCTGGAGAAGATCGGAGCCGACCGAGTGGTGTTTCCGGAGCATGAGATGGGTGTCAAGCTGGCCCAAGGCCTGTCCAGCTCCAATGTCCTCAATTTCATCGAGCTGTCCGACGACTACGGCATTGTGGAAATCGCCATTCCAAAGGAGTGGCAGCATAAGACGATCCAGGAGCTGGACGTGCGCAAGCGCTATCATGTCAACATCATCGCCATGCGCAAGGGCGGCTCAGGAGAGCTGAACGTGGCCCCCGGCGCGGCCTATGTGATGGAGCCGGGGGACGCGGCGGTCACATTGGGCCGGACGGAGGACATCAACCGTCTGCAGGACCTATAGGTGAGCGCCATGGAGCGTATTACAAGCCGTCAAAACGCCCTGTGCATGCGCATACGCAGGCTGAGCCGCGCCCGGGCGGCCCGCCGGGAGGCGGGGGAGTTCCTCATTGAGGGGCCCAAGCTTCTGGGGGAGGCGGTGCGCTGGGGGGCGGAAATTCGCACCGTGCTGGCCACCCCCAAGGGGCTGGAGGGGCTGCCCCCTCTGCCCGGGGTGCGGCTGGCGGAGGTGCCGGAGGACCTTTTGAAGAGCCTGTCCGACACGGAGAGCCCCCAGGGGGTGCTGGCCCTGTGCGCCCTGCCCCCTACTGCCCCGCCGGAGCGCCTGCCCGCCGGGCGGTGGCTGGTGCTGGACGGCGTGCAGGACCCTGGAAATGTGGGCACCATCTGGCGGACGGCCGACGCCTTTGGGGCGGCGGGGCTCATGTTGGTCAACCACTGCGCCGACCCCTTTTCCCCCAAGACGGTCCGCGCCACCATGGGGGCCTGCTTCCGCCTGCCGGTGTGGGAGACGCAGCTGGACGCCCTCAAGCCCCTGCTGGACGCGGCGGGGGTGCCCCTGTACGCCACCGCCCTGCGGGAGGACACCCGGGATGTGCGCTCGGCCGACCTGTCCGCCGCCGCCGTCATCATCGGCAGCGAGGGCCGGGGGGTGTCCAAGCAGGCATTGGAATTATGTAAACAAACCTTAAAGATCCCCATGACCGACCGCTGTGAGTCCCTCAACGCCGCGGTGGCGGCCGGCGTAGTGCTCTGGGAGATGTTTCGATAACCAGGAAGGAGGTCCCGCCATGGCGGCGCTGCACTATCTGATTTGGCTCACCACCCGGCGGAGCCTTCGGCCGGAGCAGGCCGCGGAGCTGATCCGCCGTTTCGGCTCGGCGGAGGCGGTGTACTTTGCCGGGGAGGAGGAGTACGGCGAGGTGCCCATTGCGCCTCTGACCCGGGCGGATTTGTCGGACAAGTCCATGGACGGGGTGGAGCGCATCCTGGCCGACTGTGACCGGCTGAACCTGCGTATCCTGACGAGCCAGGACGCGGAGTATCCGGAGCGGCTGCTTCAGCTGCCCGACTACCCCCTGGTGCTCTATGTGCGGGGGAGACTCTTCCGCTTTGACGAGGAGCTGGCCATCGGCATGGTGGGCTCCCGCAAGTGCTCAGAATACGGAAAGCGTATGGCGGGTAAGCTTGCTTTTGACCTGACCCGCGCCGGGGCGCTGATCGTCTCCGGCATTGCCCAGGGGATCGACGCGTGCAGCCTCAAGGGCGCGCTCCAGGCGGGCGGAGCGGCCGTGTCGGTGCTGGCCGGCGGGGTGGACGTGGTCTACCCCAGGGAAAACCGCTGGCTGTACGAGGATGTAGCCTCCGCAGGTGCCCTGATCAGTGAGGCCCCGCCGGGGACCCGGCCGGACGGCTGGCGCTTTCCCATCCGAAACCGCATCATCAGCGGCCTGTCCGTGGGCGTGGTGGCGGTGGAGGCGGAGCGGGGCAGCGGCACCCTGATCACGGCGGAGCGGGCCCTGGAGCAGGACCGGGATGTGTTCGCCGTGCCCGGTCCGGCGGACGCGCCCATGAGCACGGGCACCAACGGGCTCATCTCCAAGGGATGCGCCAAGCTGGTCCGGGGCGCGGGGGATATTCTGGAGGAGTACACCCTCCGCTTTCCCCATAAGCTCCGCCGGGCGGAGGCAGTGCCCGAGGAAGAGCGGCAGGCCCGCCTGGCGGTGGAGCCCGCGCCGCTCCCGGCGGAAACCGTGGACAGGCCCGCCTCTGCCCCGGAACGCCTGGAGGAGAAGCCGGCCGCCGACGGGGCCGTGCTGGCTGCCCTGGCGGACCAGGAGAAGGAGATCCTCTCCCTGCTCTTCCAGAGCGCGCTGACGGCGGACGAGCTGATCGGCCGCACAGAGCTCCCCGCCCGCCGGGTCAATTCGGCCCTGACTGTGCTGCAGGTGCGGGGACTGATTCAGGAAATTCCGGGCCGGCGCTTTGAGGCCGCGGTCCGGTTTGCGGAAGTATGACGACGAATAGGAGTAAATGTGCTGTGGCGAAATCAAATCTGGTCATTGTAGAGTCCCCGGCCAAGGCCAAGACCATTGGAAAATACCTGGGTCCGGGCTATGAGGTCAAGGCGTCCATGGGCCACGTGCGCGACCTGCCCAAGAGCAAGCTGGGTGTGGACGTAGAGCATGGCTTTGCGGTGGACTATCAGCCTATCAAAGGCAAGGAGGAGGTCATTTCCGACCTGAAGAAGGCGGCCAAGGGCAGCGAGAAAGTGTTCCTGGCCACCGACCCGGACCGGGAGGGGGAGGCCATATCCTGGCATCTGAAGGAGCTTTTGGGCATCCCGGACGACAAGACCTACCGGGTGACCTTCAACGAAATTACCAAAAAGGTGGTCAATGACTCCATCGCCTCTCCCAGGTCCATTGACATGGACCTGGTGGACGCCCAGCAGGCACGCCGGGTGCTGGACCGCATCGTAGGCTATCAGATATCCCCGCTGCTCTGGAAGAAGATCCGCCGGGGCCTGAGCGCCGGGCGGGTGCAGTCGGTGGCCACCCGCCTGGTGGCCGAGCGGGAGGCGGACATCAAGGCCTTTGTGCCCCAGGAGTACTGGTCCATCGATGTGGATCTGGAGCGAATCGCCCCCAACCTGGGCAAGTTCAAGGCCGCGTTTTACGGAAAAGAGAAAAAGATGGAGCTGCACAGCCGGGCGGAGGTGGACCAGGTCCTCTCCGCCGTGCAGGGCGCGCCCTTCTCCGTGGTCGGGGTCAAGCGGCAGGACAAGCTGCGCAATCCCGCGCCCCCCTTCACCACCTCCACCCTGCAGCAGGAGGCCAGCCGCAAGCTGAACATGACGCCCCGGCGCACCATGTCCATCGCCCAGCAGCTCTATGAGGGCGTGGACATCGCCGGAGAGGGCGCCGTGGGCCTGATTACCTATATGCGTACCGACTCCCTGCGCCTGTCCGACGAGGCCACCGCCGCCGCCCGGGACTTCATTCTCGGCCGGTACGGCAAGGACTATTACCCCGGCAAGGCCAGGGTATACAAGACCAAGTCGGGCGCTCAGGACGCCCACGAGGCTATCCGCCCCTCCGACGTGACCCTTACCCCGGAGGACATCAAAAAGGACCTGACCGCAGAGCAGTACCGGCTCTACAAGCTTATCTGGAGCCGTTTTCTGGCCTGCCAGATGGCCTCCGCCGTGTATGACAGCGTGTCCATCGACGTGCGCTCCGCCGGGTACACCTTCCGGGCCAACCACTCGGCCCTCAAGTTCTCCGGCTATACCGCCGTGTATGTGGAGGGCAAGGACGAGGAGGAGGAAGTGAGCCAGTCCCCCCTGCCAGACCTGAAGGAGGGGGAGCCACTCGCCCTGAAGGAGACCAGCCCCGAGCAGCACTTCACCCAGCCCCCGGCCCGCTATACCGAGGCCACCCTCATTAAAGCTCTGGAGGAGAAGGGCATCGGTCGCCCCTCTACCTACGCCCCCACCATCTCCACCATCCTGGACAGGGAGTATGTGGTCAAGGAGGGCAAATACCTGCGCACCACCCCTCTGGGAGAGGTGGTCACCGACCTGATGAAGGACAAATTCACCGACATTGTGGACACCGCCTTCACCGCCCATATGGAGGAGCAGCTGGACGAGGTGGAGGAGGGCAAGGTGGACTGGAAGAGCCTGCTCGGCCAGTTCTACGGCGGCTTTGAAAAGGAGCTGAGGGAGGCCGAGCAGGATACCGAGCGCATCAAGGTGCCCGACGAGGTGTCCGACGTGATCTGTCCCCTTTGCGGACGCAACCTGGTCTACAAGTCCGGCCGCTTCGGCCGCTTCCTGGCCTGCCCCGGCTGGCCGGAGTGCCCCCATACCCAGCCCATCGTCATCGAGATGCCAGGCAAGTGCCCCAAGTGCGGCGGCAGGATCCTCAAAAAGACCTCCAAGAGGGGTTACGCCTACTACGGCTGTGAGAATAACACCAACAAGGACGAGGCCAAGCGCTGTGACTTTATGACCTGGGACGTGCCCGTGAAGGACAACTGCCCGGAATGCGGACATACCCTGTTTAAGAAATCGGGGCGGGGCTTCAAGCGCCCCTTCTGCATTAACCCGGACTGTCCCAACTTCCTGCCCGAGGACCAGCGGGGCTATAAGAAAAAAACCACGGCCGAGACCCCGGCGGAGGGAATGCCCCCCGAAGAGGAGAAGAAGCCCGCGGTCAAGAAGGCGGCTGCAAAAAAGACCACCGCGAAGAAAGCCGCCTCCAAAGAGACCGCTGCTGTGAAAAAGACGGCACCGGCCAAGAAAACGGCTGCAAAAAAGCCAACCGCGAAAAAAGCTGCGGGTACCCGGAGCGGGAAGGAGGAGCCATGAAAATTCTGATGCTGAACGGAAGCCCCAGAGCCAACGGGAACACAGCCCTGGCGCTGGGAGAAATGGCGGAGGTCTTTGCCCGGGAGGGGCTGGAGACCGAACTGATGCAGGTGGGGAACCGGGACATCCGCGGCTGCATCGCCTGTCGCCGGTGCAAGGTGCTGGGCCGGTGCGTTTTTGACGACCTGGTGAACGAGCTGGCTCCCAAATTCCAGGCCTGCGACGGCCTGGTGGTGGGCAGCCCCGTGTACTACGCCTCGGCCAACGCCACCCTGGTGGCCCTGCTCACCCGGCTGTTTTACAGCACCCCATTCGACAAGACCATGAAGGTGGGGGCCAGCGTGGTGGCCGCCCGGCGGGGCGGCCTGTCCGCCGCCTTTGACGAGTTGAATAAATTCTTTACCGGCAGTGGGATGCCTGTGGCGTCCAGCCAGTATTGGAACAGCATCCATGGCGAGCTGCCTGGAGAGGCTGCGCAGGACGCGGAGGGATTGCAGACCATGCGTACCCTGGCCCGCAATATGGCCTTTCTGGTCAAGAGCATCGCCCTGGGCCGGGAAACATACGGCCTGCCGGAGCGGGAGGAGCCCCAGCGGACCAATTTTATCCGCTGAGGGCGGCAAGGAGGAAGCAATGGAACCAGTGATCGTAATCGGCGCGGGGCTGGCGGGCTCGGAGGCCGCATGGCAGCTGGCCCGGCGGGGCATCCCCGTGGACCTGCGGGAGATGAAGCCGGCCAAGCGCACCCCCGCCCACCACACGGACGACTTCGGGGAGTTGGTGTGCTCCAACTCCCTGCGCTCCGACCAGCTGGAGAACGCGGTGGGCCTGCTGAAGGAGGAGCTGCGGCGCATGGGCTCCCTCATCCTGACCTGCGCCGACGCCCACCGGGTGGAGGCGGGAGGTGCTTTGGCGGTGGACCGCTATGGCTTTTCCCGGACGATTACGGAGCACCTCAGAAGCCACCCCCTCATCACCGTGACAGAGGGAGAGGTTACGGCCATTCCGGAGACAGGGAATGTGATCATTGCCTCCGGCCCCCTCACCTCGGACGCCCTGGCGGCGGCCATTCAGGGACTGTTCCCCGAGAGCCGTCCCCTGAATTTCTACGACGCGGCCGCCCCTCTGGTGACCTTTGAGAGCGTGGATATGGACAGCGCCTTTTTTGCCTCACGCTATGACAGGGGCACCCCGGACTATATCAACTGCCCTATGACCGAGGACGAGTACGACGCCTTCTGGAGCGAGCTGTGCGCTGCCCAGGAGGCCCCGGTCCACGGTTTTGAGGACAGAAATGTGTTCGAGGGCTGCATGCCCGTGGAGGTCATGGCCCGGCGGGGAAAGCAGACCCTGTGTTACGGGCCCCTGAAGCCACGGGGTCTGAAGGATCCCAGGACCGGAAAGGAGCCCTTTGCCGTGGTGCAGCTGCGCCGGGATAACGCCCAGGGCAGCATTTACAACCTGGTGGGCTTTCAGACCCACCTGAAGTGGCCGGAGCAGAAGCGGGTGTTTTCCATGATCCCAGCCTTGCACAGCGCCCAGTTTGTCCGCTACGGGGTGATGCACCGCAACACCTATCTGGACTCCCCCCGGCTGCTGGACCGCTATTACCGGGTCAAAAAGGAGCCTCGCCTGTGCTTTGCCGGGCAGATGACCGGCGTAGAGGGGTATGTGGAATCCGCCGCCTCCGGCTTCCTGGCCGCCGTGGAGCTGGCCCGCCGGCTGGAGGGCAGGCCGCCGGTGGACTTTCCCCAGGAGACCGCGGTGGGGGCCCTGGCGCTCTACATCAGCAACGGGAGCGTGGCGGATTTTCAGCCTATGAATGTGAATTTCGGCATTATCCCACCCCTGGACCACCGTGTCAAGGGCAAGCGGAATAAAAATGCTGAACTGTCCAGGCGGGCGCTGGAGACGTTGGATGGATTGGATGTCAGTTTGGATTTGTTGTAAATTTTGCTAGAATATCTGCCACCGCAGAGGACGGAAAGCTTTGCGCTCCTGCGCGGGGTTCGGCTCCCTACGAGGGCCCAGACCATTTTCATCGGCTGCGCCGGTATAGAGAGCTTCTAAGCGGCAGACCCCGGTCCTGCGAGCCTCGCACAGTGCCCGCGCAGCGCTGCGGAAGGGGGCGTTTGGGCCGCAAGCCTGAACACGGCGCAAAGCGCCAGCGGCGGCTCGTTGGCGCCCCTTCCAGCGCAGCAGCTTACAAGCCTTGCAGGGAAATCGGCCGAGGGATGTTGCTCCCTCAGGTGCCTGACCGAAAACGAGCCGCAACTGCTTTCAAGCCATACCCGCCTCTACCCAAAGCTCTGCCGCCCGATCCTGAGGTCCGGGGGGCGAAGATCCTGGTTGTTTTCTCCCGGCTTTTGCAGCTCAAAAGCCGGGCCCCGCGCGGGAGCGCGACCCACTTCCCCCGGTGGGGGAGGAAAGCCCACCGATCAGCAAGAAGGAAAGAAGGAATGACCCATGAAGATTATCGTAGACGCAATGGGCGGCGACAACGCCCCCGTCTCCAACGTGCGCGGGGCGCTGGCCGCCGTGCGGGAGCTGGGAGTGGAGGTGGTCCTGGTGGGCCAGGGGGAGGAAATCCTCAAGGTCCTCCAGGCCGAGGGGGTGGACGACCTGCCCCCCGGGCTGGAGATCGCCCATGCATCCGAGGTGGTGGAGATGTGCGACAACCCCGCCACCGCCTTTAAGGAGAAGAAGGACTCCTCCCTTACCGTGGGCCTGAACATGCTCAAAAGCGGCGGCGGGGATGCCTTTGTCTCCGCGGGCAGCACCGGGGCCATTCTCTCCGCGGCTACTCTGCTGGTCAAGCGGGTGCGGGGGATCCGCCGGGCCGCCTTGGCCCCGGTGGTGCCCACCGGCGGTGGCGGCGCGGTACTCATCGACTGTGGAGCCACGGCCGAGTGCACCCCGGAGTACCTGCTCCAGTTCGCCTTTATGGGCTCCTATTACGCCGAGCGGGTGCTCAAGCGCCCGGAGCCCCGTGTGGGCTTGCTCAACATCGGCGCGGAGGAGTCCAAGGGAACCGATCTGCAGCGCGCGGCCTACACCCTGCTCAAACAGGCGGATGCGGCGGGGCGCATTCACTTCGTGGGCAATGTGGAGGCCCGGGAGGCGGTCTATGGCCAAGTGGACGTGATCGTCACCGACGGCTATTCGGGCAATATTTTTCTCAAGACCATGGAGGGCACGGGCGGGTTTATGGCCAAGCAGCTCAAGGCTATGTTCAAGAAAAATATCTGCACCAAGTTGGCCGCCGTGCTGGTGTCCGGCGGGCTGAAGGAGTTTAAAAAGCTTATGGATGCCGGGGAAATCGGGGGCACTGCCATGCTGGGCATCTCCAGACCGGTGATCAAGGCCCACGGCTCCTCTGATGACTTTGCCATCAAAAACGCCATCCGCCAGGCGGTCACCTTTGCATCCTCTGGGATCATTGAGGATATTGCCGAAAACATCGAGCACATGCGTCTTCCGGTGGGCACAGCGGAAAAAATTTGATTTACCCTATTGACAGGCAACTAAATCTTGCCTATTATCATAATGCAAAGACGCTGCCGAAGCTGACAGCAACGATTAGGAGTAGATTAGTATGATCTTTGATAAGATTGCCGCCTTGCTGGCCGAGCAGTTCGGTGTGGAGCAGGATACCATTACCATGGATACCTCCTTTGAGGATCTGGGCGCCGACTCCCTGGACATTGTGGAACTCTCCATGGCTGTGGAGGAGGAGTTTGGCGTGGAGGAGATGGAGGAGGACGACCTGTCCGGCATCTCCACCGTGGGCGACCTGATCAATTACCTGAAGAATAAGCTGGGCGACTGAGAAAAAGAGAAGTTGAACAGAGGCCTCGCTGGTGCAGCGGGGCCTCCGTTTCCATTCAGAAAGGAGTAGGCCATGACGGAGCTTGAGGAGCGGCTGGGCTACCATTTTGAAAACCGGGCGCTGCTGGAGAACGCGCTGACCCACAGCTCCTACGCAAACGAGCACAAGGCGGACGGCTTGGGGAGCAACGAGCGCCTGGAATTCCTGGGCGATTCGGTGCTGGGGATGGTGACGGCGGACTATCTATTCCGCACCCATCCGGACCTGCCCGAGGGGGATTTGACCCGCACCCGGGCGGCGTTGGTATGCGAAGGAAGCCTGGTGGAGGTGGCCCGCGCGCTGGAGCTGGGGCGCTATCTGAAACTGGGCAAGGGAGAGGATGTGGGCGGCGGCCGGGAGCGCCCCTCCATCCAGGCCGACGCGGTGGAGGCTGTGCTGGCGGCGGTGTATCTGGATGGGGGCATCGGCTCGGCCCGGAAGATTATCCGCAAGTTCATCCTGGACAGCGAGGAGGAGAAGAGCGCCAGCCGGGACTATAAGACCGCCCTGCAGGAGCTGGTCCAGCGGGAGAGCGGTCAGGTGCTGGGCTATCGCCTGATTGGCGCGGAGGGGCCCGACCACGCCAAGATATTCTCAGTGGAGGTAGACCTGAACGGCGCGGCCATCGGCCAGGGCAAGGGCCGCAGCAAAAAAGAGGCGGAGCAGAATGCGGCTAAGGCCGGGATGGATAAGCTGAAGGGCTGAGCGCCGCATGTTGCAGAGCCTCTTTGCGAGCAGGAGCGAGCCGCCGCCAGCGGCGTCCAAGTGTTTTGCGCAGCAAAACCTTGATGCGGAGGCGGATTCACTCCGCCCCGCAGATATAAGGAAGCCAGGGTCCCCGAAATGCGGAGCATTTTGGGGGATGGAGCAGAATGCGGCTAAGGCCGGGATGGATAAGCTGAAGGGCTGAGATGCCCGGAGATGATAACAAAGGCGGAGCCTGGAACGGCTCCGCCTTTGTTCATAAAAAGAAATCTATTTTGCAGCAGGACGCATATTATAGTTTCAGTGCGTTGGTGGGGCAGGCCTCTATACAGCGGCCGCACAGAATGCACTCGGTACCGTTGGCGCGGCTGCGGCGGTTGTCAGTCATATCCACATCCATGGGACATACCTGTCTGCATTTGCCGCAGGAGACGCATTTGTCTTCATCGCAGGTTACGCGCAGGCGGGCGAAGTAGCTGGCCGGCTTCAGAAACACCGCTACGGGACATAAGTACTTGCAGAAAGCGCGGTTGTCCTTTAACCGGAAGGCCAGCAGAACGCCAGCGGCGTAATAGGCCAGATTCCCCGCGACAAAGCTGCGGAACATGACCTGCTCCAAATTGGGGAGACGCAGATGAAAGAGGAGGGCTACAAAGAGCAGGGCTGCGGCAAAGGTCGCCAGCCGCATCCAGCCCCACCGACGTCTGGGCTGAGCGGGAACCGGATAGGGCAGCAGGTCAAGCACCATGGCCGTCCAGCAGGCGTAGCCGCACCAGCCGCGCCCGAAGAAGAGCGGGCCGGCGATTTTCGCCACAGCGTAATGGATGGCGGCCGCCTCAAAAACGCCCAGAAAGAGATAGTACCAGAAGCCCTCGATCTGCATATTTTCTCCACGGATCAATCCCAGATAGACCAGCATGTAGCCGCCCACCAACAGCTGGGCCACCAGACGGGCGTGCCGGAATCCGCGGATATACAGGGCGATGGCCAGCGACAGACCGCCCCCAATGTAGGAAAAGTTGAACAGGTAAAAGGGGTTGTCCAGCCACAGCCAGAGCCCAACGGCGATCCCCTCAAAGAGCAGAAGGAAAAGCAGGGGAGCGCGGTATTTCTGCAAGAGCTTCATAGACGGCCTCCTTCCGCGTAGCTGTGTTCAGTATAAGGGATGCGCCGCGAAAGCGCAACCACAGCTGTGTAAAGCTTTGGTTGCGGGGAGCAGAAAAGCCTGTTATAATCATAAAAAACGAGGCAAGCGCTGTACAACCGGGCACCACAGGAGGTAATTTCGATGGGAAACTGGAAAAAAAGATGTTTGACCGGCCTGCTGATGTCAGCGCTGCTGTGCACCCAGCTGGTGCCAGGCGGGGCGGCGCTGACGCCGGACCGGCTGGAGGCGGGGAGGGCAGCGGCACAGGAGCTGTATGAGCTGGGGCTCTTCAAAGGCACAGGGACTCTGCCGGACGGCTCCCCCAACTTTGATCTGGAGCAGGAGGCCACCCGCGGCGAGGCGGTGACCATGCTGGTGCGCCTTCTGGGCGGGGAGCGGGAGGCACTGTACGCCCAATATGTCCACCCCTTCCAGGACGCGGGCTGGGCGGACGACTATGTAGGCTATGCTTACTATAAGAGCATCTCCTCCGGCATCTCGGCCACGGCCTTTGGAACAGCGGCCTCCATTGATCAGGCGCAGTTCCTGACCCTGGTGCTGCGGGCCTTGGGCTATGCCCAGGTGGATTGGCGCGACCCTTTCCCGACCGCGGATCAGGCGGGGCTGGACTATGTGCAGGGGGAGGACTTCTGCCGGGCGGATATTGCGGCGATCTGTCTGAGTGCGCTGGACTGCAGAGTCAATGGAAGCGGCGAGACGTTGCGGGAGCGGCTGGACCGGGCAGACGTCTTTGATGCGGACGGAGCGGGCGGCGCGGCAACGCCTCCAAAGGCGGGGCCAGTGAGCGCATCGGTGAAGGAGATCACCGTGAACCGTCCGGATGAGGTGATCGGAAAGCTGGCTGCGGCGGTGGAGGGCCGGGAGGCCGAGATCCTTCTCCACGTACCGGCGGGGCAGGAGGAGGCCTATAGCCGGCAGATCAGCAAGGACTTCAAGGGCCTGCCCGATGTGACCTGGGCCAATTTCAGCTGGTCGCCGGGATATGGCGTTCTCCGGGCCAACCTGACCTACGGCGACGGGGTGCGGGCCATGGCTTATCTGGAGGGCAAGGCGGACACCCTCTCCCAGGAGGATATGGCCACACTCAACCGGGCCAAGGAGATCTGTGCGGAGGTGACCGACTCCTCTATGAGCCCCTATGAACAGGTGAAGGCCTACCATGACTATCTGGTGAACAACAACACCTACCAGGAGACCGGGGACCGCAGCCACAACGCCTCCGGGGCGCTGATCGACGGCTATGCGGTGTGCGACGGATACAGCAAGGCGTTTGATCTGCTCTGCTACCTCAGCGGTATTGAGTGTGTCCGGGTATCCGGCACGGGCAACGGAGGCGGCCACGCGTGGAACAAGGTGAAGCTGAACGGCGTCTGGTATAATGTGGACGTTACCTGGGACGACCCTGTCAGTTCCCGCCCTATACTCCGCTACGACTATTTTTTGGTGAGCGACAGCACGCTGGCCAGGGACCACCAGTGGGAGGACTACAGCCACTGGCCGGAGGCGCCGCAGGATTACGGCAGATAAAAGACTGGAACATTGACAACGGTCGGGCATATGCCCGGCCGTTGTTTTGTTTGGTTTGCGCATTGCTATTTCCGGGGATTTCTTTATAATACGTCTGTTGTGAACAGGGAGGGCGGAAATGAAGACGAAACCCTTATGGCCCGGCGGCCAAAGCATCCTGCGGCTGACCTGGCCCATTTTTATTGAACTGGTGCTCCAAATGCTGGTGGGCAATGCCGACCAGATCATGGTGGGATGGTACAACAGTGACTCGGTGGGCGCCATCGGCAACGCCAACCAGATCACCAGCCTGCTCATCATCATTTTCTCCGTAGTGTGTACCGCCGCCATGATCCTGATCGCCCAGCACATCGGCGCAGGCGCCGTGAGTGAGCTGGGGGAGACCTATACGGTGGCCCTGCTGGCCAACACCATCTTCGGCCTGGTCGTCATGGTGCTGCTGCTTGTGCTGTGTGAGCCCATCTACCGCCTGATGCAGGTGGACAGCCAGATTTTCGCGGAGACCTGCGCCTATACCCGCATCATCTCGGTGGGGATGCTGCTCCAGGCGGTGTATCTCACCTTTACCGCCTTTTTCCGCAGCAACCAGATGATGAAGGAGAGCATGATGATCTCTGTGGCGGTGAATGCGCTCAATATCGTGCTCAACGCCATCTTCATCAACGGCGCCTTCGGGCTGCCGGCCATGGGGGCGGCTGGGGCAGCCCTGGCCAGCGATATCAGCCGCCTGATGGGCGTGGCCGCCATTGCGATTTTGTTCTGCCGGCGCTTCCCGGGTATGATCGCGCTGAAATTCCTGCGGCCCTTTCCCTTTTATCAGCTGCGTACCCTTCTGGCCATCGGACTGCCCACCGGGGGCGAGTCCATCTCCTACAACTGCAGCCAGCTGATGCTCCAGACCTTCTGCAACCTGCTGCCTCTGTATGTGGTCACCACCAAAGTGTATGCCAATATGTTCGCCATGCTCTCCTATATCTTTGCCTCCGCCATCGGCCAAGCGGCCCAGGTGGCCGCGGCCAATCTGATGGGCGCGGGCCGGCCGGACGAGGTGGACCGGACGGTGTGGTACACCCTGCGGCGGGCTCTGCTGATTTCCACCCTGGTGTCCGTCCTCCTATTTGCGCTGGCCCGGCAGGTGTACGGGATCTTTACCGGCAGTGAGCAGGTGCTGGCGCTGTGCAAATGGGTGATGCTGGTGGAGATACCTCTGGAGATCGGACGGGCGGTGAACATCGTCATGTGCCGGGCGCTTCAGGCCTGCGGCGACATCCGCTTTCCCATCACCATCTGCGTGATCAGTGCCTGGACGGTGAGCGTGGGCGGCGGTTTCCTCCTGAGCCAGGTGTTAGGTCTGGGCCTGGTGGGCCTCTGGATCGGACAGGCTGCGGACGAGTGCATCCGTGCCCTGCTTTTCCTGGCCCGCTGGAGAAGCGGCGTGTGGCGCACCAAGCGCCTGGTGCACGCCCCGGGGTGCCACACATAAGAAAGAAACCGCTCCGTGGACGGCCAGGCCCCCGCGGAGCGGTTTTTTCAGCACTTTGCCGGGGGAAAATGATTGCATTGCAGGCCGCGAAATGATACAATATTTTATCTATGAACCAAAATGTGCGGCATAGGCAGTGGGGTGCGTATTTTGTATTTAAAGGCACTGGAAATCCAGGGGTTCAAGTCTTTCCCGGACAAGACGGTCCTGACCTTCGGGGAGGACATCACGGCCATTGTCGGCCCCAATGGCAGCGGAAAATCAAATATCTCCGACGCCATCCGCTGGGTGATGGGGGAACAGTCCACGAAAGCCCTGCGGGGCGGTAAGATGGAGGACGTGATCTTCGGCGGCACCGCGCGCCGTAAGCAGACGGGGTTTGCTGAGGTCTCCCTCGTGCTGGACAATACCGGGCACTTCTTCAGCATGGAGGAGTCCGAGGTGATGGTCACCCGGCGCTATTACCGCTCTGGGGAGAGTGAATACTACATCAACCGGCGCTCAGTGCGCCTGAAGGACGTCAACGAGCTGTTTATGGACACCGGCCTGGGCCGGGAGGGCTATTCTATCATCGGGCAGGGCAAGATAGACGAGATCCTCTCCGTCAAGTCCGCCGACCGCCGGGAGGTCTTTGAGGAGGCGGCCGGCATTTCCCGTTACCGCCACCGCAAGGAGGAGGCCGAACGCAAGCTGGAGCGCACCCAGGAGAACCTGGTGCGCATCACGGACAAGATCGACGAGCTGGAACTCCAGGTGGAGCCCCTGCGGATCCAGAGCGAGAAGGCCAGGCAGTTTCTCATCTACCGGGACGAGCTGCGGGGGCTGGAGATATCCCTCTGGCTGGAGCAGCTGGAAAAGATTCGGGCGGGCGCCATCAAGGTGCTCTCCGACTACGAAAACGCCGTGCGTCAGAAGGAGGAGGCCCAGGCCCAGGTGGAGGCCCTCTACGCCGCGGCCGAGGACTACGCCGCACAGATGCGGGACAAGGACGTGCAGGCCGAGGGCGTCCGCTTCACCATAATGCAGCGGCAGGCCGACGCCAACGGCTTGGACAACGCCGTGGCGGTCTTAAAGACCAACATCCGGAATAACCTGGAGAACACCGACCGCATACGGCGGGAGTTGGAGGCCCAGGAGGGCCGGGCGGGCTCCATCGGCGCGCAGATTGACGAGCGGCGTGCCCGGTTGGAGCGGCTGCTGGCTGAGACAGAGCAGCTGAAGAGGGCCCTTACCGCCAGGCAGGCCCAGGCGGAGGAGGCTGCCCGCTCCGCAGGCAGCCTGGCCGGCGAGTTGGAGGCCCTGCGCCAGCGGCAGGCGGTGGAGGCCGCCTCGGCCTCCGAGGCCAAGGCCCTGCTCTCCGCCCTGGCCGCCGCCGCCCAGGAGCTCTATGACCGGGACGAGGCTGTGCGGCAGGAGCTCTCCGCCGGGGAGGAGCGCCTGCGCACCGCCCGGGAGGAGGCCGCTGCGGTGAAGCGGGAGCTGGAGGAGGCCCGGGAGAATCGGGACTCCCTGCAGAACATCATCAACGGCTACACCCTGCGTCGGGACTCCCGCCAGCAGAAGGCCGACCAGGCCCGGGACCGGCACGTGAAGCTCCAGATGGAGGAGAACGCCCTGCGCTCCCGCATCCACATGCTCGCCGAGATGGAGAAGGTCTACGAGGGCTACTCCAAGGCGGTCAAGCTGGTGATGGGGGAGGCCGGGCGCGGCCAGCTCCGGGGGGTGCGCGGTCCGGTGGCCGGGCTGATCCACGTGCCCGACCCCTACGCGGTGGCCATCGAGATCGCCCTGGGGGGCGCTATGCAGCACATCGTGGTGGACAGCGAGAACGACGGCAAGGCCGCCATTGCTTGGCTGAAGCGCCGGGACGGGGGCCGGGCCACCTTCCTGCCCGTGGACGCCATGCGGCCCGCCGACTTCCGGGACAGGGGCGTATTTGATGAGCCGGGCTTTGTGGGCCTGGGGGACGAACTGATTCGGTTTGAGCCCCGGTATGCCAACGTGTTTTCTAACCTGCTGGGGCGCACCGTGATCGCCGAGGATATGGACCGGGCGGTGGCCATGGCCCGCAAGTACGGCCGCCGCTTCAAGATCGTCACTTTGGACGGTCAGGTGATGAACCCGGGCGGCTCCATGACCGGCGGCTCCGTGTCCCGCAGTGCGGGCATTCTCAGCCGCGCCAACGAGCTGGAGCGGCTGAACGCCCAGCGCTCCGGCCTGACCGAGCAGCTCAGCCAGGCCGCCCGAGCCATGGAGGAGGCCCAGCGGGAGGCCACCGCTGCCGCCTATGAACTGGAGACCGCCCAGGCCCAGCAGCGGGAGCATGAGGATGCTGTTTTGCAGCTGGCTGAGCGCCAGGCACGCTTTGACGAACAGACGGCCGATCTGGCCCGCCAGCGGGACGAGCTGAAGGCCGAGCTGGAGCAGATCCAGGCCCGCTCCGCCCAGACCGAGCGGGACACCCAGGCCGCCCGCGCCCGCATCGAGGTGCTGGAGGGCTCTGCCGCCGCCCTGGAGACAGAGGCGCAGGGCAAGGCCCAGGGCCAGAACACCCTGCGGGAGCAGGCGGAGGCCATTGGCGGACAGATCGCGGATTTGCACATGAAGCTGGCAGCCCTGGACGCGGAGCGCCAGGCCTCCGAGCAGTCCCTGACCGAGTTGGAGGATCTGCGGCGGGACCTGAGCGGGGATCGGGCCGAGCGGGAGGCGCTCATGGCCCAGTTCCAATCCCAAAATCAGACCCTGGAGGCGGAGATCCTGGAGAAGGAGCGCCAGCTCCAGGCCATCCGGGAGGAGACCTCCGCCAGCCAGGCGGACATCGCCCGCATCAACCAGGAGAAGCTGGATCTGGAGGCGGAGCGCAACAAGGCCGACCGGGCGGCGCGGGATAAGAACAGCGAGCTGCTGGCCATGGAGCGGGAGGTCTCGATCCTGGAGCAGAAAAAGGTGTCCGCCGCCCTGGAGGAGAAGCAGCTCCTGGACAAGCTGTGGGAGACCTATGAGCTCTCCCACGAGGCAGCCCGGGCTCAACGCCTGGAGCTGGAGAGCGTGCCCAAGGCCCAGCGCCGGGTGGCCGAGTTGAAGCGCTCCATCGCGGGACTGGGCAATATTAACCTGGACGCCATCGAGGAGTTTCAGCGCATCAACGAGCGCTATACCTATTTTACCGAACAGAGGGACGACGTGCAGAAGGCCAAGCGGGAGCTGGAGAGCATCATTTCCGACATTACCGCCGAGATGCGCGCCATCTTCGCCCAGCAGTTCCAGGTGATCAACGAGGCCTTCCAGCAGACCTTTCTGGAGCTGTTCGGGGGCGGCAAGGCCACCCTGGAGCTGGAGGACCCGGAGGACATCCTCAACTGCGGCATCGAGATCAAGGTGCAGCCTCCGGGCAAGGCGCTGAAGATTATTACCCTGCTCTCCGGCGGCGAGAAGGCCTTTGTGGCCATCGCCCTCTACTTTGCCATTCTCAAGGTGCGGCCCACGCCCTTTGTGGTGATGGACGAGATTGAGGCCGCCCTGGACGACGCCAACGTGGTGCGCTTTGCCCGCTATATGCGCTCGATGGCGGATAAGACTCAGTTCATCGTCATCACCCACCGCCGCGGCACCATGGAGGAGGCCGACGTGCTCTACGGCGTCACCATGCAGGAGCAGGGCATCAGCCGGATGCTGACGATTAACCTGAACGATGTGGAAAAAGAGCTGCACATTAAGTGATATCTTACAGGCTGGTGGCTGATGCCCACCCGCCGAAGGCGGGGCGGCGCTTGCGCCGTCAAGTGTTTTGCCCTGAGGCAAAACCTTGAAATCGCCGGGATTCATTTCCGGCGATTTGAGTAAAATCAAGGGGTCCCCGCACAGCCGTGGCTGGGCGGGGTATCAGCCGGATGCTGACCATCAATCTCAACGATGTGGAAAAAGAGCTGAACATCAAGTGAGGGACTTGACGTCCCCCGCGGGAGCCGATTCCCCTGGAGGGCACCCCTCCAAAAACCAAAAGGAGCATTTAAAATGGGCTTTTTTGAAAAGATCAAGGCGGGGCTGTCCCGCACCAAGGAGAACATCGGCCATTCCTTTGACCAGCTTTTCGCCGGGGAGTTGGACGACGACTTCTATGACGGGCTGGAGGAGACCCTCATCCTGGGCGACATGGGGGTGGAGACCACCCTCAAGGTGGTGGAGGAGCTGCGGGATCGGGTGAAGCGGGACAAGGTCAAAGAGGCCGAGGGCGCCCGCGCCTGCCTGCGGGATATCCTCACCGAGCTGCTGGAGGTGGGCGAGCCGGAGCTGAAGCTGGACACCAGTCCCTCCGTGGCCCTCTTCATCGGGGTCAACGGGGTTGGCAAGACCACCACCATCGGCAAGCTGGCCTCCCGGCTGAAGGGGGACGGCAGGCGGGTGCTCATGGCCGCGGCCGACACCTTCCGCGCCGCGGCCGCCGACCAGCTGGAGATCTGGAGCGAGCGCAGCGGCGTGGAGATCGTCCGGCAGCACGAGGGGGCCGATCCGGCCGCCGTGGTGTTTGACGCGCTGACCGCCGCCAAGGCCCGCCGGACCGACGTAGTGTTGGTGGACACCGCCGGGCGGCTGCACAACAAGCAGAACCTGATGAATGAGCTGAACAAGATCAGCCGCATCATCGACCGGGAGCTGCCCGGCTGCGACCGGGAGACCCTGCTGGTGCTGGACGCCACCACCGGGCAGAACGGGCTGATCCAAGCCAAGCAGTTTAAGGAGGCGGCCGGGATCACCGGCATTGTGCTCACCAAGCTGGACGGCAGCGCCAAGGGAGGCATCGTCATCGCCATCGCCCAGGAGCTGCAGGTGCCGGTGAAATTCATCGGCGTGGGCGAGGGCATCGACGACCTGATGCCCTTTGAGCCAAGGGCATTTGTAGAGGCGCTGATCTAATTTCCAGGTGGGAGCGGCACAGCGTTTTGAGCCCCCACCCTCTCCCGCGCACGGCGCGGGAGGCCCCGGCCGCGGCGGCCGGGGGCAGCGGCGTCCTGCGCAGGCGCATGTCCTGCTTGGGACAGATTTCAAGTAAAAGTCGCCTGCGGCGATTTGGAACGGAGGAAACCATGGCGAGAATCGACGGACGGGCCGGCGATCAGCTGCGGCCCATTGAGATCATTCCCAATATCAACAAATTTGCAGAGGGCTCCTGCCTGATCCGCTGCGGCAATACCCATGTGCTGTGCTGCGCCAGCGTAGAGGAGCGCACCCCGCCCCATGTCCCCGAGGGGGAGGGCTGGGTCACCGCCGAGTACTCCATGCTCCCCCGGGCCAACCGGGAGCGCTCCAAGCGGGACATCTCCAAACTCAAGCTCTCCCCCCGCAGCGCGGAGATCCAGCGGCTCATCGGCCGAGCCCTGCGCGCCTGCGTGGATATGGCCAAGCTGGGGGAGCGCACGATTACGGTGGACTGCGACGTGCTCCAGGGGGACGGCGGCACCCGCACCGCCAGTGTGACCGGCGGATTTGTGGCCCTGTCCTGCGCCCTGCACAGGCTGGTGCAGGAGGGGGCGCTGGCCGAGATGCCCCTCAAGACCTGCGTGGCCGCCGTGTCCGCGGGGATTGTCAACGACGAGCTGCTGCTGGACCTGTGCTACGAGGAGGACTCCGCCGCCCAGGTGGACCTGAACTGCGTCATGACCGGCGAAGGGGAGCTGGTGGAGCTCCAGGGCACCGGCGAGGGCCGGGCCTTCACAGTGGCGGAGCAGCGCGCCCTGGTGGACCTGTGTCAGAAGGGAATACGGGAGATTCAGGCCATCCAGCGGGCCGCATTGGAGGGTGAGAGATGAAACTGGTGTTGGCCAGCAAAAATCCGGGCAAGCTGAGGGAGATGCGGGAGATCCTCCAGGGGCTGGGGATCGAGGTCATCTCCGAGACCGAGGCCGGTGTGGATGTGGAGGTAGAGGAGACCGGGAGCACCTTCGCGGAAAACGCCTGTCTGAAGGCCGGCGCTGTGGCAAAGGCCAGCGACCTGCCCGCCATTGCCGACGACTCTGGGCTGTGCGTGGACGCCCTCAACGGGGCGCCGGGAGTCTACTCCGCCCGCTACGGCGGGGAGGGCCTGGACGACGTGGGCCGCTATCGCCTACTGCTGGAGAATATGCGGGGCATGCTGGACCGGCGGTGCCGGTTTGTCTCGGCCATCTGCTGCTGCTTCCCGAACGGGGACAGGGTGGAGGCCGAGGGGGAGTGCCGTGGCACTCTGGCCTACGCGCCCAAGGGGGAGGACGGCTTCGGCTACGACCCTATTTTTTTCGTGCCCGGTCTGAAGAAGACCTTTGCACAGCTGACGCCGGAGGAGAAAAACGCCATCTCCCACCGGGGGGTAGCTTTGCGGAATTTTAAAGTAGAATTGGAGAACTATCTCAATGGAACTGACCAGTAAACAGCGTGCCCAGCTGCGCGGGCTTGCAAATTCCATCGACACCATTGTGCACATCGGAAAGGACGGAATCGGAGAGAACCTGACCAAGCAGGCGGACGATGCCCTGGAGGCCCGCGAGCTCATCAAGTGCCGGGTGCTGGAGAACTCCATGCTCACCGCCCGGGAGGCGGCGGACGCATTGGGGCAGGTGACCCGCTCCGAGGTGGTACAGGTGATCGGGACAAAGTTTGTCCTGTACCGTCCCAGCCATAAGAAGGATAAAAGCGATAAAATCGTCCTGGTGAGCGGGAACAAAAAGCGGGGTTAAAACGTCTTTAAGGGGGAACATAGCATGAAGCTGGGGATCTATGGCGGTTCCTTCAATCCGCCCCACAGGGGGCACCTGGCGGCGGCCCGTACAGCCATTGACGCCCTGGGCCTGGACAAGCTGCTGTTCATACCGGCAGCGCTGCCGCCCCATAAGGCGCTGCCGGCGGGGACGCCGCCGGCACAGGAGCGCCTGCGCCTGACGGAGATTGCCGCGGACACCCTGCTGCTCCCCAAACAGGTGGAGGTCAGCTCCCTGGAGCTGGAGCGCCCGGGCAAGAGCTACACGGCCGACACGCTGCGCCAGCTGCGGGGGCAATATCCCGACGCCCAGCTCTGGCTGTTGGTGGGGACGGATATGTTCCTCTCCCTTCAGACTTGGCGGGAGCCGGAGACGATCATGGCTTTGGCCGGAATCTGCGCCTTCTCCCGCGCCCATGCCGACCGGGACGCCGCATTTGCCGCGCAGGCGGAGCTGCTACAAAAGACCTATGGGGCGCAGGTGCGGGTGATCCACCAGCCGGAAATCGTGGAGATCTCCTCCACCCAGCTGAGGGAGCGGCTGGCAAAGGGGGAGGGGCAGGAATATCTGCCCCCGTCGGTATACGGCTACCTTCTGCGCCGGGGGCTGTACGGCGTTCAGGCAGACCTGAAGCGCCTGACAGACCAGCAGCTGCGGGCCTGCTCCTACTCCATGATGCGCGCCAAGCGCATCGCCCACGTGAAGGGGACGGAGGAAGAGGCGGTGCGCCTGGCGCAGCGCTGGGGGGCGGACGTGGAGAAGGCGCGCCGGGCGGCCATCCTCCACGACTGTACCAAATATTATGAGATGGAAGAACAGTTGAAAATATGCCGCCAGTATGGTATTGTACTGGATGATTTGGAACAAAAGGCGGTAAAGCTGCTCCACTCCAAAACCGGCGCCTGCATGGCGCGGTATGTCTATGGACAGGAGGACGACATATATGAGGCAATTTTCTGGCACACTACGGGAAAGGCTGATATGAGCCTGCTGGAAAAAATTCTTTACATTGCCGACTATATGGAACCGACCCGGGATTTTCCGGGGGTGGAACGCCTGCGGGAGCTGGCTGGTCGGGACCTGGACGCAGCTGTGCTGGCCGGATGTGAAATGAGCATTGCGGAGATGGCGGAGCGCGGCCTGCCCGTGCATCCGAACACCATCCGGGCGCGGGACTGGCTGAAGCATCAGAAAGGATAGAACATGAGTCCAAAAGAGAGAAATCACACAGAGGGCGGTTCCCGGCTTCCCAAGCCCGCCCAAAAGGAAAAAAGGCCGGCGGGCCAGCGTACACAGAAGCAGAAGACCCTGCGCGTTCTCTATATCGTCCTCACCGTGATCGCTGCGGTGATCGTGGTGGGCTTTCTCTTCTGGAACGTGTTCAGCGCGCCGCCGGGGGAGGGTGAGCTGGCCACCCGAAAGCCGCAGACCACCACGGTAATCGACGAGGAGGGCAATGAGGTCGAAGTGGAGATACCGGGCCTCTCCGCCGACCGGAAGGAGCAGTTTTATACATTCCTGCTGGTGGGACAGGATACCTATGGCGGCGGCAATACCGACACCATGATGCTGGCCGCCTACGACGTGCCCAACCAGAAGCTCAGCGTGATGAGCCTGCCCCGGGATACCTTTGTGAACTATAACGGCCGCAGGGTGCTGCTCAACTCCGTCTACAACCGGGCCGGCGGCGCGAAGGACGATCAGGGCATCACGGCCCTGAAGGATGCGGTGAGCGACCTCACCGGTGTGACGCCGGATTTCTATGTCATCATCCAGTGGGAGGCCGTGGGGACCCTGGTGGACGCCATTGACGGGGTGTACTTTGATGTGCCCCGCCGGATGTATTACAACGATCTGACGCAGAATTTCAAGATTGATCTGCAGCCGGGCTATCAGCTACTGGATGGAGACAAGGCCATGCAGCTTATCCGCTGGCGCCACAACAGCGACGACAGAGGGCATATCCTCAACAGCGGCTATGCCACCGGCGACATCGGCCGCATTGGGACCCAGCAGGAGTTTATGAAGGCGATCATCGCCAAGTGCCTGCAGCCGGAGGTGCTGCTCACCAACCTGACGGAGTATATCAGTATTTTCCAGAAAAATGTGGTTACAGATCTGACCGTGCCCAACATGGCCTATTTTGCAAAATCCGCCGTGGGTAAGCTGGATATGGACAGCGTGGCATTTATGACCATGCCCTATCAGTCCGCCGGGGACGGCGCCCATGTGCTGCCCGTGGGCAGCGAGCTTCTGGCGGCCATCAATGAGGGCTTCAACCCCTATCGGGACGATATACGGCTGAGCGAGCTGAAGCTGGTGACCAGCATCTCCAGCTCCGGCAGCTCGGGCTCCAGCTCCGGCAGTTCCGGGGGTATGAGCCAGACCGTTACGCCCACCCCCAGCCCCACGCCCGGGACCGAGATGCCTGTCACGTCCCCGGAGGGCGGCGAAGGCGGCCAGACCACGGCGCCGCCCTCTGAGAGCCCCGGAGCCAGTGAGCAGCCTGCCCCCTCTCCCACACCAACCCCCATGCCGACGCCTACGCCGGCAGCTACGCCGGCAGCTACGCCGGCGCCGTCGACGGCACCCACTTCCGGGCCGGGCATGGAGCCGGTAGAGTAAGCGAAAAGGAGAAATTGAGATGAATCCAAAGGAAATGGCACTGGCCGCCGCGCGGGCGCTGGACGCGAAGAAAGGCCAGGATATCCGCGTGCTGGAGACGGGAGACATCACCTCTCTGGCCGACTATTTTGTGATCTGTTCCGCCTCCTCCACCACCCAGATCAAAGCGCTGGCGGATTTCTGCGAAAAGACGCTGAAGGATGCGGGCGAGCCCCCTCATCACATCGAGGGCCATGGGGGCGGAACCTGGGTACTGCTGGACTTTTCCGCCGTGGTAGTCCATATCTTCAACGAAGAGGCGCGAAAATTCTATGATCTGGAGCGCCTGTGGGGCGACGCTGCGCCGGTGGACCTGAGCGGCATTCTCACGCAGGACTGAATGGAAAGAAAAAGAGAGCCGCGCGGAATATTCCGAGCGGCTCTCTTTTGTTCCGGAACCGGTTATTTATCCACCATGGGGATCTCGCTGCGGTCGATTTCATCCAGGTGATCCAGGTAATACCTGGTCTCCCTGGCAATGACGCCGGAGAGGAGCAGGACCGCGACCAGGTTGGGAATGGCCATCAGGGCGTTGAGGATATCTGCAATGGTCCATACCAGATCCAGGGCCAGAACCGGCCCAATGATCGTGACTAGGACAAAGAGAATCTTATAAGGCAGGATGGCCTTTTTGCCCCACAGATATTGGGCGCAGCGCTCGCCATAGTAGGACCAGCCCAGAATGGTGGACCAGGCGAAGGTAATGATGCCCACTACCAGAATGACGGGGCCCAGCACTGGGATCTGGCTGAACGCCGCGGTGGTCATCTGTCCGCCGTTGGCGATAGAATCCATATTGATGCTGGGATTTTTCATGATCGTGGAGACCAGCACCAGCCCGGTCATCAGGCAGACCACCACTGTGTCCCAGAAGGTGCCGGTGGCGGAGACCAGGGCCTGCCGTACCGGGTTGCGGGTCTGGGCGGCGGAGGCCACCAGGGGTGCCGAGCCCATGCCGGACTCATTGGAGAACAGCCCCCGCGCCACGCCGTAGCGGGCGGCCATCATGATGCCCTGCCCCACCAGACCGCCGGCCACCGCGCCGGGGGTGAAGGCCAGCCTGACGATCGTGGTAATGGCGGGACCGATAAAGTCGTAATTGATGCCCAGAATAATAATGCAGCCCACCACATAAAACGCGGCCATCAGGGGGACCAGCTTTTCGCAGACCGTGGCGATGGACTGGATGCCGCCGATGATGACAATGGCGGTGAGCGCGCCGCCCACCAGGCCGATGACAATGCGGGGAATGGGTATGGGGATATTGGTCTCAATGACCTCGGCAATGGCGTTGATCTGGGTGCCGCAGCCGATGCCGAAGGAGGCGATCACCGCGAATACGGCAAAGAGTACGCCCAGCCATTTCAGGTTTAGTCCCCGCTCCAGGGCGTACATGGCGCCGCCCTGCATTTTGCCGTCCGGGGTGCGCACCCGGTATTTCACCGCGATAAAGGATTCGGCGTACTTGGTGGCGATACCGAACACGCCGGTCAGCCAGCACCAGAGCACTGCGCCGGGGCCGCCCATAAAGATGGCGGTGCCCACACCGATGATATTGCCCGTGCCGATCGTGGAGGCCAGGGCGGTGGTGAGGGCCTGAAACTGGCTCACATCTCCGGGGGAATCCGGGTCCTTGGTGACGGACAGGCGGACGCCGGTAAAGGTCTTGCGCTGAATAAAGCGGGTGCGGATGGTCAGAAACAGATGGGTGCCGAACAGCAGAACGATCATGGGGATGCCCCAGATAAAATCGTCGACTGCTGTCATCAGCTCAGAAAACAGCTGCATAGTACGTTCACTCTCCCCTTTTTGATAAATTCCTCCCAGCAGAATGTAATTAATTTATTATACATTAAAGTATTAAAAAGGACAAGAACGAATATACGTGCGTGGTTGAGTTGCAACATCTGAAAAAAAGAGTTAAAATACATCCGTATAGTAGCATATTTTCCGGAGAATGCGACAATTTAGTAGCATTTCTTTGAGGTGCTGCTATATGTATTTCAGCCGCTTGGAGGACCTGCGGGTCGACCATGACAAAACACAGATTCAAATTGCCGCATATTTGAACCTGAATCGGGAAGTGTACCGCCGGTATGAAAAGGGGACGCGGGAGATCCCGGTGTGGGCCCTGATAAAGCTGGCGGATTTGTATCAGACCAGCACAGACTATATCCTTGGCCGGACGGATGATCCCGCCCCTCCCCATGCGTAAGCTGGCCATTTTTGCCGCCGCCTTTTCCGCGGCGGTCTTTCTGGCGGTGTATCTGCTGCCGGAGGGCTGGTGGTTTCCGGTGTGTGCGGTGTGCGCCCTGGCAGCGCTGCCAGGGCTGCTGTTTTCCGGAAAGCGCCGCCTGGGGTGGATGCTCTGCGCCCTGGGTCTGGCCGCCGGGATGGCATGGACGGGGGCCTATACCGCCTGGTTCCACGCCCCGGCCCGTGCCCTGGCGGGGCAAACCGCCCGGGTCTCCGCGGTGGTGTGTGACTGGCCGGAGGAGACGGGCTACGGCTATGGTGTGCTGGTGCGGGTGGAGTGCCCGGAGGGGCCGGATCAGAAGGCCCGGCTCTACCTGCGGGGTGAATCTCCGCCCCGGCTTCGCCCGGGGGACCGGCTTGCCTTTACCGGGGACTTCCGCCTGGCGGATACCATCGCCGGGGAGAAGAACGACTATTACTACGCCAAGGGAGTCACCCTGACCGCCTATATCCGGACGGAGGAGGAATTGACGGTTTCCCGCCCGGAGCAGGTGCCGCCCCGGCACTGGCCCGTCTATGTCTCCCGCGCCCTGAAGGACAGCGCGGCGGCGGTATTTCCGGCGGAGGCATCGGGCCTGGTCACCGCTCTGGTCACCGGGGACAAGTCTGCCCTGTGCGGCGGGGATTACTCCGCCCTGCGCCGGGCGGGGCTGGCCCACATGGTGGCGGTGTCCGGGCTGCACGTATCCTACCTGGCCGGGGCGCTGACCGTGCTGCTGGGCCGGGGAAGGCGGCGCACCGCTTTGGCGGTGGCCGCTCTGCTCTTTTCCTTTGCCGCCGTGGCGGGCAATGCACCGTCGGCGCTGCGGGCGGTGCTGATGTGCACGCTTTTGCAGCTGGCGCCCCTGACCGGGCGGGAGGACGATAAGCCCACCACCCTCGCCGCGGTGCTGATGGTCCTGCTGGTGCAGAATCCCTACGCCGCGGCCAGCGTGTCCCTTCAGCTCTCTTTTGCCGCTGTGGCGGGCATTACCCTGTTCAGCGGGCCCCTGCAGGCCCGGTGGACCGCCCGCCTGCCCCGGAGGGCGAAGCGCAGGGCGGGGAAGCTGGCGCTGCGGGCGGGCCGGGGCATGTGCGCCTCCCTGGCCCTCACCGTGGGGGCCCTGGTGTTTACCACGCCACTGAGCGCCTGGTATTTCAACTCCATCTCCCTGATGGCTCCTCTGAGCAATCTGCTGACGGTCTGGGCAGTGTCCGGCCTGTTCCTGGGCGGGATCGCCCTGGCGCTGCTGGGGCTGGCACTGCCGGGGGCGGCGGCGGTGCTGGCTCTGCCTGTGTCCCTGCTGGCCCGGTGGATTCTTTGGGCGGCCCGGGGAATCGCCCGGCTGCCCTTCGCCGCAGTGTCCGCCTCGTCGGTTTATTTCACCCTCTGGCTGACGCTGGCCTACGTGCTGCTGACCCTGTGGCTGCTGCGGGGAAGGCGCGGGGAGCGACGGCGGCCTCTGTTCCCCGTGTGCGCGGGGGCGGTATGCCTGTGCGCGGCGGTGCTGCTCAACACCTTCTCCCTGACCGGCGGGAGCCTGACGGTATCGGTGCTGGACGTGGGGCAGGGGCTGTCCGTGGCCTTTTACAGCCAGGGCCGCGCCATGCTGGTGGATTGCGGCGGCAGCGGACTGGAGGACCCGGGGGACGTGGCCGCTGACTATGTGCAGAGTTTGGGGCTGACCCGGCTGGACCTGCTGGTGCTCACCCATTGCCATACCGACCACGCCGGAGGCGTGCCCCAGCTGCTAGAGCGGCTGGAGGTGGGATTGCTGCTGCTCCCCGATGTGGAGGAGGAAGAGGATGACCCCCTGCGCCGGGAGATTCTGCGCCTGGCGGCGGAAAAGGGGGTGGGGGTGCGCCTCATCTCGGAGGATGCCCGCGTTTCCCTCGGCGGGGCGGAGGCCACGGTCTACGCGCCCCTGGGGGACGGGGGCGCCAACGAGGAGGGCCTGTCTGTGCTGTGCACCGCCGGGGACTTTGACGCCCTGATTACCGGAGATATGAACACCGTGGTGGAGGGCCGCCTGATCAAATACGGCCGTCTGCCGGATATCGAGCTGCTGGTGGCGGGCCACCACGGCTCCAAATACGCCTGCTCGGAGGAGCTGCTGCTGGCCGCTGCGCCGGAATATGCGGTTATCTCCGTGGGCTACAATACATACGGTCACCCGGCGCCTGAGACCCTGGAGCGCCTGGCCGCCGCCGGCTGCGCCATCTACCGCACCGACTGGCAGGGGACCGTGACCATTACCGCAACAGAAAGGGAGAATCGTCATGCCGCCCAAAGCGAAACCGGATAAAGCCGCCCTCCAGAAGCTGAAGCAGGACCTGAAGGGGAATACGCTGGGTCAGCTCTATGTGTTCCACGGGGAGGAGGCCTACCTGCGGGACTTCTACCTGGGGGAGATGAAAAAGAAGCTCCTCCCCGGAGGGGTGGAGGCCTTCAACCTGCACACCCTCAGCGGGAAGGAGTTCGACCTCAAGACCCTGGGTCAGTTGGTGGACTGTCTGCCCATGATGAGCCAGCGCACCCTGATCGTGGTCAGCGACTACGATATTTATAAAGGGGACAAGGAGGGGCTGACTCAGCTGCTCTCCGACCTGCCCGAGTACGTGTGCTTGGTATTCGTCTATGACCTGATCGAGTACAAGGCGGACGCCCGCACCAAGCTGGCCGCCCTGCTCAAGGCTAAAGGGAGCGTGGTATCCTTCCACCGGCAGGAGCAGGGGGATCTGGTGGACTGGATCTCCCGGCGCTTCCGCGCCCTGGACAGGGACATCGGCACCGAGGACGCCAAATACCTAATGTTCCTGTGCGGGGACCTGATGAACAACCTGATCTCAGAGATCGGAAAGATCGGCGCCTACGCCAAGGGGCACCGGGTCACCCGGTCGGACATAGACGCGGTGGCCACCCCCCAGCTGGACGCGGTGGTTTTTCAGATGACGGACGCCATCGCCGCAGGGAACTTCGACCGGGCGGCCGGCGTTTTAAGTGACCTGTATCACATGCAGGAGGCCCCCATCAAGATCCTGGCCGTTCTGGGCAAACAGCTGCGGCAGCTCTACTCCGCACGCCTAGCCATTGAGGCAAAGCAGGGCACGGCCTATCTGATGGAGCAGTGGGGCATGCGCTCGTCCTACCCGGCGGAGCGGCTGATGCAGTCCGCCCGGCGCTTTTCCCTGCCCTGGTGCCGCAGAGCGGTGATCCGCTGCGGAGAGACCGACCTGGCCATGAAATCCACCGGCGCCGACGGGCAGGAGCTGCTCACCGGTCTGCTCATGGAGCTGGCGGTCAAAAAGGGGGCCTGAAGCGGTGCTGCGTGTGAAGGAGGCCATTGTTGTGGAGGGCCGCTACGACAAAAACACTCTCTCCCAGCTGGTGGATGGGGTGATTCTGGAGACCCGGGGCTTTGGGATATTCAAGGACGGGGAGCGGCTGGCCCTGCTCCGCCGCCTGGCGGCGGAGCAGGGGCTGATCGTCCTCACCGACTCCGATGGGGCGGGCTTTGTTATACGGAACTATTTAAAGGGGGCCATCGACCCCGCTTTGGTCAAGCATGCCTATATCCCGGACCGGTATGGCAAGGAGCGGCGCAAGCGCGCCCCGGGCAGGGAGGGAAAGCTGGGCGTGGAGGGAATGTCCCCGGCGGTGCTGGAGGAGGCCCTGCGCCGGGCCGGAGCCACCCTCCTGGACGCCCCGGCCCCGGACGCGCCCCCCAGGCGGCCCATCACCAAGGCCGACCTGTTTGCCGACGGCCTCTCCGGCGGCCCCGGCGCGGCGGAGCGCCGACAGAGCCTGCTCCGGGCGCTGGATTTGCCCGGGCACATGAGCGCCAATGCTATGCTGGCGGTGCTCAATATCCTCTACACCTGGGAGGAATACCGGGCGACGGTGGACCGCCTGTAGCCGCGCAACCGCCGGTTGCGCAATTGCAAAGCCCGCTTTGTAGTGCGCAACCGGGGCGTCTGATAAGGTGAGGACAGAAAGGAGGTCGTCGAACATGACCTTGGGAGAACGGATTCAATCCTATCGAAAGAAAAACGGCCTGTCCCAGGAGCAGTTGGCCGAAGCGCTGGGGGTATCCCGCCAGGCGGTAAGCAAGTGGGAGCTGAACGACGCCCAGCCCGACCTGGACAAGGTACTGGCCCTGGCCCGGCTGTTTCAGGTCTCCACGGATACCCTATTGGGTAATGAGTCCCCTGAGCCGGAGGCGGCGGCTGCCGTCCCGCCGAGGGCAAAGCGGCCCCAATGGTATCTGCTGGGACTTATCCCGTTGGGGGTGGGGCTGTTTCTGATGGTGCGGGGCCTGATGTCCCTGGCCACAATTTACAGCTTCTTGCGCATGACGGAGCAGATCACACAGCAGATGGGACCTTTCTAGGGGAAAGGAGAGAACGAGGTATATGAGTATAAGCGGCGATTTGATTTCCGGTGCGATTTACATACCGATTATCGTAGAACTTGTGGTGGGCGGTGCGCTGACGGCGGCAGGGATTCTGATTCTGCTCCTGGGGCGCAGGCGCTGGAAGGCGGGACGCTGAGCATAGTCGTGGCTTTGGCCGGGTCGATCGACCCGGCCAAAGTTGCATGCGGCTAAAATTTTTCCAGAAAAAATAAAAAAATACTTGACGGAGCGGAAATGGTGTGCTATATTCTTATCAGAAACAGTAATTATTACTGATTAAGAACACAAACAAAATCATTAAATAAATTATGAGGAGGAAATTATTATGAAGAAAAAGTTTGTCTGCTCTGTCTGCGGTTATGTTTATGAGGGTGAGGCCGCTCCTGAGAAGTGCCCCATCTGCAAGGCTCCCGCGTCCAAGTTCGTGGAGCAGAGCGCTGAGCGCAGCTGGGCTGCCGAGCACGTGGTCGGCGTAGCCCAGGGCGCGCCCGAGGAGATTCTCCAGGGCCTGCGGGAGAACTTCAACGGCGAGTGCTCCGAGGTGGGCATGTACCTGGCCATGGCCCGTGTGGCCCACCGTGAGGGTTATCCCGAGATCGGTCTGTACTGGGAGAAGGCCGCTTACGAAGAGGCTGAGCACGCCGCCAAGTTCGCTGAGCTGCTGGGCGAGGTAGTAACCGCCTCCACCAAGAAGAACCTGGAGATGCGCGTAGACGCTGAGAACGGCGCCACCATGGGCAAGTTCGAGCTGGCCAAGAAGGCCAAGGAGCTGAACCTGGACGCCATCCATGACACCGTGCACGAGATGGCTCGCGATGAGGCCCGCCACGGCAAGGCTTTCGAGGGCCTGCTGAAGCGCTACTTCGGCTAAGCTGCGGCCATTCATAACCATAGAGATGCCTCAGAGGGAACCGAACATTCGGTTCCCTCTCTTTTTCAGTAAGAGGACATTCCAGATAAAAAACCGGTTCTGCCCGTAGACAGAACCGGTTTTTGGAGTAAATCTAAGGAAATTACTTGAGGCTGAGGATCTGACGGGCTTCATCCGGGGTGGCGACCTCACAGCCATACTCGCGGATGACGCGGGCGGCGCGCTCCACAAACTGGCGGTTGTTCTTGGCCAGCACGCCCTTGGAGTACATCA
>NZ_JACOEA010000001.1 GCF_014281125.1 Lawsonibacter celer | reverse complement strand
CCCGCCTGCCAGCACTCGTACACGTCCTCCGCGATCTCCGCCGGCGTCATCGGCACGTTCGGGTTGTTCTCCTTCTTCGGCCACGCACCTGTCGTCGCTATCGTGATGATTCTTTTGTTCTTCAGTTCGCTCATGTAAACACAGCCCTTCCATTTTAAAATTTGCTTTCAGAGAGCGGTGCTGCCTCAGGCCGGGACAGAGCGAGCCGGACACAGAGTGTGTAGGATATCTTGTCCAGGCAAAAGTGTCCACTTTCCCGAAAAAATGTACGGATTTCAGTACTTTGAAGCCTTCTTGCAGCAACATAAGTGTAGCAGATTGCGCAGAGAAATACAAGAGTGTTTTCGGGAAAATCCGTCTTTGTAGGGGAGAGCGAAGGAAGTTTTTCCATTGCCGAGGTTGCAACCGACGGGGAGGTAAGGTATACTAAGAGCACAACAGATCTGATTCTGTACCTCTCAGCCGGAAGGGCGAAACGAAGGGAAAAAGGGTGGTAAAATGGAACAGAAAAAAGCGCAGGAATTGGCGGTAACGGCAGCGCGGGCCCGCCTGCTGGCCATGGATATGGTACACCGGGCGGCCTCCGGGCACATCGGCGGGTCCTTGTCCGCCATGGATATTCTGACCGTGCTGTATTTTGATGTGATGCGGGTGGATCCGGCCAGGCCCGATGATCCGGAGCGGGACCGCTTTGTGCTCTCCAAGGGGCACTGCACGCCCGCGCTCTATCCCACGCTGGCCCTGCGGGGCTATTTCCCCCAGGAGGAGCTGACGCTGTTCCGCTCCGTGGACGGGCACATGTCCGGCCACGCGGAGATGCGCTTTGTGCGGGGGGTGGATATGTCTACCGGAAGCCTGGGGCAGGGCGTCTCGTCCGCGGTAGGCATGGCCCTGGCGGGGAAGATGGACCGGAAGAGCTACCGGGTCTACACCCTTCTGGGGGACGGCGAGATTGAGGAGGGCCAGGTGTGGGAAGCCGCCATGTCCGCGGCAAAATACCATCTGGATAATCTGTGCGCCATTGTGGACGTCAACGGCCTGCAGATTGACGGCGCCACCGCCGATGTGATGCCCTCCGAGCCTCTGGATGAGAAGTTTGCGGCCTTTGGCTGGAATGTGGTCAAGGCGGATGGGCACAACTATGCTGCGCTGGAGGAGGCCTTTGCCGCCGCCGCGGCCTGCAAAGGCAAGCCCACAGTGGTGCTGGCCAAGACGGTCAAGGGCAAGGGCGTGTCCTTTATGGAGAACCAGGCGGGCTGGCACGGCAAGGCGCCCAATGACGAGCAGTATGGGCAGGCCCGTGCGGAGCTGGAAGCCAAGCTGGCGGAACTGGAGGGGAAGTAAGCTATGAGTGAAAAAATTGCAACCCGCGCCGCCTACGGTGACGCCATCGTGGAACTGGCGGAGGAATATCCTGAGCTGGTGGTGCTGGACGCGGACTTGTCCAGCGCGACCATGACCAAAAAATTCTCCCAGACCTACCCGGAGCGCTTTTTCAACATGGGCATTGCCGAGTGCAACATGACCGGCGTGGCGGCCGGTCTGGCTGCCTGCGGCAAGAAGCCTTTTACCAATACCTTTGCCATGTTCGCCGCAGGCCGGGCCTTTGAACAGGTGCGCAACTCCATTGCGTATCCCCGGCTGAATGTGAAGGTGGTGGGCTCCCACGGCGGACTGTCCGTGGGAGAGGACGGCGCCACCCACCAGTGCTGTGAGGATTTTGCCACTATGCGCTCCATTCCCGGCATGATGGTGTGCTGCCCCTGTGACGCCAATGAGATGCGCCACGCCGTCAGGGCCCTGCTGGACTACGACGGCCCTGCCTATCTGCGCCTGGGCCGCCTGGCGGTGGAGACCGTGACCGACGCCATCGACGGCTATTCCTTTGAATTGGGCAGGGGGGTTACCCTGAAGGACGGTGCCGACGTGACCATCATCGCCACGGGCATGATGGTGCAGATGGCCCTGAAGGCGGCGGACATCCTCAAGAAGGAGGGTGTGGATGCCCGGATTATCGACATGCACACCATCAAACCCCTGGATGGGGAGCTGGTACTCAAGGCGGCCCTGGAGACCCGCGCCATTGTCACCAGCGAGGAGCACAACGTCATCGGCGGCCTGGGTGAGGCGGTGGCCGGCTTCCTGGGAGAGCACTGCCCAGTGCCCGTGGTGCGCCACGGGGTGAACGACCTGTTCGGCCGCTCCGGAAAGGCGCCCCTGGTGCTGGAGGCCTACGGCCTCTCGCCCGAGGGAATCGCCGATAAGGCCCGCCAGGCCCTGAAGCTGAAGAAATAAACGGGCCGGCTCCGGAATCTCCGGCCCATTGCACCGGAGCGGAACAAGACCCTGCCGGGCGGCGGGAAGCGCCCGCGCAGGTGCGCGGAACAAAGACGAGACATCCTCCGGTCAGCAAGAGGACCGGAGGATGTTTTGTTTTGCGATTTCGTGCTTTTTATCCGCACTTTTGCCGCTGACTTTGCTGATATGCACAATTTTTTTGTATTTCGGACAGGGACGGTTGACAGGACAGCCCGGGAGTGGTAAGATACGACCAAAATTGAATCGCTTAGATAGAGGAGCGAAGCTCATGAGTACCGTCCGGTAAAGGCAGGCAGCTGCCGGCGGGAAAGGGGCGCTTCGCCGAAGTTCCGGAGCGCTGCCTGGCGCTCCGGCGCTGGGCCGGCAGAGAAGATCTGCCGGACTGTCACAACATTTTGTGAAGCGCTATCAATGGCTGTTGGAATACGCCCCATTCGGGCGCCTTTCTGCATACTCCATGGACCGCTTGACAAAGCGGTCCAGTTTTTTTCCCCAGGCGCGGGGACAGACGCGCAAAAAAATTGGAAAGGTGATTGAAATGAAAAAGTTCCTCAGTATGCTCCTGGCCGCGGCCATGCTCCTGGCGCTGGCCGCCTGCGGCAGCTCCGGCAATTCCGGCGCCGCCAACACTCCGGCCCCGGCGGGCAGCTCCGCCCCCGTGGAGCCCACCGATTCGGCCGAGCCCGGCGCCGACTTCACCGGCGTGGAGGACGGCGTGCTCACCGTAGGCATGGAGTGCGCTTACGCTCCCTATAACTGGACTCAGATGGACGATTCCAACGGAGCGGTGCCCATCTCCAATGTACCCGGCTCCTATGCCAACGGCTATGACGTGATGATCGCCAAGAAGATCTGCGAGGCCAACGGCTGGGAACTGGAGATCGTCTCCTCCGCGTGGGATTCCCTGTGCCCGGCGATTCAGTCCAAGACCATGGACGCCAACATCGCCGGCCAGTCCATGACCGCTGACCGTATGGCTGAGGTGGATATGGCCGGTCCCTATTACTACGCCACCATCGTCTGCGTGACCACCAAGGACAGCCCCTATGCCGCCGCCGCCTCCATTGCCGATCTGGCCGGCGGCAAGTGCACCGCCCAATCCGGCACCATCTGGTATGACTCCTGCCTGCCCCAGATCGAGAACGCCCAGCTACTGGCACCCGCGGAGACCGCCCCTGCCATGATTATGCAGCTGCAGACCGGCAGCGTGGACTTCATCTGCACCGATATGCCCACTGCCATGGGCGCAGTGGCCAAGGACGACAATCTGGTGATCCTGGACTTCTCCGGTACGGATGGGGACTTCCAGTTTGCCTCTGAGGAGGAGCGTGCGGAGAACGTGAACATCGGCATCTCCGTGCTCAAGGGCAACACGGTCCTGAAGGATGCCATTGACAGCGTTTTGTCCACCATGACCGAGGACGACTTCAACGCGCTCATGGACGAGGCCATTTCTATCCAGCCTGAGATCTGAATCCGCCTGCGGCGTTATAGCAAGCGGTACGCCCTCCGGTCCCGGTCCGGGACCGGAGGCTGCCGCGTCTTGAGAGAAAGGAGCGTGCCCCCATGGACAAGCTGGTCAAGCTGTGCCAGGATGTGAGCCTGCTGTGGAGCAAATACTGGCCCATGTATATGAACGGGGTAAAGAACACTCTGGTTCTGGCTCTGGTAGCCACCGCCATCGGCTGTATCATCGGCCTGATCTGTGGCATTCTGAACACCATCCCTTACACCAGGAACGACCCTCTGCCCAAGCGCTTTGTGCTCAAGCTGGTGCGGGTCATCGTCCGGATTTATGTGGAGGTGTTCCGGGGAACCCCCATGGTGCTGCAGGCGGTGTTCATCGTCTACGGCCTACCCTACTTCACAGACAATGCCCTGCGCTTTGACAACACCTGGGTGGCCGCCATCCTAATTGTGTCCATCAACACGGGCGCCTATATGGCCGAGTCTGTCCGGGGCGGCATCATTTCCATCGACCCCGGACAGACCGAGGGAGCCAAGGCCATCGGCATGAACCATGTTCAGACCATGACCAGCGTCATCCTGCCCCAGGCCCTGCGCAACATCATGCCCCAGATCGGCAATAACTTCATCATCAACGTGAAGGACACCTCGGTGATGTTCATCATCAGCTTTACCGAGTTCTTTGCGGCCCACCGGTATATCGTGGGTGTGAACAACATGTACTTCCCCTCCGCCGCAATTGAGATGATCGGCTATCTGTGCATGACCCTGACTGCCTCCATTATTCTGCGGCTGGTGGAGAAACTCATGGACGGCTCAGACAACTACGAGTTGGTACAAGCCGACGCCCTCACTATGACGGCGGGTACCTACACCCGCAGGGCAGGGGGCACCCCCAATGCCGCGCTGGAGGAGGAGCGGCGCTCCCGTCTGCGCCAGGCCCTGAAAAACCGGAATGGCAGCACGAGAGGAGACCGCTGATATGGGTGAAATAATTTTACAGGTCAACCATCTCTCCAAATCCTTCGGCAGCCATGAGGTGCTGCGGGACATCGACTTCACCGTGAAGAAGGGAGACGTGACCAGCATCATCGGCGCCTCCGGCTCGGGCAAATCCACCCTGCTGCGGTGCATCAACCTGCTGGAGATCCCCTCTGGCGGCGAGGTGATCTTCCACGGGGAGAACGTGGCCGGGCGGCATATGGACCCCTGCGCCTACCGCTCCAAGGTGGGGATGGTGTTCCAGTCCTTCAATCTGTTCAGCAATATGACTGTGCTGGAAAATTGCATGGTAGGACAGACCAAGGTGCTCAAGAAGAGCTATGGGACGGCCCGGGAAAACGCCATGAAGTATCTGGAGCGGGTGGGCATGGCGCCCTACATCAACGCCAAGCCCCGTCAACTCTCCGGCGGCCAGAAGCAGCGGGTGGCCATCGCCCGGGCGCTGGCCATGGAGCCGGAGGTGCTGCTCTTTGACGAGCCCACCTCCGCCCTGGACCCGGAGATGGTGGGGGAGGTGCTGGAGGTCATGCGGGGCCTGGCCGCCGACGGCATGACCATGCTGGTGGTCACCCATGAGATGGCCTTTGCCAAAGATGTGTCCAACCACGTGGTCTTTATGGCCGGCGGCGTCATCTGTGAGCAGGGCTCCCCGGCGGATGTATTTGGGAATCCCCAGCGGCAGGAGACGAAGGATTTCCTTGCCCGCTTCCGCAACAATTGAGCAGAAATTAGACATCCCGGGCGCCGCGGCGCCCGGGATGTTCTGCGTTTTTCGCGCGGTTTATCCGTCCCGCAGGGGCATCAGGTCACGGGCGGGCAGCTCCACCCAAAGGGCCTCGGGATGACCCAGGGCCGCCCATTCGGCCTTAGGCAGCTCCATACGCAGCAGGGAGAGTTCCCCCGAACTGCCCGGGGCGGCAAGCATTACCGTGGTGGAGAAGAGTTCCTCCACCACCCGCACAACCCGACACTCCAGACGGTTTTCACCGGGGCCGTCCGCCGGACGCAGGAAATGGGCCCGGATGCCCACCCAGGCCGTCTCCGCCACGGGCGGCGCGGGCAGGGAGAGGGAGAGCCCCCAGTCCACGGCCTCCAGCCGGCCGTCGGGCAGAAGGCGCGCCCGGGAGAAATTCTTGCACCCGGACAGGCGGCAGGCGGACAGGGTAAAGGGCGCGTCGAAGAGGGCGGAGACCGGCTGCACGGGCTGGGATTTCCCATCGGAGAGCACGCACACCTCCCGGCATTGGCGGTACACCTCGTCCCGGCTGTGGGTAACGAAGAGCACCGGCCCGGAGAACGCCTCCAGCCGTTCCATCAGCTCCAGCTCCACCTGCCACTTCAGATAGCTGTCCAGGGCGGAAAAGGGCTCGTCCAGCAGCAGGGCCTCCGGCTGGCTGGCCAGGATGCGGGCCAGGGCCACCCGCTGCTGCTGCCCGCCGGAGAGCTGCCGGGGATATTTGCCCAGGCACTCCTCCAGATGGAAGGCGGCCGTCATCTGCGCTACCGCCGCCGGACGGGCGGCGCGATCCCGCACCCCGGCGGCAATATTTTGCTCCACCGTCATGTTGGGGAACAGGGCATAGTTCTGGAATAGATAGCCCACATGCCGCCGCTGAGGGGGCAGATTGACCCGCTTTTTCCGGTCGAAGAGCACCCGGCCGTCCAGCTCGATGTGTCCCGCGTCCGGGCTCTCCACTCCGGCAATGCATTTGAGCGTAAGACTCTTGCCGCAGCCAGAGGCCCCCAGCACACCGGTGACCCCGTCCCGGGCCTCAAAGCCCACCTCCAGTCGGAAGGGGCCCAGGTCCTTTTGAATCTCTACCAGCAGGCTCATCCGTCCACCTACCTTTCCGCTGCCGGGCGACGGGGCCGCCGGTCCCGCCGCTCCAGCATGTTGACCGCCAGCAGCACCACGGCGGAGATGGCCAGGTTGACCAGCACCCAGCGCATGGCGCCCCCGTCGTCTCCAGTGCGCCAGAGCTGGTACACCGTAGTGGAGATGGTGGCCGTTTTGCCTGGGGTGTAGCCCGCAATCATGGCGGTGGCGCCGTATTCTCCCAGGGCGCGGGCAAAGGAGAGCACGGCGCCGGCCAGAATGCCCTGGCGACAGCAGGGCATCTGCACCCGCCAGAAGACCCAGGCGTTGGACCGGCCCAGCGTCCGGGCGGCATAGGCCAGGTTGACGTCAAAGCTCTCAAAAGCCCCCCGGGCGGTGCGGTACATCAGGGGAAAGGCCACCACCGCGGAGGCAAAGATGGCGGCGTACCACACCATGGTCAGCCGCAGGGAAAAGGTCTCCAGAAACCACAGGCCGATGGGCCGCTTCGGCCCCAGAAGCCGCAGCAGGAAGTACCCCACCACGGTGGGGGGGAGCACCAGAGGCAGGGTCAGCACCACATCCAGCACGCCCTTCACCAGCCTGGGCATTCTGACCACATAATAGGCGGCTAGAATGCCCAGGAAAAAGATAAGCGCCGTGGACACGGCGGCGATGCGCAGGGAGTTGAAGAGGGGATACCAGTCCAAGGAAGATCACCTTCGTCTTTCTCAAAAAGCCGGCGCGGAGGGGGCGTGCCCCCTCCGCGCCGACCGTGGATCACTGGATGACGGTGAAGCCCACGCCCTCCAGCACGGAAACCGCGCCGGCGTCGGTGTGCAGGTACTCCAGGAAGGCCTGAGCGGCTGCCTGGGCGCCCTCGCTGCCACTCTTCATCACAGCGGCGGGGTAGATGACTTGCCCGCACAGGTCGGCCGTGGCCTGGTCCACCACGGTGAGCGCGTAGGTAAAGGCGTCGGTGGCGTAAATAATGCCGCAGTCCACCGCGCCCTCCTTGACCTGGTTGGCCACCTCGGTGACGTTGGAGGCGTAGGTCACCTTGCCGTCTGCCTCCAGCTGGGCGATATCAATGCCGAGGCTCTCCAGAATCTGCAGGGAGTAGGAGCCAACCGGCACGTCCTCATTGCCGATGCACAGGAGGGAGAGCTTGTCCGTGGCCAGATCGGAGAAGGAGGAAATACCGGCGGGATTGTCGTCCGGAACGGCCAGGACCACCTTGTTTTCCACCAGGTTGATGCGGGTGTCCGGGTACACCAGATCCGTGCCGTCGGCGTTCTTGCCGGAGGTGTCCGCCGCGTCCAGCTCATTCATCTGGGACTGCCCGGCGGAGAGGAAGAGGTCACACACCGCACCCTCCTTGATCTGGGTGCGCAGGGTGCCGGAGGAGTCAAAATTGAAGGTCAGGGTCACCCAGGGGGCCACGGTCTTGTACTGCTGGGCGACCTGCGTGAGGGTGGCCTCTAAGGAGGCGGCGGCAAAGACCACCACTTCCACCGGATCGGCCTGGGGTTGAGCGCTTTGGGTAGCGGGTACGGGGGAGGGGGTGCTGGCCGTGCCGGAGTCGCCGCCGCTTCCGCAGGCGGAGAGGCCCAGGACTAAGGCGAGGGCCAGGGTCAGAGATACCAGTTTTTTCATGTGTGTTTCTCCTTTCCAAATGGGAGGTCGCGCTGTTTCCGGCGCGGCCCATTGGCCTGCCGCCGTAGCGGATGCCGTAGGCGGACAGGCTCGAAGAATGGGATTTAAATTAACGGGCGCAGTTGCCCGCTGTCCCTTTGAGGAGCTCCAGGCCGTGGTCCAGGACAGGCAGAATGTATTCCAGACATTCGCGCACCGCCTTGGGGCTGCCCGGCAGGTTGACGATCAGCGCTTTTTTCCGGATCCCCGCCTCCGCGCGGCTGAGCATGGCTCGGGGAGTGATCTGCAGGGAGTGCCAGCGCATGGCCTCGGCGATGCCGGGGGTGGGGCGCTCCACCACCGCCCGGGTGGCCTCCGGGGTCAGGTCGGTGGGGGAGAAGCCGGTGCCCCCGGTGGTTAGGATCAGGTCGGCCAGATCGTTGTCGCACAGTCGGCGCAGCTCACCGGCCAGGGGCTCCACCCCGTCGGGCAGCAGGGCGGTGTGGACCACGGCATAGCCTGCCGCCTCCGCTAGCTCCCGGATGGCCGGGCCGCTTTTGTCCTCCCGGCCTCCGGCATAGCCTGAAGTGCTCAGGGTAATGATGGCGGCTCTCATAGGCGCTCCTCCAAAATGGTCAGCTGGTCCCCTACGGAGATGGTCCCCCCGCGGAGCACTCGGGCGAACACGCCCTCCCGGGGCATGATGCAGTCTCCCATGACCTGGTAGATCTCGCAGTGGGCGTGGCACTGCTTGCCGATCTGAGTCAGCTCCAGCACCACATCACCGCATTGAAAGCGGGTCCCGATGGGCAGAGCCTTGAAGTCAAAGCCCTCCACCACCAGGTTTTCCCCGAAGGCCCCGTGGTCCACCGCGGCCCCCCGGGCCCGGAAGGCCTCCACCTGCTCATGGGAGAGCAGGGAGACCTGCCGGTGCCATTTGCCCGCGTGGGCGTCTCCCTCAATGCCCCAGTCCGCCACAAAGCGGGCGGAACCCACGTTCTGCTTCTGCGTCCCCTTCTGCTGGCTGACGCAGACGGCGATTACCTTTCCCATGGCTTCAGCCTCCGATCTGGTTCATATTGCGCCCCTCGTCTGACGGGGTGGGGCCGGTCCCGAAGTGGTGGGCCGCCGGTTTGGCCCGGATGGCGGCCGCCATGGCGGAGCGGATGGCGTCATCGCCCGCCCCGGCGCGCAGCAGGGCGCGCAGGTCGGCCCCGTCGCCGTATTGCAGGCAGGTCTTGAAAAAGCCCCCGGCGGTGAGGCGCACCCGGTTGCACCCGGCGCAGAAGGGGTGGCTCATGGCGCTGATGAAGCCCACCCGGCCGGTAAAGCCATCAAAGCGCACATACCGGCCCGGCCCGCCCCCGGGAGATGGGGGGCACAGAGCGGCGGGGCCAAAGGCCCCCTCCAGGGCAGCGAGCACCGTCCCCTGGGCGGCGCCGGACAGACCGGCCCCCAGGCCGATGGGCATCAGCTCGATAAAGCGCACGTCCACCCGCCATGTCCGGGCCAGACGGGCTAGGGGGACCCACTGGTCTGTGTTGTCCCCGGTGGGGACGCAGTTGACTTTGACGGTCAGTCCAGGCGCGGCCAGGGCGGCCTCCAGTCCCGCCAGGGCGGCGGGAAGCTCGTCCCGCCGGGTAATGGCGGCGTACCGCGCCCGGTCCAGGGCGTCCAAGCTAATATTCACCCCGTCCAGCCTCGCCTCCAGCAGGGCGGGGAGCTGTTTCTCCAGCAGCACCCCGTTGGTGGTCAGGCCCAGCCACTGGATGCCGGGGATCGCCTTGATGCCGGCGGCCAGGCCGCTCAGCCCCCGGCGCACCAGGGGCTCCCCGCCGGTGAGCCGCACCCGCCGCACCCCCAGGGAGGCGGCCAGCTCCACCAGGCGCAGGATCTCCTCATAGGAGAGGATCTCATGGTGGTCTACCCACTTCACGCCCTGTTCCGGCATGCAGTATGCGCAGCGCAGATTGCACCGATCGGTGACCGAGATGCGCAGATAGTCGATGGACCGCCCGCAGCCGTCCAGCATAGGCTCACCTCCTTAAAAGGTTGACATAATCCAAAAGAAGGCCTGCCGCGCCAGCCGCGTCCCCCAGGGGCAGGCGGGGCACGCCGGGCAGTCCGATGGGCAGGTCGGTGACTAGGGCCAGCAGGGTGGCCGGATTACAGACCGGCCGGCTGGAATTGCCCGCCCGCACCAGCTCCAGCTTGGGCCAGGGGGAGTGCTTGAAGCCCTCCAGCAGAATCAGGTCGGTGCCGGGGAACTGGGCGGCCAGGATGGTCTCGTCCGCCGCCTCCCGCTTCACCACCTTGCACTTCTCTCCGTCGAAGATCGCGGTTCCCCAGGCGCCGGCGGCCAGGAAGCGGCTGGTGTCCGTGCCCGGGATGTCAGGGAGAAAGGCGTGCCCGTCGTGCTTGATGACCGCCACCTTTAGCCCTGCGGCGGCCAGATGGGGGAGCATCCCCTCGATGAGGGTGGTCTTGCCCGAGTTCTTCACCCCGCTGACGGCCACCAGTACAGGCCCTTCAGCCACGGTGGAACACCCCCGACTTGCCGCCTTCCTTGTGGACCAGATGGATGCCGGTGAGTTCCATGGTCTTGTCCAGGGCCTTGCACATGTCGTAGACGGTCAGCAGAGCGGCGCTCACCCCGGTGAGGGCCTCCATCTCCACCCCGGTCTTGCCCGAGAGCTTGACCGTGCACCGGGCACGGACGGCGCAGTCCTCTTCCAGAAGCTCGAAATCCACGGACACGTGGGTCAGCATCAGGGGATGGCATAGGGGGATGAGCTCGCTGGTGCGCTTGGCGGCCATAATGCCCGCCACACGGGCCACCCCCAGCACGTCGCCCTTGGACGTGGCGCCCGATGCAATAGCCTCCAGCACCGGGCGGGAGACCCGGATGGTCCCCTCGGCCACCGCAGTGCGCAGGGTGGGGGCCTTGGCGGTCACGTCCACCATCACAGCGTTGCCCGCAGCGTCAAAATGATTCAGCTTCCCTTCCATGGGGAGACCTCCTTAAAGCTTACAGTAGTAAAATGTCCACGGCTTGGCCCGCCGCCAGGGGACCGCTGTCCGCCGGGACATCTACCAGGCAGCTGCAGCCCACCAGGGAGGCCAGCTGCCCGGAGGAATGTCCCTCCGGCAGAGCAACCCGGCCGTCCTGATACCGCCCCCGTACAAAGCGGCGGAGGGGGCCGGACTTGGGGAAGGGAGTGTCCAGCACGGCCCGCAGGCGGCGAGGGAGCAGGTGAGGCTCCCCGGACAGGGCGGAGAGCAGGGGGCGGCCCAGCAGCTCAAAGGTGGCCGCTGCGGCAAAGGGGTTGCCCGACAGGGAGAGGATCGGTTTACCATAATATTTAGAAAACAGAGCGGGAGAGCCGGGCTTGAGAGCCACCCGCCAGAACACCCGCTCCGCCCCCAGCAGGGGCAGGGCCTGGTGCAGGATGTCTCGTTCCCCCACGGACACGCCGCCGGTGGTAAAGAGCACGTCGTGGTTTTCCAGCAGCCGGGCCATGGCGGCCGCCGCCCGGGCCGGGTCATCCCCCACGCGCTCTGCGGTCGCCGGGCCGAAGCCCAGCTCCCCCAGGCGGGCGGAGAGCAGAAGGCCGTTGGCGTCGTAGATCTTCCCGGCTGGCAGGGGCCGGGTCCCGGGAGGCACCACCTCGTCCCCGGTGCACAGCAGGGCAACGGAGGGCCGCCGCCGCACCGGGACGGCGGAGAAGCCGGCGCTGGCCAGCAGTCCCACAGCCGCTCCGTCCAGCCGTATCCCGGCGGGGAGCAGGGCGGCCCCGGCGGCAAAATCCTCACCGCGATTCACATAATTCTGAAATGGAGAGAGGGATGCAAAGACGGAGACAACCGGGCAACCCCGGTCCGTGTCCTCCTGCCGCACCACACAGTCGCACCCCGGGGGCAGCATGGCTCCGGTGGTCACCCGTACCGCCTCACCTGGCCCCAGAGCGCGGGCGGCAGGCTCCCCGGCGTATACCGTGTCCGCCACCCTCAGGCGGGCCGGGTGCTCCCGGGAGGCCCCGGCGGTATCGGCGGCGCGGATGGCATAGCCGTCCAGGGGGGAGCGGTCAAAGGGGGGCTGGTCCATGGGTGCGGTCAGTTCCTCCGCCAGGGTGCGGCCCAGCGCCTCCCCCAAGGGCAGGCGCTGAATCCCCAGGGGGGAGCGGCCCTCACGGAGCAGTTCCACTGCCTGCTCCAGCGGGATACCGGTCACCATACTCTCACACCCCTTTGCCGAAGGGGCAGATGGGGTAATGGCACTCCGCGCAGCCCAGGCAGAGCCCTCCGTGGCCCATGCCCTTCACATCGGCGCGGCTGATCCGCACCCCGGCGGCAATGCGGGGGAGCGCCAGGTCGAAGATGGTGGCCTTGGCGTACATGACGCAGCCGGGCAGGCCCAGAATGGGGGTGCCGTTTTCAAAATAGCCCAGCAGGAACATGGCTCCCGGCAGCACCGGCGCGCCGTAACTCACGATCTCCGCCCCTGTGTCCCGGATGGCGCCGGGGGTGCGGTCGTCCGGGTCCACGCTCATGCCGCCGGTGCAAAGGATCAGATCCAGGCCCCTGTCCCGGTAGTCCAGAGCGGCTGTGGTGATGGCCCCCCGGTCGTCCCCGGGCAGGCAGCGCTCCACCACCTCAATGCCGTAGGCGGCCAGCTTTTGGATGATGACCGGGGTGAAGGCATCCTCGATCAGGCCGCCGGCCACCTCGCCGCCTGTGGTGATGAGCCCGCAGGTTTTGAGCTTCCACGGGGTCAGGGAGAGCAGGGGCTCCGGCCCCACCTGGGCCTCCGCTGCGGCCAGCCGGGCTTCCTCGATGACCAGGGGGATGATGCGGGTGCCCGCCAGCTTGTCCCCCTTCCGCACCGCGGTGTTGGTGTGCCGGGTGGCGATCATCAGCTGGTCGTCGTCATTGACCGCGTTGAGCCGGTCCACATCCACCCGGAACAGCCCGTCGCAGTCGGCGATCAGCTCGATCTTCCCCTCTTTGACCTCCGTTGGGTGCATGTGCGCCCCCTGGCAGAGGGCCCGCAGGCGCTCCGCCGCCTCGTCCTCGTGGAGCATGCCGGGAAGGCGCTCCCACACGTAGAGGTGTTCCTTGCCCATGGAGAGCAGCACGGGGATGTCCTCAGGGGCGACCACATGCCCTTTGCGGAAGCGGGCGTCCTTGGTGACACCGGGGATGATCTGGGTCAGATCGTGGCAGAGCACGTGCCCCACCGCCTGTCGGGTGTCGATGAGCTTCATGGACAAGACCTCCTAAAAAGACAGGAGCGCCGCCCGAACGCGGCGCTCCCGCTGTACAAAAGGGCAAAATACCCCCATGGCGAAAGCAGCCCCTTTTCAAAACGGAAGGTCGGCCTGTTTCCGGGCCGGCCCTGGCGGGGCGTCATAGGCAAAGCCCTTAGACGGCGCCGCTCGGAGCAATCTGTTGTTAAACCAAGCATACCATGCCTGGAAGGGAATTGCAATGGCCGGGCCGCTTTTAAAAGGGCAAAAGGTATGATAAAATAGAAAAAAAGGGGGGAGAATCATGGAAATGCTGCGGGGACGCTTCGCCCCCAGCCCCAGCGGGCGGATGCACCTGGGCAATCTGTTCTCCGCGCTGCTGGCCTGGCTGTCCGTGCGCGCGGCCGGGGGAACGCTGGTGCTGCGTATCGAGGACCTGGATCCGGACCGCTGCCGGGGGGAGTACGCCGACGCTCTGATGGACGACCTGCGCTGGCTGGGCCTGGACTGGGATGAGGGGGACGGCGTGGGCGGCCCTCAAGGCCCCTATCGGCAGAGCAAGCGCACCGAAATCTATGCAGCCGCCTTTGACGCGCTGGAGCACCGGGGGCTGGTCTACCCCTGCTACTGCACACGGGCGGAGCGGCTGGCTGCCTCCGCCCCCCACCGGGGGGACGGGGAGGCGGTCTACGCCGGGAAATGCCGGGATCTGACCCCGGCCCAACGGGAGGAGCGCGCCCGCACCCGCCGCCCGGCCTGGCGGCTGATGGTCCCGGACCGGGAAATCGCCTTTACGGACGGCCTGCAGGGGGCATATGTGGAAAACCTGCTCCGGGACTGTGGGGATTTTATCATCCGCCGCTCCGACGGGGTATACGCCTATCAGCTGGCGGTGACGGTGGACGACGGGGCTATGGGGATCACCCAGGTGGTGCGCGGGCGGGATCTGCTCTTCTCCACGCCCAGGCAGCTGTATCTTTACCAGCTGCTGGGCCTGACGCCGCCGGAGTTTTACCACGTGCCACTGCTGCTTGCCCCGGACGGGAGGCGGTTGTCCAAACGGGAGCACGACCTGGACATGGGGGCCCTGCGGGCGCGCTTTTCTCCGGAGGCGCTGCTGGGGTGGCTGGCCGCCCTGGCGGGCCTGGTGGACCATCCGGAGCCGGTGGGTGCGGGGGAACTGGCCAAAGCGTTTTCTTGGGAAAAGGTGCGAAAAGAGGATGTTTTCGTGCCGGAGACCCTGTTAAAAGCCTGAGGAAGGGGAGGGGCACATGTATATCGCCGATCTGCACATTCACTCCAAATATTCCCGCGCCACCAGCAAGGACCTGGAGCCGGAGCAGTTGGCCGCCTGGGCGGCGCGCAAGGGCATCGGTTTGGTGGGCACCGGGGATTTCACGCACCCCGCCTGGCGGGCCGAGCTGCAGGACAAGCTGGTCGAGGAGGAGGAGGGAGTGTATACCCTGAAGGGGGCCGGGGCGGACGCGCCCCGCTTTGTGGTCTCCGGAGAGATCAGCACGATCTACAAAAAGAACGACAAGGTGCGCAAGGTTCACAGCCTGATCCTGCTGCCCAATCTGGAGGGGGCGGAGAACCTATCCCGGCGGCTGGAGGCCATCGGCAACATCCGCTCTGACGGCCGACCCATCCTGGGGCTGGACTGCCGGGATCTGCTGGAGATCACCCTGGAGGCGTGTCCCGACGCGGTCTTTGTCCCCGCCCACATCTGGACGCCCCACTTCTCCCTCTTCGGGGCCTTTTCCGGCTTTGACACCCTGGAGGAGTGCTTTGAGGATCTGTCCGGGGAGATCCACGCCCTGGAGACTGGTCTCTCCGCCGACCCGCCCATGCTCTGGCGATGCTCCGCCCTGGACAAATACACGCTCATTTCCAACTCCGACGCCCACTCCCCCTCCAAGCTGGGGCGGGAGGCCAATCTGTTGGATACCGGGCGCTCCTACCCGGAGCTGGCCCGGGCTATCCGGACCGGAGCGGGCTTCGCGGGTACCATCGAGTTTTTCCCCGAGGAGGGCAAGTACCACTTTGACGGCCACCGGAACTGCGGGGTGTGCCTCTCACCGGTGGAGGCGGAGGCTGTGGACGGCAAATGCCCCGTGTGCGGCCGCCGCCTGACCCCTGGCGTGCTCCACCGGGTGGAGCAGCTTGCCGACCGGCCCGAGGGGTTCCGCCCCCAGGGGGCCAAGCCCTTTGAGAGCCTGGCCCCTCTGCCGGAGGTGATCGCGGCCTCAGCCGGGGGCGCGGCAGCGGGCAGGCAGGTGGAGGCGCGATGTGAGCTGATGCTCCGGGAGCTGGGGCCGGAGTTCTATATCCTCCGCCAGGCCCCACTGGAGGATGTCCGCCATGTGGCCGGGCCCTGTGTGGCCGAGGGCATCCGCCGCCTGCGAGCGGGGGAGGTGGCCCGGACGCCGGGCTACGACGGGGCCTATGGGGCGGTGGAGCTGCTCTCTCCCGCCGAGCGGGAGGCCTATGTGGGCCAGGTGAGCCTGTTCGGCGTGGAGAAGCCCGCCCGGAAAAAGACCACACCGGCGGGGAAAGTCCGGGCGGTGGCTCCCAGCGGGGCCGGGGACAAGGCGCAGGCCGCCTCCGGACCCAATGAGGCCCAGCGGGCGGCGACAGAGGCGGTGGAACCGGATCTGGCGGTCATTGCCGGGCCGGGGACGGGCAAGACCTACACGCTGGTGTCCCGCATTGCCCATCTGCTGGAGCAGGGGGCGAAGCCGGGGCAGATCACGGCGGTCACCTTTACCAACCGGGCGGCCGGGGAGCTGCGGGAACGGCTGGGGGCCCGCCTGGGCAGGCGTACGGCCCGGGGGATACACATCGGCACCTTCCATACCATCTGCCTGGAGCTGCTGGGCGCGGGGGACGGGGGGCGGCTGGCTGATCCCTGGGAGCAGCGGGACCTGGCCGCCGCCGCTCTGAAGGAGCTGGGGCGGAAGGGTAGCCCCGGCCGGCTTCTGCGGGAGATTTCCGCCTGGAAGAACGGCGGCGGAGAAGAGGACGCGGCCTTTGCCTGCTATGAGCGCCTGCGGCGGGAGGCGGGATGGCTGGACTTCGACGACCTGCTGCTGGAGACCCTGGAGCGCTGGGAGAGCGGGGAGGCCGGGACGAAGAAGCGCGCCCGCTTCACCCATCTGCTGGTAGACGAATTTCAGGACTGCAGCCCCATTCAGTACCGGCTGGTACAGGCCTGGCGGCAGGGAGGGGAGAGCCTCTTTGTGATCGGTGACCCGGATCAGGCCATTTACGGTTTCCGGGGCGCAGACTCCTCCTGTTTTGCCCGCCTGAGGGCCGACCTGTCCGGCCTGCGGGAGATCGCGCTCACGGAAAACTATCGCTCCTCCCCGGAGATTCTTGCCTGCGCCCTTCCGGTTATTGGGGAGAACGGAGGCGCGCCTCGGAGGCTGGAGGCCCGGAGACCCTCCGGGGCGGCGGTGCGCCTGGTGCGCGGCGGAGACGAGCGGGCCGAGGCCATCTTTATTGCCAAGGAGATCGGCCGCCTGGTGGGCGGCGTGGGGATGCTGGAGGCCCAGGAGACGGGCGCCGGTCGGGGGGCGCGCAGCTTTGGGGAGATCGCGGTGCTCTGCCGTACCCGCCGCCAGCTGGAGCGGTTGGAGTTTTGCCTGGGGCACGACGGGATTCCCTGCGTCGTGGCGGGCCGGGGGGACTTCCTGGCCGACGGGACCGTGCGGGAGGCGGTAAACTACTTCCGGTCCCATCCGGAGCGGACCGGCGCGCCCAAAGACCTGCTGGAGGAGTGGTGTGCCCACCGCGTCCCCAGCCCGGCCCTGGAGCGGCTGATCAATATGGCGGTCTTTTTCTCCGACATGCCGGACTTTCTGGAAAACCTCACCCTGGGCCGGGAGGCCGATCTGCTCCGCCGGGCCGGGGCGGGGTACGACGCGGGCGCGGTCACCCTCTCCACCCTCCATGCCGCTAAGGGCCTGGAGTGGCCGGTGGTATTCCTGGCCGGGGCTGCGAAAGGGCTGGTGCCTCTGGAGCGGATGGGCGTGGAGACCGACCCGGCGGAGGAACGGCGGCTTTTGTATGTGGGCATGACCCGGGCCCGGGACGAACTGATTCTGACTTATTCCGGCGCCCCTTCCCCCTTCCTGTCGGCTATCCCGGAGGGATGGCTGGCGCAGAGCGAGACGGGCAGTGTCCCGGCCTCCGCCCGGGCGGAGCAGTTGAGCCTGTTTTAGCCCAAAAACGCGGCGTCCACGTTGGTGGACGCCGCGTTTTCATCCTGTTGGCAGCTTGTCCTGGGGCAGGGAGATCTCCGGCATCAGCTCGGTGGAGATCACGCGCAGCATTTCCGTCAGCTTAGCCACCTCTTCGGGGGAAAAGCGCTCCTTAATGCGGTCCATGACCGTGCCCAGGTAGCGGTAGCTGATGTTGTAGTAGTCAATATACTTTTGGGTGACCTCCAGGTGATACTCCCGCTTGTCCACGGGAGACTGCACTTTGCGGATATAGCCCTTCTGGATCAGGCTGTTCACCTTATAGGCGGCGTTGGGGGGCGAGATCTGCACAAAGCTGGAGAACTCGTTGATGGTGGGGCTGCCCAGAGCCATAATGATCTCCATACAAAAGGTCTCCACCGTGGTCAGGCTGGCCTCACGCTTCTGGAAGCGGCTGAACACCGCACGATAGAAATGCAGCTTGAATTTGGTGTAGACCCGCTCAAAGATTTCCTCCAGCATACGCGCCGCCTCCTCTTCCAATGCAACTATGATACCAGATTTTCCAGAGGAGGGCAAGGCTATTCCCCAATGGCGAAGGTGAGCTCGGCCTGACAGGCCACCTTGCCGGCCACCCTGGCCACCGCCTTCCCAAAGCCCACCGGCCCCCGCTGGGCGGTCAGCTCACAGGAGAGCTCCAGCACATCGCCGGGTACCACTTGACGCTTAAAGCGGCAGTTCTTGATCCCACCGAAAAAGGCCAGCTTGCCCCGGTTCTCCGGCAGAGACAGGGCGGCCACCGCCCCGGTCTGGGCTAGGGCCTCTAGAATGAGCACCCCGGGCATGATCGGATGGGCGGGAAAATGGCCGGTAAAAAAGGGCTCATCCATGGTGACGCACTTGATCCCTTTCGCCCACACCCCGGGTTCATAGTCAGTAATTTTGTCCACCAGCAGAAAGGGGGCGCGGTGGGGGAGAATCTCCATAATCTGATGGATATTTAGTTCCATGCTCAGTCCTCCCAGCGTTTGAAGAGCAGGCTGACGTTGTGCCCGCCGAAACCTAGGGAGTTGGACATGGCGTAGTTGAGCGCCGCGCTGCGGCCCTCATTGGGCACGATGTCCAGATCACAGAACGGGTCGGGGATCTGGTAGTGGATGGTGGGCGGCGCAAAGGAATCCCGCAGGGCCAGGGCGGTGAACATGGCCTCCACCGCGCCGCTGGCCCCCAGCAGATGGCCGGTCATGGACTTGGTAGAGCTGACCAGCAACCGGCAGGCGTGAGAGCCGAAGGCGGTCTTGATCGCCGCCGTCTCGCCGGAGTCGTTGAGGGGGGTGGAGGTGCCGTGGGCGTTGATGTAGCCCACCGCCTCCGGCGCCACGCCCGCGTCCTCCAGGGCCTGAGCCATGCAGGAGGCGGCTCCGGAGCCGTCAGGGGTGGGGGCGGTGATGTGGTAGGCGTCGCAGGTGGTGCCATAGCCCACCACCTCGGCTATGATGCGGGCTCCGCGCTTTTGGGCGTGCTCCAGCTCCTCCAATATCAGGATGGCCGCGCCCTCGCCCATGACAAAGCCGGAGCGCTCCTGATCAAAGGGGATGGAGGCCCGCGTCGGCTCGTCACAGGTGGTCAGGGCGTGCATGGAGGTGAACCCGCCGATGCCGGAGGGGGTAATGGCGGCCTCCGCGCCGCCGCAGAGCATCACCTCGGCGTAGCCGTCCCGGATGTGGCGGAAGGCGTCCCCCACCGCGTTGGAGCCGCCGGCGCAGGCAGCCACCACACAGGAGCACATGCCCTTCAGCCCGTGCCGGATGGCAATGTGCCCGGCGGCCAGATTCGTGATGGACATGGGAATGTAGAAGGGGGAGATCCGGTCATATCCCTTCTCGGCCCCCTTTGCGATCTCGCGCTCCAGGGTGCCCAGGCCGCCGATGCCGCTGGACACCAGCACGCCGCAGCGGCCCGCATCCTCCGAGGCTATGTCCAGGCCGCTGTTGGCCACGGCCTCATTGGCGGCGGCTAGGGCAAACTGGGTAAAGCGGTCCATCTTGCGGGCTTCCTTCTTTTCCATAAAGTCCTCGGGGGCAAAACCGTGGGCCTCCGCGGCCAGATGGACCTTCTGGGCGCTGTGGTCGTACAGGGTGATAGTGTCAATGCCGCATTTCCCGGCCTTGGCCGCAGCCCAGCTGTCCGCCGCGTTCAGCCCCAGGGGAGTGATGGCCCCCAGGCCGGTGATGACGACCCGTCTTTTTTCCATATTTGTCGCTTCCTTTCCTGGAATCGCTTTGTGAGATTGGAAGGGTTCCGCCCTTCGGGGCAGGGGCAGAGCGGCACTCAAACCGCCATGCCTCCGTCCACGCAGAGCACCTGTCCGGTTACATAGCCGGCCGCGTCGCTGGCAAAGAACGCCACCGCCTTCGCCACATCCTCCGTCGCGCCCATGCGGCCCATGGGGATGGTGGCGAGAATGGCCTGCTGGGCGCTCTCCGGCAGGGCGGCGGTCATGTTCGTGTCGATAAAGCCGGGGGCCACCACATTGACGGTGACGTTCCGGCCCGCCAGCTCCTTGGCCAGAGACTTGCTCAGGCCGATAAGCCCGGCCTTGCTGGCGGCGTAGTTGGTCTGGCCGGCGTTGCCCCGCAGGCCGACGATGCTGCTCACCGCCACGATGCGGCCGTATTTCTGCTTCATCATGGGCCGGTAGGCCGCCTTCATGCACAAGAATGCGCCCTTCAGGTTGGTGTCCACCACCGCGTCGAAGTCGTCCTCCTTCAGCAGGGGCATCAGGTTGTCCCGGGTGATGCCCGCGTTGCACACCAGAATGTCCAGCCGCCCCAGGCGGGCGATGACCGCCTTCACCATGGCGGTCACGGAATTCCCGTCGGCCACGTCGGCCTGGATGGCGAAGGCCTCCACGCCCAGGGCGCGGCACTCCTCCACGGTCTGCTCCGCGGCCGCCTGGCTGCCGGAATAGTTGACCGCCACCCTGGCGCCCTGACGGGCCAGCTCCAGGCAGATGGCCCGGCCGATGCCCCGGCCGCCGCCGGTGACCAGGGCGGTTTTTCCGTTCAAGCTCATACCGCTTCTCCTTTCAGCGCCGCAATGACGGCCTCCAGATCCTCCGCCGTCTCCACCGGATACACGGGGATGCCGGGCACCGTCTTTTTTACAAAGCCGGACAGGGCCTTGCCCGGCCCAATCTCCACAAAGGCCTCTACGCCCAGCTCCGCCATGCGGCGGATGGAGTCCTCCAGATAGACGCTGCTCTGCACCTGGCGCTCCAACAGGGCGGGGATGCTCTGCCCCGCCTGAAGCACGTTGCCGGTGCAGTTAAAGACCACCGGGAAGGCCATAGGCCGGAACTCCACCGACTGGAAGCGTGCCCGCAGGGCGTCCCCCGCCGGGGCCATCAGGCTGGTGTGGAAGGGCCCGGACACCTTCAGGGGCATGCAGCGCTTGGCCCCCGCCGCTTTAGCCAGCTCGCAGGCCTTATCCACGGCGGCGGCGTCCCCGCCGATGACCAGCTGCCCGGGGCAGTTGTAGTTGGCGATCTCCACCACACCCAGATGGGAGGCCCCGTCGCAGGCCGCCTGCAGGGGTTCCCGGTCCAGCTTGAGCACCGCCGCCATGGAACAGGGGCGGTCCTTCACCGCCTCCGCCATGGCGCGGCCCCGGAAGGCCACCAGTTCGATGGCGGTTTTGGCATCCAGCACCCCGGCGGCGTGGAGGGCGGAATACTCGCCCAGGCTCAGGCCCGCAGCGTAGTCCGGACGGATGCCCTGCTCGTAGAGCAGGGCGGTCACCCCGGCGGCGAAGGCCACCATGCACGGCTGGGTGTACTGGGTCTGACCCAGCTGCTCCTCCGGGCCGTCAAAGCACAGACCCTTCAGGTCAAAGTCCACCGGGGCGCTGTCGAAAATATCACGGAAAAGGGGGTGCTGATCGTACAAATCGCGGCCCATGCCCACATGCTGGCTGCCCTGGCCCGCGTAGAGAAAGCCTAGTTTCATGCCTGTTCCTCCTGGTTCAGGGCCGCCAGCCGGGCCTGGTACCCGGCGTACAGGTCCTCAAAAATAGCCCGCAGGGGGCGGATTTCGGTGAGCTGGCCCGCCACCTGGCCGGCCATGAGGCTGCCGGTCTTGACATCGCCGTCAAAGACGGCCCGGCGCAGGCTGCCCAAGGTGAATTCCTCCAGCTCCAGCTTATCCGCCCCGGCCTTTTCTCTGGCCACATATTCCCGGGCCATGGGGTTCTTCAGGATGCGCACCGGCGTGCCGCCGATGCGGCCGGTGACAATGGTGGAACTGTCCCTGGCCTTAAGCACAGCCTGCTTGTAATTTTCGTGGATGGGGCACTCCTGACTGACCAGCAGGCAGGTGCCCAGCTGCGCGCCGCAGGCCCCCAGGGCGAAAGCGGCCAGCATCTGTTCCCCGCTGGCGATGCCGCCTGCGGCCACCACGGGGATATCTACCGCGTCCCTCACCTGGGGGACCAGTGCCATGGTGGTCAGCTCGCCAACGTGGCCGCCCGACTCGGTGCCCTCGGCGATCACGCCGTCCGCTCCGGCCTTGGCCACCAGCTTGGCCAGGGCCACTGCCGCTACCACGGGGAACACCTTTGCCCCGGATTCCTTCCACATAGGAAGGAAGGGGGCGGGGTTGCCCGCGCCGGTGGTGATAAAGCCCACATGCTCCTCCGCGGCCACCTGGGCCAACCCCTTTACCTGGGGGTGCATGAGCATGATGTTCACACCGAAGGGTTTGTCTGTGAGGGCGCGGCACTTACGGATGTTCTCCCGGAGGGTATCCACGTCCATGCCGCCCGCGCCGATAAGGCCCATGGCCCCGGCGTTGGATACGGCTGCGGCAAATTCACCGGTGGCGATGTTGGCCATGCCGCCCTGAAGAAAGGGGAACTCGGTCCCCAGGATCTGATTGAGTTTCATGATTCGTCTCTCCTTACCACTCCAAAAGCGCGCCGCCCCAGGTCAGGCCCGCGCCGAAGCCTATACAGAGGATCCTGTCTCCCCGCTGGAGCAGCCCCTGCTGGCTCATCTCGTCCAGGGCGATGGGGATGCTGGCGGCGGAGGTGTTGCCGTAGCGCTCCATATTCTGATAGAACCGCTCCGGAGGAACCCCCAGCCGCCTGGCGGCGGAGGAAATGATACGGGCATTGGCCTGGTGGGGGACAAACCAGCGGATGTCCTCCAGGGTCAACCCGGCCTGGTCCAGAAGGGTGCGGGCGCACCGGGGGAGGGCCTCCACGGCGAAGCGAAAGACTGCCGGACCGTCCATGTGGATGGCCCGGGGCAGCCCGGGACCGGCCACGGAGAGGGCCGCCGGGTCGCCCCGGCTTCCCAGCACACAGGCGTAAGGGGTCTCGTCCAGGGTCACCACCGCCGCGCCCGCCCCGTCCCCGAATAGGACGCAGGTGCTCCGGTCCGCAAAGTCCAGCACATGGCTGAGAGCCTCGGAGCCCACCACCAGGGCGTAGGGCCGCCGGTCCTGGAGCAGCAGCCCCCGGGCGATCTGAAGCCCGTAGACAAAGCCGGTGCACCCCACGCTGATATCAAAGCAGGGCAAGTCCTCCGGCAGGCCCAGCCTGCGCTGCACCATGCAGCCCATGGAGGGCGTGGCATAGTCCGGCGTCACCGTGGCCACAATGCAGGCGCACAGCTGCCCCGGAGCGATCCCGGAGCGCTTCAGCGCCAGCCCGGCCGCGGCGGCGGCCAGGTCGGCGTTGCCCTCCGCTTCACAGAAATACCGCTGGCGGATGCCAGTGCGGGTGGAAATCCACTCGTCGCTGGTGTCCACCAGGCGGCTCATGTCGTCATTGGTCATGCATTTGGAGGGCAAGGCCCTGCCGGTGGAAATGATACGAAGCCCTTTCAAAGCCCGATCCTCCTGAATTTTTCATATCGGTTTTGGGCAAAGCGGCCCTCCCGCTCCACCCGGGCCAGCTGCCGGGCGATCTCCCGGTCCACTGCGGAAAAGACGGCCTCCGGGTCCAGGTGGGCGCCGCCTTCCGGCTCCGGGACGACGGCGTCCGCCACCCCCAGCCGGAGCAGATCCGGGGCGGTGAGCTTCATGACCTCGGCGGCCTCAGCGCTGCGGGAGGAGTCCTTCCACAGAATGGAGGCGAAGCCCTCCGGGGAGAGCACGGAGTACACCGCGTTCTCCAGAAGGATCACCCGGTTGGCCACCGCCAGGGCGAGGGCCCCGCCCGAGCCGCCCTCGCCGGTGACCACCGCCACCACGGGCACGTTCAGGCCGGAGAGCAGGGCCAGACAGGAGGCGATGGCCTCCCCCTGGCCCCTGGCCTCGGCCTCTAGGCCGGGATAGGCACCAGGGGTGTCAATAAAGGTAATGACCGGACGGTCAAACTTTTCTGCCTGCCGGAAGAGACGTTGGGCCTTCCGGTAGCCTTCGGGCCCGGGCATTCCAAAGTTGCATTTGAGGTTTTCCGTCAGATTTTTGCCCTTGCGGTGGCCCACCACGGTTACCGGACGGCCGTGGTAGAGGGCCACGCCGCCCAGAATGCTCTCGTCCTCCTTGCACTGCCGGTCGCCCCGGCATTCAAAGAAGTCGGTGAACAGGGCGCAGATGTAGTCCGCCGTGCCGGGGCGTCCGGCGTGGCGGGCCAGGGCCACCCGCTGGGCGGCGGTATATTCAGCCACGGCGGACGCCCCCTTTTTCATGTAGGCGCAGCAGCCGGGAGATTGTCTCCCGCAGCCTGGCGCGGGGGACAATCTGGTCCACAAAGCCGTGCTCCAGAAGAAATTCCGCGCGCTGGAAGCCGTCGGGCAGCTTCTGGCCGATGGTCTGCTCAATGACCCGGGGCCCGGCAAAGCCGATGAGGGCCCCCGGCTCGGCCAGGGTGTAGTCCCCCAGGGATGCGAAGGAGGCCGTGACGCCGCCGGTGGTGGGATGGGTGAACACCGAGATATACAGCCCTCCCGCCTGGGAGAGCCGGGCCAGGGCGGCGCTGGTCTTGGCCATCTGCATCAGGGACAGAATGCCCTCCTGCATCCGGGCGCCGCCGCTGGCGGAGAAGAGGATGAGGGGGTATCCGGTCCGGACGGCGTATTCCGCCGCCCGAGTAATCTTTTCCCCCACGGCCACCCCCATGCTGCCCATCATGAATTGACTGTCCAGCACGGCGCAGATCACAGTCCGGCTGTCGATTTTGCCCCGGGCGGTGACCACCGCCTCGTTGAGGCCGGTGGAGCGCCGGGCGGCTTTGCGCTTGTCGTCATAGCCGGGAAAGTCCAGGACGTTTGGGGCCACCAGCTTTTCGTCCAGCTCACGGAAGCTGTGGGAGTCCAGCAGCATGGACAGACGCAGATAAGCACCGATGGGGTGGTGATAGCCGCAGGAGGGGCACACATAGAGGGCGCGGACCAGGGTGCTCTTGGGCGTGACCGCGCCGCACTGGGGGCACTTGCCGAACACCGCCTTGGCGGGCCTGCGTTTGGGCACATCCCGCTCCTTTCCGCCCCGCCGACGCTGGAGCTCAATCAGCCGCGCCCGGCGCTGGGAAAAGTTTTCTTGTTCCATGGAACGCTCCTTTTTGTTTGTAGAGGCCTGCGCCCCCGCGCGTAAGGCCGTTCTCAGGCCTTACAGTCCCAGGCCAGCAGCTCGTCCAGATGCTGCTCCAGAAAGCCGGTGTCGTACCGGCCCTTTACAAAATCCGGGTGGTAGAGAATCAGGTGGGCCAGATCCGCTGTGGTGGGGTAGCCCTGGATAATCAGCTCCTCCAGCGCCCGGCGCATCCGGCGGATGCACTCCAGCCGGGTGGGGGCGTGGACGATGAGCTTGGCGGCCAGGGAGTCGTAGTAGGGGGGCAGCTCATAGCCGGGGAAGAGGGCGGTGTCCACCCGCACCCCGGGTCCGCCGGGGAGGTGGAGAAATTCCGTCCGTCCCGGCGCGGGGCGGAAGCCGGCGCGGGGGTCCTCCGCGTTGATGCGGCACTCCATGGCGCAGCCACTCTGACATACCTGCTCCTGGGTGAGACCCAGGGGCAGGCCGGCGGCAATGCGGATCTGTTCCCGCAGCAGGTCCACCCCGGTGACCATCTCGGTGACCGGGTGCTCCACCTGGATGCGAGTGTTCATCTCAATGAAATAGAAGCTCCCATCCTGATCCAGCACAAACTCCACCGTCCCGGCGCTCTGGTATCCGGCGGCCCGGGCGGCGGCCACGGCGGCTTCGCCCATGCGCGCCCGCAGGCCGGCGTCCAGCGCCCGGGAGGGGGACTCCTCAATCAGTTTCTGATTCTTCCGCTGGACGGAGCAGTCCCGCTCTCCCAGGTGGATCACATGGCCCTGGCGGTCGGCTAGGATCTGGAATTCAATGTGCCGCGGGTTCACAATGAGCTTTTCCACGTAGAGCTCCCCGTTGCCGAAGCAGGCCGCCGCCTCGGCCTGGGCGGCGGCAAAGAGGGTGGGCAGCTCCTCCGGGGCATATGCCCGGCGCATGCCGCGCCCGCCCCCTCCGGCGGAGGCCTTGATCAGAACAGGGTAACCGATTTCCGCGGCAATTGCCGCGGCGGTCTGGGCATCCGGGACCGGGCCGTCCGACCCCGGCACCACCGGCACGCCGTGCCGCCGCATCAGCGCACGGGCGGCAGCCTTGTTGCCCATCTGCCGGATGACCGCCCCGGAGGGGCCGATGAAGCGCAGATCGCATTTTTCACAAAGCTCGGCAAACTCTGGATTCTCAGATAAAAAGCCGTAGCCAGGGTGGACGGCGTCGCAACCGGTCTCCAGCGCAGCGGTGAGCAGGGCGGACAGGTTCAGGTAGCTCTCCGCCGCTCTGGCGGGACCGATGCACACCGACTGGGTGGCCAGCTGCACATGGAGGGCGTGGGCGTCGGCGGTGGAATAGACCGCCACTGTCTCGATCTCCAGCTCCCGGCAGGCGCGGATGATGCGCACCGCGATCTCCCCTCGGTTGGCGATGAAAATACGGTGAAACATGGCCTACCGCTCCCGGACGCGGAAGATGGGGGCGTCAAAGCCCGCCAGATCTCCGTCCTGTACCAGCACTTCCTCGATGACGCAGTCGAAGGGCGCGGGTACCTCGCTCATCATTTTCATGGCCTCCAGCACACATACGGTCTGCCCCTTTTTTACCGCCGCACCCACGGGGGCGAAGGGGGCCTCTCCCGGGGCGGGGGACGCGTAGAAAGTGCCTACCAGCGGGGCGGTGATGTAACGCCCCGCCTCTTGGGCTGGCGCCGGGGCAGGGGCGGGCTGGGCCGCCGGAGCGTCCGGGACAGGCGGGCATACAGGGGCGGGGACAGCCTGCCTTCCTTTCTCCAGCCTGACCCGCGCGCCCTCCAGCTCCACCTCCAGCGCAGTGAGGGGAGAGGCCGAAAAGCGATCCAGGAGGGCAAGAATCTGCTGCATATCCACGGCTTACTCCTGATGCTGCTCCAGATAGCGGACAATGTCGCCCACGGTCTTGATGTTCTTGAGCTCCTCGTCAGGAATACAGGCGCCGATGGCCTCCTCCAGCGCCATATTCAGCTCCACCGCGTCCAGAGAATCCGCCTCCAGATCGTCGGCCAGGCTGGCCTCCATGGTGACCTGCTCCAGGTCGCAGCTCAGGGTTTCGGCAATAATATCGCGTACTTTTTCAAACATGGTTATGTTCTCCTTTCGGTGGTAATGTGCAGACTATGGATTCAATTATTTTAATTAAAAATATTTAACTAAAATAATTTAAACGTATTGTAGCAGGTTTTGGAAGATTGTCAAGGGGGAAAAACAGCTTTGTGAAAAATCACAAATCCGCTTCGGCCAATGAAAAAGCGCCGGACCATAAGGTCCGGCGCTGATGTGGGCAGAGGAAAAATACGGCGCTCAGAAGGAGACGACCTCCTGGACGGCTTTGGCGCAGGGAGCGATGGACTGGATGTGCATCACCGGTCCCTCCCCGTGGTAGGCGGCTTGGTGTTCCACCGCCATCTGGGCGGTGACCTCGATCCAGTCGTGGTCCTTGTACCGGTCCAGCCCATCCCCCTTGGCGATGAGCCCCAGGAAGGTCACGTCATTCTCGCAGCACACCATGGCGAAGCGCCCGGGGCAGTCGATGCCCGGGTAGTTCCGGGAGTGGCACATGACCAGCTTCATGTGGACGGTCTTGCCCGCGTACCGCTCCGGATGGTCCATGACGTCCACATACCACACGCCGTAGTCGTCGTCCGGGATGTCCACCACGGGCTGTTCCAGGTCGAAGGGGCACTCGTCTCCGGTGAGGTAGTCCTCGTCCGAACCGTCCTCGCTCTCCAGATAGATGTTGGCCCGGCGGTTGACCATGCGCAGATTCCGCTTGCGCAGGGAGTCCTTCAGCTCGGGTGTGCAGCGGTTAAAGACGAGCATGTCACAGTTGAGGATTTTCTCCATCATCAGCTGCCCCATGTTCTTGGTGTACAGCTCAAACGTGGGGGCCTCCACCACGGTCATGATCTGGTAGAGGATCCAGTTGGCGGGGAGAATGTCGCTGAAGAGGGGCTGGAGAGGCCACATGCCGTTGTACTCAATGAGCACCTGCTTGGGGCGGTATTTCTTCTCACACTCCTTCAGAAAGGAGCATTTCAAATCCGCCTGTTCCTCCACCGTGACCACAGTGACGTTGTCCATGGCCCGGGGATTATACTCCTCCTCGCCCTCCTCACAGCAGATCAGAAGGGTGCGGTCCTCCCGGGCAAAGCCGTCCTCCAGAATACCGTTGATAAAGGCGGTTTTGCCGGAATCCAGAAAGCCGGCGATGAGATAAACGGGAATATCCATAGTGATCGTTCCTTTCCGGAGAGCCCGTTACAGGCCGAAGAGCTGGGAGAGCTTCTCCTCCTTCAGCTCGGCGCCGATGACGCACAGGCGGCCGGTGTAGTCCGGCCGGCCGGCCCGGACTTCGTGCTCCTCAGGCACATAATCGAACTCCAGCCACGCGCCTGTGTCGCTGGCCACGATACCCTTGGCCCGCAGGATTTTGCCGTATTCGCCGCTGTCCAGCTCGGCGAGAATGTGCGCAAGCTCCGGCTGAGAAAAGGTCTTGGGGGTCTCCTTCCCCCAGCTGGAAAAGACCTCGTCGGCATGATGGTGATGGTGGTCGTGGCAGCCGCAGGTGCAGTCGGGGCCGTGGTCGTGGTGATGGTCATGGTCATGATCATGATGATGTTCATGCTCTTCGTGATCATGGTGATGGTGGTGCTCATGCTCGTGCTCGTGTTCGTCATGGTCATGGTGGTGATGGTGGTCGTGCTCGGCCTCCTCGGCTTCATGCTCAGCGCGCATTTTGGCCAGCAGCTCGTCCGCCAGGGAGACCTGCTCCATGGCGGAGAGGATGGCCTGGCCGTCCAGCTGATCCCAGGGGGTGGTGAGAATGGCCGCGTCGGGATTCTTTTCCCGCAGCATGGCCACGGCGGCCTCCAGCTTCTCCTGGCTCACCTTCTGGGTGCGGGAGAGCAGGATGGCCCCGGCGCTTTCGATCTGATTGTTGTAAAACTCGCCGAAGTTTTTCATATAGATCTTTACCTTGCTGGCGTCGGCCACGGTGACCGCACTGTTGAGGGCCATGTCCGGAAGGCCGGCCACCGTGTTTTCCACGGCCACCACCACGTCGCTGAGCTTGCCCACGCCGGAGGGCTCGATCAGGATGCGGTCCGGGTGGAACTGCTCCTGCACCTCCTTCAGGGCCTTGCCGAAGTCGCCCACCAGAGAGCAGCAGATGCATCCGGAGGACATCTCGGAGATCTGCACGCCGGACTCCTTCAAAAAGCCGCTATCAATGCTGATCTCGCCGAATTCATTCTCGATGAGCACCAGCTTTTCCCCCTGAAAGGCCTCGGCCAGGAGCTTTTTAATCAGCGTAGTCTTGCCTGCACCCAGGAAGCCGGAGATAATGTCGATTTTTGTCATAGCCATCAAGTCCTTTGCTGTTTCAGATTTTGAATAGAATTAATGATACCATTAAAAAAAGAAAATGCAACTGTATTGTGTGAATTTTTGCCGGAAAGCGCTGCAATTCTGTTTTGGGGAATGGCGCAGCCGGGACATTTGTGGTAAACTGCAATCAGCGGTTATTTGGAAGCAGGAGGAGGACAAACTATGACCAAGCAGGAGGCCTATCAGGCCAGGCTGGGGACAGTGGAGGGGGCGCTGGAGCTGGTGCGCTCGGGAGACTGTATTACCACAAGCTGTTATGGAAACGAGCCGATCCATTTCCTCAGGCAGCTCCACACCGTGGGACCGCGGGTGGAGGGCGTTTGCCTGTGGATGATGAATAATATGGAGGATTATCCGGTCATATTAGACCCTGCGCTGGAGGGGCATATTGACTTCCTCAGCGCGTTTTACGGCCCCGCGTGCCGCCGAATGCACCCCGTCAGACGGGTCTCTCTGGTCCCGGGCAATCTCCACTCCATCGCGGCCAGTACGATCCGTGCCCGCAGGCCCACTGTCCATGTTTGTGCGGTCAGCCCCATGGATCCGGACGGGCGGGTCTCCCTTGCCTTTGATCTGGAGGCGTCGCTGGAGTGGATGGAGGCCGCAGACCGGGTGATCTTTGAAATCAACCCCAATATTCCGCGCATGGGCGGGGAGACCATGGTGCCCATCGAGGCGGCGGACTACCTCTATGAGGTGGAGGACAGCCCCCTCCCCTATGCGCCGGCCACCCCGGCCTCGCCCGTGGAAGAGAAGATTGCGGAGTATGTCTCTTCACTGATTCGGGACGGTGACTGTATCCAGCTGGGCATCGGCGGCATGCCGGGGGCGGTGGGGGAGAAGCTCCTGGACAAACGGGATCTGGGCGTCCATACGGAGATGATTACCGCCTCCATGGGGCGGCTGATGCGCTCCGGAGCGGTGAATAACAGCCGTAAAAACCTCAACCCCGGCAAGTCCGTGGGCGCCTTCGCCTGGGGGGACCAGGCGCTCTACGATCTGATGGCCGGGGGTGGGATGATTGAGATGCGCCGGTGCAGCTACACCAACGACCCCTTTGTCATCGCACAGAACGACAATATGGTCTCCGTGAATACGGCGCTGGAGCTGGACCTGACAGGTCAGATCTGCTCGGAGAGCGTGGGGCCCCGGCAGTTTTCCGGCACCGGCGGTGCCTGCGATTTCGCCTATGGCGCCTATCACTCCAAGGGGGGACGGGGCATTGTGGCCATCACGTCCACGGCAAAGGGCGGCGCTGTCTCCAAGCTCAAGGCCCAGCTGACCCCCGGCGCAGTGGTGTCCATTCCCCGCAATCTGGCGGACTATGTGGTTACGGAATACGGCATCGCCCCCCTGCGGGACCGTACCATCCGCCAGAGGGTGGAAAACCTCATCGCTGTGGCCCACCCGGATTTCCGCGCCGAGCTGCGCCGGCAGGCGGACCAGTGGATGCTCTGGTAGGCCCGGCAGACAAAGAAAACAGGAGGAGAAAGCTATGGAACAGCTGCTTTTCATTGACGCCTGTGTGCGGGGGGAGCGCTCTCGCACCCGGAAGCTGGCGGAGCATTTTCTTAAGACATACCAGGACAAACATCCGGACACTGCCGTGGTGCGGCGGGATCTGTGTCTCCAGAGGCTGGAGCCCCAGTACCCGGAGGTGCTCGCCCAGCGGGACGCCCTGTGGGCGGCCGGCCGGCTGGACCAGCCCATGTTTGAACCGGCGCGGCAGTTTGCCGGGGCGGACCGCATCGTCATCGCCGCGCCCTTCTGGGACCTGTCCTTCCCGTCCATTTTAAAGATCTATCTGGAGCGCATTTCGGTGACCAACATCACCTTTGGCTATGACTCCACGGGGGCCATGAAGGGGCTGTGTCGGGCAAAGCGCATGCTGCTGGTGACCACCCGGGGTGGTTACTATGCGGGCACGCCGCTGGAGATGGGCCGGCGCCAGCTGGAGGCCCTGTGTGTGATGTACGGCATCCCGGAGCTGGTCTGCCTGGATGCGGAGGGGCTGGACGATGCGCGCAACGACGCCGGCGCGCTTCTGGCGGCGGCTATGGAGCGGGGCGCGGCCCTGGCGGAGACCTTTTAAATGAAAAAGGTCTTGCTGCTGACCACGGGAGGCACCATTGCCTGCCTGCCCACAAGAGAGGGGCTGGCGCCCGGACTGAATGGCGCCACATTGGCCGGGATGCTCCCGCACGGGGTGTGGGAGCACTATCAGGTGTCCATCCGGGATATTTTGCACCTCGACTCCTCCAACATCCAGCCGGAGGAGTGGCAGGTGATCGCGGGGCATGTGTTCCGCAGCCGGGAGGACTATGACGGGATCGTCATCACCCATGGGACGGATACCATGGCCTATACGGCCTCCATGCTGTCCTTCATGCTGCAGGGGATCCGGATTCCCGTGGTGCTCACCGGCTCCCAGCTGCCCATGGGCCACCCGCTGACCGACGGCCTGGAGAATCTGCGCACAGCCCTGGCCATGGCTGCCTCGGCAGTGCCGGGGGTTTTTCTGGCCTTTGACCGGAAGGTGATGCTGGGCTGTCGCGGGGTGAAAATCAGGACCACAGACTTTGACGCGTTTGAGAGCGTCAACTGGCCCCTGGCCGCTGTGGTGGACGGCAAGGGGCTGGAGATACATAGGCAGTCCATTCCGGCGGTACGGGGGGACTGTGAGCTGCGGGACCGCCTTTGCCCAAAGGTATTTCTCATCAAGCTCACCCCGGGCCTGGATCCGGAGCTGTTTGACATGCTGCTTCAGATGCACTACCGGGGCATTGTGATCGAGGCCTTCGGCGCCGGCGGCCTGCACTTTATCCGCCGCGACCTTACGGCCAAGCTGCGGGCGGCCGCCCGGGCCGGGATCGCCGTGGTGGTGTGCAGTCAGTGTCTTTATGAGCCCAGCGACTTTTCCCTCTATGAGGTGGGTCAGCGGGCGCTGGCAGAGGGGGTCATCCCGGGCCGGGACATGACCACCGAGGCCGCGGTGACCAAGCTCATGTGGGCCCTGGGGCAGACAGAGGATTTGGGCGAGGTCCGCCGCATGTTTGAAACCAGTTTGGCGGGAGAGATTTGCGCGTCGTGAGAACGCCCCCTGCCTCTATGGGCGCCGTTCCCAGGCTGCACCCATAGAGGCAGGGGGCGGGAAAACGGAGACCTGACGTCGGAACGGAGGAAACAAACCCCGTCCATATTCAGTTGGCCCGCATGCACCCCGGTTTTGCCGGGGCGCATGCGGGCCAATTTTCGGCATCAGCGGAACAGTCCACCGCTGATGACTAGACGCTGAATCTCGTTGGTACCCTCGTAAATTTGGGTGATCTTGGCGTCACGCATCATGCGCTCCACATGGTAACCCTTCATATAGCCGTTGCCGCCCAGCAGCTGGACGCATTCGGTGGCTACCCGCATGGCGGTGTCGGAGCAGGTCATCTTGGCCATGGCCGCGGCGGCGGTAAAGGGCTTGCCCTCCCCCTCCAGCACGGCGGCCTTGTAGAGCAGCAGCTCCGCCTTTTCAATCTCCGTGTACAGCTCCGCCATCCGGAAGGCCAGATACTGCTGCTTACAGATGGGCTTGCCGAACTGCACCCGTTCCATCATATACTTCCGGGCGATCTCAAAGGCGCCCTTGGCAATGCCCAGCGCCTGGGCGCCCACGCCGATGCGACCGCCGTCCAGGGTTTTCATAGCCAGCTTGAAGCCCTCGCCGGGCTTGGCGATCATGTGGTCGGCGGAGACCCGCACATCATGCAGGTGCAGGTCGGACACCTGGGCGGAGCGGATTCCCATCTTGTCCTCCCGCTTGCCCACGGTGAAGCCGGGCGTGCCCTTTTCCACCACGAAGGCGGCCATGCTCTTGGTACCAATGGAGGGGTCGGTCAGGCAGTAAATCACCGTGTAGTCGGCCACAGGACCGTTGGTGTTAAAGCACTTGGAGCCGTTGAGAATATAGTCGTCCCCGTCCCGGACGGCGATGGTCTGCTGGCCCGCCGCGTCGCTGCCGGCATTGGGCTCAGTCAGACCGAAGGAGCCGATGGCCTTGCCGCTGGCAATAGGGGAGAGGAACCGCTTTTTCTGCTCCTCCGTGGCGGAGGAGTTCATAATGCTGCCGCCATAGAGAGAGGTGTTCACCGAGAAGGAGATGCCGAAAGCCGCGTCCACCTTGGAGATCTCCTCCACGGCCAGCACATAGTCCAGCGGAGAGCCTCCCATACCCCCAAACTCCTTCGGATAGGGCAGGCCGTACAGGCCCATGGCCCCCAGCTTCCGGAATGCGTCCAGGGGGAAAATTTCCTGGGCGTCCCGCTCCAGAACGCCAGGGAGAAGCTCCCTCTCTGCAAAGTCCCGGGCCAGTTTTTGAATGGCTCTCTGCTGTTCACTGAGTTCGAAATTCATGTCTGTTTCCTCCTGTTACTTAAAAATTTTGAATACGTATAATTTTTTATTAAAACATTTCTGCATAAGAAAAGTTGTTGACGTTGACAATATTAGCACAGCCATAGTATAATGTCAAGCACAGGAGTGATAAAAATGGAATTATACCGCTGCATCAATTTTCTGCTCAGCGCTTCCCAACATACGGTTTTTCAATACTTGAATGCCCGGCTGGCTCCCCACGGCATTACCCCCGCCCAGTACGGCGTACTCAGTTGCCTGTGGAGAGAGGGGAGACTGACGCCCAAGCAGATTGGGGAGATCCTGCACCTGGAGGCATCCTCGGTGTCCAGCATTCTGGACCGGATGCAGAAAAACGGCCTGATCGACCGGGCCATCGACTCAGAGAACCGCCGGACCATCCGGGTCTCTCCTACCAAGCGGGGGCTGGAGCTACAGGCGCCGGTGGAGGCAATTATCGAAGAAATGAACCAACGGGTGCTCGCCCCCTTTTCCGTGGAGGAACAGGAGGCCCTCCGCCGCGCGCTGATTGTCATTGCGGACCTGGAATTGAAGTAACCCGGAAAAAACGAACAGCGCCTGCCGCCCATTAGGCGGCAGGCGCTGTTTTGTTTTGATTGCCGGATTGACCGGCGTCCCGCAGTACAAGAAGCGCCCCGGACAAAAGGGTCTGGGCGGCACGTTCTGATGCCCGGATTTCCGCGGTTGAGGCGAATTTACATCTCCCTGCGGCCCTCCAGGGCGCGCAGGAGGGTGGCGTCGTCGGCGTACTCCAGATGGCTGCCCACCGGGATGCCGTAGGCCAGGCGCGTAACCTTCACCTGAAAGGGCTTGAGCAGCCGGGAGAGATACATGGCGGTGGCCTCTCCCTCAGTGTCCGGGTTGGTGGCCATAATGACCTCGGCCACGCCGCCGCAGGCCACCCTTGCAGTCAGCTCCCGGATGTGCAGATCATCCGGCCCCACGTGATTCATGGGGGAGATGACGCCGTGGAGCACGTGATAGGTGCCTGTGTACTCCCGGGAGCGCTCCATAGCGATCACGTCCTTGGGGTCGGCCACCACGCAGATGACGCTCTGGTCCCGCTTGGGGCTGGCGCAGATGGGGCACAGCCCATCACCCTCGGCAAAGTTCTGGCACACGGGGCAGCAGTGGATAGAGCGCTTGGCGGAGACAATGGCGTCGGCAAAGGCGGCGGCCTCCTCCTCCGGCAGGGCGAGGACGAAAAAGGCCAGCCGCTGGGCGGATTTGCGCCCGACTCCGGGCAGACGGGCAAACTGCTCCACCAGGCGCTCCAGAGCGGGGGGAAAATATTCCATAGGCCGCTCCCCCTTACCCGCGCAGGGCGGCGATGGCGGCGGCGGGGTCCGCCGCACCGTACACGGCGGAGCCGGCCACCAGGGTGTCCGCGCCGGCGGCAATCACCCGGGGGGCGGTCTTGGCGTTGACCCCGCCGTCCACCTCCAGGCGGCAGGCAGGGTTATGGCGCGCAATGAGCGCCCGCATCTGGGCCACGGTCTCCAGCTGCTCCTCCATGAAGGCCTGTCCACCGAAGCCGGGCTCCACGGTCATCACCAGCACCAGGTCCAGCTGCTCCAGATAGGGCAGCACCGCGCGGGCGGCGGTGATGGGGCGTAGGGCCACCGCCTTGTGCACCCCGCACCGGTCCATCTCCCGCAGGGCCTCGGCGATGCGGGTGGGGTGGTCGGCCTCCAGATGGACGGAGATCAGGTCGGCCCCGGCCCGGGCGAAGGCCTCGATATAGCGCACGGGCTTGTCGATCATCAGGTGTACGTCCAGAAACAGGTCGGTGCACGCCCGCACGGATTGGACCACCGGGGGGCCGAGGGTGATATTGGGCACAAAGTTTCCATCCATCACATCCACGTGAAGCCAGTCGGCCCCGCCACGGGCCACCCGGGCAATATCCCGCTCCAGATTGGCAAAATCGGCGGAGAGGATCGAAGGCGCAATTTTAATCATAGTTTAACGCAACCTTTCACTGACGTTACAAAACTGTGGTAAGGTATAAAAGAGGAACAGGACATTCCCGGAGGGCACACGGTCCCGGAGGTGGGCGCATAGGATACACCAAGCGGATGACGCCCGGGCGCCCCGCCGGTTCTCCCCCGGCTCCCACATACGTCCGGCCCGGCGGCCCTGCCCCCGGAATTGCGCGCCGCATTTCAGATAGCCGCCCGCCGGGACAGCCTCCCGGCGGGCGGCGGCAGATCAGGTTATACCTGGTTGTACAGCTGGTTTGTGTGGCATTCCCGCGCCTGATAACCGGCCTGGCACATGGCGTCCAGAATGGCCCGCTTGTGGGCGTGGCCGAAGGCCTCCAAGGTGACCCGCAGTTCCACGCCGCTCTGGCGGTTGATGTTGACGAACTGGTTGTGCTCCAGCTTGATGATGTTGCCGTTCTCCCTGGCCACAATTTCCGCCACCCGCAGCAGCTCGCCGGGGCGGTCGGGCAGCTGTACCGAGAAGGAGAACACCCGCCCGCGGTTGATTAGCCCGTGCTGGACCAGACTGGCCACGGTGATGACGTCCATGTTGCCGCCGGAGAGGACGCTGACCACATTTTTACCCCTGCAGTCTAGGTGGGAGAGCGCGGCGATGGTAAGCAGGCCGGCATTCTCCACAACCATTTTGTGCTTTTCCATCACATCCAGGAAGGCGTCCACCAGCTCGCTGTCGTCGATGGTGATGATCTGGTCTATATTTTTCTGGATATAGGGAAAAATCTTGTCGCCGGGGGTCTTGACCGCCACGCCGTCGGCAATGGTGTCCACCCGCTCCAGTGTGACCACATGGCCCGCCTCCAGGCTGGCCTTCATGGAGGCCGCGCCCGTGGGCTCCACCCCGATGACCTGCACGTTGGGGTTGAGCAGCTTGGCAAGTGTGGACACGCCCGCCGCCAGTCCGCCGCCACCGATGGGGACCAGGATCACATCCACGTCGGGCAGGTCCTGAAAGATCTCGTAGGAGATGGTGCCCTGGCCGGTGGCCACGGCGGGGTCGTTGAAGGGATGGACATAGGTCAGTCCCTGCTCCTGGGAGAGCTTGGCGGCCAGGGCGGCCGCGTCGTCGAAGGTCTCCCCATGGAGGATCACGTTGGCCCCGTAGTCCTTGGTGTTGTTTACCTTCACCAGGGGCGTGGTGGTGGGCATGACAATGGTGGCGCTCACCCCCGCGTGCTGGGCGGCGTAGGCCACGCCCTGGGCGTGGTTGCCCGCCGAAGCGGTGATCAGCCCCCGGGAGCGGTCCTCGCCGCTGAGGGTGCTGATCTTGTAATAAGCGCCACGGATTTTATAGGCGCCGGTGACCTGCATGTTCTCCGGCTTGATGTACACGTGATTGCCGGCGGCTTTGGAGAAGGACTTGCTGTAGATCAGGTTGGTGTTCAGGATCACACCGGAGAGCACACTCCGGGCCTGTTTAAATTCTTTTAGGGTGAGCATAGTTGAGAGACTTCCTTTATCCAACATCCAAAAATGAGTTTATGCTCTAATCATACTGAGTTTTCCCGGGAAAGTCAACGTGTTCTTGACACCTGGAGGCGGGAAAGGTACAATATTAAGATAAGATGCGCTCTGTGTTTCCATACCGCGCAGAGGGCGCGGACGGGCGGCCGGCAGGAGGGATGTCCATGGCAAAAATCGTAAAAAAGTCGGCGGCGCCGCTGTATATCGTGGCGCTCCTCTGGGTGATTTGGGCGCTGTTCGGCCCCATGTACGCCTGGTGGCACTTCGCCCTCCTGGCAGCGGGCTCTGTGGCGCTCTATCTGCTGGGCCGCAGGCTTTTCCCGGACAAGATCCTGATCGTACCCGACCCGGAACCGGAGGTGAAGCGCGAACCGGAGACCACGGGCAATCCGGAGATCGACGCGCTCATGGCCGAGCGGGACCGGGCCCTGTCGGAGATGCGCCGGCTGAACGACAGCATCGAAGACGAAACGATTTCCGCCCAGATCGACCGTCTGGAGGAGACCACGCGGAAGATCATCGCCCATGTGGCGGAGCACCCCGGCAAGCTGCCCCAGATCCGTCGCTTTCTCAGCTACTACCTGCCCACCACACTCAAGCTGCTCAACGCATACGACCGTATGGATGACGCGGGGGTGTCGGGGACCAATATCGACGGGACTATGGGCAAGATTGAGCATATGATGGATACCATTGTCCGGGCGTTTGACAAGCAGCTGGACGCGCTGTTTGCAGACGAGGCGCTGGACATCTCTGCCGATATTACCGTAATGGAACAGCTCCTGGCCCAGGAAGGGGTCGGGGACGGCCAGCTGAAAATGGAATTGTGAGAATGGAGGATAAAAGAATGAGCGACAATCAGGATAAGATGCCCGAACTGACCCTGACTCCGGATTTGAACACCGCGGCTGCGGCCGCCCAGGCCCCGTCGGCCCCCACCCTGACCCTGGACCCAACCGTGGCCGTGGACGAGGCGGAGGCGCAGAAGGCGCGGGACGCCAAGGCTGTGCAGCTGGATGAGAGCCAGCTCTCCGAGGCCGAGCGCAAGATGGTCAACGACTTTGCGCAGAAAATTGACATTACAGATTCCAACGTAGTGCTTCAGTACGGCGCGGCGGCGCAGAAGAACATCGCCGGCTTCTCCGAGAGCACCCTCAATTCCGTGCGCACCAAGGACCTGGGCGAGGTGGGCCAGGCCCTATCCTCCCTGGTGGTGGAGCTCAAGGGCTTCGGCCAGGAGGAGGAGAAGGGCATCTTCGGCTTTTTCAAGAAAAAGCGCAATGAGCTGGAGGCCATGAAGGCCTCCTACTCCAAGGCGGAGGCCAACGTGGACAAAATTGTCGCCGTGCTGGAGGGGCACCAGGTGACCCTGATGAAGGACATCGCCATGCTGGACCAGATGTACGAGCTCAACACCAAATACTACAAGGAGCTGACCATGTACATCCTGGCGGGCAAAAAGCGCCTTCAGCAGGTGCGGGAGAACGAGCTGGAGGATCTGCGCAAAAAGGCGGCCCAGACCGGTGCCCAGGAGGATGCCCAGGCCTATAACGACCTGGCCAACATGTGCACCCGGTTTGAGAAAAAGATCCACGATCTGGAGCTGACCAGGATGATCTCCATTCAGATGGGCCCCCAGACCCGGCTTCTGCAGAACAACGACACACTGATGTTGGAGAAGATTCAGTCCTCGTTGGTGAACACCATCCCCCTGTGGAAGAGCCAGATGGTGCTGGCTCTGGGGCTGGAGCACTCCCGCCAAGCCACCCAGGCCCAGAGCGCGGTGACTAGCATGACCAATGACCTGCTGAAAAAGAACGCCGACATGCTCAAGATGGGCACGGTGGAGACCGCCAAGGAGGCCGAGCGGAGCGTGGTGGACATCCAGACCCTGCAGCACACCAACCAACAGCTCATTTCCACCCTGGATGAGGTGATGAAGATTCAGCAGGAGGGCGCGCAGAAGCGCCGGGAGGCCGAGGTGGAGCTGGGCCGTATCGAGGGTGAGCTCAAGCAGAAGCTTTTGGAACTGCGGGGCTGAGCCATGAAGGCCTTTTTCAAATCCCACACCGGCGCTATGGTGGTGATGACGGCGGTCATCCTCCTCTCCGTCCTGCTGGGGACCCACCGCTCTCTGACCACTGAGCGCGCCAAGGTGGAGGCGATATTCTATCAGGGGGACGGCAGCGGCTACTCCATCGCAGCCGACCTGAACGAATGCCTGGATATTACGGCCAACCTGCTCACCGTGGCCGGGCGCTACCTGGAGGAGAATGCCCTGGCCAAACTGGAGGGCAGCCGGAACATGCTTGCGGACTGGCATGGCATCACCAGTGCCCACTCCGCCTACGACCGGCTGATGGAGGAAGCGGAGGCGGTGCTGGACGAGTTGGAGCGCCAGACGCTGACGGAAAAGGACGCGGAGTATGTCCAGGGCTTCCGCACCGACCTGGCTGCCCGGGCGGACACCATCGCCCGGGACCCCTATAACCAGGCGGCGGAGGCGTTTAACGAAAGGGTCCTGGGCGCGTTTCCGGCCAGTCTGCTGGGCCGCCTGACCTTTGTCCGCGAGGCTGAAGTATTCGCCGCATCTTAGGAGGAACCAATGAAACGACATAAGCTGCTTTCCATCCTGTGCTGTGCCATGCTGTGCCTGGGTCTGCTCTCCGGCGCAGCCCTGGCGGTGGCGGAGCCCACGGAGGAGTTCTACGTGTGCGACGAGGCCGGCGTGATTGACGCGGATACGGAGGAGTATATCATTGAGCAGAACAAGACCCTGCTCAGCGCCACCGGTGGAGAGATCGTGGTGGTGGCGGTGGACTTTATGGACGGCATGTCCAGCGACGACTACGCCATGGCGGTGGCGGAGAACTGGGGCGGCATCGGCGACGGGGAGCTTAACAACGGCTTCCTGCTGGTATTCGCCGTGGGGGAGAACAAGGTGTACGCCATGGCGGGCTCCGGCCTGCAGAGCGCCCTGTCCGCCTCCAGAATCGAGCGCTATCTGGAGGACTCCTTTTACGACGATTACGACGCTGGGGAGTATGACCGGGCGGTGCGCAATTTCTTTGATGACATCTATAACTGGTACATAGACTACTATGGCGTTACCTCGGGCGGTGTACAGGACGTCCAGCCCGAGGGGCCAAAACCGGTCTATACGCCCGAGGCGGAAAATGACCGGATTTTCTTTTTCGTGGGCCCCATGGTGGGATTTGTGGTGTTCTTTGTGATCCTGGTGCTCATTGTGGTGCTGGCGATGGACAGCAGCCGATACAGCCGTTATCGCAGACGCTACTGTATGCCCGGCATGCCGCCTCCGCCCTATGTCTACCGGCCCTTTATCTTTGGGTGGGGCGGGCGGCGGTACTACCGCACCCACGGCTGCTATCCGCCGCCTCCGCCCCCAAGACCCCGTCCGCCCAGAGACCGGGGCCCCCGTCCGCCCATGGGCGGCGGCCCCTTTGGCGGCGGCAGTTTCCGCGGCGGCGGCGCGGGCCGGACCGGAGGGCCCTTTGGGGGAGGCCGCGGGGGCTTTGGCGGCGGTTCCCGCGGGGGCTTTGGCGGCGGCAGCTTCCGCGGTGGCGGAGGCGGCTTCCGGGGCGGCGGCGCGGGTCGGCGCTGAGCGGATGAGTGAGAGAAAGAGAGGAATTCTAGATGGGATTTAACCGGCCTGAGGCCAAAATGAGAGCCCGCGCCAGCATCCGGGGGACCTACCCTCATCCGGCACTGGTGACGCTGATCTATTTTCTGCTGACCACTGTGCTCACCAATGTGATTATGGCGTTTGTGAGCGATCCGTTTCAGACCGCGTATCTGTATCTGATGGACGGCGTGTATGCGCCGGAGCGGATTTTTCAGACCATTTTTACCCCTGGGCGGGTAGGGCTGTATTTGGTGCTGCAGATTCTGATTAGCCTGTACACCTGTGTGATGCAGTTCGGCTATACCTCTTACGCGCTGAGGCTCTCCCGCTGGGAGCAGCCCGGCTACCGCAATCTGATGGACGGCTTCGCAGTGGTGGGGCGGGTCATCGGCATCAACCTCCTGATTGCCATATTTGTGTGGCTGTGGACCATGCTGGCTATGATCCCCTATATGATCGTTATGGTGATTGCTGCGGTCAGCCAGAGCGCCGGGCTGATGGTCCTGGCGGTTCTCCTGGCGATTGTGGGCACGATTTTCGGCGTATCGGTGAGCTATCGGTATCGTCTGGCCCTCTATTTCATGCTGGACCATCCGGATTGGGGCGTGATGGAGTGCATCCGGCAGAGCAAGCAGACCATGAAGGGCTGGAAGTGGCCCCTGTTTGTTATGGACCTGTCCTTCCTGGGATGGATGATCCTGGAGCTGCTCACCTTTGGCATCCTGAGCCTGTGGGTCAGCCCCTATCAGTCGGCCAGCCAGGCCAATTTCTACAGCTGGGTGGTATATGGAGCATTTCCGGAGCCCCCTGCGCCGCCGGTCAACAACCCAGGCCCTGCCTTCTAAGCTGCAAAAAACGTGCGGACAAGAGCTGTCCGCACGTTTTTTCTGGAGAGAAGGGAATTGCGTTAAATGGGCCTCATTGCTATCTTGTTCGTGTTGGTGCTGTGCCCTAAATCCCGGCCGCCAAGCGGTGCAGTACGCATTCAGGTATGACTTCAGAGAGATTTTTGTTATTCTTCACAAAAAATATTGACAAAACCTTGCGTGTTATATATAATAAATTTGCAATAACCAAAAATCCGAATCGGTTATTAAGAAACGACTTTGGCCAGTCTTCGGAAGACTCTGGCAATTTTACATGGCATGTGCTATAATCCTATCGTTGACACTAGCGGATACGAAAGGGTGCATTGCCATGCCAAGGCATTTTACAGAAGAAGAAAAGGAACTGATCCGGGGGCGGCTTTTGGATGTAGGGCTGGAGATGTTCGAGCGGTATGGCTTGGACAAGACTAATATAGAGGGCCTGACCCGGGAGGCTGGCATCTCCAAAGCCTCTTTTTATGCCTTTTTTAACTCCAAGGGTGACCTTTTTATGCAGGTATACCAGCGCGAACGGCAAAAGGCCCATCAGTTTTATCGGAACAAATATGATAACATGGGGCCCGAGGTAGAGATTGGAGCGATCGTGGCGGGTTATGCCAGAGACATGCGGGACATTCTCTCCAAGCGCCCTATTCTGGATATCATGTACAAGTTCCGCGGCCTGGATCTCATCAGCGAGATCGGTGCCCGGGAGAGCCTGTTGAGCTATAACCATGAGATGAACATGGAGATGGCGGAAATGATCCAGGGGTGGATGGACAAAAGAGGCACTTTTTCTATCTCGGGCCGGATCATAGCCGAAATGCTACGTGCCCTTAATTTCCTGCGGTGGCATGACTACGCCATTGGATATGACGTCTATGACGAGGTGATTGAGCGTTTGACTCTCTCTATTGTGGATACCCTTAACCGTTCTAAAATCAGCGACCAGCCGGCCATTACCTCCTGAGGGAATGAGCTGCTCCAGCGGCTTGCCTCTCAGGCGGGTGGCGCTGGAGCAGTTTTTATACCCTGACAAATACCAAATAACCAAAATAATTTTTTATTTATTTATGTGGGAGGGAACGTTATGAAGGAGACAGGCTGTGGGATCGTGGGCTTTGGAATGTATTTTCCAAAGTCCTACCGTGATTACCGCGAAATTGCCCAGCGGACTGGGGCGCCAGAGGAGGTGGTGCGCGACAAAATGGGGTTGGACGGGCTCCACTACGCCGGACCGAAAGACCACACCAGTGTACTAGCCATTGAGGCGGCCAAGGATTGTCTGAAGAATACCGGCGTCGACCCCAAGGAGATCGACCTGATCATCTACTTTGGGGAAAACTATGGCGATTACATACTCTATTCTATCGGCCCGGCCGTACAAAACGCTATTGGCGCGGTGAATGCCTGGGTGTACCAGGAGGAGTGCAAATGCGCCTCCGCCATTCCGGCGCTTCAGCAGGCCAAGATGTATATCCAGTGTGAGGAGGACATCCATACGGTCATGCTGGTAGGGGGCTACCGGAATACGGATAAGGTGGACTATGCCGACCGGAGCATGTCCTTCTTCTACGACCTATCCACCGCCGGCGCGGCCTGTATTATTAAGGAGGGATGGCCCGATCGTCAGATTCTGGGATGCCACTGCATTACCGACGGCCGATTCCACGACGCCATCATCGTCCCCGGCGGAGGCACCCGCATCCCCATCACCCATGAAAATCTAGACCAGCCCTACTACCACTCCTGGCGGCTTACCGATCCAGATGGGTTCCGAAACGACCTGGGCGCGGTGACCTATAAAAATCTGATCGGTTCCATGGAGAAGGCGCTGGCTAAGTCTGGGAATACCCTGGCGGACTTGGACTTCTACATCCCGCTACACATGAACGTCAAGGCCCAAAAGACGGTATGCGAGATGGTGGGGCTGCCCCTGGAAAAGAGCTATTATCTCCGAAAGCACGGCCACATGGGCCAGTTGGATATGCTCATCGGCGCAGCCCTGGCCGAGGCGGAGGGACTCATTCACAAAGGGGATCTAGTGGGCCTCAACTCTATGGGAATCAGCTATACGTGGGGTGGCGCGGCGATCCGCTGGTAGAGGGGGACGGTGGCAACAGCATGGAAAGTGCTTATTTAAAGGACTATCAGGAGCGCCTGCGCTCTGTGGAGCAGATTATCGATATGATCCACGACGGCGCTTTTATCAGTGCAGGTCAGTTTGCGGGCAATCCCCAGGGGTTGCTGTCCGGCATCCATCGGATTCAGTCCCGCGCCCGAAATGTGACGCTCCAGTCTTCCTTTCTTATGGGAGATTATCCCTTCCTCGCCGAGCCTGGGATGGAGGAAAGCCTCCTGTTGGAGGCGTGGTTTTACGGGGCGAAGGAGCGCGCAGCTCACCCCACCGGGCTGGTCAGTCTTATGCCCGGGGGACTGGGCCTTCTGGCCGCGAAGAAACTGTCTTATCAGCGCCCTACGATGTTCTGGGGGATGTCCTCCCCCATGGACAGCCACGGGAACTTCAACTTGGGTATGAGCGTGGCCTACGAGATGGATATGCTGGAGGCGGCCGATATCGTGGTGATTGAGGTCAACGACCAGGCACCCCGGGTCTTTGGCGGAAATACCGTCCACCTCCGGGACGTGGACTTTGTGGTGGAGCACTCCGCCCCCATGCCCACCACCTCTCCCGCGCCCATTGGCGAGGCGGAAGATGCCATCGGCAGGCACGTCGCCTCCCTCATTGAAGACGGCGCCTGTATCCAGCTGGGCATCGGCAATATTCCGGACGCAGTGGGGAACCACCTGTCGGACAAAAATGACCTGGGTGTTCACACTGAACTGATCACCGACTCCATGGCCCGTCTCTGGGAGCAGGGGGTCATCACCAATCAACACAAAAAGCTGTGGCCTGGAAAAATGATCGGCACCCTGGTCCTGGGCAGTCAGGCACTCTACGATTTTATTGACGACAATCCGCAGGTCGAACTCCACCGGGGCAGTATCGTCAATAATCCCTATCTCATCGCTATGAATGATAATCAGGTCAGCGTCAACACAGCTCTTCAGGTGGATCTCACTGGGGCAGTGGCCTCCGAGTCCATTGGCCCCCGGCAGTTTTCCGCCACCGGAGGTCAGTTTGAAACCGCTTACGGCGCGCAACTGTCCAGGGGCGGGAAATCCATTATCGCCCTCCATGCCACCGCCAAGAATGGAGCGATTTCCACCATCATCCCCACCATGGAGTCAGGGACGGTGACCACACTCAGCCGCAACGACGTGGACTACGTAGTCACCGAGTTCGGTATCGCGCCTCTGCGGGGGCGCCCCATCCGGGAGCGTGTGGAGAATCTGATTTCCATCGCCCATCCCAAATTCCGTGACCAACTCCGCTGCCAGGCGAAAGAGTTGCGAATCTGGTAAAGCTCAAATAAAAAAGAAAGGAAGCGTTTCTCATGTCTACCGTTCTACTGGAAAAGAAAGACCGCATCGCCACTGTTACTATCAACCGACCGGAGGCCCTCAACGCCCTCAACGCGGAGGTTATGGGCGCGCTGGAGGAGGCCTTCAAGGCCCTGGACAAAGACAGCCAAGTCGATGTGGTGATCCTCACCGGCACCGGGCGCTCCTTTGTGGCGGGGGCCGACATCACCGCCATGCTGCCTATGACCGCCGTGGAGGGCAAGGCCTGGGGCGTCTGGGCCAACGAGGTGTTTTTGAACATTGAGAATCTCTCCAAACCCGTTATCGCCGCCGTCAACGGTTTTGCTCTGGGCGGTGGCTGTGAGCTGGCCATGGCCTGCGACGTGCGGATTGCCAGTGAAAAGGCGAAATTTGCCCAGCCCGAGGTGGGACTGGGCATCACCCCCGGCTTCGGCGGCACCCAGCGTCTGCCCCGCATCGTTGGGACTGGGCGGGCCATGGAGCTGATTCTCAGCGGCAGGCAGATTGACGCGGTTGAGGCTGAACGCATCGGTCTGGTCAACAGGGTACTGCCCCACGATCAGCTGATGGCCGCGGCGGAGGAGCTGGCCAGGTCTTTCCTGGCAAATGCGCAGATTGCCGTGCGGCAGGCCAAGCGCTGTATCCGCAAAGGCACGCAAACCGACATTGATACCGGCGTGGCCTATGAGGCCGAGGCTTTCGGTCTCTGCTTCTCCACGGAGGACCAAACCGAGGGTATGTCTGCCTTTGTGGAAAAACGGAAGGAAAAACACTTCCAGGGGCGGTAAGCTCAAAAACGCAGGCATGACCTTAGGGTCCCGTCGGCTTATAAGTGACTCAAGTGTTCCCCTACCCGTAGTCTCCCCGCAAGGTCAATTTATCTGTTCTGAAGAGGGCAAGCAGCAATCGTGTACCGTCCAATCGCTCTTTAAGTAAAGAGACAAAATATTTAGGAGGTATTCAAATGAAAAAGCGACTGGTCTCTCTGGCACTGGCAGCACTGATGATCCTCTCCCTTGCAGCTTGTAGCGGTACTGCAGCAAAGCCGACACCCACCTCCCAGGGTGCAAATGAGACACCCGCCATCCAGCCCTCCTCCACGCCGACCCCTGTTGACGATGGCACCCAAGGGGTCACCGACACTGAAATTCTGATCGGCAACACCTGCTCCGTCTCCGGAGCTCTGGCTTCTACCGGTATTCCCATGGTAGCGGGCCTGGAAGCCTACTTGGAGATGGTGAATGAGTCTGGTGGTATCGGCGGAAGAAAAATTACCTATGTCCACAGGGATGACGACTTCGACCCTATCAAGGGCAAGGCCTACCTGCAGGAGCTGGTGGAGGACGTGAAGGTCTTTGCCATCGTCATGGATTTCGGTACCCCCGTGGTGGCCGCCACCGTGGACGATCTGAAGAGCTACGGCATTCCTACTGTCTACTTTGCCACCGGCATCGGTCAGCTCTACGCCGAAGGTGCGACCACCAATGCGGACGGAGTAAATCTCTTCCCTGTGCAGCCCATCTATATCACGGAGGGGCAGCTGATGACCGCCCGCTGTGTGGCCAACTTTAACGCTCGAAAAATCGGCGTGATCTATACCAACGACGATGCGGGCAAGGACATGATGAACGGCGCGCAGATGAAAGCCCAGGAGTTGGGCGTGGAGCTGGTGTCCCAGCAGGTTGTTGCTGGAACTGCAGATGCATCCAGCGCCGTCACCGCCATCAAGAGCGAGGGTGTGGATGCCGTTATCGTGGCAGCGATCCAGGCCACCATGCCCACCATAGTCAAGGAGATGGTCGCCCAGGGAATGGACGTTCCCGCTATCACCTCCTATGTCAACTGCTCCATGGCAATGACTGACCTGATTTATGAATCAATCAGCGGAAAGTTCGATGTCTACGCCAACGGCTGGCTGGACTACACCACGGAGGTCAACCAGGAGGCCTATAACCTGTACCTGGAGTGGATCCCCGAGGAGTACGCCCTGAACGCTTACGCTCAGTGCGGCTGGATCGCCGGAGCCACCTTCTGTGAAGGCCTGCGCCGCCTGGAGGATTCTGGCGAGGAGGTCACCTGGACCAACTACATCGCCGCTATGGAAGAGGCGCCCGTGGCCATCCCCTTCGGTGCTGTTATCGACTATGCTGGCGGCATGCGTACCGGTACTCAGTCCATGAACCTGTTCCGCTGCGACAAGAACGATCCCTCCGGTATCGGCTGGGCTCAGATGTATCCTCTGGAGAGCATTGACGAGATCCTCGCCGGTGTGAAATAAGGTTGGTGAAGAACTTTGCCCTATCTAAACTTTAATGGAAAGCAAATCTACTATGAGGAGCACGGGGCTGGAAAGCCCCTGCTCATCCTCAATGGCATCATGATGTCCGTCAGAAGCTGGGAAGCATATGTGGAGGCCTGGTCGGCCCAGAATCGCCTGATATTTATGGATTTTCTCGATCAGGGCCGGTCGGACCGGGCAGATGGACCCTATGAGCAGGACCTCCAGGTGGAACTTGTCCTGGCGCTGCTGGACCATTTGAATGTGAAACAGGCTAACATCATGGGCTATTCTTACGGCGGAAAAATCGCCCTCCAATTTGCTCTCAAGTATCCCCATCGTCTGGACAGGTTGCTCCTGTTCAACACTACTGCGTGGACCAGCCCGTGGCTGCGGGATATTGGGGAGTCGTGGAACAAGGCGGCATATGACGGCGACGCCTTTTACCTTGCCACCATCCCGATCATCTATTCTCCGGATTTTTATACCCGGGAAAATGCATGGATGGAACGGCGCAGGGTGGCCCTCACCCCCCTCTTCCACGACAGAGCCTTCTTGGAGGGGATGGTCCGCCTGACAAATAGCGGTGTGGGCTACGACATCCGGGAAGAGTTGCCGCGTATCGAGGCCCCCACCCTGGTGGTGTCTAGTGAGTACGATTACCTCATCCCCGTGGAGGAGCAGCGGTTCCTGGTTTCCCAGATTCCGAACAGTCGCCATATGGTGATCCCCAACAGCGGACATGCCTCTATGTATGAAAGACCGGAGTTGATGACCTCGTTGTTGTTGGGATTTACCAACGCAAGTATCCTGGACTTCAAGTTTATCTAGTTTTAATGGACGGTATGAAACCGGACGAGAAAGGAAATAACTATGAATTTTGAGTTGACACAAGAGCAGAAGCAGATTCAGGCTCTGGCCCGCGAGTTTGCTGAAAAGGAGCTCCTCCCCCAGGTTCGTGAGCGTGACGCCGCCAGCGAGTTCCCCATGGAGCAGTTCCGCAAGCTGGGCGAGACCGGCATCTACGGCCTGCCTTACCCTACTGAGTTGGGAGGCATGGGCGGCAGCTATCTCAGTTACATACTGGCTGTGGAGGAGATTTCCAAGGTTGACGCCGCTTTCGGCATCTCCTTCTCTGTGGATACCTCCTTGTATGGCGGTAGCATCATGAACTCCTCCGCCCCTGACGAGATCAAGAAGAAGTACTTGGCTCCCATCACTTACGGCAAGAAGATCGGTTCCTTCGGTCTAACAGAGCACACCGCCGGTTCCGATGCCGCCGGCCAGCGCACTGTTGCTGTTCAGGATGGCGACAGCTACATCATCAACGGCTCAAAGTGCTTCAACACCAACGGCCCTCTGGCTGACTACACCGTGGTGTACGCCCTGACCGATCCCGCTCTGGGCACCAAGGGTATGGCCGCTTTTGTGGTTGAGAAGGGTACTCCCGGCTTCACCGTAGGCGTTATCGAGAACAAGATGGGTATCCGTACCGCTCCTGTTTCTGATATGCATCTGGAGAATGTGCGCGTTCCTGCTGAGAACATGATAGCCAAGCCCGGCGAGGGCTTCAAGCTGGCCATGAAGACTCTGGACGGAGGTCGTATCGGCGTTGCTGCTCAGGGCCTGGGTCTGGCTAAGGGCGCTTTCGAGATCGCCCGCAAGTACATGATGGAGCGTGAGCAGTTTGGTAAGCCCATCAGCAAGCAGCAGTACCTGGCCTTCAAGATGGCCGAGCTGAAGACCGACATTGAGACTGCTGAGCTGATGCTCTACAAGGCCGCTATCTGCAAGGAAGAGGGCAAGCCCTATACCGTGCCTGCTGCCATGGCCAAGATGACTTGCACCAACATCGCCATGAAGGTGACCACCGAGGCTGTCCAGATGCTGGGCGGCAACGGCTACATGAAGGACTATCATGTGGAGCGCATGATGCGCGATGCCAAGATCACCCAGATCTACGAGGGTACCAACGAGATTCAGAAGCTAGTTATCAGTGGCGCCCTTTTCCGCTAAACTAAAAGTATTAAAAAGAGGAAGACCTCCGGCTAAGCTGGAGGTCTTCTTTTTACCCTAGAACCTATAGAGCATCGTTATTGCAGTTGTTACGACAGAAGATAGGGAGCTTCCTGCCCTAAGTTTTTTGATTGGTCATATGACCTGATATTCCTTGAGCAGCTTTTCCAGCTCGGTGCCCTCGATTTTCTTCAGAGCCTCCTTCAAAACCAGCTTCTCCTTGAAGCCCAGATCCATATCTGTGAGCTTTCTGCCGTCGCGCAGTTGCACCGTGGCGTTGAGAAGATCGCGGATATCATAGACGCTGCCCCATACCTCAGGCACACCCCGGTCCACATTCAGAAGGGTATAGACTGCCTCCATGCCAGTGCGGATGGAATACTCGGTGGTGAAGATGGTGTCCCGCTTGGTCTCGGCGAACTGACCCAGGAAGGCGAAGTTCACAGCGCCCTCCGGAACCACGTCGGGCCGGTCGCCGTAGGCGCGGGGCATAAAGAAGGCGTCGATATAGGGCATCATCACCGGCACGGTGTTGGCGCTGTGGGCGGCCATGTCCTCGATTTCATCCAGCGGCACGCCGATGTGGTAGAGCCACTCCATGCAGATTTCCCTGCCGGTGCACTCCCGCATGGGCTTTTTGACAAAATCGCCGGGCTTGTCGGTGAACAGGGAATAGACCCACACCAGGCAGTGGTCCTTAGGCTGCTGGCGGAACTGGGGCTGGCGGTTGATGGTCCAGCTCATCAGCCAGGAGGAGTCCTTCACGGTGACGATGCCGCCGGTGACCACCTTGCCGGTGAAGGGGTCCCGTTTGCAGATGTTTTTAATGTAAGGAATAATCCTTTGGTCCAGGGTCTCTACGGTGGCGCTCATCCAGTTGGTCTGCTCCGGGTCGGAGCAGAACTTGTCGGGATGACCGAAGGAGGGGTCTTGGGCGGCAATTTTGCGCCACATGTCCCAGCCTCCGCCGGGCTTGAGCGCGGTGTGAAAGGCGGCGGGCGTATCCTGGCTGCCCATGGAGGAATTTTCCACACAGCCGCCGTTGGTGATAAACACCAGGTCGTTTTCCGTCAGACCGATGGTCTCCGCCTTTCCATCCCTCAGGACCTGGATGCCGGTAGCCAGCTTTCTGCCGCCAGCACAGTCAAAGGTCACGTTGGTGACCTGCACGCCGTAATGGAACTGCACGCCGAAACCCTCCAGGTACTTGACCATGGGCAGAATCATGGACTCGTACTGATTGTACTTGGTAAAGCGAAGGGCCTTGAAGTCGGGCAGCCCGCCGATGTGGTGGATAAAGCGCTGGAGATACAGCTTCATTTCCAGGGCGGAGTGCCAGTTTTCAAAGGCAAACATGGTGCGCCAGTACAGCCAGAAGTTGGAGGTGAGTACCTCGTCGTCAAACACATCCGTGATGCGCTTGTCCTGAAGCTGCTCGTTGGGGGTAAAAAAGAGCTTCATGATCTCCATGGCGCCCCGGTCGGAGATGGCAAATTTCCCATCTGTGTGGGCGTCCTGTCCCCGGTCTACCGTGGCCCGGCACAGGGAGTAGTTGGGGTCGGCCTTGTTCAGCCAGTAGTACTCGTCCAGGACGGAGACACCCTCGGTCTCGATGGAGGGGATCGAGCGGAACAGATCCCACATACACTCAAAGTGGTTGTCCATCTCCCGGCCGCCCCGCATCACATAGCCCACATTTTCATATTTGTAGCCGTCGCAGGCACCGCCTGGGATGGAGTCTTTCTCCAGAATATGCACGTGCTCGCCCTTCATCTGACCGTCCCGGACTAGGAAGCAGGCGGCCGCCAAGGCAGCCAAGCCGCTGCCGATGATATAGGCCGACTTCCCGTCCACGCCCTCCGGCTTCCGGGGGCGGGCAAAGGCTTCATAATTACCGCTGGAATAATACATGGTTCATTGCCTCCGTTTTCTTTTTGATGGCCCTATTGTGCCACCAGAAGGACGGTAAGGCAATAAACAGAACCGGCGCCGTGCTCAAACTTTGAGCACGGCGCCGGAATTGTTCAGACTTTGAACAGACAGGGCGGTTTGTTTAACCGCGGTCGGCGCGGTAGCGGTCCAGCGCGGCGGCAATGTTCCCGTGGAGCAGAATGCTCAGCCGGTCAATGATGGACTGGGGGTCCTCCTTCATGCCGTTTTTGATCCAGTCCAGCATCAGCCCCACAAAGGCAAATTTATAAAAGTCCGCAATAAACTTTTTGTCCTCATCCCGCACAGACATACCGGCCGCCTTTTCCTCCACCACACCGATGAGCAGGTCATAGGTCAGCTGGTAAAGGTAGCGCTCAATCTGCTCCCTGCTAACGGAATGATAGACGTTCATGACAAAGGGCCTGTTGTCCAGGACCGCCTCAAAGATCTGAAGAAAGCCCTGCTCCCAGGTGTTATAGGTCTTTTTCCCCTCCAGGGCCCTGGCGGCATCCTCCACACAGGACCACTCGATCAGGTCGTAAATATCCTTGAAGTGGTAGTAAAAGGTCATCCGGCTGATGCCGCAGTCCTCCGCAATATCACTGATGGTGATCTTATCCAGCGGCTTTTGCAGTAGCAGGTGTTTGAGGGAAGCCTCCAGCGCGCGCTTGGTGGTTTGAGACAAAGCAAGACCCTCCTATGCCGATTGGAATTTATTCCAGCACCGCGCCCCGGGCGGCGGAGGAGACCAGCTTGGCGTACCGGGCCAGGTAGCCTGTCCTGATCTTGGGCTCTGGACAGGTCCACTTGGCGCGGCGGGCGGCCAGGACGGCGTCGTCCACCTGCATCTCAATCCGGCAGGCGGGGATGTCGATGGAGACAATGTCCCCCTCTTCAATCAGGGCGATGGGTCCGCCCAGGGCCGCCTCGGGGGAGACATGGCCGATGGCGGCGCCACGGGTGGCGCCGGAGAAGCGGCCGTCGGTGATGAGGGCCACGCTCTCTCCCAGGCCCATGCCGCAGATGGCGGAGGTGGGGTTGAGCATTTCACGCATGCCGGGGCCGCCTTTGGGCCCCTCGTAGCGAATGATGACCACGTCGCCGGGGACGATTTTGCCGGCGTAGATGGCCTGAATGGCGTCGTCCTCGCTGTCAAAGACCCGGGCGGGGCCGGTGTGGGCCATCATCTCCGGGGCCACGGCGGAGCGCTTGACCACGCAGCCCTCGGGGGCTAGGTTGCCCTTGAGCACGGCGATGCCGCCGTCGGCGGAGTAGGGGTTGTCAATGGGACGGATCAGCTCCGGATCGCGGTTGACCGCGCCCTCCAGGTTCTCCGCCAGAGTTTTGCCCGTGACAGTGAGCACCGAGGTGTCCAGCAGGTTTTTGCGGGTTAGCTCCTTCATCACCGCGTAGACACCGCCCGCCCGATCCAGGTCCTCCATATAGGTCTCCCCCGCGGGGGCCAGGTGGCACAGGTTGGGGGTGCGGGAGGAGATCTCGTTGGACATGTCCAGGGACAGCTCGATGCCGCACTCGTGGGCGATGGCGGGCAGGTGGAGCATGGTGTTGGTGGAGCAGCCCAGGGCCATATCCACGGTGTCGGCGTTGTGGAAGGCGGCCTCGGTCATAATGTCCCGGGGGCGGATGCCGCGCCTGACCAGCTCCATGATCTGCATGCCCGCGTGCTTGGCCAGGCGCAGCCGGGCGGAGTAGACCGCCGGGATGGTGCCGTTGCCGGCCAGGGCCATGCCGATGGCCTCGGTCAGGCAGTTCATGGAGTTGGCGGTGTACATGCCGGAGCAGGAGCCGCAGGTGGGGCAGGCGTTGAGCTCATACTCCTCCACGCCCTCCTCGTCCAGCTTGCCCGCGTAGTAGGAGCCGACGGCCTCAAACATGTGGCTCAGGCAGGTGCGCCGGCCGTTGTTCAGCCGGCCGGCCAGCATGGGGCCGCCGGAGCAGAAGATGGTGGGGATGTTTACCCGGGCGGCCGCCATGAGCAGGCCGGGGACGTTCTTGTCACAGTTAGGGATCATCACCAGCCCGTCGAACTGGTGGGCCATGGCCATGGCCTCGGTGGAGTCGGCGATCAGGTCCCGGGTGACCAGACTGTACTTCATACCCACGTGGCCCATGGCGATGCCGTCGCACACGGCGATGGCGGGGAATTCCACTGGGGTGCCGCCAGCGGCCCGCACGCCGGCCTTGACGGCCTCGGCAATCTTGTCCAGGTTCATGTGGCCGGGGACGATCTCATTGTAAGAGCACACCACACCGATGAGGGGGCGCTCCAACTCCTCCTTGGTATAGCCCAGGGCGTAGAACAGGGAGCGGTTGGGTGCGGCGGGGATGCCTTTGGTAACGTTATCGCTGCGCATCGGAAAGGACCTCCTTATGACTTGAGGATATTGACGCTATTCTACTATAATCGGAGGCAAACCGCAAGAGCGGAGTTGCCGCCCGGCGGGGGACATGGTAAAATAGCCGCAAAGCGGACGTTTTGCCAGCTGTCTGGCGCGATCCGCTCCCGCCCTGCGGGCGGAAGCGCGGACGACGCCATGATACCGCAGACAAAAAGCATTTGTGGTATCATGGGGCAGAGAAAAGACGGGGAGAGATGCTATATGGAAGAGCTTCGTTGCGCGCAGGAATTTTCCCAGCTGAAATCCATGCTGCGGCAGGGGAAACTCGGCAGCTATCTGATCATCCCGCTCAAGTATGAGGAGGGGGAGGTGGACGAGGACTGGCTGGCCCGGACCTGCCGGCGCCGGAGGATTGCGACCACAGACCTGACCGAGACCGTCAAGGCCATGCTCAACGAGGGAGAGGGGGAGCCGGTGGGGGCCTGCTACGAGCTGGCGCGGACGGTGCTGCTGGAGCAGCTCTTCGGTACGCAGCTGCCCGGGGCCCATGGCTTTACGGTCCGGGATGAGGACGGGACGGAGGGCGAGTTTGACTGGTGCAATTCCTATCTGTACCTGTTCCATACGCGGGTGGCCTTTTTGTGCCTGGGGCTCACCTTTTCCCAAATAGAGACGCTTGACCGCATCTGCCGCCTGGGCTATGCGGAGAACGGCGTGGCCTACCGCTGCCTGGACGCAGACGGAGGAGTACGCTCCTTTTCCCTGGACAAGCGGGTTCTGGACCTGTGTGGGCGGGCCGGGCTGCGTAGTTTTTTCCCGGACAGCCGGCTGCTGTTGGAGGCCTATGTGTATACCGTCGCGGTGGTGTCCCAGCGCTTCCGCACCCTGGAGGCGCTGAAGCAGGTTACCTTCAACCTGCACCAGAGAAGCCCGCTGGACACCCCGGCGGAGGACGGTTCGGAGGAGGACGTGCGCTATGTGTACGCCCTGAAGGACCAGACCCGGGGCTCCTACCGCTGGGGGTGCTGTGTCTCCTCCCAGACCATTTCCTACGCCGTGGCCGATGAGGGCATGGACCTGGCGGAGGAGATGGAGACCCAGGCTCAGGACGGCCTGCCGCTGGTTCTGACGGCGCTGTACGAAAAATACACCTGCCTGCGCTTTACCCAGCTGATCGCGGCGGTGGATAAAAAGCGGATGAAAGAGCTGCGGGCCCTCAAGCGGCTGCTGCTGGAATTCCGGGCCTACGGGACGGTCGACCCGGCCAATCTCTCCCGCTGGCACAACGTCAAGCGCATCTATCAGGCGGTGATTGAGACCAATGGGGTGCCGGCGGCTATCGAGGATATCAGCCATAAGCTGAATATTCTGGTGGAACACCAGCAGGAGATTGAGACGGCCCGCAATGATACGGTGGCATGGGTGCTGACTCTGTTCGGTATGGTGTCCATTCTGGCCTCCATCCTTTCCATTGTGCAGATCCTCTCCGGCGGGGACCCGATGGTGTGGTTCACCACCATTATGTCCTCCCTGGTGATCCTTCTGCCGGTGGTTGTGGTGGTGCTCCTGCGCCGGAAGGGCGGCTGAATACCGCTGGCGCAAAGCCGTGGAGGAGAAGGACTCTACTGCTGGTCGATTGACAGGCCGGGCGCAGCCCCGTAAAATGGGCGCAGAGTAAGGAGGCTGCGGGATGTACGAGATTGACAAGGAAAAATTCGGCGCCTTTCTAACCGGCCTGCGCCGGGAGAAGGGGATGACCCAGAAGGACTTGGCGGCGCGGCTGTATGTGTCGGACAAAGCCGTGAGCAAGTGGGAGCGGGGGCTAAGCCTGCCCGACGTGTCCCTGCTCACCCCCCTGGGGGAGACCCTGGGCGTCACGGTGACCGAATTGCTGCGAGGGGAACGGACGGCGGGCAGCCCACTGGACCCGGACGAGGTGGAGGAATTGGTGACCGCCGCCGTGCGTCTGTCCGGGGAAGAGCGGGAGCGCCGTGCGGCGGAGAAAAAGAAATGGCGGCCGGTTTGGTTCGCATCCCTGGCGGTCTCGGCGGCAGAGCTGTGGCTGCTTTATCGGCTGGGGCTGACCGGGGAGGAACTGGGAAACCATGTGGCGCTGGTGGAAGGACTCTGCCTGCTGTTTGGGGGGTGGCTCTGCCTCTTTGCCCGGGATGTGCTGCCCGGCTATTACGATCAAGGAAAGATCAGCTTTTACGCAGACGGACCGTTCCGGATGAACCTGGCGGGCGTGCATTTCAACAACCGCAACTGGCCCCATATCCTGCGGGCCATGCGGCTGTGGACTACGGTGACCCCGGTGGTCTATCCCGCCCTCTACTGGGTGTTGCGGCACGCCGTTCCAGCGGCGTGGGGGGATTGGTGGACCGGCCCTCTGATGCTAGCGGCCTGCCTGGGCCTGGTGCTCCCTGCGGTCATCCAGGGGAAGCGGTATGAATAGGGGAAATGCCGGGAGCGCTGACGCTCCCGGCATTTTTCGGGCCATGTTGACCTAACATTTTTGCTGTCTGCCTACTTTGCGGAGCGGAGATACAGGGGGATGGCCGCCAGCTGGGCGGCAACGGAGACGGCCACCATGGCCGGGACACTGATGTCGTAGAGCACCCCTAAAAGCCAACTCCCCAGGAACCAGAATATCCCGAAGGAACACTCAAAAATGCCGTAGCCGGTGGCCCGGCTGTCCTTGGGGACCATATTGGTGACGGCGGCCTTCAAAATGGATTCCTGAGCGCCCATGCCGATCCCCCAGAGGGCAATGCCCAGCAGGAGGGCCGGCACCGAGCGGAAGGAAAACACGAAGATGGCAAAGGGAGCGGAAATGACGGTGGACCAGACCAGGGCCTTCACACCCTTTTTGTCGTACAGGAGCCCGAAGAGCAGTGCGGCCGCGGCGTCCACCAGCATGGCCCCGGCGTAGAGCAGCGGCAGGGTGCCTGTATTGACCAGAGAGGAGGTCTCGGCGAGCCCGGAGGCAAGCCTGGTGTAGGTCCGGGAGACGTGCATGATGATAATGGAGTAATCGATAAAGCCGAAGGCGAAGAGGCTGATCCCGGCAATATAGAGGATAAATTCGCGTTTCATCCGGAAGGGGATATAAGTCTTGGGGGAGGGCTCAAACTGCTCCGGGTTGGGGAATTTGCGCCGGGTCACAAGGAGCAGGATCAGGGTAATAGCGCCCGGTACGGCCAGCACCGCGAAGCAGGCGGCGTAGCTCTGGAAGGTGCTTCCCTGGGTCTGAAACAGCAGGACCAGATAGAGCAGCACCGGCCCCAGGAAGGCACCGATCTGATCCAGCACCTCCTGAATGCCAAAGCTCTTGCCCACCCCCTCCTGGGAGGCGGCGAAGGACATGATCGTGTCCTTGGCGGGCTTCTTGATCGCCTTGCCCATCCGCTGAATCACCAGCAGCAGGCAGGCCCACACCCAGCCGTGCTCCCCCACCAGGGCCAGGGCCGGGACGGCCAGCACATCCAGCACATAGCCCGCGATGGTCATGGGCCAGTACCGCTTGGTCTTGTCGGTGAGCCGGCCAAAGACATAGCGCATGGAATAGCCAATCATCTCGCCCAGGCCGGAGACAAAGCCGATGGCTCCGGCCGAGGCGCCCAGCAGGGAAAAATAGGCTCCCCGGATGCTGGACGCCCCTTCGTGGGTCATATCGGAGAACAGGCTGACAATCCCAAAGAGCAGGATAAACAGCATGGCCTGAGAGAGCCTGCGGTTCTTATGCTTCATAGGGTGTTTCCTCCTTTACCAGCCGGGCCACTTCCGGAAAGTCCGCCTTGCTCTCCGCCTTGCAGCGAAGATAGAGGATCTCCAGCAGTCCGGCAAAGGTCTGCCGCTGCTCCTCCGAGAGGGGCTGCAGCAGCCATTCATAGAACAGGGTCTCCACATGTGCTTTGGAATGCTTCAGCCCCTCGGCCTTCTCCGTGGCGAACAGGAGCTGGCTTCTGCCATCTGCCGGATGTTCCCGGCGGATCAAATAGCCCTTGCTCTCCAGACTGGCGGTCTGCCGCGCCACAGCGCCCTTGTCTAGACCGAGGACTCTGCATACACCGGACTGGGTGATGCCGGGGTTCTTGCGTATGACGTGGAGCACATCAAATTCTCCGGTCCCAATGCCGTCGGCACGAAGGGTGCGGACGGTGAATTTGCCCACCTCACGGGCAATTTTTGTGATCTGCCTTCTTGTAATATCCATTGCGCTCTCCTGACATAAAAAGATGTGCAATCAACTAAAATAGATGATACCACATCTTTCTGGTTTGTCAATCAAAAAAGAGCGGAGACCACAAGGTCTCCGCTCCTGGAATCAGGTTGTGCACTCTGTGGGACACAGGGGCGCTTACTGGATGGAGGTCACCTGATAGCCGGCATCCTCCACAGCTTTTTTCAGCGCCTCGTCGCTGGCACTGCCGGTGACAACGGCGGTTTTGGACTCCAGGTCCACCGAGGCGGTCACGCCGTCCAGGGCGTTGAGGGCTTTGGAAACATGGGCCACGCAGTTTTTGCACATCATGCCTTCAATGGTCAGCTTTTTTTCCATAACAGATTGTTCTCCTTTTTCGATTATTATCTCACCCGCAGCGGGGGAGTGGGATACGGGGGCGGCGTTCTGGGGCTCCGCCGGGCGGAAGAGTTTGAGCCGCAGGGCGTTGGAAACCACGCACACAGAGGACAGGCTCATGGCCGCGGCGGCAAACATGGGGGAGAGCTGGGGCCCTCCGAAGAGAACCAGCGCTCCGGCGGCCACGGGGATGCAGATGATGTTGTAGAAGAAGGCCCAGAACAGGTTCTGCTTGATATTGCGGATGGTGGCCTTGCTCAGCCGCACGGCGGTCACCGCGTCCAGCAGATCGCTTTTCATCAGTACGATGTCGGCGCTCTCAATGGCCACATCGGTGCCCGCGCCGATGGCGATGCCAACGTCCGCACGGGCCAGGGCGGGGGCGTCGTTGATGCCGTCGCCCACCATGGCCACCCGCTTGCCCTCGGCCTGGAGGGCGGCCACCTGGCGCTCCTTGTCCTGGGGCAGGACCTCGGCAATCACCCGGTCCACGCCCAGCTCCCGGCCCACCGCTTCGGCCGTGCGCTGGTTGTCTCCGGTCAGCATAACAACATCAATGCCAAGGGACCGGAAGCCGGCCACAGCGGCGGCGCTGGTGGGCTTGGGGGTGTCGGCCACGGCCACTACGCCCAGCATACCCGTTCCCTCGGCAAAGTAGAGAGGGGTCTTGCCTGCCTTGGCCAGCTCGCCTGCAATCAGGTCAAAGCCTGCCAGGACCACCCCTGCCTCCTCCATCATGGCCTTGTTGCCCGCCAGAATGGGAGTGCTGTGAATGATGCCGCGGATCCCGCGGCCGGGCGCGGCCAGAAACTGTTCCACCGGGGCGAGGGGGATGCCGCGGCGTTCGGCCTCTCCCACAATGGCGTCGGCCAGGGGATGCTCCGAAGGCTTCTCCAGGGAGGCGGCCACGCAGAGCAGCTCCTCCGTGGTGGTCCCCTCGTTGGGATAGCAGTCGGTGACCACCGGCTTGCCCTGGGTGAGGGTGCCGGTCTTGTCCAGCACCACGGTCTGGATGGTGTGCAGGGTCTCCAGGGCCTCGGCGGATTTAATGAGGATGCCGTTTTCCGCGCCCTTGCCCGTACCTACCATGATGGCCACCGGGGTGGCTAGGCCCAGGGCGCAGGGGCAGGAGATGACCAGAACGGCTACACCGGAGGTCAGGGCGCGCTCAATATTGCCGCCCGTGGCAATGAGCCACACTGCAGCGGTGATCAGGGCAATGACGATGACCGCGGGGACAAATATGCCGGCGACCCGGTCGGCCAACTTGGCGATGGGGGCCTTGGAGGAAGAGGCTTCCTCCACCAGGCGGATCATCTGGGCCAGAGTGGTGTTCTCCCCCACGCGCAGGGCCTGGAAGGTGAAGGAGCCGGACTTGTTGATGGAGGCGGCCGCCACCTTGTCGCCGGGGCTCTTCTCCACCGGCAGGCTCTCGCCGGTCAGGGCAGACTCGTCCACCGAGGAGTTCCCCTCGATCACCACGCCGTCCACCGGGATGCGGCCGCCGGGGCGGACCAGAATCCGGTCGCCTACGGCCACCTCTTCCACGGAGAGCTCCACCTCCTGCCCGTCCCGGAGCACGGTGGCGGTCTTGGGCGCCAGATCCATCAGCCGGGTAATGGCCTGGCCGGTCTTGCCCTTGGAGCGGGTCTCCAGATATTTGCCCAGGGTGATCAGCGTGAGGATCATGCCGGCGGACTCAAAATACAGGTCCATGGCATAGTGATTGACCCGCTCCATGTCCCCGTGCCCCAGGCCGTAGCCGATCTGGAACAGGGCCGCCGCGCCGTATACCACCGCCGCGGCGGCGCCGATGGCAATGAGGGAGTCCATATTGGGGGCGCGCTTGGCCAGGGTCTTGAAACCCACCTTGAAGTACTTGTCGTTGACATACAAAATGGGCAGCACCAGCAGGAACTGGAGGAAGGCCAAGATGAATACGTTCTGGGGATCATGGAAGAAGGCGGGCAGAGGCCAGCCCATCATATGCCCCATGGCCAGATAAAACAGGGGAATGAGGAAGCAGAAGGAAACAATGAGCCGGCGCTTCATGCTCCGCAGCTCCTCCTCCATGGGGGAGAGGCCGGTGGGAGCGGCCGCCTGTTTGCCGCCGCTCTGGGGGAGTGCAGCCCCGTAGCCGCCGGAGACCACGGCCGCAATGATTGCGTCCGGGCCAGTGGCGCTTTCGTCATAGTCCACCAGCATGGAGTTGCTCAGCAGGCTGACGTTGACGTCTTTAACGCCGCTGACCTTGCGTACGGCCTTCTCCACATGGGCGGAGCAGGCCGAACAGGTCATGCCGGTTACGTTGAATTTTTGCTTTTTCATGGATACACCAGACTTTCTAATGCGCAGCAATGCGGAGTCTGCAGTTACTTGAGGATTCGGTCCAAAGTAGAGATAAATTCATTGATTTTTTCCTCCCGCTCATGGTCGTTGGCGGCGCACTGGACACAGTGCTTCAAATGGGCGGAGAGAATTTCCTTGTTCAGTTTGTTTAAAAGGGCCTCTGTGGCCATGATCTGCTGGGAAATATCAATGCAGTAGCGGTCGTCTTCCACCATTTTGAGAATACCGTCCAGCTGCCCGCGGGCGGTCTTAAGCAGACGGGTCACCTTTTGCGTGTCGGCCATCATGGCAAGCCACCTCCTTGATACCCCCCTGGGGGGGAGTGTATATAGCGTAGCGCATGAGTAGGAATTTGTCAAGGAGAGCGGCGCAATTTTTTGGAGCAGGGCAAAGGGGCCGGTCCGTTGGACCGGCCCCCGCGTAATTGAGCTGTTTAGGTCCGCTCGTCCACAGAGTCGCCTGTGCGGAAGAGCAGGGAAATACACCAGATGGCCGCCAGACCCACCAGGGTATAAATGACGCGGCTGAAGGCACTGGTCTGCCCACCGAAGGCAAAGGCGACAAGGTCGAAGCCGAAGATGCCGATGCTGCCCCAGTTGAGGCCACCGATGATGGCTAAAACAAGAGCGATTTTATCAATAACCATAGAATATGTTCCTCCTCAAAATTGAGATACTGCCCGTAGTATCACCAGCTTTTGAGGGATTCATACAAAAGAGAAAAAATTTTTAAAGGTTTATCCCAACAGACGGGAGAGAAGGCCCTTTTTCAGCCGCACGGCCTGCCTGGGGCACAGCTCATGGCAGCAGTAGCAGCGGATACAGCGCTTTGGGTCAATCCGGGCGACCCCGGCCGGGCCGGACATGGAGATGGCCTGGGCGGGGCAGGACTGTCTGCAGATACCGCATTTGACACAGACCGCCGCGTCCACCTTAGGGGCCTGGGCCAGAGCTGATTTGCACAAGTGCGCTGCCGGTCCGGTCAGGGGGCCCAGGAAGGTGCCGATCAGATTGGAGCTCACATGGGCGGGAAAACGGTAGTCCGGAATACGCAGGTCGTCCAGCGCGGCACCGACGATCTCCACGTCCCCGATCCGGCTGGGGGAGAGACCCCGCTCCTCCGCGGCCAGCAGAAGGGGGTTGTTGGCCCGGGGCAGGCCCATGATCTCGGCGGCCGCCACGTCCAAGGCTAGGGGGTCCTCTGCGGCCAGTAACAGGCCCACCTGCCGGGGTGTGCCGGATGTGCCCGGCCCCTCGCCCTCCATGGCCAGCACCGCGTCCATGAGATTCAGCCGGGGGCGGGCACATCCGGCCAGATCCAGCAGCATGTGGGCGAACTGCCCCTTGTCCGGCAGGTTGGCGTGGAAGCCCACCTTGGACAGGCCGGGAATCAGGCCGAAGAGATTTTTCACCGCGCCGGTCATGTGCATGAACAGGTGGGTTTTCATCTTGCACAGATTGAGTATCCCGTCGCACTCCACCGCAGGGGCGATAAGCTCCATGTGCTTCATCAGCCGCCCCTCCGGATAGGACACCTGCCGGCCGGATACGTCGTAGTTGAGTTCCATGCCGGCCTCACGGGCGGCATGGGCCATGCCGCATTTCTCGTACACGCCCCGCAGAATGCCCTCCTTGTAGGCACCGCCGGGGCTGTCCCCCAGCACTACCTGCGCCCCGGCCTCCACGGCCAGCCTGCCCACGGCGGCGGCCACGGCTGGGTGGACCGTGATGGCCTGTTCCGGCCGGGCGGCGGCCAGCAGGTTGACCTTGAGAAAAATGCGCTCCCCGGGGCGGACGAAGCGCTCCATACCGCCCATCCGGCAAATCAGCTCCCGCACCGCCCCCTCGGCGTGCCCATAGTCCGGGCAGGAGATAACATAGACTTTGCTGCTTGCCATGGAGTATGCCTCCTAGTATAAAAAATCCAACGCTCAGAAGTGGGGACTGCGGAAAAGAAAGGGGGCGTTTTTGGGAACGTTCCCTTTTCTAAGGCTCCAGGGTTTTGGGGCCAAAGCCGTGGGGAAGAAGCTCCGACAGGGGGAGGGAAATGAAATCCCTGTCTCCACGGGCCACCAGCACGGTCAGGCCGGGGGCGAACTCCCACAGCATCTGGCGGCAGGCACCGCAGGGCCAGCAGTAGTCGGCCGAGCGCCCGGCCACTGCCAGCTTCACAAAGCCGTCCCGACGCCCCTCGCTCACCGCCTTCACCAGAGCAGTGCGCTCGGCGCAGATGGTGGAGCCGTAAGCAGCGTTCTCCACATTGCAGCCGGTGAATACAGCGCCGTCGGCGCACAGAAGGGCGGCCCCCACCGAAAAGCCGGAATAGGGCGCGTAGGAGCGTTCCAGCATGGCAAAGGCCAGATCCACCAATTCACGGTCCGTCATAGACAAAGGCCTCCTTTTTCCCTTTAGTATACGGCAGGCGGTCCGCCTACGCAAGGGCGGCGCAGCAGAAAAATAGAACAAGCCGGATGTCTGCTCCTGACATCCGGCCGCTCCAAGGAAAGAGGATACAATGAAATGAAAAGAAACTGTCTCTTGCAAATATTATAATACCCTGAAGTTGTTAAAGAAAAAAACCTCAATTGTTACAAAAAGATTAAATGTAAAGCTTCTTTTGTAAGGGGGCTGTAAAAAGCGCAGACTTTGACCGGGCGGTCCGGTGTGTGGTATAATCCTTCCTGGAAAAGGAGAGGATTGCCATGCATGACGAGCTGACGAAAAAGGACATTCAGATGATGAAGGAAGAGCTGGACTACCGGCGCATCCAGCTGCGCCCCCAGTTGCTGGATGCGGTGAAAGAGGCCCGGGCCTTCGGCGATCTGAGCGAGAATTTTGAGTACAAGGCGGCCAAGCAGGAGAAGAACCGCAATGAGAGCCGCATCCGCTTTCTGGAAAATATGATCAAGACCGCCCGGGTGATCGGGGAGGACTCCGCAGCCGACGCGGTGGGGCTGTATGACAAGGTGACCGTCTACCTGGAGGAGGACAAGGAGACAGAGGTTTACCAGGTGGTCACCACCATGCGGCAGGATGCCCTCCACGGCCTGATCAGCAAGGAGTCTCCGGTGGGGAAGGCCCTGCTGGGCAAAAAGGCGGGGGAGCGAGTTTATATCCAGGTCAATGAGCAGTATGGCTACTACCTGCGCATTGAGGCCATCGAAAAGGCCGGCGACGACGGCAGTATCCCCATCCGGGGGTTTTAAAGCACAGAAGAACGGACCGGCCTCGCCGGTCCGTTTTTTATGTTCAGAGGTGTCAATTGCACTTGCTGAGCAGCTTTTCCCATTGCTCGTCCACATACTGCTGGGCGGCCTCCAGGGTCCACTCGCTGCCGGGCTGGAAGCAGTGCTTGAAGCGCCCCTGCAGCTTCATAAACTCGGTGACGGGCAGCTTCTTTTTCGGCTCATAGCTGAGTTGCCACTTGCCCTCGATGACCTCGTACAGGGGCCACACGCAGGTCTCCACCGCCATTTTGCAGATCTGGGGGAGCAGCTCCGGGGCGTACTGCCAGCCCCGGGGGCAGGGGGCCATCACGTTGACAAAGGCGGGGCCGGGGGTGTAGATGGCCCGGCGGGCCTTCTCATGGAAGTCCTTGAAATTGCCGATAAAGGTGGTCTGGGCCACATAGGGGATGTTGTGGGCTGCCATGATTTCGGTCAGGTCCTTTTTGTTCTGTTTTTTGCCCAGAGAGGCCGTGCCCGTGGGGCTGGTGGTGGCATTGGCGAAGCGGGGGGTGGAGGAGGAGCGCTGGATGCCCGTGTTCATGTATGCCTCATTGTCGTAGCAGAAGTAGGTCATGTCATGGCCCCGCTCCATGGCCCCGGAGAGGGACTGGAAGCCGATGTCGTAGGTGCCGCCGTCGCCGCCGATGGTGAGGAATTTGTAGGTGCCGTCGATTTTACCCTTGCGCTTGAGGGCGCTGTAGGCCGCCTCCACGCCGCCGCAGGTGGCGGAGGCGTTCTCAAAGGCGGAGTGGATATAGCTGTCCTCCCAGGCGGTGTAGGGGTACAGGAAGGAGGAGACCTCCAGACAGCCGGTGGCGTTGCAGATGACCGCCTTGTCACCCTCGTCCAACGCCCGGGTCATGGCCCGGCAGACGATGCCCGCGCCGCACCCGGCGCAGAGACGGTGCCCGCCCACAAATCGCTCGGGCTTGCTCAGTTCAACCTTGTGATTGTAAGCCATTTCAGAGCACCTCCTGTTGATTGCTGCGCTGGCCCATGTGGATGTACCTGGGGCCGGTCTCGCCGGTCGCTACCATGTTCAGCAGGTGGCGGTACACCTTCTCGATGTCCTCCACCGCGCAGTCCCGGCCCGCCAGGCCGTAGACAACGTCAATCAGCATGGGCCGCCGCTCCAGGTCGTAGCAGGCGGAGCGCACCTCGGCAAACAGCGGCCCGCCGCAGGCGGAGTTACCCTCGCTCTTGTCCATGACAGCCACGGCCTTCACATGGGACAGGGCGGCGGCGATCTCCTCCATGGGGAAGGGGCGGAACACCCGCAGCTTAATCAGCCCGGCCTTGACTCCCTGGGCGCGGAGCTGCTCCACGCACGCCTTGGCGGTGCCAGCGGTGGAGCCGATGAGCACCAGGGCCACCTGGGCGTCCTCCATGCGGTATGCCTCAAAGAAGCCGTATTTCCGGCCAAAGGTCTTTTCAAAGTCTGCGGCCACGTCCAGAATGGCCCGCTTGGCGTTCTTCATGGCCTCGGCCTGCTGCACCTTGTGCTCCATGCAGTAGGGGCAGGTGTCGTAGGGGCCAACCGCCAGGGGGTGGTCCCGGCCGATGAGGGCGTGCTCCGGGTTGTACTCCCCCACAAAGGCCTTCACCGCAGTGTCCTCCTCCAGCAGGATGTTCTCCACTGCGTGGGAGGTGATGAAGCCGTCCTGGCAGATCATGATGGGCAGGCGCACGTCGGGAGTCTCGGAGATGCGCATGGCCTGGAGGTAGTTGTCATAGGCCTCCTGGTTGTTCTCCGCGTAGATCTGGATCCAGCCGGAGTCCCGGGCGCCCATGGAGTCGGAGTGGTCGTTGTTGATGTTAATGGGACCGGTGAGGGTGCGGTTGACGCAGGCCAGGGTGATGGGCAGCCGGGCAGAGGCCGCCACGTACAGCATTTCATACATAAAGGCCAGGCCACAGGAGGAGGTGGCGGTCACCGCCCGGGCGCCGGCTGCCGCCGCGCCCACGCAGGTGGACATGGAGGAATGCTCACTCTCCACGGTGACGTATTCCGTATTCACCCGGCCGTCGGCCACGTACTGGGCGAAGTATTGGGGAATCTCAGTGGAAGGGGTGATGGGGAAGGCGGCAAAGACATCGGGGTTGATCTGCCGCATGGCGTAGGCAATGGCCTCGTTGCCGGAAAGACGCTCTCGAATGCTCATTCGTGCACCTCCTGCTCCATGTGAATGGCCTGGAAGGGGCAGACCTTGTAGCAGATACCGCAGCCCTTGCAGTGGTCCAGGTCGAAGTCCAGGCGCTTGCCCTCCTTCACCGGAATGGAGGAATCCGGGCAGAAGGGGGCGCACAGCAGGCACTGGCGGCATTTGTCCGGCTCCCACACCGGTACGTCGGAGCGCCACTCGCCGGTGCGGGTCAGGCGGGCGGTGCCCCCCTCGTAGATCTCCCCGCCGGGGGTCATCTCCTGCCAGGGGGAGTGCTCGCTGATGTCTTTGGCGTGGATGCTCATGCGCCCCGCACCTCCTTCATGGATTGAATGAGACAGTTCATATTGCCCTGGATCACCTGGGGCTTGGTGGCGAATTTGTGGCGGAAGGATGCCTCCATATCCGCGATGAAGCGCCCGGGCTCCAGCACCCGGCTGACCTGTACAATGGCGGAGAGCATGGGAGTGTTGGGGAAGTAGCCCCCCAGGTGCTCCTCAGAGATCTTCCGGGCGTCGATGGCGTACACTCCGCCGGCATAGCCCCGCAGAAGGGGGCGCAGCGCCTGGGCGGAGCGGGGGGAGTTCACCACGATGGCCCCCTTGGGGCTGAGCCCGGCGGTCACGTCCACCGAGGAGAGCAGGGACTCGTCCACCACCACCACGTAGTCCGGCTCATAGATGTTGGAGTGGATGGTGCAGGGCGCGTCGCTGATGCGGTTGTAAGCGGTAATAGGCGCGCCCATGCGCTCCGGCCCGTACTCGGGGAAGCCCTGCACATACTTGCCCGAGGCAAAGGCCGCGTCGGCCAGCAGCAGGCAGGCGGTCTTGGCCCCCTGGCCGCCCCGGCCGTGCCAACGGATTTCTACCATTTGTCTGTCCATGATCGGTTCCCTCCCAAGACTGTAAAAAACAGGCGTCCGCCCCCTGTAAAGGGACGAACGCCTGTAAAAGCCTTCGCTGTACCACCCAATTACGGCGTACCAACATACGCGCTTCCTGTAACGGGGAAACCCGTCGGCATCTACTCTCCCCTAGGGATTTCAAGCCGCAACTCCGGAGTGATCTTCACACCCGATTTCCTGACGCCGGATTTCCACCAGACACCGGCTCTCTGTGCTCTTCCATCGGGTCCTACTGTCTCCATCATCATCTTTCCTGGATGAGGTTAAGTAGATTATAGATGCCTGGCGCACAGATGTCAACCACTAAAACACACAAATTTTGAATGTATTTCCATCAGGCTTTGCCGCTGATGAGCCAAGGGGCGGGCTCAGCTACCAGCTGATGCTTGCTGTTGAGCTTGGACACCGCAATCTGAATGACCTCGGTCTCGCCGATGCCGTAGCGCTCAAACAGCGCGGGCAGAGAGGCGGCGCAGGGGAAATCCAGGGTATAGATGACAAATTCCATGTGGGGGTTGCGCCGCAGCAGGCACTCGATCTCCTGCTCCATGCTGGCGGAGGCCACCAGCATGGTCAGGCTGGGCACCGGCAGGTTCCTCAGGCTTTCATCGTCCACATGGTCGATGATGGCGATGTTGTTCAGTCCGAACTGATGGGCGTTCTCCTCCATGGTGTTCCGGTCGTTCTGGTTGTACTCCACGGCGATGACCGTGCCCTCGGGCGCCAGGATCGCGGACTCCACGGCGATGGATTCCCCGCTGATGATGCACACAGTATCCCCCTGGGCCAGGTGCATCTTGTTGAGGATAACCGAGCGGATCTCGCTGCCCACATAGTGGATGGAGCCCCGGGAAAAGCTGGAGTTTCGCATGCCGATCTTATAGGTGGAACGGGCGGTGGGGTTGAGGATCAGCATGCCCGCCGAGGCGTTGATGCCCCGGTTGATCATCTCCCGCAGGGGCTTGTGCAGGATCGGGCCGGAGGGCTCCGAGCCTTCGTTGTACCACACCTCGCACTCGCCCAAACCGGCGTCCCACATGCGGTAGAAGATGTCCGGGTGCCCGGCCTCGGTAAAGACCAGCACAGCGGAATGGGACTCCACCGTGGGGATGAGGTTTTTGTTCTTGCGGGTGATGTCCAGAATTTTGACCTTTTCCAGATCCACCTGGGTGTGCTCGGAAAAATACTGGAGCCAGGCCAGAATGTGGGAATTGCTGAAGAGCTGCTGTTCCATACCGTGTGCCTCCCCTGATGTTCCTCCGCGCCGTCTGCACGGCCCCTGCCGCGGGATAGCGGGTCTGATTATTTTTATTATAGCATGGATTGCCGCACGCTTCAATGGCGGAGGGGTTCTGTGTCCAAAGAAATGGCGTGCCGCCCGAAACGGGCGCCACGCCGGAAAAGGCGTCAGGGCTCCGGATAGAAGCCGGAGGGGGCTTCGGAGAGATTGATCATAATGTTCTTCATCTGGGTATAGTGCTCCAGAATGACTTTGTGAGTTTCGCGTCCAATGCCGCTGGCCTTGTAGCCGCCGAAGGGGGCGCCCTCCGGAATGGCGTTGTAGGTGTTGACCCACATGCGCCCGGTCTCAATCCCGCGGGAGACCCGGATGGCCCGGTTGATGTCCCGGGTCCATACGGCGCCGCCCAGGCCGTAGTCGCTGTCGTTGGCCATGGCGATCACCTCGTCCTCGTCATGGAACTTGATGATACAGGCCACAGGCCCGAAGATCTCCTCCCGGGCCACCCGCATCTGGTTGGTCACGTTGGTGAGCAGAGTGGGCTTCATGAAGCAGCCCTTGGCCAGCTCGCCTTCCACGGCGCGCTCGCCGCCGCAGGCCACCGTGGCGCCCTCGTCCCGGCCGATTGCGATATACTTGAGAATCTTTTTGATCTGGCTTTCGTTGATCTGGGCGCCCATCTGGGTCTCACGGTCCCAGGGCAGGCCCACCTTGACGGCGTTGAAGCGCTTGACGGCCTCCTCCGCAAAGCGGTCATAGATGGTGTCCTGCACGAACACACGGGAGCCTGCGCAGCACACCTGACCCTGGTTGAACAGGATGCCCAGCTGCAGGCCGTCCATGGCCATATCCCACTTGCAGTCATCAAAGTAGATGTTGGCGCTTTTGCCGCCCAGCTCCAGGGTGGAGGGGATGAGCCGCTCGGCGGCGGCGCAGGCCACACAGCCGCCCACCTCGGTGGAGCCGGTGAAGGCCAGCTTGCGGAAGCCGGGATGATCCAGGATATACTGGCCTGCCTTGGAGCCGGAGCCAGTGATGACGTTGAATACGCCCGCAGGAATAACGCTCTGGGTCAGACGGGCCAGCTCCAGCACAGACAGGGAGGTGTCGCTGGAGGGCTTAAACACGGTGCAGCAGCCGGCGGCCAGCACGGGGGCCAGCTTCCAGGCGGCCATCAGGAAGGGGAAGTTCCAGGGGACAATCTGGCCCACCACACCGATGGGCTCCCGGAGGATCAGGCTCAGGGTGTTGTTGTCCAGCATCGTGGCGGAGCCCTCCTCCGCCATAATGCACCCGGCGAAGTAGCGGAAGTGGCGCGCGGAATAGGGGATGTCAATGGCCAGGGTCTCCCGGATGGGCTTGCCGTTGTCCAGGGATTCCACCATGGCCAGGTGCTCGGCATTGGCTTCAATGATATCGGCCACCTGATTCAAAATAGCGGCCCGCTCATTAACCGTAACGTTTTTCCAGCTCTGAAAAGCCTCCCAGGCGGCGGTGACGGCGGCGTCCACATCCGCCTGGGTGGCCGCGGCGCAGGTGGAGAGCACTTCCCCATTGGCGGGGCAACGGGTCTGAAAGGTGGCGCCGTCGCTGGCGTCTACCCACTTGCCGTTGATATAAAGCTGATAGCGGTCGAGAACAGTTTTCTCCATGGTAATACCTCCCTTATATATTGTGAAAATGGTAACAATATCGCTCTATTTTGCCTGAAATACACTTTAATCATACTCAATTGTTCGAAAAAAACAATGGGCAGAAAGACGAAAAAGAGAAGAAGGAAGTGTGCATGTTGACCATAAAAAGAAACGATAAATTGAAAACCTTTCGGTTCATTTAAACCGAAAGGTTTGAAGCTGAGGAGGTTACAGGGTTTCGATGCGGGTGCACAGTCGCTCCAGTAGGGGGCGGGCGTGACTGACAATCAGCAGGCCCAGGTTCCGCCGTTTCGCCTCGGCCAGAAGAAATTCCCAGAGCTGTGCCTGGCCAATCAGATCCAGCATGGCGGTGATCTCATCGCAGAGCAGATAGCGCAGACCGGGTTGGAGGGCGCGGGCGATGCAGAAGCGCTGCAGCTCGCCGCCGGAGAGCTCGGCCGGGTAGCGCTTAAGCCAGTCCTGCTCAATGTGCAGGGCGCGCAGCAGCTCCGGGTCCGCCGGGCCGGCCTCCCTCAGGGTATCCCCCAGGGGGAGAAGCGGGTCCACTGCAGCCGCCGGGTCCTGCCAGATCAGCTGCACCGGACAGAACCCGCGGTAGGTGCCCAGGGGCCTGCCGTCCAGCAGAACCTGCCCCCCGGCGGCACGCTCGTAGCCGGACATAAGCTTGCATAATGTTGTTTTGCCCCGGCCGCTGGAAGCGGTCAGGCCCACTCGTTCCCCGGGGGCAATGGAGAGGCTCACCGACCGGAGCACAGGCACATGCCCGCCGCGGGGGTAGTGAAAGGAGAGGCGTTGGGCCTCCAGACTCATACCGCAGTTCCTCCCTTTGGATACAGACAGCGCACCATTCCGCCCTGAAAGGGCCGCCAGGGGACGGCCCCCCCGCACTCTGGCCGGGCGTCGGGACAGCGGGGGGCAAAGGCGCAGCCCGGTGGCTGCGCGCCGGGGTAGGGCTGGCCGCCGGGAATGGATTGAAAGCCGTTTTGGGGCAGAGCATGCCACAGGGCGCGGGTATAGGGGTGGCGAAGGCGTTCCAGGCGGGCGAAATCCGCGGCGGCGGCCTCCTCCACCGTCTCCCCGGCGTAAAAGACCGCCACCCGGTCGGCGATGGTGAGGGCCAGCTCCAGATCGTGGGTGATGAGAAGCACGCCTGCCCCGCCGTCGGCAATCTCCCGGAAGTGGCCCAAGATGCGCCCGGCAGCCCGGGCGTCCAGGCCGGGGGTGGGCTCGTCCGCGATGACCAGGCGGGGGGACTCCGCCACGGCGGTGGAGATGAGCACCCGCCGGGCCATGCCGCCGGAAAGCTCAAAGGGGTAGAGGTCCTCAGTCTCCGGGCCCAGGCCGTAGCGGGCCAGCACCCCAAGGCTTCGGGACCGGGCAGCCTTGTCCCGGCGGCCCTTCCGGATCTGCGGCCCCACTTTCATCAGCGGGTCCAGATAGCCGGCGTTCTGAGGCACTAGGACGATCTCATGTCCCCGCAGCGCCTCCATGCGCCGGGGCGTGAGGGGTGCGCCCCGGTAGCGCAGCTGCCCTTCCAGATGGGCGTTGTAGGGGAGAATGCCTAAAATAGCGTGGGCCAGCAGGCTCTTGCCCGAGCCGCTGGACCCCACTACCGCCGCCACCTGCCCCGGCGCGATGGTCAGGGACAGGTCCCGGATGACGGGGAGCCGGCGCTGGTGCACGCCCCGGTCGTACTGGGTAAAGGAGATGGACAGGCGGGACACCTCCAGAATAGGTTCCATTTTGCTCCCTCCTTTATTCATGCAGGCTGGCCGGGTCCAGCAGCTGGCGCAGCCGCTCCCCCACCAGGGCGAAAAGCAGGACCATCAGCACCAGGGCAAAGCCGGGAAAGACCGCCAGCCACCACTTCCCAGTGGTGAGATAGCGCATGCTCTCGGACAGGATCACCCCGATGGCGGGCTGCTCCGGCGGCAGTCCGAAGCCCAGAAAGGTGATGCTGGCCTCGTGGAGAATGGCGTGGGGGAATTGGAGGATCAGCCCGATGAGAAACTGGGGCAGCAGGTGGGGGAACAGGTGAGTCCTGGCGATGCGCAGCCGGGAGACCCCCAGCCGTCCCGCCGAGCACACATAGGGGGCCTGCTGCAGCTGGAGCACCTCCCCGCGGATGACCCGGGCCAGGCTGGGCCAGTGGCTCAGGGCCACCCCGGCCACCACCCCGGCAAAGCCCCGGCCGAAGGCCAGGGAGATCAGCAGGACCAGCAGAATATGGGGTATCCCCATCACCAGGTCGATGCACCAGGAGATGACTGCGTCCGCCCACCGGCCCAGCACGGCGGCGGCCACGCCCAGGACCAGCGCTGCGGCCGCGCTCACCGCCGCGGTGAGCGCGCCGATGCGGATGCTCAGGGACAGCCCGGCCAGGGTGCGGGCGAGCATATCCCGCCCCATCCAGTCGGTGCCGAAGGGATGGCGGAGGCAGGGGGCCAGGTTCTTTTGGGAGAAGTCGGTCACCATGGCCCGGTCGGACAGCAGCAGCCCCACCAGGGCTGCCGCGAACAGCCCTCCGGCGGCGAAGAGGAGCAGCAGACGGGTGTCCTGCCGGCGGTTGCGGCGGCGCTTCATGTGCAGGCCACCCCTCTCCGTATGCGCGGGTCCACAATGCCGTAGAGCAGGTCGGCAATCAAATTGCCCCCAAAGACAATGGCCGCGCTGATTACCGTGATGCCCAGCAGCAGGGGCAGGTCGCCGCCCAGTCCGGCGGTCACGGCGGCCTGTCCCAGGCCGGGATAGGAGAACACCTGCTCCACCAGCACCGAGCCGCCGAAGATCTCGCTGATGGAGGCGAACTGTAGCGTCAGGGCGGGCAGCGCCACATTGCGCAGCCCGTGGCGCCAGATGATGGAGCCCTTGGGCTCCCCACGCGCCCGGGCGAAGAGCACATAGTCGGAGGTCATGATGTCGGCCATCTTCTCACGGGTGTGCAGGGCGATGTTGGCCATTCCGGTAATGCTCAGGGTCAGGGCGGGGAGCGCCGCGTGGCGCAGCCGGTCGGCCAGGGTGACACTGGCCGCGTCCGCCCCGATGGGGATGGACAGGCCGATGGGCAGCACCCCCAGCCACACGGCGAAGATCACAAGCAGCAGCAGTGCCAGCCAGAAGGCGGGAGTGCTGGAAATAGTGAGGCAGCAGCCCCGGATGATCCGGTCCGGCAGCCGGCCCCGGTTGGCCCCGGCCGTTACCCCCAAAACCAGGCCCAGGATGCCGGAAAAGATCCAGGCAAAGACCATCAGCCACAGGGAATTGGCCAGCCGCTCCCCCAGAACCTGGCGCACCGGCGCCCGGTAGAGCAGGGAGGTGCCCATGTCGCCCCGGAGAAAGTCGCCCAGCCAGCCCAGATACCGCTGGACCGGGGGCGTGTGCACCCCCCAGTACTCCTCCAGCCTGGCAACCTGCTCCGGGCTCATGGAGCCCAGGGCCGCCTGACCTACGTTGGTCTGCAGCGGATCCAGCGGGGAGGCAGACATGAGTAGAAAGGCGGCCAGACTCACACCCAGCAGCAGCAGAACCATGCGCAGCAGCTTTTTGCCCGCGAAACCCAGGCGGTGCCTCATGGAATCACTTCCTTATCTCTTGGTGGGATACGCCCGGCGGGCGGGGGCCTATTGCCAGCTCCACTGGTCCACATTGTTGACGATGGACCACCCGTGCCCGTGGGGGTGCACCTTCTGTTCGGCCACCTGAAGGCCGTCCCGCACCCAGTAGAGGTGGCTGACATTCACCAGCCACACCCAGGGTACGTCGCCCTGCTGGGTGACGCCGGTCTCGCCGTCCCACTGGGCTTTCTGCCACAGCTCATAGGAGGCCTGCAGGTCGCTGCTGGCCAGGGCTTCGTCCATATAGGCGTCCACGGCGAGGTTGGAATAGGGGGAGTACTGGGCGGAGCCCGTGTCCCCGATGGTGTGGTACAGATTATAGAGCTCCATGGGCGTGTGCGCCCCCCAGCCCCAGATCAGCGGCTCGGACAGGGCGCGGTCGTAGGCGGTGTCCCAGCCCACGCCCTCAATGGTACAGGCGATACCCAGCTCGCCCAGCTGGTTGGCGAAATCCGCGGCCAGGGCCTGGCGTACCGAGTCACTGCTGGGATAGAGCAGGTTCAGCTGGGCCTTCACACCGTTTCGCTCCCGCACGCCGTCGGCGCCCAACGTCCAGCCCGCCTGGTCCAGCAGGGCGGCGGCCCCCTCCGGGTCGTACTCCACTTCAGAGGCGGGATTGTACCAGGGCAGCTTGTCGCACACGCTGTAGGCGGGGGTGCCGTAGCCGTTGAGCACATGGTCGATCATCTCCTGTCGATCCACGCCGATATTGACGGCCCGGCGCACCAGCACGTCGCAGGTGAAATCATTGCCCGCGGCAGGGCCCTCTACCCCGTCATAGCCCTGGACGGGGACGGCGGGGAGGTTGAAGCCCCGGTTGTCCACACTTTCGCAGGCGAGGAGGGAATAGCCTGTCGGAGACTGGTCGGAGTAGGTGGCGGAGGTATAGGCCAGATCCGCCTGGCCCGCCTGGACCGCCAGATAGGCCGCGTCCTCCTCCATAAAAAGGATGGTCACCTTTTTCATTTTGGGAGCCTGTCCGTAGTAGTCGGGGTTGGCCTCCAGAATGACCTGCTGGCCCCGGTCCCACTGCCTGAGCACATAGCGGCCGGACCCCACGGGGGCGGAGCCGTAGGTGGCGCTGTCGTAGCAGTGCTCGGGCAGGATGCCCACAATGGCCATGGTGTAGGGCCAGATGGAATAGGGGCGGAGCATGTGGAAGCGCACTGTGGTTTTATCCACCGCCTCCGCACGGTCCAGCATGGTGAAATCGTTTACAGAGCTGGACTCCTTTACTGTATTATAAGTAAAGGCCACGTCGGCGGCGGTGAGAGGCTCCCCGTCGGTAAAATGCACGTCGTCCCGGATGGTCACGGTCCAGGTCAGGCCGTCCGGACTGGCCTCACAGCTTGTGGCCAGGTCATAGCCGATGGTCAGGTCGGTGTTGGTAATGGTGAGGGTGCTCTGGATCAAGGGCTCATGCACGTGCTCCCCCGCGCCCCAGCCGTAGGCGGGGTCGAAGCCGAACTCCGGCTCCGAGGTAATGCCCATGGCGACTACCACCTGATCCTTGGCGGAGGAGGGGGCGTCTGTGGAAGGTGCGGGGGAAGGGGCGTCTGTGCCGCAGCCGGAGAGCAGCCCCAGGCTCAGCGCGGCGGCGAGGAGCAGACAGGACAGTCGTTTCATTTCAGCAGCCTCCTTTGCTTAATTGCCGGCCAGACGGCGGAGCACTTCCTCCAACACACTTTGGTAGGGCAGGCCGTTGGCCCGGGCCAGGGCGGCCACATCGTCATATTCCGGCTTGGTGTGGGAAATGCCGAAACCCTCCGCCCGCTTGATCCGGAGAGGACCCCATGGGGTGTCCACGCTCCGGAGGACGGGGGTCAGGAAATACTTGCCGCAGCGGCGGACACGCACCCCGTTGGTGGCAGTCAGGGCAAGAATGTGGCGGGCCAGCCGGTCCTCCTGTCCGGGGCTGCACAGCACCGTGAGGACCTGGCCGGGGCGGCCCTTTTTCATGGTGCCCGGAACGGCGTACACATCCAGGGCGCCCAGCTCCAGCAGGCGGGCGCAGGCGAAGGACAGGGCCTCAGCGGTCATATCGTCGATGTTGCACACCAGCTCCACGATTTCTCCGTTGGGCCCGCCGGAGGAGGGGGCCTCCTCCCCCAGAAAGGCCCGAACGCAGTTGGCTTGCTCAAACGCCTTGCTCCCAACGCCATAGCCCACCTGCTCCACCGTCAGCGTGGGCATGGGACCGAAGGCCTCGGAGAAATGGGCCAGCAGGGCCGCGCCGGTAGGGGTACAAAGCTCCCCCTGTACCGCGCCGCCGTAGGTGGGGATACCGGTGAGCAGCGCCGCCGTGGCGGGGGCGGGGACAGGCACTACCCCGTGGGCGCAGCGCACGCTGCCGCTGCCCACATGGATGGGAGAGGCCACAATCCGGTCGGGCCGGAGCATGTGGAGGGCCAGACACACCCCCGTCACATCGGCCACCGCGTCCAGAGCGCCCACCTCATGGTAGTGTACGTCCCCCACGGGGCAGCCGTGGGCCCGGGCCTCCGCCTGGGCGATGGAGTCGTACACCGCCCGGGCGTGGAGGCACACCATGGTGGGCAGCGGCAGGCGGTCGATGAGGGAGGCGATGGAATCGGGGGTGGCGTGGTGGTGATGGCTGTGGCCGTGGTCATGGCCGTGGGCGCAGGGGGTGTCCTGCTCCTCCTCCGCGCCGTGGATTTTTACATGCATGTGGGTGCCCATGATGCCGCAGGTGGCCCGGTGCTCCGGCTCCAGATGGACCCCGGGCAGGCCCAGGCCGTTCATGGCGTCCAGAAACTTCTGCTTTCCGGCGTGGTCCAGCAGTTCGTACAGGGCGGACAGGAGCATGTCCCCGGCCGCCCCCATACGGCATTCAAGATAAAGCGTTTTCATGGCTCTTCCAACCCCTCCATTTGATTGATCCGGCTGGCCAGATAGCCGGCCCCGAAGCCGTTGTCGATGTTTACCACGCTGCACCCGCTGGCGCAGGAGTTGAGCATGGCCAACAGGGCGGACAGCCCACCGAAGCTGGCCCCATAGCCCACGCTGGTGGGCACGGCTATCACCGGGCAGTCCACCAGGCCGCCCACCACGGAGGCCAGCGCCCCCTCCATGCCCGCCACGGCGACCACGCACCGGGCGGACATGAGTACGTCCAGGCGGCTGAGCAGCCGGTGCAGCCCGGCCACCCCCACGTCGTACAGCCGGGTGACCCGGTTGCCCAGGACCTCGGCGGTCAGGGCAGCCTCCTCCGCCACGGCCATGTCGCTGGTGCCGCCGGAGGCCACCACAATATGCCCAAGGGCGGGGCGCTCCCCGGGAAAGGCGATCCCCAGGCGGGCAATGGGGTGGTAGTCCAGGGGGAGGGAGGCCCCCACAAATTCAGCGGCTTCCCGGTCCACACGGGTGACGAGGATGTTGCGGCACCCACGCTCCCCCATAGCGGCGGCAATGCCGCGGATCTGCTCCGGGGACTTGCCCGCCCCGTAGATGACCTCGGCCGCCCCCTGGCGGACACCCCGGTGGAGGTCCACCTTGGCGTAGCCCAGATCCGCAAAGGGCTGGGTTTTGAGCTCCAGCAGCGCGTCCTCCGGCGGGGTGCGCCCGTCGGCCACGGCGCGCAGCAGGTTGAGAATCTCGTGCTTGTTGTCCATGGCTTGTCCTCCTCAGTCCGAGCCCTTCCGGGGCTCTAAATCCAACAGTACGGCGTCAAAGAGCGGGGAGAGCGCGGCCGTGACCTCCGCACGCCGCGCCAGCAGCCCTGGGGTCTGCTCCTCCGGGATCTGGATGCGCGCCGCCCCGCCGTAGAGGCGTACTCGAAAATCGGTCAGGCCCAGGGCAAACAGGGCGTCCTCCGCCCGCTCCACCCTGGAGAGAGCCTCCGCCGTCAGGGCCGTGCCCGCTGGTACCCGGGTGGCCAGGCAGGCGTAGGCCGGCTTGTCCCAGGTGAAGAGTCCAGCCTCCCTTGACCACTGCCGAACCTGGGCCTTGGTCACGCCGCACTCCCGCAGGGGGGAGCGCACCTCCAGCTCTGCCAGGGCGCGCATGCCGGGGCGGTCCCCCGCGTCGTCCGAGGCGTTGGTGCCGTCCAGCAGTAGGCTGTACCCGTCGTCCAGGGCGGCCTGCCGCAGGCGGGAAAAAAGCGCCCGCTTGCAGTGGTAGCAGCGGTCGGGCGGGTTGGTACGCACTGCATCATCAGCCAGCACGTCGGCCTCCAGCACGGTCAGCGGAACGCCCAGCTGCTCCGCCAGGCGTTTGGCGTCGGCCTGTTCAAAGGCGGGCTGGAAAACCGTGTGGACGTAATAGGCGCGCACGTCACATCCATACTGCCTGGCGGCCCAGAGCAGATAGGCCGAGTCCGCCCCCCCGGAAAAGGCGAGCGCGGCCTTTGGATGGGCGGTAAAAAAGGCTTGGAGCGTCATAAAAGAGTCCCCTCTCACAAAAAAGCAGGCATACCGGTCCGGTATGCCTGCAGACATATGCCCAGCCTCCGCGGCCGGGAGATTCCTAGTGAAAAAATACACGCTGGGAACAGGGCCTTCTGGCCCTCAATCGGCTTCCTGCCGATACTAATGATACCAGATCTCGGAACGGGCTGTCAAGCAGAACGGACCGGGGTGGCAAGGGTGACCGCGTTGTTGGACAAGGTGGGGTCGGCCGTGGGAGAGGCCAAGGCGGCGGCGCATACCAGGGGAGCGTGGGCGTCCCCAGCGAGCAGGCCGGTCAGGCACACCTGACAGCTCTGACCCGGTTCGAGGGGGCCCAGCGGGAGCGGCCCGTTCCAGGGGCGCGAGGACTCCGCCGGTCCGGGGGCAAAGGACGCCTGCTCCAGCGCATCGGGGAGGCGGCAGGTGAGCATCACAGCCTCCGCCCGGTCCGGTCCGGCGTTATGGACCGAAAACCAATAGCGTACCGGCTGACCGGAGCAGGCCGGGCTGGGGTGGACCGACACGGCCAGAACTAAATCCGCAGAGCGGACAGGGAAATCTGTCATAAAAAGGCCTCCTTTTCCAGGAATATTCCGCCCCATCCTATGCGGGGAAAGGGAGAGCGGGAACCGGAAAAGACCCGGAGGCCGAGCGGTTAGGCGCCGTTTCGACCGGCAATATGGGCCTTGAGGCAGGCAAAGGTCTCGTCGCTGATGTCGTGCTCAATCCGGCAGGCGTCCCTGGCCGCCGTCTCAGGGGAGACGCCCAGCTGAATTAGCCACTGGGTAAAGAGCTGATGGCGCTCATAAATGCGCTCGGCAATGGCCAGACCGGAGGGAGTCAGCTCGATCAGGCCCGCCGGATCCGTGGTGATATAGCCGTCCCCACGCAGCAGACTCATGGCCCGGCTGATGCTGGGCTTGGAGAAGTCCATGCGGCGGGCGATGTCAATGGAGCGGACGGCTCCCTTTTCCTCTTTAAGCATCAAAATGGTCTCCAGATAGTTTTCAGCGGATTCATGGATTTCCATAGAGCTACCTCACAGCACGTTTTTCCCATTGTAGCACATCAGAAACGACCGCACAAGGGCGGGTGCCGGCGATCTGAACCGGTATTTGACCTTTCGGGCAAAATCGGGTACAATCAAGGTGAAATCCAATGTTCGGTCTGCAAAAAGGGGGGGAGTCCGTTGCTTGGGCAGATTTTCAATCCGGAGAATCCATTTTTCAGAGCCTTGGGCAAGTGTACCGACGTGGTACTGCTCAGCCTGCTGTGGCTGGTTTGCTGCCTGCCGCTGTTTACCATCGGGCCGGCCACCGCGGCCTTGTACCGGGTGACCGTGCGCTGTGTACGGGGCGGGCAGAACGGGCCCTATGCCATGTTCTGGGAGACCTTCAAGCAAAACTTTAAGGTGGGGGCGCTGGCCTCTCTGGCGGTGCTGGCCGCCGGGGCGGTGCTGATTGCCGTCTGGAGAGCACTGTATATTATGGGAGTGGGGGCAGCGGACAGCTTTGCGGGGGTCGTGTATTATGCGTTCCTGATTGTGCTGGTGGTGCTGCTGGGGGTATTCAGCTACCCATTCCCCGTGCTCTCCCGCTTTACCTTCCGCGTAGGCGGGCTGCTGAGCAATTCGGTCAAGCTGGCCGTGGCTCATCTCCCGACCACACTGTTGCTGGGCATTCTGCTGACGGCGGCAGGGCTGCTGTGCTTCTGGTTTTTTCTGGCGGTCTTTGCCCTGCCGGTGCTGACCGCCCTGCTCCAGTCCCTCCTGCTGGAGCGTATTTTCCGGCCCTATGAGCAGGCTCAGAGGGAATAAGGTGTTCCAAAAGGCCCGCCCGGCACATTGCGCCGGGCGGGCCTTTTGGTTTACAGCAGTGCCGGGATCCAATCTGCCAGGGCCTTGGCCAGTGCGGCGTGTCCCCGGCGGGTCAGGTGCATAAAGTCAATCTCATTAAATTCGCACCCCAGCTCATTGGCGTCCAGGAAGTGGCAGCCGGCGGCCTGGGCCACGGCCCGGAATTCGACGGGCACCCGGCGGGATTTCTCCACACAGTTGGGGCCCATGGTACCCATCTCGTCGGCCACCGGGGAGGTGAGCACCCCCTGCCCGATGATGGGCGGGGCAATGATCAGAATGTTGGGCCTGCCGCCCGGGCCCCAGCAGTCCACGCTCTGGGCCCGCTGGACCAGGCGGCGCATGCCAAGACCGATGGCAAAGGCGTTCATGCCGAAGCGCTCCTTGGTGTCATTGGTGCCCAGCATGATGATCAGAAGGCTCACTGGCTCATGACTCTTGAGACAGGGATAGATGTAGTCCAGGGCGGAGAGATGCTCGTACAGCGGGTCGTCAAAGACCGTGGTGCGGCCGGACAGGCCCTCCTCCACCACCAGGTACTCTTCCCCCAGGGCCTTTTGCAGCAGACAGGTCCAGCGCTCCTCCTCGTTGAAGCGGGCTAGTTCCGGATTGGCACAGTCGGCGGGGTCGGCACAGTAGCCGTGGGTGTTGGAGTCGCCCAGGCAGACGATATGCTTCTTCATGGCGGCGCCCCCGTCACTTCCGCTCCGGCAGGGAGGCGGCGGCCACGCTCTGCCCCACCCGGCGGGACTTCTCGTCGGGCAGCGTGGGGGAGATGCGCCCGGCGACCTCCGGGTACTCGTCGGCCAACACCTTTTTGCAGGTCTCCAGCACGATGTCGCCGCCCCGGCCGGACATGACCCGGCCCAGCAGCAGCACATGCTTGAACCCATAGAAGTGGTGATACAGGGCCAGGGCATGGCCCAGATATACGCCGATGGAGCGGTAGATGGCCTCGGCAGGGGAGCCCTGGAGGTCCATCAGCTTCTGGACCTCCTTGAGCTTTTCTGCCGGGGAAAGGTCCGGGGAGAGGTTGATGCCGGCGGCGGGGGCCAGCTTGATGACCGCGTCCTGAGAGAAATACTTCACGCCGCAGCCGATGTCGCCGCTCCACTCGTCACGCATGGCGGCGGGGGAGGCGTCCACCGGGACAAAGGCCAGCTCGTTGAGCCATCCGGTGATGCGCCCCTCCGGGTCCACATAGCCCACGGCCTCGCTGGTGCCCATGGCGATGCCCAGCACGTTGTTCTCCCCCAGGTTCATGGCGCCCGCCAGGGCGGACACATCGCCATCGTTGCATACGGCGTAGGGCACATCACCGAAGGTGTCGCGGATGGCGCGGATGTAGATGTCCTTCACCTTGGCGTCAAACTGGTCCTTGGGCACCTGGAGGAAGAGGGAGGCGTTCATGGTGCGGTTGTTGATATACACGCCGGCGGAGGACACGCCCACCGCGTCCACCCGGGGCATATGTTCCGCAGCGGATTTGAGGGCGGCCACAATGCCGTCATAGTGGTAGTCCGGGTCGGAATTGATCTTGGGGAACCAGACAACCTCCTCGGAGAACACCGGCTCGCCGTCAATGACAGCGGAAACCTTACGGTCAGATCCGCCTGCGTCAAAGCCGATGCGGCAGCCGTCCAGGTGGCGGCCGATGGCCTTGGGGTCGCCCTTCTCCTGAGGGACCTGATCGCAGGAAACCACCTCAAAGGGGTGCTCAAATACGTTGGCCATATAATCAAAATCAAAGTCCTGCTGGCCTCCGGCACAGTAGATCTGCTGCATGGCTACGCAGATCTCCGGATCCCCGCTGATGTACACCTTAAAGCCGCCGTAAAGCCACAGCATGGTTTTGATGATGCGCTCCACGTAGTAGCGGTCGGCGGCGGCCATGGCGGGAGTGCCGTGAATGCGGGTGCGGTAGACGGCCACCTGACCGGCAGCGCGCTCCACCGCGATGTCCAGCGGCTTTTCCGCATCTTTGAGGAAAGCGGTATAGAATTTGCCCAGTGGAAGGAATCCCGGATCCAGCTCGGGGGTATGCAGGACAGGGACTTCAATACCGAGATGTTTCATGACAACGTCCTCCTTGTGTGATATGACGGTGATTCTCTGTTTATAGGCTATCAGTTTTTCTGAATCTGTCAAGCAAATTTTCGAAAAAATGAAAATAATTTTCCACTAACTCTTGACGCGGGCAGACACGGGCAGGTATGATGGGGGCAAATAAGGGGTCGACCCCGAGGAAAGGCGGAAGATATAAATGGATACTGCGAAGCTGCGCAGCCATCAGAAATGGATACAAGAGGAGCTGGAGCGATGTGTTTCGTTCTGGCTGAGGAATGGGATGGACCCCCAATACGGCGGTGTTTACACCTGTCTGGACCGGAAGGGGGAGATCTACTCCACGGATAAGAGCGTGTGGATGCAGGGACGCTGCGGCTGGATCTTCGCCTATCTGTGCCATGTGTACGGAGTGAAGGAGGAGTGGCTGGCCGCCTCCAGGAGCTGTCTGGAGTTCATGGAAAAATACTGCATCAACCACGCCGCCGGAGGACGTATGTATTTTACCGTTACCGAGGACGGCAAACCCCTACGCCAGCGCCGTTATTATTACTCCGAGGCTTTTTACGCCAGCGCAAACGCCGAGTATTACGGTATCACTGGGGACAAAGTATGTTTGGAGCGAGCGCGGCGTGCCTATAATATGTATTGGGATCTGGCCCACGGCGCCCCCGACCCGGTGGGCATGCCCCCCAAGACCATCCCCGAGACCCGCTCCGGCCGGACCTTTGGCCTGCCCATGATTATTCTGAACGTCATCAGCATCCTGCTGCGGGTGGACCCGGAGCACAGGGCGGAATATGAGCAGCGAGCCCAGGAGTGCGTGGATGAGATTTTTCGCTATCACGTCAAGCCCGACCTGAAGTGCCTGCTGGAGAACGTGGATGTGGACGGGACGCCCCGCCTGTACTATACCGAGGGCCGCGTTGTCAACCCGGGCCACGATATCGAGGGGGTGTGGTTCCTGCTAGAACATGCCCGCCGCACCGGCGACCAGGCTCTGATCGGCAAGGCCGCCCAGATCTTCGACTGGGCCATTGAGGCCGGCTGGGACAAGGAGTACGGCGGCCTGCTCTACTTTGTGGACTGCCTGGGCAAGCCCCCCGAGGCCTACGAGCACGACATGAAGCTCTGGTGGCCCCACAACGAGATCCTCATCGCCTCCCTGATGCTCTACCGGGATACGGGAGAGGAAAAATACCTAGACTGGTACGAACGAACGGCCGACTACTGTAAGAAGCACTTTTCCGACCCGGAGTACGGAGAGTGGTACGGCTATCTGCGCCGCGACGGTCTGCCCACGCAGCCCAGCACGAAGGGATCTACCTTTAAGGGCCCCTTCCATCTGCCCCGCTGCCTGATCCTGTGCGATCAGATTTTTGACCAGCTTCTGGCGAAAGGGCAGGGCTGAGCGATGCCGCTGGGAAACGTATTCGCAAAGATCAACCACGAATATTATCAGCTGACCAGCGCGGAGAAAAAGGTGGCGGATTACGTGGTGATCCACCAGAGAAAGACACAGTTCATGTCCATCACTGAGCTGGCGGAGGAGTCCGGCGTGGCGGAGGCCACGGTCTCCCGCTTTTGCCGCCGTCTGGGCTACAAAGGGTATAACGCCTTTAAGCTGGCGGTGGCGGACTCCACCGCCAACCGGGCGGCGTCCAACCCACTGGCAGGCGAGGTTCTGCCGGAGGACAGCGTGGCTGACATGTGCCAAAAGGTCTACACCGCGGATGCAGACGCATTGCGGGAGACAATGGAGCTGGTGCAGCCGGATCAGATTACCCGGGCGGCCAACCTGCTGGCCGCGGCAAACAAAGTGCTGTGTATGGGCCAGGGAGGCTCCATGATCTTGGCGCAGGAGGCGGCGCATCTCTTCTCCACTGCCACGCCCAAGTTTTTTGCCGTGTGGGATTCCCATATACAGGCCATCAACGCCTCGCAGATGGCGCCTGGAGACGTGGCGCTCTATTTCTCCTATTCCGGCTCCACCCGGGAGCTGCTGGAATGCGCCAAGATGATCCGGGAACGGGGGGCAAGCACCATCCTGATTACCCGCTTCCCCAAGTCCCCCGGCGCGGCGTATGCGGATGTGGTGCTCCAGTGCGGCGCTCAGGAGGGGCCGCTCCAGCTGGGTTCCATAGCGGCCCGCATCGCCCAGCTTTATTTGGTAGACGTGCTCTTCAGCGAGGTGTGCCGCAGAGATATTGGCGGCTGCCGCCAGCGCCGGGAGCAGGTGGCGGACGCTCTGGCCGAAAAGCATCTGGGCTGAATTGACAAAGCAACTGGAAAAAAATGTTGAAAATTTTTTGCAGTCTAAAAAAAATGGAAAATTTCTTTCAAAAGTATATTGACAAAAAGAAAGGCCGACTGTACAATCTATACAACAAGATTCCCAAAAATGGAATCGTATTTTATCAAAAATGAGGAGGACGACAGAATGAAGAAGCGTATTCTTGCAATGCTGCTGGCCGTAGGCATGATTCTGGGCCTGGCTGCCTGCTCCAACGGCACCCAGGGCAGTGGCAACACCCCTGCGGGCAACTCCGGCACGCCCGCGCCTACCGGAAATCAGTCCGGTGAGGTTACTGAGATCACCCTGTGGACCTATCCTATTGGAAACTGGGGCAAGGAAGCAGAAGTCAACAAGCTGACCGAGGCATTCAAGGCCGAGACCGGTATTTCCGTCAAGGTGGAGTATCTGGCCTATGCGGACGGCGATGACAAGGTCAACTCCGCGATCACGGCTAAGGGTGCTCCCGACCTGATTATGGAGGGCCCCGAGCGCCTGGTGGCCAACTGGGGTGCCAATGGCTACATGGTCGATCTGAGCGATATGCTGGACGACACTGATAAGGCAGAGATCAACGCCGTGAACCCCGGCACGCTTGCGGCCTGCACCACTGCCGACGGCAAGGTCTATGAGTATCCTCTGGTTATGACCGCCCACTGCATGGCGATCAACCTGGATGCCTTTAAAGAGGCCGGTGCCGACCAGTACCTGGACCTGGAGAATCACACCTGGACGACCGAGAACTTTATCAAGGCGGTCGAGGCCCTATATGCCCATTACGGTGAGACCGTAGGCGCCGTATACTGCGCCGGACAGGGCGGAGACCAGGGCACCCGCGCCCTGGTCAATAACCTCTACGGCGGTACCTTTACCGATGCTGGGCATACCACCTATACCTGGGATGATCCCAAGAACATCCAGGCGCTGGAGCTGCTCAAGGGCATGGACGGCATCGACTTTGACGCCTCCCTTCAGGGCGGCGACGAGATTAAGCTGTTCTACCAAGGTATTCTGAAGATGGCATTCTGTTGGAATATTGCCCAGCAGCTCGATCCCAACGCTGCGGGCACGGGCTCCGGCAAGACCATCAACGGCGAAGAGATTGTATTCATGAGCTTCCCCTCTGAAACCGGCGAGTCCGCGCTCCAGGGCGGCATCTGGGGCTTCGGCGTGTTTGACAACGGCGATCCCGCCAAAATTGAGGCTGCCAAGAAGTTCATCAAGTACATGGCTGACTCCGAGCATGCGGTTGATGCTGTGAAGACCGCCAACTACTTCCCCGTCCGCTCGGCTGCTGAGGGCACGGATCTGAGCACTATCTGGGCTGATAACGAGATCATGGACCAGTATCAGGTTCTGATGCCTTATCTGGGCGACTACTATCAGGTGACCACTGGCTGGGCCGGTGCGCGTACCGAGTGGTGGAATATGCTCCAGGAAGTGGGCCGCGGAGATGACATCGCCACTGCGGTGGCCAACCATGCCGCTGCCGCCAACGAGGCCGCTGCAAATGCATCTGCTGGCTGATCCTTACGAACTGAGCGTATTTGACATTTAACGGGTTTACACGCCCCTCCCTCGCATTGGGCGGGGGAGGGGCGTGTGCCTGTTTTCTGCTGCGGAGGTATGCACGACAGGTTCGGCTCCATCCCCGCAGCCGGACCTGTGATGCGTATCCCCAAACCACATCTTTTCCAAATGAGAGGGGCGTGTTTTTCTTGGCGAGACAGAGCCAGCCCGCCATGAGCCGGGCGCTGCAGCGGCGGGAGAATGTTTCCGGCTATCTGTTTATGCTGCCCAGTCTGATTTTCTTTGCTGGGTTTGTGATTATCCCTATGTTTATCTGTATCTTCCTCAGCCTGACCGACGCCAATATGCATGGCAGCAGCATGTTCGGCAATTTTATCGGCTTTGCCAATTTTGTAAAGCTGTTCAGCGACAAGACGTTTCTGAGGGCCCTGTGGAATACATTCCTCATTGTGGTGGTCAGCGTGCCCACGGTCTGTATTTTCTCGCTGTGGGTATCCTCCGCCATCTATAAGATGCATGGTGCAGCCCGCTCCTTTTTCCGAATTGTCTTTTACCTGCCCGTGGTGACCGGCTCTGTGGCGGTTACCGTGGTGTGGAAATGGATGTACGATAACTACACGGGAATCTTCAACTATGTGCTCAAGGGCGTCGGGCTCATTGACAAGAACATTAACTGGCTGGGTGACGAGCGCTTTGCGCTCTGGTGCATTATCCTGATCCTGTTTACCACCTCAGTGGGACAGCCCATTGTACTCTATGTCTCCGCCCTAGGCAACGTGGATCAGTCCCTGGTGGAGGCCGCCCAGGTGGACGGAGCTAACAACTTCCAGGTGTTCTGGAAGATCAAGTGGCCTCAGATTATGCCCACCACCCTGTATATTCTGGTGATTACCACCATCAATTCTTTCCAGTGCTTCGCCCTGATTCAGCTGCTGACCTCCGGCGGCTCGGGCACGAATACGGTGATGTATTATATCTACTTTACCGCCTTCAAACTGACTGAGCAGGCTGGCCACTTTGGGTACGCCAACGCCATGGGTGTGATTCTTGCTCTGGCAATTGCCGCCCTGTCTGCCCTTCAGTTCAGGCTGGCAAAAGAAAAGTAAGGGGGGCGAGTATATGAAATCTGGTGTGGAGCGTGTAAGCGCCTATAAAGTCATTTCCATAATCGTATTGATCGTCCTGGCTGTGTTGTTTCTATTCCCGCTGTACTGGATTGTTACCGGCGCGCTCAAGACGAGCGCTGACATTCTCGCGCCCCGGCCGGTCTGGTTCCCTACGGAGTGGACGCTGGATAACTTTACCCGGCTGTTTGATCGGCGCAGTGCCACGCTGTTTGACCTGTATATCCCCTTCAGCAGCCTCTTCTCCTCGAACGGGGAGCCTATTCTTCTTCTGTCCGGTCCTGTGGTCCCTGCGGCCTTCCGCTGGTTGTTGAACACTGTATTCATGGCAGTGGTGGCCATGCTTTTGACCTGCATTACGGCTGCCATGGCCGGCTATGCCTTGGCGAAGAAACGCTTCCGCGGCCGGGCCATTGTGTTTGGCCTGATTGTATGCGCCATGGCTCTGCCGAAGCAGGTGATCCTCATCCCCCTGTTGAAAGAGATGGCGCTCCTGAATCTGTATGACAAGATCTGGGCGGTTATTTTTCCCACGGTCGGCTGGCCCTTCGGCGTGTTCCTCATGAAGCAATTTTCGGAGAGCATTCCCAGCGAGATCCTGGAGGCGGCCCGTATTGATGGGGCCAGTGAGTTCAAGACCTTTACCACTGTGGTCCTTCCCATAATTAAGCCGGGTATTGGGGCGCTAGCAATTTTTACCTTTATTAATTCGTGGAACGACTACTTTATGCAGTTGGTTATGCTGAGCAGCAACAGCAACTACACGATTTCTCTGGGCATCGCCACACTGCAGGCGGAGACCTCCATTGATATGGGTATCCTGATGGCTGGCGCGGCCCTGGCCGCCGCGCCCATCATCATTGTGTTCCTGATTTTCCAGAAGTATTTCACCCAGGGAATTACCATGGGCGCCGTCAAGGGCTGAGCGGCCAAAAGACGGATCTCTATGGTCCGGCCCGCGTGTTTCCGGGCCGGACCCCAAACAAGACCTCAATGGAGTGATAAAAATGAGAGACATGAAAAAGTATCAGGGTGTCATACCCGCCTTCTATGCCTGCTATGACGACCAGGGCACCATCTCACCGGAGCGGGTGCGTTCGCTGACCGAGTACTTGATCGGGAAAGGCATCCAGGGCCTGTATGTGGGCGGCTCCTCCGGCGAGTGCATCTACCAGAGCGTGGCGGAGCGCAAGCTGGTCCTGGAGCATGTGATGTCCGCAGCCAAGGGCAGGATTACCGTTATTGCCCATGTGGCCTGCAACAACACCGCAGATTCTCAGGAGCTGGCCGCCCACGCGGAGCGCCTGGGGGTGGATGCCATCGCCGCTATCCCGCCGATCTACTTCCACCTGCCCAACTACGGCATTGCCCAGTACTGGAACGACATCTCTGCCGCCGCGCCCAACACTGATTTCATCATCTACAATATCCCCCAACTCGCGGGCGTGGCGCTGACCCCGTCTCTGCTGGAGGAGATGAAGAAAAATCCCCGGGTGGTGGCGGTAAAGAACTCCTCCATGCCCACCCAGGACATTCAGATGTGGTCTGATGCCGGCGTGCCCGCCTTCAATGGCCCTGACGAGCAGTTTGTCTCCGGCCTGGCTATGGGCGCTATCGGCGGGATCGGCGGCACCTACGCCGTTATGCCGGAGCTTTACATGAAGATCTATGAGTTGTATCATAAGGGGGAGGTGGCATTGGCTCGGGAGATCCAGAACGAATGCTGCCGCATTATCTATGCGATGTGCGCGGCGCATGGCAATCTGTATGCTGTGATGAAAGCTATTCTGGCGAAAAAGGGCGTGTTCTGCGGCACGGTCCGCAAGCCCCTGCCCGATCTGGCCGCCGGGGACCTCACGATTGTGGATGCCTGTGCAGCTCAGATTGACGCCGCCATCGCGAAGTATTGCTAGGGGAGGCAAAAAAACAATGAGGATTTATCAAGCGGAAGACTATAAGGCGATGAGCCGCCGGGCGGCCAACATCATTTCGGCCCAGGTGATCTACAAGCCGGACTGTGTGCTGGGCTTGGCCACCGGAGGGACCCCTGTGGGTATTTACCAGCAGCTGGTGCAGTGGTTTAAAAAGGGAGACCTGAGCTTTGCCGAGACCAAGTCCGTCAACCTGGACGAGTATGTGGGTCTGTCCCCTCACCACGAGCAGAGCTACCGCTATTTTATGCAGAGTAATCTCTTTGACCACATTGACATCAAGCCGGAGAACACCCATGTGCTCAATGGTCTGGCCAAAGACGCGGCGGAGGAATGCGCGGCCTACAACAGGCTCATCCGCGGCCTGGGCGGCATTGATCTGCAGCTGCTGGGCATGGGGCACAACGGCCATATCGCGTTTAACGAGCCTGGAGACGACTTCGGTCTGGAGACCCATGTGGTGAACCTGACGGAGAGCACTATTGCGGCCAACGCCCGATTCTTTGCCTCCGCTGACGAGGTGCCCCGCCATGCCCTGAGCATGGGCATCAAGAATATTATGAACGCCCGCCGTATTCTGATTGTAGTCAGCGGCGAGGAAAAGGCCGACATCGTCTGCCAGGCCTTTACCGGCCATGTGACGAAAGAGGTGCCCGCATCCATCCTACAGCTGCATCCGGACGTCACCCTGGTGGGCGACAAAGCGGCCCTTCATAAGCTGGTGGAAGCTGGGGTGTCGGTATGCGGATAACAGGCGGGCAGATTTTTGATGTGGAGCAGGGCTTTACCCGCCGGGACCTGTGCACAGACGGGGCGCAGATCTCGTCTGCCAGCTCGGACGGCAGGAGCTATGACGCCTCCGGCTGCTACGTGATCCCCGGGCTGACCGACCTGCATTTTCATGGCTGTGTGGGCGAGGACTTTTCCGACGCCACGCCGGAAGGCCTGCAGGCCATGGCGGATTACGAGCTCAGCCGAGGAATCACCCAGATCTGCCCCGCCGGCATGACCCTGTCGGAGGAGCAGCTGACGCTGATTTGCCGGAACACTGCCGCGCACCGGGAGAAAAAGGCCGGCGGCGCGGAGGTGGTAGGGTTGAATCTGGAGGGCCCGTTCCTGAGCAGGGCCAAAAAGGGCGCGCAGAACGCGGCCTACCTCCACGACCCGGACCTGGCGATGCTCCGACGGCTACAGCAGGCGGCGCAGGGCATGGTCAAACTGGTGACCGTGGCCCCGGAGCAGCTGGGCGCCATGGAGTTTATTCGGGCCGCGGCCGCGGATGGCATCACGGTTTCGGTGGGCCATACAACAGCGGATTATGAGACCGCCTCCGCCGCCTTCGCCTCCGGCGCCCGGCAGGCCACCCATCTGTTCAACGCCATGCCGCCCTTTACCCACCGCGCCCCGGGCGTGGTGGGCGCGGCCTTTGACCAGCCGGAGGTTCGGGTGGAGCTGATTTCTGACGGTGTGCACATTCATCCCAGTGTCGTTCGCGCGGTGTTCCGCCTCTTTGGCGCCCGTCGGGTTATCCTGATCTCGGACTCCCTCCGGGCTGCCGGTATGCCGGACGGCACGTATCCCTTCGGGGGCCAGATGATTGAGGTGCATGGAAACCGGGCGACCATACTGGGCGAGCCGGACACCCTGGCCGGCTCGGTCAGCGATCTGATGGCCTGCATGAAGCGTGCGGTCTCCTTCGGCGTCCCGCTGGCGGACGCGGTGACCGCCGCCGCGGTAAACCCCGCCCAGGCCATCGGCATCTATGACCGGATGGGCAGCCTGGAGACGGGTAAGCTGGCCAACGCGGCGGTGCTGGACCAGAATCTGGAGCTGAAGGCCGTCCTGTTCCACGGCGAGATTGTACACGGCGTTTGATCCCCGAATAATAACGGCGCCCGCCCCTACTCCATCCCTATAGGGGCGGGAGAGCCTGAAAAAGGAGGAAAAAATCCGCCGGGCCGGCGGTGCGGCAGTGTGGAGACCTGCCGTAAGGCGCTTCGGGTTCTGCTCCCGCTGCGCGAGGAAGCTGATTGCGGAGGCACGGCTTCTGCGGCCTGCGTCTATGGCAACTGTTACGCTCAAAGGCGTCAAGAAAATTTACGATAACAAAGTTACTGCAGTCCACGATTTCAACCTGGAAATTGCAGATAAGGAATTTATCGTGTTGGTTGGTCCCTCCGGCTGCGGTAAGTCCACCACTCTGCGTATGGTGGCGGGCCTGGAGGATATCTCCGAGGGAGACCTGTTCATCGGCGACAAGCGCATGAACGACGTGGAGCCCAAGGACCGGGATATCGCCATGGTATTCCAGAGCTACGCCCTGTATCCTCACATGACGGTGTATGAAAATATGGCCTTCGCCCTGAAGCTGCGCAAGTTGCCCAAGGACGAGATTGACCGGAAGGTACGGGAGGCGGCTGAGATTCTGGACATCACCCAGTATCTAGAGCGCAGGCCCAAGGCGCTCTCCGGCGGGCAGCGGCAGCGCGTGGCCATTGGCCGCGCGATTGTCCGTGACCCCAAGGTGTTCCTGATGGACGAACCTCTGTCCAACCTGGATGCCAAGCTACGTAATCAGATGCGTGCGGAGATCATCAAGCTGCGCCAGCGCATCAACACCACCTTCATTTACGTCACCCACGACCAGACCGAGGCCATGACCCTGGGCGACCGCATCGTCATTATGAAGGACGGCTTCATCCAGCAGATCGGCACTCCCCAGGAGGTGTTTAACCACCCCGCCAACCTCTTTGTGGCAGGCTTCATCGGCTCCCCCCAGATGAACTTCTTTGACGCAGAGCTCACCAAGAGCGGAAGTGCATACAGCCTGAAGGTGGCTGGCGCGGTGATGGCTCTGGATGGGGAGACTCAGGAGAAGCTCGCCAGCTGCGGCGTGGAAAGCTGCAAGGTAATCGCCGGCGTGCGTCCGGAGCACATCACCTTTGCCCCGGATTCGGCGGAGCATACCCTCACGGGCAGCGTGGACGTGTCCGAGATGATGGGCAGCGAGCTGCACCTGCATGCCAATGTGGAGGGTAAGGACGTGGTCCTGCGCGTGCCCACCACCGAGCTGCCTTCGGAGCACCGGGGCGGCATTCCCTACGGGACCCAGGTCCACTTCACGTTCCGCCCGGACTTGATCCACTTGTTTAACCCGGAGAATGAACAGAATTTGATCTGATTGCATGCAGAAGGAGCGCCGGCCTGCTGAGGCCGGCGCTCCTTTTTTGGCGGGTTATTCCTGCGACTGGGGCGGCGCGCCCCGACCCTTCCAGAGGGCCAGAGACATGGCGCCCAGGGCGGGGAGGATCAGAAGCAGGTACATGGGACCGCTGCCCACGCAGTCCACAAGACGGCCGCAGACCAGATTGCTCAGGGAAAAGCCGATGTCAATGCCGATGTAGTAGGTGCTGCTGCCCAGGCTGCGCCGCTCCGGAGGGGCCAGCTGGACGCTGCGGGCCTGAGTCACGGGAAGCAGGGTGCCGTAGCCCACGCCGAAGACCGCCCCCGCCAGCAGTAGGGTGGTCTGACTGCGCCCCAGACCCAGCAGCAGCATGGTGGCAATGCAAAGGCAGCCGCTGAAGAGGGCGGTGGCGGCCAGGCTGCGCCGGTCGGTCAGGCGGCTGCACAGGGAGCGGGCCAGGAACATGGTCAGGGTGCTCACGGTAAAGAACATCCCCGCGCCGGGGATCTGATAGGCCTCCGCGTGGACCACCAGAAAGGCGGAAATGGCGCTGTTCAGGGTGGAAAAGAGCATGCCCACCCCGGCGGGGAGGAGGGAGCGGCGCTCCACAATGCTCCAGAGGGAGAGCCGGGGGCGGCCTGAAGCCCGGGGCCGTGGCCGGGCGGCGTTTTCCGGAAGCGTAAAGGTCAGGGCCAGCGCAGCCAGCCGCAGCAGCAGGGAGACCGCCAACATAACCGGATAGCCCCAGCGCTCCTGAATGGCCAGGGCCATGGCGGGGCCCGCCATCTGTCCAATCACGGTGGTCAGGCCAAAGTAGCCGATCCCCGCGCCGATCTGGTCGGCGGGCAGGGTGTCGGCCGCCAGGGCCATGGCGATAGTGGTGGTGATGCTGTACCCCACCCCCTGCAATGCCCGCAGGACCAGCAGGAGCCAAATATGCTTTACGAAGATCAGCCCCAATCCGGCCACAGCCAGCAGGACCGAGGAGAAGAGAAACAGCTTCTTGCGGGAGAAACGGTCACCCAGCACGCCGGAAAAGGGGCGGGTACCGAAGGAGGCCACAAAATAGAGACCAGAGACGATCCCGGCCACGCTGGTGGCGGCGCCCAGGGTTTTGGCATATGGGACAATGGTAGTATTGAGCATGTACAGGGATAGCCAGGAGACGATATTAAGCAGACAGATCAGGAGAAAGTTCCGGTTTTTCCACATGTGGGGGCACACTTCCTTGCGCAGAGTTAGAAAGATTAATGCTATTATAGCAATCCGGTCCGCCCTTGTCCAGAACAGAGCGGGCATGCTCCCTGGACTTGCCGCCCCTTTTATGCTACCATAGGACAAAAGAAAGCCGTGGAGAGGAGAGAGCCGTATGGAGCAGCTGAACCTGAAGCTGGCCCTGGCCGCCCTGGAGGTCTGTGATTCCATCGCCATTACCGACGCCTCCGGCGTATATGTTTATGTCAACCAAAATTGGATGCGCACCATGAGCCCGGGGTCGGAATCGCCCCTGGGGAAACACCCCTGGGATCTGGTGCCAGACAGCCGGGTGGCGGAGGTGCTCAAAAATCGACGGCCTTTGGTGGGGTATCAGATCCGGGCCAAGCGGCAGGAGGGGCTGGTCTCCTATTTCCCGCTGTTGGAGGATGGAGCGCTGCTGGGTGTGCTCATCTGGGGACAGTTTGCTAATACGGAGTACGCCCGGCGCTTTTCCCAGGTGTCCAGCCAGCTGGCCAGGGAGCTGAGCAGCGCCAAAGAGCGGCTGCGCACCCTCTCGGCCGCCAGCTATAACCTCTCCGGCATTGTGGGGGAGAGCGAGGCCATGGAGCGACTGCGGGAGGACATTATTTCGGCAGCTCGCACCTCCTCCACCGTGCTCATCGAGGGGGAGACGGGGGTGGGTAAGGAGCTGGTGGCCCAGGCGGTCCACGACTGCAGCCCGCGTCGGGCTCAGCGATTTGTGCGCATCAATTGCTCGGCCATTCCCGCGGAACTGGCGGAGTCGGAATTTTTTGGCTATGAGGAGGGGGCCTTTACCGGCGCGCGCCGGGGCGGACGGAAGGGCAAGTTTGAGCTGGCCAGCGGCGGCAGCCTCTTTTTGGATGAGATCAACCAGCTGCCCCTGTCCATGCAGCCAAAGCTGCTCCGTGTGCTCCAGGAGCGGGAGATCGAGCGGGTGGGCGGCAGCACGGTCATCCCCGTGGACGCACGCATCATTGCGGCCGCCAATGTCCACCTTCGCCGCCAGGTGGAAGAGGGGCGGTTCCGCAGCGACCTCTATTACCGGCTGAACGTGGTGCGGATCCGGATACCGCCCCTGCGGGAGCGGAAGGAGGACATCCCGGTCCTGGCCCGGAATTTTCTGATGAAGCTCAACTATCAGCTGGGAACAGACATCAGCTCCATCAGCGGGGAGGTGCTCCGCCGCATGATGGCCTACCACTGGCCGGGCAATGTCCGGGAGCTGCACAACGCGCTGGAGCGGGCCATGAATCGCTGCCGGGGAGACACCCTGCAGCCGGAGGACTTTGAGTATGCGCCCGGCAGCGCTGCACCCCGTCCGGGCACCGCGCCCGCGGTCGGCGGCTCCCTCACCCATTTAAAGGACGAGCTGGAATACGAAGCCCTGCGGACCGCCATGCTCCAGGCCGGAGGCAATAAAACCAAGGCGGCCCGGCTTATGGGTATCTCCCGCAACGCCCTGTATAAAAAACTGAAAAAGTTTGAACAGCCCGGGACACGGTAGCAGGCTGTACCCGCCGGAGCCATGCTCCGGCGGGTATTTCTTTTGCAAGTGCAAACGAGATGTCAACTATTTGCGCACCAAAAGGAGCGAACGATTGACAAAAAGGGGGCGGTGATAGGAAAGAGAAATTCCTGAATGCCTTGCAAATCGAGCGATTCTGAACTTGGCATGCCGCTTGCTTTCCTCATGGATGGAAAAAGGAAACCGATCATCAAGGAGGAAACGCGATGAAACAGTTTGAAGAGCTCAGAGGGATGCTCCACATGGCGGAGCAGGCGCCGCGGCTGGGGGTCGTTGCCGCCCAGGACAGGCATACTCTGGAGGCAGTGGCGGCCGCCGCAGGAGAGGGGATCGTCACCCCGGTGCTCTACGGCAGAGGCCGGGAGATCGCGCCCCTGTGGGAACAACTTGCGCCCGCGCTGCCGCTGCCGGAGCTGGTGGAGACACAGACGGTGGAGCAGTGCATTTCCGCCGCGCTCTCCGGGGTGCGCGACGGGACGCTGGCCTGTATTATGAAGGGAGCGCTGGAGACCGGGACCCTGATGAAAGCGGTGGTCCACCGGGAGCACGGCATCCGCCGCAGCCCGGTGCTCTCCCTGATCGCGATGATACAGTCGCCCAGCTACCACAAACTCTTTGCCATCAGCGATGTGGGCTTGAACACTTACCCGGATCTGGAGCAGAAGCGGGCCATTCTGGAGAACGCGGTAGCGCTCTTCCACGCCCTGGGCACCCCCAATCCCAAGGTGGCGGTGCTGGCGGCCCTGGAAAAGGTAAATACTAAGATGCCGGAGACCGTGGATGCCGCCGCCCTTAAGGAGCTGAACCGGCGGGGAGAGGTGGGCGGCTGCACGGTGGAGGGGCCCATCTCCTACGACCTGTGCATGGACCGGGAGGCCGCCGCGATCAAAGGGTATCAGAGCCCGGTGGCGGGGGACCCGGACATTCTCATCGTACCGGACATCAACGCGGGAAATGTGCTGGCCAAGAGCCTGACCTGCTCCGGCGGTGCCAGAACCTGCGGTACGGTCACCGGTGCCCAGGTGCCCATCGTGCTTACCTCCCGCTCGGCCACGGCAGAGGATAAGTTCTATTCCATCCTGCTCTCCGCCGTAGCGGGACAGCGGACCGGAAAGGAGGCGTGAGGTATGGAAGAGAAGATCCTGGCCATCAATCCCGGCTCCACCTCCACCAAGCTGGCCCTGTTTGAGGGAGAGAGACTGGTTTTCAAGGAGAACGTGGTCCACGACGAGGCCGCACTGGCCCGGTATCCCAGGGCGGCCGACCAGCTGGAGCTCCGCTTGGAGACCATACGGCGGATCCTGGCGGAGCGGCAGGTGGACCTGCGGGGCTTCGCCGCCTTTGTAGGCCGGGGCGGCGGCCTGACGCCCTGCCCCGGCGGAGTATATGAGGTGGACGAGAAGCTGATCTCCGACGCGCTCGGCGGAAAAAATACCGACCATCCGGCCTGCCTGGGCTGCGCCATTGCCGACGGCTTTGCCAGGCAGTACGGAGGAAAGGCCTATATTGTGGATCCGCCTGATACCGACGAGTTCCAGGAGGTCGCCCGGATCACCGGAATCAAGGGGATCTACCGGATGAGCCATACCCATGCGCTAAACCAGAAGGAGACCGCCCGGCGGGCGGCGGCGGAGCTGGGCCTGGACTACCGCAGCGCCAACCTGATCGTGGCCCATCTGGGCGGCGGCGTCTCCGTGGCCGCCCATTGCCGCGGCAGGATGGTGGACGCCAATGACAACATCAACGGTGACGGGCCCATGGCCCCGACCCGGGCCGGGGCGCTCCCGGTGAAGGATGTCATGGACCTGTGCTGCTCGGGGACAAGGAGCCCGGAGGCGCTCTACCGGCTGATGGCCAAGGAGGGGGGCTTCCTCAGCCATCTGGGCACCTCAGAGGCCACGCAGGTGGCTGAGCGGGCCAAAGGGGGAGACGCATATGCCCGCCTGGTGTACGAGGCCTTCCAGTACCAGGTGGGAAAACGGATCGGCGCCATGGCGGCCGTGATGAAGGGCAGGGTGGACGCCATCGTCCTCACCGGGGGCATCGCCTACGACCAGGTGCTGACGGAACACCTGCGGGAGATGGTGGGCTTCCTGGCCCCAGTGCTGGTGCGCCCGGGAGAGCTGGAGCTGGAGGCCCTGGCTGCAGGCGCCCTTCGGGTGCTGCGGGGAGAGGAGGCGCCCCGGCACTACACTGGTCAGCCGGTTTTTTCCGGTTTTCCCACGTAATATACACAGCAAAACAGGCCCGCGTCCCATTGGGACGCGGGCCTGTTTTGCCGATTATGTCTCGCCCGTAAGGAGGGTGAACAGTTCCTCCGGCGTGGCGGCAATGGCGCTGGCGCCATGCTCCAATAAAAACGCCCGGCTGCGGAAGCCCCAGCTGACCGAGATGCAAGGCACGCCGGCGTTTTGGGCGGTAGCGATGTCCACATCGGAATCCCCGATATACACCGCACGGCCCCCGGGCACCCCCAGCTCCTCCAGGGCGCGGAATACCGTGTCCGGCGCGGGCTTGCGGGCCACGCCCTGGGACTCGCCGATGGCCACGGGGATGCGGTCTGCAAAGTAGGTCTGGCACAGCCCCTTGACCGCGCTGTCAAACTTGTTGGAGACTACGGCCCGACGGATTCCATGCGCCTCCAGCGCGTCCAAAAGGGCCAAAACACCGGGATAGGGCGCGGTCTTATTCTCCATATTCAGCAGGTAGTGGGCCCGAAAATCGGCCAGACAGCGGGCCTCCAGCTCGGGCGGGGTATCCTCCGGAACCGCCCGGGAGATCAGCTGGGCCACGCCGTTGCCCACGAAACAGCGCACCTCTTCCAGGGTCCGTCGGGGCAGTCCGTGGAGGGAAAGGGCGTAGTTGGTGCTGTCAGCCAGGTCCTGCAGCGTGTTGAGAAGAGTACCGTCCAGATCAAAAATTGCAGCTTCATATGCGGGCATACTATGTTCCTCCCCGATGTCGTTCCTGTTTTGGCATTATAGCACAGAGCCGCCGGTTTGAACACTGTCGGAATGACGGAATTAGAGGGAGAAAAGAAGAAAGACTCTGGCCAGAAGAAAGCCTAGTCCACCGCAGCAGGGAAAGGTGAGCAGCCAGGCTGTCCCCACGGAGCGCACCACCGTCCGGTCGACCCAACCGCCGTCCTCCCGGCCTGCGCCCAGAATGGCGGCCGTCTTGGCGTGGGTGGTACTCACGGGCAGGCCCAGCAGGGTACACAGCAGCAGTACGCAGCCCCCACCCAAATCGGCGGCAAAGCCGGAGCGTGGGGAGAGGGCGGTCATATCACGGCCCACCGTCTCGATGATCCGCCGCCCACCGATTCGGGTGCCCAGCGCCATCACTCCGGCGCACAGCAGCGCCGGCCAGAGGGGGACTGCAAAGCGGCCTGGGCCGCCCCCGGCCAGAGCGGTCCCCAGCAGAAAGATGCCGATGAATTTCTGGCCGTCCTGAGCGCCGTGGAGAAAAGCCATGGCCGCCGACCCGGCGATCTGTGCCCGGCGGAAGGAGCGCCTGCGGCCCCGCCTGGACAGCAGGCGGGACCAGCCGGCCCCGCACAGCCAGCCCAGGAGGACGGACAGCAGCAGGCCCAGCAGCACTCGCACCCAGGCGCCTGCATTCAGGTTGGCGGCCCCGCCGGGCATTGCCAGGGCCGCCCCGGTCACGCCGGCCACCAGGGCGTGGCTCTCGCTGGTGGGCACGCCGAAGCGCCAGGCCAGCACAGCCCATAGCACGATGGCGCACAGCGCCGCGCACAGGGCGGAGAGGGCCTGCCGCCCGCTGCCGCCGAACCCGGCGATGGAATAGAGGGTCTCGGCCACTGCGGGGCTTACGCCGGTCATGACCAGGGTCCCCAGCAGATTGCACCCGGCGGCCAGCCACGCCGCCCGCCGGAAGGTGAGTCCTCCCGTAGACACCACGGTGGCGATGGCGTTGGGCGCGTCGGTCCAGCCGTTGACCAGCACCACGGCCAGGGTAAGCAGCACCGTCAGGGCCAGCACCGGGTCCTGGGCGGCGCAGGAGAGAAAGGAACAGAAGGACTCAGACAAAAGAACACCCCCCGTCCCATGTGTACGGGACAGGGGGTGAAAATATGTGACGGACCCTAGTACAGGCCGATACTGCTCAGAATCTGCATCACATCCCCGGCGCGCTCGCTCCACGCGGCCGCCGCGCCGTACTCCCGGCGGCGGGCCCGGACCCAGTCGCCCCGCTCCGCCAGGGCGCGGCGGCACAGCCGGGCGAACTCCTCCGGGGTATGGGCGCTGTATACCACGTCGGGAAAATGCTCTACCTGATCGGGATAGAGCATGGAGACGATGGGCTTGCCGGAGGAGAGGTACTCATACATCCGGCGGGGAATGACCTGGTAGCCGGCGTCCTGACGGAGCAGGTTCAGGCACACGTCAAAACGGCCCAGATAGTCGGGGATCTCCACCGGCAGGCGGGGCCCCAGAAAGGTCACGTTGGGCAGCTCCTCCAGGGCGGACAGGCGGGCGCCGCGCTCCGCCTGCCCCACAAAGACCAGCTGGGCCTCCGGCAGGGCCAGGGCGCAGGAGAGGGCGGGGGAGAGCTCCAGATCCCGGTGAATGGTGCCCACATACCCCAGCATGGGGCCGGTCCAGCCGCACAGCTCCGGGGGACACTCCAGCCCGGGACGGGTAAACATGGGATAGCTGACCCCGTTGGGCAGAAGAGCGATGTTGTCATTGCAGGGGGAGAGGTGGTCGATGAGCTCCGGCGAGGCGGCGAAGATCACATCCGCGGCCAGAGCCAGGTCGCTCTCCCAGCGGATGGGCAGCTCGGACCAGTCCCGGCAGCAGTCATAGACAATGCCGCGGCAGGGCAGCTCATCCAGCAGGTGCACCGCCTGGGGGGTGTCACACCAGAGGACCGGCTCCCGGAAGCGATGGCGCTCCAGCAGGGCGCGGATATACTTGACCAGGCGGCGCTGCCCCAGGCGGAACAGGCGGGGATGGCGCTCCTCCACATCCGGAATGGGCGGGAGAGTATAGACCGTCAGGCCGGGCCGCACCCGGCGGCCGGGCCGCTGATAGCCGGGGCCCGATGGCTCGAAAAAGAGAATTTGTACGTCACGCAGACGGGTGAGCAGCTGCTGGGTGCGGGTGGGCACCGCCATCCAGGGCATGGAGGAAAGACAGATCAATTGGCGCAAGGGGGGATTCACCTCGTTTGTCAGACTTGCAGCAGGCGCGCCGCCGCCTCGGAATTGCGGCGCTCCACCTGGCGCAGCCGGTCCACGCCTCCGGAGAGGAACTGCGTATCTCCGATCCGGGCACAGGCGGCGTCAATGTGGGCACATAAAAGCGCAGGAGTAACCCGGCCCAGATCGGTGTACAGGTCCTGCCCAATATAGGAGAGGAAGGAGCTGATCTTCTGGTCGTATACCACGCCCACCAAGGGAACCCCCTGTCCGGCGGCAAAGACCAGGGCGTGCAGCCGCATGGAGACCACGGCCTGCATCCGGGCAAACAGGCCGATGGTGTGCTCGGAACTGCCGGTCTGCTCCAGAATATAGTGGGGAGCCTTCATCAGCCGGGCGGCCTGCCGGGCCGCGCCCACGTCCAGACGGCGCTCAATGGGGAGAAACACGGGGGTGAGGCCATATTTCTCCCATGCGTAGTCCGCCGCAGCCGCGAATACCGCGGCCTTCTCCTCAAAGCCCGGCCACGGGCGGAGGGTGAAGCCGATGTATTTGCCCCGGGGGTCCAGCCCCTGGCTCTCCAGCAGACCGTCTACCACTTGCTCCGACGCGGCGGGCAGAATCACCGTGGGGTCGGCGGAGAGAAGAATCTCCGGGGCGGTGACCCCCATATCGTCCAGTTCCGTCTTGGAGTGGGTGTCCCGCAGGGTGATGATGTCCACGCTTTTCTGAAGCACCCTGGCAGCCCGGCGGCGGTTGGACGGGGTATGGATGGGGCCGATGCCGCAGCCGTACATCATCACCCGGTTGCCCAGCCGCTTGGCGGCGGAGATGGTAAAAAGGTAGAACCACAGGGAGCGGTGGCTGGTCACATCCTGCATCAGGGAGCCGCCGCCGTTGATGTACAGACGGGTCCTGCACATGCGGGTGAGAAAGCGCGGGAAGGCAAACGTATAGATGGAATTGACCCGGTAGGTCCTGCGTGTGTCGTCCGGATTGCGGGAGAGCACCCAGATGGGCAGGTCGGGGTCGATCTGCCGCAGCTCGGTGACAATGGCCTCCAGAATGGCGTCGTCTCCCGCATTGCCCCGGCCGTAAGCGCCGCAGACTAGGGCTCCGTCCCGCCGACCGGTGCTGCGCGCCTGCCGGCGGAGAATGGTCTCGTAAATGCTCAGCTGGCGGCGCAGGGTACTCTCCAGGGAGAAGTCGGCCCGGGCCTTTTCGTATAGTCGCTCTCCCAAGTGGCGGCGCAGCTCTGCGTCCCCGGCCAGGGCGGCCAGGTGGCCGGCCAAAGCGTCCGCATCCCCGGCCTCAAAGAGAAGGCCCGTGACCCCGTGCTCAATGAGGTAGGGCACCCCGCCCACCCGGCTGGCCACGGTGGGCAGATGGGCGCGGGCACCCTCGGTCAGGGAGTAGGGAAACGTCTCGGACAGGGAGGTGAGGGTGTTCACATCAATGGCGTTGTAGAAGCTGTCGGTGTCGCTGACCCACCCGGCAAAGCACACCTGGCGTTCCACCCCCAGCTCCCGGGCCAGAGCCTTGAGCCGGTCGCTCTCCTCGCCGTCTCCCGCAATGAGCAGGCGCAGGTTGGGGTGATCGGTCCAGGCCTTGGCAAAGCCGCGCACCAGAGTGGCGATGTCCTTGACCGGGTTGAGCCGGGCGGCAATCCCCACCACCACGCTCTCTCCGTCCGCGTCCAGCCCCACGCTGCGCAGATAGTCCGCCCGGGAGAGGGCTGCGGGCCGGGGGGTGAAATCCAAACCGTTGTAGATGGTAAAAATCCGGTCCGGGTCAAAGCCACGGGAAATCAGCAGGTCGGTCATGGCGTCGGATACGCCGATACGGTAGTCCAGCCTCCGCAGGGCGCGGGCGTTGATGGTGCCGTAGGTAAGCCGGGAAAGGGGGCGGCCCAGATAGTCCAGTTTCCAGTCGGAGTGCACGGTGGTTACTACGGGCAGGCCAGTGGAGCGGCGCAGAAGCGCGCCCATCATATTGCCCCGGGCGCCGTGACAATGGATGATTTGATAGCCGCCCTCCCGAATCATGCGCTTCAGGGTCCGATAGGTGTGCAGCAGGTTGCGCCCGGGCAGCACCTGTGTGGGGATGCCCAGCTCACGGGCCTCCTGGGCGAAAGGGCCTTCCATAAAACACACCATTGTCACATCAATGGTGCGGGAGAGATTCTGAAGCAGGGAGTGGACATGGGTTTTGGCACCGCCGCTGTCGCCGCCGGAGATAAGGTGGATAACCTTCATGGGAAGTCCCTCCAAAAAAGACTTGTAGAACCATAGGATACTATGGTACAATAACGTTGTTTCACGGATGCGGAGTATAGGGGGCACGCATTACGTGCAAAAGGCAAAATTCGATTGGTTCTATTGTACCAGTGATTATGTCAATTTACAACCTCGGAGGCAGCAAAAGATGATCGATGAAAAAGGAAGACTTTTTGGAAAAATTAATATTGTAGACCTGCTGGTGATCCTGGTGATCGTGATCGCGGCCGTCTTTGTGGGCGTGAAGTTCCTGGGTGGCGGAAGCTCCGGAGGTATCGGCGCGGCCAAGACCAAGGTGGTCTATACCGTGCTGGTGGAAAATGTGCAGCCCGAGGTCTATGAAAATATCAAGGCCTGCGTGGATGCGGGCGACGCAACCCTGATGGCCTCCGGCGAGCTGCTTGACGGCAAGGTGACCGCCGTGACCTCGGCCCCCCATGAGGAGAACATCAGTGTCAGCAGCAGCGGTGATTCGGTGATCATCCCGGTGGGGAAGGGACATCTGGACCTGACCTTTACCATTGAGTGCAATGTGATCAATCCCATCACCACGGAGATCGGCACCCAAGAGGTGCGCATTGGTAAGACCCATATTGTCAAAACCGATAAATTTGAACTGGCCAACGGCACCATCCTCAGCTGCCAGTGGGGTGAGGACGCGGCCTGAATTGCACTTGTGAGAAGCGATAGGGGGCGGCGGATTTCCCGCCGCCCCTCCTGTTTTAGGAGTTTATGATGTTGGAATGGTTCCTTGCGGCGGATGGAGCCGTATTGCTGTGGATACAGGAAAACCTGCGCAGCGCTCTGCTCACGCCCTTGTTTTCGCTGTATACGCAGTTGGGCAATGGGGGAATGCTGTGGATTGTGCTCTCCCTTCTGATGCTGTGTCATAAAAGGACGCGAAAGGCGGGCTGGCTCTCCCTCCTGGCGATGCTGCTGGGGCTGCTGTGTACCAATGTGATCCTCAAGCACCTGGTGGGCCGGGCGCGCCCGTGGACCGTACTGACCGGGCTGACGGCGCTGGTGGTGGAGCGGGACCCCAATTCCTTTCCCTCCGGGCACACCTGCGCAGCCTTCGCCTCGGCGGGGGCGTGGTGCCGAACCCTGCCCTGCCGCTGGATGAAGGTGCTGGGCGTGGCGCTGGCGGCGCTGATGGGCTTCTCCCGCCTCTATGTGGGAGTCCATTACCCCAGCGATGTGATCGCCGGCTGCGCAGTAGGACTGATCTGCAGCCAGGCGGTATGGTTACTCTGGAAATGGGCAGCAGCCAGACGGTCGGCGGAAGATACGGCCTGAGCATTTGAGACAACCCCCTCCGGGCAGGCCCGAAGGGGGTTGTTTATGCGGCGTAAGCCGCTGATATACAGAAGGAGCCTGCCGTGCACTGCGCCGTGACCTGACCATCGGACAGGGCAAGCACAAGACGGGCTTCTTCTCCGGCAGGACCCAGACGAGAGAGCGTGTCCGGTGGGGCAAAGGACTCCAGAGGAAAATAGACGGATAAGCTCAGAGCTTCCGGTGTTTCTATGCAGGCCTGAAGAAGCAGATCGCCGGAGCACAGATAAAGTTCCCGCTTTCCAGCCGCCAGGGCCTGTGCCGCAGCGCAGACCAGCGGCCAGGAGTCCGTCTGGCTGGTAAGTGGAATTGCACGGAGAATCAGCGCCTCTGGAGTATCCACGAGACAGGGGAATAACGCGCCGGGCGCCTCGAGGGGCTGCACGCCGCCCATACAGAGGGAAGCACGCTTCAGAGAAAGCATGTCACCGCCAGGGGCCAGACACGGAATGTCTACGATCAACACGGTTGGATGCTCCCGGTCCCAACCAACACTGCAGCCCAAGCCCTCTGCGGCTGCCCTGACCGGAAGATAGAGGACCTCTCCCTCCCGGCAAGCGGCGGGCAGAGCAGCCGAAACACCGTCGCGAGTGACAATAATGGTTTTGTCAGCAGCGCGGTATTCGGCCTCGGCGTCCAAAAGGCCGATCAGATCCTGGCAGGGGAGGTAGGCCCTTCTGTCCTTCAGAACGAGACGCACGTCCACAACAGTGCCGTTTAACTGCAGAGAAGGGGGCGCCAGAGCCAGAGCGGGAGCGGAAAGGCCCAGGAATATGTTCAGGAGAAGGAACAGCCCAAGACATCTCTTTTTCATCAAAACACACTCCCATGGAAAAGGTCACTTTTTATACCATTATAAGCCCTATTCCGACCTTTGACAACGACAAGTCCGGTTACAAAAAGGTGGGCGCATCCATTCGGATGCGCCCACCTCAACAGTTTGGAGAAAATGGATTACTTCAGCTCCACCTTGGCGCCGACTTCCTCCAGCTTCTTCTTCAGCTCCTCGGCCTCGTCCTTGGCCACATGCTGCGCCCCAGGATACGGTATACGGCTTACGCCGTAGGGAAAAGGGGCAGACTGGAGCAAGGCCCGCCGCCGCGCTCCCATTGTACCACCTGGTCAAGGGTAAAGGCTGCGCCCGCTTTGCGCCCTTGACTGGCGGTGGTCCTGCTGGGTGCCCGGCGACGGGCGGAAAGGAGGGCTGGAGATGATCTCAGCCGGAATCAGCAAGGGGACAAGGAAGTACGTCTACGCGCGGGAGGGCTACCGCTGCGCCCTTTGTGACAGCACAAAGTACATCCAGGTCCATCACTGCGTAAAGCGCTCTGAGGGGGGCACAGACAGCGTAGAGAACCTAATATGCCTGTGCGCGGACTGCCACGCCATGGCCCACGGCATGAACCTTAACGACTGGCAGGACGTGACCCGGGAGGACATAGAGCAGGCCGTAGTGGAGTACCTGGCGGACTACTACGCCCCGGACTGGAATCCGTGGAGGGCCGGGCCGCGATGATGCGGCCCCGGTCTGAACATCACCGTTTGGGGATGGCACCGTTCGGGGACCCCGCCCCCACTCCGGGGGGCACCCCGTCCGGTTGTGCCTCGTGCCTCGGCACGTCGGCGGAATGCTCGGCCCCGTCGGCCCCTCCGGGCGGCGCTGCGGGGCCCTGGCGCGCCCCTTCGTTGCCGCCCTGCGGGCTTCGGCCCGCCCGCTGCGCGGTCGCCGCTGTGCTCGCTAGGGCTCGCTCCGCTGGCCTCGGGCTGTCGCCGCCTGGCCTCGCCCGTCGCCCGGCTTCGCGCGCCCCCCGCTGTCCCGGCTCCTGGCCCTTGCGGGCCGCGCCGGGTGCGGCCCATGGCGCTTGGGGTCGGCCTGCGCGCCGCTGCGGGCTTCGTGACTCGCCCTTGGGCTGCTGCGGCCTCCCCGCTGCGCGCCCTGGGCCTCAGCGGGGCCCCCTGCGCTGCGCCCTTCGGGCCCCGCTGCGCGGGTCCGGGCTCCTCCCGCCGGGCGGGGCTGGGGCGGCGCTGCCGCCCCTGTTCGCCTCCGCCCCGCCCGGCGCGCGTGCGGTTCAGGAAAACGAAACCTATTGCGCCGCAAGGGATTCCGGGCCTGGGGCCTTATGACATACCGACAAGAAAGGGGTTAATATGACAGATTTTGAACGCAAGCTGGCCCGCTACAAGCGCGGCCTGGAGGCCATGAGCGCGGAAGAAAGGGAGGCTGTGGCCGTTGCCTTGGAGGGGGCGCTACGGCCTGCTGGAAAGGACTGGATGGGCCTGGTAACGAACATCGTAGCGGCGCGGGGGCGGGCAATGGCCCGGCAGGACAGCGACAAGAGGACGGACGCAAAGCGGCGTGTACTGGTGGGTGCGCACGTGCCGAGGGGCTTGGCCGAGCGGGTAAAGGCGGCTGCGGCTGCAAAGGGGGTATCACAATACCGGTTTCTGGTTGACGGAATAGAACGTATGTGCGATGATGAAAAGGCTGGTGTTGGCAGAGAGGGGGGAGCGTGAGGGAACGGAAACCCCCGAGCGGAAAGCCGCTCGGGGGTTAAATCTGGGAAATTCTTACTTCAGCTCCACCTTGGCGCCGACTTCCTCCAGCTTCTTCTTCAGCTCCTCGGCCTCGTCCTTGGAGACACCCTCCTTGACAGCCTTGGGAGCGGCCTCGACCAGGCCCTTGGCCTCGGCCAGGCCCAGACCGGTGATCTCGCGGACCGCCTTGATGACCTTAATCTTCTCGGCGCCGACCTCGGCCAGCACCACGTCGAACTCGGTCTTCTCCTCAGCAGCGGGAGCGGCAGCGCCGCCGGCGGCGGGAGCGGCCATGGCAGCGGCGGAAACGCCGAACTCCTCCTCCAGGGCGTGAACGAGCTCGGAGAGCTCCAGAACGGTCAGGCCCTTAACCTCTTCGATGAGGGCAGTAATCTTCTCAGAAGCCATAATATGTTACCTCCTAAAATTGTTGTCTTTCAGTCAAATGTGCGGGCGGCACTGCGCCCGGCGGGATGGGAACTTACTCGGCGGCGGGAGCCTCGGCCTCCACGAAGCCGCCCTTCTCCTCGGCGATGGCCTTCAGGACAATAGCCAGGCTGGTGATGGGGGCCAGCATGGTGCCCAGGACCTGCGCCTGCAGAACCTCCTTGGAAGGCAGCTCGGCCAAGGCCATGATCTCGTCCAGGGAGAGCACCTTGCCGTCCATAAAGCCGGCCTTAATGGTGAACTTAACGCCGTTGAATTGCTTGGCAAACTTGTTGATGACGCGCATGGGAGCGATGGGATCGCCGTGAGACAGGGCCATAGAAGTGGTGCCGTTGAGAACGGGGTCGATCTCCTCCAGGCCGCAGTTGTTGACGGCAAAGCGGGCCAGGGTGTTCTTCACCACGGCGTAGTCGAGCTCGTTCTTGCGGCACTCGGCGCGCAGAGCGGTATCCTCGGCCACGGTGATGCCCTTGTAGTCCACAAGCACGCCGCTGCTGGCGGTCTTGATCTTCTCGGTCAGCTCAGCCACGATAGCCTGCTTCTCACTGAGAACCTTTGCGTTAGGCATGATAGATTCACCTCCAGAAAAATGAAATGCTGTTTCGCATCCAAAGACGCAAAACAGCACAGGAAAACCCATATACTGCATTCTCGGCGGGACTTACAGATGCCCGCTGTCTTTGAATACGAATGGTATTATATCAATTTGGACAGGCAATGTCAAGAAGGACCTGCACAAAATTGATGTTTTTTGCAGAGGAATGGGAGGACACCCCCAAAAAACCCCGCAGAATTCTGCCGCTGGCGGCAGTTTGGTATCCAGGGGGGAGACTTAGCCCCCCTGGACGACACTTTTAGTCGCGCTGTGGTTTGGGCGCATGGCCGAGGCGCTAAGTACGCCCTGCGCCGAAAATGCCGCTCAGGGCCTGCGGCCCTTCACCTGTTTTTCGGTCTGCGGGCTGGCTTAGCGCCTCTATGCGCCTAAGCTCCGCGCTTTTGATTACATCAGCTTGGCGCCGTTGACCTTGACGCCGGGGCCCATGGTGGAGGCCACAACGCAGGAACGGATATACTGGCCCTTGGCGGCGGAGGGCTTGGCCTTGACAATGGCGCCCATCAGAGCGTTGAAGTTCTCGGTGAGCTTCTCAGCGCCGAAGGAGACCTTACCGATGGGGCAGTGGATGATGTTGGTCTTGTCCAGACGGTACTCCACCTTACCGGCCTTGATCTCGGTGACGGCCTTGGCCACATCGGGAGTGACGGTGCCGGCCTTGGGGGAGGGCATCAGGCCCTTGGGGCCGAGAACCTTACCCAGACGGCCTACCACGCCCATCATGTCGGGAGAGGCCACGACCACGTCGTAGTCAAACCAGTTTTCCTTCTGAATCTTCTCCACCAGGTCCATCTCGCCCACAAAGTCCGCGCCGGCGGCCTTGGCGGCCTCGGCCTTGTCGCCCTTGGCGAAGACCAGCACCCGCTGGGTCTTACCGGTGCCATGGGGCAGCACGATGGCGCCGCGGACCTGCTGGTCGGCGTGACGGGAGTCCACGCCCAGCTTCACATGCAGCTCAACGGTCTCGTCAAACTTGGCGGCAGCGGTCTTGACCACCAGGTCCATGGCCTCGGTGGTATCGTACAGGTTGGCGCGGTCAATCTGTTTGGACGCGTCCTGATATTTCTTTCCTCTAAACATTCCTGATTCCCTCCTTACTCACCGACCACAATGCCCATGGAACGGGCGGTGCCGGCGATCATGCTCATGGCGGCCTCAATGCTGCCGGCATTCAGGTCGGGCATCTTGAGCTCGGCGATCTTGCGCACATCTTCCTTGCTGATGGTGGCCACCTTGTTCTTGTTGGGCACGCCGGAGGCCGTCTCGATGTTGCAGGCCTTCTTAATCAGCACGGCGGCGGGGGGAGTCTTGGTAATAAAGGTAAAGGAACGGTCGGCGTAGACGGTGATCACTACGGGGATGATCATGCCAGCCTCGTTCTTGGTGCGCTCATTGAATTCCTTGGTGAAAGCGGCGATGTTCACGCCGTGCTGACCAAGGGCGGGGCCGACGGGGGGAGCGGGAGTCGCCTTGCCCGCCGGAATCTGCAGTTTTACGAAACCAGTTACTTTCTGTGCCATTTGAAACAGCACCTCCTACGATAAATGTGGTTGGAACGGCGTAAAAACGCCTCCCACGTGCGGGGGAAAATCAGCCCTCTACAGGCTCGATCTGGTCGAGCTCCAGCTCGACAGGGGTCTCACGGCCGAACATGGAGACCACTACACGGACCTTGCTGCGGTCCAGATCGATCTCCTCCACAGTGCCCAGGAAGGACTCCAGGGCGCCGTCGGTAATCTTGACATTGTCGCCCACCTGATAGCCCACCACGACCTCGCGCTTTTCCACGCCGAGGGAGGCAATTTCATCCTCCGTGAGGGGGATGGCCTTGTTGCCGGAGCCCACAAAGCCGGTGACGCCGCGGACATTGCGCACCAGGTGCCATGTCTCGTCCGTCATCACCATCTTCACCAGCACATAGCCGGGGAACACCTTGCGCTCCACAGTCTTGGGGCCGTTGTCGGTAATTTCGGTCACCGTCTCCATGGGGATGCTGACCTCGTGGATCAGATCACGCAGGCCGCGGTTCTCCACGGCCTTCTCAATGGAAGCGGCCACGGTGTTTTCATAACCGGAATAGGTATGCGCTACATACCACTTCGCGTTATCAGACATGTCGCCGCACCCTTAACCCTTACCGAACAGGGCAAGCAGAGCGCTGATCACGCCGCCGGCCAGTGCGTCGAACACCCAGATGCAGATGCCGACCACGATGCAGCAGACAATGACGACCACGGTGTTGTTGACGGTCTGCTTGCCAGTGGGCCATACGACCTTCTTCAGCTCGGCCTTCATATCCTTGAACCATTTGCCGATGCGGGCGAATACGCTGGGCTTGGACTTCTTGGCGTCCTTTTTGCTCTTGGCAGCCTTGTCCTCCTTGGAGGTCTGCTGGAGCTTCTCGTTTTCAGACATTCAGTTTAACCCTTCTTTCTCCTGAGGCGTTTGCAGCGCTCATTACTTGGTTTCATTGTGAACCGTGTGCTTTCTGCAGAAGGGGCAGTACTTGTTCATCTCCAGACGGTCAGGGGAATTCTTCTTGTTCTTGGTGGTGTTGTAGTTCCTCTGCTTGCACTCGGAGCAGCGGAGCGTGATTTTCACCCGGGAACCAACCTTTGCCATGTGTTCGGCACCTCCTTCATTTGTTGACCGCAGGCATAAAAAATGCCGGATGCGGCCTGAGCCGAATCCAGCAACGCACAGGCGCGGTTTCACGCGCCTTACTGTCGTCACGGTGCGGATTCGGCAAGCTTGCCTCCCTATGTCTCACATTGGAGGAAGGGTTTTGTGCGTCATCACACCGTAAAAATGCGCACAAAAAAAGAGCCCTTTTTCATAGGTGATGGTAGTTTATCATAGTGGAAAATAAATGTCAATCTATTTTTGGTCATATGGGGGACAAAAACAGGGCGGGAAGAAGAATTTCCCGCCCTGTTTCTCCATGAGTTATTATACAGACAGTTCCCACTGAGAGACATAAGAGGTGGTAGCGTCCAGAGTCAGAGTAGCTACCAATCGCAGGGTGCTGTAATCGTCACTGTGGTCAAAGTCAGCGTCCATTTTGATGTCAGCCTCGTCGTCGGTAATGATGTTGCCCACTCGGACTTCTGTGACATCGGTGGAGGGGAAGTAGCACTCAATGGTGCCATAACCATAAGAGCCGTATGCCGTTTTCCAGGCATTCCACTTCTCGCCCTCGGAGGTCCAAGTGGCCACCGGTGTGTCACCTTGGTAAAGCTCTATCTTCATGCCAAGGCTGTCGGCCATACCGACGATAGTGGTGGTGTTGATGGATGCGGAAGCACACAGCCAGTGGCCGGCAGGGCTGCTGTACTCGTCCCAGCCGGTTCCGCTGTCACCAGCGTAAATCTGAACGGAAAAATCAGGGCTGTTATAGACGGTAGTTTTCTCACCGCGCTTAACCGCACCCACAATAGTGCCTTCGATGGCAGCGCCTTCCTCCACGGTCAAGGTGCTGCCGGAGGCAATGGTAAGAGTTTTGCCTTCGGTAACCGTCAGGGTGGTTCCTGCCTTGACGGTTGCGTCGCTGCTGCGGTTCATATCACCCGTGATATAGTAGCGGGCAGTAGCAGCGGCACCTTCTAGATACAGGTTATCTCCGCTGGAAACAGCCTTACAGAATACCTCATTGCCGTTTGTCCAGTCCTCGCGGCAGTAGTCGCCTTTACAATTGGTGAAGCGATTGCCGGTAATAATGGCGAGGTCCTGTTCGTCTGTCATGGCGGCCGGAACGCTGGCGCCCTTGCCTGTGAAGGCTTTATTTATACCGCCGGAAATAATGATAGCGCCGGATACGTAGCCGCTATCGGTTGTCTGATAACCCTCAAAATGATTATCTGTGATCGTATAATCAACATTTGTATCGGTGGGCCAGATAGACAGGCCATTTGAAATCCCGCCGGAGCCATTCGTCAAATTAAAGGTACAGTTAGTAATGGTTAAGGTCTTACAAGCGGCATTGATCGCGTTGCGAGCCTCAGTATTTTCACCGGCGGCGTCGCCTTTATTTTTTATGACGAGCTGCTCAAAGACGGCACCATCCGCAATCACGGTGAAATTACCGTAAATGGCGGCGGTCCCATTGCCTTGGATGGTAATCGCATTTTCTACCTTATAAGTGGTATATTGATCGGAGGAGCCTACATCCGCGACCACCTTCACGGTTCCATTTTCGCCAGCGGCGGTGATGGCGTCGGCCAGATCAGCATAGCTGTTTTCACCCACAACAGCCACCGCACCGCTTACCAAGCGAATCAACCCGGTCAGGTCCAACCTAGTCTGATAGGCAGTATAGCCGGGGCGGGCGACGGTGATATCAATGTAATCACTGCTTTCAGTAACAGCCCAGGTAAATTCCAGAGAACCGTCGCTGGCTACAGTAAACTCCTTGGTTAGGTTATCTACTGTGGTAACCGTATCACCCTCACGCATACCGGAAAGCTTGAAGACAAAGTAATGGTTGCCGCCGTCTGTCCACAGCGGGCTCTCTACATAGCACAGGGTACCGGTGACAGCGCCTCCGGACAGGCTGACCTCGTTGCCCAGGTTAGCATTCGTCTTATCATAAGCGCCCGTTATGGCGTTATCCACTGTGATAGACACCCCGGAGACGGCCGGTGTGCCGGAGCCCCCGGAAGCGCTTCCAGAGCCGGCGGATGCCTTGGTGACGACCGCCTCGCCGCCGGATACGGTTTTGCCGTTTTCCGTAACACCCGTGGTGCCCTCGGCCACGGTGAGCTGGGTGCCGTCGGTGTTGACCTTGGTGTTGTCGCCGGAGACAAAGGCGGTTTCCACCTTGCCGCTGCCGGAAATGGTCACATTGTCCGCCTGGGCAATCAGCGCGGTCACGCAGCCCCCTTTGTTGACGGTCAGGGAAGCGCCCCGCGCTCCGGGGGCGAGGAGGACCTGATCCACTGCTTCGGAGACAGTGATTGAGGCGTTGGGAGCGGCGATCAGAACAATGCCGCCTCCGGCGGCCTGGACATAGGCGCCGGACTCGTTGGCATAGACGGAGATGGCCCGGTCCAGAATTGCCGCCATAGAGGCGCGGTTGATGCTGCTCTCCGGCAGAATGGATCCGGAGTCAGTGCCGGTAAGAATCCCGGCATCCACCATGGCGGAGACCAGTCCGGCGGCCTAGGCGGCCACCTGTTCCCCGTCCGGGAAGGCGGAGAGGCTGGACTGCTCCGCGGGGGCGATGCCCAGTGCCCGGGCGGTCATGACCGAGGCCTCTTGGCGAGTGACGGGGGCGGCGGCGCTGCAGCCGACACCGTCGCCCTGCACGATGCCGGCGGCAGTGCACTTGAGAATTGCGGCGGCATACCACTCATCGCCGTTCAGGTCAGCGTAGGGATTTTCCGCCTCTTCCTCCAGTCCCAGGAGATTGGCGAAAATGGTAGCCAGCTCGCCGCGGGTCAGCGGGGCGTCCGGGCGGAATGCGCCGGCGTCGCCCTGCACCACGCCGTAGCCGCTCCAGCGCTCAATGGAGGACTCGGCCCAGTGATCCGCAGTGTCCGAGTAGCGCGGGGACTCCTCCGCCGAGGCGGGCAGAACCGCCAGGGACAGGAGAAGCGCCAGGGATAGGAATGTACTGATGATTCGCTTCATGTTCCAACTTCCTTTCTGTTTTCTCACGGTGAGGCCGGGGGGTGGGCGTCCCCCCGGCACGGCGTACCGTGAGGAAAAACAAAAAGCGCCGTGCGGGTATGGCTTATGCCCGCACAGCGCAAAAAATCAGTACACAAAACAAACCATTTTGCCTTTGCCCCTTGTAAAAAACAGAGGGTTACGGTTATAATGGCATGGTGGTACGGAATCTCCGTTGTGTGGGTGGGCTTGCACCCGCGCAGGCCGGCAGATGCTGCAACATCTGCCGGCTGCCGCACTATTTTGTTTTCCTCGCCTTGAGTATACGTTATCTTGGTAAAAAAAGCAAGGGGGAAGATCACAATATGATGAAGGAAGGGGAGCGAGGGACGTGCGCGTCATGGCCATTGATTACGGAGACGCCCGCACCGGCGTAGCCGTCTCCGATCCGACCGGTCTGCTGGCGGGATTCACGTGCGTCATCCACAGCCGTAAGAGAGAACAGGCGGCACAGGAGATCAAGCGCCTGACTGCCGAGCACGGTGTGGGCGAGCTGGTGATGGGCTTTCCGCGGAATATGGACGGAACAGAGGGCCCGCGGGCGGAGGTCTGCCGGGAATTCGCCGCCCTGCTGGAGCAGACCACCGGCCTGACGCCGGTTCTGTGGGATGAAAGACGCACCACCATCGAGGCCCACGGGATTCTTCACACCTCCGGAAAACGGATGAAAGACCACCGGAAGCAGGTGGACGCCGTGGCCGCGTCTCTGATCTTGGAGGGGTATCTTACCCGAAGGAAGCTGCACAGTCCTGAGGCAGCGGGACCGGAGGGAAAATGATAAGGAGAAATTTTTATGTCAAGCCAGAAGATTGTATTGAATGTCACCTATCACATGAAGCCCGGCATGCGGGAAAAATTTGTGGAGCTGGTCCGGGAACAGGGGGTCCTAGCGGGCGTCCGCGCCGAGCGGGGCTGCCTCCAGTATGAGTACTTTGCCGCCCTGGAGGACCCGGACAAGCTCTTCCTTCTGGAGTGCTGGGAGGATGAGGCGTGCCTGGACGCCCACGCCCACTCGGAGAATATGGAGCGGCTCAAGCAGCTGAAGGAGCAGTGCGCGCTGGATACCCAGATCAGGCGCTACTGAGACGGCTCCGGGGATTTCCGGAACAGCTCGGTCACGCCGATATAGAGGAGAAAGGCGCCGAACAGCCGGTGGAGCAGGGTTACGTCCAGAGCTGTGGCCGCCCAGGCGGCCACGGCGGTGCACACCAGGCCGGACCCAATGGCGGGCAGAAGCACGGAGCGGTCGATATAGCCGTTTTTCACATGAGTGGGCAGGGCGGTGGCCGCCGTGGGCAGAAAATAGAGCAGGTTGATGCCCTGGGCCAGATCCTGGGGTACACCGGCGAACGCGGTCATGTAGATAAGCAGCAGGGTTCCGCCGCCGATCCCAAAGCCGGAGAGCACGCCGGTGGCCGCTCCGGCCAGAAAGGCGATCCACCAGCCCATCAGAAAAACAGCGCCTTTACGCCGCCGTAGAGAATGAGCAGGGCGAACGCCCGACGCAGCCAGTCCATCCTCAGGCGTTTAAAGAGCTTTCCGCCTGCAAAACCGCCTGCCAGCCCGCCCAGCAGATAGGGAAGCGCGGTCCCAAAGTCCAGCCCGCCCCGGAAGAAATAAATGGCGGAGGAGAGGACGCACAGGGGCAGAATCACGGCCACGGAGGTGGCAAAGGCCTTCCGCTGGCTCAAACCGCACCGCCGGGTGAGCAGGGGCACCAAGAGCATCCCGCCCCCGCCGCCGAAGAATCCGTTGGCCAGCCCGGCCGCTCCGCCTGCCAGAATCGGTGAAAGCCATTTTCGCATTTTGGACATAAAAACACCCTCCATTCGGACGTTAGTGTTCCAATGGAGGGCGTTTTTTATGCGTCAAAAGAGGGAAAGCGGCGGCCGGGTCACCGGTCCGCGTCATGTAGCCCGGTCAGCGCCATCACTACCTCCCCGGCCAGCATCATCCCGGCCACCGGCGGGACCCAGGCCACGCTGCCGGGAACGCTGCGGCGGCCGGGGGGAGGGGCCTCCGGCTGGGCGGGGGTGCAGGGCTCCTCCGGGGACCAGAGGACCCGGTGGTGCACGATGCCCCTGGCCCGCAGTTCCTTGCGGACCACCCTGGCCAGGGGGCAGCCCTCTGTTTTGGACAGGTCGGAAATGCGGAACCGGGAGGGGTCCAGCTTGTTGCCGGTCCCCAGGGAGGAGAGGATGGGAATTCCCCGGGTGAGGGCGGTCTCAATCAGATCCAGCTTGCAGGACACCAGGTCGATGGCGTCCACGATGTAGTCGTACTTCGCCTGGAAAAACGCCTCCCGGCGGCCGGCCTCGTACTTCTGGTCCAGCTGGGTGACCCGGCAGTCCGGATTGATATCCAGAATACGGTCGGCCATGGCGGCGGTTTTGCGCTGCCCCAGCGTGGAGTGCAGTGCGATGGCCTGCCGGTTGAGGTTGGTCAGGCCCACCTCGTCACAGTCCACCAGGGTCAGCGCGCCCACACCGGAGCGGGCCAGAGCCTCGGCGCACCAGCTGCCCACGCCGCCCAGGCCGAATACCGCCACATGGCTGTCCGCCAGGCGGGCCATAGCTGCGGGCCCCAGGAGCATTTCCGTGCGCAGAAAAGGGGATTCCATGTTCACAGGCTCCTTTCTCAATCAATCGAAACGAACCGCCGCGCTGCCATCAGGCGGCGCGGCGGCCTTTTTGGGAAATCAAACGGGATCAGCTGCCCACCTTGGACATACCCTCGCCCACAGTGGCCTCATAGGAGGAGGTGAGCTCCTCCAGCCAGGAGGAGAGGTCCGCGTTCTTCAGGGCGCTGATGGCGGTAGAGTGCCAGTAAGGCGCCTCTGTACCGTTAAAGTAGACCAGGCGGTAGCCGGTGCTCTCCTCCAGAATCGTGGTATCGCCCGCCTTGCGGGAGGAGTCGAACAGCCACGCATTGAGCGCTTCGCTCTTCTGCCCCTCCTGGACATAGGTGTACTGGCTGGCCGTGGCGTCGCCGGAGGTGAGGGCCGCAAAGCTCTCGGCCGTGGCATCGCCGCTCTGCCACTGGGCCAGCAGGGCGTCGGCGGCGGTCTTGGCGGCGTCCAGGGAGGATTGGGACGGGGTCTTGGACTCGTCCACATCGGCAGTGGACTCGTCGTCAGCCTGATCCAGCGCGGCGGAGACCAGAAGGTCGCTGTAGTTCACTGTGGCGTCCTCCACCAGATAGCGGTTCAGGAACAGAACCACATAGTAGCCGGAGGTGGACGCGACAGCGGTTACGTCGCCGGCCTTGCGGCTGTCATCCTGCAGCCACTCGCCATAGGCGTAGGAGGCCAGCGTGCCGCCGATGGTGCCGGAGCTCAGGGAGTAGTCGGGGTCGTTGGTGTAGCTGTCCTTGCTGCTCTCGCTGACATAGTCCGGGGCCAGGTCGATAAGGGCCTGCTCGGCATCGTCCGCGGCCTGGATGGCGGCGACCGCCTCGTCAGCCTTAGCCTTGGCCGCATCCATGGCGGCCTGCTTTTCCTCGTCGGTGGCGGTGACCGTATTGCCCTCTTCATCGGTGATGGGGTTGCCGTCCTCATCCGTGGGATTGGCGGCGGAACCGTCAATATAGAAGGAGCGGAAATCATAGCTGTCCAGGCTGGCGGCGTTTTCCTGGTAATACTCCTGCAGGGCCGCGTCGTCATAGCTCAGGCCGGACACATAGTGATCCTGATAGTCGGAGGCCAGAGCGTAGTTGGTCAGGTTGCGGATAAAGGCCTTCTCGGACATGGCGTAAGCCCGGGCCAGGAAGGTGGAGCGGTTCATGCCGTTCTGGGCCGCGGAGTTGTCGATGGACTTCAGCGTCTGGTCGATGAGGGCCTGTCCATCGGCGGAGAGGGTGTATCCCTCGGCGTTGGCCGCGTCGCACAGGGCGGTCACCTGCTTGAGGTTCTCCAGCGCGGTGTCCTGGAAATACTGCTGCCAGGTCTTGCCGCTCTCTTCGTCCTGGATCTGCTCGGACAGCGGCTGGCTCAGGTCAAAGGGCATGGACATGCCGAACATGGCATACTGGGAATAGAGGCTGTACGCCTGATTCACCGCGGTCTGATAGTAGTAGTTCATATCCTCGCTGCTGAACTCCTGCCCGTTAATCACGGCGGCAGGGCTCTTCTTCTCGAACACGCCGGAGTGCCACACCAGCAGTATGACCACCAGCACAGCCACGATGATGCCGATCACCGTGTAAAGGATAGTCTTGCGCTTGGCGGCCTGCTGCTCTTGCTGCTCTTTCCGCTGCTTCTGGGTAAGCGCCGCATCGGGGGTGCTCTGGCGCTGTTTCTTTTCTCTGGATGCGCTCATTGATGGCTCAGTCCTCTCGTAATTGTTGCTGCCTTAACCATTAGGAAGCTTGATAGACATTGTGACATTATACAGGAAAACACCCTGCCTTGCAAGTCCAAAAAAGGGGGGTGAAGGAGCGAAAGCGCGCTTTTTACACTTTGTTCACCAATTGTGCCCGTTCATAAAGAAAACCCCACGAAACAGCTGTTTCGTGGGGAAGCCCCGCTCTGGCCGTGTGAGCCCGATTTAAAACCTGCACGCAATGGCAGGTGGGTCGCCTCCATGACGCTTCTCCGCTTCCAACGTCCAGCCGCCTTAAGGACGGCGGGGAGGCCTGCGATCCACGTCATGAGTGGGGCGTCCCTTTTAAGAAATGTGGGTTTAAATAAGGCCCATCACGCACCGAGCAGGAAAAATTACATGCGTGCTTCGCGTTAGGCGATCTGGTACGGCTGAAACCTTTCGGAAGCCGTCAGGGAACCAATTACCCCTCTTCCTCGTCAAACAGTTCGTCCATGAACTGCTGGTAGACCAGCTCCAGCTCCTCCTCACTGTCCAGGGTGGAGAGCTGCTCCTCGCCGTCTACCTCCACCACTTTCAAAATAATCAGGCCATACTCCTCGTCCAGGTCCACATCCTCGACCGAGCCGTCCTCCTCCCCCTCCACAGCGGGGAAAAAGGACATATAGGTCTGGCCGTTATATTCCAATGTGGCCAGGTGCTCCAGTTCAAATTCGGTGCCGTCTTCGTCGGTGATGGTAATAAAATCGGGGCCGAACTCTTCACTCATGCCGATCACCACGCCTTTCTTTCTGATCTTTATTTCGTCCTTATTGTACCCCGCAGACGGTAAAAAAGCAAGTGGGGGACGTGCCAAATTTATTGCCAAAAGCCTTAAGATGCAAAAAATGGAAAAATATAGGGTGGACAAGAGCGGGGAAAATGGTATAATACCAGAATAGACTGCTCCAGGCAGTCTTACTGCACACAGAAAACCGGGACCCCAAAGTTGGAGGTGCTATTTTGGCGTCAAACAGAACGACAAACCATTCCAATGGTGACCGCGGCCGCCCGTCCGGAGGGCTCCGCACAGCCGCCGCAGTTGGTAAGGTTATTGGAACCATCGCCCTGATCGTGGTGATTACTGCGGTGCTGCTGGCGTGCTTCGCGGCGGTCTACATTAAAAATGTCATCCTGCCCCAGGCCCATCTGGAGGCCAATTTTGACATGGACCTGACCAGTACCATCTACTATATGGACTCTGCCACCGGAGAATATGTGGAACACCTCTCCCTTCACGGAGGGGAGAACCGCGTGCTGGTGGATTTCGAGGATATTCCGGACGATCTGGTCAACGCTACGATTGCCATTGAGGACGAGACCTTCTTGACCCACAGCGGCGTGAACTGGAAGCGTACGCTGTACGGCGTTTTCCTGATGTTTACGGGAAAGGATATCCAGGGCGGCTCCACCATTACCCAGCAGCTGATTAAAAATTTTACACAGTATGACGATGTAACGGTCAAGCGCAAGATTCTGGAGATCTTCCGCGCCCTGGATTTTGACGCTACCTACTCCAAGGAACAGATCATGGAGTGGTACCTCAACTACATTTACCTGGGCGAGGGCTGCAACGGTGTGGCCACCGCGGCCCGGAATTATTTTGACAAGGATCTGTCGGAGCTGACCCTGGCTGAGTGCGCCAGTCTCATCAGTATCACCAACAACCCCTCCCGCTATAATCCCTATCGCTCTTTGGAGTCGAACCAGTACCGCGCCAAGCTGGTGTTGGGGAAAATGCTGGAGCTGGGCTCCATCGACCAGACGCGATATGACGAGGCGATCTACGAGGTGGAGCACCTGAGCGAGCACCTGGCCCGGGGCGAGAACGAGGAGCGGGCCTCGGTGATCTACAACTGGTACGATGAACAGCTGATCACCGACGTGATCCGGGACCTGAAGACGCAATATGGCTATTCGGACACATTGGCCAGCGATCTGGTCACCTCGGGCGGCCTGAAGATCTACGCCTGTGTGGACCCGGAGATTCAGGCCATCGTGGAGTCGGTCTATAACGACCAGGCAAGCATGCCTCTGGTCTCCGCCAATGGGCAAAACATCCAGTCGGCCATTGTCATTGTGGACCCGGAGGGCAATATTGTGGGGCTGGCGGGCGCGCTGGGGGAAAAGAGCGCCAATCGGGTTTGGAACTACGCCAGCGACTCCATCCGTCAGCCTGGCTCCTCGATCAAGATGCTCTCCACCTATGCCCCGGCGCTGGAGATGGGACTGATCACGCCTGCCACCGTGGTGGACGACTATCCGACCCAGGTCTACAGCGGCAAAGCATGGCCCAGCAACTCCTACGGTTATTATAAGGGCCTGACCGATGTGGGATGGGCGGTGCAGCTCTCCTCCAACCCGGTGGCCGTGCGGGTGCTTCAGCAGGTGACGCCCGAGGCGTCCTATGATTTTATGACCAATAAATTTCACATTACCACACTGGAAGAGGGAAAGGAGATCAACGGATCCTATAAAAGCGATCTGGGTGAATCCCAGCTGGCTCTGGGCGGTCTGACCCATGGTGTAAATGTGCTGGAGATGGCGGCCGCCTACTCGGTATTCCCGCGGGAGGGCATGTACCTCGCTCCGCGGACCTACAGCAAGGTGACCATAGATCAGAACGGGCAGGAGACTGTGCTCCTGGACAACACCGCCCGTGAGGGGGAGCCCATTCTGAAGGAGACCACTGCCTGGTATGTCAATGACATGCTCAAGGATGTAGTAACATCGGGTACCGGTACGGACGCCCGGTTTTCCGGCATGACGATCGCGGGCAAGACTGGTTCCACCACCTCCAACAATGACCGCTGGTTCGTAGGCTATACCCCCTATTACACGGCTGCGGTCTGGACGGGATACGACACCCCGGAGCGCATCCGGACCAGCGGCTACAACCCGGCCGCCGTTCTGTGGAACAAGGTCATGAGTCAGGTGCACCAGGGCCTGGAGAACAAAGACTTCAACCAGCCGGCGGGACTGACCACGATCCGCTATTGCATGGATAGCGGGCTGTTGCCCACCGACGCCTGTGAACACGATCCCCGGGGCAGCCGGGTGGCGACCGCCTATGTGTTTCAGGGCCAGGGTCCTGTAGAGAGCTGTAACCTGCACACAGATGTGGAGGTCTGTACGGACAGCCCCATTCAAAATGCCAACGGGGAGAACATTGCGGGCTTGTACCACAAGGCGGGCCCCTACTGTCCCCGTGAGGCCATTGAAGCGCTGTCCATTGAGCCGACGATTCAAACCATCGCCGTGCTGGACTTCCAGCGGGAGAGCGTGGGCGGCGCGACGGCGCGGGACGGAAGCTATCTGCTCAGCTTCCTGGAGGCCCAGGGCGAGTGCGATGTGCACACCGAGGAAATTACGGTTCCGGTGGAATACGATCCCTCCACATTTGATATCACAGACCCGTCTACGTGGCCGCCTGTGAACGATGAGCGCTACGCGGACTTTGACCCGGAGAACCCGGCTACCTGGCCCAACGGTGGCGTGGTCCCGCCTGAGCCGACTGTGACGCCCGACCCGGGCGGCGGGGAGGAGCCGGTTGCCACCCCATCCCCCACGCCCACTCCGGAGGGGCCATTGGATCCGAGTACGGAGCCCTATATTCCGGCAAATCGATAAGCAGGATATGTGATTTAAAAGAAAAACGGGGCCCCGGCCATGGCCGGGGCCCCGTTTTTACGGCTGTATCACGCCTGTCTGCCTCCGGAATGGGGCAGCAGCCCGCTGTCCCACAGCCGCTTGAGCAGCACGGCCAGCAGAGGGAAAAGAATCATTCCCAATACCCCCAGGGCCTGAAAACCGACGTACATAGCGGCCAGGGCCGCTAAAGGCGGCAGACCGACGCGGCTGCCCACCAGCTTGGGCTCCAGCAGGTTGCGCACCAGAGTGATGGCCCCATAGAGGATGAACAGGCCGATGGCCAGCGGGAGCTGGCCGCTGATCAGGGAGCAGAGCCCCCAGGGGAGCAGCACCGTACCGGTGCCAAACACAGGCAGGGCGTCCACCAGGGCGATCAGCGCGGCCAGAAGCAGCGCCAAATCTACCCGCAGGATCAGCAGCCCTGCCGTCAGCTCGCCAAAGGTGATAAGCATCAGTAGGCCCTGGGCTTTCAGCCATCCGCCCAAGGCGCCGCGCAGGCTGGTACCGGCGGTCTCCATGGGCCCGTGCCAGCGCTGGGGGATCCAGGCGGCAATTTGCCTCATCAGGGTGGGACGGGAGGCACTGATCATTCCGGTGGCCAGGGCGGAGGTGAAGAGAAAGAGCGACACGCCGGGCAGGGCGCGTACTGCTCCGCTGACCAACCCGGCTAGCCAGTCATAGAGCCGGTTGGGCAGGGAAATGCCCTGTTCCAGCAGCCCGTCCAGCATTTCCTGGGCAAATTGCTGAAACTGCACGGGCAGGGAGATGAGAAAGCGGTAGGCGTATCCCTCGGCCTGGCTGGCAAGGGAGGGGAGACCGGCCAGCAGCGTTGGAAGGCGGCCCAGCATCAAGGCCAGTTCATAACCCAGACGCCAGACCAGCAGCCCGACCACAGTACAAGCCAGCCCCCAGAGCACCACGGTGCACAGGCAGGCGGCCCCCCAGCGGGGCAGGTGCAGCCGGTTCATGCAGAGCTTGACCGGCCGCTCCAGCAGGGCGGCCAGCAGAAAGGCCAGCAGAAAGGGGGCTAGCCAGGGCAGCAGAAAGCGCAGCACCAGCCAAAATCCGGCCAGAGCCAAGGCCGCGTATAGGATATAGAGTAAAAAACGCAGGTGCTTGTTTTCCGGCAAAAACACACCTCCAAGGGAAAATATGTACAATTTGACGGAAATCCGGGGAATGGGAATGGGAAATTCGGGCTTGTTTGGTGGACATTTGCCCTTGCACCAAGGACATGGAATGTGCTACAATAGATCACACAGAAAAACAAATGACTCTGTAAGAAGGACATGAGGGGAGTGGGACTGAGATGGGGAAGACACCGAACTATTTCATTGTAGAGGCCGGCGCGCTGCCGGAGGTGTTTCTCAAGGTGGCGCAGGCCAAACAGATGCTGGAGACGGGCGAAGCCACAACCGTGAATCTGGCCACCCGCCAGGTTGGGATCAGCCGCAGCGCATTCTATAAATATAAGGATGCGGTCCGCCCCTTCAACGACATGCTGCACGGGCGCATCGTCACCTTTCAGATCATGCTGAAGGATGAGCCGGGGGTATTGTCCTCGGTCCTGAATATCTTTGCCCAGACCGGCGGAAATATTCTTACCATCAATCAGACCATTCCCACCGGAGGCTGCGCGGCTGTGACAATCGGCGCGGAGACCTCGGCTCTGGCGGTTTCGATGGAGGAACTGCTGGCCCGGGCGCTGAAGGTGGAAGGCGTGCTGCGCTGTGAGATTTTAGCGGGATAAGCGCTCCCGTTTTCCGGATGCAATTGAGGAGGCAAGAGACAATGGCTAAGGTAGCTGTAATGGGATTTGGTGTCGTCGGTTCCGGCGTGTGCGAGGTGCTGGTGAACAATCAGGAGCACATTGCCAAAAAGACGGGCGAGCGTCTTGATCTGAAATATATCCTGGATGTGCGTGACCTGTCCGACAGTCCCTACGCGGACCGTGTGGTCCACGATTTTTCTATCATTGAGAATGACCCGGAGGTGGATATCGTCGTTGAGACCATCGGCGGCGTTCAGATCTCCAAGGAATTTACCCAGCGGGCGCTGAAGGCGGGCAAGAGCGTGGTTACCTCCAATAAAGCGCTGGTCGCCGAGCATGGCTTTGAGCTTCTGAAGGTGGCCGAAGCCAACGGCGTGAGCTACCTCTTCGAGGCCAGCGTCGGGGGCGGCGTGCCCATCCTGCGTCCGCTCCACCGCTGCCTGGCGGCCAACGAGATTCAGGAGATCGGCGGCATTCTGAACGGCACCACCAATTATATCCTCACCCGCATGATCCGAGGCGGCCTGTCCTTTGACGAGGCGCTGAAGGAGGCCCAGGGCAAGGGCTACGCCGAGGCGGACCCCTCCGCTGATGTGAACGGCCCGGACGCCTGCCGCAAGCTGTGTATCCTGGCAGCCATGGCCTTTGGCCGCCGGGTCATGCCCGAGCAGGTGCCCACGGAGGGGATCACCGGCGTGACCCTGGCCGATGTGGCGTACGCCGCCTCCTGTGGGAAGAAGGTCAAGTTCCTGGGCCGTGCCGTCCGGCTGCCGGACGACGCCGTATGCGCCTATGTGGCGCCCCACCTGGTGGATGAGGAAAATCCTCTGGCCGTGGTGGAGGACGTATTCAACGGGATTACGGTCAAGGGCGACGCGGTGGGTGATCTGATGTTTTACGGCCACGGCGCAGGCCGTCTGGCAACTGCCTCCGCTGTGGTGGGCGACATCATTGATGTGGTGAAGCACCGCCAGCGCGGCGAGCGGGCGGCGTGGAGCCTGGGGGACGACGGGGATATGGTGCTCCGCCCGGACGCCCTGGAGAGCGTCTGGTACGTGCGGCTGAACGCGGCCCGTCCGGCCGTGGAGCAGGCCTTCGGGGACATTCAGTTTCTCAGCCGTCCCGACGCGCCGGAAGGCGAGTGCGCGTTCCTGAGCGGCCCCATGCGCCGCAGCGGGCTGGAGCAGAAAGTGAAGGGACTGGACGTGTGCTCTGTGTTCCGTGTTCTATAAGCAGGCCAGCGGATATACCCTCCTGAAACCATACAAAAAACCGGATCGGTCTCCGATCCGGTTTTTTGTCGTCTGTTTCAAAGCAACGCCACCACCCGATACATCATCAGAAAGTGGAATACAGAGCCTAGCACAATGAACACGTGGAAGATTTCGTGGCACCCAAAGCGGGGATTGTTCCGGCCGGGCCATTTGGCGGCATAGAGCACACCGCCTGCGGTATAGAGCATGCCTCCGCCCAGCAGCCAGAAAAAACCCTCGGCGGGAAGCGAGTGGAGCAGCGGCTGAAAGGCGAATACGCCCAGCCAGCCCATGGCGATATAGATGACCACGGAGAGCCAGCGGGGGGCGGAGATCCAGGCCACGCTGAGAATCAGCCCGGCCAGCGCCAGTCCCCACACCAGGCCCAGCATCACCCACCCCCATGCACCGCTTTCCCGCAGGACAACCAGGCACATGGGGGTGTAGGTGCCTGCGATCAGAAAATAGATGGAGGAGTGATCGTATTTCCGCAGGGCAATGCGGCCCTGGACCGAGGTGTTTATGCTGTGATATAGGGTGCTGGCGGTATAGAGGCAGATCATGCTCAACCCATATACGGTGAAAGACAGAATGTGCCATATGCCGCTGCCCAAGGCCACGGCGCGGGCCAGCAGCAACAGCATGCCCAAGGCGGAAAAAATGGCGCCTATGCCGTGGGTGTAGGCCGACCAGGGGCGCAGGCCGTCATATGGGTCACGCTCCTTTTTGGCGGATGTCTTCCGGCGGAGCGTATGGGGGTGGTAGTACAGCTGCCGGTCCATCCGGGGCAGAGCTTGTTCATGGTTCATAAAGCGGTCCTCCGTGCGCGGTGAAGCGCGGTCCAAGTGGTGGCTTGAAGCTAATCATAGTATATCACAAAACATTATATATAATCAATATAATATTAAAAAATAATTTTTAATATTATATTTGGAAAACAACGGGGAGAGAATGGGACAAGAAAAGGGCGCATAGAGATGGAACAGGCACAAAGAGAGGAGGCGGCGGATATGGAACAGGCCGGAATGAGCAGGGTGCCTGTAGCGGCGGCACAGCCCTATCCACCGGTACGCGCGCAGGGGCGCAATCCGCAGTATGCGCGGGCCATACTGAGCAATTTGGGCGGAAACAACTCGGAAATGTCAGCGGTGGGCCAGTATGTGTATGCGCAGCTGGTGACGGAAGGCGTGCCGGAGGTGGCTGAGGCGCTGCGTCAGATCAGCATGGAAGAAATGCATCACTTAAAGATATTTGGGACGCTGGCCCAGCAGCTGGGGGCGGATCCGCGCTTGTGGAGCGTGTGGAAGGGACGCCATGTATGGTGGACGCCGGAGTGGCTGACTTATCAGCGGAGGCTGGGACCGCTGCTCTATGGCGCCATACAGACGGAGCAGGCTTCGATCCGGAAGTATCGGAGCCAATGCCTGTGGATCCGTGACAGCAATGTCGTGGAAAACCTGCAGCGTATTCTCCAGGACGAGGAATCCCATATTGAGATTTTGACTTGTCTGCGGGAAAAATATGCGCATGCCGGTCGATAAAATAAAAAAAGCGGACGGCCAAAAGGCCGTCCGCTGAAACGCTTTATTTGGCAAAGCCGGCAATACAGAACGCATTGGAGCCTCCGTGGGTGGTGATGACTCCGCCGGTGTGAATCCAGTGAATCATCTGAAAGCCAAGCTCCTGTGCCAGGGCATTGGCCTTTTGCTTGAGCTCTTCGGTGAAACCCGGTGTGTGCCCCATCCAGAGCTCCTCCCTCTCCAACGCGTTCTCCGCGACGAAATCGGAGATCAATCGGCACAGGACCTTACCCATCCTCCCGCGATACTTTTTGGTGGCCCGCAGATAGCCGTCTACCAGTTCGATCTTTGGATGAATGCCCAGCAGGTTGCCGCAGATTGCCGTGGCGTTGCTGACCCGTCCGCCCGCCCGAAGGTAATCCAGATTACTGGGGATAAAGCACATCCGGACCGTGCCACAGATCTGCCGTGCCGCTTCTTCTGCCTGGGCCAGCGTCCATTCCGGATGCTGCTCCAGCTGTTGGGCCAGACGGATCACCGCCGAGCACTGGCCGACAGTCACATGCTTGGTATCGATGCAGGAAACGTAATCCCGTCCTTCCGCGGCAATCTTCCCGCTCTGGAAGGAGCAGGTGGTGACAGCGGAATAGGCCATGTAAAGAATGTGACTTTCCGGGTGCTGGGCGTGAATCTGGTCATAGATCTTGGTGAAATCCTCCGGATTGCAGCCCATAGTCTTGGGCACCCGGCCTGTGCGCTCATAGTATTCACACACCTCGGTGGTGGGAAAGGAGCCGTCGTCCTTCACCACGTCTCCAAAACCGACGTGCATGGGAACTATGTAAATTTCATACCGTTCCGCCAGATCCTTGGGGATATCAGCGCCGGTTTCCACAAGAAGAATAAATTTTTTCATAATTCCACCTGAGCGTCAGCTCTTCTGTACAAATGTCTCGGTGACAGCCCCATTTGCTTGCGCGGGCAGTGCCGGAATGGAATAGACCAACAGCCCCGGACAAGGTGTCTGGGGCTGCTAAAGAACCGTATTAGGCCAGCTGGGCCTTCGCCATGTCGGTCAGAGCGGTGAAAGCAGCCTTATCGTTGACCGCCAGCTCAGCAAGCATCTTGCGGTTAATGGATACGCCGGCCTTCTTCAGACCGTTCATAAAGGTGGAGTAGTTCATGCCGTTCATCTTGCAGCCGGCGTTGATGCGGGAGATCCACAGCTGACGGAAATCGCGCTTCTTAAGGCGGCGGCCGGTGTAGGCGTAGGACAGGGACTTCATCACCTGCTCGTTGGCCATCTTGAAGTGCTTGCTCTTGGCGCCCCAGTAGCCCTTGGCCAGCTTGAGGACCTTATTTCTTCTCTTGCGCGTCATCATCGCGCCCTTAACTCTAGCCATTGTAAAAGCCTCCTATGTTCAGGTAAAAGTGATTCTTATTTGTAGAGGATCATGCGCTTGATGGCGGCTTCGTTGGTCTTGTCGGCGTAGGTGGTGCCGCGCAGGGCGCGCTTGAGCTTGGTGGTCTTGCCGTGGCCGTTGAGCAGGTGACGCTTCTTGGTCATGGCGCGCTTGACCTTGCCGCTCTTGGTCAGGCTGAATCTCTTCTTCGCACCGCTGTGCGTCTTCAGTTTAGGCATAATCGGTTTCTCCTTTACGAATTAATACAAGGGACCGGACCGCAGGCGGTCCTTACTTTTTGACTTCCTTTGCGACTTTGGGAGACAGGAAGATGGACATATGCCGTCCGTCCAGCTTGGGGTCCTTGTCCATGACGGCGACCTCGCCGCACTGCTCCGCGAACTTCAACAGCAGGCCGCGTCCGATGTCCGTATGCGCCATTTCGCGGCCGCGAAAACGGACAGTGACCTTGACCCGGTTGCCCTCGGCCAAGAACTTCTGGGCGTTGCGCAGCTTGACGTTGAAGTCGTTCACGTCAATGCCGGGGGACATGCGCACTTCCTTGATTTCCACCACATGCTGGTTTTTCCGCGCTTCCTTTTCCCGCTTGGTCTGCTCAAACTTGAACTTGCCGTAGTCCATAAGCTTGCACACGGGAGGATTCGCGGTGGGCGAAATCTTGACCAGATCCAGATTCTGCTCAACCGCGCGCTCCAGCGCGTCGCGCGCGGACATGATGCCCAGCTGTTCACCGGTTTCAGAGACCAGACGAACCTCTTTATCGCGGATTTCTTCATTGATCTGATGACCCTGTTTGCTGATACGAAAGCACCTCCAATTCAAAAACGTACAAAAAAGCGGCTACCAGTCAGGTACCCGCATCCCATGAATTGACAGCCCCGGATAGCCGGCGCGCCAAAAAACGAATCTTGACCTCTTCGCAGTGCGCTGAAGGTGAGGACGGGGGTACCGTTCCTGCTTTATTGTGCTGTGATAGTATACCAGACAGGGAGCGCCTTGTCAACAGGAATTTTTCGTTCTTGGCCGGCCGGCGCGGCGAATCCGGTTGACGGAATGAGGGGGAAGCAGGTATAATGAATTGGAAAATCCTGCGCGAAATGGATGAAAGAAAACGGAGGACGCAGAAATGAAGCGGATCATTGCACGGTTGGGGGCGCTGCTGTCGGCGGCCCTGCTGTTGGTCGGGGCGCTGCCGCCTGCAGCGCGCGCAGATACCCCTATGATGACCCCGGATTCCCTGACCATCCTGTTTACCCACGACACCCACGACCATTTTCTGCCCTCGCCCGCGGAGGGCGGAGGGGAGTACGGCGGCTATACCCGCCTGGCAACCCTGCTGAAACAGGAGCGGGCGGCGGCAGCGGCAGATACGGCCTACGGGGCGAACGGCCGGGCGGTGGTCACCCTGGATGGGGGAGATTTCTCCATGGGCTCCCTATTTCAGACCGTCTACGCGACCGAAGCCCCGGAGCTGCGCGCACTGGGGGCCATGGGATACGATGTGACCACCCTGGGCAACCATGAGTTTGACTACCGCGCCTCCGGCTTGGCGGACATGCTCAATGCCGCCGCGGCCAGCGGGGAAGTGCTGCCCGCCCTGGTGCAGGCCAACTATCAGCCCCCGCAGACCGACCAGCGCAGCTGGGACGCCTGGGAGAATTATGGCGTGACCGACTATGTGGTGCTGGAACGGCCCGGCTTCCGGGGAAAGGAGCAGGACGTCCTGCGCGTGGCGGTATTCGGCGTACTGGGGGTGGACGCCGACGAGTGCGCCCCCATGTCCGGCATGGAGTTTACCCCCATTGCCGAGGCGGCTAGGCGTGTGGTGGCGGAGATTCAGGAGCAGGCGGCGGCCGATTATATCATCTGTCTCTCCCACTCCGGCACTACGGACGGCAAGGGGGAGGACCATGAGCTGGCCAAAGCGGTGGACGGCATCGACGTGATTGTCTCCGGCCACACCCACTCCACCACGGAGGAGCCCATCCGCGTCAACGACACCCTCATCGTCTCCTGCGGGGAGTACACCCAGAACCTGGGGGTGCTCACCATTGGCCGTAGCGGGTCGGACGGGGCCGTGACCTGTGAGGAGTACCGCCTTGTACCGGTGGACGAGACGGTGCCGGACGACCCGGAGATGGCCGCCATGGCGGCGCGGTTCAAGAAGGAAGTGGACACGTCCTATCTGGCCGGCTACGGTCTGAGCTTCGACCAGGTGCTGGCGCAGAGCCCATTCGATTTTACGCCCATCGGCCAGTTTGCGCAGACCCAGGAGGAGGACCCTCTGGGCAGCCTGATCGCCGACAGCTATATTTACGCGGTGCAGCAGGCCGAAGGGGAGGACTATGTGCCGGTGGATTTCGCCGTGGTGGCCTCAGGCGTGATCCGGGCGTCCTTTGCCAAAGGGGACATTTCCACCTCGGACGCCTTCAACGTCTCCTCACTGGGGTCCGGCGGGGACGGCACGCCGGGCTACCCCCTGGTGTCGGTCTGGCTGACCGGAAGGGAGCTGAAGGACGCCTTTGAGGTGGACGCCTCTGTCACCCCGCTGATGCCCGCCGCCCAACTGTACCCGGCGGGCATGACCTGGAGCTACAACCCCAACCGGATGATTTTCAATAAGGTGACCAGCTGCGCTCAGGTGCTCCCGGACGGTTCTGTGCTCCCGCTGGAGGACGACAGGCTCTATCGGGTGGTGACCGGCCTTTACTCCGGGCAGATGCTGGGCGCGGTGAACGCCAAATCCTTCGGCATCCTCTCCATCACGCCCAAGGATGCCCAGGGCCTCGAGATTGACGACTACGAGGCGCACATCATACACAATGCCAATGGCAGCGAAGTCAAGGAGTGGTATGCTCTGGCCTCTTATCTTCAGTCCATGGGCACTGTGGACAGCCGATATGCCGCGTCGGAAGGGCGGAAGGTGTCCGCACCCTCCTGGAATCCGGTGGAGCTGCTGAAGCATCCCAATTGGATTACGCTGCTGGTGCTGCTCGTGGCTCTGGCGGTCATTGTCCTGGTGGTGTTCCTGGCGTATCGGATTGCCACCCGGGGCCGGCGGACGAGATACTGCGGGAAGCGCAGGGGTTCAGGCTACCGCCCCTACCGGGGCTGAGGCGCCGGGTGCGCAGCCGCGGAATACAGACAAGGAAACGGGGGATGCCGCAGCATCCCCCGTTTCCTTGTCAACCCTTCCCCTTTGGCTTGAAGATCAGGGCGACCAGGTATCCAAAGAAGATGGCGGCAGTGATGCCACCAGCGGCGGCGGTGACCCCGCCGGTGAGCGCACCCAGAGCCCCCTGTTCCTCCACGGCCTTGGACACGCCCTTGGCCAGCAGATAGCCGAAGCCGGTCAGGGGGACCGTGGCCCCGGCGCCGCCCCATTCCACAATATATTTGTAGAGGCCCAGCCCACCCAGAATCACCCCGGAGACCACATAGATGACCAGAATTTTCGCCGGGGTAAGCGAGGTTTTATCAATCAGAACCTGTCCGATGAGGCACAGAATACCGCCGCACAGGAAGGCTCTGGCATATTCCCAGAAAACGTCCATATCCGCTCCTCCTTATTTGTTCACAGAAATGCTGACCGCGTGGCAGATGCAGGGGATGCTCTCCCCCTGCTGGGACGAGGTGGGGGAGAGCAGAGCGCCGGTGCCGCAGAAGAGAATGTTCTTCCAGCGGCCGGCGCGCATGCCGTTGAGCAGATACCCGGTGAGCACCACGGCGGAGCAGCCGCAGCCGGAGCCGCCGCAGTGCACGTCTTGGGCCTCCAGGTCGTAGATCAGCATGCCGCAGTCGGCAAAATGGTTCAGCTCTATGCCGTCCTTCCGGAACAGGTCGGAGACGATCTCGTAGCCCAGTTTTCCCAGGTCGCCGGTGACGATCAGTTCATAGTCGGAGGGCCTGCGGCCTGTGTCCTGAAAATGGGCCTTGATGGTCTCGTAGGCGGCCGGGGCCATGGCGGCACCCATGTTGTTGGCGTCCTTGATGCCCTTGTCCACAATTTTGCCCGTGGTCACATGGGTTATATAGGGGCCGTCCCCCTCCCGAGCCAGGATCACACAGCCGGAGCCGGTCACGGTCCACTGGGCGGTGGGGGTGCGCTGAGAGCCGTATTCCAGAGGGGTGCGGTACTGCCGCTCGGCGGAGCAGAAGTGGGAAGAGGTCATGGCGGCCGCCCACTCGCCGAAGCCGCCGTCCAGCATCATGGCGGCCAGGGAGAGGGATTCCGCCATGGTGGAGCACGCCCCGTACAGACCATAAAAGGGGATGTCCTGCCCGCGGACGGCAAAGCCCGTGCCGATGCACTGGTTTAAAAGGTCTCCGGCAAAGATATAGTCCATGGCGGAGGCGGGCTGCTTGGCCTTGTCCAGGGCGGAGGAGAGAGCCAGCTTCTGCATGGCGCTCTCCGCCTTCTCCCAGCTCTTTTCTCCAAAGGTATCATCCTGTTCGATCAGGTCAAAGCTGGAGGCGAGGGGACCGTCCCCCTCCTTTTTGCCAACCACGTTGGCATGGCCGGCGATAGAGGGCGGCGTAGCAAGGGCCACCGTCTGCCGCCCCAATTTTTTTGTGGTCATAGGGATTACCTCTCTTTGCGAAAAGAATCGGCCTTAGTATTCACCAAAAGAGAGGAAATATCCGCTTACATTTTGGAACGAATGTACTGGTCAAGCGGCCGAAAAAGAGGTATAATATCTCTTACTCATTTTTTGACGAGAGAGGGAGGATGAACCCCTTGAAAGAACCCATGCGTACCCTGGCCTATGTCTGTCCCGCCTGCCGCCAGCCCGTGATCGTGGAGCGCAGCGCCTTTCAGCTCGCCGCTTCGGCCAGCCGACTGCCCTGCCCCTGCGGGAAATCTGCTCTGCGGGTGGAGCCGGACGGGACCCACGCCCGGCTGTGCGTGCCCTGCCTGGCCTGCGGCCGGGATCACACTGTGGCCTGCTCGGCCCGCGCCCTGCTGGAGGAAAAGGTGCTGGCGTTTTCCTGCGCAGCCACGGGGCTGGACTGCTGCTACGTGGGCGAGGAGGGGCCTGTCTTTGCCGCCATGAAGCGGCTGGAGGGGGCGACGGATAAGCTGGGGCCGAAGGACGGCGAGCGGGGGGCCTTTCTGGACGAGCTGGTGATGCATGAGGTGCTCTCCGAGCTCAAGGAGATTGCCCAGCGGGACGGGATCTCCTGCACCTGCGGCTCTCACCGGTGGAAGCTGCAGGTAAATTACAGCTCCGTCGACCTGTTCTGCGCCGATTGCGGCGCGGCGATGCGCATTCCGGCGGCCACGGCGGACGATATTGACGACATCTGCTGCAAGACCAGGCTGCTCATCCGCGGCGGAGAGGGGCGCTGAGTATGGATGTGTTTTACGAGGCATCGTATCGGGTAAGCGCGGGGGCGGCGGGGCTCTACTACCAGTGCCGGCCCTCAGGCGTGCTGGAAATGCTGCAGGAGGCGGCCACACAGGCGGCCTGCGAGATCCATATTTCCGGCCCGGAGATAATGGAGCGCTGCCACGCCATCTGGATGGTGGCCCGCATGTGGTACCGTCTGGAGCGGCCGCTGATGTGGGACGAGCAGGTTACCGTGCGCACTTGGCACCGGGCGGACCGGGGCGCAGCCCTCTACCGGGATTTTGACCTGCTGGTGGACGGCGTTGCAGTGGGCGAGGCGGTGAGCACCTGGGTGCTGGCCGACGTGGAGAGCCGCCGCCTGCTGCGCATGTCCAGGCTGGCGGGGATAGAGGACACCTGGGGAGGAACCCTGTGTAAGGAAAAGACCCTCTCCAAGCTCCGGATGCCGGAGGAGATGGCGCTGGTGGAGCGCCGCCGCTTCCATTACAGCGACACGGACAGCAATGGGCATGTCAACAATGTGCGCTACGCCGACGCCATTGCCGACGCGGCCCGGCTGGAGGAGCGCCTGAAGGGACATTTTGTCTCGGAGCTCCAGGTGGGTTACCTGAAGGAGTGCCGCGCGGGGGAGGTGCTGGACCTATCCGCCGCCTGGCAGGGGGAGCGCTGCTTTGTCCATGGAGCGGACTGCGGCGGTGTAGGCCGCTTTGATGGAATGCTCGCTCTCTCTCCGCTAGAAAAGTGTTGATAATTGGGCGTATATCTTGTAGAATAAGGAAAACTCGAGGGGACTGTCCCCCAGAAAGACAAAAGGAGATATCGTATGGTCAATACCGACGTACGCCAGAAGTTCCTGAAACAGGGCCTGACCTTTGACGACGTGCTGCTGATCCCGGCGGAGAGCGACGTGCTTCCGGCGGACGTGGATCTGCACACCCGGCTGACAAAAAAGATCACCCTGAACATTCCGGTCATGAGCTCCGCCATGGATACGGTTACCGAGTCCCGCATGGCCATCGCCATTGCCCGTGAGGGCGGGATCGGCGTCATCCACAAGAACATGTCCATCGGCCAGCAGGCGGAGCAGGTGGACATGGTCAAGCGCAGTGAGAACGGCGTGATCACCAATCCCTTTTTCCTGGCCCCGGGCCATACCCTGGCCGAGGCGGACGAGCTGATGGCCAAGTACCGCATCTCCGGCGTGCCCATCTGTGACAACGGAAAGCTCATCGGCATCATTACCAACCGGGACATGAAGTTTGAAACCGATATGAGCAAGCTGATTGACAATGTGATGACCAAGGAGAATCTGGTCACCGCGCCGGAGGGGACCACACTGGAGCAGGCCAAGGAAATCCTGCGCTGCCATAAGGTGGAGAAGCTGCCCATTGTGGATGACCAGTTCCGCCTGAAGGGTCTGATCACCATCAAGGACATTGAAAAGGCCACCGTCTACCCCAACTCCGCCCGGGATGAGAAGGGCAGGCTGCTGGTGGGCGCTGCCATCGGGGCCACCTCAGATGTGCTGGACCGGGTCTCCGCGCTGGTGGAATCCGGGGTCGACGTGCTGGTGCTGGACTCCGCCCACGGCCACAGCCATAACGTGATCGACTGTGTCAAGCGTATCAAGGCGCTCTACCCCGACGTGCAGCTGATCGCCGGAAACGTGGCCACGGCCGAGGGCACTCGAGCGCTCATCGAGGCGGGGGCCGACTGTGTGAAAGTGGGCATCGGCCCCGGCTCCATCTGCACCACCCGAGTGGTGGCCGGCATTGGCGTGCCCCAGATTACCGCTGTATACGACGCAGCTCGGGTGGCAGCCGAATACGGCGTGCCGGTGATCTCCGACGGCGGCATCAAATTCTCCGGCGATATTCCCAAGGCCCTGGCCGCGGGGGCCAGCGTGGTCATGCTGGGCTCCCTGCTGGCCGGCTGTGAGGAGTCGCCCGGTGATACCGAGGTCTACCAGGGCCGCCAGTTCAAGGTCTACCGGGGCATGGGCTCCCTGGGCGCCATGTCCAAGGGCTCCCGGGACCGGTATTTTCAGGACAACAACAAAAAGCTGGTGCCCGAGGGCGTGGAGGGCCGTGTGCCCTACAAGGGGCCCACGGGAGACACGATCTATCAGCTGATGGGCGGCCTGCGCTCCGGCATGGGCTATACTGGCTGCCGCAGCATTGAGGAGTTGCATGCAAAGGCCCAGTTTATGCAGATTACCTCCGCCGGCCTGAAGGAGAGCCATCCCCACGACATCTATATCACCAAAGAAGCGCCCAACTATACCCTGAATCCGCAGTAAGCGAAAGCGGAATGCTGACCGCGCCGGAGAACCGGCGCGGTCTTTTCTTGCAGTGGAAAACATGCTATAATAAAACAAAACTGTTGGAAGGGGGGAGCGCAATGCTGAAGCTGCTGCTGGGCCGGGCCGGTACGGGGAAGACCACCGCGCTGCTGCGCGCTGTGGCGGAGAGCGGCGGGGCGCGGCCCCAGCTGCTCATCGTGCCGGAGCAGCACTCCCACGACGCGGAGCGCCGTCTGTGCCGTTTGGGGGGCGATTCAGTCTCCCTGTACGCCGAAGTGCTCTCCTTTACCCGGCTGGCCAGCCGGGTGTTCGCCGTCTCCGGGGGGCTGGCGGCCCCCACGCTTGATCCTGGGGGGCGCCTGCTGCTGCTGACCGCGGCGCGAAAGGCCGTGGCCCCTAAGCTGAAGGTCTACCAGCGGCCCTCCCGCAAGCCCGCCTTTCTCTCCGGCCTGGCGGCCACGGTGGACGAGCTGAAGAGCTGCGGCATCACCCCGGAGCACCTGTGGACCGCCGGGGAGGCGTCCGGAGGAGCGGAGGGGGACAAGCTGACGGACCTGTCCCTGATCTACGGTGCCTATGAGGCCCTGACCGCCCGCCAGGGGGCCGACCCCCGGGACAGGCTCACCCGCCTGGCCGCCGCCCTGGAAGAGACCCGCTGGGCCGCCGGGCAGGACATTTACATCGACGGCTTCACCGATTTCACTCCCCAGGAGCGGGAGGTCATCCGCCGCCTGCTCGCCCAGGCCCACAGCGTCACCGTGGCCCTCACCTGCGACCGGCTGGAGGAGGACGAGGGGGGCGCGGGCGTCTTTTCTCCCGCCCGCCGCACCGCGCGGCAGCTGATCCGCCTGGCCCGGGAGGAGGGGGTTCCCCAGGAAATTCAGGTGCGCACGCAGCAGGCTGCCCGTAAGGCGGAATCCCTTGCCTATCTGGAAGCCCACCTCTTTGACCAGCGCCCCGCCCCCTGGACTGGGGAGGCGCGGGAGCTGACCCTGTTTACCGCCCATACTCCCTATTCCGAGGTGGAGTGGGCGGCGGCGGAAATGGTCCGCCTGGCCCGGGAGGAGGGGGTGCGCTTCCGGGATATGGCCGTGTGCGCCCGGAGCATGGAGGACTACGGCGCCCTGATTGAGACCGTGTTCGCCCGCTACGGGGTGCCGGTCTTTCTCAGCCGCATGAGCGACATTCTCCAAAAGCCCGTGCTGGCCCTCATCACCGCCGCTCTGGAGACAGTGGCGGGCAATTACCAGTATGACGACCTGTTCCGCTGCCTCAAGACCGGCCTGACCGGGATCTCCCAGGAGGAGTGCGACCTGCTGGAGAATTACGCCCTGAAATGGGACCTGAAGGGGAGCCGCTGGACCCAGAAGGGACCGTGGACCATGCACCCCAGGGGGTACGGACTGCCTTTCACGGACGGCGACCGCGCTCTGCTGGAGCGGCTGGACGGCGTCCGCCGCCGGGCGGTGGCCCCCCTGGAGGCCCTGCGGAAAAATCGGGACCGCACCGGGCGCGGACAGGCGGTTGCCCTTTACAGTTTTTTGGAAACCATCGGCCTTGCCCAGCGCCTGAGCGAGCGCACCCAGGCCCTGTTGGAGCGGGGCCAGGCCGCCCTGGCGGAGGAATACGCCCAGCTCTGGGATATTCTCTGCAACGCTCTGGAGCAGTGCGCGGCCATTCTGGGGGACACGCCCATGGAGCTGGACGAGTTTGCCGGGCTCTTCTCCCTGGTGCTCTCCCAGTACGACGTGGGCTCCATTCCCGTCTCCCTGGACCGGGCCACCGCCGGGGAGATGCCCCGTCTGGCCCACAAAGGGTGTAAAGTGCTTTTCCTGCTGGGCGCGGATGACGGGGCCATCCCCCAGGCCGCCCCCTCGCCGGGACTTCTGAACGACGACGACCGCAGCCTGTTGGCCTCCTACGGGTTGGAGCCCGCCCCACGTTTGTCGGATAAGCTCTACCGGGAGATGACCATTGTTTACGAGACCTGCGCCCTGCCCCGGGCGCGTCTCTATGTCAGCTATGCCGCTGCCGGGGCGGAGGGGGAGGAGCGCCGCCCCTCCTTCCTCTGGCACAAGTTGCGCGCGCTGTTCCCCAGGGCGGGCCGGGTGCAGGAGGACGCGCTGGACGGCTCCTTCCGCCTGGCAGCCCCCCGGCCCGCGCTGGAGCTGGCAGGCCGTTTTCCCGGGGTGGGGGAGGCCCTCTCCGAACTGCCCGGGTACGCCCCCCTGGTGGAGCGGATGCGCCGGGCCGCCCGCATGGAGCGGGGCCGGCTCAGCCGTCCGGCGGTGGACGAGCTGTACGGCAGCCGTGTGCCTATGTCCGCCTCCCGTATGGATCGCTACAAGTCCTGCCACTTCTCCTATTTCATGCAGTACGGCCTGAGGGCAGAGCCCCGCAGGCCCGCCGGCTTCCAGGCCCCGGAGTACGGCACCTTTGTCCACTACGTGCTGGAGCATGTGCTGCGGGGCGCAAAGGAGCGGGGCGGAGTCAAAGCCCTGGAGGAGGGGGAGCTGCATGCCCTGGCGAAGCAGGCGGTGGACCGCTATGTGGCCGAGGAGCTGGGCGGTCTGGAGCACGAGACGCCCCGCTTCCAGTATCTCTTCCGCCGGCTTTTGAAGTCGGTCTACCTGGTGGTGGACAACGTGGCCGAGGAGCTGGCCGCCTCGGAGTTTCAGCCCATCTCCTTCGAGCTGGGCTTCGGCGCCAGAGGCGACCTGCCCCCGGTGGAGCTGAACGTGGACGGGGTGACCGTCAGCATTTCCGGCTTTGTGGACCGGGTGGACGGCTGGGAGAAGGACGGGCGGCTCTACCTCCGGGTGGTGGACTACAAGACCGGCCGCAAGAGCTTCGACCTGACTGACATCTGGAACGGCATGGGTCTGCAGATGCTCCTCTACCTCTTCACCCTGGAGGGGGAGGGGAAAGCCCTTTACGGAAGGGAGATCGTGCCCGCGGGGGTGCTCTACCTGCCCGCACGGGACGCAGTGGTGGCGGGCAGCCGCTCCATGACCGAGGCCGAGCGGCAGAAGAAGGTGGACGCCCAGCTCAGGCGCAAGGGCCTGGTACTGGATGATCCGGAGGTGCTGGAGGCCATGGAGCGCCCGGGGGAGGAGGGCGTGCGCTTCCTGCCCGTGCGGGTGAACCGCGCCGGGGCCGTCACCGGGGAAGCCCTGGTGTCCGCCGAGCGGCTGGGGAAGCTGCAAAGGCATATTTCCCGGGTGCTAAGGGACATCGCCGGGGAGCTGGCGGCGGGGAACATCGCCGCCGACCCCTTCTGGCGTGGGCCGGAGCACAACGCCTGCCAGTGGTGCGAGTACGCCGAGGCCTGCCACTTTGAGGAGGGCCGGGGCGGGGATCGGCGGCGCTACCTGCCCCCGGTCAAGGGCGAGGCGTTTTGGCAGGCGGTTGAAAAAGAAGCTGATGGGTGAACTGGGCCCCCAGCCGCAGGCCGGCGCAGAAGGCCCCATCATATTCCAGCATGGACAGCTTGTTCAGCTCGGACCAGAACGCCTCCAGATCGGAAAAGGAAAGAGCCGTCTCCAGGCGGCTCATGTGGGGCTCAAGCGACCGGAGGGAGATTGTCCGATGAGTGTTAGAGAGAAGTGAGAAAGCGAGGTGAGCGCGCATGCCGTTTCCATTGACCTGTGAGCAGCAGGCCGCGGTGGACAGCCGGGGCGGCGGGCTGCTGGTGTCCGCGGCTGCGGGCTCGGGCAAGACCCGGGTGCTGGTGGAGCGGCTTCTGGCCCGGGTGGAGGGCGAGGGGATCGACATTGACCGCTTCCTGGTCATCACCTACACCAAGGCCGCCGCCGCCGAGCTGCGGGGCCGCATTGTGGAGGAGCTCTCCGCCCGGCTGGCGGAGCACCCCGGGGACGGGCATCTGCGCCGCCAGACCACCCTGGTCTACAAGGCGCAGATCTCCACCATACACTCCTTCTGCGCCCAGCTGCTGCGGGAGTGCGGCCACCTGCTGGACGTGAACCCAGATTTCCGCCTGTGCGACGAGGGGGAGGCGGGGGTGCTCATGCTCCGCGCCCTCAACGACGTAATGGATGCCCGCTATGAGGGCCTGGCCCCGGAGAGCGACTTTGCCCAGCTGGTGGACGCCATGTCCGCCGGGCGGGACGATTCCCGGCTGATGCAGATCGTGCTGGACGTCCGGGGGAGGGTGCAGGCCCACCCGGACCCGGCGGCCTGGCTGGACGGGCAGGAGCGGGTCTTTGACCTGGAGGGCGTGGAGGACGCGGGGGAAACCCCCTGGGGCCGCCTGCTGCTGGAGGACGCCCGACGCCAGGGGGAGTACTGGCTGGGCCGCATGGCCCGCGCTCTGGAGCTGTGTGCCCTGGACGGGGCGGTGGACGCCAATTACGGCGGCACCATTTCCGCCACCATCGACGGCCTGCGGGCCTTTCTGGCCGGGACAAGAACCGGCTGGGACGAGGCGGCGGCCGCCCTGCCCATCCCCTTCCCCCGGGCGGGGAGCAAAAAGGGGACCCAGGCCCCGGAGCTGGCCGAGCAGGTGAAGGCCATCCGGGCCGCCTGCAAAAAGCGCATGGACAAGCTGGCCGAGTGGTTTACCGATTCCAGCGCCGACCTGCTGGCTGACCTGCGGGCGGTGCACCCGGCGGTGCGGGGGCTTTTTGCCCTGGTGAAGGACTTTGAGGCGGCCTATGCCGCGGAAAAGGAGCGCCGGGGCCTGCTGGACTTTGCCGACCTGGAGCATCTGGCGGTGAAGCTGTTGACGGGTCCGGACGGGGCTCCCACTCCCCTGGCCGACCAGTGGGGGGCGCGCTACGAGGAGATCATGGTGGACGAGTATCAGGACACCAACCAGGTGCAGAACGCCATCTTCTCCGCCCTCTCCCGGGGCGGACGCAACCTGTTCCTGGTGGGGGACGTGAAGCAGTCCATCTACCGCTTCCGCCTGGCCGACCCCACCATTTTCCTTACGAAATACCGCGCCTTCAAGCCCTCCGCCGAGGCGGCGGAGGGGGAGGAGCGGCGGGTGGTCCTCTCCCGGAACTTTCGCTCCCGGCCGGAGGTGCTGGCGGGGGTCAACTACCTGTTCTACAACATAATGTCAACGGAATTCGGCGAAATGGACTACACCCCGGAGGAGGCCCTCTACCCCGGCGCGCCCGTTCCGGAGGACGGGCGCTGCGCGGTGGAGCTGGATGCCCTGGACTGCTCCGCCGGGGAGGACGGGGAGAGCGAGGACGGCACGGGCAAGCCCGCCCGGGACCTTCTGGAGGCCCGCTTTGCCGCCCGCCGCATCCGGACCCTGTTGGACGATGGCTTCTCCGTCTCGGACGGGGCGGGGGGGCGGCGGCCCGCCCGGGCGGCCGACGTGGTGATCCTGCTGCGTTCCCCGGGCACGGTGCTCCACCACTACGCCCGCGCCCTGGGGGAGCTGGATCTTCCCTGGGAGGCGGACGGCGGCGGGGACTTCTTTGCCGCCACCGAGGTGAACGTGGCCCTCTCCTTGCTAGAGGTGGCGGACAACCCCCGGCAGGACGTGCCCCTCATCTCGGTGCTGCGCTCCCCGGTGTACGGCTTTTCCGCCGACCGGCTGGCCCAGATCCGCGCCGGTTCCCCGGGGACGGACTTCTACGACGCGCTGTGTGCCGACCCGGGGGAGGACAGCCGGGCCTTCCTGGCCGAGCTGGCCGAGCTGCGCTTTGAGGCGGGGGACCGGGGCAGCCATGAGCTGATCTGGCGCATCTACGACCGCACCAACCTGCTGGGGATCTTTGGTGCCATGGACGAGGGGGAGGCCCGCCAGTCCAACCTGCTGGCTCTGGCGGAGCTGGCACGCCGCTTTGAGGGGGCGGGGCACAAGGGGCTCTTCGGCTTTCTGTCCTACCTGACCCGCCTGCGGGCCAACGGGGCCAACCTGGCCCTGCCCGCCCCCGGCCGGGAGGGGGGCGGTGTGCGCATTATGAGCATCCACCGCTCCAAGGGCCTGGAATTTCCGGTGGTCCTGCTGTGCGGCCTGGCCCGCAGGCTCAACCGGGAGGATATGAACCGGCCCATCCTCTTCCACCCCCAGCTGGGGGTGGGGCCCAAGCGGCTGGACGCGGAGCGGGGGGTGGAATACCCCACCCTGGCCCGGCGGGCGGTGGCCCGCCAGCTGGAGCGGGAGATGATGGCAGAGGAGCTGCGGCTGTTGTATGTGGCCATGACCCGGGCCAAGGAGAAGCTGATTCTGTCCTGCGCCCTCACCCGGGGTGGGGAGGACCTGGCCAAGCTGGCCCCGGACGCGTCCTGCCCGGTGGACCCCCAGGTGCTGCTGGGCTGTCAGAGCGTGGGGCAGTGGGTGCTGCTGCCCGCTATTTGCCGCCCGGAGGCGCAGGCCCTCCGCTCCGCGGCCGGGGCGGAGGTGGAGCAGAACGGAACGGACCTAGGCCCGGCGTGGGACGTGCGATTTGTGGACGCGGCCCCCTTTGCACGGCCGCCGGAGCGGCGGGAGCGGACAATGGGAGAGACGGCCCGGCGGCCGGAGGAGACGGCCGGCCTAGCCGGGCGGCTGGGGTGGCGCTATCCTCACCAGGGGGACGTGGACCTGCCCTCCAAGCTCACCGCCACTCAGCTCAAGGGCCGCGCCTTGGACGGTGAGGTGGAGGAGGAGAGCGTCCGTCCGCCGCGGCCCATGACTTTCCGCCGGCCCCGCTTTGCCGCCGAGGAATTGGGCCTTACCCCCGCGGAGCGGGGCACGGCTCTGCACCTGGTGATGCAGTACATCGACTTTGCACGCACAGACAGCGTGGAGCAGATCTCTGGGGAGATCGCCCGCCTGGTGGAGGGGCAGTTCATTACCCCCCAGCAGGGGGCGGCGGTTCGCCCGGAGCGGATCGCCGCCTTCTTTGCATCGTCCTTGGGGCGGGAGTTGAAGGGAGCACCTACCCTGCGGCGGGAGTTCAAATTTTCCCTGCTGGTCCGCGCGGCGGACTATGACCCCCGGGCCGGAGAGGGGGAGCAGGTGCTGCTGCAGGGGGTGGTGGACTGCTATTTTGAGACTCCGGAGGGCCTTGCGGTGGTGGACTTCAAGACCGACCGGGTGACGGAGCGCACTGTTCAGGCCCGGGCGGAGGCCTACCGCCCCCAGCTGGAGGCGTACAGCCGCGCCCTGGAGGCCATGACCGGCCGGCCGGTCATACGCCGGGCGCTCTGGTTCTTTGCCCTGGATCGGGCGGTGGAGCAGTAGGAAAGAAAAAGAAAAAAAGACTTGCATTTTCCCCTGGGACGTGCTATCATATCATAGCGTTTATAAGGCGTGGAGGTTTGCTGCGCCGCCTTACCCAGAACGAGAAAGAGGTGAACACACATGAAGGAAGGCATCCATCCCAACTACGAACAGACGACCATCAAATGTGCCTGTGGTAACGTGATCGAAACCGGGTCTACCAAGAAGGACATTCGCGTCGAAGTCTGCTCCAAGTGTCACCCCTTCTTCACCGGGAAGCAGAAGATGGTGGATACTGGCGGACGTGTCAGCCGCTTCAACAAGAAGTTCGGCCTGGACCAGAAGTAAGTTGGTATTGAGAGAGCCTGTACCGGTTTTGGTACGGGCTCTTTTTCTCATTCGCGGCATATACTAGACGAAGAACAGAAAGGGAGGACGCTCTATGCTGACCAAAATCGACCCGAAAACCATCCAGGACAACGTTTTTTCCACCATCGGCAGCGACTGGCTGCTCATCACCGCGGGCACAAAGGAGCGCTGCAACACCATGACCGCCAGCTGGGGCGGGCTGGGCGTGCTGTGGGGTAGAAATGTGGCTACCGTCTATATCCGCCCCCAGCGCTATACCTATGAATTTGTGGAGCAGAGCGACTGCTTTACCATCAGCGTGTTTGACGAGTCCTGGCGGGACGCCCTCAACCTGTGCGGCACCAAGAGCGGCAGGGACGTGGACAAGATTAAGGAGTGCGGTTTTACTGTGGTTGAGGGCGAAGGCGGCGCGCCCTATTTTGAGCAGGCCCGCCTGGTGCTGGTGTGCCGCAAGCTCTACTGGCAGGATATGGACCCGGACCACTTCCTGGATCTGGAGATCGACAGCCGCTTTTACGCCCAGAAGGATTACCACCGCGTCTATGTGGGCGAGATTGTGGAGGCCTATAAGAGAGGATAGTCTATGACAGATACCCATACGAAAGAAAACATCAACCGGGCGGTGCTGGTGGGTCTGAACGCCCACAGCCTCCCCCGGGAGGACTGCGCTACGGACAGCTCCATGGAGGAGCTGGAGGCCCTGCTGGAGACCGCCGGCGGGGTATGCGTGGGCAGCGTGCTCCAGAACAAGGATACCCCGGACCCGCGTACCTTCATCGGCGAGGGCAAGACCGCTGAGGTCAAGGAGCTGGTTCAGAACGCTGGGGCGGATATGGTAATCTTCGACAATGCCCTCTCCCCCTCCCAGCAGCGGGCCCTGACCGAGGACCTGGGCGTGCCGGTCATCGACCGCTCCGCCCTGATCCTGGACATCTTTGCCCAGCGGGCTCAGACCAAGGAGGGCCGCCTCCAGGTGGAGCTGGCCCAATACCAGTACCTGCTGCCCCGGCTGATCGGCATGTGGAAGCACCTGGAGCGGCAGGAGGGCGCCATCGGCACCCGCGGCCCGGGCGAGACCCAGCTGGAGAGCGACCGGCGGCACATCCGCCGCAAGATCTCCAAGCTTCAGGAGGAGCTGGAGCAGGTACGCCGGGTGCGGGCCACCCAGCGCCTGCGCCGGGAGAAGAACGAGGTGCCAGTGGTGGCCATTGTGGGCTATACCAACGCGGGCAAATCCACCCTGCTCAACCGGCTCACGGGCGCGGACATCCCGGCAAACAACCGCCTGTTCGACACCCTGGACACCACCACCCGCACCCTGGAGATCTCTGACACCTGCACGGTACTCCTCTCCGATACGGTGGGCTTTATCCGCAAGCTGCCCCACCACTTGGTGGAGGCCTTCAAGGCCACCTTGGAGGAGCTGGAGTACGCCGATTTGCTGCTCCACGTCATTGACGCTTCCAACCTGGAGTGGCGGAGCCAGGTGGAAATTGTGGAGCAGCTCATTCAGGAGCTGGGGGCGGGGAAAACGCCCCGCATCGACGTGTTCAACAAGTGCGACCTGTACACCGGCGACATTGTGCCCCACGGGCCGGAGATCGTCTCCGTCTCTGCACGGACCGGCCAGGGAATGGACGCCCTGCTGTCCATGATCGGGGACCGGCTGGACGCCGGTGCCCACCGGGTGGTGCTGCGCCTGCCCTACGACCAGGGGGGGCTGCTGGATCTGCTCCACCGCCAGGCCAAGGTGGAGCAGGTGGAATATGGGGAGGCCATTGAGGTCACGGCGGTCTGTACCCCGGTCCAGCTGGGGCGGCTGAAGGAGTATATCGTCTCCGGCTGGACGCCCCCGAAGCACCCCTGGGAGGACTGAGATGGAGTTTGAACTCAGACCCTGGCGGGCGGAGGATGCCGAAGGCCTGGAGCAGTACGCAGACAATGAACACATCGCCCGGAACCTTCGGGATATTTTTCCCTCTCCCTATGGACGGAAGGACGCGCAGGCGTATGTGGAGAGCTGCCTCCGGGGAGACGAGCGCCGCCAGCTCTGCCGGGCGATTGTGGTGGACGGCCGCGCGGTGGGGAGCGTCGGAGTGTTCCGGGGCGGAGATGTATACCGCTGCAGCGGGGAGCTGGGCTACTGGCTGGCGGAGGAGCATTGGGGTCGGGGTATTATGACCGCCGCTGTGGGCCGGCTGTGCCGGGAGGCCTTTCAGCGCTGGGACATTGCGCGTATTTTTGCCGAGCCCTTCGCCTGGAACACCGGCTCCCGCCGGGTGCTGGAGAAGGCGGGCTTCACGCTGGAGGGCGTGATGCGTCAGGGCGCATACAAGAATGGAGCGCTCTGCGACTACTGCATGTACGCCCTGCTGCGGAAGGAGTGTGTGGGATGAGCGAATATTACGTTCCTACCGGCCCGGCCCAGGCCGAGCTGGTGGAGAAGCGCTCCCGTTTTATCGGCCAGGTGTTTGCGGCGGAGGACGAGGCCCAGGCGCGGGCCTGTATCGAGGCGGTGAAAAAGAAGCACTACGACGCCCGCCACAACTGCTGGTGCTATCGCCTGCACGGCGGTGCGGAGCGCTATTCTGACGATGGGGAGCCCCAGGGCACTGCGGGTCAACCCATGCTCAGCGTGTTCCAGCGGGAGGGAGTGGAGAACGTGTGCTGCGTGGTGACCCGTTACTTCGGCGGGGTGCTGCTGGGGGCCGGCGGCTTGGTTCGGGCCTACACCCAGGCCGCCAAGGACGCGCTGGACGCGGCGGGAATCTCCGTGGTGCGCCCCTGGCTCCAGACAGCGATCCCCTGCCCCTATTCGTTCTTTGAGCGGGTCCGGCTGGAGGTGGAGGCCTGCGGCGGCGTGCTGGGGGAGACGGAGTACGCCGACCAGGTCACCGTGCATGCACTTCTTCCAACTGACAGGGTGGAACACTTTACAGTAAAAATCACAGAATTGACCGCCGGAGGCGTGGTCCCCCTTGTGGAAGAAGAGGTATTCCGGGCGGCCCCCCTGAAATAAATATGAACAAACCGTTAATCTTCGGAAAAGAAGAAGGGTTTTCGTCAAAAAAGGTGTATATAGTAAATAAGAAGCAAATGGGAGGTGGAACTCCTTGTCAGAGACGATTCGGGAGGAACAGGAGATGCTGGAGCTGCGGAACCTGTCCCCCTTTGCCTGCCCGGCGGCGCGCTCCCAAGGGCGCAGGGTACCGCTGGAGGATTGCCCCACCCGTACGTGCTTCCAGCGGGATATTGACCGGATTGTCCACTCCAAGGCCTTCCGGCGGCTCAAGCACAAGACCCAGGTCTTTCTGGAGCCGGAGGGGGACCACTACCGCACCCGCATGACCCATACCATCGAGGTGGCCCGGATTGCCCGCACTATCGCCCGGAGCCTCCGGCTCAATGAGGATCTGACCGAGGCCGCAGCCTATGGCCACGATTTGGGCCACACTCCCTTCGGCCACGCTGGGGAGCGGGTGCTGGACGAGATCATGCCCGGCGGCTTCCGCCACAATGAGCAGTCTCTTCGGGTGGTGGACTGCCTGGAACAGGACGGCGAGGGGCTCAATCTGACCTATGAGGTGCGCCGGGGCATCCTCTGCCACACCGGACCGGATCAGGCGGAGACGCTGGAGGGACGTATTCTTCGCCTGGCGGATAAGATTGCCTACATCAACCATGACATTGACGACGCCATCCGGGGCAAAATCATTTACCCTATGGACATTCCCCTGAGCGTGTCCCAGGTGTTGGGCTTTACCCATTCCGAGCGAATCAACACCTTGACGGTAGATATCATCCGCTCCAGCGCCGGGAAAAACGAGATCCTTCAGTCCCCCGCGTGTGCCCGGGCCATGCATGAGCTGCGGGAGTTCATGTTTGAATTTGTCTACCGCAACCCGGTGGCCAAGGGGGAGGAGGGCAAGGCACAGGATATGCTCCGGCGGCTGTTTGAGTATTATGCGGCCGACCCGGACAAGCTTCCTCCGGAATTTCAGACCATCCGGATCCGGGAGGGTGTGGAGCGCGCCGTCTGCGACTACATCTCCGGCATGACGGACAAATATGCGGTGGAGCAGTTCGGCGAAGCCTTCATCCCCAAGGCGTGGGGCGTAAAATAGCCGTATAGTTCCGTAAAATTACGGCAAGGATAAGAAAAAAGCGGGAAAGGGGGACAATTATGGCCATTCCGGAACTATTCATTGACGAATTGGTGGCCCGCAGTGAGATTTCCGACGTGGTGTCCTCCTATGTGTCCCTCAAGCGGAAGGGGGGCAATTTGTGGGGACTCTGCCCGTTCCACAACGAAAAGACCCCTTCCTTTTCCGTCTCGCCGGAGAGGCAGATTTACCACTGCTTCGGCTGCGGCAAGGGGGGCGGGGTGATCTCCTTTATTATGGAGATGGAAAACCTCTCTTTCCCGGACGCGGTGCGGCTGCTGGCCAAGCGGGCCGGAATGGAGGTCCCAGAGGGGGACACGGACGATCAGGCGCGGAAAAAGAAGGCCCGGGCCCTGGCGGCCAACCGGGACGCCGCCCGTTTCTACCATGAATACCTGAAGAGTCCCGGCGGCGCGCGGGTGCGGGAATACATCGCCCAGCGGCAGCTGACTCCCCGCACGGCCACCCGGTTCGGCCTGGGGGCCGCCCCGGACCAGTGGGATGGCCTGACCAAGGCACTCACCGCCAAGGGGTACAGTAAAATGGAGCTCATCGACGCCGGACTTACCGTAGCGGGGAAGAATGGGGGCGTGTACGATAAATTCCGCGCCCGGCTCATGCTTCCGGTGATTGATGTGCGGGGGGACGTGGTGGGCTTTACCAGCCGCATCCTCCCCGGCGAGGAGGGGGCCAAGTACCTCAACACGCCGGAGACCGCGCTCTTTAAAAAGGGGCGGCTCATCTACGCCCTCAATTTTGCCAAGAACACCAAGCGCCCCAATTTGGTGCTGGTGGAGGGCAATATTGATGTGATCACCCTGCACCAGGCCGGGTTTGATAATGTGGTGGCCACCATGGGCACCGCGCTTACGGAGGAGCACGCCCGCATCCTGGCCCGCTACACCAAGGAGCTGGTGCTCTGCTATGACAATGACCCGGCGGGAAAAAAATCCACCGACCGGGTGCTCAATATTCTGAAAAACGCCGACCTGAACGTGCGGGTGCTCCAGCTGCCCAACGCCTATGACGGCGAGGGGAAGCCCGTCAAGCAGGATCCGGACGATTTTGTCAAAAAATTCGGCCCTGCCGTCTTTGAGAAATGCCTCAACAGCAGCGCGGGCAAGAACGACTACCGGCTGGAGGTCCTGATCGGGAATCACAACCTGGACGAGGAGGAGGGTCGCATGGCCTTCCTAAAAGAGGCAGTGGAAGCGGTGGCCGCCCTGCCAAGCCCAATCGAGCGGGAGATCTATGGCAACAAGGCCGCGGCGGCGGCCGGGATCTCCGGCGCGGCCTTCGCGCAGGAAGTGGAGCGCTGGCGGAAAAACCGGACCTGGCAGGCGAAAAAGAAACAGCAGCGCCGGGATCTGACGCCGGCGGTGCAGCTTCAGCCAAAGGAACGGGAGCTGCGCTACACCAATATCCGCTCCGCCCGGGCGGAGGAAGGGGTGCTCCGCCTGCTGCTTTTGGAGCCCGCGCTGTTTCCGGAGACGGAGCGGCTGGATGAGGGGCAGTTCTCCTCGCCGGTGCTGGGAAAGATTTTTTCCCTGCTGCGGCAGCGGCACAGGGAGGGGCGCAGCACGCAGCTGGCCGCTCTGGCCGGCGTGCTGACCGGCGCGGAGATGAGCCATCTTGCCTCTGTGCTGGACCAGCCGGAGGACTTGTCCAACGGCCGGAAGGCCATGAAGGACTACATAGAGACCATTGAGACCGAGGCCCTCAAGCGGGTGGGACCTGAAGGAACGGACCCGCTGCTGGCGGCGCGTGAGAAATACAGAGAGAAGAAAAGCTATGGAGGATGACCACACATGAGTGAAAAGATGACCGCCGAGAAGAGGGAGTTTATCCTGACTCTGGAGGATCAGAAAAAAAACCAGATCACCAATGAAGAGAAGATGGAACAGGGCAAGATCGAGATCATGAAGGTGGTCGAAGGCGTCCAGGGTGCGGAAAAACTGTCCGAGCTGATCGAGCGGGGCAAGAAAAAAGGCAAGTTATCCTCCAGTGAGCTGATGGACGTACTGGAGAACCTGGACTTGGAAAGCGAGCAGATGGACAAAATCTACGATACCCTGGAGAACCTGGGGATTGATACCGTGGGAGAGGACTATCTGCCCGAGCTGCCCGACGACGCGGTCCCGCCTGTGGAGGAGATCGAGGAGATCCCGGAAGAGGAGATTGTGGACCCCAACACCCTGGTGGACTCCTTCGGTATCGACGACCCGGTGCGCATGTATCTGAAGGAGATCGGCAAGGTCAACCTGCTCACCCCGGAGGAGGAGATCGAGCTGGCCCAGGACATGGGCGCGGGAGACGCCGCCAAGGAGCAGCTGGAAGAGGCCGAACGCGCCCGAAAGGCGGGGGAGCCTGCCGTTCTCTCCGCCGAGGACGAGAAGGAGCTCAAGCGCCTGGTGGCCAAGGGAGAAGCGGCCAAGCAGCGCCTGGCCGAGGCCAACCTGCGCCTGGTGGTGTCTATTGCCAAGCGGTATGTGGGCCGCGGGATGCTGTTCCTGGACCTGATCCAGGAGGGCAACCTGGGGCTGATCAAGGCCGTGGAAAAATTCGACTACACCAAGGGCTATAAATTTTCCACCTACGCCACCTGGTGGATCCGCCAGGCCATCACCCGGGCCATCGCCGACCAGGCCCGCACCATCCGCATCCCGGTGCATATGGTGGAGACGATCAACAAGGTCATCCGGGTCTCCCGTCAGCTGCTCCAGGAGCTGGGCCATGACCCCTCGCCTGAGGAGATCGCGGAGGAGATGTCCATGCCCGTGGACAAGGTGCGGGAGATTTTGAAAATCGCCCAGGAGCCGGTCAGCTTGGAGACCCCCATCGGCGAGGAGGAGGACTCCCACCTGGGGGATTTCATCCCGGACGAGGACGCCTCCGAGCCCTCCGAGGCCGCCAGCTTTGCCCTTTTGAAGGAACAGCTGGTGGATGTGCTGGGCACCCTCACCCCCCGGGAGGAGAAGGTGCTCAAGCTGCGCTTCGGCATTGAGGACGGCCGCACCCGCACACTGGAAGAGGTGGGCAAGGAGTTCAACGTCACCCGTGAGCGCATCCGCCAGATCGAGGCCAAGGCCCTGCGGAAACTAAGGCATCCCTCCAGGAGCAAAAAACTCAAAGACTTCCTGAACTAAAGCAGCGGCAGCCGGCTGCCGCTCATAGGGGCGCAGTTTCCAGGGGGTGCCCTCTTGCGCCCCAAAGCGCAAAACGTTTTATTAAAAAAACAAAACAGGCAAGGCGCTGCTTTTGGCAGCGCCTTGTCTGTTTTCATGGTGACTCAGGGGCTGACCACCCAGTCGTCCGGCGCGTGGACCGGTTGCCCCGCCTCGGGGTAGTACATGCGGCAGTCCAGGCCGAGCAGCTGGAGGCATTCCCGGATCAGAAGCAGGTTCTCCCCCTCCTGAAGCGGCGGAATCGACAGGGTAATGGGCTCGTCGTCCAGCCGCGCGGCGGTCTCATTGGGGGTGAGACACAGGGTATGATCCAGGTAGCGGATCACAAAGCGCTCATCCTCCTGTTCCAGTGAAGCGCCCAGTCGGCGGAAGGCGTCCTGAGCGGAGAAATAGAAATGTTCGCCGCGCTCCACAAAGGGGGTCAGGAAGGGCCGCAGAGTCTCCGAAATTTCAGCGGGGACGGCGCGGTCCGGCTCCAGGAAGGAGTACTCCATGCCGTTGAGCAGCACGCCTGCCACCTCCTGTGGGTCCAACAGGGTGCGGAAGGTCGCCCAATAGCGGTAGCGGATGGAGCCGTCCTCGGTTGGAATATGGGAGCTGTTCAGCCAGAGGGGAGCGCCGTTCCACTGGGAGAGGGTTTTCAGGGAGCCGTCCACCATCCGGAAGCAGAACTCCACGATGCGGTCGCCACGGACAGGCGCGGCAAATTCCACCTCCAGCTCGATCCCGGTGGGGTTGAGGGTGCAGGAGCGGATGACATGTTCCCGGCCGTCGTCCAAGGGGACGGCCGACTGCACGGAGCGGCCCACCAGGGCGGTCTCCAGAGGCAGGGTGAGACCACTGCCCTCCGGCGCGCCCACCAGGGACAGCCGGAGGGTGTTGGGCGCGCCCACGCCCTCTAGGCGCAGACTGAAGCGGCGCACGGACGCCTCGGCCTGTTCGCTGGTAAAGGAGAAGGAGATGGTGGAGGAGTCGGTCTGCTCCGCCTCCAGGTGAAGAATGGAAAGGGGCATAAAGCGCGTTTCCATCAGGGCCGCTTGGGCCTCCTCGTTCAGCGCCTCAATGGACAGGCCCAGGACGGTGCTGTGGGAATCGGAGAGCACACTGTCCACATGGACGCGGTAGGAGTCGTTCTCCAGCGTTTCATCCACAGCCTGGACCGCAGACTCCAGGGGCGCGGTGTCTCCGTCAAAATACTCCAACGCGGTGTGATAGTGGTAGACCACCGCCAGGGCGGTCCCGGCCAGGGCGGCCAATACGGCGGCCAGCACCAGGGCCATGCGGAATTTTTTCCTCATAGGGGTTCTCCTTTCTGAGGGGACGGCCTCCAGGGCGGCATGGACCCGCTGACGGATGTGGTCCGGGTCCACCGCCGGGCAGGGGCCGGCGGTGGGGTAGATCTCCGCCCAGAGTTGTTCCAGATGCTGTTTCATGCTTCTTCCCCTCCTTCGGTCAACTGCTGTTTCAAGCGCTTGCGGCCCCGGTGGAGCCTGGTCTTAGCCGTGGCTTGGTTTAGCCCCAGCGCCCGGGCCACATCCTTGAGCCGTTCCCCCTCATAGTAGTGTCGGAGAAAGAGGGTGCGGTCGGGTTCCTCCAGGGATTCCACTGCGGCGAGCAGCCGGGCGGCCCGCTCCCGTTGTAGGGACTGCTCCTCGGGGCCGGGGCGGGTGTCTACGTCGGCTTCGCACAGGGGGAGGGTGGGGGAGCACGCCCGCAGGCGGTCAATGGCCCGGTTTTTGGCCACCGCTCCCAGCCAGGTGCGCACCCGGGACGGTTCGACCTCCGCCGCGTGCCGCCACAGGGCCAGAAACACGTCGGCTACCACCTCCTCCAAATCCTCCCGGGTGGCGGGGGAGGCGGCCAGTACCCGCCAGGCCACGGCGCTGACATAGGGGGTAAAGCGTGTCACGGCCTGGTCCAGGGCCGCCCGGCTCCCCTTTGCCAGCCGCCGGGCCAGCGCCTCGTCCGTCATACCTGCCGCCTCCTTTCAGAACTAGTTCTTTCTGGTAATACGGAAGCTGGGAAAAAAGGTTTCAGCGGAAAAAGAAAAAGCCGTCCGCCCCCTTGGGCGGACGGTCTCTTACAGCAAACCGACCAGATCACGCAGGAAGCCCTGCACCTCCTGTTCACTGGTGGCGAAGCTAGCGACGAACCGGATGACATGCTCGTCCGCCCCCTCGCCGGGGCACCAGTCCTCGAACTGGACCAGCCCGCGCAGCCGTTCCCGCAGCGCGCCGGAGACCACCGGGAAAATCTGGTTGGTAGAGGACTCCACATACAGAGGAATCCCCAGTGCTCGCAGGCCGTCCTGGAGCCGGGCGGCCATCTCATTGGCGTGGCTGGCCATGTCGAAGTACAGCCCGTCCCGGAACAGCTCCTCAAACTGCACCCCCAGCAGCCAGCCCTTGGCCAGCACACCGCCCCGTTGCTTTTTCAGGGTGAAGAAGTGGGGCTGAAGCGCGGGATTGCACAGCACCAGCGCCTCGCCCATCAGCGCGCCGTTCTTGGTGCCGCCGATGTAAAATGCGTCGGTGAGCCGGGCCAGGTCAGGCAGGGTCACGTCGTTGGCCGGGGAGGCCAAGGCGCATCCCAACCGCGCGCCATCCAGAAAGAGGAGCAGCCCCAGCTCCCTGCAGCAGGCGGAGATGGCCTCCAGCTCAGCCAGAGTGTAGAGGGTGCCGTTTTCCGTGGCGTCGGTGATGTATACCAGCCCGGGGTTGACCACGTGGGGGTTGTCCAGGGCCTGCACCGCCTGCCGGATGCCTGCCGGGGTCAGCTTGCCCTCCAGCCCGCCGGGGACTGTGATGAGCTTGTGCCCGGTGGCCTCCACCGCGCCGGATTCATGGCCGTTGATGTGCCCGGTGTCCGCACAGATGACCCCTTCCCAGGGGCGGAGGAAGGCGCAGATGGCAATGAAATTGGTCTGGGTCCCGCCGATGAGGAACTGCACGTCAGCCTGGGGGGCCTGGCACAGGTCCCGGATTAGCTGAGCGGCCCGGGCGCAGTGGGGGTCCTCGCCGTAGCCGATGTTGCCCTCCAGATTGGTGGCCGCCAGGGCCTCCAGCACCCTGGGATGGGCCCCCTGGGAGTAGTCGTTGCGGAAGTTGTACATCATAACCTCTCCTTTTCGAAAAGACGGGGCGGGCAGAGCCCGCCCCGTCTGGGAATCACTTTACTTTAAAGCTGTCCTTCAGGCCAACGGAGCGGTTGAACACCAGATGCTCCGGGCCGGAGTCCTTATTGTCCACGCAGAAATAGCCCTGCCGCAGGAACTGGAAGGAGGCGGGGGCCTCCGCACCGGCCAGGCCGGCCTCCACCTTGGCGTGGGGGAGCACCTCCAGGGAGCTGGGGTTGAGGCAGTCCAGGAAGTTCTTGTCCCCGGCGTCCGGCTCTGCGTCGGTAAACAGGTTGTCATACAGCCGCACCTCCGCGTCCACGGCGGTGTCGGCGTCCACCCAGTGGATGGTGGCCCCCTTTACCTTGCGGCCGTCGGCAGGGTCGCCCCCCCGGCTCTCCGGGTCATAGGTGGCGAAGATCTCGGTCACATTGCCGTTTTCGTCCTTCTCACAGCCGGTACAGGTGATGAGATAGGCCCCCTTCAAGCGGCACTCAGGGCCGCCGGGATAGAGCCGCTTGTACTTGGGTACGGGGATCTCCAGGAAGTCCTCCGCCTCCACCCACAGGTGGCGGGAGAAGGAGACCTGCCGGGTGCCGTCCTCGGGCCGGTTGGGGTTGTTCTCCACGGTGACGGTCTCGCTCTGCCCCTCGGGGTAGTTAGTGATGGTCAGTCGCACCGGGCGGAGCACCGCCATGACCCGCTGGGCGGTCTCGTTCAGGTCCTCCCGCAGGCAGTGCTCCAGGAAGGCGAACTCCACAGTGGAGGCCGCCTTGCTCACGCCGTTGCGCTCGGAGAAATTGCGGATGGCCCGGGGGGTATAGCCCCGCCGGCGCAGGCCGCAGAGGGTGGGCATGCGGGGGTCGTCCCAGCCGGACACCCGGCCCTCCTCCACCAGCTGGCGCAGCTTGCGCTTGCTCATGACGGTGTAGTTGATACCCAGACGGGCGAACTCGATCTGCCGGGGCCTGGCGGGGACGGGGCAGTTGGCGATGACCCAGTCGTAGAGGGGGCGGTGATCTTCAAACTCCAGGGAGCAGAGGGAGTGGGTAATCCCCTCCAGCGCGTCCTCCAGGGGGTGGGCGAAGTCGTACATGGGGTAGATGCACCACTTGTCCCCCTGGCGGTGGTGGTGCATGTGGTTGATGCGGTAAATCACCGGGTCGCGCATATTGAAGTTGCCGCTGGCCAGGTCGATTTTGGCCCGCAGGGTGTACTTGCCGTTGGGAAATTCGCCGGCCCGCATCCGGGAGAAGAGGTCCAGGGATTCCTCCACCGGGCGGTCCCGCCACGGGGAGCGAGCGGGGGTGTTTACGTCGCCCCGGTATTCCTTAAACTCCTCAGGGGTCAGCTCGCATACGTAGGCCAGCCCCTTGCGGATCAGCTCCACCGCATACTCGTACATCTTTTCAAAGTAGTCGGAGGCGAAGAAAAAGCGGTCCCCCCAGTCGTAGCCCAGCCAGTGGATGTCCTCCTGGATGGCCTCCACGTACTCCACGTCCTCCTTGGTGGGGTTGGTGTCGTCCATGCGCAGGTTACAGAGCCCGCCGTACTTCTCGGCGGTGCCGAAGTCCACGAAGATCGCCTTGGCGTGGCCGATGTGCAGGTAGCCGTTGGGCTCGGGCGGGAAGCGGGTGTGGACGGTCATGCCTTGGAACTGACCACCCTGGGCGATGTCCTCGTCGATGAAATCATGGATGAAGTTTTGCGTCATAGTGGGGTTCAGCTCTTCTGACATGCTGTTTCACTCCTTCGTATTGATACAATTTGCTATTTTACCCTGAACGCGTTGAAAAAGCAAGAGGGAGCGGAAATTTGAGGAAAAAACAACGGGAAGCCGGGGGGATAGCCCCTCGGGGGGCAGAGGGCTTTGCGCTCCTGCGTAGGGATCGGCTCCCGCTGAGGCGGCCGTGACGGTTCCTTTGGCAGCCCAGCATCCTTCCATGGCAGTGAATCGGCCTAGAAAACCCCATTGGAGCATGCCCCGCATGATGGCCCCCTGCGGGAGTGCCTCCGAAAAAAATAAAAAAGTCCTTGACAAATTCTAATATTATAATATAATAATATTAGAAAAAACAAATGTGGGTGAAGGCATGAACGACACAAACGTCTCCTATGAGGAGAAGGCGGCTCTGCTCAAGGCGCTGGCCCATCCCCTTCGGCTGCGGATTGTGCGGGGACTGCTGAAATGCGGATGCCGGAACGTGGGCTGTATGGAGGCCAACACCGGACAGTCGCAGTCCAGTATCTCCCAGCATCTGATGCGTCTGAAGGCGGCTGGCATTGTCAAATGCGCCCGCTCGGGCAATGAGGTCTATTATGAGATCGCAGACCCGGAGATCGCCGCCGTGGTGGCTGCGCTCTTCGGGGACGGGGAGGGGGAGTACCAGTGTACGACATCGCGGTAATCGGCGGCGGCCCGGCGGGGCTGTCGGCGGCGGTGCAGGTTCGGGCCAGAAACAGGAGCGTGCTGGTGGTCAGCGGGGACGACCGGGACAATCCGGTCTACCGCTCTCAACATATTGCCAACTACCTGGGGCTGCCCGATCAGAGGGGGCCGGAGCTGCTGGCCCGCTTCCAGGCCCACGCGGACGCCATGGGGGTCCGGCGGCGGCCGGGCCAGGTACTGAGCGTCATGCCCATGGGCGGCTGGTTTTATCTGAGTATCGGCAGCGATGTGGAACAGGCCCGGGCGTTGGTGCTGGCTACCGGCGTGGTGCGGGCCAACAAACTCCCCGGGGAGGCGGAGCACCTGGGCGCGGGGGTGAGCTATTGCGCCACCTGCGACGGGATGCTCTACCGGGGCAAGCCGGTGGTTGTGGTGGGCAAGACCCATGAGGCCCCAGGTGAGGCCAACTGGTTGAAGGAGATCGGTTGTCAGGTTACCTACGTGAGTGAGAAGGAGCCCCAGGGCCTGAACCAGGCCATCCCGTTTGTAAAATCGGCCCGGCCGGAGATCCTGGGGGAGCAGGGGGTGACCGCTCTGCGGGCGGGAGATCGGGAGATCCCCTGTCAGGGGGTGTTCATCCTGCGGCCCTCTCTGGCGCCGGCGGACCTGCTTCCCGGCCTGAAGCTGGAGGGGGGTTATCTGGCGGTGGACCGAAGTATGGCCACCAGCGTACCCGGCGTATTCGCCGCAGGGGACTGTACCGGGTTGCCCCTTCAGATTTCCAAAGCGGTAGGCGAGGGCCAGGTGGCCGGCCACCGGGCGGCGGAATATGTGGATAAATTAGAGAAAGCGAACTAAACTAAAGAAAACAGAAAGGAAGTATTTTTATGGCAACCATTCATCTGACCAAGGACGGATTTGACAAGGCGGTCTCTCAGGGACTGGCTATGGTGGACTTCTGGGCTTCCTGGTGTGGCCCGTGCAAGATGCTCGCCCCGGTGATTGAGGACCTGGCCGGCCGCTACGAGGGCAAGGCCCTGGTGGGCAAGGTCAATGTGGACGACGAGCCAGAGCTGGCCGCCCGCTTCGGCGTTATGAGCATCCCCACGGTGGTGTTCCTCAAGGACGGCGTGGAGATCGACCGCAAGGTGGGCGTTATGCCCGCAGACAGCTTTACCGCTGTGCTGGACGCAAATCTGTAAGGGAAAAACAGAGAGCCGGACCTCAATCAGAGGCCCGGCTCTCATTTTACCCGGAGGCTCAGAAAATACCCAGCAGCCGGCTGATCTGCGCCGCCGTTTTGCGCTCCAGAGGGGTGTAGGCCACACCGCCGTATTCATAGAACTGCCCGCCGGCGGCAGTGTATTTCAGGGAGGTGATGGATTCGCCATTGGCCAGCTCCAGGGTGAGATAACGCCCCAGCCGCACCGCCTCCAGAAGGCCGCCGCCGTCCGGATTGTCGCCCTCGCCCCGGTCGATCTGCGCCCAGCGGTCCCCGCCCAGGCAGGTCATGGAGCAAAGCGTCTCATACAGCAGGGCCATGCCCTCCGGGTCGGTCAGAACGCGGGTGCCGATTTCCGCCTGGAGCGCCTTACCCGCGTCGGTGTTGTCCATGTCGGCGGGGGAAATGGTGATGGAACAAATATCGGCGGCAGAGGTGACCCCGTATACCTGCTCCAGCACCAGGGAGTAAGGGTAGGGAGAGAAGTCCAGGGTATCCGGGTCAAACCAACCCAGGGTTCCCCAGAGGGACGTGCCGGAAGAAATGTCCGCTCTGACGGCGGCCGCCTCCTCCGCTTCCCATACCAGGAAGGAGGCGAATTCCCATAGAGTGTAGCCCTCCGCCTCCTCCCGGATCAGATATTGCAGGTTCTCCGTACCGGCCGGACGGTACCATCCCTCCAGACCCTCATAGGGGTCGCCCAGGGAAAGGATCCGGTCCGGGCGGGGCACCTGGTGGTACTCGGCCACGCGGCCCCCCAGGGGGAGCATGGCAAAGCGCAGCGCCTGCTCCTGATAAGTGTCCGAGCCCAGCGGGGGCGCGGGGGTGATGACCACGGCGGGCAGGAGCCCGACGGAGCCCGTCTCTACCGGGGCGGAGCCTATCGCGGTTTGGGCGGGGGAAACTCCGCTCCCTTCCGGCAGTTGCCCCGCGCCGAGGCCCAGCCCGACGGCCAGCCCCAGACAGGCGGCCAGGGCGGCCAACCTCCGCCAATGTCTCCTGGACGGTGCGGCAGGGGGCTCCAGGGCCTCTGCCAGCATTTTCTCCGGCAGCTGGTCCAGCAGTCGAAGCAGTTTTTCTTCCTTTGTCATAGGATGCCCTCCTGTTCCAAGTAGTGCCTGAGTCTGGTACGCAGGCGATTGAGGGTGGTGGACACGGTGGAGGCCTTCATGCTGAAAGCCTCCGCCAGGGTGGACACCGGCTCGGCGTAGAAATACCGCCGCAGGAAAAGGGTGCGGCTCCGGCGGTCCAGCCTGGCCAAAAAGGCCTCGATGGCCCGGGCCACGCTGTCGTCGGCCAGCTCCTCCGTGTCCCAGCGGGCGGGGAGACACTCGCTCAGCTCGCAGAGCAAGAAAGCCGACTCTCCGCCCCGCTTCTGCCGCCGGCAGCCGGCCAGACGGTCCAGGGCCAGATTGCGGGTGATCCGGCAGAGGTAGGCGGGCAAACGCTCCGGCCGGGCCGGGGGAATGGCGTTCCATACCCGCAGCCACACGTCGTTGACGCACTCCTCCGCGTCCCGCCGGTCGCCCAGGATGCGCAGGGCCAGCCCGCCGCAGAGGGACCCGTAGGACCTGGCCAGCCCGGTCAGCGCCTGCTGGTCCCGCTGGAACAGCAGGCGGATGATCTCGCTGTCTTCCATCCGCTTCACCTCCGTCTCTGATTTGAGCGCTCACCTGTATAGACGGTGTTTTCCGGCCTGAGAGCACAGCAGGACAGAAATTTTCATAAAAAAGCCCGCCTTCCGGAGGGAAGACGGGCTGAAAGCCGTTGTATATGTTACTTTGTGCCGAAGATCCGGTCGCCCGCATCGCCCAGGCCGGGGACGATGTAGCCGTGGTCATTAAGCTTCTCATCCAGGGCGGCACAGTAGATATCCACGTCGGGGTGGTCGTGCTGCACCCGCTGGATGCCCTCGGGGGCGGCGATGATGTTCATCAGCTTGACATGCTTGACCTCATAGTTCTTGATGAACTGGATGGCCGCGGAGGCGGAGCCGCCGGTGGCCAGCATGGGATCCAGGATAATCACATCCCGCTCGGCGATGTCGGTGGGCATCTTGCAGTAGTATTCCACCGGCTCCAGGGTGTCCGGGTCGCGGTAGAGGCCGATATGCCCCACCTTGGCAGAGGGGATCAGGGTGAGAATGCCGTCCACCATGCCCAGACCAGCCCGCAGCACGGGGACAATGGCCAGCTTCTTGCCGGCAATGGTCTTAAATTTGGCGGTGGTGATTGGGGTCTTGATCTCCACCTCCTGCAGGGGCAGGTCCCGGGTGGCCTCATAGCACATCAGGGTGGCGATTTCAGAGACCACCTCGCGGAATTCCTTGACGCCGGTGCGCTCGTCCCGGAGGATGGACAGCTTGTGCTGGAGCAGCGGGTGGTCCAAAATGTGTACCTTTTCCATATTCATGGCTTCATTCCCCTTTGTTTATTCTTTGGTGTTGGCGTTCAGCTTGGCAAGACGCTCTCGTTCCGCCTGGGAGAGACGGTGGTAGACCGGGGCCAGTTTCGCCGCGCTGGTCAGCTCGCCCCTCCGGGCCAGCTCCAGCGCGCACCGGGCAACGCCCCACGCACTCTGAAACAGCAGGTGGGGCGGCGCGAGACAGACGTCCAGTCCCTGTGCTCTGAAGGTAGTATAGCACAAATGCGCGCCGTCTCCAACCAAAATTTGCGGCTTTCCGCTCTTTTTTAACTCCTCCCCCAACTCCTCCAGGCCCACCGCCCGGTCGGGGCACAGCCGCTCCAGCCCCGCGCCTGTCCCGCGGAAGAGGGCGTTATACACTTGGCTGCGCCGGGCGTCCATAACGGCGCACAGCGCCCCGCCGGTGTGGGCCAGGCCCCAGGCCATGGACTCCAGGGTGGAGCAGGCGGCACAGGGCTTGTCTCCCGGCCAGGCCAGGCCCTTGGCGGTGGACACCCCGATGCGCAGACCGGTAAAGGAGCCTGGCCCAGCGGCCACGGCGATCAGGTCCACATTGGTCAGCGCTTCGCCGCAGTTGGCCAGCAGGGCCTCCACCATGGGCATCAGGGTGCGGGAGTGGGTGAGCCCGTTGTTCTGAAAGGATTGGGCCACCAGCCGCTCGTCCTCGCACAGGGCCGCCGAGCAGGCGGCGGCGGAGGATTCCAGAGCCAGAATCTTCATTCAAACCCCTCCCCGGCAATGGAAATGCGCCGCTGATTGTCTGCCTCACCCCGGCGGATGTCCACCCGGATACAGCCGGCGTCCAGCGCGCTTTCGATATTTTCGCTCCACTCCACAGCGCACACACCCCCCCGGGCGAGATAGTCCTCCCAGCCGATATCGAACAGCTCGTCGGCCGAGCCCAGTCGGTACATGTCGAAGTGGAACAGGGGCAGGCGCCCCCCCTCGTATTCATTGACAATGGTGAACGTGGGGCTGGTTACCCGCTCCCGGATGCCCAAGCCCCGGGCCAGACCCCGGACAAAAGCGGTTTTGCCTGCCCCCAGGTCCCCGGTGAAGGCCACCACGGTGCCCGGTTCCAGCCGCTCCGCCAGCGCCGCGCCCGTGTCCTCTGTCTCCCGGGGGGAATTGGTCACATATTCCATGAGACACCTCAAATGTGAAAATTACCATAAGATTATAGCACAACCGTTTACCAAAGGCAAAAAAGATGGTAAACTAAATTGGATTTTCCATGTAAAAGACGAAAGGGGGGTGGGGACGCTGTCCTGGCTTTCTGATTCCATTCGCGAATTTTTCCATAAAGGGGATCTGCTGCTGCTCTCCCTATGCCTCATTGCCAGCGGGTACGGCCTGGTGCTCATATATAGCGCCACCCGCTACCTGGAGACCAACCGCTATGTGCTCATCCAGGCGGCCGCCATCTGCCTGGGTGTGCTCATCTATATTCTTCTCTCCTCGGTGGATATTGAGCTGTTTACCGAAAAATCGTGGAAACTGCTGCTGCTGTTCAACATCGGGTTCAACCTGTTAGTGCGGACTCCATTGGGTGTGGAGCGGGGTGGAAACCGCAGCTGGGTGCATTTTCCGGGATTTCCGGTCAATCTCCAGCCCGCGGAGATCGCGAAGCTTTCCTTTGTACTGCTGCTGGCCTGGCAGATGAACCGGCTCCAGGAAAAGGGGTTGAGCAGACCAACATCCGTCATCCAGATTGCAGGTCACACGCTATTCATGTTCGGGCTGATCTCCGTGGCGTCTGGTGACTTTGGCATGGGCCTGACCTATCTGCTCATCTTTGTCATCATGGCCTGGGCGGGAGGGGTGAAGAAGCGATGGTTTCTCTTGGCCGCCGTGGTGTGCGCGGTGGGGGTGTTCTTGATCTGGCCCCGCATCAGCGATCAGTATTTCGCCCGGAGAATCAGTGTGGTCATCGACCACATCCTGGGCAATCAAGAGACGATCTATGAACAGACCCAGGTGATTGGCTGGCAGCAGAGCCGCAGCATCATGGCCATCGGCAGCGGCGGCCTCACCGGGCTGGGCTACCTCAAGGGAATTCAGACACAGAGTAAATCGGAATCGGCCCTCAATGCCCGTCATACGGATGAGATTTTCGCTGTGTGTGGGGAGGAGTTGGGACTGGTGGGCTGCCTGCTGCTGCTGTTGATCCTGGCGTGCATCATCCTGCGCTGCGTTTGGGTGGCCCACCGGGCCTGTTCCGCCCAGTCCGCGCTGATTGCCCTGGGCTACGCAGGCATGCTGCTGGTACAAGTGGGCATCAATGTGGGCATGTGCCTGTATGTCTTCCCACTGGTGGGCCTGACCCTGCCCTTTTTCAGCTATGGCGGGTCGTCCATTGTCACCATGTTTGCCGCCATGGGGATTGTCTCCGGTATCAAAATGCGCTCGCTCCCCAGCTGGCTGCGGGACCGGAGCAAGCTATAGCGCGGCAGCACAGAGAAAGACGGGCCGGGTCTGAACAGACCCGGCCCGACGCTGCAGCGCAGAAGGACTGAAAAAGTCCTGGAAAAGAACTGCCTTTCCCTGCATATTCCTCCTGCCTTGGTAAAGAATAAGGGCGAACCATTCTTTGATTTAGGTTAGGAGGTCATTCTCTTGAAACACTGTTCCTTCCTGCGCCGTGCCCTCCCCGTGGCGGTTTTGGCCGCTGTGCTCTGTACTGCGGGGATGCCCGCGTCCGCGCTGCTGTCCGGCGGACAAAACGCTGCCCCGGCCGTATCCGCCTTTTCCAAAAACGGTCCCATCACCCAGGAGATCGCCTTTACACGGGCGGATTTCCGGGTGGAGGGGGACGCCGCCCTGGAGTCTGTGATTGTGGACCGGCTGCCGGACGCCGGGGCCGGCGTGCTCACTCTGGGCGGACAATTGCTGGGGGAGGGCGATGTGGTAAGCATGGCTGCCGTGGACGGACTGCGCTTTGCGCCTGCCGCCGTTCCCACCAGCTCCACCACGGACTTTGTATTTACCCCTGTATTTTCAGACGGAGCGACCGGGGAGCCGGTGACCGTGGGGCTCTATCTCCTGGCTGGCGAGAACTCCACACCTGTGGCGGAAAATCTGAATATGAGCACGTATAAAAATGTGGCGATTACCGGGCAATTTGCCGCAGTGGACCCGGAGGGCGACCTGCTCACCTTCCAGCTGGTGGAGAAGCCTGCCCGCGGCTCCATTACTATGCCGGAGGACGGCGGAAATACCTTTGTTTACACCCCCTATGAGAACAAGACCGGCAAGGATTCCTTCACCTATGTGGCGGTGGATACGGCGGGCAATGCCTCGGATCCCGCCACCGTAAAGATCAAAATTGAAAAGGCCAAAACTACTATTTCTTATGTGGATATGACCGGCGACCCGGCCCAAAAGGCGGCCATCCGCATGGCGGAGGAGGGAATCCTGGTGGGGGAGTGCATGGGCGGCTCCTATTTCTTCCGCCCGGAGGAACCGGTCAGCCGTGGTGAATTTGTGGCCATGGCTATGCAGGCGGTGGGGATGAGCACCCTGGAGGGGGTAGAGCGCACCGGCTTTGCCGATGACCTGGAGATTCCCACCTGGGCCAAGCCCTACGCCTCTTCCGCTCTGAAGGCCGGACTGGTTCAGGGAGCTGTGACCTCCGACGGCCAGGTGGTTTTCCGCAGTACGGACGCAATTACCCGTGCGGAAGCGGCCGTTCTGATGGATCGCGCCCTTCAGGTAACGGACGCGGTGACGACCGCGCAGTTTGCGGACAGCGCCGCCGCCCCCGCCTGGGCCCTGCAGTCGGCGGCGAATCTGAACAGCTGCGGCGTCCTGCCCGCGGACAGCACCGGTGCACTGGGTCTGGAAAATACCCTTACTCGCGCCGATGCGGCCGAGCTGCTCTGCGGAGCCCTGGATCTGCTGGAGACCCGCGAGGACAGCGGATGGTTCCGCTGGTAAGAGAAGTGAAAAACAGGCCGGAAGCAATTTGCTTCCGGCCTGTTTTTGTCAGTGGAGCAGATCGATTTTCGTTTGGTAAACCTGCCGCAGCATGACAGCCGTAAGAAGGGCAGTGGCGCCTTCGGCAATGAGAAAGGTGAGCCAGACCAGGGTGTCCGCCGCTGCGGTGCGGGCGAATAACCAGGCTACGGGTAGGACAAAGATCAGCTGCCGGCACAGGGAGAGCACCAGTGAGCGCAGCCCGCAGCCAAGGGCCTGGAGAACGCCCTGGGCGGCGATGTTGATTCCGGCGAAGAGAAAGCTCAGAGAGGCCAGTCGGGTGGCCAGAGTGCACAGCTGCATGGTGTACCCGGACAGGGCAAACGCGGAAGAGAGGGGAGAGGCCAGCAGCTCCAGACCGATCAATCCGGCCAGCATAATGACCAGGGTATATCGCATCCCGTATCGGATGCCCGCGCGGATCCGGTCCCGGCTTCCCATGCCGTAGGCGAAGGAGACGATAGGGGTGATGGCGTCCCGCAGCCCAAAGGCGGCAAAGAGAATGAACTGCTGGATTTTGTAATAGAGTCCGTAGGCCGTTACCGCATTGGGGGACATGCCCATCAGAATCAGATTCAGCCCGTAGGTCATCACGGACATCAGGGCCTGGGCGATGATCGCCGGCACGCCGATTTGATAGATTCCGGAGATGAGGCGGCCGTCTGGCTTGAGGTCGGCCGGCCGTATCGTCACCTCAAGGTTATATCGGAGATGGAAGAAAAAGGCCAGAAGGGCGGAGACAATCTGCCCCAGCACAGTGGCCCAGGCGGCGCCCCGGATGCCCATTTCTGGCACGCCCAGCCAGCCGTAGATGAGGATGGGATCAAAAATGATATTTACCAGTGCCCCGGAAATCTGGGCAATGGTGGACAGCTGGGAGCGCCCGGTAGCCTGCAGCAATTTCTCAAACACCGCAAAGGACACCATGCCCATAGAGGCAACGCAGCAGATCTGCAGATATTCCAGCCCCATCTGCAGCACCACGGGGTCCTCTGTCTGCGTGGCAATATACCCGCGTACGCCGAAAAGCCCGAAGAGAGGAAAAGCCGCATAGAGAATGCCACCTAAAAAGAAGGTGTTTCCGGCAATTCTGCCTGCCTTCTCCCGGTCGCCCTGCCCAAGGCTGCGGGCCAGCAGAGCATTGGTGCCCACGCCGGTTCCAATGCCCACGGCAACTATCAGCATCTGAACCGGAAAGGCCAGCGTCAGGGCGGTTAGGGCTTTTTCACCCAGACCTGTGACCTGGGCGGTGTCGGCAATGCCGCTGACAAAATAGCTGTCCACAATATTGTACAGCGCCTGCATTACCATGGATAAGATCATCGGTATGCCCATCTTCAGCATCAGCCGGTTGACCGGCAGGACTGCCATGGGATTGTTCGCTTTTTCGTCCATAACTGCCTCCTGAAACATAAAAAATGCGTAAATCCATTCCTGGATTTACGCATTTCTGCTACTCGGTGCCTTTATTCTATCGGATCTCCAGCCCTGACGTCAAGCTGCGGATTGCACAATTTTGCCAGCCGAAGGAGGCGCGGGTTTCCGTCGCTTTTATAACAGCGCAGGGGATTTCTCACCATCCTCTGGCTCTGCCGGCCGGGGAAGGGCGGTCATGGTGCCCACACAGCGGTTGATGGGGATCCCCATGGCGTGGAACTTCTCCTCATAATCGGTCATTACGCCGCAGACGCCGCCAGCGTGGAGATCCCGCGTAACCTGGGAGAGGGTAAACCCGGCTTTGGGGAATTGGAACAGGGACCACTCAAACAGGTTGCGGTTGTCCGTTTTAAAGTGAATTTCGCCCGCCGGCCGCAATACCTGCCGATAGCGCAGTAAAAAGTCCGGGTGCGTCAGTCTCCGCTTGGCGTGACGATTGGAGGGCCAGGGATCGCTGAAGTTGAGATAAATGAAATCCACCTCACCAGGAGCAAAATAGTCGGGCAGGCGCGCCGCGTCTGCATCAATGAAAAACACGTTGTTCAGCCCCATGTCACGGGCACGTTCCATGGCGATAATCATGGCGTCGGGTACCCGTTCTATGGCGATAAAGAGCGCCTGGGGGTTCTGTGCCGCAGTCTCCGCCGTAAAACGGCCTTTGCCGCAGCCAATCTCCAGCCGCAGCTCCTCCGCATGAGGCATTAACATCCGCCAGCTTCCGCGCTGTGCCTCCGGATTAGATACCAGAAACTGAGCGCACCGGTCCATCCGCGGGATTAGATTGGGCTTCTTTCTCATTCTCATGATATGGTTCACCTCGTAAAAAGTATCATATCATAAAGAATCAAACACTTGCAATCCCAACACAGATATATTATAATAAAAAACCAGACCGAAATTTTACCTCTTGGATTGGTATAGTTGGCAATGTGCCTTTTTTGGGAGCGTGAGGCCGGAGTTCGAGCCGCACTTTCCTAAAATCCCGGAAAGCTCTGGGACGCTAAGGCTGACGGAGTTTTGCCCCTCGCCGGAAACTGGTCAAAAACCGGCGCTGACCCCATATTTGACCACAGTTGGAAAATTTCATAACCGGGTGTAGCGCAGTTGGTAGCGCGCCTGCTTTGGGAGCAGGATGCCGCAGGTTCGAATCCTGTCACTCGGACCAAATTTCTTGGGAAAACCGCCGTTTTCGGCGGTTTTTCTGCATTAAAAGTTCAAGTTTCACTTTTGCGTTGACCACATAAATTTCTGAAAAACGTGGGGCAAAGAGCGAAAATAGCAGCACGGCGGCAATCTAATTTTGCCGCTGTTTTCTCATTTGACCCACAACCTGACCCACACAGGCAAAACTGAAGGCAACCAGATGGAAATTTCGGGGCAAAAAACACCTCTTTGAGCAGAAAATAAGTTTGACCACTTGTGTGCGTATCACGAGGCTACAGGTTCGGATTGAAATAGGCGTCGAAATCAGATATAATTTGTCTGCAGGCTCTATGTCTGCAAAGAGCGTGTGGCAAGATTTTGTACTTGTGTTTCGCAAGTGTTGACTAAACTGGGTGGCGCTTTAGCGTATTGCCCTTCCCTGCCATGATGTTACTCGTGTTAGCTCATGTCGACTTGTCCTTTCGCACAATGAGTTGCCACACGCTCTCCCTCTGGAGAGGTGCCTATGAAAAAATTCTGTGATATTCAATCGAGAAATGAGTTAGCGGACTATTTGAGCGTTCCTCGCAACAAGCTAACTCACATTCTTTATGTAAAAAAGCCGGATAGTTATTACACCACTTTTGAGATTCCGAAGCGCAATGGTGAAACTCGAACCATCTGCGCTCCTTCCGGTGATCTGAAGACTCTGCAGGAAAAACTCTCAAACATGTTGTGGCTCTACCAGAAAAGCATCTGGGAAGAGAAGGGCATCAAACCCAACATTTCTCATGCATTTGAGAAAGGGAAAAGCATTATTACCAATGCAAAAATTCATCGCAACAAGCGTTTCGTCCTAAACTTGGACTTGGAAAACTTTTTTGATCGTTTCCACTTTGGACGCGTTCAAGGCTATTTTGAAAAGAATAACAACTTTAAACTACCACATGATGTCGCTGTTGTTCTCGCACAATTGACCTGCTATCAAGGCCGTTTACCACAGGGTGCTCCCAGCTCTCCAATCATCACAAATCTGATCTGCCAGCCTCTTGACACCTATCTTTTAAAGATAGCCAAGAAATATAAGTTGGATTACACCAGATATGCTGACGATTTGACTTTCTCTACCAACGATAGGCATTTTGTTGAAAATCAGGAGAACTTCTTGGCAGAAGCCAATGCTGCAATAAAAAGGGCGAGTTTCTCTATCAATGAGAAAAAAACCAGACTTCAGTTTAAGGACTCACGCCAAGAGGTCACGGGTCTGATTGTAAACAAAAAGCTAAATGTTAATCACGCCTATGTGCGTAAAACAAGGGCGATGGCTCACCAACTCTACTCTACGGGTGAATACCTTATTGATGGTGAGCCAGGAACGATTAAGCAACTCGAAGGGCGTTTTTCTTTTATTGATCAGCTGGATCGTTATAACAATGTTCTTGATCCACAGGAAATTAAGCACGACGCTTTTCATCTCAATGGTCGTGAAAGACAGTATCAGGCATTTATTTTTTATAAATACCTTTTTGCCCACAACGCACCCGTCATTGTAACAGAAGGCAAAACTGATATTCGGTATATAAAGGCTGCTTTGAAGAGCCTTTACGCCAAATATCCTCGGCTTATACAGAAAGATGCTGAAGGCAATTTCATCTATAAGTTCTCGTTCTTCAGGCGAACAAAAAGGTGGAAGTATCTCTTCGGAATCAGTCTGGATGGCGCCGATGCTATGAAAATCCTATATCGTTATCATGTTGGCAACGGCAAAAAAATCCCCGCCTATCTTGGCTATTTCCGCCAGTTGAGTGGCGGCGAACAGCATAAACCTGTCATACTTCTGTATGACAACGAGCCCAACAGCGACAGACCACTAAAAAAGTTTTTGGGCGAGGATGTGCATCCCACCGCAGATCAGAAAGCCGCACTCAAAGAGAATCTGCATATGAGGCTGATTCCAGACAGCAAGTTGTTTGTGGTCACGCCCCCTCTTGTTGGGGATAAAGAAGAGTGCGAAATTGAAGATTTGTTTGCTGACGAATTGCTAAAGCTCAGTTTAGAAGGAAAAACTTTCTGTCGCAAAGATAAATTCGACAACAGTAAATACTTTGAAAAAGAAATCTTCTCCCAGTATGTTTATGAAAACTATCAGAAGATTGACTTCTCGGGGTTTATTCCACTACTTGATGTCATTGATTCGATAATTGCACAAACAGAATCCGCTGAGTAAGAAAATGCGCCGGCAGAGTTTTCCCTCTGCCGGCGTATTCTTATCCTACCATCTCAAACGGGATGACCTTACACCCGCTCTCAGGCGGTTCAGGCGGCGTAGGTGCTGTTTCAGGCAGTGCCGTGTCCATGAAGCTGCCCATCTTGTCTGCGGCCTGGAGCTGCATATGGTTTGTGACATGGGTGTACGTATCCAGCGTGAAACCGGCGCTATAGTGACCCAGCATACTGGACACCGTTTTCACATCAGCACCGGTCTGCAGAGCCAGGGTCGCGAACGTATGTCGCAAGTCATGGAAACGTACCCTTTCGTCGATGCCGGCCGCTCTCAAGATTTTCTTGTGCAGGCGTCCCACCGCATCGGGACTCCACATTTCTCCCGTGTGCGGTGACGGGAACAGGTACTTGCTGTCGGGATGATTCTTCCTGTCCTCCACCAGAAGGTCAACCGCCTGCTGCGGGATGACCACGGTGCGGATGGAGTTCTGCGTCTTGGGCGGAGCAACGATAATCTCACCCTTCACACGCCCCACTGATTTGCTCACGCTGATGGTACGCTGCTCCACATCCAAGTCTGTCCACAGCAGAGCCAGAAGTTCTCCTCTGCGCAAGCCGCTTGTCAGCTCCAGATAGAACATCGGCAGGACACCAAAGTCCTGGGCGCAGCGGAGATAGTCTCCGATCTGGTCGGGCGGAATGATGGTCATCTCCTTTTTGTCCTTCTTGGGGATGCGGACATTATCGCAGGGGTTATGATTGATGATCCGCTCTGCCACCGCCTGCTGAAGTGCCTGCCGCAGGAGCATGTGGATGCCTCTCACCGTTCTGTTAGCCAGACTCAGGTCGGTTTCCGTTGCCGTCTTCGGAATGCGTCCCCGCTCCTTGGAGCGGTTATAGAACTGCTGGATCTGGATGGACGTGAGCTGTTTCAGCTTCACTTTACCAATGCCGGGTTCGATATGATTGCGGATGTAGCTTTCATAGTTGCTTGCTGTCGCAGGCCGGAGATGGGGTTTGGAGTAGGTTTCATACCACAGCCACATCCATTCTCCCATCGTGTAATCGCCCTTGAAGTTGATGACCGGTCCTCGGTTTTCATGGATGGCCTCCTGCAGTCGTTTTCTCGCCTCGGCCTGGGTTTTGCCGAACACACTTTTCACGATGCGTTTGCCTGTGTCCGGATCATAGCCTGCCGTGTATCGGCCTTCCCACCGGCCGTCAGATTCACGGTGGCGAATACTGCCTTCGCCGTTTGCTCGTCGTTTTGCCATTGTTCGATACCTCCTTTTGTAACACGAACATATACCACACTTCCTGTGAAATAGCTATGACTAAAAGCCCGCCTTTTCAGCGCACATTTTGTCCAGCCACGCCAGGAATTTGTCCTTGGGAATGATGATTCTGCTTCCCACCTTGAAGGCAGGAAAATCTTTACTGCGCACCAGTGTATAGGCGCCGTCGAGAGCAATGCCCATAATTTGAGCCACGTCTGGCACAGACAGCATAACGGGCAGTTCATCGTAGTTTGTATAGACTGTTTTCTTCATAGTTTTGTCCTTTCTCCTTCCCGCGGGAAGGGTTTTAATTTGTTGTCATTCGTATTGGTGATACATTTCCTCACCATCTGCTGATGCGGGGTGCTCCGGCAGTTACCAGCCCATAGTCATGGTCGGGCCGTTGTCGAGATGGTCATCCTCTTTATGACCCATGGCGATGCGCTTGCTCTGCAGCTTGCGGCGGAGCTTCTTATCAGTCTGCATTCCCGCCGGTGATTTCTTCGGCAGAGAGTTGTCCTGGAAGATGCGGCTCATGTGATGGAACAGTCTTGTGGAGGACAGCAGTACCGACGGCGGTTTCATCTCCTCCATCCTGTCCAGCAGGACTTGAGCATAGTCGTGTCCCTGTTCAGCCGCCTGCGTGAACCAGTAGGCGGCGTTTTCTCTGTCGTGCTCGATACCTTTTCCCTCGAGACAGAGCTTGCCCAGCAGATACTGTGCGTGGGACACATCCGCCTCTGCAGCCTTCATGAGATAGTCCAGAGCGAGAGGAATGTTTTCCTTTACGATAGTCCCTTTCAAACATTCCTTGCCCAGACGGTATGCGGCATAGCCGTTGCCGTTGTCTGCGGCCGTGACCAGCCAGTGGATGCCCTGTGCCGGATCACGCACCTCGATATCATCTGAGAGGTACAGCTTGCCCAGCGCATACTGGGCGATGTCGAGTCCCTGCTTTGCCGCAGCACGAAACCAGTACTCAGCCGCTTGGCTGTTCGGCAGGACAGGATCACCGTCACGGTAGAGCTTGCCCATAAAATACTGGGCATGGACATCACCACTCTCAGCCAGCTTCTGCATCTCTGAGACGGCAGCATCCTTCTCCGAGAGTTCCGTATGTCGGTCACGGATGATCTCCTTGAGATCCCAATACGCCAAGGTCACATCTTCCTCGGGATCGGGTTCGTCATATTTCCGGATATCACCGTCCTCGAATGTGAGCGCCCCCAACTTCAGCGCCTCGTTGATGACGGCGTTCTTGATCTGACGGAACTCCTTTTGTTGGGATAGCTTGAACCGTTTGATTTCCTCCTCGGTGTAGTAGCTCTGCACCTTGCCCTGCAGTTCCAGCCACCGCTCATAGCACTCCCGCACGATGGGCAGGCGTTCCATCTCGTCGATCACATTGTCCACCAGCTTCTTCACAGATTTGGGCAGGTAACCGTAGGACTTCTTTCCCTGCACCGTTTCCAGCTTCATGGACAGTTCCCATACGAGTTGCTCTGCTCGCGGATTACTGCAGAGACCTTCCCGCATCTTTTGCACCAGCTCCAGCATCGCCGTGCGCGCTTCCTGCACCAACTCATCACGCGCCACCGTCTTTTGCTCATAGAGGTGCAGCATCTCCTCACGGAAGATGTCGTTGGTGAGCTTGGACTTGATCATCTCGATACCGTCCCTGGACAGATAGGCCTGACCCGCTTTTGCGGACCAGGCCATCATGTGAATGTGCGGATGATGTCCTTCGTCATGGAAGGCAGCGTACCAGCGAAAATCGCTGACGGGAATTTTCATCGCCGCTGCGATCTCGTTTCTGTGTGTGCGGATGAGATTCTTCCACGCTGCGGCGTTGTTGTAGCCGAGGCGCTCAGCATCCTCACGACGCAGAGAGATGATGTACGTCCACACATTTCCGCGGTAGCTTTCCAGCTCCGACATAGCCTTTGCCATATCCACGTTGTCTTCATCACCGAAGAGACCGTGAGAGCCGAAGCGCTCTGCACGAGGACGGGTAGCGATGTACTTCATGTAGACCTCGGAGCTTTGTATGGCATCCCAATTGGATTCCAGCGCCATGGTGATGAGCGCGGATGCATTCACCTTTGTAGGCGCGGCGTGGTAGTCACTGTACTCATAGGAGTTTTCGCAGTCGGGAAAGTCCTGCAGCAGTTTGTTGATGAGCTGCGTCTGTCGTTTCGTAGGCGGACGCGCATCGGGAACCAACTCTACATTTTCACGGGTGCCGATGTACTTGAGATAGCCACCGGCGTTGCCCGTGTTTTTGATGTAGGGACTTTTCAGAATCAGCTTTACCACTGATCGTCCTCCTCGTCACTGTAGGACGGCATGCTCATGCGCGCACGCTTTTCCAGAGAGATGAAGCCGTTGGTTTTCTTCACGGTGTTGATGCTGTCCCGTCTGCGGCAGCGCAGCTCATCCTCCGTGAACTCGAAGTTGTCTGCGATGATACCGGTGAGTTCATCCAGCCCAACCAGACAGTCAAAGCTGATTGCGCTGAGTCTGCTCTCCAACTGACTGAGCCGACCATCCAGATAGGACTGCAATGCCTGCGGCAGCAGATCGTTGTTGTCGTTCATCTCAATGTAGTCAGCATAGAAATTGATGGCCCGCTCCATGAACTCATTCTGGCTGCGGCAGTTGGCAGCTTTGTACCACTGCTCGACTCTTTGAGCCGTTCTCGGATCAACACGCAGGGTAGGACGAATTTTGCTTTCTTTGGTTGTATTATTCATTTTTCCTCCATTTCTGCGGTGTGGCACCGCTCAAACGCTTGATTTTGCGGGCTTTTCCGTGAATGAGACGTCAGAATGCTCATTCATTGCCGAAACAGACACCAGGTTTCGGTTGTCGGAAAACCCTTGAAACTGCCCGCACTGCGGGCAGATGTGATTGCATCGACGGCGGTTAAGACGTCGGTGCTTTATCCCGCTTTTCCTTTCGTGCCGCAATTTGCCTCAAAATAGGCCAAAATCTCCCTTGCAAAATCGCCAGAAGAACCGTACATACGGCCTGCCTCTTCCACTCCGTGTTTCATCACAAGCCGGAGCAGATCGGTGTTGAATTTGCGCTTGTACTTCTCAATGAGGAGCTTTGCACAGCACGCTTCCATCTCAGTCAGCTCACCAGGGTTGTTTGCGATATACAGGTACTTGATAGCTTCCCGGTCGAGAGGTGCACCGAGTTCGTACTCACTTTCAGCTTCGACCATGTCCATGACGTAGAGCGTTCGCTCTGCGGTGATCATTCCGTCCATGCTGATTGCGTACTCAATCAGTTCACGCATCATGCTGTCACCTCCTCTCCGTTTGCATCCACATACACAGGCGCTTCTTCCTTCGGCTTGGGCAGCGGAGGCAGATTCAGAATGAAATAGGTGTTGTTGGTCTGGCGGTTTTGTCCGTACCGTCTTTCGTAGGTAGGAACATAGTTGATAAAGCCGCGACGCTTTAACTCCTGTACCGCAGCACGAGCCGTGGTGGGAGAGCAGCTACAGTTTGCAGCGATGGTCTGCATGCTGGGCCAGCATCTACCTCGACTTCCGGCACAACTCACCAGATAACTGTAGACCACGAACTGTACCGGTGTGAGTCCGTAGATGAACATTGCGTTGCTCAATTTGAAAAATCTTTCGCCTAAAATTTGCATTTGTGTTTCCTCACTTTCATTTTGTTTGTGAAATAAAAATGACTCCCGAGGAAATTTCGGGAGCAGTGTCTATATTGCAAATTTTAGGTTTTGTGATATGATGAGCGTGTGGAGGTGATATTGTGAGACAACAGAAATACGTGATCTATGAGCTTTCTGCGAAAGCTGTCATCAGCTACGCAGTACAGAGAGACGGAAAATATATTTTCGAGTTGGATCACTTCTCTACGATGAAATGCAAAAATCCCGGAGCCACTCATGAGCAGAGCAGCAACGCTCTGTTTCACCAGATCCTCTGTGAGATCGATGGCAGAGGCGAAAACAGTTCCGCTTCAAAATATGCATCCACGAAACTGGACGATGCAATTTTCTATATGGATTTCTCCGGTATCTTTGATGTGCGCGGCAACAGCGGCAGACAGATTTTACGGAAAGCGAAAGCCAGAGATATGTTCCGTCCGGAAGGTATCACTCTGACCATCGGCAGCACGCCGTACCGGTATGTTGCTTTTGAGCGCTCCGGCAATATGAGCCGCAACGGACGGCTATCCTTCATTCGCGCAGATCTGTATGAGCGTGTGCGCCGCCGCATTATGCTGGGGATGCACATCGGTCAGTGTCAGCTCAGTAAGCTCTACGCCTACAACGGACTGATGATGTCCACCGGTGTTCGTGTGGAGGATGTCGGCATTGATGTGCCGAGCCGTGTGATCGTCATCGACAATCCGGTGCGCACCGTACCTAACGTTAATGTCATTACCGTCGAGGATGACGGCACCCAAAACAGCACCCGCAAATATGAGCGAGTGGAAAAACGCGCGGATATCAACATCACCTGCTTTGACGGTGAGGGCTTGATCTCCACGCAATATGCTGAGGCCATTGACGAACGGCTCTGTGGAGAGCATGTCCACACCTCTTTTCAGATTAGACTGCCTTTTGTGAAGGGCATGCTGCATCAGGTGGACTTCAAGGACTTTCTGAAAAACTGCGGCACGAAAACCATCACCGATATCTGGGGCAACGTTCACGCTGTTGATGATGTGGAGGTCATTCTGACCAAGAGCATGTTCAAAGGCTACGGTTGGCTGAAAGAGAACGGTATGTTCTGGGAGGACTATTGGATCGCTTTCCGGAAGTACGACCATGCGCTGTATATCACGCAGGTGAGCCGCGAAGAACCGGAATCCACCACAGAACTGAACTATCAGTTTCTGACTACCATTTCCATTCAGGCAGAGGAATTCCGTCCTTCTGATCTTCCCGCCGGCTGGACGCACAGTCCTGCCGATGACCCGCGACACTGGCTCACCAAACAGACAGAGCTGGCTTACTATAATTTCCGTGCTAATTCCGAGTTCCGCATCAACTATTTCCTCAAGCATTTGAAGCAGGTTTTCTTCCGCATGGGAGAAAAGACCACGGTGGAACACATGGCATCGGCGCTGAAGAAAAACGTGCTTCTGATCAATGAGCCTGCTTTTACAAAAATCCTTGATGACAAGGCTGAGCAGATTTATGAGCAGTACGGAGAAGGCCGTCTGATCGTGGACGGTGACATTCGCTATCTCTCCGGAGACCTGCTGGACTTCCTTGTTCTGCTGATTGACCCGAAGGCGAAACGCAGCAAGAGAAATGATCTCTATTTCAACGCCGCCATGACCAACCATTTTCCTGAGCGAGCCTTCTATGCACCGAAGGCTGATTATCAACACGATGGGAGCTGCACGCTTTTGCGTAACCCTCACATCGCCCGCAACGAAGAACTTCTCCTCTCTTTCTACGACGATAAAAACAACATGCGCAGCCACTACTTTGGTCATCTGAGCGATGTGGTCATGGTTGACTCAAACATGCTGGCGGCAGAGCGTTTGGGCGGCGCGGACTATGATGGTGACATGATCCGTACCATCACCGATCCCATTCTGAACGACTGCGTGCGCCGCAATTATGACAGCTACGGCGACTTCAAAAAATACGAGTCCTACACCAATCAGGACAACCTACCGCTTTTGATGATTCCTGCGGCAGAGCCGCTGATTTGTGATGCCGATGATTGGGAGGCCCGTTTTGATGCTGTCAGCAGCACCTTCTCCTCCCGCGTCGGACAGATCTGCAACGCAGCTCTCGACCGCAGTATCATTGCCTACAACGAGAACTCCACCGCCGAGGAGCGTGACCGATGCCGCCAGGAGGTTGAGCATCTGGCCATCGTCACTGGTCTGGAAATCGATTCAGCAAAGAGCGGTATCAAACCCGATCTGGATGAGTATCTCAATCGCCGTACTGTGAAGCGCAACCTATTCCTTCAGTATCGGTCGCTGGCGGAGGATGCCAAATCAAGCCGTCGGTCCTGGTATGAGAAAAAACATACCGACAAAATCAAGGACTTTCTGAAAAATACCGACTGGAGCAAGGTGGACTCCAACGTGGAGCGCCTGCCGTATCTGGCCTGGCAGATGAAAAAGAACACACCCAGTGCCAAGACGAAACAAGCCAAGGACTCCGAACTGTTCAGTTTTGCAGTAAAGCCGGACTGGAAGGACACCCTTGATCCTGCCATTAGAGAAAAAATTGCCTCTTTGATGGAGGATTACAACACCTGTCTGAAACGCATCCGTTACCTGCGCAGTACGAATAAGGCTCCAAAACGCAAGGGTGATGTAGAGCGCATCCTGTTTGCCCGAGGTCAGGAGGATGCATATGATACCGATGAGCTGTATGCGCAGTTCCGTTCTCTGCCTCCCCAGCGCGTTACAGAACTATTTGGCACGGTCACCGCAGAGAAATGGCACTTAATGGACGAGGACAGCCGGGAGCGCTTCCTTGTAAGCGAGCTGCCGGAGTTTGCAGACTTCCATGATCTTCTGAGCGACTTCCGTCATGACGGATTCCGTCTGCTGGGTGATATCCTCTCCGACATTGCTGATGAAAACACCAGCGAACAGATGAAAAAACTGACCCACGGAAACGAGTCAGAGGAGTACATTCAGATGCTCTTTGCCTATGCGGAGCGTCCGGAGGGACGAAACTATCTGCAGGCTGTGTCTGAAAAATGCCGGGAGTATCTGGTGCGTATTGTGCCAGCCCGAGAAGCTGTGAAATATCTGGTCGCCCTTGGCTATCGGGACAAGCTGTGGGATCTCGTTCCTGACGCTGTGGAAAAGAACTTGCTGGAGGTGCGCCATGGTAAATGAGTGGAAAGAATACCTGGACTACACCGGCACTGTGAACTACACCTCCACCGGCAAACCTGACTCCACATGGCGAGGTCGATTCAGCTTTGAGGCTTTTGAGGATCTGCATGGTTTTAACCGCATCCTCGCCATAATCGCACGTCGCTATCTGTTTCATGATCTCGATGGCAGTCTGCTCCTGGGGGACCCCCGAAGCCGACTGGAGCTGGCCTATCATGCTATGTGCGCCTGGTGCAGCATTCCGGATGACGAAGAAATGGACCGGCAGTCATGGAGTCATCGTACCGATTTCCGCGAGTTGCACGCGGTGTTCCCTGATCTGGTGGATGCGGAAGGCCGCGGATGGTTTTATCGGCATTACTGCGCCGTCATGGACTTCGCCGCAAATAACGAGAACCTTGTCAGAAAGACCTATGCCAAAAAAGCACCCGCTTTGATGGTAGAGTTTCCAGACCGCTGGCGCAATAAAATCGTGGCTGCTCAATATCCCATTTTGTCTAAGAATACAGATGCCTCCTGGCCTCTGCGTTTCGAGGACACACTTGCCCGTGCGCTGGAACTTGGCCCGCTATGTAATGCAGATATCGAGTTGTCGCAGGCTCTAAAGGAGAAAGTAAACAAAGATCTCCCTGAGTCCATTCCCGCAAAAGACTTTTACATGGTCTACAAGTTGATCGCTTATTATGTTGCAAATAAACCGGAGGACAGCGACTGGGTCGTACTGCCGGTCACGAACTTTGACTATTACTTTGGGGACAGCAATTTCAGCCACACCTATCTCTCGAGGATTCCGGAAGAGATTCTTGTCCGCAGCCATAAGTACGACATCAGCCGCTACCGCGTTATGCCGGAGTATTTGCCCTAATTGTTTTTCTCTGTCTTAATGAAAGAACAGGCATCCTCACCGATGAAATCCGCCGGTTCAGGATGCCTGTTTTCTTTGTAGATATTCAGTTCGTGGCTCAGCCGCCATGCCAGGCAGAAGCCGCTGATAAAGCTGTCGATAGATCTATCCTCTGCGATTTGGTCTTTGCAATCGATAATCTGCAGCACCAGCCTGCGCTCCGGCTTTTCCAGCCTCTCGATCAGTTCCTGGTGGCAGGCTTCGATTTCTGCCTTCAACTTCGTCGCCGGCAGTGGTTCATAGAAGCCGTCGTACAGTGCCTTGAGTAGTTCGTTCATAGTTTTCGCCTCCTCTGTAGCACAAAGATATACCACAGAAGTCGGCGGAAAGCTACTGAAAGATTGGCTTCGGGAAGGGTTTTAATTTGTTGTCTTTCGTCTTGTTGATATATTCCTCGCCATGTCACGAGGCCCCCCTGATTTCCCTGCAAAGTGCATAGAGGCGCTCATCGCGCACAGCTTTTTTGAGTTCGCATTCCCAAACAACAATCACGTTCCATCCCTGACTACGGAGCTGTCCTACGTTCTTCTTATCTCTTTCCACGTTACCAAGTATTTTAGGCCGCCAATAGTCTTGATTTGAAGATGGCCAAACAAAACGCGGGCAGTCATGTTTGTGCCAAAAACAACCATTCACAAAAATAACTGTTCTATACTTAGGGAGTACGATATCCGGTTTTCCCGGCAATTTCTTATCATTTTTTCGATAACGAAAGCCTTGCGAAAAGAGAAATTTTCTGACTATCTCTTCTGGTTTGTTATCTGTACTCCGAATGCGAGACATATTTCTGCTTCGAACTTCTTTAGAATGATTATCAGCCATAAACAGAATCACCCAAAAATAAAGTGGTTTCCTTCTAATTTCAATCCATCGCCATCATACAATTCAAGCGGTATAGTTGCGGTAAGAACAAGTCCCTTTCGTCTTAGATACCCTGAAAAAGCGTCTTTGTCTATGGATGTAATTCCATCTGCCTTCATTTGGGCTATCACAAAATCTTCATAGCTTTGGCAGGGATTGTCTATGGATACGATAATACCCTTTTTATATCTTCGATCCTTCACCTTTGGCTCAAGCAATCTAAATCCCATATCATAGTTCTCGATTATCGACTGAAGCAGGTACTCATTCCACTCATAGTCAATTTCAGGGAAGCCTTCATAATTAAAGATTGCAAAAATACCATAGTATCCGCTATCTCGCACCAAGCTCTGTAATTGAAGTTTGGTTGCCTCGATTGCATCGGGAGCGACAGCAAATAAGGACCTGTGAATATAACGATTAAGGTCAACTTTTATATAATCCTCCTCAATCGCATTCAAAATGATTGTAAAAGTTCCGTTGGACCATCCAGCTCTTTGAGAAATTTGGACAAACTCCTGATAATATAGCTCAGGCCTATCAGCAACGAAGAAGCGAGCAACATTGATGTTTGTAAGTTCCATGTCCGGGAATGCTTGCGATGCAATGTGAGGTCTGGAAAAACGATAGTCTTTGCTGAACAGACAAGCAGCGATATAGAACAGATTGAGACTGGATTCAATCCTGTTCTTTTCTAAAAATTCTGGATACTTCTTTTTCGTAACATCATAAAAATTGTTTTCACTGCTGTATCCGCCTTGAGCGCCCAACAGCTCATCAAGAATCATACGGAGCTGTTCTACATCCGAATCCGTATAATGGACATTGTCAATATGGTTAAACTCGTTATAGTCCCACTGTATCAATTTCGGGTCTGCAACAATTGCATTCACAATTCGGATATCTGTTACTCCTGGGAATTGTCTAAGCAGTTCCTTTTTCGTTATGGGACCACCATTATTTTTTATAGAATCAGCGAGTCTTTCGCCAAAAGTAACACGCGACATACCGTGTTTTACAAGCAAATCACGTTCATACTCAAAGTCATCCGGGTATAAGTACTTCAATGCACCATGGAGATAATTCGCATTATCAACACTGGTTTCCGCAAGCAATCTGCCAGAAAAAGCCGCAAATATCTCAGAATAATACAAAGATGTCTCTTCACTGTCATTGATATATTCAACAATCTGCGCAAACAGGGTTTCATCCAAAATCGTGTTTTCCGGAGCACAGTATCGTCCTCTGCCACACAGGATTAAATCCGGCGAAACGCGTGCAGTAATTGCACGATTGTTATCTGGCAATGTGTATCCGGCATATTCTTTGAAAATAATCTCCTTCATGCGAAGCATGTCTTGGTTTTCATCATCACTGTCCAGTTTAATGCCGGACTTAAAGTAACGCATGATTACATCATAGCATATACGCTTGTACGCCCCTCTCCGCTTCATTATATAGTCACCCATGGCAATATAGCGTCTTTCGAAGAGGTATCCCATAAAGTCGCTGGCATCCAAAAAGCCCATTTCATGCTTGGCTAACTCGACTTCCACTTCCTCGAGGATGTCATAGTAGTTTACAGCATCTCCTACGAGCTCTTGCATCATGGTATGAAGCAGTATCTCACAGTTATCGGGGATAAGCTCAGGATCTACAAATTTATCCGCAAATTCGAAATAGTGAACCGTTTCAGTGTTTTCAAGAACATACACAAAGCAATCCAGATGCTCAGGGACATAAAATAGTTTTTTAATGTCACTTTTATAAAAATATCTCCGTCCCTGCATCAGCTTTTCAAGAATTGGTCCACTGCCAGAATTCAACTTTCTTACTGTTTTTGCAATAATTTGGCGGACTCGTTCGCGGGTAACTCCAATACTCTCACCAATTTCTTGCAGGGTCTGACCTTGAGCCTTTAACAGCAGACAGCTCCGTGCACTATCTTTAAGTGCGTCATATGTTTCCACGAATTGTTTGATCGGATCAACTTCTTCCTCGGGCTCTCCTGGTGCTGGATTTATAGTGTATTTAACCGCCAACTTGTAAGCATTCTTGCACGCTTCTGCCGTGTCAGGTCCCAAACCCTTGATCTTCTTATATGAGAAGTCAAAATCTCTCAGATCCCACAAGGTAGCGAGTCCATTCTCGTTGCAATAGCGAATCATAGCGCTTCCGCGCTTAACTTCAGCAAATACAGTTTCTATATTTACTGCCCTGAGCAAGTTTTCTTCCTCTGCTGAATATGCAGCAGGCTCTGCCCCTTCAGTAGGCTCCCCTTGAAAATGTTCCTCCATGCTGTCACAGAGACAAATCAAAACAGATTTATCAATGCCTTCTGGGGTTTCCATGTCTGAAACAAAGGCTCTAAGACCCGCAATTTGATCTGAACTGCTAACCCCTTGAAAAATTGAGCGCAGAGAATCTGCACACCGTAAAAACAAATTCTGCAGCTCGACTTCTTGGCTAAAATCTACGAATGAAGATATAGCTTCATTCGGTTCTACCACCGGAGCGGAGGTGTCTTCTTCATTTGCCGCCTCACAGCCAGGCTCTTGTTCCTGAACGTTTTGGCTGTCAAGGTAGAGTCGTTTTGCTTCTTCAATGACATCCTCAGAGACGCCTGGGACAAAGAGCAGCTCATCAAAATCGAAGGCCTCGAGGTCCTCTAAAAAAGAGAAGCCGCATTCACTCAAGAAATACACGACATTGTTAAATCTATCATCGTAATATAGCTCTTGAATGGTCATACGGCTTCCCTCCATGTTAGATTTCTATTGCTTTTTTATATATCTTATCATAGATGACCGAAGACGGCAAACAATCCAGGATATAAGTTCCTCCCAAAAGGTTCAAATACTTTGAAAGCTCTCCTATGTCATTGGTATCTATCTGTTTCCCGGTATTTTTGGCATCGATGATAGCAGAAATAAATGCTTTCACAATGTCAGGATTATTGGATGTGTTGCGCTCAAGAATATGCATAATATTGTCGGCGTTTTCGCAGACAAATTTAGTCAGCTCATATTCACGCTCATTGTCATATGTAAGCCGTCCAATCCACCAAAGCCTGGACAACGCATTACGAGTAAGCGATCTGCGTGCACCATATCCAAAGAAGAAATGCTGTTCTATTGTTGCAGCAGAGCTGGTTTCGTCAATCTTCCACCTATATTTAACATAATCATAAAACGGTCCCATGCATAACCCTGCCCAAACACGTTCGTCTGACGCTTGGGAGTCTGGCAAAAACTTCAAGCGTGTATATACTCTTCGGACATTTTCATATTCGGTTAAAAATGGGTCCTTTTGTGACATATCAAGCTGGAAATCCTCGATCTCGTACTTTGTATCCTTAAAAGGAGATTTTCCATCGAAGAAGTCGGAAATCCACTCATTCCCGCCCCCAAACTTGGTGCGCAACTCGTTTAGATTAGCTTTGATTGCAGTAATGCTGTCACCGCTTAAGAACTGAAGCTTCATTCGTCATCATCTCCTTCGTCTGAGGTTGGGCAGCCCAACGCTAAGTATTCCAACGCTGCAGACAACGGACTCTTTATCAGCCGCTGAGCATACAGGACAACTTCATTGGGCAAAAGATCGTCGGTTTCGATATCTTTTTGAAAGCGTTTTTTCATAGCCTTCTTAATAGACTTATACCAACTATAAGTACTGTAGCTGGTATATCTCTCATCCGCAGTCTTACTGTTCACTTCGCTTAATGCATAAATCAACGCCGGGATGATTATCAGTGCATTCAAGTTTTGCTGAACCTCGGGAACTTTGCTCATGCTCTTAAAATGAGCATGGTCTTTTTCCGGCAGCTTAATTGTAATCTTATTCTGCCCAATATCAACTTCCATATCTGTCGCCGTTGTGTCAGCATTTTTCGTAACTACAAATATTGATTTTGCACTAACCAAGTCATTGCGTTCTTTATCGATATCACAATTGACCTGTTTTCCCACAGCCATCACGCATCCGGCTTCAATTTGGAACTTGTAGCCTCTATAATCCTCATTGAAACAGCTGTTGACATAGTCAGGGATATCCGCGCACGCTACTATAAATGGGCAAATCTGAAGTCTTCCACACACTTTATCTTCAGAAATTGAAACAAGTTTATCTGTGCTCGCAGTACGAATTGCCGTTCTATATCCAGTTTGCGCACATTCTAAGTGATATACAAATGCAGCTTTTCCTTCTTTTATCAAAGCTTCCAATTCAGGATTTGTAAGCTCAGAAACAAAGGATATCTTGATGTTGTATCCTTCACGCACAACCTCAACAGCGCTATCAAAGATGCTATCAATATAGTCATCTGAATTGCTCGACAAAACAGGATATGGGTAAAGCTTATACCTTATTTCCATATGCTTTTACCTCCATAGAACAATAGTCGTGATAGGCTATTGTTACCTTCAACCTGACAGGTTTCTTCTCTGTGAACACAACATTTTTAATTTTGTTGTTTTCGGTCTCAAGCCCAGACTGTCCTATTCCAACTGCCTGAACAATAGGCGCCGTATAATTCTGCGTTTCTGCAGACATAAACAGCTCTATATGCCCATTATCAGCGGATATCGACGGAACAAATGTTACGGAATACTCCCCACGATCTTTATTAAGGCACACTACACGGGCTTTCAGCGGCACTATGCCAACAAGAGTTTTCTTCTTGCTTTCCTTGTGAGGTCCCTTTCCGTCTCCTCGTCCATCTCCGTCACCGGAATGGTTTCCTCCTCCGCTGCCGCCATTGTGACCAGAACCGGTTCCCTCATCGGACTCGGTTTCTTCTCCTGCATCATCATCTGCTTCAGCATCCTTGCCCTCCGCAGCGCGTGTACCTGAAGGAGCTTTTGGCTTGGAAATAGTTACCTCGACACTTTTAATAGTATTAGAGATGGTTTCTTCCTCTTGCTTGCCTCCAGTTTCTTCTGCATCAGATTCATCAGGAAGATACTCACCTACAGAGGGGTCAACCTCATCACCGTCATCCTCTGGCTTTAGCTTTTCAAGCTCATCTTTGATGACACCAATGAGGTCACGGATTATGTTCTGGGCATATTGCCGGCCTTTGGCACATCTATCAGGTTCCCATTTCGTGTGCTGCGGATTTTCCAGACTTCTAAGAAAATCATTAATTTTTTCGCCTTCAATCAACATCACTCCCGCAAAAGGAATGTTTCCGGAAATACCGCCTTTATCCATGATTTTCATTCCAGTTTTACGAATCATGGCAACTTTTCTGTGCATATCAGGGCGGTCAGGCCGAATTGCAATCCAAAGCCGAACCAAACCCATGTTCTTGAAGTCAACATCAACGCTCTGCGTGGTGGTGAGTATCTCATAATAGTTGTTGGCATTTTCAGTGAGATACTCTTTATAATCATCACAGAGATCGGTCAAATGTTCTTTGCTGATCGTAATATCATCAACATGGACAACCAGTTTGCCCGTATAAATTGCATACAGGAAACCATCAAGAATAGATGCCACAATATCGCTCTTCCAATCAGCACTTTTGCGGAAACCAGCGATGTACACATCTGTACCAGTTTTTCCTTCCGGGCGGCTGTAAGCCGGATCCAGCACAAGCTGTTGATTAAATACAGGAGAATTATTATCTCCACCACAATAACCAACGCCAGAAGTTATTTCGTTATTATCATTTCTAAAGCTGGTGATTCGTGAAATGCCTTGGTAGGCGCTCTTGCCATCTTTATCCAAAGTGCTGTAAAAAACCGTTCTGAAGCTTGAGCATGCAAACGGAGCATATTTGCCGATACCAAAAGAACCTCCAGAGGTTCCTGCTTTATCCGATGCGCCAGATGATTTTGTAAGATTACACCAAGGAGTGTTGTATTCTCCATCAGAGCCGCACAGTCCGGTAGTGTTGTAGTCACTGATCCTCAGAAAGGGGATCTTTTCAGCATTCATAACTTCCAATGCCGCCTTAAAGAAATCCTGTGCCTTTTTCGGTTCCCAGAATTCTAAAGACCGATTGAATGCATCACAAAGATCCTCCGCGCCGGGAATCTCGTCTTTACTGAGCTCAAAAGAGATAAAATCAACCGTTACTGTATTCTCATCAAGGGCAGCATCCAAAGAGTTCTGACAAATCTCTCTGGCGAGAGACTTTAGAGGCGTTCCCTGAAATGTTTCTACGCCAGAATTGCTTATTCCATTAACATCGCCATTGTTATTAGATGGAAACGACCATCTCATAAAAGTCCCTCCTTATCTAAGTGTAAACTTCACAGATTTAGGTGCTTCGCTTTTTGCGAATTTTTTTCTGGCTTCTTTAACGCTGCTTTCAATAGCAGAGAAGATTTTTTCGACATCCGCATCACTGTACTCGTAGATAGATGTGTTGGCGCAATTTCCCAACAATTGCACCATGTTGATAATCTTGTTCGTCCGATTTTCCGCCAAGCGGACAAATCGGTCTCTCTTGCTTTCGTTTTCTTTTGGCATAAAGAGCACCACCTTTCGACACCATTATACAAATGAGGACGCCGTTTGTCAACTTCATTCGCCATATAATTCTAACATTTTTCATATGTTAGAATTATATGAGTTTTGTTCGAGCTGATTTTTCATAAAAATATAGGCAGCACTTTGTGTGCTGCCTATATTTACTTTCCTATTATTTTATATACATGCTCTGCAATTGCTTTTGCCAGCAGAGGGGGAACCGCATTCCCCACTTGCTGATATTGGGAGTCCTTTGAACCTTTGAATTCAAATTTATCCGGGAATGATTGAAGTCGAGCCGCCTCTCTAAGAGTAATTGCTCTATTCTTTTCAGGGTGTATCCACATGGATTTTCTTACATTAACAACCGTTCCGCTGGGTTTCTTGGGATCAAGCCGGAGATAAATTGTTTTTTGGGTCCGCTCAGGCTTGGAATATGTAGTTTTCAGCTCATCCGGTAAACTCTGAAAGTTTTTTCCCTTTCCGATTGCTTCAAAGCGTTTTTGGGCTCTTTCTGTTGTTGCTGTTGCGAAATGATTTTTCACAGAGGTGCTTTCTGCTCGCATCGCAACTGCATATTCTCCGATTTTCTGACTTTCTGCATACGGTATCTCCGCACACTCGGATTCGAGCGACACATCATACTCCACGAGGTCAGAAATTGCCTCTTCTACGGTTACTGTATCGTATTTCTTGGGCTCCTGCAGCATATCAAAGCTTTCGTTTTCAAGGCAATCTCTTCTCACTCCAATAACGATATGTCTTTTTCGTTCCTGGGGGACTCCGAAGCACACTGCATTTAATGTCGCACCGCGCTGGATATACTCGTTGCCCAATATAGCATTCACATAGTCAATCACAGCGTACGATTTAACCGTAAATATAAGTTCACCTTTTTCAACAGAATATTTCCCTATGAGTTGATTGTCGTATGCCTCGTTGATTGTCTGAAATGTTTTCTGCAGTTCAATTATATCTTGCAGTTCTGGAGTTTCCTTTATGTTGCCGTTCTCCAGCAATACATTCTTAACAACCTGAAGCCACCGGTGAATCGTTTCCTTCTCCGCAGTATCCGCATCGCTTGCACAGTAATCATCAATTTCTCGGCACATTTCTCTTGTGTGCTTTTGGAGGTACGTAGGGAGTCGTTTATCATTATTCTTATTCTTATTCAGCACATTCAAAAGTTGAAAGAGTGCATACGGAATAAGCAGGGCATCAAGCTGCTCACGATTTTCTGCTATTGCTTTCAAATCGAACCCATCGTGGTTCCGAGAAGACATAACGATTTTGTCCTCTCTCATCGGAATTAATGGTTTAGCAGGATCGGCAGAGGTTTCATTAAGCTTTTTAATCAAATCATGGTCAATGTAGGAGTCATAGAACCGATGTATGCTGGACTTCAGCATACTTACATTTTCCATAACAAATGCACGCGGTTTAATTTCCTTGATTGCCCGAAAATATTCTTTAACGAGCGCATTGTTCATGCTGATTAAATTGGTCTTTTGCCGATTGGCATTAGAAAATCCTTGGCAGGGAGGTCCTCCGATCACTACATCTATGCCATCAAAACGCCTGCTTAGCGATTTGAAATCATATCCAACCACATTCTCGATAAATACAAATTCTTCTCCAGGATCGGGTATGTTGTGTCTATATGTTTCCCTGGCATATTCTTTAATTTCCGCAGCAGCTACCAACCTAAAATGCCCAGTTTGCTTGAAGCCAAGACTAAGACCACCAGCCCCTGCAAATAAATCAATCGTTTTTAGCATGAACTTGACCCTCGGCTTTCTTGTTATTCTGTACTCCGTTGGATCGTATCCACGCATCCACTTCACTTATTTTGAATCGCCATTGCCGATCCACTTTATATCCGGGCATATTTTGTTGCTTTACCATCTTTTTCACAGTGTCCCTGCTAAGGTTGAGGTGATCACAAATATCGGACAGTGATACCCATTTCTCTAAACTATCCATGATATTCCCCCTTTATTTTTATAGATTATACACTAATTACTTAGAATTAGCAAGATAAATGTAGAACAATACAATTTACTATTGTTTTATAGCTAATAATAACTAAATATCACTTGTTTTTCTGCGTTGAAGCCCTGAATCTCTCACTCATATATCCGTGTAACTTTGCCTCGCTTTAAAACGCCAGCATGTTCCCAAGCACATCCGCAGTCTTCTTTTGCTCTGCCGTCACCGCCGCACACGGCGCCGCAGGGCGGCTGTTTTGGCTTGTCTGGGGTAAGTAGTCCTTGTATCTTTTCCTCGTTTCTCTGGCTCTTGTGTGGCCCAATTCTGCTGAGATTTCTCTCAGCTCCTTGCCCGAGTGCAGGGCTTGCACTACATAGGAATGCCGCAGGTCTACGAACCTAATATGCGGCAATCCGGCTCTCTCCAACACTCGCTCATGCAACAATCGAATCATCGCCGGCGAGTATGGTTTCAGCGTTCCGGGATGGATGAACATGACCTCGCTGCTGGGGTGCTTTTCATGTTCTTTTTGCAATTCCGTCACGGTGTATGCTGGCAGGGCAATCTCTCTGGTTTGCTCACCGTAGCTAACCAACTCCCTGCGCTCGACTACTCGGTCCATATGGATCGTCAGGATTCCACGCTTCTTGTCCAAATCACTCCATTTCAGAGCTATGAGCTCTCGCTGTCGCAAGCCATGCTCCAAGGCCAGAAGGAAGATGGGCAGATATCCAAGCTCCGCGGCGGCATCCAGGTACTCCTCTATTTCCGCTTCGGATAGCGTTTCCGCCTGCACTTTTTTACTTGTGTGATAACGTAAATTCTTGGCCGGATTCTTCTCTATGTAACCGTTGCTGACCGCTTGATTTAGAATGCCGGATAGCAGCACACAGATGTGCCGCATGGTTTCCTGCGACAGAGGTTCATTTCTGCGGAGGTTTCCAAGGTCATGGCAATCTATCAGAAATCTCCGAACTATGCTTTCTGTAATATCGGTAAGCTCCATTTCGCCAAGCCTGGGTACAATGTGGTTTTTCAGCAAGTAGCCGTGAGCTTGGTAGGTCGACGGTCGCACCGCCGGTTTGTCGTAAACCTCCTGCCAAAGGGCAATCCATTCCTTCAGTTTCATAGGCTCATCTCCTTTGCGCAGGCTTGGAGCTGCCGCAGGCTGATTTGTGGCAACCGAGCCTGCCGCAACGCTTTTCGGTGCAGATAATAGAGCCTGTGTTCTGTATAGGGTTGGCAGGTTTTTGCATCCAGAAACACCACTGCGCTCTGAGGATTCTTTTGGTGCTCCATATTCAGAATGCGGCTTTGCTTCAGCGTCAGCTGTATCCACCGTCTTCGCAGGCAGAGCCGCTGTGCGTCGACATCAAAAGCGGCCCACCGCAGAGAAATTGCTTCTCCCTGCCGTAGGCCGCTTGTCAGTATCATGTATAAAATTGGGTATGCTCCGAACTTTTCGATTTCCTCCAAATAGCGTTTGATCTGTCCTCGACGGACCACTTCTTGTTCCTGCGCTGCCTGATACGATAGTTTTAGTTTAGACGTTGGATTGATTTCCAATAGTCCTTCTCGGCCAGCTTCGTCCAAGAGCCGCCGCAGTATCAGATGTCCACACCATACGCTGTTCCGGGATAGCCCTTCATACGCCAAAGACTCATAGAAATCCTGTACATGCTCCTCTGTCAGCTCTGCAAGTGGTACGTCTGAGAATTCCGGCACAATTCGTTGGCAGATCCATTGACGATAGCTACCCTCGGTGTTTGGGGACATCCCTCGTTGCATTTGTTTCTCGAGCCATTCCAAAGCCCATTCACCGACCATTTTTTCTTCTGGCATTTGTACGCCCCCTTTCCTGGCAGTACAAACACATACCACAAAGGCCGCCAAATATCCAGAGAAATATCACTTTGGTGATAATTTTTCTTATTTCTTTTTGCAAAGCCTGTTGTAAAACTATCACTTTGGTGATATAATGCAACCAGAAACGAACGGGAGGCAGCAGAAATGGGTAAAATAATTACGATCTACCATGGTTCTGAGCAGATTGTGGAAGTTCCAACCTTCGGCAAGGGCAAAAAGAACAATGATTTTGGTCTTGGTTTTTATTGCACCGAAAGTGATGATCTTGCAAAAGAATGGGCAGTATCTTCCTTGAGAAACGGCTTTTCCAATCGTTATACTCTGGATACCGAGTATTTGAACATTTTGAACCTGAATAGTCCGGACTACACCATTCTCAATTGGATTGCCGTTTTAGTAGAGCATCGCTTGTTTTCCATCAAGACGCCTGTTGCCCGTCGTGCAAAGCGTTATCTCATTGAAAACTTCGGCGTAAATGTCAACGCCTTTGATTTAATTACCGGTTATCGTGCCGACGATTCCTATTTTGACTATGCAGAATCCTTTCTGAATAACGGTATTTCCGTTGAACAGCTTGCACGGGCTATGCGCCTGGGCAAATTGGGCGAACAGATTGTGATCAAGTCCAAGTTTGCATTCTCCCGCTTACATTACGAAGGTTTTGATATTGCAGAAAAAGAGCAATACTATGTTCTTCGTAAGTCAAGAGACGATGAAGCCAACCAGCTCTATTTGGAAATGTTAGAGGAAGAAAGCGATGGCTTGTATATTCAGGACATTATGAGAGGAGGCATTAAAAACGATGACTCACGCATACCACGAAATCTATCTGAGTAAGGCTCAGTCAGTACTTGGCGATGCCTTTGATTATGCTCTCAACATCTGCAACCTTTCCGGAACTGACTTCGTAAAGCTATTCGTAGCAAGTTCGGTCAGCAAGCGCATGGAAAATGGTGAGCCAGCCTATCTTGCAGGGAAAAGCGGCATTGAAATCGTTGTCGAGATTATTGCTGAAACCATGGGAAAAGAGCTCCCCATTGAACCACACGAGCACTTTGGACGTTCCAGGGAATACTGGGTCGGCTGGGCTGTGGCTTACTATCAGTGGTACTCCAGCAGAAAATATAGCGATATTTTCAAAGTTGTTTCCTTTGAAGATCTGCAAAAAATGTACTACACACTCCATGAAGCGGATATCTCCAAATTCGTTGACATTGTGGATGCTCGAATGAAAGATTATTTTCCGGAAACCAACCTGAAGCGTATCCGCACAGCATACGGATGCACGCAGGCGGAACTTGCTCAGCGATCCAATGTCAGCCTCAGATCCATTCAAATGTATGAACAGCGCAACAAAGACATCAACAAGGCCAGTGTCGATACTGTGTATCGCCTTGCAAAAGTACTGGGCTGTACCATGGAAGATTTGATTGAAAAATAGATTTTGAGCCTCCGGGAAGGGTTTTAATTTGTTGTCTTTCGTCTTGTTTATACTATTCCTCACCAGCTGCCGGTGGGGGGCTATAATTCTCTGCCTTGCCAATTTGCCGATATCCGCGCAACACGTTCAATAATACCCAGAATGCTGACCCACAGTCACACCCACAACCCGACAGGGGACAACGGAGAACGCACTTCCGGACAGTGCCGGACAGGAATTCGGCACACCTTGCAATCACTGCATTACAGCGCACGGCAGGTCTGAACATCGGCGGAGAGGAGCGGCTGAAATCGCTGTAGGACCCGTTTGGGAGCAAGATGCCGGGAGTTCGAGTCTCCCCACTCGGACCATCTTATGATAATCCGAGCTACATTCTCGAAATAGGGAATGTAGTTCGGATTTATCATTTCTATTGAGAATATCCTCTGATTCATGAGGGGCGGGAACACCATCTTTGGTATTCCCGCCCTTGTAATTTAGTTGTAACATGGTATTATTGCTATTGTAAGTTGCGCCCTTGATTTCCAGAAAGGCGGTATCAAACCATGCCAACATTAAAGATAAACAGTATGTTGCCGTCTAATGAGCAGTTTACAGTGCGGATTGATGGTGTTCCCTGCAAGGGAGATTGTATACCTGTGCAGAAGTCTTTTCATATACAAATAGAGCAGTTTCGGGGAAGTGCCTCCAATGTGTATATGAAGAAACATTTCATCTCTTTGATATCTGTTTTTATTACTGGAGGGCGATATTCTGCGGGGGCTGAATTGGCTTCTCCTTACCGTGCTGTCTGGAATGCGGATTGTGACTTGATTGGAGACGGTGAGATTACAATTTGGCTGCGCGACCAAGGTCAAGATGTACACTTTGAAATACAAGGGAAAAACATCACATTTACTAATCTTCTCAGCGAAACAACTGTAACGAGAGCAGAAAAACTGCGTTGGTTTTTGGGAATGCTTCCCTTCTTAATGCTCATTTCTGTACCGTTTTTGTTGCTCCCATATTTAATGTTGGCAGTGGAGTTCTCCAGTGGAGACGATTTCCCAAAAGCCGTAGAATATATTATAGAAGGGATTTTTATTTTCCTGCCACTTTCAGCACTTATCTATGTGTGGGGAAGCTTTATCCGAAAAATCACTTTGAATGCGAAGGGCATAGGAAAGGATATTTCTGTTAGCCGTCATAATAAAATCAAATTCCTGACGGCGCTGCAAATTATGACTCTTATTTTATTTTCCGCCACTGCTTTTTGTGAGGCAATCGCGCTGTTTGTTTTTCATTGCGGCGAATTTGTTTTTGCAACCTTTCTTGCCACCGTCGTCCTAATTATCCATTTAATCATTACAACCAATATGTTGGAAACGTTGGAGAGAACCGGAGCTGTACCAAAGGAAGTTTACCGCAAAATAGAAAAAATCAAAAAGTTAAAAACTGCCGTTTTGCTGGCCTATGCCGCTATATTTGCGGTCATGATAATTTTTTATCTATGTTGGGCCCATCGGCTTAAGCATTTATAGGATATTAAGGCGGGAGCACCATTGAGATGTTCCCGCCTTGTGTTATGCCTGTTTCTGTTGTTCAACCTCCCGCTGTTTCTTCCACTCGGCAAACTCCCGTTGCCCTTCCTCACTCTCGAAAAACGCCTGTATCTCCGGGAGCAGGACACGGGCCAGGGCCTCCACTTCATAGAAGGGGATTCCGGTGCCGTAGTCAGGAAGATAGTTTCTGATACATGCTACTTGATGTCCAAAAGGGTAATACTTACCCTTATGGACATCACCGGAATACTCGAATGTTCCCGAAGTTCGGATTTATCGATAGCCGGGGGACCAAAATCCGTCAAAGTATTATGACTTTGGCGGATTTTTTTTCTGTTTTCAGTACTTGTACAGCTACAGCATTGATCGGGATGGGCTGATCCTTGCGTCAGGGGATCAGTTTGACAGGCTCTGTGTTTCCCGGCTTGGGGGTTCGTCCACCTTCCCAGCGTCGGGAATACTCTTTTTATCGTCAGTCACTTAAAAAACCTCCTTCATCGTGAAACAGAAAAAGTCAGCCCGATGGCTAGCCTGTATTAATATTACTGGATTCTGATAGATCCTTTAATGATATTCAGACCAAGGACCACTGAGATCAGAGATTTCAGTGGTCCTTGGTCCACTATTGTCCACACTGCAACTTTATAAAATTGTAACAAAGTATCCTTTATATTAAGCAATTACTTTTTTGAGAAGCTTGACTACACCATCGATAAAGTTTATTCATATGGGTTTAGTTATGGTAAAGTAGATACGTTTATATAAAGAAAATCATTGAAAAAATTTCACCAAATGCCATATAGTACTTTACCTCATATGAAGCTCAAAATTCTGAGGCTCTGCGAATAAAGAAGATCAAATTGCGCAGATATGGATTCAAAGGTAAATTTGATATTTATAAGGTAGTATAAAAGCAATGTATTGTCCTCTGAAAATCTACGGATTTCAGAGGACAGTATTCTTTGTCTATTACGTATTAAAAACTGCTACGCCTGCTGGACAGAAATCGGTCTGTCACAGATCGTTTTCCTCGGAGATCCCAACCTCCAGCTGTTCTTTGGGCTGGCCGATGTACTGTCGGGACTCCTGGAGCCGCTGCTCCATTTCCACTATTTCCTTCTGAATCTGCTGGCGGCTTTTTGCTCGGTTCATCTGCAGAAAGAGATGGTACTGCTCTTACAGGGTTTCTACCTTAAGGGGGAATGTAATAACCTCTCCCCGATCTGGTTACCCTCCAACTCGTCCCGGCAGATATCATCGTCCATGACCGCCATATAGAGAGTATATCGGGTGAACTCCTTGAGTGGAACCCGGATCATCTATGCCAGCAGGCGGCCACACTGCCTCCGACTGCCAGACACCCCAGAATTGCAGCTTTATGACCTTCCCTCATCTATTATGAATCTTCCGGCCGGACTTCTCTTCTATGAAACGGCAGAATTCTGGGATGCAACCACTCTCCAGCGCCGCCTTTTCAATGGCCATGGCATGATTCGTTCCCATCACCAGAAGAAGATGCTTCCGAGTCTCCGCCAATGCCAGGATCTTGTCATACTGCCACTTGGACTCCGCCGCGGCGGTTTTTACGAGGGAATGGTCGGGATAGAATGAGGTATCGGCGAAGTCGGTGCCCGGCAGGGCCTTGTGCTTTACAAAATAGCTGTTGATATCATTCTCTTTCGAGTGAACCAGCAGCAATCCCGCGATGGCCACGCAGCTGAGTACCATCTGCCAGAGCGTTCCCCAGGATAGCCAGAGGGATACCGCCAGCAGCCCTATAATGGTCCAGCCATGATAGCGGACCATGCGACTTCTTTCGGCCCGGACCGTCTTTCGAACAGCCCGGGCCATGGCGGTCAGTGCCTTTTGATCATATGTGGTATGGCAAGTAAATTCCATAGGTACCTCCCGGGCCGTCACGGCAGTTATTTTCCGAAAGTTGAGCGTCACTATAGCAGATAAAGCGCATTTGGGATGAATATTTTCTTAATTATCTTTAAGATTGTGCGATTCTCCTGATATGTGAAAATGGGATTGGGGCAACAGAGAGTTGCTTTGCTTCCTGCTCCCGCTGTGGTACAATCCAAACAAGGTGGTGATCAACACGGATACCAAAGAAATTATTTTGGAACTGCGTACCCAGTACGGACTCTCCCAGGAACAGCTGGCGGAAAAGGTGCATGTGACCCGGCAGGCAGTTTCCCGCTGGGAGACTGGTGAAACAGTGCCCAATACGGAGACGCTGAAGCTGCTCTCCGGCCTATTTGATGTCTCCATCAATACCTTGCTGGGCTCACCCCGGCAGCTGATCTGCCAGTGCTGTGGTATGCCGTTGGAGGACTCCAGCATCAGCCGGGAGCCGGACGGTGCCTTCAACGAGGAGTATTGCAAGTGGTGCTATGCCGATGGGAAATTCGTTTACACGAGCCCCGAAGAGTTGCTGGATTTTCTGGAAGGCCATATGTCCAATGAAACCTGGCCCCCAGAGCAAGTCAGAGCCTATTTCGAGGCTCAGCTGCCAAAATTGAATCACTGGAAACAAGCCGAGACATGAATACCTCCCTCCGAAATCGTAGATTTCGGAGGGAGGTATTTTTTGCCTGTTGTTTTTAAGATCAGATACACTCAATGTGTTGAAGCGTGTGTTGCCTTGCTGTTTTTCCCAAAACATGTATAATGAAGTAACGACGGACATTTTCACACAATCGCCGCATGTGCCCGTACTCATGCAGCATTTATTAGAAATAACAAAACATATAAAAACTCAAAAAAGAAAGTATGGTTATGATTTGTCCCGGACATTGGATGAGATTCGCCAAGTTATCAGTTTAATAAAAACGGAATTTCATTTCACCGGAAGGTGACAGCGTCCCCTCACCTCTATCACCCAAAGTATCGCCGATGCGGCATATGATGTCCCCAGTTGAATCGAGGAAAAGGCGCTGCCCTATTTGGATGCCCCTTTTCTGGATGTGGTCAACCGGTGGAAGCAGCACATTGCGTCCACGCGATAAAAACTGCACGAGGAGATTACTACGATGACAGTTGAAAAACGCTTTGAGCAAGAGATGATAGACATCTATACCACGGCAAAAAAGGAATGCGGCTACAATGCTTCCCGCTTCCTTCAATTGGTCGGCGCCAAAGGCGGCCTTGCCGCAGCGAAGCAGTTGATTGGCAAACCCGGCGGAACAGATGGATTTACCACCCTGTGGGAGCACAATCGGCTGGATCTCTCTGTGGAAGCCCATGTGCTGAAGCCTGAGTATGCAACATTATTCTCCGACGAGGAGCGGAAGCTGTGCCGTGATCGCTTGAAGGAGTTTGGCTATCAATTTGACTAAGAGAACATCATGCGCTATCATTCATAGCGTAATTTCACATACCCGCAGTAAAACGCGAAGGGGTGAAATCAGATGAAAGTCATTTGCTTCGGCGATTCCAATACCTACGGCCACGATCCACGCTCCTGGCTGGGCGGACGCTATGACGCGGACAGCCGGTGGGTGGACATTCTGGCCGCGGAAACCGGCTGGGAGGTCTGCAACATGGGTCAGAACGGCCGGGAGATTCCCCGGTCAGCACCCTCTTTCCCCGCGGATACCGACCTGCTGATCCTTATGCTTGGCACCAATGACCTGTTCCAGAGCTGCAGCCCGGAGGAAGCTACCAGCAAACTGGGGCACTTTCTCTCCGGCCTGTCGCTGAAGCCTGATCAAATCCTGCTGATCGCGCCGCCGCCCATGGCTTTGGGCCAGTGGGTGCCCAGCCAGCAGCTGATTGACGATTCCCGTGCCTTTGCCAGGTATTGCCGAAGCCTCGCCCAAGGGCTTGGTATCCACTTTGCCGACGCTGGGGACTGGGATATTTCCCTCGCTTATGACGGGGTCCATTTCACAGAACAGGGCCACAGGGCCTTTGCCGCAAATCTTTTGGAGGTACTCAGATGAAACGAATTTTCCCCTTACTTTTGACTTTTTTACTTCTGCTCACCGGATGCGGCGGAAGCGGCTCCGACAGTTCCTACCAGCAGATCACCCAGGAGGAAGCCAAGGAGATGATGGACACCGAAGAGGTCATCATCCTGGATGTGCGGGAGCAGGACGAATATGACAGCGGCCACATCCCCGGCGCTGTTCTTCTGCCGGTAGGCACCATCGACGGGGACACCGCCGCGGCAGCGATTCCCGAGAAGGACTCCAAAGTCCTGGTCTACTGCCGCAGCGGAAACCGCAGCAAAACCGCCTCCTCCACTCTGGCGGAGTTGGGCTACACCAATATCTATGAATTCGGCGGCATCAACACCTGGCCCTACGAGACGGAATAAGCCGCAAGGAAGAGAGCGTATAAGATGATTTTCTATTTTTCCGGAACAGGCAACTCGGCGTGGGCGGCCCGGCAGCTGGCTCACCTCACCGGCGATGAGGCCTATGATATTACTAACCTGAAAGAACTGCCAGATATGGAGAATGCCAAACAAATCGGATTTGTCTTTCCGGTCTATGCTTGGGGTGCACCGGAGATCATGGCGGATTTTGTGAAAAAGCTGCCCAAGACGCAGGTGTTCACCTTCGGTGTCTGCACCTGCGGAGGGGATGCCGGACTTACCATGAAGCAGTTTTCCAAGCACTATCTCTTGAGCAGCAGCTATAGCTTACTGATGCCCAACAACTACATCATTGGCTCGGATACCGATGACGAGGGCGAGATCCTCCAAAAGATCACCGCCGCTCGGGAGGAACTGGAGCGGATGGCCCAGGAGATCCGGCGGCAGGAGCGGGTATATCGGGTCCACGAGGGGGCGCTGGCCGGGGTGAAGTCCCATATTGCCAACTTTGGGTTCAACAAATTTGCCCGAAGCGCAAAACCCTTCTTTGCCGGGGACAGCTGCAACGGATGCGGCCAGTGCGTCAGGAACTGCCCGGCGTCCACCATCTCTCTTCGGGACGGAAAGCCTGTATGGGCGGCACAGTGCCTCCAGTGCCTGCGATGCATCAACGGATGTCCCCAGCTGGCCATCCAATACGGAAAGGCCACAGCCAGGCGGCGCCGCTATACCATCCGGGCGTATCTTCTCCAGGACGAGCAAATCTGAGGAGCACATAGACATGGATCTTCTGTTGATCTCAATTTTCGTTTTTATCATCATGGAGTCGGTCAATGTAGCCATCCTCTACTTCTGGCGGCTGCACCCCACCATCAAAAAGCTGGATGCCATGGGCTGTATCACACTCAAGGGCTATTCCAAGGCGCTGGGCTGGATGATCACCGGGTTTCTCATCATGTTCATCCTGGCTTTGATTGGGCATATAATGACCGAGGTGATTGGAACATGAAGGCAACGCGACTGTCCCGGCGCAAAAAATGGCTCATCGCCGGAGGGATCGTTCTTCTGATCCTGGCCATTCTGGCGGGGGTGTTTTTCTGGTATGTGTCGGATTACTACCGGGCGGAGGATGTGGCTCTTGAGGTCATGGCCCAGGACAGCGGCATCTCTCAGCAGGACAATCTGACAATCTTATCCCCGACTTATCCCACCGATACTGCCATCATTTTCTATCCCGGTGCCAGGGTGGAGGCGGAGGCCTACCTGCCTCTGCTGGATCAGATCCGACAGACCGGGGTCACCTGTATTTTGGTACATATGCCATTCCACATGGCGATTTTTGATGCCGATGCGGCGGAAAAGATAATCTCTCAGGTCCCTGAGATCCAGCACTGGTATATCGCCGGACACTCCATGGGCGGCGCTATGGCATCCAAGTTTGCCTCAGACCATTCTGACCAGGTAGACGGACTCATCCTGATGGGAGCCTACATCTACGGCGACTATCCAGATGAAGATACCCTGACCATCTACGGCTCCCTCAACCAGAGTGTGGAGGACTACATTGACTACACGGAGAACATCGTGGAAATCGAGGGTGGCAACCACGCCCAGTTCGGCAACTATGGCCCGCAGAAGGGGGATCTTCCGGCCACCATTTCTGCGGAGGAGCAGCAGAGACAGACGGTACAGGCCATCGAAGCCTTTTTTGCACAGCGGACGTCAAGATAGACCCTATTAGACAGAAAGCGGAGTGCCCGGCGGGCACTCCGCTTTTCATAGTTGTCTTTGCAGATACACCATATCTACCAGCTTGACCCCGCACTCGTAGATGGGGTGGTCGTAGTGATCGGTGAAAAAGTTCTTGACCAAATGGTGCCTGCGAAAGCCGCAGGATTCATAAAACGGGATGGTGGAGGGACTGTCCCCGGTGCCCACCTGCAGCACCGCATAATGTCCCTTGTAGGTCTGGATGAGAAAATCAATCAGGGCTTTTCCATAGCCCTTGCTCTGGAATGCCGGTTCTACAGCAATGTTTTTCAGTTCCAGGATACCGTTCCCCTCGTCAGTCACCACACATTCGGTTTTGAGTCCATTGTCCTCCAGCACATACATGGTCCCACGCTCCAGATAGCGGTCGATCATGTCCTCCTGCTCGTCCGCTAGCAGAAGCAAGTCAAGGTACTGCTTTTTATCCTTCTCAACTTTTCTAATTTTCATGGGCACACCTTACTTTTTCAGCATCCGCTTCAAGGCGGCGGCATCCAGCAGATTCACCGTTACGAACTTCCCCTGATAAAATACCGCCCAGTTGTTGAACACACCGGGCAGAGCCTTGGCCTTTTCCAGAGTGTCCACCGGAATGAGGGTATAGGGTGCCCCCATCTCCTGACAAGTCTTGCGCACCAGCTCCACGCTCTGATGGATGTAGGGACACTGGGGGCTGTAATAGACAGTCAACTCCCGGCTTTCGATCTTCTGGCGCTTGGCGTTCTCCGCAAAGTGTGGCTTCGTCCCGTCAAAGGAGAGGGCCAGCAGCCGATAGCCATCCGGAGTGGTATCCACCGTTTCAAACCCATATTTCGACCCAAAGGCCTGGTCCGAGAGCCAGGCCTTCTGCTTTTCCGCACCCAGCATACACACGCCGGATTTGCCCTTTGCCTTGGCGTCGGCCAGGCAGTACTCCATCAGCTGCCTGCCATAGTCCTTGCCCTTGAAGTCCCCGGTGACCCACAGGCAGTAGATGTAAAGATAGTTCTCTCCCTCTACCGGCACCCAGGCGGTCTCCAGCGGGGCGTACTCGATGAACACCACGCCCTTGGCGTTCAGCTTGCGGAACACATGACCTTCTTTCAGCCGCTGGCTGAGCCAGGCTCGCTTGGCCTCCACACCGGGGTGGGGCTTCTTGCTGCGGATGATGCAACATAAATGCTCCTGTGCCAGATTTTCTTCTGTCAGATTGAGAAATGAATGCTCCATACCTGTACCTCCCGGCAGATTTATCTCCATGATACCATGCCCTCTCCAGTGAGACAATCCCCGCTTTACAGGGCAAAAGATTGCTTTTCAGAGGCAAACATGACAGATAGTTGTCGTGTTCCTGTGGTATAATACAGAAAAATCAGGAAAGGCGGTGCAGCTCATGAAGATGGAGCGGCTCATCGGCATCCTGTCCATCCTGCTCCAGCGGGAGAGGGTCACCACCCCGGAGCTGGCGGAGCACTTCGAGGTGTCCCGCCGAACCATCCAGCGGGACGTTGAGTCCCTCTGCCAGGCGGGCATCCCCATCTCCACCGCACAGGGCGCGGGCGGCGGCATCTCCATCATGGAGGGCTACCGGGTTGACCGCACGGTGCTCACCGATCCGGAAATGCAGGCCATCCTGGCGGGACTTCGAAGCCTGGACAGCGTCAGCGGCACCCGGCGCTATGCCCAGCTGATGGAAAAGCTGTCCGCCGGGACGGGCGGGCTGGTGCCGGGCGGCACCCACATGCTCATCGACCTCTCCTCTTGGTACAAGACCAGCCTGCCGCCGAAGATCGAGCTCATTCAAGGAGCCATTGAGCAGCACCGTACCATCCGCTTTACCTACTTCTCTCCTAAGGAGGAATCGGTGCGCACCGTCGAGCCCTACTACCTGGTGTTTCACTGGTCCACCTGGTATGTGTGGGGCTGGTGCCAGACCCGGGAGGATTTCCGCCTGTTCAAGTTGAACCGTATGACAGAGCCCGCTTCTGGTGAACCTTTTGAGCCCCGGCCTGCACCCCTGCCTGACCTGGAGCCGGAGCGCATCTTTCCAGTCAAATATCAGGTCACCATCCTCTTTGATCCGGCCTGCCGCTGGCGGCTGGTGGAGGAGTACGGCGCGGACCGCTTCACCGTGGAGCCGGATGGCCGGCTGCGCTTTACCGGAGGCTTTCCAGACGCGGACAGCATACTCAGCTGGGTTCTGACCTTTGGAGACAAGGCAGAGTTACTGGAACCGCAAGAGTTGCGGGAACAGCTTGGGGATTTGACCGAAACATTGGCCGACCGTTACCGAGGGAAGAATTGACATGGCGTCTCATCCGGATTTTGTGAACTATGTGGCCGAGCAGCTGCGGGAGGCCGGAGCTATCCGCAGTCGAAAGATGTTCGGCGAATACGGCCTTTATTGCGACGATGTGTTCTTTGCCGTCATCTGTGACGACCAGCTTTTTGTGAAGATCACTCCACAAGGGGAGGCGGCGCTCCCGAACCTGCCCAAGGCCCCGCCCTATGAGGGGGCTAAAGACTCCTTTCTGGTGGAAGATGTGGAGGACCGGGAGCGGATGACAGAGTTGGTGCGAATAACCTGTGAGGCGCTGAAAAGCAGGCATCAAAAGAAGGGGAGGAAATAACCATGGCCTTTGACTACAAGAAAGAGTACAAGGAATTCTATCTGCCGCCCAAGACGCCGGGCATCGTCACGGTGCCCGCCATGAACTTTCTGGCGGTACGGGGACAGGGCGATCCCAACGAGGAAGACGGCGCGTACAAGCAGGCCCTGGGGATGCTCTATGCCGTTGCTTTCACCATCAAAATGAGCAAACTGGGCAAGCACAAGCTGGAGGGGTATTTTGACTATGTGGTGCCGCCCCTGGAAGGCCTTTGGTGGCAGGAGGACATCCACGGGGTGGACTACGCCCATAAGAAGGATTTTCAGTGGATCTCCCTCATCCGCCTGCCGGAGTTTGTGACGAAAGAGGTCTTTGACTGGGCCATCCGGGAGGCCATAGAAAAGAAGCAGCAGGACTTCTCCCAGGTGGAGTTCTTTCCCTGGGAAGAGGGGATGTGCGTCCAATGTATGCACATCGGTCCCTACGACGACGAACCCGCCACCGTGGCCGCCATGGAGGAATACGCCAAGGCCCAGGGCTACGAGGAGGACTTCGGGGAGAGCCGGTTCCACCATGAGATCTATTTAAGCGATGTGCGGCGGTGCAAGCCGGAGCAGCTGAAAACGGTGATTCGACATCCGATCAGAAGGACAGAGTGATGAAACACATTCATACAACAATCCGAAAAATCCATCCGGATGAATACGGCCTCCTGCGGGAATTTCTATATCAGGCCATCTATTTCCTGGAGGGAGCCCAGCCGCCGCCCCGGTCTGTGGTCGATCTGCCGGAGCTGCAGGTCTATATTGCCGGCTTCGGCTCACAGCCCGGCGATTATTGCCTTGTTGCCGAGGTGGAGGGCACCGTCATAGGTGCAGCGTGGAGCCGCATCATGGAGGACTATGGCCACATCGCCAGCAATACGCCATCCCTGGCCATCTCACTGTTGCCGGAATACCGTGGGCTGGGCGTCGGGACACAGCTGCTGAACAGTCTTCTGCTTCTACTACAGGAGAATGGGTATCTGCAGGCATCCCTCTCTGTTCAGAAAGATAACCCGGCGCTGCACCTTTATGAGCGGGCGGGATTTCAGATCCTGGAGGAAAAGGGCACAGAATATTTGATGCTGCTGGACATCACCCAAGCGGCGCAACGGGAGAATGTAGATATGGAACATACAATGGAGAAACAGCGGGAAAACAAAATCCGGCAGTGGTTTTCCATGTGGCTGGACAGGCAGGACACAGGCATTGGGGCCCTTTTTGCGCCTGATGCCGTCTACATCGAGAGCTGGGGGCCGGAGTATCATGGCAGCGGGAAGATCAAGCTGTGGTTTGACGAGTGGAACACCCGGGGAACCGTACAGCGCTGGGACATCCGGCAGTATTTTCACAAAGAGGACCAGACCGTGGTGGAGTGGTCCTTCCGGTGCGCTATGACGGACGGCACCGTCCAGAGCTTTGACGGTCTCTCCCTCATCCGCTGGAATGAGGCGGGGCAGATCTGCTTTTTGCAGGAATTCGGCTGCAACGAAAACCGCTACGACCCCTACGCCCAAGGGGAACCCCCGGTGTTCCGGGAAGAGCAGGCGTTGTGGCTCTAAGGGAGGAAATGGCATGAAAGGCTTTACCCGTACGGAAACCCGTTTTTCCCTGTGTGGTCTTAACTGTGCCCTGTGCTCTATGCATCTGGGCGGCTGCTGCCCCGGCTGCGGCGGCGGGGCAGGTAACCAGAGCTGCACGATCGCTAAGTGTTCCCTGGAGCACGGCTGCGTCCAGTTTTGCTGGGAGTGTCCGGAGTACCCCTGTCCCCGCTACGAGGGATTTGACGACGGAGATTCTTTTGTCCCTCACCGGAACCGGCAGCAGGATATTGCCCAGGCCCGGGCGCTGGGACTGGAAGCCTATCTTGCCCAACTGGAGGAAAAGCACGCCATCCTGGACGCGTTTCTGGAGGGCTACAACGACGGCCGCCGCAAAACGCTTTTTAACACGGCGGTCTATCTCCTGCCCCTGGAGGATTTGCGCTCTGTGATGGCTGTTCTGGGCAGCCGGCCGGAGCTGGAAGAGCAGCCCATCAAGGAGCGGGCCCTGGCCGTCGTGGGGCTGCTTCAGGAGGCGGCGGACCGCCGGGGTATCAGCCTGAAGCTCAACAAGAAACCGAAAAAGGGGTAATCCTATGGCAACTTCCAAGGTGACAGTCCATTTTCCCTGCCCGGTGGAGCGGCTGTGGCATACGGTGACCGACCTTACCCATACCGCCTGGCGCAGTGATCTTGCGCGGGTGGAAGTTTTGGACGAGGCCCACTTTGTGGAGCACACCCCAAGCAGCTACGCCACCAACTTTACGGTCACGGCCTGTGAGCCACCCCGCTTCTGGGCCTTTACCATGGAGAACGGCAATATGTCCGGCTCCTGGGAGGGCATCTTCGAGGTGGTGGAGGGCGGCACCCGGCTGACTTGCACCGAGACTGTCACAGGCAAGCATTGGTGGATGCGCCCCTTTGTCCCCGGATATCTGAAGCGGCAGCAGAAGCTGTATCTGGACGATTTGCGGAAGGAATTGCTGAAATAAGCCGTGTTAATCTGCGTTGCTTGCGGCAACGGGCAATTTTCCCTACAATGTGAGCGAAAGGAGTGAGCCCACATGTTAAACGAAAATATCAAAGCACTCAGAAAATCAAAGGGGCTTTCCCAGCAGGAGCTTGCCATCAAGCTGAATGTGGTGCGGCAGACCATCTCCAAATGGGAACAGGGATTGTCCGTTCCGGATTCTGATCTGTTGATTGCCCTGTCGGAAGCGCTTGAGACACCCGTGAGCACATTACTTGGAGAGCCTGTGATTGAGTCGGAGGCGGATGCCGTCAAAGCGCTCTCCGAAAAACTGGAGATCATCAACTTACAGTTTGCACGGAGAAAGGCAACGCGAAAAGCGATCCTTCATTGGCTGCTCATCGCGTTATGCGCGGGCGTTGTGATCATTTCTGCGGTCTTGGTCACAGTAAACAGCCCTTACCTGGGATGGGATTACAGTGCTCCGGAAACCGCCGTCATGGGAGTGGCGTTTCACGCATTTGAATGGCTGTTTGTCAGGCTGGCCCCCATTGTCCTGATCGCGGCACTCATCGGCATTTTTATGACGCGGAAAAAAGTATAAACGTTTTCAGAAGGGCGGCCCCAAGGACCACGCTGCATAAACATCACCGGACAAACATGAGCACGGAAAATCGGGCAGGGACCGCCCGTTTCCGGTATGCTGGAGGACAGAAGGACGGTGTGACCAATGGATTGGGTAACAAGCATTCATCAGGCGATCCAGTATATCGAGGAACATCTCCGGGAGGAGCTGACCATCCGGGAGATCGCACAGCAGGCAGCCCTGTCCCCCTTTTACTTTCAGAAGGGTTTCGCCATGCTGTGCGGTATGACGGTGGGCGACTACATCCGCCAGCGCCGGCTCTCCGCCGCCGGGCTGGAGGTCCTCACGACGGACCGGAAGATCATCGACATCGCGCTGGAGTTCGGCTACGACTCGCCGGACAGCTTCACCAAGGCTTTTGCCCGATTCCATGGCCTCACACCTGCCGCACTGCGAAAAAGCGGAGGCGCGGTCCGTTCCTTTGCTCCGCTTCGGATCAAAGTGACATTGGAAGGTGGTCAAAACATGGATTGCAAGATTATGAAAAAAGAGGCGTTTACGGTGCTCTGCCGGGCAAAGACTTTCAAGTATGAGGAGGCCGTGGCCCAGGTTCCCCAGTTCTGGGCGGAGCACTTCGGCACGGGCGGCGGCAAGGTGGTGTGCGGCATGTACGGCATCAACCTGGACGAGAGCATGGGTGGCAATGAGTTTGAATATCTCATCGCCGACAACTACGATCCCGCCAAGGAGATCCCTGACGGCTTCACTACCCGCACCATCCCGGCCCACACCTGGGCGGTATTTTCCTGTACCGGCCGGATGCCCCAGGCTATCCAGGGTCTGAACCAGCAGATATTCTCCCAGTGGCTGCCCACGAACCCCGACTACAAGATCGCCGCAGGCATCAATGTGGAGATGTACAGCGACCCCAGCAAGTTTGAGGACGGCACCCAGGATCAGGACTACTACTGCGAGGCCTGGATCCCGGTGGAAAAGAAGTAAGGCGCATACCCCCTGGAAAAATGCTTCTGCGGGATAAAGAAGCGCGAAAAGCTTGATCGACAGCCGCCTCGCTATAAGAGGAATTTGATAGAGAAACTCATGCCTATACGGCAGAATAACAATATCATTCTGATGGATAGAGGAGGCGGCTGTCATGTTTGATATGGTACCCAACGCGGAGCAAATGACGATTTTAGTGGGTAAACCCTTATATGAGATCTGGACCCAGTTATGTGCCTTGATTGACGAAAGATATGATATGGAGCGTCTGTGGGGCAGCGGCGGGAAAGCATGGGCCTATGAGTATAAATACCGCCGCGGCGGCAAAACCTTATGCGCACTCTATGCGAGAGAAAACTGCGTCGGATTTATGGTCATCTTAGGTAAGGATGAGCGATTGAAATTTGAAAATGATAGGGAACATTACTCAGAGGAAGTTCAAAGAATTTATGACGAAACGCCAACTTACCATGATGGGAAATGGCTGATGTTTGAGCCAACGGACACCTCGTTGTTTGAGGATTTCATCAGGCTGTTGGCCATCAAAAGGAAGCCAAGCAGAACATAAAGAGGAGTATTTGAGAGGTCCAGGAGCCGGGAATGGGAGTTTCTCCGCTTAGGCTAAAATCCATCATTAGGAGATTGGCACACAAGGCAGGCCCCCGGCGGAAAACCGGGGGCCTGTCCTGTTTCTTATTTTACCCAGTAGATGACTGCGTCCCGCAGGAAACGGGCACAGCCGGGAATGTGCTTATCATAGTAGGCGGTAAACCGCTCATCCATCACATACAGCTCCGCGATCCCCCGGTGCTTGGGCGGATCATACCGGTTCCCGGTGATGGTGAGCCACCGGCGGTGGAGGGCGCAGATTTCCTTTCCCTCCTCGCTCTCCGGGGACAGGCCCGACCGGATGGCCGCCTCCAGCCGCTCCTGGATCTCCTGGCCCAGGCCGGTCCACTCCCGGTACTGCTCCTGGGTTAGATTCATCACCGCGGCGTTGGCCTCGTCTACCTCTTTGTCGCCGTACTTGGCGCGGATCTCCGCTCCGTAAACTTCCTCGTTATGGGCCACAGTACGCTGCTTGAACGCCTCAAATTTCTGCTCGTCGCTCATGAATTCCTTCCTTTCTTCCGCTCGGATGGTGTCTTTCACCGATCGGATTAGCGTCTCCAGCCGTTCCCGCTCCGCCTCCAAAGCGGCCAGGTGGCTTTTCAGGGCGGCCAGACGGTCAAAGGAGGGATCGTCCAGACATTCCTTGATTCGGGCCAGCTCCACCCCGAGGGCCCGGTAATAGAGAATGTCCTGCAGCCGGTCTACCTCTGCCCTGCCGTAATAGCGGTAGCCGCTCTCCGCCACCCGGCTGGGCTTCAGCAGTCCGATCTGGTCGTACCAGCGCAGGGTGCGGGTGGTCACTCCGGACAGGCGCGACAGCTCTTGAATGGAATATTCCATAAAAATCCCTCCCTGAGGATACTGTATCAGTTGACGGAGCGTCAGAGTCAAGGGGAAATTTTAAATTTGTTGGATCTCCTGCTGCAGCCGCTCTAAAAATTCCGCGGCCGGGATCCCGCCCAACGGGGTGTGGTGGAACTGGAAAGGACACCGGCAGGGTGGTGCGCAGCCACTTTTTCCGGTATTTGCCCCAGATGAGGAAGGGATTGTTGTAGCATCCGGCATTAATGTTCACCGCGCCGTCGATCTCATATCCCGCCAGGGCGGAGGTGCCGATTACCATATAGTCCTCGCCAGCTCAAGGCTCTCCCCGATCTCGTGGACCTGCCCGGTGAGCTTCATGTAGTCCCGATTGAACTGCTCCAGCTCAGAGGAAACGGGAATGTCACAGGTGGCGATGCCGCCGTCTCCGGTAGTCACCACCGTGTTGACCGCCAGCTTGTCGTACTGCATCAGCTTGTCCCCCACGGGAAGCAGGTAGAAGTCCTCCGTCCGGGCGGCCGCCTTTCCGATGCACCAGCACAGGAGCATATGGAATTTGTAACCCCGTTTCCGGCTCAGCCGCACCAGCGGCGAAACATCCAGCGTCTTCATCAGGGTCACCATGGGCATGGGGGCCTTCCTCCAGAGTTCAAAGGCCAGCGCCCGGGAGGTGCTCTTGGGATCTACTTCTCTCATGCTGTTTTCCATTCTGCTCGTCAAATCCGGTTCAGTTGGCCGCAATCAGTAACCGCTATCATAGCATGGCGCCCCGTGACCGGCAACCGATTGCCATGTTCCAAAGCCGGAACTTGTGATATAATGGAACACCATAAGCCAAATGGAAGCAACAAACGATGAGGACCGAACATGAAACACATTTTCTTGAAGGACGGCGAGGACCTAGGCCTGGGACTGTGCCCGGCCCAACGCCATCGTTACCATGGTAGACCTCTACAATGAGGCACAGACTCTACCCCTGCCGGATATGTACGGCAAAAATCTGACCTTCAAGACCGGCGGCGTAGACGGCTGCAGCTGCAGGGAAATCCTCCGGCTCATCGCCGGAGGCAAGCTGGACACCGTCCCCCTGATCACCCACACCTATCCCCTGAAGGATATCGCCGAAGTCTATGAGCTATTTGAAAAAAGAGGGATGGGGTCATCAAAGCAGCGATTGATTGCGGCTGATCTTCGCATCCGAGACCAGCCAAATCAAAACACAGCAGGAGGTATGTTTTATGCGCAAGAATTTTGGAGCAAAGCCCTGGACCTATCCGCAGCCGGTCTTTATCCTCGCCACCTATGGAGAGGATGGCACGCCTGACGCCATGAATGCGGCCTGGGGCGGGATCAGCGACGATAAGCAGCTGTCCATGTGCATCAGCGCCGGCCACAAGACCACCGCCAACATTCTTGCCCGCAAGGCATTTACCGTCAGCATGGCCACTGCGGAGCATGTGGTGTCCTGCGACTATGTGGGCATTGTGTCCGGTAATAGGGTGGCCGACAAGGTGGCAAGGGCGGGCTGGCACACCACCAGATCAGAATTTGTAGATGCGCCTCTCATCGACGAGTTGCCCATGGCGGTGGAGTGCCGCCTAGTCAGCTATGACCCGGAGAGCTGCCGTCTGGTGGGCGAGATCGTCAACGTCAGTGCTGACGAGTCCATACTGGACGCCGGTGGAGCCATAGACCCGGATAAACTGCAGCCCATCACCTTCGACCCCATCCACAGCGCCTACCACAAACTGGGAGAGAAAGTGGGAAACGCCTTCCAGGACGGCGCCAAGCTGAAATGATCGCGAGGCGAGGATGGCCCTATCTTTGAAATAGGGGGAAGCTCCATGGAAACGAAGCGCAGGCCACGCCATAAAAAGCTGTGGATCGCCGCCGGCATTCTGCTGGCAGCGCTGCTGCTGCGCAACAGTTTTTTCTGGTATGTGTCCGACTACTACCGGGCGGAGGATGTGGTTCTGGCGGTGCTGGCCCAGGAAGCCGGGCTCCAGCTCCTGGAGCAGAAAGTAGGGCACCTCGACCTCTCAGGACTCAGCAAAGTAGTGGATGCCCTTTGTGCTGGCCACCGTAAAGCCGGATTTTCCGTAAAAGCCGATGCTGCCGGTAATGGCGAGCGCGCCCGCTTCCAGCGTACGGGCCGCCTCCATGGAGCGGCGGAGCAGGGCGGTCCCATAGCCCTGCCGCATGCAGTCCGGCGCAATGCTGATGGGGCCGAAGGTCCTGATGGGGATTACCCGTCCGTCGTCGGCACGGATTTCCGAGCGCATATACATCACATGTCCGATGATCCGCCCGGTCTGAAATGCAACCTTTGTCTCAGATTCAACAGTAGCGGGACAGGGATTTGCGTGGTATACTGGCCGTAGAGGAGAAGGGATTTGGATGACACCGGATGAATACCTGTTTTTCGCCGCTCAGCCCCGCGCTTTGCCGCTGTATGAGGCGCTGCGGAGCCCTGCCCCAGGCGCTGGACGCACCATGTCATCGTGTCGCAGGCGGGGCAGTTGGATGGAGAACTGATGGGCTGGCTGCAGGAGGCCCATGATTTTGCACGGATGAAATAAAAAGAGAGTCGGCGCACGGCGGAAGGCCCGGGAAGGGTGGGCCGAGCGCGGAAGAAAGGAAGTGTATGATGCATTTTGAAAGTCCTCTGCTGGCGGTGAGGGATCTGGCTGCCTCCATTGATTTTTACAAACGGGTCCTGGGGCTGGATGTGGTCGTGGATTTCGGGGCCAATGTGACGCTGACCGGCGGCGTGTGCTTACAGACGCTGGAGACATGGCGGGAATTTATCGAAGGAAGGCCCGTTTCCATAGGCGGAAATGCGGGGGAGCTCTATTTTGAGGAGGAGAACTTTGATGCCTTTGCAAATACGCTGGCGGGGCTGGAGCTGGAGTATGTCCACCCGGTGAAGGAACACCGCTGGGGCCAGCGGGTAGTGCGCTTCTATGATCCGGACCACCACATCATTGAGGTGGGAGAGGCAATGGAGGCCGTGGTGCGCCGCTTCCTGGATGGCGGCATGACCCGGGAACAGGTGGCAAAGCGGATGGATGTGTCGCTGGATTGGGTGAAGAACTGTGTGGGTGAGCCGAAGGGGGCGGACGGGAATGGAGCTTTCGCAGAGGGCGGCCCGCTTAACTGACAAGCGCGCCGAGGAGGCCGATACATCACGGATTGCGGCAAAAAGCCGGGGGAGTGAGCGCTGGGTGCCCTACCTTGGGGGCCTTGCCGCGCTTCTCCAAGGCAAAGCCGCTCTGGTGGGAAACCAGGCCATCTGCATTCCAGCTGCGGACGTGCAGCGGCTGATTTTAAAGGACATCGCCGCGGCGCTGAGGCGGCTCTTATGAGAAAGCGGCTGCCAAACCTGCTCACGGCGGCGCGGTTTCCGTTGGCGTTTGGGATGTTGGAGGCAAAAGGATCTGTACCGTTTTTGATACTGTATCTGCTCTGCTGCCTGACCGATATGCTGGACGGCCTGACGGCCCGTCGGCTGAACACGTGTTCCGAGTTCGGCGCGCGCTTGGATTCGGCGGCGGATATGGCGGTGACGGCAGTGCTGGTGCGGCGGCTTTGGCCACTGGCTGCGCCGGGTCCCTGGATCACTGCGTGGATCTGCGCCATTGCGGCGGCGCGTTTCGCCGCCGCGCTGACCGCCTGGCTGCGCTTTGGGCGCTTTGGATTTCTGCATACCTGGGGCAACAAGATGACCGGCGCTCTGCTGGCCCTGTACCCCTTTGCTCTGCTGCTGTTTGAATCCCGTTGGGCACTGATCGCCGTCCTCGCCGTGGCTGGTTTTTCCGCGCTGGAGGAATTGCTTATCGAGTGCAGGGCGGAGGGCTGGGAGCCAGACCGGAAGTCGATTTGGACGGCGGGGAAGGGACGGGAGCCCACAGCATAGTGAAAACAGGTGAGGAGCCGGGCAGACAGCAGGTCATGAAATCAGCCCAATTGACGAATTTTAAACAAGGGGGGTGACGGCTCTGTGCTCTGATTTTATTACCGTAACACCGGAAAATCTGGTGGATGAACATTTGTGCTGCATCATCCGCAGCAAAAAGCCCCACCCCGGCGTGGAGGCCAAACGGCAATGGCTCTCCCAGCGGCTGAAGGAAGGGCCTGTCTTTCCAAAACTCAATGCCAGGGCCACGGCCTTTGTGGAATACGCCCCCCTGGAGACGGCGTGGGTGCCGGTTACCGGAGAGCGCGCTACCTCTATCTGTACTGTCTGTGGGTAAACGGGGAGCACCAGGGAAAGGGCTATGGAAAAGAGTTGATGGAGTATTGCCTGACAGACGCCCGGGAGAAGGGAAAATCCGGCGTGTGTATGCTGGGGGCGGCCAGGCAAAAGGCCTGGTTGTCCAACCAGGCCTTTGCAAAGAGTTACGGCTTTGAGGTGGTAGATACCACGCAGAACGGCTATGATCTTCTGGCTCTTTCCTTTGATGGGAGCGCTCCGGGTTTTGCCCAAAATGCGAAGCAGCAGGAAATCGAGACAAAGGAGCTGACCATTTACTATGACTTTCAGTGCCCCTTTGTCTATCAGGCCGTGGAACGGCTCAAAGAATATTGCCGGGAGAACGGAATCCCCGCGTCGTTGCACCTGGTGGATACGCTGCAGAAAGCAAAGACGCTGCCCTGCGTCTTCAACAACTGGGCGGTATTCTATCAAGGAAAATTGGAAACGGTCAATCTGCTGGATATCGCCGGTTTGAAGCGAATCCTCAAATGAGCGTGAAGCCTCCGATCACGGCCCTTCCCGCCGCAGGGCAGGAAGGGCCGTGTGATTACCCCCTTCTGAGCCGGGGGCGCTTTCTCCGGCGCTGAGCTGCCAGAAGGCCACCGCGCTGGCCGCGGCCACATTCAGGGAATCGACCCCGTGGGACATGGGGATGCAGACGGTATAATCACATGCGGCCACCGTTTGGGGAGCCAGTCCGTCCCCCTCTGTCCCCAGCACAATGGCCAGCTTTGCCTCCGAGGCCAGACGTGGGTCGTCAATGGGGACCGTGTGCCCGCTCAGCGCCATGGCGGCGGTCCGAAAGCCGAGGGCGTGCAGCCGCTCCAGCCCGTGGCCGGGCCAGTCCGCCACCTTGCTGCCGATATAGGTCCAGGGAATCTGGAATACCGTACCCATACTGACCCGCACGGAGCGGCGGTGCAGCGGGTCGCAGCAGGTGGGGGTGACCAGGATCGCGTCCATCCCCAGCGCCGCGGCCGAGCGGAAGATCGCGCCCACATTGGTGGGGTCGGCGATTCCCTCCAGGACGGCCACGCGCCGGGCTTTTGCGCACAGCTCCTCCGCCTGGAGCAGACGGGGGCGGTGCATGGCACACAGGATTCCGCGGGTCAGCCGGTAGCCGGTCAGCTCTTCCAGCAGGCCGCTGTCGGCCGTGTAGACCGGAGTCTCGCCGCAGCGGGCCAGGATGGCCCGCCCCTGTCCCTCAATGTGCCTGCGCTCCATCAAAAACGAGACCGGCACATAGCCGGCGTCCAGAGCGTGGTCGATTACTTTGGCGCTCTCCGCGATGAAGAGCCCCTTCTCCGGCGCCCTCCGGCTGCGCAGCTGCGCCTGGGTCAGGCGTGTGAATACAGCCAGCTCCGGCCACTCCAGATCCGTTACCCGGATGATATTTGCCATAACGCACACCTCCTGTCCTTTGAGCCTCCCGCGCATTCCGGCCCGAAGCCCGGCAGCAGTGCCGCCAACAGCCGCACAGCGGGGAACAGCAGAATGAGCGCGCTCTGACTTTTGTACCACGTCGGAGCAAGCGATACAAAGCTTGCTCCGACGTGGTACATCGCAACACTATAGATGCCGCTAGAACTGATTTGATAAACCATAATTTACGGTTTAATTTCTTCTCCGCAATAGCGGCAATGGTTATATTTTCCGAGCCAAATCCCGCCAATACACTTTCCGCAGTTAGGACAGCGCCAGAACGCAACATTTATGATTCCATAGACAATAATAGTGACAATTGCCGCATAACCGAAGGGTGCAGACTTTGTCAAAACCATAAGTAAGATTAACACACAAAAGATGGCAAATAACACCCACATTACAGCTTTTGCGGTCTTTAATTTCATATCAGCGTTCCTTCCGACTTCCGATTTACGTTTCTACTATTTTAGCATATCATAAAAGGGAGCGAATGTCTAAATGTAAGATGTGTTCTGCTCTAGTGAAATGCTGCTGATCGAAAATAGTGTTTTAAAGATCGCGTGGAGTAGAAACAATACTTTTCCATTTAGAGATTTTTGAAGCGCGCTGCTCAAAATGAGAAGTCCGTTTTTCGATAAAAATGTTCGAAAAACGGACTTCATTCATTATGGTGCCGGTGGTGGGACTCGAACCCACACGATGTCGCCACCAACGGATTTTGAGTCCGTCACGTCTACCAATTCCATCACACCGGCATATACTAAAAGATATTATACACGACAAGCAAAGGCTTGGCAAGAGTTTTCGCGGCGTGCAGGGTCGAAAAATCAAAATAGCCGTACCATTTCGGAGCAAAGTATGATATGATACAAAAGATAATGGGTTGCCTGGAGGCCAGGAAAAATGAAACGATATATTGGAAAATCCTGCCGGATCACAGCGCTGGCCCTGCTGTTGGCCGTGCTGCTTTCCGGCTGCATCTCCGGCTCGGTGAGCGAACTGTACGTGTTGCCCAAACTGCCGGAGGACTACCAGAAGCTTCAAAAGAAAATTGAAGAGGTGTTGGCCCAGAACTCCGCCGAGTCCGCCGCGCCGCTTACCGGAGAGCTGAGCCAGCCTGTGCAGCTGCAGGACCTGGACGGAGACGGGGTGAAGGAGGCCATCGCCTTTTTCCGGGTCACCTCGGACGAGCGGCCGCTGAAAATTTACATCTACCGCCAGCTGGGCGAGGAGTATGAGGTGGCCGCCGTCATTGAGGGGGCCGGCTCGGCCATCAACTGTGTGGCCTATGAGAACCTGGGCGATACGCCGGCCAAGGAAATTGTGGTCAGCTGGCAGATGAGCGAAAAGGTCTATTCGCTGGCGGCCTATTCCATCGCCCACGACCAGGTGCTGGAGCTGGTCCGTACGGACGACTACACGGATTTCCGGGTGTTTGACCTGGATATGGACAACCAGAAGGAGCTGATTGTCCTGATGGCCGGCGAAACTGGCGGGAGCAGCCGGGTGGACCTCTATAATTTCCACAGCGTACTGGAGCTGGAGTCCTCAGCCATGCTCTCCCAGAATACCACCTCTCCGGTGGAAAACGGGATGCAGACCGGCTACCTGAAGGACCATGTGCCGGCGGTCTTTGTGCCGTCCTATTACAGCGAGAACGGGCGCATCACCGACATTATGGCCTGGAGGGACGGGCGGATTCAGAACATTACCCTGGACCCGGAGACCGGTGAGAGCAGCAGCACGGTGCGCTGGTATAATCAGGTATCCGGAACAGACATCAACGGCGACGGCATCATGGAGCTACCGGAGCCCTACGCGCTGCCCGACCCGAAGCAGACCACCACGGCGGTCAATTTCTGGGCCCTGCGCTGGCGGCAGTTTGACATCAACGGAACGCCCACGACGGTTTTTACCACCTATCACAACGAGCGGGACGGATGGTACTTTATCCTGCCCGACCAGTGGGAGGGGAAGGTGTGCCTGTCCCGCAGCGATCAGGCGGGAGGCAGCGAGCGGGCAGTGATCTTCTCCTACTGGGAGGAGGGGAGCGGCATGGAGCCGGAGCCTTTCCTGGTGATTTATCGGCTGACGGGTGAAAATCGGGAGCGACGGGCGGATATGGCCGGGCGGTTCCGTCTATATCCCCCGCAGGGAGAAGACAATAACGTCATCTACGCGGGCAGACTGTTGGATTGCAGCTGGGACAGCGGGCTGACTGAGGAGTCCGTGCAGGCCGCATTTTCCCTGATTTCCGGCAGCTGACCAAGCGGTCAAACTGGATTTGATAGGAGGAAAAAACGCCATGAAAAAGGTGCTGGTGCTGGAGGATGAAGCCAATATTCGCAGCTTTGTGGTGATCAACCTGAAGCGGGCGGGCTATGAGGCCATTGAGGCCGCCAGCGGAGAAGAGGCCCTGCAGCAGCTCAAGCGCAACCCGGACATCAAGGTGGCGCTGCTGGACATTATGCTTCCGGATATGGATGGATTTGAGGTCTGCCGCCGCATCCGGGCGGGGGACAACAACATTGGTATTATTATGTTAACTGCTCGCACCCAGGAGATGGACAAGGTCACCGGTTTGATGACCGGCGCGGACGACTATGTGACAAAGCCCTTCTCGCCGGCGGAGCTCACCGCCCGCATCGACGCCCTATACCGCCGCACCGGCGGGGGCGAGGTCATTGACACCGGCGAGATCAGCCAGCCGCCTTTCCTGCTCAACACCCGCAACCGCACCCTGGAGAAAAATGGGCAGCGGGTGAAGCTGACCCAGGTGGAGTACAACATCATCAAGCTGTTTATGGACAACCCTGGAAAGGCCCTCTCCCGAGAGGAAATTCTCGACGCGGTCTGGGGCCGGGACTATTTTGGCGAACTGAAGATTGTGGACGTAAACATCCGCCGGCTGCGCATTAAAATTGAGGATGACCCCACCAATCCCAGCTTTATTACCACGGTATGGGGCTATGGCTATAAGTGGGGCTTTTAGGGGTTGTCCGGGCGGGTAGAAGGACCCCCAAAAACCCAGGTGGTGAACCAATGGAATGAAAATGAAGATGAAAAAAATCACGGGCATCCGACGCAGGTGGATCTTCAACTCCATCAGCGTGGTGCTGTTTATTGTTCTGCTGGCGGTAACGGCATTTACGGTGGCCATGGGCAGCTATTACTACACCAATATGCTCTACACGCTGGAGGCCACGGCCGACGGCGCAGCCAGCCAGTTCCGCTACTTTCAAAACTCCTATTACACCTTTGCCCAGTCCTTTGTCAACACCACCGCAGACCGGGAAAAGCTGGAGGTGGAGTTCATTGATGCCAGCGGCCTGATCCGCTATTCCAGCTCCGACCTGACCGCCTTCCGCTCCCCTGGCACGCCGGACATCAGCGAGGCGCTGGCCCAGGGCCGGACCAGAAGCTGGACCGGCTCCGACCCCGGCACGGGCGAGCACATTATGGCGGTCTCCAGCCCAGTGATTATCAAGGGCGAGGTGGTGGGCGCCATGCGGTATGTCACCTCCCTGCGCCTGGTGGACCGGCAGATCATCCTGATCGTAGGGGCGGCGCTGGGCATCGGCGTTGGGATCCTGGCCATGGTGTACTTTTCCAACCTCTATTTTGTCCGCTCCATTGTGGAGCCGGTGGCCGGCATTACCGAGACCGCCAAGCGAATCGCGGAGGGCTCCTACGGCGTGCAGATTGACAAGCAGTACGACGATGAAATCGGAGATCTGACCGACGCGATCAACGATATGTCCCTGAAGATCAAGCAGACGGAGAAGCTTCAGTCGGAGTTCATCTCATCGGTCTCCCATGAGCTGCGCACGCCACTCACCGCCATCAACGGCTGGGCGGAGACCATTATGAACGGCGAGGTGCGGGATGCCTCAGACGTGAAGAAGGGCATGGGCATCATTGTCTCCGAGGCGCGGCGGCTGACCAATATGGTGGAGGAGCTGCTGGAGTTTTCACGCATCTCGGATGGCCGATTTACCCTGTCCGTGGAGCCCATGGACATCAAAGCCGAGCTGGAGGATGCGGTGTATACCTACCGGGAGTTCTTCCGCCGGGAGGGCATTGAGCTCATTCATACCGACTGTGAGGAGGAGTTCCCCCTCATCAGCGGGGATCCGGAGCGGCTACGTCAGGTGTTCTGCAACCTCCTGGACAATGCGGCCAAGCACGGCGGCAGCGGTAAGCGGATCGACACAGCTATTTTCCAGGAAGGAAACCAGGTGGTGATTACCATCCGGGACTATGGCCCGGGCATTCCTGAGGAGGAGCTGCCCCATGTAAAGTATAAATTCTACAAGGGCTCCTCCAAGGCCCGTGGCTCGGGCATCGGCCTGGCCGTGTGCGACGAGATCATCACCCGCCATGAGGGCACGCTGGAGATCGGCAACGCGGAGGGGGGCGGCTGTGTGGTCACCATTCATCTGCCGTTGCCTGAAAATAGAACATAAGTTCTAAAACTTTGCCCGCACCCCTTGCAATCGGGGTGCGGGTTTGGTACAATACGTAAAGATATTTATAGTTAAGGAGAACCAAACCTCCATGCCAAATGAAAAAAATCAATCCTGCGCCACGCCCTACAAGACCATGATCGGCGGGCAGGCGCTCATCGAGGGCATCATGATGCTCGGACCGGAGAAAAAGGCGGTCGTGGTGCGCAAGCCGGACGGAACACTGGAGGAGCAGGTGGAGGAGCGGGTGCTGATCAAGGACAAGCACCCGGCTCTGGGGCTGCCCTTCCTTCGGGGCGTGTTCAATTTCTGCTCTTCGCTGGCCAATGGGGTCAAAGCCCTGATGTACTCCGCTTCCTTCTTCTCGGAGGAGGACGAGCCGGAGGAGCCCACCAAATTCGAGGTGTGGCTGGATAAGCATCTGGGTAGTGAGAAGGCTGCCTCCGCGCTGGTCACCTTTGCGGTAATTCTGGGCATTCTGTTTTCCGTGCTGCTCTTTTTCCTGCTGCCCACGGCCCTGGCGGGGGGCGTGGCCTGGTTTTTCCCGGGCATGCCCATGTGGGTGCGCAACCTGCTGGAGGGCGCGGTGCGCATCGTGATCTTCCTGGCCTATCTGATGCTTTGCTCCCGGATGAAGGACATCCGCCGGGTGTTTTCCTACCACGGGGCCGAGCATAAGACCATCTTCTGCTATGAGCATGGCCTGCCCCTGACGGTGGAGAACGTGCGTGTCCAGCCCAAGCACCACCCCCGCTGCGGCACCAGCTTTCTGTTTGTGGTGATTGTGGTGTCCATCCTGCTCTCCAGTGTGCTGTTCTCCTTTGTGGAGGTGACCAACACCTTTGCGCGCATGGGGCTGCATCTGCTTTTGCTGCCCGTGATCGTGAGCATCACCTATGAGCTCAACCGCCTGGTGGGGAAGTACGACAATCCCTTTACCCGCATTATGACCGCCCCGGGGCTGTGGCTTCAGAACTGGACTACCTTTGAGCCGGACGACTCCATGATCGAGGTGGGCATCCGGGCCTTCACCCTGGTCCTGCCGGAGGAGAAGGGGAAGGACGAGTGGTAAAATAGAAGCGCGGAGGCCGTGAGCAGGGGAGATAAGACCGGAGCGGATGGGCGCAAACCGAAGGGGGCGCAAAGCGCCACCTGTTTGTGCCCGGAGTCGGAGGGCTTATCGACCCGGCCGCGAGCGTGCCGCAGCGTGATAAGGACCTTCAGCCTGTTCAGGGGAGAGGTTGTCCCCATTGGACCCGATACCCCCCTCTCTCCGGCACGGCCGGAGAGGTTGTGGCCGCAGCGGCCAGAAGTTAAGAGGTGCTCCGCAGGCACATGTCCTGCTTCGCACATTCTTTGCATTTCTTTCCACCGCCATGCGGCGGAAACGCTGCGAGTCCTTTCGCTGTAACTGAGAGAGAAAGAAGAAGCATAGGAAGTGGTTTTATGGCGACCACCTATAACAACCTGTACCTGGATGCCCGCCGTCAGCTCAGAGCAGCCGGGGTGGAGGCGGCCCAGCTGGAGGCCAGGGAGCTGGTATGCTGTGCGGCTGGCAAGGACCGAGAGGGCTTTTATCGGGACATGGGGCTGTATGCCTCCGACCAGGTGGAGGAGCGGCTGGCTGAGCTGATCGCCCGCCGGCTGGCGGGGGAGCCCGTGGCCTATATCATCGGGGAGTGGGAGTTCTACGGCATGACCCTGGATATTTCCCGGGACGTGCTCATCCCCCGGATGGATACGGAGCTTTTGGCCGAGCGGGCCATCCTCCTGGCCCGGGCGGCCGGGGAGGGGGCGCGGGTGCTGGACCTGTGCGCCGGCAGCGGCTGCGTGGGCTTGGCGGTGGCGGCCAATGTGCCCGCCTGCCGGGTGGTGCTGGCCGACATGAGCGAGGAGGCCCTGAAGGTCTGCAAGCAGAACGTGCGACGTAATGAGCTCAACGCCCGGGTGACCTGCGTGCAGGCCAACGCCATGGAGAAGCCCAGCCCTTCCCTGTGGGACTTCGATGTGATTGTCTCCAACCCGCCCTATATCCCCACCGGCGAGATCCCGCAGCTGGATGTGTCCGTGCGGGATTACGAGCCCCATATGGCCCTGGACGGCGGGGCGGACGGCCTGGACTTTTACCGGGCCATCGCCGAACAGTGGCGGACAGCGCTGCGCCTGGGGGGCAGCATGCTCTTTGAGGTGGGGGAGACCCAGGCCCCAGAGGTGGAGCTGATCCTGGGCAAAAACGGCTTTGAGCAGATCGAGACCTATCAGGACACCGCCGGCATCTGGCGGGTGGTGGAGGGAACCGCCAATACGTAATCTGGGGGCTGGCCCCGCTGTTGAGAGGAGTACAAAAGCATATGGCTGAGAAAAAGAAGATGACGGTAGAGAGCGCGTCCCCCGCGTCGGACAAGAAGAAGGCGCTGGAGACTTGCCTGGCCCAGCTGGACAAGACCTATGGCAAGGGCACGGTCATGCGCATGGGGCAGAACACCGGGATTGTGGTGGAGTCCATCCCCACCGGATCCCTGTCCTTGGATCTGGCCCTGGGGATCGGCGGCGTCCCCCGAGGGCGCATCATTGAGATCTACGGCCCCGAGTCCTCCGGCAAGACCACCCTGGCCCTCCATGTGGTGGCAGAGGCGCAGAAGCGGGGAGGCGAGGTGGCCTACATTGACGCCGAGCACGCCCTGGATCCCTCCTATGCCCGCGCCCTGGGGGTGGACATTGACTCCATGCTGATCTCTCAGCCGGACACCGGCGAACAGGGCCTGGAGATCTGCGAGGCGCTGGTGCGCTCCGGCGCCATTGATGTGGTGGTGGTGGACTCCGTGGCCGCCCTCACCCCCCGAGCGGAGATCGAGGGGGACATGGGCGACTCCCACGTGGGTCTGCTGGCCCGGCTGATGAGCCAGGCCCTGCGAAAGCTGGCCGGCTCTATCGCCAAGACCAACTGTGTGGTCATCTTTATCAACCAGCTGCGGGAAAAGGTGGGCGTCATGTACGGAAACCCAGAGGTCACCACCGGCGGCCGTGCCCTGAAGTTTTACGCCTCGGTGCGCATCGACGTGCGCCGCATCGAGTCTCTGAAAAACGGCAGCGAGATCATCGGTAACCGCACCCGGGCCAAGATCGTGAAGAACAAGGTGGCGCCCCCCTTCAAGGAGGCCGAGTTCGACATCATGTACGGCGAGGGCATCTCCAAGGTGGGCGAGATCGTGGACCTGGCGGTCAAGCTGGACATCATGCAGAAATCCGGCTCCTGGTTTGCCATGGGGGATCTGCGCATCGGCCAGGGCCGGGACGCGGCCAAGCAGTATCTGAAGGACAACCCGGAGCTGTGCGAGCAGGTGGAGGCGGAGATCCGCAAGAACTCCTACAAGCTGCTCAGCGGGCAGGCCAAGGCTGCCGCCAGGGCGGCTGGCCGGGCGGTAGACGTGTCCGCCGACGATTTTGAGGACGGCGAGGATGCGGATCGTTAAGCTCCTGCCCTCGGAGCGGGTTCCGGGGCGCTGGTTGGCCTACCTGGAGGACGAGGCCATCCTGCGCCTGGGGGAGGGAGACGTGGTCTCCTTCGGCCTGTATGCAGGTATGGAGCTGGACAGGGCGGCCCTGGATAAGCTGGAGACGGCCGCCCGGCTCAGCCGGGGGAAGGAGAAGGCGGTAAGCCTGCTCGCCGCCCGGCCCCTCTCACGGAAGGAGCTCATTGATAAGCTCACTGCCCGCCCCCATGACCGGGAGCAGCAGCCTTTGGTGAACCGGGACGAGGCGGAGGAGATCGCCGCCTGGCTGGAGGGCCTGGGCTATCTGGACGACGCCTCCTACGCCCGCATGGTGGCGGAGCACTATGCCGCAAAGGGCTATGGCCCCCGGAAGATCCGGGACGAGCTCTACCGCCGGGGTATTTCCCGGGAGTGGTGGGAGGAGGCCTTGGAGGGCTGTGAGAGCCAGGAGGCGGGGATCGACGCTTTTCTGGAGAAAAAATTCCGGGGCCGGGCCCCGGAGGAAAAAGAACTGAAACGGGCCGCGGACGCCCTGGCCCGGCGTGGGTATCGCTGGGAGGAGATTCGCTCCGGTCTGCGCCGGTACGGCGCGTCCATGGAGGAGGAATAAAAATGGAGACAAGACAGGCGCTTCTGACCCGCCGCAGCATCCGGCGCTACCGCCCGGATCCTATTCCGGAACAGGATTTGCAGGAGATTCTGGAGACCGGGCTCTACGCCCCTTCCGGTGTTAATCTGCAGCCCTGGTATTTTGTGGCGGTTCAGAGCCAGGAGGCCCTGGATGAGGTGAAGGAGCTGATGGGAGGCGTGGTGGAAAGATTCCGCCCCGTTCTGAAGGAGCGCTTTCAGCGCCACCCGGAGCAGGTGGGGATTACCAGCCGCTTTCTGACAAGCCTGGGAGGAGCCCCCGTTTGCCTGCTGGCCTTTTTCTATAAGCCGGAATATCCCAGCCGGGACGGTACCATGCAGTCCGTGGCCGCGGCCATTGAGAATATGCTCCTGGCGGCCTGGGACAAGGGGATTGGCTCCTGCTGGATGACTGCGCCGCAGCAGATGGGCTTTGGCCCGGAGCTTCAGCGGCGTTTCGCGCCCGATAAGGGGGAGTTTATCGCCATGATCACCCTGGGCTACCCGGAGGGCGAGGCCAAGCTGCCGCCCCGGCGGGATGGGCGCTATACCATTGTGTAAGATAAGGAGAAGAGTTGCTTGAAGGTTGCATTTATCTCCCTTGGCTGCGCCAAGAATCTGGTGAACACCGAGCAGATGATGGCCCTGGTCAAGGCCGCGGGCCACACTGTCACCGCCCAGCCGGAGGGGGCGGATGTGGCAGTGCTGAATACCTGCGGTTTCATTGATTCCGCCAAGAGCGAGGCGATCCAGAATATTCTGGAGCTGGCCGCCCTGAAGGACCAGGGCAAGCTGGGCAAGCTGCTGGTGGCCGGCTGCCTGACTCAGCGCTACCAGCACCAGGTTATGGAAGAGATGCCCGAGGTGGACGGCATGCTGGGTACCGGCAGCTATACGGATGTCGTGCCCGCGCTGGAGGCCCTGATGGAGGGGGACGAGCCAACCTTCTTCGGGGACATCGACCATACGGTGGAGGACGGGCCCCGCTTGGTGTCCACCGCCGCCTATACCGCTTACTTGAAAATTGCGGAGGGGTGCGACAACCGCTGCTCCTACTGCATCATCCCCTATCTGCGGGGGCGCTACCGCAGCCGCACCATGGAGTCCCTGCTGGAGGAGGCCAAAACTCTGGCGGACGGCGGGGTGAAGGAGCTGATCGTCATTGCCCAGGACATCACCCGCTACGGCACCGACCTGTATGGCCGGCGGCGGCTGGGAGACCTGTTGACTGAATTATGTAAATTGCCCTTCCACTGGGTGCGCCTCCACTATCTCTACCCGGATGAGTTGGATGACGGGCTGATTGACGTAATCGCCCGGGAGCACAAGGTGCTCAATTACATCGATATCCCCCTCCAGCACATCAACGATGGCATCCTGAAAGCCATGAACCGCCGCTCCACCAAGGCGGAGATCATCGCCCTGCTGGCCAAGCTGCGTCAGCGGCTGCCCGGCCTGGTGCTGCGCACCTCCCTGATCTGCGGCCTGCCCGGAGAGGGAGAGGCGGAGTTTGAGGAGCTGTGCCAGTTCCTGAAGGAGGCCAAAATTGAGCGGGCGGGCATCTTCCAGTTCTCCCCAGAGGAGGGCACGCCCGCCGCGGTGATGGAGCATCAGGTGGATGCCGATGTGGCCCAGCGCCGGGTGGAGCTGCTGGTGGACCTGCAGTCCAGGGTGATGGACCAGTGGAACGAATCCCGGCTGGGCGAGGTGCTGGAGGTCCTGTGCGAGGGCTTTGACACGGAGATGGGTTGCTATGCGGGCCGGTCCTATGCCGATTCCCCGGACGTGGATGGCAAGGTGTTCTTTACCGCCGCCGGGCTGATCCCGGCCGGAACCTTTGTCAATGTCCGCATCACGGGCACAAGCGACGGCGATCTGACCGGGGAAATCGAGGAGTGACGAAGCCATGAATACTGCCAATAAGCTGACCCTGCTGCGGGTGATTCTGATCCCGGTGTTCCTTGTGGTGCTCTACTTGGACTTCCCCTTTCATATGTTCATCGCGCTGATGATTTTTATCCTGGCCAGCGTCACGGATTTTCTGGACGGCTACATCGCCCGGCACTATAACCAGGTGACGGACTTCGGCAAATTTATGGACCCTCTGGCGGACAAGGTTTTGGTCATGGCGGCCATGTGCTGGTTCGTGGCCACGGCCCGTATGCCCGCCTGGGCGCTGGTGATCGTGCTGTTTCGGGAATTTGCCGTGACCGCCCTGCGCCTGATTGCTGCGGAGCGGGGGAGGGTCATCGCTGCCGCCTGGTCCGGCAAGGTCAAGACCGCCTCCACCATGGTGTGCATTTGCCTGATGCTTCTATTCCGGTCCTGGCAGCTGGATGCGGTCTGTGTGGCGGTCATCGTTGTGACCACCATTTACTCCGGCATCGAGTATTTCCTGAAGAACCGTGACGTGATGGATTGGAAGAACATGTAAAGTAAAAGGTACGGCGGCTCCCCATTTGGGGAGCCGCCGTGTTTTGTTCAGGCAGAGCTCAGCGGTGCCGGGACAGCCACAGGCTGGCCAGCAGGAAAGTCAGCACGTAGACGGCAATAACCGCAAAAAGGACGTAAAAGGCCGCCCTGCTGATAGGCAACAGCACGAACAGGGCCGCAGCTGAGGCGAAAAAGGTAAGCAGCCCTGCAAAATAGAGGGCGCCGTGCCGGTTGGCCTGTTCCCGCTCATCGCGTTCCTGGATGTGGGCCTTTTTCCGGGCCTCCGGGTGGGTCAGCAGATACTGCACCCGGATCAACAGGACCAGAGCGCAGCCGGTGATGCCGCTGGCGGCTCCAAGATAGAAGCCGCGGGCGAAATCGGGCAGAGTGCTGCCGGAAACCAGCAGAAAATAGCAGGTGATACCCACCAACCCCACCAGCAGCAGGGCGGCGCAGAGGATGCGGCGGATGCGCAGGGTGAGCGCGTAGTCGCCGTTGAAAGTAAACTTTTTCATCAGCATGGGGGATCCTCCTCAAACAAAAAAACTTCTTCGATGGTCAGCCCAAAATAACGGGCGATCCTGTAGGCTAGCAGAAGGGAGGCGTTATAACGCCCGTTTTCCAGAGAGATGATAGTCTGCCGGGTGACCTCAACCGCGTCGGCCAGTTCCGCTTGGGAGAGACGCCACTCCTTCCGTAGCTGCGCAATTCGATTGGTCAGGATGCTCACACCTTTTTTAAAATATAAAATGCACTTTACGTTTAAAGTATAGCATGCTTTACATATGGTGTCAAGTATGCTTTACAAAAAGACGGGACAGGAAGACAGCCGGGGGATGCCACTGCGCTTGACACTTTTGGCGGGCTGTGGTAATATAATGCGACAAGTAAATATCGCGATGAACGGAAGAGTAGCGCAGGCAAGCGCCGAGCAGAGAGGGACCGTCACCGGCTGAAAGCGGTCCTGCGGAACCCCTGTGTGAATTGCACCCGGGAGCGAGGGGGATGTGGATGCCCTCCGGCTTGGCCCCGTCATTGGCCCTTTGAGTGAGAAATGAGAGTGGAACCGCGATTTGATCGCCTCTTATGCCTGCGGGCATAGGAGGCGTTGCTGTTTTTTGGAGGTGGTTGTCCTGACCAGACTAGGCGAGACCCTTCGGGCCTATCAGGCCCGCGACCCAGCGGCGCGGAGCCGTCTGGAGATTTTCCTGCTTTATCCAGGGGTGCACGCGGTGATCTATCACCGCATCGCCCATTTCCTGTACCGCCATCACCTGAAGTTTCTGGCCCGGATGGTGAGCCAGTGGAGCCGCTGCTGGACGGGCATTGAAATTCATCCCGGCGCCAAAATTGGCCGCCGTCTGGTCATTGACCACGGCATGGGCATCGTCATCGGGGAGACGGCCGAGGTGGGAGACGATTGCCTGCTTTACCACGGCGTCACGCTGGGCGGCACGGGTAAGGACCAGGGGAAGCGCCACCCCACCCTGGGAAACAATGTCATGGTGTCCACCGGGGCGAAGGTGCTGGGCCCGTTCAAGGTGGGAGACAATGTGCGCATTGCCGCCAACGCGGTGGTGCTGCAGGAGATCCCACCCGACGCTACCGCCGTGGGCGTGCCCGCCCGGGTGGTACGCATTGCGGGTGAAAAAATCGACTATGCCGCCGATGTGGATCAGATCCACGTCACTGACCCGGTGCAGAAGGAGCTGCAGGCAGTCAGCTCCCGCCTGGAATGGCTGGAAAAACTGCTGGATGAACAGATGAGGAGTAAAGAAGTATGAAACTGTACAATTCCGCGACCCATAAGCGGGAGGACTTTGTCCCCTATGAGCCGGGCAAGGTGTCCATGTACACCTGCGGCCCCACGGTGTATCACTTTGCCCACATTGGAAACCTGCGCAGTTACCTGATGGAGGATGTGCTGGAGAAGCTGCTGCGCTACGAGGGCTATGACGTCAAGCGGGTGATGAACATCACCGATGTGGGCCACCTGGCCTCCGACGCGGACACGGGCGAGGACAAGATGCTCAAGGGTGCCAGGCGGGAACACAAGAGCGTCATGGAGATCGCGCAGTTCTACACCGACGCCTTCTTTGCCGACTGCGAAAAGCTCAACATCAAATACCCCGACGTGGTGCAGCCCGCCACCGGCATGATCGGAGATTACATCAAGGTGATCTCCCGGCTGCTGGATACCGGCTACGCCTACCAGGCCGGGGGCAATGTGTATTTTGATACCTCCAAGCTGCAGAAATACTATGTGTTCAATGACCACGACGAGGAGGATCTGGCCGTGGGCGTGCGCGAGGGTGTGGAGGAGGATGTGAACAAGCGCAATAAAAACGACTTTGTGCTCTGGTTCACCAAGTCCAAATTTGAGGACCAGGCCCTCAAATGGGACTCCCCCTGGGGCGTGGGCTATCCCGGCTGGCACATCGAGTGCTCCTGTATCTCCATGAAGTATCTGGGAGAGCATCTGGATATCCACTGCGGCGGCGTGGACAACGCATTCCCCCACCACACCAATGAGATTGCCCAGTCCGAGGCCTATCTGGGCCACCCCTGGTGCAAATACTGGGTGCACATCGCCCACCTGGACACCAACGGCGGCAAGATGTCCAAGTCCAAGGGGGACTTCACCACCGTCTCCACCCTGGAGGAGAAGGGCTATGACCCGCTGGTATACCGCTTCTTCTGTCTGCAGTCCCACTACCGCAAGGCCCTGGTCTTTTCCTGGGAGAACCTGGACAACGCCAGGGCGGCCTACGACAAACTGGTGGGCCGCATTGCCGGCCTGAAAGAGGAGGGAGCGGTGGACCAGGCGGTGTTCCAGACCTACCGGGAGAAGTTTCTCTCGGCCGTGGGCAATGATCTGAACACCTCCCTGGGGGTTACCGCCCTGTACGATGTGCTGAAGGCGGAGACCGGCGACGCCACAAAGCTGGCCCTGCTGGACAGCTTTGACCAGGTGCTGGGCCTGGATTTGCTGAAAAAGGCCCGGGCCAGGCGGGCTGAGGCCGCTAAGGTCCAGACGGTGCAGGCCGCGGGCGGCTACACCGTCACCGGCGAGGGGGACCCGGCCATTGACGCGCTGGTGCTCCAGCGGGGGGAGGCCAAGCAAGCCAAAAACTGGGCCGAGGCTGACCACATCCGTGACACGCTCAGGGCCCAGGGAATTGAGATCCTGGACGCCAAGAACGGCGCGACCTGGAGAAGAATATAAGCAGGGCAGCGTAGAAGCCGGGAGACGTGGCAAGACGTCTCCCGGCTTTTAAAAAGTCTTAGGAACCCAGGACAGTCAGGGCGGACTGGGCCAGCAGGGCGGCCCCCAGGGGGAGGGCGGAATCGTCTGTACAGAATCGCTCATGATGCCAGCAGGGATTTTCCCGCCCCGGGAAACCGGAACCCAGCCAATAGAAGAAAGCTGGTACATCCTGCGCCAGCACGGCAAAATCTTCTGACCCCATATCAGGCCTGGGGGAGACAATGTGCTTTGCGTCGGTCACCGCCTCGGCGGCCTGCCGGGCCAAAGCGGCCATGGCCGGGCTGTTCACGACCGGCGGCACGTCGGGGAGGTGCGTTACCTGGGCGCTACAGCCGTAGGAGGCGGAAACTCCGTTTGCCAGCTCGGTAAGGCGCGCCTGGATGCGGGAGTGGGCGCTCTGGCTGTGAAAGCGGATGCTGCCAGTGAGCGTCATCCGGTCGGGCACAAAGTTGTCCGGCGTACCCGCGTGGACGGAGTGTACCGAGCATACAGCCGCGTCCATCGGGTCCACATCACGGCTGACGATGGTCTGAATGGCGCCTACCAGAGCACAGCCGGCCACAATAACGTCTGCGTATTTGTGCGGGGAGCCTCCGTGTCCTGTGCTCCCCCGGACCGTGACAGTAAAATGGGACTTGCCTGCCATCACCGGCCCCTCCATCAGGGCGATCTGTCCGGCAGGTAGCTCCGGCCGGTTGTGCAGCCCGAAAAGCGCGTCCGGGCGGGTGGGCAGCCTGTTCCAGAGACCATGGGCCACCATGGCTTTGGCGCCCTGAGTGATCTCCTCAGCGGGCTGGAACAGAAAAACCACGTCTCCGGACAGAACCTCCCGCCGCCGGGCCAGTAGGCGGGCGGCCCCCCACAGGCATGCGGAGTGGAAGTCGTGCCCACAGGCGTGCATCACCCCGGGGACCTGGGAGACCACGGGCAGACCCTCTGGTTCCTGTTGGGCGATGGCATCTATATCCGCACGAAGGGCCACTGTTTTGCCAGAGCGTCCGCCCCGCAGCAGGGCGACCGCTCCGGTCTCCATATCCAAGTCTATCAGCTCGAATCCAAGGGAGGACAGCCGGGCCTTCAGCAGAGCGGTGGTGCGCTTTTCCTGAAAGCTCAGCTCCGGGCGGCGGTGCAGATCCTGTTTCAATTCCAGCAGCTCCGGGGCCAGTGCCCGGGCTTCTTCCAGCAGTTTCATGGAGCAGTCTCCCTTCTGTGCCAGGCGCTGCCTTGCACTTGGCGGAATCTTTGGTATAATCATATATTACATGGGTTGGAAAAGCAAGGAGAGAGCGATTTGTCTGTCAGTCAGAATGATTTTTCCAAGGGCAGCATGCCCCGCAGCATCCTCAGCATGGCGCTGCCCATGACAGTGGCCCAGCTGATCAATATTCTTTACAACATTGTGGACCGGATGTACCTGGGGCGTCTGCCTGGCCACCTGGCCCTGACCGGCCTGGGGCTGTGCCTGCCCATTATTTCCATTGTGATGGGCTTTGCCAACCTGTGCGGAACCGGCGGCGCACCCCTGTGCTCCATCCACCGGGGAAAGGGGGAGCAGGAGGAGGCCGAGCGCATCATGGGCAATGCCTTTACCCTGCTGGTGTGCTTCGGAGTGGCCCTGACCGTGCTGGGCCTGCTCTTCCGCAGGCCGATCCTCTATCTGTTCGGGGCCAGCGACGCCACATTTCCCTACGCGGACGACTATCTGACCATCTATCTGTGCGGTACCGTATTCGTCATGATTGGCCTGGGCATGAATCCGTTCATCAACGCCCAGGGCTTCGGCCGCATGGGGATGCTCACCGTGGCCCTGGGCGCGGTGGTCAACATTGTGCTGGATCCGATCTTTATCTTTGCACTGGATATGGGGGTGCGTGGCGCGGCCCTGGCCACGATCATCTCCCAGGGCTGTTCAGCGGCCTGGGTGCTGGGATTTCTCAACGGAAAGCGCGCCATTCTCCGCCTGCGACTGTCCGCACTGCGGCTGGAGTCGGGAAGGGTAAAGCGTATTTTGAGCCTGGGAACCTCCGGCCTGGTGGTCAACCTGACCAACAGCCTGGTACAGGTGCTGTGCAACGCCAGCCTGCAGGTTTATGGCGGCGACCTGTATGTGGGCGTGATGACGGTGGTCAACTCCGTGCGGGAGGTCATCTCCATGCCCGTCTCCGGCATTACCAGCGGCTGTCAGCCGGTGCTGGGCTATAATTACGGCGCCAGGCAGTACAGCCGGGTGCGCCAGGGCGTCCGCTTCACCGCGGCGGTGACCATGGTCTATTCCGTCGCGGTATGGGCGGCAACGATGCTCTTCCCGGAGCAGCTGATCCGCATCTTCAATAACGAGGCGGACCTGATCGCGGCTGGTATTCCGGCGTTTCGTATCTATTTTGCCGTATTCTTCTGCATGTCCTTCCAGTTTATCGGACAGTCGGTCTTTGTGGCGCTGGGCCGGGCCAAAAACGCCATCTTTTTCTCCCTGCTGCGCAAGGCGTTTATTGTGGCCCCGCTCACACTGATCTTCCCGGCCCTGGGCATGGGAGTCACAGGGGTCTACCTGGCCGAGCCAGTCTCCAATGTGGTGGGTGGACTGGCCTGCATCCTCACCATGTACATGGTGGTCTACCGGCCCCTGGGGCGGCTGGAGGATCAGTTGGACCGCTGACAAAGGGCGCCCGCACAGCGGGCGCCCTTTTTTCTGTAAAAATTATTCTGTGGTGAGATATTTCCGCTTTCCGGCGGGTATTAAGAGTGAAAGGCCTTTCACAGACCATCAGGAAGAAAGGGAGTTCCCATGACGGATGAGACATTTGAACAGGCGGCCCGAGCCTATGGCGACATGCTCTACCGGGTGGCCTATCACGCGCTGAAGAACCGGGCGGACGCGGAGGACGTAGTCCAGACCGTGCTGCTGAAGCTGTACCAGCAGGAGAGCTGCTTTGAAGGGGGAGACCATATGAAGCACTGGTTGCTGCGGGTGACGGTGAATGAGAGCCGGAAGCTGCTGCGCTCCTTCTGGCGGCGGCACGCCGTGCCGCTGGATGAGCGTGACGAGCTGCCGCCGCCGGGAGACACCCGGAAGGAGGAGGTATTCCAGGCGGTGATGGCCCTGGATGCCAAGTACCGCTTGAGCGTGTATCTCTACTACTACGAGGGCTGTTCCGTCAAAGAGGCGGCCGCAGCCATGGGCGTCAATCCGTCCACCGTCCAGACCTGGCTGCAGCGGGCCCGGGGCCGGCTGCGGAAGACGCTGTCCGAAGCGGAAGAAGAGGGGAAAGGGGAACCCATATGTACGACCTGAACGCATACCGTGAACGATGCTCAGAGTTGTGTCTCTCTGAGGACAAATTACAGGAGGTCATTGCCATGACAGAACAGACCAAGAAGAACTCCGTCCGCCGCCCTCTGCGTGTGGGCCTGATCGCCGCCGCCCTGTGCGCCTTGCTGGTGATCTCGGTCAGTGCCGCCAATCCAGAGGTGCTGGAGGGGATCATGACCGCGATCCGATCCTCTGTGGCCGTGGGGGAATACCGGCAGGATCTGACCATGGATACCGGAGAGCAGGTTGTTGCCCTGGCCTATCCGGAGGTCAGCGTGGAGGAGCGGGAAGGCCGTGTGCTCCTGACCGTGGATGGTCAGGAGACCGACATTACCGATGCCCTGAACGAGAAGGGCAGCTATCTGTGGGCGTATGGGGATGAGGGCGCTTCCGTCCAGGTGGAGGTTACCTTAAACGAGGAGGGCAAGCCCCAGGCGGTTACCAGCATTGTACCCGCCGGCAGGGATATGGAAGAGTGCGGGGTGTCTATGGTCACCGAATCTGTTATCACTACAACAGAAGAATAAGCCGGACGGCACCAACCCGGGCAGCCCTGTGGGGCTGCCCGGGTTTTTGACTAAATCGGTATTGCGTGGTATAATATCTTTACCTGTTGGTATTTCTGAACTGGGAGGATCTTCCATGAAACTCATGGTCATTGACGGCAATTCCATTATCAACCGGGCCTTTTACGGAATCCGGTTGCTCACCACCCGGGACGGGACTCCCACCAACGCCGTCTACGGCTTTATCAATATCCTGCTCAAGCTGCTGGACGAGGAGCGCCCAGACGCTCTGTGCTGCACCTTCGATATGCGCGCCCCCACCTTCCGGCATCTGGCCTATGAGGGCTACAAGGCCCAGCGCAAGGGCATGCCGGACGAGTTGGCGGCCCAGCTGCCCATACTCAAGGATGTGCTGGACGCGATGAACATCCCCCGCTACCAGATGGAGGGGTGGGAGGCGGACGACCTCATTGGGACCATCTCCGTGAAGGATACGGCGGCGGGGTGGGATACCGTCATCGTCACCGGGGACAAGGACTCCCTCCAGTTGGTCACCAATACCACCCGGGTGAAGCTGGTGTCCACCCGGATGGGGCAGACTACCACCAAGGAGATGACCCCGGATTCCTTCCGGGCGGACTACGGCTTTGACCCCATCCATATCATCGACCTAAAGGCCCTGATGGGGGACGCTAGCGACAATATCCCCGGCGTCAAGGGCATCGGGGAAAAGACAGCTATGGACCTGATACAGCGCTACCAGAGCGTGTCGGCCATCTATGACGGCCTGGACGAGGTGGAGGCCAAGCCAGCCGTGCGGAAAAAGCTGGAGGAGGGACGGGAACAGGCCAGGCTCTCCTACAAGCTGGCCACCATTCGCTGCGATGCGCCCCTGGATTTTTCACCGGAGGATGCCCGCCGGCGGGAGCCCAACGCCCCGGCGCTGTATGAGCTGTTCCTCAAGCTGGAATTTGCCAAGCTGATTGAAAAGCTGGGCCTGAAGGCCGTTCAAGGGGACGCCTCGGTATCGCCGGCGCAGGTGGGGAGCTGCGAGAGCGAGGTGGTCACGAAACGGGAGCGAATGGAGGAGCTGCTCTCCCTCTGGCGGACGCGGGACCACGTGAGCGTACTGGCGTTGCCCGATCTGAACGCCATATGCGTGGAATGGGGAGAGAAAAACCCGGGCCGGGCGGCCCTGTTTATTTCGGGCCGGCTGGAGTGCTACAACGACTTCCTCCGGGGGCTCTTTGCCGCGGACGTCAAAAAGGTCTCCCACAATGTGAAGGACCTGATACACGCGCTGCTAGCGGAGGGACTCAGTCCCGAAGGCTTTGTGTTTGACACCGCTCTGGCGGCCTATCTGCTGGCCCCCACCGACGGGAGCTATGATCTGGAGAAGCTGGCGGTGACCTATTTCAATTTTGAAGCGCCCAAGGCCAAGCTCTACCTCGACCCGGACGCCTTTGGTCCGCTGGGCGACCCGGTGGGGCCCATGGGCGCGATGATGAGCCATGCCTCCCTGATCGACCTGCTCTACAGCGCTCTCGCCCCACGCCTGGCGGAGTTGGGGCTCGAGCAGGTATACGAAAAGGTGGACCTGCCCCTGTGCCGGGTGCTGGCGGAGATGGAGCGGGCCGGGATGCTGGTGGACCGGAAGGCGCTGGCGGAATTCGGGGTCATGCTGGATGCGCGCATTGCCAGGCACGAGGCCAGGATTTATGAGCTGGCGGGGGAGCGGTTCAACATCAACTCCACCCAGCAGCTGGGGCGCATCCTCTTCGACAAGCTGGGCCTGCCGCCGGTCAAAAAGACGAAAACGGGGTATTCCACCAATGCCGAGGTGCTGGACAAGCTGCGGGGCGCGCACGAGATCATTGACGTGATCCTGGAGTACCGCCAGTACGCCAAGCTCAAGAGCACCTATGTGGACGGCCTTTCCAAGGTCATTGCGCCGGACGGGCGGATCCACACCTCCTTCCAGAACACGGTGACCGCCACCGGGCGGCTGAGCTCCGTGGAGCCCAATCTCCAGAACATCCCGGTGCGCACCGAGCTGGGGGCCGAGCTGCGCAAAATGTTTGTTTCCGGGCCCGGCATGGTGCTGGTGGACGCGGATTACTCCCAGATCGAGTTGCGCCTGCTGGCCCACATCGCCGGGGACGCGCACATGATTGACGACTTCCGCTCCGGCCGGGACATCCACACCGCCACCGCCGCCCAGGTGTTCGGCGTGCCGGCGGAGGAGGTCACCCATGAGATGCGCCGCCGGGCCAAGGCGGTGAACTTCGGCATCGTCTACGGCATTTCGGCCTTCTCCCTCGCCCAGGATATCGGGGTGCCCACCTACGAGGCCAAGGAGTATATGGAGCGCTACTTTGAGCACTATTCCGGCGTGCGGGCCTATATGACGGATGTGGTGGAGCAGGCCAAGAAGGACGGCTATGTGACCACCCTGCTGGGCCGCCGCCGCTGGCTGCCCGAGCTCAAGTCCTCCAATTTCAACCTGCGCTCCTTTGGAGAGCGTGTGGCCCTGAATATGCCCATCCAGGGCACAGCGGCGGACATCATCAAGCTGGCCATGCTCCATGTGGACCGGCGGCTGAAGCGGGAGGGGCGGAGGGCCCGGCTGGTGCTCCAGGTCCACGATGAGCTCATTGTGGAATGTACGCAGGAGGAGGCCGGGCAGGTGCAGTCCCTGCTGACCGAGGAGATGGAACACGTGATGGATCTGGCCGTCCCGCTGACGGCGGAGGCCCACAGCGGAACGAGCTGGGCGGAGGCGAAGGGCTGATATGAACTATAAGCTGGTCCCCATGGACCGCTCCCACCTGCCGCAGGTAGCGGCGCTGGAGCGGGCATGCTTCTCCGATCCCTGGTCTGAGCGCCTGCTGGAGGAGGAGCTCTATAACGAGCTGATCTCCCTGGTGGTGGCCCAGGGGGAGGACGGAACGGTTCTGGGCTACGCCGCGGTGCAGGCTGTGCTGGACGAGGGCAGCCTGGAGCGCATCGCCGTGGCGCCGGCCTGCCGGCGGCAGGGTGTGGCGGAGGCCATTCTGGAGGCCTATCTGCGCTTTGGGCGGGCTCACCTGGCTTTCCTCACCCTGGAGGTGCGGGAGGGCAATGCCCCGGCCATCGCCCTGTATGAGAAGCTGGGCTTTGCGGCGGTGGGCCGCCGGAAGAGATATTATGCGGATACCCGTGAGGATGCGCTGATTATGACATTGGAGTTTGCACATGAAACTGCGTATACTGAGTGATCATGAGCTGGAACAGCTCTACAATATCCACATGGTAAAGGATTTTCCGGATGCGGAGCGCAAGCCCCTGACCGCCATCCGGCGGCTGGTGGAGACCGGCCGGTATGACCCGCTGGCCGCGGAGGAGGACGGACAGGTCCGGGGCTACGCCATGGTGTGGACGGCACAAGGTGGACAGGGGAGCCTTCTGGAATACCTGGCGGTCCTGGACGGACAGCGCAGCGGCGGCCTGGGTGGGCGCATCCTGGATCTGCTGGCCGGGCGCTATGGGCATCTGTTCGGAGAGGCGGAGGCCCCCGACGATGCGGACCCGGCGGTGAACGAGCTGCGCCGCCGGCGGCTGGGGTTTTACCGGCGCAATGGCTTCCGGGTGCTGGACTATGAGTGTGCCCTCTTCGGCGTCCACTATAACTGTTTATACCGGGGTCCGGAGACGGACGACCAGGCGGTGCTGGCGATGCACCAGGCGGCCTATGACGATGTATTTGTGCCCCCGCGCCTGCGCCGGTATTTCCAGATTCCCCTGTACCCCGGTGAGGCCATTGTTCCGGCCGAGCGGTGGCTGGACTGAGAAAAGAGGTCCTTGTTTCATGAATATACTGGCTTTTGAATCCTCCTGTGATGAGACCGCAGTGGCGGTGGTGCGGGACGGCCGCACCGTCCTTTCGGACGCCATCGCCTCCCAGGCGGATATGCACGCCCTCTATGGCGGCGTAGTGCCGGAAATCGCCTCCCGCAAGCACATTGAGGCCATCGCTTCCCTGACGGATCAGGCCATGGAACTGGCCGGGATCGGCAGGGGAGAGGTGGACGCGGTGGCGGTGACCTACGCCCCTGGTCTCATCGGCGCGGTGCTGGTGGGGGTCAATTTCGCTAAGGCAGCATCCTATGGCCTGGGCGTGCCGCTGGTGCCCGTCCACCATGTGCGGGGCCATATTGCGGCCAACTACATCACCCATCCGGACCTGGAGCCACCCTTCGTCTGCCTGTGTGTCTCAGGCGGCACCACCGCCATTGTGGACGTGCGCTCCTATACCGAGATGGAGGTGCTGGGTGCCACCCGGGACGATGCGGCGGGGGAGTGCTTTGACAAGGTGGCACGGGTGCTTGGCATCGGCTATCCCGGCGGCGCCCCCATGGACGCTCTGGCCCAGGGCGGGGACGATACCCGTTATGAGCTGCCCCGCGCCCACGTGGAGGGGGCACCCTTGGACATGTCCTTCTCCGGGCTCAAGACTGCGGTGCTCAACCTGGCCCATAACGCCGCGCAGAAGGGAGAGGTACTGGACCTGCCCGGCCTGGCGGCCTCCTTTGCCGCCGCAGTGAGCGACACCCTGGTGCCCCGGGCCATGGAGGCCGCCCGCAGCAGGGGATACGGCAAGGTGGCCGTGGCCGGCGGCGTGGCCGCCAACACCCGGATTCGGTCTGACCTGGAGCGGGCCTGCCGCGCAAGCGGGGACAGGCTTTTTCTGCCCGCTCTCTCCCTGTGCGGGGATAACGGGGCCATGATCGGCTGCCAGGGCTATTATGAATATTGCGCCGGCCGGCGGGCGGGGATGGACCTGAACGCCTATGCCAACCGGGACATTGGGAAGGGCTGAATCATCAGCCCTTCCTTTTTGCAAAAGAAGCGATTCATTTGCTGTATTGGTTTGATTTTTCTTTATGTAAACTAAAAGAGAGATATACGAAAAAAAGAAATTAAATTTTTGGATGTGCAAAATAATGTGGAAAAGCTCAGAAGTGGTTGAGATAAAACAGAAAAACACCTGTGGAAAAAGAGGTGTAAAATGTGGATAACTTTTAGTAGAAATAATTATAAAATTAATTTATGTAAATATAGAATGAAGATTTTTCCAAAAAAATAAAATAAAAAAATAATAGATTTTATTAGAATCAAGGATTTTTTAAAACAAGTCAGGAGATTACCGATTTTTACCTGTTTTAGAAGAGCGCGCTTTTAGAGGAAAGGCCGGCGGAATTTGCAATAGGCCTGTCATCGAGAGGAAAATTATACGGAGAGTATTTTGCTGTGTGATGGCACAATCCGAATCAGGAAATGGGCCATTGACGAGGCGAAAAGAGTATGGTATAATCTTACCCCGGCAGAATATAAGTGAAATGCTGGTGTAGCTCAGTCGGTAGAGCAGCTGATTCGTAATCAGCAGGTCGCTGATTGTCCGTAAGGATTATCTTTTCAAACGGCAGCAAATGTGGTAAACTAAAAACAGAACCTGACGGAGAGCTGGTTCTCATATGCTGGTATAGCTCAGTCGGTAGAGCAGCTGATTCGTAATCAGCAGGCCAGCGGTTCAAGTCCGCTTACCAGCTCCATTAAGTCCGTCAGTTGTTCTGACGGACTTTTTGTTTTTGGGAGGTGTCTGTATGAGCGAACGTGAATATGAAGCGCTGCGCAGCGCCCTTGCATCTACCCGCATGGAAGGCTTTGATGTTACGGAACAGACAGAAAAAGACTGCGTCCGGCTCATGAGCGGCGAAGTGTCCGTGGCCGACCTCGTAAAGGAGATCCTGGCCCGTCCTGCAAAGGCGGTGTGATATGGGATATAGCATCGACCCTATCTCTGCCAACTGCTACCCAGGCACCACGATCCTCATCAACAAGTTTGATATTCAGGACGAAGAAAAGCTGAATGAGATTGAGAGTGTCCTCTCCTCTGCCCGATACGCTGAGTGGCTGAGCGCACCACAGTCCATGGCTTTTGACTTCGAACATTATAAAGCCATTCACCGATTTCTTTTCTCTGACCTGTATGACTGGGCCGGTGAAGTCCGTACTGTGAACATTAGTAAGAAAGGTACCCAGTTCGCGCCTGCCGAAAATATCGAGCACCAGGCAGAGCTGATTTTTAAGCGGCTCAAGCAACTCAATTATTTCAAAGGACTGTCCCACGGCGAGTTCGTCGAGGAAATCGTAGATTTCTATTGCATCACAAATGCCCTTCACCCTTTCCGTGAGGGCAACGGCAGAACCCAGCGTGCCTTCTTGACGCAGCTCATCCGCAATGCCGGTTATGATATCAGCTTCGCTGATATGGATACGGAACTGCTGATGATTGCCACTATTCAGTCTGCGCAGGGTGTGACGGATATGCTGAAGCAGATATTTCATGAAAGCATCAAATAACAGTTATATTGTAAATAGCTTTTGAAATGGACGTGTATACTTGAGAAAACGAAGTTTTACCATTTTTAAAATTGCAATAACAATCATCAGTTTGCTTTGTGCGATCATATTCAAAAGCCAAATTGATTGGGCAAACTTAGGAAATAACTATATCGAAATACCTTTAGTAAAAGAAATACTATATGACCTCTCTATTGGCGTATTCTCCGCAATGATTTTGGTTTGGTTTATTGATGAAATCGGAAATCATATCCAAGAACGAAAATCCCAAGAAAAAGAGCGGGACACAATCAGACGATTCAATAAAATAATTTTGCTCTACATCAACCAGTACATGGAGCTCTTTTATTGTGTTGTCACCCCTATAGAAGAACGTGACCCCGGAAACGTTAAGTTGCCGGAGAATTTTACATTACGGGACATGCGGGATTTGTATTACCCATCAGCGCGACTAAATGAAAAACTCCACGGTTCATCCGTGGAAGCATTTTTGCGAGTCGAACAAGAATTGCGGGAAAAGTTTATGCACATCATAGAGTCCCATGATTTTGAATATTATCCGAAGATTTCAGAGATCCTCTTAGGGTATATTCAATTTTCGCTCGCCTTTGATTCTCGTGCCGCCATTCTGGATGCGCCCAATAAAACGCTCACATCCCAAAGTGATAAGGATGTTAAAGGAGTTCCAATGACAAACCTTATCCATGATTGGTTGGAAAAAGAAGCAGACAGCTTTTTTCAAAAGAATCTCGACAAGGAAAATGTTACGGTGAACCCCTTGTTTTTTCCTTACATATGCTTATACCGAATGATGCAACAAGAGAAAAAATACATCTTGCAGTACCGTGAAGAAGTCGAGAACTTGGGTTTATGATATTTGAAATAATGCCAATATATCTCCGCTAAATCCATGGTCGCGTAGGAAAACGATGTGACCTATGGGCAATCGGTACGGGTAATTAGACATCCACAAGCTATCATACGATGGCTTGTGGATGTCTTTTTCTGCTTTTAGGTATAGCTTTCCGCTACCTTCTGTGGTAACTTGTGTTGCTACAGGAGGTGTGGAACATGAACAAACTACTGAAAGCATTATACGACAGCTTTTATGAAAGACCATCTGCGGCACAGCTCAAAGCCGAGATCGAGCGTTGCCACCAGGCACTCATTGAAAAGCTGGACAAACCGGAGAGAAGACTGGTGCTGCAAATCATTGACTGCAAAGACCAGATTGCCGAAGATCTGTCTATCGACAGCTTTATCTGCGGTTTCCGTCTGGCGTGGAAACTGAGCCAAGAATTGAATATGTATGACAAAGGGCGTTTTGCTTTGACCGATTGGGTCGAGTAGGACGCCCTTTAACTATTCTTCGCTGGAATTGAAATGAGTCCAAACGCAAAAACTTAGTCGTATATCAAGGTTTCCTCTAAACTTAAGGTACATAGAAAAAGGAGGAAACTGTTATGAACGAAAACACAGGAAAGCTATACGGATATATCCGAGTATCCACAAAAGAACAGAACGAAGACCGCCAGCGGTTGGCCATGCATGAATTCGGTATCGCAGACCGCGAACTCTATATGGATAAGCAGTCCGGTAAGGACTTTGAGCGCCCAAACTATAAGAAGCTCATAAGAAAACTAAAACCGGGCGACACCCTTGTCATCAAGAGCATCGACCGGTTGGGTCGCAACTATGAAGAAATTCTGGAGCAGTGGCGCATCATCACCAGAGAGAAAAAAGCTGCCATCGTGGTGCTGGATATGCCGCTGTTGGATACCAGGCAGGGGCGTGATCTGACGGGAACACTTATCGCAGACATTGTCCTTCAGCTTCTGAGCTATGTGGCACAGACGGAACGAGAATTCATTCGCCAGCGGCAGGCCGAAGGTATCGCAGCCGCAAAAGCCAGAGGCGTTCACATGGGACGGGTGCCAATGGAGATACCGGAAGAATTCACTCCCGTGTATGACCAATGGAAACGCGGTGAGGTTTCCGGCAGAGGTGCAGCCAGGATGCTCGGAGTGGCACAGCACACATTTACCAAGTGGGCCAGCGCTCAGGTCTGAAAATTTGAGCAGAAAAGTACACCTTCGGTGGCGATGAGTTTGAATGAAAGTACACCTTCATACTCTCACCAAAACGACCTTGATATACGCTTTGTCTGGACAATTTCGCAACCATAATTATACATAATCACAATTGAAAAAGCAATAGAAAGGCGAGCATTAAGGTGTACCTTTGTGCTCAACGGGCTGTGCGCGAACTGGAGAGATACAGAAGGTACGTGATGCCATGGCGAAATCTCTATATGACTTCTGCATTGAAAAAGATGAGTTTGAGCTGCTTGTCCAATGGGATAAGCAAAAGAATGGTGAGCTCACACCGCGCGATGTATCCCATGGAAGCCACAAGAAAATATGGTGGAAATGCGCCTTTGGGCATAGCTGGCAGGCTGTCGTATATACCCGTACCGGTCAGCGCTCCGGTTGCCCTTATTGTACTGGCAGGTTGCTGCCACCATCAGCCAGAGTTCTTGCTGACGAATGTCCGGAACTGGTGAAAGAGTGGCATCAAAGCAAAAACGCCGGCTTGACTCCCTATGATGTTCCACCAGGCACCCGTCAACGTGTATGGTGGCAATGCGAGAATGGGCATGAGTGGATCGCGCAGGTCAATTCCCGTGTGCGGGGTTCAAAATGCCCTGTTTGCAGTAATAAGAAAGTTCAAAATGGCGTGAATGACCTTGGCACAACACATCCGGAGATTGCAGCCCAATGGCACCCAACAAAAAACGGCACATTGAAACCGCAGTACGTGGTGTACGGCAACCACCGCAAGGTTTGGTGGCGGTGTGAAAAGGGTCATGAATGGGAAGCAACCATTTTGTCTCGCACCACACTTGGCAACGGTTGCCCTGTTTGCGCCGGTAAGGTCGTGATCCCCGGCGTCAACGACCTCGCCAGTCAGAAACCGCATATTGCGGCACAATGGCATCCAAGCAAAAACGGAGTTCTTACCCCGCAGGATGTTACACCATACAGCAACAGATACGTTTGGTGGGTCTGCGAGAAGGGACATGAATACCGTACGGCTATTGCCCACCGTTCACAGTCTGAGTCAGATTGCCCGTACTGCAAAAACCGAAAGGTTTTAGCGGGGTTTAACGATTTGGCAACGATAGAGCCCAAAATTGCACAACAGTGGCACCCAGAGCTCAACGTACCGCTGACACCTCAGATGGTGACAGTGGGCAGTGCCAAAAAAGTCTGGTGGCAGTGCGCTGAGGGCCATATCTGGCGGGCGGTAATTTATTCCAGAACCGGCGACAAGAAATGCGGATGTCCGGTATGCTCCGGCAAAGTAAAAGAATCCAAGCAAATCCGCTATGCGGATATCATGGCCGAAAGGCTGAAAAACAAGTAGTTATACGGCAAAAGCCGAAACTAAATAAATCTAAAAAGCGAGGTAAGCAGCATGAAGAAAAAGCTTCTTGCAATTCTGCTGACAGTCTGTATGGTCCTCTCGATGGCCCCTGCAGCACTGGCCGCAGATTCTGTTTTCACCGATGTGAAAGCAGACGACTGGTTTGCCGATGAGGTCAAGTATGTCTATGACAACGGTCTGATGAACGGTGTCGGTGACAATGCTTTCGATCCCAGCGGCACTGTGACCCGTGCCATGGTCTGGACAACTTTGGCCAGACTGGACGGCGTGAACACCGCCGGCAGCGATCCCTGGTGGCTGGCTGGACAGCAGTGGGCCATGGAGAACGAGATCTCCGACGGCACCATGGCCGAGAACAACATCACCCGCGAGCAGCTGGTGACTATGATCTGGCGCTACGCCAAGTACATTGATATGGACGTCAGTGAAGGCGAGGACACCAACATTCTCTCCTACACCGATGCACTTGATGTGAACGAGTGGGCCATCTCTGCTATGCAGTGGGCCTGCGCTGTTGGCATCATCAACGGCATCGACGGCGCCCTGCAGCCTCAGGGCGATGCCAGCCGCGCTATGCTGGCTGCTATCCTTTATCGTTTTGTTGAGGAAGTCATGCCCGGTGAGGAAGCTCCCGAACCCAGCACGCCCGTTGTTCCCAACTACCCCAGCATCCCTGTACATTTCCACAGCTATACTGTTTCCTACACCTCCAATAATGATGGCACCCATGTAGCAGCCTGCGCCTGCGGCGCTACCAATACCGAGGATTGCGAGTACGGCGATGACACTGTTTGCGACAAGTGCACTTATGATAAGGGCGCTGTGGCTGTTATCGGCACAAGCTATTACGCAACTCTGGCTGAGGCAATAGCAACCGTTACTGACGCTACTCCCGTAGAAATTGTCGTCCTTAAGACTGAAGAAACTGCAACTGTTGCAAACATTGAAATCCCCGGCGGCAGCAACATCACCCTCCGCGGTGTAACCGGCACTGCATCTGATGTGAAGGTCAGTGGCCAGATTGCTACCCTCTCCAGCACTGAGGGCTCCCTCACCATCAAGGATCTCACCATCCTCGTGGACAGCGATATCGTTGATTCCACCGGCATTTCCCAGACTTCCAAGTCTGCTATTGCTCTCTGGGGCAACCAGACTGTTACTTGCGAAAATGTAACATTTGACATGAGCCTTGCTGACTCCAGTGCAATCAGCGGCTGGTGGGATACCGGCATCGGTACCACTATCAACGTTAAGAATTGCGTATTCAACTGCAACGGCCAGCGTCCCATCCGCACCTGCGGCAACGTTTCTGTCGAAGGATGCACCTTCAATGACCCCTACCGCTACGCAATCCAGTTGACCGGAAAGGCCGGTACTGCAACTGAACTTGAAAACGCAGTTATCAACTTCAAGAATAATACCATCGTTAACGGCGCTAATGGCAAGAACTTCGTCTATGGCATCCAGCTTGAAGGTGAAACCTACGGCTGCAATGACCTCGTCATCAACGGCAGCGGTAACACCATCAACGCAGGCGAATGGGATACTAACAATGAGTCCGTTATGTACTACTGCGAATGCGGCAAGGTGGAACATGCAACTGTCATCTGGAACACAGAGGTTGCCGCAAAGCATGATTGTGTGGTTTCTGATGCTGACGAACTGGCTACGGCTGTTGCAGCTGGCAAGACCAACATCTGGCTGAATGACGGTGAGTATAATGTTAAAGATTGCGGCGGCAAGACCTTGACTATCAGCGGTTCCAAGGGGGCCATTCTGAAGGTTATGAATGAGGGCGAGGACGGCTGTGACTACGGCTTTGGATCTGCTGGCTCCGGCGTTGGCAACATCACTTTCAACGGTGTTACCATTGACACCACCGCTAATACCGGCAACTACAAAGGCTACGCTTACATGAAGGGCACCTTCAATAACTGTAATTTCGTTGGTGCATATAGCTTGAATAATGCCAACGATTTTGTGTTCAACAACTGTACCTTTGATTTCAAGAACGGTTATTTCTGGACCTGGGGTGCAAAGAGCGCGACTTTCAACAACTGCATCTTCAACGGAAACAGCAAGGCTATTCTGGCTCACGGATGGGAAAGCACTGTTATTACCATCAAAGGATGTACCTTTGCCGCCACCGAAAAGGGCTATGCAAGTGGTGGCACCGTATGGACCGCTGCTATTGAAATCGATCCCGCCGGCAGCAATACGTACACCATCAACATCAGTGATTCCACCATTAACGAGAATTATGCAGGCTGGACCCGCATCAAGGACGGTTCCACCGGACATGTGATTAAGATTGACGGCAAACTCCCTGTTGCTGAAGGTCTCGCAATTGATCCCGAGACCGGCGCATACGAAATCAGCAGCGCAGCGGGCCTTTTCAATTTCGCAAAGCAGGTCAACGAGGAGGGTAACAACTTCTCTGGCAAGACCGTAAAGCTGGTTTCCGATATCGACCTTGCAAACGCAACATGGACCCCCATCGGCCAGACCGGTGCTACCGAGTTCAGGGGCGTGTTCGACGGACAGAATTACACTATTTCCAATCTGAACGTAGATTCCTCTGCTCAGACAGGTGAGCATTATTCCTCTGGCCTGTTCGGATGGTCTGAGGCAGGTGCTCAGATTAAAAATGTCAAAATTGAAGGTGCTACTATCAAGGGCAACCACAATGTTGCTGTTATCGTGGGCTATACCTACAGCGACAAAATTACCAATTGCCATGTAACTAACGCCGTTGTGGTCTGCGCTCATGCCAATAATGATGCTTGCGGCGATAAGGCAGGTATCGTTGGCGGCTATGTTGGCAATGAGGCTTGTGTGACCGACTGCTCCGCTACCGACTGCACTGTTACCGCCGGCCGCGATGCTGGTCAGTTGATTGGCTGCGGCTATAACGTGTCTCTCAGCAACTGTTCCGCTGACAATGTGACGGTCACTGCCGGCGGCGACTGCACCGGTAACAATATCAATGAAGCACTGATTGGCCGCGTAATGCCCTGATTCCTTCTGCATTCAACCTTTCCCTACACGCACCGGCCCCGGATATCATTGTGATATCCGGGGCCTTTTCCATATTCCCATATTTGCATTACAGGGAGTTTTATTGTACACTTGCCGCAGTAGAATTATCGTGTCAAGCTGGTTCATAGGAGGTGTAAGTGTATATGAAATTCACAGAGGAGCAGAAGAAAGAGCTAATAGAAGGTTTCCGCCGGCATGATATTACGCAGACCGTCCATTTGCGCGGGGACTTTGAAAACGAAGAAAAGAAAAAAGGTAAGAAGAAACAGAAAAAGACTCCCAAGGAAAATCCGCTAAAAAAGCGAGTGCTAAAATATATGGAGAGCGACCTGCGGGATTTCGGCTTCAAGCGGTATATCCGCAACTTCTCAGATAAGAATCCAATCAATCTTCTGATGGACGCGGATGCCACGTACATCTCCGATGAAGCAATGAAGCTGCTGGAGGATGAAAAACAGACAGCTGATGCCGTCGATCAGTACATGGAACTCTTCTGGCCTCTGATCGAGCATGCCATCGAAAGCTATTGCAAAGAAAAAGGCAAGGAGCCGGAGGATATTACAGACGAAGAGCTTCAGCGCATTCTTGACCGCACCACAACTGTGGTGAATGAAGAACTGCTATCTGCGGTCATGCAGGGACAGCAATTTGATGAGATCAGTAAAATCACCCATGAATCCCATGCCCATGAAGACTTCAAGGAAGACTCCCTGTGGGTGAGCAATACCGACGCCATCAACTTCTTTAATCAGTGGACGCACTCCGACACCAAGATGGGCGCTATGCTCTCCCTCGACGATGATTCCCTGCGGAATGTGTCGTTGGACTTCGATCCAATCGAAAAAATCAAGATAGATAAATTCCGTGAACTGCTGGACGATGTGGATGATACCATACTGCTCTTGAGAGAGCGAAAGTATACACAAGCTGAAATTGCGGAGGAGCTGGGCTATAAAACACACAGTGCCGTCACCAAACGCATCGAGAAAATGCGGCTTCTCTGGATAAAATTTGACCGTGAGTACGAATCGAATAACTGAGCAACACAAGGGCTCGGTGCAGGATCAATTTCTGCATCGAGCCCTTTTTTCGTTTTCAGAAAAATTTTTAAAATATTTTTGAAAACCAGGAACATTTTGCCCCCTCTCATCTTGTTAGGGTTATAGAGGGAGATACTCGCAGAGCTGCCGACGCGCCGGCAGCTCTGCCTTTTTCTTTGAAATTTTCCTTCTGAAACAACAACTGAATAAAGCTCCACCGAGCAACGACCTCTCTGTATGATCGGGAAACCGATGAGCCAGGTCGGAGGGTGCGCCAAGACTTCCGAAAGGAACGAGCGACAAACACCAACTCCGAAGAATCCGGATAGTTCCCGGAGGCGGCGACGACAGCAGAGAGCAGAGACTCCCCACCAGCAACAGTCCGAGCGTGATAACAACCGTCGCAGGCAATTGGGTGAGAGGCTTCGCAAGTCGATCCGTGATCGTTGATGAGCGCCGACCAACTATCGGCGGTTCGGGGAGTAGATAAAATCTTGCGAAGTACGCTATGGGGATAGTCTGTCTTTTTTGCATCGTGAATACTGGCCCCACTTTTTACGGGCCAAATATTTTTAGGAGGTAAAACAAATGAAAAACGAACTGAAACTCATTTCCATGGACACCGTGGAAACCGAAAACGTCCAGTGGTTGTGGTATCCATACATACCGCTGGGCAAGATCACCATTGTCCATGGTGACCCCGGCGAAGGTAAAACGACCTTCGCTCTTGCTGTCATCGCATCGCTGACCAAAGGAGAACCGCTGCCGGAATGCGAGGATGCCATAGAGACTATGAATGTTATCTATCAGACTGCCGAGGACGGTCTGGCGGATACCATCAAGCCTCGTCTCGTTGCCGCAGGCGCCGACTGTACTCGTGTTCTGGTCATCGATGAAACAGACAAGGAACTTACGCTCAATGATGAACGGTTGGAAGAAGCCATCAAGGAGACTGGCGCGCAGCTCATTGTACTTGACCCGATCCAGGCATACCTCGGTGAAGACGTGGACATGCACCGCGCCAACGAGGTGCGCCCTGTGCTAAAACGTTTAGCAGCTATGGCGGAGCGCACACACTGCGCTGTTCTTTTGGTCGGTCACTTGAACAAAGCCCAGGGACAGAAATCCAGTTACCGCGGTCTTGGTTCCATTGACTTCCGTGCGGCAGCTCGCAGCGTGTTGGTGGTCGGTCGTTTGAAAGACAACGAGCGCATCCGCATCGTCGCTCAGGACAAAAACAGTCTTGCTCCCGAGGGCAGCTCCATTGCATTCGAGCTGAACGAACAGACTGGCTTCTGCTGGAAAGGCGCCTGCGAAGCAACTGTGGATGATGTGCTTAACGGTACGGGTAAAGTGCAGACCAAAACCATGCTGATGGAGGAAGAACTCAAGCGTATGCTCAGCGGCAGAGTTCCTGCTGAGGAAGTGCAGAAGAAAGCAAAAGCCCTGGGCGTGTCCAAACGCACACTGGATATCGCAAAGAAAAATCTCGGCATTATTTCCGAAAAGGTCGGTGACCAGTGGTTCTGGAAACTGCCCGATGAAGGATGTAAGGATGTAGAGTTCTAAGGACTTTGCACCCTTGTAACCTTTTCTCTCTGCGCTGAAATCTCCGCCGTTTGAGGCCACAGGCGCCGCTGTGTGCGGATTTTACCCCTACGGTAGAGTACACACCCCACTACAGCACAGACCACGCCGTTTCACCACAGTTGAAAACACCACCAACGTGAGATTACTCCTACTTGGGCTCCCGCCGAAATCCAGCGACAGCGGTTTCGGTGGGAAGAGGACGAGCGACGGAGTGGCTGAGCTTTGCCGCTTGCGGCGAAGCGAAAAATACGAAGTCCGTGAGGACGAAGTGACAAGTTTCGCCTTCGTGGTACGGAATCGGGGCGATTGCCCCGTTCCGCCCACTTTGGCAGTTGCGGGCTAAGCCCACACCCCTATTTTGATTATTCGAAAGGAGACCTATATGTCCAAAGATAATTTCATCCGTCTGCGTGTTGCAGGCTGGGAGAAAGACTACATCCAGCGTAAAGCAACGAGCGCAAATCTTACGCTCTCTGAATTCGTCCGCAGAGCGGCGATGCATCAGAAGGTCAATGTGCTCAGCGGCACCGATGAAGAAGTGCTTCAGGAGCTCCGCCGTCAGGGCAACAACTTAAATCAGCTGACCGTCATGGCTCGGCAGGGACGAATCCAGTTCGTCGACTTCGAACCGTTCATGGAGGTGTATGAAAAAACATGGCAAGCGTTAAATTCGTCGGTGTCTCGTGTAGTCTGAGCGGCATCATTGACTACATCACTAACCGTGAGAAAACCAATGATCACCTCATCACCGGCGTCAACTGCGTAGCACAGTCTGCGCTCCATGAGTTTGAAACTGTCAAAAAGCAGTTCCACAAAACCGACGGATGCAGCTACTACCACATCGTCCAGGCGTTCTCACCTGATGATGAATTGGACTTCGATACCGCCCATGAGATCGGTCTGAAGTTCGCCCAGCAGTTCGTTGGCTACCAGTGTGTGGTGGCAACGCACATGAACACCAAGCACATCCACAACCACATCGTGATGAACTCAGTGAACTACGAAACCGGCAAAAAGTTTCACCAGACTGCACGGGAGCTCAAACAGGTCAAGGACTACTCCAACGAGCTCTGTATGCAGTACGGCCTGTCCGTCACAGAATCCAAGGCCGACCCGTTCCGCATTCCTGTATGGAAGAAAAAGCTGCAGAAAGATATCCGCGAAGCCATGGAGAACTCTGCGACAAAAAAGCGGTTCATCGAGTACATGGAGTGGCTGGGCTACGGTGTAGACTGGCAGAGCGATACCAAGTACATCACCTATACCACACCCAATAACTTAAAGTGCCGCGACAAAAAGTTGTTCGACCAGACCCTGCGTCGGGAGAATATGGAACTCTACTTCGCCATGGGTGGCTGCGAGTATCTGGAGAGCCGTGAGGAGGCCACGCCTGATGGTGAACTGCTTCCCACGGTTGATGATGCGGTCAGTGGTCTGGTTGCCATCTTCGATGCGCTGGCTGTCGGTGACAATGACTGCTTCCACATGGAGACCGTCCATCACAGTGAAGAAGAAATCGAACGCATCCTCCGTCACGGAGGCAAGATTGACCGCACAGTCGAGTACGCCGTCGATGATGAGGATGAGGAAGAAGAGTATCAACAGTACCATGGTTTCGGAATGACCATGATGATGTAACTACCCTTACGTCAGTCAACATGCCCGGTATTACGAAGGTAACTTTGGTGGATAGTGGTATAGCTATTCGCCAAAGTCTTCGGTATTGTTTGTTGCTGACAAAAGCCAATCACAAAAACTATAGGAGGACAATTAATGAATTTAAAAGGCATGAAAACGATACACACGGAAACCATCAATGGTGTCCGATACACCACCGTCAGCCATTTCAACGGAGATGTTGATCTCCGCGACAAGATTGGCCAAATGATTGCGGAATCGTTCAATGCCACGGCACTGAATGAAACCATCACTGAAGATCAGCTTCCGACCGAAAAGGCCGGCTGATATATACAGAAAAATGAAAGGATAGATTTTTATGGTAAATGAAATTGCCGGCATCTATAGCCGACTCAGTCAGGACGATGGCAACACCGGTGAGTCCGGAAGTATCCAGACACAGAAAACACTGCTCACCCAGTATTGCAAAGAACATGGTATTACCATCGGTGATTATTACTGCGACGATGGTTGGAGCGGCACGAACTTCGAACGTCCGGATTTCAAACGAATGCTGGATGATATCGAAGCTGGCAAAATCAATGTGGTCATCGTAAAAGACCTATCCCGCTTCGGACGAGAGTATGCACAGATGGGCATGTACATCGAACACTACTTCGAAGAAAAGGGCGTGCGGTTCATCTCGGTGGCCGAGAACATCGACTCTGCTCAGGGTACGGACAATCTGGTACTCCCCTTCACTAACGTCATCAATTCCTTCTATGCCCGTCAGTCCTCCAGCAAGACCAAGGCAGCTCATGCCGCCAGAGCAAAGGCTGGAATGTATCTGGGCAATCATGCGCCCTTCGGTTACATCAAAGATCCTGCCGACCGGCACCATCTGATCGTAGACCCGCCTGCGGCTGATGTGGTAAAAGATATCTTCCGCATGTTCGCTGAGGGCATCGGATATGTACGCATGACTAAAATCTTGCGGGAGCGCAATATTCTGAACCCGCAGGCCTACTTCAATCAGAACAATCCCGATTACTACAAAAACAGCGACTACTGGCGAGAGCCCTTCGACTGGCACGCCACCTCCATCCGAGCCATTCTGAACAACCGCGTCTATCTGGGACAGGTGGTGTTTGGGCGAACGAAAACCAAAGGATTCTTCGATAAAACAAGAGTCGCCGTACCCGAGGAAGACTGGATCATCGTGGAGGGTACCCATGAACCGCTGGTGAGCCAGGAACTATGGGACACCGTGCACCAGGCAATGAAAGCACGGCGTCGTGAAAACCGAAGCGGTGAAGTGCAGCCCTTTGCCGGTCTGGTAAAATGCGCCGACTGTGGTTCTGCTCTGAATGTGAGCTATGATTACAAGCGGAAGAAGTATACTGGTTTCTCCTGCTGGGTTTACAAAAACTACGGCAAACAGCGATGCACATCCCACGCCATCGGCTGGGTCGCTTTAAACGAACTGGTGAAGAATGACATTCGGCGCAATGCCCGCGCCGCTATGGTCGCGCCCGGAGAATACATGTGCATGCTCTTATCCATGAGTGAACAGAAACAGCAGAACGATCTTGAACGAATCAAGCGCACACTGACTCAGGTGGACAAGCGCCTGGCCGAGCTGACTAAGATCCTAAACAAGCTATATGAAGATGCGGCGCTGGGAAAAATCAGTGAGGAACGATATCAAGCCATGGCACCTACCTATGAGCAGGAGGAACGCACCCTGTCCGAAACCAGAACTCAGTTGGAGCGGGAGATATTCCAGAGCAATGAAGCCCATGACAATTTCGAAAAGTATCTGACGCTCATCCGCAAATACACCGATGTGGAAGAGCTGAATGCCTACATACTCAATGAGCTCATCGAAAAAATTGTGGTGCACGAAAAGGTAGTCGACGAGGACGGCAATAAAAGCCAACAGATCGACATCTACTACAAATATGTGGGCAATCTCAATCTAAAGCCGCGTGTGGACTATACCAAGGAGTATCGAGAGCAGAAAATGCAGGAGCTGGTGCAGCTGGGAATCCCTCTTGAATGATAAAACGTCCGGAGTGGTAAAACCACTCCGGGCGCAATTTGACAACTTCTTTAATCTTGAATTTGTAGGATTGGTTTCATATTTCACTCAACTTGTCTTCAATCCATTTTGTATCAGTGTAGCTTCTTTTTCCTGATGCATTTCCGCCATCAATAATTAGAGTTTGTCCACCAGATTCATTTTCTTGTGTCTCGAAACTCAGCCAAGGAATATTGGCGGTTTTTTCATCAATAATGGCGTCAATATCCTCTTTGGACATTGTATGCTCATCAAGGATGGCTTCAACCTCTTCGCGAATTGGTAATTGACCAGTGATTACATGATCTTGGGGATTACTTGCAGTATTGTCAGTCAAAAAAGAGATGATTTGTGCTGTTATTTCATCTGCTGGCATCGTGGACAACTCCATGTGGGTAAAGAGCAATTCGCCCATACCATTCATAACTAAAAGCGAAGGTGTAAAACTGGCAGCGTCCAAAATCGCAGTGCTTGAAATTATCAAACTTGAACGATACAAATCGAAAATCTCTGCTGCTATACTCATATCCGAATAATTATCAAACCCACGGAAAGCTTGCTCCCGCAAAGGGAGCTCTGTTATGCCATAATTGCATTTCCCAACCACAGATAGAATTACCAATTGTCGGTATGTAATGTCCGAAGCGATCTTTACAAGTTGGTTTGCCATAGATCGAGTAATTGTGTTGTCGAAGTTTATATTTGCGTACAGGTTTGCCATATATGGCAACTTCTTTTCTTCGGCTTCACGTTGAGCCGCAAATAGTGTCCCCTCCAAAACTTCTTCCGCTGTAGACCGATTATCATATGACTCTTCGTAAAAATCATCGCTTCTCAGGCAACGGCCCTCTATTAGATTAGCGTTGATTTTGCTGATTGCCCCCATATAAACAGAGCCGACTTTTTATCCTCAGATTTAGACAGTTTCCTCTCTTTTATCTCACTTCCTGCCCACTGAATTGCTCTTTCGATAAGAGTGCCTGCAATCGCACCACCTGCAGCCCCAACTGGCCCTGCAACGACCGTTCCAATGCCGGCACCTACTAACGCACCAACTGCACTTCCGCCTACATCGGTAACTGTGTCAATTATTTTATCTTTATTGTTGCTCATAAGTACACCTCAAGACGAAAAAAATATATATTACACTTTTGTACAATAATTCTTCCACCATAGCGATAGTATAGCACAGCGTGCAATCGTACGCACGACAAAATAATTAATCGTGAAAGGTATTTCCTGGATTTCTGCTGTTAACCATGCTATAATCCCCTTACCAAACACACTTCACCCGAACAAACCCCACTACCCTTACGAACAACCAGCGGTCAGGTGTTCAAGTCACCCCACCAGCTCCAGCTCGTCGCAAGCGATATATCGCTTGCGACGAATTTTTTATAAAACGCATCGCTCCTCCTTTCTGCTGCCTCCCGCTTCCCAAGCGCAACCGCTTGCTGTGGTGCGCTTGGGTTTCGGGTGCGGTCTTGAAGCTTACATAGTATTTTTATAGCATTCGTACAAAAAGAGAGACACGCCACGGACGTGTCTCTCCTTTTGGGTTTTGCTGCTGAGGTAATTCCCCGCTTTGCTCCGGATTGATGCGGGAAAAGTCGTGCGCTGGTGTGTTATCTGGTTTCAGCCAAGTATTCCTCCGCATAGTGAGCGGCGACGGCACCATCTGCTGCGGCTGTAATCACCTGCCGCAACGCTTTGGTGCGCACATCCCCCACGGCAAAGACACCGGGCAGGCTGGTACGGGTGGATTCGTCGGCGATGATATAGCCGTTGCGATCCAATTCAAGCTGGTCACGGAACAGCTCGGTTGCGGGCGCGCGCCCCACGCTGATAAACACTCCGTCCACCTTGAGCTCAGACAATGCTCCGGTGCCGACGTCCCGCAGCTCCACGCCGGAGAGGCGGCCCTCACCCAGAAGCCGGTTGACAGTGCTGTTCCAGCGGAATTCAATTTTTTCCGATTTCGTCAGCGCATCGTGATAGATCTTCGTGGCCCTGAGATTGTCCCGACGATGGATCAGGATTACCCTTTCACAGATGCGGGAGAGAATCATGGCATCTGCTGCGGCAGAGTTTCCACCGCCGACAACCGCTACTGTCTTGTCTCGGTAGAACATTCCGTCACAGGCGGCGCAGTATGCGACTCCCTTCCCGGTCAATTGCTCTTCCCTGTCAATGCCGAGGCGTTTATGTCCGGCGCCGGTGGCGATTACAACCGCTCTGCCCAGGAAGACGCCCTCACTGGTTTCGATCCGCTTGACGTCTCCGCTCAGCTGCGCGGAATAAACCTCTGCCAGCTCCGTCTTTGCGCCGAAGCGCGCTGCGCCGGCCTGCATCTTTTCCCCCAGAAGGAAACCGTCGATTCCCTCGTCGAAGCCTGGGTAGTTATCAATCTGGGTGGTCTGGGCCATCTGCCCGCCTGGGGCCATCTTTTCCAGCACCATTGTATCCAGGCCAGCGCGGGTGGCATACAGTGCGGCCGTATAGCCGCCAGGGCCGCCGCCGATCACAAGTACATCATAGATATGTTCCATACGAACCCTCCGTTGGGTGAGCGCGGACAGCGGAAGCAAAACGCCCATCCTATGTTATTCCTGTAGTAACCTGATACGGGACTCCCTTACTGTGACAGGATCACACTGCCGCTTGTAGCCCTGTTGTTTCAGAACATCAGGTGATCTGGAGGGAGCCCTTTGCATTCATAAGCAGCGTGACCACATCGGGAGCATTGATCAATTCAAAGCGGCTGTCCATGTCTTTGGCCGAGAAGCCGTTATGGAGCATGCAGGCATTGCAGATGCACACCTGCCCGCCAAGTTCCAGAAATTCCTCCAGCTGTCCGCTGACCTCTGCAAAGGGGGCGCCGATGTCGATGCCCTTGGTGGCGCCCGGCCTGCCTAGCTCAACCGCTTCAACCATCAAAATGATGGTGGCGGTATGTCCCTGCCTGAGGGCATTGAGCCCCATGACCACCGCTACAGTGAGATTGTTGGGGTTGGATTTCCCCTCAAACAGAGTTACTACAAAGTCGGTATTACGCATATTCGGCTCCTTTCGTGGTTGGACTATTGCTTTGCCAGCGCTTCCTGAAGGAAGGAGTCAATTCTTGCTTTTGACTCGGGAGCTGTGATGGAGCCAATGCTTTTGCCGTTGTGGTACAGAACGAGCGTAGGGATCACTTCGATCCCTTCCTGTTCGGCAAGGGCCTCCTCCTCGTCGATGTTGACTTTGGCCACAATGAGCTTCCCCTCGTTCTGATCCGCCACTTTATCATAAGCAGAGCTGATTTTGCGGCAATAGGTGCACCAGGGGGCCCAGAAGTCCACCAGCACCGCGCCTTCCGTATGCATTATCTTGTGGAATTTTTCCGTATTCAGATTGACAGCAGCCATTTCAGCAGCTCCTTTCTTTCGTTTTTCTATAATATATCCCTGTTTGAACAGGAATTCCGTGATAACATCACAAAAGGCAATACCGCCCGATGCTATTTGCCGCGGCTTTTTGGCATGAATCAATGAAATCATTGATCTATGGCAAAAAGTATTTTATACTGTATACCGTGGGAGGCGGATTATGGAATTTTCTTCTTTCTTTCCGATCTGGAGCAAGTTGACCCCCGAACAGCGGCAGCTTTTGCAGGAGGGCGCTGTTTTGCGCCAGATTTCAAAAGGGACTGTGATTCATAACGGCAGTGTGGACTGCACCGGACTTTTGCTGGTGGGCAGCGGGCAGCTACGGGCCTATATTCTCTCCGAGGAGGGCAGGGAGATTACACTCTACCGCCTGTTTGAGCGGGATATGTGCCTGTTTTCTGCATCCTGTATGATGAACAGTGTTCAATTTGAAATTACGATTGAGGCGGAAAAGGCCTCAGAGCTCTGGGTTATTCCGGCGGAGATCTATAAGAAGCTCATGACAGATTCCGCCGCTGTTTCAAACTATACAAATGAAGTGATGGCCACCAGATTCTCTGACGTCATGTGGCTGATGGAGCAGATTCTGTGGAAGAGCTTTGACAAGCGGCTGGCGCAATTTCTCGTGGAGGAGAGCGCGCTTGAGGGCAGCCCTGTTTTGAAAACCACACACGAAGCCATCGGAAACCACTTGGGCAACCCCAGAGAGGTGGTGACCCGAATGCTGCGCTATTTCCAGAATGAAGGCATGGTCAGACTCACCCGCGGCAGCATTGAGATCACCAATTTCGAGCGCCTGGAAGCGCTTGCCGGATAAAATGAAAAAGGACGCCGGGGACGGTGTCCCGCCACAGAGGCGTTCTCGTGTTTTGAAAAACTGGCAGGTATTGCAGCGGCAGTACCTGCCAGTTTTTTATGCACTCTTAGAGATATCTCCACTGACAAACCCAATATTGACATAATGGATTTCGATGGTTTGCAGTGCATTTTTAGAATGCCTTTGTGCTTTTTCGTGTACCACGATTTTTTAATGAACAGATGGAGCAGCTCCGGCGCCAATTCCTAAATATCTGTGAAGCGCTCCGCCTTGGCAATGAAGTCGGTCACCCCAGATACAGAATCCTTAAGCTATAGGTATCCAATGTGAAGACCGCTCTCGTGTGACCAAGGATACCGGACAGGGTTTTCACATCCACGCCCGACGCAAGAGCGTGGGTGGTGAGGTTTTCCTGCGGTAAGAGAATCTAACAAGGTTCTCCTCCAGACTACAACAGATTTCTGCTCTGCTGTAGGCGGTGAAACCCAGGGACACTTATGGTGAAAATTGTTTTTCAAAAATGGCGTTAAGATATTACACAAACTTTATATATAGATGGTAGAGGATTATACAAGTGGACGATAAAATTAAAAAATAGTAGTTTACATAGAAAAACTGAATATGAACAAAGGAGAGAAACAGAATGAGGAAACGAATCACAAGCTTGCTGCTGGTGTTTGTCATGCTTCTGGGCATGATACCGGCAACACTCGCGACAGAACCCGATACGGAGCTGGCACAAGAAACAGTATCCGGCGTGATCGACGATAATACCGTTTGGCATTATCTGGACGACGGCACCTTGACTGACAGCACTGACTGGACTGCCGCAGAATTCGACGACAGTCAATGGAAAACCGGCGCAGGTCCCTTTGGCTCTGCGGAAACCGTCAACGAAGTTCCTGCCGGCAGTACGCTGGCGGGCTGCACCGGCGAAGACAACGTAGCTACCTACTTCTTCCGTACCCAGTTTAGCGTGGAGAAAAAGTCGGATATCAAGTCGCTGGTCGGCGTGCTGGAATATGACGATGCCGCCATCATTTATCTCAATGGCACGAAGATTTATGAAGGCAAGCAGAATGGCAGCGTAAGCGGCTTCGGCTATGCCGGAACGGATAAAGCCGCCCAGCGTGCCGAATCCCTTGTGATCAATGATGTGGAGGCCCTGAACGCCCTGCAGGCCGGTGTGAACACCGTTGCCGTGGAGGTGCATAACAGCAGCGCCACCGATACCGATGTGTGGTTCCACATGAATCTGAAGGCCAGCGACGGAAAGCAGGAGCAGATCGACGAATTTACCGTCTGGTCCTGGTTCGGCGCTCCGATTGATGGCAAACACGTCGACCCCGCCGGGGATTCCACCGCGGATGGCTACAACCGCCTTGTTTGGACAGAGCCCACCTATGAGGAAAAGAACTGGGTTACCGGGGTTGGCCCCTTCTGCAGCCAGGGCGGAGGGCAGATTTACAAAAATGTTACCCCTGTGGAGATTGCGCCCACCCTGCTGGTGGGCACCGACCGCAAGAACAATTCCCCTGCTTATTTCTTCCGCACGGAGCTCTACCTCACCCGGGAGACCCTGAGCAATCTGGAGTCCATCAAGGGGCGGCTTTGCTTCGATGATGCCGTGGTTGTGTACATCAACGGCGCGAAGGTGTATGAAGGGGCAAACAGCACAACGAATACGCCCATTACTTCCAACCTGCAATACGCCGGCGGCGGCAACCCTGTTTCGAGGGAATTCTCCGTCACGGATTTCTCCAACCTGAATCTGCATGTGGGCAACAACACGGTTGCCGTTGAGCTGCATCAGGATACAAAGACGGGCAACGACATCTGGCTGGATTTCGAGATGGACACCGTGGTGGGTGTGAGAACCGCCATTGATGATGACAGCGTATGGTCCTATGTGAGCGCGGAAAGCCTGTCCGGCGATGCAAACTGGACTGCTGCCAACTACGATGATGGCAGCTGGAACGTAGGCAAAGGCGCCTTTGCCTCTGCTGCAACGCTTAACGACGTTGCAGCGAATACCGTGCTCCCCGGTTTTGGAGAAGAGGATGTAACTTATTATTTCCGTACCCAGTTTACGGTCCCCAAGGGAGAGAAGGCAGACATCAAGTCCCTGGTGGGTGTTTTGGAATATGACGATTCCGCCACCATCTACCTCAACGGCACAGAGATTTATGAAGGCAAAGAAAACGGAAGCGACACCGGCACCCAGCGTGCCGAGGTGCTGTTGTTTGACAGCGATGAAGTGCTGGACCTTCTGCAGGAAGGCGCCAACACCGTGGCAGTCGCCATGCACGATAAGACACAGGAGGAGCACGATGGCTGGTTCCACCTGAATCTGGCCCCACATGACGGAACCCAAGAAAAGCTGGATCACACCTCCATCTGGACCTATCTGGACAACGATACGGACCCGGCAGCCATACCCGGCACGGAGAACTATGACCGCACTTCCTGGACTAGGTCGGGTTTTGATGACAGCACCTGGAGCAAGGGCATTGCGCCCTTCGGCTATCAGAACTCCAATAAATCCAGCGTCTACAAAAACGTCAACCCGCCTGAGGTGGGCGCTACTGAGCTGAAGTACAAGGGCTCCGACGGAATAAATAACGTCCATGCGTATTTTTTCCGCACCGACCTCTACATTGAGGATCTGGAAAAGGTCGGTTCCCTGAATGGCTGGATCTCGTGCGATGATGCCGCCATCGTCTATATCAACGGCATCAAAGTCTATGAATGGACGAAGGAGGCCGTTAACGGAAACCTTGAGTATGCTCCCGGCCCCAAAGGCAACCCGTCTCCCACCGCCTTCAAGGTCACAGATCTGGCCGACCTGAATCTGAAGCAGGGCAGCAACACCGTGGCCATCGAGCTGCATCAGGATAGGGCGGATGGCGGCGACATCTGGCTGGACTTCACCCTGGAGCCCTCCGAAGAACGGGCCGAGCACCTGAGCAACATCGTCATGAACCCCGGCCCCGACGAGACCCAGATGTACTTCACCTGGTACGCCGATGTGGAAAAGGACGGCTATGTGGCTTTGGCGAAGTACGATACCCTTGTGGACGGCAAGATGCCCGAGGATGCCGTCAAGCAGGTTGCGACCGTTAAGAAAGCAACGGATGGCAACTATAATTACAAAGTCACCGCACAGAATCTGGAAAAGGGCGTGAAGTACGCCTATCAGGTGGTCAGCGGCAACTACAAGTCCGACATCTACAGCTTTACCACCGGTTCCGGCAAAACAGACTTCTCCTTCGGCTTCGTGGCCGACATCCAGATCGTGGGCAGCAATAATACCAAGTGGGCGGACAGTTTGAATAAGATGGTCAAAAAATTCCCCAACCAGTCCTTCCTGCTCTCCGCCGGCGATCAGGTCAACACCAACAGCAGCGAAGAGGAATATGACCACCTTCTGGACCTGGAGCAGATACGCAGCCTGCCCATCGCACCTGTCGTGGGCAACCATGACAGGAGTGCGATCTATCAGGAGCACTTTACCCAACCCAATCTTTCTGATCAATACGGCATTACGCCCGGCGGCGCGGACGCGTACTTTGTGTACGACGGAGTGTTGTTCCTCCTGATCAATGCGCATGCTGCAGGTAGCCCTGCTGAGCAGCATAAGGCCTTCATTCAGCAGGCTATTGAGGAAACGAAGGATCAGGATATCAAGTGGAAGGTCGTCTGCATGCACAGCTCCTTCTATTCCAATGTAACGAACAATCCCTCTCTGGGTCACGACCGTCATAATCTCCGCACCACCTTTATGCCCGTGTTCCAGGAGTTGGGCATCGACGTGGTATTCTCCGGCCACGACCACATCTACGCCCGCAGCTATATGCTGGACGGTGTGGATCAGAAGGATGCCGACGCGGTTTACACCTATGACACAAACAATGTCCCTGTTTCCGTCTCCAATTCCGACGGCGTTCTGTACGTGGCGGGCAGTTCCCCCGGAAACCGCTGCAACGCCATGGCGGAAAAGCTGGAATGGGTCGCTGTTCAGGGGGTGGACAAGCGCCAGAACATCTCCAATGTTACTGTGACGGATACCACCTTCAATATCACGACCTACTACACTGAGGATATGTCGGTTCTGGACACCTTCACCATTCACAAGGGCGTTGAACAGACCGATATTGCCCTGAATATGGGTGCCGACGAAACCGAGATAAACATCACCTGGTACAGCAATGCCGCCGGGACCGGCACCGTCAAGCTGGCCAAGCAGTGTGACCTGGTGGGGAATGCGATGCCCGAGAGCGCAAAGACCTTCTCTGCCACCGGCGTCGCCAGCAGCCAGACCGGCTATAACAGCTATCAGACCACCATGACCGGTCTGGAACCCGATACCACCTATGCCTACCAGCTGGTGAACGGCGAGAAGGCTTCCGACATTTACACCTTCACCACCGGCGGTGCCGGCGTGTTCTCCTTCGCATACGTGGGCGACCCCCAGATCGGCGCTGGTAAAATCACGACCGATACTGCGGGCTGGGACAAGACCCTGAACATCATTGAAGATGATGAGAAGTTCGACGGCGTTTCCTTTATGCTGTCTGCCGGTGACCAGGTGAACACCGCAAACAATGAGGAGCAATATGACGGCTATCTAAACCATGAGACTCTGAAGAGCCTGCCAGTAGCCACCGTCATCGGCAACCATGACGCCAAAGCGGCGAATTACGGCGAGCATTTTAATGTGGCCAACGAATCCGACACACTGGGGGTTACTGACGCTGGCGGCGACAGCTACTTCGTGTACAACAACACGCTCTTTATGGTGCTCAATACCAATAACCTGTCCACTGCCGAACACAAGGATTTCATGAAGGCCGCCATCGAAGCCACCAAGGACCAGAACATCCGGTGGAAGATTGTCACGCTCCACCAGTCCATCTACACCGTGGCCAGCCATTACAATAATGATGGTACCCAGCGCCGGGAGGAACTGGCCCCCGTATTTGATGAGCTGGGCATTGATGTGGTGCTTCAGGGCCACGACCACGTGTACTGCCGCACCTACATCATGGACGGCCTGATGAAGGTTTCCGAGAACGAAAACTACACCTATGGCAACGGAGAGGACGAGGCTCCCACCGCCGTCACCAACCCCGACGGCATCCTGTATGTGACCGCCAACTCCGCTTCCGGCTCCAAGCACTACGACATCAAGACGAATGTTGCGTTCCCTTATTCCGCCGTGCAGAATCAGGAGAAGGTTCCCAATGTGTCCAAGGTGACCGTGTCTGATAACCAGTTCACCATCACCACCTACCGCACCACTGACATGAGCGTGGTGGACACCTTCACCATCAACAAGACCGCCCAGCAGACCCCTGCATCCACCGATGCCACCCTGTCCGCGCTGAGCGTGACCGGCGCCGATATCACTCCTGCATTTTATGCAGAGACTCTGTCCTACACCGCTTCCGTGGCCAACAGCGTGGCTTCCGTCACTATCACGGCCACCGCCAACGACGGTAAGGCCGTGGTGACCGGCGATGTGGGCGAGAAGGCTCTGTCTGTCGGGGAGAACACCTTCACTGTCACCGTTACTGCAGAGGACGGCACCACTGTGAAGAACTACACCATCACCATTACCAGAGCAGCTGCCTCCACCTCCGGTAATACTTCCGGCGTTTCCAGTAACACCGTCACCACGACTACCACTGACAGCGCAGGCAACAAGATCACTGTCACCACAAACAAGGTCACCGGAACAGTGACCAAGACCACGAAGGCCCCCGATGGTACCACCGGAACCGTAGTCACCGACAAGAACGGTGAGATCACGAAGGTTTCTGCCCAGGTGTCTTCCGTTGCCGCGGCCGAGTCCGACAAGACCGGCGAAGCCGTGACGCTGCCCGTGAAGGTCTCCGTAGGCGACAATGTCGCTGATGCAGCGAAGATCGAAATCGATCTTCCCACCAGCATCGGAGCTGTCAAGGTAGAAATTCCTGCGGAAAACGCAACTCACGGTACTGTGGCTGTCATCATCCGTGCAGACGGAGCCCAGGAGATTCTCAAGACCTCGGTTGTCACCGAAAATGGCGTTGCTCTAACTGTTCACGGGGATGCCACCGTTGTTCTGGTGGAAAATGCCAAGGAATTTGCGGACGTCGATGGCCACTGGGCTGCAGGAGCCATTGACTTCGTCACCGCCCGCGGGATGTTTGCCGGTACCTCTTCCAACACCTTCAGCCCCGACGGCACCATGACACGCGCCATGATGATGATGGTACTGGCCCGCTTTGACGGCCATGACACCACAGTGGACGCTGGCGAGGCCTGGTATGCCGAAGGCATGGCCTGGGCAGTGGAAAACGGGATCTCCGACGGCACCAACCCCAACGGTTTCATCACCCGCGAGCAGCTGGTGACCATGCTGTGGCGGTATGCCGGAAGCCCCGCGAGCAGCTACGCCTTGGATTCCTTCCAGGATCAGGGTGAAGTTGCCGGTTATGCCACAGCCGCCATGGCCTGGGCCGTGGAGCATGGCATTATCAGTGGAACCTCTGCAACCACCCTCTCTCCGGCTGATGCATCTACCCGTGCTCAGCTGGCGACCATTTTGATGCGGTTTTGTGCCGATCAGATGGATATTTGAACTTGTCGTGTAATCCACAAATCAACAACCATCCGACGGGATTTCCGCCGGGAAGAAAAAACGGAAAACGGGAGGCGGCGAAATTCTGCCGCCTCCCGTTTGTGGGATGCTGTATATGAAAGAAATTAAGAAACAAAAACTAAACCATTGACGCTGTGCAGACAGCGATTCAGGATAAGCACGCAATTTCATTTCAATATTATGAGTATACTCTGGAAAAAGAGAAGGTGCTGAAGCACAACGGCTATCGATATCGCCTTAACCCCTATGCATTGCTCTGGAACAGGGATTATTACTATGTGGTCGGCTGGCCTGAAAAGCACGGGAAAGTCGCACAATTCCGTGTAGATCGCATTACGGCCATTGCACGTGCAAAAGGAGCGTACATAGAGTAAGAATCCTTCAATCCAGAGATTTATGCCCGCAAGGGTATCGGCATGTACAATGGCGATACCTGCACAGTGAAGCTGGTATGCGAGAACAGCACCATGCGCAGTATAATTGACCATTTTGGAGAATGGGTCGTGACTGCCGCTGTTGATGCCAGGCGTTTCCGGGCTGTTGTAGATGTCGTACCAAGCCCGCCTTTTTACGCATAGGTATTTACATTTGCGGGAGCAATCCGAATCGAATCGCCAGCTGCCGTTCTGAATGAAATGCGGCATATGGCGGAGTGGCTATATTAGTCGACGAATAAAAAAGGAAAGCAGATCGGGCTTTAGCCCGATCTGCTTTCCTTTTGCTCTGGAACGGTTAATTTTTTGTTGCCTCTGTGACGGCTCCCCTGAACGGCGTCCTTTTTCTCATAGCCGTGGAAGCTATTCTGATTCACATGCTCCTTTTGTACAGGCGCGCCTTGCTTTGCAGATCAGCTGCGTCATGGTGCCCATGGGACAGTAGACGCACCAGCTGCGGGGTTTAAACAGGAGCATCGTCAGAAAGCCGAGAATGGTGGAGGTCAGCATTACGCTGTAAAAGCCAAAAGCAAACTGGGCAACGCCGGGATGTACAAGGGTTCCATGGTAGGCCCACCGCCAGGGAACCCGAAAGGTCCACAGCAGCGTCACCGCCTGCTTGAGATCGGCGGTCCCGGCAAACACCAGATAGGTGTTCCAGAGCATTTGAAAAAACATAATAAAAAAGAAAATAAGAAAGCCGTAGCGAAACCACTTGCTCTTCATCCATTTTGGAATATCGTGGTTGCGGGACAGGCCAAACCGCCCGCCCAGCAGTCCGAACAGCTGCCCTCTGCCGCAATAGCGATTGCAGTAGCCCTTGCTTCCCTTGACGACTGAGAGAATCAGGGGAATGAAAAAGCACAGAAGGCCCAGCCACGCAAACAGGATGTTGAAAAAGCCCAGTACCAGATAGGTCAGAGAGAGGATCCAGAGAAAATCATACCACCTTTTTTTCATGCCGTCACCTCCTGTATTTCGATGACCGAAGCCGGACATTCCTTCGCACACTTGCCGCAGCCCACGCACTTGGCCTTATCCACCACCGCCTTGATGCCCCGGTCAATCGCAATCGCGCCCAACGGACATACTTTTACGCAGCAGCCGCAGGCGACGCACTGACTTTCGAAAACCTCCGCCTTGCGCGGCGCTCTTTTCGGATTTGTCATAGCCCAACCTCCATCATGTGTTTTTTTTAGAATACCGGATTGGACTTCTGGCTTCTGTGATGTTGTCACCTTGGTGGCAAAGGAATAAAAACAATCTGATTCCGGGTAAAAGCGCCATGGGTGTATAAAGAAGCAGTGCTTTGGGATGTCTCCCGGATTCTATTAGCGGATCGCCGTTTGGGGTGCGTTACTGCCCAAAACGGAGGATCATTTACGGCAAAGCCGAAAAACAGACCAAATAAATTTACATCTGCAAGAGGGTGTGGTAGAGTAATTATTGCCGAAAACCTTTTTGTGTCAGGGAAGAGGTTGATCGTAAATGAATCAGCCTGAGCGACCGGAATGGCTTTGATTCCAATATGCGGTATGGGGATTCAATGAGAAAGGAGGAAAAATGGACAACCGCAATCATATTGATTGGCTACAAAATGAAATTGAACAAAGCGCGGTTCATTTCCGTTATGATGTGTTTGCCAGTTTGCTGCTGATCAGGCAGGCCTCTCAAAACGCCGATGCCGGACAGCTTTCAAAGAAGGAGAATGCTTTCACGCCTGACAGACCTGCGGATAGAGCGGTGAAAACAACGCCTTGGAATTTGGTTGTGCAGGCAATCGATTTGCCGCAGGAGCAGTACGTCCCTTTCATCCTAGAGGCATTACGCCGGCTTCCGCTGCCCGATTCCGTGCTGAATCCCCTGATCGCGTCCGTACAAAGTGCGGAGATTGAGGCGGCGCCCTTTCGCAAGATCGTAGAACTGCTGTCAAATGTGTCCATGGAGGGCGAATGCCTCTCCCGCATTTATGAGAATTACCTGAGCAGAGAGGTAAGGGCAGCGACCTCTAAGATGGGAGATTTTTATACGCCGCAGCAGGTGGTTCGCCTGCTGGTACAGCTGCTGGAGATCCGTGGGGGCGATGTATACGATCCCTGCTGCGGCAGCGGCGCGATGCTCTGCGCCGCCGCCCAAATGAGCGGTAATAAAGCTCCGATACGGCTATATGGACAGGCCCTGAGTGAAGCTGACCACCAGATAGGCCAGACAAATCTCCTCCTGCGTGGACTGTGGGCCGATCTGGGATGTGCTCCGGCCAATACATTGCTGGAGGATTTGCATGAGAAGCGTCCCTTTTCCTATATTCTCGGGAATGTTCCGTTTAACGCGAAAGATTGGTATGCGGAAGGAGACCTCGGCCAGCTTGGAAGAGACCCAAGGTGGCACTATGGCCTTCCGCCGAAGTCAAACGCCAATTATGCGTGGCTGCAGCACATCATTTTCCATCTGGAGGAGAACGGTTGTGCCGCCGTCCTCCTGCCAAATGGGGCGCTGACGTCGCAGAATCGGGCGGAGCGGCAGATACGGGAGGGTATTTTGCGTGACCATCTGGTCGAAAGCGTGATTGCACTTCCCGGGGGACTCTTTTACAACACCAGAGTTCCGTGCAGTATGTGGGTGATCCATAAGCAGCCGCGGAAGAATCAAACGGTTCTGCTGATTGATGGAAGTCATATGCCGACCATCCCCGGAGAGGGCCTGGAGAAAGACGCCATACAGCGTTTGCTGGCATTAGTTGGCCAGCATCGGAAAGGAAAGCTGGAGGAAAAAGGCACTTGGTATGCGGCCGTTTCACTGGAAGAGCTCGCACAAAAACAATTTAACTTAAGCCCCAACCTGTATACCAGGTTGGAAGAGCTGCCTTTAGCGCCGATGCAGCAAAACCGCATCCGCTTTATGCAGGTCATTGGCGGCCTGAACAAGCGAATCCCGGAGGACCAACTGAGAGAGCAGATCACACAATGGGGGTCTGAGCAGGCTGCGGTACATTGGACATGCGCCCCACTGACCGACCTGTATGAGATTTTCGGTGGGGTCACAAAAAAGAAGAAATTTTTTGGAGACGGTGTGCCCCTGGTGGGATTCAAGGATGTCATCCGCCCGATGTATTTATCCGGGCCTTTTTCAAGCCGGGTTTTACTCTCCCCGCATGAGTTCCAAAAATACAGCATTTACCGCGGAGATGTCCTGATGAATCGGACAAGCGAAAGTATTGGTGAGCTGGCCTGCTGCAGTGTTGCAGCGGAGGATATCCCTGCGGTCTACGGGTGCTATATGAAGCGTCTCCGCCCCAGGCGGGCTGGACAGATCGACCCGCTCTACGCGGCAGGGTACTTTCGCAGCGCTTTCTACCGGCAGGAGGTCAAGCGCGTATCAACGGTATATACGACCCGAGCCAATATTAATCTGGAACAGCTGGCTAAAATACGGTTTTACTATCCGGATTCCGAGACACAGAGCCGGCTTGGGAAGATCTTATTCGCTGTGTCCGACTACCGGCAGACATGCAGCGGCACACAACTGGACGCAGAACTGAAGGAATTTGTAGAATTGCTGATTGAGCAGCATATTACCTGTCCGATACGGAATTATCAGGAACAGGAGGGTAGATCATGAACTATCAAAGGCAGATGAGGCTTGTATTGCTTTACACGCTCAAACAGCTTTCCGGCTCTGCCGAAAAGAGCGATGTCATGCGATATATTAACGACCATGGCTACTGGTATGTCAACGATGAGAGCGATACGCGGCAGTACTCCCGAGGCGAGAATGAAAAGCAGTGGCGGAACGATTTTTCTTATGAGCGGATTCATTTGATCGAGCATGGATATATGAAGCCCAAGGTGAAACGGGGCCTGTGGGAAATGACCCGGGCGGGAGAAGCCTATCTGTCTGAGTTGATTGGAGAGGCAAAGGAGACTGCCCTTACCGGCCAGCCCCGTATAACGCCTGCCCTGCTGCAGGAGCTCTTTTCTGAACCGTCATTTGAAGAGACGCTGGAAGATCATCGGCTTATGGTACAGGTGTCTCAACAAACACAGCCAGCCGATTCGGGAGAATCGGCCCAGTTATCCGACAAGCCTATACCCAAAGGGCCGCATATGGTTTCCGGTGGCCGGAATGTCTATCTCAGGGATCCTTCTGTCGCAAAGCGGGCACCCAAACGCGCGGGCCACCTGTGTGCAATTGACCCGGCACACCCGTCCTTTATCCGCAGAAAGGAAGCATGTCTGTACATGGAACCGCACCATCTGATTCCGATGTCGATGACGGATTACTTTGGCGTCGGCCTGGATCGGGAGCAAAATATTTTTTCACTCTGCAGTACCTGTCATAATCAAATCCATTACGGGACAAAAGAAGATGTCCGACGACTGATACAGACCCTTTTCTGTTCCCGAAAACGCGAGATTTGTGCAATTCTAGGGCGCGAGATCCGACTCAATGAACTCTATAGGATCTACCGGGTAGGAGAGGACACACGGTGATAAGTCTGCTCTGAAAACATGCGGCCCGCCGGAGTATTGGGCCTTACCCAGATGACCACGGCCCTGTAGATACAAAAAACAGAGGCACACCGTTACGGTGCGCCTCTGTTTTTTGATGTACCCGAATCAGCCCTGGGAGATCGCGCCCACGGGGCAGGTGTCGGCACAAGCGCCGCAGTCAATGCAGGAGCCCGCGTCGATGACGTAGTGCTCGTCGCCCTGAGAGATCGCGCCCACGGGGCAGCCGCCCTCACAGGAACCGCAGCTGATGCAGTCGCCGCTGATGACATATGCCAAAGGAAACACCTCCAATTTCTTAAGACTGATTGTATTTTACCATAAGATTTTAAAATTGCAATGCTAATTTGCGTCTGGGAAGGGTATATTTTCATGGGGCTGGAAAAAATAGAGCCCAAAGAGGTGAGGACACTGGAGGGGCATGGACAAAACAGCGCGGGGAGCCTGACTCCGGCGCTGGAGGGGGCTCCCTGCAGCGCAATTCACCCGCAAAGAACGAAAGAGAAGGGGCGTGGCGGACCTGAAGCCCGTAAACAAGAAGGGGAGAAGCCTGTTTTTCTGGCGGAGAAGCAAACGAGGTGACAGCATGAACGAGACCAGATTTACCGAGCGTGCTCAGACGGCCCTGCGGCTGGCACAGGAGAGCTCCGTGGAGCTGGGCCACGGCTACGTGGGCAGTGAGCATCTGCTGCTGGGCCTGTCCCGGGAGGGAAAGGGGGTGGCGGCCAAGGTGCTCCAGAACGCGGGGCTGGAGAGTGAGGCTATTCGCGCCGGTATCGCCCGCCTGGTGGGCGTGGGCGCGCCGGGAAGCCAGCCCTCCCAGGGGCTGACCCCCCGGTGCAAAAAGATCATTGAGCTGGCGCTGGGTGAGGCGGCACGGCTGGGCCACCACTATGTGGGTACCGAGCACCTGCTGCTGGGGATTCTTCGGGAGGGAGACGGCGTGGCGGTGCGGGTGATCGCCGGGACCGGCGCCGAGCCCAGGCGCATCCATTCCGACCTGGCGGCCGCCATGGGGGGCGAGGCCAGTCCGCCGCCCTTCCGGGCCGGAAAGCCCAGAGAGCGGGAATACGGGGGGGAGAGCAAGCTGTTGGACCAGTTCTCCCGGGACCTGACCCGGCTGGCTGCCGGGGGAATGCTGGACCCGGTGGTGGGGCGGGACAGGGAGATCCGCCGGGTGATCCAGATTCTCTCCCGCCGGCAGAAGAACAACCCGGCGCTCATTGGAGAGCCAGGCGTGGGAAAGACCGCCGTGGCCGAGGGACTGGCCCGGCGGATGGTGTCCGGGGACGTGCCTGAGGAGCTGCGCCGGAAGCGTCTGCTGTCCCTGGATCTGTCGTCCATGGTGGCGGGCACCAAATACCGGGGCGAGTTTGAGGAGCGGGTCAAGAACATCCTCCAGGAGGTGCGCCGGGTAGGAGACATCATCCTCTTCATCGACGAGCTACACACCATTGTGGGCGCCGGCTCGGCCGAGGGCGCCATCGACGCGGCCAATATCATCAAGCCCGCCCTGGGCCGGGGGGAGCTCCAGGTGATCGGTGCCACCACCACGGACGAGTACCGCCGCTATATTGAGAAGGATGCCGCCTTGGAGCGGCGCTTTCAGCCGGTGGTCATCGCTGAGCCGGACCAAGCCACGGCCGGAGCCATCCTGCGTGGGCTGCGGGACCGCTATGAGGCCCACCACAAGCTGCGCATTACCGATGAGGCGATGGAGGCGGCCATCTCTCTCTCTGTCCGGTACATCAGCGACCGGAGACTGCCCGACAAGGCCATCGACCTGATCGACGAGGCGGCCAGCCGGGTGCGAATGGACCGCTTGGCGGCCCCGCCGGATCTGCGGGAACTGGAGGAACGGGTGGCCCGGTCCCGCCGGGAGAAGGAGGAGGCCATCCGGGGCCAGGACTTTGAAAAGGCCGCCCTCCTGCGGGACGCGGAGGGGAATTTCCGTCGCCAGCTGGACCAGGCCAGGGCCGCGTGGAGCTCCGGCCAGAACGCAGGAGAGGTCCTGGCGGAGGACGTGGCTGCGGTGGTGTCCGACTGGACGGGCGTGCCGGTCACCACGCTCACCGAGGCGGAGAGCCAGCGGCTGCTCCGGCTGGAGGAGGTGCTCCACCGCCGCCTGATCGGTCAAGAGGAGGCGGTGCAGGCGGTGGCCCGGGCCGTGCGCCGGGGCCGGGTGGGGCTGAAGGAGCCGGGCCGCCCCACCGGGTGTTTTCTATTCCTGGGGCCAACCGGTGTGGGCAAAACTGAGCTGTGCAAGGCCCTGGCCGAGGCCCTCTTCGGCAGCGAGGACGCCCTGCTCCGCTTTGATATGTCCGAGTATATGGAAAAGCACACCATCTCCCGCCTGATCGGATCGCCTCCGGGCTATGTGGGGCATGAGGAGGGGGGACAGCTCACCGAGAAGGTCCGCCGCCGGCCCTACTCCGTAGTGCTGTTTGACGAGATTGAAAAGGCCCATGCGGACGTGTGGGGGATTCTGTTGCAGATGATGGAGGACGGGGTGGTCACCGACGCCCAAGGCCGCAAAGCGGATTTCCGCAATACCGTGATCGTCATGACCTCCAATATAGGGGCGGAGCGCATTACGGCCCGCGGGGGGCGGCTGGGATTCGCCCCGGCGGAGCAGAGGGCAGGGGAGACCCGGCCCCAGGCGGAGCTGCGCCAGGCCGTGCTGGAGGACCTGAAAAAGGTGTTCCGGCCGGAATTCCTCAATCGACTGGACGAGACCATTGTCTTTAGCCAGCTGGGCCGGGAGGAGACCCGCACCATTGCCCGGCGAATGCTGGAGGGGGTGGCCGGCCGTTTGGCCGCCCTGGGGGTGAAGCTGCGCTTTACCGACAGTGCGGTGGAGCTTCTGGCAGACCAGGGCTTTGACCCGGATTATGGGGCCCGGCCTCTGCGGCGGGCCATCCGTACCCAGGTGGAGGACCCGGCGGCGGAACTGCTGCTCTCCGGCGCGCTGTATACGGGGGGCACGGCCCTGGCCGATGCGGCGGAGGGGAGACTGACCCTGATCCCGCTGGATCAGGTACAGCAGGCCCTGAACACAAAGGAAAAAGAGGTCTAAATTATGAAAAAGCGTATGATTCCCCTGCTTCTGTCCCTGTCCCTGCTGTGCGGCTGCGCCGGAAAGCCAGCGGAAAAGACCCTTACGCCGGAAGAGCGCACCCAGCTCTATCAGACCGCGATTGAGAGCGCGCGGGATGAGGAGACCAATCAAACGGTGGGGATCATTACCTCCGCAGATGACGAGCTGGCGGAAATTGTCTTTGAACTGTTGGACGTAAAAGCGGAGGATATGACCGCCTATGCCCTGGCGGTGTCGCCGGTGAATATTAAGGCCTACGGCGTGGCCGCCATTTTCCCGGCGGCCGGGAAAGAGGACGCAGTGCGGGACGGCCTGGGGGAATTCATTGACCGCCAGAAGGAGAGCTTCCAGCAATATCTGGCCGACCAGTATGACATTGCCCGGGAGGCTCGGCTGGAGACCCTGGAGGACGGCACCGTGCTGCTGGTGATGTGCGAAAACCAGGACGCGGTGTTTGATTCCATCCGGGACGCCATTGAGCAGGCATAGCGGAGAAAGGAAGCGGAGGGAGCCCAGCCTTGACAGGCCGGGCCCCCTCCGCCTATAATGGGGCGTATCAGCTTGTAGGATCAAAGGGAGGAAAAACCCATGGATCAGCGCGAGAGCGGCATTCTGCTCCCCGTCTCCGCCCTGCCGGGCCCCTATGGTGTGGGGACGCTGGGCGCTCCGGCACTGAATTTTATTGATTTTCTGGCCCGGGCGGGCCAGAGCAATTGGCAGATCCTGCCCCTGGTCCCCCCGGGCGGCGGAAATTCCCCCTACATGTCCCCCTCGTCCTTCGCGGGCAACCCGCTGCTCCTGGATCTGGAGGAGCTGGCGGCGGAGGGCCTGCTCACCCGGGAGGAGTTGGAGGGGGCCAAATACCCCAATCCGGACCGGGTGGATTACCCCTGGCTCTATGGGACGCGCTTTCCCCTGCTGCGCAGGGCGTGGGAGCGGGGAAAGGCCCGGTACGCGGGCGCGCTGGCGGGTTTTCTGAAGGCGGAGGAGAGCTGGCTGCCCGACTTCGTCCTCTTCCTGGCCCTGCGGGACCGGCTGGGCGGGGCGGAGCTGAAGGACTGGCCGGAGGAGCTCCGGCTGCGCCGGCCGGCGGCCCTGGAGGCCGTTCGGGAGCAGCTGGCGGAGGAGACAGGCTTTTACGCCTTTCTCCAGCTGATCTTCTTCCGCCAGTGGAAAAAGATCAAGGATTACGCCAACCAAAAGGGCGTCTCCATCATCGGAGATCTGCCCATCTATGTCTCCCCGGACAGCGCGGAGGTGTGGGCCCAGCCGCAGCTCTTCCAGCTGGACGGAAATCTGGCCCCCGCCGCGGTGGCCGGCGTCCCGCCCGACGCCTTTTCCGCCGCCGGCCAGCACTGGGGCAACCCCCTTTATGACTGGGACTGCCACAGGGCCGACGGTTTTGCTTGGTGGAAGCGGCGGGGCGCCCAGATGGCGCGGCTGTACGACAAAGTGCGCATCGACCACTTCCGGGCCTTTCACACCTATTGGTCCATCCCGGCGGATGCCCAAGACGCCCGGGCGGGCCATTGGGAGCCGGGGCCGGGCATGGCCCTGCTGGAGGCCCTGGAGGAGGTGCCCGGGCTGTCCCTCATCGCCGAGGATCTGGGGGACCTGGACGCGGGGGCTAGGAACTTTATCGCCCAAAGCGGCCTGCCCGGCATGAAAATCCTTATCTACGCCTTTGACCCGGTGGGGGAGAGCGCCTACCTGCCCCACAACTGTCCCCCCAATTCCATCTGCTACACCGGCACCCACGACACGCCCACCTTTGTGCAGTGGCTCTTTGGCGAGGCAAGCCCTGCGGAGCGGGACTACGCCTTTGACTACCTGCGCCTGCGGGAGGACGAGGGCTTCGGCTGGGGCGCGGTGTGCGGGGCGTGGGGTTCCCCCTCACGGCTGGCCGTCGCTCCCCTCCAGGACCTTCTGGGCCTGGGGGCGGACGCCCGCATGAACGCCCCGGGCACCATGGGGGCGCAGAACTGGAGCTGGCGGGTGCGCGCCGAGGCACTCAACCCGGATGTGGCCGGGCGGCTGCTCCGGATGACGCGGACCTATCGCCGGACACGGAGGTAAGGGGACGGCTCCCGCCGGGAGGATTTGTCCCCTGGCGGGGAACCCCAGTTCCCCCAGAGAAAAAGCCCCCCGACCACCTGGTCGGGGGGCTTTTTACATTACTCCTCTCCATACCCATCGGGATGGGCGGCGTGCCACTTCCAGGCGCTGGCGATCACGTCCTCCACATCCGGGTGCCTGGGTTTCCAGCCCAGCACGTCCATAGCCTTCTGGCTGGAGGCAATAAGGGTGGCCGGGTCGCCGGGACGGCGGCCCTCCTCGGTGACGGGGATGGGGTGGCCGGTAACCTTGCGGGCGGCCTCGATGATCTCACGGTTGGAGAAGCCCTGACCGTTGCCCAGGTTGAAGGCGGCGGAGGGGTTGCCCTCCTTCAGGTACTCCAGAGCTAGGAAGTGGGCGTCGATCAGGTCCTCCACGTGGATGTAGTCCCGCACGCAGGTGCCGTCCCGGGTGGGGTAGTCGGCGCCGAAGAGGGAGAGCTTGTCCCGCTTGCCCTGGGCCACCTGGAGGATAACGGGGATCAAGTGGGTCTCGGGCCGGTGGTCCTCGCCGATGCTGCCGTCGTGCCAGGCGCCCGCCACATTGAAGTAGCGCAGGGCAACGAATTTCAGGCCGTGGGCGGCGTCACACCACTTGAGCATGTGCTCCACAATCAGCTTGCTCTCCCCGTAGGGGTTGGTGGGCAGCTGCCGGTCAGTCTCCACGATGGGCACATGTTCCGGCTCCCCATAGGTGGCGGCGGTGGAGGAGAACACCAGGTAGGGTACTTTGAACTCAATCATGGTCTCAATGAGGGAGAGACCGGCGGTGACGTTGTTGCGGAAGTACCGCTCCGGCACGCTGACGCTCTCCCCCACCAGGGAGAAGGCGGCGAAGTGGATGACCGCCTGGATAGGTTCCCGGGAGAACACGCCCCGCAGAAATTCTCGGTCGCCCACGTCGCCCACATAGAGCCGCCCCCCCTTGAGGGCAGCCCTGTGGCCCTTGGACAGGTTGTCCACCACCACCACGTCCTCGCCCCGCTCCAGCAGGGCAGCTACGCAGTGGGAGCCGATATAGCCGGCACCGCCGGTTACCAAAATTGCCATAATCAATGACCTCCAATCAGAATAGTCCCAACAGAAAACGGCCGATGCTTTCCATGGCCTCGGTGGCCTTTTTCATAGGGAACATTTGGAATACGTGCCATAGGTCGGTCCACACCTCCAGCCGGCAGGGGACGGCGGCCTGGATCATGCGGTCCCTCAGCCGGATGGAATCGGAGAGAAGAATCTCGTTGGTGCCCGCCTGTATCAGGGTGGGCGGGAAAGCGGACAGGTCTCCAAACAGGGGGGAGAGCAGGGGGGCGGACCAGTCCTGCCCCCGGGCATAGGCCTCCCGCACGGCGTGGATATAATTGAGGGTGAGCACCGGGTCCAGCTCTATCCGCTCCCGGTAGGACTTGCCGCTGGCCGTCAGATCGGTCCAGGGGGACATGAGGATGAGCGCGCCGGGCAGGCGGCGCCCCTCCCCCTTGAGCCGGTGGGTGAGCACCAGAGCCAGATTGCCCCCGGCGGAATCGCCGGCCACCACCACGTCCCGGGCGCCGTAGCCCAGATGCATCAGGTAGTCCCAGGCCTTCATGGCATCGTCGGGCGCGGCGGGAAAGGGGTGCTCAGGCGCCAGGCGGTATTCAAAGGCAAGCACCTCGTAGCCGGTGATATGGGCCAGCTTGGAGGCGAGGATGCGGGAGTAGCCCAGGTTGCCGCTGGTATAGCCGCCGCCGTGGCAGTACAGGATGCACCGCCTGCGGTCGTGCCCCCGATGGGGGCGCACCCAGGCGGCCTCCATCCCGTCCAGGGAAAAGGGCTCCCAGCTCATGCCGGCCATGGGGGCCACCAGGCGGCCCAGCAGTTCCTGCCCCCTGCGCTGCCGCTCCAGATCCTCCAGGTCCATGGTATCCGGTGTGGCGGCGCTGTGGATCGCCTTTAGGGCCCGCATAAACGGATCCAGCCGGCGGCGCTCCGCCTCACGGCGCTGTTCTTCTGAGGGCCGGATCAGCCTCATTCGGCTGTGGTCCATAGGCACCTTCCTCTCCTGTTTCTCTTGTGCCGACGGCACAATGGGATAAAGTAAGGCTATTGTACCACGGAAGGCACGTAAAAGAAAGGGAAAGATCAGCGGCACGGTTCCCCTTGCTCCAGCGGTAAGAACGTGGTATGCTTTTTAAAAGTTATGTATGAGGAGGAGCGGTATGTCGAAAAAAGAAACGGCTGGGAAGCCGGCCTGGTATAAACTGGACAATGCGGGCGTGCTGTACTCCTCCATTCAGAAGGAGAGCTATTCGGCCATCTATCGCTTTTCCGCCGTTATGACACAGACGGTGGATCCGCAGGTGCTGCAGCGGGCGGTGGACCGGACCATGCCGCGCTTTCCCGGCTTCTGCATGCGCATCAAGCGGGGGGTGTTCTGGTATTACTTTGAACCCAACGACGCCCCCGGCCCGTTTGTCAGGCCTGACATCGCAAACCCCTGTCAGCCGGTGCGCTTTCAGGAGGACAACGGCTGGCTGGTGCGCTTTTACTACTACGAAAAGCGCATCTCCATTGAGGTGTTTCACGGCGTATCCGACGGCGCGGGCACACTGGTGCTGTTTAAAACGCTGCTGGCGGTCTATCTGCGGGAGCTGGGCTGCCCCGTTCCGAACGAGTGCGGAATCCTGGACGTGGACGAGCCGCCCAGGCGGGAGGAGCTGGAGGACGCCTATGCCCGCTACGCCACGGGCCGCTCCCTGCGGGGTGGGCTGTTGGGCAAGGCCTACCAAAACGCCGGCACGCCGGAGCCCTTTTATACCCTCAATGTGACCATGGGCTTTGTTCCGGTGGACGGGCTGAAGGCAAAGGCGAAGGAGTATGGGGTGTCCATCACGGAATATCTGACTGCGGTGCTGCTCAAGGTCATCGTGGACAAGCAGCACCGGGAGCGCCCCCACCGGGAGAAGCCGGTGGCTTTGGCCATCCCCATCAATCTGCGGGCCTGGTTTCCCTCCGAGACCCTGCGTAATTTCATCCTCACCGTTCGCCCGGTCATTGATCCCTCTCTGGGAACGTATACCTTTGAGGAGATTGTCAGCCAGGTGCACCATTTCCTGCGCCTGAACATCAACCGGCAGCAAATGCAGGCGCAGTTCACCGGCAATGTGCGCTTTACCACGAACCGGCTGCTCCAGATTGTCCCCATCGCCCTGAAGAACCCCAGCATGTCCCTGAGCTACAAGCTGGCCGGGGTGCGGCCCTATTCGGGCACCTACACCAATCCAGGGGCCTTTCCGGTGCCGGAGGTCATGCGCCCCCACATCCGGCGGATGGAGGTCATCCTGGGCCAGGCCACTCTGCCACGGGTCCACTGTGCCTCCATGAGCTATGGCAACACCATGAACATCACCTTTGCGGGAACCCAGGTGGAGACGGACACGGAGCGGGATTTTTTCCGCTTCCTGGTCAAGGAAGGGCTGCCTGTCCGGGTGGAGAGCAACCGCACAAAATAAGCGAGGTAATTGCGATGTCCTACTGTGTAAACTGCGGCGTGGAGCTGGATCAGACCGCGTCCTTCTGCCCCCTGTGCCATACCCCGGTGGTGAATCCCAACCAGCCGGTGGATACCCAATCCCCCAAGCCCTTCCCCACCGAGCCGGGGGAGGTGGCTCCCGCCTCGAAGCAGGAGCTGTCCATCCTGATTACCGCTATGCTGGCCTGTGTGGCCGTGTGCTGCGGTGTGCTCAACATTTTCCTTCAGAGCGAGCGGGTGTGGTCCCTCTATGTGATCGGCGCGGCGGTCATGCTGTGGATCTGGCTGGTGCCGCCGCTGCTCATGCGGGGAATGCACCTGCTGCTGCGGCTGCTGCTGGATATCACGGCGGTGGCCATCTATGTGTATCTGATCTCCCTGGACCAGAACGGCACGCCCTGGTATCTGGGGCTGGGGCTGCCCATTATTCTGTGGGGCGGCGCGGTTGTGCTGCTCCTGGGGCTGGTGCTGCGGGTCTACCGGCGCAGCCTGATTACCAGTGTAACCATTGTGATCGGCAGCGCCGGGGTGTTTGCCGTGGGGGTGGAGGCCTTTGTGGATCGCTGGTTGCATGGGGCCTGGTCTCCCTCCTGGTCCCTGGTGGTCCTGGCGGTCTGCGTGGGTATGGTCATTCCGCTGATCATCATCCGCCGGGTCCCTTCCCTGCGGGAGGAGGTGCGCCGCCGGTTCCACCTGTAGCGCAGCCGCGCATTGACAGGACCGGGAAAGCGCGCTATACTGAATCTGCAGCCGGACTGTGTGAGCGGCTGTAGAGAAACTGATTTGGAGAAGGGAGATTCACAACAATGTATGGAAACGATTACGCCAGGGCCAGTAAGGGCCTGAAGTACATCTTCATTGGAGAGATCCTGGCGATTTTGTCGCTGATTCCGTTGATTGGCGGCATTCTGGCCATTGTGGGGCTGGTGCTCCAGCTGGTAGGCATGTACACTGCCGGGGAGGTGCATCGGGGCTTCAAAACTGCTTTTACGGTGACCATTATCAACCTGGTGCTCAGCTTTGTGAGTGCCTTTGTACCCTTTATGAGTATTTTGACCACCATCCTGGGGCTTGTGGAGGTCTACCTGGTTTGTCAGGCGGCCGCCGACCTGCTGCGGGAGAAGGGGGACGAGTTCCAGGCGGATAAGGGCCTGCGGGTGTGGAAGATGTACCTGGTGTGCACGGTGATCACCGTGGTCTGCATGGTGCTGGCGCTGATCCCCCTCCTGGGTCTGATTGCCGCGGTTGTGGCGGTCATTGCCTCCATCGTGCTCCTGGTGGCCGGCATTCTCTACATCATTTTCCTCTATCGCGCCCAGGAGTCCCTGAATTCCTGAGCTGGATGAACGCCGCGGAAAAGCGCGCCCGTTTTTCGGGCGCGCTTTTTTGGACCCTGGGGCATGCCTGCGCCGTCTAATGGATGTGACCGGTCAGAAAGAAGAGGTGCGTATGGAAGAATTGATCGCCCGGGCCAGGGCGGGAGACGGCGCGGCCTTCGCGCAGCTGATGGAGGGGCAGAAGCAGATGCTCTATAAGGTGGCCCGCAGCTACCTGCGCAGCGATGCAGACGCGGCGGACGCCATGGGCGAGACAGTGCTGTCCTGCTATGAAAAGCTGGATACCCTGCGCCAGCCCCGGTATTTCCGCACCTGGCTGACCCGGATCCTGATCCGCAAGTGCCAGGATATCCTGCGGAGGCAGGGGCGCTGTGTCCCCCTGGAAGAGGTGCCGGAGCCGGCAGGGGAGGAGCCTGGCCATGCCCGGGCGGAATTTCTCGCCCTGCTGGACAGCTTGGATGAAAAATACCGCACGGTTCTGCTGCTCTACTACGGCGAGGGCTTTCAGACGACGGAGATTGCGCGGATTCTGGATCTGAAGGAGGAGACGGTCAAAACCCGTCTCAAGCGAGCCAGGGCTGGGTTCCGGCAGATTTATGAGGCGGAGTGAAGGAGGAAAACAATGACGGAGTTTGACTTGAGGCGGGTCCTGGGGCAGGAGCTCGACCTCCCTCCCGTGGTGGAGGAGCGGCTGAGAAGCGCCTGTGCCCAAGCGGTCCGGTGTCCGCAAAAGCACGGGTGGACCGGGCGGCGTGTGCGTACGGTTTTACTGGCCGCGGCGGTGCTGGCCGCTCTGTGCGTCGGCGCGGCGGCTGGTTATCATGTGGTCCGGGGGGAACGGACGGCGGATCAGGGGCAGGCCCTGCAGTCCCTCTTTGGAGAGCAAGGCCGGCCGTCCACTCAGGCGGAGACCCGCTATGATGCAGACGGCCGGATGACACTCAACCTGCCCAATCAGGAGCGGGTGCCGCTGGACGGGGAGCAGGCCCTGGGGCAGGTGGGGGATTACCTGCCGGAGACCGGGTATATTTGGCAGGTGGGGGACTACACGCTCACGGTGGAGAGCTATCTGCTGGACGAGCATACAGGTACGGCCCGGATCTCCTATCGGCTGGAGCGGCCCGGCGGTGTGGAAGGGATTCAGGTGGCCCCGGAAGACGGGGAGGTCTGGTACGACGGGAGCGGCGTGGCCATACAGTTTTGCACCTGCACAGAGGGAGAGTGGCGCCCTGCGGGCTGGCGCATGTACGCTGACCAGAGCCGCAGTACGGCGGAGTCTCTCTGCCTGACCGCGGCCCTGGCGGATGGGGGTGGCTGGCATGCGGAGGATGGACTGCGGATTAAGTTCCTGGACCTGCGGCGCAATGCGGAAGGCCTCGGACACCGGGACAAAAGTCTTGTGGCCCTGCTGGAGCTTCCAGGCGTTGAGAGTCTGCCCGCGGTGACCGCCTGTGACCCGGAGACAAGGGAGGCATGTGTGCGGGTATCCCCGATTGGAATCCGTCTGGAGGCGGGGGACATTGACGAGGTGTGCTATATAGCCCTGGAATATTCCGATGGGACCCGCTATGTGGTGTCGGACGACGGGAAGAATCTGCAGAATACGGAATATGCTCTGGCCCTTGGCTCCCGACCGGAGATGGAGCTGATCTGCTGCTTCAACCGCCTGGTGGATTTGGAGCAGGTCAGCGCGGTGGTAATTGACGGGCAGGTTTATCCGATTGAGTAATAATATTCATCAATAATTGAATATTATGAATATTATTGGGATGTTGCACCAGATAAAACGGGGGCAATTCGCATATTTATGCGAATTGCCCCTTGCGCTTTAAAAAGAGAAGTGGTACAATTCCTCCATCAAGAAAACAAACGGAGGTCTTTCGTGATGTCTGAGATCAAAAAAGTCGTACTCGCCTATTCCGGCGGTCTGGATACTTCTATCATTATCCCCTGGCTGAAGGAGAACTACAACAACCCCGAGATCATTGCCGTATCCGGCAACGTGGGCCAGGCGGACGAGCTGGAGGGCCTGGAGGAAAAGGCCATCAAGACCGGGGCCTCCAAGCTGTACATCGAGGATCTGACCGACGAGATGGTGGATGAAGTAATCATCCCCTCTATGATGATGGGCGCCAAGTACGAGGACTATCTGCTGGGCACCGCCTTTGCCCGGCCCGTCATTGCCAAGCGGCTGGTGGAGATCGCCAAGGCCGAGGGGGCTGACGCCATCTGCCACGGCTGTACCGGCAAGGGCAACGATCAGGTCCGGTTCGAGCTGGCCATCAAGCGCTTTGCCCCGGAGATGAAGATCATTGCCCCCTGGCGGGAGTGGGATATCAAGGGCCGGGACGAGGAGATTGACTATGCCGAGGCCCACAATGTACCTTTGAAGATCTCCCGGGAGACCAACTACTCCAAGGACAAGAACCTGTGGCACCTGAGTCATGAGGGCCTGGATCTGGAGGACCCGGCCAATGAGCCCCAGTACGACAAGCCCGGCTTCCTGGAGATGGGAGTCTCCCCCTTCAAGGCTCCTGACGAGGCCACCTATGTGACTCTGGACTTTGAGAAGGGCTGGCCTGTGGCCGTAAACGGGGAGAAGATGAAGGCCAGCGACATCATCCGCAAACTCAACGAGTTGGGCGGTGCCAACGGCATCGGCCTGCTGGATATCGTGGAGAACCGGCTGGTTGGCATGAAGGACCGGGGCGTGTACGAGACCCCGGGCGGCACCATCCTCTACCGGGCCCACGAGGTGCTGGAGATGATCACCATCGACAAGGACACCAAGCACATGAAGAGCAAGCTGGCGGTGGACTTTGCCGACCTGGTATACAACGGCAAGTGGTTCACCCCCCTGCGGGAGGCCCTGACCGCCTTTGCCGTGGATACCCAGAAGTATGTCACCGGCACTGTGAAGCTGAAGCTGTATAAGGGCAATATGATCACCGCCTCCGTCACCTCCCCCTGCACTCTGTACTCGGAGAATCTGGTGACCTTTGAGGAGAGCGACTACGACCAGAAGGACTCCCAGGGCTTCATCAACCTGTGGGGCCTGCCCGATAAGGTACAGGCGCTGCGGGAGCAGGGCAAGCTTTAAGCTGCCAAGGGCAGCGGTGTGCTCCGTAGGCGCATGTCCTGCTCCGCACATTTTTTATAATTGCCTTGCCGCGGGGCGGCAAATTCTGCGAGGCTGAGGAAGGCGGCGGCAGCTGGCCGCCGCCTTCCTTTTCGGTAAGGAGTGATACTATGAAACTTTGGGCAGGACGGTTCCAGAAGGAGACCGATACCCTGGTAAACGACTTTAATTCCTCCATCTCCTTTGATGCGCGGATGTACCGGGAGGATATCGCCGGCTCCATCGCCCACGCGGCCATGCTGGGCCGGCAGGGCATCATTGAGGAGCACGAGGCCGAAAAGATCATCGACGGCCTCAAGGCCATTCTGGCGGATATTGAGGCGGACAAGGCGGAGTTCTCCCTGGAGAACGAGGACATCCACATGAACATTGAGACCATGCTCACCCAGCGCATCGGCGACACAGGCAAGCGCCTGCACACCGCCCGCAGCCGAAACGACCAGGTGGCCGTGGACTTCCGACTCTATGTCAAGCAGGAGATTCCCAAGATCATCGGGCAGGTGCTGGACCTGGAGCAGGTGCTGGTCTGCAAGGCCAAGGCCCATCTGGAGACCGTTATGCCCGGCTACACCCACCTCCAGCGGGCACAGCCCACCACCTTCGGCCACTATATGATGGCCTACGCCAACATGTTCAAGCGGGATGTGACCCGCCTGGAGGACTGCCTGGCGCGTATGGACGAGTGCCCCCTGGGCGCGGGCGCCCTGGCCACCTCCACCTATCCGGTGGACCGCTTTGCCACCGCCCAGGCCCTGGGCTTTGCCAGGCCCACCGACAACTCCATGGATTCTGTGTCCGACCGGGACTTTGCAATTGAATTTCTCTCCGCCTTGTCCATCCTCATGATGCACCTGTCCCGATTTTCCGAGGAGGTTATCCTCTGGTGCTCCTGGGAGTTCAAATATGTGGAGCTGGACGACGCCTACTCCACCGGCTCCTCCATCATGCCCCAGAAGAAAAATCCCGACGTGGCCGAGCTGGTCCGGGGCAAGACGGGACGGGTGTACGGCGCGCTCATCACCCTGCTCACGGTGATGAAGGGGCTGCCCCTGGCCTATAACAAGGACATGCAGGAGGACAAGGAGTGCGTCTTTGACGCCATCGACACGGTGGAGATGTGCCTGCCGGTCTTTACCGCTATGCTGGACACCCTTACCGTCAGGGCGGGAAACATGCGCAAGGCGGCCTCCGGCGGCTTTATCAACGCCACCGACTGCGCCGACTATCTTGTAAAGAAGGGCATGCCCTTCCGGGAGGCCTATATGATCGTGGGCCGGCTGGTGAACATGTGCATCAAGACCGGGGAGACGCTGGACACGCTGCCGCTGAAGGACTTCCGCTCCGTGTCCAATGTGTTTGACGCGGATGTGTATCAGGCCCTGGAGCTCAAAACCTGCGTCAATGGCCGCAAGGTCTACGGCGGCCCGGCGGCGGAGAGCGTCAAAACCCAGATCGCCCATATCGAGGCATTTGTGGAGGCGCATCGCTGATGGCAAAGCCAAAGATATATATTGACGGCAAAGAGGGGACCACCGGCCTGCAGATTTATGAGCGCCTAGGCGGCCGGGAGGACCTGGAACTTCTGCTGATCGAAGAGGACAAGCGGAAAGACTTGACAGAGCGGAAGCGCCTGATCAACGCCGCTGACCTTGTGTTCCTCTGCCTGCCCGACGCCGCCGCAGTGGAGGCGGTGGGGCTGCTGGAGAACGATCACACCCGGATCATAGATGCCTCCACCGCCCACCGCACGGCGGAGGGGTGGGTATACGGCTTTGCCGAGCTGTACAGGGACCCCACTCAAACGATTGGAACAGCACGCTTTTTGGCCAATCCGGGCTGTCACGCCACCGGTTTTCTGGCAGCGGCGGCGCCGCTGGTCTCCCTGGGAATCCTGCCTGTAGATTACCCGCTGACCTGCTACTCCCTCACAGGCTACTCCGGCGGGGGGAAAAAAATGATTGCCCAATACGAGGCGGATGATAAAGGAGAAGAACTATACAGCCCTCGTATCTACGGGACCACGCTGAAGCACAAGCATCTGCCTGAAATGCAGAAAATTGCCGGCCTGGAGACGCCTCCGGTGTTCTGCCCCATCGTGGATGACTACTACAAGGGCATGGCCACCACCATCCTGCTCCACAACCGCTGCCTGAAGGGCCGGCCCTCGGCCGAGGACCTGCGTGAGGCCCTGGCCGGCTATTACGCCGGGCAGACGCTGGTGTCGGTGGCTCCCTATGCGCAGGAGGAGACCTTCCTGGCGGCTAACACTCTGGCCGGGAGCGACCGGCTGGAGCTTACCGTCAATGGCCACGAGGAGCAGACCATTATCACCGCCCGCTTTGACAACTTGGGAAAGGGCGCGTCCGGCGCGGCGGTGCAGAATATGAATCTGATGCTGGGGTTTGAGCCCACGCGGGGCCTGAACCTGTGAAAATGGAGGGATTGAGATGAAGCAGGTATCCGGCGGTGTGACCGCTCCGAAGGGATTCCGGGCTTCCGGCGTCCACTGCGGCGTGAAAAAGAACAACAGCGACAAGAAGGACCTGGCCCTGATCGTGTCTCAGCAGGCCTGCACGGCGGCCGCCGTCTACACCATGAACCGGGTAAAAGCGGCCCCCCTGTATGTGACCATGGACCACCTGGAGAACGGCGAGGCCCAGGCCATTGTGGCCAATTCCGGCAATGCCAACGCCTGTGCACCCAACAGCCATGAGCACGCGGAGGCCATGTGCGCTCTGGCCGCCCGGGCCACGGGCCTGAAGCCGGGGGATTTTGTGGTGGCCTCCACCGGCGTGATCGGGCAGGAGCTGAACCTGGCGGCCATTGAGCGGGGGCTGCCCGCGGCTGCGGCGGCGCTGTCGGAGCAGGGCTCCGATGACGCGGCCCGGGCCATTATGACCACCGACACCGTGAAGAAGGAGCTGGCGGTCACCTGCACCCTGGGGGGAAAGATCGTGACCATCGGCGCGATTGCCAAGGGTTCGGGCATGATCCACCCCAACATGGGCACCATGCTCTGCTTTGTCACCACCGACTGCGCTATCACCCACGAGTTGCTCCAGGATGCCCTCCACGAGATCGTCCCCCGCACCTTCAACCGGGTGACCGTGGACGGAGATACCTCCACCAACGACATGTGCGTGGTGTTGGCCAACGGTATGGCGGGCAACGAGCTCCTTGAGTGGAAGGACGAGGGCTATACCGTCTTTGCCAAGGCACTCCACTTTGTGCTGGAGCAGCTGGCCCGCGCCATTGCCGCCGACGGCGAGGGGGCCGGCCGGCTGATTACCTGCACGGTCCACCACGCCCGCAGCGAGGAGAGCGCCGAGCGCCTGGCCAAGTCGGTGGTGGGCTCCTCACTGGTAAAGGCGGCCATGTTCGGCGCGGACGCCAACTGGGGCCGGGTGCTGTGCGCCATGGGCTATTCCAAGGCCCCCTTCCGCCCGGAATATGTGGATGTGAAGTTCTCCTCCGAAGTAGGGGAGGTGCTGGTCTGTCGTCAGGGCTCCGGCGTGGACTTTGACGAGGCCCTGGCCAAGAGCATTCTCTCCCAGGACGAGGTTGTCATTGACGTGAACCTCAACGAAGGGGAACAGCAGGCCACCTGCTGGGGCTGCGATCTGACCTATGACTATGTAAAGATCAACGGAGATTACCGGACGTAAGAGGTGCTGAACATGTCCTATTCCCATGTGGAGCGGGCGCAGGTCCTGGCCGAGGCCCTGCCCTATATTCAAAAGTACTACGGCAAGACCGTGGTGGTGAAATACGGTGGAAACGCCATGATTTCGGAGGAGCTGCGCCACGCGGTCATTTCAGACATCATCCTGCTCCACCTGGTGGGAATCCGGGTGGTGGTGGTCCACGGCGGCGGGCCAGAGATCACCGATATGCTGGGGAAGATCGGCAAGGAATCCCGATTTGTGGACGGACTGCGCTACACGGACGGGGAGACCATGGACGTGGTGCAGCAGGTGCTCTGCGGCAAGGTGAACAAGAACTTGGTGTCCACCCTCAACCGTATGGGGGGCAAGGCCCTGGGCCTGTGCGGCATGGACGCTGGGCTCTTCCAGGCCAAAGCGCTGGACGAGAAGTACGGCCTGGTGGGGGAGATCACCCATGTGGAGCCCCAGGTGGTGGAAGACGCGCTGGAGAACGGCTATATTCCCGTGGTGTCCACCGTGGCCCAGGGGGTGGACGCGGAGACGGCCTACAACATCAATGCGGACACCGCCGCAGCTAAGCTGGCGGTGGCCCTCCACGCGGAGAAGCTCATCCTGCTCACCGACGTGCGCGGCCTGCTCCGGGACCCCAAGGACGAAAATACCCTTCTGCCGGTGGTGGAGCTCTCCCAGGTGCCTGGACTGATCCACGACGGGGTCATCAAGGGGGGCATGATCCCAAAGGTGGACTGCTGCGTGGAGGCGGTGCGCTCCGGGGTGGAGAACACCATCATCCTGGACGGGCGCATCCCCCATTCCATTTTGATCGAGCTGCTCTCCGACGAGGGCATCGGCACCATGCTGAAATAAGGAGGCGGCGACATGGATCATAAGACGCTCAAGGATCTGGACCGGCAGTATGTCATGCAGACCTATGGCCGGTTCGACGTGGATATCGACCATGGCAGCGGGGCCACCCTGTACGATCTGGCGGGGAAGGAATACATCGACTTCTCCTCCGGCATCGGCGTGTGTTCAGTGGGCTATTGCAATCCCAAATGGCAGGCCGCCATTGTGGAGCAGGCCGCCAAGCTGGGCCACATCTCCAACCTGTTCTACTCCCAGCCCTATATCCAGCTGGCCCAGCAGCTGTGTACCCGATCCGGTATGTCCAATGTGTTTTTTGCCAACGGCGGGGGCGAGGCCAACGAGGGTATGATCAAGCTGGCCCGGAAGTACTCCTTTGACAAGTACGGCAAAGGCCGGGGGACCATTATCACCCTGCGCAATTCCTTCCACGGCCGCACCATCACCACCCTGGCCGCCACCGGACAGGATGTGTTTCACAACTACTTTTTCCCCTTTACCGACGGCTTCCGCTATACCGAGGCCGGGAGCATGGACAGCGTCCAGGACGTGGCGGGCCATGACGTGTGCGCTGTGATGCTGGAGCTGGTCCAGGGGGAGGGCGGCGTGCTGCCCATGGAGAAGGAATTTATCCACGATCTGGCGGTGCTGTGCGCCGAGCGGGACTGGCTGCTGCTGGTGGACGAGGTGCAGACCGGCGTGGGCCGCACAGGCAGCCTGTTCGCCTTCCAGCAGTATGGCATCATCCCGGACGCGGTGTCCTTCGCCAAGGGCATCGCCGGGGGTCTGCCCATGAGCGGCGTGATGGCTAACGAGAAGTGCCGGGACGTGCTCACCCCGGGCACCCACGCCACCACCTTCGGGGGCAACCCGGTGTGCGCCGCCGCCGCCCTGGCGGTGCTGGACATTCTGGACGAGGGAACCCTGGCCCAGGTGGGCGAAAAGGGCGCGTACATCCGCCAGTCCATTGAGTCCATGGACCTGCCCTGCCTGGGCGGCACCCGGGGGCTGGGCATGATGATCGGCGTAGAGGTCCGGGAAGGCTATACCAACAAAACCCTGGCGGCCAAGCTCGTTGAAAACGGCCTGCTGGTGCTCACCGCGGGCCCGGCTCTGCGGCTGCTGCCCCCGTTGACCATCACTCGGGAAGAGATCGACAAAGGGCTTGCCATTCTGCGGCACACCCTGGCATAAGGAGGATGCAAGATGAAAAAAGACCTGCTCAAGCTGCTGGACCTTTCCAAGGAGGACATTACCAAGATTCTCAATGTGGCCGACCAGATGAAGTACAACCAGAAGCACGGCCTGACCCACAACTACCTGGCGGGCAAGACTCTGGCCATGATTTTTGAAAAGAACTCTACTCGCACCCGCGTCTCCTTTGAGACGGGCATGTACCAGCTGGGGGGCCACGCTCTCTTTCTCTCCGGCAAGGAGAGCCAGATCGGCCGGGGCGAGCCCATTGAGGACACCGCCCGGGTGCTCTCCCGCTACTGTGACGGCATCATGATCCGCACCTTCGGCCAGGAGGAGGTGGAGACCCTGGCCAAGTACGCATCCATCCCGGTCATCAACGGCCTGACCGACTTTGCCCACCCCTGCCAGGTGCTGGCCGACCTGATGACCGTTCGGGAGCACAAGACCCGTCTGGAGGGGCTGAAGCTGTGCTTCATCGGGGACGGCAACAACATGGCCAACTCCCTGATCGTGGGCGGCCTGAAGTGCGGCATGGATGTGTCCGTGGCCTGTCCCGAGGGGTACGACCCGGACCTGAAGGTGCTGGACTTTGCCAAGACCGTCAGTGGGCCCAAATTTTCCCTGGTGCGCACGCCCCAGGAGGCCGCCGTGGACGCGGACGTGATCTTTACCGACGTGTGGGCATCCATGGGACAGGAGGGGGAGAAGGCCCTGCGGGAGAAGGCCTTTGCGGGCTATCAGGTGAACGACGCCCTCATGGCGCTGGCCCACCCCGGCTGCATGGTGCAGCACTGCCTGCCCGCCCACCGGGGGGAGGAGATCACCGCCGAGGTGTTCGAGGCCCACGCCGGCGAGATCTTCGACGAGGCGGAGAACCGCCTCCACGCCCAGAAGGCGGTCATGTACCTGCTCATGGGGGAGGACAGGGCCTGAGGAGCCTTCCGATCCGGATTCTGAAAACGGGAGAGGGACGCTATGGCGTCCCTCTCCCGTTTGATTCCTCTGACCCGGCGGCCTCCACCGTGGAGGCGATGGAGATGGCGTCTCTGCCGAATTTCCCCCGGATACCGTCCATGGCGCGCTCCAGCTTCTCCAGCTTGTCCCGCCGGGGGGCCGCCCCGGCGGCAAAGAGGTCCAGCTGCTCGGCGGCCTGGTCCTCCGCCACCAGGTTCTGCCCAGTGATGGTGAGGGCGCGCACCGGCGCACCCTCTCTCCAGGAGGCACGGATGAGCCCCATGGACGCCCCGGCGATGTCCCGGGAGACATGGGTGGGGGCGTCCAGCCGCTTCTGGCGGCAGATATCCCGAAAATTCGGGTCCCGAATGGTCACCTGCACTGTGGTGCACTTGAGGCGGTGCCGCCGCAGGCGGGCGGCCACCTCATCGGCCAGGGCCGCGGTCCCGGCCTGGAGCTCCTCCCACCCGGTCAGGTTGCGGGGAAAGGTAAAGCCGTTGCCCACGGACTTGGGGCCCGGCAGATCCCGGGCGGGGATGACCGGACTGCACTCGGTGCCGGAGGCGTAGTCGTGAAGGGTATACCCCTGTTTGCCCAGCAGCCGGCCCAGAGTCTCCCGGTCAAAGGCGGCCAGCTCCCCGATGGTGCGCATGCCGTATTCCGCCAGGGCGCGCCGCGCCGCCTGCCCCACAAAGAGCAGGTCGGTCACCGGAAGGGGCCAGAGCAGCTCCCGGTAGTTTTCCCGGGTGATGACCGTGGTGGCGTCCGGCTTTTTATAGTCGCTGCCCATCTTGGCAAAGACCTTGTTGAAGGACACCCCTACTGACACCGTGAGGCCCAGCTCCTCCCGGACGGCGCGGCGCACCTGGTCGGCAACCGCCTCCGGGTCGCTCCCGAACAGATGGAGCGTACCGGTCATATCCAGCCAGCTCTCGTCGATGGAGAAGGGCTCCACCAGATCGGTGAAGCGCTCATAAATGGCGTTGACCTTTTGAGAATAGAGGCGGTATTGGTCGTGATGGGCGGGGAGAAGCACCAGGCGGGGACATTTTTTCCGGGCCTGCCAGATTGTCTCGGCGGTCTTGACGCCAAAGGCCTTGGCGCTCTCATTTTTAGCCAGGATGATGCCGTGACGGCTCTCCGGATCTCCGCACACCGCCACCGGCTGGGCAAGCAGCTCCGGGTGGGAGAGCAGCTCCACCGAGGCGTAAAAGCTGTTCAGATCACAGTGAAAAATAACCCGCTCCATGGCCGTTCCCCCTTTTGCTTCAGTATACCCTATTTAATCCTGGAAGTCAAACAAATGTTCTAAAAGTTCGGGGCGCGCCAGCAGATCCGCCTCTCCGGAGTAGCTCAGATAGGCCACCGTGCCTCCCCGACGGAGGAAGAGCCTCTGCCCGGGGAAGTCATTGTCTACAGCCAGTACCGCCCGGTCAAAGCCAGGGAGGGCGGCCTCCGAGACCGTGTACTCACCGGGAAAATAGTTGTATTCGGTATACCTGTACACCAGCTCCTCCAGGAGCGGGGAGGCCAGGAAAGGGAGGGAGAGGCGGTACCACCGCATGGAGAGGGAGACGGTCTTGTCAGAACCCGGCAGGGCCATATGCTGGTCCGTCTCATACTGCTCCGGGGCCAAGGGAGACCAGGAGAAACGCACATAATTGTCCCGGTCCAGGCCGTCCCCGAGAAAATCCAGGGAGGGCCTGACTTCCAGGGTGTCGCTCTGCTCCAGCTCCGCCAGGGAGAGCAGAGGAAAGGGCCGCTCCTGCCCCGCGATCTCCCCCTCCCAGGGCAGGGCCACAAACGCCCAGAGCTGGACGATACAGACTGCGGTCAGGGCGACGGAGGTGAGCAGGATCCCCAGATACAGCCGGGCAGAGCGCCGCCAGCTGCCCTCGGGATGGGGCTCCTTGCCCCTGCGCAGCCGCCTGCAAAACCGGAAAAAGGCGGCGTAGGCCCGGATGGACAGGCTCAGAGAGATGAGCTCCATAATCGCGGGGAGCAGGTTCCCGGCCAGAGGGCTCTCCACCAGCGTGAGCACCGGCCAATGGAAAAACAGATAGGGGAGCAGCACAACGGCCAGGAATACCAGGGTAAGAATCAGCAGCACCGCGCAATAGCGCTTGAGAATGCGGGCGGTCGCATCCAGGCTGTAGGCCCGCACCACCGGATCGGTGTGTAACTCCGGAGCCGTGGGGTCCGGATTGCAGTAGAGCTCAAAATATTTGCCCACCCGCCCCAGGCTGGTCCAACCCAGCTCCCGGCAGTAATTCTGACTCTCCCGGCGCCACAGGTTGCCATAGGGCTCCAGCCGGTAGCGCATGGGCGCCGGAGTCCCCCGGCGGAAGGTGGTGAACGTGGGGCCGAAGCGGTGGAAAAACAGCCCCTTCCGGGCCATATGGTCCAGATAGCCCTCAAAGTGGTCCAGGTCCACCGGGTCAATGAAGCTCAGTCTGCGCACGGCACCGGTTTCCATAGCCGCTCCTCCTCCTCCGCATCCGCGATGCAGGCGCGCAGCCGCGCCACCTCGTCCCAGTATCGTGCCCGGCCCGCCTGGGTCAGGGCATAGGTGCGCCTGCGGCCCTCCACAGCGGTCTCCTGAATCAGGGCCTCCTCCTGAAATTTGGCCAGAATGGTGTACAGGGTCCCCGGCCCCAGCCGCACCCGGCCGCCGGTTTTGGCACTGACAAAGTCCGCGATCTCTGTGCCGCAGCGCTCCTCCCGCAGCAGGGCCATGAGCACATAGAGCATGGACTCGGTCAGGGTTTCCAGCATTTTGCGTCCCATAACCTCACCCCTTAATATCGTGCTTCGATATTGCATGGCACAATTATAATATCGAGCCACGATATTGTCAAGAAAAAACATCTCCCGGCAGAAGCCTGTCGGGAGATGGGGGAGGCTCAGATTTCAGACTTGGCCTTTTTGGGGGAGGCGGAGAAGGCGTCCCCGTGCACCAGATATTTGGAGACCACCTTATAGACCAGGAAGGTAACCACGGAGTTGACGCCGGCCTTGATCAGGTTAAAGGGGGCGATAAAGGGGAAGAGAAGGGTATCCACATAGGCCCGGTTCGCGGCCACGGCAGCGGTGTCAGCCACATCCGGGGTGATAAAGTAGGGGGTCAGGAAGTGGTTGAACATCAGCATGGCCCCGGTCATGGCCAGGGTGCCGCATACCAGGGCAAGCACAGCGCCCCGGCGGGTGTGATGGAATTTGTAGATAAAACCGGCCACCAATACCAGGGTGGAGGTGGCGAAGATGTGCATGGCAATCCCCATCACACCGCTTTGCGCGCTAACTGTGAGGCCCTGGATCAGGCTTGCCACCACCGTCAGCACGATGCCGGCAAGGGGGCCGTAGGCAAAGGTGCCGATGAGAATGGGAATATCCGCGGGGTCATACTCCAGGAAGGCCACGGGCGCGAAAATCGGGAAGTGAACCAGGGAGACCAGGACAATGGACAGGGCCACCAGCATTGCCATGACGGCCAGCTTTTTGATGCGGGCAGATTTCGCAGACATAAAAAACAACTCCTCTTTTTGATGGTAACACCCTGAAAGCTCAATGCCCTTCAGGTGTTAAACTCAAAAAAGGAGCGTGCAAATTGATTTAACACATCTTCTTTCATCCAGACTTCGCGCCCGCTGTTCTGCGCGTCACTGTCGGTCCCGGAGTTTCACCGGGTCAGTTCCCTGCAAAAGGGAAGTCGCGGACTATACCGCCGATCGGGATTTTCACCCTGCCCTGAAGACATCTTCATTCAGTTGTTCCGCTTTCTATTATACTCGGTTAGAGAAAAATTGCAAGCCCTATTTTAAAAAACAAATGTTCGATAATCGTTGACTTGTGAAAAGGGATATACTAGAATAGCAGAAGAGAAAAAATAAGTGAGGGATTTACCCATGGAGATACAGCGCACCTGCAGCTTTACCGGCCACCGGCCGGAGAAGCTGCCCTGGCGAAACAATGAGGACGATCCCCGATGCCTGGAGTTGAAGGCGCGGCTGGCGCAGGAAGTGGAGAAGGCCTATGAAAAGGGCATGAGGCATTTTATGTGCGGCATGGCCAGAGGGGCGGACTTCTATTTCTGTGAAGCGGTCCTGGCCCTGCGGGAAAACCGGCCCGGTGTGACGCTGGAAGCGGTGATTCCCTGCGAGGAGCAGGCGGCCCGCTGGTCCGAGCGGGACCGGGAGCGTTATTTTACCCTGGTGGAGCGCTGCGACTATGAGACCATGGTGCAGCGGCATTTTGACAAGGGGTGCATGCTCCGGCGCAATCGCTATATGGTGGATCGCTCCGCCATGATGATTGCCGTCTATGACGGGATGCTGGGGGGCACGATGTATACCCTGACCTACGCGATGAAGAAGGGCCTGGAGATTGTCACTCTGGATTTGGGAGAGGCATGAAGGAATGGTGGGAGACGCATATTGCGGCTCCCACCATTCCTTTTTATTTTCTGCAAATGCAAAAATACTATTGACAAGTAAATTCTGCAAATGTAGAATAGAGATGAAAGAATTTCTGCAAATGCAAAAGGAGGAGCGGAGCATGGGAGAAATCCGCCATCTGCCGGAGTCGGAGCTGGATATCATGCTGGTGGTATGGAAAGCGGGAGAGCCGGTGGCGGCGCCCTGCATTCTGGAGCGCCTGGAACGCCCCCTGACGGCCAGCGCGCTGCACAGCTATCTGAAGCGGCTGGAGGAAAAGGGCTTCCTGAAATGTGAGAAGGCCGGCAAGATCAACCGCTATCAGGCGCTGATCTCACGCGCAGACTATGAGCGGCAGGAGGGAAAAAGCGTGCTGTCCAAGCTGTACGCCGGGTCTCTGAAGCGTTTTGCCGCCGCCCTCTATGACGGAGGCGCTCTGTCCGGAGAGGATGTGGCGGAGCTGCGGGCCTATCTGGATACGTTGGGAAAGGAGTAGCCATGCTGGAGACATTCTTTTTCCGATACCTGACCCTCTCGCTGACGGGCTCGGCGGTGCTGCTGCCCCTGCTGCTGTGCACCCGTTTCCTGCGCAGCCGCTATGCCGCCAGAACCTGCTATTTTGTCTGGCTGGTGCTGGCCGTGCGGCTGCTCCTTCCTTTCCAGTTCGCCCTGCCGCAGCCGGTGGTGACGGTGGAGGCCCCGGCCCGGGAGATCGTGATTGCCCCTCCGGCCCAGGAAACGATCCGACCGGCGCCCGCTGTGTCGTCCGCACCGGTCTCCGGGGGGACGGTCCGGACCGAGCCGGCGCAGAAGCCCTCGGAGACCCCAACACGAACCGTGCCGGTCACCGGCCTGGCAACCGCCTTGTGGATGGCGGGCGCGGCGGCCTTCCTTGTGGCGCAGTGGGGCGGCTATTGGATCGGCCGCCGCAGGCTGCTCCGCTCCGCGCGGCCAGCGGGTCAGCCGGAGCGGGCAGTCCTCCTGCAGCTGGGCGGGGAGCTGGGGATCCCCCGGCTGCCCAGGCTCTGCCGATGCCGGGGAGTGTCCACTCCCATGCTCCTGGGGCTGCTGCGCCCGGTGATCTTGCTGCCGGAGCGGGCGTCCGGCGGCGCGGAGGAGACGCTTATGCTTCGGCATGAGCTGCTCCACCTGCGCCGGCACGATCTGGCCTATAAGCTGCTGTTGCTTTTGGTCAACGGGATCCACTGGTTCAATCCGCTGGTCTGGTGGATGGGCCGGGAGGCCTCCCGCAATCTGGAGCTGTGCTGTGACGACGACGCGGTGCGGGGCGCGGACGCGGAGTTCCGCCGCCTGTATGGGGCGGTCCTGATTCAGACCGCTGGAGCGCAGGGCGGCCCCGCCCTGTCCACCCGCTTCGGCGGGGAGAAAAAGCAGTTGAAGGGGAGGCTGAAGAATTTGTTCCAGAAGAAACGGCAGAGCGCAGTCCTGGTGTGCCTCATCCTCGCGGCAGCCCTGCTGGCAGGCTCTCTGGTGGGGTGCCAGGCGCAGACGCTGACCCCGGAGGAGGCGTTGGATGCCCTGAAGGCCAGCATAACCTATGAAGACGGCGCGCTGTCCTTCACCATCCCCGAGGGGATTGGACCGGCAGAGGAATGGAACATCCATATCGCCGGGCGGGCGGAGACGGCAGAGCTGGGCGGCATGAGCCTGCACTATTTTGAGGGAGAGGCATGGCAGGCGGGAAAGACCTATACCTTGGAGATGACCCCGGAGCAGTGGGCGGATATTACGCAGCTGAGTATGGATGCACAGCCTCCTTATAGGAAAACCGGGGGCAGCACAGCCATGGGATGGCAGATCACCGTTGACCTGCTGGCCTATGTCCAGGGCGGCGCCGCGGCAGATGGGGACCCTGCGGCAGAGGTAGACCCTGTTTATATCCGCTATCCGGAGACCGAGATCCCGCTCAGCCAGGTGGATTTTGCCGCCTGTCAGAGTGAGCTGAGCACAGAGGACTGGCAGGCCCTGTCCGCCTTTTTCCCTGTGCTGAAGGAGGGGCATGTCCTCTTTGCCGCGCTTATGCCTGAGGCCGGGGCGGCAACGGCCATGATGAAGGCCCAGAGCATCCACGACATTTTCGCCGACTACGGCTTTGAACATCCCCCCGAGGAATTCACCCTCAGCTCCTATGCCCTGTGCGACCTCACTGGGGACGGGGAGAAGGAGCTGGCCCTCTACTCCAACCATGATTCCGGTTTGAACCTGGTGCTCCACCGGGAGGGGGACGCCTTCTACGGTGTGTACATGCCCATCCGCTGGTTTATGGACCTGCAGGAGAACGGAATCTTTTACGGCTCCGGCGGGGCGGCCACCAGCTACTATAAGCGGCTACACTTTAAAAACGGAGCCGCCTGGGTGGAGCTGCTGGCCAATACCGATTGGGATTATTACGCAGTGGGCGGGGAAGAGGTCACCCAGGCGGAGTTCGAGGCGTGGCAGGCGGAGGCACTGGTGGGCGAGACCGCCTGGTATGTGGCCCGGTCGGTCGGCGGTGCGGCGTATACCAACACGGCCTACGGCTTTACTGTCCGCTTCCCGGACAGCTGGGCGGGCAGGATAGAGGTGGCGGAGGACAGTGACGCCAACCTGATGACGATCTACCAGAGCGCCAGCCGGCAGGCGGATGACCCCACGGCCGGAGTGCTGGCAAATCTGTGCGTGTGTACTCAGTCCGTCTTTGATGAGGTGTATGGCGACAAGGACCTGGATGGCATGTATGAAAACGGCGGCCCGCGGATAACGGTGCTGGGCCATGTGGGGGAGTATCTGGTTTACCTCCATGTGGACCGACTGCCGGAGGATGTGACCGGTCTGACCGCCGCCTATGTGCGGATGCGCCGGGAGGCGGAACAGATCACCGCCGATGCTTTCAACAATACCGGTGCGGCACAGGCTGCGCGCTACATAAGCTCCCTCTATGGATTCACGATGGATCTGCCCGCAGACTGGGTGGGGCAGGTGGAGGTACAGGAATATTTGGGTCTGCCCACCTTTGTGATGAAGGACACGGGGGACTGGGGCGGGATGCTCTTGGATGTGACCTGGATGCCTAGCGAGGAGTTCGACCCGGACCATGCGCCGGTCCCGGAATACTTCCTGGCGGAACAGGACGGCATTACCCTCTACGCCTACCCTGCCACTGACGTGCAGTTTGACCCGGAGAAGGACCAGGAGCGATACCGTGCCTTGGAGAGCGGCATTGGTACGTTGTTGGAGAGCTTTCAGCTTCAAGAAGCTACGGCATGGCCCAAAGTAGCCGGTTATGGGATCCTGACCGCGGCGGACAGCGCCAGCATCACCCTGGACATGGTGGAGCAGCAGAGCTGGTACCAATTCAACAATCCCGTCCGGGATGAGACTGCCCTATCTGTGTCCACCGCAGCTGTAGCCGGGGTGGAAGAGATTGAATACGCAAACAACCGCCAGATTACTTACTCCACCCTGCTGTCGGATCTGGAACAGTATGCCGGGAAAGTATTCCAGATTTACACCGTCGACGGCGTGGTGGTATGCCTGAACCAATGGACGGAAGCTATAGTTCTGGAATAAAACAAGATGTAATTATAAATATTTTATTTTGTAATTGTTTAAATTAAATAAGGAAGGGAGAAAACTGAAAAAGAATTTAAGCAAAATGCTGGTTCTGAACAAACTTTGGACAGGATTTCAGTTTTGTCTATTTCCCTTTCCCACAAACCGCAGTATAGTAATACACGAAAAAGAGCATTGATATGCCTGAAAGGGGAAAGAAGAGAAATATGAAGATTCCTGACAGTTTGAAGCGCTACGGCCTGGGCAAGGTGTTTGACTATTTGGACAAAGACCCCATGAACAACATGGGCAAGGTCATGGACCTGGTCAATAAATTTGCCGGTGACACCCTGGCGCCCCAGCGCGCGATGTTCGACAAGGTAATCAAGGACTCCGATTCCTGCTGGCATCAGCTGATTGAGAAGGTCTGGACCCAGACGGATCCGGACGTACTTAAGACGGTGTTCAATAACTTCTTTGTCAACGCCAACCTGGTGGGCTGGCCCAAGCAGGAGGAGCTGCGCAAGAAGTACAACTGCAATATCCCCTGGGCGATTCTGCTGGATCCCACTTCCGCCTGCAACCTCCACTGCACCGGCTGCTGGGCGGCTGAGTACGGCAACAAGCTCAATCTGACCTTTGATGAGATTGACTCCATTATTACCCAGGGCAAGGAACTGGGCATCTATCTGTATATCTATACCGGTGGGGAGCCCCTGGTGCGCAAGAAGGATCTGATCGCCCTGTGTGAGAAGCACAACGACGCGGCGTTCCTGTCCTTCACCAACGCCACCCTGATTGACGAGGAGTTCTGCCAGGATCTGCTGCGGGTGAAGAACTTTATTCCTGCCATCAGCCTGGAGGGCTTTGAGGAGGCCAACGACTCCCGCCGCGGTGAGGGCGTGTATGAGAAGGTGACCAACGCCATGGCTCTGCTGAAGAGCCACAAGCTGCCCTTCGGCATCTCCACCTGCTACACCAGCGTCAACTATAAGGACATTACCAGCGAGGAGTTCTACGACAAGATCATTGATCTGGGCGCTTACTTCATCTGGTTCTTCCACTATATGCCCGTGGGCAACGACGCCGCGCCTCAGCTCATGTGCACGCCGGAGCAGCGCACGGAGGTCTATCACCGCATCCGTGATTTCCGCTCCAAGAAGGGCATTTTCGCCATGGACTTCCAGAACGACGCTGAGTTTGTGGGCGGATGCATTGCAGGCGGCCGCCGCTACCTGCACATCAACGCAAACGGCGACGTGGACCCCTGTGTTTTCATCCACTACTCCGACTCCAACATCCGGGAGAAGAGCCTGCTGGAGTGCCTGCAGTCCCCGCTGTTCATGGCCTATCATGACGGCCAGCCCTTTAACGACAATATGCTGCGTCCCTGCCCCATGCTGGAGAATCCCCAGCTGATCCGTGACATGGTCAACAAGACGGGCGCCAAGTCCACGGATCCCCAGTCTCCGGAGTCTGTGGAGCACCTGACGGAAAAGACGATTCCCTATGCAGAGAACTGGGCGCCCACCGCCGAGAAGCTGTGGGCGGAGCGCCAGGCCGAGAAGGAAGAGGCCAAGAAGGCCTCCTGTGCCGGCTGCAACAAGTAAATGGGTTGAGAAGAAAAGGGATGCCATGTTTTTCATGGCATCCCTTTTTCTTGAGGAAAAATTGAGTATTTTACGGTAACCTCAAAAAAGGAGGTGATACAATGCCCGGGAAGATTTTGGTGGCGGATGACGAGGCGGGAATCGTTTCCCTGCTTCGGGAGGATCTGGAGGGCAGGGGGTATCTGGTATACACGGCCCGAAACGGAGAGGAGGCCCTGGCACAGGCCGCCCGCCGACCTGATCTGATTCTGCTGGATATCTGCATGCCAGGTCCGGACGGGCTGGAAGTGTGCCGTCGGATTCGGGACCATGTCAGCTGTCCCATTGTGTTTCTCACCGCCCGGGTTGAGAGCTGTGACAAGCTGGCTGGCTTCGGAGCCGGGGCGGACGACTACATCATAAAGCCCTTTGACCTGGAAGAGGTGGCCGCCCGCATTGCCGCCCATCTCCGGCGGGAGCAGCGTCGTGCAGCCCCGGCCAACGTGCGCTTCTTTGGCGAGGTGGCGGTGGACTACACGGCCCGGACGTTAACCGCGGCAGGGACTCCCGTGCCCCTCTCCCGACGGGAATTTGACATTGTGGCCCTGCTCAGTGCCCACCCGGGGCAGGTGTTCGACCGGGAGCGCATTTACGAGCTCATTTGGAGCTATGACGGGGCGGGCAACAGTGACACCATTATGGAGCATATCCGTAAGATCCGGCGAAAGCTGGCCCAGCATACCGGACAGAGCTGCATTGACACGGTCTGGGGGTGCGGTTACCGATGGAACGCTTAAAGTGCATGAGGCTGAAAACGGCCTTTTTCTGGCTCACCTTCTGGTGTGTGCTCTCTGGGCTGCTTTTGGGGGGGCTGGCGGTCTGGGGCTGTGCCCGCCTGCGGGAGAGCGTGGCGCCCGGCGCGTCCCTTCTGGTGACCCAGGGCGGTGCACAGATGCTGCCCGCACCGGAGGTGGGGCAGGGCATGTACACCCTTGCACGGGTGCTGGATGTACTGCAGCTGATTCTCCCAATTGTGCTGCTGCTGGCCGCCCTCGCAATCGCCGATATGCTTTTTTACCGACTCAAGCTGAGAAAGCCCATCGAGACGCTGAACGACGGGGCACAGCGCATCATGACCAGCGATTTGGATTTTTCCATGGAGGCCTCCGGCGGAGATGAGCTGGGCGCTCTGTGCGGAGCATTCGAGGCTATGCGGGCTCAGCTCCTGGAGAACAATCAGGCCCTGTGGCGGCAGTCGGAGGAGCGGCGCCGGCTCAACGCCGCCTTCAGCCACGACCTGCGCAACCCCCTAGCAGTGCTCCAGGGTACAGTCCAGCTGCTTCGCCGTCAGGGGCGGCCACGCCTCGATCAGCTGGACCAGCTGGAGCGCTGCATCGGCCGCATCCGTCAGTATGTGGAGGCCATGGGCAGCGCCGCCCGCCTGGAGGATCTGCCGGTCCGGCCCCGGAGTCTGCCCTTTGACCGGATCCGGACTGAACTGTTCGACTCGGCGCGGATTTTGGCGCGGGACTGCATCTGCAGGGCTGAGGGGGACGGGGCGGCGGCGTGCACACTGGATCTGGAGCTTTTCCTGCAGGCGGCGGAAAACCTGCTGTCCAATGGGGCCCGCTTTGGCACGCGGGTCCAGGTGAGCCTGCTTCTGGAAGAGACGCGGCTGGTCCTCACAGTCATAGATGACGGCCCTGGCTATCCGGAGGATCTGCTGCGGGAGGGGCCGCGGCCCTTCTGCCGGGGCGAGGAGGAGGGGCACTTCGGCATGGGGCTGTATATCTGCCAGGTGCTCTGCCGCCGCATGGGGGGCGGGCTTACTCTGGCCAACTGCGAAGGCGCGGCGGCCCAGATCATACTTCCCCGGAAAAACTTGAGCAAAACTTGAGAAAGCCCTGATACACTCCCCTTATCCGAAAGGGGAGTGTATTTTTATGGACATCGAAGCCAAATGCATTACCAAGATTTACGGTGCCGGCGCAGGGCGGGTGGAGGCCCTGCGGGAGACCAGCCTGACCATCCGGGCCGGAGCATTTGTCTCCATCATGGGGCCCTCGGGCAGCGGAAAATCAACCCTGCTGCACATCCTCAGCGGCCTGGACAGCCCCACCACCGGCAGTGTGCGCTGCGGAGACGTGGATCTCCACCGGGGAGGCGACCGGGTGCTTTCCGCCTTCCGGCGGCGGCACCTGGGGTTTGTCTTTCAGCAGTTTCACCTGCTGCCCGTGCTGACCGCCCGGGAGAATATCCTGCTGCCTCTGCTTCTGGACGGCAGGCGGCCGGAGGAGGGGTACTTCCGGCGCCTGACCGCCCTGCTCGGCCTGGAAGAGCGGCTGGAGCATCTGCCGCATGAGCTCTCCGGTGGGCAGCAGCAGCGGGTGGCCATTGCCCGGGCGCTCATTGCCGGACCGGAGGTGATTTTTGCCGATGAGCCCACGGGCAACCTGGACTCCAGAAGCGGCGACGAAGTGATGACTTTGCTCAAACAGCTCCACGGGGAGCTGGGCAAGACCCTGGTGGTGATCACCCATGACGCGGCCATCGCCGCTATGGCGCAGATGCGCTTCTCCATTGTGGACGGGGTGCTCTCCGGGGAGGGCGCGGTATGAGGCGATTGCTCGGTCTGGCCTGGAAGGAGCTGAGCGCCCAGAAGGTCACCTCTGTGCTCATCCTGGCTGCTGTGGTGCTCTCCTCCGCCATGACTGCGATGGCGGGGCAGTCCATTGGAATCCTGAATACCATGCGCGCAGAACAGGCCGCAGGACTCAACGGTCGGCGCCACGTGACCTTCCACAACGTGACCTGGGAACAGCGGGAGGCGCTCTTCACAGATCACCGGGTGGCCTATGCGGGCAGCAGCGTGGCCCTGGGTACGGCAGATTTGGGAGAGAGTACACTCTCGGTGATTCTGCGGGAATATGAGGGGGATGACCTGCAGCGGGTCTATCCCGAGTCAGGCCGGGTGCAGGCGGGCCGTCTGCCTGAGAAGGCGGGGGAGCTGGCTCTGCCTGAGGACGCCCTGCGCCTGCTGGACTTTCGGGGGAGCGTGGGGGATACGGTCACACTGCATCTGCGCATTTCGCTGCTGCACGACACCCAGCCTTCCTATGAGTTTACCCACACCTTCATCCTCTGCGGGATCCTGGAGAGCAATTATCTGGGCTACTCCTCGGGCACCACTCAGGGCGCGGTAGGTCAGGGGACGGCCACCGCCCTTCTGCCGGAGCGGTATCAGGTTTATTCCGTGGACCTGCTGCTGCGGGACCTGTCCGGCTTCCAGAACCAGGTGGACGCGCTGGCGGCGGATACAGGCGCGGACCCGGAGAATATCCAGTACAATTGGGTGTACCTCTCTGCCCTGGGCGTGCCATATGACGGGATGACCGCAGACACCGGGGACGGCTTCCCGTTCCTCATGGCTGCCGCTGTGCTCATCGGCGGCCTGGTGCTGCTGGCTGCCGGACTGGTAATCTATAATATTTTGAAGATTGCCGTAACCAGGAGGATCCGGCAGTACGGGGTCCTGCGTGCCATCGGCGCCTCTTTGTGGCAGGTCCATGCCCTGGTGGCCCTCCAGGCGCTTCTTCTGTGCGCCCTGGGGCTGCCTGGAGGGCTGTTGCTAGGGTGTGCTGCCGCCAAGGGGGTGCTGCGGGCGGCCCTATCATTCCTGTCTCCCCAGGCACTCAACGCCTCCAGCGTCGGGGAGGTGGCCAGGCGGCTGGAGGAGGCAGGCTCCGGCGGGGCAGGCCCCCTGCTGTTCAGCGCGGTCATTACGGTGGCCTTTGCCCTTCTGGCGGCCATGCCGGCGGCCCGGTATGCCGCCCGGGTATCCCCAACGGCAGCCATGGCCAGCGCGGGCACACGGGTGAAGCGCCGGCGGCGGCATATGGGGCGTATACATTCCTTTCCGGCGTTTTATGCCAGGCTCAGTCTGCTGCGCAGCCCGGGCCGTACGGCGGTGACCATTCTGTCCCTGGTGATGAGCATCGCGGTTTTTGTGGCGCTCCAGAGTTTTTCCGGCCTGCTGGACGCCTCAAGGCAGGTACAGGCCCTCAACCCAGGGGACTATGCGCTGACCAATACGTCGGCGGGATTCCCGCCCGAGGCGGCGGAGGCCCTGGCGGGGGCGGCGGAGGTGGAGTCGCTGGAACGGGTCCGCCTGAGCGTATACACCCAGGATGCGGCGGGAAATCTGCCGGTAGAGCTGAGCCTGACCATGGCCCCGGCGGAGAGCTTTCAGCTGGCGTCGCTCAGCCCCGGCCGGCTGGAGACTTGGGCCAGAGGTCTGGACCGGCAGGTGCTCGACCGGGTGCTGGCAGGGGAGGGTGTGCTGGTAAAAAACCCGATTGCCTTTCAAGTGGAGGGAACACAGGTGCCCCATACCCAGCTGGCAGCCGGGGATGTAGTCCGCGTCAATGGCGTGCCTCTGACGGTGGCGGCGGTGGTGGACGGCGCGGTCACCGTGGGCGACGGGGCTTTTGTCAACGGGGTCCAGCTGATTCTGTCGGAGGCGGGTTATACCGCCCTCACCGGGAGGGATCGAATTACGGAATTATATCTTACAGTTGCGGAGGAAACAGATCGGACGGTCTTTGAGGAGAAGCTGGACGATTTCTGCCGCCGCTGGGGCGGTACATGGCTGTCCTACGAAGAGACGGACCGACAGCTGGAGGAGAGCTTTGAGCAGCTTCGCCTGCTCTGCTGGGGACTGATTCTGCTGATTGGCCTCATCGGTCTGCTCAATATTGTGAACACCGTCTACACCAATCTGCATACACGCGTGGCGGAGATCGGCATGCAGCGCGCGGTGGGGATGAGCCGGATGGACCTCTGCCGCACCTTCCTCTGGGAGGGGGTCTACTATGGCCTGATCGCGTCAGTCATCGGCGGTGCGGCCGGAACGGTGTGCACGGCCTTTGTCAATGGAGCGGCAGGGGCGCCTTCTCTTTTTCAATACCCGTTGCCGCGATTTTAGAGGCCTCTGCCGTCTCGATCATCGCGTGCCTGCTGGCCACGGCGATCCCTCTGCGGAGCATCTCGAACATGGATATTGTGGAGGCCATCGGCGCAGCAGAATAGGAAAAGACACAAAAACAGGGCCGGCATACCTCGGTATGCCGGCCCTGTTTTGGATCACTTACAGAGAGAGAAGCTGGATCTGTTCCCCGTCGGCGGTGGCCTTCATCTGGCTGACGGGAGTGAGATAGCTGTCGATGAGCCTGGTGGCAATCTCGTCCTCCAGGTCCTTCTGAATCTGACGGCGCAGATTGCGGGCGCCGTAGGTCTGAGAGTAGGACTTCTTAACCAGGGCGTCCAGCAGGGCGTCGTCCCAGGTGAAGGCGATGCCTTTCTCTTTGAGGTTGTCCCGGAGCTCGCCCAGCATAATGGAGGCAATGGCCTTGAAGTTTTCCTCCGTGAGCTTGTTGAAGTAGACGATTTCGTCCACCCGGTTGATAAACTCCGGTCGCAGAAAGCTCTCCAGGGCCTTCATGGCCCGCTCACGGCCCTGCTCGTTGGCAGTGCGGCCGAAGCCCACGCTGCCCGAGCCCTTGGCCTCACTGCCCGCGTTGGAGGTCATGACGACGACCGTGTTCTCAAAGTTTACGTTGCGGCCCTGGGCGTCGGTAATGTGGCCGTCGTCCAGAATTTGCAGCAGAATGTTGAGCACATCCGGATGGGCCTTCTCGATCTCATCGAAGAGAATGACGCAGTAGGGCTTGCGGCGTACCTTTTCAGTGAGCTGACCCGCCTCGTCATAGCCCACATAGCCCGGGGGAGAGCCGATAATGCGTGAGACGGCAAACTTCTCCATAAACTCGGACATATCCAGGCGGATCAGGGACTCGGGGGAGTGAAACATATCCAAGGCCAGTTGCTTGACCAGCTCGGTCTTGCCCACACCTGTGGAGCCCACAAAGATGAACGACACGGGCTTGCGCTTGGAGGCGATTCCCACCCGGCCCCGCCGCACGGCGGTAGCCACGGCGTGGACGGCCTCGTCCTGCCCGATGATATGGGTCTTCAGCCGCTCCTCCAGCTTGGCCAGGCGCTCGTACTCTGCCTCCTGGATCTGGCTGGCGGGGATTTTGGTCCACAGCTCGATGACCCGGGCCAGGTGTTCCACGGTCAGGGGTGGGGCGCTCTGGGCGTCCAGCTTGCCCAGCTCCTCCTGAAGCTGGAGCTCCCGGCTCTTGATGGCGGCCAGCTGCTCATAGTCGTGGCCGGAGCCCTCGTCGCTGAGGAGGCTCTCCCGCTCTTCCCGCAGAGCAGTCAGCTCCTTCTGATAGGCGGCCTGACGGCTCTCATTGGCCCGCAAGGCCTCCTGGGTGGCGGGGTTGCCAACCAGAGAGTCGTGCTCTGCGCTGAGCTTGTTCAGCTCCCTACGGATCTCCGTCTGACGGCCCTCATTGTTCTTCAGGGCCGTTTGGCGCTTCACGTCCCGGGCGTTGGATTCTCCCATGAGGGCGTCCCGCTGGTTGCTCAGCAGCTCCAGCTCCTTCTTGACCTCCTGCTCCCGGGCTAGATTTTTGTTGTGCAGATTCACGTCGGAACAGGCCTCATCGATCAGGTCAATGGCCTTGTCGGGCAGGAAACGGTCGGTGATGTACCGCTCGCTCATGGTCACCGCCAGCCGGCAGATTTCCGGGGAAATGGAGACAAAGTGGTATTTCTCATAATAAGGGGCGATGCCCTCAATGATCTTCACACTGTCCTCAATGGAGGGCTCATCCACCATTACGGGCTGGAAGCGCCGCTCCAGGGCGGAGTCCTTCTCAATGTATTTGCGGTACTCGGTGAGGGTAGTGGCGCCGATGACCTGAATTTCCCCTCGGGAGAGGGCAGGCTTGAGGATGTTGGCCGCATTCATGGAGCCCTCGGCGTCCCCGGCGCCCACGATGTTGTGCACCTCGTCGATCACCAGAATGATATTGCCCAGCTTCTTGATCTCCTCAATCAGGCCCTTCATGCGGGACTCAAACTGGCCGCGGAACTGGGTGCCCGCCACCAGGGCGGTCAGATCCAGCAGATAGACCTCCTTGTCCAGCAGCTTGTAGGGAACGTCGCCCTGAAAAATCTTTTGGGCCAGCCCCTCCGCGATGGCGGTTTTGCCCACGCCGGGCTCGCCGATGAGGCAGGGGTTGTTTTTCTGCCGGCGGTTAAGGATCTGAATGGTGCGCTGGATCTCCTCATCCCGGCCAATGATGCGGTCCAGCTTGCCCTCGGCGGCCTTCTGGGTCAGAGAGATGCAGTAATTCTCCAAAAATTTGCGCTTTGGGGGCTTTTCCCCCTTGCCGTTGGGCTTTTCTTTCTCCTCGCGGCCCGGACGTGCGCCCTCCTTGGGGGTGTCGCCGGGCTGTTGAGGCTGCTGCGCCGCGCCGAAGAGCTTGTTCAGGAACGGGAAGGTGGCGGTCTTGCCCTCATCCTCGTCCTCATCGCCGTCGTCGTCGGAGACCATAAGACCCTCCATTCCTTCGGCTCCGCCGAAAGCGGACATCATCTCATTGGTGATGCCCTCCAGGTCCTCGTCGGAGATACCCATCTTCTGCATCATATCTTCAACGGGCTTGATGCCCAGTTCTTTTGCGCATTTCAGGCACAGTCCTTCGCTCTTGGTGCTGCCATTCTCAATCTTTTGAATAAAGATAACGGCCACATTTTTATGGCATCTGGAACAAAGTGTCGGTTGCATGTGTGTCAACTCCTTTTTGGAACAATCGTCCCGGAAAAATAATTCTAACCCGAAATTGTGAACTGCGTATGAATCACAGAGAAATTCCTTAATTTAGCCCGCTCAGCAGGGAAAAGGGATTGGTGGTCATAAAAAAACGCAGCAGATAGGTCTGTTCCACCGCTTCCTCCGGGATAAAATTCCCTAGAAACTGGATGAGCCACGCGGCGATAAAAAGCACGATGCAGCACTGCACCAGCCCGAAGGCCGCGCCCAGGGTCTTGTTGAGAAAATGCAGCCCGGGCAGGCGCGCCACCAGGTCCAGGGCATGGCTGACCAGCCGCCAGAGCAGAAGAATGAGCACAAAGGCCAGCAGAAACAGCGCTAAATAGGCCACCGACTGGGCCATAGCCGCAGCTGCCTTGGCAGCCGCGCTGGCGGCCACCTCGGTCATGCCCTGTTCCACCGCATGATCAATGGTGTTGATGAGGTTTTTATACAGGCCCATATCCCGCAGCGCATCCAGCACGTCGTGGAGCGGATCGTCCGCCTGTGTCCCTGCGCCGCCGTCCGTCTCCTCCGGCGGTAGGGTTTCCTGGGGCTTGGAGTCTGCGATGGATTCATCCAACCGCTTTTCAATGGCCGCGGCAAAGCGGGGCTCCAGCGCGTCGGCCACCATGGGGGAAAGGGTGCGCGCAGCGATGCCGGCGCCTGCAAAGGCCACAACCACGGCCACCAGCCCACACAGGGAGAGGACCAGTCCCCGGTGCGCGCCGCGCACGGCGAATACCACCAGCAGGATCAGGATAATGAGATCAAAAATTAGAAAAACGCCCATAAGGTTCCTCCAGACTTATTGGGGTACATAGAGCTGGGCGGCGCCGTCGCCAATGAGCATGGCCGAGCCGTCAGAGCGCTGCAGCACCTGCCGGGCACCCTGGGTGCCGGAGAGGGTACTATAGAGGTTGAGATCTTGGTCATAGATGTCCAGCCGGTCGGCGGTGAGCACTGCCACATAGCGCCCGGCGGCGGAGAGGGAGAGGACCTGTTCCTCCAGAGGGAGGCTGGCACGGGCCTGACCGGCTTCGTCCGTCACCACCAGCTCCGCGCTGCTGCCGGCCCGGTATTTGCCCAGCAGCAGTGCGGCGGTTCCGTTTCCACCCAGGGAAAAGCCCTTGAGGTAGCGCCCGCCGTAGTCGTATGTGCCAGTCAGACTGCCGTCCGCCGTAGCCAGACTGACTGCTGACTCCCCCAGAGCCCAGACCCCGTCACTGCTCCAGCGCAGATCCAGCACAGCATTGTTTCCAATGGAACAGGAGGCGTCTGGCTGGTCGCTTTCCTCCTTACGGTCCAGCCGGTAAAAATCAATGCGGCTTTCAAATTCCCGCTCTCCCACGCCGATGGTGAGGACAGCCAAAGCGCTGTTGTCCGGCGCGAGTACGGCGTCCATAATAAATCGGCTGGACAGGCTGACCTGCATCACCGGGGTATAGCTGCCGTTGTAGACGGTAACGGCCCCCTTGTAGCCGCTCTCCTGGGCGGTAACGGCCAGCCAGCCGTTCTCATTGACCCGGGCGGAGAGCAGGCTGCGGTTTTCCTCCAGGGTAAGGGAAAAAACCTCGGCGCGGCCGGCGTAGACCCGCAGTTCCTGCCCGCCCGCGTCATAGACCAGCGCGGTCTTGCCGGCTGCGTCCACCACCGGGTTTTCCAAAGCGATGGTGTCTTCCACGTAGACCGTTCCGCTGCCTGAGTAGAGCTTTACTCCCTTTGTGAAGCAGAGGAGCAGATCGCCGTCCACGCTGGCGTAGCGGCTGGAATCGCCGCCATCCACCCGGAAGGACTGGGCCTGGCCGCTGTCGCTGCGCTCCAGATCGCGGTAGGAAAAATAGCGCTTCACCGCGTCCAGATTGAGCCGGTCCCGGTTGACCACCAGCGCAACCGCGCCCAGCACCAGGGCCAGAGTCACCAGAAAAGCCAGCAGACGGACCAACAGATTCGGTTTTCTCTTCTCAGGGGCCTGCGTGTCCCGGCGGTTTTCTTCCATCTTATAAAACATCCTCATTGTACCAGAGTCTGGTCATGTATAGTCCGCCCGGCGGCGCGGTGGGGCCTGCGGCGGTGCGGCATTTACCCTCCAGAATAGCGGGCACGTCGTCTGGGGAAAACTTTCCCTCAGCAGCATAGATGCAGGTGCCCACCATGGCCCGTACCATGTTGTACAAAAAGCCGTCGGCGCATACCTTACATTCAATCAGATCTCCGCTGCGGACTACGTCGAAATAGTGGACCGTGCGCACGGTTGTTTTGGTCTGTGTGCCCACAGAGCGGACAGCGGCGAAATCGTGGGTGCCCACAAAGTGGCTGGCCGCCCGCCGCATCACCGCCTCGTCCAGACGCTTGGGATAGAACCAAGCACGGTTGACATAAAACGCATTCCCCAGCCGGGAATTGTAGATGCGGTAGGTATACTCCTTCTTCAGGCAGGAGCCGATGGCGTTAAACGACTCCGGCACCTCAGTGGCCTTTACCACCACAATGTCCTCGGGCAGGCGGGTATTCACCGCCAGAGGGATGCGCTCACAGGGGATTTTGGAATGGGTGCGGAAATTGGCGATGTAGACCTCCGCGTGGACCCCGGCGTCTGTGCGCCCGGCCCCGGTGCATTTGACCGGATGGCATACCACGGTGGCCAGAGCCTTTTCCAGGGTCTCAGCCACGGTCACGGCGTTTTTTTGGACCTGCCATCCGTGATAGGCCGTGCCTACATACATTAATTTTAGCGCAATGTTCCTCATAAAGCTTTAAACTCTCATAAAAATTTTATAAAGCATGGGTTATAGACCCAAATACCGCAGCACGCCGATTCCCACGCAAAGGGTCAGGCAGCCCGCCAGAAAGGCGATGTCCATGCCCCGCAGCTTCAATTGGCGCAGACGGGTGCGGCCCTCGCCGCCGTGGTAGCAGCGGCACTCCATGGCGGTGGCCAGCTCGTCCGCCCGGCGGAAGGCGGAGATGAACAGGGGCACCAGCAGGGGAAGCAGGGCCTTGGCCTTCTGCATCAGATTGCCGGTGTCAAAGTCCGCGCCCCTGGCCTTTTGGGCGGACATGATCTTATCCGTCTCCTCTATCAGGGTGGGGATGAACCGCAGGGCGATGGACATCATCATGGACAGCTCATGGACCGGCAGGCCGATCCGCTTCAGGGGGCCCAGCAGCCGCTCCAGGCCGTCTGTCAGCATGATGGGGGAGGTGGTGTAGGTGAGCAGGAAGGTACATGTAATCAGCATAAAGATGCGCAGCACCATGAAAACAGCGGCCCAGATACCTTCGGGGTAGATTTTAAAAATCCAGAACTGCACGAGCGGCGTACCGCCTCCGGAGGTATAGAACAGGTTGAGCACCGCAGTAATGATGACAATGACCAGCACGGGCTTCATCCCACGCACAATGGCCTTCAGCCCTACCTTGGATACGGCGATGAGGACGGCCAGAAGCACAAGCAAAATCCCGTAGGAGACCAGCTGTTTGGCCAGGAAGAGGGCCACAATATAGGCTACAGTACCCACCAGCTTGGTGCGGGGATCCAGCCGGTGCAGGACGGTGGAGCCGGGGAAGTACTGCCCCAGCGTAATGTCCTTCAGGGCCATTTACTCCGCCCCCTTTCCCTCGTCAGAAGGAGTATGTTCCATTCCATTTTCAGCCAGGGATGCTGAAAATTCCATATCCGCAGGCTCCTTCTTCCCCTCCCCACAAAGTCGCTGTCCGGCTTTGTGGGGACCCCGATCGAGTTTAGCCAAAATGGCGTCCCTGGCCTGCTCCACGGTGTACACCGACGGGTCGATGTCTACGCCCATAGCGCGCAGCCGGTGGAAGACGCGGGTCATGGCGGGCACGCCCAGGCCCATGCGCGCCAGCTCCGCCCCGTGGGCAAATACCTCCCGGGGCGCGCCGGTAAAGGGAATACGACCGTTTTCCACCACCACCAGACGGTCCACGGTGCGGGCCACCTGGTCCATGGAGTGGGAGACCAGGATGATGGTGGCGTTTTTCGCCCGGTGGTAGTCCCGGATGTTGGAAAGAATGCTTTCCACACCCACCGGGTCCAGACCGGCGGTGGGCTCGTCCAACACCAGCACAGAGGGCTCCATAGCGATGACGCCGGCAATCGCTACCCGCCGCTTTTGGCCGCCGGAAAGCTCAAAGGGGGACTGCTCCAGCGCCTGTTCACTCAGACCCACAAAGGCCGCGGCCTGCCGCACCCGGCGGTCGACTTCACCCTCGTCCAGCCCCATGTTTCTGGGACCGAAGGAGATGTCCTGATAGACCGTCTCCTCAAAGAGCTGATACTCCGGGTACTGAAACACCAGCCCCACCTGAAAGCGTGTCTGGCGGGTGCGCGCTTTGCTCTCCCAGATGTCCCGGCCTTCAAAGCGCACCTGTCCCGAGGTAGGCTTCAAAAGTCCGTTGAGATGCTGGATCAGGGTGGACTTGCCCGAACCGGTGCGCCCGATGACCCCCAGATACTCCCCCCGGTATGCGGTAAAATCCACATCGGTCAGGGCGGCGTGCTCAAAGGGGGTGCCGGCGGAGTAAACATGGGTGAGCTTGTGGGTTTCAAGAATCGCTTCCAAAGCCTTTTCCTTCCTTGCCGCTTAAAAGTTGAAACAGCGCCTGTGCGCACTCCTCGTCGCTCAGGGCGTCCAGGGGGACGTCCAGCCCCGCCTGGCGCAGATGCCACAAAAGCTGAATGGTCTCGGGCACGGTGAGCCCCACGGACTTCAGCTCCTCCACGCGCTGGAACACTGCCCGCGGGGCGCCGTCGGCCACGATCCGGCCGCCGGCCATGACCACCAGCCGGTCGGCCTGGGCGGCCTCGTCCATATGGTGGGTGATGAGCACCACCGTCACCCCGCTCTCCCGGTTCAGCGCCTGAATGGTGCGCAGCACCTCGGCGCGGCCGATGGGGTCCAGCATGGCGGTGGGCTCGTCCAGCACGATGCACCGGGGGCGCATGGCAATGACGCCGGCGATAGCCACCCGTTGCTTTTGGCCGCCGGAGAGGAGGTGGGGTGCGTGCTCCCGGTATTCATACATGTCCACCTGCCTGAGAGCCTCGTCCACCCGGCGGCGGATTTCCTCCGGGGGAACGCCCAGATTCTCCGGGGCGAAGGCCACATCCTCTTCCACCACATTAGCCACAATCTGGTTGTCCGGATTCTGGAATACCATACCCACGGTGCGCCGGATGTCCAGCAGCCGCGCCTCGTCCGCGGTGTCCATACCGTCCACATATACCGCGCCGCCGGTGGGCAGCAGAATAGCGTTCATATGCTTGGCCAGAGTGGATTTTCCGGAGCCGTTGTGACCCAGCACAGCCACAAAAGAGCCCTGCTGGATCTCCAGATTCACCCCGTCCAGCACCAGAAGGGCCACCCCCTCCTCGGAGGGATAGGAGAAGCGCAGATCTTTGGTTTTGATAATCGCCTGGTCCATGAAATTACCTCGTTTGCAGATTCAGGTCCCCGCACGCGTCCGGCAGCCAGAGCTCGTGGGGAGCATTGCGGTACTATGGCGACGCCATCCACCGACCCGTGGCCCCGGCGGGCAGAGCCAGCCCGGTGGCGGAGACGTGCAGGCCCAGCTCCTGGCTCTCGGTGTGACCGCCGAACCGGCGGGAGACGATGGTCTCCAGCAGGTAGGTGAGCACCGAGGCGGAGAGACCGGTGGTGTAGGAGTTGATCAGGAAAAACAGGGGATTGTCCGAGAGGACCCCGGCCACAAGCTCCACAAAAGCAGGCAGATTCTCCTCCAGCTTCCACACCTCTCCGGAGGGGCCGCGGCCATAAGAGGGCGGGTCCATGATAACCGCATCGTACTGCCGCCCCCGACGGATCTCCCGCTCGACAAATTTGCCGCAGTCGTCCACAATCCAGCGGATGGGGGCGCTCTCCAGGCCGGAGGACCTGGCGTTCTCCCTGGCCCAGGCCACCATACCCCGGGCCGCATCCACATGGCACACGGAGGCTCCCGCCGCGGCGCAGGCCGCCGTGGCCCCGCCTGTGTACGCGAACAGATTGAGCACACGGATGGGCCGCCTGGCCGAGCGGATGCGCTCCATGGCGAAATCCCAGTTGGCCGCCTGCTCCGGAAAGAGCCCGGTGTGCTTGAAATTCATAGGTTTGATGTTGAAGATGAGGGGACCATAATCCACACTCCAACGCTCAGGCAGGTCCTTTTTGCTCCACTGTCCGCCGCCCGAGGGGGAGCGCTGATAGCGCCCGTCGCAACGCTGCCAGCCGGGGTGTGTCCCCTCCGGCCGCCAGATTGCCTGGGGATCGGGGCGCACCAGCAGATACTTCCCCCAGCGCTCCAGCCGCTCCCCACCGCCGCAGTCCAGCAGCTCGTAGTCCTTCCAGTGATCAGAAATCCACATATTGTTTTACACGCCCCATAGTCAATGTCATAATCATCCCATTATATCACTAGGCTTTCAGACCGTCAATAATGAGACAACAGTCTCCCTCTACCGTATGACCTGGAGACGACCAGCGGCCAGCCGCCCTTGAAAGCGGTTAGTCTGCATGATATAATATACTTAATATCGTATACGTAATGAATTGGGATATTTGGAGAAAAAAGATGAATTTGGAACGCATAGCAGACAGCACCCATCCGCTGTATCACAGGGCGATGGACCTGTACCGTGGCAGTTTTCCGGCCAGAGGAGAATTTTAGAGGATGATGAGTACCACTTCACACTGGTATGTGATGAAGGTGTCTTTGTGGGTCTGGTTTTGTATTGGGAATGGGAAACGAATATTTACATTGAGCATTTATGCACCCTTCCGGAGGTGCGGAATAAGGGATATGGCCGGAGGGTGTTGTCCATGCTGGAAGAAGCGCACAAGACGCTGATCCTGGAAATTGATCCGCCGGTGGACGAGCTTTCTAGGCGCAGAAAAGGCTTTTATGAGCGTTGCGGTTTTGCGGAGAATCCATATGAGCATATCCATCCGCCCTATCACTGGGGGAATAGCGGGCATGAGCTTGTGGTCATGACTTGGCCGGGGCGGATTTCCCGGGAAGAATACAACGCATTTGCGCGGTATCTTCACGAGCGGGTGATGGACCGGGCGTTTACATAAGAGGATGGTCCACGGGATAGTTGCCTTGGGAGGACGATCCCCTTTTGTGCAGGGGCAGTTTGAGCGATTTCTGGCGGAAATGATTGTGCTGGTGCGGAAATTGTGGTAAAATGACGTTGATTCTATAGAGATGAGGTGCCCGCCATGAGCGCTGTAGAAATGCAGTTCCGGACCGCAGCCTTTGGAGGATTCCAGAAGCAGGATGTGCTGGAGTATATCGACAGGACCAACCGGGAACATACACAACAGATGGAGGCCCTGCGCCAGGAGCTGGAGGAGGCCTCCAAGGCCAGACTGGCAATGGAAGAGGAAAGGGCGGAGTGCGGCCGGACTGCGGAGATTCTGCGGGACCAGGTGGCACAGCTGGAACGGGAAGGGGAGACGCTGCGGCAGGCGGAGGAGCAGGCGCGCCATGACGCGGAGGAGGCCCAGCGGGAGCTGGCCGCCCTTCGGGAGCGACTGGCCGATGCGGAAGAACAGCTGAATCAGGCCCAGGGCCGCATCGCCCAGCTGGAGCCGTCCGCGCAGGCCTATGAAAGACTGAAGGACCGCACTGCGGGGATTGAGCTGGAGGCGCATCAGCGGGCCCAGGGCATCCAGAATGAGGCGGATGAGCGGGCGGACCGTATCCGGGAGGAGACCCGGCAGTGGCTGCAGAAGGTTCAGGAGAGCTATGAGCAGGCACGGGAGGAGCTGCAGCGGACGGTGAACCAGACCTCCGGCGGATTGGAACAGATGAGCCGGACGCTGGAGGGACTGAATACCGTGTTTGCCCAGCAGGGGCAGACGCTATCCGGGATTGTGGAACAGTTTCAGGAGCGGGGGCACCGGATGCCAGAGCCGCTTCCGCTGGAGGAAGCGCTCTGAATAGAGCTGACAAAATAGCCGGGCGCGGGAGGACCTGCCTCCCGCGCCCGGCTTTCTTCTGCTTGTAAAAGGAACGGTGTGCTATACTCCAAACCGCAGCAGCAGTCGGATGAGCCACTGGGGGGTGGAGGGGAGATAGGAGGGAAGCACCCGGAGCAGGGCGTTGATTTCGGATTGATAGCCGTTTTGGCTGATCCGATCGCGCAGGTTCTCCAGAAGGAAGAAGACCGCCGGTCCGCCGGACACGGTTTCCCCGATGGCCACATTGGGGGAGGAGACCGAGCCGCCCACGGCCATAGCGGCGCCGTATACAGCGCCCCCGGCTGCATATAGCCCCACGGCGCACCCGCCGATGGCGAGCAATCCAATGGCGCAGCCGCCGAAGGCCAGCAATCCGAGTGCCAGCCCGCCCAGAGCGGCTGCTCCGCCGGCAATCCCACCCAGGGCCAGCAGTCCGAAGGAGAGGCCACCCGCGCTGATCAGGCCGGCGGAGAGGCCGCCCACAGCCAGCAGGCCGGTGGCCACATTGCCCATGGCGACGACTCCTTTGGCGCGGCATATACCTAGACCCCAGCAAATATGGACCAGAGGAAGGCCGAAGAGGGTGCGGCTGCTCTTATATTCAAAGAGGGGCACAGACATGCCCCGGGCCGGGAAAGCCCGTGAGTGGGAGAGAGCCTCGGATGGGGAACCCTCTGTCCCGAGGATCAAATGGTCCAGGCTGACCTGAAAATAATCGGCCAGCGCGATTAAATTGTCCATATCCGGACGGGATGCGCCGGACTCCCATTTTTGTACCGCTTGGCGGGAGACTCCCACCACATTGGCCAGATCCTCCTGAGAGACGCCCCGTTCCCGGCGCAGGCGATAGAGACGGTTTGGAAAGTTCATGGATTTGTCCTCCTTTGCGGAGCTATTTTAGCAAAACAACTGGCAGCAGCGCCACCAAGAAGGGCGTCCAATCTGACAACCAGCGGTTGCGTAGGGTAAATTGACACCGAATTTAAGGCGGAAGGGCGAGAGAGCCGAACTGAGCACAGCGGCGCGCCCCTCTGGGACGCACCGCTGTGCTCAATTTCAGACCCGCCCAATGTCCCGTCGGAACTGCATACCTGTAAAGTGAATATACTTTGCGGAATGATAGGCGCAGCCGATGGCCTCGGCCAGGTCCCCGCCAGTGGCCGTCACGCCCAGCACACGGCCGCCGCTGGTGAGCACCGCGCCGTCCGGGCCGAGCTTTGTACCGGCGTGAAACACCACTGCGGTCCTGCCGGCCTCCTCCAAACCGGAGATAGGGTAGCCCTTCTCATAGGAGCCGGGGTAGCCGCCGGAAGCCAGCACCAGGCAGCAGGCGGCGGCGTTCTTCCAGCGGATGTCCAGCCGGTCCAGGCTGCCGTCGCGGCAGGCCTCGAAGATCTCCATCAGATCGCTGTCCAGCAGGGAGAGCACAGCCTGGCACTCCGGATCACCAAAGCGGGCATTGTACTCCACTACCTTGGGGCCGTCGGGCGTGAGCATCAGACCGAAGTACAAAACCCCCTGAAAGGGGCGGCCCTCGGCGTTCAGCGCTGCCACAGTGGGGAGAAAAATCTCCTCCATACAGCGCCGGGCGATCTCGGGGGTGTAGTGAGGGGAGGGGGAGATGGCGCCCATGCCGCCGGTGTTGGGACCCTGGTTGCCGTCATAGGCCCGCTTATGGTCCTGACTGGAGGGCATGGGGACAAGGTGCTTCCCATCGCAGAAGGATAGCACCGTCACCTCGGGCCCGGTCATGCACTCCTCGATGACCAGCCTGGAGCCGGCCGCGCCGAACCGGCCGTCCGCCATCATGGAGCGCACCGCGTCCTTGGCCTCGTCCACGCTCTGGGCCACCACCACACCCTTGCCCAGGGCCAGACCGTCCGCCTTGACCACAATAGGCGCGCCCTGGTCCTCCACATAGGCCAGAGCGGCCTCCATATCTGTAAAGGCCTTATACTTTGCGGTTGGGATGTGGTATTTCTCCATCAGATTTTTTGAGAAAATCTTGCTGGCCTCCACAACCGCGGCCGCCGCCTGGGGGCCGAAGGCGGGAATCCCCGCCGCCTCCATAGCGTCTACCATGCCTAGGGCCAGCGGATCATCGGGGGCGACCACGACAAAATCCACGGCGTTTTCCCTGGCCCAGGCCACCATGGCTGCCACATCGGTGGCCGGAATAGCGATACATTCCGCCTGTGCGGCAATACCGCCGTTGCCAGGCGCACAGTAAAGTTTTTTTACTTTGCGGCTTTTGGAGAGGGCCCACACAATGGCGTGCTCCCGCCCGCCGCCGCCTACCACAAGAACCTTCATGGCAAAGCCTCCTTTAGGCTGCGATCAGCAGCTTAATGCCCCACAGCGCCAGCAGGTGCAGCGGGTAAAACCAGTAGAAAAACCATTTGCTCTGCACCCCCAGGCGGCCGTCGTATTGGGCCAGCAGCAGCACAGAGGCACCGGACGCCAGGGTATAGAGGATGCTCAGGGGCATGGTCTGCCTCAGATAGGCGCCCATAAGTTCGGGCTGCAGCACCGGCATGGAGAGCAGGCCGGTCAGCGGCTGATAGACCAAGTAAATGAGGGCCAGCCCGACGCCCAGGCACAGCAGCAGGCGCTTCCGGTTCTCACCGCATAGATAGAGAGAGAATACCAGCATAACGCCTGGAAAGCCGTAGTCCGTGTTCAGCAGCAGGGCCAGCGCGCAGGCCCCCAGCAGGGGGAGAAGAGCCAGTGCGGGGCTGGCGTTCTCCCTCCGGCTCAGCCGCTCAAAGCAGAACACGGCTGCGGCCGCCAGAAAGAACGTGAGGATAACGCTGCCTCCCCGTATGCCGGAGGCCAGGGAAAAGGGCAATTGGGCCACGGCGGAGAAAACGCCCAGCCGCAGCAGATATTTGGGAAAATAGTGGGTGCGGCGGCAGCCTTCGGCTACGAAATAGGCAAAGATGGGGAAGGACAGACGGCCGATATACCGCGGCAGATAGTAGAGCAGGCTCTCCGGCCCCACGAAGCCGCCCATGAGATGGAACACCATATCCGCATGGTCCACCAGCATGAAGAGCGCGGCAAAGTACTTCAGGGCGGCCGCGCTCATGCCAAAGCGCCTTTCCATCAGTGGTGGAACAGCCGCATGCCGGTAAAGGCCATGACGATGCCGTATTTGTTGCAGGTGTCGATGACGTGGTCGTCCCGGATGCTGCCGCCGGGCTGGGCGATGTAGGACACGCCGGACTTGCGGGCCCGCTCCACGTTGTCGCCGAAGGGGAAGAAGGCGTCGGAACCCACACTGACCCTGGTCTGCCGGGCGATCCAGTCCTTTTTCTCCTGGTGCGTGAGGGGCTCAGGGCGGGTGCGGAAGGTGTTCTGCCACACGCCTTCCGCTAGAATATCCTCCCACTCGTCAGAGAGGTACACGTCAATGGCATTGTCCCGGTCCGGGCGGCGGATGTCCTCCACAAACTGGAGTGCAAGCGCCTTGGGGTGCTGCCGCAGCAGCCAGTTGTCCGCCTTGACGCCCGCCAGGCGGGTACAGTGGATGCGGCTCTGTTGGCCCGCGCCCACGCCGATGGCCTGGCCGTCCTTGGCGTAGCAGACCGAGTTGGACTGGGTGTACTTGAGGGTAATCAGGGAGAGCACCAGGTCCCGCTTCGCCTGCTCCGGCAGGTCGCGGTTTTCGGTGACAATGTGCTCCAGCAGGGCGGGGGTGATGGCGAAATCGTTGCGGCCCTGCTCAAAGGTGATGCCGAACACATCCTTGTGCTCCACGGCCCTGGGCACATAGTCCGGGTCCATCTGCACTACGTTGTAGCCGCCCTTGCGCTTGGTTTTGAGGATGGACAGGGCCTCGTCGGTATAGCCGGGGGCGATCACCCCGTCGGACACCTCCAGGGCCAGGTAGCGGGCGGTGGACGCGTCGCACACATCGCTTAGGGCGGCCCAGTCTCCGTAGGAGCACAGGCGGTCGGCCCCCCGGGCCTTTACATAGGCGCAGGCGATGGGGGAGAGGTCCATACCCTCGGCAAAGTAGATCTTCCGCTCCACTTCGCTCAGCGGGGCGCCCACAGCGGCCCCGGCGGGGGAGACGTGCTTGAAGGAGGCCGCGGCGGGCAGGCCGGTGGCGGCCTTGAGCTCCCGGACCAGCTGCCAGGAGTTGAAGGCATCCATAAAGTTGATATAGCCCGGCTTGCCGTTGAGCACCCGGATGGGCAGCTGACCGGACTCCATAAAGATGCGGGCGGGCTTCTGGTTGGGGTTGCAGCCGTATTTCAGTTCCAGTTCCGTCATGTTCACACCTCCTGATGCTTGTTGATGATGACGCTCTCCCACGCTCCGCCGGCCAGGTTAATGTAGCGCACGAAGAGGGCGACCTTGTTGTCCGGGTTCAGGCTGGACCACAGAAGGTCGGCAAAGGACCGGGCGTCCGGGGCGTCGATCGACACCTGCTCCGGCTCCCCCTCAAAGGAGGGCAGAGGATTGCCGTCGCCCGCATAGGTGTGGATAAAATGCCCCTGGCCGGCCAGGGGGCACTCGTACTCGTAGAAATACCTGCGGCAGGAGCCAGGGTCGCCGCCAGCACTCTTCAAAATAGACAGCGTATAGCCGCCGCCGCGCTCCATCAGCCCGGAAATCCGGGGGGTGTAGTTGGGGGCATCGGGCTCAAAGATGCGGGTGCGCAAGGATTCGGCGAAGGATTTGCCCGCAGCCAGCCCCTCCCGCACCGTGTCGGTCTGATCTCCGTTGGTGACGATGGTGGAGCTGCCGAACACCCGCACCGGGGCGTAGATAATGAGTGAGGGGTCCGTCATTTTGGACGGGTCAAAGGCCTGGGTCCGGATCCCGTCCGGGGTCTCTACAAAGATCCGGTTGCGGCTGTTTTCGCTGCGGCCCATAATGAAATAGGCGACGACCCCATACCGGTTGTCCCGGGAGCGGCCCAGCACGATGCCTCGGCCGGGGTAGGCGTTTTCCCGCAGGAGCGCGGGCAGATCATAGGTTTTCAAGGCGTTTCCTCCTCTAAAATCGTTACGTGCCGGCCTTCCACCCGCAGGCGGCCCTGGCAGAAGAGGGACACGGCTCGGGGCAGGATGACCCATTCTGCCTGTTCCATCACCCGGCGCTGCAGAAGCTCCGGCGTATCTCCCTCCAGAACTTGTACCGCCTTTTGCAGGACGATGGGGCCGCCGTCCGGCTCCTCATTCACAAAATGAACGGTGGCGCCGGTGATTTTAACCCCGTACGCCAGAGCCCGCTCGTGGACGTGAAGTCCGTAGTATCCGGCCCCGCAGAAGGATGGGATCAGGGCGGGGTGGACGTTGAGGATCGCGTTGGGATAGGCCTGCACCATCTCCTCCGTGAGAATGTGCAGAAAGCCCGCCAGCACCACCAGCCCGATGCGCAGCTCCTTCAGCTGCCGCACCAGGGCCAGGGTCATCTCCCGGTTGGAGGGAAAGTCCTTCCGGGCCACCACGTATCCGGGGATGCCGGCGGCTCTGGCCCGTTCCAGGGCGTAGGCGTCCGGCCGGGAGGAGAGGACGGCAGCAATGGAGCCGTTCTGCAGCGTCCCGCGGGCCTGGGCGTCCAGCAGGGCCTGGAGATTGGTTCCGCCGCCGGAAACCAGCACAGCGATGCGTACCATAATGCACCTCATTCCTAGAGAGTTAAAAGAGCCCTCTTACACCAATTCCACCCCGGATCCGCCCTTTACCACCGAGCCGATGACATAGGCGCGCTCACCGGCCTTGGCCAGCAGATCCAGGGCGTCGCCCACCTGCTCCCTGGGAATGGCCACAACCAGGCCCACGCCCATATTAAAAGTGTTGTACATGTCTCGCTCCGGAATCTTCCCGGTCTTGGCGATCAGCTCAAAGATGGGGGGCACCGGGAAGGCGGACTTCTGGATGCGGGCGGTGAGGCCCTCCTTCATCATCCGGGGCACATTCTCATAGAGACCGCCGCCGGTGATATGGCTGATGGCCCGGATGGCGATCCCGTGATGGAGCATGCAGCGAACGGCCCGCACATAGATGCGGGTGGGCTTGAGTAGCTCCTCTCCCAGCGTGCAGCCCAGCTCTGGAAAGTTCTGGTCCAGAACGGCCTTGCTGTCAATGCCGAACACCTTGCGCACCAGGGAAAAGCCGTTGGAGTGCACGCCGGAGGAGCCCAGGCCGATGAGCAGATCCCCCTCCTGCAGGGCGGAGCCGTCCAGCATGTTCGCTTCATCAGCCAGGCCCACGGAGAAGCCGGCAAGGTCGTACTCGTCGTCCGGATAGAAGCCGGGCATCTCGGCGGTCTCACCGCCGATCAGGGCGCAGCCCGCCTGGCGGCAGCCCTCGGTCACACCGGAGACGATGGCCTCAATCCGGCTGGGAACATTTTTCCCCACGGCCAAGTAGTCCAGGAAGAAGAGGGGGGCGGCGCCGGAGCACACAATATCGTTGACGCACATGGCCACGCAGTCGATACCCACGGTGTCGTGCTTGTCCATCAAAAAGGCCAGCTTCAGCTTGGTGCCCACGCCGTCGGTGCCGGAGACCAGCACCGGGCGCTTCATCCCGGACACATCGGGGGCAAACAGGCCGCCGAAGCCGCCCAGGGTGCCCATCACGCCTGGAATGTAGGTGGACTCCACCAGGGGCTTGATGCGCTCCACGGCCTCATACCCGGCAGTGACGTCGACCCCGGCGGCCTTGTAACTTTCAGAATGGCTATCCCTCATGGCTCAATCTCACTTTCAAAGATGTTTTTGTCCGTTACCTCCGGCACCTCCAGGGGGTAATGGCCGGAAAAACACGCGTCGCAACAGCCGCACCGGGCGCCCACCGCGATACGGCGGACGGAGTCCAGAGAGAGAAAACCTAGGGAGTCTACGCCGATAATCTCTCGCATCTCCTCCACGGTCCGGTTGTGGGCCAGAAGGAGCTCCCGGTCCGGAATGTCGGTGCCGAAGAAGCAGGGGTGGCGGAAGGGAGGCGCGGAGATGCGCATATGAACCTCTGTCGCCCCGGCATCCCGCAGAATCCGGACCAGTCGGGCGGAGGTGGTGCCCCGGACGATGGAATCGTCCACCAGGATCAGGCGCTTGCCGTTCACCGCCTCCCGCAGGGCATTGAGCTTTAGGCGCACGGATTGCTCCCGGCTGGACTGGCCGGGCTGGATAAAGGTGCGGGCTACATAGCGGTTTTTGATGAGCCCAACGCCGTAGGGGATGCCGGAGCATTTGGCGTAGCCGATGGCGGCGGGAATGCCGGAGTCGGGTACGCCAATCACTAGGTCAGCCCCCACCGGGTGTTCCAGAGAGAGGTATTTTCCTGCCTCCTGCCGGGCCAGTTCCACCGAGGCCCCATCGATTACCGAGTCGGGCCGGGCAAAGTAGATATACTCAAAGACGCAGGCGGAGGGAACAGCCTGGATGCCGCAGTGAAGGCTGCGCAGCTGGCCGCCCTCCACCACACAGACCTCGCCGGGTTCCACATCCCGCACAAATTCCGCCCCCAGGGCGTCCAGGGCGCAGGTTTCAGAGGCAAAGATCCACGCGCCGCAAGAGGACCTGCCAATGCAAAGGGGACGGAAGCCATGGGGATCCCGCACGGCAATCAGCTTGCGGGCGGACATAATGACCAGAGAATAAGCCCCCTGGATACGTTCCATGGTGCGCACCACCGCCTCCTCGATAGAAGCGGCCTGAAGCCGTTCCCGGACGATGGTGTAGGCCAGCACCTCGGTATCGCTGGAGGAGTGAAAGATGCCGCCGGCCAGCTCAATCTCACGCCGCAGCTGGCCGGCGTTGACCAGGTTTCCGTTATGGGCCACGGCCAGGTTGCCTTTGATATGGGTAATGCACACCGGCTGGGCGTTGTCCCTGGTCTGCCGGCCGGTGGTGGAGTAGCGCACATGCCCTACCGCCATGGATCCGGGTAAGGAGTCCAGCACCGTAGGGGGAAAGACCTCGCCCACCAGGCCTACATCCTTGTGACAGCGGATGACCCCCTTATTGTTTACCGCGATGCCGCAGGCCTCCTGCCCCCGGTGCTGGAGGGCAAAAAGGGCCACGTAGGCCTCCTGGGCTGGGGAGAGGCCGGATTCCGGCGGGACGGCGATGCCAAACACGCCGCACTCCTCATGAACATGGTCGTCCATAGGGAAGCGCGTGGAAAGTCGGGTCTGCTTCACTTATTGATCCCCCATGAGCCGGCGCATGACCTCTTCGTAGGCCTCCTCGGCCCCGCCCAGGTCCCGGCGGAAACGGTCCTTGTCCAACTTCTCATGGGTGGTCTCATCCCACAGGCGGCAGGTATCGGGGGAGATTTCGTCGGCCAGGACGATGGTCCCGTCGGAGGTCTTGCCGAATTCCAGCTTGAAATCCACCAGGTCAATGCCGATTTCCTTCAGAAAGCCGCGAAGCAGATCGTTGACCCGGAAGGCGTAGTCCTGAATCTGATCCAGCTCCTCCGCCGTAGCCAGCTTCAGGGCCAGGGCGTGATAGCGGTTGATTAGGGGGTCTCCCAGCTCGTCGTTCTTGTAGGAGAACTCAATGGTGGGCGTATCGAACAAGATACCCTCCGACACCCCGTAGCGTTTGGCAAAGGAGCCGGCGGAGATGTTGCGGATGATGACCTCCAGGGGGACGATGGAGACCTTTTTCACGGCGGTCTCCCGGTCGCTGAGTTCTTGCACATAGTGTGTGGGCACCCCAGCGGCCTCCAGACGGCGCATCAGGTTGTTGGTCATGCGGTTGTTGATGGCGCCCTTTCCGGTGATGGTACCCTTTTTCAGGCCGTTGAAGGCGGTGGCGTCATCTTTATAGGAGACAATGACCACCTCGGGGTCGCCGGTGGCATAGACCTTCTTGGCCTTGCCCTCGTAAAGCTGCTCCCTTTTTTCGAAACCCATCTTAAAATTCCTCCAGCTGTATGTTCTGATCTTTTTCCATAACCTCGGCGGCCATGCCCGCCTTGAACTGGGCCAGCTTGTCCATCAGTGCGTCGTCACTCAGCGCCAGCATCTGGGCGGCCAGGATGGCGGCGTTGTCCGCCCCGTCCACCGCCACGCAGGCCACCGGTATGCCCTTGGGCATCTGGACCATGGACAGCAGGCTGTCCATCCCGCCCATCAGACTGGTTTTCATAGGCACGCCGATCACCGGCAGGGTGGTGTACGCGGCCAGAACGCCCGCCAGATGAGCGGCCTTGCCGGCGGCGGCGATAATAACGCCAAAGCCCTCCTCCAGGGCGTTGGCGGCAAAGCGCTCCGCGGCGGCGGGGGTGCGGTGGGCGGAGATTATGCGGACCTGTGTGGGAATTCCAAAGGCTTTGAGGCGATTGATACAGGGACGCATGGCGTCCAGATCGGAATCCGATCCCATAATGACGGCAACTTTTCTGGGCATAAGAAACCTCCTTAAAAACAATTGATTTTTGCACAGCAAAAAAATAATCAGGCCCCCTGGCGATACAGGCGGCCTGACAGTTGCTTTACCATAGGCTTCCGGACGGACTGGGGCCCTGGCAGGAGAACACAGCACGGTAATTGCCATTCGCCGCCATTTTGGCACCCCTCTCATCTGGAAGATCGAGTACAATATATCGAATTTTCGTGGGCTTTGCAAGGGTAATCTGACATTTTCGTATGCTTCCACAAGTTGAAATGGGAAAAGCGCGGCTGGACTTGTAAAGTGTGCGTCAAGGCGCGGTAAAAGGTAAAAATTTACCTGGAGGAGAAAAAACGCTCTGCGGAGGACAGGCCTCCACAGAGCGGATTCGGCTTCCGGTTCAATCCCGCAGATACTGCTTTACCAACTCCTGCAGCAACTCATCCCGGTCCAGCTTGCGGATCAGGGCGCGGGCATTGTTATAGTTGGTAATATACGTGGGATCCTCTGAGAGAATGTACCCCACGATCTGGTTGATGGGGTTGTATCCCTTTTCCTGCAGCGACTGATAAACGGAGGTGAGAATCTCTTTGATCTCCGGATCTTTCTCATATTGAATGCTGAATTTCCGGGTATAGTCCATCTCCATCTCTGGCACACCTCCCTGTATTTCACTTGTCCCAATTGTAGCCGAATTTGTTCCTCCTGTAAAGAGGCAGGAAAAAAATTTATAAAATCTTTCACATTCTTCGCCTCCTTTGCAACCGTGGGGCGATGGCTGTGGTATTATAGGTACCACGGACACGGAGCCGCCGCTGCTATGGGCATGGCGGGGCGGGTCTCCGGCACCGGGGATGCCCGAAAAGGAGGCGAGGCCTTATGACCGACGAACCGACCGCCCGCGCCCAGATCGCGCGCTGGGGAGATATGGTGTGGCGGCTGGCATTGGCCCGTACCCGCCATGTTCAGGACAGCGAGGATGTGTTTCAGGAGGTGTTCGCCCGGTTTTTCCGCCATGAGGAGACGCTGGAGAGCGACGAGCACCGGAAAGCCTGGCTGATCCGCTGCACCCTCAACTGTACCAACACCCTGCTAACCGCCCGCTGGCGGCGGAATCTGCCTCTGGAGGAGGGGATTGCCAGCGCCATCCCCCTGGAGGAACGGGAGGTCTACCGGGCGGTGCTGGCCCTGCCGCGCCCTTACCGTACCGCCATTCATCTCCACTGCTGTGAGGGATACTCGGTGGCAGAGATCGCCGCCCTCACCGGCGCGAAGGAGGGGACGGTCAAAAGCTGGCTGTCCCGGGGACGGGCCAGGCTGGCGCACGCCTTGAAAGGAGAAGATTGACCTATGTATGAGGAAGAATATAGACGCGCCAACCGGAACCTCCACCCCTCGGAGGAGCTGGTGGAGCGGGCGGCCGCCGGGGCGTGGCGGCCAGGGAGCAAGCGACGGACCTTTCGCCTCAAGGTGACCTCTGCCGTAGCCGCGGTGCTGGCGCTGGTGTTGCTGGTGACCGGTATCCCCGGCCTGGGAGAAGCTCCGGCCGGCGGGCCCGTGGCTGGGACCGCCTATGCCCTGGCCCGGCCCACCCTGCCCCAGCTGCCCGCGATGCCGGAGGAGCCCGCTTCCGGCGGCGATAAGGCCTGGGAGCAGTTCTCGGAGGATTATGAGACCTACTGGGAGGCCTGGCGGGCCTTCCGAAAGGAGAGCGCGGGCATTGACGAGCAGGCCGGACTGATGGAGGCTCTGGCCGCCTTCAGCGGCCAGAGCGCCGCCCTGGCTCTCTCCGGGTCGGAGAACCAGATCTATTCCCCCCTGTCCCTGTGGTTCGCCTTGGCTATGCTGGCCGAGACCACGGACGGGGAGAGCCGGCGGGAGATTTTGGACGTTTTGGGAGCGGAGGATGTGCAGCAGCTGCGCGCCTGGGCGGACAGCCTGTGGCACGCCCTGTATACGGATGACGGGGCGTCCGCCCTGCTGCTGGGCAGTTCCATATGGCTGAATGAATCCGTGGAGTTCCGCCAGAAGGCTGTGGACGCCCTGGCCGAGCACTACTACGCCTCCTCCTTCCGGGTTCCCATGGGGCAGAAGGCGGCCGATCAGGCCCTCTCCGACTGGGTGGCCGAGCAGACCCGCGGCCTCATCGGCGGAGAAGAGAAGGTACTGGAGACCAATTCGGATATGTGGATGGTGTTGGCCTCCACCCTCTATTACAAGGCGGTATGGACCAGTGAGTTCCGGGCGGATCGCACGCAACCGGACACTTTTACCAGCGCCGACGGCAGCCAGTCCACTGTGGACTTCATGCACAAGACCCGGGACGCCAATTTCCTGCGGCGGGAGGGGTATCAGGCGGCCAGCCTGCCCACCAGCCTGGGAGAGATGGTGTTTGTTCTGCCGGACGAGGGGGTGGCACCGGAGGAGCTGCTGCGCGACCCGGAGTTTCTCTACAGGCTGGATCTCTACGGGGCGGACGGAATTTCTGGAGAGGTGCAGTGGTCGGTGCCCAAATTCGACGTGCAGTCCACCCTGCAGCTGGAGGATTACCTGAAAACCATGGGGATCACCGCCGTCTTTGACGAGGCCCGCGCGGATTTTTCCCCCCTGAGTGGGAGTGAAATGTGGCTGGAGCAGGCCAAGCAGATCGCCCGGGTGAAGGTGGACGAAAAGGGCGTTGAGGCGGCGGCTGTCACGCTGATGGCTGCCGCCGGAGCCGCCGCACCGCCGGAGGACCCGAAGATCTGCGTCATGGACCTGGACCGCCCCTTCCTTTTCATCATCCGTCAGCAGGGCGTGGTGCTCTTTGCCGGCGTGGTGCAGAGCCTGTGACAAGACGACTACTATAAAAAACAATCCCCCGTCGGACTCGCAGTCCGACGGGGGATTACTTTTGACGAGGAAAAGCGTTTAACGCAGTACCGCGCCCAGCTCCTGCTCCAGGGCCTCCAGAATGTGCTTCACATCCTGGTCCGCCTCCTCGGCGGTCAGGCTGCGGTCGTCGGCACGGAGAATGAGGTTGAACGCGACGCTCTTTTTTCCCTCTGCCACGCCTTTGCCGCGATAGATGTCAAAGAGTGAGACCTCTTTAAGCAGCCCCCTGGCGCCCCGGGCAATGCACTCCTCCAGCGCGCCCACGGTAACCGCCTCGTCGCACACCACTGCGATATCCCGGGTGACGGCGGGGAACTTGGGCAGAGGCATATACTGCGGGTCCGCGCCTTTGGCGGCCATCAGAGCGTCGAAGGACAGTTCAGCGCAATAGAACTCGCCGTCCACACCGTAATTCTGGGCCGCCAGCGGGTGAATCTGGCCGAATATACCGAGACATTGCGCCCCGCTCCACACTGCAGCGCAGCGCCCGGGGTGGTAGGACGGGTTATCGGACACGGCCTCGAAGCGCACATTTTCCGCGCGAATTTCTTTCAAAACGGCTTCCACGGCGCCCTTCAGGACGAAGAAGTCCATGCCGTCGCCATAGGCGCCCATGGACAGCACTTTGGACTCCACGGCCAGACCGTCCGCGCCGCCGGGAAGGTAGATGCGGCCGATCTCATAGAGCTTGGCCGTCTTGTTGCGGAAGTTCCAGTTCCGCGTCAGAATCTCCAGCATGGAGGGCAGGGTGGTGGTACGCATGATGGAGGTGTCCTCGCCCAGAGGGTTGAGGATCCTGAAGCTTCTGCGGCGCTCTGCGTCCTCCGGCCAGCGGATCTTGTCGTAGTAGGTGGGGGAGATAAAGGAATAGGTGATGATCTCGTCATACCCACAGGTGCGGCATACCGCACCCAAGCTGCGCTCCAGCTGCTGCGACCGGGAGTAGCCGCCCAGGGTGGTCTGCCCCCGCATCAGGGTGACGGGGATGTTGTTGTAGCCGTGGAAGCGGGCCACCTCCTCAGCCAGGTCGGCCATCTCCTTTACGTCGCCCCGCCAGGAGGGCACGGCGACCTGGTCGCCCTCTACCTGGAAGCCCAGGGCCTTGAGGATGGAGACCATCTCCTCCCGGGGCACGTCCGTGCCCAGAAGGGCGTTGATCTTCTCCGGCTCCAGCTTCAGAACCGTGGGATTGGGCACGAAATTGAGGATGTCGATCACGCCGTCCACCACTTCGCCGGCCCCCAGCAACTCCACCAGTTCGCAGGCACGGTTGACAGCGGGCAGGGTGTTGAGAATATCCAGGCCCTTTTCAAATTTCGCGCTGGCCTCAGTGCGCATACCCAGGGCCAGGGCGCCCTTGCGAATGCAGGTGCCATTGAAGTTGGCGGACTCGAACACCACGTCCACGGTGTCGGAGACGATCTCGGAGTTCTCGCCCCCCATGATGCCCGCCAGGCCGACCGCCTTTGTCTCGTCCGCGATGACCAGATGATCGTGGGTGAGGGTGTGCACCTTGCCGTCCAGGGTGGTCAGCTGCTCCCCCTCCTCCGCCCGGCGGACGATGATCTTTCCACCCTTCACATAGCGATAGTCAAAAGCGTGCATGGGCTGGCCGTATTCCAGCATCACATAGTTGGTGATGTCCACAATGTTGTTGATGGGGCGCACGCCCATGCTCCGCAGTCGCTCCCGCATCCACTTGGGGGAGGGGGCGATCTTTACGTTGCGTACCATGCGGGCGGTGTAGCGGGGGCACAGCTCGGCGGCCGGGGTCTCCACGTCCAGCAGATCGCACAGGCTGCCCTCAGCTCCGCCCTTCACCACGGGCTCGTGCAGACGCAGCTCAGTGTGGAAGGTGGCGGCCGCCTCTCGGGCCAGACCGATGACGCTCAGGCAGTCGGGGCGGTTGGGGGTGATCTCAAACTCCACCACGTGGTCGTCCGCGTTTATGATGGGCTTGATGTCGTCGCCAGGCGTACATTCCTCCCGGAGGATAAAGATGCCGTCTGGGATGCAATGGGGGAATTCCTTCTGGTCGGCATGGAGGTCGGCCAGGGTGCAGATGGCGTCGCTTTTGGTGTTGTAGGCCACCAGGTCGCCCTCGTGGAGGTTGGCGCAGCAGGTGTCGGGCACGGCGGTGGCGCCGCCGATGTCCAGGCAGGTGTGGAAGCTGCCGTCAGGCTGGGGCGCGCACTCCAGTACTCTGGCGGCCACCACCGGGCCGTAGATTTTATGTCCGGGCTGCACATCAGCGGGGATGGAGGGCTTTTCCGGGTCCAGGGGTCTGTAGTCGTTGAGCAGAGCGGCGGCGGTAATGGCGGCATAGGGAAAGTCCCGCTCGTCCAGGCCCAGCTCAGAAAGGCCGCACATCATGCCGTTGGAGACCACGCCCCGCAGCTTGCCCTTCTCAATCTTTTTGCCCCCGGGCAGGGTAGACTTGTGCAGGGCCACGGGGACCAGGTCGCCCGCATGGATGTTCCAGGCCCCGGTGACAATCTGGAGGGGCGTGTCCTGTCCCGCGTCCAGCTGGCAGACCCACATGTGGTCGGAATCCGGGTGGCGTTCCATGGAGAGAATTCTGCCCACCACCACGTTGGAGATTTCGGCGCCCAGGTCCTCGGTGGTCTCCACCTTGGAGCCGGAGAGCGTCATTGCCTCGTCAAAGTCCCGGTCGGAGGCAGTCACAGTGACAAATTCATTGAGCCATTTTCTACTGAGATTCATTGTTCCCACACTCCTCTCTTAAAACTGTTCCAGGAACCGCACATCGTTTTCGAAAATCAGCCGCAGATCAGCGATTTTGAAGCGGCCCATGGCCAGACGCTCCAGCCCCATGCCGAAGGCCCAGCCGGAGTATACCTCCGGGTCAATGCCGCTCATGCGCAGCACGTTGGGGTGGATCATCCCCGCGCCCAGTACCTCGATCCAGCCCTCACCCTTGCAGGTGGGGCACCCCTTTCCACCGCACTTGTGGCACTGGATGTCCATTTCACAGGAGGGCTCGGTGAACGGAAAATGATGGGGACGGAAGCGAGTCACGGTACCCTCGCCATACAGCTTTTCAATCACGGTGTTCAAGGTGCCCTTCAAATCGGCCATGGTGACCCCTTTGTCAATTACCATGCCCTCCACCTGATGGAACATGGGGGAATGGGTGGCGTCCACCTCGTCCTTGCGGTACACCCGGCCTGGGGCGATGATGCGGATGGGCAGGGGCATGGTCTCCATAGCCCGTACCTGCATGGGGGAGGTCTGGCTGCGCAGCATCACCCGGCTTTCGGTATCAAAATAGAAGGTATCCGACCAGTCCCGGGAGGGGTGCCCCTCCTCCGCGTTGAGCTTGTCAAAATTATAAGTGGCCAGCTCGATTTCCGGGCCATCCAGCACGGTGAAGCCCATGCCCACAAAGATATCCTTAATCTCGTCCAGGGCAATATACATGGGGTGCTTGTGCCCAATGTCATGGACCGCGCCCGGAATGGTCACATCCACCGCCTCGGCCTTCAGGCGGGCCTCCAGGGCGGCCTGCTCCAGACGCCTGCCCGTCCGGTCCAGCGCCTCCTCCAGGACGGCGCGCACCTCATTGGCCAGCTGACCCATGGCAGGGCGCTCCTCGGCGGAGAGCTTGCCCATCTGCTTCAGAACAGCGGTCAGCTCACCCTTCTTGCCCAAATACTGGACCCGCAGGGTGTCCAGGTCAGACGGCGTCTGAACCCGCCCGAGGGCCTCCAGGGCTTCGGCCTTCATCTTTGCCAATTGTTCTCTCATACCTTTTTAACTCCTTAGAACAAAATTTACCCAACAAAAAAGCCTTTCCCCCCGAACAATCGGGACGAAAGGCAAACCTTCCGCGGTACCACCCGCGATTTCCGTGCCGAGCACGGACGCTCATGGCCCCTGTAACGGAGGGCGAGACCGTCCCTGTCTCCAGGGCCGCTCCGGGACGAACCAAGCGCGCCGAACCTCACATCCGCTTTCAGCCGGTGGCGGACGCTCTCTGCCAGGTCGGGGAAACGCTATTTTTCCCTTCTTCGCATGTAAAACCCTTTATATCACAAATAAGGAAAAAGTGCAAGATAAAATTGACGAACCGCAGGGGGAGGCCTATAATAAGGTCTGCTGAGCGAATGGTCCGGCACTGGTTTATGCGGCCGGCGGCGGCGATATGCGGGAAGGGGGAGATAAGCGGTGCAAAGGGATCGCACGGAGCTTTTGCTTCGGGAGCCCAATCTGTACAAGGCCATCCTCGTTCTGGCACTGCCGGTGTTTGGAGCGAATTTTATGAAGGCGTTCAACGAGCTGGTGGACACCTTTTTCATTGGACAGATCGCCGACTCGGTGCTGGCCCAGGCGGCGGTCTCCATGACTTGGCCGGTGCTCAACCTCTTTGCGGCTTTTCAGGTGGGGTTCGGCGTGGCCGGGGTGGCCCTGGTCAGCCATATGCTGGGCGCGGGCGAGCGGGAGCGCGCCCGCGAAAATGCCGGGGTGCTCCTGGTGGTGTCGATGCTCTTTGGGGCCCTGCTCAATCTGCTGCTTTGGCTGCTCTCGCCTCCCGTTTTGGCCCTGATGGGTGTCCACGGCCAGACGCTGGAGCTTGCGGTGCTCTATCTGCGGGTCCGCTCCTGCGAGTTGATCTTTACCGGGATTTTCACCGCGTTTCAGGCGGTGCGGCAGGCTCAGGGGGACACGGTGACACCGGTGGCGCTCTCGGTGACTTCGGTGGTGCTCAATATTGTGCTCACCGCCCTGTGTGTGCAGGGCCTGGGCCTGGGAGTGTTCGGCGCGGCACTTGCCACGGTATTGGGCAATGCGGCGGTGGCGCCGGTCTGCCTGGTTCTGATGTTTTCCCCGCGCCAGCCCCTCTTCCTCACGCCGCGGCATCTGCGCCTCCATCTGCCGGTCTTTCTCCGGATGACCAGGGTGGCCACTCCGGCGGCCTTCAGCCAGATGCTGGGGTCTCTGGGCTATGTAATCATCCAGATGGTGATCCTCAGCTATGGAGAGGCAGTCACGGCGGCCTTCAGCATTGGCAACAAGGTGTCAAACATTCTGCTGATGCCCATGATCGCCTTGGGTTCTGTGCTGGCGGCCTATGTGGGGCAAAACCTGGGGGCGGGCAACGGACCCAGGGCGCGCAGGGCGTATCTGGCCTGCCGCAACATGGGCCTGGCCATTACCATCGCCGGCTGTGTGCTGCTCTTCCCTCTGCGGGGCGGTCTGGTGCGCCTGCTGAGCAACGACCCGGCGACTCAGGCGGCGGCATTTGCCTATCTGTTCTGGGTGTTGCTGATGCAGCCCTTTTTGTCCCTGTTTCAGAACTATCTGGGGGCGTTTAACGGCTCCGGACATACGGGATACAGCTTTCTCATCACAACGCTGCGACTGTGGGCGATCCGGCTGCCCCTGATTTTGCTCTTCCGCACGCTGACGGACGCGGGGGAGAGCGGCGTCTGGTACGCCATGACCATCAGCAACTTTATTATTTTGCTGATCGGCGCGCTGCTGTTTCGGCGCATTGACTTCTCAGCCGGAGAGAGGGAACCGGCAGAGGCAGAGGAGGCGGATGTCTTATGAGGCTGGCCACGGCACGGCAGATGAAGCAACTGGATCAGGCCGCCATCCGGGAGCGGGGAATTCCCTCCCTGGAGCTGATGGAGCGGGCGGCAGAGGCCCTGGTCCGCGAGGTGCTGGAGCTGGCGCCGGAAAGAGAAACGCCGGTGGGCCGGGGAAAGCAATTTTACCTGCCCGAGGCCACGGGGGAAATCATCGGCGCGGACGGAGAGACGGCGCTCTTCCGACGGGGCGGCGCAAGAAACGGTCCGCCCAGGGCGGTATGCTTCTGCGGGCCGGGCAATAACGGCGGGGACGGCATGGCGGCGGCAAGGCTTCTTTTGGCGGAGGGCTGGAAGGTGCGCGCCCTCCTGGTGGGGCGGCGGGAGAAGCTGACCCCGGACGCCGCCGAGATGGAGCGGCGGCTTATGGCCGCCGGGGGCGTTCTTGAGGACTTTCAGCCTGGAAATGCGGCCCAGTTGGCCGCCGCCATGGAGGCTGACGTGCTGGTGGACGCGGTCTTTGGTGTGGGGCTGAACATACCGATGGCGGGGGCACAGGCCGCCGCCGTCCAGGCCATGAACGCAAGCCCGGCGCCCACTGTGGCGGCGGACCTCCCCAGCGGAGTGGAGGCGGACACCGGCCGGGTGCTGGGCGCGGCGGTGGAGGCGGCGGTTACGGTGACCTTCACCCTGCCCAAGATCGGCTGCTGTGTTGGATCCGGGGCGGTGTGCGCCGGAAAATTGGTGACTGCGGACATTGGCATTCCGACCGACCTGACGGATGCGGGGGAATACCCGGTGCAGACCGTGACCCGCCGGGACGTATCCCTGCCCCGGCGGGCACGGGACTCCCACAAGGGAGACTATGGGCGGGTCTATATCTTGGGCGGCAGTGCGGACTACACCGGTGCACCTGTGCTGGCGGCTGAGGCCGCCGTGCGCTCCGGAGCAGGACTGGTGAGCGTGGGCGTGCCCACCCCCGTGTGGCCTGTAGCGGCGGGAAAGCTCTCCTCCGCCATGCCCCATCCCCTCCCTGCGGACAGAGACGGCCGGCTTTCCGCCCAGGCGGCGGCCCCGGCACTGGAGCGGATGTCCCGCTGCGGCGCATGCCTCATCGGCCCCGGGCTGGGACGGAGCGGCGGCGTGGACGTCGTGGTGCGCGGCCTGCTTGAGAAATACCGGGGGAGCGTGGTGTTGGATGCGGACGGCATAAACGCCGTGGCAGGACATATAGATATCCTGGACAGCCGTCGGGACTGCGTGACCGTACTCACACCGCACGACGGAGAATTTGCCCGACTGGGGGGCGATGTGTCCGGCGGAGACCGGCTGGGGGCGGCCCGTTCCTTCGCCCGGGCGCACGGTTGCTGCCTGGTGCTGAAGGGACATCGGACCATCACGGCCTTTCCGGACGGCGCGGCCTTTGTCAACACCACCGGCAACCCGGGTATGGCAAAGGGGGGGAGCGGGGATGTGCTCTCCGGGATCATCCTCTCCCTGCTGGGGCAGGGGCTGCCCGCCCGGCAGGCGGTGCCGCTGGCGGTGTGGCTCCACGGCGCTGCCGGGGATCTGGCCGCGGAGAAGCTGGGGGAGTATGGGATGGCACCTGTGGATCTGATCTCCATGCTGCCCGGACTGACCAAGCAATTGAGCCGATGAATCTGTTAAGGAGGGAACCCTGTGCGCCATCGCTGGATGTGTGCACCAATGATGATCCTGTGCCTGATTTTGGCCGCCTGCGGCGGTGAGAGCGGGGGACAGGCGGAGCAGCTGGCCCTGGATATCCGGGGCGAATACCTGGAGATGGCTTCCTGCGCGGGACAGACGGAAGTCATTGCCGACTATGGACAACGGGTTTATGAGTACGGAATTTCCTTTCAGTGGGAACGGGAGGGAGATTTGGTACTGACCGTCACCGCACCGGTGGAGGCGGCCGGGATCACTGCGCGGGTCAGCGGAGAGCAGACGAGCCTGGAATATGACGGGGTACGGCTGGAAACTGGGCCGCTGAACGAGGACGGCCTGAGTCCCATTGACGCGATACCGGCCCTGCTGCGAGCCCTGCGGGAGGATTTCATCGCCGAATGCGGGATGGAGAAGCTGGGAGAGACCCACACGCTGCGCCTGTGCTGCCGGGCTCCGGAAAACACGGCCGGCGTGGGGGAGGAGATCACCCTGTGGCTTCATCCGGAGACCCATGCCCTGCTCCGGGGAGAGGTGTCTCAGGACGGCTTTACGGTCATACAATGCACCTTTACAGAATTTACCGCCGGGTGAGAGAGGCGCTCTCCCGGCGCTGCAGAGAAAGGACCATTACCAATGAGAGATGAAATGGCCCGCGCGTGGGCGGAGATCGACTTATCCAATCTGGAACACAATTATCGCGCGCTGCGCGCGCTGCTGCCTGCCGGGTGCCGCTTCCTGGGTGTCGTGAAGGCCAACGCTTATGGTCACGGGGCGGTTCCGGTGGCAAAAAAACTGGAAGAGCTGGGCGCGGAGTATCTGGCTGTGGCCTATCTGGCTGAGGCGGAGGAGCTGCGGCAGGCGGGAATCACCGTGCCCATTCTGATCCTGGGGAGCACGCCGCCCCAGCAGGCCGCCGATCTGCTGCGCTGTGAACTGACCCAGACGGTCTATGATCTGGAGACGGCGCAGGCCCTTTCACAGGCTGCGGTGAAAATAGGCCGGAGGCTGCGGATCCATGTGAAGGCGGATACGGGGATGTCCCGCCTGGGCTGGCTGTGTGACCCGGAGGACCTGGAGGAAACGGCAGACACCATAGCCAGGGTCTGCGCGCTGCCTGGCCTGGAGGCGGAGGGGATTTTTACCCATTTTGCCGATGCCGACGGCAGTGAGGAATACACTATGCTCCAGTTTACCAGGTTTCTGGAGCTGTTGGATCAACTGGGACAGCGGGGGGTGCATTTTAAAATCCGCCATTGCGCGGCCAGCGCGGCTGTGTTAAACTATCCCTGTACACACCTGGATATGGTGCGTCCCGGCATCGCTCTGTACGGCCACTATCCGGCTCCCTCCTGTGAAGGGCTGGACGGCCCCGGACTGCGCCCGGTAATGAGCCTAAAATGCCGGGTGGCTTCGGTAAAGCGGGTAAGAGCCGGCACGCCGGTGAGTTATGGCTGCACGCATACCATGGAGCGGGATGCGATCCTGGCGGTCCTGACGGCGGGCTATGCAGACGGCCTGCCCAGAATCTGTTCGGATCGGCTGGAGGTCTGGCTGGGCGGCCGTCGTGTTCCGGTGGTGGGCCGCATCTGCATGGATCTTTGCATGGCGGACGTCACGGGGCTGCCCCAGGTGCGCCCGGGAGATGTTGCAGAGATCTATGGAGCGCATATTCCCATAGAGGAGGCCGCCGCTGAAGCGGGGACCATCCAGTATGAATTGCTTACTGCGGTCTCACACCGCGTTCCCCGCGTCTATGAATAGCACCTTCGGCCACCCGGATGCATAGACTGGCCCGGGGGAGAATTGCGCCGGCCGGCCGGCGAGGGAAACACCGGCCTCTTTTTTGAAGCTGGGTGTATAAATCCTGCCGCCCCGTGGGAGAATCATAGTGACCGCGTTACATAGGCCATGCGCCTTGTGACGCCGGTGACTATCTTCCGGCGGAGTGTGAATGTTCGTGGACAACAGCGTAAAACGTGGAGATATTTTTTATGCCGACCTGAGTCCCGTGGTGGGAAGCGAGCAGGGGGGTGTGCGCCCGGTGCTGATCGTACAAAACGACACCGGAAACCGCCACAGTCCCACTGTGATAGCCGCTGCCATCACCTCGCAGACCGGAAAGGCCCGTCTGCCCACCCATATTGAGCTCTCAGCCAGAACCTATGGTCTTCCAAAGGATTCGGTGATCCTGTTGGAGCAGATCCGTACTCTGGACAAGAAGCGGCTGAGGGAGCATATGGGCCGGCTGGATGAGCCGCTGATGCAAAAGGTGGATTCTGCCATCGCGGTCAGCTTTGGCCTGCACTCGGACACCATGGTGTGAACGCACGGAAACATGGGGCCGCCTGTGCGGCGGCCCCTTCTTTTTCAACGGAGGTCATACATATGAAATACAAAGGAAACTGGCCGGTACGGCTGACGGCGGCTGGGCTGGTGATTGTCGCCATGCTCGGCGTGGCCGTGGCAGCCGGGCAGCAGGGCTCCCAAAGCGACCCGCTGGTGACCCTGAGCTATCTGGAGAAAAAGACGACGCCCGCCATCCTCAGCCAGGTGGACGGTAAGATTGCCCAGCGGGAAAGTGAGCTCAAGACGCAGCTGCAGACCGTGGTGGACGGCTATGTGGATGAGGTGGAGGACAAGCTGGCCGGAGGCGCTTCCGGCGCTTCGGCCAGCTTTCAGGTGGTCACCCTCACCCAGGGACAGAAGCTGATCGGCAAAGAAGGCTGCGAATTTTTGCTGCGGAACGGTACTGCGGTGTGCGTGTCTGACTCCGCCCCGGGGCTGGTGGATATGACTGCGGGGAGCACTCTGGCTAGTGGGGGGGCTCTGACGGTCAACCACCTCTATTTGGGAACCATTGACGGGCGCGGTGTCCAGGCCAAGACCAATGTGACCCTTCTGGTACGTGGAAGCTATACGATTTCCTAGAAGCAGAAAAAGACAAAGCGCGGAGAGCCAGCGGCTCTCCGCGCTTCCCTATCCATATGAATCAGAGCTTGGGGTTGCCATTCCCATCAAAGAGGGGGATCGACCCGAGAACGATAATGTCGTCCCGCTTGGCGGCGTCTCCCTCCGCCAGAATGGCCATACGGCCCACAATCCGGCCCCCCGCCTGTTCCACGAGCCGTTCTACGGCGCTGAGGGACTCACCGGTGGAGATGACGTCGTCCAGGATGAGGACCCGCTTCCCGTTCATCTTGGCCGCGTCGGCGCCGTCCATGTACAGCTTCTGCTCGGCGGCGGTGGTAATGGAGTGAACCGTGGTTTGGAACACGCCGTTCATATAAAGCTTGGGGGCCTTGCGCACCAAAAAGTACTCGTTGCGGCCGCTCTGACGGGCCATTTCGTGGATCAGGGGGATCGCCTTGGCCTCCGGCGCCACCAGGTAGTCATATTCCGGGGCCTTCTCCAGCAGGGCGGCGGCAGCGGCACAGGTGAGTTCCACATCGCCAAAGATCACAAAGGCGGCGATGGTCATGCTGTCATCTACCTTGCACAGGGGCAGTTCCCGCTCCAGGCCGGCAACCTTGAGATGATAGGTCATAGAAACAACTCCAAACTCTCAGCGTTTTTGTCGAAATTCGCTTACCTATTATACCCTCTGCGGCGGCCGGTTTCAAGAAAAAAGATGGAATTGTGGGACAAACTGTGATAATATAAATCTGTATGTCCATTTTATAATCAAGGAGGAACCAAACTTGACCTACTTAATGTCCATTTTTATGGGCTTTCTCCAGGGGGTGGCGGAGTTTCTGCCCATCTCCAGCTCGGGACATCTGGCTCTTTTCCAGGCCTTTTTCGGCATGGAGGACTTTGAGAGTACGCAGCTCTTTTTTACCGTTATGCTCCACTTCGGCACGTTGATTTCGGTGTTTATTTACTATTGGCATGACATTATGGATATGCTCCGGGAGTTTTGCCTGGGGGCCGCCAGCCTGTGTTCGCCCAAACGACGGGCGCGGGAGCGGGGACGCATTCCGCCGGCTCGGCGTTTGGTATTGCTGATCATTGTGGCTACGCTGCCCCTTTTCGTGGTGCTGCCGGTAAAAGGCGTCATTGAAAGCGCTACCAGTAACGTGACCTTTGTTTCCATTGCGCTTTTGGTCACCGGCTTCCTGCTCTTTTTCTCCGACCGGCTTGCCCGCGGCAAAAAAAATGAGCGCAGCGCCACCGTGCTGGACGCTCTGCTGGTGGGCTGTGCCCAGGCGATCGGTACGCTGCCGGGCATCTCCCGCTCCGGGGCCACCATCTCCGCCGGAATGCTGCGGGGCTATGACCGCACCTTTGCCGTACGCTTTTCCTTTCTGATGAGCCTGCCTGCTGTGCTGGGCGCTACGATCCTGGAATTCAAGGACGCGCTGGAGGTAGGGGTGGATCCGGAACTGCTGCCCATGATTTTGGTGGGAATGGCGGTTTCCGCCGTAGTGGGCTATTTCGCCATCCGCCTGGTGAACCTGCTGGCCAATCGTGGCAAGTTCGGAAAATTTGCCTATTACTGCTGGGCGGTCGGCGGGGTGAGCCTGGTGGCTGGACTGATTCTGAAGGTATAATGCAATTGTTTAACCCTGACTCCTGAAAGGAATGATTTCCCATGGCAGACACACAAAAGAAACCTGCATCCGGAAAGCGATCCACCACTTCTGGACGTTCCAATGCCTCCCGGAGCACATCCAGCCGGAAAAAGAAGCCGGCGCCCAGGCCGGTCCGCAGGGAAGTGGGGGCGGTGGTATGCCTGCTGCTGGCGGTGTTCGCGGCCTTTGGCTATTTCCACATTGAGGCCATCTTTATCGACTTTTTCTGCGGCGCGGCAAAGGGACTGGTGGGGTATGGCTACTGGCTGCTGCCCCCGGCGCTTCTGGTGTGTGCCTGGATTCTGGCGTTTCACAGAGGCCGTCCGGTACGCCTGAGAGTGGTGAGCGCCCTGTTGGTGCCGGTGCTTTTTGGCAGCCTTCTGCACCTGTTCCTGGCAAAAGGGGACTATCTCTGGACCTCCGCCTTGGTCAAAACTCTGTGGACCCAGGGGAGAGTGCTCCAATGCGGCGGGCTGGCCAGCGGCGCGCTGGCCCTGGGGCTGTCCAGTCTATTCAGCAAGATCGGGGCGGGGCTTATTTTGGTACTGGGTCTGCTGATCTTACTCCTGATTGCCTTTCATATTTCACCGGTGGATATTGTCCGCTTCTTCCGGGACCGGCCTCACCGGGAATACGAATATGAGGAGGAAGACCTGGAACCCGCTCCCCGGATAAAGGAGCGCCGCGGCGCGGCGCGGGAGGCGGAACCGGCAGCCGGGGCGGCCGCAGCCCGGAGGAACGTCCAAATTGACATTCCGGTGGATGACGGTCCGCTGGTGGGGAAGGAGCCGGAGCTTCCCACCCCCAAAAAGGCGGGCTTTTTTAACCGGAAGGCCAGGGTGCCTGCCCCGGATCAGGTGCTGGCCGGGGAGGCGGAGGAAAGCCTGCCGGCCGAGGAGCCTGTACTGGCAGAGCCAGACCAAACGCTCACTGCGGAGCCCTCCGTGGCCGTTCCGGCTGCTCCGCTTCCAACGCCGAACCCCATGCCGGAACCCACGCCCGCACCCGCTGTGCAGCTGCCTGAAATCGAACGGGAGCCGGCCGTCCCCAAGCTGAAGAAACAGGAGACCGCCCAGGCGGCGGCGGAGGTGGCGCAGGACATTGCCAAGAATCTGGAGAGCGGCCCGCCGGTCTATCTCTATCCGCCGGTCTCCCTGCTGCACGAGGGAAAAAGCATCTCGGGCAGCGATATTGCCGGGGAGCTGCGGGCAAACCAGTCCCGCCTGTCCGACACCATTCGCTCCTTCGGCATTGACGCGGCCATTGTCAACGTCACCCGGGGGCCCTCGGTCACCCGGTACGAGGTGGAGCTGGACCAGGGGGTGCGCCTGAACAAGCTGACCAACCTGGCGGACGATATTGCCCTGGCGCTGGGCGCTGCGGGCGTGCGCATCGCCCCCATTCCGGACAAGATTTCCATGGTGGGCATCGAGGTGCCCAATAAACTGGTCACCCCTGTGCCCATCCATGAGGTCATTGACTCCAAGGCGTTTCGGGACAACCCCTCCAAGGTGGCGTTTGCCGTTGGCAAGGACATCGGCGGCAACTGTGTGGTGGGCAATATTGCCAAGCTGCCCCACCTGCTTATCGCCGGTACCACGGGCTCCGGTAAATCGGTGTGTACCAACTCACTCATCATTTCCCTGCTGTATAAGGCCACGCCGGAGGAGGTCCGCCTGATTATGGTGGATCCCAAAATGGTGGAGCTGGGCATTTATAATGGGATTCCGCATCTGCTGATCCCCGTGGTCACGGACCCCAAAAAGGCGGCCGGCGCCCTCCAGTGGGCGGTGGTGGAGATGATGAAGCGCTACCGCGCCTTTTCGGAAATCGGCGTGAGGGACCTGGCATCCTATAACCTCCATGCTTCCCGCACCGAGGGCATGGAGAAGATGCCTCAAATTGTGGTGGTCATTGATGAGCTGGCTGACCTGATGCTGGTGGCTGCCAAGGAGGTGGAGGAGTCCATCTGCCGCGTGGCCCAGATGGGCCGCGCCGCGGGTATGCATCTGATCATCGCCACCCAGCGGCCCTCCGCTGATGTGATCACCGGCCTGATGAAAGCCAATATCCCCAGCCGCATCGCCTTTGCGGTGGCCTCCAGCCTGGAGTCCCGCATCATTCTGGACACCTCCGGCGCGGAGAAGCTGGTGGGCCGCGGCGATATGCTCTATTTTCCGCTGGGGACCGGAAAGCCACAGCGGGTGCAGGGCTGCCTCATCTCGGATGAGGAGGTGGCCGCTGTGGTGGGCTTCATCAAGGAGAACAGCGGCGCCGCGGAGTATGACGACAACATCATCCATGAGATCGAGCAGCGCGCTGCGGAAAAGGACAAGCAGGGCAAGGGTGTGGGCGGCTCTGTGCCGGAAGAGGCGGGGGACGACTATGACGAGCTGCTCCCCGCGGCCATCGAGGTGGTGGTGGATACGGGCATGGCCTCCGTCTCCATGCTCCAGCGCCGCTTGAAGCTGGGGTATTCCAGGGCGGCCCGTCTGGTGGACCAGATGGAGGAGAAGGGGATCGTAGGACCCTTTGAGGGGTCCAAGCCCCGTCAGGTGCTCATCACCAAAGAGCAGTGGCAGGAAATGCAGTTCAAACAGGGGATGAATGAGACCGCCGTCTCCGAGCCGGTGCCTGATGAGCTGGAATTTGAGGGCGACGCGATCCCCCAGAGCCGGGAGGTCCCCTTCGATCTGGACAACGACGGATTCTAAGGTGAGAGGCCTTTCATCACAGAAGAAAAGGGGAGTAGAGTATGAAAGAGCGCCTTGCCGAGATGATGAGAAACATGGTGCGTCTGACCTTCGGGGGTGCGGCCGAGCTGTCCGTGGGTGCCAGCCGGTTTGGTGGCGCGCCGGACGTTCCGGCGGATTTCATATGGCCCCGCTTTCGAACAGATACCTTTGAGGATGACCGGGTGAAGGAGCGGCCTCTGAGCTTCCTGGCCCAGTTTAACTGCAGGGAAATGTCTGCCTGGGATACAGAGGGACTTCTCCCCAAGACCGGACTGCTGGCCTTTTTCTATGAGTGCGGCTCCCAGCGATGGGGCTTTGACCCGACGGACAAGGGCTGTGCCCGGGTGTTCTGGTTTGAAGACCTGGAGTCCTTACAGCTGGCTGCGTTCCCGGTGGATCTGCCGGAGGAGTACCGCTTTCCCGCGCTGGGTGTCCGTGGGTCGGCGGAGCGGTCCTGGCCCGGCCTGGAGGACTTCTTCTTCGGGGGGGCCTGGCCTCCAAACGCCTGGGAGGTCTATGCCGCGGCCCGGACCGCCCTGGGAGACCCGGTTCCCGAGTTTGAGGAAAATACCTCCAAGCTGCTGGGCTGGCCCGACCTGATCCAGGGGAATATCACCCAGGAATGCGAGCTGGTCACCCGGGGCTATCACCAGGGCAGCCCGGAGGATTACGAAAAAGTCCCCGCCCAGCTCAGAGAGCAGGCTCGAAGGACCAGTCTGGAAGACTGGCGGCTCCTGTTCCAGCTGGACACCGTGTCCGGCGGCGGGTTTGAGCTGATGTTCGGCGACTGCGGACGCATTTATTTTTTCATCCGGAAAGAGGACCTGCAGGCCCGGAGGTTTGACCGGGTCTGGCTCACGCTGCAATGTGGATAAAACCCAGAATCGCCCTGCATCCCATTTGGGATGCAGGGCGATTTTTTTACAGCGCCAGAGTTCCGCTCTCATCCTCCAGAAGGAGCAGAATCTGTTCTTCCTGACCAGTCTGGGCATTCACATAAATCAAGACGTGGGTGTCCTCCTGCGTGCGGCATTTAAACTCGTGGCAGAGCACCTCATATTCGCCGCCAGAGGGAATGAGGGTAAGCTGATGGGAGAGAATCTCCAGAGAAGAGCCTACGACCTGGCTGGCCGCTGACTCACTGATGGCCGCTTCGGAGAGCTGGCGCGTGCGGTGATTCATCAAAAAGCCGGCGGACTCAAAGCCGACTACATCGCCGTTGTCCAATGCCACGGCAACCTTTACCAGGTCGGGGTAGCACAGGACCTCTCCCTCCAGAGCAGCGAAATGAATGGTGAGCACATCTCCCTGGTCAATAAAATAGCTCTCCTTCATCGCGGGAAATCCGCGGGCCTTGAGGAACGCGGATGCCATGTCCAGCGCTTCGGCGCGGGTAAGGACGGCCTCATCCACCGGCCGGCTGCTGAGCACCTCCAGTACCTGGCCGCCCTGTCGGGTGACCTCTACATAGAGCTCGCCGCCGTCTACAGCGGCCGTAAAGCCCCAGGCAGGAAGTTCCCCTTCCCCTTGGGAGGTCAGCTCAAAGATCTCCGGCCGCAGGTCCAGAAAGGCGGCGGCCCGGGCCCGGGCCTCATCCTGGGTGACCGTTCCTTTGCCGGCCAGATATTGAGGACTGCGCCCGGTCAGATGTTCGGAAAACGGGCCGTCATAGACCAGAGAAGGCACCTCGGGAAAATCGGCCTCCACGGTCTGAAACGCAGAGCCGGCTGTAACCTGCCCGGCCTGCGTGCCTGCCAGGCGCGCCTGTGCCTGTTCCACGCTTTCCAGCGTGAGTGATCCGGCGTTTAGATCGGACTGGAGATCCCGCAGGGCGGAGGAGAGCTGCGAGGCTGCGCCGGACAGGCCGCGCAGCGTATCCCGTTCCTCCTGGGTACAGCCGTCGCCGGCCGCGGAGCGGGAGAGATACATGGCATAGTCTCCGGTCTTGGCCAAAAAAGCCGCTGTCTGCTCCAATTCCACATTGCCGTAGGGGAGCTCTCCAATGGCAGCCTGGGCAGACAGGGCCTTGCCGTAGGCCTGGGTGCACAGAGAGGAAAACAGCCCGGGCGTAGCGGCATAGACCCCTTTCTGAAGGGCGGTGTCCAGCTCGCTTACCGCGGTGGTGAGCTCCGCGAAGGCGTGCTGGTACCCGGCGCTCAGCACAGCCTGATACCGGGCGGCCCGGACGTGCCCCTGCACGGCAAAGCCCGCCGTCACCGCAAAAGCCGCCGTCAGAAAGGCAGCCGTCAATACCCTGGTTTTTCGTTTCATTGCAAACGCCCCCTTGTCCAATGGAGGTAGTTTCACCCGATGCAGGGGTTGTTTATGTTGCCGGAACAGGTGTAATTTTTGGATAAAGAGTAAAAAAACGCGGAGAGGAACACCTAATCCCTTGCGTTTCAGGCCAAAGATTGATATGATAAAATTTGATTTGAAACAGATTCGGAGGCGACACCTATGATAAAGATTACCAAACAGGGCGTCTATTATAAAAACGGCGCCTTTCTCCTGGCGCAGGACGGACCTGCCGCCGGGCTGCCCGACCCGGCCCTGGCCAAGAAAGGCACGATGGCCTATTCGATTCTGAAGGCCCATCATACCGGGGAGGATATGGACCAGCTGGCCCTCCGGTTTGATGCCATGGCCTCCCATGATATCACCTATGTGGGCATCATTCAGACTGCCCGGGCTTCCGGTATGGAGCGCTTCCCCCTGCCCTATGTGCTGACCAACTGCCACAATTCCCTGTGCGCCGTGGGCGGCACCATCAATGAGGACGACCATGTGTTCGGACTGTCGGCGGCCAAGAAATACGGCGGCGAATTTGTCCCCGCCCACCAGAGCGTGATCCACTCCTATATGCGGGAGCGGTACGCCGCCCCGGGCAGGATGATCCTGGGCTCTGACTCTCACACCCGTTACGGCGCTTACGGCACCATGGCCATCGGAGAGGGCGGGCCGGAGCTGGCCCGCCAGCTGCTGCAAAAGACCTATAACATCGCCTATCCCAAGGTGATTGCCATTTACCTCACCGGCTCACCCCAGCCCGGCGTGGGGCCCCAGGATGTGGCCTTGGAGCTCATCCGCGCCACCTTTAGGGAGGGCACCGTGAAGAACGCCGTTATGGAGTTCTTTGGCCCGGGTGTGGCCAATCTGGCGATTGATTACCGGGCGGGCATCGACGTGATGACCACCGAGACCACCTGCCTCTCCTCCGTCTGGTCCACGGACGACGCGCTGAAGGACTATCTGACCATTCTGGGCCGGGGAGATGAGTTTGCCTATCAGTCGCCCTCCGACGGGGCCTATTACGACGGCCTGATCGAGGTGGACTTGGGTGCCGTTGAGCCTATGATCGCCCTGCCCTTCCACCCCTCAAACGCCTACACCATCCGCGAGTTTAAGGCCAATATGGACGACCTGCTCCACCAGGTGGACGAGGACGCGGTCAAGCAGCTGGAGCTGAAAAGCCGGCCGGCCTCTCTGCGGGAGAAGATTGCAGACGGCAAATTTATGGTGGATCAGGGGGTTATTGCCGGCTGCTCCGGCGGCACCTATCAGAACATCGTCCGGGCCGCCCAGATCCTGGCGGGCAGGCCCATCGGCTCCGACGCCTTCTGGCTGTCGGTCTATCCTACCAGTCAGCCGGTGAACCTAGAGCTTACCCGCCGGGGCTATATCGCCAGCCTGATGGAGGCGGGGGCTTCCATCCGTTCCTGCTTCTGCGGGCCCTGCTTCGGCGCGGGGGATGTGCCCGCCAACGGCGGCTTCTCCATCCGCCACTCCACGCGGAATTTCCCCAACCGGGAGGGGTCCAAGCCCAGTGACGGCCAGGTGTCCTATGTGGCCCTGATGGATGCCCGGAGCATCGCGGCCACCGCCCTCAACGGCGGCGTCCTGACCGGGGCGGACGAGCTGCCTGAGGTTCCTGCCGACCCGGCGGTGGAACCCTTTGCCTATGATGACGGCCCCTACAAGGCCCGGGTGTACTTCGGCGTGGGCCGGCCGGACCCCAGCCAGGAGCTGGTGTTTGGCCCCAATATCGCCGACTGGCCGGAGCAGGTGGCTCTGCCGGAAAATCTGCTGCTCACCAGCTGTGCTGCCATCTATGACCCGGTGACCACCACGGACGAGCTGATCCCCTCCGGGGAGACCTCCTCCTATCGCTCCAACCCCATTAAGCTGTCTGAGTTTGCGCTCAGCCGGAAGGATCCCCAGTATGTTCCCCGGGCCAAAGCGGTGCTGGCCGCGGAGCGAGCCCGCCGGATCGACCCGGCGTCGCCGGAGGCCAAGGAGGCCTTGATGGGTTTTGACGGCAGGACCACAGGTCTGGGCTCTTTTATCATGGCCCTCAAGCCGGGCGACGGCTCCGCCCGGGAGCAGGCCGCCTCCTGTCAGCGGGTGCTGGGTGGCTGTGCCAACCTGGCGGCGGAATACGCCACCAAGCGCTACCGCTCCAATGTAGTCAACTGGGGCATGCTGCCCTTTGTAGCGGAGGACGTGAAGGAATGGAACCTCCAGCCCGGCGATAAGCTCTATATTCCCGGCATTCGAGCCGCGCTGGAGAAGGGCGCGGAGGAGGTGGCCGCCACACTGTTCCAGAATGAAACGGAGAAGGCGGTTACCCTTAAGCTCCCCGGTATGACCCGTGAGGAGCGGGATATTGTGCTGGCTGGCTGCCTGATCAATTATTACGCCAAATAAGGAGGCGGGGGAGCGTGGACAACTGCGGTCGGTCCTGTGTGGACTGCGGAAGCATGGGCTGCATCAGCAGCAGTGGGAATTACCCACCCTACTGCACCACGGAGGCTTTGGAGGGCGGGGAGCTGGAGGAGGCCCTGCGCCTGGGCAATCAGCCGGAAAACCAGCGAGTGCTCCAGACCGCCGCCCGGGTGGAGTATGAGGGCTACTGCAGGCTGACCCGCGTGGAAGAGACTATAGACTTTGCCCGCCGCATGGGGTTCCACAGGCTGGGCATTGCCACCTGTGTTGGCCTGCTGCGGGAGAGCCGCGCCCTGGCCCGCGTTCTCCGGGCAAACGGGTTTGAGGTGTACTCCATCGCCTGTAAGGCGGGGATGGCGGACAAGACCCTGGTGGGCATTGACGAGGACTGCAAGGCGGTGGGGCCCAATATGTGCAACCCCATCCTCCAGGCCAGGCACCTCAACCGGCTGGGCACCGAGCTGAACATCGTGGTGGGCCTGTGCGTGGGGCACGACAGCATATTTTATAAGTATTCCCAGGCGCTCACCACCACTTTGGTGGTCAAGGATCGGGTGACAGGGCACAATCCCGCTGCGGTGCTCTATAATCTGGACTCCTATTATAAACGACTGTTGGAGTAACAGTGCAATCATTTGCCTCTGTCAGGTGTGTTATCAGCAGAAGAGACCACTGGAAGGAGGAATGACCATGAAGCGCCTGTTTTCCGCCATCACCTGCGTACTATTCTGCCTGATCCTACTGGGGGGCACTGCCTGCGCCGACATGGGGCCCAAGGAGTCTCTTACCATCACGGTGATTAACGCCCCGGAGGGGGTGTACTACCTGGATCTGCTCCAGCAGGACGAGGATGGAGCCCCAAACGTAGACCCAGAGGACTATGATCCCGCCCTGGTCGAGGGCCTGAGAAGCTGGGAAGGGGAGGGCTGGTATCCCGCTCTGGTGCACGGTACCTATCCGCCCCTGTTTGGCGACCTGGTGCCGGGGGAGGACGGTACCCACCATTTCTCCTACTTCGGCCTGCCCAAAACCTTCCGTATTGCCGTCTCCTCCGCCGATGGGGTCCGGGCCACGGCGGAGCCCTTTACCCGGACGGTGTTCCACACCGAACTGGTGTACGACTACGAGAGCAACACTGTTACCCGCTCCACCTCCACGATAGGCTACTACCTCACCCAGTTCCTGTCCACTCTGATCCCCACCTTGGTGGTGGAGGGCATCCTGCTGTGGCCGTTCGGGTTCCGCTCCCGGCGGAGCATAGAGGCGTTCCTGGTGGTCAATGTGGCGACTCAGGCGGCCATGCACCTTCTGCTGGGCTCGGCCATCCTGGCGGTGGGGGCCCACTACCTGTACTATCTGATATTGCTGCCAGTGGAGGTACTGATCCTGCTGGCGGAGGCCATCGCCTATGGCTTTTTGCTGCGGGATCAGAAGGTGGGACGCCGGGTGGGCTACGCCGTGTGTGCCAACCTGGCCAGCTATGCCGCGGGGTTCCTGCCTCTGTACTTGATTGCCCAATTTCTTCTGGGCCGGTGGTAAAGAATTGTTTTACAGAATGGGAATATTGCGTTATAATACGATCTGCCGGGCATTCCTGCCCGGCAGATCGTATTTTTTATTTTGGATAAGGGGATCTCTATGAAAAAACTACTCGCGGCGGCCTGTGTTCTGGGCCTGTTGCTTTCCGCCTGTTCTTCACCCGCCGCTCCCCAGCCGTCGGACGACGGTAAGCTCCATGTCCTGGCCACCACCTATCCGGTCTACCTGTTCACGACGGCGGTAACCGAGGGGATAGGGGACGTGGAGGTGAGCCTGCTGGTCAACCAGCAGACCTCGTGCCTCCACGACTACACCCTCACGGTCAATGATATGAAAGCCGTTGAGCGGGCGGACGTAATCGTGATGAACGGTGCGGGACTGGAGGATTTTATGACAGATGCCTTGGCCGCCTCTGACGCGCCGGTGATCGACTGCTCGGAGGGGATCGAGCTGTTGCCCGCCATAGGCCATGAAGACCATGATCACGACACCGAGTATGACCCTCATATCTGGATGAATGAGGAGGCTGCTGAGGTGATGATGAACAACATTCTCCACGGCCTGGGGGAGCTGGATGGGGACAATCTGGACCGGTATACCGAAAACTTCAACGCTGCGGCCGCTCTGCTGCCCGGTGATGACGGGCGCATGTCCGGGCTGTCCTGTCCGTATCTGATTACGTTCCACGACGGCTTCCAGTATTTCGCCCGGGACAATGGTCTGACCATCCTCAAGGCCATCGAGGAGGAGGAGGGGAGCGAGGCCAGTGCCGCCGAGATCAAGGAGATCGTCGCCCTGATCCAGGAATATGACATCCCGGCTATTTTTACCGAGGTCAATGGTTCAGATGCAACGGCCCAGGCGATCGCTCGGGAGACCGGGGTGAGGGTGTATCAGCTGGATATGATTATGAGCGGTGAGGGTGTGGGCATGCAGCCCTATCTCGACGCTATGGAAAAGAATAGAGATACCATTGTGGAGGCCCTGGGATGAGCGTACAAAAGCATGAACATATGGGGCCGGGCTGTTCCGGGCTGTGCTGCCTCCGGGTGGATAAGCTGGGCGTGAACTTCGGCGGGGAAGAGGTGCTGCAGAACGTCTCCTTCCATCTGCACTGCGGGGAAATTGTGGCCCTCATCGGCCCCAACGGGGCGGGGAAGAGCTCTCTCTTCCGCACTATTCTGGGACAGGTTCCCCATACCGGCACCATAGAATTTCAACGGGCCGGGGGCGACAAGACACGGCCTTTAATTGGCTATGTGCCCCAATCGCCCAGCTTTGACCGGGGGGACCCCGTGAGCGTCTTTGACTTTTTTGCCGCAGCCATTGATAAGTGGCCGGTGTTTTTGCCCGCACCCAAGCGCCTGCGGGAGCGGGTGCGGGCCTGCCTGGAGCGGGTCCACGGCACCGCCCTGTTGGACAAGCGGATGGGGGCCCTCTCCGGGGGTGAGCTGCAGCGGGTGCTGCTGGCTCTGGCGCTGGAGCCCCTGCCCCATATCCTGATTTTGGACGAGCCCCTCTCCGGGGTGGACATCGACGGAGAGAAGCAGCTGTTGGACATGCTGGATGAGATTCGAAATACCTATGATCTGTCCATTCTGCTCTCCACCCACGACTTCGCCACTCTGACCAGCTATGCAGACAAGGTGATCCTGCTGAAGAATGAGGTGCTGCAGGTGGGCCCGCCGGACCAGGTGCTCGCCTCGCCTGAATTTCAGGCGGTCTTTCACCTGCACCTGGGGAAGGGGGGACGGGCATGAGCCTCTGGTATACCTTGGTGGAGCTGCTGCCCTTTGAGTGGGCCCAGCCCGGCTCCATGTATTTTATGAAAAATGCCTTGCTGGCCGTGCTGGTGATCTCACCCCTGCTGGGATTGCTGAGCACCATGGTGGTCACAAACCGGATGTCCTTCTTTTCGGACGCTCTGGGCCACTCGGCATTTACTGGCATTGCCATTGGGTCCCTGTGCGGACTGGCGGAGCCCATGTGGTGTGCGGTGGTCTTTGCGGTGGCCTTTTCTCTGCTGTTTACCTATGTGCGCCGCAAATCCAACATGGCCAGCGATACGGTCATCGGTGTTTTTTCCTCCACTGCCGTGGCGCTTGGTATTTTTATCGCCACCATGGACGGGGGAAGCTTCACCAAATTCAATAGCCTGCTCATAGGCGACATCCTCAGTGTGGAGCCGTCCAAAATCGCCCTTTTGGCGGGCATTCTGGCCGCAGTGGTCCTTTTGTGGCTGTGTTCCTTCAACCAGCTGATGCTCTCCTCCATCCACCCGGCGCTGGCGGACAGTCGGGGAATTCAGGTGTTCTGGCGGGAGGCCGTCTTTTGCGCCGCGGTCGCGGTGGTGGTCACCATATCCATGACCTGGGTGGGCCTGTTGGTCATCAACTCCCTGCTGGTGCTCCCGGCGGCCGCTTCCCGCAATCTGGCCAAGAATATGCGGCAATATCACCTCTTTTCGATTCTGGGCGCCCTTGGGGCAGGTGTTGTTGGTCTGATGATCTCCTATTATAAAGGCTCCTCGGCCGGCGCCTCCATTACCCTCTGTCTGGCCGTATTCTTTGCCATAACCTTCCTGTTCCGAAAAAAGAGAATGTGATCAAAGCCCGGGTCCCGTAAGGGGCCCGGGCAGTTTTGCATCTATGGGTAGTTTTTAACGAAAATAAACCAATTAGTTTGCTTGTGATATATAATAAAATCAAAAAATAAAATGCAATATGGCCATAATTTCAAATTCATGCTACTATGAATTTGAAAGCGGAGGAGGTGCCTTATGTCGGACAAGCGGCGGCGTGTCAGCCTGCGTGCGTTTATTTTTGCCAGCATTGCAGCGTTTTTGGGGACCGTGATCTATATGGCTGTCCCGGTCTATTCCCAGCCGGAGTATTTGGTCGGCTCCTATGAGGAGCTCCAGGCGGTATTCCGCCGCAGTGCTCTTCCTCTTTTCCCGCCCAAGAATGAATGGGTGGCCGGGGAGGAGTATGACCATTATTATAGTGTCCGGCTGACCACCCGTTTCCGGGACGGTGAGCCGGAAGGCTTTGTTATATCCAGGTATTCAAAGACTTACAACAATGAAAATTTCTTTTTGTCCTGCCGAATTAGTGGCCCAGAATTGGGACGGCCAATCAGCCCGGAGGACCTGACGTATCAGGGGACCCAGATCTGGCTGACTACCGAGGAAAATAATATGGGCGAGATGTGGAGTTTCCTTCGCTTTAAAACCAGTGAATATTGGTATTATGTGGGTTTCTTAAATGGGGAGGGGGTAGATGAAAATGTGGCGTTAAACTATGTAAAAGCTCTGTTAGAAACCGCCCATTCAACCAGATGATTGGAGGGACACAGATGAAAAAAGGTTTTCGCAGTTTTCTTGCCGTCTGTTTAATAGCGGTCTTTTGTACTCAAGTACCTGCGGTTGCCCGTAACAGTGATATGACATTAACTCAAGCGGAGAGACAGAGAGCAGCCCAAGTTATGGAGTCCAGAGGATTAATTTGGAGAGCATAGGATAGAGATTATTTTTGACTATAGTGGAGTCCCGCGTTTTTTGCTTGGTACTGCTTCAAACGGATATTTGATTTTGGAGCGGGGAACATATGCATTTGCAGAAGGCGGTGAGGCCAATCCGTACAAAAATTACATGGATTATCCCAAATACTATGGCGGGCTGCTGTGCTATTATATCCAAAGAGAGCAGGAATATCTCGATATATTGCGTGGAGAGCCTGTTGATGCGCTTGCCCACATGAATTATATTGACAACCTGTCTGAAACGTCCCAGCCTGATGTTTCGCCTTATGGGGATTTGGAGAATCCGATCGTTCATCGGCTTGTCAATTCAAATACGTATATTAAAAGAGTTGCCTTTGGATATAACGGAGGAGATTTTAATAATACCTGCAGCGCGATTGCAACGACAATTGCATTGAATTATCTCGACAGGACAAGGAACGACAACATTGTTCCCAGCCAATATAATCTTGAAGCATTGTCTGGAGCATTTCCGCGGACAACTCAAGAAGTCATTTCATCATATCCAAAAGCGCATGCATTCCATAAATTTTTGGTGGAGGACTGCGGCATGAATGCGGTATCCTTTGCCGGGGCGATCAGTATTCCGGTTGATACCTATCGCAATCATTCAACGGCAACAATTAACTCCGGTATCTCAGTTTCGTGGACGCTTGTAAACCCTGCGGCATATATCAAGACACAAATCAGCAATAGCCGACCTGCGATGATGACCACAGCTTTGGTGGGGCAATATAGCACTCATACCATGGTGGTGTACGGATATCGGTCTTACAACAATAGTAGCGAAATTGATTTTCTAGTACACACGGGGTGGTACGATACAATCCCTAAAGAGACGGGGGAAATGCCGGATGTATGGGTTCCGGCTTCGATTGCCGTCTATGGCTACAGCTTCAACTTTAACTAGTGTTACCGGAGCAGAAGGCTTAAAAATAAATGAAACAAGACCCTGGCCTGTGCCGCTCCATTGAGCGCACAGGCCGGGGTCTTTCGCTTCATTGTCTCTGGAGCGGGAAAGGTTTACAGCAGGTGGAACACCACGACCACGCCGGAGAAGACGATGGACACGGTGGAGCACAACTTGATGAGGATGTTCAGAGAGGGGCCGGAGGTATCCTTGAAGGGGTCGCCCACGGTGTCGCCCACAACGGCGGCCTTGTGGCACTCGGAGCCCTTGCCGCCGTGGTGGCCGGACTCAATATACTTCTTAGCGTTGTCCCAGGCGCCGCCGGCGTTGGACATAAACACGGCCATGGCGAAACCGGTGACGGACACGCCGCCCAGCAGACCGACAACGCCAACAGGGCCCAGAACCACGCCTGTGACGATGGGCACGATAATGGCCAGCAGGGCGGGGGCGACCATCTCATGCAGGGCACCCTTGGTGCACAGAGAGACGCAGGCCGCGTAGTCAGGGTCAGACTTGCCCTCCATGATGCCGGCAATCTCACGGAACTGGCGGCGCACCTCAACCACGATGGACTGAGCGGCGGTCTGCACCGCGCTCATGGTAAAGGCGGAGAACACAAACACCAACATAGCGCCGATGAACATGCCCACCAGAACCGTAGGGCTGGTGAGGGTGAAATTCAGAACCTCGGAGGTCTTTTCTTGTACAATGTTCACATAAGAGACCAGCAGGGCCAGGGCGGTCAGGGAGGCGGAGCCGATAGCAAAGCCCTTGCCGGTGGCAGCGGTGGTGTTGCCCAGAGAGTCCAGGGCGTCGGTACGCTCGCGTACCTCCTCGGGCAGGCCGGCCATCTCGGCAATACCGCCGGCGTTGTCCGCCACAGGGCCATAGGCGTCCGTAGCCAGAGTGATGCCCAGGGTGGAGAGCATGCCCACACCAGCGATGCCGATGCCATACAGACCCTTGTTGAACTCAGGGGTAAAGGCGCCAGCTGCGTCAATAATGGCTCCGGTGCCGCCAGCGGCATAGTAGCTGACCATAACTGCGGCGCCCACGATCAGAATCGAGGCCAGAGTGGACTTCAGACCCAGGGAGATACCGCCGATGATGATGGTGGCGCTGCCAGTCTCAGAGGCGTCAGCCAGCTTCTGCGTGGGTTTATAGGTGTCAGAGGTGTAGTACTCGGTGAAGTAGCCGATGGCACAGCCGCCGATCAGGCCACAGAGAATGGCTATGTACACGCCCCAATTGCCCACGATAAAGTAGGTGAGAGGAGCGGCTGCGATGGCAGAGAGCACGGCGGCGGTATAAGTACCGGTGCGCAGGCTCTTGAGCAGAGACTGCTGGGTGGCGTTTTCCTTGGTTTTGACCAGGAAGGAGCCCAGGATGGAACATACGATGCCGACGACCGCCAAGATCATGGGCAGCAGCATACCGGCAAAGCCGTAGCCAGCAGCGGCACCCAGCGCGAAGGTGGCAAGGATGGAGCCCACATAGGACTCGTACAGATCGGCGCCCATGCCGGCCACATCGCCCACATTGTCACCCACGTTGTCAGCGATCGTGGCGGGGTTGCGGGGGTCGTCTTCGGGAATACCGGCCTCAACCTTGCCCACCAGGTCGGCACCCACATCGGCGGCCTTAGTGTAAATGCCGCCGCCCACACGGGCGAACAGGGCCATAAAAGAGGCGCCCATACCATTCATGACCATGATGTTGGCCAGCGAGCTGGCATCGGTCACGCTGAACGCGTAGCGCAGCAGGAAATACCAGATGGAAATATCCAGCAGGCCCAGTCCCACCACGGTGAAGCCCATAACAGAGCCGGAGGAGAACGCCACGCGAAGGCCGCGGTTCAGACTCTCGGAGGCGGCCTGAGCGGTACGGGCATTGGAGGAGGTGGCGATCTTCATGCCGATAAATCCGGCCAGCATGGACCAGATGCCACCGGTCACAAAGGCAAAGGGAGTAAATTTGGAGAGCATGGATCCGTTAGAGCCAAACGCAATGGCAAGAAGAACGATAAACACAACCAAAAAGACCTTTGCGACAGTCGTATACTGCCGCTTAAGATATGCATTGGCGCCGGTACGGATATTTGATGCAATTTTTTGCATCAGCTCAGTGCCTTCTGAGAAGCTTAGCACCTTCTTAGCTTGAATTACCGCAAATATTAATGCTATTGCGGCACCGACTAAGCCGAGCCAAAAAAGATTTTCGAACAATTTTCCCACTCCTTTGTTGTTGCAGAAAGAAGCTAAGTAAATACTTCCTGCTTTCATAACACACCTAATTTTACCGCAAGGGGTGTTGCTTTTGCAAGATGAACTTCAAAAAAGAAAGCGCCAAATCAGAAGATTTGACGCTTTTGCCAAAGGGGGGGCGGATTTAATTTTGTTTCCAGGCGTTTTTGCTAAACAGGACTAGGATGGGAAGCACTTCCAAACGGCCGACAATCATACACAGGGAGAGCACAATTTTAGCAAAGGGAGAGAAAATGGAAAAGTTGCCCATGGGGCCTACTAATTCCAGGCCGGGACCAATATTGCCAATGCATGAGACGACGGCGGTAAAGGTAGTCCCAAAGGAAAAATCATCCAGGGCCACCAGCAGAGAGGCGCCCAAAATAATCGTAGCGTAAGCAACGGAAAAGACCAGGACCGAGTGCAGCGCTTCTTCCTCCACCACTTTTCCATCCAGCTTAACTACATTGACCGAACGGGGATGAACCACTCGTCTAGTCTCGCGATGGATACATTTGAGCATCAGCAGGACGCGGGAACACTTCAGACCGCCGCCCGTAGAACCTGCGCAGGCTCCGATAAACATCAGAATAATCAGCAGCATCCGGGAAAACTCCGGCCACAGGTTGAAATCCGTGCTGGCAAAACCGGTTGTGGAAATAATGGAGGCTACCTGGAAAGCGGCATGACGGATGCTTTCCCCTGCAGTGGAATAGAGGTGGCTGATATTGAGTGCACTCAGTACAATGCTGCCGCCTACGACAGCCAGGAAGAAGCGCAGCTCATCACTCTGAAGGGCCTGCCGAACCTTGCCGCAGAGAACCAAGAAATATAGAGCGAAATTGATGGAGAAGAGGAGCATGAAGATGGTGATAATGATTTCGATGGAGGGACTGGCGTAGGCGGCCACCGAGAGATCCCGGGTGGAGAAACCGCCGGTTCCGGCGGTGGCAAAGGCGTGCACAAAGCTGTCATACCACGGCATACCGGCCAGCCTTAGACAAAATACCTGGAGCAGGGTCAGCACACAGTAAATGCCATACAGAATTTTGGAGGACTGGCTTGTTTTGGGGACCAATTTGGATACGATGGGGCCAGGGCTCTCCGCTTTCATCAGATGTAGCGTCCGGGCACCCAAACCGGGCAGGAGGGCAATGGTCAGGATCAGCACGCCCATGCCGCCCAGCCAGTGGGTAAAGGAGCGCCAAAAAAGCAGCCCCTTGGGAAGGGGTTCGATGGCGGTGAGAATTGTGGCGCCGGTGGTGGTAAAACCAGAGACGGCCTCAAAAAAACAGTCTACATAGCTGTGAAAAAGTCCAAGCTGCGGATAGAGCCGCCCGAACAGAAAGAAGGGAAGCGCGCCCAGCGCGCCCATCAGCAGCCAAATCAAGGCGACTGTGAAAAAGCCCTCACGGGGAAAGAAATGGTCCGAGCTCTTCAGCCGGGAGAGGAGCAGCCCCACCAGAAGAATGACCGGAATGGTAAAGAGAAACGGGCGGGGATCCTCACGGTAATAGACCGTGACTAACAGGGGAAAGAGCATGGTGCACGCGGCAACCATAAGCGTCTTGCCGGTGAGCTTGAATACCAATCTGAAATTCATTATACAGCCCCCAGACCCAACTCGTCATAGATATCGTTGATATCCAGGATCGCCCGGTCCCGGGAAATGATGATTACCGTATCCCCTTGGCTGATGGAGGAGGAGCCCTCCGGAATAATGATGCGGTTCTGATGGATCAGCACAGCGATCAGGATGCCCTTCTTCAGCCGAAGGTTCTTGAGCGGAACGCCCAGATGGCGCGTCGTCTCATTTACAGCAAACTCCATCGCCTCGGCATGGCCGTCTGCGATCCGATACAGGGCGTTCATCACGCTTCCCTTTGAATTTTTACGCGCGCGCACCACCTGAAGAATTTGGTTGGCAGTGATCAGCTTGGGGGAAATCACGCTGTCTAAGCCAACCGAATGGGCAATGCTGGCATAATTCTGCCGGTTGGACTTAGCAATCACTTTCTTGATACCGTGCTGCAGGGCGTAGAGCGAGATAATCAGATTATCTTCGTCCCGATCCGTCAGGGCGATAAATGCGTCCGTATGAGACACGTTTTCGGATTCCAGCAGCTCCTGGTCCGTGCCGTCTCCACAGATGACCGTGGTGCGGGGAAGCACTTCGCTGAGATGGCGGCAGCGCTCCATATTACGCTCCACAATCTTGACCTTCATTCCCGTATGTTCCAGCATGGTGGTCAGGTAGTGGGAAATGCGCCCGCCGCCGATGATAAAGGCGTTTTTGATCTTCGGCACATACCGCCCCAGAAGATGGAAAAAGTCAGTCAGCCCGGAGGGTTGTCCAATCAGGTACAGCCGATCCCCCGCCTTGGGGACAAAAGAGCCATCCGGGATAATCACCCTGCCGTCCTGCTCCGCTGCGCAGATGAGCATAGGCAGCTCCCGCAGGCGGCTCTGATCGGACAGAGGCTGTCCTACCAAAAAGTCATCCTCTTGGATTCGGAAACCGATCAGCTCCACACGGCCGCGGTAAAAGGTATCGATATTGGCGGCCGAGGGGAAGCGAAGAAGCCGGGCAATCTCCACTGCAGTGGCGTTTTCCGGGTTAATGATCAGATCCAGCCCAAGGCCCTTTTTAATCATGGACAGCTCCATGGCATATTCCACATTGCGTACTCTGGCAATGGTGAAGCCGGCTCCCAGCCGTTTGGCGGTGAGACAGCAGATCATATTGACCTCATCAGAATGGGTGGCTGCGATGACCACGTCGGCCGTGTCCACCCCGGATTCCCGAAGTGCGGAGATAGAAGCGCCGTTTCCCTTGACACACATCACATCCAGCGCTTCAGAGGCACGCTTGAGCGCGTCGTCATTGGTGTCAATCACCGTTATATCGTGCTCCTCCTGGGAGAGATGCTCGGCCAGTGTAAACCCGACTTTGCCATCGCCCACGATGATGATTTTCAAATCCCTTCATCCTTTCATGGCGGCGTCCGCCGCCCACACACTCAATAGCCCATATCTTAATACAATCTCTTCTGAAATGCAAGACAAGAAGTGAAGTATCATTTGAACCGTTCTGCTCAACGGAAATGGAAGTGCCATGTGAAAGGCCCGCGCCCCGGGGTGCGGGGCGCGGGCAAAAAATCGTTGCCGGAAAAGGACGGTCAGATGGTCCACTCGCTGTGAATCACACCGACCAGATACCAGCTCTCCAGATAGGGCTCAAACACTAATTTAAGGGAGCACCAATCATAACCATGGTTTTTTTGTTCCAAGCCGGGGAAATGATATTCCACAAAACGGGCGTCCGGATAGGCGTCCGCCACGTTCTCCAAGGCGTTGCCTGTAACCAGAACCTGGTCCAGGCTCACCTGTGGCGCCTGGGTATAATCTGCATTGAATACATACCGGGCGAAATACGCTTCGCTGGTCATTTGAATGGGATCACCCTTCCCATCCTGCACACCCCAGGTATAGATCTCCTGATCTTGGGCCACCTGGGCGACCTGCTGGGCCGTAAGCAGTCGGTTGCAGTCCGGATCCACCGTGGAATAAGGGGTAAACAGAACGCCCTGTGTGGGATGGACCAGTGCGGAGAGGGCCCTGTAGTCACCGTCCCGCATGGCGTACAATACCTGCTCGGCAGATTCCAGCAGAAGTGCGTCATCGGTCTCATCCAGCGCGGTCATTGCAGCAGTCGCAGTTGTGGTCGAAATAGGGGAAAGGTCCATCTGTTCCGGCACAGCCTGAGTGCTGTTGGCGGCCAGCGCGGAGTTCTGCCTAGGGGTTACAATGCCATAGGTGCAGAACAGGCCGAGCGCAAAACCCACTACCAAGGCCAACAGAATCAGCAGAACAGGACGCTTCATAATACTCACCCCCCAGGACGTTTTCTCACAATTTATTATTGTAAAAACTTAGAGAGAAAAAAGCAACAACAAAAGGTTACAAAACAGGAAAGGAATTTGTGCATCTTGTAAACGGAGAAAAAGAGGCGTATAATCACAAGCGGAAAACTACAAAAAATGAGGTGAAGACGGATGCAGAAGCGGGAAATCCAATACCATATTCAATGCGGCCCTGGAGATGTAGGCCGTTACTGTATTTTACCCGGAGACCCGGGCCGGTGTGAACGGATTGCAGCCTGTTTTGACCGCCCTGCAAAGGTGGGCAGCAATCGGGAGTTCACCACGTACACGGGCACTCTGTTGGGAGAAAAGGTAAGCGTCTGCTCCACCGGGATCGGCGGTCCCTCTGCGGTCATTGCCATGGAGGAGCTGCACAGTCTGGGCGCGGACACCTTTGTGCGGGTGGGCACCTGCGGAGGAATTGCGCTGAAGGTGCGTGCAGGTGACGTGGTGGTGGCGACCGGCGCGGTCCGGTATGAAGGGACCAGTCGTGAATACGCGCCCATCGAATTCCCCGCCGTGGCCGACTTCGGGGTGCAGTGCGCGCTGGTGGAGGCGGCGAAAGCCCTGGGCAAGCCCTGGCATGCCGGAGTGGTCCAGTGCAAGGACTCCTTTTACGGCCAGCACAGCCCGGAACGCATGCCGGTGGCACAGGAGCTGCTCTGCAAATGGGAGGCATGGAAGCGCCTGGGCGTTTTGGCCTCCGAGATGGAGTCGGCCGCACTGTTTACCTGCGCCGCCGCCCTGGGCGTGCGCTGCGGCTCCTGCTTCCATGTGATCTGGAATCAGGAGCGGGAGGCCGCAGGACTGGACCAGATGGAGAGCCACGACGAAGCGGCCGCTGTAGAAGTGGGGGTGGAGGCCCTGAAGCGCCTGATCCTGGCCGATCAGACTAACTCGTCTTTATAATTCCAGCGTGTCGATGATGCCGCGCAGCGTCTGGGCCGCCTGCAGCAGATTGGACTGCTCCGGAGGGCTGAGCGACAGGTCCAGCACAGTTTCCACGCCAGACCGGCCCACTACGGCGGGAAGGCTCAGGCAGAGGTCCGGAATCCCATACCGCTCCTGGACTAGGCAGGACACAGGCAGCACGGAGTGCTCATCCCGGACGATGGACAGGGCGATGCGTGTCACCGCCATGGCGACCCCGTAATAGGTGGCGCCCTTGCGGGCGATGATGTCATAGGCGCTATCCCGTACCTCGCGATAGATCCGCTCCGTGGCTGCGGGATGGTCAAAATGGCCCCGCAGCTCACAGAAGTGATCCAGGGCCACGCCGGAGACATTGGCGCCGCTCCACACCGCAAGCTCGCTGTCCCCGTGCTCCCCGATAATAAAGGCGTGGACGCTGCGGCTGTCCACCTGGAGATGCTCGCTGAGCAGATATTTGAGCCGGGCCGTGTCCAGGACCGTGCCAGACCCCAATACCCGATTGGGGGGGAAGCCGGAGAGCTTCAGCGCGGCATAGGTGAGCACGTCGACCGGATTGGACACAATGAGAAGCACCGCTTCCCGGTTGTGCCGGACGATCTCCGGGATGATGGAGCGGAAAATGGCCGCGTTTCGGTGGACAAGCTCCAGCCGGGTCTCGCCGGGTCGCTGCGCCGCCCCGGCCGTGATGATAATAAGGGCGCAGTCGTGGATGTCGTCATAGCTCCCCGCATAAATTTTCATGGGATGGGCAAAGGGAAGCCCGTGGCTGAGATCCATGGCCTCTCCATGGGCACGGGCAGGATTGGCGTCGATGAGGACCAATTGGGAGAACAAGCCGGTCTGCATCAGGCTGAACGCCGTGGTCGAGCCGACAAATCCGCAGCCGATAATGGCCGCCTTTCGAATATCAAGCGTAGAAAACGCCTCCTCTCCCGGAAAGGATTCCCAGGGAGGGGAGGCGTTATTCCTGTACGGGGTCTTTTACAGCCGCTTCAGGGCCCGCATGGCGTTCAGAATGGCCAATACGGACACTCCCACGTCGGCAAAAACCGCAACCCACATATTGGTTTTGCCAAGTGCGCTGAGCACCAGGACCAGCACCTTGACCGTCAGAGCGAACGCGATGTTCTGCCCGGCAATCCGCAGCGTATGGCGGGCAATCGCAATGGCGTCGGCAATCTTGGAGGGATTGTCATCCATGAGGACAACATCGGCCGCCTCAATGGCCGCGTCAGAGCCAAACGCGCCCATGGCGATCCCCAGATCGGCCCGGGAGAGGACGGGCGCGTCGTTGATGCCGTCGCCCACGAAGGCCAGCTTGCCTCTAGGGGATACCTGCTGGAGTAGGGACTCCACCTGCTCCACCTTGCCGGCGGGCAGCAGTCCGGCGTGGACCTCGTCCAGCCCCAGCTCAGCGGCCACGGACTCGGCCACATTCTGGGCGTCTCCGGTGAGCATAACCGTCCGATTTACACCACAGGCCTTCAGGGCTAAAATGGCCTGCTTGGCATCCGGCTTGAGCTCGTCAGAAATCACAATATGCCCCGCGTAAATCCCGTCCACGGCTATGTGGATGGTGGTCCCCACATGATGGCAGGGATGCCATTTGGCGCCTAGACTGTCCATCAATTTGTCATTGCCGGCGCAGACCTTTTTCCCGTCCACCATTGCCTGTACCCCGCGGCCGGACAGCTCCTCCACCTGGGAGACGCGGCTGGTGTCGATCTCTTTTCCGTAGGCCTCCTTCAGGGAGCGGGAAATGGGATGGTCGGAATAGCACTCGGCCAAGGCGGCCAGCTCCAGCAGCTCAGACTCCGGGCAGCGGTCGGGGTGGATCGCGGTTACATTGAATACACCCTTTGTCAGGGTTCCGGTCTTGTCAAAGACCACGATCTCCGTCCGGGCCAGCACTTCCAGATAATTGCCGCCCTTGACCAGGATCCCATCCCGGGAGGCGCCGCCGATGCCGCCGAAAAAGGCCAAGGGGACCGAGATGACCAGGGCGCAGGGGCAGGAGACCACCAGGAAGCTCAGGGCGCGTTCCAGCGCTTCCTTCCAGGGCCAGCCGAGGGTCAGCGGAGGGAAGATGGCCAGAGCCGCCGCGGCAAGGACCACAATGGGGGTATAGTACCGCGCGAACTTGGTGATAAACTGCTCGGCCTTGGCCTTCTTGGCGCTGGAGTTCTCCACCAGATCCAGGATTCGTGCCACGGTGGACTCGCCGTAGGGCTTGGTCACCTGAACCCGCAGGACCCCGGACAGGTTGACACAGCCGGAGACAACGTCGTCTCCTGGGTCGATTTCACGGGGCAGCGATTCCCCGGTCAGGGCTGCGGTATCCAGGGAGGAGGTGCCCTCCAGCACCACCCCGTCCAGGGGAACCCACTCTCCGGGCTTGATGACGATCATGTCCCCAACCGCCACATCTTCCGGGTCCACTTCCTCCAACTGACCGTCCTTCTCGATGTTGGCAAAGTCAGGCCGGATGTCCATCAGGGAGGAGATGGATTGCCTGGATTTTCCGACTGAATAGCTTTGGAACAGCTCGCCCACCTGGTAGAAGAGCATGACAAACACGGCCTCCGGGTACTCGCCGATTCCCAGCGCCCCCACTGTGGCCAGGGCCATGAGAAAATTTTCGTCAAACACCTGCCCATGGGCAATGTTGCGCAGGGCGCGCCACAGCACGTCCCAGCCGATCACCGCATAGGGTACCAGAAAGACCAGCAGGCGGAGCACTCCCGACAGGGGAAGGAGCGCTGCGAGAATCAGCATAGCCGCGCTGAGAAAAATACGGATCAGAGTCCGCTTTTGCCGCTTGTTCATGACAGAGATGCCTCCTGTTCGGACAATAAGATCGCTTGCTCAGAGCTGGATCATACAGTCGGGCTCCACCTTTTTGCAGACCTTTACCACCTGCTGCAAAATCGCGTCAAAACGGGCGTCGTCAGCGTCTAGGGTCAGCTTTTGAGTGAGAAAGCTGACGGTGCAGTCGTTCACACCGTCGATCTTTTTGATCGCTGCCTCCATTTTGGCCGCGCAGTTAGCACAGTCCAGATCCGTCAGATTGAAACGTTTTTTCACCATAATCTCTCCTTACTATTTTGATAAAAGAAAAGCGGCTTATTCCGCCACATGTTCCATACCCTGGTCCAGAATCGTACGCACATGGGCATCAGCCAGGGAATAGAACACGGTTTTGCCCTCTCGGCGGTACTTGACCAGTTTACTCTGCTTGAGCGCGCGGAGCTGGTGCGAAATGGCGGACTGTGTCATGCCCAACAGCTGGGCGATATCACATACGCACATTTCCGACTCGAAGAGCACATACAGAATTTTGATGCGAGTGGAGTCGCCAAAGATTTTAAACAGCTCTGCCAAGTCATAAAGGATTTCTTCATCCGGCATATTTTCGTTGACCTGATTTACAATCTCATCGTGCGCATGGATGTAGTCGCAGCGCTCCACGGCGTTCGGATCCGGCATAAAAATTTCCCCCTCTGTTAAATTTATATATGAGCAATTACTCATTTGTTAATTTTATTATACCCAGTGAAGAGCAATTGTCAATAGGAAATCGAAAATTTTGTTTGGAATCTTCCGGCACAGTATGGGTGATGCCGCAGGAGAAGGGGAGTGCCATGGAGTGGAGAAACCCCAAAGCCGGCCCTGGGGCGCGGAGAGCTCCGCGCCCCAGGGCCGGCTTTGGGGTTATTGTGGTTTGCAGTGCTTTTTTCAGCGGACTTAGTCGGCAAATACCGTCTGCGCGCCGACTTTTCTACAGCCTGCAGGGGCGTAACGCCACTGCTCCAGCTTTCCGCTGGTAATGAAATAGCGCAGCGGTTCAGGAGCGCGGAGCGGGGGCAGGCGGTCAATCATCAGCAATTTGATTTTCATTCGTTCCGGCAGCAGCGCTTTGAGATAGACGGACACACGGTCTCCCTCCTGAAAGCCGCCCCTCAGTTCCGCAAGGCCGGAGAGATTGGGCGTGAGCTCCACAAAGACGCCATATTCCTTTTGGCCCCGGATGATGCCCGGAACCGTCATGCCCGGCTGAAAGGCCGCGGCGTTTTCCGACCACGTCCCCAGCAGCTCCTTATGGGTCAGATAGACGCGGCGCTGGTCGGGGACAAGATCCTGTACGACGGCGAAGATCTCCTGCCCGACGGCAAAGCGCTGATCCGGATGTGGAATCCGGGATACTGAGATGTTTTCAATGCCAATCATGGAGGAGATGCCGCACCCCACATCCACGAAAGCGCCAAAGGGCTCCAAATGGGTGACGGTGGCGGAGATGACGGTTCCGGGCCTCCAGTTCCGGAATATGGCGTTCAGCGCGGCCTCCTGGGCGAGACGACGGGAGAGCACGGGACGGATTACGCCGTCTGTTTCCGCCACCGACTCGACCAGAAAGCACACCGGCTTTCCAACCCGGGAGAGGATTGCGATTTCCCGTGTGCTGCCGTCGGCAATGCCCAGCGCGGCTTCTGCACGCGGAATCAGTCCCGTGAAGGCGCCCAGGGAAACGATCAGGTTATGCTCCGCGTCGCACAGACGGACCACACCCTCGAGGATGGCCTTTTCCTCCATGGCGCGGCGCAGGGCTACGGGAGAGGCGCAGGCGGCGCGGTTTTCCGGAGTATTCAGCAAACGCCCTTCGGGCGGAAAGTAGCTTGTCAATTTGACCAATCCTTTCCCGGTTTGACACGAAATTTTTCTGGATAGCCCACTATATGCAATTGAAGGCGCTGAATTGACAGCGCGGGGCCGTGAACTTATAATGATATTGCATCAAAATAAAGGCGAAATTAGGAGGAGGACTGGCCATGGATGTGCGAGTGGGCGATACCCTGGAGCTCAAGAAAACCCATCCCTGCGGCAGCCGCCGGTGGCTTGTGCTGCGCGTAGGTATGGATTTCCGTCTTCGGTGCGAGGGGTGTGGGCATGAGCTGATGATTCCCCGCAGCAAGGCAGAGAAAAGCATCAAGAAGTGGATCCGTTCCGGAGAGGAAGAACAGGCATGAAAGAATTCTGGAGCAAGCGCATCAAACACATGGCCCCCTATGTTCCGGGGGAGCAGCCCAGGGATCGCACCGTCATTAAGCTCAACACCAATGAGAACCCCTATCCGCCCTCACCCAAGGCCCTGGAGGCGATTCGCGAGGCTGCCGGCGGTCTGCTGCGTCTCTATCCGGACCCGGAGTGCGCCTCCCTGCGGGAGGCCTTGGCAGCCGTCCACGGACTCAGGCCGGAGCAGATTTTTGTGGGAAATGGCTCGGACGAGGTTCTGGCCTTGTGCTTTCAAGCCTTTTTTGACCCGGACCGTACGATCCTGTTTCCAGATATTACCTACGGGTTCTATCCGGTCTTTGCCGACATGTTTGGCCTGACCTACCGGGAGATCCCTCTGGACGAGCATTTCGGCGTGCCGGTGGAGCAGTTTTTGGGCCACAATGGCGGCATCGTCCTGGCAAACCCCAACGCGCCTACCGGGCGGGAGCTGTCCCTGTGCGCGATTCGGGAACTGCTGGAGGGAAATCCGGAGGCGGTCGTTTTGGTGGATGAGGCCTATGCGGACTTTGGAACCTGTTCTGCAGTGGAGCTGATTGACCGCTATCCCAATCTGGTGGTGGTGCAGACCATGTCCAAGTCCCACTCCCTGGCGGGGCTGCGCATCGGGGCCGCTCTGGCGAATGAGAATCTGATCGCCGCGCTGAACTGTGTGAAAAACTCCTTTAATTCCTATACCCTGGACCGGATTGCACTGGCCGGCGCGGAAGGGGCTGTGCGTGACCAGGACTACTTCCGCGCCACCACCACGAAGATCATCCACACCCGGGATCGGGTGGCTGTAGAGCTGAAGCTGCTCGGCTTTGAAGTGTGTGATTCTTCGGCCAACTTCCTGTTTGTCCGCCATCCCCAGGCCGATGCAAAGGCTCTGCTGGATGGCCTGAGAGAGCGGGGAATCCTGGTGCGCTGGTGGGATAAGCCCCGCATTCGGGATTATCTGCGCATCTCCATCGGCACAGACGAGGAGATGGACACTTTGTGTCAGATCCTGAAAGGACTGCTGGCATGAGATATGAGGGGACCATCTACCGACCGCCGGGCGAGTGGAAGAGCTACCTGCTCCAGGTGACAGTGGGGTGCTCCCATAATACCTGCACCTTTTGCGGCATGTATAAGGACAAACGCTACCGCGTCCGGCCGCTGAAGGAGATTTATGAGGACATTGCCCTGGCCAGGCAGTACTACGGAAGCGTGAAAAGGGTGTTTCTATGCGATGGGGACGCCATTGCCATGGACACAGAGGACCTGCTGGCAGTCCTGAACAGGCTGTGGGATACCTTCCCGGCCTTGGAACGGGTCAGCGCCTATGCCGGACCGGTGAGCACCCTGCGCAAGGGAGAGGAGGAGCTGAAAGCCCTGCGGGAGGCCGGGCTTGCCCGCCTCTACCTGGGGGTGGAGTCGGGAAGCGATGGCGTCCTTCGCGCGGTCCGCAAGGGGGTCGGAGCGGAAGAGATGCTCCGCGCGGGCCAGAGGATCCGACAGGCCGGCTATGACCTGTGGGTTATGGTGCTGCTTGGTCTGGCCGGCCGGGGGGAGGCCTCACGGGAGCACGGCCTGGCCACGGCTGAACTGATCAATGCCATGGAGCCGCATCATCTCTCTGCCCTGACCTATATGCCGGTCCCGGGCACACCTCTGGGGGATGCGGCCGCCTGCGGGGCGTTTCCGGTGCTCTCCTCCCGCGAGACGTTGGAGGAGGTTCAGATTCTCCTGGAGAACATAACTGTAAAACCATTGCACTTTACGTGTGACCACGCTTCCAATTACCTGCCCTTGAAGGGCGGATTGCCGGAGGACCGGGAATACCTGCTGGATTTAATCCATCGGGCATTGAACGGCGAGGCGGGAATCCGTTCGGAAGAACAGAGGGGACTTTAAGCGGCGCTTGGGATGATTCCAATCTGACAAGTATTTTCACTTGTCAGATTCTTTTTTGGCTTTGCCGCCAATCTGACCTTTTTTGTGGGACGAGAACTCTATAATGAAGAACAGTCAAGCGCGGAGAAAGGGGGCGGCGGAGATGACGGTGGTCTACATTGACGCGCTCTTTCTTTTGAATTTTGTCGTCAATTATCTGCTGCTGCTCTCTGCCGGAAAGCTGGCGGGAGAGGTGCTGCGCCGATTGTGGCTTGCGCTGGGCGCGGCGGTGGGCGCGCTCTATGCGGCGGCTGTTTTTTTCCCCGGAATGGGATTTCTGCTGCATCCCCTGTGTAAGATTTCCATGGCCGTGGTAATGGTGCTCATTGCCTATGGCGGCAGCCGGCGTCTGCTGCGGGTGGGGCTGGTGTTTTTTGCGGTATCCGCCGCCTTCGGGGGCGGCATTTTTGCCTTGGGACTGCTGGGGGGACAGGGGCTTACCCTGAAAAACGGAGTGTTTTATTCCGCTTTGGACCTGCGGCTGATTCTGCTTTCCGCGGCGGTATGCTATGTGGTCATCACCCTGGCGCTGCAGAAAACGGCGTGCCACAGTGCGCTCCGGAAGGAGGTTATGCCCGCAGTCCTTACGTTGGAGGGGCGAAAGGCGGTTGTAACGGCTCTGGTGGACACCGGAAATACCTTGAGCGACCCTGCTACCGGGCGCCCGGTCATGGTGGCGGAGGGGGAGAAGGTATCCGCACTTTTCCCGGCCGGACAGGCGCCTGCCGCGGCCGAACTGAGCGATCCGGTAGCAGTGCTCTCCCGTCTGAGTGAAAACGGCTGGTGCGGACGCTGCCGGCTTCTGCCCTATCAGGCGGTAGGCGTGGAGTGCGGCATGCTGCTGGCGCTGCGGCTAGACGCGGCGCGGGTGGGCGGAGAGGAGTACGGGAAGATTCTGGTGGCGCTCTCCCCCACGCGCCTGACTGATGGCGGAGGTTATAACGCGTTAATCGGCGCATAGATGCAACCTAGACAGAACAGGGAGGATGGAAATGAAAGGCTGGTATCTGCACTGGTATGTCCGCCTGCAGCGCATGCTTGCCAGGCTGGGGTTAAAGCTCCCGGGCAAAATTATGTACATCGGCGGAAGCGATACACTTCCGCCCCCGCTCTCCAGAGACGAAGAGGCCGACCTGATTGCCCGCCTAGAGGAGGGGGATGAGGTGGTCAAGTCGCAGCTGATCGAGCGCAATCTGCGTCTGGTCGTCTATATTGCCCGGCGGTTTGAAAACACGGGGGTTGGGATTGAGGACTTGATCTCCATTGGGACCATTGGACTAATCAAGGCGGTGGGCACCTATAAGCCGGCCAAGAATATCAAGCTGGCCACCTATGCCTCCCGATGTATTGAAAATGAAATCCTCATGCACCTGCGCAAGACGGCGAATCTGAAAAGTGAGGTGTCCTTTGACGAGCCGCTGAATACCGACTGGGACGGCAACGAGCTGCTGCTCTCCGACATTCTGGGCACGGAAAACGATACGGTGATGAAGCCGATCGAGGCCGATGTGGACCGGCAGCTTTTGGGAGCAGCGCTGGAGAAGCTAGATGAGCGGGAGCGGCAGATCATTACGATGCGCTTCGGCCTGGACGGACGTCCGGAGCGCACACAAAAGGAGGTGGCCGACCAGCTGGGCATCTCACAGTCTTATATCTCCCGGCTGGAGAAACGCATCATCTCCCGTCTGAAAAAGGAGATTCTGCGGATGCTGTGATGTTCCCGTCACCAATAAAATAGACCAATTTATGTTCGGCCCGTTTTGGGGAGCTCCTCATTTCTGCATATGAGGGGGGCTGCAGCCCGGAAGCTCTTGAGAGGCGAAAAAACAGGCCCCGGACATGAGCAAATGGACCCTTGATTCTGTGTAGGAGCCTGATAGACGGCGATTGAAGTTGGGAAAGAGCGGATAATCTGAATGTGGGGACCTCTTTAATTTAAGGCGGGGAATGTGGCGTACGGCGAGGATTTGTGATATATGGAGAGCCTCGTGTCCGCGTGGGAGGGACTGTAATTGGAATGTGCCGGGATAAGATAAGATTGGTATCGATGGGGCCATTTTGAGAAGGACAGGAACATGTGAGCGGGTAAAAAGTGTGCTGCTTTTCAAAAAGCAGCACACTTTTTTAGAGAGAAAACAAATCGGCAGAGCGGGAGAGGGGCGGCCTGGGGGAGACTATATGTTTTTTTTGATCTGGTTGATGGCATTCTTCTCCAGGCGGGAGACCTGAGCCTGGGAAATGCCAACCTCTTCGGCCACCTCCATTTGGGTGCGGCCTTCGAAAAAGCGCAGACTGAGAATATGCTGCTCACGCTCGCTCAGCCGGTTCATGGCCTCTTTTAAGGCAATGTGCTCCAGCCAGCTCTCGTCCGTGTTCTTGGAGTCCTTTACCTGGTCCATCACGCAGATGGTGTCCCCGCCATGGTCGTAGACCGGCTCATATAAGCTGACGGGATCCATAATCGCATCCAGAGCGAAAACCACGTCTTCCCGCTTGATCTCCAAGAGCTTCGCAATCTCCTCAATGGTCGGCTCTCGCTGGTGCTGGGCAATGAATTTTTCTTTGGCCTGAAGCACTTTATAGGCGGTGTCTCTCATGGAGCGGGAGACCCGCAGGGAGCTGTTGTCCCGCAGATAACGGCGGATTTCACCGATGATCATGGGTACGCCATAGGTAGAGAACTTGACGTCCAGGTCTACGTTAAAATTGTCGATGGCCTTGATGAGCCCAATACACCCCACCTGGAAAAGATCGTCCGCATTTTCTCCACGGTTGGCAAATTTTTGAATCACGGAGAGCACCAGCCGCAGGTTGCCGGAGATCAGCTGCTCCCGGGCCTGCAGGTCGCCCTGCTTGGTTCGCCGGAGCAGCTCCATGGTTTCCTCACTTTTCAGCACCTTCAGTTTGGAGGTATTTATTCCGCAGATCTCTACCTTGCCCTGCACCGCCGCATCGCCTCCTGCCTTAAAAATACTGTGCTTACAGTATTTCCTTGAGCACTCCTTTCATACGGCGGTGAGGCGGGGTATATTTTTTATCGTGAGACTGATTTCGATGGAATTTCCGCGGCAGAGGGGGCGCAAGGAAGTTCCCTTGCGGGGAAAACTGTGATAAAGTAAACCAAACAAGATTGGAGGTAGAGCTGGGAGATGCTGCTTGAAACCGACGGGCCTTTGTTTTTCAATCCAGGCTGTGGCCCGAGCCTTTATAAGCCGGAAAAAGGGGAGCAGATGCCCTGTAAGCATATTGCGGTCTACTGCATTTCCTGTATTAAATCCATGTACATCGGGGGGAGAACCCCCCGGTATTTGATTGACCTGCTGTTCGGAGAGGATACACAGGCGCAGGAATACCGCGGGGAGAAGTGGCATGGCATCCTGGATGCCTATATTGCCGCACACTGATGAAGGGCAGACGCATGGGACAGCGGTTGGCCGGCATAAAGTAGAAAGGGAGGGATGCGCTATGACCAGCCGGGTGTCTCAGCTGCGGTGCAAGGAAGTCGTGAATGTCCGAAACGGAAGCCGCTATGGGTATTTGGGCGATGTGGAGCTGGATATGGACAGCGGGAGGGTACTCGCACTCGTGGTGCCGGGCCGGCGCCGTCTGTTTGGGCTGCTGGGCCGGGAACCGGATACTGTGTTTTCCTGGGAGGACGTGGAACGTATTGGGGAGGATATTATCCTGGTCCGCGCCGGCCGCGAGAGGAAAAACCGACGGAACACAACTGAACGGGAAACGTAAGTTTTGCCATTCCTTCCATTGCGGCATAAAAAGGGCCGTGTTATACTGGATTGAGCCTGAATCTGCCTGCAGGGCAAAAAATGGAGGACACGCGCCTATGTGCGGTATCGTTGGTTTTATTGGAAATGAGGAGGCCGCCCCAATCCTGCTGGAGGGCCTCTCGCGGCTGGAGTACCGGGGCTATGACTCGGCGGGCATCGCGGTGTATGGTCCGGAGGACGGACTTAAGGTAGTCAAGGCCAAAGGGCGCCTGCAGGTGCTTTCGGACATCGTGTCCGGCGGTAAGACGATCCATGGAACCCTGGGACTGGGGCATACCCGCTGGGCCACTCATGGGGAGCCGTCCGATATCAATTCTCATCCCCACGTCAGTCAGGATGGGCGTATCGCCGTGGTCCATAACGGCATTATTGAGAATTATGTGGAAATTAAGGAATTCCTCCAGAGCAGGGGCGTGCACTTTGCCTCTCAGACAGACACCGAGGTGGTGGCTCAGCTGCTGGAGTATTATTACAGCAAAGGGGAGCACACGCCGGAGGCGCTGCTGGATGCGGTGGTGAAGGTGCTCCACCGCATTGACGGGGCTTACGCGTTGGGAATCCTCTCCGCCGATTGTCCGGATCGGCTGATTGCCGTGCGCAAAGACAGCCCTCTGATTTTGGGCTATGGGAAAAACTTCCGTTTTCTGGCAAGCGATGTGACCGCTGTGATCAAGTATACCCGTGAGGTCAGCTATCTGGACGATGGAGACATCGCGGTGCTTACCGCAGATGGCGTACAGGTATATGATTCTCTGCTCCAGCCGGTGGCGAAGGAGCACAGCCACGTGGATTGGGAGATCTCTGCCGCAGAGAAGGGCGGATATGAGCACTTCATGGCCAAGGAGATTATGGAACAGCCCAAGGCCTTTCGGGATACTGTGTTTCCGCGGATTCAGGCCGGACGTGTCGTGCTGGATGATTTAAGAATCGCGCCGGACGATCTAGAGGATATGGATAAGCTGTACATTATCGCCTGCGGCTCCTCCTACCATGTGGGCATGGCGGCCAAGTATACCCTGGAGAAAATCCTGCGCAAGCCGGTGGAGGTCACGCTGGCCTCTGAATTCCGCTACTGTGACCCAATTGTTACCGAAAAGACGCTGGCGCTGGTCATCAGCCAATCCGGCGAGACCATTGATACTCTGGCTGCCATGCGGGAGGCAAAGCGGCTGGGCGCGCGGGTGCTGTCCATTGTCAATGTGGTGGGGTCCACCATCGCGAGGGAGAGCGACGATGTGCTCTACACCTGGGCTGGGCCGGAGATCGCTGTGGCGACCACCAAGGCCTACTCCACTCAGCTGGCGGTGGTGTACCTGATCGGGCTTTATTTTGCAGACCTGATGGGTACGATCGAGCCGGCAGAGTACAAGGCCGTGGTCGCAGAGCTGCTGCTGATCCCCACAAAAATTGAGGCGATTCTCAACAACCGAAAAGACATCCAGTACTTCGCCTCCATCTACTTCAACCATCCCTCCGTGTTCTTCATCGGCCGCAATATTGACTACGCGGTTGGGCTGGAGGGTTCTTTGAAGCTGAAAGAGATTTCCTACATCCATTCCGAGGGGTACGCCGCCGGAGAGTTAAAGCATGGGACCATTTCCCTGATTGAGCCGGGCACTCTGGTGGTGGCCCTGGCCAGCTATGGAAAGCTCTTTGAAAAGACGATGAGCAATATGGTAGAGGTTAAGAGCCGGGGGGCTGATGTGCTGGGCGTGACGGTAGAGTCCCGCAGGAAGGACATCGATAAAACGGCCGATCATTCCATTGCAATTCCAGACACACACCCTATGCTGCTCCCCTCCCTGGAGGTGGTGCCGATGCAGCTGTTTGCCTACTATGTGGCCCTGCAGCGGGGCTGTGACATCGACAAACCCAGAAATTTGGCCAAGTCCGTCACCGTAGAATGAGAAAAAATGTGCGTACCATCCAAATCGGATTGGTACGCACGTTTTTTCTTGCATTTTACTCTGGTAAAGTCTATAGTAAGATTCAATCAGGCAGAGTAGGAGCGCGCGTGTTCCAGTGCCGGCGGGACGGGGAGTTGTCCGCCGGACGAAATGCAACATGCTGCAGTGCGCGTTCCGCATCCCGCTGCCGCATACCGGGTCGGTTTGCCTCCCCTTGTGCGGCGTTTCCAGGAAACTGGACTGCCGAAAACAAGAGGAGGTCTTTTTATGCCCATTTTTTCCACTCCCTTTACCCCTGCCTACTGGCGGGAGGCCCTCAAATCCTTCCGCAGCGTCCGCGGCATGGTGTTCGCCGCTCTGATGGTGGCGGCCTGTATTGTGCTCTCCTACTGTTCCGTGCGGGTGACGGAGACGCTGAGCATCAGCTTCAGCTTCCTGGCCCGGGCCCTCTGCGCTCTTGTGTATGGACCTCTGGGAGCCCTGCTTTTCGGGGCGGTGGAGGATACCCTCAGCTTTCTGATCAGCTCCAAGGGCGCCCCCTATTTCCCGGGCTATATGCTCACCACAATGCTGGGCTGCTTTACCTACGCGCTGTTTTTTTACCGCACCCGGGTGACCGTGAGTAAAATTTTTCTGGCCAAGCTGCTCACCAATGTGCAGAATGTGTTCTTGGGGGCTCTTTGGAGTGCCATGCTCTACAGCAAGGGCTATCTTTACTACATGTTCAGGAGCGGAGTAAAAAACCTCATTACTCTGCCTATCTACACCTTGTTGCTGGTGGTACTCCTCCAAGCGTTGCTGCCGGTTTTGAATAGAGCGGGGATCATCCCGAACCAATTGGGAGGGGATAACCGTTTGAAGCTATTCTAACGGGCCGGATCGGGGCGTGCTGACGAAAAAAGCTTGTGTTCTCACAGAGATTATGGTAAACTTATTTCCATACGAAATAATTGTTTCAGATCAAAGTGAGGTGCATTCATGCGGCAAAAACTGAAAGAAAAAATTGCGGAATCGTTAACCTCGGTTCTGCCCATTACACTGATCGTACTGGTGCTGAGCTTTACGCTGGCGCCCATGCCGATCGGCACGCTGCTGCTGTTTCTGCTTGGCGCCATGATGCTGATCGTGGGAATGGGATTCTTCTCCCTGGGAGCTGACATGGCTATGATGCCGATTGGCGAACAGATGGGCCGGAAACTGGGCGGCAGCCGCCGCCTTCCGATGGTCGTCGTCATCTGCTTCCTGATTGGAGCCGTGGTCACCATTGCCGAGCCGGATCTCCAGGTGCTGGCGCGGCAGGTGCCTGCCGTACCGGATATGGTGATTATTCTGACCGTAGCGGTTGGAGTGGGCGTGTTTTTAGCGGCAGCCATGCTGCGTACCCGCTTTAACATCCCGCTGAGCACGACCCTTGTGGTCTTATACATTGGGGTGTTTCTGCTTTCCATTTTTGTGCCCAATGAATTTTTGGCCGTGGCATTTGACTCGGGCGGCGTGACCACCGGCCCCATCACGGTGCCGTTTATCATGGCTTTGTGCAGCGGTATGGCCAGCGTAAAGGGCAGGGAAGAGGACAGCTTCGGCATGGTGGCCCTGTGCAGTGTGGGGCCCATCTTGGCTGTGATGATCCTCGGGCTGTGCTATCAGTCCAGCGAGGTGGCCTATACGCCCTTTGCCATCCCGATGGTGACGGATTCCCAGGCCGCCGGGCAGGAATTCCTTCAGGGACTGCCCGCCTACATGAAGGAGGTGGCCCTGGGGTTACTCCCCATCGCGGTATTCTTCGCGGTGTTCCAACTGGTCTCCATACGCCTGAAGCGCCGCTCGGTGATCAAGATTCTGGTGGGAATTGGCTATACTTATATCGGTTTGGTGCTGTTTCTGACCGGCGCGAATGTCGGATTCATGCCGGCAGGCTACTACCTGGGGCAGACCCTGGCCCGCCTGCCCTATGTGTGGATTCTGGTGCCCATCGGAATGGTGGTGGGCTATTTCATCGTAGCGGCGGAGCCGGCCGTCCATGTGCTGAACAAGCAGGTGGAAGACGTGAGCAGCGGTGCCATCCCCCAGAAGGCCATCGGCCTGGCGCTCTCCATTGGTGTGGCCGTGTCCATCGGCCTGGCCATGCTGCGCGTGACGCTGGGGATCCCGATTTATGTTCTCCTGGTGCCCGGCTACGCGGTTGCCTTGATCCTGACCCGCTTTGTACCCAAAATCTTTACGGCCATCGCCTTCGACTCGGGCGGCGTGGCCTCCGGCCCTATGACAGCCACCTTTCTGCTGCCCCTGACCATGGGGGCCTGTGAGGCGCTGGGGAGGGACATCCTGACCGATGCCTTCGGCGTGGTGGCCATGGTAGCCATGACCCCGCTGATTACCATTCAGCTGCTGGGCCTGTTCTACCAGCGCAAAATCTGCGCCACCCGGGAGGTCACTCCGGCGGAGGAGCGGGAGATTGAACTTGTGGATGATATCATTGACTATGACGAGGAGGTGGAGATTTGATGCGGTATGCGCGCTTGAAAATGCTGGTGACCATCGTAGACCGGGGAAAGGGGGCTGCCGCGGTGAGTCTCTACCGTGCCCAGCGCCTGCATTTTGATTATCTGTGTATGGGCCGGGGAACAGCAACTTCTGTTATTCTGGATTACTTTGGGCTGTCGGAGACGGAGAAGGACGTGGTCATCACATTGGTGCCGGACCGGCGGGTGGAGACTGTGATCCGCCTGGCGGATGAAAAATTCCGCTTCAGCAGCCCCGGGCAAGGCATTGTGTTCACCGTACCCCTCTCGGGAGTCAGCGGACAGGTGCCGCAGATTTTGTGCCGGCCGGAGAATCTGCCGGATCATGAAAAAGAAGGAGATGAGAAGCCTATGGATACCAACAGTAAATACGCTCTGATTTTGACAATCGTCAACCGGGGCAGCCTGGATGCCGTTATGGACGCCGCCCGCGGGGAAGGGGCCAGAGGCGGAACGGTGCTCCACGCACGCCGGGTGGGAATGGAGGACACGGAGAATCTTCTGGGCTTCACACTCCAGCCGGAGAAAGAGGTTGTGGCAATTTTGACGCCGGAGACGCAGAAGCGGGCGCTGATGAGCGCGATCAACAAGGCGGCCGGATTGCTTACGGAGGCGAGAGGAATCCTCTTCTCCCTGCCAGTGGATGATCTGGTGGGCTTCCAGGCGGGAAGCGCGGAGGCCTGAGGGCTTTTGCGGTGGCCTTAGTCCGCTGATAAAAAAATTTATGGATAGGCCTTGACAAATCGACATCTTTTGGTATAATAAATCCTGCGCCTGCGATAGCGGGCACAGATAGCGGGATTGTGTAAGGGTAGCACGACAGACTCTGACTCTGTTTGTGAGGGTTCGAATCCTTCTCCCGCTGCCAAGTCGTCGTGGACAGGTTTTGTTCGCGACGACTTTTTTCTTTGGAAAGGCCTATGCCTGTGGGACAGGCGTTACACACTGCGGAACAGACAGAGAAAGATCGGGAGGTATATACGATGAGATGCCCGTTTTGTGCCCATCCGGAGAGCAAAGTGGTGGACTCGCGCCCATCGGACGAGGGGGCCAGCATCCGCCGCCGCCGTGAGTGCCTGGAGTGCCACAAGCGCTTTACAACCTATGAGACTATGGAGAGCCTGCCCCTGGTGGTGGTGAAAAAGGATGGTAGCCGCCAGACCTTTGACAAGAACAAGGTGCTCAACGGCATGCTCCGTGCCTGTGAAAAGCGCCCGGTTCCCTTCAGCAAGCTGGAGGAGATCGCGGACGAGATTGAGCAGGCGCTCCAAAATGCCATGGACCGGGAGATTCCAACGGCCAAGATTGGCGAACTGGTGATGGAACGCCTGAAGAATGTGGACGAGGTGGCCTATGTGCGCTTTGCCTCCGTCTACCGCCAGTTTAAGGATATCAGCACCTTTATGTCGGAGCTGTCCAAGCTCTTGGAGGAAAAGTAGACGCCGGGGTTTGGCTTCCTGCGTAAAAACGCTGTGGCGTATCCGGAGAAGGGTACCCACAGCGTTCTTTTTAAGCGAGGCGATTGGAAGTGGTCATTGATTTTCACGCGCATCTCTTTCCGGATGAGATTGCAGACAGAGCGATTCAAAAATTGACAGCCTTAAATCACCTTCAGGCCTTTTCGGACGGAACGGCGGCCGGCCTGCGCGCCTCCATGCGGGCGGCCGGAGTCGACCTGACGGTTGTCCTGCCGGTGGCGACGACTCCTCAGCAGGTCCCTCACATCAATGACTCTGCCGCCCGGCTCAATCAGGCGGGGGAGGGGCTCTTCTCCTTTGGGTGCATTCACCCGGATTTTTCCGATTGGAAGCAGGAACTGGATCGGATCGCGGCCCTGGGACTGAAGGGAGTCAAGCTGCATCCGGCCTTTCAGGATACGGACCTGGACGACCCCCGCTACCTGCGTATTCTGGAGCGGGCCGGCGCACTTGGCCTGGTGGCGGTTACACACACCGGTATGGATGTCGGAATGCCTGGCTTGGCACGCTGCACTCCGCAAATGGCGCGCAATGCGCTGCGCCAAGTGGGGCCGGTCAGACTGGTGCTGGCCCATATGGGGGGCTGGCGCTGCTGGGAGGAGGCTGAGGAACTGCTGGCGGATACAGCGGCCTATCTGGATACTTCGTTCTCCTTAGGGCGGCTTACGCCGCTGAATCCGGATGTTCCGCCCAAGGTACCGCTGGAATTGCTGGACCAGACTCGGTTTCTGCGCATGGCGGAGCAATTTGGGGCCGGACGCATCCTGTTTGGCTCCGACAGCCCCTGGGGCAGTCCGGCGGCTGATTTGGCTTGGCTGCGTGGGCTGCCGATGACGGAAGAAGTGCGCACAGCGATTCTGGGGGAAAATGCCCGGAGACTGCTGGACGAATAAAGTGAAGCAGGGCCGCATAGGGAAAATCCCTATGCGGCCCTGCGGTTTCGGCTATTTTCCGGAGGGCTGCGGCCCGCCGGCGCCCAGACCGGACCGGAGAATGACGTCCCGCATGACGCCGCCCGCCCCATTGTCCAGCGTAGAGCGGCGGACGCGGCTGATGGTCGCGCTGCTGGCTCCCGTCTTTTCCAAGATATCCAGGTAGACCTTTCCCTGCTGAAGGTAGACCGCAACGTCAAAGCGCTGCTCCATGGCGCGCAGTTCTACCGGAGTGCACAGGTCTTCGAAAAAGCGGCAGCACTCCTCCGCGTCCTTCAGCTTTAGAATGGTCTCATACAGCGCGAGATTCCGCTCCGTCTTTGCCATACATCTATGACTCCTTTCAGACAAATGCAAGCCCCCTGCCTGGGAATCGGCGATTATTTTAAAGACATTGTACCACAGGAAACCACAACCGTAAACCATTAGATCGCTAAATTTTCCGTCTGCGGAGGACCGTAAAGGGGGACGGGAAATCACTCCCGTCCCCCTTTACGGCGTTAGAACTGCTGTTGACGCTCACTCTTATTCTGTGCCTGCTCCCGCTTTTTGTTCTGAGCGGATTCGCCCTTTTTCTGGTTCTGGGCCTGATTCTGGGCATTTTTGCGGTTGTTATTCTCATTGGACATGGAGCTCACCTCGCTTTCACCGGCCTTAGTGTGACCGGCAGGAGGAAAAGTATACATAAAAACCCCAACTTTCAGGAAGGGCTGGTCGCAGCCCGGATGGCCCCACAGGCCCAGTGAGAGAGCGGGACATCGGGGAATGGGGACTGCGTCCCCATAGCGTCCGCCCGACCCAGAGCGCGGTTAATCATTTTCACTGCCTCAGCCCGAGAGACTGTTTGCTCCGGACGGAAGGTGCCGTCCGGATATCCGGAAATCCATCCCTGTTCCGCTGCCCAGGCAATGATTTCTGCCGCCCAGTGTCCCTGAGGAATGTCAGAAAAGGGAGCGGCAGAGACGGACTCTGGGTCAAAATAGGCGCAGAGCAGCTTCAGCAGCTCCGACCGGCTGATAGAGGCCTCCGGCCGAAAAGTTCCGTCCAGATAGCCGTTGGCAATACCCCAGCGGGTGACAAAGGAAATGTAAGGTGCATACCAGGCGGCGGCCGGGACATCCGGGAAGAAGGGGGCGGCCTCGGTCCCGGTGTATATGGGCCTGCCGGACGCATCTGTGCTCAGCCTGGCCAGAAGGGCCGCGGCCTCCCCACGGCTGAGGGGCGCCTCCGGCCGGAACAGCCCGCCGGAACCCTCCACATAGGCCTGCTTGCCGGCTAGGCTGGGCCTGGATTCCTCAGACAGGTAGGTCCTGCGGTACAGGGTAAACAGCTCCTGGGACTTGACAAGGTAGGAGTAGCGGAAATGAACCTCGCCGGCTACTTGCGGCAGGGTGCGATTCAGGTCGAGCTGGCCCCGGATTGCCTTGGTGCCGTACCAGGGATCGGAAGGGTCGCTCTTTCCGGCCTGATAGTCCGCCATGCCGATATAGAGGGCCACATCCGTCCCCTTTACCGTGTCCGCCCACCAGCGCGCGATGGCCGCATAGTCCATACTGGGGTGGCCTATGTACCAGTAAATTTGCGGACAGATGTAGTCCACCCAACCCTCTTTGACCCATTTGCGGCTGTCGGCGTAGGCGGCGTAATAGCTCTCATAGCCGCCCGTGGTAGGCGACCCCTCGGGCTGGCTGCTTCGATCTGCCCAAACACCGGAAGGGCTGACCCCAAAGGAGAGCTCCGGGTCAATGGCGTGTAGGCGGCGGTCCAGGGATTGAATTAAAAGATTGATATTATTGCGTCTCCAGTCCCCGATAGTTCGGAAGCCGCCGCCGTAGGCCGCATAGGCTTCAGCATCGTCAAAATCGCTGCCCGGATAAAAGTAGTCGTCCAGATGGATCCCGTCCAGGGGATAGCTGCGCAGCAGCTCCTCCGCGCCCTGGACCACCAGCTCCCGTACCTCAGGCAGGCCGGGATTCAGATAGGAACCTCCGTTATACTTGACCACCCAGTCCGGATGCTGTGCCGCCGGGCTGTCCGCAGGCAGGCGGTCATACTCCGAGGTGGTCACGCGGAAGGGGTTGAGCCAGGCGTGGAGCTCCAGCCCCAGCCGGTGGGCCTGCGTCACCCAGTAGTCCAGCGGGTCGAAGCCGCCGGAGGGAGCAGTTCCCGCCGTGCCGGTGAGATAGCGGCTCCAGGGAAAGAGCTTTGAGGGATACAGCGCGTCGCAGGAGGGGCGCACCTGAAGGATCACCGCGGTCATGCCCATCTGGACGCATTTTTGGAGAATCTCATCCGCCTCGCGCTTGAGCGCCTCAGGGTCGGTAGTGGCGCGGCTGGGATAATCCAGATTGTATACCGTAGGCACCCATACGGCCCGGAAGGGGATCCTGCGGGTCTGCTCCGCCCCGCTGGCGGAAACGCACAGCAGGGAAATGAAAGCCGCCAGAACAAGGGCGGCAGTGGTCCGACGGGCCCCAGTCACTGCGGACCTCCATTCTTCTGCCGCTCCATCTGTTCTGCCAGATCGGTTAAGTACATCCAACGTTCCATTTTTTCCTCCAATTTGGCCTCCAGCTGCTCCTGCTGCTCTTGGAGCACCTGGAGGGCGATATAATCACTGGACTTTTCTTCCTGCTCGCGGCGCACCTGGGACAGATGTTCCTCCAGAGCGGCAATTTCGGCATCGATGCGCTCAAAATCCCGCTGCTCCTGGAAGGAAAACCTCAGCCGTTTGGGCCCGGCCGACCGTTCGCTCTTTTTCTCCGGGCTCGGTTTAGACGTCTTAGCCTTTTCAGCGGATCGACGGGCATCCCAGTATTCGCTGTAACCCCCGGGGTAGGCGCGTACCACGCCGTTGCCCTCCACCGCAAAGACCCGGCGGCACACCCGGTCCAGAAAGAATCGGTCGTGGGAGACGGCGAGCACGGCGCCGGGGAAGCACGAGAGGTAATCTTCTAAAATCGAGAGGGTTTGCAGGTCCAGGTCATTGGTGGGCTCGTCCAGCAGCAGCACATTGGGCGCGGCGGCCAGTACAGCCAACAGAAAGAGCCGCCGCCGCTCCCCGCCGGAGAGCTTATAGACCGGGCTCCACTGCACCTGATCGGGGAAGAGAAACTGCTCCAGCAGCTGGGACGCCGTGAGCATACCCGCCGGTGTCTCGATCCGGTTGCCGATTTCCTTCACATAGTCAATGACCCGCACAGATTCATCAATGGGCGGATTTTCCTGAGAGAAGTAGCCGATGCGCACGGTCTCGCCGATCTCAATCGCTCCGCTGTCCGGGGTCAGACGCCCGGCGATCAGATTGAGCAGGGTGGACTTGCCGCTGCCGTTGGGGCCCACAATGCCGATGCGGTCATCCCGCAGCAGGGTGCAGCCGAAATCCCGCAGGACGCTTTTCCCACCAAAGGATTTGCATACCCCGTGAAGTGCGATGGTCTTTTTGCCCAGCCGGCTGGCCCGGGCGGACAGCTCAAGGGAAGCACGCTCTTCCGGAGCGGATTGGGCTCTGAGGGCTTCGTAGCGCTCCAGCCGTTCCCGGCTTTTCGTGCCCCGGGCCGTGGGGCCCTGGAGCACCCACTGGTACTCCCGCCGCAGAATGGACTGCCGTTTGCGCTCTGAGGCCCTCTGGCTCTCCTCCCGCAGAGCTTTGCGCTCCAGATAGTCGTCGTAATTGCCCGGATGGAGGTAGAGTTTTCCCTGTTCTACTTCGGCCAGTTTTTGGGTGACCCGCTCCAGAAAATAGCGGTCGTGGGTCACCATAAGCAGCGCCCCCTTCCAGGCGCGCAGGTACTCTTCCAGCCACTCCACCATGTCGCTGTCCAGATGGTTGGTGGGCTCGTCCAGGATCAGCACATCGCAGGGGCGGGAGAGGGCAGCGGCCAGAGCGGTCCGCCGGCGCTCCCCACCGGAGAGGCCGCCCATCCTGCGGTCAAAGCCGGTCATCCCCAGACGGGTGAGCACCGTTTTGGCCTCGTACTCCGCCAGCTCCCTGGCTTCGGAGGAGAGTCCGCGCAGCACATGCTCTAGCACGCTCTCCTCCGGCTCATAGGAGGGGTTCTGGGGCAGGTACTCCAGGCGCACATTGGGGTCCCGGCTCACCCGGCCCTCGTCCGGCTCCTCCGCTCCGGCCAACAGGCGCAGCAGCGTGGATTTGCCCGTGCCGTTGAGGCCGATGACCCCGACCTTGTCTCCCGGCTCCAGATAAAAGGATACCTGATCCAACACAGTGCGATCCCCATAGGTCTTGCTCACTTGTTCCGCGGACAGCAGCATGCTTATCCCTCGCTTTTTCAAAAGTCCGGTTTTCAGTATACCACATCCGTTGTGATTTGTGGTATCCTAGTTATGTAATTATGGAAACTTCTTTAAAACACGAGGTTTTTTATGAAAGAGAGAATTTGTTCCCTTCTGCTGGCTCTGTCCCTGCTGTTGTCCCTAGGCGGCTGCGGGGAGGTTGGACCGGCGCGTCCGGAGGAACAGGAAACGGTCTCCGGCGGAGCGGGGGCGCTGGAGGTACATTACATCGACGTAGGACAGGCGGATTCCGCCCTGCTCCTGTGCGGCGGGCAGTCTATGCTCATTGACGGGGGCAATGTGGACGACAGCAGTCTGGTGGTGTCCTACCTAGAGCGGCAGGGGGTGGAGCAGCTGGACTACCTGGTGTGCACCCACGCCCATGAGGACCATGTGGGCGGGCTGTCCGGCCCTTTGAATGCCTTTACAGTCTGTCAGGTGTTTTCCCCTGTCAGCGACTATGATTCCAAGGCGTTCCAGGATTTTCTCAAATATACCCAGACCCAGGGGCTCTCTTCGGAACAGCCGCAGCCGGACACGAGCTTTTTTCTGGGGACGGCGCAGGTCACGGTGCTGGGGCCGCGGCGGGACTATGAGCAGACCAACAACACCTCCCTCGTCCTGCGGGTGGACTACGGGGAGACCTCCTTTCTGTTCACTGGAGACATGGAGCGCGAGGCCGAGGCCGATCTGATGGCGGACGGCTGCGCGCTGTCGGCCACGGTGCTCAAGGTGGGGCATCACGGCAGCGACACCTCCAGCAGTTACCCCTTCCTGTGGGAGGTGATGCCCCGGTATGCGGTCATCTCGGTGGGAGAGGGCAATTCCTATGGGCACCCTTCGGAGGCGGTGCTCAGCCGTCTGTCCGACGCCGGGTCGGAGGTCTACCGCACAGATCTCTTGGGCACAGTGACAGCGGTGAGCGACGGTGTACAGGTCTCCTTTACCACCCAGCGTGCCGGCGCGCCCATTCCCGGCCGAAGAGAGGAGAGCGGGAGGGAGACCTATATCGGCAACCTGCGATCCCAGGTGTTTCACCTGGACACCTGCTCTGGGCTGCCGGACGAGCGCAACCGTGTTTACTTTGACAGCCGGGAAGAGGCGGAGGCGGAGGGGTACCGCCCCTGCGGCAACTGCAAGCCGTAGGGGACGGCCGCGGGGCGAAAAAATTTTATGACTTCCAGCCCTTGACAGGCAGTCTGATTTTCGCTATGATAAGAAAAAGTTATCCCCAAAACCGCGATGATGGGAAGAAGATACGGATATGCCCGCTCAGAGAACCGGTGGTTGGTGCGAACCGGCGCGTGGATCCCGTATGCATACTGATCCCGGAGCTGCCTGCCTGAAATTTTTGTAGGGCGGGCCGTCTGGCCGCGTTATCGGCCGAGGCCTTGTTGGAGGCCAGTGAGGGCTGTACGGGAAACCGGCGGCCGAATCAGGGTGGTACCGCGTCATCAAACGCCCCTGACCAGTTCGGGTCAGGGGTGTTTTTGTATTCCCCGGCCCATATCGACAGGAGGAATCCCCATGAAACAGGCATATCAGAAGTACATCCCCTTTGAGCCGATTGCCCTTCCGGACCGCACCTGGCCGGAGAAGCGGCTCACTGCGGCCCCCATCTGGTGCTCGGTGGACCTGCGGGACGGCAATCAGGCCCTCATCGACCCGATGAATGTGGAGGAAAAGCTGAAGTTATTCCACACCCTGGTGGACATCGGCGTGAAGGAGATCGAGGTTGGATTTCCCTCCGCCTCGGAGACGGAATATGAATTTATCCGCACTCTCATTGACGGCGGCCATATCCCGGATGATGTGACCATCCAGGTCCTGGTTCAGGCGCGGGAGCATCTGATCAAAAAGACCTTCGAGGCCATTCAGGGTGCCAAGCACGTGATCTTCCACTTCTACAACTCCACCTCCACGCTCCAGCGCAAGGTGGTGTTCCACACCGACGTGGCGGGGGTGAAGCAGATCGCCGTGGACGCGGCCAAGCTGATCCGGGAGCTGTCCGAGCCGGTGGTAGCCTCCGGCGTGGACCTGCGCTACCAGTACTCTCCCGAGTCCTTTATGGGCACGGAGATGGACGCAGCGGTGGAGATCTGCCAGGCGGTGATCGAGACCCTGGGCGCCACGCCGGAGCATAAGATCATCCTCAACCTGCCCACCACGGTGGAGAACTGCATGCCCAATTACTTTGCCGACGAGATCGAGTACTTCATTCGAAAGCTACCTTCCCGGGCGTGCGCCATCATCTCCCTGCACCCCCACAACGACCGGGGGGAGGGTGTGGCCACCGCTGAGCTGGGTCAGCTGGCCGGGGCGGAACGGGTGGAGGCCACCCTCTTCGGCAACGGGGAGCGCACCGGCAATGTGGACATGGTGACCCTGGCCCTCAACCTGTATACCCAGGGGGTAGACCCGCGCTTGGACTTCTCGGATATCAACCGCATCCGCGATGTGTACGAGCAGGTCACGAAGATGAAGATCGGGGAGCGGCAGCCCTATGTGGGCGAGCTGGTGTTCACCGCGTTCTCCGGCTCTCACCAGGATGCCATCAACAAGGGCACCCACTATATGCAGGAGAGCGGCACAGAATACTGGGAGGTGCCCTATCTGCCCATCGACCCGGCGGATGTGGGCCGCCAGTATGAGCCCATCATCCGCATCAACAGCCAGTCCGGCAAGGGCGGCGCGGCCTTTGTCATGCAGCATCATTTCGGCTTCGACCTGCCCAAGGTGATGCACCCGGAGTTCGGGCACATCGTCCAGGTGGAGACCGACCGGGTGGGCAAGGAGCTCAAGCCGGAGCGGGTCTTTGAGCTCTTCAAGGCGGAGTATATGGACGTTACCGTCCCCTATGAGCTGGTGCGCCACTCCTTTGCCGAGTTTACCGACGAATCCGGCCACTCCCACGTGACCTTTGCCGGCACCCTCCGCCATCAGGACACGGTGTTCCAGGTGCAGGGCAGCGGCAACGGCCCGATTGACGCCTTCTTTAACGCCATTCACGGCCAGAAGATGGACCGCTTTACCTTTGTGGACTATAAGGAACACGCCGTCTCCGACGGTTCCGACTCTATGGCGGTGGCCTATATTCAGCTGCGGGATAAGGCAGGAAAGGATGTCTTTGGGGTCGGGGTTTCCCATAATATCAACCTGGCCCCGCTGAAGGGAATTCTTTCAGCCATCAACCGCGCGGTGACCGGACGAGTATAATATTGAAACGCAGAAACACCTCAGCCCTTTTTGGACTGAGGAGTTTCTGCGCCGTGCAGGGTGCGGCCTCACAGCACGTTTTTCAGCGTGAGCTGTTCTGCTTCATAGAGCAATTCAATTTCGGTCAGCAGCTTGGCGTTGGCGGCCGAATACTCACCGGCCTCCTGACAGGTAATAAATTCCAAAACCTCCCGAAACCCGGAATAGATTAGGTCCGTATCCGCATGGCGCAGTGTGATGTGTAGATAGCTGTCTCGACTCTGCCAGAGATCATAAGCCTGGCGGGTCATGGACTCCGCACGGCGCCAATCGCCCTGCTCTGCATAGGCTTCTGCCTGTTCCAGCGCCTGTGCGAGCTCGCCGGAAAAGCGGCATAAAAAATGGGTGTTGTAAAGCATAGCGCAGAATATGGCCACCAAAAGTGCAGCCGCAATCCAGAGGCGTTTCATTTCGCGTTCTCCTTTGCCACAAAGTAGACCCGGTTCTGCTCATCCACCGTGAGCAGAAAGACATCTTTGCTGTGCCTGATTTTGCGCTGGGCAAGCTGCTTCTCCAGCCAATTGCGGTCAAAGCCCCGGGTGCGCAGGTTATGCTCCAGTACCCGGCCGTCATTGATGATGACAAGGGGCAATCCGACATCCTCCGGTGTGACGTTCATCTGTTCAGCGGTGACGGGCAGCTGGTTGGTGTAGGGCAGTACGGAAATCTGGCCGTTGGTCTCCAAAATGGCATACTTGATGGTGGAAATATCGGTAATACCCTTCATCCTCAACTCTTCCATCAGCTCATCCACCGTAAAGCGGTTCTTCTTCATCTCTTGCTGGCAGAGTTTTCCGTTTTCCACAATAATGGAAGGGCGTCCGCAGACGATGGCCCGGAATTTGACGCTTTTCATGGTGAGTACGGATAAAATCATGGTGATACACAAAAGCGTAAAGATCGGAATAATACCGGTAAGCAGCGGGATACCGAAATCCTGCATGGGTACGGCGGCTAGGTCGGCAATCAGCAGGGCGAGGACCAGTTCAGACGGCTCCAGCTCGCCCACCTGACGCTTGCCCATCAGCCGGATGCCGGCGATGATGAACAGATAGAGGATAATCGTGCGCACAAATGCGATGACCATAAAACAACCTCCAGAACTGTCATAGGTTGTTTTAGTGTGGCGCGCGGGGCGGACAATTATTCCGGTGCAGGGAACCTGAACGTGCTCCGCAGCTTGACAAAGTATACCCCTATGGGTATTGGGAGGGGAAATGCGAAAACTGCAGGTATTTCTGGATTGGGGTGGAGGCGGAGAGAATATCGCCTACCCGGTGGTGGCGGCTAATCGTGCGCTGCTGGAGAAGCTGGGGATTGCCTGGAGTGAATGGGAGCAGAAGGAGCCTTATCTGCGCGCGGGCTGCACTATTACCTATCTGGCAGTGGATTGGCGGCCTGTGGGGCTCCTGGCCATCTTCATGGCGCTGAATTTTGCCGCAATTCTTCTGGCCATGGCGGGGGTTGTGGACCCGGTGACAGGCGTGCTGGTCCGTAACGCGGGCTCTGTATTTGTCATTGTCCATTCGGCCTTTGTGCTGAGATGGAGTGTGCGGATCGGGCAGTAAAAAGACTGCTCTGCCTGTGGAGCCGCTTGGGGCGCATTGCCTGTGAAAGGAGGCGGTGCGCCCCTGCTGTTTGTCCAAAATGACTGTTTTCATGCCCTTCACAAAAATAGGGAAAAATTTTGTTGTCAGAAAAGCGGTTTTGAGATAAAATGAAGCAGATCAATATGGGAAAGGAAAGGCGGGATACCAGAATGAAGGCAACGCTGATTTTAGCCAACGGCAGTGTCTTTTCCGGGCGGAGCATCGGTTCTACAGCCGACCGTGTGTGCGAGATGGTGTTTAATACCTCCATGACGGGCTATCAGGAGATTTTAACCGATCCCTCTTATGCCGGACAGGGAATTGTGATGAGCTATCCGCTGATCGGCAATTATGGCGTGAATCAGGAGGATAACGAGTCCTGCCGCCCCTGGGCAGAGGCTTTTGTGGTGCGGCATCTCTCCCAGAGAGGCAGCAATTTCCGCTGTGAGGGCGAGCTGGACGCCTATTTGAAACAGTACAATATCACCGGGATCGAAGATGTGGATACCCGGGCGATTACACGGATTCTCCGCAGTCAGGGTACCATGAACGGTATGATTACCTGTGCGGAGCATTTTTCTGTCCCGGAGTGCCTGGAAAAAATCCAGGCCTACCGGGTGCAGGACACAGTGGAGGCGGTCACCCGGCGGGAGGCGCAGGTCTATCCGGCCCTGGGCGGGCAGAAGCTGCGGGTGGCCCTCTACGATTTCGGCGTGAAGGAGAACATGATCCGCTGTCTCCAGAAGCGGGGCTGCCAGGTGACGGTCTATCCAGCCCATACCCCGGCCCAGACCGTGCTGGAGGGGGGCTTTGACGGCGTGATGCTCTCCAACGGCCCCGGGGACCCGGCGGATAATGTGGGGATCATCGCCCAGATCAAGAAGCTCTATGACAGCGATATCCCCATCTTCGCCGTCTGCCTGGGGCATCAGCTCATGGCCCTGGCGACCGGCGCGCAGACCCGGAAGATGCGCTTTGGTCACCGGGGGGCGAATCACCCGGTGAAGGACATTGCCGCCGGGCGGGCCTTTATCACCAGCCAGAACCACGGCTATGTGGTCACCCGGGAGAGCGTGGACCCGGCGGTGGCGGAGATCTCCCATGTGAATGTCAACGAGGGCAGTGTGGAGGGCCTGAAATACAGGCGTCCCAACTGCTTTACCGTCCAGTTCCACCCGGAGGCCAGCCCCGGCCCCATGGATACGGAATACCTCTTCGACCGCTTTGTGGAGAATATGAAGGGAGGCCGTAAGCATGCCTAAGAATCCAAACATCAAGAAGGTGCTGGTGCTGGGTTCCGGCCCTATTGTCATCGGTCAGGCGGCCGAATTTGACTACGCGGGCACCCAGGCCTGCCGCGCCCTGAAGGAAGAGGGCGTGGAGGTGGTACTGGTCAACTCCAACCCGGCCACCATTATGACAGACAAGGATATCGCCGACCATGTGTATATTGAGCCGCTGAACATCGCCTCGGTAGAGCAGGTCATCCAGATGGAACGCCCCGACTCCATTCTGCCCACTCTGGGGGGGCAGACCGGCCTGAACCTGGCCATGAACCTGTATGAGCAGGGCATCCTGGAACAGTACGGCGTGCGCCTGCTGGGCACCTCACCGGAGTCCATCCGCAAGGCGGAGGACCGCCAGGGCTTCAAGGACGCCATGGAAGCCATCGGCCAGCCCTGCGTTACCTCCGACGTGGTGGAGAGCGTAGAGGCCGCGGTGGAATTCGCCGGGCGTATCGGCTATCCGGTCATTGTCCGCCCCGCCTATACTTTGGGCGGCACCGGCGGCGGCATCGCCTATGACGAGCCCTCCCTCCGGGAGATCGCCGACCGGGGCATCCACCTGTCCCGCGTGGGTCAGGTGCTCATCGAGCGGTGTATCTCCGGCTGGAAGGAGATCGAATTCGAGGTCATGCGGGACTCCGCTGGTAACGTCATCCAGATCTGCTCCATGGAGAACATCGACCCGGTGGGCGTCCACACCGGCGACTCCATTGTGGTGGCCCCCACCCAGACCTTGGCCAACCGGGAATTCCAGATGCTCCGCTCCGCGTCCCTGAATATCATCTCCGCCTTGGAGATCGAGGGCGGCTGCAATGTGCAGCTGGCCCTCAACCCGGACTCCTTTGAGTACGCGGTCATTGAGGTCAACCCCCGGGTGAGCCGCTCCTCCGCCCTGGCCTCTAAGGCCACCGGCTACCCCATCGCCAAGGTGGCGGCCAAGATCGCCCTGGGCTATACCCTGGACGAGATCCCCAATGCGGTGACCGGCAAGACCACCGCCTGCTTTGAGCCAACTCTGGATTACTGCGTGCTCAAGATTCCCCGCCTGCCCTTTGACAAGTTCACTACCGCCAGCCGCACCCTGGGCACCCAGATGAAGGCCACCGGCGAGGTCATGGCCATCGGCAACTCCTTCGAGGGGGCGCTGATGAAGGCCATCCGCTCCCTGGAACTGCCCGTGAAGTCCCTTCGCCTGCCCGGCCTGGACGAGCTGTATACCGAGGAGATCGAGGACCGCCTGGTGAACATCGACGACCAGCGGCTCTTCGTGGTGGCCGAGGCCCTGCGCCGGGGCTTCTCGCCGGAGAAGATCAACAAGATCACCAAGTACGACCTGTGGTTCCTTGACCGCTTCCAGAACATCGTGGATATGGAGGACGCCCTGGATCATGGCCGCCTGGACGGTGACACCCTGCGCCGGGCCAAGGAGATGGGCTTCTCCGATGCGTGGATCGCCGCCCTCTCCGGCCGGGAGCAGAAGGAGATCAAGGCTCTGCGGGAGTCCCTCGGCATCCGCCCGGCCTTCAAGATGGTGGACACCTGCGCCGCCGAGTTTGAGGCGCAGACCCCCTATTACTACTCCACCTACGACCAGGAGAACGAGGCCGCCGCGCCTCTGGAGCTGCCGCAGGTGGGGGAGGTGGCCCCCGGCATTCCGGAGGCGCCCTACCTGGCCGCCAATACCGCCGGGCCGCACCGGGTGGACAGCGCACCTTCCACGGAAAAGCGGAAGGTGCTGGTGCTGGGCTCTGGCCCCATCCGCATCGGCCAGGGCATCGAGTTCGACTACTGCTCGGTCCACTCGGTCTGGGCCCTCAGGCGCCTGGGCTGTGAGACCATCATCATCAACAACAACCCGGAGACGGTTTCCACCGACTTCGACGTGGCGGATAAGCTCTATTTTGAGCCGCTGACCGCCGAGGACGTGGAGGCTGTGGTGGAGTTGGAGAAGCCTTGGGGCGCGGTGGTGCAGTTCGGTGGCCAGACCGCCATCAAGCTGGCCCAGGCCCTCACCGACATGGGTGTGCCCATCCTGGGCACACCGGCTGACGGGGTGGATGCCGCCGAGGACCGGGAGCGCTTTGACGAAATTCTGAACGACTGCGGCATTCCAAGAGCCGCGGGCAAGACGGTCTTTACCACGGAGGAGGCCCTGGACGCCGCCCATGAGATCGGCTACCCGGTGCTGGTGCGCCCCTCCTACGTGCTGGGCGGCCAGGGGATGGAGATCGCCTACAACGACCGCAACATCACCGAGTTCATGCACATCATCAACCTCCAGACCCAGGAGCACCCCATCCTGGTGGACAAATACCTGATGGGCCGCGAGGTGGAGGTGGACGGCGTGTTCGACGGGGAGGACATCCTCATCCCCGGTATCATGGAGCACCTGGAGCGCGCGGGCATCCACTCGGGCGACTCCATCTCCGTCTATCCGCCCCTCCACATTGAGGACAAGCACAAGCAGATCATTCTCCAGTACACCCGCGACCTGGCCAAGGCGCTGGGAGTCATCGGTCTGGTGAACATCCAGTTCATCATCTACAACGACGGGGTCTATGTCATTGAGGTCAATCCCCGATCCTCCCGCACCATCCCTTATATCTCCAAGGTCACCGGCGTGCCTATCATTGACCTGGCCACCAAGGTGATGCTGGGGGCCAAGCTGAAGGATCTGGGCTATGGAACGGGCATCTATCCCGAGGCCAAGTACTACGCGGTGAAGATGCCGGTGTTCTCCTTTGAGAAGCTCACTGACGTGGACACCGGCCTGGGTCCCGAGATGAAGTCCACCGGCGAGTGCCTGGGCCTGGCCGAGTCCTTTCCCCAGGCCCTGCTCAAGGCCTTTAAGGGTGCCAATATGAAGGCCCCCAAGAAGGGGGGGCGCATCATCATCACCGTGAAGGACGAGGATAAGGGAGAGATTACCGGCATCGCCCGGGGCTTTGCCGACATGGAGATCGAGATCCTGGCCACCAGCGGTACCTGCGACGCCCTTGTGGCCGCCGGCGTACCCGCCCGCAAGGTGGCCCGTGTGTCCGAGGCCCACCCCAACATCCTGGATATGATCTCCTCCGGCTCGGTGGATCTGGTCATCAACACGCCCACGCGGGGCCGCAAGCACGACACGGACGGCTTCAAAATCCGCCGCTCCACGGTGGAGCACTCCGTGGCCTGCGTCACCGCTGTGGACACGGCGCGGGCCATGCTCACCGTCCGCACCCAGGGCCGCAGCGCCGACCTGTGCCCCATCGACATCACGAAAATCTGAGCATTTGGGAACCGTTTCATTTCATTCTCGTCTGTATCCGTAGATCAAACAGGAGGGATGTCTCATGAAAAAGCGATTCCCAGGTCTGATGATTGCCGTGCTGTTGGTGCTTGCGTTGTCTGCCTGCGGCGGTGGTAGTACCAGTGCCAAGCCCGTGATCTACCTCTATCCGGAGCAGAGGATGATGGTGGAGGCGGCCATGGACTTTGACGGGCAGCTTACCTCCACCTACCCGGAGTACGGGGACGGGTGGAGCGTGCTGGCCGCTCCGGACGGCACTTTGACGGATCCGGCCACCGGGCGGGAGTACTACTGCCTGTTCTGGGAGGGCGTGACAGACGCGGAGTACGATTTTTCCACCGGATTCTGTGTGTCAGGGCAGGATACCGCCGATTTCCTGGAGGATGCCCTGGCCAGACTGGGTTTGACCGATCGGGAGGCCGACGAATTCATCATCTACTGGCTGCCCCGGATGGAGGGCAATGCCTATAATCTGATTTCCTTCCAAAGCACAGCTTATACCAACAGCGCCGCCCTGACCATCGACCCCGCGCCGGATACCCTGATCCGGGTCTTTATGGCCTGGAAGGGGCTGGACCGGCCGGTAGAGATTCCTGCTCAGACGTTGACCGCTGTGGAGCGGATTGGCTTTACAGCGGTTGAATGGGGCGGCGCAGAAGTAAAATAATCCATGTGAAAAGAGAGGATGTCCCATGTCCCATCAAACCGTGATTGTCCTGGATTTCGGAGGGCAGTATAATCAGCTCATCGCCCGCCGTGTGCGTGAGTGCGGCGTGTACTGCGAGGTCAAGCCATACACCACGCCCCTGGAAGAGCTGAAGGCCATGAACCCCATCGGCATTATCTTCACCGGCGGCCCCAATTCAGTCTACGAGAAGAATGCCCCCCATGTGGATCCGGCCATTTTTACCTGGGGTGTGCCGGTGCTGGGTATCTGCTACGGCTGCCAGCTCATGGCCCACACTCTGGGCGGACAGGTTACCGCCGCCCAGGACGACTCCGCCCGGGAATACGGCAAAACAGTCACCTATTATGACCCGTCCTGTCGGCTGTTTCAGAACCTGCCCAGCTGCGGCGTATCCTGGATGAGCCACGGGGACTACATGGCGAAGGTTCCCGAGGGCTTTGCTCTGGTGGCCCATTCCGACGCCTGCCCAAATGTGGCCATCGCCGATGAGGCGCGGGGCTTCTACGGCGTGCAGTACCATCCGGAGGTCAACCACACAGAGAACGGGATCCGGATGATCCGCAATTTCCTCTATGAGGTGTGCGGCGCTGCGGGAGACTGGAGCATGGGGGATTACCTCAGGAACGCCGTGACCGCTATCCGGGAAAGGGTGGGGGACGGGAAGGTGTTGCTGGCCCTCTCCGGCGGCGTGGACTCCTCCGTGTGCGCCGCTCTGCTGGCAGAAGCCATTGGGAAACAGCTGACCTGCGTCTTCGTAGATCACGGCCTTATGCGCAAGGACGAAGGGGATGAGGTAGAGGCTGCTTTTGCCAAGTGGGACCTGAATTTTATCCGGGTGGATGCCGAAACTCGTTTTTTGCTGAAGCTGGCCGGTGTGTCGGAGCCGGAGCATAAACGCAAGATCATTGGGGAGGAGTTTATCCGGGTCTTTGAGGAAGAGGCCAAAAAGATCGGCAGGGTGGACTTCCTGGCGCAGGGTACGATTTATCCCGATGTGATCGAATCGGGCGCCGGGGACGCCGCTGTCATCAAAAGCCACCACAATGTGGGCGGCCTGCCGGACTATGTGGACTTCAAAGAGATCATTGAACCGCTGCGGCTGCTGTTTAAGGATGAGGTGCGCCAGTTGGGCCGGGAGCTGGGCCTGCCGGAGTACCTGGTTATGCGCCAGCCGTTTCCGGGCCCCGGGCTTGCCATCCGCGTGATTGGCGACCTGACCAAAGAGAAGCTGGATACCCTGCGGGAGGCCGATGCCATCTACCGCCAGGAGATCGCGGCTGCAGGGGAGGATCAGAACATCAACCAGTACTTCGCGGTGCTCACCAACACCCGCTCTGTTGGTGTCATGGGCGACGGCCGGACCTATGACTATACCCTGGCCCTTCGGGCGGTGACCACCTCCGACTTCATGACCGCCGACTGGGCACGGATCCCGTATGAGGTGCTGGATAAAATCTCTACTCGTATTGTCAATGAAGTCAGTGGAATTAACCGAATCGTGTATGATATCACCTCCAAGCCCCCTGCGACCATCGAGTGGGAGTGACATGAAATCCCCTTGGAAGCTTGATTTTACAGGACTTCCAAGGGGATTTCCCTCTGCAAAACGATCATTCTTGCAGTCAGGGCAGACTGTTGATAAAAATGAGAACAAAAAGGGCTGATGGACTATAAATTGCAAATGTGCTGAACCCAACACAGCCGGCCCTTCGTGTTATTGTGCAGCGCTTCTGCCTCTGGTAGGATAAGACCATCAAATGAAGGAGGCAGAAAGCCATGAACACAGATAAGATTTATGCCGAGCAGCTTGCCAATGAATATGCTCCGAAGGATACTTCCAAGGTAATGGCCCTCCGGAAGCTGGACACAAGGGCGAAACTCCCGGCGACGATATTCGCCTACACCTTCGGCCTGATTGCCTCGCTGATTGCGGGAGTGAGGATGTGCCTTTCCGTGAATATCATCGGCAGCCACACTGCCGCTGGGTTTGTCCTTGGAGTAATCATCGGTATCGCCGGCCTGTTTGGTATAAGTGTCAACTATCCGATCTACAGAAAGCTGCTGGCAAACGGCAAGCAGAAATATGCCCATGACATCATACAGCTGGCAAAAGAGATTAGTGAGAGCTGAGCCATGAAGAGCGCAGGGGTGCTTTTGGGAACGCTGCTGTGCCCGCTGAAGGGAATCCAATTTGTTGTCCCGCCGGTCGATTCTCCGCGCTTGTCTTCATCTTTGCGGCAGACAGAACGGAGAGTGCGGCGGCATATCCGGTCTACGGTATGTCGGCGTACGCTCTTGTCCTTTTGTTGACCGCTGTCCCAAAGCTGGCAAGGCGGATGAAATCGGCCATCACGGGCAGCGGACTGGCTCATAGGATGTCCTCCTCGGCGGTTGTCAACCGCTCCACATTCTATCTGCACTATGAGACGGCTGCCGATCTGCTTTCCGAAAGCGTGGAGTATATGAACAAGTAGTTTCGGACCTATTTCCAGCCGAACGCAGAGGCCGTCGTTGCAAGACTCCGGGCCTGTCCCGTCGGGGAACTGTATCCAGTGACACCGGAATATCTAACGCCATACCTCCGCTATATCCAGGAGGACTCATTGCAATAATCACCGAATGGCTGAAGAAAGTGTGTTTCCATTTTTGACTGCAGATATAGAGAATTTCCGCCGCAGCCTTTGAATACAAGTCCGAGGCATCTAACATACTGTCATTAGCTTTTGACGGGATAGGGCATTGCTCTGCTCCAACGCTTATCCCATGACTCTGCTGCAGTGGAATTCCCAGTTAGAAATCAGCTCAGGGGTAAACAATCCCACATAGCCGCTAAACCAGGTGCCCAATGCGCGGTAAAGCCGTTCTTCAAGCGGCAGCTGGGCGGCGCTCAACGCAAGATGGACCGCTCTATGACCGTCAAAAAGGGCCTTCTCCACACAAGCGCGCAGGAGTTCATCCTTGCTGCGGTAATGAAAGTACAGGCCTTGGCGCGTCAACCCGGCGGCCTTGGCGATGTCGTCCATGGAGGTTTTTTTGAACCCATACCAGAGAAAGGTCCGCAACACAATTTGCAGCACATATTCCTGTTTTTCTGTGTGTTTGTTCATCATGCTTCAGCTGTTCGGGGCCAGCGTCCAGACGCTGCCCTATGCGGCTTCTTATCTGACCGTCTATCCGGCCAGCACCGTATTTGTCATGATCAGCCTTGGCATGAACAGCTTTATCAACGCCCAGGGCTTTGGCAGGACAGGGATGTGTACCGTGCTCATCGGTGCGGTCCTGAATATCATCCTGGATTCGGTTTTTATTTGCGGACTTGACATGGGGGTAACCGGAGCCGCCCTTGCTACCATCCTTTCCCAAGGGGTATCTGCGGCGTGGGTGCTCAAATTCCTCACAGGGAAACGGGCGCTGCTCCGCCTGAGTTTCCGGGCCATGAGCATTTCCGTAAAATATCTGAAGCGCATCCTTGCCCTGGGGCTTTCCGGATTTGTTATGTATCTCTCAACCAGTGTGGTGCAGATCGTTTCCAACGCCTTCCTGGCCCGGTATGGCGGAGATCTGCATGTGGGCGTGATGACCGTGCTCACATCCATTCGGGAGATTGTGTATACGCCTCTGACGGGGCTGACCAGCGACTCACAGCCGGTGCGGGGCTATAATTATGGTGCGAAGGCCTATGGGAGGGTTAAGCAGGGAATCTGAATCATGACACTTGTGTGCCTGGGCTTTACCATCCTGGCGTGGGCGGCTGTTATGCTGTTTCCCGGCGCGTTTATGCAGCTGTTCAACAGCGAGCCGGAACTGTTGGAGGCGTGCATCCCGGGCATGCATCTTTTCTTCCTCTGCCTTGTGATGGAGTCCTTCCAATTTGCCGGACAATTTCCCTTTGTTGCCCTGGGAAGGTCAAAGGAGGCGATTTTCTTCTCCACATTTCGTAAAATCTTGATTATGGTGCTTTTGATCCTGCACCTTCCCAGGGTCGGCGGATTGGGTGTCAATGGAGTGTTTCTGGCAGAAACCATTTCCCATGTAATCAGCGCAAGCGCCTGCTACCTTACCATGTATCTGATTGTCTGGAGGAAGATGCTCTGCGTTGAAGCGGATTAAAGCGTCCGCTTTCCGCGGCGCGTTGAAAACAGTTCCATTGCGTGGTATAATAGCCGTAAAGCGGCTATTATACCGACTGTCCGGCACGATCCGCTCCCGCCCTGCGGGCGGAACCGCGGACGATGCCAATATACCACGAAACGCTTCATGTTTGTGGTATCACTAGAAAAATAAAAGACCGAAGCCGCCTCCTCATATTTCAGTGCAGCCAAGCTCCTTTGAATTTGATGGGAAATATGAGGAGGCTTTGTCGTCCAAGCGCTTGATTAAGAACCATGGGCGAAAAAGAGGGGAGCGGAGCGTTGAAGAAGCGATTGACTTGGAGAGAGACGGTTACGATTACCAGCATGCTTTTTGGCATGTTCTTTGGGGCTGGGAATCTGATTTTCCCGGTGCATATGGGACAGATGGCCGGACGCAATGTGTGGCAGGCAGTGGCCGGCTTTCTGATCACCGGCGTGGGGCTCCCGCTTCTGGGTGTGGCGGCCCTGGGGATTAGCCGCAGCGAGGGCGTGGCTGATCTGAGCAGCCGGGTAGGAAAGCGGTATGGAACCTTCTTTACCTGTGCCCTCTATTTGACGATCGGACCCTTTTTTGCCATTCCGCGGTGCGCCACCGTGTCCTTTGAGGTAGGTATTGCGCCGATGCTGACGGAGTGGGCGGACCTGCGCGTCCTTTTAGGAATATTTACGCTGGTCTTTTTCGCCTTGGTGCTCTTCTTTTCCCTGCGGCCGGGTAAAATCCTCACCTGGGTGGGGAAGGTACTCAACCCGGTTTTCCTGCTGACCCTTGGGGTGCTGGTGATAACGGCTCTGGTGCGGCCCATGGGGGAAATCAACGCGATTGTGCCGGAGGCCACCTATGCCTCGGGAGCCTTCTTCAAGGGCTTTTTGGAGGGGTACCACACTATGGATGCGCTGGCCGGTTTGGCCTTCGGCATCGTGGTGGTTCACGTGGTGCGCGCACTGGGTGTTACGGAGCCCGGAGCGGTGGCCGGCAATACGGTGCGGGCGGGGGTGTTCAGCTGCACGCTGATGGCGGTGATCTATCTGGCGGTCACCCTGGCAGGGGTGGAGAGCAGGGGCATCTACCCACTGGCTGCAAACGGGGGAGAGACCCTGGCGGTAATCGCCGGGCACTATTTCGGCCGGATCGGGATGCTGATTCTGGCCGCGGCTGTGATTTTGGCCTGCCTCAAGACGGCAGTGGGCCTGATTACCAGCTGTGGAGAGGCCTTCGCGGCCCTGTTTCCGGGCGGACCATCATACCGGGCTTGGGCGGTGCTGTTCTGCGTGGTCTCCCTCCTGATCGCCAACTTGGGCCTGAACGCCATTATTGCCTATTCCCTTCCGGTGCTCCTGTTTCTCTACCCGCTGGCGATTACGCTGATTCTCCTGGCGCTCTTTGGGAGGCTCTGGGGGAACGATCCTCTGGTCTACCGCCTGGTCACGGTATTTACGCTGGCGGCGGCCATTTTCGACCTGTTTCAGGCCCTGCCGGCGGGGACGCGGGCCTTCCTACGGCTGGATAGGCTGGTGGCGGCGGCGGAACGGATTCTCCCGTTCTTCTCTCTGGGGCTGGGCTGGATCTGCCCGGCGCTGCTGGGGCTCGGGGCGGGGCTGCTCTGCCGGGCCCTTCGGAAGCGCCTGGGAAAGGGGTAGGAACGCGCCTCTTGTGGGGTGGGAGGAAGTATGATATCATAGGGGAAACGTGTGTAAACTGCAATTTTGGGGGAGGCGAACCAACCTTGAAACGGGTGGAACCGGAATACAGGGCCCCGAACGGCGGCCATTATTCCCCTGGCGTAATTTCCAATGGGCTGCTTTTTGTGTCTGGACAGCTGTCCCTGGACCCGGATACCAGGGAGCTGCCCCAGGGGGGTGTGGAGGCCCATATGGAGCAGGCCCTGGCCAATCTGGACCGGGTGCTTCGTGAGGCGGGCTGCGGCCGTGAGGATGTGGTGCAGTGCCGAGTCTATGTGACGGATATTGCCCATTGGGACCAGATCAACCGGGTATATGCCGATTACTTCGGCCCGCACCGGCCCGCGCGGATTGTGGTGCCGGCAGCGTCCCTGCACTTTGGCTGTCTGGTTGAAATCGAAGCGGTTGCGGAGGTGAGGAAGTGATGGAATTTGTCTGCTCCAAATGCGGAAAACGGGAGAGCACCCGCACCAGACAGGCGGCCTGCAGCTGCGGCGGCCTGTGGAAGCTGGATTTTCAGGCGCCGAAGTTCGACGAGTCCCTCATTGACCGGGACACCTGGAGTCTGTTCCGCTATCGGGCATTCCTCCCGCTGGAGGACGACGCCTGGAAGCAGGTAACACTGGGGGAGGGGATGACCCCCATCATCCCGCTGGACGGGGATGTAATGCTGAAGCTGGACTACCTCATGCCTACACTGTCCTATAAGGACCGAGGCGCGGCGGTCCTGATTGCCCACTGCAAGTCCATCGGCGTGGACGCCGTGCTCCAGGATAGCAGCGGCAACGCGGGGAACAGCGTGGCGGCTTACTGCGGACGGGCGGGCATCCGCTGTGACATCTATGTGCCGGAGGGTACTTCCCCCAAAAAGATCGACATGATCCAGGCCCACGGAGCGGCGATTCATGTGATTGAGGGCAGCCGGGACCACTGCGCGGACGTCTGCCGGGCAGCGGTGAGGGAAGGGGGCAGGTACTATGCCAGCCATGTGTACAACCCCTTCTTTTATGAAGGTACCAAAACCTATATTTATGAGACCTATGAGCAGCTGCACCGCATCCCGGAGTACCTGTTTGTGCCCCTGGGCAACGGCACGCTGTTCCTCGGCGTGATCAAGGCGCTGGAGGAGCTGCTCGCCGGCGGGGCCATTTCCCGCATGCCCCAGCTGGTCGCCATCCAGAGCGAGCGCTGCGCGCCTTTTGCAAAGGCGGTGGAGCAGCACGCCGCCCAGCCGGCGCGGGTACAGCCCCAGCCCACCTTGGCGGAGGGAATCGCCATCGGCGTGCCTATGCGGGGGGCTGAGATACTGGAGTACATCTATCGCTATCATGTACAGATGATTCAGGTGCCGGAGGAAGGCATTCTGGAGGCCCGGGCCGCACTGGCCAGACAGGGCATTTACTGTGAGCACACCACAGCGGCCAACTATGCTGCCTACCAGCACTACCGCCGCCTACACGGCCCGATTTCCGACTGCCTGATCACCATGTGCGGCGCAGGGCTGAAGTCCGACCATTAAAGAAATGGTTGGACCGCTGGGGTGTGTCTTGCGAAAAAAGGCGAACTATGGTAGGATATCCTATACCAATGAACAGGAGGAACTGCAATGAAGCAGGACATGATTCTGATACTGGATCTGGGCAGCGAGGAAAATCCCCGCCTGGCCCGTGAAATTCGAGCCCTGGGCGTCTACAGTGAAATCTATCCCCATGATATTACCGCAACAGAGCTGGCCGCCCTGCCTAATGTGAAGGGCATTATCCTCAACGGAGGCCCCAACCGCGTAGTGGACGGCGTGGAGATTGATGCGGCGAAGGAAATCTACAACGCGCCGGTCCCGGTGCTTCTGGCCGACCACAAGGGGGACAAGCCCTGGCCGGCGGATGAGGCGGAGCGCATGGAAGCGCTGCGCAATTTCGTTTTCGGCGTGTGCGGCGCCCAGGCCAATTGGAACATGGAGAACTTTATTGCAGACCAGGTGGAGCTCATCCGCCGGCAGGTCGGGGACAAAAAGGTGCTGCTGGCCCTCTCCGGCGGGGTGGACTCCTCTGTGGTGGCGGCGCTGCTCATCAAGGCGGTGGGCAAACAGCTCACCTGTGTGCATGTGAACCACGGCCTGCTGCGCAAGGGAGAGCCGGAGCAGGTGGTCCGGGTGTTCCGGGACGAAATGGACGCCAATCTGATCTATGTGGACGCGGTGGACCGTTTTCTGGACAAGCTCTCCGGCGTGGCCGACCCGGAGGCCAAGCGGAAGATTATCGGCGCGGAATTCATCCGGGTGTTCGAGGAGGAGGCCCGCAAGCTGGACGGCATCGCCTTCCTGGGCCAGGGCACCATCTATCCGGACATCATCGAGTCGGGCACCAAGACCGTCAAGGCGGTCAAGAGCCACCACAACGTGGGCGGCCTGCCCGAGGACCTGGACTTTGAGCTGGTAGAGCCCCTGAAGATGCTCTTCAAGGACGAGGTGCGCGCCTGCGGCAAGGCCCTGGGCCTGCCCGACTCCATGGTCTACCGCCAGCCCTTCCCCGGCCCGGGCCTGGGGGTGCGTTGCCTGGGGGCTATCACCCGCGACCGGCTGGAGGCGGTGCGGGAGGCCGACGCCATCCTGCGGGAAGAGTTTGCCGAAAACGGCCTGGAGGGCAAGGTATGGCAGTATTTTACCGTGGTGCCCGACCTGAAGTCTGTGGGCGTGCGCGACGGAAAGCGCGCTGACGAGTGGCCCTGTATCCTGCGGGCGGTCAATACTGTGGACGCCATGACGGCCACGGTGGAGGACGTGCCGTTTGCTCTGCTGCAGAAGATCACCGCGCGCATTACCAGCGAGGTGAAGGGGATCAACCGAGTCCTCTATGACCTGACGCCCAAGCCGACTGGCACAATCGAGTGGGAATAATTTATAAAGAGCTGACCGGGCCTGTGTCTGGTCAGCGCTTTTTGGGGTTTTCCAACTATCCCCTTGACAGATTTCGGAAAGAGAATATAATAGAAGCATAAGTGGCATATGTCAAAAATACAAGGGGTGAGCATGCTGCCCAGACCAAGAAAATGCAGAAAGGTCTGTTCTCTTCCGAGAAATACAGAGTTTTTGCCTGCCAATGGGGCGGAGAATCAGCCGCCGGTCATTTTAGGGGTTGACGAGTACGAGGCGCTGCGTCTGATTGATAAAGAGGGGCTTTCCCAGGAACAGTGCGGTGCCTATATGAAGATCGCCCGGACTTCAGTGCAACAGATCTATACCGACGCCCGTAAAAAGATTGCGGACATGCTGGTGGAGGGCCTGCCGCTGCGGATTGAGGGGGGAAACTACCGGCTTTGTGACGGAACAGAATCGACCTGCGGCGGTGCAGGCTGCCCAAAGTATCCCGAGTGCCGCACAACAAAACGACAACAACCAACAGGAGGGGAACCCATGAAAATCGCAGTCACCTATGAAAATGGCCAGGTATTTCAGCATTTTGGCCATACGGAACACTTTAAAATCTATGAAGTAGAACAGGGTAAGGTAGCTGCCTGCGCTGTAGTGGATACCAACGGCAGCGGTCACGGTGCTCTGGCCGGATTTCTGCGGGACCAGCAGGTAGATACCCTGATCTGCGGTGGAATTGGAGGCGGAGCCCGCAGTGCGCTGGATGCGGCTTCCATTCAAGTTTACGGCGGTGTATCGGGGAACGCGGATCAGGCGGTGGAGGCCCTGCTGCAGGGGAACCTTCACTTTGATCCCGATGCAGCGTGCAGCCATCACGAGGAGGGGCACGGGCACAGTCATGGCCATACCTGTGGGGAACACGGCTGCGGCGAGCACCCCTGCGGCACATAATTTATTTTTGTTAGCAGCAGTCTGGAATCCAGGCTGAGACTAAAAATCAATTTATTGGAGGGAAAAATATGGAAAAATGGAAATGTTCTGTCTGTGGTTACGTCCACGAAGGTCCCCTGTCCGCTGATTTCACCTGCCCCGTATGCAAGCAGCCCGCCAGCGCCTTTGTAAAGGTTGAGGAGCCCAAGAGTCCCTATGCAGGCACAAAGACGGAAAAGAACCTCTGGGAGGCCTTCGCCGGCGAATCGCAGGCACGCAATAAATATACTTACTTTGCCTCGGTGGCAAAAAAGCAGGGGTTTGAGCAGATTGCGGCCCTGTTCCTTCAGACTGCGGAGAATGAAAAGGAACATGCCAAGCTGTGGTTTAAAGCACTGGGCGAACTGGGGGAGACCGCTGAGAATCTGCTCCATGCCGCCGAGGGTGAGAATGCGGAGTGGACCGATATGTATGCCCGTATGGCCCGTGAGGCAGATGAGGAGGGCTTCCACGATCTGGCGGAGCAGTTCCGCGGCGTGGCGGCCATCGAGAAGAGCCATGAGGAACGCTATCGTGCCCTGCTGAAGAACGTGGAGACCAAGGCTGTCTTTGAAAAGAGCGATGTGCAGATTTGGGAGTGCCGCAATTGCGGCCACATTGTGGTTGGCACTAAGGCGCCCGACGTGTGCCCCGTGTGCAAGCATCCCCAGAGCTACTTTGAAGTTCGGAAAGAAAATTATTGATAGGAGGCTTTTATCATGAAAACGAAATTTTATATCTGCCGGCACTGCGGCAACCTCATCGGCATGATCCATGACGCAGGCGTTCCTGTGGTCTGCTGCGGTGAAAAGATGGAAGCCCTGGTTCCCAACACGGTGGAAGCCAGCGGTGAAAAGCACCTGCCTGTTGTTGCGGTGAAGGACGGCGTGGTCCATGTTTCCGTCGGCTCCGTGCCCCATCCCATGATTCCGGAGCACAGCATCCAGTGGGTGTACCTCCAGACGGAAAACGGCGGTCAGCGCAAGGCCTTGAATCCCGGTGACGCGCCTGAGGTGGAGTTCCGGATCGGCAGTGAAAAGCCGGTCGCGGTCTATGCCTACTGCAATCTCCACGGCCTTTGGATGGCCGAAGTGTAACAAACAGGGATACGCAATGCCTGCTGGTGTCAACCGGCAGGCGTTTTATATTTCACGCAGAGAGATCGTACCATGAGTCACTGGTACAACAAGAAATTCGGGGGTGCCTCCGATAAGGCACCTCCGAATTTTCTATATTCCATAGCCCTCCAGACCGTATTTCTGCAGCTTGCGGTAGAGCATTGCCCGGGTAATGCCCAAGGCCGCTGCAGCTGCCGTTCGATTTCCACAGGAGGTGTGCAGCGCCTGAATCACGGCTTGGCGTTCAGCCTGCTCTTTGGCTTGGCGGATGGTCGCGGCACCTGTGCCGGAATGCTGGTCCGGCCGCAGGGACTTGCGTTGGAAGTATCCCTCAAAATGCCGCCAGGTCAAGGTATCCATCCAAGCTGCGTTCATCGCCCGCTCGATCACATTTTGCAGCTCCCGTACATTGCCGGGCCAATCGTATTCCTTCAGCCGATCCTTTACCTGCCCGGAGATGCCGGGCACAGCCATACCCAGCTGTGTATTCAGCCGTTCCAGAAGATAGTCGGCAATTGCGGGGATATCCTCTTTTCGCTCCCGGAGCGGGGGCACCTCCATGGAGACCACATTCAGCCGGTAAAACAAATCATCACGGAACTGGCCGGAGCGGACCAGTCGGTCCAGCGGGACATTGCTGGCCGCAATGATGCGGCAGTCCACCGGGATGGTCTCCACACCGCCCACAGGCTCTACCTCGCGCTCCTGGAGCACGCGCAGCAGCTTGGGCTGAAGCTGAAGTGGAAGCTGGTTGATCTCATCCAGAAACAGCGTCCCGCGGTCCGCCAGCTGAAATTTTCCCTTTTTCCCATGCCGGCTGGCGCCGGTAAAGGCGCCGGAGGCGTAGCCGAACAGCTCGGACTCCAGCAGCTCGGAGGGAATGGCGGCGCAGTTGATTTTGATGAAGGGCTGCGCGGCTCTTGGGCTGAGCGCGTGGATGGCATGGGCGACCAATTCCTTGCCCGAACCGGTCTCACCCTGGATAATTACCGTGGAGGCGGAGCGCGCAGCCTGATGGATGGCGGTCTTTAAGGCGTAAATCCCCGGACTGCTTCCGATGATATTGGCAATGGAGTACTTGGCGCCCTGGATCTCGGCCAATTCCTTGTGATAATAATTGAGCTTATGAAACAGCTCGTCTGTCTTGGCGGAGAACCCCATAAACTCATCCATGCCCTGAAGAGAGGCCACCGTAAAGCAGCCGATGATTTCGCCTTCATGGAACAAAGGCGTATAGGAGCACAGCAGATGCAGCTCTTCTCCGCGGTTGTTGTGGACGGTGACCAGCTCGCCGGAGCGGGATTTGCCGTCCCGCAGGACTTGATCCACCCGGGTGTCCGGGGTGACATCATGCACATAGAGGCCCTTTACATCGCTGAGTGACAGCCCGATCAAATCGGTCCAGCGCTGACTGACGAAGACATAGCGCCCCTGGGCATCGGAGACAATGAACCCCTCCAGCTGATTAATGAGCAGGTCAAAAAGCTGCTCCCGGGAAAAGTGATTGAGCAGGTGGGTGGAAGCCATGAGAAATCCCTCCTTTGCTCCATTCTACCGGAGGACGGACCACCTGTCAATCGGGGGTGTATAGAAAAGTAGACGTATACTTTTAGATACAAAAGTAAAAAAGGGGAGAAACGCAGGGAAAATGGAAAAAGACGTATACAAAAAGATACAAATCAATTTTTTTCTTATGACGTGCAGAGAGACAAAAGCGCTGCGGCAGAAGGGAAAACGAGGCTGGCAGATAGTTGGCATCCGGATTGCATGATTTAAGGCATAAGCATCCTTCGACATGCAATGGAACGAGAGAAAGGAGCAAAAACATGAAGGAATGGAAAATTAAAGCGCTTTACTATGGCAAGATCACAGTTCCAAAAGGAAATTTGGCCGCCGGGCTCGACCCGGACCTGATTATTGACTTTCCCTATACGGGCTATTTGCTGCAGAATGGAGAGCAGAACGTTGTCGTTGATACCGGCATCCATGAGGATCACATTGTGGACGGAAGGGCCTGGGGCGGCTGCCCGGCAGAGGGCGGCAGCAAGTATGTGCTGGAGTCTCTGGAGAAGGAGGGCCTGACCCCCAAGGATATTGACACGGTGCTTTATACGCACCTACACAATGACCACGCCGGCTGTGCGCTGCTTTTCCCGGAGGCCAAGACCTATTTCCAGAAGGACGAGTATGCCAATCTGCTCAATCCGCTGCCTACCCAGATGATCCGGGAGGACTTTGACGCCCGTACGCCCGGCGATCTGAAGCAGCTGAAGAATATCTACATGCTGGATGGAGACATGGTTCTGCCCAATGGGCTGGAGCTGTATAAACTTCCCGGACACACCTCTGGCTCCATGGCCATTGTGGTGCCCACCGCTGAGGGCCGCTACGTTCTGACCGGAGACATCCCCCACCTCTACCTGTCCCTCTTCCCCAAGAGCGACAAGTATGAGCTGCTGGGCGGGGAAATCATTGATATTACCCCTGCGCCGGACAAGATGATGCCCTACCTGTTCAACAGCGTGATTTATGACCACTATGCCGCCTTTGACAGCTACAACAAGCTGAAATGCCTGGCTGAGGACTTCGACCCTAAATGGTATCTCACCGGCCACGATCCCTGGATCATCAATCGCCACAGCTTCGGCTGAATACGCTGAGAAAGGCTCAATGCCGGGCGGCAAGCCGCCCGGGTGCACAAAAGAGAGGATCTATATATGTCCGTAAAGAAAGTGATCTTGACCGCGGCTGTCACCGGCGCGGTCCACATCCCTAGTATGTCGCCTTATCTGCCAATCACGCCGGAACAGATCATTGACGAGGCTGTGGCTGCCTATCATGCGGGTGCGGCGGTGGTCCACCTGCATACCCGCAATCCGGGGACAGGCCAGCCTACCGGAGATCCAGAGCTGATGCGCCGGGTAGTGGAGGGGATCCGTGCCCAATGCGATGTGGTGATCGGCTGCACCACCGGCGGTGCCATCGGCATGACCAATGAAGAGCGTCTGGCTGCCCTGCCTGTGGCCAAACCGGAGCTGGCCTCCTGCAATGCGGGCTCGGTCAATTTCTGCTTTGCCCCCATTGCCGATAAGATTAAAAAGCCGCTGTTTGACTGGGAGATTCCCTTTGTCAAAAATACCTATCAAGTCCCCTTTGCCAACACCTTTAAGGACATCGAGGAGTACATCGCTCTGATGAATCAGTACGGCACCAAGCCGGAGTTTGAGATCTATGAGGTCGGCATGCTCTCCAACGTGGCCTACTTTCTGAAGCGGGGGATGCTGAAGGCACCGGTCTATCTGCAGTTTGTAACCGGCGTCATGGGCGGAATCCCGGCCAACATGGACAATCTGCTCTTTCTGCTCAATACGGCTATCAGGGTGCTGGGGGAAGGTAATTTCGTCTGGTCGTGCGCCGCAGCGGGAAAGGAGCAGTTCGACATTACAACCGCTGCCATGATCCAGGGCGGCAACGTCCGTGTTGGACTGGAGGACAACCTCTATATCGCCCGGGGAAAGCTGGCCAAGTCCAATGCGGAACCCATTGCAAAGATGGTTCGTATTGCCAACGAGCTTGGCCGTGAGATTGCTGCGCCAGACGAGGCCCGCGCCATCCTCGGAATCTGATCTTTATTGTATTGTTAGGAGGAATCATTATGGCAGATCTGAGAAAAAAGAGAGTCATTACCGCCGCCCTGTGCGGCTCCTGGCCCACCCGTGACATGAATCCTGCGGTGCCCTATACGCCGGAAGAAATCGCAGAAGAAGCCTATCGCTGCTGGAAGGCGGGGGCTGCCATTGTGCATATCCATGTCCGTGAGCCGGATGGGACGCCCTCGATCCGCTATGAGCTCTACGAGGAAACCATCCAGCGCATTCGCGCCCATAAGGACTGCGACGTGTGCCTCAACATCACCAGCTCCGGCACAGTGGACGGCGTGGATGAGGACCGAATTGACCCCATCCGCCGGCTGCTGCCCGAACTGGCGTCTTATGATGCCGGAACGCTGAACTGGCAGAACCGCACCATCTTTGAGAACCATCCCCGCTTTCTGGAGAAGCTGGGCCATGCCTTGCAAGAGGTAAATGTGAAGCCGGAGATCGAGGTCTTTGACGCCGGCATGATCTACAACACCATTTACTACATGAAAACCGGAGTGCTCAAGGCGCCCTGCCATTATCAGTTTGTGCTGGGCTGTGCCGGCGGTATGACCAGCACCGTGGAGAATCTGGTCCACCTGAAGAGCATTCTGCCGGAGGGATCCACCTGGGCCGCCTGCGGAATCTCCTCCGGCCATCTGCCTATTATGATGGCCACCATCGCTATGGGCGGCCACCTTCGGGTGGGGCTGGAAGACAACCTGTATCTGGATCGCGGCGTGTTGGCCAAGTCCAATGTGGATTTGGTGGAGCGCGCAGTCAAGCTGCTGAAGCTAAACAATCTGGAGCCTGCCACGCCGGACGAGGCGCGGGAGATCTATGGATTGACCAGAAAGGTGTTTTAAACAGCAAGGGCCTCCGGCATCTGCCGGAGGCCCTTGCTTCTATGCTTATTTCCGGTGGGTGATCTCATGGCGCTTGGGGCCGGTGGAGACCATGGTGATGGGATAGCCGATGCGGGCCTCAATAAAGTCCACATAGGCCTTTGCCTGTTGGGGAAGGGCGTTGTAATCCGTGATGCCGCGGATGTCGCACTTCCAACCGGGCAGCGTCTCATACACCGGCTTGGCCCGGTCGAGAAGGGCGGGAACCGGGAACTGATCGGTGACCTTACCGTCGATCTCATAGCCCACGCAGACCTTGATCTCGTCCAGATAACCCAGGCAGTCGATGGCGGTGAGCACCACCTGGGTAGCCCCCTGTACCATACAGCCGTACTTGGTGGCCACCGCGTCAAACCAGCCCACTCGGCGGGGGCGGTGGGTGGTGGCGCCGTACTCGCCCGCGTCGCCGCCGCGGCGGCGCAGCTCCTCCGCCTCTTCTCCGAAGAGCTCACTGGTGAACACGCCGGCACCCACGGCGGAGGAGTAGGCCTTGGAGACCACTACCACGTCCTCAATGGCGGTGGGGGGCACGGCGCCGCCCACGGTGCCGAACCCGGCCAGGGTATGGGAAGAGGTAGTCATGGGGCAGATGCCCAGGTTGGGGTCCTTCATGGAGCCCAGTTGGCCCTCCAGCAGAATCTGCTTGCCCTCGGCCAGGGCCTGATGTACAAAGGTCACCGCGTCGCCCACATAGGGAGCCAGCGCCTCCCGGTAGCCCATCAGCAGATCAAACAGCTCCTTGGGCTGCAGCAAGGGCTTGTGGTACAGGTGCTCCATCAGCACGTTCTTGAGCTGACAGATATGCTCCAGCTGGCCCATGAGGCGCTCCTCATTCCACAGGTCCGCCACCTGAATACCGATCTTTGAATATTTGTCTGCATAAAAAGGGGCGATACCGGACTTAGTGGAGCCGTAGGCCGCGCCGGCCAGACGCTCCTCCTCATAGGTGTCCAGCAGCACGTGATAGGGCATCAGAAGCTGGGCCCGCTGGTCCACGATCATGTTGGGAGCGGGGACGCCGCCGTCCTCCAGGGCCTTTAGCTCGGCAATGAATTTCGACACGTCCAGCGCTACGCCGTTGCCGATGATATTGGTGGTGTGGGGGTAGAAGACCCCCGAGGGGAGCAGATGAAGCGCAAATTTACCATAGTCGCAGATGATGGTGTGGCCTGCGTTCGCTCCGCCTTGAAAGCGGATGACCACATCGGAATGTTCGGCGAACATGTCGGTGATTTTGCCTTTTCCCTCGTCGCCCCAGTTCGCGCCCACGATTGCTTTGACCATAGCGTTCCTCCTGCCGCGGGGATTCGCACATTGGCCTTTTCCCGCGCGCAACTGCCATGCCCACAGCGCGGCGGGACACAGCAAGGATATTATAGCGCGGCTTTTGCCCGGTTGCAAGGCATTGAATGCAGAAAATGGGCAAAAAAGGCGAGGGACTTATGCGGGAGCAGGGTGGTCCCCGGGAAATGGAATAGGAAACGCTGGGATGCCTTCGGCATAGGGGGCGATGGAATAGAGCGGGAAAAAGACCGAGATGCCCTCAGAAGTGAGATAAAAGTGCTCCGGATCAAAGGCTGGGGCCAGGCGGTGCTCCCAGTCGTCGGCAAAGAGAGAGTCGCCGGCTTTGACCCGGGACTCGATTTGACGGCAGATTTCCGAGAAGATCTGCCTGCGCCAGCGGCTGTGCGGGGGGAAAAAGGTGTGCAGCGCCCGGGGCGTGCCCTCGGGAACCTGCCAGGTATCCCCGTGCCGCACGGTGAGGCCGTGGGCCCCTCCGGTGTATTCGTAGGCGTCGAGATACAGACTAAGAAGCCCATCCTGCTGGTAAGTGACGGAATAGGTCAGACGGGCTTCCCAGCTGCGGAACAGGTGGGAGGCCTCCCGGGCAGATCGGGCGGCGGCCTGCGCCTGGGCGTAGAGACGGCCCTCCCAGCGCCTCTTCCACTGCTCGGCGATTTGGTGGTAATACCGGCCGATCCGCCGCAAGCCGGGGGGTGTGTCGGGCAGCTTTGGAAATTGCAGAGAGAGATGGAGTATGGGCTCGTCTTCCCAGCACAAGACGCGTTTCCACACCTCGGTCTCGATGGAGATTGCCTCCGCCGCCATAGGAGCTTTTTTCATATTCCCGCACCTCCGCTGAAAATAGACTCAGTCCAGCCTATGCCGTTTTGAAAAAAGAGTGAAAAAGTGGTTTACTTTCATACATCACTTTGATAAAATATAAAGGAAATTCACAAGATAGATAGGGAGGTCGATAACCCATGACGAAAGACGACAGGCGGGCGCGGAGCGACCTGCTGTGCGAGGCGATCCTCTCTTTGAAGGATGTGGAAGAGTGCCGGAATTTCCTTTCTGATCTGTGCACCGTGGCCGAACTAAAAGCCATGGAGCAGCGTTTTGAGGTGGCTATGCTGCTGGATGACGGAATGATCTATAACGACATCCTCGAAAAAACAGGGGCCAGCAGCGCTACCATCAGTCGGGTAAACCGTGCCCTCCAATACGGCGCGGAGGGGTATCACGCGGTTCTGCCCCGGGTGAAGGAGAGACATCAGGGCCATGGCGTATGAATTTCTGGCCGGCTGCTATGACGCGCTGACCACGGACGTGGATTATGTCTGCTGGGCGGATTATCTGGAGCGGCACTTTGCATCGGCGAAATGTCCGGTCCACACCGTGCTGGATCTGGCCTGCGGTACAGGGAGCATGACGGCAGAGCTGGCGCGCCGGGGTTACGAGATGATTGGGGCGGACCTGTCGGAGGAGATGCTCCTCCAGGCGGCGGAAAAATGCCGGGAGTTGCCGGGAGAAGCACCGATTTTTCTCCACCAGTCCATGGAAAAGCTGGACCTGTACGGCACGATTGACGCCTGTGTGTGCTGTCTGGACAGCGTGAATTATGTGACTAAGCCGCAGAAGCTGGCCCGGGCGTTTCAGAGAGTCCATCTCTTCCTGATGCCGGGTGGGGTGTTTATCTTTGATGTGAACACCCCGGAGAAGCTGAAGAATATGGATGGACAGATATTCCTGGACGAGACCGAGGACGTCTACTGTGTCTGGCGGGGGTCGTACTCCAGGCGCAGGCGCGTGTGCACCTATGGGATGGATGTCTTCCGGCTGGAGGCAGACGGACGGTGGAGCCGGGGAGAAGAGGTCCACGAGGAATACGCCTATGAGCTGGAGGAGCTGGAGGAAATGCTCCGCCAGGCGGGCTTCCGGGAGATCAGACAGTATGGAGACTTGAAGATGCGCCGGCCCAAGCCGGGCGAGGGCCGCGTCTTTTTTACGGCAAGAAAGGACTTGTAGCATATGGCGGATCAAATCATTCGGGTGTTGGCAAAGGACGCGCCCATCAAAGCTGCGGCAATTTCAGCGCGGGAGCTGGTGGAGCGTGCCCGGCAGATTCACCGCACGCTGCCCGTGGCGACGGCGGCCCTGGGGCGCAGCCTGATGGCCTGCTCAATGATGGGCAATCAGCTGAAGGAGGAGCAGGGCTCTGTGACCCTGCGGATCAAGGGCGGCGGTCCTCTGGGGGCGATTACCGCGGTCTCGGACAGTGACGGCAATGTGCGAGGTTATGTGCAGAACCCGGCGGTGGAGCTGCCTCTGCGTGGGCCCGCCAAGCTGGATGTGGGGAGCGCCGTGGGCACGGACGGCGCTCTGACCATAATCAAGGACCTGAATCTGAAAGAGCCCTATGTGGGAACCGTGCCCCTGGTATCTGGTGAGATTGCCGAGGATGTGACCGCCTATTTCGCGGAGAGCGAGCAGGTTCCCACCGCCTGCGCCCTTGGGGTGCTGGCGGATCAGGATCAGTCTGTCCTGTGTGCCGGCGGCTATCTGATCCAGCTGCTGCCCGGCGCGGATGAGAGCGTCATCGCCGCGGTGGAGCGTGGGGTGTCCCGGGTGGGATCGGTGACCGATGTCCTCAACCGGGGAGTAACCGTTCGGCAGCTGCTGGAACAGGTGCTGGAGGATTTCACGCTGGAGGTGCTGACGCAGGCACCGGTGGAATATCGCTGCTACTGCACCCGTGAGCGGGTGGAGCGGGCCCTGATCAGCATGGGACGGAGGGAACTGGAGTCCCTGATCGCGGAGCAGGGGGGAGCAGAGCTCTCCTGCCAGTTTTGCGATAAGGTCTACCACTTTGAGCGGTCCGAGCTGGAGGCTTTGCTGGCCGCCCTGTGAGGAAAAAATAAGGGAAAATTCATTTTTGGTGTTGACAACATGGGGCGGCTTTAGTATAATAATCTTCGCTGCTCGACCATGAGCCGCAGACAAGGGAGCATAGCTCAGCTGGGAGAGCGCATGCCTTACAAGCATGATGTCACAGGTTCGAGCCCTGTTGTTCCCACCAGCCGCCTATGCGGTCTTTTACGATCCCCCTACCGTGTTTGGCTCGGTAGTTCAGTTGGTTAGAACGCCGGCCTGTCACGCCGGAGGTCGAGGGTTCAAGTCCCTTCCGAGTCGCCATTTGCCTCTGTAGCTCAGTTGGTAGAGCAGAGGACTGAAAATCCTCGTGTCGTTGGTTCGATTCCGACCGGAGGCACCAAGGTCCCGGAGGATACCCGCGGGTATCCTCCGGAGGCCGCCTTTTCAGCACAGCAGGAAACATTGCGTTGCAGTGTGCATAGAGTGGCATACTGAGATGCAGGTGTAGCTCATCTGGTAGAGCGCCACCTTGCCAAGGTGGAGGTAGCGAGTTCGAGCCTCGTCACCTGCTCCAACAAAAGATAACAGGAGCAAATTTTTGCTCCTGTTATCCATAAGGCGACATAGCCAAGTGGTAAGGCAGAGCTCTGCAAAAGCTCCACCCCCAGTTCGAGTCTGGGTGTCGCCTCCAAAAAGAAAGACACGCTGAAAAGCGTGTCTTTCTTTTTGGGTTCCGGCGGCCTTTGGCCGCCTCCACCCTTCGGTGATTCCCATGCTCGGGCGAAGTGAATTCGCACTGCGCCAAGGGTTTCGCCTCCGGCAAAACCGCCTGTACGGCGCAGAGACGTCGCCCCACCGTGTGGGACTCAGTTCTTGCCGCATCTATAGTGTTTGCACAGGCCATAAAAAGCACCACACCCTGTCGGGTGTGGTGCTTTTTATAGATTCCGCAGGGAATTTCGCCTGTCCGGGCAAAGTACATTTTGGGGCCTGCGGGGATGCGCTGTGCAGAAATTGTATTCCATGGATGAAACCTGGGGTGTTCCGGGTGTGATATTATGAGTGAAAGCAGCTTTCAGGAAAGTTGGGGGCCGTTTATGAGAGAAGCGACCATATTACAAAAGCTAAAGGCCGGCGATCCCTCCGGGCTCAGCGCTCTTATGGAGCTTTACGTATCCTATGTGTCTGTTGTCGTGTGGAATATCCTTCGGGGGGCCATGTCGCCGGAGGATGCGGAGGAAGTGGTTTCCGATGTGTTTCTGGCCGCATGGACTCAGTCGGCAGATCTGGAGGACGGCCATGTAAAAGGCTGGCTCGGGGCGGTAGCCCGAAACAAGGCCAAAAACAAACTGCGGCAAATTGGCCGGGCAATCCCTTTGGAAGAAGTCGTGTTGGATATCCCGGGGATGAGCGACCCTACAGAGGATGTGGAGCGCGGCGAAGAGCGCCGGTTGGTCCGACAGGCGGTGGACTCCTTACCGGAGGAAGATCGGGAGGTATTTCTCCGCCACTACTATTACGCGCAGTCGGTACAGGAGATTTCACGCACCATGGCCCTGAACGAATCCACAGTGAAAACCAAGCTGAGACGGGGTCGGATGAAATTAAAAGAAAAATTGACGAGAGAAGGAGCGGACACATGAAACGCAATATCTCCGATTTGCTGGACGGATATGTGGAGGAGGGCGTGGAATTGTATGATGACACTCCGCTCTCCGCCTCTAGAATCAAGGAGTTGACTATGGGCAAATGGAAGCAGAGACAAAAGGAGCCGATGGTGCGGGCACGTACCCGCAGACCTCTTTTCCGGATCCTGCTGGCTGCGGCTGTCATTGTATCTCTCTGCTGCTTAACAGTGTTTGCGCTTGTAGCCTCGTTGTGGGATACGGCCAGAGAGGATATGGGCATTTCACAGGAGACACCTATTGCAGAGTGGAGAGAATATGGCGACATAGAAAGGATGGACGGGGTGCAGCAGGAGAGACAGGCAGCGCTTCTGGCCACCATGTGCTCCGGAGAGCAGCTCTATGCCTATATCGCGGCTTCGCCGGTCCCGGAGGAGGTTGCCGCAGTCCTGGCCGGGAACGACTCCCCACAGTATGAGTGGGATCTGGGTGGGACTTCTCCCGTGGGCCTGGGATGCACCTACCACACAGAACAGACTGGCTATGACCCGGAGACCCAGACGGCACTGGTTAAAGTGTATGTGCATGGGGGAGCCCTCAAAGAGGTGGAACAAATCGAACTAACGCTGACCCTGACGCACAACCTAAAGGAGTCGTCCGCATACGGTACGGTTGCGATCCCGGTGACAGACAGCCTGATGCTCAGCTGTCCGGCAGATGTGGCCGTTAAAAACACCAGGGCCCAGTTTGAAGCGGCCTGGGGCTCGCGCCCCGGAATGCCCGATATCCCAGACTATACGTCGGAGGGCAGGATCAACCGGATTACAATCTGCGCGGGGTATATTGAGGTGGCGCTTGAGACCCCCACATTGGAAGATTGGGCAGACGCATCCAATGCCGGCCTGCTGCTGGATTTGGAAAAGGCCTCTGACCTGCCAGTGATTCCGGAGCTGGAGGGCGTTCTGGTCAGGCGGATGTTCTGCGGCAGCTGGAGTGTAAGTGTCAACGAAGTTCTGCAGGGGGCGGTTCTGAATTACAGGGACGGAAGCTCGGTATTGATTGAGAAAATGCCCCGGGTCTATGCCGGAGTCTGGGTGGCATCGGAGGATGCGGATTCAGATGCCATATGGGACGGGATGCAGATCTATCAGTTTGTGCCGGAGCAGGCGTTTGATTTGGGTGCGGCAGAGTCCATTACCATTGGCGATACTAAGTACACTTTCCCCGCAATGGAAGGAAGTGATACCTGAAGGTATGGGCATGTGCCCTCCGCCTTGGCGGCATTTAAAAACTGTAATTCCCCAAGCCGGAGGCGATCAGACGGGCGGACCGTTTTATGGGGCGGTCCACCCGTCTGATTGGCATTTTGCAGAAAAAGGCGGTTCAGAATATGCAGACCTTTCCTGAGTCCATCGAACAGGAACCGCCTGGAAAACGTGTTCTGGCGAAAAAATTGTGCTATACTATAAAGAGAAAAGGAAAAGGGGGGGCGGCAGGGTGAGAAACATGGCGCCGAAAGGCGCTCTCCGCGTGCTGGAACGGCTGAACGCGGCGGGCTTTGAGGCCTATTTTGTAGGGGGCTGTGTACGGGATATCCTGCGCGGCGCGGCGCCCCATGACTGGGATATCTGCACGGCTGCCCGGCCGGAGGAAGCTGCGCAGTGCTTTGACAGTGCGCGTGTGCGGTTTACTGGGCGCAGGCATGGCACAATCACAGTTCTGGAGGACGGCATGCCCTATGAGATCACCACGTTTCGTGTGGACGGTGCATATTCCGATGGCCGCAGGCCGGACCAGGTGCGCTTTGTCAGCCGGCTGGAGGAGGACTTGGCCCGGAGGGATTTTACCATGAACGCCATAGCCATGGATGCCTCCGGCGGGATGCGAGACCCCTTTGGGGGACAGGCGGATATCAAAAACCACATCATACGATGCGTGGGCGTGCCAAACCTGCGGTTTCAGGAGGATGGACTGCGGGTGCTGCGCGCTCTGCGTTTTGCCTCAGTGCTGGACTTCCGGATGGAGGAGGAGACCGCCGGGAGCGTTCGACACAGCAGCGGTCGCCTCGCCTGCGTGGCGGCGGAGCGGATTCAGGAGGAGCTGAGGAAGCTGCTTCTGGGGAGAGCCGTAGGGCGGGTGCTCCTGGAGTACGGAGATGTGCTGTGCGCAGTTTGGCGGGAATTCTGCAGCGTGGTATTCGCGCCGGAGCTGTGGGGGCGGACGGTGCGGGCCTTGGAGCGGTCAGCGCCCGAATTGCCGGTACGGCTGACCCTTCTGCTCTTCGGACTGGAGAAAGACGCGGACGTGCGGGGGCTTTTAGACCGACTGCGGTTTGATGCGGAGACCGCCCGCTTGGTCAGTCAGCTCACGGCCCTGAGTCATGTCCGGCTGGAACCGGAGGACAAGGTGCTGCGCCGCTGGCTGAAGGAGCTGGGGCTGGGAAAGCTGCGGCTGCTGCTTGCGGTGCAGAGAGGAGCGGCGGAGACGCAAGCGGAAGAGAAGCGCGTCGACGAGGTGTCGGCGCGCGTGGCCGCTATTTTAGAGGAGGGACAGTGTTTTTCCCGGGAAATGCTCGCGGTGGACGGCCGGGATGTGACTGCGGCGGGGATTGCCCAGGGGCCGGCAGTCGGGCGCGTCCTCGATCTGCTCCTGGAGCAGGTGATGGACGGCGTTCTGCCCAACGACCGTGCCCGGCTTCTGAGCGTTCTGGCCGGACTGGACGTGTAGCCCTTGCCGCTTGACACGCGCGGAAAAAGCGGCTATCATATACTATTATTCTGAGCAAGACAGGAGAGTCGGTCATGAATGGAATCATCGACGTGGGCGGCGGGATGCGGGGCGTCTATACCGCCGGCGTCTACGACTATCTGCTGGATCACCAGATCCGCTTTGATTACTGCATAGGCGTTTCCGCCGGCAGCGCCAATATGATGTCCTATCTGGCAGGGCAACGTGGACGAAACAAACGCTTTTATGTGGACTATGCCGGCCGGCGGGACTATATGAGCTGGAGCAACTTTCTCCGAAAAGGCTCCTATCTGGACCTGGATTACATTTATTCAGCGCTGAGCAATTCGGATGGGGAAGACCCGGTGGACTATGAGGCGTTTTTGGCCTCTCCTGCCCAATATGTGGTGGTGGCGACCAACGGCCTGACCGGAGCGCCCCACTACTTTACCAAATCCGATACCCGTAAGGACGGATATGAGATCGTTAAGGCGTCCTGCGCGCTTCCCATCGCCTGCAAGCCCTATGAGATCGACGGTATCCCCTATTTTGATGGGGGCGTGGCCGATCCTGTGCCCTATAGGAAAGCGCTGTCGGACGGCTGCGACAGGATTGTGGTGCTGCTGACCCGCCCCCGGGATTTTGTGCGCGGTCCCCAGAAGCCCATGCGCGTGGCCCAGCGCGCCCTGCGCCGCTACCCCAAGGCCCTGGAGAGTCTGAAGCAGCGGCACATTCGCTACAACGAGGCTGTGTCGGAATTGAAACGGCTGGAGGCGGAAGGAAAGGCGCTGCTCCTTGCCCCGGCGGATATTGACGGCATGTCCACGCTGACCCGCAATGAGATGGCGATGGAGCGCCTGTATGGCTATGGCTATCAGGATGCCGCCAAAATTGCCGGTTTTCTGGAATCATCCAATGAAAGAGAGAGCTGACCGGAACCGGCCCCCGCAGAGGGGAACAATAAAACCGATTTTATACATCGACATGGAGACACCTGCGAAAATTCGTAAGTGTCTCTATTTTTTCCTGAAATTTTGACTTTTTATGGAGTCCCGCACCAGCAGGTAAGCATTTTTGCCCCTTACGACTGTAACTAAGCTTCGAGTTAACTGCCTGGGCGATGGCCACAGCCCAGTGCAGCTACCACATTAGTGTGGAGCACATGGGCTACTCAGTGCCATATAAGTATATCAAGCAGCGAGCAGATGTGCACATCACCCAGACCACAGTGCAGATATTTTTCACCGGCCTCTGTATCACCTCCCTTCTGAGGAGCCGTGGCCGTCTCAACCAGTACAGTACTGCAGAGAAACACTTGCTGCCGGATAACCAGTCCTACACCTCATGTTCGAGGGTGACTAAATTCGATCCACACTCCCCGTGAGGGGAGCGACATGCAGTCATACAGCTTCCGTCCCAGTTTCAAGATATTTCAATCCACGCTCCCCGTGAGGGGAGCGACAGCTGGAGACCATGCTTAACGCCCTGAAATATGAATTTCAATCCACGCTCCCCGTGAGGGGAGCGACTGAAGTCCAGCGACAAGACCACACTGGAGTATCTATTTCAATCCACGCTCCCCGTGAGGGGAGCGACAAACGGTTTGCGCCTGGTAGGCATCTATGTAGACATTTCAATCCACGCTCCCCGTGAGGGGAGCGACATCAAGTGGTGTCAGTGGGAACCAATATATCAAATTTCAATCCACGCTCCCCGTGAGGGGAGCGACGGACGAGATGGCACGGCTTTATCCGAGGTGAGCTATTTCAATCCACGCTCCCCGTGAGGGGAGCGACCACTCATTCATGATAAGGGCATAAGCTCGGAAAGATTTCAATCCACGCTCCCCGTGAGGGGAGCGACCTTGGGGAACTGAGAGAAATCACCAAACTGACCTTATTTCAATCCACGCTCCCCGTGAGGGGAGCGACATGATTCCAGGTAAGACGGTTAGGTACAAAAAAATTTCAATCCACGCTCCCCGTGAGGGGAGCGACCTTTAAAGGCATTTGAGATTGGTATTCTTCCTTCAGATTTCAATCCACGCTCCCCGTGAGGGGAGCGACTCCTGAGTTTGATAAGCAAGGCGTGATGACTCTTATTTCAATCCACGCTCCCCGTGAGGGGAGCGACGCTTATCGTGTGAAAACGTTCACTAAGTGGTCGATTTCAATCCACGCTCCCCGTGAGGGGAGCGACAGCAGATATGTACAAATACATACCAGCAAATTTATAGAACCTACACAAAGATAAGCTCGACTGCGTAAAATTTGTGAAAAACATGTTTTCTAAGCCACAGGAAAGGGCCCCATTTTGGTGCGAACATCCCGGAAAACATGTGACAGCTGCCCCTTCGCACTGTTACAGGATCAGCGGTTCTTCCGGCAGATAAGAGGCCTTACAGCCAAAGTGCTCGATTTTACGCTCGTATCGCTTTCCAAGATAGTAAAAGCGCAGACTGTCTTGTTCCGGATCCATGATGGACAGGAGCTTGGCCTGAAGAACTTTGCATTGGGCCGTATCCAGCAGACATTCAAACACCGAGCACTGCACACGCTGCCCATAGTTGACGCACTGTCTGGCGATCTGCCGCAAGCGCCTGCGTCCGGCAGCGTCCTCCGTATTGACATCGTATGTGATCAGTACCAGCATAGCGTCCTCACTTCCACAAAAAGGGCGGATAGGCATCCAGGTCGCCTCTCAGCTTTCGGGCCAGAAGCAGGGCCTGCAGGTAAAGGACCAGCCCCCACGGGACCTTCTCGCCCAGAAAGGGATGGGTCAGGAAGTCTTTTTTGCGCTCCTGCCACCGCTGGAGAAAAACACGCCTTCCATTTTCGCTAAGAAATACACCGCCATTCTCACGGTATTCAAAGTCCGACTTCTGGAAGATGCGGTTGTTGATACAGGTCAACACAAAACGGTCCGCGATACAAGGGCGAAATTCCTCCATCAGATCCAGTGCCAGGGAACTGCGGCCCGGCCGGTCCCGGTGAAGGAACCCCACATAGGAGTCCAGGCCAACACTCTCCAGGGCCCAGGCGCAGTCGTGGGATAACAGGCTGTATGCGAAAGAAAGGAGCGCGTTCACCGGGTCCTGCGGCGGCCTGCGGCTGCGGGTCCGAAAATGAAAAACAGTCGGGTCGCCTAATATGAGTTGATCGAATACGCCGAAATAGGCGGTGGCACCAGCCCCTTCCAACCCCCGCAGACAGTCCAGATCGGTCGATTCCAAAAGCTGGGGCAGCAGCTCCCTCAGATGGCCGGACACCTCCTTGAGCCGCTGAATGTCCATCCGCGGGCCGTGGTCCCGGCAGGTGCGCTCGATGCTCCAGCGGGCGTTGTGGACCTTGCCGAAGACCATAGCGCGGGCAATAGCGCAGCTCTGCGCCAGATCGTCCGCCGCCCGATACTGTGCCCGGCGCAGGAGCACGTTCCCGTTGGCCTCGCCGGTGACCCGAGCCAGGAATTTTCCCCAGGGCGTACAGAAGGTCAGGGAGATCCCCCGCTGGGCGCAGGCCCCCATCAAGGCGGGAGAGGCGCCGGGATAGGAAAAAGAGAGAATGGCAGACAGAGTGTGGAGCGGGTATCGGGCCACCTCCCGCTTTTCCCGGCTGGCCACTACGTTTTCCCCATCCAGGGAGAGATAGATATCCTCCGAGGTCACAAACAGGGTGTTGAGCAGATGTCTCATGGCTCTCCCTCCATAGCCTGACGCAGATAGGTGGCCACATCGCGCCTCTTCATCAGTGCGGGCAGACACAGATCCTTCAGGGAGCAGGCACCGCATCCTTTGGTCGGCTTCACATTTGGCGTATGGCCCCGGCGGTAGAGCTGGTGCATCTCCTCCACCATGGCACATACCTGCTGCCGGAGCTCCGGTGTAAAGCAGACCGCCGCCCGCCGCCGGGTCTCCCCATAGAAGAGGGCCCCCTCCAGAACGATACAGCAGAGCATCTCCTCCAGACACATGGCCTGGGCGCACAGCTGCAGCTCGTCCGCTTGATGGGCCTTGGGCCGGCCCCGCTTGTACTCCACCGGGAAGGGGAGCCAAAGTCCTTCTTCTCCGTGGAGGGGTACGCCCTTTGGGTCGGCGTGGAACTCCACCACATCACATTTCCCGGAGATGCCCAGCGAGGGAGAGACAACGGACAGCCCCCGGAGGATCAGGAAATCGCCCCGGCGCTCCCGCGCCTGCTCATCGTGGGCGCGGCGGTGGAACAGGTCGCCCTCTACCGTGCGCAGATTTTCCTTCCACTGCTGCTCGATGTGGATGAGTGCCCACTGCCGCCGGCAGAAGGCAAAATGCTGTAGACCGGATAACTGGAGGAAGTCCTCCTCGGCGTAGATCACCCCATGCGCTGACATGTGACGCCGGCTGGCAGGGCGGTCTCGTCCACAGAGACGGTGTAATCCTGATAGGAACGGGCAGGTGCGGTGCTGTCCGGGTCTTTCCGGCTGACCGTCACCGCATCAAAGAGCTTCCAGGCGGGGGCGCAGCCCAGTTCGCTGCTGTGCCTGAAGACGATCAGCTCCCGTACCGCCATCTTACCCCGGGCGGCGGAGTGGTCATGCTCAAACATGTTGAGGATGGCCTCCCACAGAAGGGATAGGTCCTCCTCGGAGAAACCGGTAGTCTTGCGGGCCAGATTGGCGGAAATATAGCCCTCACAGCGGTAGAGACCGTAGGGGACAATATACTTTCGGCCCATTTCAGTCCCTTTTTTCTCGGCGTCAGCTTCGGTGGTAATGGCCACGCGGGTGATGGTGACTTCCTGAGGTACCACCGTCTCCACGCTGCGGGCGAAGCCCAGCTGCACAGGCCCCCGGACCTGGCCGCAGTTCAGCGCGGCCTTGACAAAGGTGGTCATCACCGCGCCGAAGGTGCGGATGTCGTAGAAGTTGGCGCACATCCAGTCCCGGAGCTTCCGGTCCAGATCGGGGTCAGCCTTCTTTTTCTCCTTCACATTTTTTTCGGTGACATCCAACTCGGCGTAAGCCTCCCCATCGCTGCGGTTCAGGGGCACGCCGTCTTTCACATAGATACGGTAACCGGTGGCGTCCTCCTTTACCGTCTCCACATAGTTGCGGATCTTTCGCTTGAGACACACATCAGTGACGAGGCCCAGGCCGGTCTCCGGGTCCACCCGGGGCATATTGCCGGCGTCGGGGTCGCCATTGGGGTTGCCGTTTTCCACGTCGAAGAGAATGACAAATTCATAGCGGTTCTTGATGGGCTCAGACATCTTATTTTTCCTCCTTCTTCTCAAAACGGCTCTGGGTCTGATGGTAGTAGCCCAGCTGGAAACAGCCCTGCTGGGGCAGGCTCATGCGCGGGGGATAGCTCTCTCCCAGCTTGGAGATCAGCTCGGTGATCTGTTTATCATAATAGGTGCGCAGACCGGTATCCAGCTTTTTCAGGTGCTTCTGGGCCAGATTCACCAAAACCGGAAACACGATGGCAGGGGTAGCAGACGCCGAGTTGAAATACTTGTCCTTGATGGTGGCGTTGATCCCGGGGTTGGCGGCAGCCTGGACGGCCTCCAGCAGGGAGAAGAGCCGCCCCAGGTTGTAGGGAACGTTGGTGCTGTCTGGATTAAGAGACACGGTCAAAACCTCCTTTGGTACGTCAAAATGTGTATTTTTCAGGTAGTATGCCTTGAGAATGGCGGCCCGGCCACGGGTCACGCTGTGTTCTGCCCGGATACGCAGTACCACGCCATTGAGCAGAGTGGCCGGATAGTGGGTATCGGTGAGGACGGAGCGCAGCACCTCACCAGCCATATTGGGCGCCGGGGTCTTGTCACGGCTGTTCTGATTGACGGTCTCGTCCAGCAGCTTCCACATGGGGATGGTGTCAAATTTATCATAAGTGGGCTTGATGATCTCCAGCCGCTGCTGATGGGTCTGTGCATTGCGGAGAAAGGCCCCAAAGCTGTTGCGCAGGAAAAAGCGCACCGAGAGACGGGCTGCATTGGGGGAGAGTCCCAGAACATAGAATTCCATATTGGGGTCCATTCGTTCCTCGGCCAGTTCCGCAGTATTTCCGCTGCATAGCCTTTTTAATGCACCCTGTAGATCTGCCAGTGTATAGGCCGGTTCCTGCCCGAAGAACATCCAGCCCATCATGTTCTGGTAGACGTCCCCGCCGCATTTGGCCCAGCAGACCACCGTGGTATCCCCCATTCGGTAGACGTGTTCCCGATCAGAGAGCAGATGATTTAGGGCGGTGGTGTAGGCGAAGGCGGCGTATTTGCTGGTAGGAGCATTGTAGTTTTGTTCTTTCCCGTAGGAGCAGAAGGCAGGGGCGTTAAAGGATACCAGCGCCGCACCGCTGGATTGGGCGCCCTGTACATTTTTAATGGAGGGATGGATATTTTCCACCGGACCACGCTCTCCGGTGATCAGGCAGACCATCTGAGGGCCGTCCCCTTCTGCCTGATAGTGGTTGTCCCATGCCTGACGGACCAGCACATCCTGATGGACAAAGGTGCCATGATACCGAAACACAAGGTTGCATCCGGCCATGAGGTCCTCCCAGCAGGCGGCCAGCGCAGGATGGCTGCCTGCCTGTTCCGGCTGCCATGTCCGGAAAAAGGCCAGTACAGCTTGGGCTGCGGGGCTGTCTACCTCTGCCAGCAGTTCCTCGTGAAGGACCTTGCACGCCTGGAAACACTCCAATGTCCGCTGCGGTTTCCCCTTGTTGTCCACACCCAGCAGATAACCGGCGTTATCACAGAGAAAGTTGGCGGCTATCCCGCTGGCGCGCTTCACCGGCGCCGGCAGCCTCATGAGTTGGGGTGCCAGCACTGTTTTTTTTCCTTTGGCCTGCTCCGTCTGGACGGAGGCCACCTGCTCTAACGTGCCGTCCGTCCCGATGCACAGGGCGTAGGAGACTTTGACATCTCCCCAGCCGGGCGGAGAGATCTTACCGCTGTCTGCCAGCGTGCGGTAGTATTCCGTCAGTGCCTGTAAGATCATCGCCGCACCTCCTCACTGTTCCAGGGCGGGACCTCCAGCACTCCGTCCCGCAGCACGCCCCGGAAAAAGAGCGGGGTGATATTCTCCGGGTCGGTATAGTCCATGTCGTAGAGCATCCAGCCCAAGTCCCGCTCTCCTTTCAACTCATCAGGACAAGGTGGGATGCGATCACAGCGGCGGAACTGGGCGGGAAACTCCCGGCAGCCGAAATAGGGCTGGTGATAAAACTGCCCTCTCTGGATGCGCCGTTTTACGATGTCCTGAAATTTTCCGGGGTTGTCCCCCGGCGCGGCCTGGTCCGTCATCTCAAAATGGGCCTCGATCACATAGCGCACCTCCCGCAGCAACAGGGCGGCCCGCTGCTGGATATTTTCTGAGGTGCTGAGATACAGCGCGCCCTTCCCTCGTTCCATCACGGTTCTGGCAGCGCGGGCAGAGACGGTGGCTCTAACCTCGTTGCGCCGCAGATTGGTGAAACGGATGGGCGCACAAACGTAGATGCGGTCAATATACCACCATATACCGGGATGCCAATATATGGATTCTATCAGTCCGCGGGCCGCCGATGGGGTCATCACGTCATAGCTCACTCTTTCGGTCTTCATTTCCGGACGGCTAAAGAGGGCGTAATCCCCCCAAACCTCCAGTTTGATGGACATAGGCGTCACTCCTTTCCAAATTTTATGTTCCTCTGGACTCAGTGTATCACATGACAAGACATAATTCAATATAATCTTTTCTAAATCAATGAATAAATTGGACTTGTATCAAAAGAAATGATATGATATACTGAACAAGTCGCTTAACTGCGTGGGTTGAAATATTGATTTAGAGAAGATTCCCGGTGGAGCAATGGGGAGGCATGGGTGCCTCCCCATTGCTTTTAGATAAACAAACCCTTTCCACTATCGTCCTTCAGCGAGAGACCGGTCTTGTCAGAGTACAGGGATGGATCGCGCAGGACGGCTGCGCCGCTTTCCAGCACTTCCAGCTCTCCTGCTGCCTCCATGGAGGCAAAGTGCTTTTCGTAGACGGATACACCGTATTGCCCCAACTGCCGGAACAGCTTTTGCCCTCCTTCACCGGCGCACAATCGTTCCACCAGTTCTGCCCCCTCGCCCCACGGGATATAGACCGTCCTGGTGGGGGAGTCGATGAGGTAGAACCGCTCCGCCACGGTGCGGAAGGGGAAGAACTCCGACTGGAGGAGCGGCAGGATACACGCCTTATCCTGGGCGTCTTTTCCCTTCAGGTCCAGAAGCTCGTTAAAATAGTCGTGGATAGCCGCTGGAGATACGGGGTCCGGGTGGCGGGCCATCACCAGCCGCCCGGCGCCGATAGCGGTGGAGAAAAGAGGCGGAGCTTTTTCCTCTCCTTCAAAAATGGTGACCACGCTCTCCGTGGCCGCCCGTTTGCCCTCCCGATTGCACCGGCCGGCCGCCTGAAGGATGGAGTCCAGCCCGGCCAGCTCCCGGAACACCGCTGGGAAGTCCACATCCACCCCAGCCTCGATGAGAGAGGTGGAGACCACCCGGCAGGGGAGCCCCTCCTTCAAGCGGCGGCGTATCTCCGTCAGCTGCCGCTTCCGGTGGCTGGGACACATGAGGGTGGACAGGTGGAAGCTGCCCGGCCGGTCCAAACGGGCGTGTATCTCTTGGGCGGCCTTCCGGGTGTTGACGATGCACAGGACCTGACTGTGGGCATTGAGCTGTGCGGCCAAGTCATCCCAGGTGAGGCGGCTGGCCTGATGAAAGGAGGTCCGGCGGAACACCTCCCACCGGCAGGCATCGGGCGGACAGAGCTCCCGGATCGGGGAACCGGGGAGGAATTCCTGGAAGAGAGGGCCCAGGGCAGGCTGGGTGGCAGTACACAGGACGGCGGAGACGCCGTAATGGGCTGTGAGCTGGGAAATGGCCCAGACGCAGGGGCGCAGATAGGGGATGGGCAGCATCTGTGCCTCGTCAAAGACCACTACGCTGCCGGCGATGTTGTGGAGCTTGCGGCACTGGGAGGAGCGGCAGGCGTACAGGGATTCAAAAAACTGCACCGCTGTGGTCACCACCACCGGTATATCCCAGTTCTCCGTGGCCTTTGCCAGGCGGATGGTGTGGGGGTCTGCCTCCTCCTCCAGGTCATAGAGCACGTTAGAGTGGTGCTCCAGCACGTTCTCCGGGCCCAGGATCTTGCGGAATACTTCTGCCGTCTGCTCGATGATGGAGGTGTAGGGAATGACGTAAATTACCCGCCGCAGGCCATGCCGTTTCGCATGGGCCAGGGCAAAGGCCAGGGAAGCCACCGTCTTGCCGCCCCCCGTCGGGACGGTAAGGGTGAACAGGCCCGGCTGCTGGGATTCTCCCTCCCGGATGCACCGCTCCAGGACCTGGCAGCGCTGGCGGTCCAACTCTCCTTTGGGAGGGAACCAACCGGATATGTAGCGCTGGAGCCTGTCCCACAGCTGTTCCATCGACGTTTTGTTCCGCTCCCGTGCCTGGCCCTCCATAAAGGCCTCGGTATCCAAAAAGTCCGCGTCCACCAGGCAGGAATAGAGCATCCGTGTGAAAAAGACCCACTCCGGTCCCGGCTGCTTCACAAAGTCGGGGAGGGAGGCCTGTGGCAGAGACAGCTCCCTCTGCCAGTGCTCACAGGGCTCCAGCAGCCCGCGCTCGCCCCGCTTGAGCCTGCCCAACAGGGTGGCCTGCTCCGGGCCATCGGCCTGACTGCCGCCGTCCGGAAGGCCGCCGTGATGCCCGGCTACCGCAAAGGCGGCGAAGAGCTGTCTGCGCTGCCAGCACGCCGCGGCGCCCGCTGTGGAATGGTCTGTGACAGGGCCGCCGTGGAGCCGTGCCTGAAATGCCGCGCTATACTTTCCGATATCGTGGGCCAACCCTGCCAGCTCCGCCTGCTCCTCTCCGCTAAAGGGACGGGCAAATTCTTTGGCCAATGAAGCCGTTCCATATAGATGCTCAAAAATGTTTTGTGTGTGCCCTGTGGCTGAAATGTGTGCCAAGTAAGGAGAATGTTCCATGATGGAGCCCCTTTCATCTTATAGAGATGTAAATACTATCGCATAAGTGAAGTACAATAAAACGGACAATACATTCTAACGATCTCCGATTAAAATGATTGTTTTGTTGTTTGTTTATATAGACAAAACAGATATATTTATTGAATTTATATAAAATTTACTTTCCCAGTATATTACTATAACGAATAGAAGGAAATGTTTTCCTTCTATTCGTTTCTTATCTATGGAGAGGTAAACTGCATTGTTTGCAGAACCATACGGCAATATAACACTCAAGCATGGAGTTGATAGATCGACTGTGCTCTTGTTGTAACCTACAGCAACCTCTTAGCTTCGATCGCAACCCCTGTTTTCATGACTCTTGGCAAAGAGGCTTACTTCGTTTCTAGTTGGCCCATTCGAACGCAAGCATAGGCATTTTGATGTCGAAATGCTCTTGCGGAAGTGAACCACTGCCCCCTATGCCGCCTGCGGGCGGAGCATTCTGGCAAGGCTGCCAGAATGTCTTTTGGCGTTTAGATCGAGTTTAACCATATGGGTAAACCCGATCTACTCGTTTGGACTTCCAGCGAGGTTACCGGAAATCCACTGCACTGGACATCGGGTAAGGAGAGCTTCCACCAGTCCGTCCTCGTCGCGCCGCAGGCACTTCGCGGAACAGTCGGTAAAATGGCCAGAGCACAGTAGCACCATGACTGCCTGCCGGAAGCTGGAAAAGCTATCTGTCCCCCCGGCGGTCGTCAGCCCGCCGGATTCTTCTGAGCAGCGTAGACCAACCCGTTCAAAGGTCCGCTAAGCACCCCCTATTGCACACTCTAACGAGTATCCCCTTTGTTCCAACACATCGGCCGAGAACACGATCTCTGCCCTTATAAACGATCCTCACGGTATCTCCACACCTCCAAATCTGAGTTCGAGTATCTTATCATCGGAATGGTGGTTTTGCAATCATCTGTGCGGTAATTTTACGGAGCGTGGTTCAGTGCCAGGGTGTCCAATGAGATACCCAAAACCGATATAGGACAGGGAAACTCCTCACAATACGGATAGATGCGCACCTGTATCCGCATGAGTGGGGAAGAATACGCGCTGCCGAAACAGAAAAGCAAAGATGCAGGGATATCCGCCAACGCCTTGCTGATGAGAGGAGCCGAATCGAAGCCACCCCATGCTCTACTGGGACGAGGAAACAAGAGCAACCATCACCTTTGTGGGGTATCAACGCCATGGCTGGGATGTTCAACAGAGGTTGCAACGCCACCCAGCTGTTGGACTTTGTGCTCTACCAGATGGCCTAGGCGGAGGAAAATAGGGTACCCCTATGCGATATGAACACAAACCCCACCCGCCCATGCAGCCCGCATGACAGAGGAACACTACGCTGACATTCAAGGGCTGATATCCGAGTTGCTGTGGCTGTTCATCCAGTTCCATACAGCCAATGTTGTTGTAGTGGCTCTCCCTCGTCTGCTGTTGCGCATGCTTGCCTCAATTGACATCCTTTTCGTGGACCACAATCAACTCACTCAGCCGGAAAGTTAGCAGTTCGCTGAAGGCGCGTGAGAGAAAAAAGAGCCTCCGGCAGATACTGTCGAAGCAATATCTGCCGGAGATTCAGATACCTACAAAGTTGTCACTGTCAAGGGGCACCGCAACCGGTCAGCTCTCTTTTTTTATTAGGCCATCAAAAAAGACCCGGTTGTACAGGTAAGAGGGATCTTCCGGCTTATAGATGCCGGCACGATCATTATAGAGCCGCGCTTTTTCCGTATCTCCCAGGTGGTACCAGCACACGGCCAGCTGAATGCAGGGCAGGTAGCCATAACAGTCGGGGGTGACAAAGGCGCCGGCACGGTCCGGGCGGGGAAGGGTCAAAGCCAGCTCATACCAGTAGACTGCGGAACAGTAGTTTTCCGTCTGGAGAAAGCGCAGCCCAAGGGCGCAGCAGGTCTCAGCCCGCGGCGGTCCAAAAGCGAAGCTCTCCAACAGGGCGCGGAACGCTTCCCGGCGCCTCCCCAGGGCGTCATAGCAGTCGGCCAGGACACGGCAGGCGTCAATTTCGTTTTCGATCCAGCCCTGTCCTTCGTCAAGAAAACACTCGAATACCGATATGGCCTCCTGGTACTGCTGGTGGTAGTAAAGCTCCCGGGCATAGTAGAACTGCTCCCTGGGGGAGAGAGAAGCCCCACGGGCGAGCATCCCCTCGAAAATACGCAGATTCCGGTCCGGGTCGCCTGCCCGCGTTTTCTGATGGGTGACGGCCGCCTCGCCGTATACCACATTGCCCCAGGGGGCCACCGCCTCGTGCACCGCGCCCTGGAAGCGGCAGTGGGGGCCGCGTCGGAGGATCCGCTCCCGATAATAGGAAAATGTGGGGCGGCCCTGGCAGTCAAAGGCAATATGATAGGGGAGCATCACCACATCCGCTTCGGGCAGTTGGGTACGTTTCAGCGTGACTAGAGCCTCCCGGTCCGCCTCCAAAATCACGTCGTCCGCATCCAGCCACATGCAGTAATCCATGGAGGCCTGTTCAAAGGCGAAGTTCCGGGCCGCGGAGAAGTCGTCTACCCATGAAAAGGAAAATACCTTGTCGGTATATTGCGATGCAATTGCAGCGGTGCCGTCGTTGGAGCCGGTGTCTACAATCACAATTTCGTCCACAACGCCCTTTACACTCTCCAGGCAGCGGGGCAGGGTATCCGCCTCATTTTTCACAATCATGCACAGACTGATGCTACTCACAGCTCGCCTCCTCAAAAAGTGGTCGCGTCATCCTATGCCGGCGGGCATGTTTCCGTTCTCCGGCGCATACCTGTGTTCAGAGGGGGGATGGACATGACCTTTTTGGAGCGGCTGAGTGATTTCATTTGGAACCCTTGGCTGCTGGGACTCTTTTTACTCACAGGACTGTACTATTCCGTGCGCACCGGCTTCTTTCAGGTGTTTCGATGCAGACTGTGGCTGAGCACTACCCTTGGCGCTATTCTACGTCCCTCAAAAGCTGAAAAGGGAAAAGGCCTTACACAGTTTCAGGCCCTTTCGACCGCGCTGGCCTCCACCATTGGCACCGGTTCCATTGCGGGGGTGGCCGCCGCCATCTTTTATGGAGGCCCGGGAGCGGTGTTCTGGATGTGGGTATCCGCTTTCCTGGGGATGATGACCGGCTGCGCAGAGAAAACTTTGGCCGTGCGCTACCGTGAGCGGGCGGAGGACGGCAGCTGGCAGGGAGGTCCCATGTGCTATATGGAGCGGGGGGTGGGGAGCCGCACGCTGGCCGTACTCTTTTCCATGTGCTGTGTGGCGGCCTCGCTTGGGGGCGGGAATATGGTACAGGCTAATTCCATCGCCGCGTCTCTGGAGGCCTCCTTTGGCTGGAACCGGCTGATGGTGGGGGTCATAACCGCTCTGCTCACGGGTGTTGTCATTCTGGGCGGGATTGGGCGGATCGGAAAGGTAAGCGAGAAGCTGGTCCCGTGTATGGCGCTTCTTTTCATCGGCGGCGGTATTTTTGTGCTCTGTCGGCACGCTGCCGCGATTCCGGGCGCCCTGATGCAGATTGTATCAGGCGCGATGATGCCGAAGGCGGCCCTGGGAGGGGGCATGGGCTATGGCATGGCTGCGGCCATGCGCTACGGGGTGGCCCGCGGTGTTTTTACCAATGAGGCGGGTATGGGCTCCTCCGCCATGGCACATGCTGCTTCCAATGTGAAAGAGCCCGCGGAGCAGGGGATGTGGGGGGTATTTGAGGTCTTTGTCGCCACACTTTTGGTCTGTACAGTGACTGCCCTTGTCATCCTTACAACCGGGGTCTACCAGGAGGAAGCGGCTTTGGCTGCCATTCGGGACGGCACAGTGACCTCCGCCATGGTGGGGGCGCCGCTTTCGGCGGCCGCCTTTTCTACCGAATTTGGAGAGCTTGGGGGCGCGTTTGTATCAATTTGCCTGCTGCTTTTTGCTTTCACTTCACTGCTGGGGTGGAGCTACTACGGGGAACGGGGCCTGGAATATCTGACTGGAACGAGCCGCTGGCGCTGGCCCTACCGGGCCCTGTTTCTGCTGGCCATTGTGGGGGGAAGCGTGGGAGAGCTGGCCTCTGTATGGCAGCTGGCTGATATTTTCAATGGGCTGATGGCTTTGCCCAATTTAGCGGCTTTGCTGTTGCTTTCCCCTCAGGCCCTGGCGGTCTTAAACCAGTGGCAGCTGCGGCAGGATCGGCGAAAAAAGGTATAAAAAGAACGGGACGCAGCTGCGTCCCGTTCTTTTGCGATCTGGTTGGTTGTCAGGCGCCCTCGGGGGAGGGAGTCTGCTCCGCGGGCTCCGGCGTCTGGGCGCCCGATGGGGTGGGGGAGACGGCCGGCGGGGCAGAGGGAGGCGCAGCCTTTACCAAGGCGATGTCGGCGCCATCCAGGATAGAGGGGGTCTCGCCCTCCGCAGCGGGAGAGTGATGAATGGTAACTGTGTCCCCCACATTGAGGATCGCGGCGATGGTATTGCCGGAGACAGAAATAGAGTAATAGACCGGGTCCCCCTCCAGCTGAATCAGGTAATAGGTGCTGCCAGCCTCCACAAAAGAGCGGATATCAGATACAGTCCCTGTGACCTCGGTGCGGGGAAGCTCCTCTGGGGAGGCAATCCCCTTACTGGTCAGCAACTGGATATATTTCTGCTCACACTCGGAGACGGTGCTGCCCACGGCGACAATCTGATACTGCGCCACGTTGACCATGGCGTAGCTTTTGACCAGATTGGTGGCGTCCTTAAGGGGAATAAAGTAAGTGGGTTCATCCGCGATGTTCAGCAGCAGGGGGAAGGTAGCCTGGTACTTCAAATCCTGGACCGCGCCCTGGGCGGAGGCCATGGCGGCGTTCTCGGTAGCGCCGGGGGCCTGATAGAATTTGGTCTCCTTGGTGCGCTGATTGGAGAGCACAAAACCCAAATTGGACTGGTCGGCGTTGGCGGAGGTAACGCCAGTGTACATATACACGTCGTCATTGAGGGCGATATAGTTATAGCCCTGGGTTGTCACCGTCACATCCTTCTGGCCCAACACGGAGTTGAGCCAGCCGTTGACCAGGGTGCCGTGGTAGTCATACTGCTCCATAATCAGCTGAGGGGTGTAGAGGTTATCCACCCAGGTGGGGACCTCCTCGGAGTCATAATAGGTGCACGCACCGGTAACCGCGTCCACCAGAACCGCGCCTTGGATATCCGTTCCGCCGAACAGGCCGATGGTTTTCACCATTCGGGGCGCGATCCACCAGGGATGCCCTTGCTCGTCAATTTCAAATTTGGGGGTGGAGAACAGAAAGGTAGGATAGTGGAAGCGCAGGTGGCGGGAAATATTGCGGTTGAGCGGTTCGGAGAAGGAGTATTTGATTCCCTCGTCCAGACGTACCACGGTGGCCTCCTGCGTGACCATATTCACCACCACATAAGCAGGCAGGCCCTGAGAACGGTTGGTGAGCCATTTGATGATATCCGCGTAATCAATGGGGGCCACCCGCACCGGGCTGCCCTGATAGTTGATCTGGGTGGAATCATTAGAATATTCAAACTGGCTGACCATATCGCTGAGTGTACCCATCTGGCGGTCTCCCAAATAGTCGGCAGAGTCCCGGTCCAGGGTCGGAATTTCACTGAAGGAGATCTCCGCAATATCGGTGGAAAAGTCACCGTTTTCTACATGCAGCAGTTCCCGATAGGCGCTGGCGCGAAAGATGGGGAGTGAGATGGCTTCCCCAACGATCCCCACAACGATCAGCGCGGCAAAGAGAAGACCGACCGGCAGGCATTGTTTGCGGATAAAGGTAAAATATGCTCTGGGGCCGCCTCCATTCAGATTGAAGCCAGAGGTAACCAGCGCAGAAATAAAATAGACCACACAGAGGACACCGATAAAGGCATAGAAATCACCCGACTGGAGGTTGATGGCAGGCAGTGCCACATAGAAATAGATCAGCCCAAACACAGCAGTAACCGCTAGGTTGACCAGAATTTTGCCGAGCTTGCTCTTAGGCCCCCTGGATTTACGCGCAGTTTGTTTTTCGTTCAACTTTCATTCTCCTCAATACAATTAGACAGATCGACAGGCGGACAATCAACAAGGAACAAGGATAGTATAACCGAATTCCGGACCACTTGCAATGAATTGAGACGAAATAGCTGGATTAAACTTTCATTAAGGAAGGGGGAGAAGGCTGTGTAAAGATTCTGTAAAGTTCGTTGACGAAGCACTTTACATTTTATATACTACACCAGGAGTGTGTAAAAATGAGAGAGAAAAAAGTAAATGGAGGACGAGGCTATGCCCACGCTGTTAGGCCTTTTAGGGGGATTGGCACTTTTTCTGTACGGAATGCAGATGATGAGCTCTGGGTTGGAAGCAGCTGCGGGAAACCGCATGAAGAGCATTTTGGAAAGGCTGACCTCGAATCGCATTTTGGGCGTTTTGGTCGGCGCCGTCATTACAACTGTGATCCAATCTTCTTCTGCCACAACAGTGATGGTGGTGGGATTTGTCAACTCGGGTCTGATGACGCTGCAGCAGGCGGTCTGGATCATTATGGGCGCCAATATCGGCACCACGATTACCGGACAGCTCATTGCCCTGGATGTGGGCGCACTGGCGCCGCTGTTCGCCTTTGTGGGCGTAGCCATGGTGGTGTTTGTAAAGAAGCCGCAGGTAAGACATATCGGCAGCATCCTGGCTGGACTGGGCGTACTCTTTATTGGTATGGATATGATGGGGGCCGCGATGGAACCCCTGCGGGATTCTCCGGCCTTTGTCGACCTTGTGACCACTTTTTCCAATCCCTTGGTTGGAATTCTGGTGGGCCTGATCTTTACCGCCATTATTCAGTCCTCTTCTGCCTCTGTGGGCATTTTGCAGGCCTTGGCAGGCAGCGGTGTCATTGGGCTGGGTAGCGCGGTGTACGTTCTCTTCGGACAAAATATCGGCACCTGTGTCACAGCGGTACTGGCCTCCATCGGGACCAGCCGCAATGCAAAACGGACCACGATTATCCACCTGATGTTCAATGTTTTGGGTACAATTCTGTTTACCGTCGTTTGTATGACAACCCCACTGACCGACTTTGTGGCGGGCCTGACCCCGACCAACCCTGCGGCACAGATTGCCAATATGCATACCCTGTTTAATGTTGTGACCACATTGTTGTTGCTGCCCTTTGGCGGACAGCTGGTAAAGCTGGCCATGAGGGTCCTGCCTGAGCGCCCCTCTGACGCTCAGGAGGGAATGCACCTGGCCTATCTTACGGCACTGCCTACACATACCAAGCAGGAGCATCCGATTGGCTACTCTGCCATGTATCTCAATCAGCTGCGCCAAGAACTGGGGCGGATGCTGACCATGGCCCAGGATAATATCAGCATGGCTTTTCGGTCTGTGCTGGACCGAGATCCCAAGCTGCTGGAGAAAGCGGAAGAGACAGAGGAGTACCTGGATTATCTGAACAAGGAAATCTCGCAATATATCTCCAAAGTGATGGTCCACGAGACGAATGAGAGAGATTCTGCTCTGGTGAGTGCTTATTTCAAAATTACAGGAAATATTGAGCGAATCGGTGACCATGCGTTTAATATCTGCGAATATTCCGCCATGCTGGAGAAAAAGAAGATTCACTTCTCAGAAGAGGCGCGGGCAGAGATTGTTGAGATGGGACAAGTCTGTCAAAATGTGATGGATACCTTGGAAAAGGAACATGACCCCAAAGATTTGCTCCGCAAAGTGGCCGCTCTGGAACAGCGAATGGATGACATGACGGAGGAATACCGTCGCAACCAGCTTCAGAGAATGAAGAGCGGCACGTGTTCTGACGAGGCCTGTATCATCTTTTCGGAATTGCTCACAGATTTTGAACGGATCGGCGACCATGCTCTAAATATTGCAGAGGAACAGGCAACTATCAATACAAGCGATTTATAAAATAAAGTGACCTATAAAAAATGCGCCGCCCTACAGGGCGGCGCATTTTTCTTCGATCTCGGCCTCAGCGGCCTTCATGGCCTGGAGGGTGCGGTCCAACAGATCGGACAGCTCCCATCCCAGCTGCTCCGCGCCGCGTGCAATTACGTCACGGGAGCAGCCAGCGGCAAATTTTTTATCCTTATATTTCTTTTTCAGGCTGGATAATTCCATGTCCTGTACGCTCTTGGAGGGGCGCATCAGGGCGGCGGCTCCAATCAGCCCGGTCAACTCATCTACGGCAAAGAGCACCTTTTCCATCTGATGTTCCGGCTGATCCGTTGTGCCGGTCAGACCCCAGCCGTGGCAGGCGATGGCGTGGATCAAAGCGGGATCAATGTCCCGCGCCTCCAGAAGCTTACGGGCCTTGACACAGTGTTCCTCCGGAAACTGTTCAAAGTCAATGTCGTGCAGCAGACCCGCCTGGGCCCAGAAATCTGCCTGGTCACTGTAGCCCAGCTCATTGGCATACCAGCGCATTACGGCTTCCAGGGTTAATGCATGGCGAAGATGAAAGGGCTCTTTGTTGTACTCTCTGAGCAGCACCCAGGCCTGCTCGCGGTTCATTTGCATGTGGATCCGCTCCTTTTTTTGATCTTTTCACATATTAACACAAAGGGAAAGATATTGTAAAGAATGGAATCGTCAGCTTGCAGTCCTTCGAAAAGCGTATTATACTGAATCTGCAGGCTGAGTCAACCCAAATGAAATAGGAGGGAACAGCAGTGAAATATGAGATCTTGGGGGAACCCATGCCGGTGGTCGTGTGCAACCTGGAGAAAGACGAATCCATGATTACAGAAAAGGGCTCCATGGTCTGGATGACGCCCAATATGCAGATGCAGACAGGAGCGGGAGGCGTGGGAAAGGCCTTTGGTCGTATGTTCTCCGGCGAATCTATATTCCAGAATACTTATACGGCACGGGAGGGGGAAGGGATGATTGCCTTTGCGTCCAGCTTCCCGGGATCAATCCGGGCGGTAGAGATTACACCGGACCGACCGGTTGTCGTTCAGAAAAGCAGCTTTTTGGCCTCCGAAACCGGCGTGACCCTCTCCGTCTTTTTCCAGAAAAAACTGGGCGCCGGCTTTTTTGGCGGCGAGGGATTCATTATGCAGAAGCTTTCCGGTCACGGGATCGCATTCCTGGAGATTGATGGATCCGCCGTAGAGTATGAGCTCCAGGCAGGGCAGAGGATGATTGTGGACACAGGCAACCTGGCTATGGTGGACACATCTTGCTCCATCGACATTCAGGCAGTAAAAGGGGTGAAAAATGTCCTGTTCGGAGGCGAGGGTGTTTTCAATACGGTTGTTACCGGGCCCGGGCGAATTGTACTGCAGACCATGCCGGTCAGTGGGGTAGCGGCTGCGGTAGCGCCTTTTATTTCCACGGGAAACTGAGAAGCGACAAACCCCGGGAAAGAGGCGGCTCTCGTTCAGGGAGCCGCCTTTGGCATCGGAACTCAAAAAGAAAGACATCTGCTTTCGCAGATGTCTTTCTTTTTGGCGGAGTAGGAGAGATTCGAACTCTCGAGCCGCGTTAACGGCTACACGATTTCCAGTCGTGCTCGTTATGACCACTTCGATACTACTCCATATAAGATTGTCCCATCCATGGTCCTTGCACAAGCGACGCGTTTTATTATACCAGTTTTTTGCCGCACGTCAAGAGGAAAATACGAAAAAAACGAAAAAGCCTGATGAAACAGAAAAAGACGGAAAATATTACAGCTTGTCACAGCAAAGAGAAAGAGTTACAATTCGGTTACAAAAAGTGGGAAGGAGGTGACGAGAAATCAAAAGGTTTGTAATTTGTCTTTTGACCTGTCTGGGCCTGCTGACCTCTCAGTCCTTGGCATCTGTCCTTACCGTGGATGGAACACAGCTGGATGCATCTCAATATCAGCTCTATAACAATACAACCTATGTGTCCCTGCGGGCGGTGACAGAGCAGCTTGTCCCGGATGCATGGGTGAGGTGGGAATTTGGCCAGGCGGCTGTGAACACCTCGCAGCTTGAATTGACGGCCAAGCCCGGTTCGATCTACATAGAAGCCAACGGTCGTGTACTTTCGGTTCCCTATGGAGTGCGGCTGGAAAATGGAGTCACACTGGTTCCGGTGCGGGTGCTGGCAGAAGCCCTGGGGGCCTCCGTACACTGGGATGCCGCAACTGGGGCGGTCACGGTTACCGGGAATACAGGTCAATTTGTTTCGGGGGAATCTTATTATGACAGCCAGATTCTCTATTGGCTTTCCCGTATTATTTCCGCTGAGAGCAAGGGAGAGCCTTTCCTAGGGAAGCTGGCTGTGGGCGGCGTGGTCCTGAACCGGGTGGACTCTTCTGATTTCCCCAATACTGTTTATGGCGTGATATTTGACGACCGCTGGGGCGGCCAGTTTGAGCCGGTGCGAAATGGGACCGTTTATCACGAGCCTACGGCAGAAAGCGTAATTGCCGCAAAGCTCTGTATGGAAGGGGTTAACCTTGCAAAAGGCAGCCTCTACTTTCTGGCACCTACGCTGACCGACAACCACTGGACCATGCAGAATCGTACTTATGTGATGACAATCGGATCTCACCTGTTTTATCGGTAAAACACCACACGCTGGACTGCGGGCTGAAAAGGCCCGGTCCAGCGTGCTTTTTTGTTCCTGTTTTTTGGTGAAATTACGGATAAAAAGATACTTTTTGATAAAAGGTTACAAAAACAAATGTTTCTCAATCCGCTGCGCTGCAACGGTTTGGGGCTGTCGACAAAACTTTCTATTGACAGGGCGGCATTTATTGGTTACAATATGGTTACAATTCAGTGAACAACAAGTAACAGAATGTAACAGGAGGAATCCTTCATCATGAAGAAACGAGCCCTTTGCGCGGTCCTTTGTCTGGCCCTTTGTATCGTGTTGGGCGGCCAGGCTTTTGCCGCTGAGAGCGGCGTGTCAATTCTGGTCAATGAGACCGCTCTTGCTCCTACCGCTGATGTGCTGATAGAGGAGCGCACCACCTATGTCAGTTATCTGCCGGTAGTGCTGATGCTCTATCCGGAAGCTACGGCTGTCTGGGAGAACGGCCATGCCCTGGTAACGGCGGAAGGCCTGAGCATGAAGATCTGGCTGAACACCTGCTATATGGAGGTGAATGGCCGCTATTTGTACCTGGAAGATGGAGTGCGTATCGTGGATGGAAATATCCTTGTCCCTATCCGGGTACTGGGTCAGGCCTTGGGCGCAACGGTAGAGTGGGATGCCGCAAGTTCCCGTATCCTAGTGGTGGGCAGCGGTACCGCGATTCAGTCTGGTGACGCCTTTTATCCCAGCGAAGATCTGTATTGGCTCTCGCACATCATCTACGCTGAGAGCGGAAACCAGCCTATGGAGGGAAAAATCGCAGTAGGCAATGTAGTGCTCAACCGCGTGAACGATCCACGCTTCCCGAATACTGTTTATGGAGTTGTATTCCAGCGCAATCAGTTTACGCCGGCGATGACCGGTACCATTAATCGCACACCCAATGAGAGCAGTGTGATTGCCGCCAAGCTCTGCCTGGAAGGGGCAAATACAGCAGGGGAGAGCCTCTATTTTGTAAACCCCACGTCCGCCCCGCGTAGTTGGGCGTCCCGCAATCGCCCCTATGTGGCGACAATTGGCGCCCACGCATTCTTTGCCTAAGCTGCATAAAAGGAGCCGGGGCCTTCGGGCCCCGGCGATTTTATGAAAATCACGGTTTTTTATTGACAAATTATATGGGGTATGGTATTATCTCTTTTGCATTTGATTGAAGGTCGGACGTGGAGAGATGTCCGAGTGGTTTAAGGAGCCGGTCTTGAAAACCGGTGACTCGAAAGAGCCGTGGGTTCGAATCCCACTCTCTCCGCCACTTCTTTTTCGACAGCATTGAGAAAGGACTTTCAAGAGAAAATGTAAATAGCGCTTGTAAAATTGGACTTGGAGAAGTACCCAAGTGGCCGAAGGGGCTCCCCTGCTAAGGGAGTAGTGTGGGAAACCGCAGCGAGGGTTCAAATCCCTCCTTCTCCGCCAATAAAGAAAGACATCCGCTTTCGCGGATGTCTTTCTTTTTGCCTGTATTCCCGGCTGCTGCGCCACCGGCCATTTGGACCGGGTGGACAATAAGAAGTCAGTCCCTGCGGCGGTTGAAAATGCTGGGACTGACTTTTTATTTTATAATAAGGTCAGCGCTTATTCCATGAAGCCGTATTTAATTTTGATTCGATCCAGCTTTTCTAGCATAGGCTCCGCGCCGAACCAGAGGAAGAACACGGTGGCGGCGGCCTGTACGCAGTCGAAGGGGAAGCCGGAGAGATAGTAGGTCAGGAGGATCTTCCAATTGAGCTCACCGGCCCACATAAGGGCCGCTGCCGGGTTTAGAATGCCGCCGTAGATCAGGATGGCCGACAGGGCTCCAAATATGCACAGCGCGCCTCTTGAGCGCTGTAGCCAGCCCTTGCAGAACAGAATACCGGCCAGGAAACCGATTATGCCCATGGCAAACATCTGCCAGGGCGTCCAGGGTCCCTGGGCGTACATTACGTTGGAGGCCAGCATGGTCATGGCACCCACCAGAAAGCCCGTTTCTCCGCCAAAGGCCACGCCTGAGAGGATGGTTACGGCCATAACGGGCTTGAACTGAGGCAGCATAAAGAAAACCGCCCTGCCTGCCACACCGATCGCACAGAGCACTGCGATGATCACCAGCTCCCTTGCCTGGGGCTTTCGGCCCTCAAAGATCAGGAAAAAGGGGAGCATGATTTCCAGCAGAATCAGCAGGGAAATAAAATAATATTTTTTCCCCTCCAGGTAGTAGATGCCCACAAAGAGTGTGAAGGGGATCAGAACCAGAATCAGCGCCGCTGCCAGCAGAGTGCGTTTGGTGAGCGTTCGCTTTTCACGGGGGGGCCGCACCAGGTAGCCTGGGTGCGGGGAGCGCCTGGCAATGCTGCAGGCAAAGAGGAAGAGCGCGAGAATAAAAAGGGAATAGAGCCGAAGCTGTCCCGGAGCCAGAGCGGTCACACCGTCCGCAGTGATCAGCTCCGTCAGATCGCTGCTTCTTATAAAGTTCAGAAAGAGCAGCGCCGCAAGGATGCCGGAGGCAGCGGCCAAAAGTCTGCGCCATAGGGGGAGCTTGAGGAGCCTGGAATTTGGTCGCTCCGTTTCCGGTTCAGGCAGGGGAGGGCGTTCCTCCAGATGCTGCGCCTGCGGCGGCACGCTGCCGCCGCAGGCGCAGATAATGTCCTCCGCCGTGATCGCCTGAGGCAGAAGGGAACGGGCCATGCGGTTTGCCGAAGTGGTATAAAAGCTGTTGCAGGAAAAGAAACAGCGGGGCGAGGCCTGCGCCATCACCGTGCCGTCAAAAAAAAGCGCGCAGCGGTGGGCGTATTGGGCGCAGAACTCCACGTCATGGCTGACCATGAGAATGGCGACGCCGCGGCGGAGCAGTGCCTGCAGAATCTCTGCAAAGACCTGCTTGAATTCCGCATCCAGGCCTTTGGTCGGCTCGTCCAGCAGCAGGATATCAGGTTCCAGCAGCAGTATTTTTGCCAAGGCCGCCCGCTGCTGTTCACCTCCGGACAGGTCGTAGGGGTGCCGGTCCAGCAGCTCCTCCAGGCGGCACAGGGTGGCCGTGCGGGCCATCCGGCTGTGCTGCTGCTCCCTGGTGAGGTTTCGTGCTTTCAAAATTTCGCAAAGATCCTCCCGGACGGTCTTTTTCACAAAAAGGGCCTGAGGGCTTTGTGGCAGAGTACCCACGCTGCCGTTGACGCGGACCTCGCCCCGATAGGGCTTCAGCAGCCCGGCCAGTAGTTTCAGGCTGGTGGTCTTGCCGGCACCGTTGCCGCCTAAAAGCGCCAGAAATTCCCCCCGCCTCACGGAGAGGGACAGGCCTTTTACCACGTCAGGCAGTTCCTTTTTATATCGAAACCAGAGGTCAGACGCCTCGATGGACGTCTCACCGCCGAAGAGATGCTCCGGCTCCGGGGGCAGGGGCTCAAGGGGATGGGCGGCGGCATATTCACTCAGCCAGCCGCGGCCCTCCAGTACGGTGACCGGACACGGCCGGTCGCTCTCCACGCAGGCCCACACCCGCATGGCGGTGGGCATGGAACGAAACATAGCGTGCCCGGCCTGCCGCAGCACGGCGCCCACTTCGCTTGGCGTGCCCGTGCAGAGCAGCTCGCCCCTGTCCAGGACTGCGGCTCGGGAGGCCAGGGGGAAGGCCTCCTCCAGCCTGTGCTCGGTGAGGAGAACGGTGGTGCCAAGCTCGCGATTGATTCGCGCTACGGTAGCGAGAAATTCTGAGGCGGCAATGGGGTCCAGCTGCGAGGTGGGCTCGTCCAGGATCAAAACAGAGGGCTGCATGACCATGACGCCGGCCAGATTGAGCAGCTGCTTTTGTCCGCCGGAGAGCTCGCTGACCTTTTTGTAGAACCAGGTCTGAATGCCGAAGAAGCAGGCCATCTCAGCCACCCTGCGGCGAATGGTGGGGGTATCGAGTCCCAGGCTCTCCAGGCCGAAGGCCAGTTCGTGCCACACCTTGTCCGTGACGATTTGATGGTCTGGGTTCTGCTGGACAAAGCCGATGCGCTGGGCCTGCTCCCGCAGGTCCAGCGCATGCAGCGCACGGCCCTCAAAAAAAATCTCACCGGTCTGCCGTCCATGGGGGGCCAGGACAGGCTTCAGCTGCCGCAGAAGGGTTGTCTTGCCGCAGCCGGAGGGGCCGCAGAGCACCAGGAATTCACCCTGCCTGACCTGAAGGGTTAAATTCGTCAGCGCGCATTGCTCCTGCTCCGGATAGGCGAAGGTCAGATGTTCGATTGTAAACGTGTCCATTTTTGATCTTCCCTTCTGTTCAAAATAACCGGCGTCAGACACAGCGCCAGATAGGCCAGCTGAAAGCTGACCGGGAAGGGGCTCAGCGCCGCTCCCCGGAGCGTGGGATAGTACCGCCAGTAAAAGCCGCCCGCGGCCCATCCGCAGAAAAGATAGAACCCGCACAGACACAGCCAGAACAGCGCGGCCCTGTCGCGGCCGTCCAGCCGGTAAATGGAAAAGGCGGTTCGCCCCGGCAGGCCATAGCCCCGACTCTTCATGCTGTCGGCGGTCTCAATCGCGTTTTCCAGCGCCCAGGTGAGCAAAATGGAGAGGATTGTGACCGCATTTTTGAGCCGCTGCAGCGCGCCGCCGCTGGACACGTCCCGGCCGATGCAGCGCTGGACTTCGGACACCGTGCGCAGCTGGGCCTTGAATCTGGGCACAAAGCGGAGGGTCATGGAGAGCACCAGGGAGAGGGCGGGAATGATCCGTCCAAACAGATAAATGAATTTATCCGAGGTCATGACCTCCGTATAGCAGGAAAACCAGGTGATGACGGCGGCAAGCATAACAGCCGCCGCAGCGCCGTACAGGATGCTCTCCAGCGTCAGCGGGTTGCCGGAGGGCAGATAAGCCAGAAGCGTGGCGCCCTTATGGTTAAAGACCGGGTTAAGGACAGCTGCCATCAGAGCCAGGGGCAGAAGAAAGAGAAGTTGGAAGCGGACGGCCCTGCGGCCCTTGAGGCAGGTCTGGTAGGCGACGGCGCAGGAGAGAGAGATGAGAAGGCTTGCAGGATGGAGGAGGAACATGCTTAAGAGCAGTACCAGGGCAAAGTATAAAAAATTCACAAGCGGATGATAGCTGGAAAAAGCGTCTGTGCTTGGCATGAGGTCTCGCCTCCGATCAGCCTTCCAGAACATTGGAACCCCCGATATCCACACCCAGGTCACAGGTGTATTCCCAACAGACCACGTCGCCGTCTTTCAGCGCATAGCGGGAACAGCCGTAGTTGGGAAACCACTCGTTAACCTGATACATCCATCCAGAGCGTTCGCCGCAGTCAAATTCATATAAATTGGAGATCCCCTCGATGTAAGCGGAGTTGTACATAGGCGTATGTTCGAACTCCATGTGAAGCCCGTTTTGCTTGCAGGTGCGCTGGAGCACGTTGAACACGCTCTCTCCCTCGTAGAAGGTCACCTCGGTGGGAGCCAGGATCCAGCCGTCTTCCGGTATCAGCTCCGCCTTTTCCGGGACCAGCCAGTCTTGGTGATCCAGGATGGAGGCACAGGAGATTGAGAGTGTACAGGTATAGGCCTTGTCAGAGATGACCGCGTCCTGCGGCTCTGCCGGGAGAGGCTTCCCGGAGGGCACAGGATCTGTCCGGTAGGAATCCTTGCCCGTGGCTGGGTCAATTTCCATGTTTTGCGCCTGTGAATCCGCGGCGCCGGGAGAATTGACTGCCGCAGCGTCTGTTTCCTCGGGGCTCGTGTCGGCGGAAGGGGAGGCCTGCGGCACAGGCGTCTGTGTTTCCCGCGTGGGAGAAGGAGCGGCCCAGCCATAGCCCTGCGCTTGTGCATTCGGGCTGGGCGACGCAGCGCTGTCTGGTCCGGGCACGGAAGAAAGGCTGGGCTCACCCGGCGCTGTAGACGAGGGCGGACTGCTTTCTCCGACGGTCCAGCCATGCAGACCGGGGGCGCCGCCGCCGTACCAGAACGCACCGGCCAGAAGGGCTGCGATCAGCACCGGAACAATGACCTTCCATCGTTTTTTTTTCCACCACATCATGAGTGTGCTCCTTACAGAAGATTTGCTTTGGTCAAAAGGGTATAGAGCATCTGGGCGGCTTCACACCGCTTGATGGCGTCCAGGGGCCGGATTTCCAGTTCAGACTGGTCCAGAAGCTCTGCGCGGTAGCAGAAAGCGACGCCCTGCAGCGCCCAATCCGCCGTGCTGATATAGTCTGGGAATTGGGCCAGGAGGTCACGCACCGAACTGCCGTCAAGCGAAGGCTCCATACCGCAGAGCTCTGCCGTGCGGGCGGCCATAACGGCTGCCTCCTGCCGGGTGATGGTGCCGCCGGGACAAAAACGGTCAGCCCCAACGCCCTGGATGATCCCATATGCGCAGGCGGTGCCCGCATAGCCGGAAAACCAGTCTCCGGGATTCACGTCAGAAAAGCGGTCATCGCCCTGCGGCGTCAGTCCCAGACTGCGCACGACCAGAGCGGCGAATTCTGCACGGGTCATGCTGTCCTCCGGGTGGAACAGACCGTCCGCCTTGCCGTTGATGATGCCGCGGGCGGCTAGTGCCTCGATGGCGATCTGATTTCTGTGCGTGCTGCCGCCGGCGATATCGTCAAAAGTTTTGCCTGGCGCTCTCAAGGGGACCGCCTGTACGGCCGCATGCTTCCCCGCAAGGCCCTCGCCCTTTTGCGTGTCGTCCTGTTCGCCGGTCAAAGGGGCCGCGTCACCCATACGGTAAAGGCTGTTCCGGCCCTCTCGCGCGCGTTGCACTGCGGCCAGACCATAGAGCGCCTGCTCAGAGGCCATCTGGCTGGAGCCGGAACCGTCCGCAGTGTGCAAAAACCCTTCGCCGGGCTGGTAAAAGGTCATCAGATCATCCAGCATGGTGTTTCCGTTTTTTACAAATCTGGGGTCGTCCAGGGGAATCCCCAGCTCACACAGGGCGACGATCATCTGAATACAACTCTCAGAATTGCGGGTACCCCAAGAGGAAAAGCCACCGTTGGAGTCCTGCCTGCTACTCACGCAGGTCAGCGCAGTCTCAATCGCCTGGGCAACCGCCGGCTGCTCCTGATATTTTGCCAGAGCCTGCAGTGCCATGCCTGTCATGTCGGGGTCGGAGCTGATATCTGCGGAGGAGCCGCCCAGGAGACTCCAGCCCCCGTCCGAAAGCTGGCACTCCAGGATGCGGTCAATATACATCTGCCGGGTGGCCTGAACCTGGGCCTGGGGGTTTTCAGGTACGGGATAATCCCGGCTGTCCAGGGCAATCAGTGCCCAGACGGGGCCGTTGAGTCCCTGCCAAATGGTCTTTTCGTAGTCGCCGAGGGGAAGGGTGAGGTCATATCCGGCCACATCTCGGGCGTCCTTTCCAATGGCTGAGAGCGCCAGAATTACGCGGGAGTACTCGGTATACTTTTTGTCGTGGAGCTGGCCGCCGCAGGCCTGGACATAGCGCTCCACCGCGGCATAGTAGTCCTGATAGTATGTCTCCGGAACCGCGGAGCCTGAGCGGGCCAAGCCCAGCACCGCCCACTCTCCGCCGATGGACCCCACCTGAGGGCTTTTCACACGCTCACAGACATACTGGGCGGTATCCGCAAGGGTCAGCTCCAGCGTATGGTCCGATACGGCGGTACGCGCTGAAACCGATAGGCTCAGCAGCATGATCAGGAACAGCGTTAGGCCAAGGCCTCGCTTATACAGACGCTTCATGTGCTCCTCCTTGTTGTGTCACGGCCGGCCGATTCAGTGTGCAGAAACGCATAAGACACGGGAACGCTGCGCCGCGATACAGGTGGCCAACCCCATACCACGGCGCAGTGCCCGTGCAGTGTAAAATGACTGGTCAAAAAGGTTGACCGAAAAAGGCCTATCGCTGAACCAAAAGCGAAATCATGCGCTGGAAAACAGCGGCGACCTCGGCGCGGGTGGCGCTGCCGGCAGGGTCGAGCGTGCCGCCGGACTTGCCGGAGATCAGTCCGCAGCCTACCGCCCAGCTCATAGCGTCACAGGCCCAGTCGGAGACATGACGGCTGTCGTGGAACCTGCTCAGGTCGCCTGTGGGCTCCGTAGGAACGCCGAGCGCGCGGCAGTATCGGTAGAGTATAGCCGCCAGCTGTTCGCGGGTGATGCTGTCGTTCGAGCCGAACCGGCCGTCCCCATAGCCGGTTACGATTTCCTTCCCGCTGGCCCATCTCACGGCGTCCGCAAACCAGGCGCCCCCGGGAACGTCGGAGAACAGAGCGCTCCCGGAGGTTCCCTCCGCGTCCTCCAGCCTCCAGAGGACTGTGGCCAGCATGGAGCGGGTCATGTGGGCGTCGGGAGAAAAAGCGGAGGCGCTGGTCCCATGAAAGAGCTCGCGGGCGCTTACAAAGCGGATGGCATCCTGGGCCCAGTGTCCCTGCAGGTCCGAAAAGGCTTTGGCCTGATTTCTCACCAGCACCGTACACGAGCCGTCTACAAGGGCGGAGACCATTTGGCTGCCCGCGACAGACTTTTTGACAATGGTCTCGCTGCCGTCCGCCTCCACGAGAACCAGTACAGAGCTGGAAGATGCGGACGCAAACGGAACCGCGACGCGCATACCGCCCTCCAGCTGCTCCAGGACCGTACCGCCTACCTTCACCTCGAATCGAACTGGTCCGCTGGCCGCACCGTCGGCATCCTTGCCGGCTTCGACTGAGAGAACCGCCGTACTGCCGTTTAGTCTGCTCAACCCGGCCAGGCTCTCGGTGGGAACGCTGAGCACACCCAGCTCCGTTTTCAGGCTCAGCTCCGCATCTGTGTTCTTGGCAAGCTCCGCGATGGATGCCTTTGGCAACTCGGCCGTGACCTTGTCCGGATTGCCCTTGATTGCGGGGGCGATCACGACGACATCCGCATCTGTGGCTTTGGCCTGCCCGATTGCCTGCTCCAGCTCCTTCGCCGTCAACAGAACGTTTGCCTCGCCGTTTTTGTCTGCCTCGGCCTCAGGCCGGAGCGTTGTGGAACCGTTGCCGGTATCCATGCCCGAACTCTCGCCGGTATCCCAGCGCTCCGAGCCCTCCTCCTGTGTGTAGTCGTCGGTATAGTGGAAGATAATCCGATCTCCGTTTGAGAGGCTCTGTTCCGCCACGCCGTAATCCGGGTGGGAGCCATTGCGGAGATACATCCATCCGGAAAGAGGACCGTTGTCAAACTCGGACAGCCCGTTTATCGTCGAAATGTAGTTTCCACCGGCATTAGTCCAGTCGAGACCGGCGGCGTTCAAAGCCGACTCCAACAGATCCAGGACTGTGGACCCTTCGGGTAGCGTGTAAGAGGTCTGGGGAATCCAGAGCTGCAGGCTGCTTTTGGTATGCTGATAGGTGTGGGCCATACTGATTTCCCCATGTTTTTCATCCCCATAGAGGAGGAAGGACACTGTAATGGCCTGCCCGGAAACATCTGGGGCTGATTCGCGGGTGATGACCAAGGCAGCCGTCTGTGTGGTTCCATTTTGGTCCTGAGCGGAAATTTCAAAGCGATTTTCCCCATAGCTCAGGGCGTAGTTCTCCAAGGCGGCGGCGCCATTGACGGTATAGCGGACACCGGAGGCCACAGTTGGGTTAATTCCAACAGAGTCGATCCGGTGGCCTACTGTCAGCGTATAGGTCGTTCCGTTCGCCGTGGCGGCCTGGCGGGCGGCGCCGCCGACATCTACTTTGATGCCCTCGATGATCTCGCTGCTCTCAGCAGCGCTGCTGGTAAGTTTGAGTAAATAGAGGACGGGCTCCCGATCGCCATTCTGAACCAGAATACGCACTAATTTCGGACCGGCCTCTTTTGTCACCTTGATGCCCGTTGCGGCGGAGCCGGAGGAAACGCGCTGGTTGTTGATGTAGATATTGTCATCCGCCGCCGTGCCCTCCACTGTGAGGGAAATATATTTCATATCGCCCAGATCCATCGTGTAGACCTGCTGGCCCTCAGTGAAATGGAGCACCTGGCTGGAGGTGCCGTCCGTGATGGTCACTCCGGAGGGGGCGGCGGTGGTGCCCACCATACCTTCCTGGGCGGTGGTGCGGACTACGGAAGAGACCTCGGTGGATTTTTCTGCAAAGCTGCCTGCCCAGATATTGGAGGCTGTGACCACTTTCACATAGTGGAATGCTCGGCCTGAGACGTCAATGGGGTTGCCGTCGGCATCCACCGCCCAGGCCAGATCGAAGCCGTTGCTCTTGGTTGGATCAGCCACATAGGGATTCACATCCGCACCAGTGGTGCCGTTGGCATAGTAGTCGACATAGCCGAATTTGGTCTCACCGGCAAAGGAAGCGGTTGAGCTGTCACCCATAATACTTCCGTCAAAGCAGGGGAGCAGGATACCGGAGAGGGTAATCGTACCCTGAGAAGCCAAGGCGTTCAATGGATAATTGGCGGCGGACGGCCAGGAGCCGGCTCTGCTGGTTCCATCGTTATAGTTGCCCTGGTTGTCGCTCCAGGCGGTTTTCCCGCTGTCTGTCCTGGTATAAGTAATAGTGTAATCGCGGATGGTGCTGTCCTCATAGTGCTCGCTGCCCGCAAGGGCATACCAGGTCCCGCCGTCCTCGGAGACCCAGACCTGACCCGGTTCAGCGGCACTGCCTCCGTCTGCAAAGGAGTTGCCGTACACATAGAAGTCCAAACCGTATTTGTTGTTTGGGCTGTCAGTCAGAGGAGTCTCATAGTAATAGGTAATATACCCGCCGAAATTGCCCAGGGATTTCAGGCTGCCTGATAAGGTCAACTCCGGTTGCACGCCATACCCGCCGTTGGTATACTGGCTGTTGATGCACAGATAGTCCACCACTTTGTCCGGCACGTCATATTTGCTCTTCTTCAGCGCCTTGAAGCTGTATGTATTGATCACGCTGCCGGCCGCGGATGTAATGGTCAGGGACTGAGACGTTGTTTTCAGCGGCAGGGAATAAACACCGTTGTCATCCGGAGCCTGCACGGCGCTGCCCAGCTTCACCACCGCGCCCTCGGAGACAGTATAGAGGATAGTGGACAAGTCGGTTGTGTCGTTCGGGACCACGAGGTTATAAGAGGTGATTTCAGGATCAAAGGCAGGATACCAGTCGCCGACGACAGAGGAGGCGGTCAGAATCCGGGCGCTGCCGGCCGAGGCGTCTGCCTGTTCCACCCATACGGTGTAGACCTCCGGCTCACCGGAGGCAAAGCCGGACTTGCCGGCTTTACTATTGTCCGAATAGGTCTTATCGTCCAGAATTTCAATCCGCACCTGGACCACCTTGTCCCCGGCGGCAGGGAAGGAGAGCGTGCCGGTGGCGCCGCCACCCTGGGGCAGCTCGGTCCAGGTTGCTCCATTGTCCGTGGAGTAGCGCATATGAGCATAGCCTGTGCTGGGAGTCAGGGTCAGGGAGAACCGCTCCAGACTGTCCAGGGCGTACACGCGGTAATATTTCTGGGTACTGGTAACGCCGGTGCCGGAGGTAAGCGCGCCGCTCTCATCCGCTTTGAGCATAGTGCCCTCGGTGTAGCCGTTATACTTCGTGCTCAAAAGGCTCCGCCCGTCCGGCGCAAGTACGATACCATTGCTTTTGATGGCCTTGGAGGTATCCCGGGGCCGGGCCACATGGAAGGTATAGACCGTCTTGTTGTCTGGATTTGCCCTGTCGGCCAGGGTGATGGTCAGGCTGGAGTCGTCAAAGGGCTGATTGGGAAGGGTTGTCATTTTTCCGCTGTTGACGGTGACACACTGAGGCGCTCCATTGGCATCCGTGTATTCCGCTGTGGCAATATATTTGTCGCTGTTATAGAGCGTGGCGGCTTGGAGTGTGAGGGAGCTGGTGCTGTAGCTCCTGATGGGAAGGCCGTATTCCAGCTTTGTGGGAGAAAAGGTGGAGCCGGTTGTCCATGAGCCGCTGGTGAGTGCGGATGTCGAAAACTCCAGCGCCTCGAAATAGGGCGTTTCGCCGTCCTGGACAACGACCTTGATGCCGCCCCTGGTTCCTGCGCTGTCGGTGGCGGTGATGAGAACGCTCCCCACGCCCTTGGCAGTGACCAAGCCGTTTTCATCCACAGTGGTGATGCTCTCATCCGCACTGCTCCAGCCTGCCACAGTGCGGTCCTCGGCCACGTAGGCGGTCAACTGAGCGGTAGGGCTGGGCTGGGCCGCGGTCCGTGTCAGGTAGGTCTTGCCCTGGCTGCCAGCAGCGTCCTCCACCGCAACGCCTGTAATGGTCAGGGCGGCCGTGTCAGACATGGAGGGGTATCCCTCCAGATAAAATGAGACCGTAAAGCGCCCGGGGCGCAGGGCGTTGAACTTGATGGAGGTGCCGCTGCCCGGGTCGGCGGCCAGCGCGGCAATCCCGGCGGCTGCTGTTTCATCATAACTCCAGACAGTGTGGCCGGAGACTCCTCCGCTGACAGAGATGCTTTGAGCGGTTTGGCCGTCTGCAGAGAGGGCGACGGACTGTTCCTTTTGATAAGAACTGAACGCATAGCCTTTAAGCGAGAGTGTAATCTGGGCTGAGATGTTGCTGTCAAGGGTGGAAGTGGCAGTAAAATAGAGGCTGGAGCTTGAACCAGCGCTCACGGAGCCGGCAGTATATACGCCGGTGTTGGCGTCGATGCTACCGTCTACATAAGAATACGTTTTTTTCCAGGTCACCGGTGTCTCGTTTCCGTCCTGGTCCAGTACCTTGAATGAAAAGGTATCGCCGGTCTTGCCGATCAGTGATCCGCCTAGCATGGGGTTCCCGTTATCCGAGACAATAGTGATGCTTCTGGGAGCAGATTGGGCAGAAGTTACCGTTACCTTGCACATCGGCGGAACCAGATAGTTGGGCGATGTGCTTCCATCGTCGTTGTAGGTGGAATAACCGGGAGAATTATGCTGTGCTGTCACATAATAAGTGCCAAGCTCTGTAATCGAAAATGTAACACTGCCGCTGGTGGAGGTGGATACCGTTTGGCTGTAAATATCGCCATAGATGTGTTCGCCCCGGAATGCGGACGGCACGGAATAGGTGCCGGTGTCCAGATCGTAAGCGCCGATGGGGGCGGCCGCCACCGGGGCTTGAACAGGATTAAAGTTCCCGTCATAACCCCAGGACATCAGGGTCAGCGTAAATTCTTCTCCGGCCGTGACCGTTTTCTCCGCCTCAGTAAAAAAGGAGTAGCGGTCGGAATAGCCGGCGGTGTCATAGTAAGTAAAGGCGGTGATCTGATCCCCATCCGCCAGAGCCTCCGCATCCACCGTGCCGGTCACGGCGTTGTTTTTGTAGAAGCCGTAATCAGAGGTTGCGGTCCCCCATAGCTGAGTGACCCAAGAACCGGAAACGGTATAACCGTCCGCTCCGGCGGAGCAATAAGCGGTATGGGCGGCCAGCAGAGCCTCGTTCAGGCTGTATGTTCCGTCGCCGTTGTCATCCGTGACCGTGACGGAGCGCTGGAACATGATTCTGCCGTCTTTGTCCTTGGCAAACTGCCCTTTTTCATAGAGCGTCAACTGTACCGTGATGCTGGCTACAGAGGCCTCCTCCGCCCGTGCGGCGGCAGGGAACAGGCCCAGGGTCAGGGCGAGGGCCAGGAGCATGGATAGTATGCGTTTCTTCATTCTTTGGATTCTCCTTCTCGTTTTAGTTGAATGAAGCTGAAGCGTGCGGGCGTTATTATCCAAATAAAAATATAAATGGATAATAATTCCATACAAAAAGTCCGCACGGCGCTCCTGCTTGACCGTGCGGACTTCCTTTTTCTGTCCATGCAGCCCCAGTACAGGCAGGGTGCGCTGGAACGACGCTTTGCGTATCTGACTTAGCCTCTTGGTTACAGGCATCACAGTGACCCGCTCGCGGGGCTTCTCACCCCATTCCGCTACCAGAGAACCACTCTGGGCGCGTCGTTCCCATTCCGATTCAATTTTCAAATATAGTTATACCAGATTTGTACACGAGTTCCAAGTATTTTTTGACGCTTTTGGTCACCTGTCTATAAAAATGGACTGAAGGGCCAAACGACAACACGGCAGGAAGAATGCCTGGCACCGATACGGCTTTCTGCGGGATTAAAAAAGTCCGCCGGCAAAAACCAGCGGACTTTTCCTGTTCCTGTCTCTACTTTGAGGGGAGCAGCACTGTAAAGGTGGTGCCCTCCTGAGCGGTGCTGGAAACGGAAATTCTGCCCCGATGGAGCTCTGTGATGCTTTTGGCGATCGCCAGCCCAAGGCCGTAACCGCCCTGCGCGCGGTCGCGGGACGCATCGGCGCGGAAAAATCGCTCAAACAGGTGGGGAAGATGTTCCGGCGGAATGGGAGCGCCGGTATTGTGTACGCTCAGGCGCAGCCGCTCCGGCTGATTGGTAAGGGATAGAGAAACCGAGCCGCCGCTTCCGGCGTATTTGACCGCATTATCCAACAGAATCATGACCAAGCGGCGCAATTGACCTTCATCCCCGGTGATAAAAAGGCCGGGCGTGATATGGCTGTCTAAGGTTACCTCGGCTTCAAAAGCGACCGATTCAAAGGGGAGCAGGCAGCTTGTGACGATGTCGCTGATCGGAACCGGCGAGGGTGTGGCACTGCAACGGGAGGCGTCGCTTTTGGCCAGAAAGAGCAGATCCTCCACCAATCCCTTCATCTGGCCGGCCTCTTCCTGAATATACTCCACCCATTTCGCCTGCTGGCCCAGTTCCACGCGGTGGGCGAGCAGAATACCGGAGTTGGCCAGAATAACAGTAAGCGGGGTCTTGAGCTCATGGGAGGCGTCGGCCACAAACTGCCGCTGCTGCTGCCAGGCGCGCTCTGCAGGACGCAGAGCCAGGGAGGAGAGGAAGAGGCTGATGAAGAAGAAACCCAGCAGCGCCAACGCCCAGACCAACAGGCAGGTGAGAATCAGACTAGTCAGGGACTGCGTCTCCCAGCTCCGGTCTGCAAAGGCGATGCGAAGGGCACCGTCTGCATCGGAAGCGGTTTGAAAGCGAAGCCCCAAACTGCGTAAAACGCCGGACTCGGTTCCTGCATCCAAAGCGGCCTCCACCGCCTGTTCCGCCGCCTCCTCCGACACGTCCACCCGGCCGCCGTCGTTGATGGAGGTGATCTCCCCGTCGTTCAGGGTTATGACAAAGACAGGCACCATGGGAAAGGACTGCCGGTGCTGCCTGGGCGTGTCGTCCTCCGGTTGTTCCGGCTGCGGGAAGTCAAACACGAAGCGGGGAGGAGCCTCCCCGTCCCGCCACTCCAGTGCCATGTTCATGACCGCTGTGCTCTGGTCCGAGAGCCGTCTGGCGTTGGAGGCCACGAGGATGGCAAAAACCACAACCAATACCAGGCTGACCAGCGTGAGGTTGATCAGAATAAATTTCCGGCGCAGCTTCCGAATCACGAGACGGGCACCTCCAGGTGGTAGCCGACCTTTCGGACTGTGCCGATGCTGACCTGTGTCTCCAAAAAGGTGAGCTTTTTCCTCAAAAATGAGATGTACACCTCCACATTGTTGTCCTCCGCATCCGAGTCTAGCCCCCACACCCGCTCAATGATCTCCTCCTTGGGCACCAACGCCTTAGCGTGGGACATGAGCAGCCGGAGCACCTCAAACTCCTTGAAGCCAAGCCGTACGGAGCGGCCGGCGCAGGAGAGCTGCCGTGTGGACATCGTCAGCGTCAGGTCCCCAACGGTAAGAAACTCCCCCTGTACTTCGCCCTGACGGCGGGTCAGGGCGCGTACCCGCGCCAGAAGCTCACCAGCGTCAAAAGGCTTGGTCATATAGTCGTCCGCGCCGCAGTCCAGACCGTTAATTTTGTCCGGCACCTCGTCTCTTGCGGTCAGCATCAGGATCGGCGTGGAGATATGGGCGTCCCGGAGCCGGCGGGCCACCTGAAAGCCGTCCAGCCTGGGCAGCATAACATCCAGAATGATCACATCATACTGGCCTGTAAGTGCGTAATCCAGCCCATCCGCGCCGTCATAAACCACGTCCGCGTGGTAACGTTGCTCCTCTATAATTTGCCCCAAGGCCTCCGCCAGCCGGCGCTCATCTTCTACGATCAATACCCGCATGCGACATTCTTCCTTCTGATTTTATTTTCTTTCAGTATAGAAGCGCAACCTGAAATTTCTCTGAAATCATTGTAACAACTTTTTATAAAAAAGGTTTTACAGAGTGTTAACAATTTTTCCCGGCCGCTTTCAGGGTAATTTCAGCTTGGAACGCTATACTCCCCAACGAGATCATTTGAGACGGGAGGACGTATATGTGAAAAAGAAACGAATCGTCATCGCAGGATTGGTGCTGGCCCTGACGGCCGGGTCAGCGTTTGGGGTGAAGGCTCTGTTTTTTTCCGAAGACGAACAGGTGACGCTGACCGGCACGACCACATACGGCTCGCTGGCCACTACCCTCGAGGGGACTGGAACCACCATTCCGGCGGACAGCTATACGGTTACCGCGGCCTCCGATGAGGCAAAAATTACTGCGGTATACGTCTCCGCCGGTGACACAGTGGAGGCTGGAGATCCATTGTACACACAGGACGACAGTGAGCTGGACGACCAGATTGACGAATACCAGACGCAAATCGACAATCTGAACGACCAGATTGACGAATATAAGGACCAGCTGTCTGAGCTTCAGGAGACCTTGTCCGCGCTGACGGTGCAGGCGCCCTTTTCCGGCAGCGTTATGGAGCTGAACGTGGAGCAGGGCGACGAGGTGCAGAAGGGGACCAGCCTGCTGACTCTGGTGGACGACAGTAAAATGACTCTTACAGAATATTTCAGCTATGCCTATGAGGACCAGATCTATGTGGGTATGGCCGCGGGGGTGTCCATTTCTAGCTTGATGAACACCTTTACAGGCACGGTAACTGATATTGAGAAGGTGGAGCGCCTCACGGCGGAGGGGACCCGCACGTTTGCGGTCACCATTACATTGGATAATCCGGGCGCACTGACCGAAGGGATGACCGGAGCGGCCTGGGTGACCGCCGACTCGGGTGGAAAGCTCTACCCGGCGGTGGAGGGCAGTCTGGAATACTACAACAGCAAGACCTTAACCGCTGAGGCGGCCGGCGAACTGCTAACGGTAAATACGGTGGACTATCAGAAGGTGAGCGCCGGGCAGACGCTGATTACCATTGACGGCTCTGACTACCGGGACCAGATCGCCTCGGCACAGGAAAAAATTACACAGGCACAGGAGCGCATTGTTACTTATCAGGAGAGAATGGCGGAGGTCGAGGAAAAGCGAAGCGATTACAACGTCACCTCCGAGGTCTCCGGCAAAGTAATCATGGTAAACGTCCGGGAGGGTGAGACGCCGCGCTCCGGCAGTACGGCGGTAGCGGTCTACAACCTGGACAACATGGAGATCAGCGCCAACATTGATGAGCTGGACATTGACAAGATCGAAATGGGCATGGAGGTACAGATTGTCAAATCCAGTTCCAGCGGCGAGAGCGAAACCTACACCGGAACGGTGACCGAGATCAGCTACGAGGCCACCAACTCCAACGGCGTGGCCTATTTCCCGATTACCATTACCATTCCCTCTGAGGGGGCGCTTTCCGCGGGAGTCAATGTTTCCTATTATATCAGTGTAGGGGACACAGAGGAGGGTGTTCTGGCGCCCATCGACGCGCTGAAGAGCACGACAGAGGGCACCTGCCTGTTTGTAAAGGCGGATACAAAGCCGGAAAACGCCGTGGACCTGGAGGACGGTGTGGTTCCGGACGGCTTCTATGCCGTGCCCGTGGAGGTGGGAGCCAGCAACAGCCAGTATGTGCAGATACTCTCCGGCGTGGAGCAGAACGTGGAGGTATTCACCCGATACCAACAGTCGGCGCCAAGCGGCGGCGATACCACCAGCTCCAGCGGAGACGACAGCAGCTTCCCCAGCGGCTTTGATCCCAGCAGCTTTGGCGGCGGGGGTGGCGGTATGCCCAATATGGGCGGCGGCGGTATGCCCGGCGGACCCATGGGCTGAATAAGGAGGGCAGAAATGTGAGCCTGATTGAATTGAAGGACGTCTATAAGATCTATAACGAGGGACAGGAAAACCAGGTCAACGCGCTGGACGGCGTCACCCTGACCATCAACAGCGGGGAGTTTGTGGCGATCATCGGCACATCCGGCTCCGGAAAATCCACCATGATGAATATTCTGGGTTGTCTGGACATATCCACACGGGGAGAGTACCTGCTGGACGGCAACCCGGTGAGCCAAAAAAGCGAGCGGGAGCTGTCTGAGCTGCGCTCCCGCCGCATCAGCTTTATTATCCAGGGCTATAACCTGATCCCATCCCTGAAGGTGTGGGAAAACGTGGCCCTTCCGATGACCTACCAGCACATCCCCCTGGCCGAACGGAAGGAGCGGGCCCTGGCCGCCCTGGAAGAGGTGGAGATCTCCTCCAAGGCGGAAAACAAACCCTCCCAGCTCTCCGGCGGCCAGCAGCAGCGGGTGGCCATCGCCAGGGCCATGGCCACCCGATCCCCCATCCTGATGGCAGACGAGCCCACCGGCGCCCTGGACTCTAAGACTGGCGCCCAGGTGCTCTCTCTGATGCGGCAGCTCAATGCCAAGGGCACCACGGTCATCCTTATTACTCACGATAACGGCATCGCCGCTCAGGCTGACCGCACCATCCGGGTGATGGACGGCCATATTGTCCATGACAGCCTGTGGGACGGCATTCTGGTTCCGGCTGAGGCTGCGGCGGGGGTGAAGGGCGCGTGAACTCGCTTCGCATGGCCCTGGACTCCATCACGGAGAAAAAGGGGCGCTCCTTCCTAACTATGCTGGGGATTATCATTGGCGTCACCGCCGTGCTGGTGCTGGTGGCCATGGTGACGGGCTACAACAGCGATATGACCGCCTATTATGAAAAGATGGGCGTCAATAAAGTCACGGTACAGGTCTCTTGGTACGACGCAACCCGTGCCTCGAATGTGATGGGCCAGCTCTATGAGTACGGAAACAATGATCTGTCGGACTGGGTGGAGGGGGTTACGCCCGATCTGTCCACCTCACTGCCGCTGCAGTATGGCGGAACCACCATCGACAGTTCCACCGTCTATTTCGGTTCCGATCAGTTTTCCACCTGCTATAACTATACCCTGGAGTCGGGGAGAGACATCGTTACTCAGGATATTGAAAACCGAAGCCTGGTCTGCGTGCTGGGCTCCTATTTGGCGGACAGCCTGTTTCAGTACAGCGACCCGGTGGGAAAGACCGTGACCATCGGCGGATATCCCTTCCTGGTGGTGGGGACCTATTACCAGAAGGACGGCGGCGTGGAGGACTCCATGGATGACGCGGTAGTCATTCCCTATTCCGCCAACCGGGAGATCCTGCTCTCCGACCAGATCAATAACATCATCTTAAAGGTAAAGACCTCCAACGACATGGATACTGTCATAAATAAGCTTACGTCCTACCTGAATGAAACGATTGATACAGCGGTGGGGGAGTACAGCCTGGAGGACGGCAATTCCGCCATGACAGAGTCAAACGATGAAATGACCTCGCTCTCCGTTGTGTTGGGCGGGATCGCCTCCATTGCCCTTCTGGTGGGCGGGATCGGCATTATGAATATCATGCTGGTTACCGTGACTGAGCGCACTCGGGAGATCGGAATCAAGAAGTCCATCGGCGCGCCGCGGGGGGAGATTATCGGTCAATTTCTGCTGGAGGCGGCAATCCTGAGCGCCATGGGGGGATTGATCGGAATCGCTCTTGGTTATCTGCTTTCGGCCATTTTGGGGAAAGTGATGTATGATCTGATTTTGTTCCCGAACACCTTGGTGACCGCAGGCGCGTTTGCCTTCTCCGTCGCCATTGGGATGATCTTTGGGATCTATCCGGCGCTCAAGGCATCGAATCTCCAGCCGGTAGACGCCCTGCGGGCGGATTAAACAGAAATAGGAGGATTTGAACCATGAAACACCGAGTTGTGACGCTGCTTCTGGCAGCGGCAGTCTGCCTGGGGGTGATTGCCGCCTTTATCCCCTCCGCCCTGGCCTTTTCCGACGTGACAGGCGCCGATGTGGCGGAGGCGGTGGAGGTGCTCTCCGGCCTGGGCATTGTAGACGGCTATTCGGACGGGGGCTATCACCCCAACGATACCCTGACCAGGGCCCAGTTCTGTAAGCTGGCTGTGCTGGTCGAGGGCCACGCAGACCAGGTGAAGGGGAGCGCCTACCGGACACTTTTCTCTGATGTGCCGGCCTCCCACTGGGCGGCGTCCTACGTCAATTTGGCCTATGAGGAGGGCCTGGTGTCCGGCTATGGAAATGGAACCTTTGGGCCCGACGATCCGGTTACCACGGCCCAGGCGGCCACCATTGTCCTGCATCTTCTGGGCTATTCCAACGACCACATTGGCCCGTTCTGGCCCGAGGATTATTTGGAGAAAGCGCAGGGGCTGGGCTTGCTGGATGGAATCGACCGGACATCCTCTCACAGCATGACCCGGGGTGAGGCCGCCCTTCTGCTCTGCCAGATGCTGAACCTGCCCACGGCGGATGGGAAGGATTACGCGCAGGTGCTGGCCGCTTCCACGGTGGGGGATGCCGTACTCATGGATAACGACGCCCAGGACGACGGTAGTGCGCTGATCTATGCAAACGGCACGCTGACTTATTATGACCAGGCGAAGCAGCTTTCGGAAGCCCTGGTGGGCCGAAGGGGGACTCTGCTGCTCAATCAGTCCGGAAAGGTCAGCGGATTTATTCCGGATGAGAGCCGCTACAAGGAAATTCTCAACGGTGAGGCGGACTCCAGCGGCGTCACCGACAGTAGCGGAACAAAATATACCGTTCCTAGTAGCGCGGTTTTGGTTATGGATGAGGAAGTAAGCACCTATGGAATGAAGTGGTATGACCTGGAAAACCGCGCCAAACTGCTTCTTTATTACGGCTCCTCAGGCAGTGTGGAGCTGGTGGTGGCCTCCGAGAGCACGACCTATGATGGTGTGATGCTGACCGGCTATTATGAGAGCGCTTCGCCGAACACCGGTTCGCCCAGCACCATTGTGCTTTTGGGGATCGAGCTGGAGGTGGACGATACGGCGCTGAGCAGCCTTTCCGGGCTCAGCGTGGGCAGCAGAATCACGGTCACACTGAACGGAGACGGAGAGGTGGTGTCCGCCTTCTCCGCCTCCTCGGTCAAGGTGGAGCAGTACGGCGTGGTCACCAGTGTCGGCAGCAGCAGTGCCCAGGTAAAGCTCTCCTGCGGGCTGACCGCATCCGGGGAGCTATACAGTAGCAGCAGCGCCCAGGTGGGCGAGCTGGTGCGGGTGACTGCGGCTCAGAAGGGTAAGCTGACCCTCTCGTCGGTATCGGCCAGCGCTCCTGGAAAATTGGATCTGGCCGCGGGGACGTTGGGCAGCATCCAGCTCTCCGATCAGATCGCAGTGTATGAGCGGGCTGGAAACAGTACAGTGGTGCAGATTGATCTGGACGACATTCTGGTGGATACGATAAGCAACTCCAAGATTGACTTTTATGCCACAGACAGCCAGGGAAAGGTCCATGTGCTCCTGCTGAACGACGTAACGGGCAGTGCCTATACCTATGGAATTTTAGACGCCGGGGAACAGAGCGGCGGCAGCGGCCAGCTGACCTATACCAACCGCACGGTTACGGTAGAGAACAGCCAGGGAACCGGCCAAACCTATATTACCGGCGCCACCTTTAAAGATGGCGCGGTGGGCGGCGTCGCAGTCAGCGGCGAGGGGAAGGCTGTCAAGGTAATTACCCTGACAGAATCAAGGGAAATATCCCGCTCCGCGTTTGATGGCAGCGACGCGGTCGTTGTGGACGGGGTACGTGTACCCATCAGTGACGAGGTGGAGGTATATAACAGCGATACCGGGCTTTGGACGACCCTAGAGGCGGCAAAATCCTATTCCGATACCTTTGCTGTCTACTACAGCGGCAGTTTGGGCAGCGACGCGGTGGTCCGCGTGATTGAAACCGAATAAAGAGAAAGCGCAATGGCCGTACAGCCCTGTGTACAGCCATTGCGCTTTCTCTGTTACCGTGCTAAAATAACAGTAATCGCCGCAGGGGAGCGGCACAATGGATAAGGAAGTGGTTCATGTGAAAACAGCGGCGTTTGTGGGCGCTGGCAATATGGGCGGCGCTCTGATCCGGGCGGCCTGCCGGGCGATTGGCCCGGAGCAGGTTGTGATTGCAGACGGGTCGCAGCGCAAGGCTGAGACTTTGGCCGCAGAGTTGGGCTGTGCTGTGGCCCAGAGCAATGAAGAGGCGGTTCAGAGCGCCCGGTACATCTTTTTATGTGTGAAGCCGCAGGTCCTCGGCGGGGTTGTTCAGGCGCTGAACGGCACACTGAGCCAGTGCCATGCCAGGGGAGAGGAGAAGGTGCTGGTCTCCATTGCCGCGGGCGTACAGATCGAATCGATTCAGGGCTGGTTGGCTGGGCTGGGCTTCCCGGTTCCAGTGCTGCGGGTGATGCCCAATACTTGCGCGGCCATTGGGCAGGGGATGCTGGCGCTCACCGGAGAGGGAGAAGAGCACCTGTCCGGGGTGGAGCGGATTTTGTCCAAGGCAGGCCGCGTGGAGCGCATTGCCGAGCATTTGATGGACCAATTCACCGCTGTGGCGGGCTGCGGACCGGCCTATGTCTATCAATTGATTGAAGCGCTGGCCGACGGAGGCGTGCTGGTGGGCCTGCCCCGCCAGCAGGCGCAGGTATACGCGGCTCAGATGGTGATGGGCGCGGCAGCCATGGTGCTGGAGAGTGGCGAACACCCAGGTGCCCTGAAGGACGCGGTGTGTTCCCCCGGCGGCTCCACCATCGCCGGCGTGGCTGCGCTGGAGCGCCATGGGTTCCGTTCTGCTGCCATTGAAGCGGTGGTGGACGCCTATCACAAAAATCTGGAGCTGGGGAAATAAACGAAAAAAAGACGTACCGCAAAAGCGGTACGTCTTTTTTATTTGGCTTATACAGCGCGGGTGACCTTACCCGAACGGAGGCATCTGGTGCACACATACACATGCTTGGGCGTGCCGTTGACAATCGCCTTGACGCGCTTCACGTTGGGCTTCCAGGGACGGTTGGAGCGGCGGTGAGAGTGGGAAACCTGGATGCCGAACACAACGCCCTTATCGCAAAATTCACATTTGGCCATTCGCTTATACCTCCTCGCTCGTCAGGATACGCTTTACAAAGCATCGAATGATATAATAGCAGAGATGGCGGAAAAATGCAAGGGTTATTTTGAAAAATATAAGTTGAATTCCGAAAGAAAACAGTGGCATTATAACCAAAATTATGGTAAAATAAGCTTGGAAAAATAGCAACTATTCCGCAAAACAAAAATGCGGACGCCTGAATCGTTTCCTTTTCCCTGATTGATAAAAGTTAGAGGGGTGGTTCCAATGTGGTGATTAGGAGAAGCAGTCACGAAAAATAAGCATTGAGAGCAGATGTCTGTGGCAGGTTTTGTATGCAATGGAAAGGAGATTTAGTATGAAGGCAAAAAATTTGTTTCTCTTATTTTGACTCTTCCTTTGGTGATAACCATGCTCTCACTAAATGCCTCCGCATCGGAACCACAGATGATAAAGGATCAGGAAGCCTATATAGTGAACGAATTCGATTATATCCAGACTCTGACCCAACTATCAGATACTGAATTGGAAGAGCTTGCATTGGAGCCGGCAGAGGTACAGGTAATAGTTGGGGAATTTTATGTAGCTTTGGATGAACGTTCGGAAATGACAAATACCCAGCTTGCTAGTATGGGATATACGCCAGAGGAAATTGAACTGCTACAAAAATATGCGGCTGGGGAGGAGCTTTCTGTCTCTGAATATCGTGCTATAGCAAGAACTTGTACAGGTGACATCATAAAAGGTACAACGGGGACAAAGATGTTTACTTTCTCCTATATATGGGAATGGGATCATCAACCATTGATCTACCTTACAGATTCTGCCGCTATGGCATGGCAAGCGATTGATCCCCAAGGGTATGCGGTTGATGCCCCAATGAAAAGTTATACTTCCGTAATTAATTACTGCTCAGGAACCGCTGTTTTGGCTACTAAAACAGGTGAACGCGAAGCAAATCTTGATTTTAACGGAATCAACATTTCCTTTCCCGTGACTCAATTTATGATTTATGGGGGAATGGAAGTGACCACCTATGCCAAGAGTGGGCGTATTGAAGTGTCGATTTCCCTTGCAGCAGGCATTGACAATACAATTAGTTATATCAAAGTAGCGGGGCTCTATGCCCATACGACAGTAGGCGTTGGCGCTCCTTCTATGGGCCTCTCTTCGGGAGGGATTGATATTTCATTTAGTGGAAATATCGGTATAGATAAGATTGCGGGGAAAAAGAAACAAATTACAGCCAGTGGGATTGAAACAGAAATTTAAAATGGTAAATAGTTGGGAGGCTATAGATGGGGAAATATATTTTTTTAGGCATTCTTAATATTGTTGTTATTTTTCTGCTTGTGGTATGTCTTCTCCGCCTTCAGAATATCAAGAACGATCTTTATACGATCTCCGGAGTTATAGATACAGCTTATTTTGATTTAGACCAGCGCTGGAAAATTTTGCAGGACGAGATGGAAATTCTTCTGAAGCCGCTGGAGACACAGGAGCCGGAAGCAGAATAAGGATTAAGTGTCATTTAGGGACAGGAGTCGGTTTGGCTCCTGTCTCTTTTTTGGGGAAAAGCGCAGCGGGAATTTCCAGATGTATTGCAAAAACCATCCCAATAATGCTATACTGTGCCCAACAGGGCCCAACAGGAAAAAGGAGGCGCGCTATGGAAAGCCTTTACAGCGTGAAGCTGGGAAAATTGATTCAGGAATTCAATCTGGAGGTGCTGCGCGGAGCGGAAGGATATGAGGACCGCCCCATCCGGACGGAAAACGTCAACCGGCCCGGTCTGCAGCTGACCGGCTTTTTTGACTACTTTGACCCGAAGCGCCTGCAGGTGATCGGCCGTGTGGAGACCACCTATCTCACCGGCCTGAGCTCGGATGAGCGCCTGTTGCGCTTTGACCAGCTGCTCAGTCAGAACATCCCGGCGCTGGTCATCTCCCGGGGGATGGAGCCGTTCCCGGAGTGCATGGAAATGGCGGAGAAGTACGACCGCACCATCCTGCGCAGCCAGGAGACCACCTCCGCTTTCATGAGCTCTATCATTGCCTCCCTAAAGGGGTATCTGTCCCCGCGGATTACCCGGCACGGGGTGCTGGTGGATGTCTACGGGGAGGGCGTGCTTCTGCTGGGCGAGTCCGGCGTGGGTAAGAGCGAGACCGCGATTGAGTTGGTCAAGCGCGGACACCGGCTCATCGCCGACGACGCGGTGGAAATCAAGCGCACTGCGGCCAATCGTCTGATGGGGACCGCGCCGGAGCTCATCCGCCACTATATCGAGCTGCGCGGCATCGGCGTCATTGATGTGCGCCGCCTGTTCGGTATGAGCGCCGTAAAGGACGAGGCGGAGATCGACATGGTCATCAGCCTGGAGCAGTGGAAGGACGGGGCGATGTACGACCGCCTGGGCCTGGAGAACCTGTACACCACCATTCTGGACGTTCAGGTCCCCTCGCTCACCGTGCCAGTCAAGCCGGGGCGCAACCTGGCGGTGATTGTAGAGGTTGCGGCCATGAACAACCGCCACAAAAAGATGGGCTATAATGCGGCCCTGGAATTCACCAAGCAGATCAACGAGCATTTTGACCAGGCCATGAGCGCCCAGAACAAAGAGGCCTGAATATTTGCCATGGGAGAGGAGATGACCGACCGGTGACCTTTTTGTCCGCGCCCTTTTTCTGCTTTTTTCCCGTCACCGTGCTGGTGTATTTTCTTCTGCCGCGGCGTGGAAAGAACCTGTGGCTGCTGCTGGCCAGCTGGTTTTTCTACCTCTGCGCCAAGCCGGTCTATCTGACCCTGCTCCTGGCGGTGATCGCAACCTCTTACCTTACCGGACGGATTCTGGCCGGGCGGAAAAGCCGGGGCGCGCTGGCGGCCTGCCTGGGGCTGGATATCGTACTGCTTTTCCTCTTTAAATACCTTCATTTTGCGCTTTCTCTGGCCGGGCAGCTTCTCCGTGCGGCCGGTGCGTACTTCTCCACCCCGGCGCTGGAGATCCTTTTGCCGGTGGGCATCTCCTTTTATCTGTTTCAGGCCATGGGCTATGTCATAGATGTATATCGGGGCAAGGTGGAGGCGGAGGAAAGCTTTTTGCTCTACGCGCTGTTCCTGTCCTTCTTCCCGCAGGTGGTGTCTGGTCCCATCGGCCGGGCGGATGAGCTGCTTCCCCAGTTCCGGACGGAGCACCCTTTTGACTATGACCGGTTCCGCAAAGGGCTGCTGCGCTTTCTGTGGGGCGCCTTTCAGAAAATGGTGCTGGCGGATCGGCTGGCCGTGTTGGTGAATACCGTGTACGCCGCACCGGGGGAGTTTGGAGCGCTCCAGCTGATGGGCGCGGCGGTGGCCTTTTCCTTCCAGATTTACTGTGACTTTTCCGGCTACACAGACATGGCTCTGGGGGTGGCCCAAAGCATGGGCTTCACCCTGCGGGAGAACTTTGCGCAGCCCTACTTCGCCCGTTCCATTTCGGATTTCTGGCGGCGCTGGCACATATCTCTCACCTCCTGGTTCCGGGACTACCTGTACATCCCCCTGGGCGGCTCCCGAAAGGGGACGGTCCGGAAATTCCTCAATGTACTGATTGTATTTGCTCTCAGCGGCCTGTGGCACGGAGCGGCGGTGACCTTTGTGGTGTGGGGCGCACTCAACGGACTTTACCAGGTGGCTGGGGCCGTCACCCAGCCGGCCAGGGAACGGATATTCGGTGCACTGCACCTGGGGAGGGAAAAAAGGCTTCGCCAGGGAATTCAACTGCTCACCACCTTTGGGCTCACCACCGTCGCCTGGGTGTTTTTCAAGGCCAGCAGCCTGGGCACTGCCTCGGCGATCCTGAGGGGAATGCTCCACGGCCCCCTTTGGGTATATCAGAGCATGGGGCTGGACCGCTGGGAGCTGCTGGCCGCCGCGGCAGGGCTGCTGGTGCTGCTGGCGGTGGACCTGCGTGCTGCGCGCCGCGATCTGGCGGGGGAGTGGCTGTCCGCGCCCCGGCCGGTCCGATGGCTGGTGCTGTGGGGATTGCTCTTTGCCTGCCTGATTTTCGGCAGCTACGGCACGGGGTATGACGCCCAGGCGTTCCTCTATGGGTTCAGCTTTTAGAGAAGGGAGGCTGCGGCTTTGAGCCGGTCAAAAATAAAAAAAGAGCTGGTCTGGGCTGCCGTATTCCTGCTGCTGACCGCTCTGATGATCAATTTTCTCTCCGATGTGCTGCGGCCTGCCCAGACCAGCTACGGCTCCACCTGGAGGGCCTTTCTGGCCGAGCCGGAGGACAGCCTGGATGTGATCTACCTGGGCAGCTCCTTTACCTACTGCGATGTGAATCCCGCAGAGGTCTACGACAGCTCGGGCCTCACCGGGTTTGTGATGGCGGGTTCGGAGCAGCCGCTGTCCATTACCTACTGGTATCTCCGGGAGATTTTAAAGACCCAGTCCCCCTCCGCTGTGGTGCTGGAGGTTACCTCCCTCTATTTCAAGCCTTATCAGAACTACACCCAGAAGAATGTGGATTTGATGCCATTTTCCCGAAACAAGCTGGGGGCGATCTTTACTGCCTCTGAGCCGGAGCTGCGCCAGGGCCTGCTGTTTGATCTGTACTTCTACCACAGCCGCTGGAAGGAGGTGCGGCCCGACGACGTGGTCCGGGCACTCCGGCCCACCCAGTGGGACGAGCGCAAGGGCTTCACCGCCATGCAGGGGGTGCTGGACGGAGTGGGGGAGACCCCCGACGTGGCCGACCGGGAGGTGGCGCCCGAGGTCTATGCGGATAACCTGGAGTGGCTGGGAAAAATCCTGGCCCTGTGCCGGAAGCACGGAATCCAGCCTATCCTGACGGTACACCCCAGCTATGTCCGATGCACGCCGGAGGTCTACGCCCGTATCGGGCAGGAAGCAGAAAAGATGGATCCGAATGTCATTTTCTGTGACTGGAGCAATGCCTTTGCGGAGATCGGGCTGGTTCCAAACCGGCACCTGTACGACGGCAGCCATCTGAATCAGGAGGGCGCGGCCATCTTCTCCGCCTGGCTGGGCAGGGAGCTGACCGGTTCCTTCGGCCTGACGCCCCGGCCGCAGACACCGGAGAATACGGCCGCCTGGCAGGCTGCCGCAGCCTGGTGGAACGATCAATCGGCGCAATGAGATGACATAAAACATTTATTTTAATTATATCTCCAGTCGGTTATGTATTCCCGGAACTCCCTTTTTTGATTTTGCTGTTCTCGTAAACTCCGTCAATCTTATGAAAGTGTTCTTGCGTAGACAGGAGAAAAACAATGATTATTTTAATAACAGGCGCATCGTACGCAGACAAGACCGCACTTGCCCAAAAGTACAACGTAAATTATGTGCTTATTGATGATAAGTACGAGATAAACATTGATTTATAACGACGACTTCAGGGAACTCAAAGAACCGGGACAACGTTTGAAGAAATCTGCATTGGTTCCCTCTGACTTTACACTGGGAACACAGAAGCGGATTGGGAGCTAATCATAAAAATGCGAGCAGCTTTCTTTGCGGAAAACGGCAATCTGGGCTATAAGAAAAAATCAAACAGTAAGCAGAGCGTAGAATTATCGACAGATTCTAGGCTCTGCTTTTTGTTCTTCGCAAGAACTCTAAAATTGCAAAAAATACTTGCAATCTTTGGAATGTTGTGCTAAAATACCCGAGCATGTGATTACGCACATCCGCGGACGGAGGGCCAGGTGCTTCTGGAATCAGAGGTTGGCCGGCTCCGGATGAACCGGGTGGAGGAATCAACAAATAAAGGAGGAAATTACCCTATGGCAGTCGTATCCATGAAACAGCTTCTCGAGGCGGGGGTCCACTTCGGCCACCAGACCCGCCGCTGGAACCCCAAGATGGCCACCTATATCTACACCGAGCGCAACGGGATCTATATTATTGATCTGCAGAAGACCGTGAAGAAGCTGGAGGAGGCCTATAACTTCGTTCGCTCTCTGGGTGAGTCCGGCCAGACCCTGCTTTTTGTGGGCACCAAGAAGCAGGCCCAGGAGGCCATCAAGGAAGAAGCCGAGCGCGTGGGCATGTACTATGTGAACGCCCGCTGGCTGGGCGGTATGCTCACCAACTTCAAGACCATGCGCGGCCGTGTGGACCGTCTGAACCAGCTCAAGAAGATGCAGGATGACGGCACCTTTGACATGCTGCCCAAGAAGGAAGTCATGAAGCACCTGGGCGAGATCGCCAAGCTGGAGAAGTACCTGGGCGGCGTGGTGGAGATGAAGAAGCTCCCCGGCGCGTTGTTCGTGGTGGATCCCCGCAAGGAGCGCAACGCCATCAACGAGGCCCGCAAGCTGAACATCCCCATTGTGGCCATCGTGGACACCAACTGCGACCCCGACGAGATCGACTATGTGATCCCCGGCAATGACGACGCGATCCGCGCGATTAAGCTGATCTCCGGCGTGATGGCCAACGCCATCCAGGAGGGCAAGCAGGGCCAGGATGCCCCTGAGGCCCCCGCCGAGACTGCTGCTGAGTAAAAATAAAAAGCTTTGGCATGCGCCCGCCCGTGCGCGGGCGGGCGCGTCTTTTTTCAAATTAAACTATATGGAGGTATCGTGATTATGGCAATCACTGCAAAAGATGTACAGGCCCTGCGTGAGATGACCGGCGTGGGTATGATGGACTGCAAAAAGGCCCTGACTGAGGCCGAGGGCAATATGGACAAGGCCGTGGAAATCCTCCGTGAGAAGGGACTGGCCGCCTCCCAGAAGAAGGCTGGCCGCATTGCTGCCGAGGGCATGGCCTATGCCGGTGTGATCGACGGCGTGGGCGTTGTAGTTGAGGTCAACGCCGAGACCGACTTTGTGGGTAAGAATGAGAAGTTTGTGGAGTTTGTCAAGGGCGTGGCCGCTGTGGTGGCCAAGGAAAAGCCCACCGATCTGGACGCGCTGATGGCCGCTCCCTATGGCAATGGCCGCACCGTGCAGGAGGAGCAGCAGGAGATGGTGCTCGTGATCGGCGAGAACATCAAGGTGCGCCGTTTTGCCTTCTTTACGGACGGGATTTCCGTGCCCTATATCCACGCCGGCGGAAAAATCGGCGTGCTGGTGAATCTGGAGACCAATCTCTCCGCCGAGCAGGTGGCCGAGGTCGGCAAGGACATGGCAATGCAGATCGCGGCGCTCAATCCCCGCTTCCTGGACAAGAGCCAGGTGGATCAGGCCACGCTGGATGAGGAGAAGAAGATTTTGCTGGTCCAGATGGAGAACGACCCCAAGATGGCCGCCAAGCCTGAGAAGGTGAAGGAGGGCATCGTGTCCGGCAAGCTGGGCAAGTTCTACAAGGAGAACTGCCTGCTGCAGCAGGAGTTTGTTAAGGACAACTCTATGAGCGTGGAACAGTACGCCGCCAAGGTCGCCAAGGAGATGGGCGGCACCATTACCCTGAAGGACGCCGTGCGTTTTGAGAAGGGCGAGGGCATTGAGAAGAAGCAGGAGAATTTCGCCGAGGAGATTGCCAAACAGCTTGGCAAGTAAATCAAAAAGCCATAAAGGCCCGGGCACACGCGCCCGGGCCTTTTTATGCCCTGCACCGGGGAAGGAAGAAGGGGAGTCCGCGCCTGTTGAACAATTTGTAAAAACTTTGGCTTAACCACTATGCAAAAAAGGAAAACTATATTAAAATAGGAAAGAACATATGCCACAAGAGAAGGGGTTGGATTTATGAGTGAACCGCAGTATAAGCGGGTTCTTTTGAAGGTTAGCGGAGAGGCGCTGGCCGGCACGGCCTCCCGCGGCCTGGATTTTGATGTGATCGGCAAAGTCTGCGATGTGATCAAAAAATGTGTCGACCTGGGCGTGCAGGTGGGCATTGTCGTGGGCGGCGGCAATTTCTGGCGTGGCGTAAAGGATGGCGGCGACCGGATGGAGCGCACCCGTGCCGACCATATGGGGATGCTTGCCACGACCCTGAATTGTCTCGCCCTGGCCGATGTGCTGGAACAGAAGGGCGTGGAGGTCCGTGTGCAGACGGCGATTGAGATGCGTTCGATTGCCGAGCCCTATATCCGGTCCCGGGCAATCCGGCATCTGGAAAAGGGCCGCGTGGTGATTTTTGGCTGCGGCACCGGCAACCCCTTCTTTTCCACCGATACGGCGGCCGTGCTGCGCGCTGCGGAGATTGATGCGGATGTAATCCTGCTGGCCAAAAACATCGATGGGGTGTACTCGGCTGATCCCAATAAGGATCCCAGCGCCGTGAAGTACGACAGCATTACCTATGACGACGTGCTGGCCCAGCATCTGCAGGTGATGGACTCCACAGCCACATCCCTGTCTATGGATAACCGTATTCCCGTGTTGCTGTTCGCGCTGAAGGATCCGGAAAATATTCTGCGGGCAGTAATGGGGGAGAAAATAGGAACGATCGTCAAGGAGGAAGCGTGAGATGAAGGAAATCAACAAAGAGTATGACGCCAAAATGCAGAAGACCGTAGACGTGGTGGTCAGCGATTTCGCCAGTGTCCGCGCCGGCCGCGCAAATGCGGCAGTCCTGGATAAAATTTCGGTGGATTATTACGGCACCCCTACTCCTATCAACCAAGTGGCCACCATCTCCTCACCGGATCCCAGGAGCCTGATGATCCAGCCTTGGGATGCCAGCCTGCTCAAGACGATTGAGAAAGCGATTCAGAGCTCTGACTTGGGCATCAATCCCCAAAACGACGGCAGAGTCATCCGTCTGGCCTTCCCGCAGCTGACGGAGGAGCGCCGTAAGGAGCTGACAAAGCAGGTCAAGAAATATGGGGAATCCGGGAAGGTAGCCATCCGCAACATCCGCCGGGACGCCATGGAGAAATATAAGGCCCTGGAGAAAAAGGCGGAGCTGACCGAAGACGACCGTAAGGAGCACGAGAAGGAAATCCAGGAAATGACGGACAAGCGCTGTAAGCAGATTGACGAGCTGTCCGCGAAGAAGGAAGCGGAGCTGATGGCGGTCTGAGCCATCGGGCAAGCGGGTGAACTTCACTGGTGCGGGGCATTTCTGTGCCCCGCACCGGTATGCTATTTGACCGGGTAGGGTAGGATATAATATATGGTTTTTTTGAAATCCAGGCAGACGCAGGCGCAGGTGGATTGGAAGCGCCTGCCCCGGCATGTGGCCATCATCATGGATGGAAACGGCCGCTGGGCAAAGCGTCGGGGGCTGCCGCGTACGGCGGGCCATGCCGCAGGGGCGGAGGTATTCCGCAATATCGCCACATATTGTAAGGATATTGGAATTGAATATCTTACGGTATACGCGTTTTCCACGGAGAACTGGAAGCGTCCCGAGGCGGAGGTGTCCGCCATAATGGGACTGTTGGAGCAATATCTGCTGGAGTCCATCGAAAAAATGGAGCGGGACCAGATCACCCTGCACTTTTTGGGGGATCTGAGCCCATTGAGCCCCAAGCTGCGTGAACTCTGTGATCGGACGCAGAACATCTCCACCCACTACGAGGGAAAGCTGCATGTAAACGTCTGCCTGAACTATGGCGGCCGGGACGAAATTTTAAGAGCGGCCAGAGCTTTTGCGGCAGACTGTGCGGCGGGAAAGAAAAAGCCGGAGGAGCTGGATGAGGCGGCCTTCAGCGGCTATCTTTACTCGGCGGGTGTACCTGATCCGGATTTGGTGATCCGCCCCAGCGGGGAGCTGCGGCTCTCAAATTTTCTGCTGTGGCAGTCGGCCTATGCAGAGCTCTATTATACAGACGTGTTGTGGCCCGATTTTTCAAAAGAGGAGCTCGACCGGGCGTTGGCGGCCTATCAGAGCCGCTCCCGCCGCTTTGGAGGTGTCTGAGTGGGGAAACGTATTCTTGTGGCAGTGATATGGATCCCGCTGCTTCTGATCGCCCTGTTTGTGGTCTATCCGGTCTTTCCGCCCATGCTCCCCATTCTCTTTGCCGCTGTTTCCGTGATCGCGGTGCATGAGGCGCTCTGGTCCACCGGCTTTTTGAAGCATCCACGGATCTCTGTCTATGCTCTGATCATGGCTGGGCTGATCCCCTTTTGGGCCTTTTACGGAACTGGCGTGCTGCCAGCGTTATGCGGCCTGTTCGTCTACGTGGTGTTGCTGTTTGCAGAGGCGATTGCCAGCCATAAGCAGGTCACTTTGGAAAAAATGGGGGGGACCTTTTTCCTCTCCCTTGTGATCCCGTTTTTCCTGTCCGCTTTCCTGCGGCTGGGCCAGATGGAACAGTGGCGCGGCTATGTGGCCCTGCCGCTGGTGGTGGCCTTTATCAGCGACGCCTTTGCCCTCTTTGCAGGGATGCTCTTCGGCAGACATAAGCTGGCGCCGGAGCTCTCTCCGAAAAAGACCGTGGAAGGAGCGGTAGGCGGTTTTTTAGGTGCCATCGTATGTACGCTTCTCTACGGCGTATTGCTCCAGTTTGTCTTTGGATTTCAGGTGCGCTATCTGCCCCTGGCCCTTTATGGGGCGCTGGGCAGCGTGGTCTCGCAGCTGGGCGACCTGTCATTTTCCTACATCAAGCGCGAGTATGGTATTAAAGATTTCGGCAAGATTTTTCCGGGACACGGGGGAGTTCTGGACCGCTTCGACAGTGTGATTTTCTGCGCGCCGCTGATCGAACTGCTGGTCCGGATTCTGCCTACACTGGGGTGAGCAGGATGAATCGAAGGATTGCCCTATTGGGGTCTACAGGGTCGATCGGGCGGCAGTCACTGGAGGTGATTGCCGCCTGCGGCATGACTGCGGCGGCGCTGACCGCCAATCGGGATGCCAGACGTATGGAGGAGCAGTGCCGGGCCTTTTCACCGGAATTGGCGGTGATGATGGATCCCGCGGCAGCGGCGGATCTGCGGGTGCGGCTGGCGGATACCAGCGTCCGAATTGCCTCCGGCATGGAAGGGCTGCTCGAGGCCGCGAGCCTGGAAAGCACCGACACCGTGATTACTGCCGTAGTGGGGATGGTGGGGCTGAAGCCTACGCTGGCCGCTATCCGCGAAGGGAAGCGCATCGCGCTGGCCAATAAGGAGACCCTGGTATGTGCCGGGGAGTTGGTCATAGCGGAGGCGGCGCGCTTCGGGGCGGAGGTGGTCCCAGTGGACTCGGAGCACTCGGCTCTTTTTCAGTGCCTGCAGGGGTGCAGGGACCGGGGAGAGGTGCGCCGACTGATTCTGACCGCTTCGGGCGGCCCCTTCTTTGGCATGGACCGTGAGGCTATTTCCCTTGTCACAAAGGAGCAGGCATTGAAGCATCCCAACTGGAGTATGGGGGCGAAAATCACCATTGACTCAGCGACGCTGATGAATAAGGGCCTGGAATTCATAGAGGCTATGCGCCTGTATCAGCTTCCGCCTGAAAGAATTTCCATTGTGATCCACCGGGAGAGTATCATTCACTCCCTGGTGGAATACTGTGATAACGCGGTGTTGGCTCAGCTGGGTGCCCCTGATATGCGGCTGCCCATCCAGTATGCGCTTACCTGGCCAGAGCGGACCGCTGCGGTGGCGAAGCCTCTGGATCTGCTGTCCTGTCCGCCGCTGACGTTCTATCCGCCCGATTATGAGGCGTTCCCCTGTCTCGATCTGGCATTGAAGGCGGCACGCACAGGGGGGACGGCAACCGCGGTGCTCAACGGCGCCAATGAGGCTGCCGTAGGCCTGTTTCTGACGGACCAAATCTCATTTGGAGAGATTGCGGAGCGGGTAGCCCGGTCGATGGAGGCCATACCTGTGGTACATAATCCGACCCTGGAGGATGTGCTTGCTGCGGACGAAGCGGCCCGGTCGGCCGCGGCGGAGTGATTTTTGGATTAGGAGATCCGTTTATGCTGGTTTATATTCTCATCGCGATTGTAATGTTCGGCATTTTGATTGCCGTACACGAGTTTGGCCATTTTATCGCCGCCAAGAGCTTGGGGGTGAAAGTCAACGAATTTGCCATCGGTATGGGACCCGCATTGCTCTCAAAACAGAAAGGAGAAACACTTTACAGCCTGCGGGCATTCCCGATTGGCGGCTTCTGCGCGATGGAGGGGGAAGAAGAGGCCAGCGACGATCCGCGGTCCTTTCACAATAAGCCCGCATGGAAAAAGTTTATCATCCTGGTGGCAGGGGCGTTTATGAATTTCCTCACCGGGTTTCTCATTATTCTGGTGCTCTTTTCCCAGCGTGGCGGTTTTGTGGCGCCGGTGATCACCGGCTATATGGAAGGGGCGGAGCAGCTGGCGCAAGCTGGTCTGCAGACCGGCGATCTGCTGTACCGAATTGACGGGCATCGCATCTATTTCAATGAGGATGCACTCACCTTTCTCTCACGCGCGGGAGACAGAGTCGACCTGGAGCTTGTGCGGGATGGGGAACACGTCATTTTGGAGGACTTTTCCTTTCCAGCCAATATTCCGACCCAGGACAACGGCCAGACCGTCTATAAGCGCGGCATCTATATTGGTGAGGTGGTGGAGTCCACGCCTGGTCTGGTATTAAAAAATGCCTGGTACCAGTCCATTGACTATGCCCGCATGGTCTGGCTCAGCCTAGGCGACCTGTTTACGGGTGCGGTGGGCTTGAAGGATATGTCGGGCGCCATCGGCATTGTCAATATCATCGGCCAGGCAGGGGAGCAGGGGGCCGAGGCGGCGGTGGAGCAGAATATGCTACCGATTTTGGGGGCGATGCTCAATATTCTCTCCTTCGTGGCCTTTATCGCCATCAATTTGGCGGTGATGAATCTGCTCCCCATTCCGGCTCTGGATGGCGGGCAGATCCTTTTCCTGGTGGTGGGCGGAATCTACCACCTGTTTACCCGTAGGCGCATCCCGCAGAAATACCTGGGCTATGTGAACATGGCGGGCTTTTTCTGCCTCATTGCACTGATGATCGTGGTGGCGGTAAACGATGTGATTAAGCTGTTTTAAGGTGGGGAGACCATGACCAAACAGATTCTTGCCGGCGGCCTTCCGATTGGTGGCGGCGCGCCGGTTTCAATCCAGTCCATGACCAATACCCGTACCGAGGATGTGGCGGCCACTGTGGAGCAGATCAGGCGCCTGGAGGAGGCGGGCTGCCAGATCGTGCGTGTGGCGGTGCCGGATCTGGCGGCCGCGAAAGCGGTGGGCACCATCCGGGAGCGGATTCGGATTCCGCTGGTGGTGGACATCCACTTTGACTACAGGCTGGCGCTGGAGTGTGTGGCCGCCGGCTGTGATAAGGTGCGCATCAACCCGGGTAATATCGGCGGAGCGGATCGGGTGAAGGCAGTCGCGGCCGCCTGCCGTGCCAGAGGGATCCCGATCCGGATCGGAGTGAACGGCGGTTCCCTGGAAAAGGAGCTTCTGGCCAAATACGGAGGGGTGACAGCCGAAGCGCTGGTGGAGTCCGCCTTCGGCCACATCGCCCTGCTCAACCGGTATGATTTTGACGATATTTGTGTCTCGCTGAAGTCCTCCAGCGTGCAGACCACACTGGCGGCCTATCGGCTGATGAGCGAAAAAAGCGATTATCCGCTGCATCTGGGTGTGACCGAGACAGGCACGGTACATATGGGGACTATTAAGTCCGCCATTGGGATCGGGGGCCTGCTGGCCATGGGGATTGGGGACACCCTGCGGGTTTCCCTCTCCGCCGATCCGGTGGAGGAGGTTTCCGCGGCCCGGGATATTCTGCAGGCGCTTGGCCTGCTGGAGGGGGAGCCCAATCTGGTCTCCTGTCCCACCTGCGGGCGTACCCGGATTGACCTCATTGGGCTGGCGACCGAGGTAGAGCGGAGGCTGAAAGCGGTCCACAAGCCCATCACCGTAGCTGTGATGGGGTGTGCGGTCAACGGACCGGGGGAGGCCTCTTCCGCGGATGTGGGCATTGCCGGCGGCAGCGGTGAGGGCCTGCTGTTCTGCAGAGGTGAAATTATAAAAAAGGTGCCACAGGAGCGCCTGGTAGATGAATTGTTTGCCCTGATTGAAACACTTTGACAGAGGGGTAACGGATCGTAGGGACAAAGGAGAACAGGGAACAGATGTCCAAGAAGATACCATTTTTACAGATGTTTTCCATGCTGACCAATTGGCCGGAGCTGGCTCAGGCGGCATCCGGATGGCTGATTCTTTCTGCCGCCATTGACAAAGCCACACGCAGCGCCCGGGTTGCGCTGGAGGGGGCGGAGGGCGCCGGGGGCAACCTGCTCCTCCAAATCGAGCAGGCGCTGGCAAAGGCTTATGGATTAAGCTCTGTAAAGCTAGATTGCCAGGCAGAAGAACCCAAGCCTGCTGAACAGAAGGCAGCCCAGCCTACCTTTGCTCCGACGCCTGAAATGGACGCTTTTGCCCGAACGGAGGCCATCCGGCAGGAGGCGCTGCGGAAGCTGAAGCAGGGCAGGCCGAAGGAGAGCAGAAAGGCCGCCGGCGGCGGTAAGGGAAAACAGCTCTATGGGCAGCACCCCATTAAAAAGGACCCAATTCCCATGGGGGATGTAGAGTTGGACATGGGTACGGTGGTGGTCGAGGGGGATGTGTTTGCGGTTGACCACCGGGAGCTGAAAAAGCGGGGCGCGTGGGTAGTCTGTTTTGACATCACCGACTATACCGGATCGGTCCGTATTTCAAAATTTTTCCCCGGCGACGAGGGCAAGGGGATTGTAGAGGGCGTCAAAAAAGGACAGCATTTGCTGATCCAGGGAAAGCTGAATATCGACCGATTTACCGGCGATATGGTGCTTGAGCCCTTTGCCATTATGGAGGCGCAGAAGGCGCAGAAGATGGATGATGCCCCGGAGAAACGGGTGGAACTCCACCTGCATACCACCATGTCCGCGATGGACGCCCTCACCCAGGTAAGCCCGAAGGCGGGGCCGGAAAAGAACGTAGTCAAGCGGGCGGAGGCTTGGGGACATCGGGCTATTGCCATTACGGACCACGGCGTGGCCCAGGCCTTCCCAGACGCATGGCATTCGGCTAAAAAAATCAAAGTTCTCTACGGTGTAGAGGCCTACTATATCAATGATGTGGACGACCGCGTGGTAGTCCATGGTGAAAAGGAGCAAGACTTTACAGGTGAGATCGTCTGCTTTGATATTGAGACCACCGGGCTGGATAAGCGCAGGGACTCGATTACAGAGATCGGCGCGGTGGTCTTGCGCAACGGAGAGGTGGCGGAGCAGTTCTCCACCTTTGCCAATCCCGGGCGCCCTCTTTCGCGGGAAATCGTGGATTTGACCGGCATTACAGATGAGATGCTCAAGGACGCCCCTTCCCAAGAGGAGGCGCTGAACGCCTTCCTGGACTTTGTGGGGGAGCGCCCCCTGGCCGCCCATAATGCGGAGTTCGATATGGGATTTCTGGCGGAGGGCTGCAGTCGAATGGGCCGGCCCTTTCACAATACCTCAATTGACACTCTGATCCTGGCGCAGAATCTGCTGCCTGAGCTGGGCAAGTACAAACTGGATATTGTAGCAGCCCACCTGAATCTGCCGGCCTTCAACCACCACCGGGCATATGATGACGCAGCCACGGTGGGATATATGCTGGGCCCCTTTTTCAAGATGCTGGAGGATCGGGGCATACATACGCTCCAGGCAATCAACCCTGCAATGACGAAGCTGAGAAGCGGCGGAAAGGCGCGCCGCCAGCCCAAGCACCTGATTGTGCTGGCCAAAAATCAGCTTGGGCTGCGGAATTTGTATCAGCTGATTTCGCTGGCGCACTTGGAGCACTTTAAGCGCTATCCCATTATGCCGAAGAGCGTCATCAACCAGCACCGTGAGGGGCTGATTTTAGGTTCTGCCTGTGAAGCAGGCGAGCTTTACGAAGCCGTTGTGAAGCGAAAAGATTTCAACGAGCTCAAGCGTATCGCCTCCTGGTACGACTTTTTGGAGATACAGCCCCTGTGCAACAATGCCTTTATGCTGCGTAAGGGAATGGTCCGGAGTGAGGAGGAAATCCGGGACTTCAACCGCACCATTGTGGAGCTGGGCCATGCCTTGGACAAGCCCGTCTGCGCCACAGGGGATGTGCATTTTCTGGACCCGGAGGATGAAATCTACCGCCATGTGCTGCTCGCCTCCAAAGGGTTTGAGGATGCGGATTCCTCCCTGCCCATCTATTTCAAAACCACTGCTGAGATGTTGAAAGAGTTTGCCTACCTGGGGAAGGAGGAGGCCTACAATGTAGTGGTCCGCAATACCAACCTGGTGGCGGACTGGTGCGAGAATGTGGTGCCGCTGCCCCAGGGGCTTTTTGCGCCGAAGCTGGAGGACTCCGCCGGGGAACTCAACCGCCTGGTATGGGGGAAGGCAAAAGCCCTTTACGGTGAGGAACCGCCTCAGATTGTGGTGGACCGGATCAATGCGGAGCTGGGAGACATTATTAAATGTAAGTACGATGTCATCTACATGTCGGCCCAAAAGCTGGTGCAGGACTCCCTGAATCACAGCTATTTGGTGGGCTCCCGCGGCTCGGTGGGCTCCTCGCTGGTGGCCTTTATGTCAGGCATTACCGAGGTCAATTCTCTGCCGCCCCATTACCGCTGTCCCAAATGCAAGCATTCGGATTTTCAAATTGCCAAGGAATTGGGCGTGGGCTGCGGGGCGGATATGCCGGATGCGCTCTGTCCGGTCTGCGGCGCCCACTATGAAAAGGACGGCTTCAACATTCCGTTTGAGACCTTTCTGGGATTCGGCGGAGACAAGGTACCCGATATTGACCTGAACTTCTCCGGAGAGTATCAGGCCAATGCCCACCGCTATACCTTTGAGCTCTTCGGCCAGACCCACGTGTTTCGTGCCGGTACTATCGGAACAGTGGCAGAAAAGACCGCCTTTGGCTATGTAAAGAAATATATGGAGGAGCGGGGCAGAACAGTCAGCCGGGCGGAGGAGAACCGGCTGGCCCAAGGGTGTACCGGTGTGAAGCGAACCACAGGTCAGCATCCGGGCGGCATGGTGGTCATCCCCCAAAACCGGGAAATCTATGATTTCTGCCCGGTACAGCACCCTGCGGACGACGCGGGCAGCGACATCATCACAACCCATTTCGAATATCATTCCATGGAATCCAACCTGCTGAAGCTGGATATGCTGGGGCACGATGATCCCACCATGATCCGTATGCTGGAGGACCTGACGGGGGTGAATGCGCGTACGGATATCCCGTTGGACGACAAGGATACCATGAGCATCTTTACCTCTTCTGAGGTGCTGGGCTTTGTGGACGATCCTGTTCTGGGGCCTACCGGCGCCGTGGCCATCCCGGAATTTGGGACCTCCTTTGTCCGCGGAATGCTGGTAGATACCCAGCCCCACGAGTTTGATATCTTAGTGCGCCTGTCCGGTTTTTCGCACGGCACCGATGTGTGGCTGGGCAACGCTAAGGAACTGATCGTCAATCAGGGCATCCCGGTTGGGCAGGCGATCGGCTGCCGTGACGATATTATGCTTTTCCTGATTTCTTGCGGGATGCCGGAAAAGCGTTCCTTTAAAATCATGGAGTCGGTCCGAAAGGGGCGCGGTCTGCCGGACGGCGCGGAGGAGGAGATGATTGCCGCCGGAGTGCCTGACTGGTATATCGGCTCCTGCAAGAAGATCAAATACCTGTTTCCCAAGGCCCATGCGGTTGCTTACGTGATGATGGCCTTTCGGATTGCTTGGTTTAAGGTGCACCGGCCGCTGGCTTTTTATGCCGCCTACTTTTCCATCCGTGCCAAGGCCTTTGACGCCACCTGCATGTGCATGGGGATGGATGTGTGCAAAGCCAAGATGAAGGAGATCCGCAGCAAGGAGAATGCCACCGCAGTGGAGGAGGATATGCTGGTCACCTTAGAGGTGGTCTACGAGTTCTATCTGCGGGGGTTTACCTTCCATCATGTGGACCTCTATCACTCCCACGCCATTCATTTTTTAATGGATGAGGAGGCGAATGCGCTTCTGCCGCCCTTTTCTTCTATTCCCGGTCTGGGGGAGACGGCGGCGTGGTCCATTACGGAGCAGCGGGAGGGAAAACGGTTTATCTCCATTGAGGAATTTTCCGCAGCCTGTCCCAAAGTTTCCAAAACCCATATTGAGCAGCTGAAGGCGGCGGGCGCGCTGGACGGAATGCCGGACACCAGCCAGATTACCCTGTTTTAGCGGCAATAATATTGAAAAATAGAACCATCCGTGATATGCTGAAATGGAACTTAAATATATAAGGAGTGACAAGAATGCTGGAGCGCAATGTGTCAAAACTGATTAATGAGCAGATCAACAAGGAGTTTTATTCCGCCTATCTGTATCTAGACTTTTCCGTGTACTATGAGGAGAACGGCCTGGACGGCTTTGCAAATTGGTACAAAGTGCAGGCACAGGAGGAGCGGGACCACGCCATGCTGATGTTGCAGTATTTGCAGAATAATGGCGAGAAAGTTGTGCTGAAGGCCGTTGACAAGCCGGATAAGGAGCTGGGCGACAAGCTGCAGGTGCTCAAATACGGCCTAGAGCACGAGCAGTATGTAACGAGCCTGATCCACGCGATCTATGACGCGGCTTACAGCGTGAAGGACTTCCGCACCATGCAGTTTTTGGACTGGTTTGTCAAGGAGCAGGGTGAGGAGGAAAAGAACGCCGAGGATCTGATCAAAAAGATGGAGCTCTTCGGTGATGACGCCAAGGGACTGTATATGCTGAACAGCGAGTTGGCTTCACGGGTATATGCTGCACCCTCTCTGGTGCTTTGAGCTTTTATAATTGAACGAAAAAGAGCGGGTGCACTCCCGCTCTTTTTCGCTTTTCTGCAGTTGACAAGGAAGTATGGATATAGTATATTAACGTGGTAAAGTGTTAAAGCGAAGCGGGGGGTTTTCTTGAACTATACCATTCACACACCGGAAGGGACCCGAGACCGGATGTTTGCGGAGTGTCGAAACCGACGGCAGATCCAAAACGCACTTACTGCGCTGTTTCAGACAAGGGGATTTGCGGAGATATCCACTCCGGAAGTGGAATTTTACGACCTATTTATCCAATCCGGGAATCCGATCCCACAGGAGTCGATGCTGAAGATCATAGACCGCTCCGGCAAAATCATGGTCATGCGCCCCGACTGCACCACACCCATCGCCCGGGTGGCAGCTACCAGACTCAAGACGGTTCCCATGCCTCTGCGCCTCTATTATAACGAGACCGTATTCCGCTCCGGTGCGGCCCACACAGGCGGCTCCAGTGAAATTGCCCAGTGCGGTGTCGAACTGCTGGGGGCCGGGGACAGGGAGGCTGATCTGGAGGTCATCTCCTTGGCGGTGGAGGCTTTGAAAAAGATTTCTCCCGATGCCGGACATATTGAGCTGGGCCATGCAGGACTGTTCAAAGCCCTCACCGATGAGCTGGAGATCGACGCGGGGGGCGCGGAGCAGCTGCGCCGCCTGATTGAGGGCAAGCACTTTGCCGCCCTGGAGGACCTGCTTCGGCCTTATGAGGGAAAGCGGGCCTATCAGCTGCTCACCCGTCTGCCAAACCTGTTTGGTGGGACTGAGGTTCTGGAAGAGGCCGAGGCGCTGGTGGGACCGAGGACGGAGCTGTCCTACCTGCGGGACCTCTACCAGGTGCTGGAGCAGGCGGGCTATGGCTCCTTTGTCCAATTTGACCTAGGGCTGGTGCACCAGATTGACTACTACACCGGCGTGGTATTCCGCGGCTATGCCCAGGGCGCGGGCGCCCCGGTGCTCTCCGGCGGGCGGTACGATCATCTGCTGGGCGCCTTCGGTCGGCCGGCGCCCGCCATTGGCTTTGCCATTGATGTGGACGCAGTGGCGGCTCGCCAGAGTGCGGAGAAGCGGGAGGGCCGCCTGCGGATCGCCCTGACCAAGGGCCGTCTGCAGGACAAGACTGTGCAGCTGCTGGAGCGGGTGGGGCTTGACTGTACGCCCATTAAAAATCCAGGCCGGCGGCTGGTCCATGCTCTACCCAATTACCCGCTGGACGCGGTGCTGGCCAAGGCACCGGATGTCATCACCTATGTGGAGCACGGGGTGTGCGACCTGGGTGTGGTGGGGAAGGACACCATCCTGGAGCAGGGGAGCCCCTTCTATGAAGTGCTGGACCTGGGCTTTGGGGCATGCCGTTTCGCCTTGGCAGTCAAGGAAGGGAGCGACTTTTACGGCACTTACAAGACCCGTCGCATCGCCACCAAATATCCCAACGTAGCGCGCCGCTTTTTCGCAGAAAAGGGCATGGATGTGGAGATTATCAAGATCGAGGGCAGCGTGGAGCTGGCCCCCATCCTGGATTTGGCGGACGCCATCGTGGATATTGTGGAGACCGGGGCCACGCTGAAGGAAAACGGCCTGGTGCCCATTGAGGATGTGGCGCCGGTTTCCGCCCGGCTGGTGGTAAATACGGCGGCCATGAAGCTGAAAAAGAATGAAATCCTTGACTTTATCGGAAAATGCCAGCGTGGCTTGGAGGAAAACATATGATCCAGATTGTCATTGCCGACGGCCGGGCTGAACGCGTGGTGATTTCCGCCATGCGGGCGCGGGCCGCGCAGGCCAATCAGGCCATTGACCGCTCTGTGGCTGAGATACTGGACACTGTAAAGGAAAAGGGCTTTGAAGCGGTTCGCGGGTACTCGCTGCGCTTTGACCGCGCCGAACCCCGGGAAATCTCCCAGGCAGAGCTGGAGGAGGCCTATGCGGCCTGTCCGCCGGAACTGATTACGGCCATGGAACGTGCGGCGGCTAATATCCGGGATTACAACCAGCGGCTTTTGGTGAAGAGCGATGAGTGGAGATCTCCAGACGGCGGCGTAGTGGGTCGGTTGGTGCGCGGCCTCTCCCGGGTAGGTGTTTATGTGCCTGGCGGTACGGCCGCCTACCCCTCGTCGGTGCTGATGAACGCGGTGCCCGCCAGGGTGGCCGGGGTAGAGGAAATCATCATGGTGACCCCGCCCACGGAAAACCTGAACCAGGCGGTGCTGGCGGCGGCAAGGATCGCGGGGGTGGACCGCTGCCTTGCGGTGGGCGGAGCCCAGGCGGTGGCCGCCCTGACCTATGGTGCGGGTTTTATTCCCAAGGTGGACAAATTGGTGGGGCCCGGAAACGCCTATGTGGCGGCGGCTAAGCGGATGGCCTACGGGACCCTGGACATTGATATGGTGGCCGGGCCCTCAGAGGTGCTGGTGATTGCCGACGAGTCCGCGGACCCCAAATATGTGGCTGCAGACCTGCTCAGCCAGGCGGAGCACGACACGCTGGCCTCTGCGGTGCTGCTTACCACCAGCGAGGCCCTGGCGCGGGCCGTGGACAAGGAGATCATCCGCCAGACCGGCTACCTCAGCCGCAGCGCGATCATGGAGCAGTCCCTGCGGGACTTCGGCTGTGCCATTGTGTGCCGGGATCTGGAGCAGGCGGCGGAGCTGGCCAATGAGATTGCGCCGGAGCACCTGGAAATTGTCACAAAAGATCCCCGTGCCCTGCTGCCGGCCATCAAAAACGCGGGCGCAGTATTCCTGGGCGCATGGTCTCCGGAACCGCTGGGTGACTATCTGGCCGGGCCTGATCATGTGCTGCCTACCTCAGGCACTGCGCGGTTTTTCTCACCCCTTTCGGTGGACAGCTTTTTAAAGACCATGAGCGTTATCGAATACGACCAGGACAGCCTGGCGCCAATCCGCGCTCAGATCATCGCCCTGGCGGAGGCGGAGCATCTGACCGCCCACGCCAATTCCATCCGTGTGCGCTTTGAGGAGGAGAAAGCATGAAGGTTCCCATTGTAAAAGCGGGCGAAAGGCCGCGGGCATACATTATCAGCCGCAAGACCAAGGAGACGGAGATCAGCCTGAACCTGTCTCTGGACGGGGGAGAGGTGAAGGTGTCCACCGGGATCGGCTTCTTTGACCATATGCTGACCGCCCTGGCCTTCTATGGGGGCTTTGGTCTGGAGCTGACCGCGAAGGGCGACCTGCATGTAGACGGTCACCACACAGTGGAGGACGTCGGCATTGTCCTGGGTCAAGCCATCTCTCAGGCGCTGGGGGACCGGAAGGGCGTCTGCCGCTTTGCCTCCGCCTATATCCCCATGGACGAGGCGCTCTGCTTCACCGCCCTGGACCTCTCCAACCGGCCGTTCCTGGTCTTTGACGCGGCCATGCCCCAGGAGCGCATCGGGGATTACGACGCCTGCCTGACCGAAGAGTTTATGCGGGCCCTGGCGGTCAACAGCGGGATGACCCTCCATATGAAGGCCCTTTACGGAAATAATGCCCACCACATAACCGAGGCCCTGTTTAAATCTCTGGGTGTGGCGCTCAAACACGCGGTGAAGGTGGAGGGGGATGGCGTGGTCTCCACCAAAGGAGTGCTGTGAGGATGGATCACTTTACAGCAATTGTGGATTACGGAGTGGGCAATTTGATGAGCGTTACCAACGCCATGCGCTATCTGGGACTGGCCACCTGTATCACCAGCGATCCGGCAGAGCTGGAGCGGGCGGAGGCCATCATCCTGCCCGGCGTAGGCGCTTTCCCTGACGCGGCGGAACGCCTGCGGGGCCCTGGCCTGGATCAGGTGTTGACAGCGCAGGCGCAAAAAAAGCCGGTTCTGGGCATCTGTCTGGGGATGCAGCTGCTCTTCGACTGTGGGAATGAGGTACGGGATTGTAAAGGGCTTGGACTTGTCCATGGGGCGGTCAGGCGGATTCAAACCGGAGAAAAGATGCCTCATATCGGGTGGAACAGCCTGCACCTGCAAAATGCCTCTCCGCTGTTCCGTGGGCTGGACGAGGAGTGCTATGTCTACTTCGTCCACTCCTACTGCGGCGTGGCGGAGCAGGAGGCTGATGTGATTGCACGCACGGATTACGGTGTGTCCATCGTGGCGGCGGTGCAGCACGGAAATGTCTACGGCTGTCAGTTCCACCCGGAAAAGAGCGGTGAAGTCGGCCTGCAGATTTTGAAGAATTTTGGGGAGTTGAACCGATGATACTTTTACCGGCGATTGATATGAAGGACGGCTGCTGCGTTCGTCTGAAAAAGGGGGACTTTGCCACGGTTCACCAGGTGGCCAACAGCGCTTTGGAGACAGCAAAGCGATTTGCGGACGCAGGGGCCAGTTGGGTGCATATGGTAGATTTGGACGGCGCCCGGGATGGAATTCGGCAGAACTTTCCCTTTATCTATGAGGTAATCCAGGACTCCGGCCTCCAGGTTGAGCTGGGCGGCGGCATAAAAAACGAGTTGGACGTGATCACCGTGGGTGGTGCCGGGGTGAGCCGCATGGTCATTGGCTCCGCTGCGGTTTCCAGACCGGATCTGGTCGCCTATGCGCTTGAGCAATACGGCGCGGATCGGGTCTCGGTGGGGATTGACTGCCTGAATGGCAGCGTGCGCACCTCTGGCTGGGAACAGGATTCCGGGCTGGACTGTCTGGAGTTTGCCGCCCATATGGAGCAAATAGGCGTCAGGACAATTATCTTTACAGATATTGCGGCGGATGGCATGCTCTCCGGTCCGTCCTACCGCCAGCTGGATGCGCTGCAGAAGGTGGTCTCTTGTAAGCTTGTGGCCAGCGGCGGGGTGACGACCCTGGACGATGTGAAGCGCCTGCGGGATATGGGCATTTATGGAGCCATCATCGGCAAGGCCTATTATGCGGGCACGCTGGACCTGGCCCAGGCGGTCCGGGAGGCCGGACCACAGGAATAAAAATTCCGGAAATTCCGTGACGGCATAGCGGGAACACGCACCCTGCTCAGACGGGCAGGAGTGCCTTGGGGGGAATTTCATGTTGGCAAAACGCATTATTCCGTGTCTGGATGTAAAAGACGGGCGGGTCGTAAAGGGCGTCAATTTTGTGAATATCCGGGATGCTGGCGACCCGGTGGAGCTGGCCAGATTTTACTCCGACCAGGGTGCGGATGAGATTGTGTTTTTGGATATCACCGCCACCAGCGATAACCGCGCCACGGTGGCCGATGTGGTGGCGCGCACCGCAGAGCAGGTGTTTGTTCCGCTGACCGTGGGGGGCGGCATTCGGACGCTGGAGGATTTCCGGCAGCTGCTGCGGGCAGGGGCGGATAAGATTTCCGTCAACTCCGCCGCTGTGGCCGACCCCACGCTGATCTCCCGCGCGGCGGAGCGCTTTGGCTCCCAGTGTGTCGTCCTAGCAACGGATGGCCGCAGGCGCACTGACGGTTCCTGGGAGGTGGTTGTGGCCGGGGGCAGAAAGCCGACCGGAATAGATCTGCTGGAGTGGGTCAGGCAGGGGGAGCGCCTAGGCGCGGGCGAGATTCTTCTCACCTCCATGGACGCTGACGGAACCAGAGCGGGCTTTGATCTGTCCATGACCAGAGCGGTAACGGAAGCGGTGGGGATCCCGGTGATCGCCTCCGGAGGCTGCGGCAGCTTGGAGCACTTTGAGGAGGTCTTTGTGGAGACCGGCTGTGATGCGGCTTTGGCGGCCTCTCTGTTCCATTTCGGAGAGCTGACGGTTCCGCAGGTAAAGGATTATCTGCGCAGCAAAAAAATACCGGTGAGGTGAGAAATATGGACTTTGATCTGGCGCAGCTGTTCCAAAAGGCGGAACTGATTCCAGTGATCATTCAGGATTCAGATACTCTGGAAGTGCTCATGCTGGGCTTTACCAACCGGGAAGCGGTGGAGCGTACCCTCCGGACAAAGACCGCCTGGTTTTGGAGCCGCAGCCGGCAAAAGCTCTGGAACAAGGGGGAGAGTTCCGGCCACTTCCTGCATGTGAAAAAAGTAGTGACCGACTGCGACACGGACACGCTGCTCTATCTCTGCAAGCCGGACGGTCCCACCTGCCACACCGGGCGGCGCAGCTGCTTTTTTCAACCAATTTGGGAGGAATCAATATGAATGATAACATCCTGTGCGAACTCTATCAGGTGGTCCTGGACCGCAGAAGTAATCCCCAGGAGGGCTCCTATACCTGCTACCTCTTTGATAAGGGGCTGGACAAAATCCTGAAAAAGGTGGGCGAGGAGTGCGCGGAGACCATCATTGCCGCCAAGAACGGGATTGCAGAGGATACGGTGGGAGAGATCTCCGACCTTCTGTACCACCTAATGGTGCTGATGGCCGACCAGGCGATCCCCCTGGATGCGGTGCTGGCGGAATTGGACCGACGCAGTCAAAAGATCGGTAATTTGAAACAGATGAAAACCGTGGATCACGAGTCCTGAAAAAGAAAGCCGTCCGGCGGAATTCCGCCGGACGGCTTTCTTTTAAGAGGGCGATTGAAGCGACTCCGGGCGGGTCAGCCAAGGTGTCTGCGCATAGGTGACAAAGATGGTGTACAGTCGGGACAGGGTATCCCATACCGCCATATCCATGACACCGCTCTCTTCCGCGCCGTTGAGCCGCTGGATGCGGCGGATGTTGCGCTGAGTGGTTTCATCCAGCACACCGTTTACCTCATTGGGTTCGATCTGCTCCAAAATATTGGACATGGACTGAAACATGGATTGAATGATATTGATGTGGACGTTGGGCTGCCAAGGCTCAATGGTGTAGTCGCGGTTTGGGAAGCCGGTGGCGGGGCGTGGAGCACGCAGGCTCTGAAGTACCTGCCGGTAGAGCGCGGCAATGGCGTTCCATGTAGCGTTGTTCACCTGGCCGGTAACCGGCGGGAAAAACTCTCTCTGGAAGATCATGACCGCCTCCAAGGTGCGCTCCCCAAACAGGCCGTCCGGGGTTAAGCGGGGAATGATCGGGTAGCGAAAAGAGATGGTGCGCAGCATGGTCTGTAGGCTGAGCACGGGGTTTCCGGTGAAATCAGTCTGCCGCATCAAGTGGTGCCTCCTCTCGTATCACTGTCTCCCAGAGAAAGTGTCTGGCCTGGGAATTGTGTTAAGCTGGTAGCCTCACCGGGCGGGAGCTGTGGGCGGTACTCCTCTGGGATGACGTTGCTGTAGGCGGCTGTAGCATCTGTGATGCCGGCGTAGATTCGATAGAGTGCCTGCCAAGTGGGTTCATCCATCACACCGGTCTCGGACAGGCCGGCCAGGCGCTGCAGGGCGATGACCGCATTGCGCGTGGCGGGGCCGAATACGCCGTCTACAGCGACACGTGGGATATTGTTGTAAAATTCGGATACCACGGCCAGCAGATACTGGATCACTCTGACACCCTCGCCGGTGTCCCCCTCAGAAAGGGAATCCGGAGTATTGTAGTTGACTCGGTAAAAGGTCTGCCCTTGACTGATCAGTTCGGCCAGGTCTAGAATGCCTACATAGAGATATACCATCTTATACCAGGTGGCGTTTCCCACAATCCCATCCGGGGTCAGGTTGAAAATCTGCTGGAAGCGGCGCACTGACTGTTCGGTGCTCTCCCCAAATATACCGTCCACCGGCCAGATCTTGGGGATGGCAGGGTAGTCTCCGGAGATGCGGTTGAGCATCGCCTGCATCTGCACCACGCTTGCCCCGGTGCTGCCGCGCCGAAGGGGAGTACCGGGATAGGATATCTGGACCTTCATAACCGGCGCATTGGTCACCAGCTCAATGTCATCCCCATAATAATTGCGTAAAATCTGAATGGAATTGTAGCCTTGCTCTGCCAGCGCCTGACTACCCCACTGGGACAGGCCGTCGCAGGTAGAAGTGGTGCCGTTGCAGAATTTAGCGGAGAGTGGTTCTATAAACCCGGTGCGGCGGATGTAGGTGTTAAAAATTTCATCCACTATTTGGCTTATATTTTCAAAAACATTTCGCCCTTTGATGAACTTCTGATCATAGGCAGTGCTGGCAGTAATCTGGAAGGGATACCCCCGGCTGGGGTAGAATTCAGTGTATACCCGGTTCAGTGCAAATGAAATAATGGCTAGAATATTGGCTCGGATTGCAGATGGCTCCCAGGTGGGATAAATTTCACTGGAGGCCACATTCTTAATATAGTCTGGAAAAGAGACCGTGACATTTTCCGCATCGGCGTCAGGCGTTCCCATATGGACGGTAATGTACTGCGGAATATATGGCGTAACGATGGGCGGCATATGAAGTCCCTCCCTATAGATTCTGCGGTGTGATCTGTACGATCTCAGTGCGCACCGAGGGGGAGACCTGCTCCGGGAGGGGGATCAATTCCAAATCCTGTATGGTGGCCCGGTCCGGAAAGACCTGTACATCCTCAATGCGCAGCATTTCAAAGCCGGGCTCTTCTACCCATATATCCACCGAGGCAAATGGCACCGCTCCGCCCGGTTCCAATCCGGCGGACATATCGGGAGTCTGTACTTCTACCGGGGCGGTTTTTCCGCTTTCATCCGAGACACGCGTTGCCAGCAGGGTGTAGCGGCCGTCGGGGAGTTTCTGGGTAAATGCCACGGTGGCACCCGGAATTGGAATCTGGGCATTTGAGATATAGACCCGCGTAAGAATGGTTCCGTTTGAGGCCAAATTACATTCCTCCTTTTCTCTTCTACTCTATGTGGCTGGAATCAGGCCCGTTCCGCTCCGGTTGAGGATTTTACCCCGGGGGTGGGAGGGATTTCGCGGAGCACGGCGTTGACATCCAGGCCGGAATCGGTTAAACTAAACTTGAAAGTCTGTGCTTAGGATGAGGCGTGAGATAATGAGAAAACAAAAAGTTTCCACTGCTGTAATTCGCCGGCTGCCCCGCTATTACCGGCATTTGAATGACCTCCACCTGGCCGGAGTAGAACGAATTTCCTCCAACGCCTTGGGAGAATCCATGGGCCTGACCGCTTCCCAGATCAGGCAGGATTTGTCCTGCTTCGGAGAATTCGGCCAGCAGGGCTATGGCTATAATGTGGAGAAGCTGCGGGGCGAAATTTCCGATATTTTGGGCATGGATCGGGGACATACCGCAGTGATACTGGGCGCCGGAAATCTGGGGCGGGCGCTGATGGAAAACTTCCATTTTGATCGGAACGGCGTAAGGCTCTCCGCGGCGTTTGATATAGCGCCTGAGTTGGTCGGCTGCAGCCTTTCCGGCGTGCCGGTTTACCACGTAGACCAGCTGGACAGCTACCTGCGGGACCACCGGACCAGCATCGGTGTGCTGACCGTGCCGCGCGGGGTGGCCAATCAGATTGCTGCGCGCCTGATTACCGGCGGGGTGAAAGGAATCTGGAATTTTACGAACATTGAGTTGAATGTCAGCAGCCCTGAGGTTATTATTGAGGACGTACATTTTGCCGACAGCCTGCTGGCACTGAGCTATATGATTTCGGAGGAGACATGAGAAGGGCAGTCGTTTTATTGCTGGCGGCCGTGCTCGCCGCTGGATCGGCAGGCGTGTACGCAGCTGGCGGGTCGGCCTCTGACCCGCTGATCTCGCTGGACTATCTGGAGCAAACCTATACCCCGGAAGTGATCAAGCAGGCGCAGGACAAAATTGACAGCGGATTAGATGGAATTTATCAGACGGCTCTGTCTGACTTAAAGGCAAAGCATAACGCTTATCTCACCCAGGCAGGGAGGAAGGGAGGAAACGGCAGCTCGGCGCTGACAGATCAGCGTTACAAGCGGGGCGATGTGATCTCTCTGAGCACCGGCTCCGGCGTTATGCTGCTGGCAGGAAGCGCATCCGCCGGCTATACCTCCTCAGGGGCGGTCATTGATGTGACATTAGGGCAAACTTTAGACCAGGGCACGGCTCTGTCAGCCCGTCATCGCTATCTGGTGGCAGAGAATACCACGGCTGCCATTACAGTAACGTCAGACACGGCGGTCATCAGCACCGAGGGGGCGTTTACGCTCTCCCCCAGCAGCACGACTGATTACAACGCTCTGGCCGAGGCGCTCATGGACATGGGTCTGTTCCGGGGCAGCGATATCGGATACGGCTCTGGGTATAATTTGGAGGCAGTGCCCACACGGATCGAAGGCCTGGTTATGTTTCTGCGCCTGATTGGAGAAGAGCCGGCCGCGTTGGCCTACACAGGAGAAAATCCGTTTGTGGACACACCCGCCTGGTGTGAGCGCTATACCGCCTATGCCTATGCCAAAGGGTATACCAAGGGAGTTGGGACAAGTGCCTCCGGGCAGATGTATTTTGGAACCAGCACAGTGATGTCCGCGGGAGAATATATGACCTTTCTTCTGCGGGCGCTCGGCTACAGCGACAGCGGCGCAAGCCCGGACTTTTCATGGTCCAATGCGGTCAGCCGCAGTGTAGAGTTGGGGGTGCTCAACACGGCGGAGCAAAAACAGTTCTCTCAGTCGCCCTTCCTGCGGGCCCAGGTGGTTTATGCCTCTTATTTTGCCCTTTCCGCTCCGCGTAAGGCGGGTGGCACCATGCTCTCTGGATTAACGGCTTCCGGGGCTTTGGATGCGACAAAGGTGAACAGCGTTATGCCGGGTGTATCTGTGGCCCGTATGAGCTAAGTGATACAAAAATCCGGCGCTCTTAAGAGCGCCGGATTTTTATTTTGGGAGTGCGCGTGATTCTGCACCAAACCAACCGGCCGGCATAGGATAAAACGAGACCGGACAGGAGGGCGGCGACGCCGCCGACCTGCAGATGGTTTCCACTTCAAACCAGGAGGTACTTCATATGGGTTGTAACAACGGTTGTGGCTTTGGCGGCGGCGGCTGCCTGTGGATCATTCTGATTATTATCATCATTTGCTGCTGCTGCGGCGGGAGCTGGGGTGGTTCCGGCTGCGGTTGTGGCTGTGGCTGCAACAATGGCTGCGGCTGCAATAACGGCTGCGGCTGCTGAATCAGGTCCCCGGCGGTTCTACGGCCAGATTACAGAGTGCGGCGGAGCAAATTGCTCCGCCGCACTTTCCGTTGCTGCGATTAGGACTGCTTTTCCTGGGCCGACACTTTGGAGAGGGGGAAAGTGACCACGGCGGCAAAGAGGTCAGCCACTACCTCGACGCGGAAGGCGCCGCCGCAGGCTTCGGTAAAGGTGCGGGCAATGGACAGACCCAGACCGCTGCCGCCGTCCGTGCGGCTCTCATCGCCCCGGACAAAACGGGCGGTAAAATCAATCCCATCGGGCAGCTCATCTTTTGATGTGTTCTGCACCCGAACCACGGCTGAGTTCTCCTGAACCGACAGAGAGAGGTAGACCCGTGATCCATCCAGGGAGTATTGCAGGGCGTTTTGTATCAGGTTCTGGAACACACGGTAGAGCCGGTCGCCGTCCGCTTGAATCAGCACCGGCTGGTCCGGCAGCTGGGGGCGAAAGGTAAGGCGGCTGGCCTCAATGGCCTCCGCCATGTCCGCCATCGTCTGCCGCAGCAGTTTGGCCAGGTCCAGGGTCTCCAGGTGAACCGGCAGATTGCCGGAGGCGGCCTTGCTCACCTCAAACACCTCCTGCACCATGATTTTCAGGCGCTCGGCTTTCTCATTCAAAATCCTGATATAGTCCTGAACATGCCGGGGCAGACCAGACTCCTGACTGAGCAGCTCTGCATAGCTGATGATAGAGGTAAGAGGGGTCTTCAAATCGTGGGAGACATTGGCGATCAATTCTACTTTCATTCGCTCGCTTCGTGTCTGCTCCTCCAGCGCCGAGCGTATGCCCGACTCGATGTCTCCCAGGGCCTCCGCCGCCTGACGCAGGTCAGAGTCTTCGGGCAGGGAGGAGGCCTGATCCAGCGCTCCGGCATGGACTGCGTCAATCCGATCCAGAAGAACGCCCAGGTCGGCGGCAGACTGCTTGCTCCGGCGCAGGAGCAGAACCTGGACGGCAATCAGGGCCACTCCCCCCAGACAGCAGAGGAACAGAAGCACTGTGAGACCACTGTAGTAGTAGAAGTATCCGCCGAACAGGGTAAGCGCCGCAAACAGGGCGGCGGCAATGATGAAGGGGAGGGCGGAAACAAACTGCCAGACAGCCCTTCGGGCCAGCCGGCGCTGGACAGGGTAGCGCAGCTCTCCGGTGCGGAACAGCTGCACACAGGCAGAGCAGAAATTATGGGTAAAACACCGCCTGCCGTTGTAGCGCAGGTCGTTGACGACCAGATAGCTCCCCCACAGCGCGGCAGGGGGCAGCAGAAGATAGGTGGAGAGCGGGCGCTCCAGCCCAAAGAAAACAAAGCTGAAGCACAGGAAAAAGGCTCCGAATATGGATAACCCCAGAGGAATGAGCAGCAGAAGCTTGATTTCCAGCCAAATGCGACCGGTGACCGAGGCGATCGCCTGGTCAGCAAGGGCCTTGTCCCGGCGGCGGACCACATAGACGGCAAGGCAGATCAGCCCGGCGATGGGAAAGATGGCCAGCAGCGAGAGAGCGGTACGTGCCCTGTACAGACCTTCCACCAGCTGGTACAGAGGATCGTAGCCCGCATCCCAGTAGACGGGCTCCCGGGCGGCCGCGATACACACGGTAACCCTGCCCGCTGCAGAGCGGTCTGTAGAGGGGGTAGGGGTCGCCGCCGCCTGTGTCGATGCGTGATTGCCGTAGCCATAGAGGGTGTCCTCAGCCGTAAGGTTGTGGTATCCAGGGACGAACCAGTCGTTTTCCTCCGGACGGTAGTAGCCGTCGCCGTATATGTCCAGGGCCTCGCCGTCTTTTTCAACGGTCACCTTTTCACCGTCAAAGTAGAGGCGGAAATTAAAGCCCTCGGGCAGAGCGCCGGACGGGGAGAGCTCGTGTGTATTGGAAAAAAGCACCTTGCCGTCCCGACAGACCTGGTAGAGCAGGTTTTTTCCATCAAAAAAATGCGTTTCATCCCAGTCGCCACGCTGAGCGGTTTGCCGCAGGCTCTGCAGCTGATCGGTTATTTGCGTCTGAAAAGCAGCTGTATCCTGATAGTCGCGCTTCAGCGCGTCCAGCGCGCTGCCCCAGTAGTCATGCGCCGCGCCGTACCCAGCCAGAAGGCCGCTGAGCACCAGGAGGCTTACTCCCAGTACAAAGCAAAAAAAGCTAACAGCGGGCCTCGATTTTTTCCATTTTGTATCCAATTCCCCACACCACCTTTAAGTACTCCGGCTCTTTTGTGTTGAGCTCGATTTTCTCACGGATACGTCTGATATGTACCATAACCGTGTTTTCTGCGGCAAACGCCTCTTCGTTCCAAACCCGGCGGTAGATCTCTTCAGCGGGGAAAATCCGCCCCAAGTTGCGCATGAGCAGGTCCACAATCTTCAGCTCTGTGGCGGTGAGCCGTACCGGCTCCCCGTCGGCCAGCAGCTCCCGGGTCTCCGGGTCATAGCGCAGCCGCCCGGTCACAACCGCTTTGGCGCGTCCGGCTGCGTTGACATCCCCGAGAGAGGTATAGCGGCGCAGCTGGCTGCGCACCCGCGCAACCAGCTCCTGAGGATGAAAAGGCTTTGCCACATAGTCGTCCGCACCCATGGATAATCCCAGTATTTTGTCTGAATCCTCACTCTTGGCAGAGAGAACGATGATCGGAAGATTGCGCTGCTCCCGAATCTTCAGGACCGCAGACAGTCCGTCCAGCTGCGGCATCATCACATCCATGAGAATCAGCCGCAGAGACGGATCAAGCGCCAGATCCAGAGCTTCCATGCCATTGTAGGCCTTCAGCACCCGGTACCCCTCTTTTTCCAATAAAATGGAAATGGCCTTGACAATTTCGCGGTCGTCGTCAACCACCAGAACACACTCATTCATACGACCCCTCCTCAACCGTTTTGATCTTAGCGCGTTTTCCTTACAAAAGCGCGGAGACAAATCTTTCAAAACCCTTACGATTTTACCATACTTGTACGGAAAGTGCAAAAAGCCCGCCCGGCAGATGCCGGACGGGCTTTTGTTACAAAAATTTTTTCATTTGCTCAATGTTGGCTTCTTCTGTCTTTAGAAGCTTGGCCGCCAGATTGCGGGTCTGCTCATCATTTCCTTCATAGTCGTGCAGGTGTTTTAGGCTTTTGGACATGCCCATGGTGTTGCCCTGAATCATCATTTCGGCCAGTTTTGACGTAGAGTGGTCCGTCATAGCCTGCATAGCAGTCATTACCTGGGAAGACACCTTGGATACCGCGCCGTTTCCTTGGGGAGCCTCGCCGCGCTCCAGCAGCATTTGGGCCGAAGCGCCCCGGAGCTTTTCATATTCAGTCAGCTGCTGTTCTAACGCCTGATGGAATCGCTCATCCTCCGCATACTTCAAAACCGATTGAATGCCGTCCCTGCCCATCTCAGTTGTTTTGTAGATATATTGCAGCAGCTCGTTTGACTGCATCATTGATACATCACCTCGGGGATAGTATCCCTCAGCGCGTCTGCCTTATTCCGCTCCACAGATCCGGTCGATCAGCTCCTGCATGAGGAGCGCGACCTGTGTAAAAGGTTTCCGATCTTCCCGTTTGAGCCACTCCTGGATCAACTGGTAACAGCCGTTGATTAGGAAGGCGTAGATATAATCCTGGCTTTCGCTGTCATACCGCCCAGCCAGACGGTCCGCGATGGTGGCACGGATCTGAGGCAGGCGGAACAGACGCGTTGGGAAGTCCTGTGTAATATTGTTGTCAATCAGCAGCTTTACCAAGGAAATATTTTGTTCAATATAGGCGCAGATGATGTTCAGCTTCCGGGCGGAGGAGGCTGAACTGTTGTCGCCGTCCTCCAGGGTGTCCTGAATCCCGGCAATAAACTCCGCCTCGACCTCCGCGAGGACGTCATATTGGCTGCCGTAATACTTGTAAAAGGTGGAACGGTTGACGCCCGCATCCTCACAGAGCATGCGGATGGAAATCTTATGTACGCTCTCCTGTACCATCAGACGAATCAGACTTTCGCGAATCAGCCGTTTTGTCAGCATGACCCGCTGATTTTCACGCCGTTCCAATGTCTGCGCCCCTCTCCTAATCAATAGACTGTCACTTTGATTATAGGGTGCGTGCGGGGGAATGTCAATTCGCTACTCTGGGCAAAACGACGACAAAACGACCCAAAATGGCTGTAAAGAAGACAATAAAAAAGGAAATGTTGTTTTAAAAGCAACAAATTTCTAACTGTCGGTTGCAAATCCAACACCTGGTATGTATTCTTACAGTATCAGATGAAATGGGGAGATGCGCCTTGGCAGGAATTCGGGCAGAGCATTTGGTGCGAGAATACATTATGGGAAAAATATCCATCCGGGCGGTGGACGACATCAGCTTTACCATTCCGGAGGGGAAGTATACCATTATCCTGGGCGCCAGCGGCGCAGGCAAGTCCACGGTATTGAATATGCTGGGCGGGATGGACTCGCCTACCGGCGGCAGACTGCTGGTAGGGGAGCGGGAGATTTCCCGCTATCATAAGCGCCAGCTGGCGGAGTACCGGCGCAACAGCATTGGTTTTGTATTCCAGTTCTACAATTTGATGCCCAACCTGACCATGCTAGAAAATGTGGAGTTGGCCAGCCAAATCTGCCAAAATCCGCTGGATGCCCGCCAAGTGCTGGATATGGTGGGCCTGGGGGATCGGGCCAACAACTTTCCGGCCCAGTGCTCCGGGGGTGAACAGCAGCGCGGAGCCATTGCCCGCGCCCTAGCCAAAAATCCGGATATCCTGCTGTGTGACGAGCCCACCGGCGCGTTGGACTACAAGACGGGCAAGGCCATCCTGGCTTTGCTGTACGAGCTGTGCCGCAAGAGCGGAAAAACCGTTATCGTGGTCACCCACAATGGGGCGCTGGCGCCCACAGCGGACGTGCTGATCCGCATGAAGAGCGGCAAGATCGAGTCCTTTACAGAGAATCCCAATCCCGTCCCTGTTCAGGAGCTGGAGTGGTAGTATGCTTTGGAGGAATTTTTTTCGCGACCTGAAGAGCACGCTCTCCCGCCTGGTCTCCGTGATCTTCATCACCATGATCGCCGTGATGGTATATGTGGCGCTCAATGGCATTTTTTATAATGTGGCACAGATTAACAGCGCCTATTTCGACGGGCAGAATGTGGCCGACTACTGGATTACCGGAACGGATCTGGACCGGAGGGATTGCCGGGTGCTGGAGCAGATCCCTGGCGTCACCGGCGTGCAGCCACGCCTGGTTTTTGACGCGAACAAGCGGGGCGACGAGAGCGTTACGCTGGCACTGTATGCGGTTGCGGAGGACTATTCTATCAATACCCCCTATCTGGTGGAGGGGCGTTTGCCGGCCGGAGAGCGCGAAATGGTAATCAGCGACCAGTTTGCCTCGGCCCATGGTCTGGAAATCGGCGATTTTTACGAGATGACGATCCCGGGGGCCGGTCTTGACCTGCGGCTGCAGATCTGCGGGTTGGTCAAGGACCCGGAGTGTATGCGCCATATCAATGCCACCACGCCCATGCCGGACCCGCTACGCTACGGCTTTGCCTATCTGAATGAGACGGTGCTCAGCGCTTTGATGGGGGCAAACCGGTACAACCAGATCTGTATTACCGTGTCCGACGAGGCCGAAGACCGCGCCATCCGCCAGGAAATCGACCAGCGGCTGGGGGAAAAGGTGGTCAACGTCCTGGCCCTGGAGGACAACATGCAGGTATACGCCTTTCAGGGCACCACTGACGATCTAACCCCCGTCCTCAAGCTTTTTCCGGTGCTCTTTTTTCTGTGTGCCGTGCTGCTGATGGTGAGCAATATGAGCCGCCTGATCGAAAATGCCCGATCCGCCATTGGTACCTTTAAGGCATTGGGCTACTATGACAGCACTATTATGGGCTATTATCTGCTGCACGCGGTGCTGGTAGTGCTGGTGGGCTTCCCACTGGGCGTGTTGCCCAGCAAACTGCTGATCCGGCTGATTGTGGAGACCCTGTCCACCGGGAGTGATCTGCCCGCCTATCAGGTGGTATGGAATTATAAGACTTGGGCGGAGGCGTTCCTGATCACCGCGGTGTGCTGCATCGGCAGCGCCTGGCTGGTGGCCCGCTCCGAGCTGAAGGAGAATCCGGCCCAGTGCATGCGGCCAAAGCCGCCCAAAAGTACCAAGCCCGTGCTGCTGGAGCGGATCAAACCCCTCTGGCGCCGGCTGGGCTTTAATCAAAAGTACATCATCCGCAGCACCCTGCGCAACAAGCCGCGGATGCTTACCTGTGTCTTTGGCATCGCGTTCTGCATGGCCTTGGTCTTTGCGGCGTTTGCCCTGCGCGATTCCATCACCCACTATGCCGACGCGCTGACACAGAATCAAAACCGCTATGACATTATGGTGGATCTGAGTACTTATGTGACCGAGCGGCAGTACAGCCGGCTGTGGCGTCTGGATATGGTGGATGCGGCGGAATATGAAATGACCACCGCCTGCTGGTTCTATTCGGAGGACCAGCTGACCACTGCCACACTCACCGTGGCGGAGGACCAGCCGGAGCTGCGGCTCTACGACCCCTACGCCCCGGATACGGCGCCGCTGCCGGCGGACGGAATGGTCCTGGAGGAGAGCGTGGCCCAGGCTTTGGATGTGTCGGCGGGGGACACGGTGATGGTCCGCTTTACAGGAGATCCTCGCTTCTATCCCATCCTCGTGTCGGAGATTCAGCGCTGTGTCAGCGGTGCCTATGTAGGCCGCAGCCTATGGCGGAGCCTGGGTCTGGCCTATGTCCCGACCACCGCCTATTTGGCCACCGATCAGCGCCAGGCGCTGGCCGCCGAGCTGGACCGCTACGATTTTGTGGACGCCTGGCAGACCCGGGAGTCCGTGACTGACGCGGCGGCGGAGACCTTGTCCAGCTCGTCTCTGGTGGCCTATATCCTGATTCTTTTCGGCGGTGGTCTGGCCTGCGTGGTCATCTATAACCTGGGGATCATGAGTTTTTTTGAACAGATCCGAAGCCTTGCCACACTGATGGTGCTGGGCTTTTACGACCGGGAGATCAAGCGGCTGCAGCTGAGCGAGAACATTATCTTCGCCCTGGCGGGCATTGTACTGGGGCTGCCCTTCGGCATCCTGCTCAGCCATCTGTTTGTGGCCATGCTCACCACCATGCCTTTGGAGGTCGCCACAAAACCGCTGTCCTTTGTGCTCTCCTGCGCCATCACGCTGCTGTTTGCGCTGCTTGTGAATAGGGTGATCGGGCGCAAAATGCGGGATATTGATATGCTGGGCGCGCTGAAAAGCGTGGAATAAGGAAAGGGGAAAATAAGTCCATGGGCAAAACGATTTGTAGGGCGGCTGCTGCGGTCTGCCTTGTGTGCCTGCTGCCGCTGAGCGGGTGCAGCCAGACCGGGCAGGCGGAGTACACCACAGTGCATCCGGACGTGGGAACCATAGAAAATGTGGTGGAGGATACCGGGCTGGTGGCCTATCGGGACCCATTCTCCGTCATTCCCCTGGTGAGCGGAAAGATTCTCTCCTGCAGCTTTGAGGAGGGGGACACGGTGGCCGAGGGGGCGGAGCTCTATGTCATCGATTCCTCCGACCTGGAGGACCAGATCACACAGGCGAAGCTGTCCCTGGACAGCGCGGCGGAGGCCTGCCGCCAGGCGGAGGAGGCCTGTGCGGATCTGACGGTCACCTCCCACGCCGCCGGCTCCGTTACGGCGGTCCATGTCCATGTGGGGGACTTTGTCAGCACGGGCACGCCCATCGCACAGGTGGAGGACCAAATCAATCTGACGGTAACGCTGCCCTTCGCAAAAGAGGATGCTCAGTCGATCACGCCCGGCAGCGCGGCCGTGGTGACCTTTTCCTCCTATGCCGATTCCGTTCCCGGCACAGTGAAGCGGGTCTATGACACCACAACCGCCCTGGCCGGCGGCAGAGAGGGGGTCAACGTGGAGATTTCCTTTGTCAATCCCGGCGTCCTGACCAGCGGAACCATTGCCATGGCCCGTGTTGGAAACGCAGAATGCATGGACGGCGCCGCAGTGGGCTACGCGACCGCGCAATCCATTTATTCCACGCAGTCGGGACAGGTGCTTACCCTTCCGATCCAGGTGGGCGACGCGGTGACGGTGGGAGAAACCGTGATGACCATCAAGAATGAGAGCCTGACCAACGCGGCGGCCAATGCCCGCCTGTCAAAAAAGAGCGCAGCGGTAAGCCTGGCGCAGCTGGAGGCCAAGCGGGAGGACTATATCGTCCTTTCTCCTGCGGGCGGCGTGGTCTCTGCCCGCAGCTGCAAGGCCGGCGATTTTGCCAGCGCTGCCGCCCCCATGGCCACCATTGTGCAGGAGCAGTCCATGTGTATCAATGTGCCCATTGACGAAATTTATATTGACCGCATCTGGCCCGGCCAGCAGGCGGAGGTCGCCTTTACCACGGACAGCGGAGAGGAGAGGACCTACGCCGCATCGGTGCGCCGGATTGACGAAAACGGTGTTACCTCCGGCGGGGTTACCGATTATACCGTTGAGCTTGCTCTGGAGGCCACAGAGGGGCTGAAGGCGGGCATGAATGTGTCGGTATCCATTCTGACCGAGCAGAAAGAGAACTGCCTGCGCCTGCCGGAGCGGGCGGTGAGCCAGGGAACCGTCCAGGTGCTGCGGGAGGGCAAGCCGGAGGAGGTGGCGGTAGAGACCGGCCTGACCGGCGGCGGCTATGTGGAGATTACCAGCGGCCTGAGCGAAAGCGACGAGGTAATTCTACCCTAAGGGCACACAGCAAAAAGTCCGCCTGATGAGGAATCTTTCGATCCCTCATCAGGCGGACTTCTATACATTACACCGGCTTTTGCCGATTTGCCAGGGCTGCCTGAACCAGCGCTTGACGATACTGTGTCTCACGGGAAGGCTTCACCTTGCCCGCACATACCGGGCAGCCGCATCTCTGCGCTCCTGTCCTAGAGTGGACGACTGCTTTCCATATATGACCTTCCGGGCATTGCCACCAGACCTTTTGATGGCTTCCAGGCGTAAGCATCTGTGGGGTGAGGGTTCCATTCAATTCAGCGTGCCATTGACTGGCTACAGCCGGCTCCAGCGTGGCTAAGTCGTTAAACCCGGTCAACACCTTTTTCCCGGTGCAATAGGGGCAGCCGCTGAGCTGGGCCGTTCGGGCGGATACTGCGGCCTGCCATATATGGCCCTCGGCACATTGCCACCAGACCCGGCGGTTACTGAAGGGAGAGACCCGCTCCGGCGTCAGCATTCCATTCCGCTCGTTGAGCCACTGCTGTGAAATTGCCGGAAAACATGTGGCCAAATCGGTTTCTCCCGCGATTACCCGCTTGCCTGAGCAGTAGGGACACCCCGCGCCATTTAAAGCCCGGGAGGATACCGAGGCCTGCCATACATGTCCGCGTCCGCACTGCCACCAGACCTTTCGACAGGAGCCGGCTACCAGCATACTGGGGGCCAAAGCGCCATTTTTTACGGGATGCCATTGGGCGGCAAGGGTTGGGTGAGTCGTGGGGAGATCGTTTTTCCCGGGGACTACCGCCCGATTCTTACAGATGGGGCAGCCGCTGCCGGCTGCTCTGGACTTGACCTGTGCCTGCCACTCATGCCCCTTTTCGCAGCGCCACCAGACTCTCCTATGGCTGCCGGGCACAACCATGTCCGGCGTCAGGGCTCCGTTTTTTCTGGGATGCCACTGCGCTGCCAATTCCGGGATCTGAGAGGCTAGGTCATTTTCGCCGGCACAGGCGCGCTTTCCGGTACAGCAGGGGCAGCCAGAGCCATCGGACCGGGCGTATACTGCGGCCTGCCAACGATGTCCGCGCTCACACTGCCACCAGACTTTCTGCCTGCTGCCATAGGAAACGGTTTGGGGCGTCAATGGCGCATTTTGTTGCGTGTCCCACTGCTCCAACACACGGGTTAGGCTGTGCTCCTGACAAAAATCGTATAAACTCTGTCTCATGTCATCACCGTATCTTTTGGGACTTAGAAGGGGAGAGGAGGAAGGAGCCGCAGCACCTTCCTCCTCCGTAAAGATTGGGGATTAATCCATCACTTCTCCGCCGGGGGCGGAGTGGGCATCAGACCACTCCCGCTCCAGCGCTGCCCAGTCACGCTGGGAAAGCTTGCTGGTCCACTGCTCCACCTTTTCTCCGTTCGAAGAAACCCACCGGTAGTCGTGGCTGTTCGTAGCCTCCATCATGTCCGCGTAATACCAGCTGTCTGCATCACAGTCCGGCCAGATGACCATGTTCTGTCTGGAGAGCAGCCGATCCTTGACCGGGATACGGCCCAAGGTGCGGTTTACAATGGCACAGGCCTCGGCGCGGGTAATGGGATTCTCTGGCTGGAAGGTGCCGTCAAGATATCCCTCAATGAGATGCATTTGGCGCGCGGCTTCCACATAGGCCGCATACCAGGCTTCCTCCGCCACATCGGGGAAATAGCCCTCATAGGCCACCACCGTGTAGTCAAAGAAGCTCACCGCAATCTTGGCAAACTCCGCGCGGGAGATGCTCTCGTCAGGCCGGAAGGTGCCGTCTGCGCATCCGTTGATGATGCCCATATTGCTCAGGGTGGAGATGGCGTTGTTATACCACATCTCCTCCGTTACATCGCTGTAGCTGTTTGTCTGGCTCCAGTACTGCGAGCGGATGTCATTCTTCAGCAGCCGGAAGAAAATAGTGGCCGTCTCACCACGGGTGATGTTCGCCTCAGGGCGGAGGGAACCGTTGTCATAGCCGATGATATAAGAGAAATGGTCGTCCGTATTCAGAACAGTGCTACCTCCGCTGGAACTGCCGCCAGAAATGGTATAGCTGACCGAGGGCTTGGGGAATTCCTCCGGCTGACCCTCTTCACCGCCGCTACTCACAGGGTACAAAACAGCGCTGTTGTTGGTGTACAGTGCACGATCCGCAGTTACAGCGGTTGTGCCGTCATTGGCGATTCCATCACCATTTCCATCGTAGATGCCGTAAGTACCGGAAGCCGTCTTGGGGTTGGTCAGCTTGACACAGTAGGTCAACTGGACCCGGGCAAAATTTGTGATGCTCACATTGATATCCCAGATGAAGCACTCTGCATACTCCTTGTCATCTGCGATCGTGATTCCGTCCTTGTAGTAATGCAGAACAAAGGGAGCTTCCGCCTGATTTTCAGCAGACACGCCCTCTGCGGTGAAGACATAGCGGGCTGTCTCTCCCTCATCAAGCATTTGGGTGCTCTCTGACGCGGTATAACTCACTTCACCGACTGTAAGGCGCAGCTGGTCAGCTCCAAGGATAAAGTCGAAATTATAGGCGTCGCTGCCCGTTCCGGAGCCAATTTCATCTATGACTCTGGAGCCGGGGCCCACCAGGTAGAGGATCTCTTCCTCAATGCAGCTAAAATCGACAGATTGGCCGTTGGCCAGGAATTCCATAAAGGATGGCCCCCATGCATAGTCCTGTCCTTTGCTCGGATTGGCGGCCATGGCATAGCAGTGATAGCCGTCCTGAACGGCGGACTGATAGACTTGATTGGTCAGATACAGCGCCTTATCCACAGACATAGCGTGATTTTCATTCTCTGTATAGGGGATATACGTTTCGGGGAATGTGCCTTGGTACGGATAATCGTAAGTGGTTCCGTCATCCTCAACCTGGGCGCCTGTTTCTCTCAGCCAAGCATCCCAGTCCACGGGAGCGGCATTGCTGCCGTATTTTGTAGCCCAGTTGTCCGGGCCCGCAAAATGCTTCGGGGCATCAGCATAGAACTCCCACGCAGTGGAGGTGGGTTCCGCACCGTATATATAGGTGATGCCGTCGCTGACAAAAATGAGGTATTTACGAGAGGCATCTACAGCGGCATCCTCATCAAGCATCTTTTTAGCAGCCAGCAGGCCGGCGTGGGTGTTGGTGCCAGATTGGACCTCGGCCTGAATGGCTTCTGCAATCGCATCGTACTGGGTCGACAGGTCCATAAAGCCGGTCACATGGGCCTCTTTGTTAAAGATAACAACGCCAACCTTGATCTTGGCATTTGTACTCTGAATGTGTTCCTTCAGATTGTCGAGCATACCCAGAGCCTGTTCCTCCAACTCCTGGCTGGTGGACTTATCCAACACAAATACCACGTCGGTCGCCAGCTCTTCCTCCGCACTGGGCAGGGCCAGGGTTACCTCGGAGGTATAAGTGCCGTCGGACTGTTTGATCAGATTTGTAGCGGACTTGGATTTGGAGTGGTCCCACTCTGTAGCTGGGGGAGTGGGAGTATCCTGTTCGGCCCAAACCGCATAAATAGTCTTTTCAGCGGAGCGTGCCGAATCAGCGGCCAGAGTCAGTGTGATCTCGTCCATGCTCTGATAATCTGCCTCATTGGCGTCATCTTGGTCGGCCCAGCCCAAGAATTCATAATCGGTTCGGGCAGGCTCTGTGGAGGATACGGTGAAGATATGGCTGGACTCCTGTGTCAGCACACATTCCGCCTCAGGAGCACCTGTTCCGCCGTTGGCATCGTAGATCAGGGTAAACCTGTTTTCTAAAACGTCTGGAACGTCGTCGCTGTCGGTGTCCAGACCCCAGGCGGCGTAGACTGTCACATTCTCGCCGTCGATGGTTACAGAGTTGATTGTGCTGGGCTTAACATCATCCTGCTCAAAAATCTGGGTCGTCGCTTCGGCGGTCCAGCCGATAAAAGTGACCTTGAGGTTATCACTTGTGTCAGCATGGGTCGGTGCGGGAGAGGTGGTCAAGCCCGGAGCAGCACCGTTTTCCAGGCCGGTCACCTGGGCAGGTACGCTCTCCGAAACTCCGCCGTTGGCGTCATAGGTCAGGGTATAAGTGGTTACAGGGGGAGGCGTGGGGCGCTCCTCCTTCGTCCACTGGGCAGTGAGCCTGGCGTAGGTGCTCAGCTTGATAGCAGAGCCGCTGTCAACGGCCTGATCTCCATAATCAAGTTTTCCGGAAAAAACAGGGAAGCTTCCGGTGGCGTCCACTGTAGAATAATATCCCAGCTTCCAGCCGGTAAAGGTATATGTATAGCTGCTGTCAGAAACCTGTGTCTTTGCAGGGGCAAGCACACTATGGCTCTGGTCCTCAGTTGCGAATTGAAAACTAACGCTGCCGCCGCTGGTGGCATAGGCATCGGCAGAAGAGACAATGGTTGACTCACTGCTGAACAGGGCACCAGCTTCACCTGCATCGTAGATCACATAAACCGGATTTGGCATTTTGGCCAGTTGAATGAGAATGTGATACGGCGCCCCCCGGCCCCCATGGAAAAAGCCATTCACCTTGGTGTCAAGAATAATGTCTCCGTTTGTGGGATCAAAGCGATCCATATAGGCGCTTCCGCTGCCGACAGACTGACAGTTCAAACCATCGCCGTGGCCATAACTTCCGTTATCATTACACGCCACGACTATATATTGAACATAGTAACCATCGGACGGCTGAATTTTTATATACCTCTTGGAGTACGTCTCTGTCCCCAATGTGTAGGAGGAGGCACTGATCTTTGTCCACACCGCATCCTCCGCATTGCTGTTGCTCACTGAAACCGTAACATTTGCCGCCCTGTTGACCTCTCCGGAGGCAGCAGCCAAGGTATACCCCGTGGAGGGGGCTGTCTTTGGCGTAATGGTGGCCACATTCCAGCAATAGGTCTTTGTGCTGTTTGCAGCCAGACTGGCGGTTGGCAATAGGCTTATGACCAAAATGAAAGCCATTACCATGGATAAAACTCTCTTCCTCATGCTGTTCTTCACTCCTTTTAAAAACTCATTATTCCTGTCACGGATATAGAAATAGGCCGCAAATTTCCCCCCTTTTAGTCGACCAGGACAAAATGTATATTTTGTTTCAAAGGTTGTGTTATTGTCGAAACAAAATGTATATTTTGTTCCCAAAGCTACTCCATTTCACGGATACATTATCTTTGAGTAACATTATTTTATCATCAGAATTTTAATATATCAACCCTTTTTAAACGTTTGTGCGCAACAAATTTGGGCCGACAAACAAGACTGTTTGACGGCCCAAATTTGTTGCGCACTTTTTTGTTATTTTCCTGCGAAAGCCGACTCTCTTTCTCAAACAAAACGGATTCCTAAGCGGCTTTTACAAATCCATTACAGACAAAATATACATTTTGTCCTGCTTTATGAAACAAGGTGCAGTCTGTCCAGCGTTTTTACGTGCTCCACCCCGGTGGATATTAGATAAATCCGGGTGGTTTCAATGGAGCTGTGCCCCAAGATATCCGCCAGCTTCGCAACATCCCGATCGACGTGATAAAAGGTACGTGCGAATAGATGCCGCAGATTGTGGGGGAACACCTTGCTCGGGGCTACGTCAGCCTCAGCGCAGAGCGCCTTCATCTCTGACCAGATCTGCTTTCTGGATAGGCTTATTCCGTTTCTGGTGAGAAAGATCTCACCGGAAGCGATTTTTTCTTTTTGGGCGTATTTTAAAAGTTTGCGGCACAGTTTGGATGGTAGGAGTATGGTGCGAATTTTGCCCTTCAGTGAAATATCCGTACGGCCCTTCCGAACCGCCTCTACCGTGAGATAGTGTACCTCGCTGACACGAATACCGGTGGAGCCCATTGTTTCCATCAAAAGCGCTAAGCGATCCTTTCCAGATCTCTGTGCACACTCGATCAGGCGGTCATACTCCCGCCGGTCCAAATCCCGGGCTGTGTCCCGGAACAGGCGCTGCTGTACCCGCAGATACTTGACTCGGCAGTCCGTCCAGCCCATGAAAGCGAAAAACTGGTGGATTGCGGCTAACATAGAGTTAATTGTAATTGGCGCGTAGCCTTGCTCAAGCAGTGCTTCTTTCCACGCGGCTGCGAGCTCTTTGGAAACAGGCCGCCCGTCCAGCCACGCTGTAAAATGGGCCAGATCGCGTTGATATTTCTCTCTCGTTCCATTGCTGCGCTCCTCTTGGATAAGATAGTTTTGGAAGTCGAGAACCATAGAAGCAGTAATTATTTTCTTCATATATAAGCCTCCTACCGAAAAGTTGAATTTATTTTACCGTTTAGATAGGAATGTATGTAAAAATAAAAAAAGCCGGAAAAATGCCTGCCTTTATGAGACAACTTTCCGACTTTTTTGCACGAGTCTCTGTATCATCCACAAAAGCCAGAAAAGGCACTGTTTTTCGATAAAAATGTTCGAAAAACAGTGCCTCTTTACATGGCCGGAGTGTAATTATAGGGCTTAAAAAAATCTAGTGCCAGTGATATCGAGGGTTAGCACTTTTGGCTGAATGCTGTCTATCTGTAATTCCAGTTCCTTTTCGCCAATGCTCATTTTGCGGGTTGCTCTGAAAGTATATTATATATTATTTTACTGACCTTTTACATCGGTCGCTTTTACAGAACGGCTTCAGAAGTGCAAGGTGAAACGGTCCTGTTCTGCTACGGCACAGCCACACGACAATGCGGTTGCCGAAGCATTCTTTGCTTCGTTCAAAAAAAGAAGAGGCGTACCGCAGGGAGTACGCCTCAGAACAGAGCTTTCGAAAAAGCGTGGAGCAGTATATTCAATTCTACAACGAGCTTCGTCCGCACCGAACCCTGAAATATAAAATGCCGCTGGCATTTGAAGGGTCATACTGGGCACGTTTATGAAAAAGCTGTGTTCAAATCATGTCCTTGCGTAAAAACAATACTTTTGCATTTTGTGAGTTTTGGAGCAAGGGCTCTGAAAAGGCAAAAAGAAAAAACCTTGATTTCACAAGGCTTTCAGGCAAGAAGAAACCCGCTTTTCGACAAAAATGTTCGAAAAACGGGTTTCATTCACTATGGTCGGAGTGCCGGGATTCGAACCCGGGGCCTCTTGGACCCGAACCAAGCGCGATACCAAACTTCGCCACACCCCGAAAACACTGTGATTTATTATAGTAACTCGCCGTTAGATTGTCAAGAGCGGAATTTTACTTTACCAGTGTAATAGTGATAAAATAAACCAGGGAAAAGGGCGCATCAATGGTAGTGCATATCACAAACGAGAGCAAAAGGCCATGTCTTGTGTTTTTCTGGGAATTTTGTTATAATAAATTTCTTAATAGAAATGGAGTGACGGTATATCATGCAGCGGCGCATCCCTTTAGGGAGCATGTGGAATTTACGGGATTTGGGCGGCTATCCAGTCCGTGGCGGGGGATACACCCGATGGGGACGGATACTGCGGGGGGATAATCCACTGGGACTGACTGACAAAGATGCTGACTGGCTGCGGGAAAGGGATATCACGACAGTGATTGACCTGCGTAGCAGGGAAGAGGTGGAGTGCAAGCCCGACGAACTGCGGGCGCTGCCCGGATTTGTGTACCACTTGATCCCGCTGACCGGCGGGGAGAGGCTGCCCAACCTGGAGGAGGACGTCCCCAAAAGCTACTTTGAGATGCTGGCCCGGGAAAAGGCGCCCGCCCAGGTATTGCGCACCATCGCTCACACCCCGGGAGGAGTGCTTTGCCACTGTACGGCGGGCAAAGACCGCACCGGATGTATTTCGGCCCTGCTGCTCGCCCTGGCTGGGGTGGACCGGCTGGACATTCTGGCGGATTATATGGTGACGGAGCTCTATATCAGCCCAGTTATTCAGGAGTTATCTGCTCGGATCCCCAATCTGGCGGCTTATGTGGGCAATTCTCGGCCGGCTTATCTGGACGGCTGCCTGACCCTGCTGGAGGAGCGCTACGGCTCGGTGCCGGGCTATATGCGCGCCATCGGACTGACCGGCGAAGAGCTGGATGCCCTGCGGGCAAAACTTCTGGAATAAAGGGGGCTTCCCGGGTGGGCTCTATCTCTGAGTTTCTTACACAGATGGACTGGTACGGACTGATCGGCTTATTGATCAGTGCTGCGGCCGCCCTGCTGTGTATCACGTTTCATGAGCTGTCGCATGGTTTTGTGGCCTATCGCCTGGGGGACCCGACGGCAAAAAATGCCGGCCGCCTGACGTTCAACCCGATCAAGCATCTGGATGTAATCGGGCTGGTCATGCTGCTGATCGCCAAGGTTGGCTGGGCCAAGCCGGTTCCGGTGAATATGCGCTATTTCAAGCACCCCAAGAGGGGGATGGCTCTGACCGCGATTGCCGGACCGCTCTCCAATTTCGCCATGGCGCTTGCGGCCACCGGCGCCTGTTCACTGATCTACCATATGGTGCCGCTGGGACGGGTATCCCTTTTGATTCTGTGCTTTTTTGCAAACACAGCGCTGCTCAGCGTCGGCTTTGGCCTGTTTAACTTAATCCCGATTTCTCCATTGGATGGGTCCAAGGTGCTCTTTGCCCTTCTGCCTGACCGCATGTACTATAAAATCCTGCGCTATGAGAAATATGTGATGATCCTGCTTGTTTTGCTGGTTCTGCTGGGCGTATTTGATACGCCTCTGTCCTTCCTGATGACCCGGACGCTCTATGGGCTGTGCCGGCTGACCGGGGTGCCGGCGGAGTTCCTGCTGGCCGGGCTGAATGTCACTCAAATTTTAAAGCTGTTCTGAGGTGAGCGCCATAGAAACGCCGATTTTCCACCTGGAAAAAGTGCTCAAGGTAAAAGATGAGGCGATGGAGGACTTCAGCGGTCCCCTTGACCTGATTCTTCACCTGCTCTCAAAAAACAAGATGGAGATCAAGGATATCCAGATTTCTCTGATTCTCGATCAGTACATGGAGTGGATGGCCCGGCGGGAAGAACTGGACCTGGAAGTGGCCAGTGAATTTGTCACCATGGCCGCCCATCTCGTGTACATCAAGACCCGTATGCTGCTCTCCGCCAGTGATGAAGAGGCCCTGTCTGAGATGGAGCAGCTGATCGCCTCCCTGGAAGCGCATCAGCGCCACGAAAATTACGCAAAAGTCAAGGCGGTTGTGCCGCAGCTGGACCGCCGCTATGCCGTGGGCCGTGACTATATTACAAAGGTACCGGAGCACCTCCCGGTCGATCGGGTCTACCGCTATGCCCATAAAAAGGAGGATCTCCTGCGGGCAATGACCTCGGTGCTGGAACGAGTTGACCACAGGCTCCCTCCGCCTATGGAGGCCTTTGAGGGAATTGTGGGGCGGGAGCCCTACCCGGTGTCCGATAAGGCGGCCGAGATTCTGCAGCAGTTGATGCGGTTCGGCGTGACCCGGTTCCGCGCCCTTTTTCAGGGCAACCGCAGCCGCTCCGAGGTGGTGGCCACCTTTATTGCCGTGCTGGAGCTGTGTAAGGCCAGGCGCCTGCTTTTGGCCGGGACAGAGTCGGACTGCACCGTGACCTGTACCGAGGAGACGGGGAACCGCGCGCTTGGATTCTCCACCGATGCGTATTAGAACCGGATTGGAGGGAAGAATATGGAACTGAAGGAGATTGAGTCCGCGATTGAGGGGATCCTGTTTGCCGCTGGAGAGCCGGTGGGTGTCGAGCGGATCTGCATGACCCTTGAGATTGACAAGGCCACGGCGGAGGCGGTGTGTCAGCGCTTGAGCGATTCCTACAGCTATGAGCGCCGGGGTATCCGGCTCATAAAGCTGGAAAACAGCTATCAGCTGTGCTCCGCGCCGGAATATGCCGATGTGATCCGAAAGGCATTTGAAAGCCGCAAGCCCGCCCGGCTGAGCCAGCCGGCCCTTGAAGTGCTGTCCATTATCGCCTACTATCAGCCGGCTACCCGGGCCTATGTGGATCAGATCCGCGGGGTGGACAGCTCCTATACGGTGGGGCTGCTGCTGGAGCGGGAGCTGATTGAGGAGTGCGGCCGGCTGGCCGTGCCGGGTCGGCCGATCCTGTATCGGACCACGCAAAATTTTCTGCGCTCCTTTGGCCTGAGTACGCTGGAGGAGCTGCCTGAGCTGCCCAACGCAAGTCCGGAGGATGGACAGATTACGCTGGAGATGCAGGCGGCGGTGGAGCGCCTGCGGGCGGAGCAGGCGGCGGAGAAGGCTTTTACAGGCGAGGAGCTGGATCAGGCGGCCAGGGAGCTCTCTCGGCAGGAGGCTGCAGCCCAAAAGGAGGAGGCGTAGCGCATCGTGAAGGCCCTCGTAATTCTGGGCGTGATTGTCTTGGCCCTTGTCCTGCTCTCCTTTGTGAGGCTGGGCGCCCTGGTGGAATACGGGGAGCACGGGCTTTCGGTGCGGGTAAAGACAGGACCGTTCAAGCTCACGGTCTATCCGCGCAAGCCGAAAAAAAATGAGACGGATACGAGTAAGCCGCCAAAGAAGAAGCAGAGTGCGGCACAGCAGAAGCGTAGCAGCGCCCTAAAGTGTGGCCCTTTGGCCATGGTAAAAAAATTTCTACCGCTGATCGCTGAGGCGGCAGGCCGCTTCAAACGAAAAATCCGCATTAATGTGTTCCATCTGGATTTTACAGCCGCGGCCTCTGATCCGGCAAAGGCAGCTATGGCCTTCGGCGGGGCCAATGCGGTCATCGGGATGCTCTGGCCCTTAATTGAACAAAATTTTCAGGTAAAGGAACGTCGGCTGCGCACCGCGGTGGACTTTAACGCCACGGCTCCCTCTGTCTCGATCTTCGCCCAGGCCACACTGACCCTGGGGCGGGCCATAACCCTTGGTCTGCGGCTGACGATCCGGTTCCTGAAGCTGTTTATGGAATATCGTACGGAAACCAAACAGACCGAAAAACAGACATCATCTACACAGAAAGAGGCGGTTTAATTATGGAAAAAAATCATCCCATCGGCGACCTGATGGCCACCACAATGCAGAAAATCCGCGAGATGGCGGACGCCAATACCATCATTGGTCAGCCTATCCAGGCGGAAGAGGTTACCATCATTCCTGTTTCAAAAATCAGCATGGGCTTTGCCTCCGGCGGCAGCGACTTTGCCACAAAGGCCCAAAAGCCGGAAGCGGACAACGCCTTTGGCGGCGGCGCGGGGGCCGGCGTCAATATTATCCCCGTGGCTTTCCTGGTGGTGCGGGGTGAAACCGTAAAACTGATGCCTGTGGCGCCTCCCGCCGGGACTACGGTGGACCGGGTGGTGGAGATGGTCCCAGAGGTCTTTGACAAGGTTACCGGCTTTATCGAAAAGCAGCAGGGCAAAAAGAAGGATAAAGAGGATTTCTAAGGCGCATACTACCGGCATCCTTTGCTTATGAGGTGATGCCCCTTGAAGCGTCTCACAGCGGCCCTGCTGGCATTGCTGCTTGTCCTGTCTGTGTTATGGAGCGGCGTCTCTGCGGCGGCGGTGCAGACCTCCGCCGTGTCGGCTATTTTGGTGGATGCGGACTCCGGCAGAGTGCTCTATGAGCAGAATGCCGATGAAAAACGGCTGATTGCCAGTATTACCAAGCTGATGACCGCCCTGGTGGCAGTGGAACACCATCCCCAGGTCTCCGACCTTGTCACCATCCGACCGGAATGGACCGGAGTGGAGGGCTCTTCCATGTATCTGCGCGCTGGGGAACAGCTGTCCCTGGAAGCATTGCTGTATGGATTGCTGCTGGTGTCCGGGAATGACGCCGCGGTGGCGGTGGCGGGATACTGTGCCGGAGATGTGGAGACCTTTGTGGGCTGGATGAACCAGAAGGCGGCGGAGCTGGGCATGGCCGACAGCCATTTTGCAAATCCCAACGGGCTCAACCACGAAGAGCATTATTCCACTGCCGCCGATATGGCCCTGCTGGGCAGAGCGGTGCTCAGAAACGAGACTCTGGCGAAGATTGTCAGTACGCGCTCCATTGCCATTGCCGGGCGCAGCCTGAGCAATCACAACAAATTACTGTGGCAGTATGAGGGCTGTATGGGCATGAAAACCGGCTATACAGAGAAGGCGGGGCGCACCCTGGTCTCCTGCGCGGAGCGCGGCGGCCTGCGCCTGATCGCGGTTACCCTGTGTGATCCCAACGACTGGAAGGATCACGCCGCACTCTACGACTATGGGTTTTCCGCCTATACCGCGCAAAATCTGGCCAGCGCGGGGGCGCGGTGGGGGCTTGGCCCGGTGGCCGGAACACTGGGAAGGATGGCGCCGGTCTGTACGGCTGAAGATGTGTCTTATCCGCTGAGGGATGGAGAGAGCATTGAGACGCGGGTGGAGTGGAACGGCGCCCTTGCCGCTGCGCCTCTATCCGCGGGGACCCCGGTCGGCCGGCTGCTGTTTACACTCAACGGAGAGACCATTGGGGAGACGCCGCTGGTCCTGGAGCACGATGCGGCGGATGACCGCATCCAACCCGGATTTTGGGCGCGGTTTCGCGCCTGGCTTTCCTAAAACCAAAGACGGCAGGCGGGCTTCCGCCTGCCGTATCCTACATAAAAAGGAGCGGTGGGCGCTTTTGGAAGAGCGTTTGCAGAAAATTCTCTCTGCCTGCGGGGTGACCTCCCGCCGTGGGGCGGAACAATTTCTGGTGCAGGGCCGGGTGACGGTCAATGGAAGGTCCGCACAGGTGGGCGATAAGGCCGACCTGGATCTGGATGATGTGCGCGTGGATGGGAAGCCCCTGAAAAAGGTGCGGGAGCATACCTATCTGATGCTCAACAAGCCCCGTGGATATGTGACCACCCTCTCGGACGAGCAGGGCCGCCCGGACGTATCCCAGCTGATCCGCACATGCGGCCGGCGGGTGTGGCCGGTCGGCCGCCTGGACCTGGACACCGATGGGCTGCTTCTTTTCACGGATGACGGCGTGCTGACGCAGCACTTGCTGCATCCCAGCCACGAGGTGGAGAAGGAGTACCACGTCTGGGTGACCGGAAATCTGACCTATGGCCTTCGCGTACTGCGCGGACCGCTTCAGCTGGACGGCGTCCCTCTTCGGCCGGCAAGGGTGGAAGTGCTGGAGCAGCTAGGGGACAGTGCGGTGCTTTCCATTACCATCCACGAGGGGAAAAAGCGCCAGGTCCGGCGTATGTGCGGGGCAGGGCAGCTGAAGGTAAAGCGCCTACAGCGGGTGCGGGAGGGCGGCCTGCTTTTGGGCGACCTCCCCCTGGGGCAATGGCGCCCGTTAACTGAGACGGAAATCCGCCATTTACTGGATGCCTAAGGGATGGCAGAAGAGTATTTTGCAAGAGGCTGTCTTTATCTTGCAAAAAAAGATTGCTTTTCCGCGCTTTTCCCGCTATGATAGAGGGTGTATTGTAATTCCTCACCCCGGGGCGGGCGGATTACCAGGAGGTCGAAGAAATGACGAAAGATATTTTGTCGCTCATACAAGCGAATATGAGCACCTTTTCCAAAGGGCAGAAATTAATTGCCCATTTTATTCTGGATTCCTATGACAAGGCCGCTTTTATGACTGCCAGCAAACTGGGCAAGACGGTGAACGTAAGCGAGTCCACAGTGGTCCGCTTTGCCGCGGAGCTGGGCTATGACGGGTACCCGGCCATGCAGAAGGCCCTGCAGGAGATGATCCGCAGCAAGCTGACCTCGATTCAGCGCATTGAGGTTTCCAATGACCGCATCGGTAATCAGGACATCCTCTCCATGGTGATGCAGTCGGATATCGAAAAAATCCATCTAACACTGGAGGAGACCAGCAGAGCGGACTTTGACCAGGCGGTAAACGCCATTGTGGCGGCACAGCACATCTACATCCTGGGCGTGCGCTCCGCTGCCTCCATCGCCAGCTTTTTGGGGTTCTATTTCAATTTGATTTTTGATAATGTCACCGTAGTCCACTCCACCTCCACCAGCGAGGTGTTTGAGCAGCTGCTGCGGATCGGGCCGGACGATGTGATTCTCGGTGTCAGCTTTCCCCGCTATTCCCGCCGTACGGTCAAGGCCATGCAGTTCGCCCTGGACCGCCGCGCCACCACCATTGCCATAACGGACAGCCAGACCTCGCCCTTGGCCCCGATTTCCTCCCTGACGCTGCTGGCCAAGAGTGATATGGCGTCCTTTGTGGACTCACTGGTGGCTCCGCTGAGTCTGGTCAATGCACTGATTGTGGCCATCGGGCGAAAAAAGAACGAGGATCTTTCCCGCACCTTTGAAACGTTGGAGCAGATTTGGGACGAGTACGAAGTTTACGAAAAGGCAGAAGAGTAATTTGGATGATGTGATTGTGGTAGGCGGCGGAGCGGCCGGCTGCATGGCCGCGCTGGCCGCCGCCCGGCAGGGGGCCGCCGTCACCCTGGTGGAGCGTAACCAGAAGCTGGGGCGTAAGCTGTATATTACGGGCAAGGGGCGGTGCAACGTCACGAACGACTGTACGGTTCCGGAATTGCTGCAGTGCATTCCGCAGAACAGTCGGTTTTTAACCAGCGCTTTGACCCGTTTCCCCCCGGAACAGGTCAAAGCCTTTTTTGAGAGCTGCGGGGTTGCGTTAAAAACAGAGCGGGGCAATCGGGTCTTTCCATGTTCGGACAAGTCGGCCGATATTATCGACGCTCTCCTGCTGGCTCTGCGCCGGGCGGGGGTCAGGCTCCTTCAGGACCGGGTGATCAGACTGCGGCTGGGAAATGAGACATTGCTGGGAGCTGAGGGGGAGCACAACTTTTATCCTTGTAAGGCTGTAATCCTTGCCACGGGCGGTGTGTCTTATCCACTCACCGGCTCCACCGGCGACGGCTACGCCCTCGCGGCCAGTGCCGGACATACGGTGATTCCGCCCCGCGGAAGTCTGGTGCCCTTGGTGGCGGAGCAGGACTTCTGCGCCAGGATGCAGGGGCTATCCCTGCGCAACGTGGCGATTCAGGTAAAAAACAGCAAAAAAAAGACCGTGTACGCAGAGCAGGGAGAGCTGCTTTTCACGCATTTTGGACTTTCCGGCCCTCTGATTCTCAGCGCCAGCGCCCATATGCGGAATTTTCAGACCGACCGCTACACCGTGGTCATGGACCTGAAGCCAGCCCTGACGGAGGAAAAGCTGGAGAAACGTCTGCTGAGGGACTTTGAGGAGAACGCCAACCGGAATTTTCGCCATGTACTGGAGGGACTGGTCCCGCGGTTGATGGTCCCCGTCCTGGCGGAGCTGTCCGGCATCCCGGAGGACCTCAAGGCAAATTCTATTACAAAGGTCCAGCGCCGCCGTTTGCTGGAGCTGCTCAAGGGTCTGCGGGTGGATATCCGCGGGCCGCGTCCGGTAGAAGAGGCAATTGTGACCGCCGGAGGGATTCGGGTCTCCGAGGTAGACCCCAGGACCATGGCTTCCAAACGGATGCCCGGGCTTTTCCTGGCGGGGGAGCTGCTGGATGTGGACGCTTATACGGGCGGCTTTAATCTGCAGATTGCCTGGTCCACCGGCCATGCGGCCGGCGAAGGAGCCGCCGCATGGGCACTTGGCTTGGAAAATGAACATCTGGAGGCATTCTGAATGAGTGCATATAAAAGTATTGCGTTGGACGGCCCCTCCGGGGCAGGCAAAAGCACGTTGGCCAAGCTTCTGGCTGAGGCGCTGGGGTTTGTTTATGTGGATACGGGGGCCATCTACCGCACCGTAGGGCTGTGTGCGTTTCGGAAGGGGGTCGCCCCAACCGACCCGGAGCGGGTGGCTGAGCTTCTGCCGGAGCTCCATCTGGAGATGCGCTATGAGGCGGACGGGCTGCAGCACATGTATCTGGATGGGGAGGATGTGACGCAGGAGATCCGCAGACATGAGATCTCCCGCTACGCCTCCCTGGTCTCCGCCATTCCGGCCGTGCGCGCCTTTCTGCTGGACCGTCAAAGAGAGCTGGCCCGGCACAACAATGTGATTATGGACGGCCGGGACATCGGCACTGTGGTTCTGCCCCATGCGGACATCAAGATTTTTTTGACCGCCACGGCGGAGGACCGGGCGCGGCGGCGCTATGAGGAGCTCACGCAGCGCGGGCAGAAGCTGGACTTCGCGGTGGTCCTCCGGGACATCCGAGAGCGGGACGAGCAGGACAGCCGCAGGGCCGCTGCGCCGCTGCGCCGGGCGGAGGACGCCGTGCTGGTGGATACGACGGGCAATTCCCTGGAGGAGAGCTTTCAGCTGCTGCTCCAGACAGTCAAGGAGCGTTTATCGGTATGATCGCAGGTATGAATGTTATCTATGTGCTGGCCTATTGGGTTCTCTGGCCGGTTTTCCGCATCTTTAAGCCCACAAAGACCATTGGCCGGCAGAACATCCAAAAGGGCGGCTTATACTGCGCCAACCATACCCGTATGAGTGATCCGCTCTTTGTGGCCTATGCCATGGGATGGCCCCATCAGATCCATGTGATGGCCAAGGAGGAGATCATGCACTGGCCGATTCTTGGCTGGATTTTGAAGCATGGCGGAATTTTTGGCGTCAAGCGCGGCGAGTCAGACGTGGGGGCCATCAAGACGGCGATGAAGTACTTAAAGGCGGAGGAAAAGCTTCTGATCTTTCCGGAGGGCACCCGGCATCAGGACGGCGAGTTCGGCGCGGCCAAGACCGGCGCGGCCATGCTGGCGGTCCGCACCGGCGTGCCGATTATCCCGGTCTATCTGCCTCCGGAAAAAAAGTGGTTCCGCCGCACGCCCGTGGTTTTCGGGGAACCCTATTACCCAAAGGTGGCTGGGCGAAAGGGAACCGCGGATGAGTACCGTGCCATCGCCGACGACTTAATGGAGCGGATTGAGGCGCTGGCCCCGCAGGCGGGCCTATGAGGCCGTCTTTGGAGCTGGCCCGCTCTGCGGGATTCTGCTATGGAGTGCGCCGGGCGGTGCACATGGCGGAGTCGGCCTCCCAAAGTGGGCGGCCCTGCGTGATGCTGGGGAGCATTATCCACAATCAGAGCGTCATTGAATACCTGGAAGCGCAGGGGGTGGCCCTGATCCGCTCACCGGAGGAAGCGCCCCCGGGGGCAGATGTCATTATCCGCTCTCACGGGGAGGGACGCACGGTCTATGAGGCTCTGCGCCTGCGCGGCTGTCCGATGATTGACGCCACCTGCCCCAACGTGTCGCGCATCCATCAAATCGTATCGGATGCGGAGGTAGCTGGCCGGCAGGTCGTGATCATTGGAATGCCGGACCACCCGGAGGTAGCCGCTATTGCCGGATGGTGCCGCCATCCGGCGGTGCTGGCCAATGCGCGGGAGCTGGAAAACTGGCTTCTCCAGGAGCCGGAACGGCGGGAGAAGCCAGTTACAATGGTCTCTCAGACCACCTCCACCAGACAACTTTGGGATTCCTGCGTAGAAAAAGCAAAAAAACTGTGTACAAATTCAAAAATTTTTGATACAATATGTAATGCTACGTGTAAACGGCAGTCTGAGGCACAGGAGATCGCCGCCCGCTGTGAAGCGATGATCGTGATCGGGGGACGGGAGAGTTCCAACACCAAACGGCTGGTAGAATTATGCGAAGCGCTCTGCCCACAGGTCGTTTGGATTGAACGGGCGGCGGAGCTGGAACCTTCCACCCTGTGTCGGAAGGCTTCTATTGGAATCACTGCGGGCGCGTCCACGCCTGAGTGGATTATAAAGGAGGTCTATGACAAAATGAGCGACGAAATCATGGAGATCGAGGAGTCCTTTGCGGAACTGCTGGAGAAATCGATCAAAACTTTAAATACAGGGGAGAAGGTTACGGGTGTTGTCACTGGCATCACCCCCACTGAGATCTATGTGGATCTGGGTACCAAGCACGCCGGCTACATACCGGTGTCCGAGCTCACCGACGACCCTACGGTCAAGGTGGAGGACCTGGTGCATGTAGGCGACGAGATTGAGACCTATGTCATGCGCGTCAACGACCAGGAGGGTGTGGTCACCCTGTCCAAGAAGCGCCTCGACACCGTCAAGAGTTGGGACGATATCGAGCAGGCCAAAGAGGAGCACACCACCGTGGAAGGCGTGGTCACCGAGGAGAACAAGGGTGGCGTAGTAGTCTCCATCAAGGGAGTGCGGGTTTTTGTGCCCGCCTCTCAGACCGGCCTGCCCCGCGACGCTGCGATGAGTGAACTGCTCAAGCAGAAGGTGCGTCTGCGCATTACCGAGGTCAACCGCGCCCGCCGTCGTGTAGTGGGTTCGATCCGTGCTGTGGCCGCGGAAGAGCGCGCCGCCAAGGCGGCGGAGGTCTGGGCCAACATTGAAGAGGGCAAGCGGTACAACGGCACGGTTAAGAGCCTGACCTCTTACGGCGCCTTTGTGGACATCGGCGGTGTGGACGGCATGGTTCACATCTCCGAGCTGTCCTGGTCCCGCATCAAGCACCCCTCCGAGGTGGTCTCCGTCGGCGACCCGGTGGAGGTGTATGTGATTTCCTTTGATCCTGAGAAGAAGAAGATCTCTCTGGGGATGAAGGACCACAGCCAGGATCCCTGGTCTGTGTTCACTGGCAAGTATAATGTGGGTGATACCGCCAATGTCAAGGTAGTCAAGCTGATGACCTTTGGCGCCTTTGCCGAGATTGTCCCCGGTGTGGACGGCCTGATCCACATCTCCCAGATTGCCGACCACCGCATTGACAAGCCGGGTGACGTGCTCTCCGAGGGCCAGATGGTGGACGTCAAGATTACGGATATTGATTTTGACCACAAGAAGGTCTCTCTGTCCATCCGTGCCCTGTTGGAGGATGCGCAGCGCACCCAGAGCTCTGAGGACGAGGGTGATGCTGTAGTTGCCTCTGCGGACGGGGATGGTACCCAGGTCGCCGAGGATTTCCAGGACTGAAATCCAAGGCTTGCAGATTAAAGTTGAATGGGCGCTGTTTCGTAAGAAACAGCGCCCATTTTTTGCATTTTGTGTTTTGTTTTTGTAAATTCCCTTGCAAAAGTGTTTGAAAAAGGCTATAATACTCTTTGTTAACAGTAATCAGGACTTATGCTCAAGTGTTTCGCTGCTGGGAGGTGGGGACTATGTTTCAGGTAGGGGACAAAATTGTCCATCCGATGCATGGTGCTGGCGTGATCGACAGTATCGTGCAAAAGAAGATTAACGGAGTTGTGCGGGAATACTATATTCTAAAGCTGCCGGTGGGCGGAATGATGGTCATGATCCCCACGGAAAACAGCGAGGAAATCGGCGTGCGGCCCGTGTGCAAGGGGAGCGAGGCGGATCAAGTCATCGCCGCCATTCCGGAGATTGAGGTCAATATGACGCAGAACTGGAACCGCCGTTATCGTGAAAATATGCTGAGGTTAAAAAGCGGCGACCTCCTAGAGGTGGCCAGAGTGGTAAAGGGGCTTATGCTCCGGGATGAAGAGCGGGGACTTTCCACAGGAGAGCGCAAGATGCTTCACTCCGCCAAGCAGATTCTGATTTCGGAGATTGTCCTCTCTCAGAACAGCAGTTATGAGGCTGTGGAGGAGCGGATCAACACAGCTCTTGCATAATGGCCCCCAAAAGAGCATAATGTAGACAGGACCGAAAAGGGAGCCGTGCGCGGGCTCCCTTTTTTGGAGGGAAGGAGGGGGCTGTATGCCTGGTTTTTGGGGAAAGCTCTTTCAAAAAAAGTGCGGGTCTGACATCCGCTGTGCCGCTGTGGTGCCTGCAGCCGGAAGCTCGGTGCGCATGGGACAGGATAAGCTGCTGCTCACCTTGGATGAGCAGCCTGTATTGGCCCATACGCTGCGCGCCCTGGACTGCTGCCCCTATGTGGAAGAGATCATTGTGGTCACCAGACGCGACCTGATTGTCCCAATCGGACAGCTTTGTCAGGACTACGCCTTTTCCAAGGTGACCAAGGTAGTCGTGGGTGGAGAGACCCGTACCCATTCTGTGTTAGCTGGCCTGTGGGAGGTGAGCGAGCACCTGGAGCTGGCTGCCATTCACGATGGCGCCCGGCCTTTGGTCAGCCAGCAGGTGCTGGAGGAGGCGATCCTGCGCGCCGCCCAGTGCGGCGCGGCGGCGCCTGCAGTGCCGGTGAAGGATACCATCAAGCAGGCAAGTGACGGCCTGGTTTCCGCAACTCTGGACCGCAGCCAGCTCTATGCGGTCCAGACCCCGCAGGTGTTTGAGACCTCCCTGATCAAGGCCGCTCTGACCAAAGCCCTGGAGGATGGCGTGGCTCTCACAGATGACTGTGCCGCTGTTGAGCGTTTGGGGCTGGGCGTGGCATTGACCCAGGGATCTTATGTCAATCTGAAAATTACTACGCCGGAGGATCTGGCCGCAGCAGAGGCGCTGATGGAATGGAGAGAGGAATTGTGATCCGAATTGGCCACGGCTATGACGTACACCGCCTGACAGCAGGTCGCAAGCTGATTCTGGGCGGCGTGGAAATCCCTTACGAGAAGGGGCTGCTGGGACATTCCGACGCAGACGTACTCACCCACGCGGTGATGGACGCACTGCTGGGGGCGGCCTGTCTGGGGGATATCGGAAGATGTTTCCCGGACACCGACCCGGCTTATGAGGGAGCGGACAGCCTGCTCCTGCTGGACCGGGTGATGGAGATGCTTCGGAGCAGGCGTCTGTCTGTTGGGAATGTGGACGCTACTATTATTGCCCAGCGCCCGAGGCTGGCCCCTTACCTGGAGGAAATGGCCCGCAACCTCTCCCGGCATATGGGGTTGGCAGATGGCTATGTAAATCTAAAAGCCACTACAGAGGAAAAATTGGGGTTTACGGGCTCCGGAGAGGGAATTGCGGCCCACGCAGTCTGCCTGCTGTGCAGAGAACAGGCCTGAAGTGCGGAAACATCTCCTGTCTCAAAATGCTCCGTTCCGGCATATGATGCCGTGAGAGGAGCGTTTTCACATGACCTATTATCTCATCGTCTGCCGTTCCCTGACTTACGCCCAGCGAACAGCTGAGGCGCTTGAGCGGAGTGGAATCACGGCGCACATCATCCGCTCGCCGAAAGTGATCGACCGCGAGGGCTGCAGCCACTCGGTGAAGATATCCGAGCGCAATCTGGCGGATGCGCTGACGGTGCTGGCCAGGGTGGGACTGACGCCGAAGCGGATCTATATTGCGTCCCGCGATGGCAGCTACCAGGAGGTGCTGCTGTGATTTACCTGGACAGCGCCGCCACAACAATGCAAAAACCGCCCTCAGTGTCCCGGGCCTGTGTGTCCGCCATGCGTACCATGGCCAGCCCGGGCCGAGGGGGTCACCGCCCCGCCATGCTTGCCGCACGGACCGCCTTTGCCTGCCGCGAGGAGGCGGCCGCCCTCTTTGGCGTAAATGAGCCGGAAAATGTGGTTTTTACCTTTAACGCCACTCATGGGCTGAATATTGCCATTAAATCGCTCGTCAAGAGAGGAGATACCGTTTTGATCTCCGGATACGAGCACAATGCGGTCACTCGGCCTCTGCACGCCCTGGGCGCTGTCGTAAAGGTGGCCTACGGGCCGCTTTTCCAGCCCGAGGCCATGTTCCGCAGCTTTGAGGAGCAGCTTACACCCGAGGTCTGTGCCGTTGTCTGCAACCACGTCTCCAATGTGTTCGGCTATATCCTGCCGGTAGAGCGTATTGCCGCCCTGTGCAGAGCAAGGGGCGTGCCCTTTATTCTGGACGCCTCTCAGTCCGCGGGGTGCTTGCCTGTGGATATGAGCCAGCTGAAGGCAGCCTTTATCGCCATGCCGGGCCACAAAGGGCTTTATGGCCCCCAGGGGACCGGCCTGCTTCTGTGCGGAACAGACACGCAGCCTCTGCTGGAAGGGGGCACCGGCAGTATGTCTGCCAGGCAGGAAATGCCGGATTTCCTGCCGGACCGGCTGGAGGCGGGCACGCACAATATTCCGGGGATTGCCGGCCTTCTGGAGGGGATTCGGTATGTACGCCGGGAGGGCCCGCTGAAGATACTGGAGCGGGAGCGCCGGCTGATGCAGACAGCGGCAAAAGGGCTGTCCGCACTGCCGGAGATAACAGTGTACGCGGATCCCCAGGGTTCTGCACAGGCGGGCGTACTCTCCTTTCAAGTGGGGGAGATGGACTGTGAATTGGTGGGAGAGGCCTTGGGAAAATGCGGCATTGCGGTGCGCGCCGGCCTTCACTGCTCACCCCTGGCCCACCGGTCTGCCGGCACCTATGAGAAGGGGACGGTACGGTCCAGTTTTTCCAGTTTCAATTCCCGCCTGGAGGCAGAGCGCCTTGTGTGGGAGATCGGACATCTGAACAGAAAAAATAGCCGCTGACGCGGCTATTTTTTCTGTTCAGATGTGGGAACGTACGCTTGTTCAGAGAAAATTAATGTTCCATTTGCTTGCCAAGTACGTGGGAATACAGTATAATATTTGAATTGAAACGGTAAGGATAAAAGGATAAAATGCTGCAGCGGCAGGGGCGGGCAGAGAGAAGTCTAAGGGCGGGAGACGGGAAGATGGGTGCGATCATGGAACTCTTGCAGAACTTATGGGGAATGGTATGGCCTATGGGTCCTGCCGACCTCATCGACATCGCCATTATGGCATTCATCATCTATAAAATCATTATGCTCATTCGCCGTACCAGCTCCGGCGCGGTGGCAAAAGGCATCCTCCTTTTGCTGGTGGCGATATGGATCTCCAGTATGGCCAAACTCAATACCGTCAACTTCCTGCTGAGCAAAGTGTTGGAATGGGGAGCGCTTGCGCTGGTTATCCTCTTCCAACCGGAGATCCGGCGCTTTCTTGAGCAGGTGGGCCGCAGCAGCCTGGGCAAGGTGTTTACCCATGTGGAGGACGTCAATGAGATTGAAAACGCCATTGTGCAGACCGTTGAGGCCTATACCTCGCTGTCAAAGACCAAAACAGGCGCGCTGATGGTCTTTGAGCGTAAAAATATGCTGGATGACCAAATTAAGACGGGTACCCCTCTCGACTGTCAAGTAAACAGTGAGCTGCTGAAAAACATCTTTTGGAACAAAGCGCCTTTGCACGACGGAGCAGTGATCGTCCGGAGCGGGCGCATCCGGGGAGCCGGCTGCATGCTGCCCCTGTCAGGCAATGTGAACCTGTCCCGGGATCTTGGGATGCGCCATCGGGCCGGCATCGGCGCCAGCGAGCACTCGGATGCGGTGGTAGCCATCGTCTCGGAGGAGACCGGATCCATCTCCGTGGCCGTGGGCGGAATGCTCAAGCGGCACCTGGCCCCGGAGACGCTGGAACGGCTGTTGCGCAATGAACTGCTTCCTGAGGCGGAGCCGCAGGAGGCTCCGAAATTCAAATTCTCCAATTTGTTCAAGACCAGGAAGGGAGAGTCGTCGGATGTGGAAAAAAATAGCTGACAGCCGATGGTTCTACGTGGTCGTCTCTGTGCTACTGGCCTTTATTCTCTGGCTCTATGTGGGCAATGAGGCAAATCCAACTCAGTCCGCTACTTTACGGGGCATCAAGGTAAATTTCAGCGGCCTGGAAAAGCTGGAGGAGCGCGGGCTGATGATCTCAGAGGGGGAGAGCCAGACGATGACGCTATCCCTTTGGGCCCGGCGGGATGTGCTCAATAAGTTGAACTCTGAAAATGTAACCGTCACCGTAGATGTATCCGGCATTTCGGAGCCGGGCGAGTACAGCCTGGACAGCCGGATCAGCTATCCACTCTCTGTAAATTCTGATGCGATTGATGTGCGGGATAAACGCCCGGAGAAAATTTCGCTTACCATCTCCCTGCGGGGCACAAAACAGGTAGAGGTGCGCGGCGTATTCAACGGCAGTGTCGCGGACGGCTTCCAGATGGGTGATTTCTCCTTCGCGCCTGACGTGGTGACGGTCAGCGGCAGCCAAGAACTGGTGGATCAGGTGGACTATGTGCTGGTTACAATCTCTCAGGAGGAACTGAATGAAACCTTCAGCAAGGATGTTCCCTTTACACTTATTGATTTCAATGGGAATGCGCTGTCTTCTTCCGGGCTAGAGACCGATGTAAGCACCATTTTGGTAACGCTGCCCGTGGTACAGTTAAAAGAAGTTCCGCTTACTGTGGAGCTTCAGGCTGGAGGCGGCGCCTCGGAAGAGGACGTAGAAGTGACCATCTCGCCGGAGAGCATTATGGTTTCCGGCGGGGAAGATGATTTGGCGGGGCTGAAGGAAATCTCGCTGGGCAGCATTGATCTCTCCAAAATTTTTGGTACGGATACCATCTCCATGCCTATCCAGCTCTCCCCGGAACTGACCAATGTCAGCGGTGTGACCGAGGCGACCGTCACAGTTCGGATCAAGGGGCTGTCCACCAAGGTGCTGGAGGTGGATAACATTGAAATCATTAACGCGCCTGACGGCTATACGGCCACGAATGTCACCCAGTCCCGCGGTATCACCATCCGCGGCTCTGAGGAGGCGGTGGCGGCGGTATCGGCCTCCCAGCTGCGGATTGTGGCTGATCTGAAGGATATCTCTGCAGCGACCGGCAGCCAGACCGTACCGGTCAAGGTATATCTGGACGGCAACAGCGAGGTGGGTGTGGTAGGCGATTATAATATCGTGGTCTCGATCAGCCGTTAGCCCTCTTTCCGCCGACCAAACAACACAGCCACAAAGGAGATACTCATGGTTCAAACAGCAAAAGTAACGCGTATTATTGATGATACGCGCGCGGAAATATCGGTAAAACGACAGTCCGCCTGCGGGCACGACTGCTCCCAGTGCGCAGGCGGCTGCAGCGAATTGATGGTGAGCCCCACGGTCTCGGTGGTGGCGGAAAATCTGGTCCACGCCATGCCCGGGGACACGGTGACCGTGGAGTCTTCCACGAAAAAAATCCTTGGTGCGGCGGTGCTGGTTTATTTAGTGCCCTTTCTGCTGTTTTTTGCGGGTTATTTTCTGTGCGCACTGCTCAGCCTTCCGGGTGGTTTGTCGGCCCTGGTCGGAGCGGCCGGTTTTGCTCTGGGGCTGTTCTTGGCCATTTTAAAGGACAGGCACGCCAGGAAGCACCAGACCATTTCCTTCCGCATTACCGCGGTCGAGCCGGCTTCCTAGTATGTTTGGCTATATCCGCCCCAACCGGGGAGAGCTCAAGGTGCGGGAGCTGGAGTCCTATGAGGCGGCCTATTGCGGATTGTGTCATGCCATAGGCCGACGGCACGGCCTTGCAGCCCGGATGTTCCTCAGCTATGATATCGTGTTTCTGGCCATGCTGCTGGATCATGAGAAGTGTGGAGCGATTTCCATACAGCGCAAACGCTGCCCAGCACGTCTGGGATGCCGCAAAAAGCGCTGTGCCTGCGATATGGAGGGGTTGGAGGCCGCGGCAGATATGGGAACCATCCTCAGCTATTGGAAGCTGAGGGACGAAGTTGCGGACAGCGGGTTCTGGCGCGGCCTGGCGGCCCGCTTCCTCTCGCGGCTGCTCCGCCATGGCTATCGGCTGGCGGCGCACAGCCTTCCCGAATTCGACCGCACGGTACAGAGCGCCCTGCGCGAGCTGCGTCAGCTGGAGGAGCAGCGGACCCCCTCGCTGGATCGCCCGGCAGATACTTTTGCTCGTATCCTTCAGGCGGCCATACCGCCTGAAACCGCAGAGGAAAAGCGCAGGATTCTGGAGCAGCTGCTTTACCATATAGGCCGGTGGATTTATCTGTTGGACGCCTGGGACGACCTGGAGGAGGACAGGCAGTCCGGCAGTTATAATCCCATCTCAGCCCGCTTCCCGGGGGAGGAAGAGGCCCACCAGGAATACCTGCGCACAACCCTGCGCCATTCACAGGGACTGGTCCTTTCGGCCTGGGGACTGCTGGAGGAAAGCGCCTGGAGCGGTATTGTAAACAATATCCTTTACCTAGGCATGCCTCTGGTGGAAGAGCTGGTTTTTACCGGCCAATGGAAGGCCGTCAAAAAAAGAAATGGGAGACGAATCCATGAGTGATCCTTATAGTGTGTTGGGCGTCAAACCGGAAGCCAGTGATGAAGAGATCAAACGGGCCTATCGGGAACTGGCGCGGAAATATCACCCGGACAATTATCAAAACAACCCGTTGGCGGATTTGGCTGAAGAAAAGATGAAAGAGATCAACGAGGCCTATGATACCATTACCAAAATGCGCAGCGGGGGAAGCTCGGGCGGCTATGGCGGAGGGTATCAGCAGCAGAGTACCTATCAGGGCGGCTATCAGCAGCAGTCCTATGCCGGGGGCTCTGTATACAATCAGGTGCGCCAGGCGATCAATATGGGCGATCTGGGCCGGGCAGAGCAGCTGCTGCGCAGTGCTCCCGCACAGGATGCGGAATGGCATTTTCTCACCGGTTCGATTGCTTATCGAAAGGGCTGGCTGGATGAGGCTATGCAGCATTACCAGGCGGCCTGCAATCTGGATCCGGGCAACGGGGAATACCGTCAGGCGCTGGCCATGATGCAGCGCGGCGGAGCGGCTTATCGCCCCTATGGCTATGGCGCCGGCGGAATGGATGCCTGTGACATCTGCTCGATGTGTCTATGTGCCAACTGCCTGTGCGGCGGATGTGGGAATTAACGCTATGACAGATAGAAAACGCCGTTCCGGTAGCGCATACCGTGCTGCAGTAACCGGAGTTCTGGCCGCCTTGTCGCTGGTATTTTTATATCTCTCTGCCCTGACCCCTTCCGGCCGGTTGGGATTGGTGGCCGTGGCTGGGCTGATTCCTGCAGCCGCTGTGGTCTCGGCGGGGCTGGCTGCAGGCTTCCTCTGCTACAGCGCGGCCGGACTCCTGGGGCTGATCCTGCTGCCTGTAAAAAGCAACGCGCTGCTCTATCTGCTCTTTTTTGGCCTGTATCCTATGATCAAAAGCCTGATTGAGCGCCTGCGGCAGCTACCTTTGGAGCTGCTGCTCAAGCTTGCTTTCTTCAACCTGGTCCTGACGTTGTTCTGGTTTGGCCTGTCCGGAGTGCTGCTGCCCTTTCTCCCGTCCGCGCTGAACCAGACTTGGCTGGTCTATGCCGCGGGCAATGTGGTTTTTCTGGTCTATGACTTTGGCTTTTCCAAGCTGATTGCTTTTTACTGCCAGAGAATTGACAAAGCCTTGCGAAGGAGAAGATAATTTGGTATAATAATTAGATACCAAAAAAGGACTTAATAAAAAAGCAAGGGAGGAATCCCCTTTGGTCAAAAGCATGACAGGTTACGGCAGGGGAGAGGCCGTAAAGAGGGGGCGCCCGATCACCGTGGAATTGCGCTCTGTGAACAATCGCTACCTGGACTGCACCGTGAAATTGCCGCGCATCTATGTCTTTGCGGAGGATGCGATCAAGGCGCTGGTGCAAAAGCATATCTCCAGAGGCAAGGTGGACGTATTTGTCACCATCGGCCCCTCCGCCCAGGGGGACACTGTTATCTCAGTCAACCGCCCTGTGGCGGACGGTTACTACAAGGCCCTGTGTGACCTGCGGGATGCTTACGGCCTGCGGGATGACATCTCGGTCTCGCTGCTCTCCCGCTTTCAGGATGTCTTCCTGGTGGAAAAAAACCAGGAGGATCTGGAGGCCGTCTGTACCGATATTTGCAGCGTGCTGGAGCTTGCACTCCAGGACTTTGACGGGATGCGCACCCGGGAGGGGGAGAAGCTTCGGCAGGATATTCTGGGCCGTGCGGCGAGCATCTCCGAGCTGACCGGGACGGTGGAGGCGCGCGCGCCCGGCATTGTGGCTGATTATCGGGCCCGCTTGGAGGGCAAGATGGCGGAAGTACTCCAGAACACCCAAATTGACGAGAGCCGTATTCTGACCGAGGCTGCCATCTATGCCGACAAGGTTGCGGTGGATGAGGAGACAGTCCGCCTGCGCAGCCATCTCTCTCAGCTGGAGCTGATGCTGAATGGAGACGGGCCTGTGGGCCGGAAGCTGGACTTCCTGATCCAGGAGTTTAACCGGGAGGCCAATACAATCGGTTCCAAATGCAACGACGTCCAAACTGCGCGGATTGTAGTGGACATCAAGGCTGAAATTGAAAAAATTCGGGAACAGATTCAAAATTTGGAATAAGGCGGGTGCTCTTGGTGAAACTCATCAATATTGGGTTTGGCAATCTGGTTTCGGCCAGCCGGCTGATCGCCATTGTCAGCCCGGAATCCGCCCCCATTAAGCGTATGATCCAGGAGGCCCGGGACAGAGGCGTGCTCATTGATGCCACCTATGGCCGCCGGACCCGGGCGGTCCTTGTGATGGACAGCGATCATATTGTGCTCTCAGCGCTCCAGCCAGAGACCGTGGCCGGCCGTCTGGGTGGAAAGGAAGCAGAACCGTCAGAGGAGGACGAGGCATGATACGAAAGAAAACCAAAGGCCAGCTGATTGTCCTCTCCGGCCCCTCCGGCGTGGGGAAAAGCACGGTGATTTCCGAACTGCTCAGTGCGCGGGATAACATCTATTTTTCTGTCTCTTTCACCACCCGCGCCCCTCGGGTTGGGGAGGCGAACGGCATCAATTACAATTTTGTCACCCGGGAGCGTTTTGAGGCCATGATCGCCAACGATGAGCTGTTGGAGCACGCGGAGTATGTCAATCATTACTACGGGACCTCGCTGCGGCTGATCCAGGAAAAACTGGATGCCGGAATCGACGTCCTACTGGACATTGAGGTACAGGGCGCCGCCAAGGTGCGCTCCAAGTGTCCGGACGCGGTATTTATCTTTATCATCCCCCCGTCCTTTGAAGAGCTCTCTCGCCGGCTTCATGGACGGAATACCGACCAGGAGGATGTGATTGCAGGCCGCTTACAGAAGGCCAGGGAAGAGTACCGTGAGATTCCGCGCTATGACTACCTGGTGGTTAACGATAAGGTCTCTGCCGCAGCTGCGGAGATCATTGCAATCCTGACCGCCGAGAGCTGCCGCACGAAGAACCGAATGAATCTTGTCGAAGGAGTTTGATCGATTATGATGCTCTATCCACCTATGAAGGATCTGCTGAAGGAGATTCCCAGCCGCTATATGCTGGTCAATGTAGTGGCCCAGCGAGCCCGCCAGATTGCCAGCGAGGCGGAAAGCGCCGGCATCCCGCTGGATGATAAACCGGTATCCATGGCCATCCGGGAAGTGGCGGACGGGAAAATTGATGTAACCACAGAGTAAGTGAGAGGCAAGCGTTTGGGACCCTCCGGCCCCTCCCGCTTGCCTTTTCCGAGATCAAGGGGGGAAGCCGATGGAGAGCCGTATGGTCGCAAAGGTGGCGCTGAGCGCCGCTACCTTTGCCATTGACAAGCCCTACGACTATTTGGTTCCGGAGGAGCTGACCGCCGCCCTTTGGCCCGGTATGCGGGTTATCGTTCCCTTCGGCGCGGGGAACCGCCGGACGCAGGGAATTGTCTTGGCGCTGGAGGACCGCGCTTCGCCCGATCCGCGCTGCAAATTTCTGCTTGCCCTGCTGGATGACGAGCCGGTGCTGGATGCCGAGGGCATCCAGCTGGCCCTCTGGATGCGGGAGCAGTGGTTCTGCACCGTCTATGATGCGGCCCGGGCGATGCTGCCGGCGGGCCTATATTTTTCACTCCAGGACCGCTATTGCCTGGCCCCGGGGATCGACCGTGAGGCCGCCTATGGGGCGGCGGGGCGCTCAGAACACGCCAAGCGGCTGGTGGAGCTGTTGTTTTCCTGCGGGGGCTCCGCTGAAGTAGGGCAGATCCGGGAGGCGTTTGGCACGAAGGATCCCAATCCCGCCCTGAGGGCCCTGACTGAGAAGGGAATCCTGACGCTGGAGACCAGCGCGTCCCGCGGGGTGGGTGACAAGACGGAGCAGGTGGCCACCCTGTCATTGCCCCCGGAAGAGGCGATGGCCCTGGTGACTCCCAAGCGCCGGGCCGCGCCGCTGCGGTATGCCGTGACGGAGCTGCTCTGTGCCATTGGCAGCGCCTCGGCCAAAGAATTATGCTATTTCACCGGCGCTTCCAACGCCACGCTGCGCTCCCTGGCGAAGAGCGGTATTCTCACCCTGGAGCGCAGGGAGGTATTCCGTCGTGTGGCAGTAGAGGGGGAGGTGCGGGCGGAGCCCGTGACCCTCAACCAGGAGCAGCAGACGGCCTTTGAGGGGCTATCCGCACTGGCCAACTGGGAAAAAGCGACGGCCGCCCTGCTCTATGGCGTCACCGGCAGCGGAAAAACGCAGGTATATCTAAAGCTCATCCGGCAAGTACTGGACCGGGGGCGCACCGCCATGGTGCTGGTGCCTGAGATTGCTCTGACCCCACAGTTACTGCGGATCTTTACCTCCCACTTTGGGGACGAGGTGGCGTTGCTCCACTCTTCCCTTCGGGCCGGAGAGCGCTATGACGAGTGGAAGCGCGTACGCTCCGGTCAGGCGAGGGTCGTTCTGGGGACGCGCTCAGCCGTCTTTGCACCCTTACAGAAACTTGGCCTGATTGTACTCGACGAAGAGCAGGAGTACAGCTACAAATCGGAAAATGTGCCCAAATACCACGCCAGAGATGTGGCAAAATACCGCTGTGCCCACCATAACGCTCTGCTGCTGCTTGGCTCAGCCACGCCGTCGGTGGAGAGTATGTATAAGGCGAAAAGTGGGGTCTATCATCTGTTTACCCTGTCCAGGCGATATAATGAGCGCGCGCTTCCATCCGTCTTTCTTGCGGATATGAAGGAGGAGCTGCGCGCCGGAAACGGCACGGCTCTGAGCCTGCCTCTGCGGCAGGCCATGGAAGAAAATCTGGAGGCAGGGGAGCAGACCATTCTCTTTCTCAACCGCCGGGGATCCAGCCGTATGGTCACCTGCGGCGAATGTGGCGCGGTCCCGACCTGCCCGCGCTGCTCCGCCTATCTCACCTACCACTCGGCCAACCGGCGGCTGATGTGCCACTACTGCGGCCACTCTGAGCCTCTGCCGGACCTCTGCCCGGAGTGCGGCGGGGGGCTGAACTTTGTAGGGGTGGGGACACAGCGGATTCAGGAGGAGCTGGAGGAGGCCTTCCCGGACCGCGAGGTGCTCCGGATGGACACCGATACCATCTCCGCCACACAGTCCCACGAGAAATTGCTCTCCCGCTTTGAACGGGAGCGGATCCCCTTTCTGGTGGGGACCCAAATGGTGGCCAAGGGGCTTGACTTTGAAAATGTGACCCTGGTGGGCGTTGTCTCCGCAGACCAATCCCTCTATGTGGACGACTATCGGGCGGGTGAGCGGACCTTTTCCCTCCTCACCCAGGTGGTGGGCCGGGCGGGACGGGGCGCCAAGCGGGGTCGGGCCATTATCCAGACCTATACTCCGGAGAACGACGTTATCACCTGCGCCGCCCGTCAGGACTACGACTCCTTTTATGAGCAGGAAATCGAGCTGCGCCGCCTGCGGGGCTGCCCGCCTTTTCGTGACCTGTTTGTCATTACTGCATCCGGCCTGACGGAGAGCGGGGTACTGCGGACGTGCATGCGTCTGCGGCGTTCCCTGGAGGCCTGGCTCTCCTGCATGGAGGAAAAGGACCTTCAGCTGCTGGGGCCCGCTCCGGCCAGCGTGGCGAAAATCAACAACCGCTATCGCTATCGTTTAACCCTGGCCTGCCGCAACCACAGAGAGATCCGTGCGCTGGTGGCACATTTGCTCCGGTGCGCTCAGAACGACAAAGAAAACCGTGGGGTGTCCGTTTCGGCGGATATCAATCCCTTGGATTAGGAGGAAATCGTATGGCTTTGAGGACCATTTTGACGGACAGTGACCCTGCCCTGCACAAGGTATGCCGTCCAGTGACCCAGTTCGACCAGCGGCTTTGGGATCTGATGGACGATTTAAAGGAGACCCTGGCGGACGCCAATGGTGCCGGTCTGGCCGCGCCTCAGATCGGAATCCTGCGGCGGGCTGTTGTGGTGGTGGATGCACAGGACCGCATGCTGGAGCTCATCAATCCGGAGCTGATTGCCCAAGAAGGGGAGCAGGAGGGCTTTGAGGGCTGCCTCTCCGTTCCCGGCCGCTGGGGCGTGGTAAAACGGCCCAGCCGGGTAAAGGTGCGTGCCCAGGACCGCAACGGCATTTTTTTTGAGGCCGAGGGGGAAGGCATTGTGGCGCGCTGCTTCTGCCACGAAATGGAGCATCTGGACGGCCATCTGTTTACCGAACATGCCGACCGGCTCTATACCAACGAGGAACTGGATAAGCTCATGGAACAGCAGGAGAACAAAGGAGCGCGCTGAAAATGAACATTCTCTTTATGGGCACGCCTGAATTTGCCGTGCCTTCTCTGGAGAAACTAATTGCGGACGGCCATGAGATCTGCGGCGTCTTCACCCAGCCGGATAAGCCCAAAAACCGTGGTATGAAGCTGCTGCCCACCCCGGTCAAGGTGTGCGCTCAGGCCCATGGAATTCCGGTCCATCAGCCGATCAAGCTGCGGGACGGTTCGGCGTTGGAGTTGATTCGCCGGCTGGACCCGGAGCTCATTGTCGTGGCCGCCTATGGCCGTATCCTGCCGGATGAAATCCTGAATGTGCCCCCCAAGGGGTGCATCAATGTCCACTCGTCCCTACTGCCCAAATACCGGGGAGCCGCGCCTATCAACTGGGCGGTGCTCAATGGGGATACGGTCACTGGAGTGACCATTATGCATATGGCCCACGATCTGGACGCGGGCGATATCATCGACATGGTCTCCACCCCCATCGGCCCGGATGAAAATGCCGAAGCACTCTACGGCAGGCTGGCCCGGCTGGGGGCGGAGCTTCTGGGCGATGTGGTCCAATCCATCCAGGCAGGAAGGGCTGCCCGCACGCCTCAGGATGATGCGCAGGCCACACTGGCTCCCATGCTGACTAAGCAGCTTTCGCCCATCGACTGGTCCCGACCGGCCCAGGACATTCACAACCAGGTCCGGGGACTCATTCCCTGGCCGGCCGCGTCTGCGGAATTGGGCGGAAAGCGCTGTAAAGTATTTTCAGCTGCTGTACTGCAGGAGGGCACCTCCGCCGCGCCGGGCACGATTCTGGAGGCTGGGAAAAACGGCATCTGGGTGGCCTGCGGCGGCGGTACTGTGCTGAATCTCCTGGAATTACAGCCGGATGGAGGCAAGCGAATGAAGGCTGCTGATTATCTCCGGGGCCACCCCATCCAGGTGGGCTGATTGGCGGGGGAGGCGTTTTACCCCGTCTGGACCGTGCTGGTGTCCGGTGCGGTAATTCTCACCGGAGGGTATCTGCTGCTGAGATGGCTGGCTACCTGCGGCGCACCCATCCCGGGTCCCATTGGTCTGGACCGGAGGGACAGGAGCGGAAGGGGAGTAGCCCTCTCTGCCCGTGAGGAGCTGCGGGTCTTTGCCCTGTCGCTTTTGTTCCGGCTGGTTGTCTTTGCCTTGGCCTCCCTCTTTCTGCTGCTTCTTAGCCAGGGTGGAGTGCTTTCCTCCTGGCGCCAGTGGGACGCAGTTCACTATGAGAAGCTGACGGAGCTGGGGTACGGCGGCTATGTGGAAAACGGCCAGCATCTCTTCCTGGTCTTTTTTCCTCTCTATGTCTGGCTCGTGCGTCTGGTACGTCTGGTAGTGGGAAATACCCTGGCTGCCGGGCTGCTGGTCTCCTGGCTGTGTTACGCGGGCGGATGTGTCTTTTTCTGCCGGCTGGCTTGCCTGGAATATGGCCGACGCACTGCCCGGCGTGCCGTCATCTTTCTGTCCCTCTTTCCATATGCCTTCTTCTTTGGAGGAATGATGACTGAGGGGCTCTTCCTGCTGACCACTGCCGCGGGCCTGTGGCACATCCGGCGGCATCAGTGGTGGGCCGCCGGACTGTGGGGGATTCTGGCTGCGCTGACCCGGATGCACGGGCTGCTGCTGGTGGGGGCCGCCTTGGCGGAGTTTCTCTCCCACCGGGAAAAGGGATGGCTGCGGAGGCTTCCGCTTGTCTTTCTCCCAGTGCTCGGTACGCTGGCCTACCTGTGGCTGAATAGACTGGTGACCGGTGATCCCTTCGCCTTTGTCCAGATGCAGCGGCACTGGAACCAGGGCTTCTGCTGGGTCTCAGATACCCTTTGGTATGTGTTGCACAATGCGTGGAGCACCCCAGATTCTGCCATCCGCTGGCAGATCTGGATTCCAACCCTCCTTCTTTTTCCCCTCTTCTTTACCCTGCTGCTCCGTGCGCGGCGGCAGCGGAGCATGCTTACGCTCTATGCTTTTGCCTGCCTGATCTTGGATTACTCCCTGTCCTGGCTGCTCAGCGCCGGACGCTATCTGTCCTGCGCGCTGCCGTTTTTCCTCTTTGCCGCGGACTGGGCCGAGGAAAGGCCGGCGGTCTCCGCCTTCCTAACTGCCGCCATGGCAGTTCCGTTTTCCTTACAGCTGATTCTTTATCTCACTGGCGGGCAAATTATGTAACCATGCAGAAAGTGAGGCTTTTATGCCGTTTTTCTATTACTATGATCCCTATTATTGGATGCTTCTTGTGCCGGCTATGCTGATCGCGCTGGTAGCCCAAATGCGGGTGAGCTCCACCTTCAATCGCTTTTCCCGCGTCGCTTGCCGGCGCGGGCTGACCGGCGCGCAGGCGGCAGAGGCAGTACTGCGCGCGCACGGGGTGCTTGACGTGCAAATCCAAGCGATTCGCGGGAACCTGAACGACCACTATGACCCACGCACCAATGTTATCCGCCTGTCTGATTCGGTCTACGGCGTGTCCTCGGTCGCTGCGGTAGGGGTAGCGGCCCATGAGGCGGGCCATGCAGTGCAGTACGCCCAGGGTTATGGTCCCATCAAGCTGCGTACTGCGATTATTCCGGTCTGCAACATCGGCTCACAGCTGTCCATTCTGTTTATCATCATTGGCCTGTTCCTGTATTCCGAGCCGCTGTTCGGCATCGGCGTCATTCTGTTTTCTCTGACCGTGCTGGTACAGCTGGTCACGCTGCCGGTGGAGTTCAATGCGTCACGGCGGGCGATTCAGACGCTGGAGAGCGGCTACCTTCTTGAGGAGGACGAGCTGCAGGGGGCCAAAAAGGTCCTGCGTGCCGCGGCCATGACCTATGTGGCTGCTCTGCTGGTCTCTCTGGCGCAGTTGCTGCGGTTTCTTCTGGCGTTCAGCGGCCGGAGGAGGGATTGAAATGACGGCAAGGGAAGCCGCCCTTTTGTCGCTTGCCGCCTGTGACAGCCAGGGCGCCTGGTCAGACGGCTACCTGAAAAAGGCGGGGCGGACGTCGGGGCTGGACAGCCGGGACATGGCGCTGGCCACCCGGCTGTGCTTCGGCGTGCTGCAGAATCGGTTGCTGCTGGATTTCTGGCTGTCCGGACTGTGCAGCAGAAAGCTGGAGCAGTTGGAGAATAAAGTGCTCAATTGCCTGCGCCTGGGGGCCTACCAAATTTTGATGCTGGACCGGGTGCCGGACAGCGCGGCAGTGAATGAGGCGGTCAGCCTGGCCCGGAAATATGCTAAAAATCCAAGGGCGGCCGGGCTGGTAAACGGAGTCCTACGCAGCTTGGTCCGACAGCGTGAGGTTTTGCCAGAGCCCCCTAACAACGCAGTCAGATACAGCCATCCCGCCTGGCTGGCGGAGGAGTTCACCCGCCGGCTGGGCAGGGAAGAGGCCGCCGCCCTGATGGAGGCGAACAATGGTCAGCCACCCACCGTGGCCCAGGTAAATCTCTGCCGCGCCACGTCGGAGGAGACCGCCGCAGCCTTGGAACGGGAGGGCGTCTGCGTGAAACCCCACCCTTGGCTGCCCGACTGTCTGTTGCTCTCCAACACCGGGAACCTGGAGCGTTTGCATGCATTTCAGCAGGGGTGGTTCTATATCCAGGACGCAGCCGCCCGACTGGCAGTGCTGGCGGCAGGCCCGCAGCCCGGAATGGATGTGCTGGACGCCTGTGCCGCCCCCGGAGGAAAATCCTTTGCCGCAGCGATTGCCATGGAGGACAGGGGGCAGGTGACCTCCTGCGACATCCATCCCCATAAGGAGCGGCTCATCCAGGCCGGAGCACAGCGCCTGGGCCTGACCTGTGTCCGTCCGATGCTCCTGGACGGCAAGGTCTGTCGTGAGGAGTTCCGGAGTCGATTTGATCTGGTCATCGCGGACGTCCCCTGCTCCGGACTAGGCATTATCCGCAAAAAACCGGACATCCGCTATAAAGCGCCAGGTCCTTTGGAGGGGCTGCCCAAAGTGCAATCTGAGATTTTGAACAATGTGGCTGCCTACGTACGTCCCGGCGGTGTGCTCCTTTACGCCACCTGCACCCTGCTGGAACGGGAAAACGAGGCGGTTGTTCTACATTTTATCGACAGGAATCCATGCTTTGCATTAGAAGCGTTCCAGCTGCCCGGCCCGTTTGGTCCAATGGAAACAGCTATGTGTACCCTCTGGCCCCACCGGGATGGTACAGACGGCTTTTTCTTCGCAAAGCTCAGGAGGATGCTATGACAGACATCAAGTCCATGGAATTGACCGAGATGGCGGACTTCTTTCAGGCTCTGGGTGAGCCCGCGTTTCGTGCAAAACAGGTATTTCAGTGGCTTCACCGGGGCGCGTGCTCCTTTGAAGAAATGAGCAATCTGCCCAAGTCTCTGCGGGAAAAGCTCTCCGCCGCCTGCATTCTGCACATGCCTACGGTGGAGCGCAAGCAGGTCTCCGCCCAAGACGGCACCGTCAAATATCTGTGGCGGCTGGCGGACGGAAACTGTATTGAAACGGTTTTGATGCGCTATCATCATGGGAATACTGTATGCATCTCCTCCCAGGTCGGCTGCCGGATGGGCTGTGCCTTCTGCGCCTCCACCCTGGGCGGCAAGATCCGGGATTTGACGCCTGCAGAGCTTCTGGACCAGGTGATCTTTACCCAGAAGGACTCCGGGGCCGTAATCAGCAATATCGTCCTCATGGGCATTGGAGAGCCGCTGGATAATTTCGAACATGTGATGCGTTTCCTGGCGCTGGTCAACCATCCGGAGGGGTTGCATATCGGGATGCGGCATATCTCCCTGTCCACCTGTGGGCTAACTGAAAAAATTGACAAGCTGGCGGAATATCGGTTACAATTGACCCTGTCGGTATCCCTCCATGCGCCTGACGATGAGACCAGGAGCCGGATCATGCCGGCAAATCGCAGCGTGGGTGTGGAGCGGCTTTTTGCCGCCTGCCGCCGGTATTTTGAGAAAACAGGCCGGCGGATCTCATATGAGTACGCCATGATCGACGGCGTCAACGACGCCGACTGGCAGGCGGACCTGCTGGCAAAGCATCTGAAGGGGACCCCCGGTCATGTCAATCTAATCCCGCTCAATCATGTGGAGGAGAGTCCGCTCAAACCCAGCCGGCGGGTATCCGCTTTCCAGAAGCGGCTGGAGAGCCAGGGGATTACCGCAACCGTCCGGCGAAAACTGGGCGGCGACATCGACGCTTCCTGCGGGCAGCTGCGCCGCAAGAGCATGCAGAACGGCTGAGCAAGCCCTGCTTTGGAGCACCTTCAGGGCAGGGAAGTGTGAGCCGCCGGAAAGAGGCAATGACAATGATACATGCATGGGGCATTACCGACAAAGGCGCGGTAAGGCAGCAAAACCAAGATGGCTTTTACTTAGATGTTCCGTCGGAGCGGCTGGCGGTAGGAGTCGTGTGCGACGGTATGGGCGGCGCAAAGGCGGGCAATATCGCAAGCCTTCTGGCGGTGGAGACCTTTGTAGAGACGCTTCAGTCCCTGCCGGACGGAGCACCTGAGGACCCTGCCGAACTGCTGGCCCAGGCGGCCGAAAACGCCAACAGCGCCGTGTTCCACCGCGCAAGCACGGAACCGGACTGCCACGGCATGGGCACGACCATGGTGGCCGCGCTGGTGGAGGACCATACCGCCTATCTGCTCAATATTGGGGACAGCAGAGCGTACCATATCTCGGGCGGCGGCATCCGCAAGATAACCAGGGATCACTCGCTGGTGGAGGATATGGTGGTTCGCGGGCAGATCACGCCGGACGAGGCGCGCAACCACCCGCAAAAAAATCTCATCACCCGCGCACTGGGCTCGGAGGCCCATATTCGGGCCGATCTCTACCGGGAGCCGCTGGAGAGCGGGGACTATCTCCTGCTCTGCTCCGATGGGCTGTCCAACCTTCTGACTGACCAGGAGCTGCTCTTTGAAGTGCTCCATGGGGGAGTGGCGGAGGACTGCTGCAAGCGCCTGCTGGACGTGGCCATGTCCCGGGGGGCGCCGGACAACGTAACCGTCGTCCTCCTAGAAATCCTTTAAGGGGGTAATGAACTATGGATCAATACATAGGGAAATTACTCGACAATCGATATGAGATTTTAGAGCGCATCGGCACCGGCGGCATGGCGGTGGTCTATAAGGCCCGCTGTCATTGGCTCAACCGCCTGGTGGCCGTTAAGATCCTCAAGGAGGATTTGGCCCAGGACGCGGAGATCCGGCGCCGTTTTCACGATGAATCTCAGGCTGTCGCCATGCTCTCCCACCCGAATATTGTGGCCGTCTATGATGTGTCCCGCACTTCGGACCCAGACTATATTGTGATGGAATTGATTGACGGGATTACCCTGAAGCAGTATATCCAGAAGAAGGGTGGGAAGCTCTCCTGGCGTGAGGCGCTGCATTTCACCACGCAGATTATGAAGGCCCTCTCCCACGCCCATGGGCGCGGGATCATCCATCGGGATATCAAACCCCACAATATGATGGTACTGCGCGATGGGAGCCTGAAGGTGGCCGACTTCGGCATCGCCCGGGTGGCCTCCGCCGCCCAGGCTACGCTTACGCAAGAGGCTCTGGGGTCGGTCCACTATATCTCCCCGGAACAGGCCCGCGGCAGCCATATTGACGCCCGCAGCGACATCTATTCCGCGGGTGTGGTGCTCTATGAGATGATCACCGGAAGATTGCCCTATGAGGGGGACTCTCCGGTCTCCGTCGCCATTCAGCACATCAACTCCATCCCCCTCTCTCCCCGGGATCTTGACCCGGATATTCCGGAGGCGCTGGAGGCCATCACCATGAAGGCCATGGCCTCCGATGTGAACCGGCGCTATGTCTCCGCCGACGCCATGCTGGCCGATCTGGAGGAATTCCGCAAAAATCCCAGTATCAGCTTTGATTACACATCCGCTGACCTGTTGGCAGAGGAGGGCGACGAGCCCACGCAGATATTGGGGGCCAACACCCCCCATAGCGTCAGGCAGCAGCCGGCCCACGCAGACCGGGTAGAGGAGCCGACCCAGGCGGCCCATCCTCGGCGCAGCCATTCCCGCCGGAACGATGTCGGTGTGGAGGAAGAGTATGAGCCCCATGGCCGCAGAGGCGGCGCCAGCCGCCTCCCGCTTTTCCTTGCGGTCGGTGCGATCGCTGTATTTCTGGTCGGCATTGGCGTATTCCTGTGGGTCTCCTTTTTCAGCGGAATGGTGGGCGGCGAGCAGCAGTACAATGTCCCGAAGCTGATCGGTATGACGCTGGAAGAGGCCAGGGCGAATGAGGCCGTTCTGAAAGGACAGTTCGTGGTTGTGGAAGGGGAAACCGTGGTCAGCGACGCCCCAGCAGGGCAGATTGTCAGCCAGACGCCGGATAGCGGACTCAACGCACCCTCCGGAGCCACGATTACGGTGTCTGTCAGCAGCGGCAGTGAGGCCAGCCGCATGCCTGACCTTTACAACAAGGACCACCGTGTAGCGGTCAGCACACTGAAAAATTTGGGCATTACAGAAGACAATATCACCATTGAAGAGCGCAGTGATGAGAGTGTCGGGGAGGGGAAGGTCATCTCGCAGACACCTGCGGCGGAGACCGACCTAGCCGGTGTAACTCAGGTGACTCTTGTGGTCAGCACCGGTCCGAAGGTAGAGACAGTAAACGTGGTCTCATTCCTGCATAAATCGCCGGAGGATGCACAGAAGTGGGCGGAAGAGCAGCTTAGCCTCACCTACGGCGGAATCACCGGTCAGGAGTACAGTGACGACGTGGATGAGGGCCTCATCTGCTGGCAGAGCATTGAGCCCGGCACCGAGGTAGACGAGGGGACCACCATCTACTTCAAGATCAGCAAAGGATCGGATCCCGCGTCCTCCACGCCGCCTACGGACGAGCCAACCGTATCTCCGACGCCCAGCCAATCCCCCGGCACTGGGGAAGACCCTGCGCCATCCCCGATACCGGTATACCGCACCGTTCAGGTCAAGCTCCCCAATGATGGCCGTGAGCGGGTTGCAGTACGGATCCAGGTGGGGGACAACACCGCGGCCTATGACAATATGGCCGAAACGCAGATGGGAACCATTTATGCCCCTGTGCAGGGGATTGGCGTGCAGCAGGTCACCATCTATATTGATGAGGTGTCGGTGGACAGCTACACGCTGGATTTCAGCCAATGACGGGCGAGGGAATGATTTTAAAGGCCCTGAGCGGCTTCTATTATGTGGACCCGGGCGATGGCCGCCTGATCTCCTGCAGGGCCAGGGGGAAATTCCGGCACCAGAAGCAGAGCCCTCTGGCGGGGGATCGTGTGGTCTTTACTGACCTGGGAGACGGTACCGGTGCGCTGGACGAGATCCTGCCGCGGAAAAATGAATTTCAGCGCCCGGCGGTCGCGAATATTGACCAACTGGTTATCATCGCCTCAGGCGCTGTCCCGGTAACCGACCCCTTTCTGATTGATCGAGTTGTCTCTATCGCCGAGGGCCGCAGCTGCCAGAGCGTTGTGTGTATCAACAAGTGTGATCTGGATGCGGCTACGGAGCTGTACCAGACCTATGTCCTGGCGGGTTTTCCCACGCTGCGCGTGAGCGCGGAGACCGGGGAGGGGCTAGATCAGCTTGCGGCCCTTATATCTGGAAAGGTATCTGCCTTTACGGGTAATTCCGGCGTTGGGAAGTCCAGCATTCTCAACGCCCTGGAGCCGGGATTCCAGCTCCAGGTGGGTCAGGTATCCGATAAGCTGGGGCGCGGCCGGCATACTACCCGGCATGTGGAGCTCTTTCGCCTGAGCAGCGGGGCCGTGGTCGCCGATACGCCCGGCTTCTCTTCCTTTGACACGGATAGGGCGGAACTGCGGCGGCCGGAGGAACTGCAGGACACCTTCCGGGAATTTGCTCCCTATTTAGGACAATGCCGCTTTACCGGGTGCGCCCATATCAAGGAAAAGGGCTGCGCGGTGTTGGCGGCGCTGAGAGAGGGGAAGATCTCCTCCAGCCGTCATGCCAGCTATGTGCGCCTCTATCAGCAGGCAAAGGAAGTGCCGGAATGGGAACGGAATTGACGAATCGCGCCCTGATTTTTGGTGCTGCCCCCTGTACCTGCTGGGCCTTCCTCCGCCCCTATCTGGAGCGCTGGCTGCCCTGTCCGGTGCTCTGTGCGGACGGCGGCTCCGTAAATGCTGCTGCGGCCGGCCTGAAGGCAGATTTTCTCATTGGCGACTGGGATTCCGGCGGGTCTCCGTCGAATCGCATCCCCTGCGTTACGCTTCCCGCGGAAAAGGATCTGACGGACCTGGAGGCCGCGGTAGACCACGCCTCGGCCATGGGTGCCCGGAACCTGCTGCTGTGCGGCTGCACCGGCGGCAGGCTGGATCACACCGCCTCCAATCTGATGCTGCTGGAACACGTGGCAGAGCAGGGTTGTCAAGCTCTGCTAATTGACAGCGATAATGAGGTGCGACTGCTGGAGGGAGAGACCATTGTTCTGGAGAACTTCCCCTCCTACCGCTATCTCTCCCTGATTCCGCTGGACCGCCAGATCACTGGCGTCACCCTGCGGGGCGTAAAATATCCCCTTACCGGCGCGCGGCTCAAGCGTGGATCTACTTTTTCCGTCAGCAACGAACCGGCTTCAGATTGCATAACCATCACCGTGGAGACCGGACGTGTGCTGCTGATCCGCAGCCAGCGCACAGACGTTTGAACTGTATCATACGGCAGTCACCGACAGCCGCCTCCTGCGTATACTGGGTCAGACCAGTTTATGGAAGGAGGCGGCTGTTTTGACGTCATGGCCGGAATGGCTGAACAAAAAGAACCTTGGAGTGGCGGCGCTGTGCGCCGGTGGAGCGGCTCTTGTGCTCTATCCCGCCAGTATGATTACGCTGGGCCTGGGCGCCATCCTGGGTTATAAGGGAAAGGATTGGCTGCGTGAGTTTTTGGATCGATAGGAGGTAATTTGTTTTGAAGATCGTCGTGGTCAAGTCTCCGAAGGCGTTGTGCGGAATTCTCAAGACTTTGTTTGGCCTGCGCTGAATTGGGAGACATAGCGGCCACTCCTTGTACATATAGTTCTATAGCAAACTTTGCATGAGAAAGGGCCAAAGGGCCCGTACAAGGAGTGGAACGCTATGGAGCTGGAATTGGATCGGACCCAACTGAGTGGATACGAGACTATGCTGGACACCACGGTCTGTCAGGAAGAGACCATGGAAATGATTGTTCCGGATGCCTGTCCGGACATCCTGCGGATCTGTGATACCGAGGGTACTGCCTGCTTGAAAAGCAAAGAGTCCCAGGAGGGAAGAGTGGAGCTGACCGGCACAGCCAGGGCGGCGGTGCTTTACCTTCCGGACGGTACGGAGGGGATGCGCCGTCTGGAGGTCGCGATTCCTTTCTCGTGCAGCGCCGAAGGGGCACAGGTGACTTCCGGGTGTACAGTAATCGCCTGTCCCTGGATACAGGCTGCAGAAACCCGCCTGCTCAATCCCCGAAAGGTACTCGTACGGATTCAGATCGCTGTTTCTGTGCAGGTCTACGCCCCGGTTTCTGAGGAGTTGTGCGCAGGCGTATCCGAACCGGAAAGCGCCGGTGTGGAGCAGCTGGTGGAGCCCTGTCAGCTCTATCAGGTATCCGCCGTACAGGAAAAACCCTTTACATTTGCAGACGACGTAATGATTTCTGGGGGAAAGCCGGAGGCGGAGGAACTGCTGAAGAGCAGAGTGTCTCTGCGCTGCAATGAGTCTAAGGTGATTGGAAGCAAACTGATCTTCAAGGGAGAGGCCATGCTTCAGCTGCTCTACCGGGCCGCGGAGGGCGCGCTTTGTACCACCGACTATGTACTGCCTTTTTCTCAGATTATGGAGGTCAACGGGGTAGGGGAGGACTGTGACTGTGAAGTGCAGGTGGTGCTGACGGACACGGAGTGCCGCTTGGATGGCTCAGACGGGCGCACCATCAGCGTGGCGCTGGGACTGCTGGCACAGGCCACCGTATGGGAGACCAGGAGCTTGGAGCTTTTGACCGACCTCTACTCCACAGCCTATCAACTGGAGGCGGATACCAGGCCCTGCAGCCTGAAGCAGCTGGCGGACCGCGGAATCAAGAATCAGACCGTGCGGGAGATCATTGAGACCGGTATGCAGGCAAAAAGCGTATCGGATACCTATGTCCGCATGGGCCCGGTGACTCAGCGGCGCGAAGGAGAGCGGCTGGAGCTGAGTGTGGAGGCAAATGTCACCATTCTCTATCAGGCGGAAGACGATACGCTCTCTGCTGTCTCCCGGACACTCCGCGTGCCCTGTACCCTGGACGTGGGGGAGGGGGCGGAGTGTGCTTGCCGGTGCGGCGTTCCGGGTGAAATCTTTGCAGTCCCGTCCTCCAGCGGAATCGAAGTGCGGTTCCAGGTGGATATTCAGTATCTTGCCTACACCAGACGGCAGATGATAAGTGTTTCCGGCGTCCATCTGGATGAAAACGGGGTGCGTGACACGGCCGGAAAACCCTCGATTGTCCTCCGAATGGTGGCCGGTGGAGAACGGCTCTGGGATATTGCCAAGGCTTACGGCACGACTGCCCAGGATATCCTTCAGGCCAACGACCTGAGCGAAGACGCTCTGCCCGCGGGCCAGCTGCTGCTTATCCCCCGTAAACGCTGAGAAAAGGCCCGGACCGGTATCCTGCAGCCGGTCCGGGCCTTTTTCAATGCGTGGTATATTTTAAGGCTTATCCCCATAGGTATGTAGAGAAAACGACCGGCTTGGAATCGGGTCGAAGGAGGAATCGCAAGTGGAAGAGCGCAAGATCTACGAGGATATCGCCCAGCGGACGGAGGGGGATATCTATATCGGCGTCGTGGGGCCGGTGCGGACAGGAAAATCTACCTTTATCAAGCGTTTCATGGAGACTCTGGTCATTCCCAACATTGATAACGTCTACCGTAGGGAGCGGGCCCGCGACGAACTGCCCCAGAGCGGCTCCGGACGCACCATTATGACCGCCGAGCCAAAGTTCGTCCCAGAGGATGCAGTGGAGGTCCAGATGGAGAATGGGGCGGCCTTCTCTGTACGGCTGATCGACTGCGTGGGCTATCTGGTGCCCGGCGCGGTGGGCTCCCTGGAGGACGACGCCCCGCGTATGGTCTCCACCCCGTGGTTTGACTACGAGATCCCCATGACAGAGGCCGCGGAAATCGGCACCCGCAAGGTTATCTCGGAGCACTCCACGGTGGGCATTGTGGTGACGACCGACGGCTCCATCACCGATATCCCGCGGGAGGACTACCTGGAGGCGGAGGAGCGGGTGATCACTGAATTGAAGGAGCTTGGAAAGCCCTTCCTGGTGGTGCTCAATTCTGCCTACCCCAATTCCGACCGGGCCCAGGCCATTCGTGCGGACATCGCCAGCCGCTACGATGTAACGGTAGTGGCGGCAGACTGCCTGGAACTGGATGAAAAGGCGGTCACAGACATCATTAAGGGCGTGCTCTACGAATTCCCATTAAAGGAGCTGGATCTCTTCCTGCCGCCATGGGTGGATGCACTTCCCTACGATCACCCCATCAAAAGCGGCCTGTATTCCGTAATTCGGGACGGATGTGCCGGCATGCGCCGCATCCGGGATGTGGAAAAGGCGGTCGCGGCAATCGGAGCCTGCGATACGGTCAGCCGTACTCAGATTTCCTCCATCAGCCTGGGCACCGGCCTGGCTGTGGCACAGCTGGAGCTTCCACGGGCGCTGTTTTATGACACGCTGTCCCAGCAGTCCGGGTTTACCGTCCACGACGACGGAGACCTGCTGGAACTGCTTTCCCAGCTCTCCAGGGTCAAGTGCGAGTATGACAAGGTGGCCGGCGCACTGGAGGAGGTCAAGAGTACCGGTTACGGCATTGTAGTACCCAGCACAGATGAACTGGTATTGGAGGAGCCGGAAATTGTCCGGCAGGGAGGGCGCTATGGGGTGCGGCTGAAAGCCTCCGCTCCCTCCATCCATATGATCCGGGCCGATATCGAGACCGAGGTGTCGCCCATAGTCGGAAACGAAAAGCAGTCCGAGGAGATGGTGAACTATCTTCTCCAGGAATTTGAGGGCGACACCAAAGCCATTTGGCAATCCAACATCTTCGGAAAATCCTTCCACGAGCTGGTCAGCGAGGATCTGAACACCAAGCTCAAGCGGATGCCGGAGGATGCCCGTGCCAAGCTGCGGGAAACCCTTCAGCGCATCATCAATGAGGGCTCCGGCGGACTAATCTGTATTATTCTGTAAAAAAGGGCCTCTGACAGAATCGGTTCTGTCAGAGGCCCTTTTTATGATTCCCGGAGCATATCCTCCAACCCGATCCGATCCAGAAACTGCACCGTGCGATAGCCGGTGCGGAGCAGTCCCCGGCGCTCCAGCTCACCTAAAACGCGGCTCACCGTCACACGGCTGACCCCGACTGAGGAGCCGATCTCCTCATGGGTGCAGTGCAGCCGGCCGTCGGGCAAAGGGGAGAGCGAGAGCAGGTAGCGGGCCACCCGTTGATCCGCCCGGAGAAAGGCTCCATCCACGTGGGCGGACAGCAGACGCACCGTACGGGCCAAATACTCCAGCATGGACACCGCCAGGTCCGGGTGCTGGGCAAAGACCGACTCCAGCCAGGGGCGATCGATGGATACAAGCACACAGCGGCTCACCGCTACCGCGGAGGAAACCCGGGGCTGCCGGTCAAAAAAGGCGGCCTCGCCGATCAGGTCACCGCTGCGATGGAGGGTTAGCGTGCGCTCGTCTCCTTCGGCCGAACTGAGGAAGCATTTCACCGTACCTGAGAGAATGTAGTAAAACTGGTCCGCCTGCGTGCCCTGGAGATAGATCATCTGCCCGGGCGCGTAGGTTCTGGGGCTCCGGCCCGCCGCCAAGGGCGTCCACTGGTCCATATCCCATTCCCTCCTTTATAGATTCTGCTTCAATTGTAACATGCTTTACATTTATAATGCAAGCAAATATGTTATCCTATAAATAAAAAAGGAGGGATTCCGATGGGAATGACCATGACCCAGAAGATTCTGGCGCGCCATGCCGGCCTCAAAACGGTGGAAGCCGGCCAACTGGTGGAGGGTAAGCTGGATCTGGTGCTGGGCAACGATATTACCACACCTGTGGCCATTGCCGAGTTCAATAAGGCGGGCCTGACCCGGATTTTCGATCAGGACCGGATCGCACTGATCCTGGACCACTATACCCCCTGCAAGGACATTAAGGCGGCGCAGCTGTGCGCCACAGTGCGGGAGTTTGCCAAACAGTATCAGATCACGCATTTCTATGATGTGGGAGACATGGGCGTCGAACACGCCCTGGTGCCCGAAAAGGGGCTGGCCGCCCCCGGCGAGGCTATCATCGGCGCCGACTCCCATACCTGTACTTACGGGGCCTTGGGCGCCTTTTCCACAGGCGTGGGCTCCACCGATATGGCGGCAGGCATGGCTACAGGCCTGGCCTGGTTCAAAATCCCCTCGGCGATCAAGGTCACCCTGAAGGGGAAGCTGCAGCCCTATGTCTCCGGCAAGGACGTGATCCTCCACTTGATCGGAACCATCGGCGTGGACGGCGCGCTGTACAAATCCCTGGAGTTTGCGGGCGAGGGAGTGGCCTGCCTAAGCATGGACGACCGCTTCACCATCGCCAATATGGCCATCGAGGCCGGCGCCAAGAACGGCATTTTCCCGGTGGATGACAGGACCCGGTCCTATCTGGCCGGCCGTGTCAGCCGCCCCTGGGAGGCTGTGGAGGCTGACCCGGACGCGGTGTATGACCAGGAGGTGGTCATTGACCTGGACGCTCTGGAGCCCACTGTGGCGCTGCCCCATTTGCCTTCCAACACCCGTACCATCCGCCAGGCGGAGGGAATGCCCATTCAGCAGGTGGTCATCGGCTCCTGCACCAATGGGCGTCTGGACGACCTGCGACAGGCCGCTGCGGTACTCAAAGGCCGCAAGGTGGCCCAGGATGTGCGCTGCATTGTCATCCCCGCCACCCAGCAGATTACCCTGGATGCCATGAAGGAGGGCCTGATTCAGATCTTCCTGGAGGCCGGCTGCGCCGTCTCCACCCCCACCTGCGGCCCCTGCCTGGGCGGCCACATGGGGGTGCTCTCCGATGGGGAGCGGGCCATCTCTACCACCAACCGCAACTTTGTGGGCCGCATGGGCCCGGTCAGCTCGGAAATCATCCTGGCCAACCCGGCCGTGGCCGCCGCCTCCGCCGTGGCCGGCGTGGTTGCCGACCCGCGGAAGCTGTAAGGAGGAACTGCAATGAAAGTTTATAAGTATGGAGACAACGTGGATACCGATGTGATTATCCCAGCCCGGTATCTGAACGCGCCAGACGAGAAGTCCCTGGCCTCCCACTGCATGGAGGACATTGACACAGATTTCTCCTCCACCGTGGAGGCGGGAGATATCGTGGTAGCCGGCGCGAACTTTGGCTGCGGCTCCTCCCGTGAGCACGCCCCTCTGGCCCTGAAGGCCTGCGGCGTCAAGTGTGTTATTGCGGCCTCCTTTGCCCGCATTTTTTACCGCAACGCTATCAATATTGGCTTTCCGATTATGGAGTGCCCTGAGGCTGCGGCCGACATCAAGGCCGGGGACAAGGTTACCGTGGATTTCAAAACCGGCGTGATTACCGACGAGACCACCGAACAATCCTGGCAGGCCGCTCCGTTTCCGGCTTTTGTGGACGGCATCATCGCCAGCGGAGGCCTGCTGAACGCTTTGAAGGCGAGAGGTGTGGCAAAATGAAGTATAAAATTGCACTCATCCGCGGGGACGGCATCGGTCCCGAGGTAGTCGGTCAGGCCGTCAAGGTCATGGAAAGGGTGGGGGAGAGGTTCGGCCACACCTTTGAATTTGTGGATGTGCTGCTGGGCGGCTGCGCCACGGACGCGGTGGGGAAGAGCTATCCCGATGGCACCGCTGAGAAATGTAAGGCCTGCGACGCGGTGCTGCTGGGCGCCGTGGGCGGCCCCAAATGGGGGGCTGATAAGCCCGCGGAGCAGCGGCCGGAGACCGCTCTGCTGGCCATTCGAAAGGATCTTGGCCTGTATGCAAACCTGCGGCCCGCCGCCCTGCGCCCCGCCATGGCGGACGCCTGCCCGCTGAAAAAGGAGACCGCGGAGAAGGGGATCGACCTGATGATGGTGCGGGAGCTCACTGGCGGCATCTATTTCGGCAAGCGGGACCGCTATGAAACCGAGGACAGGGGAGTGGAGGCCACCGACCTGATGGCTTACTCCGAAAAGGAGATTGAGCGCATCGGCCGCCGGGCCTTTGAGTTGGCCCGTCTGCGCCGGAAGAAGGTCTCATCCGTGGACAAGGCCAATGTGCTGGAGACCAGCCGCCTTTGGCGCAGCGTCATGCACCGGCTGGCGGAGGAGTACGCCGACGTGGTGTACGAGGACGTGCTGGTGGACAACTGTGCCATGCAGATCGTCAAAGATCCCGGACAGTTCGATGTGCTGGTCACGGAAAACATGTTCGGCGACATTCTCTCCGACGAGGCATCCATGGTCACCGGCTCCATCGGCCTGCTGCCCTCCGCGTCCATCGGCGACTGCGCCCCCGGTCTGTATGAGCCCATTCACGGCTCTGCGCCGGACATCGCCGGGCAGGACAAGGCCAATCCCATTGCCACCATCCTCTCGGTCGCCATGATGTTCCGCTATTCCTTCCAGCGCTCCGCCGAAGCGGACGCCATTGAGGCCGCGGTAGACGCAGTGCTCTCCGAGGGCTGGCGCACCCCTGATATTGCGGAGCCCGGCGTGACCCCCATCGGCACCGTGGAAATGGGAGAGCGCATCTGCCGGCACATCTGAGGCTTGTCACAGCCCGCTCTTTTTGATACAATGGTTTTCAGATGTGAAAGGGGTGGGTGCAATATGATTCTTGCGGTAGATGTGGGCAACTCCAACACCACGGTGGGCCTGTTTGACACAGCGGGGAAGCTGAGCTTTCTCTCCTCGCTGGGGACCGATCGGGAAAGGACCCGGGATCAGTGCGCCATCGACCTTTTGGGTGTGTTCAGCCTCTATCAGGCGGACAGCAAACGCATCAGCGGCGCGATCCTTTCCAGCGTGGTGCCCCCGCTGACCGCTACGATGACCGAGGCCATCTCCATGCTCACCGGGAAGCGTCCCCTGGTGGTGGGCCCCGGGCTCAAGACCGGGCTCAACATCCGTTCGGAGATTCACAGTCAATTGGGCAGCGACATTGTCGCAGAATCGGTCGCGGCCATTTCAAAATACCCCAGCCCGGTGCTGGTCATTGATACCGGAACCGCCACCTCCATGTCTCTTATTTGTGGTCAGGTATATGAGGGCTGCATCATTATGCCCGGGGCCGTTTTGGGGCTGGAGGCCCTGTCGGAACGGGCCGCGGAGCTGCCCCACATTGCCATTGCCGTGGAGGGCGGCGCCCCCCTCAGTCTGCTGGGCCGAACGACGGAGGACGCTATGCGATCTGGCATTGTCTACGGACACGCCAGCATGGTAGATGGGATGATTGACCGGGTGGAATCTCAGATTGGCGAACCAGTTACCATTGTGGCCACGGGCGGAAACGCCATGCGTTACCTGAGTCACTGCCGCCATGATATTGTCTATGACCGTGATCTGGTCATGGACGGGCTATACCTGCTTTACCAAAAGAACACGGCCAAGCGGCGGAAAAGTGAAAACGGCACAGGGCGCCCGATGTGAGTTCGGGCGCCCTGGTTTTGCATCTGTTGGACTCTCCCTATTCATTTAAAAGGAATTTTTTAGAATAAGTGCTTGCATTTCTGCAAGTCAAAGCATATAATATGTCATAAAGTTGACTCGGAGGAGATAGAGATGAAAGAGTTATCCAGGATTGCAGAAGCTGTGCAGGCTTCCACAACGATGGCCATTGATTCCCTATTCAAGCAGATGAAGGCAGATGGGATTGATGTAATTGGTTTTGGGGCCGGTGAGCCCGATTTTCATACACCCGACCACATCAAAGCGGCCGGCATTACGGCTATTGAACAGAACTTTACCCGCTACACCCCTGCGGGCGGCACACTGGAGCTGCGTCAGGCCGTGTGTGACCGCCTGCAGGCGGACTGCCAGGTATCCTATCAGCCCAATCAGGTGGTGGTGACCAGCGGTGCAAAACATGCGGTATACGCGGCTTTAAGGGCGCTGATCAATCCCGGCGACGAGATTATTCTGCCCGCGCCGTCCTGGGTGAGCTATTATGAGCTGATTAAGATGGCAGGCGGCGTGCCCGTTTTGCTGACTGCCGGTGAGGCAGAGCACTTCAAGATTACGCCGGAACGGCTGGAGGCGTCAGTCACCCCGCGCACCAAGGCGGTTATTCTCAACAACCCATCCAACCCCACGGGGATGATGTATGGAAGGGAGGAGTTGAAAGCCGTTGCAGACGTGTGCGTCAAATATGACCTCTATGTGATTGACGACGAGATTTATTATAGTCTGGTTTATGACGGCGCGGAATTTGTCAGCCTGCCCAGCCTGGGAGATGGGATCAAGGAGCGCTGCATCCTCATTAACGGTGTATCCAAATCCTACGCCATGACCGGCTGGCGCATCGGCTATGCCTGCGCCAACGATAAGATCGCCAAAGTAATCGCCAACTATCTCAGCCACTCCACCGGCTCTCCCTGTGCCATCTCCCAAAAGGCCGCCCTGGCCGCGCTCTCCGGCCCTCAGGACGAGGTGGAGCAGATGCGTCAGGCCTTTGAGGCCCGCCGCAACTATATTGTAGAGCGAATGAACCAGATTCCGGGGATCAGCTGTATCAAGCCGCAGGGGGCTTTTTATGTAATGATGAATATTGAACAGTTGTTAGGCAAGACCCTGCACGGAGTCACGATTACGGACGGGGACGTATTTGCCGACCTGTTCCTGAAAAAGGGCCTGGTGGCGGTGGTGCCCTGCTCCGGCTTCGGCAGCCCGAGCTTTGTACGCTGGTCCTATGCAACCTCCATGGATCAGATCCGAGAAGGCCTGGACCGGCTGGAGCGGTTCCTGGCAAACTAAACCGAAAAAAGGGCGGGAGAGACATTGTAACTTGTCTCCCCGCTCCTTCTATGGTATTCTAAAAGGGAAATTTGAAGTAAAAGAGGTCTGCTCCCATGAACAACCGTTATGAGAGTCCGCTCTCCTCCCGCTATGCCAGCGACGAGATGCAGTTTATTTTCTCTCCGGACAAAAAATTCTCTACCTGGCGCCGTCTGTGGGTTGCTTTAGCCCGGGCTGAAATGGAACTTGGCCTGCCCATCACCCAGGAACAGATCGATGAGATGGAAACCCATTTGGATGACATCGACTATGAGAAGGCTGCCGACTATGAGCGCAAGCTCCGCCACGATGTGATGGCCCATGTGCACACCTTTGGGGACTCCTGTCCGAAGGCGATGCCCATTATCCACCTGGGCGCCACCAGCTGTTATGTGGGGGACAATACCGATTTGATCCTTATGCGGGAGGCATTGCTCCTGGTGCGGGATAAGTTGGTGCGGGTGCTGGGGCATCTAGCTGCCTTTTCTGACAAGTATAAAGCCTTACCGACCCTTGGCTTTACGCACTTTCAGCCGGCTCAGCTGGTCACGGTGGGCAAGCGTGCCACCCTGTGGATGAATGAGCTTCTCATGGATCTGGATGAGGTGGAGTATCGCATACGCGGTCTGAAGTTGCTTGGCTCCAAGGGGACCACGGGCACCCAGGCCAGCTTCCTGGAACTCTTTGAGGGCGATCACGACAAGTGTCGCAAGCTGGACCAAAAAATCGCAAAGGAAATGGGCTTTGCGGCCACTGTCCCTGTCAGCGGTCAGACCTACTCCCGCAAGGTGGACGCTGCCATTTTGGGCACTCTGTCCGGCATTGCGCAGTCTGCCAGCAAGTTTGCCAACGACATCCGTCTGCTCTGCCATCTCAAGGAGGTGGAAGAGCCCTTTGAAAAAAACCAGATCGGCTCCTCCGCTATGCCCTATAAGCGCAATCCCATGCGCTGTGAGCGCATCTGCGCGCTGTCCCGCTATGTAATGGCGGACGCGATGAATCCCGCGGTTACCGCCGCCACTCAGTGGTTTGAGCGCACTCTGGACGACTCCGCCAATAAGCGCATTTCCGTTCCGGAGGCATTCTTGGCAGTGGATGCGATCCTGAATATCTATGCCAATGTAGCGGCCAACCTTGTGGTTCACGAAAAGGTCATTCAGCGCCATATTCTTGAGGAGCTGCCCTTTATGGCCACTGAGAACATTATGATGGACGCGGTCAAGCGGGGAGGAAACCGCCAGGAGCTACACGAGCGCATCCGGGTGCTCTCCCAGGAGGCGGGCAGTAATGTAAAGGATAGAGGCCTGCCGAATAATCTGATTGATCTGATCGCAGGGGATCCGCTTTTTGGTATGAGCCGGGAGGAGCTGACGGCTCACCTGGAGCCCAGCCGTTACATCGGCCGCTGCCCAGAGCAGGTGGAGGAATTCCTCCGCGCGTGTGTGGCCCCGGTGCTGGAACAGTATGCAAGTGCTTTGTCCGGGCAGGAGACCGAACTGAAGGTCTGACCCGGCATTGTCTTGGAATTGAAAAAGGAGGACTGTCCTATGGAAAAGCCCGCTGTACAGCGAATCGGTGTTTTTACCAGCGGGGGAGATGCCCCCGGTATGAATGCCGCGATTCGTTCCGTTGTACGTACCTGTCTGCACATGGGAATTGAATGCATTGGCATCCGCCGCGGCTATCACGGCCTGATTAACGGCGATTTCATGCCCTTGAATTTTGAGAGCGTCAGCGGCCTGTCCCGTCGCGGCGGCACCATGCTCTATTCCGCCCGCAGCGAGGACTTCAAGGCAAAGCAGGGGCAGGAGCGGGCCGGGGCCACCTGCAAGCTGCTGGGGCTGGACGCGCTTGTAGGCATCGGGGGAGACGGCACGTTTCGCGGCCTTCTCTGCCTGGCGCAGCAGGGGCTGTCTGTCATCGGCATTCCGGGTACCATTGACAATGATATTGCCTGCTCCACCTATACCATCGGCTTTGACTCCGCCTGCAACACAGCGTTGGAATGCATCGACAAGCTACGTGACACAATGCAGTCCCATGAGCGCTGCTCTGTTGTGGAGGTCATGGGCCGCCATGCTGGCCATGTTGCGCTGAATGTAGGCGTGGCCTGCGGCGCCACGGCGGTGCTGGTCCCTGAGCAACCCATTGACTTTGAGGCAGATGTGATAGAGCCCATTCGGCGCGCCCGCCTGGCTGGACGCACCCATTTCATGATTATTGTGGCCGAAGGAGTTCAGGGCGGTGCCTACGAGGTGGCCAAACGGATTACCGAGGCCACGGCAATGGACCCGCGCGTTACAATCTTGGGACATGTACAGCGGGGCGGCGCTCCCACCGCACGGGACCGTATTGCCGCCACCTATATGGGCTATGAGGCGGTTCGTCTGCTGGCGGAAGGCAAGCGGTGCCGCGTTGTGGCCCTCCAGGGAGACGAATATGTCAACTATGATATTACCGAGGCACTGAATATGAAAAAAGGCCTTGATCCCCAGACCTACACGGTCATGCGGGCGCTGACCGGCGTAAAGTAATAAAAGGAAGAGGCGGAGTGCAGAAATTTCTGCACTCCGCCTCTTTTCCTATATTGGATTATTCGGCCAAAATCTTTTTCAGCTTGGCAAAGCGGGGGAGAGCGCTGTGCTTCGGCGCATCCGGTTCACCCTGGATCAGAGGGAGAACGTAGTCGATAAAAGGCTGCTCCACACCGTTGCCCACCGCGTTGATCCACTCGCGGGGCACCTTCTTCTCGAAGTTTGCCACAATATCCAGGGGCTCCAGGATCGTCTCGCACCGGTAGCCGCCCTCGCGGGTACAGCGGAACGCCACCATCTTATCCGTGACTCCGGATACTGCGGCCTCAACTGCAGCCTTACCCGCCAGAAAGGCCTCGTCGATATCGGTCTTGGATGCTACATGGGAGCCGCAGCGCTGCAGCAGCGACAGTTCAATTCCGCGCACCTTAGCGCCGGTCTCCAGCTTGACCGCCTCAGCCAACATGGCCGCCAGTCCGCCCAGCTGGGCATGGCCAAAGCCGTCGGTGGCCGAAGTCTTTGCCTCGGAAATAAAGGTACCGTCGGCACGGTGAATGCCCTCGGACACGGCTACCATGCATTTTCCAGTCTTGTCGTATACCCGGTGGACATCCTCCAGAAAATCGGTCAAATCAAAGTCGGTCTCCGGCAGATAGATCAGGTCCGGGCCATAGCCGGCCCAGGTCGCCAGAGCGGCGGAGCCAGCCAGCCAGCCGGCGTGGCGCCCCATAATCTCCATAATCGTCACCATGCCGGTGTCATATACATGGGCGTCCCGATGCACCTCCATGCAGGTGGTCGCGATGAACTTCGCGGCGGAGCCAAAGCCCGGGCAGTGGTCCGTACCGTTCAGGTCGTTGTCAATGGTCTTGGGCACGCCCATAATGCGGCATTCATAGCCTACCTTCTGCATATACTTGGAGATCTTATTGCAGGTATCCATGGAATCGTTGCCGCCATTGTAGAAGAAATAGCGCACGTCGTGCTTCCGGAAAACCTCCAGAATCCGCTTGTAATCGGTGTCGTCTGTATCCGGGTCCGCCAGCTTATACCGGCAGGAACCCAGGGCGGAGGAGGGGGTGTACTTCAGCAGTTCCAGCTCCTCAGCGTCTTCCTCATCCATCACATAGAGCTTGTCCGCCAGTACGCCTTTGATCCCATTGGCCGCGCCCAGGACTCGGGTGATGCAGTCGGTATCCAGTGCGGTGCGGATCACGCCCAGCGCACTGGCATTGATGACCGCAGTCGGACCGCCGGACTGACCGATAATACATGCGCCTTTTAACTCACTCATGATTTTTTGTGCCTCCCGTAAGATTCTCTTTAATTTTTACACAAGCTTCAAAAAATGTTTAAAGATTTGCTTAAATACAATACCACATCCTATTGCATTTCGCAATGATAACTGGTAAAATTATTAAGCCATTAAAAAAGGAGATGAGTCATATGCCGCTGGTTACAACGAAGGAAATGTTCCAAAAGGCCTATGACGGTGGATACGCTATCGGCGCGTTCAACGTCAACAACATGGAGATCGTGCAGGGAATTACCGAGGCTGCTAAGGAGGTCAACGCTCCTCTGATCCTCCAGGTTTCCAAGGGAGCCCGTGCTTATGCTAACCATACCTATCTGATGAAGCTGGTAGAGGCCGCGATTATTGAGACCGGCCTGCCGATCTGTCTGCATCTGGACCATGGTGATTCGTTTGAGCTGTGCAAATCCTGCGTGGACGGTGGCTTTACCTCCGTCATGATTGACGCCAGCTCCAAACCCTTTGCGGAAAATATTGAGTTGACCAAAAAAGTTGTGGAGTATGCCCATGACCATGGTGTTGTGGTCGAAGCTGAGCTGGGCACCCTGGCCGGCGTAGAGGACGATGTGAAGGTCTCCGCCGAGGATTCCTCCTATACCCGCCCCGAAGAGGTGGAGGAATTTGTCGCCAAGACCGGCTGCGATTCCCTGGCCATCGCCATCGGCACCAGCCATGGCGCCTACAAGTTTACCCCCGACCAGTGTACCCGCAATGAGAAGGGCGTTCTGGTTCCGCCCCCTCTGCGTTTCGACGTACTGGAGGAGGTCTCCAAGCGTCTGCCTGGTTTCCCCATCGTGCTCCACGGCTCTTCTTCCGTGCCCCAGGAGTTTGTAAAGATGATCAATGAGAACGGCGGCAAGATGCCCGATGCGGTCGGCATCCCCGAGGATGAACTGCGCAAAGCCGCTTCCATGTCCGTGTGCAAGATCAATATTGACTCTGATCTGCGCCTGGCCATGACTGGAACCATCCGCAAGTTCTTCGCTGAGCACCCAGACAAATTTGATCCGCGCGAGTATCTCAAGCCCGCCCGCGCCAACATCAAAGAATTGGTCAAGCATAAGCTGATTGATGTTCTGGGCTGTGCCGGTAAAGCTTAATTTTCAAATGAGAGACCTCGCGGGGGCATGCAGCCTGAATTGCATGCCCCCGTCTTTTATGCTTCACACCTTTTGCCCCCGCGGAATAGACTGTGGTGGAGAGGGGGGAGGCTCTATCCCGGATATCATTCCATATGATCGCGCCGCAGCTGTAGCCTATGCCCATCAGTGGGCTTACAGCCGCAACCCGGCCTTTTTTGATTATGAGGAGATCGGCGGAGACTGCACCAATTTTGCTTCGCAGTGTCTTTATGCAGGCACCGGTGTAATGAATTTTACGCCCACGTACGGCTGGTATTATATTGACCCAAATCAGAAAGCGCCTGCTTGGACTGGCGTGGAGTATTTCTACCGTTTCCTCACCAGACCGGAGACAAATCCAGGACCTTTTGGGATGGTCGCAGCCCTGGAGCAGCTGGAGCCAGGCGATTTTGCCCAATTCCGTTTTCAAAAGGAAGTATTTGGCCATACACCTATTATTGTGGAGATCGGCGATCCGCCCACTCTGGAGAACACGCTCATCGCCGCACACTCTTACGACGCTGATTACCGGCCGCTGAGTACCTATTTCTTTCAGGAAATCCGTTTCCTGCACGTTCTGGGGGCCTACCCGCCGGAACGTCGTCCGTCGGAGTCTGAAAATAATCGCCCGGGACCTTTCCGCTTTTAAGGTCCCGGGCGATTTTATTTTTTCGGTGCCTTCATCTTAGACAAAGGGTTGGCCTTTGCAGCCGAGCGCAGGTTTTCGTTGTCCACATGGGTATAAATCTGTGTGGTATTCAGGTGCTCATGCCCCAGTACCTCTTGAAGTGTCCGCACGTCCACGCCGTTTTGCAGCATCAGTGTCGCAGCTGTGTGCCGCAGCTTATGGCTGGAATACTGCGAGGCATCCAGCCCAGCTCTTTTCAGCCGCTGCTTTACCATGTAGTGGACCGCGTCAGTTGTCATACGGGTGTGCCTGCGGGTAAGAAACAGCGCGTTTTTGTCCGCTGCCGCAGTAGACGGGCGGACTGCCAGCCAGTCGTCCAGCGCCTGTCGGCAGGCGTCGTTGAGAAAGAGAATCCGTTCTTTATTGCCTTTTCCCAGCACGCGCAGCTGATCGCCCCGAACATCTGTTAGATTTAATCCCACCAGCTCAGAAATTCGAACTCCGCAGTTTAAAAATAGAGTTAAAATGCAGTAATCCCGCTCACGGTTTCTGCCGTCAATGCTCTCCAGGAGGTGAATGCTTTGGTCTAGGTCCAAATAGCGGGGCAGTGTTTTTTTCAGATGCGGAGCATCCAGGTCCTGCATGGGATTCTCTGCGAGTAATTTTGCTTTATGAGTGAGATACTTATAGAACGATCGGATCGCGGCAATTTTCCGGGCGCGGGCCGCCGGGCCGAGGCCACGGTCGCGGCTCAAATAATTCATAAAGGAGTACACATCGGTCAGCGTCACAGAACCCACCAGGGCGATGTCCACATCCAGAATGGAGATTTCGCTGAATTCCGCCGTGCGGGGCACAAGGCCTTTTTCCAGCTTTAAAAACCGAAAAAAGGTGCGCAGATCCAAGAAGTATTCATCCACTGTTTTGGGGGAATGCGCCTGAATGGTCTCGTGGTAAGACAAAAAGTCCCGGAGAATCTGGGGAGATTCTCCGTAGTAATTGCTTTTTCTTTCGTTCAACCTCCCTCCAACTCAACAAAATTTTTATTTTGTTGAGTTGGATGCACCTCCCTCAATTTATTCTGGCCTGGAGTTGATTTGGATGAGTCTCATTGCCTGTACCAGCAACTGCGTCTATCAGCAGGACGGCTACTGTTCTCTCGAACGCGCCGCGTCGCGCGGACTGCCCAGCGAACAGGAGTCCTGCGTGCATTTTGTGCCGCGCAGAATTTCCGCTGCAAACCATGCCATCTCCGCAGATTCCGGTGAAAATTGACTCTTTAAAGGATTGCCGAGAGCGCTTCGCGGACGTTTCGCACCTTAATGAGCTGTAAGCCGTCCGGTTCGACCAGCTTATCGCTGTTTCGGCTCGGGAGCAGGCATTTGGTAAACCCCAGTCGCCGCACCTCCGACAGGCGCTGCCCCAGTGCGCTGACTGAGCGCAGCTCCCCAGTCAGGCCGACCTCGCCGATTGCCGCCAGATCCCCTGGCACGGGCTTGTCCCTGAAGCTGGAAGCCAGCGTAATCATCAGCGCCAGATCAGCGGCCGGTTCGTCCAAAAACAGGCCGCCGATGACATTCACATAGGCATCGCAGGAACTGACCATCAGCCCTCCCCGCTTCTCCAGCACCGCCAGCAGCATGTTGACCCGGTTATAGTCAAAGCCGTTTGAGGTCCGCCTGGGTACATTGAAGCTGGTGGGCGCCAGCAGCGCCTGGACCTCTGCCAGCACAGGCCGCACTCCCTCCATTACGCAGGTGACGCAGGTTCCCGGCGTATCCTGAGGCCGTCCGGAGAGCAGAGTTTCCGAAGGATTGGGCACTTCAGCCAGCCCGTCGTCCCCCATATCAAACACGCCGATTTCATTGGTTGCGCCAAAACGGTTCTTTGCGGCCCGCAGGATCCGGTAGGAGTTTTGCCGCTCCCCCTCAAAATAGAGTACACAGTCCACCATATGCTCCAGCACCTTTGGCCCGGCAATCGAGCCCTCCTTATTGACGTGCCCGACTACGAAGACCGTAATCCCCTGCCCTTTTGCCAATTGCATCAGCGCCATGGTGCAGTCCTTTACCTGGGCAATGCTCCCGGGTGCGGCGCTCAGCTCCTCGTTGTACATGGTCTGAATGGAGTCTACGATCAGGATGTCCGGCTTGAGCTCATTGACAGACTCTACAAGATCCCCAAGGTTGGTTTCCGCCAGCAAATAGAGACCCTGGCTGCGCACATGCAGACGCTCTGCCCGCAGCTTGATCTGACGTTCGGATTCCTCGCCGGATACATACAGCACTGTGGCAAAGCGGCTTAAATGGTCACAGATCTGCAGCATTAAGGTGGATTTTCCAATGCCTGGCGCACCGCCCACCAGTACCAGCGATCCCTTGACCGCTCCCCCGCCCAGAACCCGATCCAGCTCGTTCATACCGGTCTCAAAGCGGAGTTCGTGGGTGGTTTCCACCTCCCCCATCGGCCGCGGGCGGTTTCCGGCGGAGCGGCGCAGCCCGCTGGAGGCGGGGGCAGCCGCAGCCTTTTTTTTCTGCTTCGACTCCGCCGGGGATTCCACCAGGGTGTTCCACGCCCGGCATGCCGGGCACTGCCCTGCCCATTTGGGCGTCTCATTCCCGCATTCTGTACAAAAAAACACTGTTTTCGCCTTCATTTGAGGCTATGCCTCCCCGTTTATCTCAATTCCTTGGTATTGCAGCCACGCGGCCGCCAGAGCGGCGGCAATCTTCCGCTGATAGGAGTCTGAGCGCAGCAACGCCTCCTCCTCCGGATTGGACAGGAACCCGCACTCCACAAGAATCGCCGGACAGGAGATGTGGTTCATGAGGTACACTGTATCCGGGATTTTAGCCGGCACCCGCTTGTTTTCCGGATCCAGCGCCTGGCGCAGCAACTCCTGGGTCAGCTGTGCCAGTGGAAGGCTGAGCTCCCCGTTGCTGTAAAACACCTGTGCGCCATGGTATTTGGAACTTTGGTAGGTGTTCTGGTGAATGCTGATGAGCACCGCGTTTTCCGTGCGTTCAATCCGATCCACCCGGTTATGCAGGTCTGACACTTTTTTCTCCCGCAGTGTGGAAGCGCTGTCGTCGTGCAGGGAGATATCCTCCGTCCGAAGCAGCGTGGGCGCTGCTCCATACAGTCCCAGCAGCGCGTCCAGCTTCAGGGCAATGGACAGGTTAATTCCGCTCTCCGGCACACCGGTCAGGGAGACGGCTCCGCCGTCCTCTCCGCCATGCCCTGCGTCAATGATGAGCTGATACCCTGCGCAGCGCACGGGCTGAAAGACAGGCTGTGTATTCCTGACACTTCCGGGCAGGAGATAATACCCAGTCATCAAAGCCAATGCGGCCACGAGAAGCCAGCTCAAAACTTTCCGCTTCATCTGCATTCCCCCTCCGTGCACCCTATGAGGGGTATGCTAGGATTATACCACAATCACAGCGCCCTGGACAGTGCCGATTTTTCTTGTGTTTTTCCGGATTTGGCGTTACCATAGGAAAAAGCAATAATGAGGGGGCAAAATTATGGTAATCGATTGCATCGAAAACGCAGAACGCTACTATGGGTTAGGAAAACGCTTTCGCGCCGCGTTGGAATGGCTTGCAGTGGCAAACCCGGATGAGCTGATCTCCGGAGAGCGTGTAGAGATCGACGGAGATTTTGTATATGCTACCATGTTTCAGGTTGACACCCTTCCTCCGGATGACTGCAAGCTGGAAGCACACAGAGATTACGCGGATATCCAGTACATAGCCAAAGGCACGGAGGCCCTTGGCTATGTGTTAGACGGTCCGGCGCTTCCGCTGGGCGATTATCAGCCGGATATACAGCTCTTTCAGGCGCCTTGGGACGCCATAACCATTCGGCCTGGAACCTTTTACATTGTTTGGCCTCAAGATCTTCACGCCCCGCGTGTGGCCATAGGGACACCCGCTCCGGTTACACGGCTAGTGGTAAAAGTAAAATTGTGAATCTTCCCCTTTTGCAGCAAAGTGCCGTTAATCCCTGGATCATATGTGTAAATAGCGCGGAACCGCCGCATTGCCCAAATTACGGGCTAATGTGGGCGGTTTCGCTTTTTCTGGCCGACTCATAGAATGGAGGGAAGGGACGGCAGGCTTCCCCGTCGCTGCTCCCCCCTTCCTAAACTGTCCTAAGGAGGAATTCAATTTGTATCCTGAAGCAGATCGTCCAACTCCGCCGGCCTCCTGTGGAGATGCCTGTGGTATGTTGCCGGAATGTGCACCCTTGGCGGTGCCCTTTGTTCCCTTCCAGCAGACTGGCTCCAAACGCTATTCTCAGCAAGACGCTTTAAACAATGGCACCCTCTTTCCCGGCCTAAATCTGCCCTTCCATCTGAAGGCAGAGGCCAGAAATGTGGTAAATGGCCCTTTGGCTGAGCTCCAAGCCCTGGAATTTGTATTGCTGGAGCTGGGGCTCTATCTGGACACACACCAGGGCGATGCCGAAGCCTTCGAACTATATAAACAGTATGCGGCCTTAGAGCGCGAGGCCCGCTCCAAATATGAGGCGGCCCACGGGCCTCTGTTCCAGACCGCCACTGCCAACAGCAAAACCTGGGGCGCGTGGCTTGCCGATCCATGGCCCTGGAATTATCGGGAAGGAGTGGAACGCTGATGTTTGTCTATGAAAAGAAGCTGCAGTATCCTGTAAAAATAAAGAATACCAACCCACAGCTGGCCTCCTGGATCATCAGCCAGTACGGTGGCCCAGACGGCGAGCTCGGCGCGTCCCTGCGATATCTGAGTCAGCGCTATGCCATGCCTTACCCCGAGTTAAAGGGGCTCCTGACCGATATCGGCACCGAGGAGCTGGGCCATCTGGAAATGATCGGCACAATTGTCCACCAGCTTACCCGCAACCTCTCGCCTGACGACCCGCGCATGGGCAATTTTGCTCCGTATTTTACCGACCACGGCGCAGGGGTCTATCCGACTGCCGCCGCAGGCTCTCCTTGGACGGCCGCCTATATCGGCGTCAAGGGAGATATCATCTGCGACCTGACAGAGGACTTGGCCGCAGAACAGAAGGCACGTGTCACCTATGATAACATCCTGCGCCAGTCTGACGACCCTGATGTAAACGATGTCATCCGCTTCCTCCGAGAGAGAGAGGTCGTCCATTTCCAGCGCTTCGGCGAGGCCATTCGTCTGGCCAAGGAAAAGATGGATCAGAAAAACGTTTACTTCACAAACCCAGTTTTAGACCGATAAGATATAAAGACAGGCGGAGCAGCTGCTCCGCCTGTTTATTTGTTCAATGCTTCCCTTTTTGCATCTCCTATGGTATGATTATGTCCACGCCCATTTCTCATGTCTTTCTCCGCAGTCCCCGCAGGTGTTCCTTCTGCTCCGGAGAGATGCGATAGCTTTCAATCGCTTTTTGGATCGTCTTGTTGTGGGTCCATTGATCCAGCCTTTGTTCCTCCAAATATGGCAAGGCGGCATCATATTGTTTGGCCAGCGCCGTTGCAAAATACCAGGCAATCATCATATTGACATAGTACTCCTGGCTGCGTACCGAGGAGACCCAATCCAAATATTTGGGACGGAAGTGCTCATCCAAATAAAAGCTCATAAGCATTTCAATCCCAAAGCGGACTGTATAGGTATGCTCGGACGCCATCCAAATCCGAACCTTTTGAGGTAATTCGGCATGCTGTTTTTTAAATATCTTGGGACGGATCAGGTCGCAGGTGGCCCAATTATCCACGTAGGGCAAAAAGGAATCCAATGCGGCAACAGCCTGTCCGTAATCCTTCATAGAGGAAATCAGCATGCCGTGGAGATTGTTTTCTTCGTAGTATTTGTGCGGAAGCTGTTTGAGGAACTCCTTTGCCTGTGCCGTCTGACCAAACTCCTTCGCCAGAGCGCGCAGCATCGGCGTGCGCACACCGATGACGGCATTGGGGTCAACCGTAGGTATCAAAGCACAGTGAAACGCTTTATAGTTCAAGTCCTGCAGGGCAAACAGCCGCGACAGAAGGTTTGAATCCCGCTCATTCATGTTCCAGGCCCTCCCCTTCACGGATAAAAACATAGGTGTCCCGGCTGGATTCCTCTGACGCAAAACGATAATTCAACCGATCAAAGGCTTTTATTTCCTCAGGGCGCCCGCTCTGTCTCTCGGCCAAATACCGCACCATCTCTCCCCTGGCCATTTTGCACAGGGTCCCCTTCTCCACAATCCGGCCGTTCCTTCGTTCCCCGAACACGCAGGTAAGAAGGCGCACATTTCTGGTTAAATGGCGGGAGATACACACGCTGTACTCCTTGGAGGCCAGATTGACAATACAGTCTGTTTCCTCCAGAAGCCTGCAGGCAAGAAGGCTGCCCCAGTAGCTGTAGAGGTCTTTCGCATCGCCGATCTGGAGCTTGGCCTGCATCTCCAGACGATAAGGAATGACCCCATCAAAGGGGCGCAGCAGGCCATAGAGCCCGGAGAGAATACGCAGATGCGCTTCAATATATTCCAGCTCTGAGGACGTAAATATATGGGGGGCCATATAGCGGTATTGGATACCCTCATAGGCCAATATGGCCGGCGTGAGATTTTGTCGCAGGTTCAGCGTGGACAGACGCTCTGCATTCAGCCGGGCGATGGAGTTATTGCAGTTCCACAGCGCCTTTAAAGCCCCATAGTCCATCTGCTTCAAATGCTCATAAATGTGTTCTGCCTGAGGCAGGAACTGGGGCAGATTCCGAAACGGAAAGCTGTCCGTATCCATATTCATTTTTTTCGCAGGAGATATAATGATACGCAAAAGAGCTCATCTCCTCTGAACTGCGCATTGTATGTTTATTTTACTCTAAACCAAAGAAAAAGAAAATGCAAGGGCGTATAACCTCAATTTTGCGCTACTTGCTCAGGAGAGAGATTTATGAAGCTGCTTTATGGGATCTATGACTTTATGTGGGGAGACCTTGTCACCATTCCTCTGCCTGGCGGCGGCACATTAGGACTTTCGCTGTTGGTGATTGTCTTGGTGCTGGCCGGCCTGTTCTTTACCGTCCGGACCCGCTTTCTTCCGGTGCGTCTTTTCCCGGAAATGCTTCGGCTGGTGACCGAAAGGCGTCCGGGAAAAAAGAACGGCATTTCTGGCGTTCAGACCTTTATTATCTCCACCGCAACCCGGGTTGGAATGGGGAATTTAGTGGGTGTTGTAGCGGCTGTGTCCGCCGGTGGGGCAGGCGCTGTATTTTGGATGTGGGTCACCGCCCTGGTCGGCTCATCCACCGCCTTTATTGAGTCCACCCTCGCCCAGATCTATAAGGAGAAAGACCCGCTCTATGGCGGCTACCGTGGCGGCCCGGCCTATTTTATCCATGCGCTCGTGACTCGGGTCAGCCGCAGGAAGCGTCGCTACAGCGTCATTGCAGTTCTCTTCGCCGTCTCCGGCCTCATCTGTTGGTGTGGAATCAGCCAAGTGATCGGCAACTCCGTCTCCTCCTCTCTGTATAACGCGTTCCACATTCCACCGCTCTTCACTGCCATTGTCCTTGTGGCAATCTCCTCTGTCATCGTCCTGCGCAAAAACGCTACAGTAAAAGTGCTGGACAAGGTCGTTCCCATCATGGCAGGCTGCTATTTCTTCATTACGCTGTTCATTATCATCAAAAATGTAAGCTTGCTTCCCCATATGTTTCGCCAGATTTTTTCCGAGGCGTTCGGCCTGCGGCAGGCAGTGGCGGGCGGCTTCGGCGCTGTCATTATGAACGGTGTAAAGCGGGGCCTCTTTTCCAATGAGGCCGGTTCCGGCTCCGCCCCCTGCGCCGCTGCCGCGGCGGATGTGGATCACCCGGCCAAGGGTGGCCTGCTTCAAGCTCTGGGTGTCTTTCTCGATACGATTGTCATCTGCAGCTGCTCTGCCATGATTATGCTTCTGGCCCCCGCGGACACCATTCGGGGCCTGGCTGGAATGGACCTGCTGCAATCCGCCATGCAGTACCACCTGGGGCGGTTCGGCGTCGTCTTCATCGCGGTCATTCTTCTACTCTTCAGTTTTTCAACCTTTATCGGAATTCTTTTTTATGCCAGGCCCAACATTGCCTATCTGTGCGGAGACAACTGGGTGTCCCAGACCGCCTATAAGCTCCTGGCGCTGGTCATGCTCTTTGTGGGCTGTATGGCGGCCTATACCTTCGTATGGGACCTGGGAGATGTGGGAATTGGCCTGATGACTCTGTTTAATATGGTTGCCCTTTTCCCGCTCTCCGGGGAGGCGCTGGCCTCCCTGCGGGAGTATGAGCGTCTGATAAAGGCCAGACGAAAAAAGGAACCATAGGACGAAAAGGACCTGCACTTGACTCATCCGATCAAGCGCAGGTCCTTTTGTTTCAGGAGTCCAGGAGGCCTAAGAATTCCGCCTCCGTCAATACGGGAATTCCCAGTTCATTGGCTTTTTTCAGCTTGGAGCCGGCAGCCTCACCCGCCACCACATAAGAGGTCTTTTTTGAAACAGATCCGGAGACCTTTCCGCCAAGGGCCTCGATTCTGGCGCCAGCCTCGTCCCGGGTAAATCCCTCCAATGTGCCGGTCAGCACAAACGTCTTTCCTGCCAGCTTGTCCCCGGTTGGGGCCTCCTGGCTGAGCATATTCACCCCCGCGTCCCGCAGGGTCTCGATGAGATGCCGGCTCTGGGGGTTCTGGAACCACTCCGCAATACTCTTTGCCGTAATGGCCCCGATGTCCGGAACCTGGGTCAGCTCCTCTTCGGTAGCCGCCATCAGAGCGTCCAGACTGCCGAAGCGAGAGGCAAGCACTTTCCCCGCTTTCTGCCCAACCTGCCGAACGCCAAATGCAAACAGCAGGCGGGACAGATCGTTGCCTTTAGATTTCTCAATCGCGGTAATGAGTTTTTCCGCCGAACGCTTGCCCATGCGCTCCAAGCCGGCCACATCCTGTGGATTCAGGCCATACAGGTCCCCGGGCCCCTTCACCAGCCCCGCGTTCACCAGGGCCTCCACCACGGCCGGCCCCAGGCCCTCAATGTCCATGGCGTCCCGGGAGGCAAAGTGCACCAGATGGCGCAGCCGCTGGGCAGGGCATTCCGCTCCTGTGCATCGGCTGTGGGCTCCGTCCTCATCCCGTGCTACCGGAGCGCCGCACACCGGACAGACCTCGGGCAGGTGATAAGGCACAGTCCCCTCCGGGCGCTTCTCCTTTAAAACCGAGACGATCTCCGGGATAATCTCTCCCGCCTTCTGGACCAGCACCGTGTCTCCAATGCGGATATCCTTCTCTGTAATAAAATCCTGGTTATGGAGGGTGGCGTTGGTCACGGTCGTTCCTGCCAGCCGTACCGGCTCCACCACCGCTTTGGGCGTGAGCACACCGGTACGCCCTACCTGGACCACAATGTCCACCACTTTTGAGGGCTTCTGCTCCGGCGGATATTTGAACGCCGCCGCCCAGCGGGGGAATTTGGCCGTGCTGCCCAGCACATTCCGCTCTGCCAAGGAATTCACCTTTACAACAGCGCCATCAATATCAAAGCTGTAAGTCTCACGCGCTTCCCCAAAGGCGGCAATACGTTCCGCCGCCTCATCCATGGTTTTACAGCTGTAATGCGGAATTACTTTAAATTTCTTTTGTTTTAGATATTCCAGGGCCTCCGTATGGGTCTGGAACTCCATACCTTCCGCCAGCTGAATGTTAAATACGAGGATATCCAACCTTCGGGAGGCTGTGATTTTAGGGTCCAGCTGCCGCATGGAGCCCGCCGCCGCATTGCGCGGGTTTGCAAAGAGTGCCTCCCCCCTCAGCTCCCGCTCCTGATTCAGCTGCTCAAAGCTTTTCTTGGGCATATAGACCTCGCCCCGAACAATCAGCCGCGCCGGCGCATCCTCCAAACGCAGGGGAATGGAATGAATGGTACGGAGGTTTTCAGTCACATCCTCCCCCACGCGTCCGTCACCCCGAGTGGCGCCGCGGACAAAGACACCGTTTTCATATTCCAGGGCGACCGAAAGCCCATCTACCTTGGGCTCCACATCCAGCTGCGGTGCCTCGCCAAGTGCCTCCTTGACCCGCTGGCCAAACTCCTTCAGCTCCTCGATGGAAAATACGTCCTGAAGGCTCTCCAGCGGCACGGGGTGTACCACCTCCTGAAAACCGTCTGCCACCTTTCCCCCCACCCGCTGGGTGGGAGAGTCCGGCGTCATCAGTTCCGGGTGGGCGGCCTCCAGCTCCTCCAGACGGCGGAGCTTATGGTCAAATTCATAGTCAGACAGCTTGGGGTCATCCAGCACATAGTAGTCATAATTTGCCTGCTCCAATTCCCGGCGCAGAGCCTGAATTTCCTGTTTTTCATCCATGCAAGGATTCCGCCTTTACACATCTAAATTTTTTGGTGAAACGGGGTGCAAGCCTCCGCAGCAGAAGAAAGAGCCCATACCCAGCCAGTGCCCCCAGTGTGTTGAGAATGATATCATCCACATCGCTGCCCCGGCCAATCAGGAATTGGGTGGTCTCCACCCCCGTACTGGCACATAGGCCCGTCAGCACGGAGCGATACCAGTGTGCTCCCCTCCAGAGCAGCGGCGGAAAAAAGCCCAAAGGCACAAACATGACCACATTGCCCAGCAGCATAAAGAAGCGCCATGGACCGAAAAGGGCCCCTGAAATCTCCCTAAATGGGATCAGCTGGATGGTCTGGAGCTGCAGCCGGTAATCAACCGAGGGAAAAAGGGGCTCCGTCCCTTGAAAAGCGGCGCGCCAGTGCCAGATGCTCCAAAAATTGGCCGGGAAAAGCGTCAGGCCGGCCAAGCCGGCGCAGAACAGCAGGAGAAACAGCAGCGCACCCTCCCGCCAGGGGCCGCTGCGCAATCCCTGCGCCGCCAGCCTCCTTGAACGCCAGGGCGTCAGCGCCCAGAAGATCAGGGCCGCAGCCATGGCGCATGGAAGCATCTGCCTTAGATAGTCCCCAGTGATCTCCAAATAAAACAGCATCGTATCCAACGTTTCGCCCTCCCATGCCATTTGATAGGCTCAGCATACCAAATTCACAGGAAATTACAAGAAAGGCGCTTCGGCTTTCAGAGAAACGTAAGAAATGTCAGGCAGCGCCCCCCGCCTGGAGATAGGCCTGAGGCACCTCGCCCACAATAACCGTCTCAGCCAGACACACGGTGGTGTGTACGGCCGTCTCTACCGTTCCTCCCGGCAGCAGCAGCTTGACGTCCACATCCACATCCAGCAGAATGCGATGGAGGGTCTGGTTGATACCGGCAGAGGTAAACTCATTCCGGAAGTCTCCGTCTGCTGCGGCGGCAGAAAGGACGCGGACCGGCAGAAGAGGGCCCCAGTCGGAGGCGTACACCAGTCCGGTCAGGCTCCCAATGGGAATCCCCAGCTGTGTCGTATCCAGGGCATCCACCTGCTGAATCACATCCTCCAGAATTGCTGTCCGCAGCGTATTCAGCTTCACCGGGCTGGTGACCAAGGCGTTGATTCGCCCCTCCCCGTCGGTCTGGAGGGTAACAATATCGCTGTAAGAGACCGCCTGTGCGTCCATCGTACGCTCCACCGCGCCGTCCACAATGGCCGTCACCGCGTTTCGGACCTTGGCCTGCGCCATATCCGTGGCCAAAGGGCGTACGGCAGCGTCAAAGGCATGGATACACAGCAGCGCCAGCCCCACGCCGATCACTGCGGCCAGAAGCCATGGAATCCCCCTGCCGCTCCTTGCCCGCTGGTGCAGCTTCCGCGGCCACGGCCGATATCTCGGTCTGCGCGCCATAGCGTCCACCCCCCATAGGGTATCCTATGCGCACAAACGCTTGTTTCATTCAGCCTAAATGTCCTTTTCCTTCCCGCGGAGCAGCTCTTCCACCGCCAGCATCACTCCCGCCTTGCCGGATTCATAGGTCAGGCCGCCCTGAAGATATGCGGTGTAGGGCTCACGCATCGGCGCGTCGCAGGACAGTTCGATGGACGCCCCCTGGATAAAGGCACCGGCAGCCATAATCACCTGACAGTCATACCCCGGCATGTCCCAGGGCTCCGGCGTGACAAAGGAGTCCACCGGGGCACCGAACTGAATCCCCCGGCAGAAGCGCTTTAACGGTTGCGGAGCGCCGAAATGGATCATCTGGATAATATCGTGACGCACCATATCAGAGGTTGGCTCCGTCCTGTAGCCCAATTGCTCCATCATTTTCGCCGCAAACACCGCTGTCTTAAGCGCCTGGGCGGTGGTATGAGGGGCAAGGAAAAGTCCTTGATAGAGGCTACGGTTATTGCCCAGAGTGGAGCCGCATTCCCGGCCGATTCCTGGGGTAGTCAGCCGCATGGCGGCCGCCTCGATCAGGTCATGCCGCCCGGCCAGATAGCCGCCAGTGGGCGCCACCCCCCCACCCGGATTCTTAATCAGGGACCCCACCACCAGATCCGCTCCCGCCTGGGTGGGCTCCCGTGTCTCCACAAACTCTCCGTAACAGTTATCCACCAGAATGGCGGCGGACGGGTTGTTCGCCCGCACCACAGCGCACAGGACGGAAATCTCATCCACCGACAGGGACGACCGGGTGGAGTAGCCCTTTGAGCGCTGGATCAGCACCGCCCTGACCCGGGGATCACGGACCGCCTCCGCCAGCCCGGCCGGATCAGGCGCGTCATTTACCAGCTCCACCTGCCGGTATTCTACGCCATATTCCTTTAAGGAACCGGGGCCCTTATCCACCACGCCGATGACGCCCAGCAGGGTGTCGTAAGGCGCACCCACAGCGGACACCAGCACATCCCCCGGCTTAAGCGCACCAAACAGGGCGCAGGTGATCGCGTGGGTCCCATTGACAAAATTGATCCGCACCAGAGCGTCCTCGGTACCGAAAATATCCGCATAGATCTCATCCAGCTTGTCCCGGCCCAGATCATCGTAGCCGTAGCCGGTGGTGCCGGCAAAATAGGCCTCCGCAACCCGATGCTTCTGGAAGGCGGCGAGCACCTTTCGGGTGTTTTCCTCTGCAATGCCGTCAATCCGGTCAAACTGCTCCCGCAAGCTCTCCTGAGCCTGTTTGGCCAGCTTCTGTACACGCTCACTTATCTGTAAAGTCATAGCACCTGCTCCATCCTTATCTCTCTATCTTATTTACAGTTCCGCCTGGGCAAAGGAAAGGGTCAGGGCGACACAGGCGTCCACGTCGCGCCGGTCCACCATCTCCAGGGGGCTGTGAGTATAGCGGCAAGGGATGGAAATTCCGCTGGTCCGCACCCCGGCTCGGGTCTGATGGATCACCCCTGCGTCCGTGCCGCCGCAGCGGAGCACATCTCGCTGACTGGGGATGCCCTGGGCCTTTGCCAGCTCCTCCAGCCGGGCCACCACCGCTGGGTGACAGATGACCGAGGAATCCATCACCTTGATGGCCGCGCCCCTGCCAGAGACGCTGCTGCACTCATGGGGAGCCTCCGGAATATCGTCCGAGTCGGTCACATCCACAGCGATGCCATAGTCAGGATCCACCCCGTAAGCCGCGGTCCGGCCGCCCCGCAGGCCAAGCTCTTCCTGCACTGTAAAGGCAAAGTACAGGTCATTCTTGCGCACGACCAGACGCTCTAGTACGGCCAGCAGCACCACGCAGGCAATCCGGTTGTCCAGGTAGGGGGAAAAGATTCGCTCCCCTGCGGCAAAACAGGGCGTATCATATACAGCGGTATCCCCGATCTGTACCATCGCCTCCGCCTCTTCCCGGCTTCGGGCGCCAATATCCAGATACAGGTCATCCAGAGTCATGTCCTTCGGCTTCTTTTTGCCCTCCAGGGCCACCACGCCCCGCACACCGTTTTTGAAACGCACCGGCGCAGAGAGCACCTCAGCCGGGGTAAGTCCGCCCAGCCGCCCGAAGCGTAGGAAGCCGTCCCCATCAATATGAGTCACGATAAAGCCAATGGAGTCCATATGAGCGGCAAAGAGCACTTTAGGACCGCGCCCCCTTTTGTGGACGATCAGGTTGCCCAGCGCGTCCCGGAAGCACTCGTCGGCGTAAGGGGCAGCCAGCCTCTCAATGGCGGCGGCCACATCGCTCTCATCCCCGGAGGGGCCGTGACAGGCGTTCAGAGCCTGCAGTGTTTTTAAAAGTTCCATAGTCTCCCCCTTATCCCTCTTTGGCGACTGCCCCAAGGAACAGCCGCGTCAGCCGGAGCATGTCGTCCAAATCCCGCAGGCTGGCCACGCTGGCCGGAGCGTGGAGATAGCGCACTGCGGCGCTGAGCGCCAGGGTACGCACACCGGACTTGGTGCGCTGAATGGCGGCGGCATCGTTGCCGCCGGCCAGATAGTGCTTGGTCTGCCAGGGAATGCCGTTTGTCCGGGCCGCCTCCCGCGCCATTTCATAGAGTCCGCGGTCGGCCGCCGAGCCGCCGTCCATGAACACAATCACCGGCCCCTTTCCCGGCGAACAAACCTGCTTGTGCGCCGGCGCACCGGCCAGGTCGGCGGCTGTGGTGGTCTCCAGCACCAGAGCCATGTCCGGCGTCACAGAAAAAGCCGCGGCAAAGGCCCCACGGGTACCCACCTCCTCCTGTACGGTGAAGGCGAAGGTCACGTCCAGGGGCAGGTCCTCCTTCAGCAGCTCCAGCATCACGGCGCAGCCGATGCGGTCATCCAGGGCCTTGGCCTTCAGGAATCCGTCCCCGAACCGCTCCGGCACGCTTGCAAAGGCAGCCCAGTCGCCGGGCTGGACCAGGCGCTCCGCCTCCTCCCGATCCTTTGCGCCGATATCAATATAAAACTCTTCCAGCTTTGGGACACTCTTTTCCTCCTCCGCGGACACCAGGTGGTAGGCCTTCAGCCCAATGACGCCGGGAAGCGCGTTTTCCCCCACCCGTACCGGCTTGCCCAGCAGCACCCGGCGGTCAATGCCGCCCACGGCGGAGAATTTCAGGTAGCCCTCATCCGTGATCTTTTTTATGATCAAACCCACCTCATCCATGTGGGCCGCCAGTAACAGCTTATTCCCGGTGCGCGTCCTCCCTCTCTTGAATACAATCAGGTTTCCCATGAGATCGACCCGCATCTCGTCAGCGTAGGGCGCTGCCTGTGTCTGAAGAAAGGTGCGTACCGGCTCCTCAAAGCTGGATACCCCATCCAGAACACACAGGTGCTCAATCAGTTCTGTCAGCTTGCTCACGGCTGCTCCGCCTCCTTCCCCAAATCCACGGCAAAGGCGGCCAGCAGTTCGGCCACATGCTCCACATCCGCCCGGTCCAGCACCTCGATGGGACTATGCATATACCGCAGGGGCAGGGAGAGCACCGCCGTAGCGATCCCCTCCCGGGCAATCTGGAAATACCACCCGTTGGTGCCGGAGTGCCCGGCCATCACCTCCAGCTGGTAGGGAATCTGCTTCTCCCTGGCCTTGTCCATCATCCGACGGGTCATCCAGCGGGTCATATTCGGGCCCACCCCGATGACCGCGCCCCCGCCCAGAGCAAAGGTCTTGTCCTTGGAGGCGTCCGGCGAATCTCCATGGGTCACGTCCACCGCCACGCAGAAATCGGGGGCCAGCTCAAAAGCCGCCGTCTTGGCCCCCACGCCGGTAACCTCCTCCTGGGTACTGCCCAGCAGATACACATCCACGTCCAGAGGGATATCCTTCAGCAGCTGCGCTGCACGCAGCAGGGCTGCAAAGCAGGCCCGGTCATCCATAGCCTTGCCGCACAGGCGGCGTTCCCCCAGAGGGAAGCACCCTCCCCGGAATACAATGGGCGTGCCCAGAGGGATCAGCGCCTGCGCCCGCGCCTGGGACAGGCCTACGTCAATCATCATCTCATCCATTGGAATGGATTTGCTGCCCTCGCCGCTCTTCTGCACGTGGGGCGGCAGGCAGGCCACCACGCCCGGAATAGGCGGTGTGGTGAGGATCGTAACCTCCCGGTCCGGCAGCATCCGGGGATCCACCCCGCCAATGGAACAAAAACGCAGAAAGCCGTTCTCTATACCGGTGACCATCAGGCCGATCTCGTCCAGATGGGCGTCCAACAGCAACTTTTTCGCACCCGACTTCCCGCACCGGCGCACACCCAAAAGGCTGCCGCTGCGGGTGAGGTGCACCTCGTCCACCAGCGGGGCAAGCAGCTCTGCCGCCGCACGGACGACAGGCTCCTCAAAGCCGGAGGGCGCATCCACCCTGCACAGCTTCCCCAGCACGCTGTGTAATTGCATCCCTTCACATCCTTACAATTGGTAAATGAGCTTTTTAAAGGCCGCGCCCCGCTCCATGAAGTTTTTAAACCGATCAAAAGAGGCGCAGGCGGGAGACAAAAGCACAACATCGCCCGGCTGTGCCATATGATGGGCGGCCAGGACTGCGGCGTCAAACGCGTCATACTCCACGATCACTGGCCGTCCAGGCTGATAACCGGGGGATTTCTCCACCGCGGTCCGGATTTTGGACGCGGTGGCCCCGGTAAGCACCAGGGCCTTGACATGTTCCACAATCTCAGGGCCAAGAACATCAAAGGGGATGTGCTTGTCGTAGCCGCCGGCGATGAGGATTACCTTTTCTGGGAAAGAGCGCAGACCTGCGATGGTCCGTGACGGGCTGGAGGCAATGGAGTCATTATAGTAGCGCACGCCGTTCCGGGTGCGCACCAGCTCAATCCGATGCTCCACCCCGGCAAAGGTTTTAGCAAACTCCCGAGTGACCTGGTCCGGCACCAGGCCGTCCACCGCTGCGATGGCGGCCATATAGTTCTCCACATTGTGCTCGCCGGGCAGGAGAATCTCCTCCAGGGACAGCACCGGCCGGCTTCCCGCAGCGTTTGTGACCCAGATCGCCCCATCCCTGAGGAATACACCGCGCTCCAGCGGCGTTCGGCGACTGAACATGGTGATGCGCCCAGGTGCCTTTTCTCCAAAGGCCCTGGTAATTTCATTGTCATAATTGAGCACAACCAGGCCGTCCCCGCTCTGATGTGTAAAGATATTTTCCTTGGCAGATATATATTCTTCCATGGACTTGTGCATATCCAGATGGTTGGGAGCCAGATTGGTCACCACGGCAATATCCGGGCTGTGCTCCATAGTCATCAGCTGGAAGGAGGACAGCTCCAGCACTGCCAGATCTCCCTCCTCCATGCCGTCTGCATCGGCCAGCAGAGGCTTACCGATATTCCCCCCCACATATACATTCCGGCCTGCGGCCTTGAGCAGTTCGGAGATTATGGTGGTGGTGGTAGTCTTGCCGTCACTGCCGGTAACGGCGATCATCTGACAGGGGCACACCTCAAAGAAGGCCTCCATCTCCGAAGTGACGACGCTTCCCCGCTCTTTGGCTGCCAGCAGCTGAGGCACGTCCGGACGAAGGCCAGGGGTGCGGAAAATTACGTCGTGGTGCAGCCCGGCCAGATAGTCCGGCCCCAGACGCAGCTCCGCTCCCAGACTCTCCAGTTCCTCCACCTGGCCGGCAAACTCCTCCCTGCCGCGTTTGTCACAGGCCGTGACCTCCAGACCAGCCCGCAGCAGCATTTTAATCAGCGGCGTGTTGGAGACCCCGATCCCAATGACCGCAATTTTCTTTCCCTTTAGCGCTGCCAGATATTCCTGTATCGTACGATGCAACGCAGCCCCCTCCTCTTTGTCTGAGTAGATTCAATTTTTATATTATAGCGCAGGTATTCCAGAATTGCAATCGAAAGCGGCCGCCCTTATATCAGGCGGCCGCTCTCTTTCAGAAATCAAACAATTCGGCTGCGCAGGGTCCCGACACCGCTGATTTCCACTTCTACTACATCTCCAGCATGCATTTCGCCAACGCCAGCCGGGGTGCCCGTTGCAATCACATCCCCCGGCTCCAGCGTCATAGAGGCGGTAATAAAGGCAATCATTTTCGCGGCACTGGTAATGAGCAGCTCCGTATTGCTCTTCTGCACTACCTTGCCGTTCAGGCGGGTCTGAATTTCCGCATGGTTGGGGTCCACCTCATCGGTAATCACTGGGCCAATGGGCGCAAAGCCGTCCATGCTCTTTCCCCGTGCCCACTGTCCATCCGACTTCTGGATATCGCGGGCGGTCACATCGTTCAGGCAGGTAATGCCGAGGATGTACTCCAAGGCGTCCTCTTCCCGGACATCCTTAGCCCTTTTTTTCATTACAATACCCATTTCGCCCTCATAGTCCAGCCGGCCCACAAAATCCGGGGCGTGCACGGTCCCGTCCGGGGCGTTCACACAGTTGGGCCCCTTTAAAAAGAGCGTGGGCCGCTCCGGATTTCCAGAGGCGTCCAGCATGGAGCGCATCTCCTCGATGTGGTCATAGTAATTTTTCCCGATACATACGATCTTTGTGGCCTCACAGGGCGCCAGAAGGCGGCACTCCGCCAGAGGCAGGGACTGCCCGTCATAGCAGATTTCCGCAAAAGGCGGCTTGACCAGCGTGCGCACCAATTCATCCTGCAGAACTCCCCAGACCGGCTTCCCGTCCCGCTCCAATTTTACATATTTCATATAAACTCCCCCGCATGCTCCAAAATCAAATTGAGCAGTTCCTGCTTTCCGTCCCCCTTTTCAGCCGAAAAGGGGATTACCTTTACGGAACTTGGAAGTTCCAGAGTCTCCCGAATCCGAGCCAGATTGGGCTCCGTTTCGCTCTTTTTCAATTTATCCAATTTGTTGGCTACGACTGCAAATGGCCGGCCGCTGCCTTTAAACCACTCCGCCATGGTGCAGTCGTCCGCCGTCGGTTTATGCCTGGCGTCCACAATCATAATCCCCAGGGTCATCAGGGTATTATCTGCAAACCACTGCTCCATCAATTTCCCCCATCTGGCTTTCTCCGCCTGGGACACCTTGGCATACCCATAGCCGGGCAGATCCACCAGATAAAATTGCTCGTCAATCAAAAAATAGTTGATATGTGTGGTCTTGCCGGGCGCCGCTCCCACGCGGGCGAAATTCTTACGATTGAGCAAGCGATTGATAACAGAGGATTTTCCCACATTGGAGCGGCCTGCAAACGCGATCTGGGGCAGCCTGTCCCTGGGAAAATCCGCCGCACCGGCGGCAGAACGGACAAAGGCTGCCTTTTGTAGATTGACGCTCATTTCCTTCCCCTTTCTCACTGCCGGAAACGCGGCAACCGCCCAGGCTGACGGCTCTCCCCAGCCAGCGGCTCTTCCTGGGGCTCTTCCGCCGAACATTCCCCGAGGTCCAGGGCCTGCGCCAATACCGCGTCCACCTGCTCCACAGGGATGAAGTGCAGGGCGGCCCGAACGGTCTGGTCAATTTCCTCCAGATCCTTTTCGTTATCTGCGGGAATGAAAACCGTTTTGATCCCATTCCGGTAGGCCGCCATGGTCTTTTCCTTCAGTCCGCCGATGGGGAGCACTCTGCCCCGCAGCGTAACCTCCCCTGTCATGGCCAGCTCTCTGCGCACCGGCGCGCCCGTCAGAGCGGAAACCATGGCAGTGGTAATGGCAATCCCCGCAGAAGGACCGTCCTTGGGCACAGCGCCCTCCGGGAAATGGACGTGAATATCCTTGGTCTGATAAAAATCCGCCTCAATTCCCAGGGGCTGGGTACGGCTGCGGATATAGGTCAGTGCCGCATGGGCGGACTCCTTCATGACGTCTCCCAGATTGCCCGTCAGTTCCACCTTTCCGCTTCCAGGCACCACATTGGCCTCCACTTCCAGAAGCTCGCCTCCGACGCTGGTCCAAGCCAAGCCGTTGACGACCCCCACCTGTTCGCTCCTGGGCAGGCGCTCCGGGTGATAGCGCCGCACACCAAGATACTCCTCCAGGTTGTCGCCCGAAAGGCTGATAGACTTTACACTCTTTGAAACCACCTGCATTGCGCTCTTGCGGCACAGCGTTGCCAATTCCCGCTCCAGCAGACGAACGCCCGCCTCTTTGGTATAACCCGAGATCACCTCACGGATGGCGTCATCCGTAAGCTTCAGCTGAGACTTCTTCAACCCGTGGCGCTTGAGCTGCTTTGGCAGGAGGTGGCGCTTTGCAATCTGCAATTTCTCCTCGTCGGTGTAGCTGGTCAGCTCAATGACCTCCATCCGGTCCAGCAGAGCGCGGGGGATCGTCTCCGTGGTATTGGCCGTGGTAACGAAGAGCACGTCAGACAGATCAAAGGGCAGCTCCAGGAAATGATCCCGGAAGGTGGCGTTCTGCTCGGAATCCAGAACCTCCAGCAGCGCGGAGGCCGGGTCGCCCCGCTGATCGCTGCCCAGTTTGTCGATCTCATCCAGCAGGAGAATCGGGTTACAGCTGCCCGCCTGCTGAATGGCGGCAATCATACGGCCCGGCATGGCCCCCACATAGGTCTTGCGGTGGCCGCGAATTTCCGCCTCATCGTGGACACCACCCAGGGAGATGCGGGCCATTTTCCGGTGGAGCGCCCTTGCCATACTCATCGCGATGGAGGTCTTGCCCACACCGGGCGGGCCAACCAAGCAGATGATCTGCCCTTTCAGCTCAGGAGCCAGCTGTTTGACGGCCAGAAACTCCAAAATACGCTCCTTGACCTTTTCCAGCCCGTAATGATCGGCGTCCAGCACTTTACGGGCTGCGGTCACATCGACCCGGTCCCTGGTGCGCTTTCCCCAAGGCAACTCCAGGCAGATATCCAGATAATTGCGCAGTACAGTGGCCTCCGCCGAGCCAAAGGGCTGTTTTTCCAGCCGGGAAAGCTCCTTGTTTAGCTTTTCCGCCACCTGATCCGACAGCTTGGCCCGTTCGATCCGCTGCCGGTACTCGGCAATCTCACTGTCCCCATTCTGGCCCTCGTCCCCCAGCTCCTGCTGGATGACCTTCATCTGCTCCCGCAGAAAATAATCCCGCTGGTTATGGGTCAACTGTTCCCGGACCTTGTTCTGCATATCCTGTTCCAGCTCCAGAATCTCCACCTCGCGGCGAAGCATGTGGAACAGTTTCTCCAGCCGGCGAACCGGGCGCGGTTCCTCCAGGATGGACTGCTTATCTCCTGCGCGCAGTGAGAGATTTTGAGCAATATAATCAGCAATATAGCCCGGGTCCTCACTGGCCAATACGGACAGCAGAATATCCGGCGTCATTTTCGGCGCCAGCTCAATATAGCGCTCAAAGAGCTCATAGGTCTGCCGGATCAGGGCCTCAGTCCGGGTGGACCGCCGCACCGGCGTTTCTTCCGGCAATTCCTCCACCTCAGCCAGCAGGAATGGGACCGTCTGGGACAGCCCGCACAGCCTGCCACGGCTGACCCCCTCCACCATTACCCGAACGTTATCTCCGGGCAGGCGAAGAATCTGCCGCACATTGGAGATGGTCCCCACTGTGTACAGATCGTCCTCCTCGGGCACCTCTACCGACAAGTCCCGCTGGGCCACCAGGAAAATAGGCTGACTTGTCGTCATCGCCTCGTCCAGCGCCTTGATCGAGGCCTCCCGGCCCACATCAAAGTGGAGCAGCATATTGGGGAAAATGGCCAGTCCGCGCAGCGCCAGCGCCGGCATGGTCACAGAGGTTTTGATTGCTTCCATTGAAATCCACTTCCTTTCAGGGAAAAGAAAACGCGGCGGGGCAGGAAAAACTCCTGGCCCCGCCGAAGCCTGTTCTCGTTTTAAGACACATTTCCGCGAGGCGCCGCGCCCCCCTGCTCCGTGCGCAGGGCCGCGCTTCCCAGTCGGGGCCGCTCGGTGCGGCTGGGATCGTGTTCCACCTCTGGCGGCACGTGATCCCGGATGCTCTCGGTGGTGATGGTCACCCTGGCAATGGTGGGGTCAGAGGGCACGTCGTACATCACCTGAGTCATAACTTCCTCCAACACTGCCCGCAGGCCGCGGGCTCCGATCCCGCGTTCAATGGCCTTTTCCGCCGCCTGTTCCAGCGCGCCCGGCTCAAAGTCCAGGTCCACCATGTCGTATTCCAACAGCTTCTGATACTGCTTGACCAGGGCGTTTTTGGGCTCGGTCAGAATGCGCACCAGCTGCTCCTTGTTCAGCGCGTTCAGAGTGGTCAGCACCGGAAGTCGGCCCACCAGCTCTGGAATAATGCCGAATTTCAGCAGGTCGTGGGGCTGGATATCCTTCAGAACCGAGGTCGTATCTCGCTCCTCTTTCGTCTGGATCTCTGCGTTAAAGCCAATGCTTTTCTTGTCCAGCCGCTGCTCAATGATCTTCTCAATTCCATCAAAAGCGCCGCCGCAGATAAACAGAATATTCTTGGTGTTGATCTGTATAAATTCCTGGTGGGGATGCTTTCGGCCGCCCTGAGGCGGCACGTTGGCCACCGTACCCTCCAGAATCTTCAGCAGGGCCTGCTGCACCCCTTCGCCGGACACATCCCGGGTGATGGAGGTATTCTCGCTCTTGCGGGCAATTTTGTCAATCTCGTCCACATAGATAATGCCGCGCTCCGCCAACTCAATGTCATAATCCGCCGCCTGGACCAGGCGCAGAAGGATGTTCTCCACATCGTCGCCCACATAGCCCGCCTCAGTCAGAGTGGTGGCGTCCGCAATCGCAAAGGGCACCTTCAAGATTCGGGCCAGGGTTTGAGCGAACAGCGTCTTGCCGCAGCCTGTGGGGCCGATCAGCAGGATATTGCTCTTCTGGAGCTCCACATCCTCGCCGCCGCCGAAGTAGATGCGCTTATAGTGGTTGTACACAGCCACAGACAGGGCCACCTTCGCGTTCTCCTGGCCGATGATATACTGGTCCAGCACGCTACGAATCTCCCGGGGGGTGGGAATCACGTCCGGGATCTCCGGAGCAAACTGCTCCTCCGGGTCGTAGCCGTCGTCCAGGATGCTCATACACAGGTGTACGCACTCGTTGCAGATATAAGCGCCCGGGCCCGCGATAATACGGTTGACCTGCTCCTGGTGCTTCCCGCAGAAGGAGCAGCGGACACTCTTGTGATCTTCATTCTTTGCCATAGACTTACCTCAGACTTACCTCATTTGATTCGTTCCGAAACAGGAACGATAATGAATTGGGGCAATTGCCCCTGAATCGGAACAGATACGGCAAGGGAGCGGGGCGTCTATCCCCACTCCCCTGTTGTTTTCTCAGCGCTTGTAGATGACCTTATCCACCAGGCCGTATTCCATAGCCTCTTCCGCAGACATGAAGTTGTCCCGCTCACAGTCGGCAGTGACCACCTCCAGCGGCTTGCCGGTGTTGTCGGCCAAAATCCGGTTCATCCGCTTTTTGATGATTTCCAGCCGCTTCAGGTGGATCGCCATATCGGTGATCTGGCCCTGGGTTCCCGCAGAGGGCTGGTGAATCATGATCTCGGCATTGGGCAGCGCCAGGCGCTTGCCCTTCGTACCAGAGGACAGCAGGAACGCGCCCATGCTGGCCGCCATACCGATACAGATGGTAGACACATCGCACTTGACATACTGCATGGTATCATAGATCGCCATACCGTCCGTGACAGAGCCGCCGGGGCTGTTGATGTAGAACTGGATGTCCTTGTCCGGGTCCTGGGCCTCCAGGTACAGCAGCTGTGCCACCACCAGGCTGGCCGTGGTCGCATTGACCTCTTCACCCAGAAAAATAATTCGGTCATTCAGCAGGCGGGAAAAGATATCGTAGGAGCGCTCACCGCGATTGGTCTGCTCTACTACATAGGGAACTAAGCTCATGGTTCGGATCTCCTTCGTTTTGATGTTGGGATGGGAACAGCCCATCCAACCATCCTCCCGTTGGCGGGCAGTCATACACCTAGAGTATGCCCGCACTGTGGAAACTTATTCCTCGGTTTTCTCCTCGGCCTTCTTCTTGGAAGCGCGCTTCTTGGGCTTCTCCTCGCCCTCAGTGGCCTCTTCTTTCTTCTTCGCAGCAGCCTTCTTCTTGGGTTTCTCCTCGCCCTCGGCGGCCTCGGTCTTCTTCTTGGCAGCGGTCTTCTTCTTGGCTTTGCCGACCTTTCCGCTCTCCACGACCACGCGCTCTGCCTTCTGGGTCACCAGCTGCTTGCGGACCTCCTCTGCGGGCACCGCGTCCTTGACCTTGTCCAGCTCCATGCTGTATTGCTCGGCCAGGCGTTTATACTCCTCATCCATCTCCTCATCGGAGACGGTGATTCCCTCGGCCAGGGCCACGGCGTCCAGTGCCAGCTCCCGACGTACCCGCTCCAGCGCGGCGTCATGGGCACTGGCCTTCATGGTCTCGGCGTTCATTCCAGTCATCGCCATATACTGCTCAAAGGGAATACCCTGAGCCGCCAGGCGCTGCGCCATCTCGTTGATCATCTGATCGGCCTGGAAGTCCACCATGGCATCCGGGACTTCCACCTGCATGTTATCCATAACCTGCTCAATCAGAGTCTTTTCAAAGTCCTGCTGGTTGATGTTCTCCCGGCGGGCTTTCAGCTTCTCCCCCAGGTCCTTTTTAAAGGCGTCCAGAGTGTCAAATTCCGATACATCCTTGGCAAACTCGTCGTCCACCACAGGCAACTGCTTCTCCTTAACCTCGTCCACCTTCACCTGAAAGACCACGGCCTTACCGGCCAGGTCGGCATGGTAGTCCTCAGGGAAGGTAATGTCGATCTTCTTCTCCTCGCCAGCCTTCATACCAACCAGCTGATCCTCAAATCCCGGAACAAAAGAGCCGGAGCCAAGTTCCAGGTTATGGCCCTCAGCCTTTCCGCCGTCAAAGGGCTTGCCGTCCAAGAAGCCCTCAAAGTCAATGACCACGGTATCGCCCAGCTTCGCCTCGCGCTCGGCAGTAACCATACGGGTGGCGCGGTTGATGTAAGGCTTGAGTTCGTTTTCAATGTCCTCGTCGGTCACAGTGACCTCCGGCTTCTCAGCAGTCAGGCCCTTGTACTCACCCAACTTCACCTCGGGGCGGACAGTCACGGCCGCCTTAAAGGTATAGCCCTCTCTGCCGACCTCCTGGATCTCCACCTGGGGCCAGGCCACAGCGTCCAGCTTCTCCTGCTCCACAGCCTGCTGATAATAGTCGATATAGCTCTCGTTAATGGCATCCTCATAAAATACGCCGGAGCCATACATGCCCTCAATGATTTTCCGGGGGGCGTGACCCTTGCGGAAGCCGGGCACGTTGATCTTGCCGCGCTGCTTTTTGTACACCTTCTCGATGGCAGCCTCGAACTCCTCGTGGCTTACCTCGATGACCAGCTCGACTGTGCTCTTCTCCTGCTTTTCGACGCTCTTGACATTCATCTTGTTTACTTCCTCCTATAGGCCCTTCTCTCACAGCCATACCGCCGTGAAGGCCAGCTTTCGCGTTATCCGCTATATACTATCAGAAAATGAAATGGATTTCCATAGTTTTTTGAAATTATTCACAGATTTTTTGCGGACGGAACCCCAGATAATCCGCGGAAACCAGGTGGTATTCCACGGCGCCATAGGTTCCCTCCACCGCCAGGCGGTGGCTCCCTCCGTGCAAGTGCCCGTAATAGCACCGCTCCACGCCATAGCGCTCCATAACCTCGATGATCTCCGGACAGGTATAGCCCTGATAGCGGGGCGGGTAGTGCAGAAAGCACAGCTTGCGCCCCTCTCCCGCCGCCTTTAGGGACGCCTCCAGGCGCATCACCTCCCGGCGAAACACTTTCTGATCGCCCTTCTCTTCGTAAAACCAGCCGCGGGTACCACACAGCCCATAGCCGTTGTATTGGTAGCAGTTGTTGTGGAGAATCTGCAGGGTATGAAAGCCGTTTTCCGCAAAAAAGGCATTCATTTTGGCCGCCGTGTTCCACCAGTAGTCGTGGTTCCCCTTCAGGAGCAGCTTGCGGCCGGGCAGCGCGTCCAGAAACGCAAAGTCCGCCCGCGCCTCCTGCAGGCTCATGCCCCAGGAAATATCCCCGCAGAGGACCACCGTATCTTCCGGACCCACTATGGAAAATCCATCCTTCAGCTTGTCCACGTAACCAGTCCAGCTCCCGCCGAACACATCCATCGGCTTGTCCGCAGACAGGGAAAGGTGGGTGTCCCCAATCACGAAAAGAGCCATATCAGCGCAGCATCTCCAGCACCTGCTCCACCATCTGCTCCTTTGCAACCGTCCGGTCAAAGCGAATCTGCTTTTCTTTCAGGGCAGCCAAAGGCGCCGGCGCTTCAATGCCGCTTACCCGGCTGAGCTGGTCGATCAGGTCGGTGCCCTGGGCCAGCTCTGTCACACCGATCGAGCCAAGCACGCTGTCACAGAACTTGAAGGGACTGGCGGTGGAGGCCACAAGAGTCATGGTCGGATCTCCGGTCTCGGCCCGGTACTGCTCCAACACGTCAAAGGCTACCGCAGTGTGGGGATCGATCAGGTAGCTGTGCTCCTTCCACATGCGCCCAATGACCTTTCGGGTCTGCTCGTCATCGCAGCATCCGGCTGCGAACAGCTTGTCAAGCTTTGCCTGAATCGCGGGGCTCACCTGATAGGTGCCGGTGGCGCTTAGCTGCTCCATATACCCCCTCACCTGCTGGTCGTCGTGGCCCGAGAGGGCGAAGAGCAGCCGCTCCAGGTTGGAGGAGATCAGAATATCCATGGACGGAGAGAGGGTGTTGTAAAAGGTGCGGTTGCGGTCATACACGCCGGTCTTGAGAAAGTCAGTCAGCACATTGTTGGCGTTGGAGGCGCAGATCAGCTTTGCGATGGGCACCCCCATCTCCTTGGCGTAATAGGCGGCCAGGATATTGCCAAAATTACCAGTAGGCACACACACGTTAATCGGATCGCCCTTCTGAATGCGCCCCTCCCGCATCAGGTCGCAGTAGGCGGAGATATAGTAGACGATCTGCGGCAGCACACGTCCCCAGTTGATCGAGTTGGCGGAGGAGAGGAAAAAGCCCCGGTCCGCCAGCTGCTTCCGCAGCGCCTCATCGGAGAAGAGACGCTTCACCCCGGTCTGGGCGTCGTCAAAATTGCCCACCACGGAGCATACACCCACATTTTCGCCCTCCTGGGTGCACATCTGCAGCTCCTGAATGTCGGACACGCCGTCCTTGGGGTAAAAGACCAGTATCCGGGTCTTATCCACGTCCCGGAAGCCCTCCAGCGCTGCTTTGCCCGTGTCCCCCGATGTAGCCACCAGGATGCAGACCGTCTTTTCCTCCTGATTCTTCACCAGAGAGGCGGAGAGCAGGTGCGGTAGCATCTGCAGGGCCATGTCCTTAAAGGCGCAGGTGGGGCCGTGCCACAGCTCCAGACAGCTGGTGTTCCCGTCCACCGTGCGGACGGGCGCCACCTCCTTCACATCAAATTTCTCCGGCCCATAGGCCTTGTCCGCAAAGGAGGAGAGTTCGGAAGCGCTGAAATCGTCCAGATAGGAATTCATCACATAGACCGCCCGCTGCTGGTAGGACATCTCCTTCATGGTCTCCAGCGCGTTCTGGCTCAGCTTGGGCAGGACCTCCGGAGTCATCAGCCCCCCGTCGCTGGCCAGCCCCTGGGCGATGGCCTCGGCCGCAGTGTGCCGCTGACTTTTATCTCTTGTGCTTACATAGTACATACTTCGCTCACGACCCTCATCAAATTCTCAAAAAACAGGGCACGCAAAAGCTCCCTGCCGTAATTACGCTGTAAAAGCCGCTCCCATAGGCGCTCCAGATCCTGCACGCCGGAGATCCCCGCCGGCAGAAGGCTGCACCCGTCAAAATCCGTTCCCAGCGCCACATGCGCCGCGCCGCCCAGATCCAGACAATGCTCCAGATGGGCAATCACCGTATCCACGCCCGCCTTCTCCCCGAGAAAGTTGGCATAGAGATTCAGCCCGGCCACGCCGTTATGCTCTATTATGGCAGTAAATTGCGCATCGGTCAAGTTTCTTGGATGGAAAAAAACGCTTCTCGCATTGGAATGGCTGGCAATAAAGGGGCCGGAAAGCATGTCCGCCACATCCCAGAAGCCGGGATCGGACAGGTGAGATACGTCCACCAGCATTCCAAGTCTCTCCATCTTCCGCACAAAGTCCCTTCCCTGCCTGGTCAATCCCAGCTCCGGCCGTTCGGCATTGGACCCGGACAGGGCGTTGGCGTGGTTCCAGGTAAGGTTGACCGCCCGCACCCCCTTGGCGTGGGCCTCCTCCAGCCGCTCCAGGCTGCAGCCCAGTAGCTCTCCTCCCTCCACGGAGAGAAGAGCCGCCATCTTTCCGCCCTCTAAGGCGGCACGGATCTCCTCTCCGCTCCGGCAGAATGAGATGCAGTCTCGGTTGGCCTCCATCTCACTCCGGAACAGCTCATATTCTGCCGGGAAAAAGGACTCCGGGGGCGCGCCGCGCAGATCGCAGCCGGGAAAAGCCTGCGCGTCCCCCCAGATGGCAAAGAACTGGACATAGCGCCGGTAGGCGCTCATGCGCTTTAAATCCAGATGCCGGCCGTTTTCCCGCAGCGTGCCGCCGTACAGCAGACGCAGCAGCAGCGCGTCACAGTGAGCGTCAAATACGTCGATCTGGTCCTTCACGGCCGCATCCCCCTCCTGAGCCGCTTAAAAGGCGTTCTCAATATAAACAATATGCGGCTTCTCCGTTCCCATTCCCTGTGGGGCGTATACCTCCGCCACATCAAAGCGGGGCTGCCTTGCCTCCTCCGGGTGCTCCGCCAGCCAGAGTTCCGCCGTGGTGCGCAGGCGGGCCTGCTTCCGCGCGTCCACCGCCTCCCGCCCCATGGCAAAAGCGGCGTCCCGCCGGAGCTTGACCTCTACAAACATCAGATATCTTCGGTCCGCAGCGATCAGGTCGATCTCCCCAAAGCGGCTGCGGTAGCCGGAGGCCAAAATCGTGCAGCCCCTCTTGCGCAGATCCTCCGCTACCAAGGCCTCCCCCCAGCGGCCCAGGAGCTTGGCTTCTCCCCCGCTCACAGCTTTTTCAGGAAGGTCCGCCGATGGATCTCGCACGGCCCGTATTTCCGCAGCAGCTCATAGTGGCGTTTGGTGGGATACCCCTTGTGCCGCTCAAATTCATACAGCGGGTAGCGCTGCGCCATCTGCTCCATGTACCGGTCCCGGCTTACCTTTGCCAGGATGGAGGCTGCCGCGATACTGGCGCTGCGTGCGTCCCCCTTGACCGCCAGCAGGTGCGGTATGGTAATGGCCGCCGTCCTTCCGTGGTCCCGATTCCCGTCCACAAGGGCGTATTCCGGCCGTGGCGACAGCGCCTGGATCGCCCGGTCCATGGCCAGCATCCTGGCGCTGAGGATATCCGAGGCGTCAATCTCCTTTTCGTCCGCCCAGGCCACCGCCCAGGCCACCGCCTGCTCCCGGATCTGGTCAAAAAGCGTGTCCCGCTTCCGCGCGGTCACCTGCTTGGAATCGTTCAGCCCCGCAATGGAGATCTCCCGCGGCAGGATCACCGCCCCGGCATATACCGCGCCGGCCAGGGGGCCGGCCCCGGCCTCATCCACGCCGCAGACCAGGCCGATGCCCTGCTCCCAGCAGCCGCGCTCCAGCTCCCAAAGATCAGTCATGTTTTCTCCTCCGGCGGAGCCTCTAATGTAAAGCGGCCCAGCTTGCCGGCGCGGTATTCATCCAGCAGGATATTGGCCATGCGTTCCGTGTCCACCTCTCCGCCGGAAATGAGAAAACCGCGCCTGCGGCCCGCCTTCTCCAGCAGCTCCCACCCTTTATTCTCCGGAGCCACCTCGATTTTATAGCGCGCCCGAAGTGCCAGCGGATAGCGGCTGCCCAGCACCTCCATCAGGTGACAGGCCAGCGTCTCCACATCCATGATCTCATCCTTCACCGCACCGGTATAGGCCAGATTGCGGCCCACTTCTTCGTCCTCAAATTTCGGCCAGAGAATCCCCGGGGTATCCAGCAGCTGCAGGCCCTGGTCCACGGTCACCCACTGCTTGCCCCGGGTCACGCCCGGCCGGTCCCCGGCCTTGGCTGTCTTGCGCTTGGCCACCTGGTTGATAAACGTGGATTTCCCCACGTTGGGCACCCCCACCACCATGGCTCTCACCGGACGGCCCACAAATCCCTTGGCCTTCCACTGCTCCAGCTTCTCCTGGAGCGCCGTTCGAATCACCGTGGAAAATTGGCTGACCCCTCTGCCGGTTTTGGCCTCGGTCTCCAGAACCGCCCAGCCGTGTCGGCGGAACCACTCGGTCCAACGCCGATTCATATCCGGATCGGCCTGATCCGCGCGGTTGAGCACAACAAGGCGGGGCTTCTCCCCCACCAGCTCGTCAATATCCGGATTGCGGCTGGATATGGGAATGCGGGCGTCAATGATCTCCACCACCAGATCGACCAGCTTCAAATCGGCCTGGATCTGCCGCCGGGTTTTGGTCATATGCCCGGGATACCATTGAATATTCAAATGCTCGCCGCCTTTCCGCTCTTTCGGTTCTAAACGAACTGATTATACACAATATATAGTGAGAAGAAAAGAGAGATTTCCCGCTTTTGGCGTTTTAAAGCAAAAAAGAGAGGCTTCCGCCTCTCTTCTTTGTCAAACCCTTCCGATTAAACGAGCTCTTTGACCTTTGCGCTCTTGCCCACACGGTCACGCAGATAGTAGAGCTTCGCGCGGCGAACCTTACCCTTGCGGACCAGCTCGATCTTTTCGATGGTGGGCGCATGAATGGGGAACACCTTCTCCACACCGACGCCATAAGAGACGCGGCGCACCGTGACGGTCTCCTCAATGCCGCCGTGCTTCTTGGCAATGACGGTGCCCTCAAAGATCTGGATACGCTCGCGGCTGCCTTCCTTGACCTTAATGTGCACACATACGGTGTCGCCCACATTGGCCACGGGGGGCTCTGCCTTCAGATGCTTTTGCTCAAAAGCCTGCATAAGATCCATTGCTGTTTCCTCCTAGTTTATAGGTGTTCATGCGCGCATCACTCAGGCCGCCCGGCTTCTCTGGGCAGCGGCCGCAGAGGACCACCCTTTATTGAGACTGCAATAGTTTACCATATATCCATGCCGCTTGCAAGCATATTTTTAAGAAAAACTTCTTTTTTCTCGTTCTTTCACCGGCAAATTCGGAAAAATCATCCAGGCCGCTGTAATCATCAGCGTCAGATTCAGCTGTCCCCGGCGGGTCAACACCCAGCTGCTGATGATGAATATCATACCAATCCAAACCGCCAGTAGCTTTACGGCTCCCTCAGCCCACCGTTCCAAGCCAAACAGAGTCAAAGCATTTTTCAGAATACGGCCGCCGTCCAGCTGAGGCACTGGCAGGAGATTAAAAAGAGCCAGCGTCAAGCTGAGCCCCGCAAACACGTATCCCGGCTCACCAATCGCCGGAGCCAGCTTGGCCGCCGCAAACGTCAAGAAAAGGTTGGCTGCCGGCCCGGCCAGTGCGGCTATCAATTCTCTGGGGCAATTCAACTGCCTCCGGGTGGAAAGGCGCATTTCCGCCCCGATACAGCTCAGCCGCAGCAGGACCACCCTTCCGCCCAGCAGTGCAATGGCCAGAAAATGTCCCAATTCGTGAAATGCACAGGCCAGCAGAGCCGGAAAGAGCAACGCGCCTCCGTCCAGATAGTACAGCAGAGCCATCAGCACAAGAAAGCTGCCGCTGATTTCCACATGCCTCCAACGCAGCATCAGCTCGTCTCGATATAATAGATCGGGTCAATCCGGACTCCGTTCAGCTTCATCTCAAGGTGCAAGTGAGGCCCAGTGACATTCCCGGTGGCTCCGGACTCCGCAATCTTTTGTCCGGCAGCCACATTTTGCCCCTGCTGTACGCACAGCTCGCTGCAATGGGCGTAGAAGGAGGTCAGTCCGCCCGCATGCTTGAGCTGCAGGTAATTCCCATAAATCGGGCTCTCGCCGATATAGTCCACCGTACCCGCGGCAAACGCCAGCACGTCTGTGCCGGTGTTTACCGCCAAATCTACACCGTTGTGGAATTTTTCCCCTCCATCGACCGGGTGTTCCCGCCATCCGAAGGCAGAGGTCAATTGCCCCATAACCGGGGTGACGGTTTCCGTGACCCCTAAAACACTCAGATTATATTTGTCCATGGTAACATTGTCCGGAAGCGCCGGGCCGGTATACTCCACATGCTCCACAGCCGGGACTTCCGGCTCCGGCGCAGGGGTTGGCGTGGGAGTTGGCACAGGCGTGGGCACAGGTTCTGGTTCCAATGCGGAATTTGACTGCTCCGGCGTCCATTGCAGCCAATGCTGCGCCGGCGTCTGCCCACCCTCATATCCGTTGAGAAAGACCGATTCCGCCTGATAGAGGCGGTTCTCCGTCAGCGCGGCTGGGCTGGATGCCGTTACCGTACCGCCGCCGAACACATCGGTCCACAGGGTTCCCAGGGTCTGGGTCACCGGTTTTCCTTCCGAGATTGAGTGACCAAGTCCGGCAAATACCGCCTGAAAATCGGTATCAGCCTGCAGCATCTCCAGCAGTTCCTGTCGGAATCCCTCCATTTTCTCCGGCATAATTCCTCTTCCCAGGAAGACTACCAAAAATAAAGCGACGCATATGATCAGCTGAGCCAAGCGACGCCTCTCTCTCGGCCCCAGAACGGCTTTCTGCCCCTTGGTTTTGTGCCGCGCCGTCCGGGCTCCGCCCCCCTGCTCCCGCCGTCTTTTTTCCCAGTCCCGATAGCTCGTCTCCATACCGGCGCCTTCCCTTCTGTAACACATCTCAAGACAGTTATATGTGTACGAGGCGCCTAATATGCCGGGGGATATTTATTTGGCGGAAAAAACAGGCTTCCGTTTCTGCAGAAATGCTGCAACCGCTTCCCGATGATCCGCAGTATGTCCCGCCCGATCAAAGAGCTTGGCCTCAAGCTCACAGTAGGCGTCATAGCCGCAGTAAAACTGGTTCCAAATCAGCTCTTTCTGAAGGGCAAGCGCGGCAGGAGACTTCTCCCTCAATTTTGCCGCAAGCTCCTGTGCGGCCTTCTGCAGATGCCCTTCGGGCACAAGCATGGTTGCCAGCCCCAAACGATAGGCCTCTTCGCCCTTTATAGGCGTATTGAGCATCATCAGCTCCTGGGCCTTTACCAGCCCCACTGCGTGAGCCAAATGATAAAGGGTTGCGGTGTCCCCTGTCAGTCCCACATCAATAAATGCGGTCACAAAGGAACTTTTCTCCGTCACAATTCTGAAATCACAGGCCAGCGCCAGGCCGCATCCCGCACCGGCCGCCGCGCCGTTTACCATTGCGATCACCGGCTTGGAGCACCTTTTGGCCGCGCCGCTCATTTTGCTGGTTAGCCTGGCACTCTCATAAGAAATATATCCCTCCGTGTGCTGCATGGCGCCGATGTCTCCGCCCACGGAAAAGTGCCTTCCTTTCCCGGTCAAAAGGACGACACGCACCTGTTCATCCGTGTCACACCGTCCCAACGCTTCCGCTGTCTCGCGAAACGCCTGGAGGCTGAATCCATTTCCTGCCTCGGGGCGGTTCAGGGTAATGGACGCAATCCCGTCCGTCACCTCATAAATCAGGGTATCATACATTTCTCATTCCTCCTAAACACAAAGCCGCCAAAGGCTTTCATCCTTTGGCGGCTTTTGGATACAAGCAAGCCTGTAAGCCGGGTTCTGTCTTTTAAGACAGCCATCTATCTAGGCGCACCGTTGCCGGTGCGCTCCAGCCGCCTCCCCGGGACGGTCGGGCCGACCTTATGTCCCTGCAGGATTGCTCCTGCATAAGGGAGATACCCGGAATCAGAGATTCCAACTCTCCCTTATCCACGGCGTTGCTCCGGATAGAGTTTACAGCGACGGTCGCTTGGCACGCCGTCGGGCGGGCTCTTACCTCCGCCTTTCCACCCTTACTCACCGAACAAACTCCGGCAAGCGGTTTATCTCTGTTGCACTTTTCCTAGGGTCGCCCCCGGCGGGTGTTACCCGTTATCCTTGCCCTGCGGAGCCCGGACTTTCCTCACGTGCGGGCCTTTCGCCCCCCACGCGTGGCTGTCCAGCTTACTTGCGTAGGCTATTTTAAACGATTCTGTCCCGCTTGTCAAACGGAACACGTCCGGTTTTGACAGCATCTTGAAAAACAAAAAAGAGAAGCCCCCTGGATTTAACTCCAAGTGCTTCTCTTTTTTATCACTCAGTAGCCGCTCAGCCCTGCTCCCAGTTGTGCCAGACGTTCTGAACGTCGTCATTTTCTTCCAGCAGGTCAATAAGCTTCTCCATGTTTCTAATGTCGTCTTCGTTCTCCAGCTTTACGTAGTTCTGGGGAACCATCTCCACAGCAGCCTGGACAAAGGCGTATCCCTTTGCCTCCAGAGCCTCCAAAACGGAGCCGAATGCCTCCGGACTGGTGTAGATCTCAAACGCCTCGTCCTCCGCCTGCATATCGTCGGCGCCCGCGTCCAGAGCATCCATCATGACGGTGTCCTCGTCCAGATCCTCGCTCTCGATGACAATAACGCCCTTCCGGTCAAAGGACCAGGACACGCAGCCCGTGGCCCCCAGGCCCTTGCCGTATTTGTCCAGAAGGTGGCGCACCTCGGGAGCGGTACGGTTACGGTTGTCCGTCAGGGCGTCCACGATGACGGCCACGCCGGAGGGACCGTAGCCCTCATAGACCACATTCTCATAGCTGTCCGCATTGCCGGACCCCAGGGCCTTGTCAATGGTGCGCTTAATGTTGTCATTGGGCATATTTGCAGCCTTAGCCTTGGCGATGACCGTGGCCAGACGGGAGTTGTTATTGGGGTCGCCGCTGCCCCCCTGCTTTACCGCCACGATCATTTCACGGGCAATTTTCGTAAATATCTGAGAGCGCTTGGCATCTGCCGCACCCTTCGTTTTTTGGATATTGTGCCATTTGGAGTGTCCAGACATACTATCGTTCCCTTCTCGAAAATTAGCTAAGATAGTTTATCACGTTCCCGATATCTTGGCAACCCCTTTAACCGTAGGAAAACGCCTCTTTATGACGATTTGTGAGGCAGATTTCCGTCTTTGGGAAGCCATTTTCCAGCCATTTCGCCAAAATGGGACACACCACGTTCTCAGTCGGGTAGTGCCCGGCGTCAATGAGGTTGAGCCCGAGCGCCTTTGCGTCCAGAAATCCGTTGTACTTCACATCGGAAGTAACAAATGTGTCACACCCCATCGCCAGCGCCTGGTCCATGAGATCCGCGCAGGCGCCTCCGCCCACTGCCACCCGGCGTACTGGCCGTCGGGCGTCCACATACCGTACGCCATTGGCGCCCAAAGCCTCCTTCACAAAGGCGGCAAAGGCCGGCGTATATTTCGGAACTCCGGCGGCATTGCCCACTCTTCCGATGCCATAGGGACGCCCGGACGCATCCAAGCCCTCCGGCTGGAGCTGTTCGACCTGTTCCAGCCCAAGGCGCGCCGCCAGGGCATCGTTCACACCGCCGCACACTGCATCCAGATTGGTGTGCGCGCAAATGGCCGCAATCCGGTTCTCCACCAGGGAGAGGAGAATCCGTCCGACCGGATCTCCGTCTGTCATGGAGCGGGCAGGGTGAAAAATGACCGGATGGTGCGCGACAATCAGCTCCGCGCCCAGCTCACAGGCCTCCTCCACGACCTCCTCTGTGATGTCCAGGGAGACCAGTATCTTGCTGACCGCACGGTTCCCGCGGCCCACCAGGAATCCCGCGTTGTCAAAATCCATCTGAATGGAGAACGGGGCCATCTCATCCAGATACTGATAAATCTCTCTTACCGTTGCCATTGCTTCCACTCCTCTGCCATTTGATTCAGACCGGCCAGCACACGCTCCAGTTCGGCCAAACGTGGTGCGTCCGATGTTCTTTTGGAGCTCTGCAGCCCCTCTATGGCCCTGCATGCCCGGCGCTGCAGCTGTTCCAAATAAGTAGCCCTCATGGGGGCGCGGTCCTCCCGCCGCTGCCGCCCGGCCCACTGCTCCGCCGGAGTCAGGGGCGCCATCTCTCCCGGGCAGACGGAAAATACAGTATACAGGGTGCGCCCTTCCGGACAGAGCTGTTCCTGCTCGATCACATAGCCGTTTTCCTGCAGCCAGAGCCTCAGCTCTGGCTGTCCGCTCATGGGCTGGAGCAGCAACCGGCATCCCGACTCTTTGGTCCAGGGCGCCGCAGCCAGGATGGAGAGAATGGTCTCTCCCCCCATACCCGCTATGGCAATGGTGTCCGCCTCCTCCGGCGAAATCTGCCTCAGCCCGTCACACAGCCGAAAGGTCATGCGATCCATCAGGCCGTAATGCTCCGCCGTGGCCCGCGCCCGCTCCAGAGGGCCTTGGCGCAGGTCGGAAACTAGGGCATGGCGGACAACTCCCCGCTGAAGCAGCCACACGGCTAAATATGCGTGGTCAGTCCCTACATCAGCAAAACGGGTCCCATGGGGCACCAACTCTGCAACCGCGCGCAGGCGGGGTGAGAGTTCAATGGGGCGCATGGTCATCACCTCTTCTCCCAAGCGTTTAAAGAAACAAAAAGGAGCGGCCGGAGCCGCTCCCTTTTCAGATGACCCTTACTTCGCAGCGCCGACGCTGGCGTTGATCTTTGCCAGCAGCTCTTCCACATCCACGCCGTGGACCATGCAGGCCTGCTCCACAGTCTCGCCGCGGGAAGATGGGCAGCCCAGGCAGTGCATGCCGATGGACAGGAAAATGGGAGCAGTCTCCGGCGCAATATCCAGGATATCGCCGATAATCGTATCTTTTGTGATCTGTGCCATGGTTTGTACCTCCATTGATTGATTTGGATTATGCAGATAGTATATCCGATTTTTCATGGTTTTTCAATAGGATATTATGAGAAAAAAGAGACGCCCTCACGGACGTCTCTTTTTCAGGCCAGTTAGCCCTGCTCGCGCATCTTGGCGAAGCACTCGCTGCAGTAAACAGGACGATCGGACTTGGGCTCAAAAGGAACCTTGGCCTCACCGCCGCAGGCAGCACAGGTAGCAGTGAAGTACTCACGGGGGCCGCGGGAAGCAGCCTTGCGGGCGTCACGGCAGGCCTTGCAGCGCTGGGGCTCGTTCTGGAAGCCGCGCTCGGCGTAGAACTCCTGCTCACCGGCGGTGAACACGAATTCCTGGCCACATTCCTTACATACCAGAGTCTTGTCTTCGTACATGATAATACCCTCTCTTTGCTCGTTGCCCAGGTCCGGAATGAAACCGAATAATGCTGGGTCATTGTAATATTGCGTTCAGCTTTCGCTGATATCGCCAGATAAAAGTTGCTGCGCCAATTTGCGCCGGATGCGCTGGACAGCATTGTCCACCGATTTCGGGGACTTTTCGACCTCGGCTGCAATCTCTGAGTAGGACAGACCGTTTAGATACAACCCAAGGATCTTTGCTTCGAAACCGGACAATTGGCCTTTCAGTACGTCCATGCGTTCCCGAAACTCTTCCCGGCTGATAATCATATCCTCCGGATTTTCCAGGCGCCCTTGGCCGCTTCTGAACGCATAATGGTTGTCATTCCCGCTAAAAAGAGGGGTTTCGAAAGAGATATAGGTGTTCAGCGGTGTGTGCTTATCTCTTGCTGCTGCTTTGACGGCGGAGAGTAAGCGATTTTTGATACAGACCTCTGCATAGGTGCGAAAATGAACCGCCTTCTCCGAGTTATACTCCCGGATCGCGGCCAAAAGCCCCATCATACCTTCCTGGATCAAGTCTTCACTGTCACCCCCGGCCAAAAAATAGGGCCGGGCACAGATGCGGACCAAGCGGTTATAGCGTACCGCCAGCGCTTCCTCCGCAAAGCGATCCCCGGATGCGGCCAGGGCACACAGTGTCTCGTCGCTCAGTTGGGTTGATTGAACAACGTTTGGTCTCATGCCTAAACTCCTTGCATATTATACGCAGAATTTTGTGCTGTTGTCAAGCATTTCAGCAAAATGTTTCCCGCCGCTCAACCGTTTTTTATGATATTTGCCAATTTCTCTGCAATTTTTCGTGCATTCTCCTCGGTCTGAGCCTCCACCATGACGCGGATCAGGGCCTCTGTGCCGGAGGGACGCACCAAAATCCGGCCGGTGTCCGCCAGGGTGGCCTCCTGCTCTGCCACTGCATCCCACAGGGACTGCGCGGACATCAGAGCCTCCTTCTTGGCCTTATCCGCCACCGGCACATTGATCAGCACCTGCGGATAACGCTTGCAGCCGGACACCAGCTCAGAGGCCTTTTTCCCGGAAGTGTGCATCAGGGCGAGAAACTGCAGGGCTGTCAGCTGTCCGTCTCCCGTGGTGGCATATCTGCGGAAAATGGTGTGTCCGGACTGCTCTCCGCCCACCAGATAGCCGCACTCCTCCATCTTTTCCAGCACATTGCGGTCGCCCACGCTGGTGCAGAAAAGCTGGATGCCGTGCTCCTTACAGAACACATGCAGTCCCATATTGCTCATGACCGTGGCCACAATGGCGTTTCCGTCCAACTCCCCGGCCTGCTTCAGCGCCAGTCCGCAGGCGGCAATCACCTGGTCGCCGTCAATTTCCTCTCCGTTTTCATCCACCATCAGACAGCGGTCGGCATCTCCGTCAAATGCGATCCCCAGATCATAGTCCCCTGCCTTTACCATGGCTTTCAGCCGGTCCAGATGGGTGGAGCCGCACCCGTTGTTGATATTCACGCCGTCCGGGTCGGCATAGATGACATCCGTATGCAGATCCGGGAAGGAGTCAAACAGCCGCGCGGCCGTCGCGGAAGCCGCCCCATTGGCGCAGTCCACCAGAATATGCAGCCCCGCCAGATCGGTATGGATAGTAGAAACCAGGTGATCAATGTAGTCCTGGGGTTCCTTCTGAGCCGCGTAGATGACCCGCCCCAGATCTCCATGGGTCTTCAGAGGGACCGGGATATGCTCGAGGATGACTTTCTCAATCTCCCCCTCCAGCTCATCGGGCAGTTTGAAGCCGCGGCGGTCAAAGATTTTAATGCCATTGTGCTCAAACGGATTGTGGGAGGCGGAGATCACAATGCCGGCGTCTGCCTTGGCATCCACGGTCAGCCAGGCTACGGCGGGCGTCGGCATCACGCCCAGATGGAGCACATCAGCGCCGGCGGAGCACAGGCCCGCAATGAGCGCCCCCTCCAGCAAATCGGAAGAAATCCGGGTATCCTTGCCGATGGTAAAATGCGGCTGCGCGCCGCCCTTTTCTTTCGTCATAACATAGGCCGCCGCCATACCCACCTGAAAGGCCAGCTGGGCGTCCAAGCCGTCGTTGACTACGCCGCGGATGCCGTCGGTTCCAAATAATTTGCCCATAAAAATAAATCCTTTCTGTCACTCAATGTACTCGTCTGTTTTCTGAAAGAGCGCTTAAAGCATTTGCTCCGGAGCATTTAAAAATCGCCCGGTCAGGCAATCACGCTCCGCCCCCGGCCTCCCTATTGACGCTCAAAGAGACAGCTGCTCCATGCTGGCTCCGCCGGGGACCGGCAGACCCAGATGCTCATAGGCCAGGCGAGTCACACATCTGCCCCTGGGTGTACGGGTTAAAAATCCCATCTGCATGAGATAGGGCTCATACACATCCTCCAGGGTAACCGCCTCTTCATTAATCGTGGCGGCCAAGGTCTCCAGACCAACGGGACCGCCGGAATAGTGGTCAATAATAGAGCGCAGCATTCTCCGGTCGACCGCGTCCAGCCCCAGATGGTCCACCTCCAGGGCGGTGAGCGCCTGATCGGCCACGTCACGGGTAATCACGCCGCCAGCCTTCACCTGGGCAAAGTCCCGCACACGGCGGAGCATCCGGTTGGCAATACGAGGGGTGCCGCGGGAGCGGCGCGCGATTTCCATGGCCCCCTCCGCCTCAATTGGCACCTCCAGGATCCCCGCCGAGCGGGTGACGATCAGCGCCAGCTCCTCCGGAGTGTACAACTCCAGACGCAGAGTGACGCCGAACCGGTCCCGCAACGGCGCGGACAGCTGCCCTGCCCGGGTGGTGGCCCCAATCAGTGTAAACCGGGGCAGATCCAGCCGAATCGAATTGGCAGACGGACCCTTCCCGATGATAATGTCAATGGCAAAGTCCTCCATGGCCGGGTAGAGGATCTCCTCCACCGAGCGGTTGAGGCGGTGAATCTCATCCACAAAGAGGATATCGTTCTCATTCAGATTGGTCAGCAGCGCCGCCAGATCTCCCGGTTTCTCGATCGCGGGACCGGAGGTGATGCGGATATTGACCCCCATCTCATTGGCGATGATGCCGGACAGGGTGGTCTTGCCCAGGCCGGGGGGGCCGTGGAGCAGCACATGGTCCAGGGGCTCACTACGCATTTTCGCCGCCTGGATAAAGACCTCCAGGTTTCCCTTGGCTTTCTTTTGGCCGATATATTCACTGAGCGTCTTTGGGCGCAGAGAGCCCTCATTCTCGTCACTTCCCGTGAGCGAAGTGGTCACCAGTGGCTCCTCTGTCTCAAACCCGCCGTTTGCAGAAAAATCAATGCTCAAAGTTTCACTTCCCCATTCTGCTCCATCCGCTGGGCCGTTTTACTTCACCATCTTCTTCAGCGCCTGCTTGATAATGTCCTCCAGTTTCAGACTCTCCAGGTCAATCCCCTTGAGGGCCAAGCCGATCTCACTCTGGGAATAGCCCAGCACGGCCAGGGCCGCAGCAGCCTCGCTGGATTTATTCTCCGGAATCACCGTCACGCCCGTGCCGCCGTAGCTCTCTCCGCCACTGGAGAGCTGCCCCTTGGCCAGCTTATCTTTCAGTTCCAGTATGATCCGCTGGGCAATCTTTTTCCCGATCCCCTGGGCCACGGTAAGCGCCTTTTCGTCTCCGGTAATAATACTCATGGCCAGCCGCTCCGGCGTGGCGGCCGACAAAATGGACAGGGCTGCTTTCGGCCCCACACCGGAGACCGAAAGCAGCATCTGAAAGCAGTTCAGCTCGCTCTCCGTGGCAAAGCCATAGAGCTCCATGGCATCCTCACGGACATTCAGGTGGGTGTAGAGCTTTGCCTCTTTCCCCTTTTCCAAGCATGCCAAAGTATTGTTGGTGGTGCGGCAGGCATAGCCCACTCCCCCGCAGTCAATCACCGCCAAGAAGGGCGCCGTATGGGCCACCAGCCCCTTTACATAGTAAAACATAATCGTCTTTTCTCCTATTTTTTACGCACCGCGTACCGCCCGCTGCCGGGGCGGGCGGCATCCGGGCTCTGCAGGCGCGAGGTGCAGGAACGGGCGTGGCACAGAGCAATAGCCACCGCGTCGGCGGCATCGTCCGGTTTGGGGACGGACGGAAGGCCCAGCAGGCGCTTTGTCATATCCATCACCTGGCGTTTCTCCGCCTTGCCGTAGCCCGTCACCGCCAGCTTGACCTGCGAGGGCGAATATTCAAAGATTGGAACGCCAGCCCTCTGCGCTTCGGTCAGCAGCACGCCCCTGGCCTGAGCCACGCCGATGCCGGTGGTAATATTATTGGTAAAAAACAGCTCCTCCACCGCCATGGCGTCCGGACGAAACAGTTCAAACAGCCGCTGCATATCCTCTGCGATCTGCAGCAGACGGGCCGGCAGCGCCTTCCCCGCCGGGGTGGTGACCGCTCCACACTGAATCAGCCGCGCCCTGCCGCAGACCATTTCCACAACGCCAAATCCCACAATGGCAAAGCCCGGATCAATTCCTAAAATAACCATAGGGACCTCCTATGCATATACAAATGTTATTTTACCACGGGCCGCGTGAGGGCGCAAGCGGAATTGCTGGATTTAGAGACACAGAAAGGCCGGAGCGCAAACGCTCCGGCCTTTGTGCAATTCCGATTGCTACGCTCTGGGATGCGCCTTGTTGTACACATCCTTGAGCTTTTGATTGACCAGCTGTGTATAAATCTGAGTGGAGGAAATATCCGCATGGCCCAGCATCTCCTGAATGGAGTGCAGGTCCGCTCCGTTTTCCAGCAGATGCGCCGCAAAGGAGTGGCGAAGCGTGTGCGGGGTGATCTCCTTTTTGATTTCCGCCTTCTCCTGATAGTGCTTGATGATCTTCCAAAAGCCCTGGCGGCTCATCCGCTCTCCGCTCATATTAACGAACAGGGCGCGCTCGTCCGGATGCTCAACCATCTGGGGCCGCACATGTTCCAGGTAATCCTGCAGCGCCCGGACCGCCGCCGGATACAGGGGGATAATCCGTTCCTTTCCCCGCCCCAGGCAGCGGATAAAGCCGGCGGATAAATTCAAGTGCTCCAGGTTCAGCCCGATCAGCTCAGAAACCCGGATGCCGGTGGCATAGAGCAGCTCCAGCATTGCCCGGTCCCGGCAGCCTTTGGGCTCAGACGCGTCCGGCTGCTCCAGGAACAGCTCCACCTCTTTGTTGGTGAGAATCTGCGGCAGCTTGCGCTCCACCTTTGCCGGAGCCAAGCCCTTTGCGGGATTGACTGATACGGCCCCAGCTGAAAAAAGGTAGGTGTAAAAGGACTTTAAGGAGGCCAGTGAACGCGTTACAGTTGCAGCCGATTTCCCATGGGCGGACAGGAATTTCATGTACCCCTCCACATCAGACTGAACTGCCTGGGCAGGCGCCAGCCCCTCTCCTTCTAGCCACCGGGTATACTGCCCCACGTCCCGGACATAAGAACTGCATGTGTTGGCGGACGCATTTTTCTCCACCGTGAGATAATGTTCATATTCTTCGAGATAATCCATCCGCCCCGCACCTTCTTACACTTACTCGCTTAAATCGCAATCAGCGCCCCGGCCAATCCAGACACCAGCATGGGCACCACCAGATATTCCAGCACAACACACACCACCAGCGCGGCCGCACACAGGCCGCACCGCTGGAACCAAGCCTTTCCGTATAAAGCCGGCTGCCGGCTCTCTCCCAAAAAGCGGCTGGCCAGCCGCCGGGCGGACAGCACACTCTGTACACCCAGCATAAAAAAAACAGGAACCGATATCGCACCGGTAACTCCAAACAATAAAAAGGCTAATAAACACCCCGCCGAACCAAGAACACGGACAAACGAGGCAATGGAAAAAGCAAGTAAAAAACCGCGGACCGCAAATAAAACAGGCAACCCCAAAAGGCCCAGTGCAGTAAAGCCCAGCAGCAGCGCCAGCAGGGGCCATCGTATACATTCCCACATCGAGGGCAACAGGTCCGGAGCGGACAACGCCCCGCTCTCTGCCGCACGCAAAAAGCTTTGTACATATGCCTCAAGGCCCTCGCCGGCTCCACCCGCCACCCGGGCCATCAACAGGCACCCCAACAGGCCGCCCGCAAAAAAACAGATGGAACAAACCGCCAGCGCGGGCAAGATCCCAGCCGTCGGCACGTCCCAAACGCCCGCTACCGGTCTTTGCATAGCCGTCACCCCCAGAGAAGCCTATGAGTCTGACCGGCCATTTAGAAGGACGAGTTTAAATCGGGGATGTTACTTAATATAATCCACTCAAGGTTATTGTGCAAGAATACTTCGACAAAAAAATCATTTTTGTGTATTATGCCTATATATTATGTAAACAAAATTATGTAAACTTTGTAAATTGCACTTTAGGTCGCATAGTCAGTTCTTCACGTCGTTACACCAGATATAGTGTCCGGCACGCGAAAGCGCCCAAGCATCGGTAGTTACCGTGCTTGGGCGCCAGATTACGCTCTGTATAATTACATTTTGTATAGGCTATTCTGACATTCCGGCCGCAATAGCCTTCAGCGCAATCGCACACTCCAGCCGTTTGCGCTCTAGCGCACATCCCACATGGTGCGGCTTTTTTATGTCTCCATTGACAAGCAGGTTGGAGGCGCTGCAGCCGCCGGAGCAGTAAAAACGAGCCCAGCAGTCCCGGCATTCCTCCCTAGTATAGATGTTCAGGCCTGCAAATTCCGCAGAGCGTTCACGGTCAAATGTGCCGTCGTGGACGCTTCCAAGCCGGTATGCTTCATTGCCCACAAACTGGTGGCAGGGGTAGATATCCCCTTCCGGCGTGATCGCCACATATTCGCAGCCGGCACCACAGCCTCGCAGACGCTTGATGACGCAAGGGCCCTGGGCCAGGTCTACATTAAAATGGAAAAAGTTTATCTCCCGGTGATCCTTCAGCCACTCGGCCAGCTTTTCGTACTCCGCCTCCAGCTCCGGCACGTCGGACTCCCGCAGAGCGTAGGGGTCCTCCTCTTTTCCCACCACCGGTTCCACTGAAATGTTTCGGCCCACTTCAGCCAGCGCCTTTACGTCTTCGGCAAAGTCCTTATGGAAACGGGTAAAGGTACCCCTGAGATAATAGTCCTTGGTTCCGCGGCCCTCGATCAGCTTTTTAAATTTGGGTACAATGATGTCATAGCTGCCCTTGCCGTTTACGGTGGGCCGAAGGTCGTCATTTACCTCTCTGCGCCCATCCAGCGAGAGCACTGCATTGGACATCTCGCGATTGATATACGCAATGTTCTCGTCATCCAGCAGCACCCCGTTGGTTGTAATCGTAAAGCGGAAGCACTTTCCGGATTCTTTCTCAATCGACCTGGCATATTCCACGGTCTTTTTGACCGTATCCATGGCCATCAGCGGCTCACCGCCAAAGAAATCCACCTCGATATTTCGCCGGTGTCCGGACTTGGCCACCACAAAATCAATGGCTTTTTTTGCGGTCTCAAAATCCATGGTCATGCGGTGTCCCGTGCCGAAGTCGCCGGTCGAGGCAAAGCAGTACTTGCATCGCAGGTTACAGTCATGGGAAACATGGAGACAAAGCGCCTTTACCAGGGCCTGCTGCTGCATGGAGGCCGCCTTTTCCCGGTCAATATAATCGTCCTCTTCAAAAAGCAGTCCTTCGTCGGCCAAGCTGCGCAGCTCCTGCCACGCCTCCTCCAGCGACTCCGGAGCATATTGGGGCAATTTTTGTATGATTTCCGCCGGGCAGTGCTCCGCCATAGGCGGTATGACCCGCTCCAGCAGATGGTAGGTCACTTCGTCCAGCACGTGGACCGCACCGCTATTCACGTCCACCGCTACATTGACGCCAAGCGCCTGAAAGGTATGTACCATAATATCTTTTCCCTCACTTCCCGCTTGCATGGAAAAAGGGTGGGAATCCCCACCCTTTCCAAACCAAACGCGTTACTTACTGATTCTCGCACTTCTGGTTGGCCACGGTGCAAGAGGTCTTGCAGGCGGACTGGCAGGAGGTCTGGCACTCGCCGCAGCCACCATGAGCGGCGCTGTTTTTCAAAGTCGCGCCGTTAAGCGTCTTGACATGCTTCATCGTTTTTCCCTCCCATGTCGGTGATTAACTGCATGATACCATATTTCGGCGGCAATTTCAATTATTTTCTGCGCTTTTTCTTGGCTGTGGTCCGCTTCTTCCCTCCGCCGCGCAGAAGTCCCGCAGCGGCGCCGCCGCACAGGCATCCACACAGCAGGCCAATCCCGCCGGACTGCGGTGTCATCGACTGAAAGAAGAGCACTCCAACCGTGAGCAGCAGCAAAAACAGCACGCTCCCAGTCGCCAGGCCCACCAGCAGCCCCCGCGTTCCGCAGCGGCGCACGGCCATTGATCCTCCGATGAAGGACCCCACCACGCAGCCCACCACGGTCAGCTGATACATCAGTCCCTCGCCCAGCAACCCCCTGGCAATCCCCAGGGACGCCGCCAGCAGGAACACCATGCACGCCAACAGTGCCGCCACCCCGCCGATCACGATTCCAAGGGCGCAGCGCACCAGCTTCGCGCCCTGCTCCTCCTCCGTTTTTCGCATAAAAAGCACCCTCCCTTGGCACAGATTCCTGTTGGAAACATATGCAGGGAGGGCGCTTGGCATGTCTCTTTTTACTTCTTGGAGTCCTTGCTCTTGTCTTCCGCGGGACCGTTCTCCGTGGTCTGAGTGCCCTTTGTGGAAATAGCCCATTTGGTAAACTCCAGACGCACCCGGTCGGCGCTGGTCTCAATGACGATGGTATCCTCCTTCACCGCGCAGATGGTGCCGACAATACCGCCGATCGTAGTGATCTGATCCCCCACAGACAGCTCAGAGCGCATCTTGGCGGCTTCTTTCTTCTTTTTGTTCTCCGGGCGAATCAACAGGAAATAAAACACCGCAATCAAAACGACAAACGGCAGAATCATACCCAGTCCGCCACCAGCACTCGTTGTGCCGGAAAGCATCGCGCTTGTGACCTCAGTCAGCAAAATAATCCCCTCCGAATTCATATAGATGGAAAATCATCGCGTGATGAACATTATAAATCGAAATGTAGAATTTGACAAGCCTTTTTACAGATATTTCACGTCCGCCGGCCCAATTTTTCTGAAAACTCCGCCCGAAAAGCCCCAAAGCCCCCCTCGTCCAACGCCTGACGGATACGTGCCATCAGGCTGTTATAAAAATAGAGGTTATGCAAAACCGCTAGGCGCATGGCCAGCATCTCCTCCGCCGCAAACAGGTGCCTCAGGTAAGCTCTGGAGAAGGACCGGCATACTGGGCAGGCACATTGGGGGTCAATCGGGCGCTCATCCATCTTGTACTTCTCGTTTTTGATATTGATGGCACCTTCCCAGGTGTAGAGCTTGGCATGACGGGCATTGCGGGCCGGCATCACACAGTCGAAGAAGTCTATACCGCGGGCCACGCCTTCAATGAGATTGGAAGGGGTCCCCACCCCCATCAGATAGCGAGGCTTGTCCGCCGGCATATAGGGCTCCACCGCGTCAATAATATCATACATCACCTGCGTGGGCTCTCCCACGGCCAAGCCGCCGATGGCATAGCCCTCACAGTCGATTTTTGCCGTCTCTTTCATGTGCCAGATCCGGAGATCCGGGAAGGTCGCGCCCTGGTTGATGCCAAACAGCATCTGCTGCGGGTTTACGGTTTCCGGCAAGGTGTTCAGCCTGTCATGCTCCGCTTTGCAGCGTTCCAGCCAGCGCAGGGTCCGCTCACAGGAAGACTTTGCATACTCATAAGTGGCAGGGTTCTCCACACATTCATCAAAGGCCATAGCCACATCACTGCCCAGATTGGACTGGATGCGCATGGACTCCTCCGGTCCCATAAAAATCCGCCTGCCGTCGATGTGGGAGGCAAAGGTAACCCCCTCCTCCTTAATTTTGCGCAGTCCGGCCAAAGAGAACACCTGAAATCCGCCCGAGTCGGTCAGGATGGGTCCGTCCCAGTCCATGAACTTGTGGAGGCCGCCCATGGCCCGCACCACCCCGTCTCCGGGTCTCAGGTGGAGATGGTAGGTGTTGGACAGCTCCACCTGACAGCCGATCTCCTTCAGATCGTGGGCAGATACCGCGCCCTTGATGGCCCCCTGCGTCCCCACATTCATAAACACCGGCGTCTGAACCACACCGTGGGCGCAGGTGAACCTGCCGCGCCGCGCTCTGTCCTCTGTCTTTATGACCTCAAACACAGAAAAACTCCTTTGCACTATTCTGTCCCTATCATACCAGACCAGCTTTTCCTTGGCAAGGGCTGCCGTTTTTACGGAGTCTCTCCTCCAGCCGTTCCCTCTATGGTCTGGCGGACAATGCTCTCCATCATCTCTCCGGTCAACGCCCCCTGCACATAGCCAAACACATTGCCTTCAGCGTCCACCATAAAGGTGGTCGGAAACGCTTGGATGCCGTACTGTGCAAAAACCCGGCCCGTGGTATCCATAACCACCGGGAAGGTATAACCCCCGTCCTCCAGAAACTGCACAATTTCCTCTTGGCCCACGTCCTGATTATTGGGGTACTCCTCTGTCTTTGGATTAGCCACCCCCAGGACAATCAGATCCTTCCCATTCTTCCCGTATTCCTCATAGAGGGCCTGGATTTCCGGCATTTCACTCTGACAAGGACCGCACCAGGTGGCCCAAAAATTGAGGAACAGGATCTTTCCCGCATAGTCCGACAGGGTATGCTCCTCCCCATATTGGTCTGTCAGTGTAAAGTCCGGGGCGGGAACAGCTGGCCGCCGGCTCTCCTCCGGTGTTTGCTCCGAGGTGGACGTCTGCGCTTCCTCCGGGAGACCGACTGCGCTCTCCTGGGGCGGACTGCTGATTCCGCTGCCGGCCGCGCCGGACAGATACCCGGTAATCCCGTTCATAAAACCGGTAAGCGTCATCACACCCATGACAATCAGAAGCACAGCCCCCACTTTCACCGTGTAGCGCACTACATTCCGGTGGCTGCGCAGGAAATTGAGCACGCCCCCAGTGAAGAGCCCCACCGCCAAAAAGGGCAGCACAAACCCCAGGGTATACACGCCAATCAGTAGGAAGCCCCTGGAGGCAGACTGCGCCGAAGACGCCATGAGCAGAACACCGCTCATTGTGGGGCCGACACAGGGCGTCCAGGCAAAGCTGAACGTAAAGCCGAGGACCAGCGCCGCCAGCGGATTCATGGCCCAGCGCTCCAGGCGGAAGGGCAGCCGGTGCTCCTGTTCCAGAGCCCGAGGCCTTCCAAACATTCCAAACTGATAAAGGCCGAACAGGATCATAACGATTCCGCTGACACGGGCAAACCACACCCGGTTTCCGCTGAAAAAGTGCCCCAACGCAGTAAACCCCAGCCCCAGCAGAAAGAAGGCAAAGCTGATGCCTAGCACAAAGAAAACGGTATTGCAGAACACTTTCCCCCGCGGGTAATGGATCTGGCCATCCTCCCCGACCGCCCCCGCTCCTCCAGCCAGATAACTCAGGTATAAGGGCACCAACGGCAGTACGCAGGGGGAAAAGAAGCTGAGCAGCCCCTGCACAAGGACGGTCAGCGCCGGTATGCTGGTCTCAATAGTAAATCCCATTCTTCTCTCCTCTCCGTTCCGCGCACGTCGGCCTCGTCGCCCGCTGCGGAAAGCGCGCAGGCACATTGGTGCCTGCGCGCTCCATTTTACTGGATGAACATGGCATCTCCAAACGAAAAAAATCGATAGCGCAGCTTCACCGCCTCTTGATAGGCTGCCAACACCGATTCCCGGCCCGCCAGGGCGGAGACCAGCATAATCAGTGTGGACTCCGGGAGATGGAAGTTGGTGATCAAGGCGTCCAGCACCTTAAACCGGTATCCCGGGTAGATGAAGATGTTGGTCCAGCCGGAGCGTTCCGTCATGGTGCCGTCCTCTGCGGCAAAGCTCTCGATGGTGCGGCAGGAGGTTGTTCCTACGCAGATCACCCGGCCGCCGTTTTTCTTTGTCTCATTTATCGTGTCCGCCGTTTCCCGGCTGACCATGCAGAACTCAGAGTGCATTTCGTGGTCCGCAATCTCCTCGGCTTTCACCGGCCGGAAGGTGCCCAGCCCCACATGCAGCGTGACATAGCAGACCTTTACTCCCATCTCCTGAATCTGACGCAGCAGTTCCGGTGTAAAGTGCAGCCCAGCGGTGGGAGCCGCAGCGGAGCCTACCACTTTGGAGTAAACGGTCTGATAGCGCTCATTGTCCTGGAGCTCCGCCTTAATATAGGGCGGCAAGGGCATTTTCCCAAGTTGCTCTAAAATTTCCAGAAAAATCCCCTGATAGAGGAACCGAACCAGGCGCTTGCCGTCCTCAATCTCCTCCTCCACAACAGCCGTAAGCTGGCCGTCCCCAAAGATCACCTGTGCCCCCGGCCTGAGCTTTCGGCCAGGCCGTACCAGGCACTCCCAGAGGTTTTCCCCTCTGTCCACCAGCAGCAGCACCTCACAGGCGCCGCCCGTGGGCCGGCGCCCGATCAGGCGGGCCGGCAGCACCCTGGAGTCGTTGAGCACCAGACAGTCCCCCGGGCGCAGCAGGGTCGGCAGGTCATAAAAATGCAGATGGCGGCGCGCTCCCGTCGTTTTATCCAGCACCAGCAGCCGGGAGGCATCCCGACGCGCAAGCGGCGTCTGGGCAATCAGCTCCTCCGGGAGTTCAAAATCAAAATCAGAGGTTTTCATGGCTGTCTCACATCAATTCCCGTGTAATAAAATTTTAGAATCTGGTCATAGGTATAACCGGACTGCGCCATGGCATAGGCGCCCCACTGGCTCATTCCCACATTGTGGCCCCACCCGGAGCCGGTAATTGTAAATGTACCGCTGGCTGAAGTGGAGGCGGAAAGGGCCTGTGTGCCGCTGCTTGTAATCGCATAGGCTGTGTTGCCCGAGGGCAGCTGTGCTACGCTGCCGTCCCCGCTGACGGCATAAGCGCCATCCAGGGAAAAGAGCGCGCCTCCTCCGCTCACATAGAATCCATCTGAGCTCCCGCCGCCGCTGACCGTATAGCGCTGTGACCGCAGACCCAGGAGGGTGCGGCAGCTCTCCTTTGTCTTTGTATAGCTTTTTCCGCTGGAGTCCGTAAAGGTAATCTCCAGCACATTTCCGGTCGGAGTCGTCTTGCTCACACGGAAGTCTACAATTCCGGAATTGGTGTACCCTTTTTGGTTGAGCAACTGCGTCAGCTCCTGGCTGGTATAGGTGACCGTCCAGTTGTAATTGGAGATCTTGTTTGCTACTGCGGCTTCATAGGGATCTTCCTTCCCGATCAAATGGGACACGCTGCTCCCCCAGACATTCACCGCACTCTCCGTAGCGCCTCCGTCACTGGAAAAATAAGTGGTTTCCGCCAGACTGCCGCCGCTCCAGGCATACATTCCATAGGTCTCATCCACTGCGCGGCGGCTGGTCTCGCTCATTCCGGCAATGCCCGCATAGGCCTGGCAATGTACCGTGTTGCAGATGTCAAATCCCTGGCTGGAATGCTTGCCGGCGGAGAGATTGCGGTAGGCATAGGTTCGGGCGCATACAGCCTGAGCCTTCAGTGCCTCCACAGGCCAGGAGGCGCTCATTTCCTTGATGACGACCCCCTGTACATAATCCTCCAGGGAGAGTACGTTGCTCACCGTAAGGTTCCCGCCGTTTACACGCTGATACTGAAATCCACCAAAATAAGTATTTCCCCGGAAAATCGTCTTAGTCTGGACCGAATTATCCAAGCCGGGCAGAATGCCAAGCGCCAGGCCCTGTGTGCTGTCAAATTGAAACAGGATGGTGCTGGTCCCGGTCGCTACCACAGACACGCCGGCGCTGGAGGTCCCCACAACAGAGGCATCCGCCAGTCCCAGTTCCATCTGGGCCGCTCTGGCGGAATCGCCAGTGCTGTAGGAGCCGACCCGCACAAAGTAGCTTCCGTCAATCCAGGCGGCAAAGCCGCCGGTATAGGAGGCGGCCGCAGCTTTTGCAGCGGAAAAATCGCTGTAGCCGCCCGGCAGCTGCAGATGATAACACCCCACCAGGATATCTGACGTGATGGAGTCGTAATATCCGCTCCAGCTCCCCACCTTTCCGTAATACACATTCTGTGTCTTGACGACCGAGATGGCAGTCTGGGCTGTCTCCCCCAGCTGGACAAAATTGCGCTCATGATCAAAATACCCCAGGCGGTAGCCGCTTCCTACGCTGTTGAGCAGATTTGCCCCGGGCAGTGCATCCGTCCCATAAAACAGCCCGACGCGGATGGTTGGATCCACGGCAACCGCTGCGGAAGCGCTCTGGCTGGGGAAAATCGCCGCCAAAACTGAGCACAATAGCACAATTTGCATAAATTTGAATATTTTCCTGCATTTCATTTGTTGCTTCTCACATCCCTAATCAGTTGACACCACTGTTTCAGCGTGGTACAATGGCAAAAATCGTAAATTTACAATTGATAAATGCATGATAGAGGTTGCGGTCGTTCAAAAGTAGCGCGGTGAGAACTCCGGAGTTCCATGAGCCGACGTGAAAGGGTCCACCGCCGAAGGTCAGGGTCTCCCCGGAAGATTTTGATCTGGGCGTCCGGTTAAGAGCCGTACGTCTGTCACTGCGCTGAGGCGGTGGAGCGCTGTCTGCTTTTGGAAGATGGTGTCGGAGACCAGTGGTCTTTGTCATTATAGTACAAAATCAGCAGTTCTGTAAACTGCTGATTTCTTTTTTCCCATTTCTTACGCTGGACCGTCCCCAACCGCCGGGCGCAGGAATAGGATAGTTTAACGAACGTGGGAGGGACTGTGTCATGGAAAAGTATCGAGTCGGGGTAATTGGCGGTACCGGCATGGTGGGCCAGCGCTTTATTACGCTGCTGACGCAGCACCCCTGGTTTGATCTGACCGTTATTGCCGCCAGCTGCCGCTCCGCCGGCAAGACTTATGAGGAGGCTGTGCGCGCTCACTGGGCACTGGACACGCCTCTTCCGGAGCAGGTAAAAAATATGAGGGTGTTAAACGCAGATACCGATGTGGCACGGATCGCCCAGCAGGTGGATTTCATTTTCTCCGCTGTAGATATGAAAAAGGAGGAGATTCAGGCATTGGAGGAGGCATATGCCCGCCACGAATGTCCGGTCATCTCCAATAACTCAGCTCATCGCTGGACCCCGGATGTGCCTATGATCGTACCCGAGATCAATCCTGAGCATCTGCATGTGATTGAGGCTCAGCGAAAACGGCTTGGCATTCAGCGCGGCTTTATTGCCGTCAAGTCCAACTGCTCTCTGCAGAGCTATGTCCCGGCCCTCCATCCGCTGCGTGACTTTGGGCTGGAGCGGATTTTGGTGTGTACTTACCAGGCCATCTCCGGCGCCGGAAAAACCTTTGATACCTGGCCGGAAATGGTGGACAATATGATCCCGTATATCGGCGGCGAAGAGGAAAAAAGCGAGCAGGAGCCCCTGAAATTGTGGGGCCATGTGGAAAACGGCGTGATCGTAAACGCCTGCGCTCCCTCGATCACCGCACAATGTCTTCGGGTCCCCGTGACCAATGGCCATATGGCCGCCGTTTTCGCCGGCTTTACGCGAAAGCCTCCTGTGGAGGAAATAAAAGCCCGCTGGGCGGAATATAAAGGCCGGGCGCAGGAGTTGAATCTGCCCTCCGCCCCAAAGCAGTTCCTTCATTATTTTGAGCAGGAGGACCGGCCCCAGACCCGTCTAGACCGGGAGCTGGAGGGCGGCATGGCCGTTTCCATCGGCCGTCTGCGGCCGGACGTCCAATACGATTATAAATTCGTCTGTCTTTCCCACAACACCCTACGCGGTGCGGCGGGCGGCGCAGTCCTTTTGGCCGAGCTGCTGTGTGCCGAGGGCTATATTACAAGGAGGTAATCCAATCTTATGAAAGAGCCTGTCTTTACCGGAACCTGTTCCGCCATTATCACGCCCTTTGACGAGCACGGGGCCGTCAACTACGACGTATTCGGCCGCCTGATTGATGAACATATTGAGCGCGGTCTCGACGCGATCTGTGTCTGCGGCACTACCGGAGAATCTGCGACGCTTTCCATTCGGGAGCATATCGCGGTTGTGGAATTCTGTGTCAAGAGAGTCAATCACCGGGTAAAGGTGATTGCCGGCGCCGGCAGCAACGACACCTCCGCCGCCGTCTACCTGAACCAGCATGCGCAGGATTCCGGCGCCGATGCCGCGCTTCACGTGACGCCGTACTACAATAAGGCCTCTCAGACCGGTCTGATTAAGCACTATGAGCATATTGCAGACCGCTCGGAGATCCCCATTATTATGTATAACGTCCCTTCCCGCACCGGCGTCTCCTTCACCTCCGAAACCTACCGTGTCCTCTCTCAGCATCCCATGATCAACGGTGTCAAGGAGGCCAGCGGCAACTTCTCCCTCCTGGCCCATACCCGCGCCATCTGCGGGGAGGATTTTTACATCTGGTCCGGCAACGACGACCAGGTCGTGCCTATGATGAGTTTGGGCGCTAAGGGCGTCATCTCAGTGGCTGCGAATATTGCCCCGGAGGCGATGGTCCAAATGAGCCATCTGTGCCTGGAGGGCAGATTCCATGAGGCCTCCGCCCTGCAGCTGAAGTACATGGATTTTATTGACGCGCTGTTCCTGGAGGTCAACCCCATCCCCATCAAGGCCGCCATGAATCTGGCCGGCTACCAGGTCGGCTCGCTGCGTCTGCCCCTGTGCGACATGTCCCCCGCTCCTCTGGAAACTCTGCGCAAGTCCATGAAGGCAATCGGCCTGCTGGACTGATCACCTGGAATCAGAAAGGATGTTGGAATATGGTCAGGCTGATCCTCTCCGGCTGCAATGGCCGGATGGGACGGGTGGTGGAATCCATCTGTTCTGCCGAACCGGATTTTGAGATTATCGCCGGATTTGACGTTCTGGGCGCTGGCGAGCACACGTTTCCCGTCTTCTCCTCCCCCAGCGCTTTCCGGCAGGATGCCGACGTGCTGATCGATTTCTCTAGTCCTGCCGCCCTGGACGCGCTGCTTGCCTTTGGCCTGGAGCGCCGGGTGCCTCTAGTGCTCTGCACCACAGGATATACCGATCAGCAGCTCGCCGCAGTTGATACAGCAGCCAGAGATATTCCCATTTTCCGATCTGCAAATATGTCCCTTGGCGTCAACGTCCTACTGGATTTGGTGCGCCGGGCCTGCACGGTACTGGGGGCGGATTACGATATTGAGATTGTAGAGCGCCATCATAACCGAAAGGTCGACGCCCCCAGTGGTACTGCTCTGATGATTGCCGATGCGGCGGCCTCCGCTCTCCCTTATCAGCCCAATTACGTCTATGACCGCCAGAGTGTCCGCCGGCCCCGCGATCCGCACGACATCGGTATCTCCGCAGTCCGCGGCGGCAATATTGTGGGCGACCACGAGGTCATTTTTGCAGGGCGGGACGAGGTCATTGAACTGCACCACTCTGCCATGAGCCGAGAAGTCTTTGCCTCCGGCGCTGTAAAGGCCGCCCGCTTCTTGTCAGGCGTACAGTCCCCCGGCCTCTACTCCATGTCTGATCTGGTGGCCCATTGTGAATAGAACGGAAAAGAAAAGAGCTCTGCGGAAATTTCCGCAGAGCTCTTTTTACTCTTCCTCTGACTCCGTCTTATTGTCCGGATTCCTTGGTTTTCCGTTCCCGTCAATTCCCTTTGCCTTTAAACGCTTATTGACCCATTCCCGCATCAGGGCATAGAGCACAGCGAACGTCGGCACACCCAGCACCATTCCCGGGAACCCAAACAGGCCTCCGCCCACTACAATCGCCACCAGCACCCAAATCGCGGACAGGCCGGTGCTGTCGCCCAAAATCTTGGGGCCCAGAATATTTCCGTCAAATTGCTGCAACGCAATGACCAAAACCAGAAAGCGCAAAGCGGCCCAGGGATCCACAATTACCAGTATCATCAAACACGGGATGGCACCAACAATCGGCCCAAAAAACGGAATGATATTTGTGACCCCGACCACAATAGCTACCAGGACCGCGTATGGAATCCGAATGACTACGCACAGCACAAAACAGAGCACCCCGATAATCGCGCTGTCCAGCAGCTTTCCATTGATAAAACCCACAAAAATGCCGTTTGCATGGCTGCAGATCTCCAGAAGCCGGTCAGAGCGGTGCTTCGGCAGTACGGCGTAAAGAATTTTCTTGAGCTGCATGACCAGGCGGTCCTTTCCGGCCAGCATATAAATGGAGGAAATCACCGCTGTAATGGCCGAAATCAGGCCGCTTCCCACCGCGATCACGGAATCAAAGATCTCCGGCAGCGCTTTGGAAACCGCGCCGGTAATGCTCTTCATCAAATCCTGATAGGAACCAATCACATCTGTGATTCCCTCGCCCTCCAGCTGAAAGCGCTTCGTCAGCGTCTGAACCAAGTCATTTAACCCTTTCAGATAATAATCAATATTCACGGCCAAATCGGTGACGCTCTGGATGACCTGAGGAATAATCAGATTCAGCAATACCACCAAAACGCCCAGCGCGATCACATATACAGTTACAATAGAGAGCACATGGCGAAAGCGGTTATCTTTATACACCCTCCGCTCAAAAAAGCAGACCGGAGTGTTGAGCAGATAGGCAATCGCAAATCCCACGACGAACGGCTGGAGCACACCCATAAAGATGCTTAACCCGCTTCGGATCTCCTCAATATGGTTAAGCGCTGCATAGAACGCGATGGCAACCAGCAGCACAATGAGAAGCGAAACGGAATGCCCATCTAGAATATACCATTTCTTTTGCTGTTTCTTGTCTTTGTCACTGTCCACCAAAAGGTCTCCTCTCTGTGCGGCAGCTGCTCATGGCACCCCGCAGAAGCACATTTCCCTGATTCCGCTCTTCACCCTTTATCCAAAGTCATTTTACCATAGCACAGTCCATTCCGCAACGAAAACTCTGACCGATTCCTTTAAGACTATATTAAGAATTTCCAACAGCTTTTTGTACAAAAAGGGACGACATACCAATGATGCCGTCCCTCTTCCGTTATACCAAGTATGCCCGGTGAAATACCTTTTTCCCTTTTTTGATGATGATCCCTTCCCCTGAAAGCGCGTCGGCAGCGATTGCCGTGCTCACTTCAGTGACCTTTTCTCCATTCAGTTCCACGCCGCCCTGCTCAATCAGACGGCGGGCCTCCTTCTTCGAGGGCACCAGTCCGCACTTCAGCATCAGATCCAGCACTCCGATGGCGCCATCCGTCAGATCGGAGGCCTCCAGGGCGGTGGCAGGCATATTGGAGCGGTCACCGCCCTGTGAAAAGAGGGCGCGTGCGGCCTCCTGCGCCTTGACCGCCTCCCTTTCTCCATGGACCAGCTTGGTCAGTTCAAAAGCCAAAATCTCCTTAGCCGTGTTCAGCTGTGCCCCCTCCCAGTGATCCATCTCGTCGATCTGCTCCAGAGGCAGGAAGGTGAGCATCCTCAGGCATTTCAGCACGTCAGCGTCGCCCACATTGCGCCAGTACTGATAAAACTCATAAGGCGAGGTCTTGTTGGGGTCCAGCCACACGGCGCCCGATTGGGTCTTGCCCATCTTTTTCCCTTCGGAATTGAGCAGCAGGGTGATCGTCATGGCATGGGCGTCCTTGCCCAGCTTGCGGCGGATGAGTTCGGTGCCGCCCAGCATATTGGACCACTGATCATCTCCGCCAAACTGCATGTTGCAGCCGTAGTGCTGGAACATGTGGTAAAAATCGTAGGACTGCATGATCATATAGTTGAACTCCAGGAAGCTCAGGCCCTTCTCCATGCGCTGCTTATAGCACTCCGCCCGCAGCATGTTATTCACGGAAAAGCAGGCGCCCACCTCACGAAGCAACTCCACATAGTTGAGCTTGAGGAGCCAGTCCGCGTTATTGAGCATCATCGCCTTGCCGTCCCCAAATTCGATAAAACGCTCCATCTGCTTTTTAAAACAGTCACAGTTATGCTGAATGGTCTCGGGTGTCATCATCTGGCGCATATCAGAGCGGCCGGAGGGATCCCCCACCATGCCGGTGCCGCCTCCGATCAAGGCAATCGGCCGGTTGCCCGCCATCTGCAGGCGCTTCATCAGACACAGAGCCATGAAGTGGCCCACATGAAGGGAATCTGCCGTGGGGTCAAAGCCGATATAGAATACCGCCTTGCCCTCATTAATCATCCTGGATATCTCTTCCTCATTGGTAACCTGGGCAATCAGCCCTCTGGCCTTTAATTCCTCGTAAACCGTCATCTTTACTCGTCTCCTCGTTTTACTCTTTCTGCAATCTGTTCAACCCCGTCCACCCCGCTGGAAATACAGGCATCACAGATCCGTTTTCCGTTGCTGCGCAGGATCTCGCGGCAGAGCAGCGTACCAAACTGTTCCCGGAATTGCCCCTCGAACTCCTGGGCTGCTGCCCGGGCCCTGGGCTTGTTGATCTGGAGGCTCCCCTCCGGCATGCAAGCGCCGATGGCCATCAACCCGCCGGTCGCCGCCCCGCATACCTCGCCGCAGTGCATACCGCTTCCAAAGCCATATCCCAAAGCCACCGCCATCCCCTCATCCATTCCAGTTAGGTCGCGGCAGGCGAGCAGCACACTCTGGCAGCAATTATAGCCTTGGGCATGGTATCCCACAGCCGCCTCTTTTCGCTCTTCTCTCGTCACGGTAATCTTCCTTTCCCTCTGCAGATTGCTTGCAAAAACGCCCTCTGTCCCTAGGGACAGAGGGCGTTGATACGCGGTACCACCTCTGGTTCCCATGGCTCTCACGACCCATGGCTTTGGGAGTGCCGACACACTCCGGCGCTGTAACGGGCGCGCCCGACACAGCCCTACTGCGCCATCGGCGGTTCGGGCGGCTGCTCCTGGGGGTATTCGCCGGCTTGCTCTCTCCCCCTTACACCCAAACGGGGGCTCTCTGTGCAGGCACAGGCCGGTTACTCTTCCCTTTCATCGCAGTGTCATATCGAGGTGCATTATAATATCCGGCTGCGGGTTTGTCAAGGGCTCCTCCTCAAAATCTCCGCCTGCCGTTTTCGTCGAAGGTCCGCCTGAGGGCGGCCTCTACGGGAAAGATGCTGCCGATCATCACCGCGGTCTGGACCGCCAGCACCGCCATGCTGTAGATGCCAATGAAGGAAACGCCCCGTCCGAGGCAGAAGAGCATCGCCCCAAGGGTAAGCGGCAGCATCAGGGCCCCCGCCCTCCTCCACCACCTGCCGCAGCAGGCGTGGGCAAAGGCCCAGGTCTCCCGGTTTTTCATGGACCGGCGCGTCCGATAACCGAAAACCCCGTTGATCTCCCGGGGCGCCCACCTGCGGAAGACGATCCCAAAGCCCAGCATGGTCAGCGGGATGAGCAGCGTCATCAGCAGCATAAATATCCAAAAGCCCGTCATCACACTTCTCCCTCCGCAGGGTCAGGATCGTTCCATTTCCTTTTTATACCGCTCTGCGCCCGCCAGCAGCTCTTCGGCTCCATCCAGAAGAGCCTGGGTGATGCTGGCTCCGCCGGTCAGCCGGGCCAGCTCTTCCTTGCGCCGCTCCCGGGAGAGCCGCTCCACCTCTGTAAAGGTTCTTCCCTTGCGCTCCCCTTTTTCCACTGAGAAATGTACATCCGCCATGGCGGCCAGCTGAGGCAAGTGGGTGACGCACAGCACCTGCTTGGTACGGGCCACGCCGGCCAGTTTTTCCGCCACCTTTTGGGCCGCCCGGCCGGATACGCCGGTATCCACCTCGTCAAACACCAGGGTGGTCACGTCGTCATTCTCCGCCAGCACATTTTTCAGGGCCAGCATGATGCGGGCCAACTCGCCGCCGGAGGCAATCTTCTGAATGGGTTTTAAGTCCTCCCCTACATTCGCGGACATCAGGAACTGAACCTCATCCATACCGGTCTCATCCAGCGCATATTCCCCGCCTTTGGGCTGGAACTCCGCCTGAAAGCGCACCTTTGGCATATCCAGCTGCTTGAGCTCGCTTTGGATGCGCTGCTGCAGCGCATCTCCCGCTGCCCTTCTGGCCTCCGAAAGAGCCTGTGCCCTCTCTCTGGCCAGCTGGAGCGCTTTGGCCTGCTCTTTTTCCAGGCGGGCAATCGTGTCGCTGGAAAATTGAATTTCATCCAGCTCTTTTTTGCTCCGCTCCAGATAATCCAGCATTTCCTCCACAGTAGGGCCGTACTTTTTTTTCAGCCGGTAGAGCACGTCCAGCCGCCCCTCAATCTCATCCAGCTCTCCCGGTTCAAAGTCAAAGCTGTCCCGCAAATCCCGCACCTGCTCCGCCACATCGTCGGCGGCACAGCGCAGCTCGGTCAGCTGCTCCAGAAGCGCAGACACCTGCGGACTCATGGATGCGGCGGAAGAAAGGGTGCGCTCGGCCTCCATCAGCAGGGACACCGCACCGTCCCGATCCTCATCCCCCCAGCAGGCGGCGTGGGCCCCCTCCACTGCCTCGATCAGCTTTCCCGCATTGCGCAGCAGGTTTCGCCGGTCCGTAAGGGCCTCGTCTTCCCCCGGCTGGAGATGGGCGCGCTCCAGCTCGCCGATCTGGAAGGTCAGGCTGTCGATACGCCGTGATTTCTCTGCCTCATCCATCTCCAGCGCATTTCGTTCCCGCAGTATCCGCTGAAACTCCTGATAGGCCTCCTGATAGGCGGCCAGCAGGGACTCCATGCCTCCAAACCGGTCCAAATAGGACAGATGGCAGCGCTCATCCAGCAGTTGCTGGCCGTCGTGCTGGCCGTGAATATTGAGCAGCTGCCGTCCCAGCGCCCGCAGCTGAGAGACGGTGAGCAGTCTGCCGTTCAGACGGCAGATGTTTTTGCCGTCCGGCTGGATCTCCCTCTGCAGCAGCAAATTTCCATCCTCATCCGGCCCAAGGCCGTTCTCTGCAAACCAGCTCAGGGCAGGCAATTGGGTAAAAACGGCACTCACCATGGCAGATTTGGCCCCGGTACGGATTAAATCCCGGCTGGTACGTTCCCCGATAATGGCGCCAATGGCGTCCACCACGATCGACTTTCCTGCGCCTGTCTCACCGGTCAGCGCATTAAAGCCTTTGTCAAACTGAATGTCTGCCGACTCGATGACCGCAATATTCTCAATATGGAGCAAAGAGAGCATATCCCCACCTCCAGCCGGGCAAAATTTCCTCTCAGGGTTTCTTATTTCATCATCTTATGAATTTCATTGCAGAAATTCTGGGCGGACTCATTGGTCCGCATAATGAGGATCGCGGTATCATCTCCCGCCAGACTGCCCACCAGATCAGAAATCTCCATGCCGTCGATGGCCGCGCAGGCCGCAGAGGCAAGTCCGGGCATGGTCTTCAGAACCACAATGTTCTGTGCCACATCAAAGGAGGTCACGCCCTCTTTAAAGATCGTGCGCAGCCGCCCGGCTGAATTCAGCGAAGCCTTTCGCTCTGATACCGTATACCGATAGGTGCCATAGCCGGTCAGCTCTTTGACCAGATGCAGCTCTTTAATATCCCGGGAAATCGTCGCCTGAGTGGCCTGCATTCCCTTGGCTCGGAGTTCGCTGAGCAGCTGATCCTGGGTCTCTACATCCTGCTCCTCGATAATGCGCAGAATCTCCTGCTGGCGCTTTGCTTTCATTCCTTACGACCTCCCGAGTTTTTGGTTGAGGATTTGATAGAAGCTACGGTCCATGAGCCGGACCAAATTCGTCTTAACCTTCGACATCTTAAGCTCCACGGTATCTCTGCCGGTCAGATGAAAGGCCCGGCCCCCATCCACCGATAAATAGGCCGTCCTCCGGCTGCTCCGCTTCAGACGTACAGCCACCTGCCGCTCACTCCCCAGCACAAAGGACCGGGCGGAGAGCGCGTGTGGGCAGATGGGCGTGACAATGATGTTTTCTGCCGTCGGCTCCACAATCGGGCCGCCCGCTGACATGGAATAGGCGGTCGATCCGGTCGGCGTACAGATCACCACTCCATCGGCAGAAAAGCTGGCGATCTGCACATGATCTCCGTAGATTTCCAATTCCACCATACGCGCCACCGCGCCCTTTGTAATCGCCGCGTCGTTAAACGCCAACTCAGAAAACACGGATTTCCCATCTCGCAGAACCGACACATCGATCATTACGCGGGGCTCTATCGTATATTTCCCCACTGCGATTTTCGAAAGGAGAGATAATTCACTCTGCTCCAGTTCCGCCATAAATCCCATGGTTCCTAAATTGACTCCCAGAATCGGCACACCGCACACGCTGGCATCCTTGGCCGCATGCAGGATAGTCCCATCGCCGCCAAAGCAGATCAGCATATCCGCATGTTTCAGCTCGGTTCTGGTATCCTTGAGCTCCACCTGCTTCGGCAGGTCGACGCCATTCCCCTCCACGGCAAAGGGCAGACACATGACGCTCTCTACGCCGGCATTCTTCAAAATCCGTTCCGCAGACCGTGCCGCCTTCAGTCCGCGGTCCCGGTATGGGTTTGGACACAGCACTACTTTCATTGCACACCTCCCTCCAGCTCCCGGTGTGATTCTTTCACCAGGGCCTCGAGGTCTCCCTTCCAGGTCTCCCCTGCGCCTGCCGTCAAGTGGCCCAAATACTCAATATTCCCTTCCGGCCCTCGTATTGGCGAAAAGGTCATTTCCTTTACAGAGAAATCCGCCTCTTTGGCATGCTCCAGAAACCGTTCCAGCACTTCCAGGTGGACCGCCGGGTCCCGGACAACGCCTTTTTTGCCCACCTTTTCCCTTCCGGCCTCAAATTGAGGCTTCACCAGACACACGACCTGGCCCCCCGGTCTGAGGATGCCCCGCAGCGCCGGCAGGATAAGCTTCAGGGAGATAAAGGAGACATCCACCGTGCCGAAGTCCAGCGGCTCTGCAATCTGCTCCGCCGTAAGATAACGCACGTTGGTGCGCTCCATGCACACGACGCGGGGATCGCTGCGCAGACTCCAGGCCAATTGGCCGTATCCCACATCCACCGCATACACTTTTTCCGCACCGTTTTGCAGCATACAGTCTGTGAATCCCCCAGTAGAGGCCCCCGCGTCTATAGCGTGAACTCCCTTTAGATCAATCCCCCGGAATACCTTCAGGGCTTTCTCCAGCTTGAGCCCCCCACGGCTCACGTATGCCAGCGTCTGGCCCTTTACCTCAATGGGGTCGTTCTCCTCCACCGGCGTACCGGCCTTATCCACCTTCTGACCCCTTACATAGACCTGGCCGCTCATGATGACCGCCTGAGCCCGCTGTCGGCTTTCCGCCATTCCACGCTCTACCAGCAGGATATCAAGCCTTTTCTTCGTCACCGCCATGGCCACAGACCTCCAAAGCCTTATGATATAAACTCTCTCCGTCCAGCCCGCACTGCCGCCACAGCTGTGGAACCGAGCCATGCGTCACAAAAGCATTCCCGGTATTCACCAGCGCCATGCGCTTTGGACAAACCCCCTGCTCCAGCAGACCGGAGGCAATCCGCTGACCCACACAGCCGCCGGCCGCGCTGTCCTCTGCGATCAGCAGGCGTCCTGTTTTTTCGACCGACGCTGCAACAAGCGTTAAATCAACAGGCGTAATGCAGTTTAGCTTTATCACTTCCGCCTGAATCCCCGCCTCATCCAGTCGTCTGGCGCACCCCATGAGTTCGTTGATCAAGATTCCATATCCCACCAGCGTAATCCGGCTTCCCGCGCGCAGAACCACGCTTTTCGCACATCCGGAGTCCGCCTGATAAGCTCCCTCTCCGCCGCGCGGATAGCGCAGCGCCACCGGCCCTTTCACCTGTTCAATCGCATAGGCCATCATGGAGCGCATCTCCGCAAAGCTGCTGGGACAGAGCACCGTCATTCCAGGAATGGTGTCCAAAAACGCCGCGTCAAATACGCCGTGATGGGTCTCTCCATCTTCTCCGACCAATCCCGCCCGATCCACGGCAAGCACTACATGGAGCTGCTGAAGCGCGATGTCATGAATGAGCATGTCATACGCCCTCTGCAAAAAAGTCGAGTAGACTGCAAATACAGGGCGCATCCCCTGTTTTGCCATACCAGCCGCCATAGCCACCGCATGTCCCTCCGCAATCCCAACGTCAAAAAAACGCTCCGGGAACTGGTGGGCAAAACCGTTCAGACCGGTCCCGCCCTGCATGGCCGCTGTAATGGCACAAATCCGTTTATCCTTCTCCGCCATTTGGCAGAGCGTTTGACCAAAGACAGAAGAAAAGTTTTCTCCAGAGGACTTGAGCGGCTCCCCCGTCTCCACACAGAAGCGTCCGACTCCGTGGAATTGATCTGGATTGCGCTCTGCAGGCGTATATCCCTTTCCCTTTATAGTCCTTACATGGAGCAATACAGGGCCATTTAGTTCCTTGGCATATCCCAACAGCCGGGTCAGCCCCTTTACGTCGTGGCCATCCACCGGTCCCAAATAGGTAAAGCCCATATCTTCGAACATGCTACAGGGAAGCAGAGACTCTTTGATTGCGGTCTTTACCTTGTGGTTGAATCGGTATAAGTATCCTCCCAAGGGCAGAATATTTAAAACCTTATGATAGGCTTTTTTAAAGCGCAGATATTGAGGCTTCAGCCTCTGCCGCGCGAGATGGTCAGCGACGCCGCCAACACTTTTTGTGATGGACATGCCGTTGTCGTTCAAAATGACGATCAGTGGCTCCTTGCTGTCCCCTGCATCGGAGAGACCTTCATAGGCCAACCCGCCGGAAAGCGCTCCATCTCCCAGCAGTGCCAGCACATGGTAATTCTGATGCTGTAAAGTTCTTGCCCTTGCCATTCCAATCGCCACAGAAACCGAGTTGGACGCATGCCCCGCCACAAAGGCGTCACACACGCTCTCAGAGGGCTTTGGAAACCCAGCGATCCCGCCAAAGGTGCGCAGCGTTTCCATCGCCTGGTTTCGCCCGGTGAGGATCTTATGAGCATAACACTGGTGGCCCACATCGAATACCAAGCGGTCCTGCCCTGTTTGAAAAACCCGGTGAATGGCTACAATCATCTCCACCGCACCCAAGCTTGAGGCCAAGTGGCCGCCAGTATGGGAGACCGTATCAATCAGCCGCGCCCGCAGCAGCTGGCACAGCTCTGCCGCTTCCCCGTCACTCAGGGCGCTGAGATCATCATTGAATTCATCTAAATTCAGAATGGAAAACACCTCCCGGCATCCGGCCGGTTTTTTATGCAAAGCGCCACGCGCCTAAAAGTCCTACACAGATTCCCAGGAGACACCCCGCAAACACCTGCAAAGGGGTATGTCCCAGAAGCTCCTTTAATTCTTTTCCGAAAAGCGCAGGCTTCATTTCCGTCCAATGGTCCATAATATAATTCAGAATTTTGGCCTGCTCCCCCGCCGCATGGCGTACATTGGCCGCATCATACATGACTACAATTGCCACTACCGCAGCCAGCGTAAAGTGGGGCGAGGTCCATCCATACATATATCCCATGGACGAGGCACAGGCGCTGACAAAAGATGAATGAGAGCTGGGCATCCCACCGCTAGAAAACATGTGGCGAAAGTCCAGCTTACGCTTTGTGACCAATGTGACCACAAATTTAATAATCTGCGCCAGTGCCCAAGCCACAATTGACAGATTCAGAATCAGATTTCCAGTGAGAAACTCAACCGCATTTTTCATTGCGAAAACTCCTTCTGTGGCTCTAACTCTCCCGTTGGGAGAGAGAATCCGCCAGCCAGCACAGGGCATCAGCCTCCGCGCCGAAGACGGAAAGCGCCTGCTTTGCTTCTTCGGTCAGCTGCTCCACCAGTGTGCGGCAGGCGTCCAGCCCCTTCAGCGTGACAAACGTGCTTTTTTCACTTTTCACATCCGAGCCCACGGACTTTCCTAGCGTCGCCTCGTCCCCGATCACATCCAGGATATCGTCCCGCACCTGGAACGCCAGTCCCAGACGCTCCGCATAATGGCGCACTGCAGCGCGCTGCAGCTCCGTGCCGCCCGCCGCAATGCATCCCATCTCCGCCGCCGCCATAATCAGCGCGCCTGTTTTGAGCCGCTGCAGCTCTTCTATTTCAGCTAAGCCCAAGGCATGGCCCTCGCCCGCCATATCCAAAATCTGTCCGCCCACCATACCTCTGGCTCCGGCTGCGCGCCCTAGGCAGTCGGCGGCCTCCAGCACCCGCTGGGCAGGCAGATCGGTCTCCCGCGCCAGTACGGTCTCAAAGGCAGCAGTCAGCAGAGCATCGCCCGCCAGCACCGCGGTGGCCTCGCCGTATACCTTGTGATTGGTGGGGCGGCCCCGGCGCAGATCGTCGTCGTCCATACAGGGAAGGTCGTCATGGATCAGGGAATAGGTATGCACCATTTCAATCGCCCCTGCAAGGGGCAACGCCTGCTCCGGCGCTCCGCCGCACATGCGGCAGACCTCCATTAACAGCACGGGACGGATCCGTTTTCCACCAGCCAGCAGACTATACCGCATGGCGTCATAGAGATCCCCCCTGGGCTCCCGTCCGTCAAAACAGTTTTTCAGCCAAGCCTCCACCCGCTCACGGTGGCCCTGCAGTCTCTGCGCACAGGTCATGGTCAAATCTCTCCCTCCATGGGCTGTTCCTCCGGCGCGCCGTCCGGTCCGGCCAACAGCTTGCTCACCTTCTGCTCCGCCTTGTCGAGCATGCCGGAGCATTTTTTTATCAGGCCGGTCCCCTCTTCAAAAAGCGCCAGAGCCTGATCCAGGGGGGCGTCCCCCTGCTCCAGCTGACGCACAATCTCTTCCAGACGGGCCATTGCCTGCTCAAAGCTCCACTTCTTCTCTGCCATATACTAACATCCTTTCTCAGGACCGCCGTCTTTTCTACGTGCTCACTGCACTTCACAGTCCAGCTTTCCGTCTGACAGCTGCAGCTCCAGCCGGTCTCCAGCTGCGGCCTCCCTCACGGAACGGACCACCGCTCCGTCCTCTCTGCGCGGGATTGCGTACCCGCGGCTGAGCACCTTCAACGGGCTCATTGCGTCCAGCGCGGCGGCCAGGCGGGCAAAATGCTCCCGCTCCCGACCCACAGAGGCGGACAGGCCATGGGCCAGACGGGTCTGCTGATAGTCCAACAACTGACGCTTCTCATCCAGATAGCGCAGGGGGCTGCGCAGGGCGCGGCAGTCCTCAGCGCGCGCCAGCTCCGCCCGTGCGCCCTCAAGCCGGTGGGATATCGCCTTCCCCAGCCGCCGCCCCAGCTGTTCCAGCTGAGCATAGAGCTCATTTTGATCCGGAACCGCCAACTCCGCTGCATTGGAAGGCGTAGCCGCCCGCAGATCGGCCACAAAATCCGCTATGGTTACATCCGGTTCATGTCCCACGGCTGAAATCACCGGGATATGCGAGGCATAGATGGTCCGGGCCACCTGCTCATCATTGAAGGCCCACAAGTCCTCCATGGAGCCGCCGCCCCGGCCGGTAATGATCAAATCAGCCACCTGATAGCGGTTGGCCCAGGCGATGGCGGCGCACAGCTCGCCGGGAGCCTCCGTCCCCTGTACCCGGACCGGCAGAACCAGGACCTGCGCCATAGGCCAGCGGGCCCCCAGAATACGGATCATGTCCCGCACCGCAGCGCCCGCAGAGGAGGTAATCAGGGCGATCCGCCCCGGAAAACGCGGCAGGGGCTTTTTATGGGTCGGGTCAAAAAGGCCCTCTTGGTACAGCTTGGACTTCAGCTGCTCAAAAGCCACATGCAGGTCCCCCACCCCGTCGGGGGTGAGTTCCCCGCAATAGAGCTGGTACTGCCCATCCCGTGGAAACACCGCCACCCGACCGAAGGCAATCACCTTCATGCCGTTCTCTGGGCGAAAGCGCAGCCCCATGGCCTCCCGCCGGAACATGACGCACCGAATAGCCCCCGACTCGTCCTTCAGGGAGAAATAATGGTGCCCTGAGGGATAGACCTTGTAGTTGGAGATCTCTCCCCGCACAAAAAGGCCGGCCAGCACCCGATCACGGTCCAGCAGGCCCTTAATATACTGGTTTACCTGGGAGACACTGTAAATCTGCTCTTGTCCGATCAACACTTCCCCGCCTCTCTCAACTGCCTCCAGGTTAAAACCGCCACGCCCATGGCGTTATCCGTGGAATACCCGGGCTGAGCAAACACCGCATGGTGCAGCCGTTCCCGCAGCAGGCGGTTGGCTGCCACCCCACCCGAACACAGCACCGGCAGGCCCGGAAAGCGCTCCAACGCAGCAGCTGTCACGCGGCATACGGTCCGCACGACTGTCTCCAGCGCGAACCGGGCCACATTCTCCCGGGGTTCCCCCTGGGCCGCCCTCGCCTTTACCTGATTTTCCATTCCAGACAGGGAGAAGGTCAGTTCGCTGCACTTGACCGGATACCCTTTACAGGGCGCTCCTCGCATTGCCAGCTCGTCCAGGGCCCTTCCCGCCGGAAAGTCCAGACTCAGAAGCACGCCGGTACGGTCAATGAGCTGCCCGGCGGAGATGTCGCTGGTGCCGCCGATCCGCTCGGCCCTCACATTGCTCCCATCCGGCTCTACATAGAGCAGCTCGGTGGTGCCGCCGGACAGATGCCAAGCCAGCATCGGCGCATCCAGCAGTTCCAGCCGGCCTGCCGACCAGGCGGCGGCGGCGATGTGCCCCTGCTGGTGGGACACCGGGCAAAATGGTACGCCCAGCACATCTGCCAATACGCGCCCCTGGCTCTCCCCCGCCAAAAAGCAGGGCATATAAGAGTCCTCCACCGCGCGGGGTCGGGTGCTGGCACCTACGGCGGCCAGACCATCCAGCCAGCCGGCCTGGTGGAGCTGAGCAAAACAGCCAGGCAGCTGCTTCACGTGCTGAAACAGCGCATCTGACTGGCGAAGCCCTAATTCCCCGGGGCGTACCTCCAGCAGGCGGCCGGTATTTTCACCCTCTACCCCGTCAAACACCGCCGCGGAGGTGGTATAGTTGCTCGTGTCAATCCCCAGTACGCGCATTTCAGTTCTGTGCCTCCGGCCTGGGATGCACCGGATCAGGCGGGCACTCGTTGCGGACAAAGGAGCCCAGAATGCCATTGACAAAGGAGGCCACCTCGTCCGTCTCGTAATGCTTGGTCAGGGCCACCGCCTCATTGATGGCGGCGGCGTTCGGAATATCCTGCATATACAGGATCTCATACATTGCCACCCTCATAATGGCAATGGCGACCCGGTTGAGCCGGGAAAAATTCCAGCCGATGGCATACTTTGCAATGCAGTCATCCAGCTCCGGGCTGTGCTCATACACGCCCTTCACCAGTGTGCAGATATAGGTGCGCTGTGCCTCATTGGGATACTCGGCGTAAAGGGGTTCCTCTTCCCCAATCTGCTCAAAGGTGCTGCGGGTAAGCGCCTGGTCCAGCAGCTCCTGTGCAGTCTGATTGGTAAAACCCAGTTCGAAGGCGAAGTGGACGGCAATCTCCCGGGCGGCAGTTCTGGTCATGTGATTTCCTCCAAGGCGGGCTTCTGCCCGCAGCTGATATTCATAGATAATCGTATTATACAACAGTCCTGTATAAAAAAGAAAGAGTAAATTCCATTTACACGACAAAAAGAGCGGGATGAGACCTGCTGTCCCACCCCGCCACGTCGAATGATTTACGAAAGCTTACCGCCCTCACGCACAAAAGCCACCCCTGCCACATGGACATTTACGCTTTCCACGTTCAAGCCGCTGGTATTTTCAATCGCGTTATATACTGCATTTTGAACTTCTTTGGCCACATCCATAATCGTATACCCATATTTGACCAGAATGGATACGTCTACCCGGACGCTTTCCTCCTGTACGGCAACGTGGATACCCTTCGCCAGGTTCTTTTTACCCAGCAGCTCGGCCAGATCGGTACCCAGATTGGCGGAGAGCCCACCAACTCCTTCTACCTCCAGGGCGGCGGCGGCGGCGATTACCGCCAGCACCTCTTCCGATATATGGATGTTTCCCAGCTCATCTGGGCGGGAGATGTACTCCTTTGCGTCGGCCATTGCCCTCACGCTCCTTCTGCTTCAGTCTTTGCCATTGCGCCACAGGCGCAGCTGCAATTCCGCCTGTGCTCACTGCGTAAGGCTATTGTACCACAACCGCCGGAAATTACAACTAATTTTTCGGACCGCTCAGCTCTTCTCTTTTCCCTCTCTTTTCCCCGTGCAGAAAATAGTTGTATTCAGGCGATCACGGTGCTAAAATACAAAATTCGGGAGGGATGACCTGGTGAATCGAGATCTGACCGTCGGATCACCCAAAAAAGTGCTCTGGCTCTATACGCTTCCTCTGCTGGGAAGTGTTCTTTTTCAGCAGCTTTATAATTTGGCGGACAGTGTGGTGGCCGGCCGCTTTATCAGCGAACAGGCGCTGGCCGCCGTGGGCAACGCCTCGGAAATTATTCTGATCTATACCGCCTTTGCCTTCGGCTGCAACATCGGCTGCTCCGTGATTATTTCGCAGCTGTTCGGCGCCAAAGACATCCGTGGCGTAAAATCGGCCGTCAGTACGGCATTTCTCTCCTTTGGCGTGATGTGCGGCCTGCTGATGCTGTTTGGCTTTTTCTCTCTGGAACCGCTGCTCCAACTGATTCAGACGCCGGAAGCTATTTTTGGCAGCACACTGCTCTATCTTCGCATTTATACCGCAGGCATGCCCTTTGTCTTTTTCTATAACGTGGCCACCGGTATTTTCTCCGCTCTGGGCGATTCCAAATCCCCCTTTTATTTTCTTGCGTTTTCCTCCCTGTCCAACATTGGAGTGGACATTCTTTTTGTCACCGCTTTTAACATGGGCGTCGCCGGTGTGGCCTGGGCCACATTTCTGTGCCAGGGACTTAGCTGCGTACTGGCCGTCAGCACACTGCTGCGCCGGCTGCGCGCCATGCCTGCGGAGGGACCCTATGAGCGCTTTTCCCCGCCCCTGTTCCGACGCCTTTTTCTGGTGGCTGTCCCCAGCGTTCTGCAGCAGCTCTTTGTCTCTCTCGGCAACATCATGATCCAGGGTATCGTCAACGCCTATGGAGAGAGCGTCATCGCCGGCTTTACAGCAGCCACGAGGCTGAACAATATCGCCGTATCCTGCTATATGGCGGTAGGGAACGGCCTGTCCGCCTATTCCGCCCAAAACATCGGCGCGGAGCGGTTGGACCGGGTACGCCAGGGCCTGCGCGGCGCAGTGCAGCTGGGAATCCTGCTCTGTGTGCCCTTCGTGGCCGCCTATTGCCTGGGCGGCAGACTGTGTGTCGGCCTTTTTCTCTCCTCCGACGCGAGCCAGACCTCAATGGAGACCGCCATACTCATCCTGCGCTTTCTCTCGCCCTTCTACTTCGCCGTAGCCGCCAAGGTCATCACAGACGGAGTGATCCGCGGAGCGGCCGCCATGGGATTGTTTATGAGCTCAACCTTTACCGATCTGGCGCTTCGCGTGCTTTTTGTGGCTTTGCTCATAAAACCCCTGGGCGCTGCGGGAATCGGCCTGGCCTGGGGTATTGGCTGGGTCAGCGGCGCTGTCCTTTCCCTTCTGATGTATTTCTCCGGCCTTTGGAAGCGCAGACTCCCGCTCGGAAGCGGCAGGGAAACCTAGATTTCGTCTCCAAAAGAGGGAGGCCCGAACGAACGGGTCTCCCTCTTTTGATTACTCCTGTGTGGGAATAATTTTAATCTGGCTGGCCGGATAGCCGGTCTCTCCGGTCACGATCTCCGTAATCTTGGCAATATCCGCTTCGCCCAATTCCCCCTCAGCCGCAGCCACCACCACGCTGATGCTGTCGTCTCCGATAAAGGCTACACAGTCGGCATATCCCTTTGCCGTGACCAGATTTTCGATCTGGGCCTCAGAAACGGTGAAATCGGCCAGCGTTTGGATGGCCAGGCCCAGCTCCTCCTTCATGGCCTCATCCGCATTCTCACCGCTGGCCGCCTCCTGCAGCAGGGAGAGCGCACTGTCCCTGGCCTGCTCCCGATTCAGCCGGGCAGATGCAAAATAGCCGCTTTTCTGTTGCGCCTCCGGAGCGGGAGACGCGGTGGCATCCGGACTGGCCGCAGGCGTTGTACTGACCAGCGGATCGCTGCTCTGACCCCCTACCAGGGTCGCCTGGCCCAGCGTCTTCCCCACATCCGCTGTATCCCCGTCCTTTTGATAGGACCAGTTTAGGTAGACAGCCGCACATACGAAAAGCACGATTGCCGCCACCACCGCGTTCCGTTTCCATACCTTCATCTTCTTGTCCTCACTTTCCTTTACAGATTGATATTTTGTCCGCTCCCAGCCCGGTCAGGGCAGAGACCGCATCCGACAAACACAGGCGCACCGCCGGGTCATCCCCGCCAGAGCATACCACAAGCGCACCCTGATATTGCGGCGAAAGCTGCTGGAGGGCTACGGTCTCTTCGCTGCGGTCTCCGTTGGAAATGATCACCGTACTGATCGTGGAATCCACCTGTCCGTCCTTCTGCGTGGTCTTTCCATCCTGGGCCAGAATGCGGCGGGCGCCGCTCTTTACTGTCAGAACAACCCGTACTTCCCCCGCACCCTCAATCTGGGACAGCGCCTCCGCCAGTCTGCTTTCCATGGTCTCCACGCTGAAATCGTCCACTGTTTCCACAGCCGCTGGAGTTGTCTCCTGCACCTGGTCTCCAAAAGACGGGATGGCCAGAAGCACGATTCCAGCCAGGATGACCAGCAGTACAAATTTATATTTCGACCAGATTGTTTTCAGACGTGCTCCCCAGACGCCCAATGCTTCCCTGCTCATCCCTTGCCCTCTCCTCCGCTTTTGTAATACTGACGCTGCGCCGGTATGGCAAAATCCGTTTCAATCTGCCGCTTCAGCGCTTCCTGCTGCGCCATGTCCAGCTCACCAATGACCGTAACCGTCTCCGGGACCGGGTAATCCCCATCCTGCACCGTCTCCACCGTGACCTGACAGGAAATTCCCAGCTCCGCCGCCTTGTCCACAATATATGCGGCCGACTGCTCGGCTATGATTTCTTTCATCAATTCCCCGTTTTCCTCCTCCAGCGAGTCACTGTACGCGCTCAGATCCAGCCGGTATTCGGTCAGCGAGCGGGTCAACGCCGCGCCGTCCAGCCCCAGTATCGGCTGGAGAATCGCCAGCAGCAGCACCAGCCCTCCGGTCAGCTTTCCCACCTTTCGAATAGCGCCTGGCGGCGTCAGTCCCTCGGCCAGCGCCACAATCATTGCGGCACAGGTGATGCCAATCAGCCAACTTCGGATCAATTCCAGCATAGCCTTACCCCGTAACCGCCGTAATGGCGGACACCATGGACACCAGCAGCAGCAGCGCGCTGGCACCTGTCATTCCCAATACCAGCCCAAAGGCGGAGCTGATGGCATCAATCAGCCCGGCGATCCGCCCGGCGGATACGGTCGCGCTCAGGGCTGCGGTTATTTTATAGGCCAGGTAGTGAATCCCCAGCTGCAGGAAGGGTGCAACGCACATGCACAGCACCGCCAGCATGCCGAATACACCTACAGCGTTGCGCAGAATTCCAGCCCCGGCCAGCACCGTCTCCGCCGCGTCGGACAGGATGCCGCCTACCACAGGCACCATGCTGGACATGGTGAATTTCGCCGCCTTGATGGTGGCCGCGTCCGCCGTGCCCGCGATGACCCCGCTCACCGTCAGATACCCCACAAAGAGCAGAAGCACGGTTGTCAACACCGAGGTCACAACCCATTTCAGTGTGCCGCCGATCCGTTTCAGCCCCTCGTTCCCCACGGCGGCATAGGCCGCTGAGGCGGCGATATAGGCGTAGACCAGAGGCAGCAGAAGGCTGGTGATCAGGGTCATGAGCACATCCGAAAAGAGCATCGTGGCCACCTGCCGGGCCGCCGCTCCGCCGGGCGATCCGCTGGCGGCGGCGGCCGCCGTAATTGTGGGCAACAGCACCTTGGAAAATCCGCTCATGCGGTCCAACGCCTCCCGGCCCAGTCCGATGAGGGAGTGGGTGTCCGCAGCCGCCAGCGCCGTAATAGCCAGCGCGCCCACGACAGAGATCACATCCACCGCCTGACTTCCGCCGGAGCCTGCGTAGAGCCCTTCGGCCAGGGCGCAGAGCAGCACCACGGCCAAAAGCAGCACGCCGCTGCGCAGCGCCTTCCGGAACACGCCGGGCAGCTGTTCGCTGCCCGTGTCCAGGATCGTCGCAATCCCCTCATCCAGGCTGATCCCGGTCTCGATATCCGCATCTGGCAGCACCCCGCCCGCAGCCTCCTGCAGTCCGCTTAAATCCAACGCCTCCGACTGGGCGGACACCACCTGTGACGCAGAGGCTGTGCCAAAGCCAGCGCATAGCAGGAGTGCTGCCGCCAGCGCAACGATCCGTTTCATTTGTACTCCTCTCTTCCGCCTTACAGGAATCCGGTAATGGTGCGCAGCACCGCCTCCAGCAGGGGCAGGGACACGGCCAGCGCCAGCATGGCGCCCGCTGTCTCCACAAAGGAGGCCATGCCGCTCTCCTTTGCGTCGCGGCACACCTCAGCGGCGATCCGGGTCACGATGGCAATGCCCGCTGTCTTGATCACTGGAGCAAGCACTGCCGGCGACAGGCCAGCGGTATCCGCCAGCGTATCCATCAGACTGCGCACCCGCTCCGCCGCCCCCAGAGAAAGGCCCAAAATGATGGCTCCGGCCACCAGGGTCAGGACAATACCGATTTCCGGAGTCTGTTTTTTTACCACCACCGCGCAGAGCGCGGCTGCCACGGCGATGGCGCAAATCTTCAGCGCATCCTCCATGGCTACAGACCAAAGAGGTCTTTTACCAGCTCAAATAGGCTGCTGATCTCCCGCACCACCATCATCAGCACCACCACCAGGCCCGCCAAGGTGGTCATGGTGGCCTGCTCGTCCCGCCCGGAGCGGGAGAGCACCTGGTTGAGCACAGATACCAGAATACCGATGGCCGCAATCTTGAAAATCAAATCCACATCCATATTGCTTTCCCTTCCCTCACAACAAAACGATCACCAGAAAGGCCCCGGCGGTCAGTCCCAGCACCCGGTACATGTGCCCCCGCTGTGCCTGGTCCTCTTCCGCCCGCCGCAGATCCTGACACAGCTGGAGCCGGGCCTGTTCCAGAGCCTCTTTTTGTCCTTCTCCGTCATAGCGGCCCAGCAAATCACCCAACCCGGCCAGGGTATCCAGCGTCTGGGCGTCCAGCCCCAGGGAGACCTCCGTAAGCGCCTGCCGCCATATCTGGGACAGAGATCGCTCTCCCAAGCTGGACAGTCCCCTGCGGCAGCGGGCGAAGAACGCCCCGGCGGGCTCCGGAGTCCGCTGGGCCAACCGGGCAAACAGCTCGTCCATCGGCGTGAGCTGAAAGGCGATCTCCCGTTCCATCAGCTCCAGCGCCCCCAGCAGGTCCCGCAGTGTGCGCACCCGGCGGCTCAGCCCGGCTGCGGCGGAAAACCCGACGCCCGCTGCGCCGGCCGCGGTCAGCAGCAGCCCCAAAAGCTTCAGCATGCCTTCTCCCCCAGCTTCTCCACCCGAAAGGCGCGGCCGGTCGGTGTGCGCTCGATGCTTACCAGTCTTTGGAAGGTATTCCCTTCCAACAGGCGCCGGTAGAGCGGTCTGGAATACAGATCCTCTTTCCCCTCCGCATGGGCGGTCGCCAGAAGCACCACGCCGCAGTTGGCCGCCATCTCCAGTGCCGCCGCGTCCTCCGGCGCGGTAATCTCATCCGCGCAGAGAACCTGCGGGTTCATTCCCCTGAGCAGCATCAGCAGTCCGGCCGCCTTTGGGCAGCCGTCCATCACGTCCGTGAGGGCCCCCACATTCAGCTGCGGCTTTCCCTCCCATACCGCAGCCAGCTCTCCCCGCTCGTCGGCCACGCCTACCCTCATGGGCGACATGCCGTCTCCATCCGATATCATACGGATCAGGTCCCGCAGCAGTGTGGTCTTTCCCCAGCCGGGCGGTGAGAGAATCAGGGTGCTTCTCAGCCGCCCATGCTCCAGGAGCTTGTCCGCAACCGGCGCCGCAGCTCCGATTGCCTCACGGGCAATCCGAATGGCCAGTGACGATATCTGCCGCAGGTTGTAAATCCCGCCGTTTTTCACCACAGCGCTGCCGCAAATCCCGATCCGGTGCCCGTCCCGAACCGTAAAAAAGCCGTTTTTTACCTGGGAGAGCGCCGTGTGGGCGGAGGCCTGGGTGGCAATCTCCAGCACAAGGGACAGATCCCCTGCTGTCACCAGGTCCCCGCCGCCCGGAAAGGGACGCTCCCCCTCCGGAAATACCAGGCTCGCCGGCCTGCCGCACCGCAGGCGGATTTCCTCCGCGCGGTGCTGGTCCTCTTCCCCCAGCCGCTCCAATGGCTTGCGCAAGCGGTGGGGCAGCAGGGCCGCTGCCTGCAGAAAGCGCATGTCTCCTGCCAGATCTGTCATTCGTACTCACGTCCTTCGTCCTGTTTGAGGCTTGATACTGGCACATTCTATGAGGGGCTGTCCACCTTTATGACAGCCGCAGCGAAAACAACCCGGCCCGTTTTTTCAAACGGGCCGGGTTGTTTTCAACTTTTTCTATAAAGACGACAGGCGCCGCAGCTGCGCGGCGCCTGTCGTCGTATGCTGTTTTTTGTTTTATCGAGCCGCCGGCTTCTCCCACAGCAATACTTCATCCAGATCCGCCCGGTCCCTGAGGGAGGCGGCCAGCTCCGTCAGCTCCCCGCCGGGGGTATCCGCCGGAAGGGCGTATTCCTCCAGGTAGCTGCCCTCGGCAAAGCGCTTTTTCTGCTGCTCTGCCCAAGCGCTGGCCGCCGCGTCTCCCTCCAAATAGACCAAGGCGACACGCCTTGGCTTTCCGGCGTCCTTCTGTCGGTTGACCCACAGCTGAGCGGGATCGTGCTTCCGAACGCCCAGATTCCAGATCAGAAGCACAATGGCCACCGCCGCGGTCACAAAGCCGAACACCTGGGACACCCGAATGGGCGTATGGAAGAAGTACAGGCTGTCAGTGCGCAGGCCCTCGATCATACCGCGGCCTACTCCGTACCAGGCAAAATAACTCAGGAAGATCTGCCCGTCGAATTTGCGCCAGCGCTTGGCGATTTGGCTCAGCAGCAAAAAGCCCGCCAAATTCCAAAGGGACTCATACAGAAAAGTGGGGTGCACCTCCACATACTGCGCCACGCCGTCCACATATTCATAGATGCCCATGCGCCAGGGCAGGCTCGTGGGGCCGCCATAGGCCTCCACATTCATAAAGTTCCCCCAGCGGCCGATCATCTGCCCGATGAGCAGCCCAAACACGCCCAGATCCCCAAACGCCAGAAATTTGATGCCGTGCACCTTACAGAATACCAGCAGGGTGAGCACTGCGGCGATCACGCCCCCGTAGATGGCCAGGCCGCCGTCCCATATGCGCACCATCTGGCCGAAGTTCAGGGACCCGTCCTCATTTTTGAACAGGTCCAGATAAAACACGATGTAGTACAGCCGCGCCCCAACGATGGCCAGGGGCACGGCGAAAAAGAGCATATCAATGATGTCGTCCTGTTTGATGCCGAAGCGGCCGGACACTCTGGAGCAGTACAGCACGGCCAGCAGGAAGCCGGCGGCGATAATAATCCCATACCAGTAAACCGGCCAGCTCCCCAGGTGGAAGGCCACCCGGTCCAGATGGAACTCCAGCCCCAGGCCTGGAAAGGTCACGTCGCTCATTCCGCTCCTCCCTTGGGCCGCACCACGGCCAGACCGCAGCGGGCCTCATTTACCCAGGCACGCAGGCACGCCTCCACGTCCGGCTTTTCAATGGAGTCAAAGATCTCCGGAAATTCCAGATAATCAAATTGCGCGAAATGCCCCTGAGCCAGCTCAATGCAGGTGTTTTCCATGGAATTGAGTCCCCGCACCTTGGCTCCGTACACGCCCTTTTTCAGCCGGCGGAACAGATCCTCATCCACGCCCTCCCGGCACAGGCGGTCGGCCTCGGCCAGTACCGCGGCCCGTACGGCCTCGGGATCCTGGCTCTCTCCGCCGGCGCACAGGAAGGCGCAGCCGGGGTAAGACTCAAACCCATAGGAGAAATTGTTGTTGATCAGGCCCTCTCCGTACAGCCTGGCGTACAGGGGGCTGGAATTCCCCAGCAGCGCCTCGCAGGCGAGCTCCCCCAGCAGGCGCTGGCGCAGCCGTGCCTGGCCCGCCGGGGCGGTGTCCGCCTTGAAGCCCAGCTGGAAGATGGGAGTGGAGACCTCCATGCGCAGCTCCTTGGACGGGCGGGCGGCAGCCTCCGGCTCTGCCCCGCCGTAGTCCCGCTCAATACTCCCGCCCGGGTCCCCGGGCAGGATCTCCCGGGCAATGGCGCAGATGTGCTCCGGGTCCACATTTCCCGCCGCGGTGAGTACCATGTTGCCGGGACAATAAAATGCCTTGTGGCAGGCGTAGAGGGTGTCCGCCGTGATGTGGGAGATGGACTCCTGGGTGCCCGCGATGGAGACCTGGATGGGGTGGTGATCGTACAAGCACTCCATCAGGGAGAAGAACACCTGGTTGTCCGGGTCGTCCTCCACCATGCGGATCTCCTGGCCGATGATGCCCTGTTCCTTGTCCACGCTCTCCTGGGTGAAGTACGGGACGGAGACAAAGGAGAGCAGAATCTTCAGGTTCTCCTCAAATTTCTCCGTACTCTCAAAGTAATACCCCGTGATAGCCGAGCTGGTGAAGGCGTTGGGGGACGCGCCGTTGGCAGCCAGGTCCTGGAGGGCGTTGCCGTCCTCGGTGTCAAACATCTTATGCTCCAGGAAGTGGGCCACCCCGGCCGGCGTGTCCTGCCAAACACCGTCCAGATGAAATTTCATATCCATGCCGCCGTAATTGGTGGCAAAAAATGCATAGCTCTTCTGGAATTCCGGTCTTTGATCCACATAGATGTGCAGCCCGTTTTCCAGCACGGTGTGAAACACCTGTTCCCCGATGCGGGGATATGCTCTGCGCTCCATAGGTTACGCCTCCTTGCCTTTCAGGAAATATACCGTGTCCAGTGACAGCTTCTGCGCCGCGGCCGCCGCCTGCTCTCTGGTGACCTGCTCCAGCCGTGCGCACAGCCCTTCCGGGCCTTCGTCGATGCCGGCCGCCGCCTGGCCCAGCCAGAAGTCCTCCAACCGGCCCTGGGAATCCAAAATACTGCGGTAGCCGCTCACCACGGAGCGGCGGGCGCTCTCCAGCTCCCAGTCCTCAAAGCTCCCCTGCCTGCACTGCTCCAGCTGGGCCAGAATCTCCGCCTCGGCCTGCTCCACCTTGCCGAACTCCACGCCGGAGGACACCAGCATCACGCCCTTGTACTTTTCCAGCTGGGAGCTGGCATAATAGCAGAGGGAGAGGCGTTCCCGCACATTGAGAAACAGCTTGGAGGTGGTGGTGCCGCCGAAAAGGGCGTTGCACAGCAGCAGGGCGGGGAATTCCCCGCTCCACACGTCAATGCCGCCCGTGCGCAGGCCCATGGACAGCTTCCCCTGGGTCACGTCCAGTACCTCTTCCGTCCGCCGGGGCACAGCCGGGGCGGACTTCTGCTGTGGGCGTGCCGGGGCGCGGCGCACGCCCCCGCCGGGCAGCGCCTGAAGAACGGGCTCCAACGCGCTGCGTACCCGCTCCAGCTCCGCAGAGCCGCAGTAGTAAAATTCCACAGGCGCGGTGCGCAGCATCTCTTGGTAGGCGTTCCAAAGAGATGCGGCTGTAATGGCGGCGGCCGCCGCCTCGCTGCCCAGCTTGTCCACCCCAAAGGGCTCGTCCGCGCACATTTCCGCCACAACCCGAATGAGGGCGTATTGCCGCTTATCGTTGACCTGGGCGCGGATGCGGTCGATTAGGTTTGCCTGCTCCTGGCGGACATAGTCCAGGCGAAACACGCCGTCCTGGGTGCAGGGGCGCAGAAGCACCTCCCCCAGCAACTCCGCCGCCGGTTCCAGCACACGCTCGCCGCCCAGGGTATAGGCGTCGTCCAGGAAGCTGCCCACAAAGCCCACGCACTGGGTCTCCCCCTTTTTGCGCACCACGGGCTCCAGAGAGCCGCCATAGAGTTCATCCAGGGCCGCGGAGAGGGATTCCATATCTGGGCAGCGCTCTGTGCCCCGGCGGAGCACCATGGGTGTCAGCGCGTTGAGGGATGCGTCCTGTGCCGACAGGGGCAGTAGGAACTGCACGCCCAGGGCGCTGGATTTAAATTTTTTTGTCTGCACCGCCGTCAGATGGACGCCGGGTAAAAGTTCCAGTCGAGTGGCATTGGTCACGCTCTACCATTCCTTTCCTCTGGTTAGTGAAACACTGGTATTATACATCACTTTTTTCGGTTTGACACCCTTTTCCCGAAAAAAGATCGTTTTCCCTCCGGCCCCGTCAGAGCGATACCTCCAGCGTGGCCTCCCCCTCCAGCGCCGTCAATTCCACACCGTTTTCCACCCGCCTGCCGTTGAGACGGGTCTCCCCGGTCCCGGTACGGCGGACCGAGATGCGAAGAACCGCCCGCTCCATCCGCCACAGGGCTGTAAAGCCCGGCCACTCCGCCGGAAGCCTGGGCTCCAGAAACAGGCGCCCCTCCCGGAGCCGGAAGCCCAGCAGGTCCTCCATCGCCGTGCGGTAATACCACCCTGCCGCCCCGGTATACCAGCTCCAGCCGCCCCGGCCCAGATGGGCGGGATTGCTGTACACGTCGGCAGAGAGCACATAGGGCTCCGCCCGGTATATCTCCGGGTCATGCCCGGCGGGCAGCAGGGCGCGGAGCACCTGCCAGCCCTCCTCCGCCATGTTAAGCCGCAGACAGGCCAGGGCTAGCCAAACAGCGGCATGGGTGTACTGTCCGCCGTTTTCACGCACACCCGGGACGTAGCCGGCGATATAGCCCGGGTCATGTCCGCTCCGGTCAAAGGGCGGGTCCAACAGCTTGACCACCCCGGCGCTTCGGTCAAAGAGCTCCTCCAGGGCGGAGTGCACCGCCCGGCGGGCTTTCTCCCGGTCTGCGCCGGGGACCAGCGCCGCCCAGCTCTGGGCGATTGAGTCGATGCGGCATTCTTCGCAGGTATTGCTCCCCAGGGCTGTGCCGTCGTCATAATATCCCCTCCGAAACCATGCGCCGTCCCAGGCCTTTTCGGCGGCCTGCACCAGGCGTGCCGTCTCCGCCCGCAGGGCTGCGGCCCGCTCCCGCTCCCCCATGCGCTCGCACACCGGGGCAAAACGCTCCAGCACCGCGGCGGCAAACCAGGTCAGCCACACGCTCTCTCCCCTGCCCTCCGCGCCTACCCGGTTCATGCCGTCATTCCAGTCTCCGGTCCCCATCAAAAGCAGCCCGTGCTCCCCTGTCCCGCGCGCCAGGACGCAGTCTGCCGCCCGAAGGGCATGCTCGTACACGGTCCCTGTTTCCCGGGAAATCTGCGGCGCGTCATACCGCTCCGCCTCCCCCTCTGACAGAGGCGGAGCGCTCAGGAAGGGAACCCGCTCCTCCAGAATCGCCCAATCGCCCCGCTTTTCCAGATAGTCGCACAGAACAAAGGGCAGCCAGAGCAGATCGTCGCTGATGCTGGTGCGCACACCCCGGTCAGGCTCCCCCGCCACTTCATGCCACCAGTGGAGCACATCCCCCTCCTCAAACTGGTGCGCACAGGCCTTTAACAACTGTCTCCTGGCCCACTCCCCGGTGAGCAGCAGGGTGGCCGCCGCGTCTTGAAGCTGGTCCCGGAAGCCATAGGCGCCGCCGTTTTGATAGCGGGAGGTGCGCCCCATCAGGCGGCAGGCGATCACTTGATAGAGCGCCCAGCCATTGAGGTAGGCGTTCAGGTTTTCATCCGGGGTGTATACCTTCAGGGCCGACACCCGGCGATTCCACTCCATCACCGTATGGCCCAGCTGCTTTTTCACGTCCTGGGCGCGGGCCAGAGGCGCGGTTCCATCTATGCCCGTGCACAGAACCAGTTGCCGGTCAATCGTGTAAAGCTGTTTAGCTTTCCCGTCGTTCATGTGGAGGAGCTGGCAGGGCGGCCCTTCCAGTTCCAGAAGCAGAACGCGCCGGTTCTGCTCCCTGGGTATAAACGCAGTGGTGACCAGAGTACGCGCCCCCCAGGTCTTTTCCCAGCGGGCAAACCCCGGACCATAGGCTACCGTACAGGGTAATCCGTCCCCGTCGGCGAAAATGGAGCGCCGTCCCGCGTCTGTGACCAGATAGAAATATTCCGGCCCACCCACTGCCAGGGGATCGTTGTTCCAGGGGGTAAGCTGGTTTTCCCTGGCGTTTCCAAGCCACAGATGGCCCACTCCGGTCTCATCGGTCATCCATCCGATTTCCCCGTTGGTAAGCATCTGACTCCATCCCACTGGCGGCAAGCGGGAACCGCAGTGAAAGACAAAGGTCCCGTCCGGCCCGGTCTCCCAGATCGGAGCGCCCCGTTCAATTGTAAAGTTGTTTTCCTGTTCAGCTTTTCCCTGCGCATCATAGGGACAGTCCAATTGGTCCAGCCATACTGTGGCCGCCCGCTCCAGCGCCAGGTCTGGCGGGGACAGGTGCACGCCGCCGCGGCCGCCGAAGCGCTGCTCCCAGTGGAGGGCGCGCAGCGCATCCATCAGCACGCCTTGCGCCGGGCGGCGGTAATCTCCCCCCTCGTCCAATAAGAACACCAGGTCAAAGGAATAGCCGCAGGTGGTAAGCAGCCGGTGACAGCCCAGCCAGAAGCAGGCGGCCTGCGCCTCCTCCTGACCAGTGATCCTGAGCATGGCGATGGGCAGATCCCCGGAAATCCCATAGGGCCAGAGCGCCGGCTTCTCAACGGCGGGAGGGTACGCGGGAAACACCAGATGCTCCAGCAGGCGAAATGCCTGTAAAGTTTGATTCCCTGTCAAGTGGCAGGCCACGGTCAGGCGCTCCAGCAGGCGGTTCTCCAAATTTCCCTCCTGCCCCAGCAGCTGTTCTGCCGCCTCCAAAGCTTCCTCGCCGTTGTCCGACGCGGCCAGCGCCAAGCGCAGCCGCGCCGTTTCTCCGGGCAAAACGGTCAAAGGGATGCGCAGCAGCAGGCAGGGATCCAGCACCGCCCCGGCCGTGCTCTGGGCCGGCCGCTCCAGCGCCTGGGCCAGAGCACGCCGGCCGCCCCGGCCAAGCGCGCTCTCTCGGCTGGTATCGAAAAAGGCGTTTTCCCCATCCCAGCAGACGGCCATGGCTGGCATTCCCTCGGACGCGCTTCTGGGCCGGCGGGTAAAAAGCACTCCGCCGCCGGTATAAGCGCTCTCTAAAAAGAGCTTAGAAAAGGCCGGGTGCGCCAGATAGTCGGCCTCCCGTGCCAGCACCGGCTCCAGATAGCATACCAGCTCTCCCCGGACCGCCTCCCCGCCGGCGCAGCAAAGGCTCAGCTCCCGCAGCTCTCCATTTACCCGCTCCGGCACCTGAAGGCGCTGGGTAAAGTCCACCCCGCCCGCCCGTCCGGTCCAGGCGATCCCCTGGTCAAATCGGAAGCGCTCCGGCTTCAGCGCAAGCAATTCTCCCCCTGTCCGCAGCCAGAAGGAGATTCCCTCCCGGGTGGTCAGAGCGGTCTCCCCCATCTGAGACCGACTCCATCCGTCAGCGGCGCACAGCACCCCATAGGCGCCGTTGGAAACCAAGTGGCAGGCGGGCCGCCCACACCCGCTCCAGGTCTCCTCGCGGATCAATCCACTATCTGTAAAGCGTTTTGGCTTTTCAGGGATTTCCCGCTGGAACACCTTCATCACCGCAGCCCCCACCGGGATGCGCTCCTGGAGCAGTTCCCGGTAGGCACCCATGGCGCTGTCCCGCAGAAAGCGGCGCTGGAGAATTCCGTCGTTCAGGACATTGTCCACCGCCAGCAGGCTCATCCCAAGATGGTGGGACATGAAGGAGGCCACGATCTCAACGCTCCGCCCCCGGCTGAGCCGGTCCGGGGTAAAATCCAGGGCCTCGTATAGGCCGTACCTCCCCTCCGCGCCCATGTCCCGCAGGCGGCGCAGGTTGGCCGCGGCGCGCCCTGGAGAGAGCAGCAGCGCCAGAAAAGAGGCATAGGGTGCCACAACCAACTCCCGGTCCAGCCCCCGCTTCAGGCCCAGCCGCTGTACGCCGTGGGCTTTGTACTGGTAGGCCATGGAGGCGTCAAACGCGTAAAAGCCCGACTCGGAAATTCCCCAGGGCGTACCCGTGCGTGCCCCGCGCCTGCGCTGCTCCCGCAGGCAGAATGCCAGCGACTCGTACATGGCGCTGTTGGGTTCCGTGGGCAGCAGCAGGTTGGGCATAAAGTATTCAAACATGGTTCCCGTCCAGGAAGCCATGCCCCGATAATCCCCGGCCCCCACCAGCATCCGGCTCAGCCGCCGCCAGTGGCGCGGCTCCACCTGACCCTTTGCGACGGCCAGATAGCTGGTCTGCCGGGCCTCGCTGGCCATCAGGTCGTACCAGCCCTGGGTAAACGCCTCCTTGTCCTCGTCATAGCCGATATAGAAAAGCCTGCGGGTCTTGTCGTAGAGCAGGGCAAAGTCCATTCCCTCCGACAGGGCTTCCGCCCGGCGGGCCAGCTTCTCCTCTCCCCACTCCTGCAGCCCCTCCTTCAGGGCAATGAGGCATGCGCACAGATTGCCTCCGTCCACAGTGGACACATAGCGGGGCAACAGGGGCACGGCAGCGGCGGTGTCGTACCAGTTATAGAGGTGCCCCTTCCACTTGGGGAGACTTTCCAGGGTATCCAACATATGCCCGATCCGATCCGCCGCCTGCGCCCGGGAAAGAAACTCCAGGTCGGCTGCGGCCAGGCAGCACAGGAGGGCCAGGCCGATATTGGTGGGCGAGGTGCGCCGGGCCGCCCCCAAATTGGGCTGCACCTGCACATTGTCCGGAGGGAGCCAGTGATCCTCCGGACGCAGCCAGTCCTCAAAAAAGGACCAGATCAGCGCCCCCTGGTGGAGCAGGAAGGCCCGGTCAGTCTCCGCTGCCGGGCGATGCTCCGAAATGGGCCGGCTCATGGCCCAGGCAAAGGCGGGTGCAAGCACCCATACCAGCCCTGCCGCCGCCCCCGCCGGAACGCTGGAATAAAAGATCGCCACCAACCCGGCCGCCACAGCCGGCCACCCCTTCCGGTAATGGAACAGCAGCCCGTCTCCCGCCCGCTTCTCCGCATCCGCCGCCGTGACCCAGGCCAGCATTCCCCGGTGGGACACCAGCTGCCGCCACAGGGCGGTGCAGGCGGCGCTGGCACAGGTCCAGGCCTGGAGCGGCAGAAAGAGCAGCTGAACCAAGGTCTGGAGGATGGCCCCGCCAAACCCGGCTATGATGGTGGAGTGGTAGCGCTCCCGCAAACCCTTGCCGCCCCGGAAGGCCAGCTCCGCCCCGGAGAGCAGCAGATGGGAAGCGGCGGCCAGGACGGCGACCCCTGCCGCCGTGGCAAAGTCTCCTCGTGAAACGCACATGCCCAGCAAAAGCGCCAGCAGTGTGCTCACCGGAGACACAGAGCGTCGCAGATTGTCAAAAATTTTCCATCGGGCCACAGAGGAGATGGGGTTGCACTCCGTTTCCCCCCTCTGGTTTCGGACCCTCCGCCCCAGCCAGGGCAGCAGCTGCCAGTCCCCCCGCACCCAGCGGTGGAGGCGGGCAAAATAAGAAGTGACCTTATAGGGATAGCTGTCCGTGAGCTCCACATCCCCGATCAGCCCGGCGTGCAGATAGGAGCCCTCCAGCAGGTCGTGGGAGAGCACCCGGTTCTCGGGGAAACGGCCCTCCAGGCAGGTCAGGAAAGCGTCCACGTCAAAAATTCCCTTTCCTGTGTAGGTGCCCTGGTCGAAGAGGTCGTGATACACGTCGCTGGTGGTGGAGCCGTATGGGTCTACACCTCCCTGTCCGGCAAAAATGCGTGAAAACTGGCTCTTGTTAGCCGCGTCCAGGGCCACTCCAACCCTGGGCTGTAGCAGGCCGTATCCGGAGACCACCACCCGGCGGCGGCGGTCCAGCTCCGCTTGATTGAGGGGGTGAAGCATGGCCCCGGCCAGCTCCCGGGCCGCCCCCACGTTGAGGGCGGTGTCCGAGTCCAGGGTGATGACAAACTTGACCCCTTTTCTGGCCCGCGGATCGCCGCACAGGGCCTTCAGACCGGTCCTCCGCCCGCGCAGCAGGCGGCACAGCTCCAGCAACGCGCCCCGCTTGCGCTCCCAGCCCATCCAGCGCTCATCTGCGCTCTGAAAGGTGGGCTCCCGAAAGAAAAGGTAAAAGCCGCCTCCGTATTTCCGATTGAGGGTCTCCAGTTCCTGTCGGGCCCGCTCCACCCAGGCGCGCTCCCGCTCCCCCATAGGAAGCGGCCGGTCAGGCAGATCGGACAACAGCCCAAAAAGCAGCTGTTCCCCCGCGTCCCGGTTGGCCAGGCGGTAGCGCTCCAGCAGTGCGGCATATTCCTGCCCGGAGCGCTCGCCAGTGAGCAGTCCCGCAATGACGCAGAGGGTCTTTCCCTCCTCCGGTATCCCATCCTCCAGAGCCATGCGGTGGACGGGCCGGGGCCGCACCAGCCGTACGATCAGAAAGTCCAGGACATTTTTTACAATGTCGGACACAGGCAGGAGCAGCAGCAACGTCACCGCCCAGCTGTGGAGCAAAAAGCCCAGCAGAAGCACGAAAAACAGGGTAGGCAGCAGAATTCCCGCCAGGTAAAGCCCACCCTGAGCAATTCTCGCCGGCTTTCCCATGGGTCGCCGAAACAAAAACCAGCCCACATGGCGCGCCTGGCCCTCCGCCCGGCGGCATTGCTCCAGCAGCGCCCGGGCGGTCTCCGCCTCACTTTTCTTCTGCCGCCTGGCCAAGTGGCACAGCTGGGCCCGATAGCGGGCGCGGGTGGTGTCATCCATCCGGGGATAAGCCCCGGATGGGTCCTGCCGCAGGGTGCGCTCCACCGTACTCACCCGCTCCAGCAAGGGCCCCAGATTGGCGTTGGCCAGGGTGCGCAGGCCGGTAAAGGCCGCCTCCAGAGCCGCGGCCAGCCCCTCGTCCTCCCAGTCCGCCCGAGTGCACAGCTCCGCAAGACGGCGCACCAGCTCCCCCCGCAGGGCCGGGATGAAATGGGCCAGCTCCTCCTCGGAGAGAGGCTTTGTCCGCTGCACCCCCTCCAGATAGGCCTCCAGGCCCTCCGCCGTGAGAGTCCCGCCCTCCTCCACCAGAGGGCGTGCCAGGGCAGAGGGGTAATCCAGCCCCCGTCCAGTCCGGCGCAGGCGTTTCGCCCGCTTCAGGCATCGGACGGCCTCCTGTCCCTCCCGCTGGGCCAGATACCAGTTGTCCAGCAGCCATTCCGCGGCGGGCGGCGTGTTCCGCCACCCCTGAGCATGCCGGCTGAGCGAGCGATAGGTATCCTCCAGCTCTTCCAGCGCCCGGCGGAGGGCCCGCGCCGTCCGCCTGCCGTCGGTGTGCCCTTTCAGTTCCAGCCCGCCCGACGTGCGCGCCCCCAATCGCCCCTGTTCCATGCTTTACCTCCCAGATCTGCAGATTCACTGGCCAGTTTTTCCCGTTCCGTGGGAATTATGCGGCACACACCCATTGCAAACACACAGAATTTCCCGCTTAAAACGGTTTTACCACTTGACAAGATCCCCAAAATGTAGTATTATCACTCTTGTTGTAAAGTTTTTAAGCTTTACAGAAATACGAGAGGAGGCTGCGACCGTTGAAAAATCAGGCCTATCGTATGGCCCTGCTCTACGATTTCTACGGCGATATGCTCACCGACCGGCAGAAGGAGTTTTACGACCTCTATTACAACGAGGATCTCTCCCTGGCCGAGATCGCGGAGAATTACGGTATCACCCGTCAGGGCGTGCGGGATGTGATCGTCCGTGCCGAGGCCATCCTCACGGAGCTGGAGGATAAAACCGGTATCGTCAAGCGCTTTCACCAGATGCAGGACCAGTTTCTCGCCATCCAGACCGCGCTCAATGGCATCTGTGAACTCAACGAGACCCGCTATCAGGACGACACGCTGGAGGGGCTGTGCACACAGATCCAGGGTGTTCTCTCCCAGTTGAAACAGGAGTAATGCATGGCATTTGAAGGCTTAACCGAAAAGCTCTCCGCCACTTTTAAAAAGCTGCGGGGCAAGGGCCGCTTGTCTGAGGCTGACGTAAAGGCCTCTATGAAGGAAATTCGTATGGCCTTGCTGGAGGCCGACGTAAACTATAAGGTCGTCAAGGACTTTATCGCCCGGGTCACGGAGCGCTGCGTTGGCAGCGAGGTGCTGGAGAGTCTGACTCCGGCCCAGATGATTGTCAAGATCGTCAATCTGGAGCTGACTGCCCTGATGGGCGGCGAGAGCGCCAAGCTGACCATTTCCTCCAAGCCCCCAACGGTGGTCATGCTGGTGGGCCTCAACGGCGCCGGCAAAACCACCAACGGTGCCAAGCTGGCGGGCTATATGAAGCGGCAGAACGGCAAACGGCCTCTGCTGGTCGCCTGCGACACCTTCCGTCCCGCCGCCATCACCCAGCTGGAGGTGGTTGGCAAGCAGGTGGATGTGCCGGTGTTCCAGATGGGGCAGAACGACCCGGTAGACATCGCAAAGGCGGGCATTGAGCACGCGAAAAAGCACGGCAACGACCTAGTGCTGATCGACACCGCCGGCCGGCTCCATGTGGACGAGGAGCTGATGCAGCAGCTCAAGACCATGAAAGCGGCCATTGAGCCCACGGAAATTCTGTTGATTGTAGACGCTATGATCGGCCAGGACGCGGTCAATGCCGCCAAGGCATTTGATGAAGCCCTGGACCTCACCGGCGTGATGCTCACCAAGCTGGACGGCGACGCCCGCGGCGGCGCGGCCCTGTCCATCCGCGCGGTCACCGGAAAGCCAATTAAATTTGTGGGCATGGGCGAGAAGCTGGACAATATTGAGGTATTCCATCCGGACCGCATGGCCTCCCGTATCCTGGGTATGGGCGACATGCTCTCTCTCATCGAGAAGGCGGAGCGGAATTTTGACGCCAAAAAGGCCGCTGAGCTGGAGCAGAAGCTGCGCAAAAACAAATTCACTCTGGCAGATTTTTACGATCAGCTGGTGCAGATCAAGGGTATGGGTTCTCTCAGCGATATTGCCGGCATGCTTCCCGGAGTCAACGCCAAGGCGCTGGAGGGCGCCAGTGTAGACGAGAAGGCCCTTACCCGCACCGAGGCCATTATTCTCTCCATGACCCCTGCCGAGCGGGAGAACCCCTCCCTGCTCAACAGCGGCCGGAAAAAGCGTATTGCCGCCGGCTCCGGCACCCAGGTGGTGGATGTCAACCGTCTGCTCAAGCAATTTGAGCTGATGCAGCAGATGAGCAAGCAGTTCTCCGGCGGACGGATGAAGCGCCGGATGGGAAAAATGGGCCGAATGCCGGGCGGATTTCCCTTTTGAGCCGTGGTAAGCGCGCGGTTGGCGCGTTTCCAAATAAATGTGTAAAGATTCATATGGAGGTGAAAATAAATGGTTAAAATCAGACTGCGCCGGATGGGCGCCAAGAAGGCTCCCTTCTACCGCATCGTGGTGGCTGACTCCCGTTATCCCCGCGACGGCCGTTTCATCGAGGAGATCGGCACTTACAACCCCCTGACCAATCCCGCCGAGATCAAGGTGGATTCCGACCGCGCTCAGGCCTGGATCAAGACCGGTGCTCAGCCCACCGAGACTGTCCGCGCCCTGCTGAAGAAGGCCGGCGCCATCTAATGGAGGTCCTTGGCAACATGAAGGAACTGCTCACATATATCGCCCGCGGCCTGGTGGATCACCCGGATGCGGTGAACGTCACTGAGCACGCCGGCGAGGGCGAGACCGTCCTGGAGCTCCGGGTGGCCCCTGAGGACATGGGCAAGGTGATTGGCCGTCAGGGCCGCATCGCCAAGGAGATCCGCACACTGATGCGCTCCGTAGCCCAGCGCCAGGGCACAAAAGTCTCTGTGGAAATCGTGGACTGAGTTTGGCGGGAATCCGTTCCCTCCAAACCGGAAACAGCCGGCCGACCGGATGGTCGGCCGGCTGTTTCCATCCTCCTTCTGATGTGAAAAGGTGATACCGATGAAAAAACAATTTCTTGAGGCCGGGCAGATCGTCAATACCCACGGCGTACGGGGTGAGCTCAAAATCGTCCCCTGGTGTGACTCCGCGGAATTTCTCTGCCGGTTTGATACACTGTATATTGATAAAACCCCTGTCAAGGTCCTCTCCGCCAGGCCCCATAAAGGAAATGTACTTGCTGCATTGGAGGGCGTTGGAGATGTGAACGAGGCTATGAGGCTCAAGGGCAAAACCGTGTTCATCGACCGTACCAACGTCGTCCTGCCCGAGGGGCGGCATTTTCTCGCCGACCTGATGGGTCTGGATGTGATCGACGCGGACAGCGGCGAGCGGCTAGGCGTGGTAGCCGATGTGCTCACCCCTCCGGCCCATGAGGTCTATGTGGTCAAGGGCGCTCACGAGTACATGATCCCCGCTGTGGATGAGTTTCTGGTGGAGACCAACGTGGAGGGTGGCTATATCAAGGTGCGGCTGATTGAGGGGATGCAGACGGATGTATGAGATCGACATTATGACCCTGTTTGATCTGACCGTGGGCGACATGATGAACGAGTCTGTCCTGGGCCGTGCCCAGGAGCGGGATATTCTCCGCATCGAGGCCCACCAGATCCGGGACTACACCCTCAACAGACAGAAGCAGGTGGATGACTATCCCTACGGCGGCGGTCGAGGCGCGGTCATGCAGGCCGATCCCCTCTACCAGTGCTGGAAGCACATCACAGACACCTATGGTCCGGGGCACACCATCTATCTCTCTCCCGCGGGCAGGACCTTTACGGAGACCGACGCCCGGCGGCTGCGAGATGATTATTGCCATCTGATTTTGGTGTGCGGCCACTATGAGGGCATTGACGAGCGTTTTATTGAGGAGTGCGTGGATGAGGAGATCTCCATCGGTGATTTTGTGCTCACCGGCGGGGAGCTACCCGCCATGGTGGTGGCCGACGCGGTGGCCCGGCTGGTGCCCGGCGTACTCTCCGACCCGGAGTGCTTTGAGAATGAGAGTCACTGGAACGGCCTGCTGGAATACCCGCAGTACTCCCGCCCGGAGGAGTGGCACGGCCGGCGGGTGCCCGATGTGCTCCGCTCCGGAAATCACAAGCTGGTGGAGCAGTGGCGGCGCAAGCAATCCATCCTGCGCACCCGCCTGCGCCGCCCGGACCTGTATGCCAAGCTGGACCTCTCCTCAAAAGAGGACCAGAAGCTGCTCCGGGAGCTGGAAGCAGAAATTGAGCCGGAGAAATAGCCCTTTCACGGACCGCCTTTTCCGGCGGTCCGTTTTTTGTTTGTTTACAGTTTTCCCCTTTACTTTTCCGCCGGAACATGCTAGAATGTCGACAAATCAAAGATCTAATTTTAAATACCACACAGAGGGATTTTAACAATGAGTTTTAAGATTATTGTCGACAGCTGCTGTGATTTGACCCAGGCCCAGCTCCGTGAAGCGTGCTTTACCAGCGTACCATTGACCATTCATGTGGGGCCGCATGTGGTAGTGGACGACAGCTCTTTTGACCAAAACGCCCTGCTCTGGCTGATGCGGGAAAGCGAAGAGGCGCCCAAAACCGCCTGTCCCTCCCCTGCACAGTACCTGGACGCCTTTGACTGCGGCGTGGACGATCTCTATGTGGTCACCCTCTCCGCGCTCCTCTCCGGCTCCCATAACAGCGCCGCCCAGGCCAGGGAGATGTGGCTGGAGGAGCACCCCAATGCCCGTGTGCATATTTTCAATTCCTGCTCCGCCTCCGCAGGTGAGGTTCTGGTGGCCCTGAAGATCCGGGAGCTGACCCAGTCCGGCATGAACTTTACCACGGTGGTCAGCCATGTCTCCCGCTATATCAATGAGATGGAGACCTATTTTGTACTGGAGACCCTGGACAATCTGCGCAAGGCCGGCCGGCTGTCCAAGCTGCAGACCCTGGTGACCAGCGCCCTGAAGGTCAAGTTGCTCATGGGTGCCACACCCGAGGGAGAGATCTGCAAGAAGGGCCAGGCCCTTTCCGTCAAGCAGGCGCTGGCCAAGATGGTCGCGCTTATGGCCGCCGACCCGTCCCATGAGGGCCGCCGGCTGGCGATCACCCACTGCAACTGTCTGGACCGCGCCTTTTATCTCAAGGAACTGGCGCTTAGACAGTGCCGGTTCAGCGAGATCGTAATCAGCGACACTGGGGGGATCTCCACCGTTTATGCCAATGACGGCGGTGTGGTAGCCGCCTATTGAAGCTTTTCTGTCCCGCCCGAAGGAGGATTCCTTCGGGCGGTTGTTTTTTATCCCGGCCCATGCTATAATCAAACAAATATTCGATTGCTGAGCGGTGACGCTTCTTGTCTTAGAGCCGACTGTTTCAGCTGGTCTATCTACTGCTGGACCGGGGCGCATGACCGCCCGGGAGCTGGCGCAGCACTTTGAGGTATCCGAACGCACCGTCTACCGGGATGTGGACGCCCTCTCCGCGGCTGGCGTTCCCATTTACGCGGTGCGAGGGAAAGGAGGCGGCGTGGCCCTGATGGACCACTACGTGCTCAGCCGCGCCGCCCATTGAGCCAGATGAGACCCCCATCCCTTGGTCTGCACTTCTCTCCCGCGCTCTCCTACCGGGTATACATATCCTGACGCAGGTTGTCGGGATATGTATGATACCACGATGGCATCTCACATACAGAAGGAAAACGCGATGGAGCTGGAATTTTGTCAGTCCTGCAGCATGCCGCTCCACGACTCGGCCATCCATGGCTGTGAGGCAGACAGCTCCCCCAACCCCCACTACTGCAAATACTGCTATCAAAACGGCGCTTTCACCAGTGGTATGACGATGAAGGAAATGATTGACTTCTGCACGCTCATGATGGTACAGGCCAACCCGGGTATGGCGGCCCAGCAGGCGCGGGAACGGATGCACCAGTTTTTCCCGCTTCTGCTGCGGTGGAAAAAATAAAACCAGCCCGGTACGTCCGCTTGACGTACCAGGCTTCCTCCGTTATACTGGCTCTATTGCGTTTATACAAGGAATACGAGGTGGTCTGCAATGGATCTGTGTAACAGCAATGAGATTAAAACCCTTCTCGCCCGGCATGGGTTCCGCTTCTCCAAAAGCATGGGCCAAAATTTTTTAATAGAGAGCTGGGTGCCCAGGGACATTGCGGAGGCCTCTGGAGCGAGCCCTCAGACCGGCGTTCTGGAGATCGGCCCCGGTATAGGGCCGCTGACCGTACAGTTGGCCCAGCGCGCCGGCCGGGTGGTCTGTCTGGAGCTGGACGAAGCCCTTCTGCCCATTCTGGCGGAGACGCTCTCCTCTTACGGCAACACGGAGGTCCTTTCAGGCGATATCCTGAAGGCTGATTTGGCCGCCCTGGTCACCGAAAAGCTGGCCGGCCTCACCCCCATTGTGTGTGCCAATCTGCCCTATAATATTACCACCCCCGTCCTTACCGCGCTGATTGAGTCTGGTCTCTTCGCCTCCATTACCGTCATGATCCAGCGGGAGGTGGCCCGCCGCTGTGCCGCCGCACCCGGCACGCCGGACTATGGTGCGTTTTCTGTCTTTTGCCAGTATTACACCACGCCGCAAGTGCTCTTCGACGTACCGCCGGACTGTTTTCTTCCCGCGCCCAAGGTCACCTCTTCTGTGATCCGCTTCGTACCCCGCCACGAGCCTGCTCAAGACCTAGTGGATGACACCTCCTTTTTCCGGGTGGTACGGTCGTCCTTCGCTCAGAGACGCAAGACACTGCTCAACAGCTTGTATGCTGTATTTGGCAGCAGGATGTCAAAGGACGAGCTCAAATCCCTGATCGAGTCTGTGGGCCTTCCCTCTGATGTGCGGGGGGAAAGACTTGAAATTTCGGATTTTGCCAAAATTGCCCAAAAACTCCCTTGAAATCCAAGGGAGTTTTTTCATTCTTGCAATTTCAAAAAATTTGCTTGCATTTTCCTAATTATTCACATAGAATAAAGCATATTATATTCCATGGGAGGTAATGGCTTTGGCTTTGACGGAAAACACGGCAATTTTGAATTGGATTGACGAGATGGCTGCAATGACTCAGCCGGATCAAATCGTCTGGATTGATGGTTCACAAGCCCAGCTAAACGCACTGCGTGCCGAGGCCGTTGCCTCAGGCGAACTGGAAAAGCTCAGTGAGGAAAAGCTTCCCGGCTGCTATCTGCACCGCACGGCAGTCAACGACGTGGCCCGGGTTGAGGACCGTACTTATATCTGCAGCCGGCGTCAGGAGGATGCGGGCCCCACCAACAACTGGATGGCTCCGGACGAGATGTACGCCAAGCTGAAAAAGCTGTACACCGCGTCGATGAAGGGCCGCACCATGTATGTAATCCCCTACTCCCTGGGCGTTGTAGGTTCTCCGTTTGCCAAATACGGGATTGAACTGACCGATTCCATCTATGTCGTACTCAATATGAACATTATGACACGGGTGGGCCGGCAGGTGCTGGATGCCCTTGGGGACAGCCCCGACTATGTCAAGGGGCTCCATGCGAAGGCGGATGTCGACCCGGAAAACCGCTATATTGTGCATTTCCCCGAAGATAACACCATCATGTCCGTCAACTCTGCCTATGGCGGAAACGTCCTGCTGGGCAAGAAATGCTTTGCCCTGCGGATCGCCTCCGCCCAGGGTCGCCGGGAGGGCTGGATGGCTGAGCATATGCTGATTCTGGGGATCCAGAATCCAAAGGGCGAGGTCCACTATCTGGCCGCCGCCTTCCCTTCTGCCTGCGGAAAAACCAATCTGGCCATGCTCATACCCCCGGCCCGCTATCGGCAGCAGGGCTGGAAGGTGTGGTGCGTCGGCGACGATATCGCGTGGATTCGTGTCGGAGAGGACGGCCGCCTGTGGGCCATGAATCCGGAGTACGGCTTCTTTGGCGTGGCCCCTGGTACCAACGAAAAGTCCAACCCAAACGCCCTGCATACCACTCAGAAGGACACGATTTTTACCAACGTGGTCCGCAATCTGGACGACAACACGGTCTGGTGGGAAGGGCTTGACAAAAATCCGCCCAAAAACGCCGTCGACTGGAAGGGGAATCCCTGGGACGGCACCGTCTCCGCTGAGAAGGGAGCCCACCCAAACTCCCGCTTTACCGCCCCGGCCAAGAACTGCCCCTGCCTTTCTCCGGAATTTGAAAATCCCAGGGGCGTTCCCTTGAGTGCCATTGTCTTCGGCGGCCGCCGGGCCAAGACCGCCCCTCTGGTCTACCAGTCCTTCGATTGGGAACACGGCGTGTTTGTGGGCTCCGCCATGGCCTCTGAGACAACTGCCGCCGCTGCGGGTGCGGTCGGCGTGGTGCGCCGGGACCCCATGGCCATGCTCCCCTTCTGCGGCTACAACATGGGCGACTATTGGCAGCACTGGCTCCACATGGGTACGGTGGTAACCGGCCGGGCCCCAAAGATCTTTCATGTCAATTGGTTCCGGACCGACGACGAGGGCCATTTCATCTGGCCCGGTTTCGGTGAAAATCTGCGGGTGCTGGTGTGGATTATGAAGCGCTGCTTTGATGAGGTCGGCGCAGACGAAACGCCGATCGGCTATCTGCCCAAGCCCCAGGATATTGATTTGGAGGACTCCGGCGTCGATTTGGACACGCTGAAGGGCCTGCTCAACGTGGACACAGAACTTTGGAAGGAAGAAGCCGCGGGGATCCGCGCCTTTTACAGCAAGTTTGGCCGTACGCTGCCCTCTGCACTCTCCGCCCAGCTGGACGCATTGGAGCGCCGCCTGGACTGAGCGCGGACTGGTTCCGCAAAGCCCGTCCATCCCCTCTGCGGGACGGACGGGCTTTCCTTTTTCTGCCGGCAAAAGCCCGTTATGCGCATTTTACACAAAAGCTCCCCGCAGCCCTCCTGCGCAGAATCAACAAAAATGATTTTTCCCAAAAAGTTCTGTTAGCGTTTCAAAACCGCAAAATGGTATAATTATCTTATCAAAATTAGGAGGATTATGCCATGAAGCGGATTCAAAGCGCCTGTCTGTCTCAGACGATTCTTTTTACCTGCAGTGACGATGTAAGCCCCGAACAGTCTGCCAAGTCGGCACGTCAGGAGCTTTCCCAGTACAAGGCCAGTCTGGAACGGCGCGGCATTTTGTATAAAATAGAAGAGGAAACGCTGCAGCCCGACGGCTCCATCGTGCTTAAATTGAAGCGACAGTATAATTTCTACCGCTGTGGCTCCTACTTGGACTGATCGGGGCGCGCGATGTATCACACTGGTGAGTTTATCGTATACGGCTCCAGCGGTGTATGCAGAGTTTTGGCAGTCGGCTCACCGGAAGCCGCGCAGGGCAGCCGGCCGCGCACCTACTATACCCTGCAGCCCGTTTACAGCTCTGAAACAATCTACGCACCCGTGGATTCCAGAGTGGCGATGCGGCCGGTGCTTACAAAAGCAGAGGCTCAGCAGCTGATTCGCTGCTTTCCTTCCATCCCAGAAGAACATATTGTGGAGGTGAAGAATGTTCAGACCCTTTCCCGCTACTATCAGGACTCCTTTCACGCCAACAGCTGCCGGGATCTGGTGCGCCTGCTCAAGACCATCCACAGCAGAAACAGCGCAGCCCGAAAAAATGGCCGGAGGCCCGGCAAGGTAGAGGGGCGCTACCAGAAGCGCGCAGAGGAGCTGCTCTATGGGGAGTTGTCCATCTCCCTCGGAATCCCGCTGGAGGAGGTCCCCCAATATATCCGGCAGGTATTGAAGGATGAGCCGCCTTCCGTACCCTGAGGCCCCTCAGCGGGCGGAGCAATGCTCCGCCCGCTGTCATTTTTTCTCGGGACGCATAGGATAGGAAAAAGGAGGTATCCCCATGCCTGTGATCTATCTTTCTCCATCCACACAAGAAAACAATCTCTATGTTACCGGAGGCACAGAGGAGGAATGGATGAACCGTCTGGCTGACGCAATGGAGCCCTACCTCACCGCTTCCGGCATCCGTTACAGCCGAAACACCCCTGACATGACGGCCGCGTCCTCGATCCGCGCCTCCAACGCAGGGAATTATGACCTGCATCTGGCGCTCCACTCCAATGCCGCGCCCGAGGGGCGGTATGGCCAGGTGCGGGGCATTCTGGTGTTCTACTTCCCTGGGTCCGCACAGGGCCAGCGGGCGGCTACGCTGATTGCTGACGGGCTGAAGAATATCTATCCTCTCCCGAACAATGTGCGCGCGGAGCCCACCACCAGTGTCGGCGAGGTGCGCCTGGTGCGGGCGCCATCTGTCTTTATCGAGCTGGGTTATCATGACAACCGGGACGACGCCGTCTGGATCACAAACAACCTGGACTCCGCCGCCCGCAATATCGTCCTCTCCCTGACCGAATTTTTCGGCCTGCCCTTCCTGGAGCCCATGCTGCCCAGGCCCGCTGTGGTGGATGTGTCCTGGGGCTATCTCAACATCCGCGACCGCCCCGATCCCGCCGCACCGGTCTTGGCCCGCGCCTATGACGGAGCCCGGCTGACAGTGCTCAATCAGTGGCAGGGCTGGTATGTGGTTCGCTTCGACAATTTGGTCGGCTGGGCCAGTTCTGACTTCATCACACTGATTTAGGAGGCCGCCATGGTAATCCATGTAGTACGGCCGGGGGATACGCCCTATAATCTGGCCCGTGAATACGGTGTCCCCCTTTCCTTTCTTCTGACGGATAATGGGTTGGAGCCCTCGGACACCCTGGTGGTAGGGCAGGCTCTGGTCATCCAGTTCCCGGAGCGCACCCACACCGTGCGCCCCGGTGAAACGCTGGACGCGATTGCCCGTCAATATGGAGTCAGCCTTCGGCAGCTGTATCGGAATAATCCTATTCTGGGCGGGCGCCCCCTGCTCTATCCGGACCTTACCCTGGTGCTCTCCTACCGGGGCACCAAAGAGGGTACCTTATCCGTCAACGGCTACGCCTATCCTTATATCGACAAAAGCCTGCTGCAGGCCACACTTCCCTATCTTACCTTTCTCACCCCGTTTACCTATGGTTTTACCCCCACAGGTGCGCTGGTCCCCCTGGACGACGAGGTACTGATCGCAATGGCGCTCCAGGCCGGTACCGCCCCTCTCATGCATCTGTCCACCCTGACGGAGGAGGGCGGTTTTTCCAATGACTTGGCTCATATTGCTCTGACCGACCTAACTGTCCAAAACACGCTGATAGACCAGATCCAGCGCACCCTGGAGGAAAAGGGCTATCGGGGGCTGGATGTGGATTTTGAGTATGTCTTTCCCGAGGACGCGGGGGCCTATGCCGCTTTTATCCGCCGTCTGGCCGCCCGCCTCAATCCATTGGGCTATCCGGTGATTGTCGCGCTGGCGCCCAAGACCTCAGCCACTCAGCAGGGGCTGCTCTATGAGGGCCATGACTTTGGCGCATTGGGGGCGGCAGCCAATGAAGTGCTGCTCATGACCTATGAGTGGGGGTATACATACGGCCCGCCTATGGCGGTGGCTCCCCTCCCCAACGTACGGCAGGTGGTGGAATATGCCCTCACTGAAATGCCTGCGGCAAAAATTTGGCTAGGTGTGCCGAACTATGGCTATGACTGGCCGCTCCCTTTTATTCGCGGTGAGACCAAAGCCCGCTCCATCTCCTCGGTACAGGCAGTGGAGCTGGCCCGCCAGCATGGCTCTGAAATCCAGTATGATGAGCGCGCCCAGTCCCCCTGGTTCCGATACACGGACGCCGCTGGTGTTGTACACGAGGTGTGGTTTGAAGATGCCCGCAGCATCCGGGCAAAGCTGGCCCTCATTCCCGAATATGGCCTGCGGGGCGCCGGCTATTGGAATGTGATGCGCCCCTTTCCCCAGAATTGGCGGGTACTCAACGGACTCTATCAGATTCGGGACCTCTGAAGCCGCCCCGTTTTTGGTCGATTTTTACGTTCATAAATTGTTCACAGCAAGTTTGAAAACGGTTCATCAATTCCATCTGAAATCTGGTATTATAATACTCGTCAGGATACCAGAGACAAAAACACATGACTCCTCCTCTCTTCCCTCTCTCTTTCAACACCAAGCACTGTCCTCCCGCGGGGCGGCAATCGCTCCCCGCGGGAGGGACAGACCAAAAGTTCCGCGTCCTTCGGGACGCGTTTTTTGATGTCAGGCATAAATTTCCCCCCAGACGGTCATACTGAGGGCGAGGTGATTTTATGTCCTACGTAAATCCCGCGATCCGCGACAAATTTGAATCCATGCCCGTTGATCTGAAAAACGCGATTCTCTCTATGGATGTGCGGCTTGAAAACATGTATGACCTGATGGCATGCCTGGAACGCATTATTGCGGAGGGAGAGAGCCATGCTTGACCACGCTGCGCTCACACCGGAAGCGCTGGATTACTTTCGCTCCCTTCCACTGAGCGACCAGGTCGCCCTGGATCACAGCAATCTCTCCTTCCGCACGCTGGAAGACCTTAAGGCCTACCAGGCACGCAACCTCCGGGATATCGACAGCGTGCTCTACCAGCAGCTGCCCGACCCCAGCATTCCCTCCAATTCCGCCCTGGATCCTTTGGATTCCCAATAAATCCCCTGCAAATCAGAAGCAAAACCGGAAGACAACTTTTGGGTATGTCTTCCGGTTTTTTCTCACCCGACCATTTTATATATACGTTCTTGGGGCAGTTGTCATGATGACAGCTGCCTCTTTCTCAGGTGAAATTTGCAGCAAAAATTTTATGGAGTCTTGACAAATGAACCGATAAACTTTCAATGGAAAAGTCCTGGTGCAGAGCTATGTTATGGACGAAATTTTTGAGAAGATGCAGAGCGGCTCCGCCGCCATCGGCGCCTACTACTACGGCGACTACCTGACCATGGCTGACATCAATCCCGACCTGGCCTTCTGCTTGCCCGAGGAGGGGACCCGTCTGAATCTGGCCTCCAACTGAACAGAAAAAGCGCGGAGCATTTCCCGCCAAAGTCTTTACACTTAAACCGGAGGGCATAGAAGAATAAATCTTCTATGCCCTCCGGTTTTTCTGCCTGGCATCTGTTAAAATTCGGAATCCCTGTTCCGCTTGGGATCAAGCCGCTCCAGGCACGCGCGTTCTTCGTCGGTCAAGTCCTCCATGACTGCATAATTCTCCCCAACAGGAAAGCCTGTATTTTCTACGACTTTCTCATAGGCAACGCCGGGATAAAGCAGAGAAAGCTCCAGCTTGCCCCCACGCTTTTCAAAAACGCACAGAGGGGTAAAGACCTTATCCACATTACCAAAGCTGGTAACAAAATCCACATGCTCCACAAAGGTCCGGGTATCGTGCTTTGTCCGCCACACCAGTGCCCGATGCGCATTGGGCACCAGCACTGCGCTGCCCGCGCCGCCGGGAAGCTTCACCTTCGGCTTTGCATAGGGGCCGATGCAGGAGTTGTTAAGGTGCGCGGTCTGATCAATCTGGACGCCGCCCAGGAAGGCGGTATCCAGGCGGCCGCGGGCCGCAAAGTCAAAAATGTCGGTCAGGTTAAAGCTGCACTTGGTTCCCTTGAAGAGGTTGTCGCCATCCGTAGAAATCCGAAGCTCCTCCGGGTGCATTTTATACCCGCCGGTGATGTTCACGTAATTCAGATTTTTTCCGTAGCAGCGGTCCGCCATCTGAATCGCGATATGAGGAATCGTCGAGGCCAGGCCATGGAAGACGCTCTCCCCTTCCCTCAGCTCCCGTGCGATGGCGGTCACCATCAAATCGGCCGTACGAGAAATGCTGTTCGAACTCATCAATGCTTCCCCCCTTCAATTCCCGCCGCGGCCAGGGCGGCTTCCGGCGTCTTGCCGTCCAGGAACGCGCGCAGCTCCTCCCGGTCCACATCGTAGCAGCCGCTGACCGCGCAGGGCCTGGCCCCGCCGGGCAGATGGACCACGGCAGTCGTCACCACGGCGGGAATGTCGGCGCGGTGCGGATCCTCGGCAAAATAGCTGCCGGGGACAATTTCTTCCGCGGTGAGGACGAGCTTTTTGGCCGCCCGTGCAATGGTCATATCCTCATAGCTGGGGCCAATGATGCAGGCGTTTCCGTCTTCATCCGCCTCCTGGACATGCAGGAACGCCACATCGGGTGCAATTGCCTGAATGGCCACCAGCTCCTCCCCGGTATAGGGGCAGGTGACGCTCTTAAAGCCCACCGCATCCAGCAGGTCAGAGCCCTTCATCCCACGAATGGGCAGGAAGGGCACGCCATAGATCGCCCCGCGCAGAGCGGTGATGACCGAATAGCAGGCGTTTTCATACGCCCGGACGGCTCCGGACTCCACGCCCTTCCGGTACCAGCGGCACAGTCCGAACTCCCCTTCATACCCCACGAAGCCGGCCGTAACCGCCTTTACTGCGCCGGCGGCACACAGCAGGTCAGCCTCATAGGCAATCGCGGTCTTGACCAGATGTAGCTCCTTGCGCCCCTGGCGGATCAGCTCCTTGACCGCCCCTACGGGAGAGCGGTAAAGAACATTTCCGCCAAAGGCCACGGTGTCCCCATCCTGTACCATTGCTACTGCGGCGGACAAGTCCATAAGTTTTGACATTCGATTTCCTCCTTTGTCTGTTTTTCAGAATGTTTTCTGTCTTCTCGGGTCTCCCCTATTTCACCATACCCGCCGCCAACTGCACCGGATCCCAGACATAGTTGAAGGGCGGGGCGTAGCCGAGGTCTGTCATGGCCAGCTGCGGGCAGGTAACGCCGGCGTCAATGGCCAAGGCGCACAGCTCAATACGGGCTGCCGCCCCCTCCTGCCCAGCCAGTTGGGCACCCAGCAGGGCCTTGGTTTCAGCATGGTAAAAGAGCTTAATGAACAGCTCACAGCCGCCTGGATAGTAGGGAGGCCTGGTATGCGCGGTGGTCTTGACCACCCGGACGGGAATGCCCGCCTCCTCCGCCTCCCTTTCATTCAGGCCGGTACGGGCCACCTCCAAATCCACAATCCGACACATAGAGGTTCCGAGCACCCCGGGCAGGCGGCTGTCCATCCCCACCAGCACCTCTCCAAGCACCTTTCCCTGCTTGTTGGCGTTGGTCCCCAGAGGCAGGTATACCTGCCTTCCGGTTATTTTGTTGGTAATCGTGGCGCAGTCCCCTGCGGCGTAAATATGGGGCACGCTGGTGCGCATCTGTCCGTCCACCAGCACCGCTCCATTGGGCAGCATTTTTACGCCGGAGTCCTTCAGAAAGGCCGTGTTGGGGCGCACACCCACGCTCAGGACTACCATCTGCGCGGGATAGGTCCCCCGATCCGTTACCACGCCTGTCACAGCGGTGGCTCCATCCAGCTCTTTCACGGCTTCTCCCAGCCGCAGAACCACATTATGCCGCTCCAGCGTCTGCACAATCAGCGGGGCAAAGTCTTCATCCATCACCATCATGGGGCGCGGCGCCATCTCAATGATGGTGACCCGCTTCCCCAGACGGACAAAGGACTCCGCCAGCTCCAGGCCAATATAGCCAGCACCCACAATGACCACGTCCTCTACGGCCGCCCGCTCCGCCCAGGCGCGGATTGCCTCCGCGTCCGCAATGGATTTCAGGGCGAAAACACCTTCCTTGTCCCGATTCCTGATGGGCGGAAGGATCGGAGCGGCGCCGGAGGCGACCACCAGCTCCTCATAGGACTCCTCCACCAGCTCTCCTGTGCTCAGATTGCGCGCTGTGACGGTTTGCCTGACGGCGTCCACCGCCACAGCCTCGTGTGCAATCCGCAGGTCAATGCCGCTGGCGAGAAACGCTTCCGGCTTGCGAATCCGGATTTTATCCGCATCATCGTTGACTCCGCCGATGTAATAGGGCAGCCCGCAGGCGCCATAGGAGGTTTCTTTGGTCCGCTCAAACACAACCACCTGCGCATCCGGCAGGCTGCGGCGGACCTTGGAGGCGGCGCTCATTCCCGCGGCGTCTCCCCCGATCATAACAACTTTCAAAAAATCACCTCAGCATAACAAAAACAAAGCCTGGTACAACCTCAAAAATGCGGAGCTGTGCGGATGTTCTCCGCACAGCTCCGCATTTTAAGTAGGATTTATCTGAGAGAACAGAGAGAGGTTAATGGATGAAAAGACTCGCCACAAAAATGATGGCCAGACTGATCACGGACTCCAGGAAACACATCAGGGTATAGGTCTTAAAGCCGCCCTGGGTGGTGAGACCGGAGATCTTGGTGGTAATCCAGAACGCGGAATCGTTGACGTGCGCGCCGCAGAGGGTACCGGAGAAGCCGGCCATGGCGATCAGGACGGGATTGGCGCCCGTAACGCCCATGGAGGCCACAATGGAGAGCGCGGTAATCATGGCTACCGTACCCGAGCCCTGAGCGACCTTCAGCAGAGCGGCAATGAGCCAAACGAAGAGGATAATCGGCATGTTGACGCTGCTGAGGATGCCCTTCAGCACATCGCCCACACCGGCCACGGTGAGGACCTGGCCCAGACCGCCGCCCACACCAGTAATGAGAAGGACGGTGCCCGCGGCGCCGACGGCCTTGTTAATGCTCTTTTCCACCTGCTTGAGGTCCATGCGGTGCTTCATCATGCAAACGACCATGGCGGCAATTGTGCCGCAGGCCATAGCGAATTCCTTTGAGCCAATCATCTGGATGAAATCAGGAACCATGGACACGCCGTCGGCGTTCTTTCCTACCACAGCGCCCCAAACCGTGTTGATGAGGATGAGGACGATGGGCAGGGCGATGGGGAGAATCGAAGCAAACATGCCGGGCAGCTTGCTCTCATCGCGCATCAGTTCCTTGGCACGGGCGGCCGCCTCGGCCTCCAGAGCTGGGTCATGCTCCTCACAGGTTTCAGGATTCCAGAAGCCCTTGCGGGAGAGGAACACGTTGTTGTAGATGAACATCGACAGCAGGAATGTGGGAAGGCCAATGGCGATGCCTACCGCGATGGTCACGCCGATGGGTACGCCCATCAGCTCGCCGCCGGTCATGGGACCAGGCGTGGGAGGAATAAAGGTGTGGGCAATGCCCAGGCCGGCCACCAGGCCGCCGACAAAGTGAGGCAGGATCTTCTGGGTGCTCTCCTTGGCCAGCGTCTTGGCCAGGGGCATCAGGATAACATAGCCGACATCATAGAACACGGGAATCGAGACGATAAAGCCGGTGGTGCCCATGGCATAGTCGGATTTCTTATCACCGAACACCTTGAGCAAGCCGTTTGCGATGGTCTGTACTGCGCCTACGTCAGCCACCAATTGCCCCAGCATTACGCCGAAGCCTACGGAAAGTCCGATGCCCTTCATCGTATTTCCGAAGCCGGTACTGATGGCACTGACTGTGTTCGTCATCCCCACGCCGCTGGCAATACCCATGAACATGGCTCCGATGAACATTGCGATAGCTGCGTTCATCTTGAACTTCAGGATCAGGACCAGAATGATGACGATTGCGATGACCAGCCATAGGAGAATGATTGGGGTTCCCATTATAAATGCCTCCTCTCAATATTTCAGAAGTCCTCGACTTCCGGTTCACACACAGGACCTTCTCTTTTTCTCTGCGCCCAGTTGGAGGTTCTTACAGGGTTTGGCGCCGATTATTCGACCACCGCGCCATAGCTGGCAGAGCGGACGAGCTTGGAGTAGCGGACCAGATAACCGTCGGTGACCTTCGGGGGATGCGGCACCCAGGCGGCTTTGCGCTTGGCCAGCTCCTCATCCGAAAGCTTTACGTTCAGGGTGCGCTTGGGGATATCGATTTCAATGATATCGCCGTCCTGAAGCAGAGCGATTTCGCCGCCCTCGGCAGCCTCGGGAGAGACATGTCCGATTGCCGCGCCGCGGGTAGCGCCGGAGAAGCGGCCGTCCGTGATGAGGGCCACCGTCTTGTCCAGGCCCGCGCCGCAGATGGCGGCCGTCGGGGTGAGCATCTCCCGCATGCCCGGGCCGCCCTTGGGGCCCTCATAGCGCACAATGACCACGTCGCCCGGAAGGATCTTGCCGGTCAGGATGGCGTCCACCGCGTCCTCCTCCATGTCGAAGCACTTGCAGGGGCCGGTATGGGTCAGCATCTCGGGAGAGACGGCGGCCTGCTTTACCACGGCGCCCTCCTTGCAGATGTTGCCGTGCAGGATGGCCAGGCCGCCCTCGTTGTAGAAGGCGTTCTCCATGGTGTGGATGACGTTTTCATCCTTAATGGAGCAGCCGGCCACATTCTCCGCCTGCGTCTTGCCAGTTACGGTGGGCAGGTTCAGGTCCACAAAGTCCAGCTTGGCGGTTTCCTTGATGATGGCGCCCAAGCCGCCGGCACGGTACATGTCCTCCATATACATATCTCCGCCGGGACGCATCTGAATGAGCTTTTTCGACTTTTTGGACAGCTCGTCAAAGTCCTCCAGCGTCAAATCCACCTTGGCCGCCTTTGCGATTGCCAACAGGTGCAGAATGGTGTTGGAGGAGCCGCCGATTGCCATGTCCACGGCGACGGCATTGATAAACGCCTGACGGGTCATGATGTCACGCGGCTTCACGTCGTTGGCGATCAAGTCCATGACCGTCTCACCCGCTCTGCGGGCCAGCGCCTTGCGCTTGGCAAGATAAGCCGGAATGGTGGAGTTCCAGGGCAGAGCCATGCCCAGGGCCTCGGCCATGCAGTTCATGGAGTTGGCGGTGCCCAGCAGGCCGCAGGCGCCGCAGCCAGGAGAGGCCTGGTCCTCCATCTCGTCCAGATCCTCCAGGGTGATGCTGCCAACCGAGACCTGACCCGCGGCCTCATAGAGGCGGGAGCCGTCGGTGCGGTTATCGCGGAACTTGCCTGCGTACATAGGCCCGCCGGCAATGAGGATGCTGGGAATGTTCAGGCGCGCGGCGGCAATGAGCATGCCGGGCGTGATTTTGTCGCAGTTTGTGATCATCACCAAAGCGTCCAGCTGGTGGCCCTCCGCCATCGCCTCAATGGAGTCGGCGATGATCTCGCGACTGGCCAGAGGATAGCGCATGCCGGAATGTCCCATGGCGATCCCGTCGCACAGGGCGATAACCGGGAATTCCAGGCCAACGCCGCCCTTGGAGGCAATTCCCAGCTTGACGGACTCGGCAATTTCGCGCAGGTGCACATGGCCGGGGTTTACCTCATTAAAGGAGTTGACCACGCCAACCAGCGGCTTTTTGAGGTCCTCGTTGGAAAGGCCGGTCGCCTTGAGCAGGGAACGCTGTGTGGCACGCGTCACGCCATCTTTTACCTGAGAACTTCTCATACTTCTCCTCCTTGTTCTTATTTGCCCTCAGCCGCTTTCCTGGCATCAAGGATCTGGTAGCAGATATCAATGATCTGGTCTTCTTGGCCGCCGATGACCTTGCGCTTGCCCAGCTCGGTGAAGATTTCACGGGCGGGGATTCCATAGCGCTCAGCCGCTTCCTTAGTGTGGAGATAGAAGCTGGAGTAAATACCGTTATAGCCCAGTGTAACCGACTCGTTGGTAATCTCCAGGGTGTGCCGAATCAGCGGCCGGACATACTGCTCCGCCACGTCCATCAGGGCGTAGAGGTCGGCGCCGGTCTTTACTCCCATCTTGTCCAGCACGGCGGTAATGGCCTGGATATTGCCGTTGCCGCAGCCTGCACCCTGCCCTTCCAGCGTGCCGTCCAGATAGGCCGCGCCGCACTCCGCGGCGGTAATGGCGTTGCCGACGCCCAGGCCCAGGTTGTTGTGCGTATGTACGCCAACCGGGCAGTCCACCACGGCCTGAACCGCCTGCATGCGATCACGGACCTGCTGAGGAGTCATGGCGCCGGAGGAGTCCGCCATATAAATCACGTCGGCGCCATACTCACGCGCCATCTTCGCCTGCTGAGCCAGGATCTCAGGCGTCGTCATATGGCACATCATAAAGAAGCAGATGGTCTCCAGGCCCAGCTTTTTGCCCAGCATGATGTGCTGCTCGCCGGCAGTCACCTCCGTGCAGTGAACCGCCACGCGGACGATATCCAGGCCCTCGTCCACCGCCATGCGCAGGTCGTCCATCGTGCCAAGTCCGGGCACCAGCAGTGTGGCCAGCTTGGTGTTTTTTAATACCTTGCGGGCGGAGGAGAGCATTACTTTATCGGTCTCCTTGGCAAAGCCGTACTCCAGGATGGAGCCGCCGATGCCGCCGCCATGGCCCACCTCGGCGGCATAGACGCCGCCCTTTTCCAGGCCCGCGCAGATATCCGTGATGTTCTGGGCGCTGTACTGGTGGGAAACCGCATGGCTGCCGTCGCGCAGCGTGGTGTCAATCAGACGAATGGAAGATTTCAGTTGGCTCATTTTCAGAACGCTCCTTTCAGCATAGCTTCGGCATAGAGTTCGCCGACCTTGACCGCCGAGGAGGTCTCCATATCCAGGTTGCCGGCATAGGGAGGCAGGAAGTCGCCCTGGCCCTGAATCGTAACCGTGGTGGTCACGATGCCCGCGTCGTAGACCGGACGGAGCGCCAGCTCATATCCGGGGACATAGGTCTTAATCTGATCCACCATCTCGTAAACCTCTTTCCGGACCGCCTCAAGGTCCACCTTGTCCGGATCCTTGGGAATACAATAGATAGTGTTGCGCATGGGGGGCTCGGGCAGAGCCGGCGTAAATACGGTAAGCACCTTGGCGGTTTCCGCCCCGCCGATGTCCCGCAGCGCCTTTGCCGTTGTACGGGTATACTCGTCGATGTTCCGGCGGGTACCGATTCCGGCGCTCTGGCTGGCCACAGCGGTGACCACCTCGGCATAGTGGATGTCCATGGCGTTATGGATCGCCCACACAATGGGCGTCGTGGCCTGGCCGCCGCAGGTAATCAGGTTGACGTTGCGCAGCTTCTTGGAAATGCAGTCCTGCATGTTCACCATGGGGGTGACCATCTCCCCTACAGCGGCGGGTGTCAGGTCGATTGCGATCTTACCCAGCTTATCCAGCACAGGGGCGGCAGTCTCAATGTGCGCCCGCGCGGTAGTGGCGTCGAAAACGATATCCGCCATCTCCGGGTGCTCCTCCAAATAGTGAACGCCGTCCAGCGAGGTGGCAAAGCCCAGATTCTTGGCCCGCGTGATTCCCTCCGAGTCCACCACGCCCAGCATGACTGACATCTCCAGGACCGGACTACGCATGACCTTATACATCAGGTCAGTACCGATGTTTCCAGGACCCAGAATGCCTACCTTGATTTTCTTCTGCTCCATTTGCGTTTCCTCCTTTTCCGATATTCGGAATTAGATTCCATATATCAAGGCGTAAAAGACTGTCTTCCGCCTCAATATCAGCTTAAAACCATTTTGTTCTCAAAAGGATTTTTGAACTTTGCTCTGTCTTAATATAGATTATTTCACCAAAATACTTTAAGTTTTCGCTTTCTATTTTTGCTGTTTTTTATTTTCATCTACCAAATTGCACGATTTAGTTTTTATGTTTCGAAAAAAATTGTGCATCTTTTCTTTTTATATAACCTAACACTCTTTTGAAAAAATATCAACACTTTTTCCTTATTTCAAATAATATTTCCGTATATCAGAAAAATAGACTTTACATCCTGTCTGAAATCAGATAGAATCAAACCATCGAATCCCTGTTGTCGAGAACAATCTGTGAGATGGAGGAATTTTATCATGATGGATCAAAAGCTTGTTCAGATGCTGGCGTCCGAGCTGCTGCAGGCCGAGGACACCGCAACCCCCATTCCCCCGCTGACCGACCGCTACCCGGACATCACAATTCCCGACGCCTATGCCATTCAAAAGGCAGTCATTGATTTGAAAACTGCACGCGGTGAAACAGTGATCGGCAAGAAAATCGGCCTGACCAGCCAGGGAATCCGCGACCAGGTGGGCGTTCAGGAGCCGGATTACGGCGTTATGACCAGCGCTGGTGTTGTCAACGACGGCGAGTGTATTGATATATGCAGGATGATCTGCCCCCGGATTGAGGCAGAGATTGTTTTCGTCCTCAAAAAGACCCTGGATAAGGACTACATCACTGCCTGGGATGTGATTGACGCCACCGCCGGCGTGATGCCCGCACTGGAAATTGTGGACAGCCGTATTCAGGACTGGCGGATCAAGATTCAGGATACGATTTCCGACAGCGCCTCCTATGCCCGGGTCGTAACCGGCGGCAACAAGCTGGTCCCCATCAATGATCTCGACCTCTCCATGGTGCCGATGGCCTCCTTCCGGAACGGCGAGCTGATGTTTACCGGCTGCGGCGCAGCCGTCATGGCCAGCAATCCGGTCAACTCCGTGGTTTGGCTGGCTAACAAAATGAAACAGTACGGAACCCCCCTCCAGGCCGGTGAGCTGATTCTCTCCGGCGCCTTTACGCCCGTGTTTGACTTCCGGCCGGGCGACCATGTGTTTGTCCGCTTTGGCCCTTTGGGCAATGTCTCCCTCAGCGCGAAGGCCTGAGCAGGCCCGGCATATCAATTGCAAAAAAGTACGGCGCTTTATCTGAACAGATAAAGCGCCGTACTTTTTCAATTGCCGCATTATATTTCGCTGTAGCCCAAATCCCGTGAAATCTGACGCGCGGTATTTTTTACATCCGCGATGAGCACGTCCAGCGAAGCGGGAACCCGGTTCACCGGCATGGAAATGCTTACCGCCCCGGCACACACGTCCCGCCCGCTGGAAAAGAAGGGCGCGCCGCAGCAAAAAAGCCCCATTTCACCCTCCTCGTTCTCAATGGCGTAGCCGTCCCTGCGCACGACCTCCAGCTGCTCCCACAGCTGTTGCTCCGTGACAATAGTATTGGGGGTATACCGCTCAAATTTGATCTGGGAAATGATATGTCTCTGTTCTGCCTGCGGCTGGTAGGCCAAAATACACTTGCCGCAGGCTGTGATCTGTATTTTTCGCGTGCCGCCCACATTGGGGGTGGCAAAAAAGCTGCGGTTTGCATTGATTTTTGAAATACACAAAATTTTATCCGTCCCCGTGCTGACAGACAGGTTGGTCGTTTCATTATACCGCTGAGACAGCTCTGTTAAGTACGGCTTCGCCACATTGGCCAGCTCATTGTAGAGCCGGACCTTATTGCCGAGGATAAAGCAGTTCAGCCCAAGGCGGTATTTCCCGTTCTCGCTGTTCTGGCTGATATAGCCCACGCTCTCCAGCGTGGTCAGTATACGGTGGGTCGTGCTTACAGGCATCTCCAGATGCGCTGCAATCGTGCTGATTCCCAGCTCATAATTTTCGAACGTGAACAGGTCCAGAATCGCCGCCGCCTTAACAATGGACTGATTCAGATATTTTTGATTAAAATTGCCGGAACGTTTCATATTATCCGTCCTTCCGGGGAAACAAAGAATCTTTTCTTTTTCTTATACTAGCAAACCCGGAAGCGGATTGCAACGCTATTTTCCAAATTCGTACGAAACGATAAAGTCAATTGGTTCCATGAAAGCGGAAATATCCGTCCTGCAGCGGTGCTACACGCAGCCTGCACCGGCCTGGAGCGCCTTCTCATTCACAGCCGCCAGCCGCTCCTTGGGGCCGTGAAACAGCTCCCGCAAAAGGTTTCGCAGCGTATCCATCTCTAAAAATCCGGCAGCAGCGGCATAGGCGCCTACCATCACCATGTTGGCGGTTTTGGGATATCCCAGTTCATTGGCCACGTCATTGCAGGGCACATAAATGGTTCTGCCCCTTCGCTCCACCCGGCGGGACACAATGGAGCTGTTTACTAGAACCATGGAATCAGGGGGCGCTATAGGTACATATTTGCAAAAGGACAGCTCGTTCATCACAATCAGCTCATTGGGCTCAGTCACGACAGGGGTAACAACCTCCTCTTCTGAGAGGACGCAGCAGCAGTTGGCGACACCGCCGCGCACCTCGGCCCCATAGGAGGGAAGCCAGGTGGCGTTCATCCCCTGCACTACCGCGGCCTGCGCAATCAGCTTCCCAATCGCCATGACGCCCTGCCCGCCGAAGCCGGCCACAAGCAGTTCATGGGTCATACCACATTCCCCTCCCTTCTGCAATCCTTCACCACGCCAAGGGGATAGTAGGGAATCATGTTTCCCTTCAGCCAGTCAATCGCTCCTGCCGGGTCCATCCCCCAGTTGGTGGGACAAATGGACAGCACCTCCACGAAGGTGAAGCCCGCGTTCTCCTTCTGAAGGAAAAGCGCTTTTTGAATGGCCCGTTTGGCCCGGTTCAGATGCGGGATATCCACCACGGTCACCCGTTCGGCATAAGCGGTGCCGTCCAGTGTGGACAGCAGCTCCGCCATGCGGATGGGGCTTCCGCATTGGCTCGGATCACGCCCCCACGGCGCGGTGGTCGCCCGCTGCCCCACCATCGTGGTGGGCGCCATCTGACCGCCTGTCATGCCGTAAATCGCATTGTTAATAAAAATCGTCGTGATTTTCTCGCCCCGCATTGCCGCGTGGACGATCTCCGCCGTACCGATGGCCGCCAGATCTCCGTCCCCCTGATAGGTGAATACAGTCCGGTCCGGGAGAACGCGCTTGATGCCGGTGGCCACGGCCGGCGCCCGGCCGTGGGCGGCCTGCTGCATATCGCAGTTGAAATAGTCGTAGGCATAGCCGGCACAGCCCACCGGAGCCACCCCAACGGCGTTCTCCAGCTCCCCTAGCTCTACCAGGCTCTCCGCCACCAGCTTGTGGACCAGGCCATGGGTACAGCCCGGGCAGTAGTGCATCGGCTTGTCGGTCAGGCCCTTTGATTTTGCATAGATGATTGCCACTGTGCTCACCTCCATTGTTCCAGAAAGGCTCTGGCTTGCTCCGCAATCTCATGGGGCGTCGGGATAACGCCCCCTGCGCGGCCGAAAAATCCCACCGGCTTGACGCCTTCCACGGCCAGGCGCACGTCCTCCACCATCTGCCCCAGGCTCAACTCCACCGTAAACACCGCCCGGACCGAGGTGCGCTCCGCCAGGGCGCACAGCCGGGTCGACGGATACGGCCAGAGGGAAATGGGGCGCAGGAGCCCACAGCGGATCCCCTGCTTCTCCAGCTCCTTCATGGCGGCCGCTGCCAGTCGCGCAGTCGTGCCGTAGGCCACGAAAATGAGCTCTGCCTCCTCGGTTCCCCGCTCTTCCCAGCGGACCTCGTTTTCCTCCATGGCGCGCCACTTCTCTGCCAAATGGAGATTATGTACCTCCAGCCCGGTGCCGTCGCTCCGCCACGAGTTTATGATATTTTTCCCCCGCTTCCCCTCCGTCGCAGTCGTGGCCCAACGCTTGGGTGGTAGCTCCCTCCTGGGAATCTCGTGCCAGACCATACCCTCCATCATCTGGCCTATCATACCGTCCATGAGGAGCAAAACAGGATTTCGGTATTGGTCGGCGATATCGAACGCCTCTTGTGTTAAATCCGCCGCCTCCTGCACGGTGCTCGGGGCCAACACCACGGTGCGGTAGTCCCCGTTGCCGCCGCCTCGGGTCGCCTGGAAGTAGTCGCCTTGGGCAGGCTGGATGGTCCCCAGTCCGGGCCCGCCCCGCATGACATTTACAATCACAGCCGGCAGCTCAGAGCCCACCAGATAAGTAATACCCTCCTGCTTCAGGCTGATTCCGGGGGAGGATGACGAGGTCATCACCCTGGCACCCGCTCCCGCCGCGCCATAGACCATGTTGATGGCCGCCACCTCAGACTCAGACTGGAGGAAGCAGCCTCCCACCTCGGGAAGATGGGCCGCCATATACTCGGGAATCTCATTCTGTGGTGTGATGGGATAACCAAAAAAGTACCGGCATCCCGCCAGGATAGCCGCGCGGGCCACCGCTTCATTTCCCTTCCAAAGCTCCTTTTGCGCCATGTTCTCCCCTCCTTACTGCTTTTCCACCGTGATGGCGGAATCCGGACACATCCGTGCGCAGCACCCGCAGGCGATACATTCTTCCGGCCTGCTGACCACCGCCACATGGTATCCCTTGCTGTTTACTGCGCCTTGTTCCAGTACCACAATACCCCTCGGGCAGACCAGGGTACAGAGCCCGCAGCCCTTGCACACCTCCCGGTCAAAGCTCACTTTTGCCGTCATTGTCCTCCTCCTCCCAGGGCTTTCTCATATAAATTTGAATGGGGAACACTTCCCCGCTCAGCCGACCGCTCATTTCCTTCACCAGCTTCCGGTGTACCACATGGCAAGCAACCGGGATTCCTGTCCGTGCCGCAATCTCCTCCGCCAGAACCGCCCCTTGCAGGACGTCCTCTGGGGCGGTTTCTCCGCAAAGATGCGTATTATTTACAATTCCCGTAACGTCCAGGCCCAGCACGGAACAAATCTGCTCCAGACAGGCCGCGGCCTGCTCCGTCGTCCCTGTCTCCGGGCGGTTGGCGTTGAGTACAAACAGCACCTTTGTCTCCGACCGGTCAATTTCCGCCCGAAAGCGCGCCAGCGCCCTGGCCCCCACCTCATCGCCTCCCAGGTCAATTACGCCATAGCGTGTTTTGTCCTGAAATACGGCAAAGAGCTCCGCCGGCAGCGCCGGCACGTCATTTTCCGGCCCCAAAAGGCTGGAGCTGATCAGACGCACCCCATGTTTTCCCAACTCCCCCTCCCGCTCACGGGCACGGAAGTAAGGGTTTACGATATCCAAATCACAGAGCGCACAGGGCCTTCCGCTACGCCCAAGGGCACAGGCCAGATTCACTGAAAACTCCGTTTTTCCGCTGCCGTAATGCCCAGTCACAATCGTGAGCCGCTTTTCTCCCAGCTTCATGGTTCCCTCCACTCCATATCATGTGATGTTATATTAATTCATCATACATCATATGTCAAGCGCTTTGTCGAATCTCTTGCATTTTAAGGCCGGATTCTTTATAATGATGTTATTATAAGGACGAGGGAGGGTATATTGTGGCCGGAAAAAGCCTATCAGAACGTACTGCCGACGCCATTTATGAGCTGATTATCAGCGATTCGTCTCTGAAGGCCGGCGATAAACTCCCAAACGAAAACGAGCTTTCCCTCCATTTCGGCGTCAGCCGTACTACTTTGCGGGAGGCCATCCGTTTCCTGGTGGCGCAGGGCATCCTCGAAATCCGCCGGGGCAAGGGTACTTATATTCTCTCTGCGGAGGTTCCCCCGTTGGGCTGTGATTTTGCCTCCTTCCAGCAGACCCGGATTCAGGTGCGGGACCTGTTTGAAGTGCGGCTAATGTTTGAGCCCCAGGTCGCCGCCCTTGCCTGCCAGCGTGCGGATGAGCAGGAGCTGGAGGAGATCTTCCGCCGGGCGGACGAGGTCGCGGACCAGGCTGCGGCCGGGGAAAATTGGCCTGAGGCGGACGAGCGTTTTCATGCCGCCATCGTGGCCGCCTCCCACAATGACTTTCTCTCCAACCTGCTGCCAATCCTCAACCGCGCCTTCTCCGAGGGCTGCCAGCTCATGGGCCGCAATCTGCGCGCTCTCTCAGACACGGTGCTCCGCGACAATGAGCTGCTGATTGAGGCCTTCCGCCTCCGCGATGCAGTAACCGCCAAGGCGGCCATGGAAATTCACCTGACCCATGTCATCCGCTCCCTTGAGATAGGAGAGGTGTAAAGCTCCCTAATAAATCAAAAAGGCGCTTTTCTGAACCAGATAACAGAGGCCGGGATTTGTAAAAATCCCGGCCTCTGTTCGTTTCCTTTCCTACGGTGAGGCCATACACCCCGCACTTCATCTGTCTCTTTCTTCAGGACAGGTATTTCCCTGCTATCTCCTCCAACGCCTCCTGATTCGCGGTGTTCCAGGCATCAAAAACCATACTGCTCTCCATGACAACCTGTCCCAGCCGCACCAGGAACGGGGGAATCTGCTCCTCCAGCATGACTGCCACTTCACGGCCAAAAGCCTCCTGCCCCTGGGCTTTCTTTCCGTTGATATACAGGACAAACGCGGACTGAAGCTTCCCGTCCACCGTCTTGGACACGCCCCGGAAGCCCAATGCGCCGGTCTGGTGGGTGCCGCAGAAGGACGGGCAGCCGGAAATATGAATCTACGGCAGCGCGCCGTCTGACAGCCCGGCCTCACGGGCGGCGCGAATACAGGGCTTCAGCAACGCCTGCGAATCGCGCAGGCCGATCTGGCAGATATCAGAACCGATACAGCTGACCGAGGCTTCAAACACAGTTTTCGCCCCGTCGGCCGTCAGCGACAAAATACTCTTGGCTTCAGCGCCAGTCAGCTGAATAATATAGGCGGTCTCATCCGGAGAAAGGCGCACCTCTGCCCCCGGCATTTCCGCCAATGCGTCACTGAGCGCACAAAACGACTCCACAGAGGGCTGACCGCCAATCGGGTGCCAAACAACTGTATACAGGCCGGGCTGCTTTTGGGGAAGCACCCGCGTCCCCTCCGCAACCGTTCCATCCCCTGTCTTTGCGGCCGGCTCCGGTGGGAGCTCCAAATCCAGCCGCTCACCGGAGGCAAATACCTCCTCCAGCTTTTCCCGGTAGGCCTTCGGTCCCCCCAGCACCTCCTGCATATACCGTGTGCGCGCTTTTCCGCGGTTTTCATAGTTGCCATAGGCCCGGAAGGTGAGCCACATAGCTTTGATATAATAGAGAATCCGCGCGGGCTCAACCCCCTCCCCCACCTTTACGCCGAAGCGGGGGTCGTTGCCCAGTCCGCCGGCGCTGTATATGTCGAACCTCCCGTCGGCCCGGGCGGCAAAGGCCAAGGGAGTGCGCTTCGGCAGGCCCACGAAGGCCGCGCCGGAGGATTTCGCGGGGATCGTGGAGGACTGCGAGGCCGGCAGGCGCTCCTTTGAGGAGTTCGTGTGTCTGTGCGGCATGAGCGAATCCACCTTCTACCGGCTCGTCCACAAGGTGTACTTTTTGACAAAGATGGGGTAACCCCAGATGGTGCATTTGGGTTGCTGACGATGATAGGACTCAAGGGGGAGAGCGGACGGAGTATCCCGGACGGCGAAGACGCCGGTGAGATAAGGCGTGCATTCGAGAGAAATGAGATAAATCCATGCAGTACGTCGGTTTTCCCACCGTTGGTCTCAGCGGTTTGGATATCCGGTCCGCCTGCCAAGTGGCCGAGGACGTTATGGTGGGGCTCTTGAAAAACGAGAAACACTCCTCCGGGTGATTGACGATCCCTCGAAACGGTTGGCACCGGTCAGCGCAGCACGACGGTAAATCAGAGACGATACCCTTATCCAGGCTATCCGGTATGCGGAGGTCAACGGCGCCTCCATCTGCAACCTGAGCCTAGGCAGCTCCACCAATGACCGGGCATTGTACCAGGCCATCGCCGGTTCTGAGATGCTGTTTGTGGTGTCGGCAGGCAACGACGGGGCGGACACGGATACCGCCCCCTCCTATCCCGCGTCCTATGCGCTGGAGGGGATAACTGCCACCGGCGGGATGCTGGATATCGGCGCAGCCATGACTTTTGATTTAAGCACACTTTCCGGCGAGGGATGGGACTCACTATCTGCGGAGTCCGGCAGCGCACCGGAGATACAAAGGAGGGGATGGGCAGAAGACAAGGGCAGTCCTATCTGGCCGTAAAATCGATGGATACCGAAGGTGACCTTTCCGTTATATCATATGCCGCAGGCACTCTGTCTGCGGAGCAGTTCAATGGTGGAAACACGGGACGGTGATTTACCGTGGATAGAAACGCTACAGCGACCTCTTCCGTGACCGGCTATGGAAGGTGACTCTGACCGTCTCCGGTGCTCCGACAACGGAAGGGTCCGTTGCTGTAAACTGTGGGGAGGACACTTACACACTCTCTTTGGCAGATGACAAATATGTTGTTACTGTTGACCTGCCGAATGAGACGAAAGACTACAATTTCACGGCCTCCTATAAGACTGCGGAGAACGGCAACTACGAAAGCGCTTAAAGCGATGCTTGCGAGGTATCTGTGACTCGGTATACCTTCGGCGGTGGTGGCAGCGGTTCCAGTAGCTATTCTGTCAGTGTGGACAGCACCAAGAACGGCTCCGTTTCCGTTTCTCCCAAGGACGCCAATAAAGGCACTACCATAACCATCACTATTGCGCCTAATGACGGCTATGAGCTGGACGATCTGACTGTCACCGACAAGAGCGGCGACACCGTGAAGCTGACCAAGAAGAGCAACACCAAGTACATCTTTACCATGCCCGCCAGCAAAGTGACTGTAGAGGCCAGCTTTGTGGAAGCGAGACTGTGGTTGTGCCTGACACGGACCTGCCCTTTGTGGACGTGATGGAGAGCACTTATTACTATGACGCCGTAGCGTGGGCCGTAGAGAATAGGATCACCGCCCGGCACCTCCAGGACTATGTTCAGCCCGGACAACACCTGCACCCGCGTCCAAATCGTCACGTTCCTGTACCGGGCCAACGCCTAAATTCATCCCCCGCTCAAATAATATGGCGTATAGAAACAAAGATAGAGGCAAGGTCGCTATGACCTTGCCTCTATCTTTGTTTCTACCGCAAATACATCCCTAATCATATACAGGGTTCGTATTTGCGTGTTTTGTGTAATCCCAACACTATAGATACTAAGGAACTTGCCAAGTTTATCGAAAAAGCGTGTTCAAATAGCGTCATGGAGTAAAAATAATACTTTTGCGTTTTGGGAGTTTTGAAATATCCTCCCCAAAACACAGAATCGGAAAACCCTGGCATTGCAAGGCTTCCCGAAAAGAAGAAACCCGTTTTTCGAAAAAATTGTTCGAAAAACGGGTTTCGTTCATATGGTACGGCTGAAGGGATTCGAACCCCCGACCTTTTGGTTCGTAGCCAAACACTCTATCCAGCTGAGCTACAGCCGCATACCGCCCCTTGAGGTATTCCTCATTGACAGCTTATTTATATTAGCACAGCTTGCTTCAAAATGCAAGAGGAACTTTCCGAAAAAAAGAAATTTTTTCAATCTGTTCACTCATCTCTTTCCAAGCTCCGCCTTTTTCTTGACAAGTTTCAGTTGTTTTGATATAAACAAGATAGCTGTATGACTGACGGAAGTGGATCACCACGTGGAGTACAGCAGTGGCTTCCGCCACGATTGCCGACCGTCTGGGCGTACTACGATGGTAGTGCGTCTTTTTTTGTTTTTAGGAATATCTTGAGGGAGGAAGTTGCATGAAAACGGATATCGAAATCGCACAGGCCTGTCAAATGAAGCACATTCTGGATATTGCGGCCACAGCCGGGGTGGAGGAGGCCTCGCTTGAGTACTACGGCAGGTATAAAGCCAAGTTAGACACCAGGCTGCTCTCCGAACACGCAGATCGGCCGGATGGAAAGCTCGTTCTGGTGACTGCCATCAACCCGACCCCTGCGGGAGAGGGCAAGACCACCACCACGGTGGGGCTGGCGGACGGCATGCGCCGCCTGGGCAAGAAGGTCATGGTGGCTCTGCGGGAGCCCAGCCTGGGCCCTGTATTTGGGGTGAAAGGCGGCGCGGCCGGTGGCGGCTATGCCCAGGTAGTGCCCATGGAGGACATCAACCTCCACTTCACAGGTGACTTTCACGCCATCGGCGCGGCCAACAACCTATTGGCCGCCATGCTGGACAACCACATTCAGCAGGGCAACGCCCTGGACATCGACGTCAAGCGCATTGTCTGGAAGCGCTGTGTGGACATGAACGACCGGCAACTGCGCAGCATTGTGGACGGCCTGGGCGGACGAATGCAGGGCGTGCCGCGGGAGGACGGCTTTGACATTACAGTGGCCAGCGAGGTCATGGCGGTGCTGTGCCTTTCGGATAGTCTGATGGATCTGAAAGCCCGGCTGGGCCGCATGGTGGTGGCTTACTCCCGCAGCGGAAAGCCCGTCACCGCCCACGATTTAAAGGCGGAGGGCGCGATGGCCGCCCTGCTCAAGGACGCCATCAAGCCGAATCTGGTGCAGACCCTGGAGGGCACGCCCGCCATCGTCCACGGCGGCCCCTTTGCCAATATCGCCCACGGCTGCAACTCGGCGATGGCCACCCGCATGGCTCTGAGGCTGGGCGATTACGCCATTACAGAGGCAGGCTTCGGCGCCGACCTGGGCGCGGAAAAATTCCTGGACATCAAATGCCGCCTCGCTGGCCTGACTCCGGCGGCCGTGGTGGTGGTGGCGACCGTCCGCGCCCTGAAACACCACGGCGGCGCAGCCAAGGCGGAGCTGAGTCAGGAGAATCTGGCTGCGCTGGAGGCCGGCATGCCCAATCTGCTCCGCCATGTGGAGAACATTACCCAGGTCTATGGCCTGCCCTGCGTGGTGGCTATCAACCGCTTCCCCACTGACACCGAAGCCGAACTGAGGCTGGTGGAGGACCGCTGCCGCGCCCTGGGGGTCAACGTGGCCCTCAGTGAGGTATGGGCCAAGGGCGGCAAAGGCGGCGAGGCTCTGGCCCGGGAGGTCATCCGTCTGTGTGAGACCCCGGCGCACTTCCGCTTCAGCTACGACCTGGAGCAGCCCATTGAACAAAAGCTGGAGGCAATTGTAAAAAAGGTCTATCACGGCGCTGGCGTTGATCTGACCCCCGCGGCCAGAAAACAGGCGGCCGAGCTGACCGCCCTGGGCTTTGGCGGTCTGCCCATCTGCATGGCTAAGACCCAGTACTCCTTTTCGGACGACGCCTCCCTGCTGGGCGCGCCCGACAGCTTCCGGGTGACGGTCCGCAATCTGAAGGTGTCTGCCGGAGCCGGCTTCCTGGTGGCCCTCACCGGCGATATTATGACCATGCCTGGTCTGCCCAAGGTCCCGGCCGCCGAAACGGTGGACGTGGACGCGGACGGCCGGATCACCGGACTGTTTTGAGGAGGATTCCAGTATGAACACAGCAGAACAGAGCTGTCAGGGCTTTTTAGACGCACTGGCCTCCAAAGCGCCAGTGCCCGGAGGCGGAGGCGCTTCCGCCCTGGCGGGGGCACTGGGGGCCGCCCTGGCCACCATGGTGGGCAATTACACGGTGGGCAAGAAAAAGTACGCCCACGTGGAGGAGGATGTGCGCCGCCTTATGGCGGACGCGGAGGAGATCCGGGCCCAGCTTCTGGCCCAGGTGGACGCGGACGCCGCGGCCTTTGAGCCTTTGTCCAGGGCGTATGCGATTCCCAAGGACGATCCGAGCCGGGAGGCGGTCATGGAGCAATGCCTCCGGGACGCGGCGGCCGCCCCTATGGAGATCTTGCGGCTGACCTGCCGGGCCATTGACCTGCACCGGGAGCTGGCGCAGAAGGGCAGCGTTATGGTGCTCTCCGACGTGGGCACCGGGGCAGCCTTCTGCCGGAGCGCATTGGAGGGCGCGTGGCTCAACGTGAAGGTAAACACCAAGAGCATGGCGGACCAGGCCTATGCCCAGTCTCTGAACGCCGAGGCAGACCGTCTGGCGGGCCTGTATCGGAACATGGCGGATCAGGTCTATGAGGCCGTGATGGGGAGGTATTCCTGATGGCAGAACTGTGGAAGGGCGCGCCGGTGGCCGCGGCGCTCACTGAGCGCGTGGCCGTGCAGGTGGAGTCTCTGAAGTCAAAGGGGATCTCGCCCACGCTGGCCATTGTCCGGGTAGGCGAGCGCCCTGAGGACCTCTCTTATGAGCGCGGGGCCATCAAGCGCTGCGAAAAGGTGGGCATTGCGGTCCGGCAGGTTCTGCTCACTGCCTCCTCCAGTCAGGAGGACCTGCTGGAGGTCATTGAGGAAATCAACCGGGATGAGTCCATCCATGGCTGTCTGCTGTTTCGCCCCCTGCCGAAGCATATGGACGAGGCGGCAGTTTGCCGGGCCCTCTCCCCTGCCAAGGATGTGGACGGCATCACCGACGGCTCCCTGGCCGGAGTGTTCACCGGCAGCGGCCAGGGCTTTCCGCCCTGTACCGCCCAGGCCTGTCTGGAGCTTCTAGACTATTACGGCTATGACCTGAAAGGCAAGCGGTCGGTGGTGGTAGGCCGCAGCCTGGTCATCGGCAAGCCTGCAGCCATGCTGCTGCTGGGCCGCAACGCCACAGTGACCATATGCCATACCCGCACGGCGGATCTGCCCTCCGTCTGCCGTCAGGCGGAGGTGCTGATCGCCGCCGCCGGAAAGGCCGGAGTGATCGGCGCGGAGCACGTCTCCCCCGGCCAGGTGGTAATCGACGTGGGCATCAATGTGGATGAACAGGGCAATCTGGTGGGCGATGCAGCGTTTGGCTGTGTGGAGCCGCTCGCCGCCGCCATTACCCCTGTCCCCGGCGGCGTAGGCGCGGTTACCACCTCCGTCCTGGCCGCCCACGTGGCGGAAGCTGCCGCCCAGTCCTGCGGCTGATTGGATATCGGCAAACGGAATCTGAAGCAGAATAGCCCCAACTTTCAAATGCTCGATTTTTTCCATGTCTAGCGCCATGATCTAGAGGCTGCTCCCGGACATTCAAGCCTTTTTCGAGAGCGAGGAGAAGCAGCGGGAGTTTGCCGGGTGGAAAGCACAGCAACAGGCCGAACAAGAGAACAAGGTGTAACAAAGGCGGGAACATCTGCAACGATGCTCCCGCCTTGTATATTTTAAAATAGTGGGAAACTAAACTCCATAACGAACAAAAAAACCAAATATAATAATTACAAGAATACCACCAATTCGGACACCTTTTTTCAATTCTTTATGGTCTCTCCAGTCCCATGCTTGAGGCCATACAGGGTTAATTGCAAAAAGAAGTCCTACGAGTATCCAACAGACATTGTGGAGAATGCCAATCTTAAATAATTGCTCAAACAAAAAGGCACACGCAATAATGACTAATGAAATATAGCATTGTATCTTAAACGATAATTGTTTCAAAGCGGCGCCTCCCAATAGTTTCCCAGTAGGTGTAGGCAGTTGATCGTATATATTTCAAAATGAGAATACCACATTTTACAGGAAATGACAAGGGCAAATAGTTATCCATTGCCCTCGTCTATTAAATCACATTTTCAATAGAAATGACAAATCCGAACTACATTACCCACCTGGATAATGTAGTTCGGATTATCATTGTTTGGTCCGAGTGACTGGATTCGAACCAGCGGCCTCTTGAACCCCATTCAAGCGCGATACCAAACTTCGCCACACCCGGAAAGAAGCCGTCCGTGTTTCAGACGGCTTGATTATATTAACACAATTTGAGCATACTTGCAAGCCTTTTTTCTAAATTTTTCGTTTTTTTCTGGCCGCAGCCTGATTATACCCAGCTGTCCTCCAGCTCATGCTTTTTGGCGCGGGTCATCAGCTCGGTCACAACTCGCTTCGGGTCTCTGCCGCGGTAGAGCACATCATAGGCCGCATCCGTAATAGGCATCTCCACACCGGCCTTGTCCGCCAGCGCTTTGCCGTTTGCCGCGGCGTAATACCCCTCCACCACGGCGCCGATCTCCTGCACAGCCTGCTCAGGCGGAGTGCCCTGGCCAATGAGAATGCCGCAGCGGCGGTTGCGGGAGTGCATAGACGTACAGGTAACTACCAGATCCCCCACGCCCGTCAGGCCGGCAAAGGTCTCCCTTCTGCCTCCCATAGCCACGCCCAGCCTGGCCATCTCTGTCAGGCCACGGGTAATCAGCGCCGCCTTGGTGTTGTCGCCAAACCCCATGCCATCACAGATCCCTGCACAGAGGGCGATCACATTTTTCAGGGCCGCTCCCAGCTCAACGCCGACCACATCGTCCGAGGCATAGACACGAAAGCGCTCATTCATAAACAAATCCTGTACCAGCTCTGCCGCTTCCCTGCTCTTGGAGGCGGAGACCACCACCGTCGGTACCTGGCGGCCCACCTCCTCTGCGTGAGAGGGCCCGGAGAGGGCTACAATGGGATGTTCCTCCCCCAACTCCTGCGCGATGGCCTGCGTCAGCGTGATCGAGGTATCCCGCTCAATCCCCTTGGAAACGGAGACCACCACAGCCCCCGTCTCCAGCAAAGGCTTGAGCAGCCGCGCCGTGGTGCGCACCGCAAAGGACGGCGTGGCAAGTACAATCACTTTGCAGTCCTTCACACAGCCTGGATCGGACGTAAGGTGCAGGCCCGCCGGCAGCGGAACCCCTTTGAGCATGGGGTTCTCCCCTGTCTCCCGCAAAACCAGGGACTCCTCCTCCCGGTATGACCACAGGGTTACGTCGTGGCCATTTTCCAGCAGGACCAGCGCCAACGCCGTGCCCCATCCTCCGCTGCCCATTACAGAGATTTTCATGTACAAAACTTCCTTTCAGGACGTCTTTCGATGGAAACTAAATTTCGACTCCTCACCCTTCACCAAGCGGGCCAGATTACTCCGGTGCTTCCACACCACCAGGCCGCCGCAGATAAGCGCCAGAAGAAAGATCAGCGCGTTCCGATATACAAACAGGGACGCAAATGGAAAGGAGGCCCCGGCCCACAGAGAGCCCAGGGAGACGTATCGGGTCAGGAGAAACAAAATCAGGAAGCCGCCCCAGACCACCAGTGCGATGCGCCAATCCATCATGAGTGCAATAGTGCCTCCGGAGAGGATTCCCTTGCCTCCGCGAAAGCCAAACATGCAAGGAAACATGTGGCCCAGCAGGCAAAAAACGCCTCCCCAGTATTTCGCCAACACAATGACCATGGGGTCATTCATTAAAAAGCTGCGAAACACGACCGTCGTGAGCAGTACCGCCGCCACAGCCTTTAATACATCGGTCAGGATAACCACCAGGGTCAGCGGTCCTCCGAAGGTCCGAAAAAAATTCGTCAACCCCGCATTTCCGCTGCCATGGGTGCGCACGTCATCCCGCAGGATATATTTGGAGACAATCACCGCCCCATTAAAACAGCCGCAGAAATAGGCCACTACCGCCATAATCAGGGCGGGGAGCCAGAAATCCAGCCCCCACTCGGTAAAGAAAAGGGTCAAATCCATCCGCTTACCCCTCCTTATCGCTCTTCTGCCGGACCGTCAGTTTTACCGGGGTCCCCTCCAGCCCGAAGGTGGCACGAATCTGGTTTTCCAGATAGCGCTGGTAGGAAAAGTGAAAGAGTTTGGCATCGTTGCAGAAAACCACGAAATGGGGCGGTTTAACCCCAACCTGGGTCATATAATAGATCTTCAGACGGCGTCCCTTATCCGTGGGGGGCTGCACCCGCGCGGTGGCGTCGGCCAGGACCGTGTTGAGCATGCCGGTGGTGATCCGCATGGACGCCTGGTCGTTGACATAGTTAATCAGGTCGAACAGGCGGTCCACACGCTGACCGGTGAGCGCCGAGATAAAAATGATCGGGGCATAGGTCATGTAGGACAGGTCGCGGCGGATGTCCTGACGCATGTTGTCCATGGTCCTGCCGTCCTTCTCCACCGCGTCCCACTTGTTGACCACAATGATGCACGCCTTGCCCGCCTCGTGGGCCAGGCCGGCCACCTTGGTGTCCTGCTCAGTGACCCCCTCGTTGGCGTCAATCATGATCAGGCACACATCGGCCCGCTCAATGGCCATGGTGGCCCGCAGAACAGAGAACTTCTCAATAGGGTCGTCCACCTTGGACCTTTTGCGCATGCCGGCGGTATCAATGAAGCGATACTTCCCTTTATGGTTTTCGAAATCGCTGTCCACCGCATCCCGGGTGGTTCCCGCCAGGTTGGAGACAATAACCCGCTGCTCCCCCAGGATCCTGTTCACCAGGGAGGACTTGCCCACATTGGGCTTCCCGATCACCGCCACCTTGATGACGTCGTCGTCCTCCTCCTCTTCCTCCTCAGGCGGGAAGTAGCGGAAGCACTCGTCCAGCAGATCGCCGGTGCCATGGCCGTGCACGGCGGAGACGGGGATCGGGTCCCCCAGACCCAAGTTGTAAAACTCATACACATCGGGATTGGTCCTGCCCACCTGGTCCATCTTGTTCACCGCCAGGACCACAGGCTTGCCCGAGCGGAGCAGCAGATTGGCTACCTCCTGATCAGAGGCGGTCAGGCCGGTCTTGATGTCACACAGGAAAATAATGACCGTTGCGTTTTGAATGGCGATCTCTGCCTGCTGGCGCATAAAAGCCAGGATCTCCGTATCCGCCGAGGGCTCAATGCCGCCGGTATCCACAATGTCGAAGGTCCGGCTGCGCCACTCACACTCGGCATACAGCCGGTCCCGGGTCACGCCTGGGGTGTCCTCCACAATGGACAGCCGCTGGCCGCATAATTTGTTGAACAGCATGGACTTGCCCACATTGGGCCGGCCCACGATCGCGACTAAGGGCTTCATTGATCAATCACTCTCATTTCTCAGGGGTTATATTGGTAGTACTCCGTGTCCTCTCCAGGGGCATGCAACGGGCGGTCCGGCGAGACCTCCAGGCCGCACATGGCATCCAGCAGCTCATAGCCGTCCTGAGGCACCGCCGTCACCGGCACCCCCAGCTCCCGCTCCACATCGTCCACGGAGACGTCGTCCAGAAAGACCCGCTCTCCGGAGCGGAGCATATTGGCCGGGATCAGCAGCCGCTCCCCCAGCGGCCTGCCCCTCAGCTGCGCAATGAGATCGCCGCCAGTCACCAGACCCGCCACTGTGATGGTCTCGCCAAAAAAGCGGTTTTGGATGGAATAGACATACCCTTCTATTTTATCGCATTTTTTCCGGGCCATGTCAACCAATTGCTGCAAAAAAGGGGCAGCGGATACGCCGGTGGCCATGGAAAAGGCCCCCGCCCTCATCAGGTCTTCCGGTTCGACCAGCCTGAGCGCCCGTTCAAACTCACAGCTCAGCAGGCGGAGCATCCCTACGCCATTGTCCAGCTGGGTAAACTCCTCGAAATAGTCCTCCGGCGGCAGCGGCCGGCCGGCCAGCAGGTAAAATTCGTCCGAGCACCACACCAGCCGGGTTCCGTGTTCCTCCAGATGCCGCTGGGCGAAGGCCTCTACCTGGTCCAGCAGGGCGGCCGCCTCCTCCCTGGTATAGGGGCGCAGCGGGTAAAGCCCCTCCCGGTACTTGGTCACCCCCACGGGCACCACGGAAATACTGTTCACCGCCGGCGCCATCTCCGCCAGATCGGTCAGCGTCCGGTGCAGCTGAGGCCCGTCGTTGATCCCGGGACAGGAGACGATCTGGCAGTTCATGATGATCTTGTTCTGCGCCAAACGGCGCATGGTGTCGATGGCCTCCCCCGCCCGCCGGTTCTTCAGCATCTCGACCCGCAGGACCGGGTCTGTTGTGTGGACGGAAATATTGATGGGTGAAATCCGCAGGTCAATAATCCGCTGAATCTCCCGCTGGGAGAGGTTCGTCAGGGTCAGATAATTTCCCATCAGGAAGGAGAGCCGGGCGTCGTCATCCTTAAAATAAAGGCTTTTGCGCATCCCGGGCGGCATCTGGTCCACAAAGCAGAAGATACAGTTGTTGGCACAGGAGCGGGCCCGATCCATAAGATAGCTCTCAAAGTTCAGGCCCAGGTTCTCTCCCTCCCGCTTTCTCACCCGCACGGTGCGGCTCTTCCCATCCGGCTGCCGCAGGGTCAGCTCCAGACGCGGATCATAGGTATAAAATTTATAGTCCAGCACGTCCACAATGGGATGCCCATCCACATGAGTCAGCGTCTCGCCGGGCCGTAGGCCCGCGCGCTCTGCCGGGCTGTGCCGGTCAATCGATTGTATTACCGTCATGCTCATGGGATTCCTCCATCGGTGGTTTCGAAGTCTTTTGTCATTTTACCCTATTTTTTGTAAAAATGCAAACCAGCCTCACACGCAAAAAAGCTGCCGGCCACGATTTTGGCCGGCGGCCTGCGCACCGCTTACAACTCGTTGAGCACGGACACGCCGATCAATCCGGGTCCCGTATGGACCGCCATGGTCGCTGTGATCTGCTTTTCAATGAGCAGCGTAGCCTTGGGCAGACGGCTGTGCAGCTCTCTGCGCATCCAGGCCAGCTGTTCCGGGTCGCCGGCGCCGCTCTCCAGCGCCAACCAGGCCGGACCGCTTCCCGCGCGCTCCACAACCAATTCCAGCAGCTTCTCCAGGCTTTTTCGGGTCCCTCTGGGCTTGGCGGCTACTACATAGGTCCCCTCCGAGCTGCAGGTAATGATCGGCTTGATCCCCAGCAGGGAACCCACCATGCCGGCCGCTGCACTAATGCGCCCGCCTTTTACCAGATACTCCATACTGTCCATGTAAAAATACGGCGAAGCGTGAGCTGCCTTCCCTGCCAGACCGGCCACGACCTCCTCATAAGGCACGCCGCTCTCCAGTTTCTCCGCCGCCCACAGGGCGCACAGGCCAGAGCTGAGCGATATGCCTTTGCTGTCCAGAACATAGCCCTCCAGGTCCCGGCACTCGGCCAGAGCAGTGCTCAGGGCGCTGTAAGAGGCACTGATGTGGCTGGAAACGCACACACCGATCACCCTGCGCACCCCTTGCCTCTGAAGGCGGCGAAGCAAATCCAGAGCCTCCTGCACGTTGGGCGCTGAGGTGGTTGGAATCTCCTTTGGAAAGCGGCTGTAAACCTCCTGGGGAGAAATTTCCACCCCATCCACATAAGCGCGGTCGCCATAGACAACCTTCAAGGGCAGTACGGCAATCCTGTGCCGCTCCACCAGCTCCTGGGGAATATCACTGGCCGAATCCGCAACAATGGCAATTCCAGCGTCCTGCATTTGTCTCATCGTTCCTTTCTGCTCCGGCACATCAAGCGTGCGATTCTGTCTTATTATAGCATTTGTCCTTTCAAGCGTCAATGGCAAACACCATAAAACATGGTTTTAAAAACAATATCGCATTGCATGCATCGGGCAAAAAGAAAGAGGGGACACTCCCCTCTTCTTTTCTGTGCTATTTACTTCGCCTCAGCCTTACCCAGCTCATGACCGTTGTAGGTCATGCAGTTCTTGCACATTCTGTGCGGAAGGCGGAACTCACCGCACTTGGGGCAGGTAGTGACGCCCGGAGTCTCCAGCTTCCACACGGAGCTGCGGCGCTTATTCCGACGCTGCTTGGACACTTTACTCTTAGGGACTGCCATTTATGACACCTCCTTAGGTCAATGCCCTGGCCGGGCAAAAGTTACTCAGTTTCTTTATCCAACAGCTGCGCGAGAGCAGCCAAACGTGGATCCACTTCAGGCTTGCAGCCGCACGGGCCTTCGTTCAGGTCGGCACCGCAGCGGGGGCACAGCCCCTTGCAATCTTCTGAGCAAAGATGCTTGGTGTCCATTGCAAGGACCAAGGCTGTGGTGAAAAGCTCGTCCAGGTCGGCTTCTCCGTTATCCAGCAGCACAATCTCATCGTTCTCTTCATCCTCCAGCCGCTCAGCCAGAAGACAGCTTACCGGGACCTTCATCTCCTGTCGGAACGACTTGAGACAGCGGTCACAACGCAGGCTGAGGGTGGTTTCCGCCGTCCCCTGAAGCTCCAGGGCGCCGGCCGTGTTCCGGACCGCGCCGGACACCTGGATCGGCGCCTGCGCAGGGCACTCCCCATAGAAATCCAGATCGGACAGATCCATCTGGAAAGCGAAGGGAACGCTTGCCCCCGGCTGGTGGAGAATTTCGCGGAGATTTAGTCGCATGGCACACCTCTCACAATGGTACAGCGGACATTATAACGAAAAATTCCGCCAATGTCAAATACTTTTCTTCAAAATTTTTTCACTTTGTGGTATGATGTCTAAAACATCCACAAAAAACGGGAGCGATCGGGTTATGAAAGAATTTATCGTTGGCAAAAACGACGCCGGGCAGCGGCTGGACCGCTGGCTGGCCAAGACGTTGCCCCTGCTCCCCGCCCCCCTGGCCCAGAAGTATATCCGCCTCAAGCGGGTGAAGGTCAACGGCAAAGGCTCCCAGCGGGACGTGCGCCTAGCCGCCGGTGATGTGCTGCAATTGTACATCAACGACGAATTCTTTGACGCCCCCCGGGAGGAAAATGCCTTTCTCTCCGTGTTCAGGCCTCAGCTGGATCTGGTCTATGAGGATGAAAATCTGCTGCTGCTCAATAAGCGCCCCGGCCTGCTGTGTCATTCAGACGAGCACGAGAAGGTCAACACCCTCATCACCCACGTGCAGGCCTACCTCTATCAAAAGAAGGAGTGGAATCCCAGGGATGAGCACTCCTTTATCCCGGCCTTGTGCAACCGCATTGACCGGAATACCGGCGGTATCGTCATGGCGGCCAAAAATGCGGAGACCCTTCGCATCCTCAACCAGAAGATCCGGGACCGGGAGATCGCCAAGCGCTATCTGGCTATTATCCACGGGCGTATGAATCCGCCCCAGGGCCGACTGGACGGCTTTCTGCTCAAGGATGAGGAAAAGGCCCAGGTAAAGGTCTATCACAGGCCCGTCCCCGGCGGCCGGAGCGCGGCCACCTTATATAAAACTCTGAGGACCCAGGACGGCCTCTCCCTGGTGGAGTGCGAACTGCTCACCGGGCGCACCCACCAGATCCGCGCCCAGTTTGCCGACGCGGGCCATCCCCTGCTAGGCGACGGCAAGTACGGCCGCGGCAGGGACGGCCAAAAATATGGCCGCACTTTTCAGGCCCTGTGCTCTTATCAGCTGGAGTTTACCTTCTCTACCGACGCGGGGCTTTTAGAGTATTTAAAAGGAAAACGCTTTACGGTAAAAAGCGTTGATTTTGTAAGTGAATATTTCCCTGGAAATTTCCCAAAATAATTACAGCAAATTTATTGACTTTTTTCGCAATACCATATATTATTTGATTCGTCATAAGGGCGTACCCAACCGCCGGTTTGGGTGCGTCTTTTGCTACTATTTTGGGAAATGGGGGAGGATAAATGTCCAAGGAGCTCATCCGCCTGTCGGATTGTGTGATGAAGTTTGACGACGACGTGATTCTGGACCATATCAATCTCTATATCAATGATAAGGAATTCCTCACACTGCTCGGTCCCTCGGGCTGCGGCAAAACCACCATGCTGCGCATTATCGGCGGTTTTCAAAAGCCCACCTCGGGAGACGTGTTTTTTGACGGTGTGAGGATTAATGATGTCCCGCCCCACAGGCGGAAGGTAAACACCGTGTTCCAGAAGTATGCGCTGTTTACCCATATGAATATCTTCGAAAACGTGGCCTTCGGGCTACGCATCAATAAAGTCCCGGATCCCAAGGACCCCAAGCGCCTGATCAAGGTGCCCGAGGCGGAGGTCAAGCGGCGGGTGGAGGAGGCCTTGACCCTGGTAAACCTGGCCGGCTATGGCAAGCGCTCAGTCAACTCCCTGTCCGGCGGCCAGCAGCAGCGGGTGGCCATCGCCCGGGCTATTGTGAACCGGCCCCAGGTGCTGCTGCTGGACGAGCCGCTGGGCGCCCTGGACCTGAAGCTGCGCAAGGATATGCAGATCGAGCTCAAGCGCATCCAGCAGCAGGTGGGCATTACCTTCATCTACGTCACCCACGACCAGGAGGAAGCTCTGACCATGAGTGATACCATCGTGGTGATGAACGCGGGCAAGATCCAGCAGATCGGCACGCCAGAGGACATCTATAACGAGCCAAAGAACGCCTTTGTGGCCGACTTCATCGGGGAGAGCAACATCATCGACGGAGTCATGCATGAGGACTATGTGGTGGGCATGTACGGCCGGAAATTCCGTTGCCTGGACAAGGGCTTTGCCCCAGGAGAGGCGGTGGACGTGGTCATCCGCCCGGAGGACATCGATATCGTGTCCGAGGCGGAGGGACAACTCACCGGCACTGTCACCGAGGTTACGTTTAAGGGGGTCCACTATGACACAATTGTGGATTTCCGGGGCTTCAAGTGGCTGATTCAGACCACCGACTACTCCCCCGTGGGCTCCCGCATCGGTGTGAAAATTGATCCGGACGGCTTTCATATTATGAAAAAGAGCCCCTATTCCGGCATGTTCGGCGACTACAGCTCCTACAGCGCGGAGTACGACGAGCTCAACGAGGGCCCGGACGAGGCGGAGGGCGGAGATGAGGAATAGAGCGCTCGCCATCCCCTATGTGGTCTGGATGGCCCTCTTTGTCATCGCGCCCCTGATTTTGATCGTCATCTACGCCTTCACCGCTAAGGACGGCGGCGTTACCCTGTCCAACTTCAGCAATATGGGGCAGTATTTCCCTGCGTTCCGGCACTCCTTTGTGCTGGCCGTGATCGCCACCCTGATCTGCATCCTGATCGGCTATCCCTTGGCCTACTTTCTTTCCAAGGAGAGCGTTATGGTGCGCAAGGTAGCCATGATGCTCATCATGCTGCCCATGTGGATGAATTTCCTGCTGCGCACCTATGCCTGGATGTCTCTGCTGGACGACAACGGGCTCATCAATCAGTTTTTGGGCAGTATCGGCCTGTTTGACCTGATCAATGGTATCTTCGGTACCAATCTCACCTGCTTCCATATGATCAACACCCAGGGCGCCATCATTCTGGGCATGGTTTACAACTTCCTCCCCTTTATGATCATGCCCATCTTTTCGGTCATTGACAAGATTGACCCCAAGGTGATTGAGGCGGCCCAGGACCTGGGAGCGAACAACACCATGGTATTCCGCAAGGTCATCTTTCCCCTGTCCCTGCCCGGGGTGCTTTCCGGTGTCACCATGGTGTTTATCCCGTCGGTCTCCACCTTCGCCCTCTCCCGCCTGCTGGGAGGCGGCAAGACGCTGCTGCTGGGCGACCTCATTGAGATGCAGTTTTTGGGCAACGCCTACAATCCCCACCTGGGCTCGGCCATCGCGCTGGTGATGATGGTCATTGTTCTGGTGTGCATGGCCATCATGAACCGCTTCGGCGAGGGAGAAGAGGGGGTGGCGGTGCTGTGAGCAAGCGGCGCATTCCCTCCCGCATCTTTACGGTGCTGGTCTACCTGTTTCTCTACGCCCCCATTGTCCTGCTGATCGTCTTTTCCTTCAACTCCGCCAAGAGCAACCGCGTCTGGGAGGGCTTCTCCCTGAAGTGGTATCTGGAGCTTTTTCAGGATACCCGCCTGCTGGGGGCTCTGCGCACCACCCTGATTCTCTCCGTGCTGGCCGCCCTCATCGCCACGATTCTGGGCACCGCCGCCGCCATCGGCTTCTACAGCATGCGCCGCCGGTCCAGAAGCGTGTGCCTGTCGGTGAACAACATCCCCCTGACCAATGCGGACATTATCACCGGCGTATCCATGATGCTCCTGTTCGTGTTCGCCATCGGTGCCTTCAACGGCAGCCCCCTCAGCCAGCTGCTGGGCGTGCGCTGGAAAATGGGTTTCGGCACCCTGCTCCTCGCCCATATCACCTTTGATGCGCCCTATGTGATCCTCTCCGTCATGCCCAAGCTGCGGCAGCTGGATCCCAACATCTACGAGGCGGCTCAGGATTTGGGCGCCTCCGGCTTTTACGCCTTCCGGCGGGTGATCCTCCCGGAGATCATGCCGGGCGTCCTCAACGGCCTGATCATCGCCTTCACCATGTCCATTGACGACTTTGTCATCAGCTACTTTACAAAGGGCTCCGGAGTCACCACCCTGGCCGTGGAGATCTATACCATGGTCAAAAAGCCTGTGACACCGGAGATCAACGCCCTGTCCACCCTAATGTTTATCTGCGTTTTCCTGCTGTTGCTCATTGTCAATGTCCGTCAGGCCAGGCAGGAGACCGCCAGCAGCCGCCGCAAGGCCGCCCTGACGCCCTCAGACGGGCAGTCCTAGGTAACTCGCCCCTGGCGGGGCTGGTTATAATTTATTTCATATCCGAAAGGGGATAAAGAAAGAAATTGAAAAAGACTCTCGCACTCCTACTGACCACGGCGCTGGCCTTGGGCCTGTCTCTGACCGCCTGCGGCGGCACTACCAGCGGCACAGCCTCCACACCCGGCACGGAAAGCAAGGGTGAAGTCAACGTCTATAACTGGGGCGTCTACATCGACGAGTCCGTCCTGGATGAATTCACCGCTCAGACCGGCATCAAGGTAAACTATGATACCTTTGAGAGCAACGAGTCCATGTACGGCGTGCTCAAGAACGACGGCGCCAGCTACGACGTGGTCATCCCCTCCGACTATATGATCTCCCGTATGATCGAGGAGGATATGCTGGAGCCTTTGGACTTTGCGAATATTCCCAATTTTTCCGACATCGACCCTGCCCTGAAAAACCCGGACTACGACCCGGAAAACCTGTACTCCGTGCCCTATATGTGGGGCCTGCTGGGCATTATCTACAACACCACCCTGGTCAGCGAGACGCCCACCAGCTGGGCCACCATGTTCGACGCCCAGTATTCGGGCCAGATTCTGATGTTCAACAATTCCCGTGACGCCCTGGGTGTGGCCCTGAAGTACCTGGGCTACTCCTACAACACCACGGACGAGGCCCAGATCAAGGAAGCCACCGACCTGCTGATCAAGCAGAAGCCCCTGGTGCAGAGCTATGTTATGGACGAAATTTTTGAGAAGATGCAGAGCGGCTCCGCCGCCATCGGCGCCTACTACTACGGCGACTACCTGACCATGGCTGACGTCAATCCCGACCTGGCCTTCTGCTTGCCCGAGGAGGGGACCAACCTCTATGTGGACGCCATGTGCATCCCCAAGGGCGCGGAAAACAAGGCCAATGCGGAGGCCTTTATCAACTTTATGTGCTCCACTGCCGTTGGAACGGCCAATGTGGAAGAGACCTGGTATTCCTCTCCCCTGCTCTCAGTGCGTGAGGAGCTGGACCCGGAGGTCTCGGAGGACCCCTACGCCTACCCCGACGAGGAGTTGCTGGCCAAATGCGAGAGCTTCAAAAATCTGCCCCAGGAAACCCTCACGCTCTACGACGGGGAGTGGACCCGTCTGAAGCTGGCCTCCAACTAATCCCATCCAAAACGCTGCGCGGAGAAAATCCGTGCAGCGTTTTTCTTGCGTCCCGGCCGTATCCGTTGTAAAATGATACTGTTCTACCTCATTTTTGAAAGGAGACAAGCCATTATGTCTGTTGTAATAGGAATGAAAGGCCGCGCCGAAACTCAGGTGGTTCCGGAAAATACCGCCGCTGCCGTGGGCAGTGGACTGGTGCCTGTATTCGCCACGCCCTACATGATCGCGCTTATGGAAAATGCCGCCGTCAATGCAGTTCAATCAGCTCTGGACCCTGGACAGGGCACGGTCGGCACCCGGCTGGATGTGACCCATGACGCGGCCACGCCCGTGGGCATAAAAGTCTGGGCGGAGGCGGAGGTCACCGCGGTGGAGGGGAAAAAGCTCACCTTCTCCGTCCAGGCCTTCGATGAGGCCGGCCCCATCGGCGGCGGAACACACGAGCGCTTTATCATCGCAGTAGACCGCTTCCTGGTCAAGGCGGAAGCCAAGAAAGCGGGGCGCTGATCATGTCCATCGAAGCCTGCCGCGCCTACTTCCGCGCCCTGGGCCGGGAGCAGGACATTCTGGAATTCGACGTATCCAGCGCCACGGTGGAGCTGGCTGCCCAAGCGGTCGGCTGTGAGAGCGCCCGCATCGCCAAAACCCTGTCCTTCTCCGTGGGCGGCGGCTGTGTTCTGCTGGTATGCGCGGGAGACGCAAAAATCGACAACCGCAAGTTCAAGGATCAGTTTCACACCAAGGCGGTCATGCTCACCCCTGAACAGGTACTCGCCTTTACAGGACATGCCGTGGGCGGCGTATGTCCATTTGCCATCAACCACCCGGCTGTGACCACCTATCTCGACTGCTCGCTCCAGCGCTTCCACACGGTTTTCCCCGCCGCCGGCAGCTCCAATTCCGCCATTGAACTCACCTGCGGCGAGCTGGCGGAGTACTCTCACAGCGCCGGCTGGGTGGACGTATGCAAAAATTGGGGCTGAGTCACACATTTTCTACGATTTGTCTAGTGATTTTTTCCCGGTGTGTAGTATCATCATTTCAGACGGAAAGGAGTTTTCCCGATGAAAGAAAAAGTCAAGCAGATCAAGTTTAATTTTGTGGTGGCCGCCATACTCTATATTGTACTGGGCCTGGTTCTTCTCCTGTGGCCGGACACCTCCAGCAGCGTCATCTGTTACGCCATCGGCGCCGTACTGCTGATCTACGGCGTAATCGGCATCATCGCGTTCTTGTCCAGCCGGAACAAGACCGTTGTTTTAGCGCTTCAGCTGGTGGTCTCCGTGGCCGCCGCGGCATTGGGCGTGCTCTCCCTGACCCAGCCCAGGTTGATTCTCTCCCTGCTCCCTGTCCTCATGGGCCTGTTTATCATCGTGGTCAGCCTGATCAGCATGAAGCGCGCCATTGATATGCGCCATTACCTCTATACGCGCTGGTGGGCCGCTCTGCTGCTCTCTCTGGCCGCCATTGCGCTGGGCGCGCTCATTCTGTTCCATCCCTATATGACCGCCAAAGCGGTCATTATGGTCACCGGCGCGGTGTTCCTCTATGTGGGTATCTGTGATCTCTGGGCCATCTGGAAAACTTCAAAGCTGGCCAAAGAGTATAAAAAGCTCCATCCCATTGAAGTGGACCCTATTGACATCGAATAGTGGGAACCAATGAAAAAACGGACGTGCGTTTGCACGTCCGTTTTCTTATTCCCAGGGCTGGAACTGCGCGTCCAGCACGCTGCGCCGGTAGATCGCCACAAAATCGGGCGCGGCCTCCGGACAGTTGGCGCGGATCGCGGAGACAATGAGCTCCGGGTTCACACCCGGATTCTGCGCCCTCAGAATCAGGTCCAGCGTCACCGTATCCCGCCGCTCCTCCACCGTCGCTTTGGCAATGAGCGGGATCAGGTCCAGCTCCACCTGACCGCTTTTCGCCTTTTTCGAACGCTTTGTCACCACCAGGGCGTCCCGGTCCAGCAAGTCGTGAATTGCGCGCTCCGCGCCGAAGGGGGCCCCGGCCTCGTATTCCATGGTCACAATATAGTTGACATAACACAATTCCTTGACGGGACGCACCGCCTCATAGCAGCGGGAGACTGTAATGCCGGTGGGCAGGGCCGCATTCATCCGCTCCGGGACCCGCTCCAGATGCTCCTCATTCAGGATTTCGCACTCCAGCACCTCGCAGCCGCTGGAAAATCCCACCGACAGGGGCAGCGGAATTGAGACAAACGCATGGGGGTTGAACCCCTCCGTGTGCTTGATGTGCAGGCCCGCCCGCAGAAAGGAGCGCTGAAAGGTACGCATCAAATCCAAATGGGAGATATATTTTGCAGTGTCAGTCTTTGAAAACGCCAGCCTATGTTTCATCGCAGGCACCCCCCAGATAGAGCTTGTCCGCCCCGCAACCGGTACACTGCTTCCGGCAGTCGGGGGTAATTTTCGCCTCATAGGCGCGCTCCCGCTCCCGCCATAGGAATTGGGCGGATACGCCAGTGGAGGTCATGCTCCAGGGGAGTACCTCCTCCCTGCTGCGGGCGCGGTTGGCATAGAAATGCGGGTCGATGCCACAGGCCTTAAAAGCCTCCAGCCAGCGGTCAAAGTCAAAGTATTCGCTCCAGGAGTCAAATTTGGCGCCCTTACGCCAGGCCGCCTCAATCACCTCGGCCACTCTTCGGTCTCCCCGGGCAAAGACCGCCTCCAGGAAGCTGGTCTGTGAATCGTGCCAGTTATATTTGATGGACCGGCCGCGCATATGCTCCCGCAGGAGCTTCACCCGGCGCTGATACTCCTCCATGGTGATCTGCGGCTCCCACTGGAAGGCGGTGTGGGGCTTGGGCACAAACCAGGCGGTGGACACAGTGATGGTCACACCCCGGCGGGGATTGGGCGTGGTCTCCCGCCAGGCCTGGTACACCTTCTCGGCCAGGTCGGCGATGCCCAGCACATCCTCATCGGTCTCGGTGGGCAGTCCCAGCATAAAGTAGAGCTTGACCGTGCTCCAGCCGCCGGAGAAGGCGGTACGGCAGGAGCGAAGCACCTCCTGCTCGGTGACGTTTTTGTTGATGGCGTCCCGCAGGCGCTGAGTACCCGCTTCCGGGGCGAAGGTCAGTCCGGATTTGCGTACGTGCTGAAGCCGCTCCATCAGGCCGGCGGAAAAATTGTCCGCCCGCAGCGAGGGCAGGGACAGGGAGACCTTGTTGGGCTCACACCAGTCGAGAAGGCCGTCGCACAGAGGCTCCAGCCGTCGGTAGTCGCTGGTGGACAGGCTGGAGAGGGTCATCTCCTGATAGCCGGAGTCCCTGCATGCCTCAATCCCCTGCTGAATCAACAGCTCCGGGTCCCTGGCCCGGACCGGGCGGTAGGCATACCCCGCCTGACAAAAACGGCAGCCCCGGATGCAGCCCCGGAAAAGTTCCAGCATCACACGGTCATGGACGATCTCTGTGGAGGGCACGATGGTTTTCACCGGGAAATAGCTCTTGTTAAAGTCCTGAACAATTCGCTTGGTCACCACGGCAGGTGCGCCGTCACGGGGTGTAATGGCGTCCACCGTGCCATCGCCGCGGTAAGTAACATCATAGAGCGAGGGGACGTACAGGCCGGGGATCTGGGCGGCGGCGGCAAGCAGCTCCTCCTTGCTCCAGCACTCCTCCCTGGCTCTCCGGTAGAGCTCAATCAACTCTACCGTCACATCTTCGCCCTCACCCAGGGAAAAAATGTCGATAAAGGGGGCCAAAGGCTCGGGATTGAAGGCGCAGGTGCCACCCGCGATCACCAGCGGGCTCAGCTCCCCCCGCTCCTGGCTGCGCAGAGGCACGCCGGCCAGATCCAGCATATTGAGCACATTGGTATAGGCCATCTCATAACCCAGGGAAAATCCGATGATGTCAAACTCGTCAATGGCGTCTCCGCTCTCCAGGCCATAGAGAACCACGCCCGCCCGGCGCATCTCCTCCTCCATGTCCCCCCAGGGCGCAAAAACCCGTTCGCACCAGACTCCATCCATCTGGTTCATTACGCCGTAGAGAATCCGCATGCCCAAATTCGACATGCCGATCTCATACGTATCCGGAAAGCAGAGCGCCACTCTGGTATCGACCGCTTTCCGATCCTTCACCACGGCATTGTATTCCCCGCCCGTATACCGGGCGGGCTTTTGTACCCGAGGCAAGATATGTTCCAGTGTCTGATTCATGCCGATCCCCCGCAACAATAGCCCTGCAATGGCAGACTAAATTTATTTTAAGCGATGGACTGTCTGCTTTCAAGTCCAACTTTTTCCTTTTTTTGGCTGACAGGAAGAAGTCAAAAGCCACCCGGATGGGTGGCTTTTGACTTCTTCCTGTCTTTTGCCCCTGATAGTTTACCCGATTCACCAGGTCTGGTCAAGAGGAAAGTGAAATTCTGTGCCTTTTTGTCAAATACGGCGGAGCCTTTCTCCGTTCCGTACACGCCCGGCGCAGGATTTTAATGCACATCCTTGCACTTGGCACAGGTTCCGTAAAAAATCAGCTCATGCCCCGTCACGTCGTGACCGCTGGCCAAAAGAGCCTGCTCATCCAGCGCCTTGTCATAGGGCAGTGACAAATCATATACACTGCCGCACGCCTGGCAGCAAAAATGCGGGTGGGGCCTTGTCTCGGCATCATACCGCTCGACCGGAAATGCCATTCGGGCAATAGCGCCCTCATCGGCCAGAAGATTGAGATTTCGGTATACAGTGCCAAGGCTCAGGTTTGGATTCTCCGGCTTAAGCCATTGATAGATCATCTCTGCGGTTGGGTGCTGATCCGTCCCTTTCAGTGCGGCATAAATCAGCTCCCGCTGACGGGAGTATCGCTTTCCGTTCATGGTTCACCTCTCTTTTACTAATAACTATTATCGTTATTAAAATATCAGAAATCCCCAAAAGATGCAAGCCCTTTTTCAAAAATTTTTTCCGGGTGTAAAGATCTGTGTGAAGTGCATACTAGAATCCGGACGGAGATTTTGTGAAGGATTTTAGTCCGAAGATCAGAAACAGACTGGAGGATGCGGAATGAAGCGAATCTTTACCATCCTGTGCCTAAGTCTTGCGCTTACCCTGGCCATGACAGGCTGCGGCACGAATAAGACGCCCAGCGTAACTCCTACCCCGGCTACTACAACTCCTACCGTTACCCCTGAGGCCACCCCCGACACGACGCCTGAGGTGACCACGACCCCTGACAGCGGAACCAACGGTTCTGCCGGTATGGCCGGTACGGCGGTACGCCCAGTCACTCCTGGTACGTCCAATACCAAAACGGACGTTACCACCCGGGACGCGACCCGTGATATCGGGAACGCCGCCCGCGGCGTAACCGACGGCGTCGGTGATGTCGCCCGCGGGATTGTAGACGGTGCTGGAGATATCGTAAACGGTGTTGGAAACGCGGCTAAGGACATCGGAACTGGTGTGAAAGACGCTGTCCGATAACAGGACAAAAGCAGAACCTCCGGTTAACACCGGAGGTTCTGCTTCTTCTTTCACTGGAAACCGGAATATGCCGCTCTTAACAAAGCACCTTTTCAGCCGCGTCATTTTGCCTTGTGACGGTTCTTCGACTTTGTATTTTTCTTTGGCTTCGCCGCCGCCCATCCCGCCTTTTTTACCGGTCTGGCCGTCCGGCCGGGCCGCCGGGTCTGCCCAGTTCCCCTCTGGGCATGCTTTTCACGAGGACGGCCCTTCGGGGCACCCGTCGGCCGGAGCAGGCAGCCCTTTCCATAGCCGATCAAATCCTCCCGCTGGGTACGGCGCAACGCCTCCAGGACCAGGGGACGTTTTTCCGGCCGCTTCCACTGCATGAGGGCCCGTTGCATGGCCTTCTCATGAGGATCCTTGGGCACATACACCGGCTGCATGGTGCGCGGGTCGATGCCAGTATAGTACATACAGGTGGATAGGGTGCCCGGTGTGGGGTAAAAATCCTGTACCTGCTCCGGCTGGCGGCCGGTCCGGTTGATCCACTCCGCCAGCTCCACCGCATCGGCCAGGGTACAGCCCGGGTGGGAGGACATGAGATAGGGCACCAGATACTGCTCCTTGCCGTAGCGCTGGTTGAGCCGCTCATACTTCTGTTTAAACTTCTCATAGGTCTCGATATGAGGCTTGCCCATGTAGTCCAGCACGCCGCCCACACAGTGCTCCGGGGCCACCTTTAGCTGGCCGGAGACATGATACTGCACCAGCTCGGCGAAAAACTCGCCGCTTTTATCCTGGAGCATATAGTCAAAGCGGATCCCGGAGCGGATAAAAATTTTTTTGATCCCCGGGATCGCACGCAGCTTACGTAGGAGCATAAGATAGTCGGTGTGGTCCACATCCAGATTGGGACACGGGGTAGGCGCCAAGCAAGCCCGGTTGCGGCACATACCGGCCTTGAGCTGCTTAGTGCAGGCCGGACGACGGAAATTCGCGGTAGGGCCCCCCACATCATGAATATAGCCCTTAAAGCCCGGGTGTCTGGTAAGGGCGGTCACCTCGCGGATGACACTCTCATGGCTGCGCGAGGAGATGATACGCCCCTGGTGAAACGCCAGGGAGCAGAAATTGCAGGCCCCAAAACACCCCCGGTTGTGGGCTACGGAGAAGCGGACCTCTTCAATGGCAGGCACGCCGCCCATTTCGTCGTACATAGGGTGGGGCTCCCGCACATAGGGCAGCTCCGCCACCGCGTCCAGCTCCGCGGTGGTCAGGGGCATGGCCGGAGGGTTCACCACCAGCAACCGGTCCCCGTGGCGCTGCAGAATGGCCTTTCCCCGCACCGGGTCATGCTCCTCATACTGGATCCGGTTTGCTTGGGCATAGGCCCGCTTATCCGCGCATACCTGTTCATAGGAGGGACACTCCACCTTCGGATAGACGCAGGCGGATGGATTTTTTGCTATAAAGGCTGTTCCCTTTATATCTGTGATTTCCCCAACAGGGGTACCGGAGGCCAGCCGGGCGGCAATCGCACGGGTGGCGGTCTCCCCCATGCCATAGACCAGCAGGTCCGCCTGGCTGTCAAAGAGGATGGCCCGGCGCACCTTATCCTCCCAATAGTCATAGTGGGCAAATCGGCGCAGGCTGGCCTCCAGCCCGCCCACAATCACCGGAATCTCGCCGAAGGCCTCCCGCACCTTATTGGCATATACCACAGCCGCGTGGTCCGGCCGCAGCCCGGTCCGATTCCCCGGGGAATAGGCGTCCGCGCTGCGGCGGCGCTTGGCCACGGTATAGTGGGCCACCATGGAATCAATGTTTCCACTGGAAAGGAAAACGCCCAGACGCGGCCGGCCAAGTGCTGTAAAGGAGGATAGCTTCCTCCAGTCCGGCTGGGCCAGGATGGCCACGCGATACCCATCCGCCTCCAGCAAGCGGGAGATGATGGCTGGCCCGAAGGAGGGGTGATCCACATAGGCGTCCCCGGTAATCAGCAGGAAGTCATACCAGTCCCAGCCCCGCTTCTCCAGGTCATCCCGGCTGACCGGCAGAAAATTGTCTCTCGTGATTGTCGTATCCAATGTATTTCTCCAAAATGTCCAGCTTCACTGGGCCGCTGTGCTCCTCGCCTGTTTTTGTGAAGCCATATTTCTTATAAAAGCGCTGGGCCACCTGGTTTTCTGGCGCACATCGCAGCCTCAGCCAGTCCCGTCCTAAAGGCCTGTAAAGTGAAATCGCCTGACCAATCAGCTGTACCCCAAGCCCCTGCTTGCGGCGCTCCGGCGTCATGTACACAAAGGGAATATAGCCCACCCGCTCCGATGCGAAGCGCTCCAGATCCAGCTCCAGCATACCCGCCGGCTCCTCCCGGAGCATCGCGCAGATCAGCGCCCGGCGGTCATAGCTCCAGTGGACTCTGGCCGCCTGAAGAAAGCCGGTTCCGTCAAAGGGGATGTCCGGGCCGTGGACGTCCACCCATGCGTCTCTGCGGGCCGCCAGATACCGCTCCGGCTCATGCTCCAGGTCCAGCGGGCAAAACCACATGTTGGCGTCCGCCGCCTTCCCCTGCTGGGATTTCCACCACTTCTGGCGCCCCAAGGTGGAAATCTCCTCCGGCAGATGGGAGTTGTCGTTTTCCAGGACGAGCTCCGCCCGGCCCTCCTCCACCCGCAGGCAGGTGACAGCGGTGTTGTCGCTGTGCCCCAGGGCGTCCATCTCCCCGGGCCCCAGGCCCCTGAGCGCGGCCTGCAGGCAGCGGATAGCCGTGCCGTGTGAAAAGACGGCCACCGTCTGCCCGGGGTGGGCCGCCGCAATCTCAAACACGGCCCTCTTCATGCGCGTCTGCAACTGGTCAAAAGTCTCGCCCCCCTCCACAACGAACTCCGGGGCGCTGTGATTGAACTGGAGCAGGCGCTTCCGGTCCTTGTGCTCCAGCGCGCCCCAGGGCTCGTCCTCCCACACGCCCACATGCATCTCCCGCAGATCTCGGCGGGTGTGCAGCTCCAGGCCATGACTTTTCCAGATGGCCCCTGCTGTGGTACAGGTACGGAAGAGGTCGCTGGAATACACCGCATCAATCCGGACCTTTTCAAAACGATTGGCCAGGGCCGCGATCTGGCGGTAACCGTTGTCGGTAATCAGGCTGTCATACCAGCCATGAATGCGGCGGTAGAGATTGCCCTCCGCCTCCGCATGGCGGATGAGGTAAATCAGGGTCATAGGTCTTCTCTCCTGCGTATTTTCTGTAAAGGGAATCTGCTTACCAGGGTTGCACCGCGCCCGTCAGGTCGGAGACCCGCTCCAGCCCTTGGGTCTCCGCCAGCGCCGCCAGGCCGTCCCGCACCTTGATGGGTGTGAAGGGGTCGGCAAAGCAGGCAGTCCCCACCGCCACGGCAGTGGCGCCGGCCAGCATCAGCTGGGCCGCATCCTCGGCCTTGGCCACGCCGCCCATGCCCAGGATGGGAATCTTGACCGCATTGGCCACTTCCCATACCATGCGCACCGCCACGGGCAGCACGGCAGGGCCGGACAGGCCGCCGGTATTCATCTTCAGTATTGGCCGGTGGGTGTTTACGTCGATGCGCATTCCCCGCAGCGTGTTGATGAGGCTGACCGCGTCGGCCCCCGCCCCCTCTACCGCCCGGGCGATCTCCGTGACGTCGGTCACGTTGGGGGAAAGCTTGACCATCACAGGCACCGAGGCGTGGTGCTTGGCGATCTGGGTGACCTCCGCTGCCATTTCCGGCCGGGTGCCGTAGGCCAGCCCCCCTGCCTTCACATTGGGGCAGGAGATATTGACCTCGATCAAATCCACCCCGGCCTCAGAGAGCTTTTCGCACATCTCTCCGTACTCCTCCGGGGTATTGCCCGAGATATTGGCCACCACCGCCAGGTCGTGCTTTCTCAGTTCAGGCAGCTCATGGGCGATAAACGCGTCCACGCCGGGGTTCTGGAGTCCCACGGAGTTGAGGATGCCCATAGGCGTCTCCGCAATGCGGGGAGGCGGATTGCCCTCCCGCCGGGCGGGGGTGAGCCCCTTGGCGCAGATGCCGCCCAGCTCGGACAGGTCGTAAAATTCCCCGTACTCCCGGCCAAAGCCAAAGGTGCCGGAGGCCACCAGCACGGGGTTCTTCAGCCGAACACCCGCCAGCTCCACGGACAGATCCACTGTCTTAGACATTCCAGTCCACCTCCCTGGCGTCAAATACCGGGCCATCCTTGCACACGTGCTTCATGGTCCCGTCCGCCATCTGCACCGCGCAGCCCAGGCAGGCGCCCACGCCGCAGGCCATGCGCTCCTCCAGGGAGACCTGACAGGGCACGCCGAAGCGCTCAGCTGTCTCCGCCACGCTTCGAAGCATGGGCTTGGGGCCGCAGGAGAGCACCGCGGTATAGTCCGCGTCCTTCTCCAGAAGCTGCTCCAGCTTCTGATGCACAAAGCCGTGGAAGCCCAGAGAGCCGTCGTCGCTGCACAGGTGGAGCTCCCTGCATTTCTCCCGAAAATCCTCCACCAGCATGGCCCGCTCGGCACAGCGGAAGCCCAGCACAGCGGTGGAGTGTCCCCAGGTAAGGGCCGCCTGGCCCAGCAGCGGAGGCACGCCGATACCGCCGCCCACCAGAAGCAGCCGATCCTTGGGCCCGCAGGCAAATCCGTTGCCCAGAGGGCCAAGCACATTGAGCTTTTCCCCCGCACGGCGGCCGGCCAGCCACCTGGTTCCCTCGCCCCGCACCTCAAAGACAATGCGCACCAGGTCCTCCGGGTCGTCGGCCTGAGCCAGGGAGACTGAGATGGGACGGCGGAGGAGCAGCCCCTCTCCGCACTGGATATGTAAAAACTGTCCGGCGCGCAGCCCCTGCTGTTCCACCAGCTTCCCCGCCTCCAGGGTAAAGGAGTAGGCAAACTCGTTGAGCCTGTCCGCGCTGACGATGGTGCAAATCTGTTCCACCGGCATAGAAACGCCCCCCAATTATACAATCGTTACAAACTGCTTGATATCGTCCCGCATGGCGATGGCGGCGCTGCGGGCGGCGTCCTGGAAGTCATGGCCGTCGCCCCCGGTCTTCTGCCAGGCGCACATAATGCCCCGGGAGGAGTTGACAATGGCCCCATGGCCATATTTATTAAAGGCAAACTGCACATCCTCGGCGGTCCCGCCCTGGGCGCCGTAGCCGGGCACCAGGAAGAAGGTGTGCTCCAGCCGCTTGCGCAGGGCGCGAATATCCGAGGGGTAGGTGGCCCCGGTGACCGCGCCCGCCATAGTATAGCCGTACTTGCCCTCGGTTCCCTTGGCAATTCGCTCGTTCAGATCGCCCATCACCTGGTACACCAGCCGGTCCCCGGCCACGATGTCCTGCAGCTCCCCGGAGCCGGGATTGGAGGTTTTGACCAGCACAAACACGCACTTATCCTCCCCCTTTGCGGCCTCCAGAAATGGCTTGATGGAGTCCGAGCCCATATACCCGTTGAGGGTCACACAGTCGGCGTCAAAGCTCTTGAAGCTCTCCCCCTCGATCTTTGCCCCGGACAGCCAGCCCTCGGCATAGGCTGCTGCGGTGGAGCCGATGTCTCCCCGCTTGATATCGGCAATGACAAAGAGGCCCTTGCTCTTGGCGTAGCGGATGGTGCGCTCCAGCATCTCCAGCCCCTGCCAGCCCAGATTCTCATAGTAGGCCGCCTGGGGCTTGACTGCGGGGATCACGTCGCACAGGGCGTCGATCAGGCCCACGTTGAACTGATAGATCGCCTCACAGGCCCCCCTCAGGCCCACCCCGTATTCGGCGTAAGCGGCCTGGCGGATGTGCTCCGGCACGTACTCGATGCGGGCGTCCAGGCCGGCGACGGTGGGGTTTTTCATGGCGCGGATTTTATCCTGCAGCAGATCAAAAGACATATCTTATTCTCCCTCCCCGCAGACGACTTTGCCGCCCACGATGGTATATTTGACTTTTCCCTTAAGCCTTTGCCCCGCAAAGGGCGTATTGCGGCCCTTGGAGGCAAACTGTTCCGGGTCCACCGTCCACTCCTCGTCCGGATCAAAGATCACCATATCCGCATCCGCGCCTACGGACAGGCGGCCCTTGGCAGGAATGCGCAGAATACAGGCCGGATTGACCGTCATTTTGCGCAGGATATCGGACAGTCCCATCTCCCCGGTATGGTAGAGGTAGGTCAGGGTGACCGCCAGGGCGGTCTCCAGTCCCACCATTCCGCTGGGCGCCTCCGGCAGCGGCCGGGCCTTCTCCTCGGCGGAGTGGGGGGCGTGGTCGGTGGCGATAGCGTCAATGGTGCCGTCCTTGAGCCCCTCAATAATGGCCTCCACATCCGCGCTGGTGCGCAGAGGCGGATTCACCCGCGCCAGGGAGCCGTGGGCCAGGATCTCCTCCTCCGTCAGCGAAAAATACTGGGGACAGGTTTCACAGGTGATCTGCACCCCCTTGCGCTTATAGCGGCGCACCAGGCCCACCGCCTTTGCGGTGGAGATATGGCAGATGTGCACCGCCGCACCGGTCTCTTCCGCCAGCATGGCGTCCCGGGCCACCATAATCTCCTCCGCGATGGCGGGCCTTCCGGGCAGGCGCAGCTGGCGGGAGATCCGCCCCTCGTTCACCGCGTAGTTTTTTACCATGTCCGCATCTTCACAGTGGGAGAGGATGGTCAGCTCCTGCCGGTGGGCCAGGATCAGAGCGTCCCGAACCAGGTTGGCGTTTTGCACCGGCATCCCATCGTCGGACAGGGCCACCGCGCCCGCAGCCTTCAGCGCCTCAAAATCCGTCAGTTCCTGGCCCTTCTCGCCCCTGGTCACCGCCCCAATGGGCCATACATGCACGCCGCAGGCCTGCGCAGCCTTTTGCCGGATCCACTCAATCTGTTCCGGACTGTCGGCAGCCGGCTTGGTATTGGGCATGCAGGCAATGGAGGTAAATCCGCCCCGCGCCGCCGCCAAAGCCCCGGTGGCGATGGTCTCCTTATACTCAAATCCTGGCTCCCGCAGGTGGACGTGCATATCCACCAATCCTGCGCACACCACCAGTCCCCGGGCGTCAACCACCTGGGCCCCATGCTCTCGAATATCACTGCCGATGACGGCCACCCTGCCGTCCTCCACGAGAATGTCCATTACGCCGCCGATGCCCCCCACGGGGTCGACCAGCCGACCTTGGCGTATGAGCAGCTTCACTTGAACACTCCTTTCTAAACCGCGGAGATCCCCGCGCCGCGGCGGAATCTCTGCATAGCAAAAGGGCTTGGGTCTCCCCCGCCCCTTTCTGTCAGCAAACAAACTTTGTCCGTTACATTATATATGGAATCGCATTTTTTAGCAACGGATTTTTCCGGATTTTCGGGCACAATATCACTGTCAGTCAGAAAGGAGTGCTGGATATGACCAAGACGACATTTTGGGAAGGCATGGGCCTGGGCGTGCTGGCAGGCGCTGCCATCGGCATTGTAGTGGCCGCCAAACGGCCGGATGCCATGCGGGACATGCGGAGGGCCGCACGCCGGACGGCCTGCAAGGTGGACCAGTTCAAGGACGATCTGGCCGACACAATGGGTCTGTAACCAAAAAGAGGCGCGGCACAGGCCGCGCCTCTTGACCTTTCCCCCTTCTGGCCTTATGATAAGAAACAAAGTACAGGAAAAAGATAAGGTCAGGAGGAATTTTCTTGCTCACTCCGATTCTGGATCACTCGTCCAAGCAGCCCCTCTATGAGCAGATTTACCACCATATCCGGGGAGAGATGGAGGCTGGCCGCCTCCGTGCCGGAGAACGGCTGCCCTCTAAACGGGCGCTGGCGGCCCACCTGAAAGTGGGCGTTATTACCGTAGAGGGGGCGTACAGTCAGCTGCTGGCTGAAGGGTATCTTCGTTCCGAGCCCAAACGCGGTTTCTTTGTCCAGCCGCTGGAGGCCCTGCCCACGTCCCCTCCGGCCTGCCGTCCGATTCCGTCTGCCGCGGAGCTGGCGGTTTCGCCCCCATTTCAATATGACTTTTCCACCAGCCGGGTAGACACCGGGCTTTTTCCGTTTGCCACCTGGGCGAAGCTCATGCGCGAGGTGCTCTCCGCCCGGGAGGCTGCGCTGCTCTCCTCCACCCATCCCCAGGGCTCGCCCGAGCTGCGCCGGGCCATTGCAGAGCATTTATACCGTTTCCGCGGAATTCAGGCAGATTCGGAACAGGTTGTGGTGGGGGCCGGGTCCGAGTATCTGATCGGCCTGCTGGTGCAACTGTTGGGCCGTGAGGGCGGCTACGGAGTGGAAAACCCGGGCTATACAAAGCCGGCCCGGATCTTTGCCAGCAACGGCGCCCAAGTGGTCCCGCTCCCGCTGGATGGACAGGGCCTGCGGGTGGATGCCCTGGAGGCCGCCCCGGTCCGGGTGGCCCATGTGACACCCGCCCACCACTTCCCCATGGGCATCATTATGCCCGTGACCCGGCGCAAAGCGCTGTTGGCCTGGGCCATGGAGTGCCGGGAGCGCTATATCATCGAGGACGACTACGACAGCGAATACCGCTTCTCCGGCCGCCCCATTCCCGCCCTCCAGAGCCTGGACGGCGGCGAGAGGGTCATCTATTTAAATACGTTTGCAAAGAGTCTGGCCCCTTCTCTGCGAATCAGCTATATGGTTCTTCCGCCCCATCTGCTGGAGCGCTACCGGAGGGAACTGCGCTTCTATTCCTCCACAGTCCCGGCTTTTGAACAGTATGCCTTGGCTCTGTTTATGGAGCGGGGGCACTTCGAGCGGCATCTCTCCCGCACCCGTATCCGCTATAAAGCCCGGCGCGAAGCCCTGCTGGCCGCAGCCAAAGAAACCGGCCTGCTGAAGGTCGGGGCTTTTTCCGGAGGCGACGCGGGGCTGCACCTTCTGCTCCGGCTGCATGACTGCCGCTCAGAGGCCGAACTGGCCGCGCTGGCCGCCAAGGCCGGGGTAGGAGTCGCCCCGCTGGACGGCTGTTATCTCACACCGCCGCCCCCCAATCAGGACCCCTGCCTGATCCTGGGCTATACCCGTACCCCGCCGGAGGCTATGGAACCCGCCCTGCGCCGGCTTAAATCGGTCTGGAATTTTTAGCCGTACCAGTGCGGATTTTTCCAGTATGACTGCCCCGCCCGCCGTACATGCTAAGGGCGAGGTGACCAAACAATGAGACATCCCTACGCGGATTTGTATTCTCTTTTCCGCCATGAGCCGCGGGCCGAGGAGTACTTTAACCGTCTGCCCGACTATGTACAGGACCAGATCACGGCCCGCTACCGCTCCGTGGACTCCCTGGAACGCCTGCACGCCTTTGCCGCCCAATGCCAGCGGGGCCCTTCTGCGGAAGAGCCCTCCCCCATACCGGAGATCGGCCGGCAAACCTATCTGCCGCCCCCCTTGTGGCTGTAAAGGCTAGCCCCGCCCTTTCCCCCGAGAGGCGGGGCTTCACTTTGCCCTCTGTTCCGTCATTTCTTACAATTTTAAATTGTAAATTTTATGTGAATCTTACAAACAACCCCTTGCACTTTACAAGAAACTATCGTATACTGGGTCCACAATACAGAGAAAGGAGGAATGTACAGTATGGTATGGTACAAGGGTATCAGCTCCTTGGATGTAGACGACCTCATCTTTGGAAGCGATGACCAGGTCATCCGCAGTGAGCGGTAATTTGGTTTCCGAAAAGGCCACACCGAAGGGTGTGGGTTTTTTGTTTTATAAGACTTAAAAAAATCTTAAGCAAATTACCGTGGCGGCGGACAGAAAAATGTGGTAGCCTAGCGTTGGAATCAAAATGGGGTGAACGCTCATGAAACGACTCAACCGGCTTCTCATTTTTCTGTCCGCCGTTCTGCTGCTGGGCGGCGCAATCGTTTTGTGGCGGACAGGCTTCTTTCAGGCCATGTCCTCACTGGCCGCCATGCGCGACTATATTGACCGCTTGGCTCCTTACTCCCATCTGGCCTATTTTCTTATCCAGCTGCTCTCGGTGATCCTCGCGCCCATCCCCAGCAATATCACCGCCCTGGCCGGGGCCATGCTCTTCGGAACCTGGCCCGCTTTCCTCCTCACGACAGCCGCTGTCTGCGCCGGCTCCATGCTGGTATTCGCCCTTGCCAGGGTGCTGGGCCGCTCGTTTGCCGATCAATTGGTCAGTCAAACCATTTCCGCCCGGTATCTGGACGTCATTCGCCGCAAGCGGGATGTGTTTCTCTTTTTGGCGTTTCTCTTTCCCTTCTTTCCCGACGACCTGCTGTGTATTCTGGCCGGGCTCACCGATCTCCCTTCCGGCCGCTTTTTTCTCATGGTTCTGCTGGCCCGGCCATGGGGCCTGCTGGCCGCCTGCGCGCTGGGCGGCTCGGCCCTGTCTCTGCCTCTCTGGGCCATGCTCCTGCTGGGCGCGGGTGGCCTTGCGCTGTTCCTGATCGTACTCAAATATGGGGACAAATGGGAGGCCGCCTTGTTGGCCCGTTTTGGAAAGTAGGGGCCTGACCACATTAGATCTGCATTCCGGAGCGCAGCAATCAAAAAACACCCCGGCTGACGCCGGGGTGTTTCTGTGTTGCGATGGTTAGTTGCAGCAGGCTTTGAAGTCGCGATATCCATCGCCGCAGGGGCACATGCTGTTGGGCGGGAAGAACTCATCAACCGGGAATCTCACGTGGCGGAAAATCTCACAGGGATCTTCCTCACCACCGCAGGCACATTCCTTCTCCGGCATGCAGTAGTCATAGACCGGCATCAGCAGTTGGGAATCCCGCTCCAGGCGGATGATGGAGAACTGGCCCAGCGTAACGTAGATCCGCTTGCCGTCGTTTCCAAAGCACAGGTCACAGCCAAAGCAGGCACAGATGCAGGGCGGAATCTCAGTCAGCTCACAGTCGCATGGACGGCACTCGCAGACATCTACCAGCTTCATGTTGAGCACGATGGGGTCTACCGCCTCCACCACAGCGGTGGGCAAATTGCTCTTGCGCATATTCTGCTCATCCAGGGCTTCGAACGCGGTCTCAGAAGAGAATACCTTCGCGGAGCCCTCGCTTCCGAAGAGGATAACCCGTTTGTCAAAGACGCACAGGCCGGTAACCTCCACCGGGCGGGCAGCTCCGACAAAGGCGTCGGCGGTGACGCGGTAGAAATAGCGCACATCTACGGTGTAAAAACCACGGTTAAAGCCGATGGGCTCCACATCAATGTACACATACAGCAGCTCGGCCTTGCCGGCCTTGATGCTGATCGCCCGATCAATGGCGCACTGGGAATTCTGGGTGGGGTAGAACCGCAGATCCTCGATACAATCCTTATCTTTACAGGAATCGTAGATCTTTTTCGTGTGTATGCACACAGCCTCGCGGATGCAGTCGGTATCCTGCACGGGGCCGGGCACGACCTTATCAGGCATTGCAATACCTCCCGATAGTTAAGATGCAAAAGGGCGCCTACCGTTCATCCGGGTATGCTCCCTTCCGTTCCATTCTATGAGAGGGCGCGGGTTTGGTGCGGACTACAAGAAGCGCCCGGTCATAGCGGCCGGGCGCTGAACACAGCTTTTCCTATTCAAATGCCACACTGCTGTCCAGCGGGACAATGTTGACATATGTATGGCCAACACCGAATACAATGGGATTCCCACTCAGATCTGTGTACTCCAGCTGTCCGTCCGGATAGGACTTGCTCCACAGCAGATCAATCACCTTTCCGCCGCAGGCAAAATAGCCTGTGCCGCCGCTGGACAAGTCCACCGTGATGTGCCCATACCGATCTCCCGTATTCCGGCAGGCGGTCTTGATCACCACCACGTTGGTCACAGCCACCTGCTCGCCGCTCTCTCCGTCCACATAGGGCGCTCCGTACTCTTCCACCCAATACTTGCGGCTGTCCGGGTCATAGAGAAACACGCCGGTTTTATAGTTGGAGAAGGGCACGGTGATTTTCTCCGCAGATGCCCCTCCCGCCGGGGTGCCGTTTTCTGTAAAGGACATGTCATAGACGTATCCCTCCGGGTGCTCCTGCCGCAGAGCGGTATAGCCGGCAAACCGCTCAATGATGGCGTTACCGGTGGTGACCACCGTATGCTCCAGGCTGTAGTTCTTCCGCCGCTGGGGGTCGCGCCACATCAAATTGCCGTTTTCCGTATTGCTCATATAAGGGCCGCGCACGCCGTCCAGGGAGGCAACGCCCCATTCCTTGATTTTGGCGTAGGCGTCCTCGCTTCCGCCCGCGTGGATGTAGATCGCGTCATGCCCCAGGGCCAGCTCCATATAGTAAGGCCGCGCGGAGCGGATCGAGCCGATGCGCCCCACTCCCTCTACGCTCTGGTATACCCCCAGCATCCGGGTGATACCACCCTCAGCGGGTACCTCATAGAGAATATCTGCCTGAGACTGGCCCAGCTGCGGCAGGGCTTCCCGCAGGTTGTTGAGCATGATGGCCACCGGGCGCTTGTGGAGCCACGCCTCGTCCATGGGCTCTCCGGTCAGCGGATTGACGGGTCCGTCATAGACCTCCGGCTCCGACGTAGGCTCTGCAGACGGCTCAACCGGGCTTTCCGATGCAGGCGCGGAGGTCTCCGGCGGCACGTCCTCTCCCCCGCTCCTGCCGCAGGCGGACAGCGCCAGCAGAAGTGCCAGGGCCAGAAGAATCAGTCTTTTACGCATAGCGGTATGCCTCCCCGTCCTCAATTTCTTCCATCATACGACAGCCCAGCGTCTCCTGTCAAGCGAGGAGAAGCTGCCTTCCTTTTTACTTTTGGACTGACGGGTTCTAACTCCGTCATTTTCACTATGCATTGATGAAAGCAGAAAAATATGATAAAGTAAACCGAACGATAAATCCCGATTTGAAGGAGGGTAATTCTTGTGTCTGACTGGCGACTTAATGGACAGGGAGAACATCTGTCTAATAGAACGCTTTATAAGATTACTTTCCCTATATTTTGGGAAATTGCGTACAGAAGTAAAAATGTCTTTTTTCAAAAAATCGAACGATATGCTAAACTGTTTGTTGAAACCACAAATTGCGGCCACGAATTTCTCGAAGGAGATAAAATTCAACACTTTTGGCATGCGCATTGTGAATTCTGTTGGGAGAAGGCATTAACAGACAAAGCTTGTACATTCTATTGCACGGAAGATATGGATTATTGGATATGTGAAGAATGCTTCCACGATTTTATAGAAAAGTTCAACTGGCAGGAAAAAGCGGCAGAAGATTTATTTCCCAACTTAGCATTATAATAGCAATTACTTAACGACTTCCAATTTATCAGGCTGTTTAGTTCTTAAATCAGTCCAAAGGCTAAAAGGGAGGAAACTGCCCCTTGTGATTTCCACGGGTTTTCGGTATAATGCGAAAGGAGACCATCGCATTTGGAAGGGAGCAGCACCCATGGCCCGATACGGCTTTATCCACGACAAACTGGACATCAAATTTCTCATTCTTTACCTCATGGCCCGTGCGGCGGCCCCAATTGATTTCCCTACCCTCACCGATCTGACCATGTGTGACGACGGTGTGGACTACTTTGAGTTTACGGAAGCAGTTGCAGAGCTGGTGGAGACCGATCATTTGACGCTGGAAGATGGGCTGTATTCCATCACGGATAAGGGCCGCCGGGACGGCGCGGCCTGCGAGAGCAGTCTCCCCTACTCCGTGCGGCGCAAGTGCAACGGAAACCTTGCCAGGCTCAACGGGGTTCTGCGCCGCAACGCACAGGTGCGTGCCCAGGTGGCCGCCCGGGAGGGCGGCGGCTTTGACGTGCGCATGACTCTGGATGATGAGAGCGGAAACCTGCTTTCCCTTTCCCTCTTCTCACCTTCACAGGAGCAGGGTGAGCGTCTGGCTGCCGCGTTCCGGGAGCGCCCGGAGCGCATCTATAATGAAATTCTTTCCTCTCTCCTGGAAAGCGGGGAATCGGAAGCTGGAACCTGAAAAACCTCCGCAGGCATAAGCCTGCGGAGGTTTTTTTACAGCAGAGGGGCCAACACCCGCAGCACGGAGCGCAGCAGCTGGCGCCCCTGGGAATGGCGTCTGCACTCCTCCAAGGTAATCTCCTCGCTCTTCTCCTGTGTGAGCAGGAAGTCCCGCTTGATCTCCCGTATCACCGGGTCTCCGAAGAGAAGCACGCCGTCCTCAAAATGGAGAAACATACTGCGGTAATCCAGATTAATGGTCCCCACCGTGGCATAGCGGTCATCCACGACAAAATTCTTCGCATGGACAAAGCCGGGCGTGTACTCGTAGATCTTTACGCCCGCATCCAGCAGGGGTTCATAGTGCGCGCGGGTGAGCTCAAACACCAGTTTCTTGTCCGGAATATGCGGGGTGATAATCCGCACGTCCACGCCGGATTTTGCCGCGTTGCGCAGTGCGGTGTTCACGCTGTCGCTTACCACCAGATAAGGCGTCATAATATACACATAGCGGTGGGCCTTGCTGATGAGATTCAGGTAGACCGTCTCTCCCACCGGCTCATTATCCAGGGGAGAATCCGCATAGGGCTGGACATAGAACCCCCGGCCCAGCTCCGCCTCAGCGGGCAGGCGCTCCGGCCGGAAGCGGCTGAATTCCTCATCGGTCTCCCGGTTGTACTCCCACATGGTCAGAAACATCACCGCCATGCTCCAGGCCGCCTCCCCCTTCACCATGACGGCGGTATCCTTCCAGTGGCCAAAGCGTAGCTTCCGGTTGATATATTCATCCGCCAGATTGATTCCGCCCGTAAAGGCCGTGTGGCCGTCAATGATGCAGAACTTCCGGTGGTCCCGGTTGTTCATGCGGATGGACAAAATTGGTTTGAAGCGGTTGAACACACAGCAGGGAATGCCGGTTTCCCGTTCCAACCGCTTGGCGTAGTTCATGGGCAGAGTGCGCAGGCTGCCCACGTCGTCATAGAGAATGCGCACATCCACGCCGGAGGCGTGCTTTTCCTTGAGTACCTCCAGAATCGAATTCCAGAACAGGCCCTGGCCGATGATAAAAAACTCGATGAAGATATACTTCTCCGCCTTTTTCAGCTCCTCCATCAGCTTGGGGAAGAGATCGTCTCCCAGGGGAAAATACTCCGTGTAGGTGTTGGTATACACCGGACACCCGGCGTATTGCTCCAGATAGCGGGCCTGGGTGACCGCGTCCTCGCCGTAGACGAAAAGCTGTTCCGCCTTACAGTCCGGCTCCAGCTCCTGCAACATCTTTCGGTTGCCCCCCCGGAGTTTGCGGCGCATCCGCCTGGACACCCGGTTTCCGCCGCAGATCAGGTAGACCAGCCAGCCGAACATGGGGAAAATCAGGATGGGAATAATCCAGCCGATCTTATAGCCCGGATCCGTCTGCCGGCTGACAATGATCAGCACAGCCAGAATCGAGAGCACCACACACGCCCAATATACATACATGTAGGCGCTGGAATAGAGCACGGCCGTACCGATCAGAAACGCCGACTGGAGAATAATCAGCACCGCGATAATCACCGCTCGGTTGAGCACCATAGAGGTAATGTTTTTGATGTTGAATCCCTTACGCTTCACTGCTTCACCACCACATTCTCATCGCCCAGCAGCTCTCTGAGCTCCGCGATCAGCGCCCTGTGCACCACGCATACCGTTCCAAACAGCTTTCCAGTGTCTTCACAGCGTACCTTCAGCTGCTCCTCCCCCGGAAACATGGTGAGAATCAGCTTGATCTTCTCCCAGCGCGGGTCATTCAGGCTGGGAATCCGAATGTAAAGGCGTTTCGCTTTCTCGCCTTCTCCCCCCCCCGTGCCGGGCTGCCCGGTCAGGGCGCTGATGGGACGGATGCGGTCGCACATAATCTGCGGGGCTTTCTCGTCCCGCACGGAGATGCGCCCGTCTGCTAGGATGGGCATCCCCTCTTTCAAATAGGGTGCACACTCGGCCAGAACCCGGGAAAACACCAGCATCTCTATGGATCCCGTGTCATCCTCCACTGTGGCGTAGGCCATCAGGGTGTTGTTCCGGGTGGTCTTGGTCTTGGACGCCGCCACCACACCCGCCACCGTGACCCGCTGGTCATCATGGTAGATCTCCGGCCCGCCCTCCCGGTCAAAGTCCGACAGGATCGAGCCAACGGGAGCTGCTCTGTATTGTTTGGCAATTTCCCTGTATTCATCCATCGGGTGGCCGGTGAGGTAAAGGCCGGTGGTCTCCTTCTCCATGCGCATCAGCTCCCGGCGCGTATACTCCGGGATGTTTTTCAGCTGCATCGCCGGGGCAGACTGAGGCTCGTCCCCGCCGCCGCCGAAGAGATCGTACTGCCCCTCCAAATTCTTACGGCGGGTCTGGGCAATGGAGTCCACCACCTGCTCATAGGCGTCCAGCAGCTGAGAGCGGTAGGCGCCCATCCCGTCAAAGGCCCCGCACTTGATCAGGCTCTCCAGCACCCGCTTGTTCATGTCTGCGTCAAACAGCCGCTGGCAAAAGTCCGGGAAAGATGTAAAGGGTCCGCCCTTTTCACGTTCGGAGAGCACGGCGTTGATAAAGCCGCGGCCCACCCCCTTTACGGCCACCAGGCCAAAGCGGATCCGCTCGCCCGAGACTGTAAAATCCGCGCCCGACTCATTGATATCCGGGGGCAGAAGCTGGATCCCGCACTCCTTGCACTCGGCAATATATTCGGCCACCTTTTCGCTGTAATCCAGAACAGAGGTGAGCAGAGCGGCCATATATTCCCGAGTATAGTGGCATTTAAACCAGGCGGTTTGATAGGCCACAATGGCGTAGGCCACCGCGTGGGCCTTATTGAAGGCATACTGGGCGAAGGCCTCAATCTCGTCGTAGATGTCTTCCGCCACCTGGGCTGGAATACCGTTGGCCACACAGCCGGCAATCCCCCGCTCCGGGTCGCCGCGGACAAAGGAGGCGCGCTCCTTCTCAATCTGGGCCCTTTTCTTTTTGGAGATGGCCCGGCGTACCATGTCTGCCTGACCCATGGTATAGCCGCCCAGCTTGCGGAATATCTCAATGACCTGCTCCTGATAGACGATGCACCCGTAGGTGACGGAGAGAATGGGCTCCAGGCTGGGGTGCTTGTACTTCACCTTATCCGGGTTCTGCTTGCAGGCAATGAAGCGCGGGATGGAATCCATAGGGCCGGGCCGGTAGAGGGCGATAATGGCGGTGATGTCCTCGATGTTCTGAGGCTTGAGGCCCACACACACGCCGGTCATACCCGCCGACTCCATCTGGAACACACCGGAGGTGCGCCCGTCGGAGAGCATCTGGAACACTTCAGGATCGTGGTCCGGAATAGCACTCAGTGTAAAGTCAGTCTGCTTTGCACGCACCAGCTTCACCGTATCGTCCAGGATAGTCAGGTTGCGCAGGCCCAGGAAGTCCATCTTGAGCAGGCCCAGCTCTTCCAAGGTAGTCATCACATACTGGGTGACCACCGATTCGTCATTTTTCGCAAGCGGCACATAGTCCACCACCGGCTTGCGGGTAATGACTACGCCCGCAGCGTGGGTGGAGGCGTGGCGTGGCATCCCTTCGATGGCCTTGGCCGTGTCAATAAGGGTCTTGATGCGTTCATCGCCCTCATAAGACTCCCGCAGCTGCTTGGAGAGCTTGATCGCCTCATCCAGGGTGATATGGAGGGCGCCCGGACCGCTGGGCACCTGCTTGGCCACCGCGTCCACATCGGCGTAGGGCACATTCAGTGCCCTACCCACGTCACGGATGGCGCCCCGGGCAGCCATGGTGCCGAAGGTAACGATCTGAGCCACATGGTCGGCGCCGTACTTGTTCTGGACATATTCGATCACCTCCTGCCGCCGGCGGATGCAGAAGTCGATGTCAATATCGGGCATGGTAACCCGCTCCGGATTCAGAAAGCGCTCGAAATACAGGCTGTACTTCATAGGGTCCACATCGGTGATGGACAGGCAGTAGGCCACCATGCTTCCCGCGGCCGAGCCGCGGCCCGGGCCCACAGGGATATCCCGGCTCTTTGCATAGCTGATGAAGTCAGAGACAATCAGGAAGTAGTCCACAAAGCCCATCTGCCGGATCACGCCCATCTCGTATTCCAGGCGTTCCATGTAGTCTGCGGGGGCATCCGGGTAACGGCGGACAAAGCCCTCCCGGCACAGCTTTTCAAAATAGGCGTCCCCGTCCTGATAGCCCTCGGGCAATTTAAACTCCGGCAGGTGGTGAACGCCGAACTGGAACTCCAGATTGCAGCGCTCTGCAATGCGTACGGTATTCTCCACCGCCTGGGGATAGTCCGGGAAGAGGGCGGCCATCTCCTCCTCCGACTTGATGTAGAACTCCTCAGTCTCGAACTTCATCCGGCCTGGGTCATCCACAGTCTTGCCCATCTGAATGCACATCAGGGTGTCCTGCATTCTGGCGTCCCCGCGGGTGAGGTAGTGGGCGTCATTGGTCACCACCAGGGGAATACCGGTCTCCTGGTGGAGGCGCAGGATACCCTGGGCGGCCTCCCGCTGGGCGGGGATCCGGTGATCCTGAAGCTCCAGGTAGTAGTTCTCCGGTCCGAAAATCTCTTGCATCTCCAGGGCGTACTCCCTGGCCCCGGCATAGTTCCCCCCCAGAATGAGCCGTGGTACCTCTCCGGCCAGGCAGGCAGACAGGGCAATAAGGCCCTCACTGTGGGCCTTCAGCAGTTCTAGGTCCACTCTGGGCTTGATATAGAATCCCTCAGTAAAGCCGGCGGATACCAGCCGGCAGAGGTTATGATAGCCCGTTTCGTCCTTGCACAACAGCACCAGATGGCGTGCCTCCGCATCATACTCGTGGACTCGGTCCGTACGCCGCCGGCCCCGGGGCGCCACATAGACCTCACAGCCAATAATGGGCTTGACGCCTTCCGCCTTGGCCGCCTTATAAAAGTCCACCGCGCCGTACATCACCCCGTGGTCTGTGATCGCCACGGCGGTCTGTCCCAACGCCTTGACCCGCTTCACCAGGCCCTGGATACGACAGGCGCCGTCCAGCAGGCTGAACTCTGTATGCACATGCAGATGGACAAAGGACATGGGGGACCTCCTCTTCTTTCTCTTGGGTTACAGATAGTGTTTTACAATGGGCAGGCTGTCCAAAAAGTCGACGGCCTGCCGCAGCCGCGGCACCGGCTCCCAGTCATAGGGAACCACGATCACGGTCCGCCCTTTTTGCTTCAGGCAGATGGCGGTTCTGTTCAGTGCCGCCCCGCCCGGCTGCCTGGCGGTCGTCCAGGTACGGCGGAGTATGGCCTCCATTGCAGCATAGGAATAGGTATGCCTCGAAAAAAAGGTGTGCTCCGTAACCCTGTCTGCGTAAAAGCAGATACAACGGCGGGAACGTAGGCGGGCCCAGGACAGCACGCCGGCCAGTGCAGCCGCAGCCAGTATGCACAGGGACCAGGCGGTCATTAACATTCCAGTGACCCCCAACACCACCAGGAAAAAGCCGGAGCACAGTGCCAGGTATGCCGTCCCCCACACGGGCGGACGGAGCACGATCGGAAACGGACCAGAATCCATGGCGTGCTACTTCAGCGTGTAGGTCTGATCACACTTGGGGCAGGTGATCTCCCCCTCCAGCCGCGCTTTCAGGGCCTCCTGAATGAGCACCTTGCCGCACTCCGGACAGCGGAGCTTGGCCGTGGCCATCACACATACCACGATCCCCGCCAAAAGTCCTAGTGCGAAAAGTAGAATCAGCCGCGTCAGAAGGCTGAGTATAATCAAAACCGCACAGGCTGCGGTACACCCCCAAAATAAATCTTTCCACCGTTTGCTCAGCGTTATCATATTCTTCTCTCCTCTCGCTTCCTGCTGCCCCATTTCTTTGACCTCCTCAGGTAATCGGAATTCGCCCTGCGGGAACGCCTGCGGCGTTCTGCGCGCCAAAAGGCGCGGCTCTGCACCCCGCCCCCGGCCGCTACTGGTCCGCCAGCGCCATCAGCTTGCGCAGCCGGTGGTTAAACGCCGACTTGGTCACCGGCGGGGTGCAGAGGGCGGCCAGCTGGGAGAGGGTGAGCTCCGGGTGGGCCATGCGCAGGTCCACCGCCTCCTTGAGCTTGTCCGGCAGCTCCAGCAGTATGCCACGCTCCTCCAGCACGCGGATGGCCTCCATCTGCACCTGGGCGGCATCCACCGTCTTATCCAGGTTGGCCGCGTCGCAGTTGACCCGGCGGTTGACGCTCCCCCGCAGATCTTTCTCCGCCTTGGCGTTCATCAGCTCCATGGCCGCCAGGGGCGCGCCGATGGCGGTGAGGAAATCCTCAATCGCCTCGCTCTGCTTAAAATAGGTCACATAGTTGGCCTTACGGGTGGTCTCCTTGGGATGAAAACCCGCCTCCAGCATCAGGGCGTGCAGCTCCCGGCTGATGTGGTAGTGGGGGGTCGTCAATTCCAGATGATAGCGCTTGGCCGGGTCCGTAACCGAGCCCCCCGCCAGAAAGGCGCCCCGGAAAAAGGCGGTGCGGCAGTGCTCGTCCTCCAGCACAGCGAAATTGATGTGGTGGGACACGGTCTCCTCCGGATCATAGCCGAAGGCGTCAAAGAGCACCCAGAGCTTGTCCCGGTCCGTGAGGGCGAAGGTGCGCTTCCCTTCGCCTCCCTCCGGCCTGCGGTCAAACTCCACCCGAAAGGCCTTTCGGAAGAGGATGGGCAGCCGTTCGGCAAAATCCGCCGATTCGGTGGTAATGCGCACCTCACGCCCGGAAAACTGATTGCAGTAGAGCAGCACCCCGTAGGCCTCCGCCTGGGCACAGCACCGGCGGGAAATCGCCGTGCGGCACAGCTCCCGCTTTGCCTGAGAGGAAAATGACACGGTTCTCCCCCTTTTCAATAGATTCTGGTGTCTGCCCGCTCCCGATAGATCTCCATGACGGCCTCTGCCAGACGGGCGACGGAGTGGCGGGCGTAGTCCTGGGTCTCCGAGGCCAGGGGCCGGGTGAGCACCTCCACCCCCAGCGCCTCAATGGCGGCCCTGTCCACCACAATGGGTGCGGCATCCTCCTCCCGGTAGCGCTCCAGCAGGCCCGCCCGCACCGGCGCGGAATTACACAGGCAGATGTCCACCAAATGCGGCCCCGAGTGCTGCAGCAGCGCCCGCACATGATCGGAGGCGGTCATTCCCTCCGTCTCCCCGTCCTGGGTCATGATGTTGCAAATGTACATCTTCAGCGCCTGGGAGGCGCACACCGCCTGGGAGATGCCATCCACCAGCAGGTTAGGGATCACACTGGTGTACAGGCTCCCCGGCCCCAGAAGGATCAGGTCGGCCTCCTCAATGGCGTGCACCGCCTCGGGCAAGGCCTTCGGGTGCTCCGGCAGCAGGCGCACGCTTTCAATCCGGCAGTCCTGCTCCTTTTTAAAGGCAAAAATTTTGGACTCACCCAGCACGTTTGCGCCGTTTTCAAAGGTGGCCTCCAGGGCCACGTCGGCGTTGGTCACCGGCAGGACCCGGCCGGTGATGGCCAGGACCTGGCTCATCTTCCCCACCGCCTCGTCAAAGGAATCGGAGACGCCGTTGAGGGCGGCCAGAATCAGGTTGCCGAAGGACTGGCCTGTAAGCCGCCCTGACTCCTTGGGAAAACGATAGGACAGCAGCTGCTGCATCACCGGCTCTGCATTGGCCAAGGCCTCCATGCAGTGGCGGATGTCTCCCGGAGGGGGCATGCCCAGGTCCTCCCGCAGCATGCCCGACCCGCCCCCGTCGTCTGCCACGGTGACGATCGCAGTGATGTTCTTGGTATGGACCTTCAGTCCCCGCAGCATGGTGGACAGCCCGGTGCCGCCGCCGATGGCCACCACCTTGGGGCCCTGCTCCCAGCGCTTCCCGGCGGGATTGCCTTCACTCATCCGTCTGCCTCCTTACGCCCGGGTCATGTCCCGGTGGTTCTCACTGGCCGGATAGCCCTTCTGCCGGATAAAGTCCGCCAGGGCGCGGGTAATGGCCACGCTGCGGTGCTGCCCTCCGGTACAGCCCACGGCGATCACCAGCGCCGCCTTGCCCTCGTCCACATACCGGGGCAGCAGAAATCCCATCAGGTTCTCCAGGTGGGTCATAAAATCTCTGGTCTGCTGATAGCCAAAGACAAAATTGTACACGCCCTCGTCCAGTCCGGTCTGACTGCGCAGCTCCGCAATGTAGTATGGATTGGGCAGAAAGCGCACGTCGAACACCAGGTCCGCCTCAATGGGGATGCCGTATTTAAAGCCGAAGGAGATGACGTTGACGCTCATGGCCGGCGCGGCCCCGCCTCCGCCGAAGAGCCGGAGCACCTCCCCCCGCAGCTTGGCGGTGGAGAGGGCGGTGGTGTCGATAATGTACTCCGAGCGCTGGCGCACCGGCGCAAGCACCGTGCGCTCCTGCCGCACCGCCTCGTCCAGGGAGCGGACGGTCTCCGCCAGGGGGTGTACCCGGCGGGTCTCCTTATAGCGCTTGATGATGGCCTCCACGCTGGCCTCTACAAAGAGGATCTGATAGTCGCAGCCCATCTCATGGAGGGCGGAGAGGGCGTCAAAGAGCCCATCAAAGGTCTGCCCGCCGCGGATATCGGTGACCAGGGCCACCCGCTCATAGCGGCCGGGCGCGGCCATGCACAGCTCGGCAAATTTGGGGATCAGGGCCGCCGGCAAATTGTCCACCACGTAGAACCCCATATCCTCCATAAAGGAGGCGACCTTGCTCTTCCCCGCCCCGGACATGCCGGAGACAATGATAAATTCCATCTGTTTTCCCTTCCCCGCCGGGCGGCCTACCGCCCCAAAAGCTTGACTTCCGGCTCCAGCGCCACGCCGGTCTGCCGGAACACAGTCTGCTGAATGTGCTCGATCAGCCGCAGCACATCCCCGCAGGTGGCCCCGCCCCGGTTGATCACAAAGCCCGCGTGCTTTTCCGACACCTGGGCGCCGCCCACGGCGCAGCCCTTCAGGCCGCACCGGTCGATCAGCGCGGCGGCAAATTGCCCCTCCGGCCGCTTGAAGGTGCTGCCGGCGCTGGGATACTCCAGGGGCTGCTTCTCCTTCCGACGGGCGGACAGCTCCTCCATGCGGGCGCGGATGGCCGTCGGGTCCCCCGGCCGCAGCCGGAGGGATGCGCCCAGAATCAGGCGGCGGCCGTCCGAAAAGGTGGAGCGCCGGTAGGAGAAGTCCTGCGCCTGCCCCCGTACCTGCTCCAGCTCCCCGGAGGCGGTCAGGCAGACGGTGGAGACCACCACCTGCTTCATCTCCCCGTCGTAGGCCCCGGCGTTCATGGTCACCGCGCCCCCCAGGCTTCCGGGAATGCCGTGGGCAAATTCCAGGCCGGTGAGGGAGTTCGCCAGGGCAAAATTGGCCAGCCGGGAGAGCAGCACTCCGCTGCCCGCCGTGACGCCCCCCGCGCCGTCGGTTTCCAGGCGATTCAGACCGTCAAAGGTTTTTACCACAAATACCTCCGCGCCCTGGTCGGCAACCAGCAGATTGCTGCCGTTGCCCATGAAAAAGGGGGGCAGCTCCAGCTCGGCGGCGGCACGCACCGCCTGGGCGGCCTCTTCCTCGCTCCTCGGCAGTGCCATCAGCCGCACCGGGCCGCCGATCCGGAAGGAGGTATGGCGGCTCATCGGCTCCTGCTCCCGCAGCTCCAAGCCCGGAACTCGGCGGCGCAGCATCTGGATCAGTGTTTCAAATCGGTCCATGGCGGCCTCCCAAATGGAAAATACTTTGATTTTTTATTATACCAGATCCAGTCGGAAAATAGAATAGGGCAGGGCAAAAAAGCGGCCGTCTCCGGACGGCCGCTCTTTCTATTCGGCAAGGCCAAAGGCGTCAAACTGGTCACGACTGCCCCGAAACACATTCAGGTCAATGCGCCCCTCGCTGCCATAATAGCCCTCCAGCCTGGCCGTGTGGGAGTACTGCCAGAAGCGCCACCCTGGCGTCAGCGGAAAGACCAGTGGGCTGGAGCACCAGATGGGATAGCCCGCGTAGTCTCCGCCCGCCAGATAGCGGTAATAGGACCGGTAGGTGACATACAGAATGGGCTTCACCCCGTAATGTGCCTCCAGGCGCGCCAGCAATGGGTCTAAAATCTCCTTCACCTGGGCCCGCTCCGGAGGATTCTTCAGGTAGTCCCCATAAAACTCCAGGTCGATTACCGGGGGAAGCATTCCTGGCTCAACGGGTACCTCGGCGATAAAGTTGTCCGCCTGGGTCTCGCCCGGGCTGTCATAGCTGAAAAAGTGGTAGGCTCCTGCACGGACGCCCGCCTGACGCGCCCCCGCCCAGTTGGCCGTAAACTGCCGGTCCTGGAGGCCCGACCCCTCTGTAGCCTTGATGAACGCGAAGTCCACCCCCTGCCCGGCCAGGGCAGACCAGTCCACCACGCCCTGATAAGAGGACACGTCCACGCCAAAGACTTCCCACTGCTTCGGATCGGCCTCGTGGGGCAGGAGGATGAGCCCCCGCCAGCGCAAAAACGCCAGCGTCCCCAGCACGATCAGTGCTACGGCCAGAACGGCCAATACCACCCGCCGGAAAACCCGTAAAGCCCGCTTCACCCCCATCCCCCTTTCCCCTGTATTCCGCTGTAATCATACCCACCTGCGTGGCCTGTAAGACAATTGGCCGCAGGAATCATCGTCTCTTCCATGGGCCTATTTTACCACCGCTGTCAATCCGCTGGGTACAAAGGCAGCCGCACAGGCCAAGACCGTGCGGCTGTCAGCTTGTTTTATTCCAGATTGGTGTATCCCATCAGATATGTGTCCACGGCCCGGGCGGCCTGCCGACCCTCCCAGATGGCCCACACCACCAGGGACTGTCCCCGGTGCATGTCGCCTGCGGTGAATATTTTGGGCACGCCCGTTGCATAGTCGCCCGCCTGGGTATGCACCGCGGCGCGTGGGGTGAGCTCCACGCCGAAGGCCTCAGCCACATAGCTCTGCGCCCCCAGGAAGCCTGCGGCGATGAGCAGCAGGCCGCACTCCAACGTCTGCTCGCTGCCCTCCACCGGGCTTAGATCCGGATGGAGCCTCACCGTCTTGACCGCCTTGATATTCCCCTTTCCGTCTCCAATCAGCTCGGTAAGCGTGGTCTGGTAGATGCGGGGGTCGTGGCCGAACACCGCGATCGCCTCCTCCTGGCCGTAGTCGGTCTTACAGACCTTGGGCCATTCCGGCCAGGGATTGCGCTCCGCGCGCTGATCCGGGGCCTTGGGCATCATCTCCAGCTGCACCACGCTCTTGCAGCCGTGGCGGATACAGGTGCCCACACAGTCGTTGCCCGTGTCGCCGCCGCCTACGATGACCACGTCTTTTCCCTTGGCGGAGGGGAAGGTACCCGGCGCCAGGCCGGAGTCGAGCAGGCTGCGGGTGGTCTCCTTCAAAAAGTCCACGGCAAAGTACACGCCGTTCACATCCCGGTTCTTTACCTTCAGATCCCGCGGGTTGGAGGCGCCGCAGCAGAGCACCACCGCATCGAAGCCGTCCAGCAGCTCCTGCGCCTCTTTTTCCCGGCCCACATCCGTACCGGTGACAAATTCCACTCCCTGGGCGGCCATCAGGTCCAAGCGACGCTGGACAATCCGCTTTTCCAGCTTCATATTGGGTATACCGTACATGAGCAGGCCGCCGGGGCGGTCCTCCCGCTCAAAGACGGTGACGGCGTGTCCCCGCTTGGACAGCTGGTCGGCGCAGGCCAGCCCGGCCGGGCCGGAGCCCACCACCGCCACCTGCTTGCCCGTGCGGGTCTTCGGCGGACAGGGGGCGACCAAGCCCCGCTCCCAGGCGTCCTCAATGATGCCCAGCTCATTCTCCTTGATCGTCACCGGGTCTCCGTGGAGGCCACAGGTGCAGGCTGCCTCGCACAGGGCGGGACACACCCGACCGGTGAACTCCGGAAAGTTGTTGGTCTTCATCAGGCGCTCCAGGGCGTGGCCGAAGTTGCCAGTGTATACCAGGTCATTCCACTCGGGAATCAGATTGTGCAGCGGGCAGCCGGACACCATGCCGCCCAGCACCGCGCCGGACTGGCAGAAGGGCACGCCGCACTCCATGCAGCGGGCGCCCTGGCGGCGGCGGTCCTCCCGGCCCAGCCGGGGGTGAAACTCATCATAGTGCCCGATGCGCTCCAGGGGCGCCTGGGCCGGGTCGCCCTGGCGCTGATACTCTAAAAATCCAGTGGGCTTTCCCATCCCTCACTCTCCCTTTCTGGTGTTGACGTAAAAGGCCTCGACCTCAGCTTGCGCGCGGGTCATGCCCTTTTCCTCATATTGGGCAATGGTGCGCATCATCCGGTCGTAATCGCGGGGCAGAATTTTTTTGAACAGGGAAAGATAGCGCTCAAAATCCGCTAAAATTTCCATGCCCCGCCGGGACCCGGTGGCCGCCACGTGCCCCTGGATGAGGGCCTTGAGCTCGGCGACGTCGTGCTTTTCCGTCACCAGCTCCATGGACACCAGCGCCTTGTTCAGGCGCATATACAGGTCTCGCCCCTCGTCCAGCACAAAGGCCACGCCGCCTGACATACCCGCGGCAAAATTCTTGCCTGTGGGGCCCAGGACCACCACCCGGCCGCCGGTCATATACTCACAGCCGTGGTCGCCCACGCCCTCTACCACCGCCGTGGCACCTGAATTGCGCACACAGAAGCGTTCCCCGGCCACGCCGTTGATGAACGCCTTGCCGGAGGTGGCCCCGTAGAGGGCCACGTTGCCCACAATGATATTCTCCTCCGGCTGAAACGCGCTCTCCCTGGGCGGATAGACCACCAGCCGGCCGCCGGAAAGGCCCTTTCCGAAGTAGTCGTTGGCGTCCCCCTCCAACTCCAGGGTCAGTCCCTTGGGGATAAACGCGCCGAAGGACTGCCCGCCGCCGCCGCTGCATTTGATGGTGAAGGTGTCGTCGTCCAGGCGATTCCCGTGGAGGCGGGTGATGTCCGAGCCCAGGATGGTCCCCACGGCCCGGTCGGTGCTGGACACCGCCAGCTCGACGCGGCGCTTCTCCCCCTTCTTCAGGGCGGCGGAGAGCTGCCGCTCCAGCAGGCGCAGGTCCACGGTCTGATCCAAGTGGAAGTCGTACCCGTCCTCCGGATCAAAGTGGCGCTTGGCCGCGCCCGCGTAGGGGTTGTCCAGGATGGCGGACAGGTCCACCGTGGCCGCCCGGCCGTTGACCGCCGGGACGCGCTGCTTCAGCAGGTCTGTGCGGCCCACCAACTCCTCTACGGTGCGCACGCCCAGGCGCGCCATGTGCTCCCGTAGCTCCTGGGCGATGAAGCGCATGAAGTTGACCACATACTCCGGTTTGCCCCGGAAGCGCTTGCGCAGCTCCGGGTTCTGGGTGGCCACGCCCACAGGGCAGGTATCCAGGTTGCACACCCGCATCATCACACATCCCATGGTCACCAGAGGCGCAGTGGCGAAGCCGAACTCCTCCGCCCCCAGCATACAGGCGATCGCCACGTCCCGGCCGCTCATGAGCTTGCCGTCGGTCTCGATGACCACCCGGGAGCGCAGGTCATTCTGGATCAGGGTCTGGTGGGTCTCCGCCAGGCCCAGCTCCCAGGGCAGGCCCGCATTGTGGATGGAGGTGCGCGGCGCAGCGCCGGTACCGCCGTCATAGCCGGAGATAAGCACCACCTGGGCACCCGCCTTGGCCACGCCGGCGGCGATGGTGCCCACGCCCGCCTCGCTGACCAGCTTGACAGAGATACGGGCCTGCCGGTTGGCGCTCTTCAGGTCGTAAATCAGCTGGGCCAGGTCCTCAATGGAGTAGATGTCGTGGTGGGGCGGCGGGGAGATCAGCGTGACGCCCGGAGTGGAGTGGCGGCACTTGGCAATCCAGGGGTAGACCTTGCCGCCGGGCAGGTGGCCGCCCTCACCGGGCTTGGCCCCTTGGGCCATTTTAATCTGGATCTCCTTGGCGCTGACCAGATACTCGCTGGTGACGCCGAAGCGGCCGGAGGCCACCTGCTTGATGGCAGAGCTGCGGGCAGGGTCGGCCAGGCGGTCGGGCTCCTCGCCCCCCTCGCCGGAGTTGGACTTGCCCCCCAGCAGGTTCATGGCGCGGGCCAGGCACTCGTGGGCCTCCTGGGAGATGGAGCCGTAGCTCATGGCTCCTGTCTTGAAGCGCTTTACGATGGAGTCCACGCTCTCCACCTGGTCCAGAGGGATGGGTGTGTCCAGGTACTGCATCTCCAGCAGACCCCGGAGCGTGTGGGGCTTGGTCTCGTCGTCCACCAGGGCGGTGTACTGCTTGAAGAGCCCATAGTCACCCCGGCGGGTGGACTCCTGAAGCAGATGGATGGTCTGGGGGTTGTACATATGGTCCTCCCCATTGGCCCCGGCCCTGGCCTTGTGGGCCCCTCTGGAATCCAGGGTCAGGTCGGTGCCCAGGCCCAGGGAATCAAAGGCTCTGGAATGGTTGCGCTCCACCATCCGGGCGATCTCCTCCAGCCCGATCCCCCCCACCCGGGAGACCGTGTTGGTGAAATACTCCTCCACCACGTCCCGGTTGATGCCGATGGCCTCGAAAATCTGGGCGGACTGGTAAGACTGGAGGGTGGAGATGCCCATTTTGGAGGCGATCTTCACGATACCGTGGAGAATGGCGGAGTTATAGTCGTCCACCGCAGTGTGGAATTCCTTGTCCAGCAGGCTCTCCTCAATGAGCTCCACAATGGTCTCCTGGGCCAGATAGGGGTTGATAGCCCGGGCCCCGTAGCCCAGGAGGGCGGCAAAATGGTGCACATCCCGCGGCTCGGCGGACTCCAGGATGATGGAAACCGCCGTGCGCTTCTTCGTCCGCACCAGATACTGCTCGATGGCGGACACCGCCAGCAGGGACGGGATGGCCACATGGTTCTCGTCTACGCCCCGGTCGGAGAGAACCACAATGTTGGCCCCGTCCCGATAGGCCCGGTCCACCGCCACGAACAGGCGGTCCAGCGCCCGCTTCAGCGGGGTGTTTTTGTAGTAGAGGATGGAGACCGTCTCCACGTGGAAGCCCGGCTGCTTCATCGCCTTGATTTTCATCATATCCGTGGAGGTGAGGATGGGGTTGTGAATCTGAAGCACCCGGCAGTTCTCCGGCCGCTCCTCCAGCAGATTGCCGTCATCCCCCACATAGACGGTGGTGTCGGTAATGATCTCCTCCCGGATGGCGTCGATGGGCGGATTGGTCACCTGTGCAAAGAGCTGCTTGAAGTAGTTGAACAGAGGCTGTTCCTTATCGTCCAGCACGGCCAGGGGGATGTCGATTCCCATGGCTGCGGTTGGCTCGGCCCCAGTGCGTGCCATGGGGAGAATGGTGGTGCGCACGTCCTCATAGGTATAGCCAAAGGCCTTCTGCAGGCGGGCGCGCTGCTCCTTGGAGCGTATCTCCACCCGGTGGTTGGGAATCGGCAGGTCGGACAAATGGAGCAGATTCCCGTCCAGCCACTCGCCGTAGGGCTGGCGGGAGGCATAGCGGGCTTTGAGCTCATCATCCCCTATGATGCGGCCCTCCCGGGTGTCCACCAGGAGGATCTTACCCGGCTCCAGACGGGATTTTTTTATAATCTTGTCTGGCGGCAGCTCCAGCACCCCCACCTCGGAGGAGAGAATGAGCTGGCCGTCGCTGGTAATGTAGTAGCGGGAGGGCCGCAGGCCGTTGCGGTCCAGGACCGCCCCCACCACGTCGCCGTCTGAAAACAGAATGGAGGCCGGACCGTCCCAGGGCTCCATCAGGGTGGCGTAGTACTGATACAGATCCCGCTTGGCGCGGGAGATGGTCTTGTCCCCGTTCCAAGGCTCCGGGATGGCGACCATCACCGCCAGGGGCAGCTCCATACCGGCCATCATCATAAATTCCAGGGTGTTGTCCAGCATGGCGGAGTCGGACCCCGCCACGTTGACCACCGGCAGCACCTTTTCCATATCCGGCTCCAGCAGCTTGGAGGACATGGTCTCCTCCCGGGCCAGCATGCGGTCCGCATTGCCCCGGATGGTGTTGATCTCCCCATTGTGGGCGATGAGGCGGTTCGGATGGGCCCGCTCCCAGGAGGGGTTGGTGTTGGTGGAGAAGCGGGAGTGGACCAGGGCCACGGCGGACTCGTAATCCCGGCTGCACAGGTCGGGATAGAAGCGCCGCAGCTGCTCCACCAGAAACATACCCTTATAGACGATGGTGCGGCTGGATAGGGAGACCACATAGGTATCCCCGCTGGACTGCTCAAACACACGGCGTGCCACATAGAGCTTCCGGTCAAAGTCGATGCCGGAGCGCACCTGCGCCGGCCGGGCCACAAAGCCCTGCTCAATAAAGGGCATTTTTGCCAGAGCCTTATGCCCCAGGATCTCCGGGCAGACCGGCACCGTGCGCCAGCCCAGGAACTCCATCCCCTCCTTCTGCACAACGACCTCGAACATCTTCTTGGCCTGGCTGCGCTTGAGGGTGTCCTGTGGGAAGAAGAACATGCCGACGCCGTAGTCCCGCTCCCCGCCCACTGCAAAGCCGCATTTCTTAATCGCCTTGGCAAAGAATTTGTGGGAGATCTGGACCAGGATCCCCACACCGTCGCCGGTTTTACCCTCGGCGTCTTTCCCGGCGCGGTGCTCCAGCTTTTCCACAATCTTCAGCGCTTCATCCACGGTACGGTGGCTTTTCCGCCCTTTGATGTCCACCACCGCGCCAATGCCGCAGGCGTCGTGCTCAAAGCGGGGCGAATACATACCCCGCTGCGGATAGCCCTCTGTTCTGATTTCATCCATATTGACCAACCCCTTTCCCGGGTAATAAAAAACGAGGCACGGCGTGCCGCACCGGCTTCCACTCAGCCGGTGCGGTCATCCGTACCTCTTTGTACGCGGTTTTGGTTGTTACAGGGCTTCTTTAATCCGCTTCACCGCTTCGGCGGTAGCCTCCGCCCCGCCAAAGGCGGTCAGGCGGATGTACCCCTCCCCGCTGGGGCCAAAGCCCGCGCCGGGGGTGGTGACGACGTTGGCCTTCTGCAGAAGCAGGTCAAAAAAGCCCCAAGAGGCCATCCCATCCGGGGTCTTGGCCCACACATAGGGGGAGTCCGTCCCGCCGGATACTGTGAGCCCGGCGGCGGCCAGCCCCTCCCGGATGACCTTGGCGTTATTCTGGTAGAAGGCGATGGTCTCCATCACCTGGGCGCGGCCCTCCGGGGTATAAATAGCCGCCGCGCCCCGCTGAACCACATAGGGCACGCCGTTGAATTTGGTGGTCTGCCGACGGTTCCAGAGGGCGTTCAGACTGGCGCCGCCCCGCTCCAGTTCCTTGGGCACCACGGTGTAGGCACAGCGGTTTCCGGTGAAGCCGGCGGTCTTGGAGAAAGAGCGGAACTCAATGGCGCAGGTCTTGGCCCCCTCGATCTCAAAGATGGTGTGCGGAATCCCGGGCGTGGTGATAAAGGCCTCGTAGGCGGAATCGTAGAGGATCACCGCCCCGTTGGCGTTGGCATAGTCCACCCAGGCCTTGAGCTGCTCCCGGGTCGCCACCGCTCCGGTGGGGTTGTTGGGGAAGCACAGGTAGATCAGGTCTACCCGCTCCTCCGGAATGGCGGGGGAAAAGCCATTTTCCGCCGTGCAGGGCATGTAATGCAGCCTGGTCCACCTGCCGCTGCGCTCGTCGTACTCCCCAGCCCGGCCCGCCATGGCGTTGGTGTCCACATAGACCGGATAGACCGGGTCGCACACGGCCACCACATTCTCCACACCGAAGATATCCCCGATGTTGCCGCAGTCGCTCTTCGCGCCGTCAGAGACAAAGATCTCATCCGCCGCAATCGCCACCCCGCGGGTCTGATAATCCTGTGCGGCAATGGCCTCCCGCAGGAAGGCATAACCCTGTTCCGGCCCATAGCCGTGGAAGCCCTCCGCCGTCCCCATCTCGTCCACAGCCGCGTGCATCGCGGCGATCACCGCCGGGGCCAAGGGACGGGTCACGTCGCCGATGCCCAGCTTGATGAGGGTTTTCTCAGGGTGCGCCTCGGAATAGGCGGCCACCCGGCGGGCAATCTCGGAAAACAGATAGCTGCCCGGCAGCTTCCGGTAATTTTCATTGATCTTCGTCATCTTGCTTGCTCCTTTGCATTCTTATTCTATTGGGTATTCCCCATTGAATACCGTTACGGCGGGGCCGGTCATATCCATGGTCCCCTCCTCCGTCTCCCAGCGGATGTCCAGCTCTCCTCCGGGCAGCTCCACGCGGGCCTGACGCCCGCACAGCCCGCGGGACGCCGCAGCAGCAACGGCGGCGCAGGCGCCGGTACCACAGGCCAGGGTCTCCCCGCTTCCCCGCTCCCACACGCGCATCCGCAGCCGGTCCGCGGCAAGCACCTGCACAAATTCCGTATTTACCCGATGGGGGAAGCTGGGGTGGCACTCAAAGCCGGGCCCCAGTGCGGACAGATCCAGACCTGCCAGCTGATCCAAAAACAGCACCGCATGGGGATTTCCCATATCGACCGGAGTTACCGTAAAGTCCATCCCGTTTACAGATATGGTCCGGGGCTCTTCCACGCGGGGCACTCCCATCCCCACTGTCACGGCGCAGACCGCTCCGGCCTCGGTGTGAAGCCGCAGGGTCTTGATCCCCGCCAGTGTCTCAATCAGCAGCCTGGTCTGCCGCGTCAGGCCCTGGTCATACAGGTATTTGCCCACGCATCGAATTCCATTCCCACACATCTCGCCCTCAGAGCCGTCTGCGTTGAATATGCGCATCCGGACGTCCGCGCAGCCGGAGGGGCAAATGCAGATCAGGCCGTCCGCCCCAACGCCGAAGTGCCGGTCAGACATGCGCCTGGCCAGGTCCGGCAGATGCTCTGGCTCGCCCTCCAAGCAGTTGAGGTAGATATAATCGTTGCCCAGGCCCTGCATCTTGGTGAATTTCAAATGGAACACCCCCGCATAATAGCATAAGGGCGGCAGTCAAGTGATCTGACTGCCGCCGTAAGACAGCTTCGTCTTATGCTATATGCGTATGAAGTTCAGGTTCCTTCTAATACCAGCTGCGCCGTCTGGATCAACTTGGCGCCGCTGTCCATGCTCCTCTTCTGGAGGAAGCGGTGGGCCTGGGCCTCCGTCATGCCGTGCCGCTCCATCAGCACTTCCTTGGCCTGGCGGATGATCGCCTGCTCCTCTTCGCTCCGCCGGGGCTTGATAAACCGCTCCAGCCGGTGGCCCACCTGAAGGAGCATACGCACAGAAGCAATCAGATCCCCTTTGGATACCGGAGAGGAGAGCTTGAAAATGTCCTCATTCTGGCACAGATCCAGCAGGCTCTGCACCGCCACAACCAGCATGGCACACGATGTGGGGAGATCGTCGAAGAGCCCCTCCGCCGACTCGTCGGCCAGCTTATATCCACAGACCACAGTTGTAATGTGCAGCTTATTAACCGCCTGTTTCACCTGGTCGGCGGATTTGCATACGACGCAGGACGCTGTTCCGGAATTCTCTAAAAGCTCTTTGATCCGCCAACAGCTTTTATCATTTTCAAAGGCAACGATCACCTTTTCCATACTTCTTCAACTCCTTTTCTCTAAGGAGTACTCTGCACAATCGTCTGGGATGCCGTCAATAGTTGATGATGTACTTCTCACGCTCCCAAGAGCTGACGCGGGTGCGGTACTCATCCCACTCCTTGGTCTTGCCCTCGATGTAGTTCTCCGCCACATGCTCACCCAAGGTGTCCAGGACCAGCTGGTCTGCCTTCAGGGCCTTGATCGCCTCCTCCAGAGAGCCGGGCAGAGCGTCAATGCCCTTCCCCTCGCGGGTGGCCTCATCCATGGCAAAGATGTTCTCCGTGATTTCCGCCGGGGGCACCATGCCCTTCTCAATGCCATCCAGGCCGGCGGCCAGGCAGACGGCCAGCTCCAGGTAGGGGTTGCAGCAGGGGTCGGGGCTACGCAGCTCCACACGGGTGGACTGACCGCGGGAAGCGGGGATGCGGATCAGCGCGGAACGGTTGGAGGCGGACCAAGCCATGTAGCAGGGGGCCTCATAGCCGGGCACCAGCCGCTTGTAGGAGTTGACCAGGGGATTGGTGATGGCAGCCATCCCCTTCACGTGGTGGAGCAGGCCCGCGATGAAGCTGTACGCCTCCTTGGAAAGGCCCTTCTCGCCGTTGGGGTCGTAAAACGCATTCTTGCCGTCGCGGAAGAGGGACATGTTGGTGTGCATGCCGGAGCCGTTGATGCCGAAAATAGGCTTGGGCATAAAGGTGGCGTGCAGGCCGTTCTTCTGTGCCAGGGTCTTGACCGCCAGCTTGAAGGTCATGATCTTGTCGGCGCACTCCAGCGCGGGCGCGTACTTAAAGTCGATCTCATGCTGGCCCTCGGCCACCTCGTGGTGAGAGGCCTCGATCTCATAGCCCATCTGCTCCAGGGCCAGGCAGATCTCCCGACGGGTGGACTCGCCGTGATCCAGGGGGCCCAGGTCAAAATAGCCGGCCTCGTCGTTGGTCTTAGTTGTAGGCTTGCCCTCTTCGTCGGTCTGGAACAGGAAGAATTCGGCCTCGGGTCCTACGTTAAAGGTGTCATAGCCCATCTTCTTGGCCTTATCCAGCACCCGCTTGAGCACGCCGCGGGGATCGCCCACAAAGGGGGTTCCATCGGGATTGTACACGTCACAGATCAGGCGGGCCACCTTGCCGTGCTGGGGCCGCCAGGGGAACACAACAAAGGAATCCAAGTCCGGGTAGAGATACTGGTCGGACTCGTCGATGCGGACAAATCCCTCAATGGAGGAGCCGTCAAACATGATCTTATTCTCCACCGCCTTCTCGATCTGGGAGGCTGTGATCGCCACGTTTTTCAGCTGGCCAAAGATATCGGTGAACTGCAGTCGGATGAACTCAATGTCCTCCTCCCTTACCATGCGAATGATGTCTTCCTTGGTGTACGACATTGCAGGAATCCCCTTTCATCATTTCATTCTATGCTCAGCTCGCGGGAAGCAAAATAAAGGCGCTCCGCCCATGGGGTCGGAACGCCTTCGTTCTCAACTGATGGTATGAGTATACGAGGGAAAGCAGCTCCTGTCAAGGCATTTTTTGAAAGCCATTTTAACTTTGTTGCAAACATCAGCGGTCAGGCTCCGTTTTGGCCCGTCCTTTATGCAGTTTTTGCAGAGCATCAATGCAAACAGGGGAACTGCGTCAGATTTGGAGCGGATAGGTCCGCGTAAAGCACCCGTCACAGAAGCCGCAGTCGGTGTCCGGCGCGGATCTGATGCAGGGCATCCAGACTCAGGAAGCACAGGCTGTCCACGCCGATCATCCGGCGGATTTCCTCCAGAGAATAGCAGCAGGCGATCAAATACACCCGCCCAATCAGATCATAGCAACTCCATCCCTCAAAATACTACCACAGAGACTTTTGCATTACAATCGGTATTTTCGTGTGCTTTTTTCCTCCTCTGCCGGGAGCTTTCCAGCGAACTTGACGACAGGGCCGGGAAACAGAGGCGTGAAAAATGCATATACTAAGGGCGAACAAAGACGTCCTCTGAGAAAAGGGGCGTCTTTTCTTTTGGAGGGATGCATATGTGCGGAATTGCAGGACAAATTGATTTTGACGGGAGCTGCCGGAAATGGGAGCCGGCATACGGGGCGATGCAGGCCTCGCTGCGGCGGCGGGGCCCTGATCAGGAGGGCCTGTGGCTGACCCCTCAGGCAGCCCTGATCCACACCCGCCTGTGCGTGGTTGACATCGCGCGCGGGACCCAGCCCATGGTGCTCCGGCAGGGGGGCCGGGAGCTGGCGCTGGTCTACAACGGCGAGCTGTACAACACCGAGGAGCTGCGCGGTGAGCTGCTGGCCCTGGGGCACCGCTTTCAGGGCCATTCGGACACGGAGGTGCTCCTTCACTCCTATGCCCAGTGGGGCGCGGACTGCGTGGAAAAATTCAACGGTATCTTTGCCTTCGCCGTTTGGGACGCCGGGTCGCAGCGGCTGTTCCTGGCCAGGGACCGCATCGGGGTCAAGCCCCTGTTTTACGCGCTCCCCCAGGGCGGCGGGCTGCTCTTTGCCTCGGAGATCAAGGCCCTGCTGGCCCATCCGCTGGTACCGGCGCAGGCGGATGGACAGACCGTGGCGGAGGTCATGCTCCTGGGTCCGGGACGCACGCCCGGCTGCGGCGTGTTCCGGGGCGTGCTGGAGGTTCCCCCCGCCTGCTGCGGCTTTTATGACCGGGATGGGCTGCGCCTGCGCCGCTATTGGCGGCTCACCGACCAGGAGCACACCGAGGGCTTTGAGGAGACCGTGGAGCATGTACGCGACCTGGTGCTGGACGCCATTGAACGCCAGCTGGTCTCCGATGTGCCGGTGGGCACCTTTCTCTCCGGCGGGCTGGATTCCAGCCTGATCTCCTCCGTGGCCGCCCGCCGGTTCCGCGCGGAGGGGAAACTGCTTCAGACCTTTTCCGTGGACTATGCGGAAAACCAGAAATACTTTACGGCAAGCAAATTCCAGCCCACCAGCGACAGCGGTTATATCACGCAAATGGCGGACTATCTGGGCAGTGACCACCACCTCATCCAGCTGGACAGCGGGGACCTGGCCCAAGCGCTCGACGCCGCGGTGGAGGCGCGGGATCTGCCCGGGATGGCGGACGTAGACTCCTCCCTGCTGCTCTTCTGTGAAAAAATCAAGCCCCATGTCACGGTGGCTCTCTCCGGCGAGTGCGCGGACGAAATTTTTGGCGGTTACCCCTGGTATCGGGATCCGGAGATCCGGGAGCGATACGGCTTCCCCTGGGCCCAGTCCACCGAATACCGTGAGAGCTTCCTTACCCCGGAGTGGCGCGCCCGGCTGGACGGGGCGGAATTGATAGACGCGCGCTACCGGGCCACTCTGGCGGATACCGACCTCCTACCCGGCCGCGCGGGGGTGGAGAAGCGAATGAAGGAAATGGTCAACCTGAACGTTCAGTGGTTCATGCAGACCCTGCTGGACCGGAAGGACCGCATGAGCATGTACAGCGGCCTGGAGGTACGGGTCCCCTTTTGCGACTGGCGCATCGCGGAATACCTCTACTCCGTTCCATGGGAGTGGAAGGACTACCAGGGCGTGGAAAAGGGCCTGCTCCGCCACGCCATGGAGGGCTGGCTGCCGGAGGAGGTGCTCTGGCGCAAAAAGAGCCCCTACCCCAAAACCCACCACCCGGCCTATCTGGCCGCAGTGTCCGGGCGGCTGCGTCAGGTCCTGGACACCCCCAACGCGCCGCTGTTTCAATTTGTGGACCGCGCCGCACTGGAGCAGCTGCTCTCTTCCAGACGGGCCACCCCCTGGTATGGCCAGCTGATGACCACCCCCCAGACCATTGCCTATTTCGTCCAGGTCAACTACTGGCTGGAGCACTATCAAATCCGGCTGGTATAGGACAAAAGGAGCCGCCGCAGGACAATGTCCCGCGGCGGCTCTCTTCTGTTTTCAGGAAGTCTGCTCTCCCTTGATTTCGGCCCAATAGCGCCTGGCCGCCTGCTCGGTCTTATTATCGCCGTACTGATAATAATGGGCGTGTTTCAACAGGTCGGGCAGGTACTGCTGTTCCACCCAGTGGCGGGGATAGTCGTGGGGGTAGAGATATCCCTGCTCCCGCTCCATCCCCGCAGAGTCAGCATGGACATTCTGCAGGTGGCGGGGATAATCCCCGGTCTTTCCTTTCTTCACATCCGCCATGGCCCCGGCAATACCCAGGTACACGGAATTGGACTTGGGGGCCGTGGCCAGCAGCACCGCGGCCTGGGCCAGAGGCAGCCGCGCCTCGGGCAGGCCCAGCTGCATGGCGTTGTCCACCAGGGCCTTGACGATCAGGGCCGCCTGGGGATAGGCCATGCCCACATCCTCGCTGGCTGAGCAGAGCAGGCGGCGGATTGCGGTGATCATGTCCCCCGCCTCCAGCAGGCGGGCCAGGTAGTGGAGCGCCGCGTCCGGGTCGGAGCCCCGCAGGGACTTCATCAGGGCGGAGGCGATGTCGTAATGGTCGTCCCCCGCCCGGTCATACCGCATGGCGGAGCCCTGGGCCACAAGCCGGGCGTCGTCCAGGGTCACCCGGAGCGCCGCCCCCTCCCGCCGGGCGGAGGTGAGCAGCAGCTCAATGGCGTTCATGGCCTTGCGCACGTCCCCGCCGCAGGCGGAGGCGATGTGTTCCGCCACCCCCTCCTCACAGACCACCTCGCTCTCCAGCCGTCTGGCCATGAGAGCCACGCCCCGGTCCACTGCGGGGCGCACGTCGGCGGCGGTAAGGGGCTTGAACTCGAACACCGTGGAGCGGGAGAGCACTGCGTTGTACACATAAAAATAGGGGTTCTCCGTGGTGGAGGCAATGAGGGTGATCTTCCCGTTCTCCATAAACTCCAGCAGGCTCTGCTGCTGCTTTTTGTTAAAGTACTGGATCTCATCCAGGTAGAGCAGCACTCCTTCCGGGGCCAGCATGGTGCCGATGTCTCCAATGATACCCTTGATGTCCGCAATGGAGGCGGTGGTGGCGTTGAGCCGGTGGAGGGGCCGATTGGTGCGCTTAGCGATGATGTTCGCCACTGTGGTCTTACCCGTGCCCGAGGGGCCGTAAAAGACCAGATTTGGGATGTTGCCGCTGTCAATAATGCGGCGCAAGAGGCCGTCCGGCCCCAGAATATGGCCCTGTCCCACCACCTCGTCCAGGGTCTCGGGCCGTATTTCGTCCGCCAAAGGCCGGTATGTCATGGTGCAGACCTCCCTTAATCCGCCAGAATGGAGGGGAAATTTCCCCTCCATTCTAACACATGTTCGATTATCCGTAAAGGGTCAGTTCCGCTCCGTCCCCTGACCGGTGGTCAGGTCCGCCTGATACTGCTTCTCCCCCACAGAATAGGTAAAGGTGCGCTCATCCGTGCTCACTACCCAGTCCGAACCCGCGGACTTCCCGGACAAGGTCACGGTGCGCCCGTCCCGGCGGATGAACTGCAGGGTCTCATAGAAATGCATTCCGCCGCTGTAGTGCAGGGCCAAGACAGTGCCATAGGCGGTATCTGCCCGGAAATCCACAATGGACTCGGTCTGCCCCAGTCGGTAGAGGGAGGTCCACACTGCCCGCTCATAGGCGGCGTTCTCCAGCTTGGCCACATTTTCCTTGCTCCGGCTCACAGGCGCGTTCTCATGCAGCCGCAGAAAGGTGACCACCGCCTGCTCCCGGCTGTAGGTGCCCAGGGGTTCAAACACTTTGGCCCCAACGGAGGTGCTCCCCATCACACCCAGGCCCACCACAGTGGCGATGTCGTCCTTGGCCCAGTCGGCCATGGCGCCGTAGTCTCCATACTCGCTGTAGAGGGCCTGCCGGTAGTCCTCCGGATCCAGAATCTCATAGCTGCGGGCCAGCATGCAGGCCGCCTCCTGCCGGGTAATGGCGCCCTCCGGGTCGTAGACGCTGCCGTCCCCCTTGCCGTTGACGATGCCGATGAAATAGGCCGAATTAATGTAGCCCCGCTGCTCCCCCTGCGGCAGGTCGGTCAGGTAGAAGTGGCCCTCGTCGTCCGCAAAGCGCTCCCACCAGGTCAGGCCGTCGCCAAAGTCCTCCTCCCCCCAGAATTCTCCGTTACGGTCAGGCATGAGGGTCATATAATCGTTGACAAAGGCCGCGTCCTCCGTGTAGCCGTACTCCAGCGCCAGATAGCGGATTGCCAGCACGGCGAACTCCCCACGGGTGATGGGCTGCTGCCAGTCCCCCTGTACGGCCTTCGGAACCAGTCCCAACTGCTCCGCCCGGGATGTCTCCTCCGCCGCCCACTCCGATGGCGCGCCCGCTGCGGCGAATGCAGGCGTCAGGCAGGCACACAGCAGTGCCAGAGAAAGTGCAAGTGATACCAACCGTTTCATAATCAGTGCCTTCCTTTCTTTTTTCATTCTATCTGAAACAACACATTTTCCTGAGGATTAGTTTCGCCCTTCCCCCTATTTCCGGTCTCCGGCGGCCAGCCACCCTGTCGGCTCAGCCAGTCAATGTCGCCGGCCTGGATGGCCTCCAGGCTGTCCGCGATCCGCTCCTCGGACCAGTTCCACCACTGGAGCTCCAGCAGTCTGGAAATTACCTCGTCGGAAAAGCGCCTGCCCATGGGTCGGGCGGGAACACCGCCCACAATGGTATAGGGCGGCACGTCCTTTGTGACCAGCGCGCGGGCGCCGATCACCGCCCCGTCGCCAATGGTGACGCCGGCCAGGATAAGCGCTTCATAGCCGATCCACACATCATTTCCAATGACGATGTCGCCGCGGTTGTCCCATGCGTCCCCGACTTCTTCCGCATCCAGCCCCCACTCCTCGAAGAAAATGGGAAAGGGATAGGTGGACAGGGAGCGCAGGCTGTGGTTGGCACTGTTGAACAGGAACTTCGCCCCGCAGGCGATGGAGCAGAATTTGCCGATCACCAGCTGCTCATGGTTGATCGGATAATGGTAAAGCACGTTGTTCCGCTGAAAATCTCTGGGGTCGTTCACAAAATCGTCGTATATGGTGTATTCGCCCACATAGATGGACGGGTCGGTCACCGCATTCTGCAGGTAAATTGTGCTGTGTCCCTGAGAACGGGGATATATTTTCCACTGCGGGATCATCTTACTACCTCCTGAATCTTTCGGTGTTTATCTCCGGACGATCCCGCTGTGTACAATACACCGCTTCAAAGCATATCACCCTTTCCTCAGTGGCTGCCTAAATCATATCCTAATCTCCCTATTTTTTCAAGATAGCATTTGTCAAGGGGGATTTTTACAATCTGCTACGGCTTTATAAAAGCAGGGGGGCAACCCCTCTTGATTGCCATAATGCACCGTGGTAGGAAGCTGTCAAGAGTACCGTAGGCGGAGCCGGTCTCTTGACAGCTTCCCGGCTCGGCGCTGCCAACAGGGTGTAGGCCTGCTGGAGCGTCCCCATCAGAGAGCGCACAGCTGACGTCAGGCAGTACCACCTCCCGCTTGCGGGTGGTGAGTACGTGCGCCCTTGATGCCCTTGCCGTTGAACAGCAGGCACACATCTTGAAACCGTTTTCCCTGTGTGTTATAGTGTTAAAATCAGCAAAAAGGTTTTTTTCATATGAATCGAGGCCAAACGATGTTTTCCAATAAAGACCTGCGGAACTTGATTATTCCATTGTTTGTTGAACAATTCTTTCTTATGCTGGTTGGTATCGCCGACACATTTATAGTCAGCTTTTCCAGCGAGGCGGATGTCTCCGGCGTGTCGCTGGTCACATCTTTTAATACAGTACTCATTTTTCTGTTCACGGCGCTGTCCGCCGGCGGTGCGGTCATTATCAACCAGTATATCGGTAACAAGAATGAGAAAGCGGCTTCCCGTTCCTCCGGGCAGCTGCTGATGATTTCCGCAGTCATTTCCGTTATCATGATGATCTTGATCCTGTTGTTCCACACTCAGCTTTTAAGACTGCTGTTCGGCAAAATCGAAGAGGATGTGATGGTGGCCTGCGAATCCTATCTTTGGATCACAACGCTGTCCCTGCCATTCCTTGCGGTTTATGACGCAGGCGCGGCGCTGTGCCGAAGCATTGGGAAAACCAATGTGACCATGAATATCTCCATCGTTGCCAATGTCATCAATGTGGTCGGCAACTGCGTGGGCGTGTTTGTCTTAAAATTGGGTGCGGTGGGTGTAGCCTATCCGTCGCTGCTTTCCCGGATACTTTCCGCTGTTGCGGTTACGGTTTACTGCTTCAAAAAGCAAAATCCGGTGCGGTACAGACTTGCGGATATATTCACTTGGGACGGTAGCCTACTGAAAAAGATCATGGGCATCGCTCTGCCCAATGGCATTGAAAACGGCGTACATCAGCTTGTGAAAGTGGCGCTATCCAGTATGGTGGCGCTGTTCGGCACCTATCAGATCGCGGCGAATGGCTTGGCACAAAGCATCTGGTCGCTGGCTGCCATCATGGGGCTTGCGATGGGACCGGTTTATACAACGGTAATCGGACAGTGTATGGGAGCGCAGGATATTGATGCCGCCAACTTCTATTTTAAGAAGCTCAACCGGATCACGCTTGTGCTCTCGGTTGCGTGGAACACTTTCATTTTCGCCATTACACCACTGATTATCCGGTATTCCGCCATCTCGCCGGAGGCGAAGGAGCTGGTGGTTTGGCTGGTACTGATCAATAACATCTTCAACGGTCTGGCGTATCCCTTTGCCGGTCCCCTTGGCAATGGACTTCGGGCGGCCGGTGATGTGAAATTTACCATGATCGTATCCATCACGCTGACAATCGCCGCAAGGCTCCTGTTCTCGGTTCTGTTCGGCTTGCGGCTTAATTGGGGTGTCATCGGTGTGGCAATTGGTATGAGTATTGACCTTGTTTTCCGTGGCGCAATCTTTATCTGGAGACTGAAATCGCAGAAATGGACGCAGTTTCACCTGATTTGAAGATGAGCATAACGTGGATATCATCCACAATTCCCAACTGTTCAGTCTAAAAAAGCGGAGACATGACCGTCTCGGCGTGTCATGCTCCCGTCTGACTTTCGTCTGTCCCCCTTTCTGCTGATCTTCCACTTTACAACAAATGAGCCGCCAGCCATGTGTATTAGGTGGTAGAAATCACCTTTTACACAATACAACTCAATACCCTCACCAAGGAAGAATGTAACCCGTCTATTCAATCGACCTCGTATTTGAAACACAAAATTCTTGCAGCAGGCATACCCTTCATGATAAATTAGGAAAAACGACAGGCCCGCGGCCAGAAGGGAGCCTCTCTGATATGTCCAAAAAATACATTTGTGTGACTGGTGGGGTCATCCTCTGCGCCCTGCTGGCGTATGGGCTCCTCTCCTATCTCTTTACCCCGATCTATACCGATGTTTCCCTCTCCTACCCAGCCATCTGCTGCCGGGACGGGGCCGGCTTTGAGCCGGTCACAGTGACTTTTGAGGGACAGATCAAGGACGTGCGGGCCACGGGCAGCAGCCGGTTCATCGGGGAGTTGGCGGTTGGCAGCCGGACCGCCGTCTATGAGGACGTGGACACCGGCCTTGCCCTGGACCTGATCGGCCAGACCCGGCTCCCCCTGGTATTCAGCGACGAGCCCGCCGCCTCCGACGCCACCCACCTGCTCCAGTGGGGCCGTCTCTCCTTTGTGGTCATCGAGGAAATGGCCGCCCCGCCCGACGGCTCCGACATCCTCGTTTCCGAGGCCGTGATCTTTGCCCCTGCCTCCTCCCCGGAGGAGGCGCTGGAGCGGCTCCAGCCGCTGATCAGCAGCGAGTTCTCCTCCGCCAGCTATCTGCCGCTCTTTTTGGAGGAACAGATTTCCGGCAAAGCAAAATAAAGCAGGGGACGCCTCCGCATAGTGGAGGCGTCCCCTGTCTGCTTTATTTTATTCGTAGAGCGGGCATTTGGCGGTGAGCTGCGCCACTTCGGCCCGGATGGACTTGGCTTTGGCGTCAAAGTCCGTGGCCGCCTGCCAGATCAGCCGGCCGATGATCTTCATGTCCTCCTCCTTGAAGCCGCGGCTGGTGGCAGCCGGGGTGCCCACCCGGATGCCGCTGGTGACAAAGGGCTTCTCCGGGTCGTTAGGGATGGCGTTTTTATTGACCGTGATATTCACCTCATCCAGACGGCGCTCCATCTCCTTGCCGGTAATGCCTGCCTTGCGCAGGTCCACCAGCATCAGGTGGTTGTCCGTGCCGCCGGATACCAGGTCAAAGCCCTGCTCCACCAGAGTCTGAGCCAGGACAGCGGCGTTATTGATGATCTGCTGCTGATAGACCTTGAACTCCGGCTTGAGGGCCTCGCCCAAAGCCACGGCCTTGGCGGCAATGATGTGCTCCAGGGGGCCGCCCTGGCTGCCAGGGAAGATGGCGGAGTCGATTTTCTTGGCCAGCTCCTCTTTGCACAGGATCATGCCGCCCCGGGGGCCCCGCAGGGTCTTGTGGGTGGTGGTGGACACCACATCGGCATAGGGCACCGGAGAGGGGTGCAGGCCCGCGGCCACAAGGCCGGCGATGTGGGCCATATCCACGAAGAGATAGGCCCCCACCTCATGGGCGATTTCGGCAAAGGCCTTGAAGTCGATGACCCGGGGATAGGCAGAGGCCCCTGCCAAGATCATTTTGGGCTTATGCTGCCGGGCCAGGTCCCGCACCTGGTCGTAGTCGATGTAGCCCTGGTCGGTCAGGCCATAGGCCACCATATTGTAATTTTTTCCGGAGAAGTTCACCGGGGAGCCGTGGGTCAGGTGCCCGCCGTTGGCCAGATCCATCCCCAGCACGGTATCCCCGTGCTGGCACAGGGCCTGATACACCGCAAAGTTGGCGTTGGCCCCCGAGTGGGGCTGCACATTGGCGTGATCGGCACCGAAGAGCCGGCAGGCCCGCTGGCGGGCGATCTCCTCCACCACGTCCACACACTGGCATCCGCCGTAATAGCGCTTGCCGGGATACCCCTCGGCATACTTGTTGGTGAGCACCGTACCGGCCGCGGCCAGCACCGCCTCACTGACGAAGTTTTCCGAGGCAATCAGTTCAATGTTCCGGCGCTGCCGGTCATACTCGGCGCGTACCGCCTTCCCCACCTCCGGGTCCTGTGCTGTGAGAAAATCCATTATTTCCTTTACCATGCCAGCGCTCCCCTTTCAAGATCGTTGCATTTATTATAATCTATCTTTCTGTCAAAAACAATTGTCATCAAGTGAAAAACCATCTCGCTTTTTTCCCGTTCCTGTGGTATAATGTTATAATTCATATCCCCATATTCTTCGACGAGGTGATCCCAATGAAATCCCAGCAGGACGTTGTTGCCATTGTAGAGGCACTGAAGGAACTTTATCCGGAGGGCATCTGCTCCCTGGATTATCCCAAGCCCTATGAGCTGCTATTTTCGGTCCGTCTGGCCGCCCAGTGCACGGATGAGCGCGTCAACATGGTCACCCCTGCCCTCTTCGCCCGTTATCCCACTCTGGAGTCCCTTGCAGAGGCGGATGTCTCCGAGGTGGAAAGCTATATCCACTCCACCGGATTTTTCCGGGCCAAGGCCAGGGATATTGTAGCTGCCTCCCGCATGATGCTAGAGGAGTTCGGCGGCAAGGTGCCCAACAATATGGAGGACCTTTTGAAGCTGCCCGGCGTGGGTCGCAAGACGGCCAATCTCATTCTGGGGGACGTGTATCACACGCCCGGTGTGGTGGTGGCAGACACCCACTGCATCCGTATCTCCGGCAAGCTGGGGCTTACCGACGGCACCAAGGACCCGGTCAAGGTGGAGCAGCAGTTGCGTCCCATCCTGCCCCCTGAGGAGTCCAATGACTTCTGCCACCGTCTGGTGCTCCACGGCCGCGCGGTCTGTATGGCCCGCAAGCCGGACTGTGCCAACTGTACCCTGCGCCCCTGGTGCGATTTTTTCAATAAGAGCTGACCGCTTCCTCTACATATACAGAAAATGAGCCCGCCTGTCCGGCGGGCTCATTCTTTATGCAGGAGTTATAATACAGCGCTCCTTCCAGTGGCCGCGCAGATAGACCACCAGGCAGATGACCAGGCCGATGGCCCAGCCGATGCCATAGGACCAGTACAGGTTTTCCGCACCGAAAAAATAGGCCAGGAGATAGGCCATGGGCACCCGTGCGGCCCACATGGCGATCACAGAGGCCACCATGGGCACCACCGTGGAGCCCGCGCCTCTCAGTACGCTGGCCAGGTTGTTGAATACGGCCAGGACAAAGATGCAGGGCACCACCCGGATCAGATAGGCCTCGCCGGCGGCTACCACCGCCGGGTCCTGGTTGAAGATCATCAACAGGGGGCGGCGCAGGGGCAGAATCAGCGCCGTGGTCATCACGCTTACGCCCATGCACAGCGCCAAAGCGGTCCACATCCCTCTCCGGACGCGGTCCAGCCGCCCCGCCCCCATATTCTGCCCCACGTAGGTGGTGACGGCGGTGGCGAAGGACTGGATGGGCATGAAGGCAAAGGCGTCAATCTTATTGCCCACGGCAAACCCGGCCGTTACATTGGTTCCAAAGCCGTTGACCAGCGCCTGCATAATGAGCATGGCCACGGAAAACTGGCACTGCTGCACTGCGGAGGGGATGCCAAGCCGCAGCACCTGACGGAGCAGATCCCGGTCTATTTTATGTTGAAAAAACTTGATATGGATCATTGGATATCTGCGGTTGATGTAGAAGATCCCGAACACCCAGGAGCAGGCCTGGGCAATGATGGTGGCCAGGGACACCCCAAACACCCCCCAGTGGAACACCAGCACAAACAGCAGATCCAGAACAATATTGAGCACACAGGCCACGGCCAGGAAAATCAGCGGCGTCCGGCTGTCCCCCAGCCCCTGCATGATTCCGGTATTGATGTTATAGCCCAGGGTGCCGATCACGCCCGCAAACACCACCATACAGTAGACGAGGGCCTCCGGATAGACGTCCCCGGGCACCTGGATCAGCCGCAGCAGCGGGCCGCAGACCAGAACCCCCACCACGGTCAGCGGGAGGATCAGCACGGCAAAGGCACTGTAAAGGGTATCCACCGTATCCTTGACCCGGTCCAAGTCCCCGGCGCCCACATACTGGGCGATCATGACCGTGGCGCCCATAGAGAAGCCGATAAAAAGGGAGGCCAACAGGTATACAATGGGAAAGCCGGTGCCCACCGCGGCCAAGGCGGTGGCGCCCACGTAATTGCCCACCACAAACGAGTCCACCATATTGTACAGCTGCTGCAGAACATTCCCCGCCAACAGCGGCAAGGCAAAGGCCGCCAGCAGCCTTGCCGGCGACCCTGTCGTCATGTCCACAGCACCTTTTTTCTCTTTTGTCCGTGCGCTCACAGGCATTTCCTTTCTTCGGCCGCCTGCTCCCGCTCATAAATGATGCGCAGGCCATCCAACACCAGCTGGCTATCCACCACATCAATGAGATCGGTATTATCCGCCACCATGCGGGCCAGCCCCCCGGTAGCCACCACCTTGATCTCCGGGTATCCCATCTCCTCCTTGGTGCGGCGGATCAGATACTCAATGGAGCCGATATAACCCAGCACCGCCCCCGCCTGAATCTGTCCTGTAGCGGTGATGCCCAGCACCGTGTCCGGCTTGGCCAGCTCAATATGGGGCAGCAGGGCCGTCTTCTGAAAAAGCCCGTCAATGGATACCCGCACTCCGGCGGTAATACACCCGCCCAGATAGACGCCCTCCGGGCTGAGTGCGTCCACGGTGGTAGCGGTGCCGAAATCCAGCACAATCACCGGCGCGCCATACTTGGCAATGGCGGCGATATCCGCCACAGCCCGGTCAGGCCCCAGACGCTCGCCGCCCTCGTCGCTTACATAGGGCAGGCGGGGATCCAGGCCGTCGTCAATGATCAGCGGCGCTTTTCCCACATATTTGATGATGGCGCGGCTCAGGGTGTACATGATGGGCGGCACGACTGAGCCGATGACCGTGTCCTTCACCGCCCCCAGCTCCAGCCCGAAGCGCTGAAAGTATTCGCACAGATACAGTCCGATCTCGTCCGAGGTCCGATTGACGTCCGTTTTCAGACGGAAGCTCCCGATCAGTTTTTCCCCCCGGAAGATTCCGAACTCCATGTTGGTATTGCCTACGTCTACGGTGAGCAGCATTACCCTATGCCTCCTTTTTGCTTGCTAGACAGCGCCGATCCGGCAATCCGCCCTGCCGCCGCTGATCTCAATCACGCCGTATGTCCGCCGGAGCGGTCCCCGGATGGTGCCCGGGTTGAGCACCCAGAGGGCCCCCTGCCGGTCGCACAGGGGAAGGTGCGTATGTCCAAAGAGCAGAATATCCGCACCCGAGGACCGGGCGGCCGACAGGGCCAGATCCAGGCCTGATTTTACCCGATAGCTGTGTCCGTGGGTGAGCAGCAGCGTCCGTCCGCCCACGTGGAGCAGCCGCTCGTCCGGCACATCGCACCAGCCGTCACAGTTGCCGCAGACCTGGACCAGAGGGAGCTCCGGATACCAGTCCGACAGACGCTGGGCATCCCGCACCATATCCCCCAGATGGAGGAGCTGATCCGGCCGCTCCCGCTCCACCGCCTGGGACATGGAGTCCGTATCGCCGTGGGAATCGGAAAAAACCAAAAGTTTCACTGGAATCACCTTATCTGTATCGGTACATATAATGAAATGAACGCCATTATAATGGAATGAGACGGAGGGTATGCATATGGCAAATCCGCAATCCAATCTGGACGAACTGATGAAAGACCCCAAAGCAGCCGGGCTGCTGAAAAACAAAGAGGTCCTTCAGCGTCTGCTCACATCGCCGGACACCAAGCGGCTTATGGAGCTGCTCAGCAAAAACGCAGGTGACAGCCTGAAATCCGCAGCGGCCAAAGGCGACACCAGTGCCCTGGTGGGTATGGTCCAGCAGGTCATGGAGAGCAAAGAGGGCGCGCAGGTCATCGGACGCATCCGCCAGTCGGTACCAAAAGAGAAACAGTAGACAATTTAAGGGGGCGAGCGGCATGGCCGAGTTTGAGGAAAAACTGAATGCCATTCTCGGGGATCCGGAGGCCATGGGGCAGATCGTCTCCATCGCCAAGGCGCTGACTGGGGAGACGGCCAGCTCTGGAACCAGCCCCGCCCAGGAGCCAGCCGGGGAAGCGGCCTCCCCCCCGGAGGAGGCTGCTTCCTCACCGCCTCCCGATCTGTCGCCGCTGCTGGGACTACTGGGCGGTTCGGACGGCGATGCCAATCCGCTCTCCGTGCTGGGCGATCTGGACCCCAGGCTCATCCAGGCCGCCCTTACCCTTTTTGCAGAATACTCCGCCTCCGACGACCGCAAAGCCGCCCTGCTCAATGCGCTGCGGCCCTTTTTGAAGGAGACGCGCAGAGCCAAGGTGGATCAGGCGGTCAAGATCGCCCGGCTGGCCCGGGTCATTCGGGTCGCCTTCCAGCTCTTTAAGGGAGGCGGCGAGGAGGTGTCGGGCAATGTATAACCGCTACATTCCAAACGGCTCATCCTATACGCGGATTACCGAGGAGGACGCGCCTTCCCCCAATCCAAGGCAGGCCCCGCAGCCCACCCCCGAGCCGGACGCTCCCCCTTCCGGCGCGGCGCAGAAGGCCGACGAGAGCACACCCGCTAAGCACTCCGGCGCGCTGTCCGCGCTGCTGAAAAAGCTGAAACTGGAGGACCTGGACACAGGGGACGTACTCCTGCTGCTAATCCTTCTCTTTCTCTTTCTGGAGGGGGACGACCTGGAGCTGGTCATCACCCTGGGCCTGCTTCTGGTGCTGGGTTTGGAGTGACCGGCGCCCTATTCCGGCGGCAGAACGCCGGCCGGGCAGGGCCGCTCCAGGGCGTAGGAGTACATGCGGTAGGCCAGCTCCTCCCCGTCCCAGGTCTCGGCCGCCACCAGCAGCCCGGTGTCCACCGAGACCCAATAGCGCTCCCGGTAGCCCAACTCCTGGTCCGCCGCCTCCACAAAGATACAGGGCAGGCCGCCCTTTTCCTCATAGCCGGTGCCGGCAATGTCCTCTTTCTCCATGGCCAGCACGTCCTCGTATGTGGGAATACGCTGACCCTCCAAATCGGCTGAGTGCTCATCCGCCGGGCCGGTCAGAGGGGCCGCGCTGTTTCCATAATAGACGCTCACTCTGCCCTCGCCCACCAGTGAGGTGCGCACCACGCCGCTGGGGCTGGTGGACTCCACCTTGACCCAGCCGCTGTCCGCCCACACCTTGGCGGTGGTAGTGCCCGCCTCTCCGCCGCCCCAGTAGTCCTCAATGGTGACCACCCGGTAATAGCTTTCCGGCCGGACCAGGGCGGCAATGACGTTCTGCACCGTATCGGCGGTCACCTCCACCTGGACAGGGCCGTCCGTGGCCGACGGCTCCGTTCCCCCGCTGCCGGATGGCTCCGGGGCCGTGGCGGTGGGAAGGACGATCTGCGGCGTGTCTCCGGTGAACAGATTTAAACCAAAGCTGGAGAACACCGCCACTACGATGACAATGCCGATCAGGATCACCAGGATGGTGCGATTGCGCCGTTCCAAGTCCGTTTCCCACCTTTCCGCTCCCCCGCTGGGGCCGTTTCCTATGACTGAAACTCCGCAGGCGGAGTGTCCCGCAGGCCGAATTTCCACTCAATGGCATCGGCGATGCGGCGGCAGGCAAATCCGTCTCCATAGGGATTTACCGCATGAGCCATGGCCCGGTAAGCGTCGCTGTCCTCCAAAAGCCCGTCGGCCAGGGCCACAATGTCATCATACGCCACCCCGGCCACCTTCACCGTGCCAGCCTCCACCGCTTCCGGCCGCTCGGTCTCCCTGCGCAGGACAAGCACCGGCTTGCCCAGGGCAGGGGCCTCCTCCTGAAGTCCGCCCGAATCGGTCATCACCAGATAACAGCGGGCCATCAGATTGTGCATCTCCTCCACGTCCAGCGGGGGGATCAGGTGGACATTTCCAATGCCGTCCAGATGCCGGTGGGCGCACTCCTGCACCACCGGGCTCAGGTGCACGGGATAGACCAGCTCCACTTCCGGATGGGCCCCGGCCAGATGGGCCAGGGCGGCCATGATATCCTCCATGGGCCGGCCGTAGTTCTCCCGCCGGTGGCAGGTCACCAGTATCACCTTCCGTCCCGTGTAATCCAGCTGGTTAAGCAGCTGCGTCGTAAAGCGGAAATCCGGTGCGACCGTAGTTTTCAGGGCGTCAATCACCGTGTTTCCAGTGATGAACACCCCTTCACAGATCCCCTCTTTCCGCAGGTTCTCCCGGTTGGCCGCAGTGGGACAGAAGTGCAGGTCCGCGATATCCCCCACCAGCTTCCGGTTCATCTCCTCTGGAAATGGAGAATACTTGTCATAGGTGCGCAGGCCGGCCTCCACATGGCCCACCGCGATCTTCTGGTAAAAGGCCGCCAGGGCCCCGGCAAAGGTGGTGGAGGTATCCCCATGGACCAGCACCAGGTCCGGGCGCGCCTGCTCCAGCACGCCCTCCATACCCAGCAGGCATTTGGTGGTGATGGTGGACAGGGTCTGCCGCGGCTGCATGATATTCAGGTCATAATCCGGCTGAATCCGGAAAATCTCCAGCACCGCATCCAGCATCTGACGGTGCTGGGCAGTGACGCAGCAGATGGCCTCAATGCCGCTGCGGCGATGCAGTTCCGTCACCAGCGGGGCCATCTTGATCGCCTCGGGACGAGTCCCGAAAATAGTCATCACTCGGATGGGCTTCACGGCTTGTCCTCCCCCTCTTGTTCCGTCTGCGGGTCTTTTTCCGGAGCCCGGTTCCCGTCCAGCTTCTTTTCGTTGTTGTTCAGGAAGATGCGGGCGGAGAGCGCCCCGGCGGCGCACAGGGCCACCAGTAAAAGCATGGCCTTCAGCGCGCCGCTGGTGGTGAGCACAACGGCGGACAGGCCCAGGATCGCGCTGATGATATACAGCACCGCCACTGCCTGCTTCTGGTTAAAGCCCATGTCGATCAGACGGTGGTGCACATGGCTGCGGTCGGCGTGCATGGGGCTCTGCCCATGGGCGATGCGGCGGATGAAGGCAAAGCAGGTGTCGAAGATGGGCAGGCCCAGCATGAGAAAGGGCACGGCAAAGGAGATGATGGTATAGAATTTGAACAGGCCCTGAATGGACACCACCGCAAGCACATAGCCCAAGAAGGTGGAGCCGGTGTCCCCCATAAAGATTTTCGCCGGATTCATGTTATAGGGCAGAAAGCCCACGCAGGCCCCCGCCAGCGCCGCCATCAGGATGGCCACCGGCGTATCCGCCACCACCAGGGAGATGACCAGCAGCGTCATAGAGCTGATGGTGGACACGCCGCAGGCTAGACCGTCCAGGCCGTCGATCAGGTTGACCGCGTTGGTGATGGCCACAATCCAGATGACCGTCACCGGGATGCGCAGCCACCCCAGCTCCCAGTAGGGATTCGCCGAAAACACATTGGGATTGGACACAGCCTCGATCACGTTGCCGGACAGCACCGCCACCAGGGCCGCCGCAATCTGGATGAGCAGCTTGAATTTGGCCCCCAGGGCATAAATGTCATCAAAAATGCCCAGCACCACGATCACCACCGCGCCCAGCAGCATGCCCCGCAGCTGGGTGGTCAGATCTGCAAACAAAAGCACGGACAAAAGAAAGCCCAGGAAAATGGCCAGCCCCCCCATGCGGGGAATGGGGTGGTCGTGCATGCGGCGGCCGTCCTTGGGCACGTCCACGGCGCCCACCCGGAAGGCCAGATTCTTAATCACTGGTGTGGTTACCAGGGCCACCAGCAGCGCCACCACCAGGGCCGCCGCCACCACGCCAATCAGCTGTAATTCGATCTTCATTCCTATGAAATACTCCTTTGGCGTGAACTCAGCGAGGCAGGAAGCCCACCTTTTTGTAAACCTTGCGCAGGGTCTTGTTGGCAATGTAGCCGGCCCGCTCCGCGCCGGCGCGGTAGACGTTCTCCAGATAGGCCTTGTCCGCCAAAAGACGCTCGGTCTCTTCCCGGATGGGGCGCAGCAGCTCCACCACCGCCTCGCCCACCACGGGCTTGAACGCACCGTAGCCCTTGCCGTCGAACTCCCGCTCGATTTCGTCAAAGCTTTTGCCTGTCACAGCCGAGTAAATGCTCATCAGGTTTGCCACGCCGGGCTTTTCCTGGGGGGCGTAGCGGACGCAGCGCTCCGTATCGCTGTCCGTGACGGCCCGCTTGAACTTGCGCATGATATCCTCCGGCTTCTCCATCATGAACACACAGCCGTCGGGGCCGGACTTACTCATCTTGCTCTCCGGGGCGTTCAGGCTCATGACCCGGGCTCCGGTTTTGGGAATATAGGGCTCCGGCACCGTGAACACGTCGCCGTACACGTGATTGAAGCGGTTGGCCACATCCCGGCAGATCTCCACGTGCTGCTTCTGATCCTCCCCCACGGGCACAAAGTCCGGCTGGTAAAGCAGGATGTCCGCCGCCATCAGGCAGGGGTAGGTAAACAGGCCCGCGTTGATGTTGTCGGCGTTTTTGGCGGACTTATCCTTGAACTGGGTCATACGGGAGAGCTCGCCGAACATGGTGTAGCAGTCCAGCACCCAGCCCAGCTCCGCATGGGCGGGCACGTGGCTCTGGACAAAGATGGTATTCTTTTCCGGGTCCAGGCCGCAGGCAATGTAGGTGGCGATCTGGGTCAGGGTGCGCCGGCGCAGGTCCGCCGGGTTCTGCCGCACGGTAATGGTGTGCATATCAGCCATAAACCAATAGCACTCAAACTGGTCGGACAGCTCCGCCCAGTTTTTGATGGCCCCCAGATAGTTGCCCAGATGCAGGTCTCCGCTGGGCTGAATCCCGGAGAGCAGCGTTTTCTTTCCGTTTTCCATAAATAAAACACACCTCTTGTGCCGTATTTTTTCCTTGTAGGGCCTATGAACCCATGTTGAAATATCATACCATATTCAAAGCCCCTTGACAATCCTCCCCTAAAAAAATAGAATAGTGGGACAGATGCTGACAAAAGGAGTTTTTTCCTATGGATATGAAATGGTTTGAGGAGATGGAGGCGCGCATACCCAAGGGAGAGGTGCGCACCCGCTTCGCCCCTTCCCCCACCGGATACATGCATGTGGGCAACCTGCGCACCGCCCTGTACACCTGGCTCATCGCCCGCCATGGCGGCGGAAAGTTCCTGCTGCGCATTGAGGACACCGACCAGGGCCGTCTGGTGGAGGGCGCCACCGAGGTAATCTACCGCACCCTGCGCCAGTGTGGGCTGGACTGGGACGAGGGGCCCGACGTGGGCGGCCCTGTGGGCCCCTATATCCAGACTGAGCGCCGTTCCTTCTACGGGGAGTACGCCAGGCTGCTGGTGGAGCGGGGCCACGCCTACTACTGCTTCTGCGAAAAGACCGAATCCGAGGAGGACTCCGGCGACTTTCAGCGGGCCGACGACCCCTGCCGCGGCCTGAGCCGTGCGGAGGCGGAGGCGCGGCTGGCCGCAGGCGCGCCCTATGTGATCCGCCAGCGCATCCCACACGAGGGGCAGACCACCTTCCACGACGCGGTCTACGGCGACATCACCGTGGACAACGACACCCTGGACGACCAGGTGCTCATCAAGCGGGACGGCCTGCCTACCTACAACTTCGCCAATGTGGTGGACGACCACCTGATGGGCATCACCCACGTGGTGCGGGGCAGCGAATACCTCTCCTCCGCGCCCAAATACAACCTGCTCTATGAGGGCTTCGGCTGGGAGATCCCCGCCTATGTCCACTGTTCCCCGGTGATGCGGGACCAGCACAACAAAATGAGCAAGCGCCACGGCGACCCCTCCTATGAGGACCTGCTGGAGCAGGGCTTCCTGTCCGAGGCGGTGGTCAACTACGTGACCCTGCTGGGCTGGTCTCCCAAGGGCGAATACGCCGAGCGGGAGTTCTTCACCCTGAAGGAGCTCTCGGAGATCTTTGATCTGGGCGGCATCTCCAAGTCCCCCGCCATCTTCGACCTGGAGAAGCTCAAATACTTTAACGCCAACTACCTGCGCGCCCTCTCCCCCGAGGACTTCTTCGCCGGGGCGGAACCCTATCTCAGACAGGCGGTGACCAATCCGGCCGTTGACCTGCGCCTTGTCGCCCCTCTGGTGCAGCCCCGGTGCGACACCTGGCTGGATATCGCCCCCCAGGTGGATTTCATCGACGCGCTGCCCGCCTACTCCAACGAGCTGTACTGCCACAAGAAGATGAAGACCAATGAGGAGAACTCCAAAGAGGCCCTGGAGCAGGTGCTCCCGGTGCTGGAAGGGCTGAATGAGTGGACCTATGACGCCATCCACGGCGCGCTCATCGGCCTGGCGGAGCGATTGGAGCTGAAAAACGGCCGCATTATGTGGCCGGTGCGCACCGCCCTCTCCGGCAAGGCGGTCACCCCCGGCGGCGCGGTGGAGCTGTGCCACATTCTGGGCAGAGAGGAGTCCCTGCGCCGCATCCGCAAGGGCATCGAGCAACTGAGCGGAAACTGAGACAAGGCCCCCCGGCATAGCCGGGGGGCCTTGCTTTTTTTGGAACCTGTGCCTATTCGCCGAACACCTTGATATAGTCGGCCTTGAACTTCTCAATGCCCTGGTCGGTCAGGGGGTGCCGTACCATCTGCTCAATGACCTTATAGGGAACCGTGGCGATGTCGCCGCCCGCCAGCGCGCACTGGGTCACATGGGTTGTGTTGCGGACGCTGGCGCAGATGATCTGGGTCTTGATATCGGGGTAGTTGCCGAAGATCTCCACAATCTCTTGAATCAGGCTTGCGCCGGACTCGTTGATGTCGTCCAGGCGGCCCAGAAACGGACTGACATAGCTTGCGCCTGCCCGGGCGGCGAGCAGGGCCTGATTGGCGGAGAAAACCAGGGTGCAGTTGGTCGGGATGCCCTCGGCGGAGAGGGCCTTGATGGCCTTGAGCCCCTCGGCGGTCATGGGAATCTTGACTACCATGTGGGCCGGGTCCAGGGCGTAGATGGCACGCCCCTCCTCAATCATGGTCTGAGCGTCTTCCGTCGTGGCCTTCACCTCGCCGGAGATGGGGCCGTCCACGATGGCCGCAATCTCCTTCAGGGTCTCGGCATAGTCGCGACCTTCCTTTGCGATCAAGGACGGGTTAGTCGTGACGCCGCAGATGACCCCCATGTCGTTTGCCTTTCGAATCTCTTCCACATTGGCGGTATCCAGAAAGAATCTCATTGGTATAGCTCCTTTCGTCTCAATTAAGCTACGTTCAGCATACACCAAACCGTTCTTTTTGTGAATCACTTTTTCCCTGTGTTGGGGCACTTTATTTTGATTCGATCCAAAACCGCCGGGGCCAGTTCACTCTCTTGCCGCCTGTTTTCTTTTGGCCTCATCTATCATGCGGTGCAGGCAGGCCAGCGCGTCGGACAGGCCCCCGATCTGGTCGATCAGGCCGATCTCTACCGCCTCCTCCCCATAGATGACACTGCCCACATCCGCCGCCAGCTCCCCGGTCTGGAGCATCATCTTCGTAAAGGTTTCCCGCTTTACGGCGCTGTTCTGTGTGACAAAGTGGATGATGCGTTCCTGAATCCGCTCAAAATAATTGAACGTCTGCGGTACGCCGATGACCAGGCCGTTGAGCCGCACCGGGTGGATAGTCATGGCCGCAGAGGGGGCGATAAAGGAGCGTTTGGCGGACACGGCCAGGGGCACGCCGATGGAATGCCCGCCTCCCAGCACCAGAGACACCGTCGGTTTGGACATGCCGGCGATGAGCTCCGCAATGCCCAGCCCCGCCTCAATGTCTCCCCCCACGGTGTTGAGGAGCACCAGCAGGCCGTCCACCTCGTCGCTCTCCTCCACAGAGGCCAGGAGGGGCATCACATGCTCATACTTTGTGGTCTTTGCCGTGGGCGGCAGAATCTGGTGCCCTTCGATCTGCCCCACAATGGTCAGCGTGTGGATGGTCCCCCGCTCGGTGCGAATGGTGGCGGAACCCATATCCACAATCTGCTGCTGGAGCGGTGAGGATCCGTTTTCCTCGTCGCTGCCGGTCTCTCCGGTCGGTCTCGTCTCATCCATAACAGCTGCCTCCCTGTGTATCATTTGACTCAGTTTGCCCTGTCTCTCCGGGTTTGATACGGGAGCAATCCGCCGGCCATCTCGGGACAAGAAAAGATAAAAAAAGAGGAAAATCCGCCTTCCCGCGGATTTTCCTCTTTTCGCTTTTTTCTTATTTGGCCTCAAAGACCGCCTTCATGCCCTTATAGGTCATATAGCAGTCCAGCTTGGCCACGGTCTCAAAGGGGGCGTGCATACTCAGCACGGGCACGCCCGCGTCCAGGGTGTCAATGTCCCGCTCGGCCATATAGACCGCCACAGTGCCGCCGCCGCCCTGGTCCACCTTGCCCAGCTCGGCCATCTGCCAGACCACGCCGGCCTCATCCAGCACGCCCCGCACATAGGCCACCAGCTCCGCCGTGGCGTCCGAGGCCCCGGATTTGCCCCGGGCGCCGGTGTATTTGCACAGGCCCATGCCGTAATTGGCCCGGGCGCTGTTGCGCTTCTCATAGACCTCGGCAAAGTTGGGGTCATAGGCCGCGGTCACGTCGGCGGACAGACAGAAGGACTTCTCATAGCAGGCCTTCAGGGGCACCCGCTGGGCGTCGCACAGGTCGCTCATAAAGGTATCAAAGGCGGCCGACTTCATGCCGGTGACGCCCTCGGAGCCGATCTCCTCCTTGTCGGCCAGCATGCACACGGCGGTGCGCTCCGGAAGCTCTAGGGCCAGCAGGGCGGCCAGGGCGGCGTAGCCGCACACCCGGTCGTCGTGGCCGTAGGCGCCGATGAGGGAGCGGTCAAAACCGATGTCCACGGCCTTAAAGGCGGGCACGGCGATGAGCTCGGCGGAGATGAAGTCCTCCTCCACAATGCCATATTTCTGGTTGAGCAGGTCCAGGATGGCCAGCTTTACCCGCTCCGAGCCCTCGTCGCCCTTGAAGGGGCGGCTGCCCACCAGCACATTCAGGTTCTCTGCGGGCACAGCTTCGCCCAAGGGCTTCTTGGACTGTTCTGCGGCCAGATGGGGCAGCAGGTCCGTGACCGTGAACTGGGGCTCCCCTTCGGATCCGCCCACGCACACGTGCACGACCCGGCCGTCCTTCAGGGCCACCGCGCCCCGCAGTTCCAGGGGGATGGTCACCCACTGGTACTTCCGGATGCCGCCGTAGTAGTGGGTCTTGAAGAACGCCAGCTCCTCCGCCTCGTACAGGGGATTGGGTTTCAGGTCCAGGCGGGGGGAGTCGATGTGGGCCGCACCGATGTTCGCGCCCTCGCTCAGGGACTTCGCCCCCACCACGGCCAGCATGACGGACTTACCCCGGTTAACCCGGTAGAGCTTATCCCCGGGCTGAATCCCCATCCCCCGGGTAAAGGGCTTGAAGCCCTTGGCCTCGGCCAGGCGCACCGCCTCCTCCACACACTCCCGCTCGGTCTTGCCCGCGTCCAGGAAGTGCTTGTACTCCTCGCAATAGGCCTGCATGGCGGCCTCGTCTTCCGCGCTCATGCGGTCGTAGCCGTTCTTGGGCTGATAGAACAGAGCCTCCCTGCGCAGCTCGCCCGGGGTCTTTTGCTTGCTCTCCATTTGGATTCCTCCTAATCGTTTTGATCTTGAATGATGGATCGGAACAGCTCTAGGGCCCGTCGCTTCACTGGCTCCGGATCCCCGTCCCGGCCGTTGTCCAGAATATAGCCGCAGTTGTCTCGGAAAAAGGCGTCTCCCTTCTGGGCCTCCACCCGCTGCCGGGCATAGGACTCCGGGATGCCCTCCCGGCGCATGATCCGGCGCACCCGCAGCTCCGGCGGCGCCAGCACCCCAACGATTACGCCGCAGGTCTCCCCCACACCGCTTTCAATGAGGGCAATGGCATCAATGCCCACCGCCGGGCAGCCCCGGGCCTCCGCCTGGGCACACCGGCGGTCAATCTCCTCGAGAATAAAGCGGTGGGTAATGGCGTTCAAATCCTCCAGCGCCGCCGGGTCTCCGAATACCACGCCCCCCAGGCGCTTGCGGTCCACCCGTCCCTCCCGGTCCAGAATCTCCGGTCCAAAACGGACGGTCAGGGCCTGCCGGAGCGGCCCGCTGCGCTCCAGCAGATCGTGGTACACCGCGTCGCAGTCTATGATCTCCGCGCCCAGCGCCTCCAGTACGCCGAGCACCGTGGTCTTGCCCGCCCCCGTGGGACCGGTAATCCCGATGCGCTTCATCTCTCCGCCTCCCTGCCGCTGCGCTTCTCATGCCTCGCCGGTACGTCTCCTATCATAGCATACTGCGCCGGCAATTTGTTGTCTGTTTGTAAATTTTTGCGCGCCGGCCCCTGGGTCCCTACTTCCCGGCCTGCACAATGTGGAATCCGGCCGCCTTGTTCAGCCGGTTGGCCACCGCCAGACCCAGGCCGGACTCCTCCGGACACATGGCCCAAATATGGGAGACCGGCGTGCCGTCGAAATAGCGCAGGGCGTCAAATACCCGGCGGGCCTGCTCCGCCTGGTCCGCCTCCGGCCCCATGGGCTCCACCGGGTGCCCCTCGAACAGGGGGACAAATTCATTGAAGCAGATGACCCCGTCCCCGTCGGCCAGATGCCGGCGGATATACCGGGCCGCGGCGGCCCCGTCCCCCTTCACCACCGTAACCGGCGCCTTGGGGGCATAGTGGCGGTATTTCATCCCCGGGGCCCGGGGCTGCTCATCTCCGCGCAGAAGCTGCCGCACCGCCTTGTCCACCGCCACGCTCCCCACCACGGCCTCCAGCTGCTCCAGGGTCACGCCGCCGGGCCGCAGCAGCCGGGGCGGGGTAAGCGTCAGGTCCAAGATGGTGGACTCCACCCCCACGGAGCAGGGGCCTCCGTCCACAATGGCGTCCACCTTTCCGTCCATATCCTCCAGCATGTCCGCCACATTGGTGGGGCTGGGCCGGCCGGAAGTATTGCCGGAGGGGGCGGCCACCGGAACGCCGGCCGCCGCGATGATGGCCCGGGTGACCGGATGGGCCGGGCAGCGCATCCCAACCGTGTCCAGGCCGGCGGTCACTGCGTCGGGCACCAGGACCTTCCGCTTCAGGATCAGGGTCAGCGGCCCGGGCCAGAAGCGCTCTGCCAAGGCATAGGCCTCAGGCGGGATCTCCTCACAGTAGCGCTCCAGCCAGTCCGCCGAGGGAATATGCAGAATGAGTGGATTGTCCTGGGGGCGGCCCTTGGCCTGAAAGATGTGGGCCACCGCCTCCGGGTTCAGCCCATCGGCCCCCAGGCCGTATACCGTCTCCGTGGGAATCCCCAGCAGGCCACCTGCGCGCAGCACGGCCCCCGCCTCTTCGATCCGGGTTTCATCCAATACCTTTGTGCGCATGTTCAGGACTTCCTCACCGCGTTCTGTCGTTTCCCAGGGCACCGGAGATCAGTCCAAGCACCCCTGCGGCCAGCAGGGCCGCGCCGGAGACAATCTGTAAAATACCAATGCTCAGCTTCATGGGTCCACACTCCTTTTATTCATAGATTCCCACCGGGGTGCCCGCCAGTTCAATGGTGGTCTCCGCCGGGAACCGGCTCTTCTGCAGATACTCCTTAACGGCCAGGATGCCGTACTTGGGATTCCGGCGCTCATCCTCCAGCTCCAGCTCCACCCAGCCAGCCTGCGCCGTCTGTCCGGAGCCGGTAAGCCAGCCGGAATCCTCCAGCACATAGTCCAGCTCCGCTTTCATCCGGTCCAGGTCCATTCCCTCGGGCAGGCCCTTGAAATGAATCATCAATTCCATGTCGTTTCTCCTCCCGGCGGCAGGGTGCTCAGCCCTCCTGCTCGCTGTTTCTCAGACGCTCGGCCTGGTCGGCGGTCACCAAGCCGTCAATGATTTCGTCCAGGTCGCCGTTCATGACCGCGTCCAACCGGTAAAGGGTCAATCCGATCCGGTGATCGGTCAGCCGCCCCTGAGGGAAATTGTAGGTGCGGATGCGCTCGTTCCTCATGCCGGTGCCCACCTGGCTGCGGCGCTGGGCGGTCACCGCGTCCTCCTGCTGGCGCACCTTTTCCTCATAGAGGCGGGAGCGCAGCAGCTGCATGGCCTTGTCCCGGTTCTGGAACTGGCTGCGCTCCTGCTGGCACTCCACCACCGTGCCCGTGGGCTTATGGATCAGGCGCACGGCGGAGGAGGTCTTGTTCACATGCTGGCCTCCGGCACCGGAGGAGCGGAACACCTGCATCTCAATATCCGCCGGGTTGAGCTCAAAGTCCACCTCGTCCACCTCAGGCAGCACCGCCACGGTGGCGGTGGAGGTGTGGATGCGCCCGCCGGACTCGGTCTCAGGCACCCGCTGCACCCGGTGGACGCCGCTTTCAAATTTCAGGCGGGACCAGGCCCCATCCCCCTCAATTGTAAAGCAAATTTCCTTTATACCGCCCAGCTCCGTGTCATTGACGGAGTCCACCTCCACCCGCCAGCGGCGTGCCTCGGCGTACATGGAGTACATGCGGAACAGGGAGTGGGCGAACAGGGCCGCCTCCTCCCCACCCACACCGGCGCGGATCTCCACAATGACGTTTTTGGCGTCGTTGGGGTCCCGGGGCAGGAGCAGAAGCTTGAACTCCTCCTCCAGCCGCGCCAGGTCCTCCCTGGCCTGGGCAAACTCCTCCTGGGCCAGCTCCTTCATATCCGGCTCGGACAGAAGGGCCTGGGCGTCGGCCAGGTCCTTCTGCCGCCTGACATACGCCCGGTAAGCGTTCACCACCGGCTCCAGTTCCCGCTGCTCCTTGTTCAGTCTGGCCACCAGCGCCGGGTCATCATAGGTCTCCCCTGCGCCCAGCCGGGCCTGTACGTCGTCGTAGTGGAGAGACAGGCCCCTGAGTTTTTCCATCATATCCAAAGTCCATCACCTGTCAAACAAAAAGGATTTTACCAGCGCCAGGGGCTCCCGGAAAAACATCTGCACCCGGGAGGGCACGTGGGAGACCGGGGCTGCCAGGGTAGAGGTATGCTCCGACGTTCCGGCTGCCCGCGCCCAGAGCATTTTGATGCGGGTCAGGTGAAAATCATTGGATACCAACAGCATGTCAGCCGTCACATCATATCCCCGCTCCGCCAGGAGGGCCAAGGTCTTGTCGATATTCTGCCGGGTATTGCGGGACTGATCTTCCAGCAGAATCTGCCCTCCGTCCACCCCGTGCTCTGTCAGGTAGTCGTACATACACTGGGCCTCGGAGATGTGCTCGTCATCCCCCTGGCCGCCGGAGACCACCACGGTCATATCCGGGTGATCCTCCAGGTAGTCCAGGGCGGTATCCAGCCGGTCCTGGAGCAGGATAGACGGCCCCCAGGGCTTCACCTGACAACCAAAGATCACCATGATCTCCGGTTCCCCGCTGATCTGGGTCCTGGCACCGCTGAATACCACGGCCTCCAGCGCTCCGAAGGCCACGACAACGGCCAGCAGCAGCGCCAGGAGAACCTTCACCCAGGTGTGAAGTCTTTTTCCTTTATAGCCTTTCATCCCTGCAGCTCCTCCAGCTCCGCCGCCAGTGTCTCCCATTTGGTGTAAAGGCTGGCGATCTCCTCCTCCAGTACCTTCTGCTCCTCGCAGACCTTCTGAAGCTCCAGATAGTTGCTGGCCACCTCTTCCGCCCTCTGGGAGAGCTCATACTGCCGCTCCTCCGCCTTGGCCACCGCCCGCTCCGCGGCCGCCACCTGCTTTTCCAGCTCCTTGGTCCCGCCGGGGCGCTTGGGGCGTTCCTTTTTGGACTTCTCCGGCTCCGCGGCCGGGGCGGGGGCCTTTTGTGCCCGCTCTCGGGCCGCCAAGAACTGGGCGTAGGTGCCCCGGAAATCCGTGACGCCGCCGTTTTCCAGCATCCAGATGCGGTCGGCAAAGCGGTTGATAAAATAGCGGTCGTGGGAGACGAAGAGCAGGTTGCCCTCATAGCTTTCCACCGCCTCTTCGATCCAATCCCGGCTGGCTACGTCCAGGTGGTTGGTGGGCTCGTCCAGGATCAGCAGATTGATCTTCTCATCCATGAGCATGCAAAGCCGCAGGCGGCTGCGCTCTCCGCCAGAGAGGGCGGAAACCGGCTTGAACACATCCTCCCCACGGAAATTAAAGGCCCCCAGGCGGTTGCGTGCCGTCTGGGTGGAGCAGTCCTGGTCATAGATCATGGTGTCCACCAGATTGCGCTCCATGTGATCAAAATGGACAATCTGGGGCAGATAGCCGATTTTCACCGTGGGGCCGAAGCGGATCTTTCCCCCGTCCGGCTGTTCCTCCCCCAGCAGAAGCTTCAGCAGGGTGGATTTTCCCGTGCCGTTGTCCCCCAGCAGGCCGATGCGCTCCCCGCCGACAACCTCCAGATTCACATGCTCAAACAGGGTACGCCCTTCAAAGGACTTGCTCAGCTCCTTGACCGTGAGCACCTCGTCCCCCCGAAACTCCCACTCCCCGAATTTCATGTCCAGGCGGCGCTCCTTGGTGGGCTTGTCCGTGGTCCGGATGCGCTCAATCCGCTTTTCCATGGACTGAGCCCGCTTGAAGATCTTGTCATTGCCGGAATAGGCCCAGATCCGCAGCTGCTCCGCCGCCTTCTCCAGCTGCTCGATCTTGGCCTGCTCCTTCTCGTACTGCCTGAGCTTTTCCTCATAGCGGCGCTCCTTCTCCTCCACATAGAAGGAGTAGTTGCCCGCATAGAACTCCGCCCGGCCGTCCTGTATCTCGATGATGCGGGTGACCACCTGATCCAGGAACCAGCGGTCGTGGGAGATGGCCAGCACCGTCCCCTTGTAGCGGGTGAGATAGTCCTCCAGCCACTCGGTGGCGCGGAGGTCCAGATGGTTAGTGGGCTCGTCCAGCAGGAGTATGTCCGTATCCTCCAGGATCAGCCGGGCCAGGTTCACCCGGGTCTTTTCTCCCCCGGACAGGGAGGAAAAGAGCTGCCCGCGCATTTCCTGGGAAATCTCCAGGCCGCTGCACACCTTGTTCAGCGGCGTGCTGGTGTCATAGCCCCCAGCCGCCTCAAAGGCGGCGGAGACCGCACCGTAGCGCTTTAAAAGCGCCGGGTCCGAATCCCGCTCCATTTGAGCGGTCAGCCGGGCCATCTCCTGTTCCATGGCGTGGATGGAATCAAAGGCGGTCTGGAGCACATCCTCCACGGCGTAGTCCGCCGGATAGACGGGAATCTGGGAGATAAGCCCCACCCCCTTGCCGGGGGCGATCGCCACCTCTCCCGCGTCATAGTCCAACTCCCCGGTGAGGATCTTGAACAGGGTGGTCTTGCCCGCCCCGTTTCTGCCCAGCAGACCCACCCGCTCTCCCTGGTCCACCTGAAAGGAGAGGCCGTCCAGTATTTTTTTGCCTACCTCGAATTCTTTAACCAGATTCGAGACGGAAAGATCGATCATCTTGTTTCTTTACTCCCAATGCACATTGTGGTATGATAACACTCGAATTGAACAGAATGAGGAGGTTCCCCATATGGAAGCCATCCGTTGGGAAGGGAAAACACTTTACCTACTGGATCAGACCAAGCTCCCCGTAAAAGAGGAGTGGATCGCCTACACCGACTACCGCCCGGTGGTGGACGCCATCCGCGCTATGGTGGTGCGGGGCGCGCCGGCCATCGGCGTGTCCGCCGCCTACGCCTACTGCTTGGCCGCCCTGAAGGGGGACGATCTGACCAAAGCCAGGGAGGATCTGGCGGCCAGCCGCCCCACGGCGGTCAACCTGTTCTGGGCCCTGGACCGCATGGCGCGTAAGGCCTCCGACTGCGGCGGCGACCCGGCGGCCCTCCTGGCCGAGGCCGAGGTCATCCACCGGGAGGACGTGGCCATGTGCAGGGCCATGGGGGCCAACGGGGCCGCGTTGGTACCGGAGCATGCCCGCATCCTCACCCACTGCAACGCCGGGGCCCTGGCCACCGGCGGCTACGGCACTGCCCTGGGGGTCATCCGTGCCGCCCATGAGCAGGGTAAAGTGGATATGGTTTATGCCGATGAGACCCGTCCCCTGCTCCAGGGCGCCCGCCTCACTGCCTACGAGCTGGTGAGCGACCATATCCCCGCCACCCTGATTACCGACGGCATGGCCGCCAGCCTCATGGCCCAGGGGAAGATCGACCTGGTGGTGGTGGGCTGCGACCGCATGGCAGCCAACGGCGACTTCGCCAACAAGATCGGCACCTACTCCGTGGCGGTCAACGCCCACTTCCACGGGGTGCCCTTCTACACTGCCCTGCCCTGTTCCACCATCGACCTGTCCATTCCGGACGGCGCCCACATCCCCATCGAGCAGCGCGCCAAGGAGGAGGTTCGCACCCTTTCCGGCGTCCAGACCGCCCCCAAGGACGTGGACGTGTACAACCCCTCCTTCGATGTGACGCCCCACACCCTGCTCACCGGCATCATCACGGAGAGGGGCGTCCTGTATCCGCCCTTCCGGGAAAATCTCGCAAAGCTGTTTGGATAAACCGGCACACGGCCGCCGGGTCTCCCGAAAGGGCGGCCCGGGGCCGTTTTTTGCTGCGCAGAGGCACCACAAAATGTCCTGCGCGGAAAGGTTTATGCCTCTTTGGTGATGGACTTGAGATAGTCCACCAACTCCTCAAAGGCCATCCCCCGGGAGGCCTTGACCAGGATGGTGGCGTTGGGGCGCACCACGCCATCCAGTATGGCGTGGGCCTCCTCCTTTGTGGCGCAGAGGTGGCAGTCGGGCACGCCGGCCTCCCGGGCGGCATCATAGATATGCCTGGCCAACTCCCCAACGGCCACCAGGCAGTCGACCCCCGCCTTGCCTAGATACTCCCCTACGCCGGCGTGGAGCGCGGGGGCCAGGGGCCCCAGCTCGAACATGTCCCCCAGGACCGCGATCTTATACTCCCCTTTTGCGCCGGAGAGCACCTCCACCGCCGCCCGCATGGACTGGGGGTTGGCGTTGTAGGTATCGTTGAGAATGGTAATGCCGCCCTGCCGGGGCAGGATATTCATGCGCATCTTGGTGGGCGCGAAGTGGAGCACGCCGGAGGCGATCTGCTCCGCCGTCAGGCCGAAGTGCTCCCCCACCGCGGCCGCCATCAGGGTGGGGTAGATCATGTGCTCCCCCAAGGCGGGGATCTCCACCTGGAAGCTCCCCTTGGGCGTGGTCAGGCGGCAGGTCATGCCGCTCTTGCCGTCGCTCTCTAAGCCGGCGGCCCGGTAGTCCATATCCGCCCCCGCGCCGCACAGGGCCACATCCCGGTAGGGCAGGCGCCCTGCCAGCCCCCGCAGCAGGGGATCGTCCCCGTTGAGCACCACAAAGGCGTCCGGCTTTGCGTGGTGGAAAATCTCGCTCTTGGCCTCCAGAATCTTCTCCCGGGAGCCGAAAAATTCAATGTGGGAGTCGCCGATGTTGGTCATCAGCACCACGTCCGGCTCCACAAGGGCGGAGAGGTAGTCAATCTCCCCGGCGTGGTTCATTCCCAGCTCCAGCACGGCGACCTGGTGCTCCCGGTTCAGCCGCAGCAGGGTCAGGGGCACGCCGATCTCATTGTTGAGGTTGCCCTCGGTCTTGAGCACCGAATACCGCTCCCCCAGCACGGCCGCCACCATGTCCTTGGTGGTGGTTTTCCCCACCGAGCCGGTCAGGGCCACCACGGGCGCGGGGAATTTGCTCTTGTAGTATTTGGCCAAGTCCCGCAGCGCCTTCTGGGTGGAGTCCACTTTGATGTAGCACTTGCCCGGCAGATAGCTCTCCCGCTCCCGCTGGGTGAAGCAGGCGGCGGCGCCCCCCTCCAGGGCGGCGTTGATATAGGCGTGGCCGTCAAAGCGCTCCCCCACCAGCGGTACGAACAGGGAGCCGGGATGGATGGTACGGCTGTCTGTCTCCACCCGCGCGACTTCCCGGGTCAGGTTGGCAAACTCCCCCAGAATACGGCCGCCCACAGCCTGCATGATCTCCCGGATGGTCATGGGTTCCATAGCGGAAACCTCCCTTATCTTCCTTCTTTTCTGGCTTTCAGCGACTCGTTGACAATGCGCTCCACCAGCTGGTCATAGTCAATCCCCACGGCGGCCGCCTCCTGCGGGAGCAGGCTGGTGGGTGTCATGCCGGGCAGGGTGTTGATCTCCAGGAACCAGACCTCCCCATCCGGAGCTAGAATGAAGTCTGCCCGGGAGTACACGCTCAGCCCTAAGGCGCGGTACACCTCCAGGGCCGCCTGCTGGACCCGGTCCGTCTCTGCCGGGGTGAGCTCCGCCGGGCAGACCTCCAGCGCCGCGCCGGGCTGGTATTTGTTCTCATAGTCGTAGAACCCCTGCTTGGGGATGATCTCAATGGGCGGCAACGCCCGGTCCTCCAGAATGCCCACCTGAATTTCCCGGCCCGCTACGTACTGCTCCAGCACGGTGCGCCCGCCCAGGCGCACGCCGTCTGTCAGTGCCCTGCGGAGCTCCTCCTCCGTATGGGCGATGGATACGCCGATGGAGGAGCCGCTGGCCACCGGCTTGACCACCAGTGGCAGGCGTGCGGAGGCCGCCAGGCCGTCGATGTCGGCGGCGGTGTACTCCACCGTCTTCCAGCCCGGCGTGCTCACCCGCTCCGACACCAGGCGCTTGGTCAGATCCTTATCCATGGCGATGGCGCTGCCCAGGTAGCCCGCCCCTGTAAAGGGGATCCCCAGCAGGTCCAGGGCGGCCTGCACCTTGCCGTCCTCCCCGCAGGTTCCGTGGAGCGCCAGGAACACCAGGTCAGCCTGTCTGCACAGCTCCAGCACATTCTCCCCGAACATGCTACCGCTCTGATCTCGGCGGGCCGCCTTTACCTGCGCCAAATCCGGGGCCTGGGCGCTGATCTTTTTAGCCGCGTCTGAGATGGGGGCGTCAAACACCTCCTCCAGCGGGCCGCAGCTCTCCTCCAGCCCTAAAAACAGATCCACCAGGGCAGCCCGATGGCCCAGACGGCGCAGCGCCTGCGTCACCATGGTTCCCGTGGAGAGGGACACATTCCGCTCCGGCGAAAGCCCTCCCGCCAATACCACTATTTTCATAACACACCTCATATTTATGTGAGATATTCTATTGTACGCGCTAATGGGATATTATAACACATTGCGCCAGTATACTCAACCGCTTTCCCGGGAAAACCCGTTGGAATCCTGGGAGGAAAACGGAGTTGACAGGCGCTCCTCCCTGGAGTAATATTGAGATACAAACAATTTGTATCTCAATTATAAAGGGGCAGATTTTTTGGATGCCAGTTTTCATTATCTGCTGATGGCCGCCCACGCGCTGTTTCAGAAGCAGGTGTTCCTTCGCCTGTCCGGATCCGGCCTGACCTCTGGGCAGCCAAAGGTTCTGGACTATCTGGGGCTGCACGACGGCAGCCGCCAGCGGGAGATCGCCGCCGGATGCATGATGGATCCAGCCACCGTCACCGGTGTGATCGGCCGCATGGAAGAACACGGTCTGGTGGAGCGGCGTGTAAAGCCTGGGGACAGGCGCTCCAGCTATGTGTATCTGACCCCTTTGGGCCGTGAGAAATTGGCCCAGGTAAAGAACGTGTTTGTGCAGCTGGAGCACGAGCTGCTGCGTAACCTGCCCGCCGGGCAGCCGGAGGCGCTGTGCGCCGGCCTGCTCGCTCTGTGCGGAGAAATGGTGGATTGGGAGGAATTACAGTGAAGCGCACCGAGCTGGTCAGGCGGTATCTCTTTTTGCTGGTTGGACTTTTTATCAATTCCTTCGGCGTGGCCTTTATTACCAAGGCGAATTTGGGCACCTCGCCCATCTCCAGCATCCCCTACACCCTAAGCCTTGGATTTCCCCCCACGATCGGCGCCTTCACCCTGTATATGAGCCTGGTTCTGATTGCCCTGCAGCTGCTGCTCCTCCGCCGAAATTTTCCCAAACGCTACTGGCTTCAGCTGCCCGTGTCCTTCCTTTTCTCCTGGTTCATTGATGTGAGCATGGCCCTGCTCGCCCCGCTGAATCCACAGTCCTACCCACTCCAGCTGGTCTCCCTTTTGATCGGTTGTCTCATTCTGGGTATTGGTATTTATACCGAGATGGCCGCCGATGTGGTCATGCTGCCGGGCGAGGCCTTTGTCCGCGCCGTGTCGGTCACCTTTCATACAGATTTTGGCTACACAAAGGTAGCTTTTGACTGTACCGTGGCAGCGCTGGCCGCCGTCATCGGCCTTGTGCTCTACGGCAGGCTGGCCGGGGTGCGGGAGGGCACTGCAATCGCCGCAGTCCTGGTGGGCACATTTGCCCGATTCTTAAAGCGCCGGGCCGCCTTTGTGGACCGCTGGCTGGCCGGCGGGGCGGCCTCTCCCATTTCGGAGGCAAACGAATAAAATGGGCGCCGCGGCCGCGGCGCCCATCGCAATTTCCAGCTCTGTTTTACGTTTTCACCACACAGCCCAGCAGGAACCGGCTTCCCCGTTGGAGATAAGCCTCCCGGTCCAGGCCGGAGAGCGCTTTAATGTGGCCGGTCCGGCTGCTGGAGGCGCGCACAATCCCTCCCAGGGCCGCCCAAAACAGCAGCACAGTCTCCATGGGCGGCAGATCGGGCCGCACCACACCAGAGGCAGTCCCCCGCTCCAGAAAAGCGGCCAGCTCCTCGTCAATTTCCTTGCTCACCCGCAGGATCTCGGTTACGCCTTTGGCATCCTCTTCCTCCAGGCAAATGCCGCCGGTGGCCGCGTCAAAGGCGGTGGGGTTATCGTCGTAAAACCGGATAATCGCGGCACACACGGCGTCGTAGGCCGGCAGCCAGTCGGGCTGGCTCTCAATCGCCTCATGTATCTTTTTCTTCAGCAGCACCATCCCGCTGAGCAGGATGGCGTTGATGATCTCCACCTTGCTCTGGAAATACACATACAGGGTGGCCTTGCTGTATTCAGCCTCTCTGGCAATATCGTCCCTCGTCGTCCGCTCAGTACCCTTTTCCGCGAAAAGCCGCTCCGCCGCCGCCAAAATGGAACCCCGATGAAACTCCGTCAGCGCCTGCTTTTTACTCATGCCAGCCACCCTTTCCAATTGTTTTTAAACCAGGTGTTTAATAAATGATACTACATTCTAGTTTTAAATGCAATTGAATTTCTGTGTTTTTTGCAGAAAAAAGAAGGCCGCTTTCCTCTTGCCAAACGTGGAAACCTGTGCTATACTTTATCAAGTCACCACCTGCAGGTGTAGTTCAATGGCAGAATGTCAGCTTCCCAAGCTGAACACGGGGGTTCGATTCCCCTCACCTGCTCCATAAGAAAAGGACACGGTTTCCGCCGTGTCCTTTTCTTATGGGCTCCGACACATCAGAGGCCGCCGCTCTGAGGCGAGTTTTCTGCGCCCGGCATTCTTCGTAAACAGAAAGGACATCCATAAGGATGTCCTTTCTTTGGCAGAGATAAGCGGGATCAGACTGCTGCTGTTTGTATGCCCGAAAGTTTCTTTGCACCTGAGCAAAGAAACGCCCCGAAATCTTACGATTTCGAGGCTTTTGGTGGAGATAAGCGGGATCGAACCGCTGACCTCTTGAATGCCATTCAAGCGCTCTCCCAGCTGAGCTATACCCCCATTTGAACTTCATACCCGTATTAGGCGAAGATTATATTAACAAAATCACTTCCTTTTGTCAACCCTGTTTTCGAAGAAATTTTGCATGATCCCCGGCGGAGCTCCCGGTAAGGCGTTCCGCCGGGAATCAGTTTTTTCAACAGGGCATAGAATCAGCGCACAAAGGGCTTGATCCCCAAAATCTCACGGGCCTCGGCGGGCGTAGCCACATCGTTGCCAAAGTCCTTGACCGCGCGCACCGCGCGCTCCACCAGCATCACGTTGGTGGCCATGATCTTCTCGCCGTTTTCGTCCTTACCGTAAACCACATTATCCTCCAGGCCCACGCGGATATGGCCGCCCAGAGCCAAGGCAGTATACATAATGGGCATATGGCCGGCACCGATGCCGAAGGCGGACCAGAGAGAGCCCTCGGGGATGTGCTGCACCAAGTTCAGCAGGTTTTCCGGGGTGGCCTCCAGACCACCCAGCACGCCCAGCACGAACTGATAGTACACAGGGGTCTTGACCAGACCCTTTTTCACATAATAGTTCACATTGCCCAGCATGCCGCGGTCGAAGATCTCCATCTCCGGCTTCACGTCATTGCGGAGATAGCAGTCGCACAGCTTCTCCAGGAAGCGGGGGGAATTTTCAAAGACATAGGCGCAACCCCAGTTCATGGAACCGGCGTCAAAGGAACCCATCTCGATCTCGGGCAGGGTCTCAAAGTGCTGAATACGGCCCTCATCCGGCGGCATCTTCACAGCGCCAGAGGAGGTGCAGTTAATGACCACGTCACAGTCCTCATGCGCACGAATCAGGCGAACCGTTTCAGCAAACTTTTCGCGGTCCATGGTGCCCAATCCCTCATCGTCACGCATATGCAGGTGGACTACTGCTGCGCCCGCCTTCCAGCAGGCATAGGCGTCCGCAGCAATCTGCTCAGGGGTCTCAGGAATCTTGTAGCCCCTTGGGGTCAGCGCGCCGGTGAGGGCGGCAGTGATGATTGTTTTCTTTGCCATAATAAAAAGACCTCCTCATGTTATGTTGAAAAAGTGTTGATTCCGCCGAGAGGACAGCCGAAGCTGCCCTCTCGGTTTGCCATGGGATGTGGGGGCTTTGGGGGCTTTATGGGGAATCTTGCTTTAATATACGCCGAGGAAGAAGATGGAGCAGACAATCAGCGCACCGACACAAATGACCAGGGTGTACGGCAGCAGCTTTTTGAAGTCGATGTGACACAGGGTCAGGTAGGGCAGCGCCCAGAAGGGCTGGATGATGTTGGTGGTCTGGTCGCCATAGGTGTAGGCGCACAGCAGCTTGGGCACATCCACATTCAGCTTGGCGGCCACGTCCAGCAGGTAGGGCGCCTCAATGACGAACTTGGAGCCGCCGGAAGGCACGGCCATGTTCAGCACCGCAGAGTAGAGGTAGGCAACCTCGGGGAAGGTCTTGGTGGTAGAAATGGCCATGAACGCATTGGAAATCACGGCGGCCAGACCGGTGTTGGCGATAATGCCGAAGATGCCGGCGTACAGGGGGAACTGAATGATAACGCCCCAGACAGAGCCGACGGAAGCGATACAGGCCTTGGAGAAGCGCTCCGGCGTGCCGCAGAGCACGATGCCCAGCATCATCATGGTGAAGTTGAAGTTATTGATGGTCAGGCCGTTAAAGCCCTGCTTGGCATAAAGCATCACGCACCAGATCAGGCCGAAGATACCGATAATCATGGAGAACACAGGGGTGTTGTTCATGAAGCCGGCAGGAGTGGAGCGGTCAGCGGGGCCTTCGTACATGGTCTGGGTGTGCTTCACGTCGTTGTACAGTTCGTCAGAGCAGCCTTCCATCTTCAGCTTGTTCTTGGGCATGATCAGGTAGCCCACGATAAAGACCATAATGAAGAGCACCAGGCACTGCAGCAGGTTCCACCAGGTCAGCACACTTTCGGACAGGGGATAAGCCTCTGCTACGTAGTTGGCGGCAATCTCAGTGGTGCACATGCTCTTCAGGAAGCCGGGAGTGGCGCCCTGGAGGGGTGCAGCCTGGGAGATGCCCACGGCGGGGATAGCTGTGCAGTAGGCGCAGGCGATCAGGGCGGGCGCATGGATGGAATAACCCTTGTCGCGGGCGGCAACCAGGGTGTTGCGCAGCAGCGCGATACACACCATCATGCCGATGCCCCAGTGGATGTACATCAGGATCCAAGAGATGACAAGGACCATGGCATAGGCCTGGAACCAGTTGTTGGGCATCATGGCCAGCTTGCGGATAAGCTTCTGAACCGGGGGAGAGATAGCAATCACGTTGCCGGTAATCATGATCAAGCTCATCTGCATGCCGAAGGTCAGCAGGCTCCAGAAGCCGGCTACCCAGCTGTTCATCAGGCTCATCTGCCCCTCTGCAGAATCCATGATGATGGGACAGCCGGTAAAGATAATCGCAAGGATTGCAACGATAATGGTCAGAATGATGGCAAAGACCATTGCATTGGGTGTCCAACGATCAAAGAATCGAATAAAATGATCGTTAAACGTCTTTTTTGTGGTAGTTTCGTTGTTACTCACAATAATTCTCCTCTCCATTTTTACAGCTTTTCCAAACCACTGGTTAAGGAGCCCCCATTCCCCCAACCAGCGGGTGCTGCCGGATTACAGGAAGGACCAGAGCATCAGGGCGGCGCCGGCCACAAGGGCAATAGCGCCCAGAACCCGCACCGCGCGCACCGCCAGATTAGAGGGCTCCCGCTCGGTCTCCAGAATGCTGGCGTCGAATTCAACCCGATCTTTTTTGCGGCGGTGGGACTGCTCCCGTTTATGTTCCCGTTCCTGGATGTCGGGGTCGTTCTTGTGCCATTTTGCCGTCTGGTAGGGCTTTGCCACACAAAGCAGCCCCATAACCACCAGCAGAAGCCCCAGTTGGGTTGCGATCCCCACCTGCCAGGTTCCGATATTCATACCGCACATCCTTCCCGGCGGGACTATGGCACGCCCGCCTGTCTTTGTATCAGCAGGCGCTTTCCTACGCCTGGCTGCACATCTCAAAAATACCCGCCGCGCCCTGGCCGCCGCCAATACACATGGTGACCATAAAATAGCGGCCGCCGCATCGCTTCATGTGGGAAATGGCCTTGCACAGCAGCATCACTCCGGAGGCGCCCAGCGGATGGCCCAGGGCCATGGCGCCGCCCTCTGGATTGAGCTTCTGCGTATCCAGGCCCAAGGTCCGGATACAGGCCAGCGCCTGGGACGCAAAGGCCTCATTGAGCTCGATATCATCCATATCCCCCAGCGTCAGGCCGGTCAGCCTGAGCACTTTCGGAATCGCCTGAATGGGGCCGATCCCCATGACCCGGGCGGGCACGCCGTCCACGGCAAAGCCCACGAACCTGGCCAGAGGCTTGAGTCCCAGCTCCCGCAGCTTCTCCCCGGACATCAGCACCACAAAGCCGGCGCCATCGGTCATCTGGGAGGAGGTGGCTGCGGTCACCACACCATCCGGCTTGAAGCAGGGCTTCAGACCGGCTAGGCTCTCCATCGTGGTACCGGGACGGATTCCCTCGTCCCGGGTAAGCACCACTGGATTTCCATCGGCGTCCAGTCCGTCCACCGGGACGATCTGGTCCTCAAACCAGCCGGCGGCCTGGGCCGCCGCCGCCTTGGCATGGCTCTCGCAGGCCATCTTTTCCATGTCCTCACGGGAGATGTTGTAATCGGCCGCCACGTTTTCCGCGGTCATTCCCATGCTGATGTAGTTGTCCACCGCGTGCTTGGCCAGGTAGGGCTCCATGATGCTGGGATCGGTCGCCATGGAGACCATGGACATGGTCTCCACACCGCCAGCCACAAGGACCTCCGCTTGTCCGCACATAATGGCGTTTGCGGCAGTCGCCACCGTCTGCAGGCCGGAAGAGCAGAAGCGGTTGATGGTCATGCCGGTCACCTTGTCCGGCAGGCCGGCCCGCTGGGCCACCAGACGGGCCAGGTTAAAGTCCTGGACGCCCTTCGGCATGGCACAGCCCACAATCACGTCGTCGATCTCCATGGGGTCCAGCTGGGGAACGCGCTTGAGTACACCCGCCAGTGTCTGGCCCCCATACTGCACCGGATGGACCTTGGACAGCCCGCCCTTAAACGCTTTACAGTAGGGGCTGCGGCCAAAGGCCACGATATACGCGTCTCTCACTTCCATCTGTCTCTTCCTTTCTTACCGCACGCAGCAGTCCTTTGTGATCAATAGAGATACATTCCGCCGTTGACCGCCAGGGTTTGTCCGTTGACAAAGGAGGCGTCCTCCGAGGCCAGGAACAGGATGGCCGAGGCGATCTCTCTGGGCTCAGCCCCCCGCTTCATGGGGATCTTCTTTACCATCTGCTCAATGATCGGCTCCGGGATGGCCCTAGTCATCTCCGAAAATGTGAATCCCGGGGCCACCGCGTTGACCCGGATGCCCTTGCCCGCGTACTCCAGGCAGAGATTTCGGGTCAACGCCTGGACGCCGGCCTTGGAGGCAGCATAGTTGCTCTGCCCCACATTGCCCATCTGCCCGGTAATGGAAGCCACGTTGACTATGGCCCCCTTTCCCTTGGGCAGCATCTGCTTCAGCGCCGCCTGAATGGTGAAGAACATCGACTTCAGGTTCACATTCATCACCAGGTCCCACTGCTCCTCCGTCATCTTGTGGAACAGTGCGTCCCGGGTAATACCCGCGTTGTTGACCAGCACGTCGATGCCGCCGAAGGCGGACACGGCCTCTTCAAACATGCGCTCCACATCGCCCTGGTCCGATACGCTTCCCTGCACGGCAATGACCTGCGCAAATCCCTCAGCCAGGAGCTTGTCCCGCGCCTGGACACAGTCAGCGCTCACATCGGCGAGCACGACCCTGGCCCCCTCCGCTGCAAATCTGCGGGCCGTTGCAAATCCAATTCCCCGGGCGGCGCCGGTCACCAGTACCACCTGATCGGCAAATCTCATCCGCTTATCTCACTCACTTTCCGAAAAATATCGCGATGCTGATAAATTAAGCAAAAAACGTGCCAAAATCAAGAAAGCCCCCAACCCCTCTCCAGCGCTGCATTTCGTTTTTTTATGTCCCACCAGATAAGTCTTTTTTGACTTATTTTCTTTTTTAGCAAGTCTAAATTGACTTATTTTTTGGTTTTATCGTCACTCTTGACAAAATACTTGTGCTTTTCTCCGCCGTATGTTAGTATAATTATTATAAGGATCGCTGTGTCAGATGATTGATAAACAGAGGCGGAGGTCGTAATCTTGGACAAAGCTTACAGACAGGTGAAATTTCTGGAAACCATTCTGGACAACATGCAGGAGCCCATTTATGTGCTGGACAAGCACGGGAAATTCATCTACGTTAATCGAGCCCTGATTGATCTGTCTGGTTCCACCAAGGAAGTCCTGCTGACCTACACCATGTACCGCATGGCGGAGGAAGGTATTATTGAGCGCGCTGTCTCCGAAGATGTGCTCAAGTACAAGCGCGCTTTTTCCTTTTTTCAGGATGTGGTCAATTTCCGCGGTCAGCGGCACAGGCAGCTGAACATGACCAGCCCCATTTTTGACAGCAACGGCAATGTGGAGTTTATCGTAGCGGTGCTCCTCCCCCTGAACCTGCTCACCCAGCAGATACACTCGGCCAATTCCGGCTCCAGGCACAACACGCTGGACCCCAGCCGTATGCGGGTAGACAACCGGGAGGTCATCGCCGAGAGTCCCGCCATGAGGCAGGTGCTGGAGCTGGCCCGGGCGTTGTCCGATGTGGACACCGCCGTCCTGGTCACGGGCGAGACGGGCTGCGGCAAGGATGTGGTGGCCCATCTCATCCATAGTTTGGGCCACAGGAGCAAGGGTCGTTTTGTCTCCATCAACTGCGCCTCCCTGCCGGAAACGTTGCTGGAGGCAGAGCTCTTCGGGTATGCTAAAGGTGCTTTTACCGGCGCCTCCAGCGCCGGTAAAAGGGGCCTCTTCGAAGAGGCCGACGGCGGTACCCTATTCTTGGATGAGATCAACTCCATGCCGCTGGCGCTTCAGGGCAAGCTTCTCCAGGCCATTGAGACCAAGCGCTTTACCAAAGTAGGGTCGGTGAAAAGCACCACAGTGGACTTCCGTGTGCTGGCCGCCAGCAATCAGGACCTAGCCGCCTGTGTCCAAAACGGCAGCTTCCGCCAGGATTTGTACTACCGCCTCAACGTTATGCCGGTCTACATTCCGCCTTTGCGGGAACGCCAGGAGGACATTGAGCCGTTGGCCAACTATTTTCTCCGCCACTACGGAGACAAATATGGCCGTCCCCGCTATCTGTCCGCCAAGGCCATGCTTCAGCTCAAATCCCACAGCTGGCCCGGCAACGTGCGGGAACTAAAAAACCTCATTGAGCGCATGATCATCACCAGCTCCGGCGAGGTGATTGAGATCTCCGAAATTCCGGGCAGCTCGTTGAATCCCAGCCTGCCGGAGGAGAGCCACCCGGCACAGGCCAGCTATTTTCTTCCTCCCTCTCTCCTGCTGGACGACGTACCGGAGGACTTTTCCCTGAATTTCTATATGGAACAATGTGAGCGCGCTTTGCTGCAGCAGGTCCTGAAGCGCTGCGGAAGCACCTATAAAGCCGCCCAATATCTCAAAACCAGCCAGTCCGCCATCGCCCGGCGCAAGGCAAAATATAACCTGTGAGGAAAGTCCCCCATGGTTAAGTCAATTTTGATTTAGCCATGGGGGCTTCTCACTGGCCTGCCCCCTCCATTCCGTCTTGCCGGGGCCTGTTTTTCTGGGTCTGCGACCAGATCCCCCCAATCCCCCGCTTAAAAACCTGGCATCAAACTTGCATGTTATCTGTCCAGGTCAGTGGAAACACAACAAGCAGGAGGTAACATCATGTATCAACAGGAATACCAACGCAAGCGCATCTCTATGGACCAGCTGCTGGAGCTGTTCCAATCCGATCTTTTCATAGTATTGGGCTCCGGTCCCCAATCTCCGGTTGGATTGCTCAGCCGCCTGCATGAGCTGCAGGGTCGGGCTTCCCATATCCGGCTCAGCACCGCTCTGCCCCTCAAGCCCTATCCGGTCATGACCGATCCCCAATACAGGGGAATCCTGGAGCAGGAGAGCTTCTTTTACAGCCCGGTCCAGCGCATTTCCGACCGGTTGGGCGAGTGTACCCATCTCCCCTCTCATCTGCGCGCCGCACCTTCCGTGGTGCTGCGCGGCCGTGCAGACCCGGATCTGCTGGTCACCTCCGTCTCCCCCATGGATGAGCACGGCTATTTTTCCATCTGCGCCGGCTGTCTGGTGGAGCCCGAGGTGCTTAAGCGCGCCAAGCGCGTGGTGGTGGAGGTGTGCGCCAAGGCCCCTCGCACCTTCGGGGACACCACGCTGCACATCAGCCGGGTGGATCACATCGTAGAGTGCGACCGTGGCTTGGTGGAAATGCCGCCCGCCCCCATCGGCGAGGCCGACCTGGCCATCGGCCGGTATGTGGCCGACCTGGTGGAGGACGGCTCCACCATCCAGCTGGGCATCGGCTCCATCCCCAACGCGGTGGCCCAGTCGCTGATGCACAAAAGAGATCTGGGCATGCATACTGAGATGCTGGTGGACAGCACGGTGGATTTGGTGGAGGCCGGCGTGCTCACCGGCCGGTGCAAGACCCTTCACCCCAACCAGATTGTGACGGTCTTTACCATGGGCACCCAGCGGCTGTATGACTTTATCGACAACAACCCGGGCGTACTTCACCGGGCCGCCCCCTACACCAACGACCCCTATGTCATCGCCCAGAACTACAAGATGACCTCCATCAACACCACGCTGCAGGTAGACCTGTTCGGCCAGTGCGCCTCCGAGTCGGTGGCTGGCTCCCAGATCAGCGGAATCGGCGGCCAGGCGGAGACCTGCATGGGCGCCCAGATGTCTCCCGGTGGAAAATCGATCATGACCCTGCACTCCACCGGCACGGTACGCCAAAAGGACGGCAGCACCAAACTGGCGTCGAAAATTGTGCCCGGCCTGACACCCGGCACCGTGGTGTCCACCGCCCGCTCCGATGTGGAATACGTGGTCACCGAGTTCGGCGTGGCGGAGCTCAAGGGAAAGACCGTGCGGGATCGGGCCAAGGCTCTGATTTCCATCGCCCACCCCGATTTTCAGGCCGAGCTCACTGAGGCTGCCGAGCGCTTCCACATTCTCTGAGCAGGAGGAAGCCCTTATTTCTTCAATACACAAAAGGACCCGCCGCGCCCAAAGGCGCGGCGGGTCCTTTTTACATTCTGTATGACGCCTCATCCGCCCAGCCAACATAGCCTTGTCAGCCGCGGCAGTTCATAGTATACTATTCCGCGTGTGCATTGGTTCATTGGGAGGAGATTATATGGAAAAAAAGCAAAATCGCGGCAGTTTTACCGGCTCTTTGGGATTTGTTTTATCCGCTGCCGGCAGTGCCGTAGGACTGGGAAATATATGGCGTTTTCCCTATTTAGCCGCAAAGGACGGCGGCGGCGTGTTTCTGCTGGTTTACCTGATTTTAGCGCTTACCTTTGGCTTTACCCTGCTGACCACGGAAATCGCCATCGGCCGCCGGACAGGCCAGAGCCCCTTGACCGCCTACCGCGTGCTTTACCCCAAAATGGGCTGGCTGGGCCTTCTGGCCTGCGTGATCCCCATGCTGATCCTGCCCTATTACAGCGCCATCGGCGGCTGGGTGCTGAAGTATCTGGCCGCCTACTTGACCGGCGGCGCACAGGCCGCTGTGGACAGCCAGTACTTTACCAGCTTCATTACCTCTACCTGGAGCCCTATCCTCTGGTTCCTGCTTTTTCTGGGCGCGACCGTGTTTGTTGTGTACAGCGGCGTCGACTCCGGGATCGAGCGGATGTCAAAGATTCTGATGCCGGTCCTGCTGGTGCTTATGCTGTGTATCGCCTGCTTCTCTCTGACGCTGTCCCATACGGACGAAGAGGGCGTCACCCGCACCGGGCTGCAGGGTCTGCTTGTATACGTGGTGCCGAACTTTGAGGGAATGACCCTGCGCAAATTCCTTATGGTGCTGACCGACGCCATGGGACAGCTCTTCTATTCCATCAGCGTGGCCATGGGCATCATGATCACTTACGGCTCTTATGTGAAAAAGGAGACCAACCTAGTGAAATCCGTCAACCAGATTGAGCTGTTTGACACTGTTGTGGCCTTCCTAGCCGGTATGATGATTATCCCCGCCGTCTTCGTCTTTTCAGGCGCGCAGGGCATGTCAGACGGACCCACCCTGATGTTCCGCTCCCTCCCCAAGGTATTCGGCGCCATGGGCGGCGTGGGGGTTGTGGTCGGCGTCGTATTCTTTCTGGCCGTGGCCTTTGCCGCCCTCACCTCCTCCGTCTCCATTATGGAGGCCATCGTATCCAGCGCTATGGACCAATTCCATATCAGCCGCAAAAAGGCCTGTATTGCGGTGGCGCTGATCGCTTTGGCTGGCGGTCTGGTAGTCTGTCTGGGCTACAATCTATTCTACTTTGAATGGATCCTGCCCAATACCCCTGCCGGCAAAAATGCGCAAATCCTGGACATCCTGGACTATATCAGCAACTATGTGATGATGCCTGTGCTCTCCATCGGCACCTGCATTCTGATTGGATGGATTGTGAAGCCCAAGACGATTATTGAGGAAGTTACGCTTGGGGGCCGCAGGTTTCGCCGGGAAAAGCTCTATGTCATCATGGTGAAGGTGGTAACTCCCCTGCTGCTGTTCTTCCTGCTGCTGCAGTCTCTGGGGATCATTCGTTTTTAAAGAGAAAAACGGCAGAGCGCCTGTGTCCAGGCCGCGCTGCCGTTTTCTTTTATGTCCGAACAAAGAAAAAAATCCCGAAACCGTAAGATTTTGGGATTTTTGGCGGAGAGAAGCGGAACCGAACCGCTGTTGTTTGTGTGCCTGAAGGCCTCTTTGCATCCGAACAAAGAAGAACCCGAAATCTTAAGATTTCGGGTTCTTGGTGGAGATAAGCGGGATCGAACCGCTGACCTCTTGAATGCCATTCAAGCGCTCTCCCAGCTGAGCTATACCCCCATTGAGCTTGTCCGAACTGACGGAACGAATGTTATTTTAGCAGGTCATTTCCCTTTTGTCAACCAATTTTTTCGGATTTTATCCGTGCTGTCAAAGGAAACTCCTCTTTGCCTCCGTTCAGCGTCCGTGCTATAATCACTGCAAAGCAGCTGCTGTACAATACCCGAGGGGGAAATTGGGAGGAAATTAAGCTTGGATATTGTCATTTTGGACGGCCACACCACAAATCCCGGTGATCTGAATTGGGATCCCATCGCCAGCCAAGGAGCGCTGACGGTCTATGACCGCACCGCGCCGGAGCAGATCATCCCCCGCATCGGAAAGGCCCAGGCGATCTTTACCAACAAAACACCTCTGGACCGCTCGGTATTCGATGCCTGCCCGGACATTCAGTTTGTCGGCGTACTGGCCACCGGCTACAATATCGTGGATCTGGACGCGGCCCGTGACCGCCGCGTCACCGTGTGCAATGTACCGGGCTACAGCACGCCCTCTGTGGCTCAGATGACCTTTGCGCTTTTGCTGGAGCTCTGCCACCGGGCCGGCCGCCACAGCGACACGGTGCACAGCGGGCGCTGGAGGACCTGCCCGGACTTTACCTATTGGGACTTTCCCCTGGTGGAACTGGCGGGCAAGACCATGGGGATCGTAGGCTACGGCGACATCGGGCAGCAGGTCGCCAGGTTGGCCCGCGCCTTCGGCATGGAGGTGCTCGCCTGCGGCGGGCGCCGTCCGGTGGTCTCCGACGGCGTCGTCGCCGGTACCGGGCTGGAGGAGGTGTTCACACGCTCGGACGTGATCTCCCTCCACTGTCCTCTCACGGAAGCCAGCCGCGGCATGATCAACCGGGACAGCATCGCCCGGATGAAGGACGGGGTGCTGCTGCTCAATACCGCTCGGGGGCCCCTGATCGTGGAGTCCGACCTGCGGGCCGCGCTGGATAGTGGAAAGGTGGGCGGCGCGGGGCTGGACGTGCTTTGCCAGGAGCCGCCCCGGGATGGCTCCCCCCTTCTGGGCGCCACCAACTGCATCCTTACCCCGCATATCGCCTGGGCTCCCCGGGAGGCCCGGCAGCGACTAGTGGACACGGCTGCCGAAAATCTGGCGGCCTGGAGGGCCGGCAGGCCAATTCATGTGGTGACCTGAAGCAAATCGGGTCCGGACGTCAAACCGTCCGGACCCGATTTCTTATGCATTCAGAATCCTTCCGTCTACCGAGATGGTGACCACCTGCCAGGGGATGAATTTCCCGCTGTTTTTCAGGGCAGTGACCGCCGCCCGCTCGATCCCGCCGCAGCAGGGCACTTCCATGCGCACCACTGTGAGGGCCTTGATCTCATTGCCGCGGATAATTTCTGTGAGCTTTTCCGTATAGTCCCCCTCGTCCAGCTTGGGACAGCCCACCAGCGTGACCTTTCCTCTCATAAAATCCTGGTGGAAGCTGCCGTAGGCATAGGCAGTGCAGTCCGCGGCCACCAGGAGATGGGCCCCGTCAAAGTAGGGCGCGTTCACCGGCACCAGCTTGATCTGCACCGGCCACTGGCGCAGCTGGGAGGCCGCGGGCGCCGTGCAGGCCGCCTGCGCTTCCTCCTCCGGATGCTGGATCCGCCGGGACTGGCTGCCCGGACAGCCGCAGGGCAGGGGCGCGTCCTGTCCGCTGCGCTTGGCCTGCTGATTGGCCATCACTGCGGCGTGGTCATAGGCCGCCGCCTCCCGCTCCACAAAGGTGATGGCCCCGGTGGGACAGGCGGGCAGACAATCCCCCAGGCCGTCGCAGTAGTCGTCGCGCAGCAGCTGAGCCCTGCCGTCCACCATACCGATGGCCCCCTCGTGGCAGGCCTGAACGCAAAGCCCGCAGCCATTACATTTGTCCCGGTCGATCTGGATAATTTTACGGATCATAAAAGATCCCTCCGTTCTTGACTTATTGTCCTCAGTATATTAGAATTGGTACAACGAGTCTGTTGTTTTTCCAACGAATTGAGGATTTTTATGGACTTTCTGTTTCTCACCAACACACCGCTTTTCCGGGGAACCACTCCGGAGGAGGCAGCCAAGATGGTGACCTGCCTGAGCGCGGAGGAGCGCTTTTTTCCAAAGGACGCCTTCCTCTACCGCACCGGGGACACAGTGCGCGCCATGGGCCTGGTGCTCTCCGGACGGGTGCGCATTGAAAGCGATGATATCTGGGGCAACCGGACCATTCTGGACCAGTTGGAGCCGGGCCAGGTCTTTGCCGAGACCTACGCCTGTGTGCCCGACGAACCGCTGATGGTCAATGTGGTGGCGGGCACAGACGTGCGGGTGCTTTTCCTGGACGCGGCCCGGGCGCTGCGGACCTGCCCGGACGCCTGCGCCCACCACGCCAAACTAGTGCGCAATCTGCTGGCCGTCTCCGCACAGAAGAACCTCACCCTCTCCCGGCGGATGTTTCACATCTCCGCCAAGACCATCCGGGGCCGCCTACTCTCCTATCTGTCCTATCAGGCCAGGCGCCAGGGCAGCTACGCCTTCTCCATCCCCTTTGACCGGCAGCAGCTGGCCGACTACCTGGGCGTGGACCGCAGCGCCCTGTCCGCCGAGCTGGGTAAGATGCGCCGGGAGGGGCTGCTCACCTTTGAGCGCAGCCGCTTTGAACTGATCCGCGCTCATTCTTATTTCGAATAAAATACTTTACCGCCCTATGATTTTACCGGTTGTAAAAAAGGTCGATTTGTAATATTATATAGGGTACGATTAAAAAAGGATTTAAGGTGAATCTATGAGCCTTCGCATCGGAATCGACATCGGCTCCACCACCGTCAAGGTCGTGGTGCTGGACGAGCAGAACAAGCTTCTCTTCCGCTCTTACGAGCGGCACTATTCCAAAGCCCGGGAGCGGGCGGCCGAAACCCTGCGCTCCATCAGCGATCTTCTCGCCGGCAGGCAGGTACGCATGGTCATCACCGGCTCGGCCGGTCTGGGCGTGGCCAAGGCCGCGGGGATCGACTTCGTGCAGGAGGTATACGCCACCGCCGCCGCGGTCAACCAGTACATACCGGACACCGACGCGGTGATCGAGCTGGGCGGCGAGGATGCCAAGATCATTTTCTTCGGCGGCGCGCTGGAGGAGCGGATGAACGGCTCCTGTGCCGGCGGCACCGGGGCCTTTATCGACCAGATGGCTACCCTGATGAACGTCAGCGTCACCGAGCTGGACGAGCTGAGCCTGAAGCACGAAAAGATCTACCCCATCGCCTCCCGCTGCGGCGTGTTCGCCAAGAGCGACATTCAGCCCATCCTCAACCAGGGCGGGCGCAAGGAGGATGTGGCCGCCTCCATTTTCCAGGCCGTGGTGGACCAGACGGTGGCCGGGCTCACCCAGGGCCGGGAGCTGAAGGGGAAGATCGTCTTTCTGGGCGGGCCGCTGCACTTCCTCATGGGTCTGCGGCAGCGCTTTGTGGAGACCCTGAAGCTGGACGGGGAGCACGCCGTTTTCCCGGAGGACGGGGACTGCTTCGCGGGCATCGGCGCGGCCCTGTGCGCCTGCGACTATGCCGAGCACCCCTTTGATGAACTGCTGAAGAAGTTGGAGGAGAGCGTGGGCGACGTGGGCCTGGTGGACACCATGCCCCCCCTGTTCACCAGCCAGGAGGAGTACGACGGCTTCACCGCCCGGCACAACGCCATGCACCCCCCGGAGGTGGACGCAGGCACCTACACCGGCCCCGCCTGGTTGGGCATCGACGCCGGCTCCACCACCACCAAGATGGCCCTCATTACCGCCGACGGCGGGCTGCTCTACACCTATTACCACTCCAACCTGGGCAATCCGGTGGCCATTGTGCTGGAGCAGCTGAAGGAGATCTACCGGCTGTGCGGGGACCGGATCACCATCCAGGGGGCTGCCGTCACCGGCTACGGCGAGGACCTGATTAAAAACGCCTTCTCCTGCGATGCGGGTCTGGTGGAGACCGTGGCCCACTACAACGCTGCCCGCCACTTCAACCCGGATGTGGACTTCATCATTGACATCGGCGGCCAGGACATGAAGTGCTTTAAGATCCGCAACGGGGCCGTGGACTCCATCCTGCTCAACGAGGCCTGCTCCTCCGGCTGCGGCTCCTTTATCGAGACCTTCGCCAAAGCCCTGGGGTACAGCATCGCCGACTTTGCCAGGCTGGGCCTGCTGGCCCCCCACCCGGTGAACCTGGGCTCCCGCTGCACGGTGTTTATGAACTCCAGCGTAAAGCAGGCTCAGAAAGACGGTGCCAGCGTGGAGGACATCTCCGCCGGCCTGTCCATCTCCATTGTGAAAAACGCGGTATACAAGGTCATCCGGGCCGCCAACGCCGACGATCTGGGCCGGCACATCGTGGTCCAGGGAGGCACCTTCCTCAATGACGCGGTGCTGCGCGCCTTCGAGCAGGAGCTGGGCCGGGACGTGACCCGCCCCACCATCGCCGGGCTGATGGGCGCGTTCGGCGCGGCCCTGGCCGCCCGGGACCTGCACCTGGACCGGAGCGCCCTGCTGACCAGGGCGGCGCTGGAGACCTTCTTCCACACCGCCAAGCCCGCCACCTGCGGTCTTTGCACCAACCACTGCTCTCTCACAGTCAACACCTTTGACGGAGGCCGGAAATTCATCTCGGGCAATCGCTGTTCCCGCCCCTTGGGCAAGGAGAAGGCGGAAAATCCCGACCTGATGGTCTACAAATACCGCAAGCTCCGCGCCCTGAAGGGCAAGGGAGCCGGCACCGGCGTGCGGGGGACCATGGGCATCCCCTTCGGCCTGAATATGTATGAGAACCTGCCCTTCTGGTTTGAATTCTTCACCCGCCTCAATTTTGAGGTAGTCCTCTCCCCCGAGTCCTCCCGCAAGCTGTACCTGAAGGGCCAGCACACCATCCCCTCGGATACGGTGTGCTACCCCGCCAAGCTGCTCCACGGCCATGTGGAGGCCCTGGTGGAGGCGGGGGTGGACGCCATTTGGTACCCCTGCATGTCTTACAACAACAACGAGGGCATCGGGGACAACCACTACAACTGCCCGGTGGTGGCCTACTATCCGGAGCTTCTGGCTGCCAACGTGCCAGCCCTGAAGCAGACCAAATACTTGGACCCCTATGTGGGCCTGTGGCGGCACAAGGATTTTGAAAAGCGCATCGCTCAGCTGATGTACGACCAGTTCGACGTGCCCAAAAAGGAGACCGCGGCCGCGGTAAAGGCGGCCTACGCCGCCTATGAGGCCTATGTCCACGACGTGCGGGAGACCGGGAAGCAGTACATCCAGTACGCCCGGGAGCGCCACATGCCCATTCTGGTGGCCTGCGGGCGGCCCTACCATATCGACCCGGAGATCAATCACGGCATCAACGACCTGATCACCGGCTTCGGCTTCGTGCTGGTGACCGAGGACGCCCTGAGCTATCTGGAGGGCTACGCCCCCCGCAAGGTGCTCAATCAGTGGACCTTCCAGTCCCGCATGTACAACGCCGCCCGCTATGTGTGCACCCAGCCGGACATGCAGGTGGTGCAGCTGGTCTCCTTCGGCTGCGGCACGGACGCCATCACCACCGACGAGCTGCGCGCCATCCTGGAGGAGGGCGGCAAGCTGTACACCCAGCTGAAAATTGACGACATCAGCAACCTGGGGGCGGTGAAGATCCGCGTGCGCTCCCTGATGGCGGCCATGGACGCGCGGGCGGAGTAAGCTTCCGTCCGCTCTGCCGGGGCCGCACGGGGCCCCCATTTTTCCGATTGAAAGGAACCAAAAGCTTATGGCAGAATTGATCTACGACAAGACCGGGCGGCTTCTGTTTACCGAGGAGATGAAAAAGGAGTACACCATTCTCTTCCCCACCATGCTGCCGGTCCACTTCGGCCTGATGGCCCGCATTCTGGAAAATGACGGCTTCCATGTGGAGATGCTCACCACCAACCACCGCAATATTGTGGACGAGGGGCTCAAGTACGTTCACAACGACACCTGCTACCCCGCTCTGCTGGTCATCGGCCAGCTGATCGACGCGGTGAAGAGCGGCAAATACGACATGCATAAGGTGGCCCTGCTCATCACCCAGACCGGCGGCGGCTGCCGGGCCTCCAACTACATCCACCTGCTGCGCAAGGCCCTGGAAAAGGCTGGGCTGAGCTACATCCCCGTGGTGTCCCTGAACCTGTCCGGGCTGGAGCCCAATCCCGGCTTCAAGCTAGGCCTGGGCATGCTGCGCAAGGCGGTATTCGCCATGATGTACGGGGACATCATTGTCCAGTGCGCCAACCAGGTGCGCCCCTACGAGGTGAACGCCGGGGAGACCGACCGGGTCATCGGCGAGGTGGAGAATTGGCTGCTGGACGGCATGAACCAGGGCAAGGGGCTGTCCTTCAAGAGCATGACGGCCAACTTCGACCGCATCACCGCCGCCTTCAAGGCTGTCCCTACAGCCGGGGAGCCCAAGGTACGCGTGGGCGTGGTGGGCGAGATCTACATCAAATACTCTCCCTTGGGCAACAACAATCTGGAGCAGTTCCTGCTCTCCGAGGGGGCCGAGCCGGTGGTGCCCGGCCTGACCGACTTCATCATCTTCAAGATCTACAACCGCGAGGTGGACGTCAATATCTACGGCGGAAAGTGGATCAAGAAAAAAGCCTGCCAGGTACTCAAAGGCTATGTGGAGAAATGCCAGCGGGCCATGATTGCAGCCATGGAGCGGGGCGGCTTCCGCGCCCCGGGCACCTTCGAGGATCTGCGGCGGCTGATCCAGGGCTACCTAGGCGAGGGCAACAAGATGGGCGAGGGCTGGCTGCTCACCGCCGAGATGCTGGAGCTTATCCACTCCGGCACCAGTAACATCGTGTGCACCCAGCCCTTCGGCTGCCTACCCAACCACATTGTGGGCAAAGGCATGATCCGCAAGCTCAAGGACGACTACCCCTATTCCAACATTGTGGCCATCGACTACGACCCCGGCGCCACCAAGATCAACCAGGAAAACCGCATCAAACTGATGCTGGCCAACGCCCGGGCCCTGGCCAATCAGGAGCACGGCCAGGCGTGCGGGTCGGCGCAGGCGCCGGAGACGGCTGGAGTGGTCTGAGGGCACAGTGGGCCGCTGCTTTGCTGTGCACACACATCCATCAAACTGAGCAGCGGGCTCCCCCACCGGGAGCCCGTTGTTTGACCGGAGGGACCCTTTTGAACGAGAATCCGAATATCATGGCCGCGCTTCCGGTGCGGCCGCTGCTGATCCGCATGTCCTGGCCTATGATGCTCTCCATGCTCATTCAGGCTCTGTACAATCTGGTAGACAGCCTGTTTGTAGCCCGCCTGGGCGGACAGGCCTTTGAAGCGCTCTCCCTGGTCTACCCCATTCAGATGCTGATGGTCTCCGTCTGTGTGGGCACCGGCGTTGGGGTCAACTCTATGCTCTCCCGGCGTCTGGGCGAGGGCCGGACCGACCGCGCCAACGCAGTTGCAGCCAACGGATATTTCCTTTATTTTCTCACCTGGGCGGCCTTTGCCCTGGTAAGTCTCTTTGGCTTGCGGGGTTATATGTGGGCCTTTACGGACGATCCGGTCACTGCCATCTATGGGCTGGACTACCTGACCATCGTCACTGTGGGCTCCCTGGGCATGTGCTTTCAATTTGCCGGGGAACGGGTGCTCCAGGCCTCGGGCAATGCCGTCGGCCACCTGGTGATCCAGGGCGTGGGGGCTGTTGCAAACCTGATTTTGGACCCGCTGTTCATCTTCGGCATCGGGCCCTTTCCGGAACTGAAGGTGGCCGGGGCCGCCCTGGCTACCATCATCGGCCAGTTTATCGGCATGGCCGTTGGCCTCTGGCTGGTAAGCAGGAGCAAAACCATCCTCGTCCAGTTCAGGGGATTTCGCCCTGACCGTCAGGCCATTGGGGAGATCTACCGCATCGCTCTTCCCGCCATTGTCATGCAGTCCCTGAGCACGGTCATGACCATGGGCATGAACAAAATTCTGGGCCTGCTCACCGACACCGGGGTATTCATTCTGGGTGCCTATTTTAAGCTGCAGTCCTTTATCTTTATGCCGGTCTATGGCCTGAGCAACGGTCTGGTTCCTCCGGTAAGCTTTAATTACGGCGCCAAAAGCCGCAGCCGGGTGGAGGGGCTGATTTACTTCGCCATGGCCATCGCGGTTGGCATTATGGCGGCGGGAACCCTGCTGCTTCTGCTGGCCCCGGGGCCGCTGCTCCGCCTCTTTGACGCGGACACCGCCGTGCTCTCCGATGGAATACCCGCCCTGCGTGTGATCGCCCTTTCCTTTGTCTTTGCCGGCGTCTCCATTATCCTCTGCTCCGCTTTCCAGGCTATGAGTTCCCCCACCCTGAGCCTGATCGTATCCCTGCTGCGGCAGGTGGTGCTCCTCCTCCCCGCCGCGCTGGTGCTGGGGCACATGCGGCCCTCTCTGATCTGGCTTTGCTTCCCGCTGGCGGAAGTGGCCTCGTGTCTGATCTGCCTGATCTTTTATTGGCGGGTACGCCGGCTGAACCTGCTTTCCCTGGAGGGATGACGTTATGAAAAAGCTGCTTGCGCCCCTGCTGGCACTGGGACTGCTTCTCTCCTCCTGCTCCCATGGGCAGGCCCCCTCCACACCGCTTCCCTCCTCCACTCCCACCCCTGTTCCTGTGGCCTCCCCCTCTTCCGCGCCCCTTTGGTGGGAGCGCCCCGACCTATCTCTGCTGCCCCAGTCACTGGAGGAATCTGCCCTCCTCGGCGGCGTGCCCTGCTGGCTGATGGGTACGGCGGAGGATGTGCAGCTCTACTGCGGCGTAGATGTGAACGAGGGCGGCTGGCTGCTGCGTCGGGGGGATGCGGTACAGTATTTTCCCGCGCCCATGGCCCGGCGCCCTGAGACGGCGCCCAAACTGCAGTGGGGCGACTTTGACGCGGACGGGCAGGAGGAGCTTCTGATTCTCTATTACACAACCCCCCAGTCTGCGGACCTGCACATCTACGAGTGGGCGGAGGGCTGGACCGACCGCCATTTTGGGCCGGAGGTCTACAACCCGCTTCTGCTGGACGCCATCGAATACCATTACGAGCCCCGTACGGCCACTGTTGCCTGCGGCGGGAACACAGTCTCCTACACTTTGGGACCGGAAGAGGCCGGCCGTGTGGGGCTCTGGGATTCCTTCGGCGACCTGCTCTTTTACCGGGTAGAGGACACTTCTCTTACCGCTGTATTCGGCATCGGCCTGAACATTAACGGCCAGGCGCGCTACTTCGCCAATGTCACCGCGCAGCTCTGCTACGATGGGGCGTCTTTTTCCCTTTTAAATTTTCAACTGCTGGAAACCGGCGGTGTATAAGGAAACAATACCGGAGGCTAAACCCTCCGGTATTGTTATATTAGGTCGAAAATTTGTGCGTTTTCTCTTGACACTCCTCCGCTATGACCTATAATAATAGATGAGCTATTGTATTAAGGGGGTATTTAAGTGCCAAAAACGGCAAAAAGCATTGTCAAAGCCGCCGCTAAGACGTCTACCCGCATGTCCAAGAAGAACCCTCTCTCCGCAGACCTGCTGCGCCGGATCGACGCCTACTGGCGGGCGGCCAACTACCTGGCCGCGGCCCAGATCTATCTGCTGGACAATCCCCTGCTGCGGGAGCCACTGCGGCAGGAGCATCTGAAGAAAAAATTTGTGGGTCACTGGGGGACCGTCCCCGGCCAGACCTTCATCTATACCCACCTCAACCGTGTCATTACCAAATACGACCTGAACATCATCTATCTCTCCGGCCCCGGCCACGGGGGCAACGCATTGGTGGCCCAGACCTATCTGGAGGGCTCCTTTAGCGAAATTTATCCCAATGCCAGCCAGGATGAGGAGGGCATGAAGCACCTGTTCCACCAGTTCTCCTTCCCCGGCGGCATTCCCATCCACTGTGGTCCCCAGACCCCTGGCTCCATCAGCGAAGGGGGCGAGTTAGGCTACTCCCTGGCCCACGCCTTCGGCGCGGTGATGGACAATCCCGCCCTCATCGCCGCCTGTGTGGTGGGCGACGGAGAGGCGGAGTCCGGCCCCCTGGCGGCGGCCTGGCACTCCAATAAGTTTATCAACCCGGTTACCGACGGCGCGGTGCTCCCTATTCTCCACCTGAACGGCGCCAAAAACGCCAACCCCAGCATCTTCTCCCGCATCTCCCACGACGAGGTGGAGGACTTTTTCAAAGGCTGCGGCTGGACTCCCCGCTTTGTGGAGGGGGATGATCCCATGCAGATGCACCAGACCATGGCCGCCGCTCTGGACTGGGCCACCCGGGAGATTGAGCGCATTCAGGTCAGCGCCCGGGAGGGGGGTGACACCACCCGTCCCCGCTGGCCCATGATCGTGTTCCGCTCCCCCAAGGGCTGGACCGGCCCCAAGGAGATCGACGGCATGCCGGTGGAGGGCACCTTCCGGGCCCATCAGGTGCCCCTAATCCTGGACGGATCCCGGCCGGACCACCTGAAGATTCTTGAGGACTGGCTGCGCAGCTACCACCCGGAGGAACTCTTCGACGAAAACGGCGCCCTGATCCCCTCACTGCGGGAGCTCTCCCCCCAGGGCACCCGGCGCATGGGGGCCAATCCCCACGCCAATGGCGGCCAGCTGCTGCGGGACCTGCGCATCCCCGATTTCCGCAAATACGCCGTGGAGGTCCCCCAGCCCGGAGAGATCCAGGCCCGGGATATGCAGGCCCTCGGCGGCTATATTCGGGATGTGATCAAACTCAATCGGGAGGCCCGGAACTTCCGGCTGTTTGCCCCGGACGAGACTCTGTCCAACCGGCTGGAGGCGGTGTTTGAGGCCACCGGCCGGCGCTGGATGGCCGAGCGCACGGATGCCGACCAGTATTTGGACCAGGACGGCCGGGTGATGGACGCCATGCTCTCCGAGCACATGTGTCAGGGCTGGCTGGAGGGTTACCTGCTCACCGGCCGGCACGGGGTATTCAACAGCTACGAGGCCTTTGTGCGCATTGTGGATTCCATGTTCTCCCAGTACGCCAAATGGCTGAAGGTGTGCAATCAGCTCCCCTGGCGTCAGGACATCGCCTCGTTGAACTATCTGCTCACTGCCAACGTGTGGCAGCAGGAGCACAATGGCTTTACCCACCAGGACCCCGGCTTCCTGGACCATGTGGCCAACAAGAAGGCGGACGTGGTGCGCCTCTATCTGCCGCCGGACGCCAACTGCCTGCTCTCCTGCTTTGACCACTGCATCAAGAGCCGGAATTATGTCAATGTAATGGTCACTTCCAAGCAGCCCATGCCCCAGTGGCTGACCATGGATCAGGCGGTCAAGCACTGCACCCAGGGCATCAGCATCTGGCGCTGGGCCTCCAATGACGAGGGGGCTGACCCCGATGTAATCATGGCCTGTTGTGGCGAGACCCCCACGCTGGAGACCTTGGCGGCGGTGACCATTCTCCGCAGGGAGCTGCCGGAATTAAAAGTGCGGGTCATCAATGTGGTGGACCTGATGAAGCTCCAGCCCCATACAGAGCATCCCCACGGCCTCACCGACGAGGACTATGACGCCCTCTTCACCCGGGACAAGCCCATCATCTTCGCCTTTCATGGCTACCCCTCCCTGGTGCATGAGCTCACCTACCGCCGGCACAACAAACTGCTCCATGTGCGCGGTTACAAGGAGGAGGGAGCCATTACCACCCCCTTCGACATGCGGGTACAAAACGATATCGACCGCTTCCATCTGGTGCAGGACGTGGTCAAGCGCCTGCCCCAGCTGGGCAATCGGGGCGCTTTCCTCATCCAGCTGATGCGGGATAAGCTGGTGGAGCATCACCAGTACATCATCACCGAGGGCCAGGACATGCCGGAGATCCGAAACTGGACCTGGAACAACGGCAAAGGGATTGAATGACCGACACCCAAGGCCCACCCGCTTCTCTCATCACAAAGAGGGACCGGAGTAAACTCCGGTCCCTCTTGTTCTTTTGTTATTTCAGGCTTGCGGGGTTCTCGCAGCAGCGCATCAGCAGGACGGCAACCTCCGCCCGGGTGGCGCTGCCGCCCTGGTGTTCAGCTGGCAGAAGATCAGCACAGTGTTGAAGATCAGATTGGTGACATGCAGGCTCATACTTTCCTTCCCCTTATCGTCATCGCATGCTTGACAAAAAATCGGTAGTATTCGTCGGCCATAGCCTTGCGGTCCCGTATGCGGATGGGCACCACGCACCCATCCAGACGTGCGGCCAGATTCCCCAGCTTTCCGCTGCTCCCGACGACCTCACCGCCGCTCAGATAAATGCGAATACTAAAGATATCGAAAAACAACAGGGAGAAATCCCGATGCCCCTCCCCCATGTCTTCCAACAGAGCCTCTCCAGAAGAATACCCAGTAATGCACAGATCCTCTTCATAGTCGCGCAGCAGCTTCTCCAGGGGGCCATCCAAGGTCATTTTACGTTATTTTTACGTGATTATAAGCAAATGTGACAAACAGCGTCAATTTCCGCGGCAGGAGGATCGTCTGTACATCTGCAGGTAAAAAACTGCCGCAGGAATCATCCTGCGGCAGTTCTTTGCTTTCCAATCGTTTTGTATGGTCCCTATAGGACTCCGCCGTTTCCGGCAGATTTTTTCATTCTTTGCGCGAAAAGACAAAATCCATCAGGCTCTTAAGAAATTTGTCCTCCTGGTCTACATGACAGGCATGTCCGCTGTGCTCCAGCAGAATCTCCTGATAGCTTCCGCCCTTTGCGGCGTATTGGTCCAGCACATATCTGGTCTGAGCGACCATGGGCTGCGGCGGGAAAAGCTCCGGTCCAGGCCAGCCGGGCACGGCCCCCATCTCACCCAGCGCCCCAAAATCGCAGGGGCTGTGATCCCCCACCACCAGGTCACTGTCGCCGCGCAGCCACAGGACCGGACACTTGCGGGGAATATCCGTCAGGGCGGACAAATTACAGTACACCGGAGACATGGTATTGCACACGCCTCTGGAACCGGAGGCCACCCCCGGCCACTGGGTTACCGAAACCGAATCGCCGGGATACATCCCGTCTCCTACCCTTGTGGACGCAATGGCATCTACAAACTGCTCCTCCCACTTCGGCTCCACGCGGAAGCCGGGGTAGAGATACACGTTGTTGAGCATGGTGCGCATAAATTCCCGGTTGCCCGCCTGGAGCGCCTGTACCAGCTGCGCATTGGCGCAGCCTCCACCGCTGGCCAAACCGGCCGGTGTGAGCATCCTGCCATCCGGGGTACAGGTGCCCCCAAAGCCAAAGGGAGAGAGCGGCGCCTCCAGAATCAGGCCCAGCAGCTGCTCACTGTGGTCAATGGCATACTGCATCGCCACGCCGCCGCCCATAGACCAGCCCAACAGATAAAATCGGTCCCAGCCCATCGTCTGGGTCAGGGCATAGATATCGTCGCTGAAATCCCGCAGTCCACGTGCGGCGTTCACTGGCATCGGCTGGCTGTCCCCAAAGCAGCGCAGGTCCGGGGCTGCCAATTCAAAGCGCCCCTCCAACCGTTCCATCAAAGGAAGGTAAAACTTGGAAGACGAGGCATTGCCGTGCAACAGAAGCAGTTTGGGTGCACCGGCGGTCCCACCCTGGTAACAGGCAATCTCCAGCCGCTGTGTCTTCCACATCCGCTGTTCTATCATAATCATTCCCTCTTTTATGCTCCGTCCTCTTCCTCACCCTCGTCATCGTCCACCTCGATCTCGAAGCGAAAGCGGGACTTCGGCGGAACACTGTGTTCTGCCTGTTCCTTGTACCTGAGCTGCTGATCCGGCTCCGGCTTAAACACATTTCCCTCAAGAATTTTCATAAATTCGTCCACCACATGGTCGATGGCAGAGGGATCCCGTTTAAACAGGCACCAGTTCAGGCCCAGGAAGTTCGTGATACCCATCAGGGTATAGGCCAGTACCTCTGTGTCGATATCCCCCAGTTCACCGGCGGCCTTGCTCTTCTCCAGGCCCCGCTTGTAGGCGGCACAGAAGGTCTCATAGTACTGCACAAACAGACTATAGTCGATATACATGGACTCCCAGATGATGTGGTACATGTACTGGTTTTCCATAATGAACTCCAGCCATGCCTTCAGACCCACACGCTCCACCTCCAGCCGCGTCTTGCAGCCGCTGGTGGCCTGGCTCAAAAACTTCCGGATCTTATGGCTGCACTGGAACAGCAGGTATTTATAAAGGTTATACTTGCTGTCAAAGTAGACATAAAAGGTTCCTGAGGCTACGCCTGCCAAACTGGTAATGTCATTGATGGAAGCGGAATGATAGCCCTTCTCATAAAATACCTGTATTGCAGCGCTCAAGATGTTGTTTAGGGTCATGCGCCCCCGCTTTGTGCGGGGAATATTGATCAAATCATCCTGCATTTCTTGTACCTTCTCTTGGGAGCAATTCATCTCCTCTTATTTTAAAAATGATTATAGCGAAAAACAGATTAAAATTCAACACCATTTTGTGCTGCAAATATTTCTCACTGCAAACTATCTATTATACAATATCAAATTTCACTTTGGTATTGTTGAAAAAGCCCAGCGTCAAGGCAGTAAACAGCACAGGCATTTCATACATGGACGCATGTCCGCACTTGGGAATAACCACATAGTGGCTGTTGGGAATCCGCGAGGCAATCAGCTGCTGCTCCTCCATGGGTGTGAGATAGTCCTCCTGGCAGGAGACCACCAGCGTGGGCGCCTGAATGGTGTGAATCTGGTCGGTCACATCGTAGTCCGCCGCGCTGTTGGTGAGGCGGATCATGGAGTTGACAAAGTCGGGATTGCCGAACACCGGGCGCAGAACCTCTCTGCGGTGCTCCATCCAGGCATTGTTCTCCCGGTAGAAGCCGGGCGAGTAGATGATCGGAATCGTGCTCAGATAGTAAGACTCGGCGTCATCGGCAGCCAGATTCCAGCCGTCTCCGATATCCTTGAGCCAGGGGCCGGTGCGGGAGGTGGTGTTGAAGAGCACCAACCGCTCAACCCGGTCTCCGTACTTTACCGCGAAGCGCTGCGCCACCTCTCCGCCGTAGGAGATGCCCAGCAGATTCACCTTATCCAACTGCAGGTAGTCCAGCAGGGCCAGGACCACCTCGGCCTGGAGCGCCTGGGAAAAGGGGCCGTCCATCTTGTCACTCTTGCCCTGATCCAGCATATCCAGCAGGATCAGACGGTTATGGGCGGAAAAGGGCTCCACAAACTCGGCCCAACTGCCGCAGGACATCATAATGCCGTTGAGCACGACAATGGGTTTCCCCTGGCCATATTCTTCATAGTGAATGCACTTGTCCTGAAAAATAAACCGTGCCATGCCGCTTACCTCCGACCCAGGATGCCGACTTCCACGGCCTGATCCCACAGCTCTTCGCGGAACTTGGGATGGGCAATCTCAATCAGGCGGGCCACACGGTCCCGGATGCTGGTGCCTCGCAGCTCGGCCACACCGTACTCGGTGACCACCCGGTCCACATCGTTGCGGGACAGGGACACCGCAGCGCCGGCCATCAGCTGGGGCACGATCTTGGACACTTCCCTCTTCTCACCGGTGGCGGGGTCCTTCACCATAGCGGTGGAGTAGAGGGCGATGATGGACTTACCGTTCTTGGACATCTGGGCGCCGATGGCGGTGTCCGCCTGGCCGCCGGTGCCGGAGAACTGGCGGGAGCCCAGGGACTCAGAGGCACACTGTCCGGTGAGGTCTACCTCCAGGGAGGTATTGATGGAGACCTGGTTGTCGTTCTGGGCAATGGTGTAGGGGTCGTTGGTCCAGGCACCGTCCATAATTGCGATACCGGGGTTGTAGTCCATGAACTCATAAAGCTCGGGAATGCCCATGGCGAAGGTGGTGACGATCTTGCCTTTGTTGATCTGCTTGCGCTTGCCGTTGATGACCCCCATCTTGGCCAGGCGCATCATACCGCTGGTGAGCATCTCCGTATGCACGCCCAGATCGTTCTTGGACTCCAGGGCGGCGGCCACAGCGTTGGGGATGCCGCCGATGCCCAGCTGGATGCAGGAGCCGTCGGGCACCATGTCCGCAATGAGCTTGCCGATAGCAGCGTCCTTTTCCGTGAAGGGCAGGTCGGGAGTGACCGGGGGCATATAGTCGGCACGGATCAGGTAGTCCACATCAGACACGGGCACCTGCACGTCGCCGAAGGTGTAGGGCATATTGGGGTTAACCTCCAGGATGACCAGGTCGGCCGCCTCGATCATGCGCTTCTCATAGGTGTTGGACAGGGACAGGGAGACATAGCCGTGCTTATCCGGCAGGGTGGCGGCGCCCACGTAGATGTTGGGCTTCACAAACTGCAGGCGCTTGGTGGCGGCCAGGTGCAGGTGGTTGGGGATGTAGGCCATGTTGCCGTTGGCGTGGGCCTTGCGCATCTGGGGGGCGAAGAACCAGCCGTCCACCTCAAAGGACTCCACATACTCCGGCTTATAGATCTCAGAGGGATGACTGGGCAGGCAGTTGGTCACCTTCACATGCTTGACCCGGTCGGCAATGGTGTGCAGCTGTCCCATGAACAGCCCCGCCTCAGCGGCGCCCAGGCCGGTAACGATCACATCGCCGGACTTGACCATGCTCAGGGCTTTTTCGACCGAAATATACTTTTCTTCAAAACTCATAACAGTTCTCTCCTTAACCTTCATAAGGGGCACAGTGTTTCATCACAAAACCAAAAATTGCGCTTTCCAGTTCACGGGGCTTTTCAAAAATCGCCACATGTCCGCAGCCGGGCAGCGTCATATACTCCGCATTTGGGATTCGCTCCGCCATGATTTTCGAAAATTTTGGCGGTTTGAGGATGTCCTCTTCCCCGCAGAGGATGAGTGCCGGACAGCGGATTTCTCCCAGCGCATCTGTCATAGTCACGTCCTGGGCAAAGGTGTCATAGAGGATTTTCTGACCCTCCAGATAGCCGTCAGGATTCCCCTTGATGGCTTTGGCCCGGCCGGAGAGCATCTCCCAGTTCTTTTGAATAAACTCCGGGCCGTAGATGCTGGGGGCCATCCCCCAGAAAAACTGTTCTCCGTCTCCGGTGTCGCAGAGAATCTTCCAGCCAACCACAAAGCCCTCACACACCGGATCCAGCTCGCTCACCGAGTCGATTACAGAGATCGAACGCACCATCTCGGGATAGAGAATCGCAAATTTCATTGCCACTTCGCCGCCATAGGAGGTCCCGACCAGATGAACCTTTTCCACACCCAGATGCTCAAAAAGGGCCTTGGTCTCAGCACAGTGCTCAGCGAACGAATAGGGTCCCTCCGGCTTGGAGGACTTCAGCTGTCCCTTGAAATCGTGGACAATCACACGAAATCCGGCCCGTTCAAACACCGGCCAGAGCATGGACCAGCTGGATACGGAGGCCATAACGCCGTTTAAGAAAGCGATGGTCTCTTTTCCATTTGGATCTCCATGCACCTCATAATACAGCTTGACATCTTCATTCAATGTAAAATAAGCCAAATCGTTACCTCCTCAAGCATTTTTTGCATTTCTCTCTGGAATATAAGAAGGAGGGCCCCGGAAAACCGGGGCCCTCCTTCTCAGCTTAATAGGCATTATCTACATCGAGTCCGGGAGGAAGGGTAGCTCCCTGACCCGAAGGAGATACAGATTGCTAAGGGGAGATCAGCCAGCGCTGGCCAGCAGGGTATCCATGCTCTGCAGGCCGTCCACCAGCTCCCAGCCGCCCTCGACGTCGGGGTTGATCTTGGACAGGTTCATCTCCTGAGTACCGGCACGGTTGCCGTCGGCGTAGTCAATCTTGCCGCCGAAGGGGTTCTGGATGGGACCGCCGGTCTCCAGAGCGTTCATGTAGTTCTCCCAGGTGATGTCCTGGCCCTCGATGCGGCGCAGGCCCTCGCAGAAGAAGTGAGCGGCAATCCAGCCGGTCTGAGCATAGGCGTTCATGTTGTAGCTCTCGTCGATCTTGCTGACCCACTCCTGATACAGAGCCAGAGCGTCCTGGTCGTCATAGGCCACCCAGCCGTTGCCGTACACGTCGAACTTGCCGGCGATATCAGCAGAAACCAGGGGAGGAATGGCGGAGGACACGTTCACGTAGGTGGTGATCACGGGAGCGGTGCTGCCCTGGGCGGCCAGCTCCTTGACGATGGTGGGCATGGTGGCCTGGATAGCGGCGCAGATGATGGCGTCAGCACCGCTGTTCTTGATGGAGGTGACGGCAGCGGACACGTCGGAAGAACCGGCGGCTACCTGCTCAGCCACGTACTCAATCCCCAGCTCCTTGCACTTGGCCTCGGCGCCGGTCAGCATATCCTTACCGGCGTCGTCGTTGGTGTAGATGATGCCGATCTTAGTGGCCTCAAAGGTACCCACGCAGCGGGCGACCATGATCTGGCCCTCAGTGGTGTAGATGGGCTGTACGGGGAAGATGTTGTAGCCGTCGGCGTTGGTCTTAGCGCCCTCAGCATACAGCTGGCCGATGCCGGTGGCGAAGTACACGGCGGGGATGCCGTAGTTCTTCAGGTCCTCAATGGTGGCGCCCACAACGGGGGTGCCGAAGTGGCCTACAATGGCGAAGACCTTCTCGTCCTCGACAAAGTTCTGCAGGGCAGCCTTGCCCTTAACGGGATCGAACTCGTCGTCCGTGTGCAGGAACTCGATCTTGCGGCCGTCAATGCCGCCCTCGGCGTTCACCATGTCCAGGTAAGCCTGGATGCCGGCGTTAAAGGGCACGCCCACAGGGGCATAAGAGCCGGAGGTGGCGGCGGAGTTGGCGATCTTGATGGTGGTGTCGTCAGCACCCTGAGAGTACTTGATCTCAGTGCTGCCGGAGTTGCTGGGGGCGGGGCTGTTGCCGGAGCCGGAAGGAGCGGGGCTATTGCTCTGGCCGCCGTTTCCGCAGGCCGCGAGGGACAGCGTCAAAGCCGCCGCCAGGAGCAGGGACATGAGTTTCTTCATTTCGGTTCCTCCTATAAAATATATTTTTTGTGGACGCTCCACAGGGGTCACAATTCGATTCGACGGCTTATTTGCCGCCCAGGTAGGCTTCGACCAGCTTGGGATCCCGGATCAGCACGCTGGCCTCGCCGGACATATTGATCTCGCCAACCTCCAGTACATAGCCGAAGTCCGCGATCTTCAGGGTCTGCAGGGCGTTCTGCTCCACGATGACCACCGTAGTTCCCTCCGCCTTGATCTCCTTGATGATTTCAAAAATATCCCGCACAACCAGAGGCGCCAAGCCCAGAGAGGGCTCATCCAACAGCAGAATCTTCGGGTCAGACATGAGGGCCCGGGCGATGGCCAGCATCTGCAGCTCGCCGCCGGAGAGCGTATATGCCATCTGACGCTTACGCTCGGCCAAGCGTGGAAAGTAACGGTAGCAACGCTCAAAGCCCCTCTGGATGATCTTTCGGTCTTTGACCGTGAATGCGCCCACCTTCAGGTTCTCCTCCACCGTCAGATCACCGAAGATCTGACGGCCCTCGGGGGACTGGGCAATGCCCAGCCGGGCGATCTTCTCCGTGTCCATGTTGGTAATGTCTTTGCCGTAGAACTCAATCTTGCCTTCCGCTGCATTGGTCAGGCCGGATATCGTGCGCAGCGTGGAAGTTTTGCCGGCGCCGTTGGCGCCCAACAGAGCCACAACGCTGCCCTCATATACCTCGATATCGATCCCTTTGACGGCTTCGATGGCGCCGTAGCGTACCTTGAGGCCTTTGATGGAAAGGGCGGTCTTTTTCATTCGGGGTCCTCCTCTCCAAGGTAGGCTTCCTGCACCTGCTTGTTGGCCTGGATCTCACTGGGCGTACCGCAGGCCAGGAACTGGCCGAAGGAGATGGCACAGATCCGGTCGCAGATATTCATCACCAGACGCATATCGTGCTCTACCAGCAGAATCGTGCAGTTGTAAGTATCGCGGATCCGGCGGATGGTCTCGGCCAGGTCAGCGGTCTCGGAGTCGTTGAGGCCGGCGGCCGGCTCGTCCAGGATGATGAGCTTGGGCTCAGCCATCAGGGTACGGGCCATCTCCACCTTTTTCAGCACGCCGTAGGGCTGACCGCCGGCGGGCGCGTCCTTCAGGTCGGCGATCCCCATAAACTCCAAAGCCTTCTCCGCCTTGACGCGCATCTCGCGCTCCTCCCGGCGGGCCCGGGGCAGCCGCAGGGCCTGCTCAAAGATGGTGGACTTAAAGTCAGTATGTGCGCCAATGAGCACGTTGTCGATCAGGGAAAGCTCCTTGATGACCTCTACGTTCTGGAAGGTACGCACCAGCCCCAAGCGGATAATGGAGTGGACCGGACGTCCCACCAGATTGACCACCTTATTGTCCCGGGTACGGAAAAGCACCTCGCCCCGGTCGGGATGGTAGAACTGGGTAATACAGTTGAAGGCCGTGGTCTTGCCGGCGCCGTTAGGGCCGATCAGGCCGAAGATCTCCTTCTCCTTTACATAGAAAGACAGACCCTCCACGGCTTTCAGACCACCGAACTGAATGGACAGGTCGGTGATATTGAGCACCTGATCCTCCGCCAGGGTGCCGGTGACATGGTTGGAATCAGACATGGTCGGCGCCCTCCTTTTTCTCGTTCTTGGTCTTGCCGCGGCCAAACAGCCGCTTGATGTCGCGGCCGATGCCGACCACGCCGTTGGGGTAGAACATAATCACCAGAATAATCAGCACGCCGGTGAAGATGTAGGCGATACCGTCGATCTTGCCGATCACAGGGATGCGCTTGAGGATCAGATCGGGCACCGCGAATACGATGAGCGCGCCGATGACCGTGCCGTAGATGGAGCGCAGGCCACCGATGACCACCACAGCCAGAATGTTCAGGGAGAGCATCATGATCCAGGTGGACGGATAGGAGAACTTGATGAAGTGCATGTACAGCGCTCCGCCCAGTGCCGCATAAGCGGTGGCAATGGCGAAAACGGTCAGGCGGTACTTCAGCAGATTGATGCCCATGGCCTGGGCGGCCACCTCACTGCCGCGCATGGCGTGCAGGGCGCGGCCCATCTGACCGTTGACCAGGTTGTGGGTGAGCATCATGATGAGAACCAGGATCACGGTCAGCAGGATAAAGGTTGCCTCACGGCTGAGGGTATGGCCGAAGAAGCTGGGATAGCTGGCTGTCAGGCCGGAAAACCCGTTCGTAAACTGGTCCAGCTCTTCGAAGGTTTTACGCAGGATCTCCGACACACACAGGGTTGCAATGGCCAGGTAGATGCCGGCCACGCGCAGGGAGACGAACCCGACCAGGATGCCGATGACTGCGGCCACGATAATCGCGATAAACAGCGCCAGCAGGAAGGGCAGCTCCACACTCTCGGTCAGATAGCCGGAGATATAGGCACCCATGCCCATAAAGCCAGCCGTACCCAGGGAGATCAGTCCGGAATAGCCCAGCAGCAGGTTCAGGCCCAGGGCCACCACAGAGTAGATGATCACACCGCCCAGATTGACCAGGAAGGAGCTGGGCATAATGCCGCTCTTGGCCAACAGGGGCAGCAGGCAGATCACTACACCGAAGATAATATAGCGGAGATAGGGGTTGCGGAGAATGCCCGCCTTGGAATTCCCAGAGGAAGCGGAGGCCGCATTATTGAGTGTATTTTTTCCCATGGCTCTCCCCTCCTTTACACTTTCTTAATCAACTTCTTGCCCACCAGGCCCTGAGGACGGAACACGATGAACAGAAGAACCAGCAGGTACATCAGCTGTCCGCCCCAAACGGAGGAGACATACAGGGTCAGCAGGTTGGTGCCCACGGCAATGATGTAGGCGCCCAAAATAGGACCATAGAAGGTCTGGAAGCCGCCCAGCACGCAGGCAATCAGAGCGTTGACCTGGACCGAGTCCATCACATTGGGGGTGACAGAGGTGGTGGGTGCGATCATTACGCCGGCCAGACAGCCCAAGCAGGCGGCCAGAGCCCAGGCAAAGAGGGTCACGTTGCGGGTGGGCACGCCCATCAGGCGGGCCACAGGCTCATTGGAGGCGGTGGTGCGGATGGCAATGCCCATCTTGGTCTTCTGCAGGACATAGAAGAGGATCAGCATCAGCACAATGCCCAGCACAATGTTGAACAGACCGTTATAAGTAAGGTGAGCGCCGGCGATGTTCAGCACGCCGCTCTCAATAAAGCGGGGCAGCTTCAGCGGGTCCACGCCGAAGAGCATGGGCGCCAGTCCCACAAAGACCATGATCAAGCCCAGTGTAATGATCTGCTTGGCCACCGGGGAGACCTTTTTCGTCCTGCGGATAATAACGAAGTCCACCAAACAGCCCAGGACAATGGCGGTGCAGATACCGCAGATTGTGGCCAGCCACAAGGGCATCTCCATGCTCGTCACCAGGGTCGCCACCACAAAGGTGTTGAACATACCCATGGAGCCCTGAGCGAAATGGGTGATATTACTGGTACGGAAGATAATAATGATACCCAGAGCCGCCAGTGCATAGACGCCGCCTGTCTCCAAACTGCGAAGAACGACTTGGAGGAAGGTGCTCATGTATCACTCACCCCCACTGAATTACGTTGGCCGCCCAAGTATAGCCAATGCCGGCGGCAATCATAACGGCGACATCGCCGTCCTTTACCTTACCCTGCTCCAGAGCCAGCTTCAGGGAAAGAATCTGGTCGATCTGTCCCACGTGGCCGTAGTTCTCCAGGTAGATGGTCTGGTCCTCGCTCAGGCCCAGATCCTTCAGCATGCCCAGATGGCCGGAGCGCTTGATGTGCAGAATATCCAGATAGTCGATATCGGCGCGGGTCTTGCCGGACTTGCGCAGCGCCTCGTCAATGCAGTGGTACCAGTTGGGTGTGGACTTCTCGTTGAGCAAAGCCTTCATCTTAGGCGCGTCCATCAGACGCAGCTTGAAGTTCTCTCCCACATTCTCGGGGGTGAGCGGATTGGCGATGCCGCCCACGGCGCCGCCGGCAGTCCAGACGATGGAGCCGTCGCTCATCAGATGGGTGCCCAGCAACAGGTTCTTGCCGTAGTTCTTCTTCAGCAGGATGGCGCCGCCGCCGGCCGCCAGGTTGAACATGAAAGAGACGTTGTTGTCGGTGAAGTCGATCAGGTCGCAGTTGCGGTAGCCGCCGCACACCAGAACGGTGTTGCACTCGTCGTCGGCAATCAGCAGATCCTTGGCCATCTTCATGGCGGACACACAAGTGCAGCAGCGATTCTGCACGTCGATCCCCCAGGCGTTCCAGGCGCCGATGCGATCCTGCACGTAACAGGCGGAGGTGGTCAGGGGGTATTCCTTCCACTCCTCGGTGATACAGAGGATGGCGTCAATCTCCAAGGGATCCACGCCGGTGTTCTTCAGGCAGTCCAGCGCGGCCAGAGCGCCCATCTCCTGAGTCCCGTCACAGGGCTGGTCGGAAGGTACACGCTTCTCCACAATGCCCAGCTTGTTGATGACCGCTTCCTCAGACCAGTTGCCGCCGGTGGCCTCGGAAATCTCCTTTGCAGTCATCCGCTTCTCAGGCAGGTAGACACCCAGCCCGACGATTCCTACATTTACTTTACTATCCATAGCTCGAAGTCCTCCACTCTTCATCTCTGGCAGGCACGGCGCCCCATGCCTTTGTGTCCGATTTTTACAATTTGTTTCGAACGTCAAAACATGAAAGATGATTCATTCCGCAAACAAATAATAACCATACTTGTCGAATTTGTCAATATATATTTTCGTTTTTTTCGAAATGTTTTTGTGAACAATGCCAAGTCCCATTTCTTTTATAAGATACAGAACTCTTTTTGGTCAAATTTCTAAATAGATAAGCCAGTTCCTCCCCCAATATTTTTGTGAACTATGTCAACTTCCCTCTTGACATAGTTGATCTGATATACTATACTCAAATCTGAAAGATGATTCACAATTTTAGACTTAAAAGCTTTTTGTGCTGCGATTGATTGACCAGAATTTTATAGAAATGAGGTATTTTACTATGAGCAAAGGACTGACTATGCAGGAAATCAAGATGGGTGACAGCGCCAGCTTCACCAAGACCATCACCGAGGCCGACATCACCCTGTTTGCCGGCTACAGCGGAGATTTCAACCCTGCCCACATCAATGCCGTTGAGGCTGACAAGAGCATGTTCCACGGCCGGATTGCCCACGGCATGCTCTCCGCCGGCTTTATCTCCGCCGTCCTGGGGATGCAGCTGCCCGGCCCCGGCACCATCTACATGGGTCAGGAGCTGCGCTTTGTCAAGCCTGTCCACATTGGCGACACCGTGACCGCTACCGCCACCGTGGTGGAGCGCAACGAGGAGAAGAATCGCCTGAAGCTGGAGACTGTGGTCACCAATCAGAATGGTGACGCGGTCATTACCGGCTTTGCTACCGTAATGCCTCCCAAGGCCTAATCTCCAGCACAATTGAAGGCCTGTACAGGCCCTCTCCCCCGGTCCGCAAGAGGCAGTTCTCCCTCAGCCGGTATCCGGCGAGGGACAATGCGCCTATGCATCCGAGGAAAGCCCGGGAACCCACATACATAGCCGATGTACGACCGACGGCTGCGGCGGCTGGCTTTCTGCCGCCCACACAGCTGCTGTCCTTGGTTCCCCCTGTATCAGTGCCTTCACATAAGACAAGAAGACCGTTTTGCAGCCCAGGCTGCAAAACGGTCTTCTTGTCTTTCTCCAGCAAATCCAGGAGGCGGCTTTACCCACTTCTGTGGGCCAGCTGTCCCGCCGGTCTGAACTGGGAGATGGCCAGCCCGGCCAGCGTGAGCCCCATTCCGCCTAATGACAGCGGGGTAATCTGCTCCCGAAGGAAAAAAGCTGAGGCCGCCATGGTGACCACGGGAACCAGATAAATATACACACTGGTCTTGACCGCACCCAGCCGTCCCATGGCAATCCCCCAGGTGACGAAGCACAGCGCCGAGGCGCCCAGCCCCAAGTAGAGCAGATTGAGCAGATATACTGGCTGAGCCAACCGTTCCAGCCCAAGCCGGGCATGGGAGAGCGGCAGGGCGGGCAGCATAAAGAGCAGGCCGTAGAAGAAAATCCGCCGGGTACTCTGAATGGTGCCATAGCCAAAGGCAGCCATCCGCCGGGTTAAAATGGAGTAAAAGGACCACGCCAGCGCTGCCAGCAGCGCCAGCAGATCGCCCAGCGGGTTGAGCTTCAGCACCGCCGCGCCGTTATAGGCCAGGAGGATCACCCCAGCCATGGCGGCCGCCAGGCCCGCGAAAAAGGTCGGACGCAGACGCTCCCCATCCAGAAACCGTTGGGCCAGCAGGGCCATACCGATGGGCGACACCGCCACCAGAACCCCCACGTTGGAGGCCTGGGTATAGGTCAGGGCAATGTTTTCCAACAAAAAATACAGCGTCACACCGCACAGGCCAGCGGCGGCAAAGTACAGTTCCTGCCGCCTCCGGGTCAGCTTCAGCCGGCGGGGACAGGCCGCCCACAGGGCCAGATAGCCCAAAACAAACCTGAAAAAGAGCAGCTCTACCGGCTGAAATTCTGCGAGCAGCACCTTGGTAGAGATAAAAGTAGTCCCCCAAATGAGGACCGTCAGTATGGCCGCGGCATGGCCATACACAGAACCGCTTGTCATGGTAACGCCTCCTGTTGAAAAACCGCACGATACTGGCTGGGCGTCAGACCGATATGGCTTTTGAATACATTCGTAAAGTGACTCTGGTCAGAAAATCCGGACTCCAAGGCGGCCTCCAAGGGAAAGCACCCCTGTTCCAGCAGCGTTTTGGCCCGGTCCACCCGTATGTTCTGCAGATACTGGAATGGGGTAATCCCCTTCTGGCGCGCAAAACAGCGCAGCAGGTGGTATTTGGACAGCCCTGTCAGACCCGAGAGCTCTTCCAGGGCAATCGGCCGGGCATAATTCGCCTCCAGATAAACGCACACCGTCGCCACCTCCGGCCGCTCTGCCTCCACTGTTGGCACGGCACAGCCGGCGCATGCCTCCAGAAGCTGTCCAATGAGCAGCAGGAACATCTCCCCCCGGTGCAGGCGGCTGGCATTTGCCTCGATCCGGCGGCAGAGTTCCCGTACCAGAGCCGCCAGTTTGCTGTCCGGAAGCACTGTTTTCACAAACCGGGGTAAAAGGGCTCGCCCGGTAACCTCCTGCGCGGCGGAGGCCATCACCTGCGGGTTTATATTCAGACTCCGCCAGTTCAGCGGGCGCTCATCCACCTGCTGACAGGCGTGGACGGCGTTGGGATTGAACACAATCAAATCTCCCGGCCGCGTGCGTATTTTCTCCCCGCCGATGACCGTCCAGCGCTCACCGCGCTCTATTGTACCAATGACGTAGTGGCTGTGGAAATGCGCAGGAAAGGCCTGGACCAGTCCGCCCAAACAGCAGGTCTCTATCCCCAATTCCGGGTCATAGCGCATCCTGCGCAGCTTCTTTCCCAACGATTCCATCTTCTGTCCGCTATCAGGCGGGCCGCACGTGCGGCCCGCCTGATCATGGTAACATGTTTTTCTGAAAAATCTCTTGCAGGATATTGCGCTTTTCCCGTTTGCAGAGCGCACCCGGCGCACATACTAGGACCCGAAAGGAGACGACTTTTATGAACGACAGCTTCCATCCCCTGTCCGACCTGCCCATGGGCTTCGGCATGGCACTTGCGCAGAATCCACAGGCCATGGCCTGGTTCTCCAGCCTGGCCCCGGAGCGGCAGAAAGAAATTGTGGCACACACCCACGCCATTCGCTCCAAGGCGGAAATGCAGGCTTTCGTCCGCCATCTGCCCGACGGGCAGAAATCCTTCTAGTTTCCTGTCGGGCTGGCCGGCAGGGCGTCCAGCTCCGCCCGGGCTCGGGCCAAATCGTCCGGAATTGGCAGCTTCTGAGGGCACAGGGACAGGCATTTGCCGCAGCGGACACAGTGGTCGGCCTTGGCGCTTTCATCAATCACCATGTTCCAGGGGCGCCAGGCCGCCCGCCCATCGTCCGTCTTGGCCATCAGATTCCAAATCTCAAAGTTTTTGGGGATATTGACCCCTGCCGGGCAGGGCATGCAGTAGGCGCAGCCGGTACAGCCGTTTTTGACCTTGGCACGCAGCATCTCCGCAGCCCGCTCTACCAGAGCCTCCTCTTCCCCGTCCAGGGGACGGAAGGGCTGAAACTGATTCAGATTATCCTCCAGCTGCTCCTGCGTACCCATGCCGCTGAGCACGGTGAGCACATTGGGGCGGCTGGCGGCCCAGCGAATTGCCCACGAGGCCAGAGAGGCCTTCGGCGCGGCTGAACGCAGGGGGGCCGCCACATCCTCCGGCGGATTGGCCAGGGCGCCGCCCTTCACCGGCTCCATCACCACAATGGGGATGCCCAGCCGTTCGGCCAGGTGATAGCCCTTCAGTCCCGCCTGGAACCGGGTGTCCAGATAGTTAAACTGGATCTGACAAAAATCCCACGAGTGGGCTGTTAAAATATCCTCAAAGACCTCATATTTATCATGGAAGGAAAAGCCTAGGCGCCGGATGCTCCCCTCCCGCTTTTTTTCCATGGCCCAGTCCACCAGGCCCAGCGTCTTCATCTCCGTCCAGCGCTCTTTGTTGAGTGCGTGGAAGAGGTAAAAATCAAAATAATCAGTCTGCAGGCGCCGGCGCTGCTCATCAAACAGGCGGTCTGCGTCCTCCCAGCTGTGGGCCAGCCACACGGGCAGCTTGGTGGCCAGGTAGTAGCGCTCCCGGGCCACACCCGCCAGGGCGCGCCCCACAAACTCCTCGCTCTTTCCGCTTAAATAACCATAGGCGGTGTCAAAATAGTTGACTCCTGCCTCCAGGGCGCGGAGCAGCAGGCTCTTGGCCTCCTCCTCCTGGATGATGCCTTCCGGATCGGCAGGCAGACGCATACAGCCATAGCCCAGCAGCGACACCTGGGCTGCCAGTTTTTCGTTGGTGCGATATTCCATAGCCTTTCCCTCCAAACAGTTCAGTTTTTTATTTTATCACGCTTTTTTTCATCTGTCTACGGCACCCCCATCCTTCCGCTCACATAGGATGGGCACGGGGGGTGGTAATGTGAGTTCAGCGGCTGGTCCTTCCGGAGAAGCACTGACTTTATTGGGCGCGCTGGCGGCGATTCAGCTCTCCCGGGGACGCAGCACCGACCAATTGGCCCTGCTAGCCGCCTTCTTTACCGTGCTGGGTGACAATCTGGCGCTGATCGCAACTGCCCGCCCCTCTGAAAACAGCGTATGATTTTTTGGTAAAGATCCTGTAATGCTTCTTGTCCCCACAGGAGGGCCGGTATAGAATAAGTCGAAGATGCAAGAAAAAGGGGGGATTTTCCACTTTGAAATGTGGTATTGTGGATGTGGGCTCCAACACTATCCGCCTGTCCATTTATCAATATGAGGGGAAGCAATTCAAACGCCTGCTCAACAAGAAGGAGATGGCCGGCCTGGCTGAGTATATCCGCGGCGGCACGCTCTCTGACAGCGGCATTTTGGTGGCCTGCCGGGTGCTGGCCGGCTTCAAGGCCCTGCTGGATAATTTCCAAATTTCTGACCTGTATGTGTTCGGCACCGCTTCCGTACGAAATATCGTGAATACAGAAGACGTGCTGGAGACCATACGGGAAGTGACGGGGATTTCTGTGGAGGTGCTCACAGGCGCGGAAGAGGCAGAACTCTCCTTCCGGGGCGCCATGCTGGAGAGTTCCGTCCCCTCCGGCCTGCTGGCCGATATCGGCGGGGGCTCTACCGAGCTGGTCGCCTACCATGAGGAAGCCATTACCTCCGGGTGCAGCCTTCCCATGGGCTCTCTGTCCCTGTTCTCAAAATTTTCAGACGGGCTCTTCCCCGCCAAGGGGGAGCGCCGCGCCATGCGGAATTATGTGGAGCGCGAATTGGAGCGCGCCAAAACGCTGGGCGTGCGGTGCAGGCACCTGGTGGGCGTAGGCGGCACAATCCGGGCCGCGGCCGCCCTGTGCAACGACCTGGCCGGCGCCGATCCGGACAACCGGCTGATCCCCGCCGAAGAGATTCACAGCTTATACCATTCCTTGAAAAAGGGGGATCGGGACACCCTGCGTCAGATGCTGCGCTCCGCGCCTGACCGGGTGCACACCATCCTGCCCGGCCTGATTATCCTCACCACGGTGCTTAAGGCCTATGGGGTGGAGACCGTCTCGGTGAGCTCCTCCGGTGTGCGGGAGGGTTATCTGCTCAGCCGGGTCATAAAGGAGGGGTAAGGCAATGTCCTCTCAAGTCGATACCCGCTACACCCAGGAGCGGGAACTGTCCTGGCTGCGCTTTGACGAGCGGGTCATGGATGAGGCCTGGGACGAGTCCGTCCCCCTGTTCGAGCGGCTGAAATTCGCCGCCATCTTTACCAGCAATCTGGACGAATTCTTTATGATCCGGGTGGGCTCCATCTCGGATATGGCCCTTATCAAACACTCCCATGTGGACAGTAAAAGCGGTCTCACTCCCGACGAGCAGCTCAAGCTTATTTTTAAGGCTGTCCCTCCCCTGTACAAACAGCGGGACAAGCTGTTCACCCATCTGGAGACCCGGCTGCGCTCCTGCAACATCTGCAATCTGGGCGTGGGGGAGCTGGACCTGAAGGAGCGCAAGCAGACGGAGCGCTACTTCAGAGACTATATCATGCCCGTGCTCTCCCCGCAGGTGGTGGATGCCCACCACCCCTTTCCGCACCTGCCCACCAAATCCCTGAATATCGCCCTGGCGCTGCGCCGAAATGGCGAGATCTGCTTCGGTGTGGTGCCCATACCCAAGTCTCTGCCCCCCTTCCTGCAGCTGGAGGAGAGGGGCCTGCGCTATGTGCTTACCGAACAGCTGGTGCTGGCTTACGCGGATGAACTGTTTGACAGCTATCAGGTAGAGGCCAAATGCGTCATCTCCGTCACCCGCAACGCGGACATCAGCCCCGAGGACGAGGACTACGACGTCAATGACGATTTCCGCCAGCACATGAAAAAGGTCCTCAAAAAGCGCGCCCGTCTGGCCCCTGTGCGGCTGGAAATCCAGGGTGAGGCGGGGCAGGCCCTCATGGACTATCTATGCAGGCGGTTGGAACTGACGGGCGAGCAGGTATTCCTCACAAAAGCGCCCATCTCTCTGGGGTATGTGTTCGCGCTGGAGAGCAAGCTGCCCCCCGAGAGCGCCGCCGCCCTGTGCAACGCGCCCTACACGCCCCAGTGGCCTGCAGGGCTTGTAAAGGGTGAGCCCTTGATCCCCCAAGTGCTGCGCCGGGATGCGCTGCTCTATTACCCCTACCACTCCATGGAGCCTTTTTTGAAGCTGGTAAAGGAGGCGGCCGCAGACCCGGCGGTGCTCTCCATCAAGATCACCATTTACCGGCTGGCCTCCACCGCCAAGCTGGTGGAGTACCTGTCCGCCGCCGCGGAAAACGGCAAGGATGTGACGGTGCTCATGGAGCTGCGCGCCCGCTTTGACGAGCAGAACAACATCGCCTGGGCTGAGCGTCTGGAGGAGGCCGGGTGCACCGTCATCTACGGCTTCGAGGGCTTCAAGGTCCACTCGAAGATCTGCCTGATCACCCGGCGGGAGCGCTCCCACATCCAGTACATCACCCAGATCGGCACCGGAAACTACAATGAAAAAACCGCGCGGATGTACACCGATTTCTGCCTGATGACCGCAAACTCTGCCATCGGCGCGGACGCGGCAGCCTTTTTCCAGAACATGTCCACCGCCAATCTGGACGGGGAGTACCGCCATCTGCTGGTCGCCCCCCACGGCCTCAAGCCCAGGCTGCTGGAGCGGATGGACGAGGAGATCGCCAAGGCCTGCCAGGGAAAGGATGCCCGCATATTTATCAAGGTCAACTCGGTCACCGACCGGGAGTTGATTGACAAGCTGGCTCAGGCCAGCCAGGCCGGGGTGGAGGTGGTGATGAATGTGCGGGGCATCTCCTGTCTGCGGCCCGGCGTGCCCGGCCTTACCGAGCATGTCCGCATTTTCTCCATTGTGGGCCGCTTTCTGGAGCACCCTCGGATCTTCGCCTTCGGCTCCGGCCCGGAGGAGCGCCTGTATATCGGCTCAGCGGATTTTATGACCCGCAATACCGAGCGCCGGGTAGAGATCGCCTGCCCCATTCTGGACCCCGACATCCGCAGGCAGCTGCGCCACTATATTGATCTGCTCTGTCAGGATAATGTAAAGGCCCGTGTCATGGGTCCGGACGGGGTGTATGCTCCCCTCCCTCGACGAGGCGAGGCGGCGTTCTGCGCCCAGGATGCCATGATGGAGGAGGCCCAGCGCCAGGCCCGCGAGAACGCCGCCCATCCGCCCCAAAGCGTCAAGCCCCTCCAGCAAGGCCTTCTGAAGCGTCTGCTGCATAGACTGCAGGGCACGGAATAAAAGGAAAACGGTCCAGCCAGACTTGGCCGGACCGTTTTCCTTATTCTCGTTCCCAGAAGCCGCGCACCTGCTCCAGCCGCGCCAGCCCGGCATCATATCCATCCTGCCAGAGCGCCTTGATTTTGGCTGTATCCCGCTCTGTACGCGAGAAGCCGCTGGTACTCCGCGGGGCGAAGAGAAGCACTCTGCCCTCCTGTTCCAGCTGGAAAAGCCGGTCCCGGGCCGCGTTATAGCTCTCTGCCCGGCGGCACATAGTCTCGCAGAATTTGGGATACTTTTTTCCATAGACCCGGTCAATGAGCGTTTGAAGCCTCTCCGGCTCCCTTCGGTATTCCCGCTCACGGGTGAGCACCACCACCACCCGGTCACAGCCCATGGCAAACGCCCGCTCGTAGGGGATGGCATCCGCCGCCCCGCCGTCCAAATACGGCGTCCCGCGGATGCGAAACACCGGGAAGAGGAAGGGCAGCGCACAGGTCGCCTGGAGTACCCTTTCCTCGTCCCGCCCCGGCGGCACCGGCAGATATTCCGCTTTCCCCGTGTCCAGGTTGGTCACCACCGCCTCCACCTGTCCCGGAAATGCCCCATAGGCATCGTAATCAAAGGGAAGCAGCTGATCCGGAATCTCCCGATAAATAAAATCCAGCCCAAAGTAGGACCGGTTTTCCCGCCGCAGGAAATTGCCCAGTCCCATATACCGCCTGTCGTTGCCGAAGCGGGTGAGAATCTCCAGGTTCCGACCCGGCTGTCTGGACACATAGCTGACCCCGTAGGCAATCCCCGCCGATACCCCAATCACATAGTCCGGCAACAGTCCGGCGGTGAGCAGCGCGTCGCACACGCCGCTGGAATAGATGGTCCGAAATGCGCCGCCCTCCAGCACAATGCCCGTTTTCATAGTCTTCACATCCTTTTCTTCTGCCTTATTATTATACGATACATGCGGGGCAATTGCAAAGGTGCTTGACATTTGGCCGGTATCTGCTAAAATAGTCCGTATTCGAATTGTTTCATTTTAAACCTTTTGTGGAGGGATGTGCTATGCCCAAGGCATCCGAACTGCTTGCGCTCTTTCAGCATTTCAAACGGGGCTATGCCGCCGCGCTTCACCCGGTGGAGCAGTCCTACCAGCTCACCCGCAACGAGCTTGATGTGCTGCTTTTCCTCTCCAACAACCCTGGGTTTGACACAGCCCGTGATATGGTGGAGATGCGCGGGCTGACCAAGTCCCACGTGTGCAAGTCTGTAGACGCTCTGACCCGCCGCAGCTTTCTCGCCGCCCGCCGGGACCCGCAGGACCGCCGTGTACTCCGGCTCAGCCTTCTTCCGGCATCAACTCAGGCTGTGAGTGCGGCGCAGGAGGCCCAGCGAGCCTTTTTCCAGCGTGTTTTTCAGGGCGTCACAGAGGAGGAACGCGGGGTCATGGACCGGCTGACGCGGCATCTGCTGGCACAGCTCAGGGAGGGAATGCCATTATGATACCCAAAGCCATTGTCTGCATCATCGCCGGGCTGGGAGCCGGAATCGGCACCGGGCTGGCCGGGCTCTCCGCAGCGGCGGTCATCTCCCCTATGCTCATCACCTTTCTCGGTTTTCCCGCCTATGAGGCGGTTGGGATCTCTCTTGCCTCCGATGTACTGGCCTCCGCGGTATCGGCCTATACTTACGGCAAGCACAAGAACCTGGACATCAAAAACGGCCTGGTCATGCTGGCCGCCGTACTGCTCTTCACTGTGGTGGGCAGCTTTGTGGCCAAGCTGGTGCCAAACACCACCATGGGCGGCTTTTCAGTCTTTATGACCCTGCTGCTGGGTATCAAATTTATTGTCCGCCCAGTCATGACCACAAAAGAGCGCTTGGAGCACAAAACCATCCGTCAGAAAGTGGTGCAATCCATCCTCTGCGGCATAGTGGTCGGCTTTATCTGCGGCTTTGTAGGCGCGGGCGGCGGTATGATGATGCTGCTGGTGCTCACCAGTGTGCTGGGCTATGAGCTGAAAACCGCTGTGGGCACCAGCGTATTTATCATGACCTTTACCGCCTTTACCGGCGCCGCCACTCACATGGCCATCGGCGGCATGCCGGATCTGTTTGCCTTAGCGATATGCATCCTCGCTACCCTAGCGGGGGCCCGCGGGTCCGCGCTGTTTGCCAACAAGGCGGACGCCAGGACTCTCAACCGTATCACCGGCGTGGTGCTGGCCGCTTTGGGCGCGGCCATGCTGATGGTCAAACTTGTCACCTGACCCCGGATAGGCTTTCGCGGTCTCCGCCCCGGCTCAGCAGACAGAAAAACAGCGCGTACCGCAAAATTGCAGTACGCGCTGTTTTTTATTGACAACAATGGCTCCTTCGGCTTCCGGGGAAAGTGCGCCCGGCCTCCCCGCTTTCAAATGCGGGCCACACCGGTCCTGCGGGCGGCCGCCGCCACAGCAGCCGCCACCGCCTTGCCCACGCGGGGGTCAAAGGCGGCGGGAATGATGTAATCGGCGGAGAGCTCCTCGGGCGTGATAAGCTCAGCCAGCGCGGCCGCCGCCGCCATCTTCATCTCGTCATTGATATCACTGGCACGCACGTCGAACGCGCCCCGGAAAATGCCGGGGAAGGCCAGCACATTGTTGATTTGGTTGGGGAAATCGCTGCGGCCAGTGGCCACCACCGCCGCGCCGCCCGCCTTGGCCTCATCGGGAAAAATCTCAGGCGTGGGGTTGGCACAGGCAAAGATAATGGCGTCCTGGTTCATAGTCCTGACCATCTCTGTGGTCACCGAGCCGGGGGCGGATACGCCGATAAACACATCCGCACCCGCCAGCACATCGGCAAGGCCGCCCTGCTGCTTTGTCCGGTTGGTCATCTTGGCAATCTGCTCCTTCACCGGATTCATGCCCTTCTCCCGCCCCTCGTAAATGGCGCCGGTGCGGTCGCACAGGGTGATGTCCTCCACACCGGCGGAGAGCAGCAGCTTGCAGATGGCAATAGCCGCCGCGCCCGCGCCGTTCATAACCACCTTTACCTGGTCCATCCGCTTGCCCACCACCTTGAGGGCGTTGGTCAGGCCGGCCAGAGTAATGACCGCGGTGCCGTGCTGGTCGTCATGGAAAATAGGGATATCACAGCAGGCCTTCAGCTTCTCCTCAATCTCAAAGCAGCGGGGGGCGGCGATATCCTCCAGATTCACGCCGCCAAAGGAGCCGGAGATCAGCTGAATGGTGCGCACGATCTCGTCCACGTCGTGACTCTTGATGCACAAGGGGAACGCGTCCACGCCGCCGAACTCTTTGAACAGCACGCACTTTCCCTCCATAACAGGCATGCCGGCCTCCGGGCCGATATCGCCCAGACCCAGCACCGCGCTGCCGTCGGTCACCACCAGGCACAGATTCCAGCGACGGGTCAGCTCGTAGGATTTGTTCACATCCTTCTGGATCTCCAGGCAGGGCTGGGCCACGCCTGGGGTGTAGGCCACGGACAGGTCATGCTTGTCCTTGACGGGGACCGTGGTGCACACCTCAATTTTGCCCTTCTTCGCATAGTGAAATTTCAGGCTCTCCTCTGCAATGGGGGTCATGGCGACTCCTCCTCCATGTTTTTGTCGTTTTTATTATAAGGCTTTCCACCAAAAACCGCAAGGCCGGAGTACGCCCCTCTTTGGAAAAATCCCCATTTTAAATATACATCTGTATATTATCTTGACAGTTGTAGAATACAGTGCTATACTTCCCCCACTGAGAAAGGAGGCTTCCATATGAAACAGGCTAAATTAGTCTCCGGTCAACCGGATCTGCGTCAGCGAAGGACACGGAAATTCCTTTCGGAAGCGCTGCTCTCCCTGCTGGAGGAGCGACCGATCTCCCAGATTTCCGTAGTGGACATCTGTCAAAGGGCCATGGTACACCGGACCACATTTTACTCCCATTTTGACGACAAGCAGGGCCTTCTGCGATGGACTGTGGCGGATCTGATGCAGGAGGAGTTTGCAAAATCCACCCCCACCCTGTCCCAGGCAGCCGATATCAAGGAATACTTTCTGGCCGTGTTTCACAATGCCCTGGCCTTTATGCAGGAGCACAGAGGCCTCTATCAGGTGGGTATCCCCAGCGGCGAGACAGAGCTGCTGCTTTTGGAGGACACCGTTGCCGACGAGCTGCGCCGCAAGCTGTCTGACCCTGCCGTCATCTGTCCCGCCCCGGACTTTGATCCGGAGCTGACCGCCCACTTCTATGCGGGGGCCATTCTCGCCCTTACCCGCTGGTGGCTGGAGACGGACACCAGCGTACCGGAACCGGTCCTCCTCCGCCACCTGGAGCGTTTCATCCCCCTGCCGGACCATCCGGCGCAGAAAGGCTGATCCTATGTCAGAGCAAAAGCACACCGAAAGTCCCATGGAAAAGCTGGCCCGCTTTATTGTCGACAAGCGCAAGGCCTTCTTTCTGGTGTTCGCCGCGGCGGTGCTCTTTTCCGCCACCTCCATCTCCAAGGTGGAGATCAACAACGATATTACCTCCTATCTCCCCGCCGATACGGAGACACGGCAGGGCCTGTCCCTAATGGAGGAGGAATTCACCACCTACGCCAGTGCCCAGGTTATGGTCTCCAACCTTACTTACGATCAGGCCGAACAGCTCTCCCAGCAGCTCTCGGAGATCCGCGGCGTCTCCGGAGTGACGTTTGATGACAGTCAGGAGCACTACCGGGACTCCTCCGCGCTTTTCTCCGTCTCCTTTGACGGGGAGAGCGGCGAGGCAGAGACTGACGCGGCGCTTCAGGCCGTACGGGATTTAACCGCGCCCTATGACAGCTATGTGGTGGACGGGGGCACCGGCTATGACTCCAGCAGTCTTATGCGGGAAATGAGCGTCATTCTGGTGATCGCCGCCGCGGTCATTGTGGCGGTATTGCTCTTCACCTCCAAGAGCTATATGGAGGTGCTCGTCTTTCTCATTGTCTTTGTGGTCTCCGCCATCCTGAACATGGGCACCAATTTTATTTTCGGCTCCATTTCGTTCATTACCAACGCCATCGCCGTGGTCCTCCAGCTGGCGCTGGCCATCGACTACGCCATCATTTTCTGCCACCGCTATATGGAAGAGCGGGAATTTCTGGACGCCAGGGAGGCCGACATCTCTTCCCTGGCCAAGGCCATTGTAGAGATCTCCTCCTCCTCCCTGACCACCATTTCCGGCCTGGTGGCCCTGATGCTCATGCAGTTTCGCATCGGCTTTGACATGGGCATCGTGCTCTCCAAGGGCATCGTGTGCTCCATGCTCACGGTGTTCTTCCTGATGCCCGGTCTGCTTATGCTCTTTAATAAGGAAATCGAAAAGACCCGACACAAAAATTTTGTGCCCCGCATCAGCTTCTGGGGCAAGGCGGTCATGAAACTGCGCTTTGTCCTGCCCGTCCTTTTCGCAGTGGTCATGGTGGCCTCCATATTCTTTTCCAGCTGGTGTGACTATGTATTCTCCACCAACTCCACCAATTCCGGCAATAAACCCGCTTCCCGCATCGCGCTGGACAAAGTAAATGACACCTTCGGCTATCACAACACCATCGCCGTGCTGGTGCCCAGGGGCGACTACGCCAGCGAGCGCTCCATCCTGCGCCGTGTGGAGGCCTTAGATGGGATTACCGAGGCCACGGGCCTTGCCAATATCGAGGTGGAGGACGGCCGCTACCTCACCGATAAGACCAATCCCAGGCAGTTTGCCGAGCTGGCCGGGGTGGATATTGAGCTCTCCCGCCTGCTCTACCAGGCATACGGCCTTTCCGTGGAGGAATATGGGGCCGTGTTTCAGGACCCGGACGACTATAGCGTTCCCCTGCTGGATATTTTCCAGTTTCTCCTAGAGCAGAAAGACAAGGGTGTGGTCAATCTTACCGGCGACCAGGCCCAGCGGGTAGAGGAGCTACAGGACACCCTGGACATGGGCCTGAAGCAGCTTCAGGGGGAGCACTGGACCCGGCTGGTATTTACCGCTGATCTGCCGGAGGAGGGCGAGGAGACCTATGCCCTACTGGACAGCATCCGCGCCATTGCCGCCGACTACTTTGGAGATGATGTGGTACTGGTGGGCAACTCCACCAATGCCAGGGACCTGTCGGACTCCTTCTCCGGTGACAATCTGAAGATCAGCGTGCTCACCGTGCTCTTCGTCATGGTCATTTTGCTCTTTACCTTCCAATCCGCCGGTCTGCCCGTGCTGTTGGTGCTTACCATCCAGGGCTCCATCTGGATCAACTTCTCCTTCCCCTACCTGACGGGCACCAACCTGTTCTTTATGAGCTATCTCATTATCTCTGCCATCCAGATGGGTGCCACCATTGACTACGCCATTGTCATCACCAACCGCTATATGGATCTGAAGCGGGGCATGAAGCCCCAGGCGGCAGCTATCGAGGCGTTGAACCAGGCATTCCCCACCGTGCTCACCTCGGGCACCATCATGACCGTGGCGGGCTTCCTCATCGGTGAGATCTCCACCGACACCATTATTTCCTCCATCGGCGCCACATTGGGCCGGGGCACGCTTACCTCCATTATCCTGGTTATGACCGTGCTGCCCCAGCTTCTGGTGCTGGGCGACACGATTATCGAGCACACCGCCCTTACCCTCAGCCGGGACCGCAAACAGCGCTTTCACAACGGCGTCATGCGGCTGGACGGCCATGTGCGGGGCCATGTGTCCGGCTTTGTAGACGGCGAATTCAAAGGCGTCATGCGGGGCAGCGTGGATGCGCTGATCGAGAGCAAGTATCAGGAACTGGAGCTGGAGGATGAGGAAGGAGACAACCCATGAAACTGCAATATAAACGCTCTTTCGCTCTGCTGCTGGCTTTGCTGTTGGCGTTCTCCCCCCTCTCTCCCGCCCTGGCGGAGGAGAACATCGTCTCCATCGGCAGCGCGGCGCAGCTGCGGGACCTTGCCGCCTCCTGCGTCTCGGATACCTGGAGCCGCGGAGTAAGAGTGGTCCTAACCGCTGACATTGACCTGACGGGCATAGATTTCTCCCCGATTCCGGTTTTTCAGGGCACCTTTGACGGCGGCGGGCATACCATCCGTGGCCTGAGCTGGGCGGGCAGGGGCTCGGATATGGGGCTGTTCCGCTATCTCCAGGCGGAGGCCGTGGTCAAGAATCTAAATCTGGAGGGCTGGATGGCCCCCGGCGGCTCCAAATGCGGCGTCGGTCTGCTGGCCGGCCGGAACGAGGGGCTGATTGAATCGGTCGCCGTCTCCGGCACCGTGGAGGGTCAGGAAGATGTGGGTGGCCTGGTGGGCGTCAATACAGAGACCGGGGTGATCCGCTCCTGTGTCAGCAGCGCCCAGGTCACCGGAGTCACCCGTACCGGCGGTATTGCCGGCAGCAACCACGGGCTGATCGACCGCTGCACCAACCGTGGGACGGTCAACGACAGCGACGAGCCGGACGCAGAGCATACCGGCGGCATTGCCGGAGTCAATCCCGGCTCTATCGAGGGCTGTCTCAACTATGGCCAGGTGGGCTATCCGCACGCCGGCTACAACGTGGGCGGCATCGCCGGGCTGCAGGACGGCAGCATTGCGGGCTGCGAGAACTACGGCAGTATCCGGGGGCGCAAGGACGTGGGCGGCATTGTAGGCCAGCTGGAGCCCTACACGGTCCTCTCCTATGGCGAGGCCCCCATGCAGCGGCTGGACGACGAGCTGTCCGTTCTCTCCGGACTGATGACCCGTCTGGCCAATCAGGTAAGCGATTCCGCCGGAAGTTCGGCAGACGATCTGTCCGCGATCAATGGCACGCTGGGCGACCTTCGGGACACGGCTCACGGAGCCGGCACCGACTTCAACACAGACACCAAGGCCTCCGCCGACCAAATTTATGGGGCGGCACAGAGTATCAATACCGCCCTGGGCTCCCTGCTGGACGAACTGGAGGATTTTCGCACCAAGGCGGGCAGCGACACAGACGTCATTCTGGAACAGCTTACCCAGCTCCGAAAGGGATTTGGAAGCATGGGGGACGCCCTGTCCTGGGGTGCAGACGCGGCCTGTGAGGCGTTGGACAGCGCCAAAGAGCGGATCACCGAGGACAGGAAAACCATCACAACTCATCTGGACGGCATTTCCGACGATCTGAGCCGGTTGGAGCACTTTTTAAACGAGGCGCTGAGCGCTCTGAGCAGTGGGGACCTGAACGGCGTTCGGGACGCCTACGATAAATGGGACATCGGTTCCATCGACCCCGGCGCCCATCTCTCCGCCATCTCCGACGCGCTGCGGGATATGGGAACCTGCCTGAACGCCCTCTGGGAACAGCTGGATCTTATCCTCACCTCCGCCTCAGACGACGCACAGGCGGCCCGCACACAGGTAAACCGGGCCGCCGGGAAGCTGGAGACGGCCATGAAACAGCTCCAGCTTCATACCGACGCCTTTGCCAACACGGCCAACACATCTCTCAAAACCATCCATACCCAGACGGATCTGATTGAGGACGTACTCAAGGCCTACGGCGACACGCTCAGTGGAAAGGGCCAGGACCGGCTGGATAAACTGGACGGACACCTGACCGATCTGGGCGAGCAGATCGACCGTCTTACCCAGGGCGCGGCGGACGCCAACCGTGACCTGCACTCCACCGCACTGGATATCATCGGTCAGCTCGATCGTGTGCGCAGCGCGCTGACCGGCTTGATGGACACACCGGAAAAGACAGTAGAGGATCTCTCTGGAGAAGAGGATTACCCCATGGGCCGCGTGGTCTCCTCCCGCAACAAGGGCGCTGTCGCCGCAGATGCCAATGTGGGCGGGATCGCGGGGACGCTCTCTCCCGAGCTGTCTCTGGACCCGGAGCAGGATCTGGAGCTGGACGGCGAAAAGCTGCTGGTGGACACCACCGCCGCGCTTCACGCCACCCTGCGCGGCTGCGTCAACCGGGGCGGGGTCACCGCCAAAACCGGCTACGCCGGTGGGATCCTGGGCCGGGGGGAGGTGGGCGCGGTGTTAGACTGCGTGAGCATCGCCGCCGTGGAGGCCACGGACGGCGGACAGTGCGGCGGCATCGCCGGGGCCTCCCGGACTCTGATCCGCCGCTGTGCCGCCCAGAGCGATCTGACGGGCACGGATTTCCTGGGCGGAATCGCGGGCCAGGGACACGACATAGAGGACTGTGTGTCCATGGCCCGCTCGGACAGCGCCGGGGAGGGCCTTGGCGCCATCGCCGGCAGCGCCAACGGCTCCGTGTGCAACAACTACTTTCTGGATGAGGGACTCTCCGGCGTCGACTCCGTCAACTATGAGGGAAAGGCGATGCCCCTGGACCTGAACGCCTTCTCCGCCCTGGAGCTGGTTCCGGAGGAATTTCTGCATCTGACGGTTACCTTCCGGGTGGACGGCCAGGAGGTTGCTGTCCGTCAGGTTCCCTATGCGGGCGCCCTGCACGAGGACCAGATTCCGCCGCTTCCGGAGCGGGAGGGTCAGTTCGGCGCCTGGTCGGAGTTTGACGCTTCCCGCATTACCCGCAGTCTGGTCGTCGATGGGGTGTACGCCAGCCCGGTGCGCACCATCTCCTCGGGCGGTTCACAGCCCATGCTGTTGGCCGAGGGCGCCTTCTCCCCTGACGCGGTTCTGACGGCCGCCGATCATATGGGCGATCTTCCGGGCACGGACCTGGGCGCGGAAGGCGGCGCCTGGGATTATCAGATCACGGACCAGGACCTTCCGGAGACGGTCACCCTCCGCATACGGGCCGAGGACCCCCACCAGAGCGTGGCCCTGCTGCAATCCGGAGCACTGGTACCGACAGAGGCGGTCCGGGACGGCAGCTACCTGGTTTTCACCGCCGGCGCCAGCGGCACGGTGGTGCTTGTCAACCATCCGGGCGCTTCTCCTATTGTGATCGCGCTCCCTTGCGCTGCCGCTCTGGCGGCGCTGCTGACAGTGCTTGTTTTGCGCCGCAGGCGCAAAACCGCCGTCCCATCCGCATAAAATGCAGAGGACCCCTGACGCCCAAACGTCAGGGGTCCTCTGTCTTACTTATTCCGCCCCGCCGCAGGCCCAGCCGCGGCTGCACTCCACCGCCCGGTGCCAGCGCCCCAGCAGCTGTACCCGGCGCTCCGGCGCCAGATCGGGCCGGAAGCAGGTCCCTGGCTGCCGCAGCCGCTTGAGCTCCTCCGGGCCGCTCCACACCCCCGTGGCCAAGCCGGCCAGGCAGGCAGCCCCCAGGGCTGTGGTCTCCCGAATGGCCGGGCGGTACACCTCCCGGTCCAGGATATCCGCCTGGAACTGCATCAAAAAGCCGTCCCGGCTGGCTCCGCCGTCGGCCCGCAGCTGCCGCAGGGGCAGGCCCGTGTCCCGCTCCATAGCCCCCACTAGGTCGGCCACCTGATAGGCAATGGACTCTTGGGCCGCGCGGATGATATGCTCCCGTTTGGTGCCCCGGGTCAGACCCACCAGGGTCCCCCGGGCGTACATGTCCCAATAGGGCGCGCCCAGGCCAGTGAAGGCGGGCACCAGGTACACGCCCCCATTGTCCTCCACCTTTTGGGCGTAATATTCCGCGTCCCGGCTCTCGGTGAAAAAGCGCAGCTCATCCCGCAGCCACTGAATCACCGCGCCGCCTACAAAGGCTGAGCCCTCCAGGGCGTACTGCACCCTTCCTCCCAGTCCCACGGCAATGGTGGTCAGCAGGCCGTTGCGGCTGGCACAGGGGGCGTCTCCGGTGTTCATCAGCAGGAAACAGCCGGTGCCATAGGTGTTTTTGGCATCCCCCGGCTCAAAGCAGGTCTGACCGAACAAGGCGGCCTGCTGGTCCCCGGCGATGCCCGCGATGGGCACTCTCGCCCCCTGTATGTCCGTATAGCCGTAGACCTCGCTGGAGGAGCACACCCGGGGCAGCATGGCCCTGGGAATCTCCAGGACGCGCAGCAGGGTGTCGTCCCAGTCCAGCCTGTGGATATCAAAGAGCATAGTGCGGGAGGCGTTGGTCACGTCGGTCACGTGGGCCGCACCGCCGGTAAGCTTCCACAGCAGCCAGGTATCCACCGTCCCGAACAGCAGTTCTCCTTTACATGCCTTTTCCCTGGCTCCCTCCACGTGGTCCAGGATCCACTTGATCTTGGTGGCGGAAAAATAGGCGTCCGGAATTAGGCCGGTGGTCTGCCGGATATGCTCCCCCAGCCCGTCGGCCAGCAGGGCGTCCACCATTTCCGCAGTGCGACGGCACTGCCAGACGATGGCATTATGTATGGGCCGGCCGGTCTCCCGATCCCATACCACGGTGGTCTCCCGCTGATTGGTGATGCCGATCGCCGCGATCTCCCCAGCGCTGACGCCGGTCTTGGCGATGACCTCCATCATCACCGCGTACTGGCTGGACCAGATTTCCATGGCGTCATGCTCCACCCAGCCCTCTCTGGGGTAGAGCTGCGTGAACTCCTTCTGCGACAGGCCGACGATATTCTGCGCCGCGTCGAACAGAATGGCCCGCGAGCTGGTGGTTCCCTGGTCCAGCGCCAGCAAATACTTGCCCATAAAAACGTCTCCCTTTTCTCTTTGGTTGGCTCCGGGTCTAGATATGGTTTTATGATACCATAACTGCGCCCTGATCGCAACGCAAAGGCCGCGCTCCCATCGGAACGCGGCCTTCCCGGTCTTTTACTGGGGCGCCTGATTGCTGAATTTCGTGTAGGCGGTGCTCACCTTGCTGGCCGGGGCCTGCTCCACCTGATACCAGCCTTTGGCCTGGGCAGTCTTGAACAGTTCGGTCTGGGTCTGGTGTCCCTGCTGGAAGATCTTCAGATACTCGTCCCGCAGCTGGACGTTGACGCACTCAGAGGCAAAGGTATCATAGTTGGAACTCATCTTTTTCTCCGCGAGAATCAGATCTGTCATACGTTCCTGGTCGTTCATGAGACGTTCCTCCTTTTACTTCAGGTAGTTGAGCAGGCAGTTGAAATTTTGCTTGTGCTGGTCGGCGTACTTCTGGAAGCAGGCCTTCAGGTCGGATTCCGTGCACTCCTGGGCCGCCGCCTGATATTTGCAGCAGAGCACCTTTTCAAAATCCAGCTGATCGGACAGGCTGTCCAGCTCCTTGGTGGTCAGATTTGCCATGGCGTACTCACTCCTTTTTCTGAATTACGCCATTAGTCTCTCCAGGGCTTTCGTCTTTATGCGGAAAAATCGGGCAACCCTGCTCATTGAAGGAAAAAATCATGTAAGTCTCTCCATCCAGAGTGGCCGGGCGGGCAAAGCAAAACAGCGGCGTCAGCCCAAACGCGCGGCCGCTCCCATAGGGGAGCGCCAGGTGGAATCCGCTCCGGGTCTTTTTCAGCAGCACACCGGACAGCTGCTGCGCCGACCGCGCCAGCAGGCGGTCGCCCAGCAGACGGCCCGGGCAGCGCTCCCGCACCCACCCCGCAGGCGGCTGCGTCTCCCGAATTTCCTCCCGGCGGGCAGCATAGGTCAGCTCCGCCGCTCCGCCGGAGGGGGGCCACAGCTTTCTGTGGTACAGGTCGTCCAGACTCAGGGCGCGGGAGAGGCGGAGTTTTCCTTTTTCCGGAATCATTGCGCCCAGAAGCATCCTCCGCTCCCCATGCAGCAGCCAAACCTTATACAGCCCTCGGTGGTCGTCCTCCATCTCCGCCTGGCATATGGCTCTGCCGCCCTCCTCCCGAACGCGCAGCCATCCGCGGCCGCCGGCCAGGGCATATCGTTCCTCCACTGCGCTCCCTCCCGCCGTATGGTTCCATTTGTCTATATCTATGCGGCGGATTGTGCCGCATGTCATTCCGCATCAAAACACATTCTGAGCCGACCAGGGCCACTCCCCCCTCTTCCATAAATTTATGTCAACCTTTTCCCTCTTATCCATTGACGCGGCCTGTCGAATCCGGTAGAATAGCAGGGTATTGATTGAGATAAGGGGAATCTCTATGAAAAAGGCACTCTCTTTTCTGCTTTTATTTGCCCTGCTGTCCTCGCTGCTGGGAACGCTGACCTTCGCCTCTGCCGCGGGACCGGGCGGCAGTATTTCGGTCTATTTCTACAGCGAGTCGGCCGGGCGTTATGAAAACCTGACAGACGCCGACTTGGTGGCCCTGACGCTGAACGGCAGCAGCCTCTCCCCCGGCGATGTGCCCGCCTTGGTTCAATACCCCGTCCCGGGCGGCAACGGGCGGACGCTGGTCCCCGTACGGCTGGTAGCGGAGCAGCTGGGCGCGCAGGTGCTCTGGGTTTCGGAAAACCGTCAGGTCATCCTGCTGCGGGAGGAGGACACCATTGTTCTCACCCTGGGTTCCGCCACGGCGCTGGTCAACGGGCAAAGCGTGGAGCTGCCGGGCGGCGTACCCGCCGGGGTGGTGAAGTACCAGGGCAAGGAGAGCACCATGGTCCCCCTGCGATTTGTCTCAGAACAGCTGGGCGCACAGGTGGAGTGGGACAATGCCACCTTTACCGCCACCATCCTTACCGAGCAGCCCGAGCCGGAGCCCACGCCGGAGCCTGAGCCCGGCCTTCCGGACTTAGGCCTGGTCACGGACATCATTTCCGATTCGGACGCCCAGACGGTGCAGATCGTCACCGACCACACCCCCAAATACCAGGTGCTGGACCTGGGCGACCGCCTGGTGGTGGATGTTCTGGGTACGCAGATGCCGGACGCCGACCACCTGACCCACACCATCACGGTGGACAACGATTTCATTACCTCCGTGCGCTACGCCCAGCATGGCAATGACCTGGGCTATGGCTATGAGCACTCCGTGCGTGTGGTGCTTGATCTGAAAAAGGGCGTCACCTATGCCAAAAACATCACAGTGTCCGGCCGCTCTGACGGGGTGCTCCTCACCGCCTATAAGAGCGAAGAAGGCGGCACAGACTTTACCCCCTCCACCCCCATTGATCCGTCCAAGTCCACCATTGTGGTGGATCCCGGCCACGGGGGTATCCACCCCGGCGCCGTTTACGAGGGCGTGCAGGAAAAGGATCTCACCCTCTCGATCTCTCTGAAGCTGCGGGATGAGCTGGTGGCCCGCGGCTACAACGTGGTGCTCCTGCGGGAGGAGGACATAACGCTGGACATCTATGACCGGGCATATATTGCCAACGACTTAGGGGCCGACCTGTTTGTCAGTGTCCACTGCAACGCCTCGGGCACGGTGCCCACCTATCAGGGCATCTACACCTACTATCACCCCTCCAGCAACCGCGGAAAGCGCCTGGCCGAAGCCATTCAGAAGCCCCTGTGCCAGATCACCGGCGGCATCGACCGGGGGGTACGCAGCGCCGACTTCGTGGTCCTGCGGGAGACGGAGATGTGCGCCGTGCTGGTGGAGACCGGCTTCATGTCCAACAGTGAGGAGCTCGCCCGCCTGTGTGACGAGACCTACCAGGGCAAGCTGGCCCAGGGGATCGCCGAGGGCGTGGTGCGCTATCTGAACGGGACCTCCGCTCAGATAGCTGAAGCACACGAATAAAAAAGGCCCGCCCCGGCAGCTGCCGGGGCGGGCCTTTTTCTGTCTGATCTCCTAAATGCGCCGGAGTCCCTCCCAGCAGGCCATAATAAAGCAGTGGGGCAAAAACTTGCTGGCCGTGCGCTGTACCAGAGAGGGCAGGCTGCAGGTGGTCACGGCCATGCCCAACCGATTGTCCCGCAAAGCGCGGCTGGCCACCGTCTCCGGCCGGAGGGCAAACGGATAGTGGCGCACGGTCCTGCCATTGGCGGTATCCCTTGCCACCTTCATAAACTCGGTCTTGATCCACCCTGGGCACACCGCTGTAACGCAGATGCCCCGCGGGGCCACCTCCCATCGCAGGGCTCGGCTGTAGTGGAGCAGGAAGGCTTTGGTGGCAGCGTACACATTGAAGCCAGGCAGGGGCTGGAAGGACGCAGAGGAGCAGATCTCCAGGACGCGGCCGCCACGGCCCATGTGGGGGATCACGGCGGCGGTCAGATTGGCTGCCGCTTTGCAGTTGAGATCAATCATATCGCTGGTTTCCGGAAGCGTCATATCCGCATAGGTGCCGAATTTTCCAAACCCCGCCGCGTTGATGAGCACCCGGACATCCGGCTGTTCCTCCTCCATCCGGTCCTTCAGCGCCTCGATGCTCTCCGGCTTCACCAGATCCAGCGCCAGTGCCCGCATGGGGGTGTTCAGCTCAGCCGCCAGCTCTTCCATCCGCCCCGCCCGGCGGGCCACGCCCCAGATCTCGTCCAGTCCGCCTTCCCGGTCCAGCTGGCGGACAAAGGCCCGCCCCAGGCCGGAGGACGCCCCGGTCACAATTGCAATTTTCATGGGTGATCCCTCCCGTCGGGCTCATTGTACCCGTTTTCCCATTTTGCTATAAGCCTATTTTAGTCTATCTCTTCCAGAAAGGCAACCGGTTGACAGATGGACACATTTCTTCTACAATCAAGGTATCTCTTCCTACAGAAAGCGGTGTTTGCTATGGGCGCTCCCGTGCTCTTTCTCTACAATCTGGACACACCCAGGGGCTCCAGGCTCCGGCGCATGTGCCTGCCTCTGGGCATCCGCACAAAGCTGGTGCCGCCCCAGGCCCACACTCTTACGCTGGAGGACCTGACCGGCGGCGCGCCGCCTCCGGAGGACGGCGATCCCGGCTTCTCCGAGGAGATGCTGCTGCTGGCGGGCTTTACCTCGGCGCAGGTGGACGCCCTGCTCCAAGGCTTCCGCCGGGCCAAGCTCCCCCCGGTGCCTCTCAAGGCCGTGCTCACGCCCACCAATTTGAAGTGGACCTCCGTGCAACTGCGGGACGAGCTGCTGCGGGAGCACCAGGCCATGACGCAGGGCCGCGCGCCGGAGCATGCCCGGGACGGGGAATAAAACGCTGCCCGCCCGGGCATGTTAGCCCCAAATGAATTTTTAGGGGGCGATTTTCTTGTATCAACTGCCGGCACTACTGCTAGGCTATGGCTGCGGCTGTTTTCTCACGGCCGAGCTGGTGGCCCTCCGCCGCACCGGCGGCAGCGCCGCCGCCATCGGCTCCGGAAATCCCGGTATGGCCAACATCGGCCGCCAGCTGGGCCTCCGGTGGGGCGCGGTGGTACTGCTGGGCGACATTGCCAAAACCGCTTTGTCCTGTGCCCTGGCCCATCTGCTCTGCCCCGGCCCCCTGTCCACCCTGTACGCCGGGCTGGGGGCCGCTCTGGGCCACAATTTCCCCTTCTGGCGCTCCTTCCGCGGGGGAAAGGGGGTGGCAGTCACCTGTGCTTTTCTCATCCTGTTCTCCCCGCTGTGGGGCGGTCTGGCCTGTCTGGCCGGGCTGGCGGTTACCCTGGCCACGGGATGGCTTCCCCTGGGGGCGGCGGTCATCCCCGCCCTCTTTGTCCCTCTGGCCTTTGGCGCCTACGGCGCGGAGGCCGGACTGCTGGCCCTCTCCGCCGCCCTGCTGATGCTCTCCCGCCATTGGCGCGGCCTGGGGCGCGTATTCCGGGGCGAGGAGCCCTGCGCCTTCCCCTCCAAACAACGCCGGCATCCCTGAGATGCCGGTGTTGTTGCGCCCGTCGAAAAAAAGCGCCCGGATGCATCCGGGCGCTTTCTGGCTGTTTTTTTCGGCTTTACTCCGCCGCGGCCAGCAGCTGCCTGGTGTAGGGGTGCCGGGGGTGGTCGAAGAGCTCGTCCACCGTGTTCTCCTCCACAATGCGCCCGTCCTTCATCACCAGCACACGGCTGCAGATCTGATAGACCACGTTCAGATCGTGGCTGATGAACAGATAGCTCAGGTCGTACTGCTTCTTCAGATCCACCAGCAGCTGGAGGATCTGGGCCTGAATGGTCACGTCCAGGGCGCTCACCGGCTCGTCTGCGATGATGAGCCGGGGGTGGGTGATGACGGCGGCAGCGATGGACACCCGCTGCCGCTGGCCGCCGGAGAGCTCCCAGGGCTTCCGGGAGGCAAATTCCTCCCCCAGGCCGATTTGCTCCAGCATGGCCAGCACCGCCGCCTTCCGCTCCGGCGCGGTCATCCCTCCGGCGGCCCGGAGGGGCTCCTCCAGGATCCAGCCCACAGTGCGGGCTGGGTTCAGGCTGCTGAAGGGGTCCTGAAAAACCATCTGAGGCCGGCTTGAGTGGTGGACGATCTCCCCGTCATAGCCGGGGAGCATGCCCAGGATGGTGCGGGACAGGGTGGTTTTGCCGCAGCCGCTCTCCCCCACCAGGCCCACAATCTCCCCCCGTTCAATGGTAAAGCTCACGTCATGGAGCACCTGCCGGCGCGCCTCCCGGCTGCGGAAGGGGGAGCGATCCACCCGGTAATAGCTGTTGAGATGGCGCACCTCCAGCACCGGTTCTGCCACGTCGGTCGTCCTCCTTTCAGGTGAGCTTTCTTTCCCGTGAAGGAATGGCGGCAATGAGCCGCTTGGTATATGCGTGCCTGGGGCTGCGGAAAATCTCCTCCACCGGCCCGGCCTCGACAATGCGTCCCCCCTGCATCACAGCCACCCGGGCGCACAGCTTGCGTACCACGTTCAGGTTATGGCTGATGAAGAGAATGCCCATGTGATTTTCCCGGTTGAGCCGCCGGAGCAGCTCCAGGATCTGGGCCTGGATCGTCACGTCCAGGGCGGTGGTGGGCTCGTCTGCCAGCAGCAGCCTGGGCCTGCTCACAATAGCTGCGGCGATCATTACCCGCTGCAGCATGCCGCCGGAGAGCTCGTGGGGATACTTGCGGCACAGGGCCTCCGGGTCTGGCAGGTCGGCCTGGGCCATGGCCTCCAGGGCGCGCCGCCGTCGCTCCTCGCGGGAGAGCTTTTGGTGGACCCGCAGGCTTTCCTCCACCTGGGGGCCGATGCGCAGCACCGGGTTCAGGCTGGTCATGGGCTCCTGGAAGATCACAGACAGGTCGCTGCCCTGAATGGAGCGCAGTTCCGCCTCCGAACACTGGAGCAGCTCCCGCCCCCCCAGGGTGATGCTGCCGTCCACCTGGGCCTGGTCCCGGGGCAGCAGGCCGCTGACACTCATGGCCGTGACGGTCTTCCCGCTGCCGCTCTCCCCCACCAGGCCCAGGATTTCCCCCTCCTCCATGGAGAAGGACACCCCGTCCACCGCCCAGCGCTCGGGAGACGCGCTGTGAAAATGGACCCGCAGGTCCGACACCTCTAATAAAGCCGCCATGCTCTTTTCCCCCCTTTTTTACACGCGGCGGCGCCGCTGCTGCAGGCCCTCGCTGAGCAAGCTGAAGCCCAGAATCAGCAGCACAATGGCCCCGCCGGTGCCCAAGGCGTACCAGGGCGCGGACTGGAGATAGGTCTGACTCTCGTTGAGCATGGAGCCCAGGCTGGCAAAGGGGGGCTGTATGCCAATGCCCAGAAAGCTCATGCTGGCCTCGCTGAGAATGGCGTTGTTGAATCCGATGGTAATGGCTGGCAGAAGCACCGGCAGCGTGTTGGGCAGGATATGGCGGAAGAGAATACTCGCGTCCCCCGCTCCCATGAGCTTGGCGCTCTTGATATAATTCAGCTCCCGGCACCGGGCGAACTCCCCCCGCACAATGCGCGCGAAGCTGGGGATGAACAGGATGCCCAGGGCCAGGATGATATTATGGGTTCCGCTGCCCACCACGCTGATAATCACCAGCGCCAGCAGAATGGCGGGAAAGGCCGTGATGGCGTCGCACACCCGGGTGAGGATCAGATCGGGGACGCCGCCGTAATAGCCGCACAGGCTGCCGATGAGAATGCCGAACACACACCCAATGGCCACCACGCACACGGCGATGAAGAAGGAGGTGCCCGCCCCCTGGAGCACCCGGCTGAAAATATCCCGGCCGTAGTTGTCGCCCCCCAGCAGATGCGCCGGAGAGGGCGGCGCGAACTTGGCCGCCGGATCCATGGCCGTGGGGCTGTACGGGGTCCAGAAATAGCCCACCAGAATCAGCAGCACCATGGCGGCGCTGAGGAAGCCGCCGATATAGAGAAAGGAATTCCTTGTTTTTTTCATATTCAAAGGCCCCCTATCTCAGCCGGATACGGGGGTCTGCCAGCTGATAGAGCAGGTCGGCCGCAAAGTTGACGATCACGATCCACGCCGCCAGAATGACCACAATGGCCTGCACCACCGGGAAGTCCCGGTTGGAGATGCTGGCCAGCAACAGCCGGCCGATCCCCGGAATGGTAAAGACCTGTTCGATGATGATGGTGCCCGTCATGATCTCGGCAGCGGACACCGCCAGGAAGGTAATCACCGGAATCAGCGCGTTTTTCAGCACATGCCGGGAGAGGATCGCCCGGCGGCTGTTGCCCCGGCTCCGGGCAGTGCGCACGTAGTCCTGCCCCTGCTCGTTGAGAATTGCCCCCCGCAGCATTTTCACCGTCATGGCGATGCGCGGGATGGCGATGGACAGGGCTGGCAGGATCAGATAGGAAATGCACCGGCCCCAGTCCTCGGTATAGGACACAAAGTCCCCCGGCGAGAAAACCCGCAGCACAATGCCGAAGATATAGCAGGCAAGAATGCCGATAAAGAAGGCGGGGATGCTCATCACCACCTGGTCCAGGGCGGTAAAGAAGCTGTCCAGCGCCCGGCTGCGGACGCTGCCCGCCAGCACGCCCAGCGGGATGGAGAGTACAACGGTAAAAAAGAAGGAAATCACCGTCAGAAGGGCGGTGATGGGCAGCTTCTGCCCGATCATATCGGACACCGGCATATGATAACTGTAGCTGGTGCCCATGTCGCCGGTTAAAAAACCGGTCAGCCAGTCCCAGTAGCGCACCAGTACGGGCCGGTCCAGGCCCAGCTCGGCCCGCAGGGCCTCCTTGGCCGCCTCAGTGGCCTCGGTGCCCAGCAGCTTGGTGGTGGGGTCGCCCGGAATAATTTGAAAGGCGAGGAAGGCGAGGAGCGAAACAATGAACAATGTAATAATGAGAGTAAGAACTTTTTTCGCGGCATATTTCATTCTCCCCGCCTCCTCTCTTTCAGGTTGTGTCCTTATGCCTTGAAAGACAGTTTGGACATGTCAATGACGTAAAGGGGGTAGAAGGTGAAGCCCTCCAGTTTGGGATTGATGGCCACAAAGTCGGCCTGGGCCTGGAGATAGACGTTGGCGGCGGTCTGGCTGAGGATGCTCAGGCACTGCTTGTAGAGAGCCGTCTGCTCCCCGTCGTCCACCGTGCTCTGCGCCTGGGCAAAAACCTGATCGTACTCGGGGTTGTTATAGTTGATCATGTTCTTGTCGTTGTCGCTCACCCAGCGGGCCAGCATGCCGCTGGCATTCAGCGTGCTGGAGTCAAAGCCAACCACTGTGGCCTCAAAGTCCCGGTTGGTGTACACGTCGGTCAGCCAGGTGTTCCAATCCACCTGCTGGATCTGGGCGGTCACCCCCGCCTGGGCCAGCTGCTCCACCAGCACTACCGCGGTGGCCACATGGGGGCCGTAGTTGCTGGGCACCTTGATGGTGAAGGTAAACCCGTCCGGATAGCCCGCCTCGGCCAGCAGGGCCTTGGCCTTCTCCACGTCATGGGGATAGGCATCGGCCAGGCTGGGGTCAAAGTACTTGGTGAAGGCCGGGTACATGGAGGAGCCCACCTTGGTGCCGTGCCCCTCGGCCGTCAGCTCCAGCATAGCATCCACATCCACCGCGTAGCACAGGGCCTGACGCACCTTCTCGTTGTCAAAGGGGGCCACGGCGTTGTTCAGGTAGATGGCCTGCACCAGGTTCATGGTCCCCTCCAGCACGGTGTAGCCGTTGGACAGGTTGTTCACCTGGTCCACGGACAGGTGGGCCACCAGATCCAGAGAGCCGCTGTCCAGCGCGGTAAAGAGCGCGGTGTTGTCCTCATAGATCTTGTAGGTCACCCTGTCCAGGCTGGCGCCCTTGCCGTAGTAGTCTGTGTTACGCTCCAGAATTACATTCTCCTGGACGCTGCGGGAGACATACCGGAAGGGGCCGGTTCCTACGGGCTGGGTGGCCTGGTCCGCATAGTCCTTGGGAACAATGTAGACGCTGGCCACATAGCTGAGAAAATCCGGGTTGGGGGCCGCCAGGGTCATTGCGATCTGGTTTCCGTCCACACTCGTATCCGTGACAGCAGAAAGCGCCTCTACCACGGCGGAAGTCACCGAGGTAGCGGCGCAGGTTTCAAAGGAGTAGAGTACGTCGTCTGCAGTGCAGGGGGCGCCATTGTGAAAGACCACACCCTCACGCAGCGTGAAGGTATAGGTCAGCCCGTCCTCCGAAACACTGTGTTCCGAAGCCACTGCGTCGACATAGTTTCCGTCCGAGTCGGGCTTTACCAGCCCCTCAAAGACGTTAAACATGACCTCTCTAGTTCCTGCGGCCGTCATTTGATACGGGTCAAGACTATCGTCCAGGTCCTGGGCGATCCCCACGGTGATCTCATTGCCGTGGTCCGCCCCGGAAGAAGGTGTAGTTTCGTCGCTGGGGGTGGGGGTCTGTGTCGTGGTTCCTCCGCTGCACGCGCTGAGTGAACCCGTCAGAGCGGCCACCGCCAGGAAAACTGCAAGAATCCGTTTTTTCATTGCCGATTCTCCTTCCGCTGTTTTGTAAAACAGCGTTACAACAAAATAACTTCTTCTCCCATTATTAAATTGTCGCGTTTTATTGTAGAGCATCCCTTTCCAAATTGCAAGGGCTATCTTAAATTTTTTCAGAAAAGCAAACCTGCGCGAAAAAGAGCGCGCGGAGAGTTCTGTGCCGCCTTAGGGCACAGAGCTCTCCGAATCACTCTGCTGAACCATTCCAAACGCCACCATATCCAGGATCTCCTCCGCCGACGTCAGCATGGAGTGCAGGTCGTCCGCTCCGCTTTCCGCGCAGTACTGCTCCGTAATGGTCCAAAACACCGTATATACGCTGTTTAGATAGCGCGCCGCCTTTTGCTCGTCCAGCGTCCTGCGCAGTGTCATACGCGCAATCGTCTGCTGCAGAAACCGGTCATTTTCTTCCCGGAGCGGCCGCCGCAGCTCCTGAATCCGCCCGGACAAACGGCTGGGCGCACGAAGCATGGCGTCCTCAAACATGCGTTTCTCCCGGGGCCGTTCCTGAAAAAAGGACTCCCGGAGCAGAAAAAACGCCTTGATTGCGTCACAGGCGGGCAATGCGGCCAGGTTCTCCGTCTCCTGCCCAATATAGGCCCCCAGCGCCTGAAAAATTGTCTCCAGGCAGGAGAGGAACAGTTCGTCCTTGTTGGCGTAGTAGTGATACATCATGCCTTTCGATATCCCGTGGCCAGCGCAGATTCCATCCATCGTAACCGCGTCATAGCCGGCGCTTCCGAACTCCTCCAGCGCCGCCTGAGCAATCAGCTGTCTGCTTCGCTCCTGCCGCTCCTGCTGTCTCATGCCGCCGACGCCTCCTCTGCTTTATGCAGCTCTCCGGCCCATTCAAATCCCTTTTTCGCCATAAAAACCGCTATGATTTCATTGATGACCGCCGCTGCGGCAATGGTGCCTTGAACAATAGAGGCGTACTCCGGAGCCGGCCCGCTCAAAACGGATACCGCGATGCCGGTAAAGACCAGGGATACCCCGGAGTGGGGCAGCAGGGTAAAGCCAAGATAGCGCTTGACGCTCCTGGGCGCATGGGTGACTGCGCCCCCAAAGTAGGCGCCGCTGTATTTCCCCGCCGCCCGGGCAATGATGTAGACCGCCGTATACGCCCCGGCGCCGAAGATCAGGTGATAATCCAGCGGCGCACCGATATTGAGGATGGCTACAATCAGGGCAAAACCGATCACAGGATTCATTACCCGCATCATCTGATCCAGCTGCTCCTGCGTAATCATGTTGGCAAACACCGTGGAGAATGCCATACCAATCAGCATAAAATTCAGCACCGGAGTGGGCAGTAGGCTGTTGATGAAAAAGCCCAGCCCCGCCGATGCCAGCAGCATCAGGAGCATGGCAGCCAGCGTGCTCCGCGCAGTATGCGTATGGCGCATTATCAGGCCGGCCAGCGCACCGGTGACAATCCCCAGCAGAACCGGAAGAAAGACCAGAAGCAGGACGGCCGCAACGGAAATGTCCTGGGCAGATAGGTTTGCCGACACCAGCGCGATCACCAGGAAGAATACCAGCGCCCCCACCAGATCGTCCAAAGCCGCCATGGGAATCAGGGTTCTTGTCACCGGCCCGGAGGTCTTCATCTCGTTGACAATGGACAGCGAGGGCGCCGGGGCCGTGGCCAGGGCAATCCCTCCGAATACAAAGGCCAGATAAATCGGAATGCCGCTCACCCGGAAGAGAATCCCAAAGACCAGGCTGACCACCAGGAAGGTCCCTAAGGATTCTGTCACCGTTGTGACCAGGATCTGTTTTCCCGCCTTTTTCATCTGCCGCCAGATCAGCTCTGTTCCGATCATCAGTCCCACCGTGCATTCCAGCAGTTTTTCCGTCACCACAAACCAGGATGCGTTTAAAACTGCATTACTCAGCAGATTCACCGCATAGGGCCCCATCACCATTCCGGTTATCAGCCAGCCCAATATGGCGGGCAGCCTCAGCCTGGAAACAAGCTTTCCAGCCAAAAACGCAATCATAATTGTGACCAGCAGCCGTATAATTCCCATCAAGACATCCATACACAGTTCCTTCTTTCAATTATAGACGATATCGTCTATTTTAGAATGGTACAACATTTAGACGATATTGTCTATCAATAATTTGTAAACAATCCCCACCGGACGACACAAAAAAAGACACGACAGATATCGTGTCTTTTTTGACCAATCGGCCCACAGGGCCGGCGCGCGCTGCCCTTTGAAAAAGGTCGGAGCAAGCGATACAGAGCTTGCTCCGATCTGTGTTTGGCTGCCGAAAAAGACGCGCCCGTTTCAGGTTTCGAAAGAAGTGCGCATTTCGATGCGCCGCCTATCTGCCAAAGCTATGGAAACCTTGTTTATTATCACCGTAGACATTGATGTTAATGACAGCACTCGGCTTGTCCGCTTTTTTTACGGAATCTACCTTCTTGTTATTATTGTCCCCAAAAATGAGGGGACTTCTCATCCGTCAATAACATCGACAATATTACAGCCTTATATCCTAATATTGACACCAGCACAAATCCAACTTCTCAAACAGTATGTTCTCTTTGGCCCAACGCCTAACCGCCTGACACAGCCACAGAGAAACACACTTACACATTGACTACGAGCGCAGTCATTGTGCCGTCGTGTCCGTGTGCCACAGTGTCAGGGTGACGAGGGGCTGATGGTGCTTCTCCCGGAAAATATGCATCCATACCTGCAGGTACGATGCCGCTCGCTTTTTAATCAAGAGCCAAACGAAGTCTGATCTGACCGCCCGTACTGGCAGGTGCATTATATTACATCCAGCAGAAGATGCAAAATAATGCGCTATACATTCCGTCTAGCAGGATATGAAAAAGCGGTGTTCTCATAGAGGCTTTTTGAAAATGTTCAGCTGGTCGCTTTAGGGACTTTTCTCTGTTTGGTTGCTCTCAAACAAAAAAATAGAGATCCCCTGTAGTTACAAGGATCTCAGGACATGACAAACCCCGCTTTTCAACAAAAATGTTCGAAAAGCGGGGCTCATTCAATACTGTCACGCCTTCCCCTCCTTTCCGTGGCCGGTAAAAATACCGACACCGCCTCTAATATGGTATTATTATAGCATATTTTCTATTGGGTACAATATATATTATGTACATATTGGGGTACAGTATTTGTTTATAATACGGATCGATATATTGGGTACGATATATTATACTATAATCAGCCAGAGGGACAGGAAACGAAACTTCCTGAACCTGCGAATGGCATACTGGTGCGGTGGCCCAGGAGCTTCACCAACATTCCAGAACGACGCGGGGTCCCGAATGAACCTTGACAACCAAATACCCGACACCGTATAATCAGGACAAGGGGCGATACTGATGGATGAAAGAGCATTGCTTGAAGCTATCGGCCAGATGATGGACGAGAAGTTAGACCAGAAACTACAGCCAATTATTGAGCGGTTGACAACCTGGAGGAATCCAACGAGGAAGGCCGCAGCGGAGTAAAGGCCCTTCTGGAATGGGCGGAAGAGTGTGGGAACGTAATCAAGTTCCTGCTCCCAAAGGTGAAATAAGTACATAGACATAGCCAGACGGTGCCGGATGTTCGATGCCGTCTGTTTTATTTTGCAAGCAAGTCAACACCATGAGCACCAACGAACTAGAGGCGAAGATCCGGGAACTGCGCCAGCTCCAAAGCCTGATTGAGGAGGCCCAGGCGGTGAGCACCGGCCTGCTGGACATCCTGCTGCCCGTCCGGTCTCTGGCTGCCCTGGAGCAGGCGGTGCAGAACGAGGGGGAGGTCACCCGCCTGTCGGAGCGCTGCGGCGTCGGGGGTATGGGAACAGAACATGTGCACCCCCCTGCGCCGTAGCCCACTGCCGCAACTTCGCCTCCTGTACGCCATCCCGGAGGAGGCGGCCACCGGTACATCCAATGGGGCGCTGACCTACTGGCCACCAGGGTGGAGAACCGCTTTGTCCAGGAGGAGAAGATGGGTAAGCCCCCGGAGATCCTCAGCCGCCTGGCCGCAGCGTCGGAGGACGTCGAGGTGCAGGTGGGCGGCCGGGCGGAGACCGGACGCCGGGCCGCCGCGGGAGAGGCGGAGGCCCTTCTGGCCGGGCAGCGGAGGCGGTGGACCTGCGCCTGCGGCGGGGTGATCTCCCGTCTGCTCGGAGTGCGGGCGGCCCGCGGACTAGGAAATGTGAAACTGCCGGATGATCCCCACGCTCATGTACTCGCCCATCTCGCGGGCGAGCTGGTCCAGCAGCAGGTAGAACTCGCTGATGGCGTGGTAATCGCCCAGCAGATCCTGGTCGGCGGCATCGCAGAGCAGAGTGGTATTTTGGACAAACATGCTGCTCCACAGACTGGCGTCCCAGTGGGGGTTGAGCTCGGACAGCTGGGCGGCGGTGAGCCGGTTGAGGTCCAGCCACTGGCGGCGGATGCGCTCAGTCTGGCTGCGCTGCCGCGCGTCCAGCGAGTCCAGATAAGCAGCGTAGTAGCGGTAGAGCGGAGAGCCTGCCGCCGCGGCGCCGACAATGAGCTGGATGCCGTAGTAGCGCTCCATGATCTCGTCGTACTGGGCGGGCTGGGCCTGTAGCTCCTGGTAGATGCTGTCCACGTTTTCCGCGTGAAACAGCCGGCTCTGCATATACATGAGGGCCCAGAAGGTGCTCCCCCGCCACGCATTGATACAGGTGTTGAGTAATATGAGCTGACGCTCGGAGAACGTATATAAGTCAAGCCGTTTCTGTTCCATAAGATCCCTCCTGCCCATAGGGTATGCGCCCGGGGGGCGGTGGGTGCGCGAAGCCTGGGGCTCAGGCGCGGCGCTTTGATATGGTTTGGTTTCCGTCCAATGCCTCTCTTCACAAGTATGAGTGAGGGGGGAGGTGCTGGGCCTCACGTGAGACTGTGTGGATTTCAAGCGGGGAACGGTCACGATCAGCAAGCTGCTCCAGAAGGAGCGCGGCGATACGGGCGCTTATCACCTGGTTTCCACAAAGAACGGAAAGGGGCGCATCATCACCCCCGCCGGCGCCGCTATGGACCTTTTGAGGAAGCACCGAGCCCGGCAGGCAGAGCAGCGGCTGCAAGCCGGAGCACTCTGGGAGGGCTTGTGGCTTGTGTTCACCGATGAATTGGGACATAACCTGTCCGCTCAGACAGTTTACCTCCACTTCAAGAAGCTGGCTGATTCCATTGGCCGCCCAGATGCCCGCTTCCACGATCTACGGCACAGCTACGCCGTGGCTGCTATCCGCTCCGGGGATGATATCAAGACGGTGCAAGGGAGCCTGGGCCACGCTACTGCAGCATTTACCCTAGATGTATATGCCCACGTTACAGAACAGATGAAAAAGGACAGCACAGCCCGCATGGATGCCTACATAAAGACCGTTTCGACCCTGTAAAGGGAAAATTAAAGTGAAAATCAATCCCTAAAAGGCAAAAAAGAACCCCGAAACTATTGCAGTTCCGGGGTTTCTTCTTGGTGCGCGAGGCGGGACTTGAACCCGCACGTGCGTAATGCACACTAGAACCTGAATCTAGCGAGTCTGCCAATTCCACCACTCGCGCATTTGACATTGCGCTTTTGTTTCAGCGCAAGAAAGATATTACCATGGGACATAGGAAATGTCAACCCCCTTTTTTCGCTTTTTTATTTTTACTTTCGGGAAAGGCCGGAAAAATACGGTTGACAAACCTGTGCCGTCCCGCTATAATAATCAGGCAGTCTTTCTTAGACTGTCTGCATTCGCGGATGTGCTGGAACTGGTAGACTGGCTAGCTTGAGGTGCTAGTGGCCCACGGCCGTACGGGTTCGAGTCCCGTCATCCGCACCAAACCAAACATAGCAAAAAGATATCATCGGCATTTCTGCCGATGATATCGCCATTTATACGGCTTTTTAGCCCCCGAAAAGCCCGTTCAAAAATACGTCGTTTTTGAGGATGTCATCAGGTGGTTTTCGCATATTATGTATATTTGAACGCTCATTGTGCCATAACTGTACAGAAAACTATGGTTACAGGTAAAAATGCAAAGAGCGGTCGAAATTGAGGAACAATTTCGACCGCTCTTTTTTGTTTGCAGGAAGGATGAACAATGCTGATCCAAATACAAACGAAACAGACACTCTACCTGCTACGATTTCGATTGCCTGAAAAGAAAAGCCTCCCCGAAGTTGGAGCGCCGATTAAGACACTCGTAACAACGAGGAGGCTAACTTTATGTAGGAATGTGGGTATATGAGTAGTGTGGAATAAAATATGATTGCCTACATTTCTCGTCATTTATCCATTTCGAACTACTCACAAAATGGCGCAGATACAGGGTTACAGAAATTTTTTATCAAAAAAAGGAACCAAAATCCCAACTTTTTATCTGCATTCCCTAGCTAATTAACGATATAGCGCCACAGGAAGGTTACTATCTGACCTCTACTGCAATACGAATCAGGAGAAAAGTGTGTGGTGCTGGTGCCGTTTGTAATGCCGTTTTCAACAGCCCATAATACCGCATCGGCGTAGTATTCATCCTTGGACACATCCACAAAGGGGTTGCTTGCATCCGAATGGATGAAGCCAGCATAGCGCCATAGGAAGGTCACCGTCTGCCCACGGGTAACCACAGCATTTGGAGAGAACGTGGAAGAAGTCGTGCCGGAGGTGATCCCTTTTTCCGCCGCCCACAAGACAGCCTTATAGTAGTATGCATCGCTGTCAATGTCAGTAAAGGAATTGACTGTGGAGGTTGGCTCAGGCTCACCAGCGGCTCTCCAAAGGAACGTCACCATCTCTCCTCGAGTACAGATATTGTTGGGGGAGAAGGTGGTTTCTGTCGTTCCCTTTGTCAAGCCGTTTTGGACCGCCCACAGCACTGCATCAAAATAATAAGCGTTTTCTGCCACATCATCGAAACTTTTAATAGCGGGTTCTTCGTGCTTCTGACTGCTATCCTCATTCGGTTTTGCCACTGTGTCGCCGCTTGTACCGCCGCCACTCGCACCGCCGCCGGTGGAGGTACTTTCCGCGGTAAAATGCTCCGGTAGGCTGCGCGTTATATTGCCAGCCTCATCCGTCAGCACAGTGTACCACTCATAGGTCACATCCTTGGTCAGCCCGACCGCTCTGACCGTCGCTGTCGTATCGCCCGTTACGGTCTTAGTGCCGGCCAGAGATGCACTGCCTGCTGCGAGGGTGATCCCGGTGGTCGTAAAGCTGCGCTCCGTGGTGGCACCCAGATCCAGGGTAATGGCAAACTCATCCTTATTCTTCTGGTACAGGCCTTTTGTTGCCTTGTACTGACCTGAACCGTACAGGGAGAGGGTTTCGCCGGTCAGTGGGGAATAAGTGTTAAAGTACACCAAGTCATTTTCCAGGTCAAACTGCACCATGCGCATGAATTCCTGCCCGCCGTAGGTCAGAGCGGTGTCCTCGCCCTGATAATCCTGCAGAACGCCGTAAAACTCCCGGTCTCCATAAGGACGGATCAGGTCTGCGCCGTCGATATGACCGCAGAATACCAGCTTAATGTTATCGTATTTCTCAATCACCTGAGTGCGCAGCGTTGCGTTTCCGGTAAAGCTGCCACCAGCGTTGAAGTTGTGAGTCAGAATAAACACAGCATAGTCCGGATTATCCTTTACCTGTTGCTCAGCCCAGTCAATGTCATCCTTCTGCATATGGTAGCCGATGGACAAAAGCATGATCTTAGCGCCGCCGAATTCTCCCTTCATACAGATATTATTTGCCGTTCCGGAGGTCGTGATCGTCCAGTCGGTGCCGGCGGCGTTCTCTTCCAGTCGGGAGACCGGGAAATAGGTGTCGCGCAGGCGGTCCTCATTGGGCTTTCCGTCATAGCGATAATCATGATTTCCCAGAGCAAAAGTGTACGGGACACCTTTCTCCTCCAGGACCTTGTAGCCGTCGTCTGTAACTCTCCAGTTGTACTCATAGTTGAGGTTGGAGCGGTTCGAAATATCGCCGGTGTTAAAGGTGATAATGCCGTTCTTCTCCGCAAAGGTGTCCGCAATCCACTGGTATTGGTGGATAAACATCTCAGGATAGAACTGGGACATATACTGGGTATCGGAGTTCCAGAACATGGTGAAGTCGTACTGGCCTTCCTCCGGAATGAAGGAGGTCATATCCGCCGGCTCACATCCCAGGCCGCGGAAAAACAGGACATACAGCAGACCGTCTTCGGAACGGTACTGCTTGCCCTCGATCTGCGCGTCAATGGATACCTTGCCGGAACCGGTGGTCGCACCCACTTTAACCCACTTTTTATCCGTCAGATCATAGGCGTAGGCATGCACCTGGCGCTCGGACTCTCCCTGCCATGTCAGGTGATAGCTGTCCTTGGCTCTCTGCATCTCATTCAGAGTGATTCGGTAGATCTGATAGGGAGCCTCGTCTGTTTTTGTCGTGGTAGTCTGTGCGCTCACAGCGCTGTAATCTACGGCAAGCGGATCGATTGCATCGGGTACATAGGCGTTGGTTCCGCCCTCGTAAACCGCCATATTGGTTTCATTCAACACAACCCTCTCGTTGGTATAGAACTGAACGGTCAGCTTTTCGCCCTGCTGTGCTCCAGTCTGAACCGTCAGCTGCTGGCCGCCGCTGACCGCTTCGCTGCGCAGCTGCGGTGCTTCAGGCGCCTTTGTATCCTCCGTGACAAAGGCGATGACAGCAGTGGCTGTGCCGGTCGCAGAACGCGCCTGCAGCCTGACTTGCTGCTGACCGTGCCCTGTTACAGGCACCTCGACCCGAAAGAAACCGGCCTGAACCGCACCCAGGTCAAAGGTCTGATCGCCGACGATCGCTGTCAGTGCGGCATCCTGGCTGACCATACCGCTCACCGCCTGTTTGCCAGCCTGACAGGGACCGTTCTTGCCCGCTGCATCCGCAGTCAGGCTCAGGGTGTTAGCGCCCTGTTTCTCCGCTTCGCCCACTGTGACGGCATCGCCCAGATAGTTATCCGCACGGAACCGTTCCCACTGCGCGGTAGTGCGCTGACCTGCGATCTGCACCTCGTACAGCGTACCCTTGAACGCGCCGTTGAGATCTCCTGCATCTGTACCGGAATAGGCGCCAATCACCGTAGGCAGATCCGGATTCAGGAAGCTTGCGCTCTCAATAAATACGGTATCCTCCGAAGCGACTTCGCCGTCGATATAGGTGACCACGGTGAAGCCGTCGTAGGTGACCGTGACCAGATGGGGCGTGCCGTCTGCCGCAGGCAGAGCATTGACATAGTTGTACTTCTCCGCCTTATTGCTGCGCCACCACATGCATCCGTAATAGCTGCGCAGTTGGTTGTTCGCATTGACGCCCAGCAGATAGGTATTCTCGCCGGAGGGGTCGCCGGGGTAGTACTTGGACACAATGGCCCGTTCCTGATAATTCATGTCGGCCAGATCCTTTTCAGTCAGGGAGATCACGGCACTGACGCTGATGTGGTCATAGTCGTCACCGACGCTGCCGTACTGGATCTTGCTGTTGGCAAAGGTGGCCGCCTGCTCACCGCCGCGTTCGGAAACCTTGAACGCGCCCGTCACGGTGCCGGTCTGCTTACCGGTGGAATCAGTACGCCGGTCACCGTTTCCGGCGGGCGCCGCGAAGTGCTCGACCAACTGATAATTGTCATTCCAGACATCTTCCCCGGCGTAAGAGGATGCCTTACCGCCAAAATAGACCCACAGGCCGGTAATTCCTTCCGCAGCAACCGCGGGCACACGAACCCAGACCGTGCTGATGCCATTGGCGTTGTAATTTTCCACCTCACAGGGCAGCTCTTCACCGGCCGCAGTATAGAACTTCATGCTTTGGGAGGGTGCTTTGTCGATCTGCACCCGCACAGGCACATCGGAAAATTCCAGATCAGTGTCATTGCGCACGGTGACAGCGCGGCGCTCAGCGGCAGTCTCGTCCAGCCACTTGCCGGCGGTTCCCGCTGCGATGCCGCTCTCCGCGCTGACCAGCGCGTCATAGTTGGTGATTTGTTTCTGCTGCTCATCGCTGAGGGTGTTGTACGCCGCTCTGGCCGCAGCCGTATTACCGCTGCCGATCAGCTTCTCCACGGCTCTCACTTCTTTGTCAATGCCAAAGCCTTCGATCATGGTGGGATTCATGGATTTTTTGATCTCGTAGACCGCTACGCTCAGGCGACCGCCGTCCACAGTGATTCCCGCAAAGGTCTGCACAGAGCCAGCGGATCTGCCTGCCCGCTGGTCGCTGCGCGCAAACAGCGCGATATAGTTTTCCAGCTCCTCCGTCGTCATGCCGATTTGCTGGCTGATTTTCCGGCCGGAGGTGCCGGGCATCATGTAGATGGTGCCGTCGGGATCCACGCTGTATTCAAATCGTTTTCCGTTGACCATCTCGGTGTAGGCGGTCTTCCCGGTAACCTTCCCGTCTTTGACCGCATAAGTGCGCCCCAGAATATGATCGTGCCCCTGGATTACCAGGTCGATCTTCAGCTCGTCAATGATGGGCAGCAGCACTTCGCGCAGCCCCTGAATTTCTTCATCCTGCGCATGGGAGCCGGAGGTATAGGGTCCCTTATGGGTGTTCAGAATGATCCATTCGGCTCCATTTTCCCGCGCCAGCGCCACATCCTCGCGCAGCCACGCCAGCTGCGTGTTGCTGATGCACTGATTGCCGTCCTCATTGGTATTGAGCACCGCGAAATGGACGTTTGCATAATCAAAGCTGTAATACCCTGTGTCGCCCACATTGAAATAATCGGTGAAACCGTCGGCATCATATTCGCCCGCTGCCGGAGCGATCAAAGTATTCATCAGCGTATCCTGGTTGAGATAGTAGAAATATTGCCAGTCAGTGCGCTTTCCCCCAGTCATATCGCCGCCGTGGAGAATGAACGCAGCCTCCGGCACTACCAATTGCGCCGCCTGCAGCGTGGATTGTGCAAGCGTCATGGCAGATATGTCACCGGCATCGGCATCAGAAAGGCTGATCAAGGAGAAGGCATCCTCCCGAGGGGCAGTGGTAAAACTACCCACCTCGGAAAAGGCCTGATTTGTTTTGCTTCCTACGCGATAATAATAGGTGGTATTGGGCTCCAGACCGGTTGCCTTTGCCCGATACTGCATACCCATGGTACCTGCGGCCTCGGCAGGAAATTCCACGGGAGCCTCCATGGATTTACTGGTGCTCAGCTGCACCACGCCGTCCACATTTCTCTGATATTGCCAGCTGAAGGACATTTCCGTGGAAGCATCCCCATTGGGAGTCACAGCCACGCAGTTGACACTGTCACTGCTGTAGCCGAACACTTTGGGCACCGGGTACCCCTCCTCAGACATTTTCCACTGGAGACTGAAGTTGTATCCGATGGCTTCGTAAGTGCTCTGCTCTTTCAGCTGCGCTGCAGTCTTGCTGATCCCCTGCTGATCGCCGTCGTCCGTCACCTGTTGGCCGTTGATGGTGTAGGTATCCAGTGCCAGATTGTTTGCGTAGATGTTCTTCCCATAGGGATCGCTACCGGTAATGCGGTTGGCCTCTTTTTTCTGAACCCCCTCATTCACAGTGATTCCGCCGCCCAAAACTACGTCGCCCCGGAAGGTCATGCTGTTGGTATAGCCACAAATGCCGCCAATGCTAACTGCTGCTGGCGTTTCCAGCACTGTGATCTTTGCGTCGCTGATACAGTACTCAATGGTGCTGGTGCTGGCATAAGCCGCAATGCCGCCGGCCATGGGACCATAGTTACCCGTACGGGGGCCGCAGGTCAGCGTTCCGGTGAACACACTGCTGCTGATCGTGGCGCTCCACTGGCCGTCGTAGCCCAGCATACACACAAGGCCGCCCGCCTTGGAGAGCTTGGGAACGTTCACTTCGCCGTCAATGACCCGGCAGCCGGACACCATAGCGCCCTCTTCCATCAGACCTACGATGACCGCAGCGCCGGAATAGCCGTCAGAGCCGCTGTTGGCCTGGCTTGTGACCTTGGGGTGATCAAACACCAGGTTTTGAATGGCGCCGGAAAGCGAGCGGACAAACCCCAGGCGGTACTGCTTTACCGATGCTGTGTTGGTGTCGTTGATCACCAAATTCTTAATCGCGTGGCCGTCGCCGTCCAGCACGCCGCTGAAGAACTCAATCATGGGGAAATCTTCTGTCAGTGTAATGTCGTCGGTCAGGACAAAACACTTGCCCTGCAGCCGTGCATCGTCCCGGTTCAGCCGCACGGTCACATACAGCAGATCCTCCGCGTTTTTCAGCTGATAGGGGTCTGCGGAGGTGCCTGCGCCCGAAAGCCGGACCGGCGCAATCTCCCCCGCCGCGCGTGGGATCGGATAGCCATTCTCCCCCAGCTTCCAAGCAGCCTCCATATCCCAGCCGTACTGCTCCCAAGTATTCTCCTTCTTCAGTTCGTCGGCGGTAACAGTAATGCCGTCCTTGTCGCTTGGGCTGCTCACAGTAACTTTGTTGACGGCAATGCTGCTGTCGGCGATTTGGTAGTCGCTCGTTCGGAGATTCTGGGCGTCGCCGTAAATGCGCCCCGCACGCATGTAGCCCTGTTCTTCACTCGCTGCGTCATAGGTAATGCTGCCGCCCAGTGCAGCGTTGCTGCGCAGAGTTGAGTAATTGGCGTAACCGCAGATGATACCGGTTCTGGGGTTTTTGCTGGAACCATTCACGATGATTTCCGCGTTTGCCGCACAGTATTCCAGCGTGCTGGTGTGGTTCTGTGCTGCAATGCCGCCGGCCATCGGCCCCCACGTCCCCGTCCTGGGTCCGCAGGTCAGCTTCCCTTGGAAGCGGCATCCGGTGACGGTAGCGGGATTATTTCCATCACGTCCGCTCATGCCCACAATTCCGGCTACCTTGGGCACACCGGGGGCATTGACCTCGCTGTCCATGACACAGCAGCGGCTGATGACAGCGCCTTTGAGGTTTTCGCCCGCCACCACGGCAACTGCAGCGTATGGCGTTTGATCCGAGGCAGCGCTGGAAATGAACGCTTTCTCAAAATGTAAATTCGAAATGGTTCCCCCGTTCTTGCGGATAAAGGCAATCTGATAATCGCCAATGGAACCGGTCTTCTCGTCTTCGATCTTCAGATTGCGGATGGTATGATCCTGTCCATCAAAAGAACCTGTGAATTTGTCGATTGGGGTATAGGTCACGCCCTGCATGTCAATGTTGTCAGTCAGAACATAGTGCGCCGCAGCATAAGCCGTCTGATCCGTATCCGCATTCATCTGCTCTGCCGCATAAACCAGTGTTTCGGCAGTGGCGATCCGATAGGGATCTGCGGCAGTGCCTTTGCCCTCCAGCGTCACGGTCTGCACCTCGGCATCCCTTTCCTGAGACGCTGTATCACCGTCTGCCGGCGTTGCATCACTGCCCGTCTCCATCTGAGCGCTGTCCGCAGCACCGCTCTCCACAGGAGCCTCCTCTGCTGCAACCGCAGTGGCAGGCAACAGCGAAAGCAGCATAGACAGCAGCAAAAGAATGGATATCAGTCTATGTTTCATTGGAAATACTCCTTTAAACTTTATGTCTGGAATAAACAGCGGCGCCGACAATAGTCGCTACCGGAACGGTCAGGATGACGGCGGCAGTCCCGCAAAGCCCCTGCGCCAGCTCCACCGCCAGGTAATCTGAGCTGAGCAGCTGATGCAGCTGCACTCCGTAGGAATAAAACACCAGCATGGTTGTCAGCGCCCCGCCGGTAAACGCAAAAATCAGGGTATTGCTCATGGTGCCAATTATATCCCGCCCCATATTCATCCCTGCCGTAAAGAGCCCGCCTGCCGTTGGACGCGCGGCAGCCTGCGCTACCTCCCGCAGTGCTGAAAGCATCGAGACAGCCACATCCATCACCGCGCCCAGCGAAGCGATCATGGTGGCTGCAAACAACAGCGTAGTGATCTTCAACCCGGTGTTCTGGGCAATGAGCAGCAGCCCCTCTGCCGAATCGGTCTGAAAGCCGCTGATGTGCAGCATGCCGGAGAAGATCCCGAACAGAATGCAGGCGGCGATCTCACCGACCAGTGTGACCAGCATGCTGAGCAATCCCTGGATCGTAAAACCCTGAAGCAGGCCGATGGTGATCACTGTTGAAAGAATGACCACCGTAAAGCCCACCAGCATCGGGGAATGACCGCTGTAGAGCAGCGGCAGCGCCCACCGAACCACCAGCACCACTGTGAAGATCAGCGCCAGCGCCGCATAGACGCCCTTTCTGCGGCCCACCAGTGCCATCAGTGCTAAAAATACCAGCACCATGCACACAATGGACGACGTGCGATCATAGTTGTAGATTGTATAATAAGGTTCCACGCCCTCCGGAGCATCCACACAAACGACCACATGCTGGCCGGGTCGGGCCAAAATATTGTGGGTCTCTGTTAAATAGTTGTCTATCTCCACCAGCGCGCCATCGCTCAGGCTCACCTCAAGGTGCTGTACGCCCAGCGTCTGTCCTGTTCCAAGTGCGCTTTCACTGCACTCTTGGGAGAGAACCTGTGTCACTGTGCCCCGGACATACCGCAGGGTATCGGTCTCATACCTGCGGTAATCCGCACCGTTACCCGGGAACAGCAAAAGCCCAAGGGTGGCCAGCAGCACCGCAAATCCCAAAAGATATGGGATAGAATCCACCACTTTCCTGCGCAACTTTTTATTTCACCACATTCTCTATTTGTCCGGACGGATGATCCTATGCCATCCGTCCGGCAAATTCTTTCTTTATGCTTCTTTCCATTGCAAAAAGCGGGAGAAGATCACCGCCATCTGCGCTCTGGTAGCACCGCTCAGGGGGCTGAGCGTCGTCTGGCTGGTACCGTTGATCACACCGCTTCCGACGCACCACTCCATAGCGCTGCGCGCCCAGCTGTCAGGCTGGTCCGTAAAGTGGGAAAGCTTTCCCGTGGCAGTCACATCCAGGCCCTGGAACTGTGCAAATCGATAGAGCATAGCAGCCAATTCCTGGCGGCTGAGAACGCGCTCCGGTGCAAACACACCGGCTCCAACGCCGTTAGCCAGACCATTGGTCTCCGCCCAGGCAACTGCGTCCGCATAATAGCTGCCCGCAGGTACATCGTTGAAGCTGGCGGCTTTCTGTACTTCTGGTTCCCCGGCCAGACGGTAGAGCATGGTCACCATCATGGCGCGGTCCGTGGGCTGCTTCGGGCTGAATTGATCGTTGCCGATGCCGGACATCAATTTCCGGGATGCCATGTACTGCACGGCATCGTAGAACCAATCCTGCTCATTTACGTCATCAAACACCACAGGCGGTTCATCCTTGGGCTGCTCCGGCTTCACCGCAGACCCATTTCCGGAGCTGCTGCCACCGGAACTGCTGCCACCGGAACTGCTCTTCGTTTCAATCTGTGCCACAGTCACCGTTCCGGAGATCTCGTTTGCTACCAGGATCATCGCGTTGCCTGTAGGGCTGTCATCGGCAGACACAGTGCAGATGCCCTCTGCGCCCAGGTCGCCGGCTCGCGCCAGATCACCGCAGGTAAAGTCACGGACATTCAGATAATCTGCATAGGTCACATGGTTGAGATCGCTGATATCAAAGGCCATGATGCCGCCCATACGTTCCAGACCCACTATGGCATAAATCTTTCCATTTGCCGTTACCGTTGCCACGCTTTCGGGCTCCGGCCCCTTCTTATTGCTGCGCTTGTCCAGCTCTCCGGCAGCGTCGTGACCGGAATTGAAATAGGCGGGGAAGTTCTTGGCGGAAATCTGTTCCAGATTGTCGCCGCTGTCGTAAACCTGCTTCAGCGTCTCCGCATCCCATATAGAGAAGGAGCGGCCGCCCAGCAGATAGGTTTTCCCTTCTTCCAGGCCATCGGTAGCGTCCGTTTTCAGGTATTCGATCTTCTTTCCTGCCTTTGCACCGTCGCTGAGGGTCAGCTCGCCAGAGTCGATGTTTTCATAATCTCCCCACTCCCGGGCGTCACCCTCGTTAGCGGTGAGCAGATAATCCTTGCCGTTGATGGTCGCGCAGGCAATGCCGTCGGGCATATAGACACCGTACACAGATTCATTGCGGATGGCAACGGCTTCGTCCCCATCCAGATCCAGCCCATTGCCTGCCGCGCTGTGATCCTTAAAGCCCAGACCCTTCACATAGACCCACGAATGGTTGGTGAGATCCAGCGCCGCCACGGCATTGTTTTCCTGCAGTGTAACATAGGCGGTTTTGCTGTCCGCCGACACCGCAATGTACTCCGGTTCCAGATCCTCGGCGGGGGATGCATCCTTCTTGAGCAGCACGCCGTCCGCAATCATCTTTTCCCGATCGAGATTCTCAAAGGTGACGGTCTGCGCTTCAGATTTGTCAAGATCCACCACGGTGACGGAGCCCTTTGGGTCGACGGCGTTCTCACCGTAGCCCTCCCGGGGCTCACCTTCGTTGGCTGTCAGGATCTTACTGCCGTCCGGGGTAAAGGTCAGCATATCCGGCTGTACGCCGGCGTCGAATTTCTGCACGAACGCTCCGTTATAGTCCAGCAGGACGATGGAGCCGTTTTCCCTGTAATCGCTGTTCTGCACCGCGATGGCCACCAGATCTCTCTGGGGATTCACATCCACGCTGGTGATATCCCCGGCGCTGAAGCCGTGGAGCTTGCCCATGAGCGCCACGTCGATCCGCTTGATCAGACCGGTGCGGCCGTTTTCGTCGATCTTTGCGATGTCCACTTTCTGGGTCTGACCGCTGACCAGGTACATGCAGTCATTTTCAGGGTTGAACTTGACGATCTCCGCTACGCCGCCATCCTCATCGGCTGTGCCGGTAGCATAGCTGTCCAGATATTGCAGCAGGCCTGTTTCGCTCTTGGTGTTCACATTCTCGGTAAAGTCACGCTCCGCCCCAGAGTGGTTGATGGTGAAGGCGTCCACCACGGTCAGTTCGTCGTTGCTGAGCCGGTAGGTGATAATGCGGAAGCTGTCATCGGTCACGTCTACCCGGGAGACATTGGGGGTTTTCTCCTGATTTTTGACCGCCGCATAGGGGAATTCCTTGTTTTGGATGTTATAGTACTTGCTGCCCGAAGCGGAGTTGGCGGTCACATACAGCACGCCCTCCGGGTCGGTCACGGCGGTGGGGGCATTGCTGCTGCCGTTTTCATATTCATAGTTGTCCGCCGCCGTCACCGGAGTCAGCCCATCCATGATGTAGCTGCGGACATAGACATGGTCATGCCCCATCAGCACCACATCAATGCCCAGCTCGTTGAACACCGGCACCAATCCATTCCGGCGGTCCAGAATATCCTGTTCTACCGCATGGCTGGCCACAGAGTAAATGGAGTGGTGGAAGGTGACCACCTTCCAGCGGATGTTCTGTCTTTCGGTGGCCTTGATGGCCTGCTCCATGAATGCTCTGTGTTCCGCCGTAGACAGATTATTGCTGTTGAGCACCATGAAAAGGGTGTTATGATAGACAAAGTAGTTGTCGCCGCCGGCATTGGAAATGCCCAGCGTCTCCGACTCGTTAGCCACATGGAAGTGATCGTTGTAGGCGCTGCTGGCAGTGTCGTGGTTGCCCACCACGGTGGCCACGGGCATGCCGTACAGCTCCTCATGCTCCAGATATCCGCTGTACTGCGTCTCGTCAGCGGCGGAATTGACCTGATCGCCCGCACTGAGGATGAAGTCCGTTCCTGCAAAATTCGCATCCGTGGCAATTTTGTTCAGGGTCTTACCCCAGTTTTTCCCGTCGTTAGTGCCATTGCCGGAGGCGCCGATCTGGGGATCGCCCACAAAGGCGAAGGTGAAGCCATCGCCGCTGCCGGTGGTAAAGGTGTGAATATCGGACAGGGTCGCACCATTCTTCATCTGATAGGCATAGGCTGTGTTCTCCTCCAGATCGGTTGCGGTAGTCTGGTAGCTGTAGTAACCGGTCTTAGCCGCAGCCTTGCCTTCCGCCTCAAACTGGCGGGCGGTGTCGGGCATTGTATCCGCCGTTACCTCGTCCGCCTTCGCCAGCAGCAGGACGCCCTCGGTCTGTACGTTGGTGTACCATGTGAAGTTCATTTCGCTCTCATCGGCACCCATGGCCAGATTGATACCAGACTGCTTCTCCGCCATGACCTCCGGCTCTTTTGCCGCAATCTCAAACTGGGGCATATAGAACCACACATCAGAGCTGCTCGGCCGCCCTTGATGGATTTCCACGGCGAGGACGTTTTTGCCGCTCTGCAGATTCAGATCGGACAGATCAGCCTTCGTAAAGGTCACCGTCTTGGGCGTAGAAGCGTTGGAGCCACCGTGCTGTAGGTTTGCGGTGATTTCACTGTCATCATAGCCTGCCACCTTTGTGCCGTTAATGTATACGGTAGCCGCATCGTCATATTGGAGCGTGCAGGTCAGGTATTTCATATCTGCGGGATTGTCCACCGTGAAGCTGTGGCGGAAGAAGTAGGCATAGGCATCGTTTGTGCCATCACAGCCCGCCAGCAGGTTGTCTGCGGTATAGCCCTCTTCCAGTTCCTTTGCTCCCTTTTTGGAACCGAAGCTGCCGCTTGCAGTCTTCCACTCGGAGTCGTCGTAATCCACAGCGGTCCAGCTGGTACGCTCATAGCCCTCAGCAGAGCTATCCCCTGCCGGATCAGTATTATTGTCCAGATAGCACCACGTCAGCGCCGCACTTTGCGCCGCAGGCACTGCGGCCTCTTCTGCGACCGCAATTTCCGCTGCTGCTGTGTTTGTGTTCATCTCCGCAGCAGCAGCGGGCATCATACCGACCGTCAAAACAGCCAGCAGGCACCAGCTTACTGTGCGTTTCCATTTTTGTTTGTACACAATATATCCCCCCTTGTCTTATATAAGTTAGGATACTGCGTTTTTCCGTCTGCTCACAACCAACCCAAAGTTATATTCAAGTAAAATTTACGTAAGCTTGCGTTGCTGTCTTGAATCTGTATAATGCTTGGTTTAATACACCGTAGGCAATGTCCGGCCAGGAAAATAGATTTCTTTCTATTTTTGTTTTAATCTGGTGGTACAAAGAAATCCCATCAAGCAAATAGCCGTGCGTTAGCTGGGAAGGAAGGTGTGTGCGTGTCTAAGCTGTATTACAACGGGACCATTTTGACCATGGATGAGAAGTGCCTCGGGCGGAGGCCATCCTGGTGTGGGACGGCTGGATCACCGCCTGCAGCGGACATGAGGCAGCCTTTGCCGCCAAAGACTCCGGCTACACCCGTATCGACCTGGGAGCAGGGCCCATACTGACTGGTTTTCTCGACGGTCACAGTCACATCGCGGGCCTGTCCGCCTCCCTGTCCCAGTACGATCTGGCCCGGGTGACGGAATTCCAGGGCCTTGTCCGTGCCATGCGGGCATTCATTGCGGAGAACGCCATTCCGAACGCTGAATGGGCGGTTGGCACCAATTACGACCACAACTTTCTGACCCAAAGGTGCCACCCAGATCGCAGCATGCTGGACGCTGTCTTCGGCACCCAGCTTGGCATTCCTGCCCAGAGCTAGCTTTATGCCGTCCTTGGTGACTGCGGTCTTTTTCATCCGCTCCCTGTCACACCGTCAGCGCGGACCAAATAGACAACCGTGCTGGGGGTGGCTTTTTTTCGCCTTTGACGGCAATAGTCTCTTCGCCGTCCGCCGCCGCCACGGCTTTCAATATTGCTATCAATGTCCAGACTTTTATGCTGGGCCAGCGAATAAAAAACGCAAATCTGCCCAGACTAACTTTATCTTATAAAGGGGCTGGAAGTTCTATGATTGAACAGGACACAATAAGACTGCTTCGGGAATGTGATGCAGGCGTTAAAATGGGAGTTGCATCTATCGATGATGTGCTTGATCAGGTGCACAGCGATACCCTCAGGGACTATCTGACGGAGTGTAAAAAGCAACATGAACAACTAAAGGACGAGATTCAGACGCTGTTGGACAAATACCATGATGACGGAAAAGAACCAAACCCCATTGCAAAGGGAATGTCTTGGATTAAAACCAACATGAAAATGGGGATGGATAACTCCGATCAAACGATTGCAGACCTGATGACAGATGGCTGTAATATGGGTGTCAAATCGCTGAATCAGTATCTGAACCAATATGAGGCGGCAGATGAAGTTTCCAAGGATATTGCCAAACGGCTGATTCATTTGGAAGAGCAGCTCGCCGTGGACATCCGTAAATTCTTGTAAGAAATAGAGACACCACCTTCACTGCCTAAAAAAGCAGAAGGTGGTGTTTTTTGAAGACATATCGCTGTTTGCCTGCCGTCTAATTCAGCTGATAGATACCCCAATTTAGATATCCGGCAAATGTGACCCATAACAAATATGGAAGCATCAGATGCCCTGCTGTCTGGGAAATCCGATAAAACCATACAGTAGTTGCAAAAATAAGGAGCCATAAAAGAATGAGCCAAAAGAAGGAGAGCAAGTAAAGTGACAAATTAAAAAAGATGATTGACCAGAAGAAGTTAACTCCTAACTGTATTCCATACAGCCACAGTGCCTTGTTGATCGTTTGCTGTGGTTGTGCTGACCTGAGAACCAGATAGGATGCAACTCCCATTAAGACAAACAAAATTGTCCATACTACCGGAAAAAGCCATCCCGGCGGGGATAGAGGCGGTTTGTTAAGGATTGCAAAGGTGTTCATGCTTTCCCGGGATAGCCACGCAGAGATTCCACCAACCGCAAGCGGGACAGCAACGCAAATAAACAGTTGTCTTAGTTTTCGATTCAAAAAATCACCTCCGTGGAACAATTCTATTAGTTTCCATGCCGCACCATGCACTGATACTCCTGGAAATTTTTATACATTATATATTGAAACATGCCTCCAGGGCTCGGCCGGCATCGAATGCATGAAGACGCCTGGCCGGGGATTCAGCTCAAGCGTGCAACGCCCTGACGCTTTAATCAACCATAAAAAATGCCATTAAAAATAGCCTATTTATCGTATTGGGGTAAATCGCCGCAAGCATCCTATCGCTTGCGGCGAGCTTTTCGGTCTCATACCGGAAAGCACCGCGCGCTCCTTCTGACGCTCCCCCCAAAACGCCTCCCTGCGCGGCTGTCGGCGGCCCTGCCGTTTTACTGATGCAGCACATATGCCCGCAGACACGTCAGCACCGCCCCAATATCCCGTTCCATGCACAAGGCGCGCCTGCCCAGCTCCAGGGGTGCCCAGGCCTGGCCGCGGTTGACGCTCACATAAAGCGCACGGGGGTTTTGAGCGGCCATGCGCCAAAACGGGTATTTGATAATCACAGGGGTGTTCTCCCCCACGCCCAGCTCCAGCAGAAGCAGGCGCGCGCCCTCATGGCGGCGCAGGAACTGCTCATAGCGCCCGGCCGCGGCATACCAACCCTCATCCTGGACAAAGGAGGCGTCACTGCGCAGATTCATGGTCATGGGCCTGCCGCATTTGGGACAGTAGGGAATGCATTTAGTGGGAATCCGCATGCTCCTCTGCTCCGCCACCATGCGGCGCACCGCGCTCTCATTGTCGTAGGTAGTCCTGTGGCAGGGCCCGGAGCACTGCCACAGCCCGTAGTCTCCTTGGGTGTAGAACAGCCGTTTTTTATCAAATCCCGCCTTTTGGAAGCAGTGATCCACATTGGTGGTCAGCACAAAATAGTCCTTGTCCTCCACCAGTCGAAGCAGGTCCTCATAGACCGGCTTGGGCGGGTCGGTGTAGCGGTTGATGAGGCTGTTCCGGCTCCAGAAGGCCCAGAACTCCTCCAGGGTCGGATAGGGATAGAATCCGCCGGAGTACATGTCGCGAAAGCCGTACTTGGCCTGGAAATCGGCAAAGTGTTCCTCAAAGCGGGGCCCGGAATAGACAAAGCCTGCCGAGGCGGACAGGCCAGCCCCCGCGCCCACCAGTACGGCATCGCAAGCGCTCAGCCATTCGCCAACCCGTTCAACCTGTTCCGAGAAGCGCCCGGTAGGTCTGGGCATCCAAATCCTTGAAAACATTGAAAATCACCTTTTGAATGGAAGTTTTCTCCTTGAGGAAGTCCCTTACCGTGGCCACGGCGATTCGGGCGGCCTCCCGGCGTGGGAAGTGAAACTCCCCGGTGGAGATACAGCAGAAGGCCACGCACTCCAGTCCGTGCTCCGCCGCCAGCGCCAGGCAGGCGCGGTAGCAGGCGGCCAGCTGGGCGCGGTCCTGCTCCGTCACCTGGACCCGGACGATGGGCCCCACGGTGTGGAGGACATACCGGGCGGGGAGGTTATAGGCCGGGGTGAGTTTGGCCCGCCCGGCAGGCTCCTCATGCCCCTGTTCCGCCATGAGCCGTGCGCAGGCGTTCCGGAGCTGTAGCCCCGCCGCTGAATGGATAGCGTTGTCAATACAACCGTGGCAGGGGCAGAAGCACCCCAGCAGCGCTGAGTTGGCGGCATTGACAACGGCGTCGCATTTCAGCCGGGTAATATCCCCCTGCCATAGGGCCATCCCCGGCCGGCCCGGGACCTCCAGGAGGCCGGAGGCATCCACCACGCCCCGTTCCTCCCGCTCCTCCGATAGCAGCCTGTCCTGGGCCGCCAGAAATTCCGGATCCAGGGACATGGGCGGCCGCAGGTTCATCAGGGAGCGCAAAAGCCGCCGGCGATGCTCCGTCTCCATGGGAACCCGCGCCGCCCAGTCGCGGTATTCCGGCATTTCCGCCAGCAGGCGTGCGTTCAGCGCCTCGATCTGTTCTAGTCTGGTCATTGGCTTTTCAAAGGCGGCGGACGGCCCCCACCGGGCAGCGCTCCAGACATCTGCCGCAGTGCAGACAGTGCTCCTGCCGGATGCGGAAGGGCGTCCCCGCGTCGATTGCCCCCTGGGGGCAGACGGCCTGGCACAGCCCGCAGCCGACACACTCCCTCGTGATCTCATAGCCCCTGACCCTGGGGCGGCTGTTCCCCACGGCATAGGTCTCCCGGAAGATGGGCCTGACCCCCAGGTGGAAATATTCAATGGAGAAGTCCCGGATGCAGAAGATGACGCCAGCCTTCCGGCTGTCCCCGGGGTAGACGTTGGCCAAATAGGGCTGCTCGGAAAAGATCACGTCCAACCACCGGGCCTGCGCCTCCTCCGGGACGGCCTGGGCCCGCCCGGACAGGCGGACCATCTCCTTGAATTTGGTATAGCCCATCACCTGGACCCGGCCGTCCCGCTCCAGCTCCCGGCAGAAATCCTTCCCCCGGGCGGTAAAGAAATACAGGCTGTCCGCCTCATAGTGGATGGCGCTGATGCACCGCACCTGGGGCGCGCCCCACTCATCCACGGTGGCGAAGGACAGCACACCCACATAGCTCAGTTTCTCCAGGCAGGTCTCAGCGTTCATAGGATTTCCTCCTGTTCAATAATCTTGATTCGGCCCGCTCTGCGCTCTTTGGGGCTGGGATAGCCCCCCTCACAGTAGCCTAACGTAACGAAGCACCGGGCGATCCAGCCCTCCGGGATACCCCACTTCTTCATCAGTTCCAGACCCAAAAGCGTGTCAAAGGTATCCTCCCCACGAGCGATGATGCAGGAGGCAAGCCCTAACTCGGATGCCGCCAGAACCATATTCTCGGCACAGCAGAAAGCGTCCGGGACGCCGTATAAAAAGCTTACGGGCGTGAACACCACGCATACCGTCGGCGCGCCATAAAACCCGCTTTTTATGGAAGGGTCGTCGATGATGCTGGGCTGATCAGCGGAAACGTAGCCACCCAACAGTTTGCGCCTGTCCATACTGGCTGCGTTGAGCCGTCCCAATCGCTCACCAGTTCCCGGTCATGAATCGCCGCCAGTACAGACCTCTGCCCGCCGCCGGCGTTGGGGGCATAGCTGCCCACCTCCAGCACCTTCTCCACCAGTTCGCGGGGAATTTGGCGCTTCTGATATTTGCGGATCGACCGGCGGGAGCGCATCAAATCAAAAATATCCATTTCAAACCTCCTTCCAGCACTGGGGGTCGGCGGCGTACATATCGCCGTGGTATCCGGCGGCCACGGCAGGACAGCCCCGGCAGAACCGCCGCAGCTCGCACTTGACGCACTTCTCAAATTTATCATACCGGCGGTATGCCTCATAGGCCTCCCCGGTGAACAGGTCATAGAGGTCGTCGGCGAGGACATTGCCCACCCTGCTCTCCATCCGGCGGCAGGCGTACACCGCCCCGTCGGAAAGAATGGTCATGTGGCAGTTGCCGCAGTTGCAGCCGCCGTAGATCATGTCGTCCTCCGGATAGTCCCTGAGATCAAAAAGGCCCTCCTCATACTGGAATAGGGTCCACAGGTGATCCTTCAGGTTGAAGGAGGTCTTGCAGCCCTCCGCTTCATATTTCTGGAACTTCTCCCAGCACTGCTCCATCATGTCCCGGTATTCCTGGGGCGAACAGGTGGTATCCCGGTCGGCACGTGAGGGACAGTACCGGGCAAATGCAAAGACATCCGCCTCGTGCTCCACCGCCACATCCACTAGAGAGGGAATTTCCGCCACGTTCCATTTGGACACGGTAGCCATGACGGCCACGCTGATGCCCGCCCGTTTCAGGGGCGGGATGGCCGCCAGGGTCTCGTCATAGGAGCCGGGGCGGCGGATGCGGTCGTGTGTGTCCCGCAGGCCGTCCAGGGACAGCTGGTACTTCCGGCAGCCGCAGGCGGCTAACCGCTCACACACCTCATCGCTGAGATGGAAGGGATTACCCAGGATGGCAAAGGGCAGGTCCCGCTCACGCAGCAGCTTGGCCAGGGTCCAGAACTGGGGGTGCAGGATGGGGTCGCCCCCAGTGAGGTAGAAGTAGGGCATCCGGCCCGCCTTTTTACAGAAGGTCCGGCAGTTCCCAATGACCTTCACCATGTCCTCCACGGCCATTTCCCTGAACTTGGCGTGGGAGCCCAATGCGTAGATGTAGCAGTGCTTGCACCGCTGGTCGCAGGCCTCCGTAATATGCCACTGAAACGCAAAGTATTCCATCGTTCACTTCTCCTTAAGGGTTCTGATTGATACACACGCGGGAGCGCGCCTCCCAAAGGGCCGCTGTGCCCTCTCGGAGCCGCCCTCCCGCAGGGAGGCGCGGCCTTGCTCACTTCCCGTCGCCGGCACCGCAGGCGCTGCCGCACGCGCTGGGCTTGGGGTCCGGCTTGGGATCTCCCGCCCCGCAGGCCGTGCCGCAGGCTGTCGCGGCTTTCGTCTCGGCATCCGCGTACCAGGCAAACAAATTCTTCAGTCCCATGATACATTCCTCCATACTTTTGATTGGACCGGGGCGGTTTTCCCGGCCTCTGAACACAGCATAGCATCCGGGAACCGCCCTGAAAAGTACGCACTTTTTTATAACCCAGTCACCTTTTGGTGACCTTTGTGCCGTTGACAGCGCACAAGCGCGGCACTATAATGAGATTATCACGTCCACAAGGAGGTCGTCCGATGCTGACCAAAGAGGAGATGCCCGCCTGCCCGGTGGCCACTACGGTGGCACTCATCGGCAGCAAGTGGAAGCTGCTGATCCTGCGCAATCTGATGGACCGCCCCTGGCGGTTCAATGAGCTGAAAAAGGACCTGGAAGGCGTCAGTCAAAAGGTGCTTACGGACGCTCTGCGCTCCCTGGAGGAGGACGGTCTTGTCACCCGCACGGTCTATCCCGAAGTGCCCCCACGGGTGGAGTACGCACTGAGCCAACTGGGAGAATCCATGCGCCCCATTCTGGACTCCATGAGGCTGTGGGGCGAGGCGTACAAGGCCAGGCAGCTCTGAGGAGGGCGTGTTATGTTTGATCTGACCCAAATTCCCTCCTACCGGGAGAACAACCGTCTGGAGGCCAAGCTGGCCACCGGCGGTCTGCCCCACAGCGTTTGGGAGACCTATTCCGCCTTTGCCAACACCTACGGAGGGCTGATTCTGCTGGGCGTGGAGGAGCTGCCTGACCACTCCCTGCGGGTGCAGGGCCTGCTGAATCCCGAGGAGCTGGCGGCGGAATTCAAGGCCCTTCTGAATGACCGGAGCGTGGTCAGCAGCAACATCCTTACTGACGATCAGATCCGGGTGGAACACGCGCCGGGCGGAGACATCGTGGTCATCGAGGTCCCTCCCGCCCCGACGGACCAGCTGCCCGTCTATCTGGGCAAAAGCCCCTTCACCGGCGCCTACCGCCGCAGCGGAGACGGGGACTACCACTGCACCCGGGCGGAGCTCAACGCCATGCTGGGCGGAAAGGCACATTAACCGGCTTTCCGGCGTCTGTGCCCGATTCATGTTGCCGTGTTCGGAGGAATCCGCCTCAACTAAGCGCCTATGCACATCAGCGTGTGGAATCCGCGCTTTACTTCCTTTCCGCGCTCTGATAGAATCCGTTTATCGGCCGCACAGGCCTATCCGGAGGAGGACCCGGACGCCGCCCCGCCTCCTGTTGCAGAAAGGATGTATCACAATGAAGTTGCTGACCTATCAGTACAGATTCTTTGGTCCCCGCGCCGGTATGAAGCTGGACGATGAAGTAGTGGATCTGACCGCTCTGCTGGGCTGTTCCGAGGTCATTCCGGACATCGGCGCGCTGATCTGCCGCTTTGACGATCCCGTCGCCGCCATTCAGGCCGCTCTGGACAGCGGGGCAAAGCGGGAGACCCTGCCCCTGAGTGCGGTATCGCTCCACCCGCCCATTCTGCGCCCGGCCTCCATCCGGGACTCCAGCCTGTTTGAGGCCCACTCCAACGGCACCAGCAAGCGCAGCGGCCATACCACTCCCCCCATCTGGTACGAACGCCCCATCTATTTCTACGAGAACCCCAATGTGCTCAGCGGGCCAGAGGCGGTCATCTCCCGCAAGGCCGGATCTGTCACCCTGGACTACGAGGCGGAGCTGGCGCTGGTGGTGGGCAGGACGGGCCGCGACATCAAGGCCGAGCACATCCTGGACTACATCTTCGGCGTCACCATATACAACGACTGGACGGACCGGGCGGAGGGCGGCCGTGAGGTGGGCTTCCTGGGGATGCACAAGAGCAAGGATTTCGCCGCCGGGTTCGGCCCCTGGATCGTCACCATGGACGAGGTCATCGACCGCTGGAATAACGGGCGGCTGGACCTGAAGGTGGACGCCTTTGTCAACGGAACGCAGACCACGGATTCGGCCACCGGGGATATGTACTGGACCATCCCACAGCTCTTTGAGGTGGTGACCCAGGACTCCCCTGTGGTCCCCGGTGATGTGATCGGCCTGGGCACCGTGGGCGGCGGCTGTCTGGCCGAGCGCGGCGGGGCGCTGCCCTACCTCTCCGACGGCGACACCGTGGAAATCCGGATTGAGCGCATTGGAACCCTGCGCCAATATGTAAAGAAATGAAAAAGAGGTCCCCCCGGCATATACCGGGGGGACCTCCTTTTTTCGCCCAAAGGATTAAGCGCGCGGCGCCGGGCGGTATTTGAAATTAGATAGTGCTAGCAACACAAAGCTGAACGCCGAAATAACGCCCCAAAACAGATAAACTCTGGCATAGGTCCCGGACAGAGATGCGCTGGCGCCGATCAACAGGTAGCACAAATTGCGAATCAGGCTGGCACCGGTGAACAGTACAGACCACACGCTGGCATAGTTGGCGCGCCCGTACTGGCTGACCAGGGCGGAGGCCATCAGGTTGGCGTTGGCCCCGCCGCTGGCCATTGCCAGCCAGAGGGGCAGCAGAAACAGCCTCTCCGTACCGGTCAGCGCAAAGGCCCCTGAATAGCCGACCACATACAGCGTGGCAAAAATCAGGCTGGCCTTTTTGGTACCCAACTTGGTGTCCAGCACGCCGATCACAAAGCTGCCCACCAGAGAAAACAGGCTGGTCAGGGACATCAGCCCCACGGCGTCCACCTGGGAATAGCCCCGCTCCTGCATATAGGGGACAAAGGCAGTAATGCCGCCCGTGGTGGCGATAAACAGCAGGCCAAACCCTACGATATAGCACAGCCCGTCCTTGGAGCAGATCAGCTCCCGCGCCCTCCAGTCCTGACGACCGGTCCCGCCAAAGGCCTGCCGCTCCTTCCTCGTCAGGGGCAGGTTGTCCGGCAGGAGCCCACACTCCTCCGGGGTATCCACGATCCACCGCAGGGATACGAGCCCCAGCGCCGCAATCACGGCCGCCAGGATATAACAGACGTTGGTAAACCCGATTTGGGGGCTGTACACCGTGATAAACAGGACCGAGGTAAAAGAGGCCGCCATCATGCCGGCGGTGGTAATCCCCATCACCCAGCCCTTTTTCCGCGGAAACCAGTTGGCGATCAGCGCGTTGGTGGCGGTAAAGCTGTAGCCGTTATACAGTCCCTGGCTGACCACGGACCAGAGAATATAAATCCCCAGGCCCGTCCCGTTTCCCAGGACGCACAGGCCGACCGCCGTTCCCACGCAGCTGAAGGCAGTAATGCCCCGCACGCCCTTGGTGATGACCCACCGGCCGATCAGAAAGGTCATCGCCACGGAGAGAAATCCGCCCACAGTATTGACCGAGGTGACCAAGTTGGAGTCCAGCCCGGTCATGACGCAGTACTGCGCCACGATGACGCTGAGCCCTCCGCCGATCAGCGTGCCGTAGATCCAATACATCAAGAAGGAGTGGACCACCATAGAGTAGCCGCGGAGGAACGATTTCTTCTGTGTCATAAACAGCATCCTTCCCAGTCATACCCGCGGCGGAGGCCATTCCCTGCCGCGGGCATGCTTTTTAGTCTGCAATCTTCTCCGTTCCCTTCAGTTTCTGGGTAGCGATGGCGAAGACGGACAGGGCTGCGCAGATCACCGCGCTCAGAATATAGCGGGTGTAGATGGTACCGCCCATCCGCGCCACCGTGGAGGTAATTAAGTAGGGGGTGAGGAAATTGCCGAGCACATTGGCCGCGTTGAAGTAAGAGAAGCCTCTGGAGGTGGCCCCCTTCTCCAGGGTAAGGGGCAGAAATACAAAGCTGGCCGACTTAAAGATGCCGAAGCCGAAGCCGATTACCGCGGTGGCCACGAAGATCAGCCACACCATGGATACGCTCTTGCAGGCGGCAATCAGGAACAGTCCGACTGCCATCAGCACGATTCCGCCGGTCATGCAGGGTTTGCCGAACTTGTGGCAGAAGAACTTCAGGGTGGTTGCCGCGATCACGTTCAGCCCGGCAAAGAGGAAGGAGCCATAGCTGGCCATTTGGGCGTAATTTTCAAAGCCAAGGCTCTGGAACAGGGACGAGGCGTTGCTCTGATACACCATCCAGCACAGCCCGGCGAAAAAGGACTCGATCACCCAGCAGATGAGCGCAGGAGACCACACCTTGACCTTTACAGGGTTGCCGCCACTCTCTCTGGGAAGGCGCTGGAGCTCCTCCCTGGGCTGAACAACCACCGTAATGATCATAACCGGAATGGTCAGGAGAAAGATCCAATAGACACAGGGCCAGTCAATGGCCACCAGCAGGCCGCCGAGCAGCGGGAATACCACGCTGCCCACCGTGGCGGCCACCGAGTTCTGGGCATTCATTTTGACCAGCTCGGCGCCCTCAAAATGGTTGGCGATGTTGATGCCGTTGAGCGGGGTGATAAGGCCCATGCCGATGCCGATGAGAATGCTGGACAGGAACAGCAGCGGCACGCTGGTCTTGGCACAGAAAAATCCGATGACGCCGCCTGCCAGGACGCTCAGCAGGGTAAGCAAGGACATACTCTTCAGGGTCATTCGCTTTTCCAGCCAGATGCACAGCAGGGAGCCCACCACCGCCATTCCGGTGGTCGTGGAAAAAATCAGCTGTATGGTGGACACCGGATAATCCGGATAAGTCTTAATCAGGTCTGCAATAATCAGAGATATAACGTTTTTTGACAGTGCCAGCGCGTTCAGGGATAGGATGGCAATGGCAATCCGGGTCTGAAGCGCGGTCCACTTTGCTGCAGTATGCATGTTCAAATTTCCTCCTCATACTGATTCTCTTGTTCCGGTTACAGCACGGCGATGGGGCGCACCCAGCCCGCGCTCCCCCCCTTGATCTTTACCGGAAAGCAGATGACCTGGAATCCGATGGCGGGCAATTGGTCCAGATTGGTCATCTTCTCCATCTGGTAGTACTCCATCTCCATGCCCGCCAGGTGCCCCTCCCAGATGACGGAGGGGTCCTTCGTCCGGGCAAACTCCTTTGCCACCAGCGGCAGGGGGACATCCCAGCTCCAGGCGTCGGTCCCCACCACCTTGATACCCTGCCGCAGCAGCCACAGGGTGGCCTCACGGCCCACGCCGCAGCCGGTGACCCCGTACTCCGGCCTGCCGTAGTTTTTCTGCGCTCCGGTGTGCAGAAGCACGATGTCCAGGGGCTTGGGCTGATAGTCGATACTCTTGAAATATGCCTCCAGGTCCGCCGCGGTCACCTTATAGCCGTCCGGCTTATCCTGGAAGTGGAGGCACACGCCATTGCCCATACACCACTCCATAGGCATCTCGTCAATGGTCCGCGCCCGCTCGCCGCCGTTCATGGTGGGCGCATAGTGCCAGGGCGCGTCCATATGTGTCCCGCTGTGATCCACACAGGATATCCGCGTGTCCGCGCAGCAGCCTCCGGGTGGCAGGTCCTCTCTGGCACAGCCGTAGGTTTTCATCATTTCACTGGCGCCCGTCTCATGGTCTGAGTACTGAAAGTGTGGACGCATAATCGGGATATCGGAGAGTGTGTCAGGCTCAAAGAGGACAGATAGGTCAATGAACTTCATACTAGGTCACATACTCCTCTCATTTGTTTATGATTTTGCCGCAAATCCTCCGTGCGCACGAAAACAATTGGTCGGCTTTGTATTCATCATACCGGCAATCTGCCGCAAAATAAAGGACCGATTTCACACACTTCCGTGCATTTGGCGCACATAATGTTTAAAATTTACATAGCTGTCACTTTTATGATATAGTTAAAAAATAGATCTGGCGGAAGCGGGAGGGGTTATGGTATTATGACGCTGGAGCAGTTGGCGTTTATTTGTGAGGTGGAGTCCGCCGGCACCATTGTCGCCGCGGCGCGGAATCTTTACGTCTCCCATACCACGGTCAGCCGCGCCATCTCCAGCCTGGAGGATGAACTTGGATTTGCCATCTTTGACCGCTCCAGACGGGGTTCCACCCTGACTGGTAAGGGTGCCGAAACCATTCGCCTGGCCCGGATCATCCTGGAAAACGTCGAGAGCATCAGGTACCTGGGGGAGAACCAGGAGACCAGCGCCCTGCACATCGGCGCCTACCCCATCGGTACCACTACCTTTCTGCAAGATGTGGTGTCCCGCTTCAACCAGCTCTACCCCGAGTACACGATTTTCATCAATCACACCGGCGTAAACGACATCATTTCCGCTGTGCGGGACCTCACTCTGGATTTTGGTCTCATCTGCTGTCTGCCGGAGCTCTGGAACTCCATCTGCGTCGGCGGCCAGGTCACCGAACTGCCGCAGTCCAATCTGGTGGTCATTTGCAGCCCGGATTCCCCCCTGGCCAGGAAGCCCTTTGTCACCCCCGACGATCTGAAAAACGAGACCTTTATCCTGCAAAGCAAGGAGCAGGTCCTCTACATGATGCAGCATGTCTTTTTCCCCGGAGGCATGCCGCCCATCTCCATGTTTTCCAACAACAATGAACTCATCAAAACAACCGTCATGTCCAATCGCATGGTCGCCACCTATGTGGAGATAGTCATCGCGGACGACCCCCTTGTAAAATCCGGGCAACTGGCCTGTGTCCCCATCAAGCTGGGGGACGAGCTGTATAAGCTGAAATATCTCTATGTCCAGCCCCTGAAAAAGCGCGTCAGCGCTGCGGAGCGCACCTTTCTCCGGTTGATACCCTTTTAAATGAAAAAACAGAGGGCCACCCGATCAGGTGCCCTGCATCTGGTAAGATAAAAGTAGACACTCACAAAAAGCGTGAGTGTCTACTTTTTCGTATCTGCTAAAATAAGGATGTTCCGGCCCGGTTGGCCGCCTACGTCGATTTCTTCAACAACCGCCGTCCGGCTGCCGCTTTGGGCTACAAAAGCCCAGTTCAGTACAGAACCGAACTGGGCTTCTGTTAGCTGCACTTTTACCTGTCTACTTTTCCTTGACAGATGCAGCCCGATCGGGTGACCCTCTGTTTTTTCATTTATTTGCCCCGCTTCTCCTGAAGGTACTGGTCCATGGCGGCGGCGGCCTTTTTACCGGCGCCCATGGCCAAAATCACTGTGGCCGCGCCGGTGACCGCGTCGCCGCCGGCGTACACGCCCTCCCGGGTGGTTGCCAGGCGCTCCTCGTCCGCTACCAGGCATCCCTTCCGGTTGGCCTCCAGCCCCGGTGTGGTGGAGCGGATCAGCGGATTGGGGCTGGTGCCTAGGCTCATAATGACCGCATCCACCTCCAGCTCAAACTCGCTGCCCTTCACCTCGATAGGACGGCGGCGGCCGGAGTCGTCCGGCTCGCCCAGCTCCATCCTGACGCACTCCATGGCCCGCACCCGGCCCTGGTCGTCCCCCAGTATCTTCACCGGGTTGTTCAGGAAGAGGAACTCAATCCCCTCCTCCTTGGCGTGGTGGATCTCCTCCCGGCGGGCAGGCATCTCCTCCTCGCTGCGGCGGTAGACCACATACACATGCTCCGCGCCCATGCGCTTGGCGCAGCGGGCCGCGTCCATGGCCACGTTGCCGCCGCCCACAATAGCGGCCCGCCTGATCTTTTTGATGGGCGTGTCGTACTCCTCCCGGTAAGCCTTCATCAGGTTGATCCGGGTGAGGTACTCATTGGCGGAGTAGACCCCGGCCAAGGTCTCCCCCTCGATACCCATGAACATGGGCAGGCCCGCGCCCGAGCCCACAAACACGGCCTGATAGCCGTCGGCAAACATCTCGTCGATGGTGTAGGTCTTGCCCACCACAATGTCGGTCTCCAGCTCCACTCCCATGGCGGTGAGCTTATCCACCTCATTCTGCACAATGGCCTTGGGCAGGCGGAACTCCGGAATGCCGTACACCAGCACGCCGCCGGCGGTGTGGAAAGCCTCAAAGATGGACACCTGATAGCCCGCCCTGGCCAGGTCGCTGGCGCAGGTCAGGCTGGCCGGGCCCGAGCCCACCACCGCCACCTTCACCCCGTTACTCTCCGGGCGCCTGGGCATCTCGTTCACGTTCTCCCGGTACCAGTCGGCCACAAAGCGCTCCAGCCGGCCGATAGCCACCGGCTCGCCCTTGATCCCCCGGACGCACCGGGCCTCACACTGGCTCTCCTGGGGGCAGACCCGGCCGCTGACACTGGGCAGGGCATTGGTGTCTGAAATGATCTCATAGGCGGCTTTAAAGTCCCCTTCCGCCACCTTGGCGATGAACTCCGGTATGTGGATATTCACCGGGCAGCCGCCCACGCAGGGCTGGTTCTTACAGTGGAGGCAGCGCCCCGCCTCCTCCATGGCCTGCTCGGCGGTATAGCCCAGGCAGACCTCTTCAAAATTGTGATTGCGTACCTGCGGGTCCTGCTCAGGCACAGGCACCTTGGTCAGACTCATATTTGCCATGCTCCCATGCCTCCTCTCAATGGATCAGGGTCTTGCCCAGCTGCTCCATGCGGCAGGCATGGCGCTGCTTCTGCTGGGCCTCTTCCCCGCGGTAGACCGCGTTGCGGCTCATCAGCTCGTCAAAATCCACCTGATGACCGTCAAAGTCCGGGCCGTCCACACAGGCGAATTTCATCTTTCCGCCCACGCTCACCCGGCAGCCGCCGCACATGCCGGTGCCGTCGATCATAATGGGGTTGAGGGAGACGATGGTCTTAATGCCATAGGGCTCGGTGGTCTTGCAGACAAACTTCATCATGGGGATGGGGCCGATGGCGATGACCGCATCGTAGGAATTGCCCGCGTCAATCAGGCTCTTGAGCTTATCGGTGACAAAGCCCTTCTCCGCGTAAGAGCCGTCGTCCGTGGTGATGTACAGATTGTCGCAGACGGCTTTGAACTCCTCCTCCAGAATGACGATATCCTTGGAGCGGAAGCCGGCGATCACATCCACCGCCAGGCCCTTGGCGTGCAAGCCCTTGGCCTGGGGATAGGCGATGGCGCAGCCCACGCCGCCCCCCACCACGCACACCCGCCTGGCGCCCTCGGGCAGCTCGGTGGGCAGGCCCAGGGGCCCCACAAAGTCCCGGATGGAGTCCCCCTCCTCCAGGTCGCCCAGCAGCTGAGTGGTCAGCCCCACCTTCTGAAAGATGATCGTCACCGTGCCCCGCTCCCGGTCAAAATCCGCAATGGTCAGCGGGATCCGCTCACCTTGCTCATCCACCCTCAGGATGATGAACTGCCCCGGCTCCGCTTTCTTCGCGATCCGCGGTGCTTCCACCTCCAGCAATGTCACGCTGGCGTTTAATACCTTTTTTCGAATGATCGTTACCATTGCTCTCTACCTCTCAAAAAGTATGAGTACCTAACTTTTTGTTAGCTATCCTCAATTATTGTTAGCATACCACCCAAATCCGCGCTTGTCAACGGCTTCTCCCCTGTTAAATCCATAACAAAAGCAGGCATGGAGCCCATGCCTGCCTATTTTGCCGTTTTCCAGCGAATCTCAATGAAAAAAATTCCATTGCACAGCTGTGCAGAAACCCGGTGTCCCATCCGCTCCGTCAGCGCCTTGACAATCGCCAGCCCCAGCCCGGTATTGCGCCCCGTGCGCATCTTATCCGCCGTGTAGAAGCGGTCAAAGACATAGGGCAGATCCTCCTCCGTCACGTCCCCGGCGGGGTTTCCGAAGCGGCTTATCACCTCGTCTCCCTCCTGGAAGAGCTTAATTTCCAGGTATCCCCTGCCGTGGTCCAGGGCATTGCGGAGCAGGTTGGTCAATACCCGCAGCACGCCGGACGGATCGGCGGCCGCCGGCGGCAGTCCCTCCGCCAGATCCACCTGCACGTCAAAGCCGGCGGCGGTAAAGTCACCGTAGAAGGAGGCCAGCAGACCGGACAGGACGGCCGACAGATCCACCGGCTCCCGGCTGAGGGGATAGTCTCCCCCCTCCAGCCGGGACAGGTCATAAAAGCTGGTAATGAGGCTCTGAAGCGCCTTGGCCCGTCCCTCCACCACAGACAGGTACTCCCGCCGCTCCCCGGGCGGGAGGCCCTCGTCCTCCAGCAGCTGAAGGTATCCCAGAATCGAGGTAAGGGGGGTACGCAGGTCGTGGGAGATGTTGGCGATCTGCCGGCGCAGCTCCTGCTCCCGCTCCCGGTAGGCCGCCTCATCCCGGCGGCGCAGCTCCAGGAGGATATTCACCTGGTCCAGCAGTCCCTCCAAGGCCCGGTTGGGAGAGGTCAGCTTCAGATGGGTAGAGGAGCGGGAGCGCTCCAGTTCGGCCAGCTGCCGTTCCGCGCTGCGCAGGCCGCGGCGGGTGAGCGCGGCCTGGGTCAGCAGCACTGCGCATAAAACAGTCAAAAGGATACAGAAAAGCGCCGTCACCCCAGGTCAACTCCTCTCGTCTACAGCTCCTGCCGCTGGAAAAACAGCAACCCCACCTCTGTGCTGACTGCAAGCCACCCCAGGCCCAGCAGCCAGCAGCGGCCCAGGAATGCCCAGTCCATGGCGTCGGTCAGGACCCCCCAGAAGGGCCCCACCAGGGAGATCCGCTCTCCCATCCTCCCCAGCTGCTGAAACGCCGGCAGCTGGACGGCACGGAAGAGCGGGGGCAGCAGAGGGCCCAGATTGAGGCCCAAAAAGAGCACCACCACCGCCGTCACCGCGCTGCGCAGAACCGTGAAGGCCAGCATACACACCCCCAGCATGCCCAGCCACAGCGGGAGGGCGCACAGGACCACATACCCCAGGACGGCCAGCATCTCCCGCTCTGCCGCAGGGTCGCCATGGGTGCAGAGCACCCAGTTGCTCCCCAGGTAGAAGGCAAACACAATGCCGCATGTAAGCAGGCAGACTGTCAGGGCGGCGCACATCTTGCCCATATAAATCATTGGCCGGGACAGTCCATAGGACACCTCGTTCTTCAGGGTGTCCCCCCGGCGGGTATCCGGCGCGGTCAGCCAGGTCAGCGGGATGACCAGGTACATCCCCAGAATCATCGTGCTGGTCAGCAGGGCCACCATATCCTCAAACTTTCCGTCCGGCCAGCCGAACACCCACCCCAGGCAGAACAGACACTCCCCTGCCAGCAGCAGGCCCACCATCACATAGAGGATCCTGCGGCGGGAGGCCTTATACAGCTCTGCACGGACATAGTTGAGCATGGCGTCAGTTGATCTCCTTTCGGCGGAAGAGCACGAGCCCCACCACAGTGGCGCCCACAAGCCACGCGGCGCCCAGGCCCCAGCTCAGGGCCAGAAAGCGGCCGTCTCCCACTGCCGTCTGGGCAGCCTCCACCATGGCGGAGGGCATAAAGGCCGCGGCGTTTCCAAAGGCCGGATGGACCAAGAGGCCCAGAAGCTTCAGCGCGTTTTGTGGCACCACCAGAATCAGCACGATCAGGATGGCGGCCACCGTGCTGGAACGCACCAGAAAATAGGCCATGATGCTCACTCCCAGCATACCCAGCCACTGGGGCAGGGCCGCCAGAGTGCAGTAGATCACCATCTCCAGGGCCTTGGCGGCGTTGCCCGGCTCACCGGGCAGCAAGGTCAGCCAGCACATGCCCTCATAGAACACCAGCACCGCCAGGGACATCAGAATCCCCAGCACGGCGGCCACGGCCAGCTTGCCCAGGTAGATGCGGGCCCGGGGCAGCCCGTAGGACACCTCGTTTTTCAGTGTGTTGTTTTTGTATTGCTCAGAAAAGACCATGTCCCCAATGAGGACGGGGGCATACAGTCCCACGCTCAGCAGCATGACCGCCATGCCGCCGCCGCTGGCGAAGTCCACGTCATTTCCATGGGAATTGGTAAACACCCATCCGCTGATGAGCAGCGCCGCACCCGCCAGCAGCACCAGCAGGGTTACGTAGGGGTAGGCCCGCCGGGAGACCTTATAGCCCTCGGCACGGATGTAGTCAAGCATGGCGGACACCTCCGATCATGTTCAGGAAGTAGTCCTCCAGATTGGCCCCCCGGCTCTCCGAGCCCAAGAGGGCCACGCCGCCCTCCACCAGGGCCTGGTTGACCCTGTCCGGCGCGTCCATGCAGCTGTACAGCCGGATCACGTTTCCGGGCAGCACCTCGTAGTCCCGCAGGTTCAGCTTCTGCTCTAGCACCAGGGCGGCGCTGGAGGCGTCGTCCACCCGCAGTTCCAGACAGGCCCGGCACTTCTCCCGGAGGGCTTTGGCGGAGATCTGCTCCAGCATGATGCCGTGATCAATGAATCCGTAGCAGGTGGCCAGGTTGGCCAGCTCCGTGAGGATATGGCTGGAGATCAGGATGGTGGTCTGCCGCTGGCGGCACAGGTCCAGGAGGATGTTGCGGAATTCCACGATCCCCTCCGGATCCAGGCCGTTGATGGGCTCGTCCAGTAGCAACAGGTCCGGATGGTTCATCAGTGCCAGGGCCAGGCCCAGCCGCTGCTTCATGCCAAGGGAAAAGTGCTTGAATTTCTTTCTGCCGGTGTCCGTCAGCCCCACCCACTCCAGGGCCTCCTCCGCCACATGCCGGCCAGGGATGCCCCGCTGCAGGCGGTAGTACTCCAGGTTCTGCAGCGCGGTCAGATAGGGATAGAAGCTGGGGGTCTCCACCATGGCGCCCGTCCGCCGGCGCATGGCGCCCAGCCGGGCGGGGTCTGTCTCCCCGAAGAGCTCGATCTGCCCGGCGGTAGGCACGGTCTGGGCGGTAATCATACGGATGATGGTGGTCTTGCCCGCGCCGTTGCGGCCCACCAACCCATAGATCTGGCCCTTTTCGATGGACAGCTCGGCTCTGTCCACCGCCAGGTGGTTCCCGTAGCGCTTGGTCAGCCCGCGGGTCGCCAGTACGATTTCTGCCATTTGGCATCAGCCTTTCTTTTGGATTGTGATGCCAGTATAAATCCAAGTCCATAATCCGGCTTTAAGGAAAGGTGAAGAAAGCATAAAGTTCCCCCGCAAAGGGCCGCCCCCTGCACCTCCCGGGAGCTTACAGCTCGCTCAGCTTGAAGCCGATCCCCCACACGGTCTTGATGTACTCTGCGGGGCTGAGCTTGGCCAGCTTGGCGCGCAGATTGGATATGTGCACGTTGACGGTGTTGTCGTCCCCGAAATATTCCCCGCCCCAGACCTGCTCATATAGCTGCGCGCGGGTAAAGACCTTTTTGGGGTGCTCCATCAACAGCTTTAAAATCTCAAACTCCCGGGCGGTCAGCGCCACCGGCTCGTCCCCGATGGTGACGCTCACCCCCTCCCGGTCCAGCTTCAGGTCCCCGTGGGTAAGCACCGTGTTCCCGTCGGCCGACGAGAACTGCTTGTACCGCCGCAGCTGGGCCTCTACCCGGGCCAGTACCTCGGCGTTGTCAAAGGGCTTGGGAATAAAGTCGTCCGCCCCCAGCCGGAGCACGTTCACCCGGTCCTCCAGCCCCGCCTTGGCGGAGAGGACAAGGATGGGCATGGTGCGCCGCTTGCGGACCCTGGCGATGAACTCCTCCCCCGTCAGGCCGGGCAGCATCAGGTCCAGCAGCACCAGATCATAGTCGTACTGCTCCGCCCAGAGCATGGCCTCGCTGCCCGAGAAGGCCTGTCGGCACTGATAGCCCGCCCCCTCCAGGATCCTGCACAGCAGGCGGTTGATATCCGGGTCGTCCTCCACAATCAAAATATGAGAAGTATCCATCATTATTTCACCCTCAGCCGTTTGGCCAGTTCCCCGTCCGGATCCACATAGGCCGTCTGATAGGTGGTGTAGACCACCATACCGGGCCGGGCGCCGGCGGGCTTTTTTACATATTTCACCGGGGTATAGTCCACCGGCACCTTCTTCCCCTCCCGCCCCTGGGAGAACCAGGCGGCCAGCTGGGCCGCCTCGGTCAAGCTTTGGACGTCCGGGGCCTCTCCCTGGGTCCACAGGATCACATGGGAGCCATGAATCTTCTGGGTGTGGAGCCAGATATCGCTCTTAAAGGCCAGCTTTGTGGTAAGCTGGTCGTTCTGGCTGTTGTTTTTCCCCACTGAGATGCGCAGGCCCGCGCTGGAGCGGAATTCCATAGGCTTGCCCGCCACCCGCTTCTCCCGCGCTCTGGCCTTGGCCGGACGGCGCAGGTAGCCCGTGTCGGAGAGCTCCTGGCGGATCTCCTGCAGGTCCCGCTCCCCCTCGGCCAGGGAGATGTTCTCCAACACGCTGTTCAGGTACTCAAGCTCCCGCCGACCCTTTTCCAGCTGCACGGTGAGCATCTGCTCGGCGGTCTTGGCCTTGTTGTACTCTTTATAGTATTTGGCCGCGTTCTGCTGCGGGGTGAGCAGCGGGTCCAGAGGGATGTCCACCTCTTTCCCCTCTGGGTCGTAGTAGTCCACTGCCCGGACGGATTTCATCCCCTTCTCCATGACGTGGAGGTTGGAGGTGAGGATGTCCCCCAGCTCCCGCCTGCGCTCCCGGTCCCCGGCGTCGGCCAGCTCCTTTTCCTGGTTGGCCAGCTTGCGCCGGGTGCGGTCCCGGGCGCTGGTCACCGATTTCACCAGATCCTGCCCCCGCTGGCGCACCCGCTCCGCCACCTCCCGGCTCTCGTAGAAGCCGTCCAGCATTTGAGAGAAGGACTCCATCCGGCGGCACTCGGTCTCCGGGCCGTACTGGAGGATGGGCAAGAAGGAAAAGTCCACGCTCTTTTCTTCCCGCACCAGAAGATAAGGTGTAAGCCTGTTTTCCTTCACAGTATTGGCCAATTCCTCCAGAGCCCGCGCCAGGGGCACGCCCCCGCCCCCCGCCTGAAAGACCAGCTCCCGCGCCACCAGGGGCGAGAGGCCTGTAATCCGCTCCAACAGGAGCTTTTCCGGCTCTTTGCCCAGGGGATTCTCCAGGGCAGCGCGCAGCTCCTCCGGGGATGCCGTAAGGGGATTTAACTTGTCGGGCGCGGGCGGCTGGCGGTAGAAGAGCCCGGGCAGCACCTGCCGCTGGCGGGACAGATCTCCGTCCACCCGGCGCAGGCAGTCGGTAATGCGTCCCTCCCCGTCCAGCAGGATCAGGTTGGCGCTTCGGCCCATGGCCTCCAGCACCAGGCGGCGCTCCGCCCGGTCCCCCAACTCGTCCAAGGCCTCCAGGTGGAAGTCCAGCAGCCGCTCCGCCGGGGGCTGCTCCACGGCCAGGATGCGGGCCCCGGTCAGGTGCTTGCGCAGCAGACGGCAGAACATGGGGGGCTCCGCCGGATTCTCCCGGCTGAGCTGGGTCAGATGCGCCCGGGGATGGCCCGGGTTGGCGGAGAGCAGCAGGCGCACATTTCCCTCCAGCCCCCGGATGAGCAGCACCACCTCATCCCGGGTGGGCTGATAAATTTTGTCGATTCTCCCCCCCTGGACGGCCCGGCGGATCTCCTGGGCCGCCCCGGCGAGGCAAAATGCGTCCAGCGGCATTTACGCTTCCTCCATCATCTGTGCAAACAGCTCGTTGAGCCGGTCGGTCTGCCCATGCAGCCACAGCCAGCCGAACAGAGCCTCCAGCCCGGTGGCGGTCTGGTAGTCCGCCCTGCTGGCGTTCTGAGGCACGCTGTGGGGGCTGGTGTTACGGCCCCGGCGAAATACGTCGGCCTCCGCTTCGGTGAGCAGAGGGAGCACCCGCTCCATCATCGCCGCCTGGGCCGGGGCGGCCACATAGCGCACCGTTGCCTTATGCAGCCCCTTAGAGGTAGCCTTGCCCCGCAGACACAGCCAGGAGCGCACCATCAGCTCAAAGACGCCGTCCCCCAGATGGGCCAGGCCCAGGTTGCTGATACCCCGGATGACGTCCTCCGGCGCGTTCAGATGAAAATAATCGTTCATTTTGGTATGTTCCCTCATTCGGTTCAAATAATATAGAGAGTATATCGCAAAACAACAAGAAAAACAACCGGGAAAGGATGACCGCTATGGATCAGCACTACCCCTACTCTCTGCCCCCGCTTCCCTATGCTTACGACGCCCTGATTCCCACCATTGGGGAACGCACCCTGCATTTTCACCACGACAAGCACTTTCAGACCTATGTGGACAATCTGAACACCGCCCTGTCCGACTGTCCGGAGCTCCAGAGCAAATCCCTGGAAGATCTGCTGGCCCATCTGGATGATCTCCCGGCCCAGAAGCGCACCCCCATCCGCAACAATGGCGGCGGCGTGTATAACCACTGGCTCTATTTCTGCGGCATGAAGCCGGGCGGCTCTCCCCTGCAGGGCGGAACGCTGGCCGCCGCCCTGGACAAGGCCTTCGGCTCCTTTGACCACTGGCGGGAGCAGATGCGTGCCGCCGCCCTGGGTCAGTTCGGCTCAGGCTACGCCTGGCTGGTAAGCGAGGGCTCAGGCGCGGTGTCCGTGCTCAAGACCGCCAACCAGGACAGCCCCCTGTCCATGGGACTCTACCCCCTTCTGTGCGTGGACATCTGGGAGCACGCCTACTATCTAGACTATCAAAACCGCAGGGCCGACTACGTGGACGGCTGGTTCGGCCTTATCGACTGGTCCTTTGTGCACAAGCGCTATGAGGCCGGCCGGCGATAGGTTTCTTTTCTTTTGGCCCTCCCTGTGGTACAATGGCAGCAACCCACCCTTGCAGGAGGCGTGCCATGAAAACCATCGGACTCATCGGCGGAATGAGCTGGGAGAGCACACTCACCTATTACCAGCTGATCAACGAGCATGTGAAAGCCGCGCTTGGAGGCCTGCACTCTGCGAAAATTCTGCTTTACAGCGTGGATTTCGCGGAAATCGAGGCCTGCCAGGCATCCGGCGACTGGGATCGCAGCGCCGTGCTGCTCACCGCAGCCGCCCAGAGCCTGGAGCGCGCGGGGGCGGACTTTCTGCTGATCTGCACCAACACCATGCACAAGGTGGCCGGTCAGATCCAGGCACGCGTCGGCATCCCCCTGCTCCACATCGCCCAGGCCACCGCCAGGGCCCTCATAGAGCAGGGCATACGGCGAGCCGCTTTGCTGGGTACCAAATATACCATGACTCAGGATTTCTATCAGCAGGCACTGCGTCAGGCGGGCCTTGAGGTGTTGACGCCCCGGGGCGGCGACGTGGAGCTGGTCAACCGGGTCATCTATGACGAGCTCTGCCTGGGCGTCTGCCGGGAGGAGTCCCGCCGGGCCTACCAGGACGTCATCTGCGGCCTTGCGGCGGAGGGGGCACAGGCGGTGATCCTGGGCTGCACGGAGATCGGCCTGCTCATTCGCCCGGAGGATTCCCCTCTGCCCGTGTTCGACACTGCCCGGATTCACGCCGCCGAGGCCGCCAGGCTGGCCCTGGAGGGGTGAGCCCGGTCTTCAGGAATTCCCCCGGAGCACTTGCTCCGGGGGAATTCTTCCGTGCTCGTTCCATTGTGCCATTTCGTGAGCCCATTTGCTTTGATCCGTCTGACGGCGCGGAAAAACGCCCGGAGCATCCGCTCCGGGCGTTTCAGTCTGATCGCTTCGCTTCTTACTTCTGGCTCTCGGCAACGGCCACCGCAACAGCGACGGTGGCGCCGACCATGGGGTTATTGCCCATGCCCAGGAAGCCCATCATTTCCACGTGGGCGGGCACGGAGGAGGAGCCGGCAAACTGGGCGTCGGAGTGCATACGGCCCATGGTGTCGGTCATGCCGTAACTGGCGGGGCCCGCAGCCATGTTGTCCGGGTGCAGGGTACGGCCGGTGCCGCCGCCGGAGGCCACGGAGAAGTAGCGCTTGCCCTGCTCGATGCACTCCTTCTTATAGGTGCCCGCCACCGGATGCTGGAAGCGAGTGGGATTGGTGGAATTGCCGGTGATGGACACATCCACCCCCTCGTGGTGCATGATGGCCACGCCCTCGCGCACGTCGTCGGCGCCGAAGCAGCGCACGTTGGCCCGCTCGCCCTCGGAGTAGCGGATTTCACGGACGATTTTCAGCTCACCGGTGTAGTAGTCAAACTGGGTCTGCACATAGGTGAAGCCGTTGATGCGGCTGATGATCTGGGCGGCGTCCTTGCCCAGGCCGTTGAGGATGACCCGCAGGGGCTCCTTGCGGGCCTTGTTGGCGTTGCGGACGATGCCGATGGCGCCCTCCGCGGCGGCGAATGACTCGTGGCCGGCCAAAAAGGCAAAGCACTTGGTCTCGTCCCGCAGGAGCATGGCGCCCAGGTTGCCGTGGCCCAGACCCACCTTGCGGTCCTCAGCCACGGAACCGGGAATACAGAAGGCCTGCAGCCCCTCGCCGATGGATTCGGCGGCCTCGGCGGCCGTCTTGACCCCCTTCTTCAGAGCAATGGCCGCACCCACGCAGTAGGCCCAGCAGGCGTTTTCAAAACAGATGGGCTGAATGCCCTTGACGATCTCATAGGGGTCAAAGCCCGCGGCCTTGCAGATGTCGCGGCACTCCTCCACGCTTTTGATTCCGTACTGAGACAGGACGGAATTGATCTTGTCGATTCTTCTCTCGTAGCTTTCAAACAGAGCCATTTGTCAATTCCTCCTTTTCTCACTCGTGACGGGGATCAATGTACTTGACGGCAGCGTCGAACTGGCCGTAGTGGCCCTTGGCCTTTTCCAGAGCCTCGTTGGCGTCCATACCCTTCTTAATGGCGTCCATCATCTTGCCCAGGTTGACGAACTCATAGCCGATGATCTCGTCGTCCTTGTTCAGGGCGATGCGGGTGCAGTAGCCCTCGGCCATCTCCAGGTAGCGGGGACCCTTGGCCTTGGTGGCGAACATGGTACCCACCTGGCTGCGCAGGCCCTTGCCCAGGTCCTCTAGGGAGGCGCCGATGGGCAGGCCGCCCTCGGAGAAAGCGGTCTGGGTACGGCCGTAGACGATCTGCAGGAACAGCTCCCGCATGGCGGTGTTGATGGCATCGCACACCAGGTCGGTGTTCAAAGCCTCCAGCAGAGTCTTTCCAATGAGGATCTCAGAAGCCATAGCGGCGGAGTGGGTCATGCCGGAGCAGCCCAGGGTCTCCACCAGAGCCTCCTCGATGATGCCGTCCTTCACATTGAGGGTCAGTTTGCAGGCGCCCTGCTGGGGGGCGCACCAGCCCACACCGTGAGTCAGGCCGCTGATATCGCTGATCTGCTTGGCCTGGACCCACTTGCCCTCCTCAGGTATGGGGGCCGGGCCGTGATACGCGCCCTTGGCCAGGGGACACATGTGCTGCACTTCTGCGGAATAAATCATACCTTTTGCCTCCTTCTCGAAACAAAAAGCTGATGCCCCTGTCAAGCGGTCACAGAGATCATCAGCTTATTTCGTGTTTTCCACTAAACGAGTGAAACCGCCCGTTTCCGCATTATTATATGATACCCTTTTTATAATGTCAAACAAATCTTTTGTCCGCCTAAAAAATGCCCTGTTGCCCCGGTCAAAGACCCCGCCCACGTTGTATCTCCGGGTGCCCGGACAGCATATCTTATAGTTGTAGAGTGCATCAGGCTCTCTGCAATCTGTTTTGGGAGTGCGTTTTATGTGTTGTTGGAACGGTTGCACCAACCGTTGCTGCTGCCGCTGTGATTCCGGCAGTTTTCAGAGCAATGTCCTCTCTGCGCTTTCTGATCTGTCGGCACGCTCGGAGCGTGCCGCCTCTTCCAGCAATCTCTTTCCCGTCTATCTCTCCTATCCGGCCTACCTGACCGAGGTTGGACAAGATACGGACACCGACAGCGGCTGCAACTGCGGCTGCAATCGCTTCTAAATCTATCCCGCCGCCCCAAAGGGGGCGGCTACTTACACGCACTCTGTAAAATGGCAACCCCGCGGGCCGGTCCTTAAGGACCGGCCCGCGGGGTCTTACTGTTCACCCTGTCCCATCGCCTCCTCCAGCTTTTTTAACGCCTTTTTTTCAATGCGCGATACATTCCGCCCCGCCTATTGTAAACGATTGGCCCTAAGAAATTGCTTCCAACTCTCGGAAGCGGAATTTGATGATGATTTGTTTGTCCTCGGTCAGTTCCACTCGCTCGATGAGGCTGACCAAGAGTTCCCGGCTGGTGTAGGCGGAGTCCAGAAACTGTTGAACCAGTTTTCTGGCTCGGTCTTCGGTGCTGACCGGGCTTTCCTTTTGTGCTTCTAACTCTTTCAGCTTTTCTTCCAGAGAACTGCGTTCCATTTTGACCCGCTGATAGATGCGCTCGAAGTCAGCTTCAGCCAGCAGGCTGCTCAGCCGATCCATATACATCTTATCCAGGTTGGCAGTTAGACTATCGATCTTACTTTGAATGGTTTGGATCTCTGCTTCATGGTTTTCTGCTTTTCTGGCTTTCTCCACTGCATCGGCAGCGATAGGTTGCAGCTTCTTTGGATCAAGATAAGCTGCGCAGACCTCTTTCACTTTTGATAGAACTACTTCGGTAACCACCTGCTCTTTAATTGAGTGGCAGGTACAGATGCCAGCTTTCGTGAAGCGCTGATAGGTTCGGCACACGAAGAACAGTCGATCTTCACCAGATACCGGCGGACGATTCAGCACCGCCATCGGATAGCCGCACTCGTGGCAGAAAATCAAGCCTTTTAATAGGAAGTCGTGGGTTCTGCTGCGGGTGTGTTTTCGGCTGTTGACCAGCATCCTCACCTTCTGAAAAGTCTCTTTGTCAATCAACGGCTCGTGGGTATTCTCAACCACAACCCAGTTTTCACGATCCTGCTTCAGACATTTCTTGGACTTGTAACTGATTTTCACCGTTCGTCCCTGAACCATATTGCCCAGGTAGGTTTCATTCTGCAACATCTCAGAGATACGTTCACTTGACCAGAGTCCAGCATAGGGACCTTTGCGCCCCATATTCCAGCCACAGTAGGTAGCCGGTGTAGGAACGCCTTCTTCATTAAGAGTTGCTGCAATCTTTCGGCAGCTCATGCCATCCAGTGCCATAGCAAAGATCCTTCGCACGATAGGCGCCACTTCCTCATCGATGACGATTTTGTTCTTCTCTGTCGGGTGCATCTTATAGCCATACATAGGCTTGCCGCCAATGAACTGACCTTTTCGCTGCTTATCCCGTTTGACAGATTTGATCTTCTTGGAAATATCCTTGGCGTACATGTCATTCATGATAGCACGGAACGGGGTAATGTCGTTGGCAGTTGACTCTACGCCGGTGTCGATGCCGTCCAGTAAGGAAATGTAACGCACTCTCTTTTCAGGGAAGTACCGCTCCATATAGTGGCCGGTCATGATATAATCACGACCCAGACGGGACAGGTCTTTGGTAATGACCATGTTGACCTTCTTGGCTTCGATGTCTCCAATCATGCGTTGAAAGTCCGGACGGTCAAAACTGGTACCGCTCCAGCCATCATCGATGTAGGTATCATAGACGGATAAACGGTGCTGCTGAACGAACTCGTTGAGCAGAGATTTCTGATTTGTTACGCTTTGGGATGGCCCTTCAGTTTCATCCTCCTTCGATAATCGGATGTACAATGCGACATGGTAATCCATTGGGTTGCTTATTTCTAAGTACATAGGTTCCTCCTTGAAATAAGCAGCCACTCATCGCAAACATTGTACAACAGGCTTCTCAGGTGTCGCAAGGATGCGGATAAGATAAAGCTGAAAAGACTCCTCCAGCAGCTCTGCGAGGCTCTTTTCAGCTTCGGTATATGTGCAATGCACTACAGGCAAAGTTTGTTTCATACGTTCTACCTCCTTTGTTCATCGTATGTAAAGGAGCAGATTTTTTTGCCTGTCCATGTTGAGAAATGAAAGCCATTCCTAAAATGTGTGCAGATGCACAGTTTTAGGGAATGAAAAAGTGACCTGCTGCATAACAGATCACTTAAAGGTTTTGAATTTTCAGTTGACAATACTCTCGGAACAGCTGCTTGTGATTTTGCGGAACCATCTTAAACGGGTCTACACTTAGCAATTCAGGTTCAATCAGCAAACTCATTGCAAAGCAGTGAGCAAAAAACTCAGGAATGTCGCACTCGACTTTATCAACTTCAATAAGCTTCATTATCAGAGCGAAATCCTCAGGAGGCACTTCCGGATCACCGGTCAGAGCGATGTTCACGCAATGGCCCAGTTCATGGAGAAGCATACTCTGTGGAGTCGCTTCATGGTCTTTGTGTGGAATCAGCATGTAGATATCCGCCGCCACACTACCGTCAGTCATATTCATGCAACGGCAGAAGGAATCTTCTGTGCGGTGTTTTGCATGGAATAGGAAAATGAACAAATGCTGTTTACATAGAACTCGTTTAGAAAAATCATAAACACGCTCTGCAACCTTCATGGTTTCCGCAGCCGCTTCTACTGTCAGAAACTTATCATCACAATCGTCGTAATTCTCAGTAATATCATTAGCCAGAGCACTCAGCTGTGCAACATTCTCTTCCACTCTTCTGCTGAACGACCAGTTGCGATAGAGGTACATCATGCAGGCCGCATTACCTTCCACAATGCTCCATCCAGGATGACGATCCATGAACGCCTCCATGATCAGCTGATCACATCTGGCACACAGTTCCTGATGCAGCTGTTCATAATCACGCTGAGAATAGGTTTCGACTGCCCGTTTCATGTATGCAGCCAGTTCACTTAATTTCATAATTGTGTTCATTAATTCATCCTCCTTTCAGGATATATTTTGCTAATCAGACCGGAATCGAACGACACTCCATCTTCTTAGGAGGGGGATGCTCCATCCTACTGCAAAAAGCCGCCTGATTTGCGTCAGACGGCTCATTTTAGATACCCTTATAGAATTCTTTCTCAAAGTCTTGGGCGCACTGCCTACGGCAGGTATCGATAATGTGACCATACCGCTCTGTAATCATCTCAGCCTGCGCATGACCTGAATCACCCTGTACTGCTTTGATGTTACCACCAGTCAGCACCAACTTGTAACTGATGCTGCTATGCCGCAAACTATGAAAGGACACTACCGGAAGTCCAAGTTGCAGCAATTGCTTTTCCAGCAAACGGGGCAAGGTTTCCTCCGAGAGGGGCCTGCCATTGGAATATCGCAGAATCAGATCCGGCTGGTTTCTCTTGACTGGTTTCAGTGTACCCTTCCACTCCTGCAATGCATCCAGCACATAATCAGGAAGATATACGGTTCGGATACTAGATTTGGTTTTAGGGCGCTTCAACACCGTGACCGTCCGCCCTTCATCAAAAACTGAGGGAAATTGGTAGAGAATATCCTTTCCGTTCAGCACATCCACCGCATCCCTGCGGACACGTTTTAATGTCTTGCTGATAGAAACAGTCCCTTTCTGGAAGTCCACATCATCCCAGGTCAGCGCCAAGATCTCACCTTTTCGTAGGGAACCGGCAAAAGCCAGATGTATTGCAATAGAAAGCATATGGTTGTCGCAGTTCTGGATCAATATCTTAATTTCATCAGTAGTCAGCATCGGGATTTCAGTCGGGAAAGCTTTCGGAACATTTGCTTTCCGGAATGGGTTCCTTGGAACATACTCCCACAATACTGCCTGTTCAAATGCACTGTGCAGCAACTTATGAATGTTCGTCAACACAGAGGGCGTGATTTTAGGATCAGACTGCAATTTCCCATACAACGCTGCAATTACCTTGGGGCTGAACTCTGACAGCCGCATACTTCCCATAAACGGAACAACATAGTTCCGAATGAGCCCTTCGTTGCTGGTGTATGTGGAACAGGCCCAGTGGATGCGGCCGTACAGTTCCACATATTCCTCCAGAAACTGCGCCAGAGTTCCTTCCCGGTACTGCGCCCGCTCTTTCTCATGTTGCTGAATTAAGTCCAATTGTTCCTTTCGCCTGAGGGCAGCTTCATAGGAATGATAGGTCTCCCATTTTTGTTTCTTCTTATCTCCATCGTATATGGTGTACACCACGCTGAAGCTTTTGTTCCGTTGAACGATTGATGCCATGCTTGTTACCTCCTTCTCGTCTTGGCGGCTTAAGCATAGCATCCCCAGTTTTGATATTATTTTTGACGGCAGGTGTCCAAAATGCGGCATTTGAATCGTTATTATAGTTAAACCGGAGCAGAGATCCGGATGTACGAAAACTAAATCATGTGTACATAAAGGAGGCTTGTTATGATTCCCAACGATGTTTTTACCGAAGAATTACTACAGCAGGCAGCATTTGAACTGGCTACGGCACTCAACGACAGCTTGCCACCTCCCGACGAATGTCAGCATAAGTTTTCTGATGCTTTTGAAGAAAAGATGCAGTCTCTAATCAGAGGTATAGGCACTATATGCTACACAGTAACAATTCAGGATCCTGTGATCCATCAATAAGTTAAACGGCGGTTTGGGTTTATTCCAAATCGCCGTTCCATCATTCCAAACAATAGGTTTGTTGATTGCTATTGTTCCCCAAAAGTTGTATACTTTAGTTGGGAAAATTGTTTGCAACAACAGCACCTATGAGGAGGAAATGTATGTATCTATCTTCCATTCAAATTAAAAATTTCCGATGTTTCGATGACCAAACTCATATTGTCGATTTCAATCCTGGTCTTACTGTTTTAGTAGGTGAAAATGATTCAGGTAAGTCTGCGATACTTGATGCTATCAGAATTGTATTGGGCACTACCGATTTAGGGTGGTACCGTATAGAAAGTACAGATTTTCATAATGAGGATACAACAAAAGAAATTTCCATCGTTTGTAAATTCTCGAATCTTACTCCTGATGAGCAAGCGGCTTTTCTTGAATGCTTATCATATGAAACCCAAGCTGAACAGATGGTTCCGTCCCTGTATCTTTACTGGAATTGCAAATACATTACCACGTTCAAACCTCCACGTTCAATATCGAATTTAACGTCTGGTAAACAAGGAACTGGACCTGCACCGTCTGCCGAAGCACGAGAACTTATTCGTGTTACATATTTACGTGCCTTACGTGATGCCTATAGTGATATGCAGTCTGGACGACATTCCAGATTATCGCAAATCATTCAACATATTCCTACTTTGACCGACGGAAAAGATGAATATCAGCCAGACATGGATTTGAAGGAACTCTCCTTGCTTGGTATTACAAATCTCTCTAATAATCTGTTAGTCAATCATCCAGTATTAAAAACAGTTAATAGCAGCATGGAAGAAATACTGAGTACACAATTGCTGTTAAAACAAGACGAAATAAAAACACGATTCGAAGTTGCAGACTCTCGAAGTAAAGAATTACAAAAAATAAATGCATTGCTTGAAAAGTTGGACTTATCAGTTGATAAAAATGCAAGTTCAATGCAGGGTAAAGTTGGTTTGGGAACCAGCAACATATTAAGTATGGCCTGCGAACTTCTTCTCCATAAAGAAGCAGAAAAAGCAAATCGCTCCTCTTTTCTATTAATCGAAGAACCCGAAGCACATATTCACGCACAGAGACAACTCAAAATGGTTCAATCATTAGAGGAAGCAACTGCAAATCAACAGATTATTATTACAACGCATTCTCCATTACTGGCTTCTGTTGTAAAACTGGCGAATATAATTATCATTAAGGATGGTAAGACTTTTTCTTTAGCAGAAGGAAACACAAAATTAGAAGCGGATGACTACTGGTTCCTTGAAAAGTATTTAGATGCTACAAAAGCAAATCTATTCTTTGCACGAAGTGTTATTGTTGTTGAAGGCCCCGGTGAAGCATTGCTGCTCCCCGCACTTGCAAGTCTACTTGGACACAGTTTTACGGACTATGGAGTTTCTCTTGTAGACGTTAGAGGTGTTGGTTTGCGCCGCTATGCAAAGATATTCCAAAGAACCGATGAATCTAATCTCCTTAATGTTCGAGTTGCATGTGTCACAGATAGAGATGTCATGCCTGATTGTGCTCCGGCTATTTGTATTAATAAGAACTATACAACCGACAGCTCCTCTTGGCCTGATAAGTCGGACCGTCAATGGCGAGCAGAAAGCGACTTTACCCCTGAAGAAGCTGAGAATCACATTGCGGAAATAAAGAAACGTGCCGATGGCCAATTGGTAAAAACCTTTGTATCTAATCATTGGACTCTCGAGTATGATCTTGCACATGTTGGCTTAGAACATCCCGATATGAAGGATATTCTAATTGATGCATTGATTAGTGTTTCTTATAAAAAGGAAAACTGGGTAACAAAAAAAGCGGATCTGATCCAATCATTAGATGCGGCATCAACAAAAGAGGAAAAAGCTGCATATTTCTATAGTTATTTTACATCTAAGAAGGCATCAAAAGCTGATTTTGCACAAATGCTTGCCTCGAAAATTAGCCAAAAATTTAAGGACAAGCCGGAGGCTTTAAAAGAAGCAATTCCCTCATATTTAAACGAAGCAATTAAGTATGTCATTGGGGGATAAAGTATGAGTATAGACAGACTTAAAGATATACATATTACTGATGATGACGTAGCATTGGTCGCATCTTTAATGGGCAATAACATTGAGTTTGATGATTCTCGAAAAACTGTAATCAAGAACTTAGAGTCGATTGATGTACAAGCATTTCCCGGCAGTGGTAAAACAACGACATTAGTAGCTAAACTGGCTATTCTCGCAAAAAAGTGGCCATTTCCAAATGCAGGAATTTGTGTTTTATCCCACACTAATGTTGCCAGAGAAGAAATTGAGGATAAATTAGGAAATACAGTCGAAGGTAAAAAATTACTTTCCTATCCTCATTTTGTGGGCACTTTACACTCTTTCTTCGATACTTTTATTGGACTTCCGTGGCTGCGGTCAGAGGGAATATCAATAAAAATGATTGATACGGATTATGTTAAATCATTGCGTTGGAAAATGTTATCTCCCAAAACCCAAAAATATTTCGAAAGGAATTATAAAGATAAAAAGCTATGCGGATACCATAAAACTTGGGGAGATATTGATTGGAGCAAACAAGGTAAAACCCGAGAAGAACTCTTAAATGTAATATCCGTTTCTCAAAAGAAGGGCTTTTTTACATTTGACGAAATGTTGTTTCTCGCCCAAAAGGTATTAAACGAACACCCAACGATCGCCGAAGGTATACAAGAACGCTTTCCTCTTCTTTTCATCGATGAAGCCCAAGATACAAATTCTCTTTTATGGGATCTGCTTCACAAGGCATTTCCTGGTGATGGTGTAAAAACAGTTCGTCAAGGTTTCGGAGATAGCAACCAAGCAATATACAACTATGTCAACGAAGATGTTCAGCATTCAGAGTTCCCGAGAAGCAATCCTCTGGTGTTAAGTGAAAGCCGAAGATTTGACAATAGAATTGCTGCTCTTGCAAACGGCGTTGCTATCTCGCAAGAACAAATGCATGGAACAAATAATAGTTTTTCTGATAGAAACATTCAACACACTATATTTTTGTTTCCAAAAGACAAAGCCTCTTGCGTAATTGATGAATTTGGCAAGCTAATTCTAAACACCTTTTCTGATGAAGAGCTAATAGCTAACGCTAAACTTGGGTGTCATGTAGTTGGCATGGTTCATAAAAAGTCCGACGATACTCCAGAAAAACATTTTCCCAAAGGGATATATGATTATTGGTCAAACTACAACCCGACAAAAACATCAAAAAATCAATTTCAGAGATACTTTGTTGATTATTTCAGAATTGGACTATCTGAATTTTCCTATTCTGGAGATATGTCATGCTTAGTTAACTGGATCGCTAAAGGCATGTGCCGAGTAATAAATCGAGCAGCAGGAAGCAATCTTGTCATGCCTACGAATAACACATTTATTGCTCTCGAAAAAACACTCCCTGATGAGAAGCGATCAGTTTATAGACAATTAATGTTAGATCTTGCACTTACGAGATTTCAAACAAAAGAAGAATGGAATTCGGTCATTAATAAGGTCGACGATTTACTTAAGCTATTTGATTTATCCTTAACTTCTCGAGACAGGTCACTTTTGAATTGGGTAGATGAAGTATCGCTCGAATGTGATGACAGCAAACCACATCCAAAGGTTAACAACTATATTTACCAAGATTCTGATACTGGGCGTAGTATATATCTGGAATTCGGAAGTATACATTCTGTTAAAGGTCGTACACATTTAGCAACCTTGGTTTTAGAAACATTTTCAAGTGCCCATAATATCAAGTCTATACTGAACTATCTTTGCGGAAAGCCTCCGAAGAAAACAACAAAAACAAACTTGGGACGGCTTAAGTGTCAATATGTGGCTATGTCGAGGGCAACAGCCTTACTATGTTTGGCCATTCCAAACGAATTCGTGGATGCTGATACTCAAAAATTATTGGCTGATAATGGTTGGACAATAAACGTACTTAACTGATGAGTGGCCGCTTAACTAAATAATCTAAACACTGATGCCCGGGGAGCCTATCTGGCCCTCCGGGCATCGTTTACATTAGTGGCGGCGCTATACATAGGAGCGGGAGATTCCACAGCGCGCGGCAATCTCCCGCTGAGTCAAGGGCGGGCGGTCATTGAGGCCGTATCGGAGCGTGATGATCATATTCTCCCGCTCATCCAGACAGGATGCCACACATCTTCTCACTCTAGCGCAGGCATCCCGGGCATCCAGCTCCTCCAGCATATTGTCATCTACGCGGATCACATCCATCAGGGAGAGAGAGTTGTTCTCCCCCTCTCCGTCGATCGAATCAGACAGCGAAACCTCGCCCTGCAGCTTTTTCTGCGCACGGAAGTACATCAATATCTCATTTTCAATACATCGCGACGCATAAGTTGCCAGGCGGACATTTTTATCCGCTTTAAAGGTGGAAATTCCTTTAATAAGCCCTATGGTTCCAATGGAGATTAAATCATCCTGGTCTCCATTGGCAGTATAATATTTCTTTATGATATGCGCCACCAAACGCAAATTGTGTTCAATCAGCTTATTGCGTGCCTCCATGTCCCCTTGAGCAAAGCGTTCCAGGCACTCCCGCTCCTCCTCCGCCTTCAGCGGCCGCGGGAAGGTACCTGTGCCTCCAGAGAGGCGCAGGGTAAAAAACAAGCCATTTACCATGAGCAGGATCCATGCGCTGAGCATAGGCTACACCTCCTTCCAAAAGCCTATTCCCGCGCTGCCTGTCTCTATGCAGAACAGGTCTGCCGCAAACCTTGACGAATTTACCCGAAATCCCCTGAGGAAATTTAGAGGAAACATAAAACTTAAAAAATTCGGCTGTGAAGCATTTACGAATCTGCCCGAAATCGCTATAATTTATCATGGTTAGATATGCAACAAGTCAACCGCACGGCGTATTTGACAATGACGTCAGATTTGGAGGCAGCCTGTGAGTATAACAGATGTAGTCACCATGCTTGGGGCAATCGCAACCTTTCTATTTGGCATGTCCACCATGACCGATGGTCTGGAGAAACTCTCCAGCGGCCGGCTGGAAAACATTCTGGAGCGTTTAACCAGCAATGTTTTTAAGGGCGTACTATTGGGCGCCGTAGTCACTGGTCTGATTCAAAGTTCCGCCGCTACTACGGTCATGTGTGTGGGCTTTGTCAACGCTGGTATCATGAAGCTCAGCCAGACCGTTGGCATCATCATGGGCGCCAACATCGGTACCACCGTTACCGCTCAGCTGCTGGCCCTGGGTGACATTTCCTCCAACAATCCGGTGATGATGTTTTTAAAGCCCGCCTATCTGGGGCCCATTCTGGCCGCAATCGGCATTCTTTTCTACATGTTTATCAAGGGCGGCCATAAGCGTACGGTTGGGCAGATCATATTGGGTCTAGGGCTTCTGTTTATCGGCATGAAGACGATGGAGACCGCTGTGTCTCCGCTCCAGGACCTGCCGGAGTTTCAGGCTCTGTTCGCCACTTTCTCCAATCCCTTTTTGGGCGTGCTGGTAGGCGCCCTGGTCACCGCGCTGATTCAGAGCTCCTCTGCTTCCGTCGGTATCCTTCAGGCGGTCAGTTCCACCGGCATTGTCTCCTTTAAGATTGCAATCCCTCTGATTATGGGACAGAATATCGGCACCTGCGTGACCGCGCTGCTCTCCTCCATCGGCGCCAGTAAAAACGCCAAACGGACCGCCGCGCTCCACCTCTCCTTTAATATCATCGGCACCGCTGTTTTTCTGACTTTGCTCTACGGCGGAAACGCTCTGTTCCATTTCCCCTTCTGGGAGTCTGTGATGGACCGCAGTTCCATTGCAAATCTGCATCTGGCTTTCAATCTGGCCTGTACGGCCCTGCTGCTTCCCTTCCATAAGCAGCTGGTGAAGTTGGTGGAGCACTTGGTCCCCGGCGACACGGAGGATCTGGATCTCTCCGTGCTGGACGAGCGCTTTCTCTCCTCTCCCTCTCTGGCTTTGGAGAAGGCCCATGACGCAGTGGTGCAGATGGGCGAATTTGCCCGGGACAACTTCCTCCTTTCCGTAGAGCTGGTCGACCGTTTTGACGTCAAAAAGCTGGAGCGTCTCAACGAAACCGAGACCGCGTTGGACAAGCTTGAGGGCATGCTGGACAGCTATCTGGTCAAGCTTACCGACCGTGCCCTTTCCCCAGCCGAGAGCGGCAAGGTATCGGAATTGCTGCACACTCTATCCGACTTCGAGCGGATTGGAGATTACGCAGTAAACCTCTCAGAGAGTGCGGTCATCCTGAAAGACCGGGGGCTTACCTTTTCCAGCCAGGCCCGGGAAGAGCTGGCCGCGCTTACCAGGGCGGTGGCGGAGACCATTGACAAAACACTCTCCTGCTATGAGTCCCGCACCCGCTCCGTCGCCGTACAGGTAGAGCCTCTGGAAGAGGTAGTCGACCTTTTGTGTGAGAGCCTGCGCGACCGCCACATTGAGCGTCTGAAAAACGGAGAGTGCACCATTGAACTGGGCACACAGTTTTTGGAGTTGCTGTTTAATCTGGAGCGCATCTCCGACCACTGCTCCAATGTGGCGCTGCGCATTGTCCGCCAGACTGCTTCGAAGGACGACATCGTTCGGATTGATGCCCACGCCTACACCCGTGAGCTGCACCACGGCGCCAACCCGGAATTTGACCAGCTGTTCCAGCAGTACTGCAGCAAATACTACACCCCGATTGAAGGCAAAAAAGAGGCTTAAGCGTCAAAAATCCCCTCCGGCCATGGCCGGAGGGGATTTTTTCATATCCTGCTTACATCATCCGCACTGTGTAATATACAGCCATAATCAGCAGCCAGGCGACCAGAACACCGTACAGCAGCGCCAGTCCGCCCAGCAACAATGCCGCCACAGTCACCGCAGCCACCACGCCGCATGTAATGTAAAGCATCGCATAATTGGTATTTGGCGGGAATACCTCCAAACGCCTGCCGCGGACGGTCAGCACGCCCTTGCCCATTTGAATCTTCCGGGCAAGCACCAAAATTACCGCCAGAATCACAGCCAGCACTGCCAGGTAGGCGCATACCAGAACCGGAGAACCTGCGCGGCGTGCCGCCATCCATACGCCCAGAATGCCCAGCGCGCTCAGGCTGGATATCAGGAAAAATTCTTTTTGGTACAGATAGTAGACCAACGCCAGCACAGCCACCACGGGCACGGCTACATACAAAAATCGGATCCCCAGCTCATGGAACTGACGGGAAATAGCACAGCAAACGGCCAGCATCAAGGTAAACACAGCCAACGCGCCCGGCAGGCCAAATTCCTTTCCGCCCCTGCGCCGGCGGAGCGAGAGCACCGCACACAGCACAAACAGTCCCAGGAAAACAACGGCCAGAATGGGCAGCACGGTATTCAGCCGGTAGGCCATCATAATCTCATTGCCGTTGGTGGTATAATCCACATAATAGCGCTTGAGCAGCAAGAGCAGCCCTTCCAACACCACCGCGCCTACAATCCAGTAGAGGACCTTATTGAGCACCGCGTCCTCCTGACGCTGACGCTGCTGCCGCAATTGCTCTTTCTTATTCATGCATCCATCTCCTGTAAACGGGCACTTTCTCTTTATCAGCACGATTTCCACACCGGGGCAGGAGGCCCGTAGAATCATCAATCTAGTATATTCTAGCAGAAAGCGAGCCTCTTTGCAAGCCGCAATCCTTTTCTCTTTACCATCCGGCTCTCCTGTGATACAATGGTTTTACTCTGCGGATGGAACGAAATCCGGTAAAATCTCCATCTGGGGCAGGATTGTTTCCATATTCGCGGCAGCTGCGCCTATGATCTGAACCGTAAAAGGAGCTGTTCCATGAAACGCTTTTTCTCTCTTTTTCTCTTACTGCTTCTGCTTCTGTGCAGCGGCTGCTCAGCTCCCACCGTGGGGGACACCGGGACCTTCAATGAGTTCTTCGCCATGGACACCATCATGCGCGTCACCGTACACGGCGACGCCGGCGAACCGGCAGCAAGCGCCGCACGCGAAGAAATTGAGCGTCTGGAAAAGCTGCTCTCCCGCACGCTTCCGGACAGCCAGGTCTCCCAGCTCAACGCCCACGCCGGAGAGGAGGATGCGGTTGCCCTGGAGGGGGATCTCATCAGCCTGCTCACCTTTGCCCGCTCACTCTCCGCTGATCTGGACGACGCCCTGGACATCACCATCGCCCCGGTGATGGACGCCTGGGGCTTCACCACGGACCACCATCAGATCCCCACCCAGGCTCAGCTGGACGCGCTGCTTCCCCTGGTGGACTGCCAGGCCCTGGAGATCGACCCCCAAGCGGGTACGGCCCGGCTTCCGAACGTGGGCATGGCGGTGGATCTGGGGGCGGTGGCCAAGGGCTTTGCCGCCGGGCGGGCCGAGTCCGTGATCCGCGCCGCCGGCGCCGACTCCGCCCTTCTGGATCTCGGCCGGAATATTACGGCCATCGGCGTCAAGCCCACCGGCGAGCCCTGGCGCGTGGCGGTGCAGGACCCTCAGGACTCCAATCTCTATCTGGGCGTGCTGGCCCTCACAGATCAGACCTGTTCCACCTCCGGCGGCTATGAGCGCTATTTTGAGGAGGACGGAGTGGTCTATCACCATATCATCGACCCGTCCACCGGCTACCCGGCCCACAGCGGACTGCTGTCGGTGACAGTGGTCTCCCCCGACGCCCTGCTGGCCGATGCCCTGTCCACGGCCCTGTTTGTGGCCGGACCGGAACGGGCGCTGGACTACTGGCGCAGGGAGGGGGGCTTTGAGCTCATTCTCTGCGGTGAGGACGGAGTTGTCACAGCCACCGAGGGACTGGAGGATGCGTTCGCGTTTCAGGGCGAGGACGGAGGATACACCTATGAGATTGCCCGCCGCTGAGCGCCGGCGCCCCACCCTTTGGGACGCTGCGGTGGTTCTGGCCGTGGCCGCGGCGGCGCTTCTTTTATTCTTCCAGATTTCGCCCTCTGAGGGAAACTTTTTGACCGCCACAGTCGTCTTAGATGGTGAAGTGATCGCTGAATACGATTTAAGCGCACTGACTGATCCGGTCTCCCTCCGCCTGGACGATATCCCCTATCCCCTGACCATTCAGGCCGAACCTGGCCGGATCCGGATTGTGGAGAGCAGCTGCCCCAGCCAGGACTGCGTCCACATCGGCTGGGTGGACCGGGTCGGCGCCCAGATCATCTGCCTGCCCAACCGGCTGGTCATCTCCCTGTCCGGCGCGGCAGAGCCTGATTTTGATGCGGTAAGCGGCTGATGGCCCCCAGAGCAGAAAACAGATCTTAGACGAGGTGAATGTAATGCCCCATTCCGCCCGGCATCTGACCCGCTGCGCTGTGCTCACCGCTCTGGCGCTGGCCCTTTCCGTGGCCGAGGGGTTGGTTCCCCTTGCGCTGATTTTCCCCCTTCCCGGCCTGAAGCTGGGCCTAGCCAATCTGGTGACCGTCTATGCCCTGTGCCGCCTGTCCGGGCGGGAGGCCCTGCTGATTCTGGTCTGCCGCTGTGTGCTGGGGGCGTTGGTGGGCGGCCGTCTCAGTGCCCTGGCCTTTTCTCTCTCCGGCGGGCTGCTGGCGCTGGGGGTAATGGCTGTACTGCTCCGGCTGCCCGCGCTTTCCCTCTTCGGGGTATCCATCGCCGGCGCCGCAGCCCACAATACTGGGCAGATCCTGGCCGCGATGGCGGTGCTGGGCACGCGGGCTCCCCTGGTCTATCTCCCCCCCTTGCTGCTTTGCTCCCTGATCACCGGGGCGGTCACCGCAACAGCCTGCATTCTGCTGGTACAGCGGGTCCCCGTCCCGGGGCCATCTTAAGAATTCTTAAGGTTTTGTCATCTTTTTGAGATGTCTTTTGTCCGATCCTGTCATAAGATAAAAAGGTAAAATTTTGCGGAAGGAATTGATTCCATGAAAGTTTCAGGTAAGCGTCTTGCCGCGGCAGCGCTGAGCATGGCACTGGTCCTTTCCCTGTCCTCCTGCGGCAAGGGGACGGAGACCAAAAAGCCGGAGAACTCTCCCTCTCCCGCGCCGGTCGTCACCCCTACGCCGGAGCCCACCCCCACCCCCGCTGCGGATCCGGAAGAGGCGGTGCGCACTTATTGGAGCGAAGATCAGCTCACCCAGGCATGGGGCCCTAATCAGGTGGTGGAGCATCTGTTCTTTCACCCGGTGATCGCCTATCCCCAGTGGGCCTTCCATGACTGCAACGCCTCCCAGTCCGAGAAGGAGGGGCTGGACGACTGGATGGTAACTGTGGATGAATTCAACAAAATTCTCAACAGCCTCTATGAGCGCGGTTATATTCTGGTCAATATGTGCGACGTATGGAGCGAATATACCAATGAGAATGGCGAAGCCCGGATGCAGCGCAACACGCTGATGCTGCCCGAGGGCAAAAAGCCTCTGATTCTTTCCTTTGACGACGTCAATTACTACCCCTATATGCTGGAGCAGGGCTTTACCTCCAAGCTGGTGCTGGGGGACGACGGAGATATCTGGGCCGAGTGCACCGACCCCTATACTGGAGAAACCTTCCTCACCCAGGACCTGGATGCCACCACCATTTTGGACAAGTTTGTGCGGGAGCACCCCGACTTCTCTTTGAACGGAGCCAAGGGCTGCTTCTCCCTCACCGGCTATGAGGGCATTCTGGGCTACCGCACCCAGAACGACATTGACATCGCTGCGGACGATCCCGCCCGTCCCGCCTTTGACGCGCATCGCGCCGCTGAGATCGAAGCGGTCAAGCCCATCATCGCCCGACTGAAGGAGACCGGCTGGACCTTCGGCTCCCATACTTGGGGGCACATCCGCCTGTCTGCGGAGGGGGAAGCCGCCGACGCCCGCCTGAAGCGCGACACCCTGCGCTGGCAGGAGGAGGTGGGCAGCCTGGTGGGTCCCACCAACATCCTGTTCTATCCCCACGGCGGCCGTCCGGACGGGGACCACGATCAGGGCGAAACCTATGGCGAGCAGTTCAAGTGGCTTCAAAGCCAAGGCTTCCGTATTTTTGCCAGCGTGGGCATCAGCTCCTATTCTCAGATTAAGACGACCATCTCCGCCGTCATCTGTGACCGCCTGCACCCGGACGGCACGACCCTGCGCAGCGGGAAGGCGCTGGAGCGGTACAGCCAGTTCTATGACGCCCGGGAGATCATTGACCTGGATGTGCGCCCCGACCTGGGCGTCACCTGGTAAGCACGTCCCTCCCTCCCTTCAAAGGGCCCCGGTCTCTCAGGAGACCGGGGCTCTTCCCTTGACAGCCGTCAATCCCTTGTGTTATAATCACGTTCCTTTACCGCGGCTGGGAAAGGAAGGGAACGGAATATGATTCCCCATTGGAAGCGAAGCTTTGTTACACTTTGGGTGGGGCAAGCTGCCTCTATCCTCACCAGTATGATCTCCCAATACGTACTCATCTGGTATTTGACCTACCACACCGGCTCGGCGGCCGTGCTCTCGGTGGCCACGCTGGCCGCCATGCTGCCTCAGGGAATCCTCTCCCTGTTCACCGGGGCCTTTGCCGACCGCTTTGACCGGGCGTACGTCATGATGGTCTCTGACGGGGCCATTGGTCTGGTCTCCCTGGGTCTCGCCTTGTCGGCCGCCCGGGGCGGGCTGAGCACCGGGCTCATTCTCACCGCCCTGGCTCTGCGCAGCGTGGGCGCCGCCTTTCACACCCCCTGTATTCAGGCGGTCACCCCCCTGATTGCCCCGCCCGATGCGTTGGGCAGGTGCGCCGGATGGAGCCAGGGCATCCAGACCGTGTCCATGCTCCTCTCCCCCGCTCTGGCGGCTGTGCTCTATGAGCATGTTCCCCTCCACTGGGTGATTGCCCTGGATACTCTGGGGGCCGCCTTTGCCATTCTGGGTGTGCTGGCCGCCCGCCTCCCGGCCCTGCGCACCGGTCAAACCGGGCAGCGTCTGCGCCTGTGGGCGGATACGGTAGAGGGTTTCCGTGTTCTGCGCTCCAAGCGCTGGCTGTGGGAGCTGTGTCTGATCTGTGCGCTGTTTTCCGTGGTCTTTATGCCCATATCCGCCCTCTATCCCCTGATGAGCATCGACTATTTCTCCGTAGGGACCGGGGGCGCCGCCCTGGTGGAAACCGTGTGGTCGGCAGGAATGCTGGCCGGCTCCATCATTCTGGGTATCTGGGGCGGGACCAAAAACAAGATCATCACCATGATCGGCTCTGTGCTCTTTTTAGGTGCCACACTGGTGCTGACCGCCCTGCTGCCCCCCGCCGCTTTCACGGCTTTTGTGGTGCTTACCGTGCTGATGGGCCTTTCCGCGCCCTTCTTCAACTCCATGTTCATGGCGCTGATTCAGGAAAAGGTAGAGGCGGAATATTTGGGCCGGGTGCTGGGGCTGTCCGGGGCTATTATGACTCTGGCCTCCCCCCTGGGTCTGGCTGCCAGCGCGTTGTTCGCCGGGAAAACCGGTCTCCCCATCTGGTTCCTGATCGCCGGAATCGGAACATTGGCCTGTGGTGTTCTGGCCCTGGCGCTCCCCTCTGTCCGCCGGGCCGATCGATAAAATCGGGGCTGAATCCTACTAGAACAAGGGCGGCTCATCCGACGCAATTCTGGTTGGATGAGCCGCCTCAATGCAATTTTCAGCAGCTATCTGGCGGAAACCGAGGCCTATATCGGCGCCTCCTCCCCCCCTCCAATAGGGGAACGCACATTCTTCGGCTCAATGAGGTATGCTGAATCCAGTTTTGGTCAGACTAGAGAGAGGGAGGAATGCCGCATGAGTTTTCTTTCGCTTTGTCTCACCACACTGGGCTCTTTTGGCGTATTGTTTCTGGTGGCAAAATTCATTGGGCACAAGCAAATCGCTCAGTTGGATTTTTTTGATTACATCACCGGGATTACCATCGGTTCCATCGCGGCCGAGATGGCCACCGAGCTGGAGGAGCCCTGGAAACCGCTGACCGCGATGGTCATTTACGGCGGAGTTACTCTGCTGCTGAGCGTCATTTCCAAGCGTTTTCCGCGCACGCGCAAATATCTGAACGGCACGCCCACAATCCTCATGGATCACGGGAAGTTGTACCGTGAAAATCTAAAAAAGTCCAAGCTGGAGTTAAGTGAGTTCATGGTCATGTGCAGGCAGCAGGGATATTTTGACCTGACGAATATTCAGACTGCCATATATGAATGCAACGGAAAACTCACAATCCTTCCGGTGAGCAGCCAGCGTCCTGCCACCCCCAGCGACATGGGTCTGTCCCCTGCCCAGGAACTGCTTTTTACCGAGCTTATTATGGATGGCCGCATTCTGGAGGATAATCTAAAACGGATGGGGCTTGATTTGACCTGGCTGAACGAGCAGCTCAGGCAGCACAGAGTCCACTCCGCAAAGGATTTGTTTCTCGCAGTTTGCGACCGAAATCTAACATTCGTTATTTATGAAAAAAGCCGCGATGAACAGGGGCACACGCGCTGATGTTAGAGCCCGGAGGAATTAACCACTCAGAGTCCAGCAGAAACAACCAATCCGAGCTCATTAGAAATAGCCAATGCACCTGCTTGGCTGATAGATTACCGACAGTTATTCAGCGGGATCGCTGATTTCTATCGAATAAGTTTTTAAGTTTCGTCCTCGATAGCTTTCACCCTTCATGAGATAAACAGTAGCAGCATCGAATGTTCTATCCAACGCACAAAGTAATGCGTCTTCTTCTCGGAAGAAGTCCCGCCACTTATCGGGAGTCAGATTACTGGTGAAGATTATGCAATTAGGACCTTCTTTACTGCATCTTCGGTCGATCATATCAAAGAACAAGCGTGTGTTTTCCATGTCGAAGATGCTTCGACCTATTTCATCAATAATCAGGCAGGAAGGTCTGACCAGGCCTGAAATAGCACTGCTCTCAGTACCTGTTCTTCGTGCCTTGGTGAACTTTTCGTTCAATTCAGTAGCCTTTATAAAATATGCTCTCAATCCTTTGCGACAGCAGGAATTACCATATGCCATGGATAAATGTGTCTTACCAACTCCCGGTGGTCCTATAAAGGCTATGTTCTGCCTTGAATAAAGTGCCGTCAGATTTGGAAGATTTCTTATCTGAACAGCATTTTCACCAGTTATCCTGCTGAAATCAAAGTTTTCAAATGTACTTGGCTCTTTCTGCGGGATGCGGCTATGTTGTAACAGTGCATTGATTGCTTTATCTCGTTGGTTTTGTCTTAGATATGCTATGAATTCTTTCATGGCCTCCAGATGTTCTGGTGGAACTTTCTTTTCCGACAGATATAATGCGATTTCCTGAGCAGTTATCTTTATATCCAGCGCAGAGACATCTGTCTGAATCTGTTCGATCAGTGTTTCATTCATTCCAGTCACCTCCAAAAGCAAACTTTGCAAAAGCAGATTTCGGTGGGTTTTCTTTTTTCTGGGAGATACAGATTTTTACTGGGACGGAAGGCTTTTCTTCGGGTTGATCATCTGCAAACTGACCTTTGCAAAAGCTGTCTTTCCGGCTCCATGTCACATCGTGGGTGATTAAGACTTTTCGCAACTCCAAATCATAAATATATAGCGTGAAGTTTTCTCTTTGAACACGGCAGGTATGCTGGACATAACTGTATGGAACGCCAAAACGTCTTCCTTCATATGTAACAAAACCATCAAACGAAATGCATCGGATAGGACACAGATATTTTCGGACATCAAAGGTATCTTTTAGCATTGCTGCATTTTTCATACAACTGATAGAATGTCTTTCATGAGGAATGCAATCAACTGCTTTATGATATCGATTATTCTGATTATCGCACCATTTCCATGCTTCATAATTAAGATCCGTAATGGTACCGAAGATTCGTCCAGCAAGAAAGTTTTCTTTTACAAAACGTACGAGGCGCTCCACCGCTCCTTTCGTGAATGGATGCCTGGGTCTGCATAGTTTTGTTTCAAAGCCGATGGTATTCATAAACGCTTCATAATCGTGATTCCAAACCGGATGTCCTTCGGAATCACGATGAATCACAACGCTTTTCATGTTGTCTGTGAGTACATGCTCCGGAACCCCCATACGTTTGAAAGCATGAATCATGCCAATAAACAGGTTTTCTTGTTTCGCATTCGGAAAGAACTCTATATAGCGTTCACCACAATGATGGCAGATCATTGCAAAACAGGCTACTTTGTAAGAATCGCCATCACCTGTGTCCACGTTGACAAATCCCCAATCCATCTGATAACTCTCACCAGCATCACTGGAGTATCGGCGTCCGCGATTACCTTGTGGTGCAACTGCCTGCCTTCTGGGTGGGATAAGATCTTTATGGGTGCTGATATATCTTTTTACAGTAGTTAGGCTGCCTGCATAGCCTTGTTCCTGGATTCGTTCCAGAATAACTTCTGAATTAGATACTCCTTTTCTAAGCAGATCATCTATTACACCTGTGTAACCAGAGATAATTGTAGTATCTGCATTACGACCAGTAAGAGCATGTGGTGTTATCTGGAATCCATTCTTTTGTAATCGCCGCAACTGTGCCCTAGTCATTCCGGTACGACGTTCCAGTTCAGCAAGGTTAATTTTATTGAGATCAAATTTATGCCCTTGCTCAGACTTCATTTCTTCAATGACTTGTGTTATGATAGTCTGCAAGTCATTACTATTATTTTCATTCATGTTTCTCCTTTCATGGTGCATTAGCTAACACCATTATAGAGCATGGAGTAATATAGTAATGGCTTTTTCAGTTGGACTGTGATTGGTTGTTTCTACTGGTCTCAGATTGGTTATTTCTGTTGGTCTCAGGCTGGCTGTTTCCTCCGGGCTCTAACACTGATTCAAAAACAAGCCGGGGCACGCAACACAAAGCATGCTCCGGCTTGTAACAGCCCAAGGCTAGATATCATTTTTTAATCGTCCCTACGGGTTAGATTATCCGCGTAATTCTGGAGACTTTTCAGGGAATTTATACCGCCCGGCCGGGTGTCGATCTGCTCCCGGACATAATCAGTCAGAGAGGTGTAAAACTTTCTTGCCTCACCATTCTTCTGGAACAATGTGTTTAAATCCGGATATTTCATAATGACCGTCCTTTCCTGGGTTTTGTCTCATCGTTAAAAATACAGCGAGCAGCAGGAAAGGTCTATTTTTTATTTTGCCTTTCAATGAGGTTAAAGTGATGGTATAATGCAAGTCAAGAAAATAAACAGTCAGACAGATTTGAATTTGTGGAGAAAACATTCATGTCAGTGGTATTGTGTATAATACGGCTTATTATCACCCAAAAAAGTACCCACCCCATTCAAAACAGGGTGGGTACTTTTTCATGTTCGGTAAAAGGCTTAACTTAATGACATTGCCCAGCATAGTCTGTGCACAGACCGTTTTAAAAATTCCTCGTGTTAGAGGGCGGCAGGCAGATGTTCCCCTGACAGACATACCAAGTAGCCCGGCCGTTCAGTAACGGATATGACTGATCAGGAGGCATCGCAGTCACGTTAGCCAGAAACGGAAGCGTTTTCAAAAAGTTCTCCAGATCCGCCGACTCCTTCCAGATGAAGGTGATTTGCCTCGGCGGCAGTCGGTACAGCTGTTCTGCCAGCAAAAACATGCTGTGCCCCGCCGGAACATCCGCCGCCGCAGATAGAAACGCCAGCTGCTGTTCTGCCCGTTCCCGGTAACAATCCCTCTGCGTCAGCTGATATAGCCGCACAAAGTTATAGGCCATAACAGCATTTCCACTGGGAAGGGCCCCGTCGTAGGTGTCCTTTGGGTTGAGAAACAGCTCGGTTTTCTCGCTCAGGAAAAAGCCCCCATGCTCCTGGTCCACAAATCGCTGAATCACCGCTTCACACAGGTGTTCCGCCTGCTCCAGCCAACCGCGCTCCAGCGTGGAATTGTACAGTTCGATCAGCGCGGCGATCTCATAGGCATAGTCATCCAAAAAACCGTGTTGGGAGTGCCTCCCCTCCCGAAAACTGGCATAGAGCCGTCCATCCGCCCAAAGGCAGTCCTCCAGAAACCGCTGGGCCTTTACGGCACCCCGGAGATACCTCTCGTCTGTAGATACCCGGTAAAGCATGGACAGAGCCGCGATCATCATAGCATTCCAGGCAGTGAGGATCTTATCGTCCAGATGGAGCTCTCCACGATGTCTGCGATAGGCCAGAAGCCGTTCCTTCTCTGCGCTGAAATCTGCGGAAAGCGCATTGCTTTTCAGTAAATTCGGGATGTTGACTCCCCCGAAATTGCCCTGGGCGGTGATGTCGAACGCCCGGGCAAACCGCACGCCCCGTTCTTCGCCCAGCACCTGCAGTATCTCCTGCAAAGTAAAGGTGTAAAATTTCCCCTCCACGCCACCACTATCGGCATCCTGAGCACTATAGAACCCGCCCTCGCCGGAGGTCATCTCCCGAAGAACATACCTGGCGGTCTCACAGGCAGTATCCAGGTACAGCGGCTTGCCGGTGAGAGAATAGGCCGCGGCATAGGCCATGATCAGCAGCGCATTATCGTACAGCATCTTCTCAAAGTGGGGCGCCAGGAAATATCGGTCGGTGGAGTATCGGGAAAATCCGCCGCCGATCTGATCGAAAATTCCGCCCTTTCGCATCTGTACCAGCGTCTTTTCCACCATCTCCTGGACATCGCCGTCCCGTTCCCGCTCCGCGTACAGCATCAGGAAGAGCAGACTGTGGGGTGTGGGAAATTTAGGCGCAACGCCGAAGCCACCGCCGACTGCATCAAAGGCGCTGCGGAACCACCGGACCGCCTCCTCAGCCGGCGCCTGCACCTGTTCTATGGGCGGGCGGCCTGACGGACCGCTCAGATGTGACACAATCCGCTGCGCCGACTCCATCAGCTGCGCCCGGTTGCTCCTCCACTGGACATCAATGGCGGCCAGAAGGTCGGCAAATCCCGGTGCGCCATAGCGGGGCTGCGGAGGAAAGTAAGTGCCCGCAAAAAAGGGCTTTTTGTCCCAGGTAAGAAATACGCTCATGGGCCAGCCGCCGCTGCCGGTCATCGCCTGGCACACTGCCATATACACACTGTCGATATCCGGCCGCTCCTCCCGGTCCACCTTTACCGCCACAAACGACCGATTCATGATTTTTGCAATATCCGGGTCCTCAAAACTTTCACGGGCCATAACATGGCACCAGTGACAGGTGCTGTAGCCGACGCTCAAAAAAACTGGTTTGTCCTCCGCTCTGGCCTTTTCAAATGCCGCACTGCACCACGGATACCAATCTACCGGATTTTCCGCATGCTGGAGCAGATAAGGGCTGGTCTCACCTATCAGATGATTCCCCATGGAGTCCTCCTTCACAATATGCAGAGCCGCCACAAGAGTCTGTGTATTCAAAGAGCTGTATCTTATCATACCACGGCCTGTCTATCCGCACTTATAACTGCCTTAGAGTCTGCCACAGTTTGAGGCATTCTATTACAGTCCGCCGCAGGCAATGTCCCGCTTGTGACGCGCTGCACCAACACGATGGAATAGCCCCCGCCTCATCCAATGGTCGGGGGCATTTCAGTCACCCGAATATAGTAAAACAGGCCCTTTTGAAAGAGGCATTTCCCTCCAAATCGAAGCCCAACGAAGTGGGCTTGCTTTGGAAGGGAGATACAGCAGAATGAGCACACAATGTGTCTTTCTATAAAATAGAAAAGCTCGTCACAAGCGGTATACCGCTTGTGACGAGCTGGCGCAGCGGGTGGGATTCGAACCCACGTGCGATTGCTCGCAAACTGATTTCGAGTCAGCCCCGTTATGACCACTTCGATACCGCTGCATCTGTTAAATGATGCGAAGAGCAGGCCATCTCTGTTCCCTGCTGAATCGCTTTAGTTAGAATACCCCATTTTGACAGCCTTGTCAATATTTCAGAGAGAAAAGGCGTCCGGCAGACACAGACGTGGTCTCATGTGTCAAACTCCAGGTAATAGAGTCTATCCCGATCCGCATCAAACACAGCGAAGGTAAAGTTATACGAAAAACGGTTGAACAACTCTGCATCATCGGCAGGGTCTTTGCTCTCACTGTGGCGGTCATAAAAGTACCAAAGGCCGTTGGCGATCTCCGGAAAGCTCCACTCATCGCTCAGCTCACCCGCCATGACCCGCTGTAGATTTTCGGTCGCCGGCAGCGGCTGCCAGCCTCCCGCTTTCATCCGTTCGGCTGCCTGATCCCCTGTCTCGCTGGTATAGCTGAGTTCAATCCATGTGGCGCCGTCCCCATGGAAGCCGCCGTGGCTCTCTCTGGTGATCACTTGCTCTGCCGCTGGCAGATCCAGCCCCAGCTCCCTGCGGACCTGCCCTTCCGGTGAAGAGGCTGCACAGGCGTTCAGGAACACCAAAAGCATCAGAACCAGAAACATTGATTTCATGTCTGTTTTTCCTCCTGCAGCTCAAAATAGCGGTCAATCAGGAATCCATATTTCCCCGTGCCTGAGGGGGCGGAATCACGCCCTGTGACCACACCCACCCGAAACAGCGGCCAGGCGTCCGCCAGGGCAGTCTGCTCCACCGCATAATAGCGGATGCGCCCCATGGCTCCCGGGTCTACCACTTCCACCTCCGCATACTCCAGGGGACTGCCCGACGGGCCGCACACCACATAGCGGGCCGTTCCCCGCAGTGGGAGTATCAACAGGGCAAACGCAGAGCAAAGGCAGGCCAGCGCCACCAGCGCGGCCGCCGATAGTTTCGCGGCCATCGGCAGCCGGCCTCGTACCAACAGAGCCGCCGCCAGGGCGCCCAATGCGGCGCCCAGCCAGGGGTTCTGACAAAAGCATCCCCCTACGACCGCCGCGGGGATCAGCAGGACACACCACCAGCCACCCCGGTCCTCCCGCCGCCACAGGCACATGGCAAAGCCGAGCGCCAGGGCCAGATAGGCGCCCTCCCAGGCCCAGCGGGCCCCGCTTTGGAACCCCAGCAGCGTCTGGAACAGTACGGGCAGGAGCAGGAACAGAGCAAACAGCGCGGGCCGCAGCGCGGCAATTCCTTTTTTCATTCGTCCGCCTCCGGCACAAATTCCAGAATATCCCCCGGCTGGCAGTCCAGGGCTTTGCAAATAGCCTCCAGGGTGGTAAAGCGCACCGCCTTGGCGTGGTTGTTTTTCAGGATCGAGAGGTTGGCCAGGGTCAGATCCACCTTGGCGGCCAGCTCGTTGAGGCTCATTTTCCGGCGCGCCATCACGACGTCCAAGTTCACAACAATCGGCATGGCTTCCCCCTCCTCCTATATGGTCAGGTCGTTTTCTGCCTTCAGCTGCGCCGCCTGGCGGAAGAGGGCGGACATCAGCCGCAGCAGTAGGCCGCCCATCAGGAAGGCCGGTACAAACAGGGCTGTGTAAGAGCGCAGAGGCTGGGCACAGGCGCAGGAAAACAGGCCCCACACCACCCGGGAGAGCGACGCGGCGGAGATCCCAAAGCAGAACCCGGCGGCCCGGCGCAGGCTGCGGGCATTGCCCGGGTGAAAGGGCTCCCCCGCCAAAACATGGCCAAGCACCCGCCGCCCCTGCCAAAGCATTCCGGCTGCGCACAGGCCGGCGGCCGCCAAGAAGAGGGTGAGCACCAGAGTATAGGAAAATCGCTCCGTCCACCCGCCTGCCACCGCAAAAAAGAGGAGCATGGACGGCGAAAAATATGGCCAGTCCTCCCCCGGTGGAGGCGGCGCGGCGGTCAGGCTGTCCATCAGCTCCGGCAGCGGGATTCCCGCCCCGTGTATTCCGGCCAGCACCGGGGAAAAACCCACGGCCAGCAATCCGAGCACAAAGGCCAGCGTGACCAGGACCCGCAGGGTCCGCGCCGCTGCCTGAACCGGCTTCTTTTCCATAAGCGTCTCCTTATATAATCAGGTCATTTTCCGATTTCAATTCCGCCGCCTGGCGGAAGAGGGCGGACAGGACTAGGCATAAAAGCCCTGCCAACAAAAACACGGGACAGAAGAGGGTGTTGTAGGTAACCAGAGGCCGGATAGAGCCAAGCGTCCAAAGTCCCCAGCAGGTGCGCCCCAGCGCTGCGGCGGCAATCAGAAAGCAGCAGAGCGCCGCCCGCCGCATACGTACTCCGTTCTCCGGATGAAAGGGTATGCCGGAGCAAATCGTATCCAGCACCCGTTTGCCCTGCCACAGGAGCACCGCGGTGCAGACGCCGCAGAAGAGCAGAAACAGGGCCGCCCCCACGAGATGGGCATGTTCGGCCCACATCACCAGCCAAATGGTCCAGCTCCAGCAGAGCGCCAACATCCTCAGCTGCACGGCAAGGCCCTGCAGCACGGAATATCCCGTAACCGTCAGATCCCCCTCTGAAAACACCAGCCCAGGCACCAGGAACAGGGCGATCAGATTACAAAGGAATACGGCAATCACCAGGCCCCGTAGAACCCGCGCGAGACGCTGCGCCCCTGTACGCATCATTTCCCTCACCTCTTTTGGAATAAGATAGCACCCATATTATTGTTTGTCAATTATTATTTATTGAAATTCAATAAATTTTAAGGAATGAAACGCGGCGGGACAATCCCCGCCGCGTGATCACACCCTGATTTGCCCCAGCACTTCCCCAATGGGAGCCCCAATCACCAGGTCGGCGCTGCCGTCGTAGGGGGTGGGGCTCTTGTTGATGAGCACCAGCTTATTTCCCCGGTAATACTGGATGAGTCCCGCCGCCGGGTAGACCGCCAGGGAGGTCCCGCCGATGATGAGCACCTCCGCCCGGGAGATGGCCAGCAGGGCGGCCTCCATGGTCTCCTGGTCCAGACCCTCCTCATAGAGCACCACATCCGGCTTAACCGTGCCCCCGCACACCGGGCATTTCGGCACGCCCGAGCCGCGGACCATAAAATCCAGGTCATAAAACCGGCGGCACTTCATGCAGTAATTGCGGTGCACCGAGCCGTGGAGCTCATATACCGTCTTACTGCCCGCCGCCTGATGGAGGCCGTCGATGTTCTGGGTGACCACCGCCCGCAGCTTACCCGCCGCCTCCAGCTCCGCCAGCTTATAATGGGCGGCGTTGGGCTTGGCATGGGGAAAGAGCATCTTCTCCCGGTAAAACTGATAGAACTCCTCCGGGTTCCGCTGAAAAAAGCTGTGGCTGATGATGGTCTCCGGAGGATATTTGTACTGCTGACTGTACAGGCCGTCCACGCTACGGAAATCGGGGATGCCCGACTCGGTGGACACACCGGCGCCGCCGAAAAAGACGATATTGCTGCTGCCGGAGACCCACGCCTGAAGCTGCCTTTGCTTTTCGTCCATGGTGCTTCCTCCTGTCAGAAATCCGATTACGGCGCTTTCCGGTGGCGACAGCCCGTGTGGGGACAGCTGGGGCAGCCGCCGCAGTCACAGCCCCGCTTTCCCTTGAGTCTCTGATGGAAGCGGACGATCAGATAGACCACCGCCCAGAGGATGAGCGCCGCTACGCCCAGATAGATCAGATATTTCATTTAAAAGAGCCTCACAATCAACGTGCCGATCTGATAGACCAGGAAGGACCCCAGATAGGCCGCTCCCAGCTGCCAGGCGATAGACGCCAGGGTCCATTTGACCGAATTCATCTCCTTACGGATCGTGGACACCGCCGCCACGCAGGGGACATAAAGCAGCACGAACACCAGGAAAGCGTAGGCCGCCACCGGTGTCTGAAAGGTTCCGCCCAAGGCGGCAGCGATGGCCGCGCCGCTGGCGGTGACGGAAAAGCCGTAGAACATGCTCATGGAGGAGACCACCATCTCCTTGGCCACCAGACCGGTGAGCAGGGCCACCGCGGCCTGCCAGGTGCCGAAGCCAAGGGGCCGGAGCACCGGGGCGATCCAGGAGCCGACATAGCCCAGAATGGAATGCGCCTCGTCGGTCACCAGGCCGAAGCCATCTTCAAAGCCAAAGGCCTGCAGGAACCAGAGCAGGATGCTCATGGCCAGAATCAGCGTGCCCGCCTTGACGAGAAAGCCTTTGACCTTCTCCCAGACGTGGAGGCTGATGTTTTTCAGGGTTGGCAGGCGGTAGGGCGGCAGCTCCAGAAGAAAGGCCGCCGGATCTCCTTTGAACACGAACTTCTTCAGCAGGATTCCCGAAGCGATGGCAAATACCAGGCCCAGCAGATAGAGGGAAAAGACCACCAGGCCGCCGTACCGCGGGAAGAAGGCCGCGGTCAGCAGGCCATACACCGGCAGGCGGGCGGAGCAGGACATAAAGGGCACCAGCATGATGGTCATGCGGCGGTCCTTTTCATTCTCCATGGTGCGGGCCCCCATCACCGCCGGGACGGTGCAGCCAAAGCCCATAAGCATGGGGATGAACGCCTTGCCGCTCAGGCCGAAACGCCGCAGCAGCCGGTCCATGATAAAGGCGGCCCGGGCCATATAGCCGGAGTCCTCCAGGAAGGAGAGGAAGAGGAACAAAATCGCAATCTGGGGCAGAAAGGTGAGCACACCGCCCACGCCGGCGATGATGCCGTCCACCAGCAGGGCCTCCACCCACGCAGCCGTACCGGCGGCGGTCAGAACCGCGCGCACAAAGCCGGCAAAATATTCCCCGATGAGCAAGTCAATTCCGTCCGCCAGGGCCTGGCCCGGACCAAAGGTAAGGGCGAACATGGCCAGCATCATCAGCAAAAAGACTGGAATTGCCAGATATTTGTGGGTGACGATGGAGTCGATCCGATCGGAAAGGGTAAGCTCCCCTGACGGGCGGCCCTTCGTGACTGCGTGGGACACCACGGTTTGAATGAACTGATAGCGGGAGTCCGCAATCAGGGTCTCCCGGTCCCCCAGTGCATAGGCCCCTTCATAGTCCCGGCAGATCTGTTCCAGCTGTTCCTTGTCCTCTTGGCTCAGCCCCAGAGCCTGCTCCACCAGGGTATCTCCCTCAATGAGCTTGATGGAGGCCCAGTGGGCGGGGATATGCGCGGCATAGGCCCGGTCGTGAATCAGCTCGCCCACCCGGTGATGGATCTGATGGGTATAGGCGTCATACAGATCATCGGGCTCCACCGTGACGCCGATGTGCATCTGCTCGTGGGCCACCCGCAGCAGCTCCTGCACATTCTTACCGGAGCGGGCAGTGATGGGGATCACGGGCACCCCCAGCTCTTGGGAGAGCCTATCCACGTCGATCCGATCGCCGTGCTTCTCCACCTCATCCATAAAGTTCAGGGCAATCACCATGGGCCGCTCCAGCTCCAGCAGCTGGGCGGTCAGGTAGAGATTACGCTCAATATTGGTGGCGTCGATGATATCGATAATGGCGTCCGGGTGCTCCCCCACGATAAAATCCCGGGCCACAATCTCCTCCATGGAGTAGGGAGACAGGGAGTAGATGCCGGGCAGGTCCACCACCGTGACCGCCTTGCCGTCCACGCTGGCGCGCCCCTCTTTCTTCTCCACCGTAACACCAGGCCAGTTGCCCACATATTGATTGGAGCCGGTCAGGGCATTGAACAGCGTCGTCTTGCCGCAGTTGGGATTTCCCACCAAAGCCAGCTTCATTTCCCGGGTATCGTGGCTGGCATAATCGGGCACTCCGCCGTGCTCCGCAGCCTCGTGGGCGTGGTCCGCATCCATACGGCGCAGAATCTCTTCATCCGGAATGTGCTGCACCATGCCGATCCGCCGCCTGCGTCCGGCCGCCAGGTGCTGCGCCTCCTGCCCTGTGGCCATACGGATCTGATGGGCGTCTTCCTTGCGCAAAGAGAGCTCATAGCCCCGCAGATTGACCTCAATGGGGTCGCCAAAGGGCGCTACCTTGCGCACGGCAATCTGTGTACCGGGGGTCAGCCCCATATCGACCAGCCTTCGCTTGACCGGCCCCTTTTCATTTCCCGCCCGGAGAATAATGCCCTGCTCGCCCGGCGCCAAATCCTCCAGCGTCATGCTCTTCTGTTCCGTTACCATACCTGATTCCTCGCAAATGTTCCATTCGTTCCGCCTGTTCTGATCCTGCAATCGCTGCTATTATACCGCGCCGCGGCCCGCTCCGTCAATGAATGGGCAGAAAAAGCGCCCCGGGAAATCCAGGGCGCTTTTTGTACAATATCAGATCGGTATTACTCCTCGCAGTCGTCACAGCCACCGCAATCGCAGTCGTCGCTCAGATCAATGGCAAATTTCTCCTTGCAGCTGGGGCACTGTACGGAGCCCTCGTCCAGCACGCTCTCATCAATGACCAGAGTTTCCCCACAGTTCGGGCATTCGGTCTCAAAGAAGTCGTCCTCGTCGTAGTCGTCCTCATCCTCGTCCTCGTCATAGACGATCTCTTCCACGTCGGACAGGTCGTCGGAAATGGCGTCAATCTCCTCGCCCAGGGCGGCGGTGTTCTCCTCCAGATCCTCGATGGACAGCCCGACCTCCTCCAGGATACCGATGATCACGGAGATGAGCTTGCCCTCCTTGGACTTCTCGGTGTCAATCGCCAGGCCCTCGGCCAGCCCCTTCAGGTACGCGACCTTCTCAGAAATAGTCATTTGTTTTCTCCTTTTTACACGGCCTCGAAGGGCCTGTTCAAAATGGTACGCTCCCACATGGCAGGCGGCGCGCCCGCCCCAGGCACTCAGCCCTTGCAGCGCTCCAGATACTCGCCGGTGCGGGTGTCGATCTTGATCTTGTCGCCGGGGTTGATAAACAGGGGCACCTTGATCTCCGTGCCGGTCTCCAAGGTGGCGGGCTTGGTCACATTGGTGGCGGTGTCGCCCTTAAAGCCGGGATCGGTCTCTGTGACCTCCAGCTCCACAAAGGTGGGGGGCTCCACAGCAAAAATCTTGCCCTTGTAGGAGTTGATCTTACAGGGCATATTCTCCTTCACAAAGCGGAAATTGTCGCCCAGGGTCTCCTTGCCGATGGGAATCAGATCATAGGTCTCGGAATCCATGAAGTAGTATAGATCGCCGTCGTTGTAGCTGTACTCCATATCCTTACGATCCACGTAGGCCTGCTCAAACTTGGCGGTGGGGTTGAACGAGGTCTCAGTGACCCCTCCGGTGATTACGTTCTTCATCTTGGTGCGTACGAAGGCCGCGCCCTTGCCGGGCTTTACATGCTGGAACTCCACCACCTGCATGACCTGACCGTCCATCTCAAAGGTGACGCCGTTCCGAAAATCGCTGGCAGTAATCGTAGCCATATTCATTCATCCTCCAAAACAAGGTTTTTCATGATTTAAGCTGTATAATTGTACCTTATTCTTCCTCTGTTTGCAAGGGTTTTTCACAGAATAATCAGTTCTTTGGGCGATTTCGTGATATCTTCACAGCCGTTCTCGCCCAAAACCACCACATCTTCGATGCGCACACCAAATCGCCCTGGGAGATAGATACCGGGCTCGGCGGAGAGGACCGCGCCCGCGCCGATCGCCTTCCGGCAGGAGGGGGCAAAGCGCGGATCCTCGTGGATCTCAATGCCCAGACTGTGGCCGAAGCCGTGGCCGAAGTAAGCCCCATAGCCGGCATCGGCAATGACCCTGCGGCCCGCCTCGTGGACGTCCGCCCCGATCACCCCCGCCCTGGCCAGCGCGATGCCGGCCAGCTGCGCCTCCAGCACCACGGCATAGACCCGCTTCATTTCCTCGTCCGGCTGACCCAGGGCCACGGTGCGGGTCATGTCCGAGCAGTAGCCGCCGAACTTACAGCCGAAATCCATGGTGATGAACTCGCCCTTTTTCACCTGCTTCTCCCCCGGGATGGCGTGGGGCATGCTGCCGTTGGGTCCGGAGGCGACAATGGGGTCAAAGCTCATCTTTTCCGCGCCGAAGCGGAGCATATCATACTCCAGCCGGGCGGCAATCTCCCTTTCCGTCATGCCCGGCCGAATAAAGCCCAGGATCTCGTCAAAGGCCCGCTCCGCAATCCGCTGGGCATGAACCATGCGCGCGATCTCCTCCCCGTCCTTATAGGTCCGCAGGCCGTCCACCAGGGCGTTGGCAGGCACGAACTCGGCCTTCACGGCCTGCGTCCAGGCGTTATACTCCTTCACGGACAAATAGCCGTCCTCAAAGCCCAGCTTCTTCACGCCGTGGCGCTCTACCAACTCCTGAACCTCCGCCTTGTAGCTGCGGCTTGTGGGCATGGAGATGGCGCAGTCGGTCACCTGCTTTTCACAGGCCTCAATGTAGCGGGAATCGGTAAAATAATAGTTACCCTCCCGGGTCACAAGGGCCACGCCCTCTCCGTGAAAGCCAATGGCGTAAAACTCCCCCGGCTCGCTGGTAATCAGCATGGCGTCCAGGCCATAGGCACCCAGCTGGGATGCGATCTGTTTGAGATGATTCATTCCCGTTCAGCTCCTTTGTTCCATATAAATGATAACCGGCGGCTCATGTGACTCATCTGCTCCGCAGAACCCCGGCGAACGCGCACGGCTCTCAGGTCAGACAGCTCTGGTACATTTTCTTCATGGTCAACGCGTCCTCTGCCTGGGTACCCGCGTTTGCCCCGGCGAGCCGCTACTCGCTGGGGACCCCGTTTTTTGATCTGCTCGGGCGAAGTGAATTCGCCCGGCATCAAGGCTTTCCGGAGGAAAACCTTATACGGCACAAAGCGCCGCCCCATCTGCGATGGGGCCCCTGCGAAAGCACCCGGGCGGGCTCATGTCAGACAGCTCTGGTACATTCTTTTCATGGTCAACGCGTCCTCCGCCTGGGTACCTGCGCTTTCGCAGATAAAGGTGGGGCTCCAGCCCCGGCGCGCCACCGCGGCCATGAGCGGGGCAGGGTCGGGGCCAAAGTCGGTCTGGTCAAAGGTCAGGTGCATCTTTTCTCCGCCGTTGGGCGTGAAAGCAATTTTGGAAAAATGGCTGTGGAAGCAAGCAGCCCGGTGCGCACCCAAGACCTCCTCCACCCGGTCCAGCATCCGCTCACAGGCCTCCTCTCCCTCCAGCGCCCCCAGGGATCGCGCATAGAGGTGTCCGAAATCAATGGCGGGCACCAGGCGCTCATCCAGCGTGCACAGCTCCAGGACCTCGTCCAGATCACCCAGCTGATTGATTTTTCCCATGGTCTCCGGGCACAGGGCGATATGCCCAAAGCCCTCCTCGTCACAGGCGGACAGGACCTGCCTGAGCGCGGGCAGCGCGGTATCCAGAGCCTCCCGCCTGGTGCGCTTCATCAGCGCGCCGGAGTGGATGACCACCCGGGCGGCCCCCATCCAATCCGCTGCCCTGCAGGCGGCCAGGATATAGCCGGTGGCCTTTTGCAGGCTGTCCGGATCGGGATTGGCCAGATTGATGAAATAGGGGGCGTGAAGGGAGAGGGAAATCCCCGCCTCCCGCGCCGCCGCGCCCACGCTCCGGGCGGTCGCCTCGCCCACATTGACCCCTTTGCCGCACTGATACTCATAGCAGTCCAGGCCTAGCGCCCCCAGCCAGCGGGGGGCGTCCACAGAGGATTTATAGGGAAAGGAATCGGCGTTGCCCGCCGGTCCGAACTGTGCGCTCATAACGCCCTCCTCCTTCGTTTGGCCAGGACGCGGAAGGGCCATTCCACCGCGTAGCGCAGGTAGCGGCCCGGATTGCCCGCCAATCGGATGGGCTCCACCAGCAGGGTGGTCACGCCCGCGTTGTTCCCGCCTAAAATATCGGTAAAGATCTGGTCGCCTACTATAGCGGTCTGCGCCTGAGTACAGCCCATCTGCTCCATCGCCCGCACAAAAGAGGGGCGCTTGGGCTTCCCCGCGTGGCCGATAAAAGGGACCCCCAAAGCCTTGGAAAACCGGCCGGACCGCTGGGGGTGGCGGTTGTTGGACAGGATGAACAGCGTCACGCCGTGCCGCTTCAGCTTTGCCTCCCAGTCCCGTACCCGCTCGTCCGGTTCCGGCACTCCGTAAGGCGCCAGGGTGTTGTCCAAATCGGCCAGGAGCAGCCGAATACCGCAGCCGGACAGGGCCGCGGGATCAATCTCAAAAATGCTGCCGCCCACCCAATCGGCCAGCAGAGAAAATGACATGGTCTCACCTCTTCATATTATCCGCCCGCAGCGCATAGATATCCTTATCGAGTTTTGATTATACACGCTTCTCAAAAACTGGACAAGGGGGTAGTTTTTTTATATGTCACCGAAAATTGATCTGATCCTCACCGCGCCGCCGGCAGATTCCCGCGCGGCTCTGCGCTTTGGTCTGCCCGTAGCCCATATGGCCTATCGCGCGGGGGGCGGCCCGCATCTGTTCCGGGCCAATATACCGGTCTCCATCCGGGGCGGCCTGATGGCGATGGACAGCGTCGGTTTCGACGGGCGGGGCGAGGCCGACGGGTTTTGCAGCGAAGTCATGCGTGAGTGTTCCGCGCGTGGATTTGACGGCATCGTATGTGACTTTGAGGGGCGCAGCATCCCGCTGCTGGGAAACATCGTCCGCACACTGGGAGAGCTGACCGCACGGCGGGGCTGGCCGCTCTACGTGCCGGAGGCCTATGCGCCGTTTTCGGACAAGACCCGGATTCTGATCTCCTCTGCCCTGTCCGGGGGATCCCTGCGCCAGCGGCTGGAAGACGCGGCCGGGCAATATGGCGCTGACCGGATTGCCCTAGCCGTGGAGCGGGTGGCAGAGGATTTCTTTCTCCCCTCCCCCACCGGCCAGGGGATGCCCCTCACCCGGGAGGAGCTGAAGCAGCGCATGGAGGAGCGCTCCCCCTCGGTCTTTTTCTCCAATGAGCTGTGCGCCCATTACTTTACTTATATGTCCAAACAAAACGGAGCACACTTCGTCCTCTTCGACGACGCCGGCTCTATCCGAAAAAAGCTGCAGATCGCCCGAAGCGTGGGCGTCAGCCATGCGCTGCTGGCCTATCCTCAGGTTGACGACCTGCTGACCGATATTTTAGCCTGAAGAGGCTCCCCTCTGTTTGCGCCCGGACGCCGCATGCGTCCGGGCTCTTTCTTATGCAATAATTGAGTCCGGAGCGCAGAAACTAAACCGATCAAACGGAGGTGTTTATCTTGCATCAAGTTTACGGCTATATCCGGGTATCCAGCACCGATCAAAATGAGGACCGGCAGCGAATCGCCCTCGTGGAAAGGCAGGTGCCGCAATCACACATCTATTTGGATAAGCAATCAGGTAAAGACTTCAACCGCCCTCAATACAAACAGCTGCTTCAAATCCTTCGGCCCGGCGATCTGCTCTACGTGCTGAGCATCGACCGACTCGGCCGTAATTATGAGGAGATTCAAAATCAATGGCGCGTGCTCACCAAGGCAATCGGCGCAGACGTATGCGTGCTCGATATGCCGCTGCTGGACACCCGCCAGGGCAGGGATCTCATGGGAACCTTTATTGCAGACTTGGTGCTGCAGATCCTTTCCTTTGTCGCGCAGAATGAACGGGAGAGCATCAAAAAACGGCAGGAACAGGGGATTGCCGCGGCAAAGGCGCGCGGTGTCTGCTTCGGCCGCCCCTGTGTGCCTCCGCCAGCAGACTTTCCTCAGATTGTGGCGGAATGGGAACGTAAACAGATCCCGCTTTCAGAAGCGCTGCGCCGCAGCGGCCTGCATGAGACCACCTTTTACCGCCGCCTGCGGGAGTACCGAATCCTGCAGAGCGGCAAAAAAGAAACACCGCTGTCATAAGGTGTACTTTATGACAGCCGCGCTTTACTACATAAAAATACCACAAAGTGTGCCGTTGCGCAACGGTCTCCTATGATTTTTGCCTGTTTCCCTCTGTATTTTTCGTTCTCCGGCTTCAGCTCAATATTTGTCATAAAGTACACCTTTTTACAAAAACATTGGAGGTGAAGCAATTATTTAGGTGCTAATACAGCCGCCCTAATCATATACAGGAGGACGAAAACAGATGAAAAAGCGGCTATTCTCATGGTTTTTGCTGATAATTTTGGTTTTAGCGATGCTGCCTGTATCAGCACTGGCAGCCAGCTGGAATCCCACGGACGAAATCACCATCACGGTGGACGTCTTTGACATCAGCGCAAACCAGCTCCATCGCGGCGTAGGCACAGACACCGTGACCAAGGGCGACGAAAAGATTCAATCCGACAACTATCAGATTCCTGCGCTTTCCAAGTTTACAAGCCAGCCCTACGGCCGGGTCCAGCAGGTCACCGGCAATTGGTACGGTGTGTACAGCAGCTGCAATGTGGGGACCAACGTGGTCTTTTCCTGCAACAGCAGCGTGGCCCGCATCACCTATTGGGTAAGCTATTTTGGTTCCGGCGGCAGCGGTGGTGGTAACTCTGGCAGCGGGAGCGGGGACATCGGCTCCGGCGGGAGCTACCGCTGGACACAAAAGCTGGTTTACCACTCCAATTATCCCGATGGCACGGACTACACGCAGACCTTTACATATCAGATCCAATCCTATTCCAAGCTCTACGCCTATTTCTCACTGAAAAGCCTGGCGGACTTGGGCTTCACCACGCCCAGCGGGTATACCTACGCCGGCTGGTATACTGCCGCTGTGGGCGGCGGAAAGACCAGCCAGGTACAGTTTAACCATGACAACCACTCCGATCTCCATGTCTATGCCCACTGGGACGGGGCGCCTGTGGACCCGGCCTCGTACTATGTAATCACCTATATGGACGGCTCGGACAAGGTCGGCGAGAACACCGTGGTGGCCGGCGAATCCACCACGACCATGAGCGCCCTGGTCAAGGACGGCTTGAATTTCCTGGGCTGGTCCAAAACCAATGGCGGCACCGCAGACTATCAGGCAGATCAGAGCTTTACCCCCACCGACAATCTGACTGTGTACGCCGTTTGGGAGGACGTTTCCGCCGGGAAGCCGGACGCCCCCTCCGGCGCTCTGGCCGGTAGCTTTGTCACGGTGGACTGCGTCAACACATCCGCCGGTCACGCAGACAAGACCTATGGACTGCTGGAGGGCAGCTACACCCCCGGCGCAGTGGCGGGCAGCAGTACAGACGGCTATGCCTGTCAGATCACGGTACAACCGGACGTCTATGTCGCCCAGTACAGCAGGGACCTCAGCAGGGCCCACACCCTGAATCCCGATACACAATCCGCCCAGACACTGGCACTGCGCTACGAAGGCGGCACCTGGACGGTGGACTCCCCCATCACCTTCACTGTGATCTGCGACGCCCAGGTGCCATCCTCTGCGGAGGTCATATTCCAAGTGGTAAACGGCACATGGTCCGATGACACCAATACCCCTAAGACCGTCGCCGTCCCTCTCACCGGAGGCAAGGGGACCCTGGACAACGCCGATGTTCCGACCGGTATGAAGGCCGGCAGCGGCTATACCGGCGGTGCCTGGGACATCACGCCCAACACCGCGGCAGGCGGCATTACCGCCGACGTCACCTATACCTATTCCTTTACTGCAGACTCCGGGAGCGGCGGCAGCACCACCACTTATTATACGCTGACCTACGAATCCAACGGTGGCGCAAAATACGTCAGTGAGCGCTACCGTTCAGGCACCACGGTGACTCTGGAGAAAACTCCTGTGCGGGAGGGCTATGCCTTTACAGGCTGGTATTCCGATCAGGGGCTGACGCAGCGCATCACCCAGGTGAAGATGACGGGAAATAAAACCGTTTACGCAGGCTGGAGAGCCTCCCCCATTCCCAGCATGCTCAACGGCGACGACCATTTTGCCTATATCATCGGCTTCCCGGACGGCACCGTCCGTCCCCTGGACAAGATCAGCCGTTCCGAAGTAGCGGCTATTTTCTTCCGCCTTCTAAACAGCGATGTACGGGAGCAGAACTTCACCGCTGCCAGCTCCTTTACCGACGTGCAGCCCGGCGACTGGTACAACGCTCCGGTTGCCACCATGGCCGCACTGGGCGTAATCAGAGGCCGCTCCGCAGAGGACTTTGACCCCAACGCCTCCATCACGCGGGCGGAATTTGCCGCCATCTGCGCCCGGTTTGACGTTAATCTGATGGCCAGCGAGAGCAGCTTCACCGATATCAGCGGCCACTGGGCGGAGGCGGAAATACGCAAGGCGGCCGCCCAAGGCTGGGTTATGGGCTATCCGGACGGCACATTCCGCCCGGACCATCTGATCACCCGGGCCGAGGCCATGACTATGATCAATCGTGTCCTTTGCCGCATTCCGGAGGAAACCGGCGACTTGCTCAGTGGCATGAACAAGTGGCCGGACAACGCGGATCCGGACGCCTGGTATTATCTGGCTGTGCAGGAGGCCACCAACAGCCACGATTTTAACTCCAAGGGTGAAATCTATGAGCACTGGACCAAGCTGACCGACGTCCCCGACTGGGCCAGTTACGAGCACTGAGCCGCCTGTGGGTCGGGGCTGTGGTCCGACCCACAGGCAGGAAAAACAAAAACCCCGCGCCGAAACGGCGCGGGGTTTGCGTTACTTAATAAAACTTTTTGCGGTTTTTACGAGCGGCCTCAGACTTCTTGCGGCGCTTCACACTCGGGCTCTCATAGTGCTCACGCTTACGAACCTCGGCCAGGACGCCCGACTTTGCGCAGCTTCTCTTAAAACGCTTGAGCGCGTTCTCCAAGGACTCGCCGTCCTTCACATGGACTTCCGACATTGACTTCCCCTCCCTCCGAAGCGGCGGATCACCACCGCCAAAGGGCCACATAGATATGGCTTTAACAGTATTATTATATGCACAATTTAAAGCCTTGTCAAGAGAACATTTTGATTCCAGATTATTTCTTGGGCTTTACGATCAAATTGACCAATTTATTTTTAACCAGAATCACCTTGAAAATCTCCATGCCCTCCGTAAACTTCTGAACCTTAGGGTCCTTCATGGCCTCGGCCACCACTTCCGTCTGCTCGCTGTCCAGGGGCACGGTGATGGTGGCGCGCAGCTTGCCGCCGATCTGGACCGCCATTTGCACCTCGGCGTCGATGGTCTTGCTCTCGTCATAGGCGGGCCAGGCCTGCTGACAGGCCATGCCGCCCTTTGAACCCGCAAAGCCCAGGCGCTCCCACAGCTCCTCCACCATGTGGGGGGCGAAGGGGGAGAGCATCAGCAGCAGCGCCTCATAGTCGCCCCGGGAGCAGCCGTTGGTGTAGAAGTCGTTGACCAGAGCCATCAGCGCCGCGATGGCGGTATTGAACTTCATGGCCTCAATGTCAGAGGACACCTTTTTGATGGCCTTGTGGACCGCGCTCTCATTGGCTGGGGAGCACGCCTCTCCCTCCGTGAGCTGCCCGGAGAGGTTCCACACCCGGTCCAGGAACCGCTTGCAGCCCTTGACCGCGTTATCGCTCCAGGCAGCGGCCTTCTCAAAGTCGCCGATAAACATGATATATAGGCGCATGGTATCCGCCCCGTACTGGGCCACCACGTCGTTGGGGTTGATGACATTGCCCCTGGATTTGCTCATCTTTTCCCCGCCCTCGCCCAGGATCATGCCGTGGGAAGTACGCTTCTGATAGGGCTCCTTGGTGGGGACCACACCGATGTCGTAGAGGAACTTGTGCCAGAAGCGGCTGTAGAGCAGGTGCAGGGTGGTGTGCTCCATACCGCCGTTGTACCAGTCCACCGGGGACCAGTAGTCCAACGCTTCCCTGGAGGCCAGTGCCTTGTCGTTGTGGGGGTCCATATAGCGCAGGAAATACCAGGACGAGCCCGCCCACTGGGGCATGGTGTCGGTCTCCCGCCGGGCCGGGCCGCCGCAGCAGGGGCAGGTGGTATTCACCCAATCGGTCATCTTAGAGATGGGGGACTCTCCGTCGTCCGTGGGCTCATAGGAGTCCACCTCGGGCAGCAACAGGGGCAGCTGATCCTCGCTCAAAGGCTGCCAGCCGCACTTGTCACACCAGATCATGGGGATGGGCTCGCCCCAATAGCGCTGGCGGGAGAACACCCAGTCCCGCAGCTTATAGTTGATCTTCTCATGGCCCAGGCCCTGCTCGGCGAGCCATTTCTTCATGGCGGGAATGGCCTGCTTCACCGTCAGGCCGTTCAGGAAACCAGAGTTGACCATAATGCCCGTATCGTCCTTGAGGGTAAAAGCCTCTTCCTCCACGTTTCCGCCCTGGACCACTTCCACAATGGGCAGGCCGAACTTCTTGGCAAAGGCCCAGTCGCGGGTATCGTGGGCGGGCACGGCCATGATGGCGCCCGTGCCGTAGGAGGAGAGCACATAGTCCGAGATAAAGATGGGGATTTCCTTCCCATTGACCGGATTGACCGCCCGCACGCCCTGGAGCATGACGCCGGTCTTTTCCTTGTCTGCGGCCAGCTCGGTGCGCTCAAAATCGCTCTTGCGGGCCGCAGCGGCCACATAGTCCTCCACCTCGGCCAGATTGGCCAGACGGTCCGCCCACTGCTTGACATAAGCGTGCTCCGGCGAGATGACCATATAAGTGGCGCCGAACAGGGTGTCCGGCCGGGTGGTGAATACCACAATGTCGTCCCCGGTGGTGGCCTTGAAGGTGACCTCCGCGCCGGTGGAGCGGCCGATCCAGTTCTTCTGCTGGGTCTTGACCCGTTCGATGAAGTCCAGGCCGTCCAGATCGTCGATGAGCCGCTGGGCATACTCGGTGATCTTGAGCATCCACTGGCTCTTCTCCTTGCGGATGACCGGAGAGCCGCAGCGCTCGCACACGCCCTCCACCACTTCCTCATTGGCCAGCACGCACTTGCAGGAGGTGCACCAGTTCACGGGCATGGTGGTCTTATAGGCCAGGCCGTGCTTGTAGAGCTGGAGGAAGATCCACTGGGTCCACTTGTAGTAGCCGGGGTCGGTGGTGTTGATCACCCGATCCCAGTCGAAGGAGTAACCCAGCATCTGCAGCTGCTTGGTGAAGTTGGCGATGTTGTCGTGGGTCACCTTGGCCGGATGGATGTGGTTTTTAATGGCGTAATTCTCCGTGGGCAGACCGAAGGCGTCGTAGCCCATGGGGAAGAGCACATTGTAGCCGTCCATGCGGCGCTTGCGGGCCACCACATCCATGGCGGTGTAGGGCCGGGCATGGCCCACGTGGAGCCCCTGTCCGGAGGGATAGGGGAACTCCACCAGAGCATAGAATTTTGGCTTGTCACTGTGGTTTTCGCAGTGGAAGGTCTTCTCCTCCATCCACTTTTTCTGCCACTTGGGCTCAATGGCTGCGAAATCGTACTTCATTAACTGCACTTCCTCGTAAGTTCATACACGGCCGGAGCTCCCGCCGTCAATCTTGCAAATTCCGTAATATTATATATGAAATCTCCTGAAATTGCAACGGCTGGAGGGAAAGTTGTGTAAAAAGGCTCCGTTCAAACGAACGGAGCCTTTTCTCTTCCTTATTCGGTCAGGGGGATGGTCACCGCCTGGTCCTCCAGAAGCATGCAGTTGGGCTGCCAAAAGGACACACCGGCGATCTGAGCCACTTGATCTGCCCCCGCCTCGGGGTAGGAGAGAGTTACGGTCCACAGGCCGGTGTCCACCTCCCGGGTCCGCTCCAGATACGTTCTCCCCAGATCGGCCAGCTCCCCCTCCCTGTCCAGGAGGTTAAATTCAGGGTTGTAAACATCACTCTCCCCCAAGATCCCGGAGGACTGGAAGGTGGCCGTCGACTGGGTGGGCCCCACCTCCAGTGAGAGGAGGGTGTAGCCGTTGTCCGCCCCCTCATCGGTGAGAGGCAGGTCATCCAAACCCCCGCTTACCCGGTGGCTCTCCCCGTCCGCTATCCAAGGGATGAGGGTAATGGACTCCATGTCGGTCCGCCCGCCGTAGAACTCAATAAAGTTGGAGATGGGCAGAATGGGGCGGGATACCGTGCCATACCGCTTTGTGGGCAGAACGTTGCCTTGGTCATCCCGCAGAACAAAATGCTCCAGAGGCGGGCAGTCCCCCGCCTCGGTGAGGACGATCCCCCCGCCGGAGGGGGCCACCACCACCTTATCCACGATGACCTTCCGGCCCTCCGCCGAGATGACGGTCTTGGGCTCGGCTACCAGGCTCTTGGCCGCTGGCTCGCTCTTGTCCACCGTCAGGGCCAGGCTCCAGTCGCCGGTCACCCGCCAGAACAACTCCTGGGAATAGATCTCCAGCTCCACCTGGTCGGGGAGGGCGGCCAGCACCGGGCACCGCTGGACCACCCGTAGGGTGTGCTCATCCTCCAGCTGAGTCACCAAATCGTAGTCCCAGAATTCCAGCTCTTCCCCCTCAGCCCTAAGGTCCAGGGCGAGGAGCTGGGGATCCCCGTCCTGCACAGGGATGGGCGCCTCGCCGGTAACGGTGTAGTACAGGGTGAGAAAGGCGTCGTCCACCCCAATGCCCTCTACCTTCAGGGTATAGCCCTTGTCGGTGACCGAAGCGCCCACTTCCGCCGAAAAGGGCTGGGGCTCCACCTGCCGGGCGAGGTTGTGGAAGCCCTCCACCCCCTGCTCTGCCAGCCGCACAAGTTTGGGGCCCGCAGCCACCCCGGCCACACAGAGGGCCGCCGCCGCAGCGGCGGCAATCAGGCCCCGGTACAGACGGCGGGGTCGGACCCGCTTCTGCTCAGGCAGGGCCGCCAGCCGGGCCTGAAGCCGGCGGTCAAAGCCCTCCGGAACCGGACAGTCCTCCCTGCGGGCCCGCTCCCTGATTTTTTCATCCAATGGATTCATCACGTTTCCTCCTCACGCAGTAAGCGTCGCAGATGCTCCCTGGCCCGGGAGAGCCGGGACTTTACGGTGCCCCTTGGCACCGCCAGGAGAGAGGCGATCTGTTCCTCGGTCATGTCCTCGTAATAGAAGAGCACCACCACCGCCCTCTGGTCCCGGGGCAGCCGAGTCAACGCCGTCCAGAGGTCACAGCGGGCGTCCAGATTGGGGAAAGGCGCCGGCGCCTCCAGCTGATCCGTGCAGTCCACCCGGCCGGTCTTTCGCCGCTGCTCATAGGCGCAGTTGACCGCAATCTTCAGCAGCCAGGCGCGGACCGCTCCCCGGGCCCGCAGGCGGTCCCAGGACTGCCAGGCCCGCAGGACAGCCTCGCCCACCGCGTCCTCCGCGTCGGCGTCGCTGTCCAAAACGGCCCGAGCGGCCCGAAACATGGCGCGGCTGTTCTCCTCCACCGCCTGAATGAACCTCTCCCGCGGTCCGCTGGCCTCCAGGCCAACGCTGATCTCCATACATCTCACCTCTTTTTTCTTGTCCGGACACCTAAAAGATGCGTTGAGCGGGCAAAAGGTTCCCCTTCTGGGCAAAAAAATAGGGGCCGCGGCAGATGCCGCGGCCCCTCAAACGTCACTCCCGGCCCTCCGCCGTCCAGGCCGGGGCCTGATAGAGGGCGGAATAGTCGGGATAGCGGGCGGTCAGCTGAGCGGAGATGTCCCGGTATTCCTCCGCCGTAATGGCACGGGTACGCTCATAGATCCGCACACGCACGCCCCCGTCCAGGTGAAATTCCGTGTCCAGGGGGCGATAGGCGGTGCCCAGTCCCGTGCCGTCCAGCACCGCGTGGGCCACCAAGGCCACGATCTGCTGGTTCTCCTCCCCCAAGTGGGTCTGAACCGGGTCGCCCACCACCAGATAGTCGGCGGTCAGGATGTTCCAGGAGAAGCCGTCCCGCTTGTCCACCGAGGCCATATAGATGATCTGGGTCTCCGGCCCCTTCGGCTCCGGGATATTCATAGAGCGCAGGGTGTTGTCATAGATGCTGGAATTAAAAGTAAAGGACGAGGAGACAATGGCCGCGGTCTTCGGTGCCTGCGCCGACAGTCCGTCCACATAGGTGCGCAGGGACACCAGCTGGGCGATGTCCCCCCGGCGGGGCGGCATATAGGTGAAGGAGGGCAGCGGCGAGGGGGTCTGGATCTCCTGCGGGCTGGAGGGCTGCACCCGGGGCAACAGGGAGCTGGCCGTAGTCACCACCGCCAGGCCCCAGGCACACACCGCCGCCGGCCGGGCCGGGGGCAGTTCAGCCAGCACCCGGGCAAACACCCAGCACAGGGCGGGCAGATAGAGCAGCAGATGCTGCTGCCCATGGGACTGCACCCGGGTGAAGAGCAGCAGGCTGAGCACCGGCTGGCACAGGGCCAGCAGCGCCCCGCATCGGGCCTCCCGCCGGCGCAGGAGCAGGAAGATCACGCCCACCAGGGCGGCGGCCATCAGGACCACTCCGAAGTAGCGGGCCAGCATCATCACGTCCACCCGCCGCCCCTGGTCATAGGCGGAATACACGTCCCCGTAATTGGCCCCCAGCACTTTTTCCACCAGAAAGCTCTGGGCGAAAAACACCCCGCACCCCGCAGCCGAGGCGAACAGTGCCAGAAATGCCCTCCCATCCCGCCGCCGCGGGACCAGGGCCAGCAGGGCCGCCCCGCCGAAGGAGACGGCGAAAAAGAAGAAATAGCGCCGCAGCAGGAAGGTCAGGGCCAGCAGCGCACCGGCCAGGATACCCCGGGCCGCAGCCGGCCGCTCCTCATCGGTATAGAGGGCAAAGGCCCAGATGCCCGCCCCGGCGGCGGCCACGTCGGAAAAGCCCACCAGGCCGGTGTACAGCAGCATGGGGGTGAGCAGGAAGAGCAGCACACCCCCACCCTTCCGCCGCCGGGCCAGCACGCACATACCCCAGAGGGCGGGCAGCACGTACAGGTTGACGATGGAGAACAGGTACACATACCGCCCCGTCCCCAGCAGCCGCATCACCAGGGAGATGGGAAAGGCCAGCAGGTAGTTGTACTCCTGAGTAATGACGCTCTCCAGGACCAGGCGCAGCAGCGCCTGGTCCAGCGGCTGCTGTGCCAGCATGGCGCTGGAGTTCCAGTAGATAGTGGCGTCCCAGTAGTGGATGGTGGCGCTGCCAGTGAAGTACAGGGCGGCCGTCACATTGACCACGAGGGCCAGGACCAGCATGGTCCGGCCGCAGCCGCGGCCCACGCCCCGGAAGGCCTCCGCCGCCCGGAGAAGGCTCAGCACAAGAAAGGCCAGTACCAGGCCGCTGCCTGCATGGCAGGCCAGCCGGAAGGGCCAGGCGTCAATGAGCAAACCGGTGGAGGAGAACATGGCGTAGCTGGTGTCCAGCCAGGCGCCCAGGGCAAAGGCGGCCGCCCCCGTGAGAGCTGTCTTCCACGAAAAAGCCGGGAGCAGGCGCGTCAGGCGCAGGCGCACAAAGAGGAACACCGCCAGGGCGGCCAGCAGAGCCGCCGCCGCCAGCATCGCCTTACCTCTTACATGCCCGCCCAGCACGGCCCAAAGCCGCACCAGCGCCAGGCCGCACAGCCCCAAAAAGGCGGCAAGCCCCGCCAGAAGGCGGGGCAGGCGCATTACAGTCAGGCGTTCCATCGGCTCAGCCGGGCGGCCAGGTCATATCCCGGCCCGCCAGCACATGGAAGTGCAGGTGGGGCACCGTCTGCTGGCCCTGCTCCCCGATGTTAGAGACCACCCGGTAGCCCCGGCCGGCAAAGCCCAGCTCCCCGGCCAGCCGGGCGATCACGGTGAAGATATGGCCCACCACGGCCTCGTTCTCCGCCGTAATGGCGGCGGCGGACTGAATATGAGCCTTGGGCACCACCAGGAAATGGGTGGGCGCCTGGGGGTCGATGTCATAAAAGGCATAACACTGCTCGTCCTCATACACCTTTTTGGACGGAATCTCCCCGGCGATAATCCTGCAGAAGAGACAATCAGGCATTTGGAACCTTCCTCCTTATCCCATGGGATTTTTTATAGTATAACACAGAAAAAAGCCTTTGTCATTCCCCTTTTTCCCCATACCGGCCCACGGCCGACAGAATCTGATAGAGCTCTTTCTGCCTCGGCTCGGCCAGGGCGCAGAACAGCTCATAGGCCCGCAGGGCATAGCTGTCCGCCCCCTCCTGGCCATCAATTTTTTCCAGCAGCTGAGACATGGGCACCCCAAGCGCCTGAGTGATCTTGGACAGGCTCTCCACAGTAAGGTTCTTTTCTCCCCGCTCAATCTGTCCGATATAGGTGGGGTGCAGTCCCGCCAGCTCGGCCAGCCGCTCCTGGCTATAGCCCCGCCGGCTGCGCTGCTGCCGCAGGCGGATACCAATCGTCTGTGTGATTTGGCTCATAAACTCACCTCATAACACAGTCTAAAAATAGTAAAGTTTATTTGAAACAGACTATTGATATTATTCCTCCCAGAGTATATACTATAATTATTATTTTCAACAATAGAGTATACTATAAATTCTGGAGGTACACGGATGGCACAGGGAGAAAAGGGCACCGTGGTGCTGGTCGCCTTTTACAATGTCAAGGCATTGGGGGTGCGGTATTTGGAATCGGCGCTCACCCGGGCGGGGTACCGGGTGGCGACCGTCTTTTTTAAACGCTTCAACAGCCGCGCCCCCTCCCCCGCCACGGCGGAGGAGCTGGAACTGCTCTGCCGGCGCGTCCGTCGGGAGAAACCCATGCTCATCGGCCTGTCGGTGATGAGCTCCATGTACCTGGACAGCGTGTGCGCGGTGCTGGACGCTCTGGGGGAGAAGGACCTGGGTCCGGTGGCCTGCGGCGGGGCCTACGCCTCCCTGGAGCCGGAGTATTTCCTCCGCCGGGGCGTACCCTACGTCATCCGGCTGGACGGCGAGGGGCCTGTCGTGCAGCTGGCGGACGCCCTGCGGGAGGGCCGCCAGTTGGAGAGCATCCCCTCCCTGTGCTATCTGGAGGGGGACGCCGTCCGCATCAACCCGGTGGGCTGCCTAGACAACGACCTGGACCGCTACGGCCTGCCCACGGTCAACAGTCCTAACGCCTGCCTCATTGACGAGGGCAGGCTGACCGAGGGCGACCCCCAGCTGGGCGCTCTCAGCTACGAGGTGATCGCCTCCCGGGGCTGCCCCTTCACCTGCTCCTATTGCAGCTGTGTCAACCTGCGGCGGCTGTATCCCGCCGGGGTGCACCCGGTGCGCACCCGCTCAGTGGAGAGCGTCATCCAGGAGCTGGAGGAGGCCCGGCGGGCGTGCCGCTCCATCGCCTTCATCCACTTCTACGACGAGATTTTCCCCAACCTCCCCGGCTGGGTGGACGAGTTTGTGGACAAGTACCGGGCTCGGATCGGCCTGCCCTTCAGCATCTGGTCCCATCCCAAAATGGTGGACGCCCAGGTGCTCCGCAAGCTGGTCCGGGTGGGATTGGTGGAGGTCATCATGGGGATCCAGTCCGGCTCCTCCTCGATCCGCCGGGAGGTCTTTCACCGCTATGAGACCAATGAGGATATCGTACAGTCAACCCGGACCATCCGCCAGTCCGACGTATTCTGGGCCAACTATGACTTCATGCTCCAGCACCCCTTTGAGACGGCGGACACCATGCGCGAGACCTATGAGCTGGTCAAGCGGCTGGAGGGCCGTTATGAGCTTCAGCTTCACGGGCTGAATTTTCTCCCCGGCACGGACATTGTGCCCATGGCGGTGGAACAGGGGCGCCTGACCCGGGAGGAAATGGACTCCATCCTCTACGCACCCATGGCGGAGCAGTTCAACGCCTATTGGAAGCAGGAGGACGACCCCGTCAGCCGCTTGTGGTATCAGCTGATCTTCCTCTGGCAGTTTCCCTGTTTTCGCCGCCGCTGCCTGCGCTATGAGCAGGACCCGCTGGCCTTCCGGGCGCACATCGGGCGGGACCATGCCCGGGGCCTCCGTCTGGCCCGGCTGCGCTATCTCTATAAAAAGGCCCGGGTCGTGCTCAAACGGCTCAAGGGCCGGCGTTAGGCAGAAAAGAACCGCCGCCCGGAGCAGTGCTCCGGGCGGCGGTTCTTCAGTTTTCTCTCTTATAAACGCCTGACAGCCGGGCTCAGCCCTTCAGCTTCATGGACACAAAGTTGTCCACCATGGCCAGGGCGTTATCCACCATCAGGGGGTCCTTCCCGCCGCCCATGGCGGAGTCGGGCTTGCCGCCGCCGGAGCCGCCGGCGATGGCGGAGACCTGCTTAATGATATCGCCCGCCTTAATGCCCTTGCCCACGGCCTCCTTGCCGCAGACGGCCAGGAAGGTGATCTTCCCGCCATTGACGGCAGCCAGGACCGCCACCACCTTGGGGTCCTTGTCCCGCAGCATATCGCCCATTGTACGCAGTCGGGCCGCATCCGCATCCGGGACCGTGGCGGTGAGCACCTTCAGCCCGCCCACCTCATGGGCGCCGAACATAATGCGCTCGGCTTCACCCAGGGCGTCCTTGGCCTTGAACTTCTCCACCATCTGGTGCAGCTGCTTGACCTCGCCCATGACGGCCTCGGCCCGCTCCCGCAGCTCGCTGGGCTTGGCCTTCAGCGCGGCGGCGGCCTGGAACAGCATCTCCTGGTTCCGGCTCATAAGCTCCAGTGACGCTCTGCCCGTGGTGGCCTCGATGCGGCGGACGCCGGAGGCCACGGAGAACTCGCTGGAGATGTGGAACACGCCCACCTTGGCGGTGTTGTCCAGATGGGTGCCGCCGCAGAACTCCACGGAATAGCCCTCGCCCATGTCCACCACCCGGACCGTGTCGCCGTACTTCTCGCCAAAGAGGGCGATGGCGCCCTTCTTCTTGGCCTCTTCAATGGGCAGCACGTCGGTGTGGATGTCATAGCCCTCCAGAATGGCCCGGTTGACCTCGCTGGACACCTTGCCCAGCTCCTCGGGCGTCATGGCGGAGAAGTGGGTGAAGTCGAAGCGCAGGCGGTCCGGCTCCACCAGGCTGCCCGCCTGGTGGACGTGGTCACCCAGCACGGCGCGCAGGGCCTTGTCCAGCAGGTGGGTGGCGGAGTGGGCACGCATGACGGCCTTGCGGCGGGTGGTGTCAATTGCGGCGGAAACGGTATCCCCCAGTTTGAGCACGCCCTGGGTCAGCTTGCCGTAGTGCATATACTTGCCGCCCTTGTTCTTCTGCACATCGGTGACGGTAAAGCTCACCCCGTCGGCCGTGATCACGCCGTGGTCGGCGGTCTGGCCGCCCATCTCGGCGTAGAAGGGGGTCTTGTCCAGCACCACGATGCCCTCCACGCCGGGCATCAGCTCCTCCGCCTGCTCGTTCTCCACCACCAGGGCCACCACCTTGGCGCCCTCGAATGTCGTGTGGTCATAGCCTACAAACTCGCTGGCCGGGACCTCCTTGCCGAACTCCACACCGGCCCAGCCCAAGTCGCCCAGAGCCTCCCGCGCCTTGCGGGCCCGCTGGCGCTGTTCCTCCATCTGCTTGTGGAACTCCTTCTCGTCCAGCTTCATGCCCTGCTCAGCCACCATCTCCAATGTCAGGTCGATGGGAAAGCCGTAGGTGTCGTATAGCTTGAAGGCGTCGGCGCCGGAGAATGTCTTTTCCCCTTTGGCCTTGTGGTCCTCGAGCATTTCGTTAAAGATCTTCAGTCCGCCGTCGATGGTTTTGGCGAAGTTCTCCTCCTCCACCCGGATGACCTTGGTGATATAGTCCTGCCGCTCCCGCAGCTCGGGATAGTGGCCCTCGTTCTCATGGATCACAGTGTCGCACACCTGATAGAGGAAGGGCTCATTGACTCCAAGGAGCTTGCCGTGGCGGGCGGCCCGGCGCAGCAGTCGGCGCAGCACGTAGCCCCGGCCCTCGTTGGAGGGGAGCACGCCGTCGCAGATCATAAAGGTGGACGAGCGGATATGGTCGGTGATCACCCGCAGGGAGACGTCCTTCTCCCGGCTCTGCCCGTAGCTGGCGCCGGTGATCTCGGTGACCTTATTGGTGATGTTCATCACCGTGTCCACATCAAAGAGGGAGTCCACACCCTGACACACGCAGGCCAGCCGCTCCAGCCCCATACCGGTGTCGATGTTCTTCTGCTTGAGCTCGGTGTAGTGCCCCTCCCCGTCGTTGTCGAATTGGGAAAAGACGTTGTTCCAGACCTCCATATAGCGGTCGCAGTCGCAGCCCACCGTACATCCGGGCTTGCCGCAGCCGTACTCGGGGCCACGGTCATAGTAGATCTCGGAGCAGGGGCCGCAGGGACCGGAGCCGTGCTCCCAGAAGTTGTCCTCCTTGCCGAAGCGGAAGATACGCTCGGCAGGGATGCCGATCTGCTTGTTCCAGATCTCGAAGGCCTCGTCGTCGTCCTGATAGACCGAGGGATACAGCCGGTCCGGGTCCAGCCCCACCCACTCCGGGCTGGTCAGGAACTCCCAGGACCAGGCAATGGCCTCCTTCTTGAAATAATCCCCGAAGGAGAAGTTGCCCAGCATCTCAAAATAGGTGCCGTGGCGGGCGGTGTGGCCGATGTTTTCAATGTCGCCGGTGCGGATACACTTCTGGCAGGTACACACCCGGCGGCGGGGGGGCTCCTGCTCCCCGGTGAACCAGGGCTTCATGGGCGCCATGCCGGAGTTGATCAGCAGCAGGGACGCGTCGTTCTGGGGGATCAGGGAAAAGCTGGGCAGGCGCAGATGGCCCTTAGTCTCAAAAAAGGACAGGAACATCTCGCGCAGCTCATTTAAGCCGTAAGGCTTGGGGTTCTTCATGGGAATCGACCTCCATCTCATTTAAAAATCGTTTTTCGCTGTCTGCGGGGGTCTTTCGCGCCCGTGTGCAGAAAAAACGCCCCGCCCCCAGCCAGGGGCGAAGCGTATACTCCGCGGTACCACCCTGATTGCGCCCGGTCAAAGGGCGCTTCTCATTGCGTCCGGTAACGGGGACGGCTCGGCCTGCTCGTCACAGGCGGCTCAGAGGCGGCTGCCGGAACCGCGTCTGCCGGGGGCTTACACCCGCTCCCCCTCGCTGTTGGCCGCGTGCTTCCGGCTTTTCTCGTCAAAGCCAGTATCCTTTGTTCGATCACCGACCTATTTTACCATAAAAACGCCGCTTGTCAAGGGCATGCCGCCATTTTTCAGCGCGCAAAAAAAGCGCCGCATATGCAGCGCTTTTTTCTCTCGCAGGAATGAAAATCATTACTCGGAGAAGTTCGTGGAAATCAGTTCGATGAGCGCCTCCACGGCCTCCTTCTCATCGGGGCCGTCTGCAATCAGGTTAATAGAGGTACCCTTCACGATGCCTAGGGAAAGCACACCCAAAAGGCTCTTGGCATTCACTCTCCGCTCATCCTTCTCCACCCAGATCGAGCTTTTAAACTCATTGGCCTTCTGGATAAAGAAGGTAGCCGGTCTTGCGTGCAGGCCGACCTGGTTGTTCACGACTGCCTCTTTCATATACATAGCGTTTCCCCCCAAGATGCGTTCGCATACTTCGTGTATAGAATATCAAATTTGTGGCAAACCGTCAATGACAAAATAAACAAATTACGCCGTTGAAACTGTTTGGATTGACGGTGACATGCAATTCCCCGGAAGCCAAAGTCCACAATGCGCGGACATTTGGCGGCGCTATTTCAGCTCCGCGATGGTTACGCCGTCCTCTCCCTCGCCGTAGCGGCCGGGGCGGAAAGATTTGATATAACGGCTGCGCTTGAGGTGCTCCCGCACCGCCCTGCGCACCGCACCGGTCCCCTTGCCGTGGATGATACGCACCTCGTTGAGCTTGCCCATCACCGCGTTGTCCAGGAACAGGTCCAGCACGCCGATGGCCTCGTCGGTCATCATGCCCCGCAGATCCACCTCCGGAGAGGCGCCCAGGCTGCGCAGCTTGTGCTCCGCCCGGCGGACCGCCTGCCTGGCTGACTTCTGGGTCTCCCCTTCCACCACGCGCACCTCGTCCTGCTTGGCGCTGATATTCAGAATGCCCGCCTGCAGCTGCAAAGAACCGTCCTTGTTCACCGCGATCACCGTGGCCTGGGTGCCCATGCGCACCAGCTCCACCGTGTCCCCCGCCTGCGCCGGGCGGGTGGGGGGCGGCGCGGGCTCCTCCGGCCGGGCGCCCAGCTTGTCCTCCGCCCGGTTGAGGGTCCCCCGCAGGGCGGCCCGTGCGTCGTTGACCGCCTGCCAGTCCTCCTCCCTGCGCTGGCGGCGGCGCATGTCGTTGAGCTCCTGAAACACCTGGTCCGCGGTGCTGCGGGCCTCATTGAGGATGGCCCGGGCCTCCGCCTGGGCCTTCTCCACCGCTTTGGCCCGCTCGGCCTCAATTCTGGCCTTGTACTCCCGGGAGAGCTTGGCCGACTCCTCCATCTCCCGGCGCAGGCGCGCGGCCGCCTCCTTCTCCCGCTCCATCTCCTGGCGCTGCTCGTTCAGCTGGGTGAGCACATCCTCAAAGCGGATGTTCTCCGCGTCAATCCGGGCGGCGGCCTTCTGGATAATATACTTGGGCAGGCCCAGCCGCTCCGAGATGGCAAAGGCGTTGGACTTGCCGGGAATGCCGATGAGCAGGCGGTAGGTGGGCGCCAGGGTGTCCACATTGAACTCGCAGGAGGCGTTCTCCACCCCCGGAGTGGTCATGGCGTATACCTTCAGCTCGGCATAGTGGGTGGTGGCGGCCACCAGGGCCCCCAGCTCCCGCGCAGACTCAATGATGGCCGCGGCCAGGGCGGCCCCCTCCACCGGGTCGGTGCCCGCCCCCAGCTCGTCAAAGAGGATGAGGGTATGCTCGTCCGCCTCGCCCAGAATCCCCACAATGTTCACCATGTGGGAGGAGAAGGTGGACAGGCTCTGAGCAATGGACTGCTCGTCCCCGATGTCGGCCAGCACCCGGCGGAACACGGTGATCCGGCTGTCCCCGTCCACGGGGATGTGCAGGCCGCACTGGGCCATGAGGGTGAGCAGGCCGATGGTCTTGAGGGTGACCGTCTTGCCGCCGGTGTTGGGACCGGTGATCACCAGCGTGTCAAAGCCCTCCCCCAGCATCAGGTCGTTGGCCACCGCCCTGTCCGGGTCCAGCAGGGGGTGGCGGGCCTTCTGGAGCACAATCCCCCGGGAGACGATCTTGGGCTCGCAGGCCCGCATCCGGTAGGAGAGCTTGGCCCGGGCAAAGATGACGTCCAAAAAAATAAGCAGGTCGTAGTTCTGTCGGATGTCCTCCTTGTGGGCGGCACACTCGGCGGAGAGGGCGGCCAGGATGCGCTCGATCTCCTTTTCCTCCTTGGACTGGAGCTCCTTGAGCTCGTTATTGGCCTTCACCACTCCCATGGGCTCAATAAAGAAGGTTGAGCCGGAGGAGGACACGTCGTGAACCAGGCCTGGCACGTCGTTCTTGTGCTCCGACTTCACGGGCACCACAAAGCGGTCGTTGCGCTGGGTAATGATGGCCTCCTGAAGGTACTTGGACTGGTTGGAGGAGAGCAGCCGCTGCAATACCTCCCGCACCTTGGCCGCGGTGGCCCGGATATGCCGCCGGATGGAGGCAAGCTCCGGGCTGGCCGCGTCCGCAATCTCCTCCTCCCCTACGATGGAGCCGGTGATCTTCTCCTCCAAAGCGCGCTTTCCAGTCAGGGAGCGGAACAGGTGGTCGATACAGGTCTGCTTATCCCCTTCGCCGTATTCCTTGGCCGAGCGGGCCGCGCGCAGCACGGCGGCAATATCCAGCAGCTCCCGAGTGTTGAGCGCGCCCCCCATATCCGCCCGCTGTAGGGCGGCCGCCACCGGCCGGACGCCGGAAAAAGAGGGGCTGCCCCGCAGGGTCATCATCTCCGCCGCCGCGGTGGTCTCCGCCTGGGCCCGGCGCACGTCGTCCGGGTCGGTCAGGGGCCGCAGGGCCATGCAGCGCTCCTTGCCCTCCTGGGTCGCCGCCTGCTCGGCCAGGCGCTCCAGCACCCGGGGCAGCTCCAGAATTCGAATGGATTTTTCAAATAAATCTGTCATAAGGCGTAAAACTCCTGATTCAGATTACTCAGCCCGCAGATGCGGCCCCTGTGCGCGGCGGCTTTTACAGGGCGCTTCCGGCGACGCCGGGCGCCCAGCGCTCCAGCAGCTTCTCCAGTCCCCTGTCGTCCGGCGGGTAGTCGCTGAACACGATTTCTCCGTTGATTGCCAGGGCAGGCGCGTACACCGCATCCGGCTCGCGCCCCGGCCGGGGGGCGTGTTTCTGTCTGCAGCCCGGGCAGTAGCCCTTCAGGCAGTCCAGGTCAATTCCCCGCTCCTCCAGCGCCGCCTCGTCAGTCACCTGTTCCAGGCAGTACTCCAGACCCAGCCGCCGTGCCGTCTCGTCAATCCGCCGCAGATAAAATTCATTCCGGCCGCATTGAGAGCTGTAAAGCTGTATGTGTATGGGTTCTATTCCACCGCCGCCTTTTTTGCCCGCAGGCAAATCGCTTCTTTTCTATATTTGTTATTGTCTCACAAACCCGCTGGTTTTACAAGTGGGCAGAACTCCAAAAGGCGCCGGGCCAGCCGGCCCGGCGCCTTTTTTAATCCGAGAGCAGAATACGGTCGTTGTCCAGGACCTTGCCAGCGCCAGCCCGAAAGCGCTCCAGCAGGTCGTCCACCGTCATGCCGGCCCGCTCTTCTCCGCTCACATCCAGCACGATCTTGCCGGAATCCATCATCAGGGTGCGGTTACCCAGGTCCAGGGCCTGCTTCATATTGTGGGTGACCATCATGGTGGTAATGCGGTTCTCCTCCACAATCTGCCGGGTGATCTTCAGCACCTTCTCCGCCGTGCCCGGGTCCAGGGCGGCGGTGTGCTCATCCAGCAGCAGCAGCTGCGGGGGCACCATGGTGGCCATCAGCAGGGTCAGCGCCTGCCGCTGGCCGCCGGAGAGCAGCCCCACCGGCTGGCGCATCCGGTCCTCCAGCCCCATCTCCAGCAGGGCCAGCCGGTCCCGAAAGCGCTCCCGGTCCCGCTTGGTCATATGGGAAAACCAGCCGCCGCTCCCCGCGGCCAGGGCCAGGTTCTCCTCAATGGTCATTCCGGGGGCGCTGCCCCGCATGGGGTCCTGGAACAGGCGGCCGATGACCCGCGCCCGCTTGAACTCCGGCTGGAAAGTGATGTCCCGCCCGCCCAGCTCAATGGAGCCCGCGTCGGTGAAAAAGCTGCCCGCCACGGCGTTGAACAGGGTGGACTTGCCCGCCCCGTTGGAACCGATAATGGTGACGAAATCCCCCTGGCGCAGATGGAGGCTCAGGTCAGTGAGCGCTTTCTTCTCATTGACCGTGCCGGGGTTAAATGTCTTGGAAATATGGGAGAGCTTCAGCATGGCTCAGCGCCCCCCTTTCACAGCCCGGCCGGAGCCGTGGGCCAGGCGCCGGCGGATCATGGGCCACCGGCGCTTCAGATAGGGGCCGGAGATGGCCGCGATCACAATCACAGAGGACACGAGCTTGAGCATAAAAGCGGGCATATTGAACCGCAGGGCAATCGTGTACACCAGACGGAACACAAAGGAACCCAGCACCACACCCACGGCCCGGCGGAGGATGCTCCCCTTCCCCAGGATGGTACGCCCGATGAGCAGGGAAGCTAGGGCGATGGTGACCATGCCGGTGCCGATGTTGATCTCCGCCGATTTCTGGGACTGGGCCAGCAGGCAGCCGGACAGGCCGGTGAAGGCGTTGGCCACACACAGGCCCACGGTGGTGGTGAACACCGTGTTGATGGAGGAGGCCCGCACCATATCCGGGTTATCGCCGGTGGCCCGAATCGAAAGGCCCAGCCGGGTATTCAGAAAGAGGACCAAAATCGCCACCACGGCCGCCACGGCGATCAGGGCCACCACCAGCTTATACTGCCCGGCCAGGGGAGTGCCGGAGAGCAGGTCCTTCATCATGGTAAACACGGTGTCCGTCTTGTTCATGTTCAGCAGGGACGAACCGCCCATGACCGCAATGTTGATGGAGTAGAGGGCGGTGTTGACAATAATGCCGGCCAAAAGGCTGTCCACCCCCATCCGGGTCTGGAGCAGGGCGGTCACAAAGCCGGAGCAGATTCCCGCCGCCATGGCCGCCGGGATGGACAGAAGCGGATGCCCCGCCAGGGCCACCACCGCGCCCACCGTAGCACCCAGGGTAAAGCAGCCGTCGGTGGACAGATCGCAGACGTTGAGCATGGAATAGCTCAGGAAAAGCGCCAGCACTGTGAGCGCGCAGATCAGCCCCAGTTCCAGCGCGGTCTGTCCCAGGGACAGGACGGTAGACAGATCCATAAACAGCTTCCTCCTCGCAGGTAGGGGGACAGGGAGCGCCGCTCCCTGTCCCCAATCGTTTTTCCGGACAGCCCTCAGCTGTTCTCCAGATCGCTGAAGCTCTCGGCCGTGGTAATGGACTGCACCTTGGTGCACAGAGGGGCAAAGGTCTGCTCAATGACGCTGTAATCCAGCCCCAGGGCCTCGCAGGTCTCGCTGTTCACCGTGGCGGTGCCGTTGTCAAAGGTCATGACAGGGGTTGCGGCGGGGTCGGTACCGTCCACCAGCATGTCTGCCACCATGTTGGCGGTCTCCACACCCAGGTTGGCGTAGTCCACGCCATAACCCAGGAAGGCGCCGTTCAGGGCGAAGGAGTCCGCGCCGGTATAATGGGGGATGCCCGCCTCAATAAAGGTCTCGTAGATGGACAGCTCGGCCGTCATAATGGTGTTGTCGGTGGGGGTGAACACCGCGTCCACGCCGTCCGCCACCAGGGCCTGGGCGGCCAGCATGACCTCGTCGGTGGTGGTGCCGGTGCGCTCTACGTACGCGATGTTGTTGGCCTCCAGGTACTCCTTGGCGTGGGCGATGGGGGTGGTGGAGGAATCCTGACCCTGGTCATAGAGCAGGCCGATCTTGGACGCATCCGGATCCGCGGCAAAGATCAGGTTCATAATAGAGTTGGTGTCCAGGTAGTCGGAGGTTCCGGTGATGTTGGCGCCGGGCGCCTCCAGGGACGCCACCAGGCCGGAGCCCACCGGATCGGACACGGCGGAGAACACCACGGGGATCTGATTGTCCTCGGTGGCGGTCTGCATGGCCACGGCCACCGGGGTGGCCACGCCGATCATCAGATCCACCTCGTCGGCGATAAAGTTGGCGATGATCTGGTTCATCACAGTGGAGTCGGCATTGCAGTTATCGTAAGAAACCTCAAATCGCACACCCCTTTCCGCGCCGATCGCCTCCAACTGGCTCTGGATATTCTCGACAATCTGGTTCAAGGACGCGTCGTCCACATAGTTGCAGATCCCCACCTTGTACACCGTACCCTCAGGGCTGTCGGTGCCGGTCTGCACGGGAGAAGCGCTACCGGGGGCGGGGCTATTGGCGCTGCCGCCTTGGGTTCCTCCGGAACAGGCGGCCAGGGACAGGGTGAGGGCCGCGGCAGCGGCCAGGGAGATGACTTTCTTCATGCTGTGCAGTTTCATTTGGGATTCCTCCAATTCAAATAAATTCAGGCGGCAGATGGAGCCGGTCCCTTGCCGGGGGGCCGGGGCTGAAACAAAAAACGCTTTTGTCCCCTTCCTGGGACAAAAGCGTTTGCTTCTGCGATACCACCCAAATTGACGTCATAGACGTCCACTCGCTTCACGCACCATCATGCGTGCCCGGTGGATAACGGGTGGGAGCCCGTCGGCATCTACTGGGGGTCTCCCCCGTTCAAGCCGCCCTCCGAAGTCCATTCACCGGCCTCTTCAGACCCCGATTCCACCATCCGGGGCTCTCTTTGCATCCGATCAGCCGACTACTTCTCTCCGTCATGGGTTTGCGCTGTTTGGTTGTTGTAATGCATTATACGCACGTGCCCGGCGTTTGTCAAGCACTTTTTCAGATCAACCGGGGGACATGCTCAGCGCAGCTGTGCGTCGCAGAACGCGCAGCAGTCCACCCCGCCGTTTTTCTTGATCAGGGGCGGCAGATAGTGCTCGGTCTGCGTGATGCAGTTAGGGTTGGAGCACACAGGCCTGGTGCCGATCTCCACCGCCGCCGGCTTCTGCCGTGGCTGGTTGGCCAGGTCGGTCAGCAATGCCATGCGGGCAAACATGCCGTAGCGGGCCTGCTCGAAATAGACCGCCCGGGGATCGTCGTCCACGTCGATGGAGATCTCGTCCACCCGGGGCAGGGGGTGCATCACAAGCAGCTCCCGCTTGGCACGCTCCAGCTTCCGCCGTGTGAGAACATAGACCCCCTTGCAGCGTTCATACTCCAGCGGATCTACAAAGCGCTCCCGCTGTATGCGGGTCATATAGAGCACGTCCAGCTGGGGGATGACCGCCTCCAGTCCGGTGACCTCCACGAACCACAGGCCCCGTTCCTTCATAAAGGCGCGGATGTACTCGGGCACCGCCAGCTCCCGGGGGGCGATGAGGTAGAATTTCACATTTTCAAACTTGGCCAGGGCCTTGATGAGGGAGTGCACCGTACGCCCGTTCTTCAGGTCGCCGCACAGGCCCACGCACAGGCCGTCCACGCCCCCCCGCAGACGGGTGATGGTGGTCAGGTCGGCAGTGGTCTGGGTGGGGTGCATATGGCCGCCGTCGCCGGCGTTGATCACCGGCACGTCGGAGTAAAGGGAGGCCGCTTTGGCCGCCCCCTCCTTGGGATTTCGCATCACCACCACGTCGGCATAGCCGGAGACCATCTTGATGGTGTCCTTGAGGGTCTCGCCCTTGGCCACCGAGGAGGACTTGGGGTCGGCAAAGCCGAACACGCTGCCCCCCACCCGGAGCATGGCCGTCTGAAAGGAAAAATTGGTGCGGGTGGAGGGCTCATAGAACAGGCTGGCCATAACCCTTCCCCTGCAGGCATCCATAAAATCGGCGGGATGGTCCATAATATCGCTGCACCGGCCGTACAGCGCTTCCCATTCCGCCCGCGTCAAATCCCCGAAATCGATCAGATGCCGCATGTCTCTCTGTCTCCATTTCTTTTGTTATGATGTATTTCGAGTTATCGTACCACATTTCGCGTCCCGCTTCAAGGACTGCGGTCATATTTTTCTCTGTGTACAAAGCACAAAAATGGGACCGGCCTGACGGACGGTCCCAGGAGGACTTTTGGCAGAATGTACACCGCATGTTCCTCCGCCGTTCGGCCAAACTAAAAAAACGACCGGAGGGGATGGGCTTGCACTGGTTTTGGTATTTTGGGATCTATAGTTTTCTGGGATTTGTGCTGGAAGTCGCCTTTGCGCGGCTTACCGGCAATCCAAAGCGGGACCGGAAGTGCCGCTATTTTCTGCCGTTCTGTCCAGTGTACGGCTTTGGGGCGCTGGCGCTGATTTTGCTGCCAGAAGTCGTGCGTGATAGTCTGCCGCTGCTCTTTCTATGTGCCGCAGCGGCCTGCACCGCGGTAGAATATGCGACCGACCTGTTCTACGAACGGGTGGCCGGGGTGCGCTTCTGGAATTACGCCCATCTGCCCCTAAACCTGGGCGGGCGGGTCTGTCTGCTCTTCGCCCTGTTTTGGGGGGTGCTGGCATTGCTTCTGCAGTGCTTTCTCCATCCGAGAGTCGCGGCCCTGACCGCGCTGATTCCGGATTGGCTTTTTCTTCCTGCGGCGGCCATCAACACGCTGGACCTGGTCTGGACCCTGGCCGTACTCCGGCGTACCCGCTCCACCGACGCGCTGCGCTGGTATCTGCGTCCCCGGCGGCGTGTGGCTTAGGAAAGCCCTCCCACTAGGCTCGCCGCAAATCGTTCAGGGTTTCGTTGATCTTTTTGGGCGGCACATAGGCTTGGGCAAAGGCCAGCACCTGTTCCAGCGTGACGGTGCGCGCCGCTCCCAGCAGGGGGTGCTTCATTACCATGGGAAATCTCTTCTGAAAGACTGCGCGCGCCCCGGGGTGGTCCATCAATTCTCCCACCGTAATCTTATTGTTTTTCAGATCCAAGGGTCTCACCTCCTCCCCTATCCTATGCGCGCTCGCCGGAAATTTGACTTGCCAGGTTACCCTGCTCCCGTTATAATGGGGAAAAGGTCCATTTTGGGAAGGGGCGCATTGACACTATGGTTCAAAACTATCTGGAGCACATTCCTCAACTGCACACTACGGCCCGCGTGGCGGAAACCGCCGCCGTGGTAGGCAAGGTCCATTTGGCCGCCGAATCCAGCATCTGGTATGGCGCGGTGCTGCGCGGCGACAGTGATGAAATCTATATCGGCGAGGGCTCCAACATTCAGGACAACGCCGTGTGTCACTGTGACAGAGGCCACCCGGTCCGCGTGGGCAGGGATGTGACCGTGGGCCACAGCGCTATTCTCCATGGCTGTACCATCGGCGACGGCTCGCTGATCGGCATGGGCGCAATTCTTCTGGATGGCTGTGTCATCGGTGCCGGCAGTATGGTCGCCGCTGGCGCGCTGGTCACCCACAACACGGTGATTCCAGATGGCAGTGTGGCCATGGGCGCCCCTGCCAAGGTGGTGCGTACTATCCGCCCCAATGAGCTGGAGGACCAGCGCGGCGCCGCCGCACATTATCGGGAGCGTGCGGCGGACCTGCTTCCGGCCCCGGGCACGGCGGAAAGAGAGTCTCAATGAGCCGCCGGCCACGCAGACACAGCGCAGGGGGTGGTTCTCTCAAGGAGCAGATCCGCAAAAATCCCCGTTTGGCCGCTGTCTATGTGATTCTCCGCGCCATTGTGATCCTGATTATGATCGCCCAGTTTTTCAATGGCAATTTTGAAAACTTCTTTCTATGCATTCTCACCCTGATTCTGTTCACCATCCCCAGCTTCATTGAGCGCAGGATCAAAATTGATGTGCCGGACACGCTGGAAGTCATTATCCTGCTGTTCATTTTTTCCGCCGAGATCTTGGGTGAAATCCGTGCCTACTACATTACCTTCCCCTATTGGGACACCATGCTTCACACCCTCAATGGCTTTCTCTGCGCCGCCATCGGCTTCTCCCTGGTGGACATTCTCAACCGGCACACCAAGGTCTCCACCTTTTCCCTCTCCCCTGCCTATATGGCTGTGGTGGCGTTCTGCTTCTCCATGACCGTGGGTGTGCTGTGGGAGTTCTTTGAATGTCTGATGGATCAGCTCTTCCTGCTGGACATGCAGAAGGACACGGTAGTGCACACCATCAGCTCCGTGATGCTGGACCCCACAGGCGGCAACCATCCCACCGCAATCCGCGGCATTACCGACGTGATTGTGGTCACTGCTGACGGCGCCCAGCAGTCCCTCGGCCTGGGCGGATATTTGGATGTCGGCATTCTCGACACCATGAAGGATCTGTTCGTCAACTTTATCGGCGCAGTGGTTTTCTCAATGATCGGCTATTTTTATGTCAAAGGCCGCGGGCAGGGCAAGTTCGCCAAGCGCTTTATCCCCCGGGTCATGGATGAGGAGAGGCCGCCGTCTCCCTGATCCTTCCTCACATATTTCCCCCACCGCGGCACATACTAGGATCGTCACCGCGAAAGGAGGAAATAAGTTATGAATCACAATGCTAATCCCAGTATCAAATGTTCGGTTGTCAGCTGCAGCCATCACTGCAATGACCAGGACTACTGCTCCCTGAATGAGATCAAGGTGGGCTGCTGCGATCCCAGCGTGACCAACTGCGCCTCTACCGAGTGCGCTTCCTTCGAGCTGGGCAAGAACGGCAACTGCTGCCGCTGATCCCTGGCTCTCTTATTCACTGAAAAAGACGGGCGCTATCCCTCAGCCATGGGATAGCGCCCGTCTTTTTTCTCTCTTCACAGCCCGCGCAGGGCGACTGCCGCTTGCCGCGACCGTTCCATCATGGTAAAATAGCCTCAGGCAGCTATTCTACTCTGATTTTAGTCCGCTTTGCTCCCGCCCCCTGGGCTGGACCGCAAAGGTTGGACCATGATGCCATACCAACCCCGCCGGAATGGCATCACCACATCGATTGCCCGAATGTTTGGTGTTCTTGGAGGTTGAGGGGTTATGATTTATCTGCTCCTGGCAATTCTTAGCAGCGCACTGATCTCCATCCTTATGAGGCTCAGCGGGGCGCATATCCGGAACAACCTCAGCCTGCTGGCGGTTAACTATGTGCTGTGCGCCCTCTTTGCCGCCCTGGAGGCCGCACCGGGCCTTCTCCCCCAGGGCAGCGGTTCGGGAGTCGCAATCGGACTTGGTGTCATGACCGGCATCTTTTATCTGGCCAGCTTTATCCTGTTTCAGTGGAACGTCTCCATTAACGGTGTGGTGTTCTCTGCCACATTTATGAAGCTGGGTGTGCTGGTCCCCACCGCCCTATCCGTTTTCCTGTTTCATGAGCTCCCCAGCGTACTCCAGGTGCTGGGCTTTATCGGGGCGCTGGCGGCCATTGTGCTCATCCAGTCCGACGGGGGTGAGGCCAAGGCCGCCAACCGGCCAGCGCTCATCCTGCTCCTGCTGGGCGGCGGTCTGTGCGACGCCACCCCAAAGATCTATGCCCAACTGGGGCCGCCGGCGTTGGAGCGTGCGTTTTTATTCTATGCGTTTCTCGTGGCCATGGTGTTGTGCATTGCACTGGTGCTTTGGAAAAAACAGCGGCTGGGCCGGGCCGAGCTGCTCTTTGGGCTGCTGATCAGCATCCCAAACTACTTTTCCGCCCGCTTTCTGCTCCTGGCAGTCAATCATGTGCCGGCCGTGGTGGCCTATCCCACCTACAGCGTGGGTACTATTGTTGTAGTCAGCATCGCCGGGCTTCTGTTTTTCCGGGAGCAGATTAGCCGGAGATGGTTTGCCGCTTTTGGACTGATCCTCGCCTCCCTAGTCCTCCTGAATCTCTGAGCCCTCCGATAAAAAAGACACGCACGCCGGTTGGCGTGCGTGTCTTTTTTACTCCTTACCCTCGGCGGAGGCCTCCGCTGAGGGGGTCTGGACCGCCGCCGCGGCGGGAGCGGCCGGCTTGGGCGCCGCAGGCTTGACCTCAGGCACCTTGCCGTCCACAGTGATCAGGTGGCGGGGACACTTCTGGGCACACAGGCCGCAGCCCACGCACTTATCGTAGTCGATGACCGCCAGGTTGTTCACCATGGTGATGGCTTCCTTGGGGCAGCTCTTGGCACACAGAGTACAGCCAATGCAGCCATTGTCGCACACCTTGCGGGTATCCACACCCTTGTCGTGGGAGGAGCAGGTGATGGCCACGTGGCGCTTGGTCTTATAGGGCACCAGGGAGATCAGATGCTTGGGGCACACGTCCACGCACTTGCCGCAGGACTTGCACTTGTCCTCATCCACCTTAGCCACGCCGTCCACCACATGGATGGCGTCAAAGGGGCAGGCCTTTTCGCAGGAACCCAGGCCCATGCAGCCGAAGGAACAGCCCAGCTCGCCACCGCCCGGCAGCAGCGCGGCCGCCTGGCAGTCGTGAATGCCCACGTACTCATACTTCTTGTAGTTCTGGCCGCAGCCGGTGCAGTGCACCTGGGCCAGCTTCTTCACCGATGCATCGGCAGTAACACCCATAATCTCACCGATCTGGGCGGCCACAGCCGCACCACCGGCGGCGCAGGCATTGACCGGGGCCTGGCCCTTGGCCACAGCCGCAGCATAGCCGGAGCAGCCGGGGAAACCGCAGCCGCCGCAGTTGGCCCCAGGCAGGCAGGCCAGAACGGCTTCCTCCTTGGGATCCACTTCAACGGCAAAAGCCTTGGCGGCAATGGCCAGGACCAGGCCGAACACGGCGCCCAGCACAGCCAGGACCACCACGGCCAAAATCACGATCGTAATAGGACTCATAATTCTTCCGCCCCCCTTAACCAAAGACCTTCAGGCCGGAGAAGCCCATGAAGGCGAGCGCAACCAGGCCCGCGGCCATCAGGGCGATGGGGAAGCCCTCCCAGGCCTTGGGGCACTCGGAGAACTCCAGGCGCTCCCGGATGCTGGCGAAGATTACAATCACCAACAGGAAGCCCAGGCCGCCGGTAACGCCGTACACCACGCTGGTGATGAAGTCATAGCTGTTCTGGGTGTTCTGCAGCACCACGCCCAGCACGGCGCAGTTGGTGGTGATCAGAGGCAGGTACACGCCCAGGGCCTCGTAAAGGGAGGGCATGGATTTCTTCATAAACATCTCGATGAACTGCACCAGGGCCGCGATGACTAGGATGAAGGTTACAGTCTGCATGAAACCCAGGTTGAAGTGGAGCAGCAGCAGGTTGATGGGCCAGCAGATGGCGGAGGCCAGCCCCATAACAAAGGTCACGGCGATGCCCATGCCGGAGGCCGTCTCCACCTTCTTGGAAACGCCCATGAAGGGGCAGATGCCCAGGAACTGCGCCACGATGAAGTTATTCACCAGGATGGCACCCAGGGCCACGGTAAACAGATTTGCGAAATCCATTACTTGGCCACCTCCTCTTTACCAGCCGCTTCCTGCTTGGCTTTCGACTTGTTGAGCATATACTGCATGGCGGCGATCACACAGGCCAAGGTCAGGAAGCCGCCCACGGGCAGGATCATACCCAGAGCGGGGATACCCTCGGGGAGGATACGAATCCCCTCTCCCCCGTTGAGGATGCCGCCGCCAAAGGTGCCGTTGCCCAGGAACTCACGGACCACACACATGATCACAAGGATCACGGTGTAGCCGATGCCCTGGAAGATACCGTCCAGCGCGGAGGCCAGGATGCCGTTCTTGGAGGCAAAGGACTCGGCGCGGCCCAGGATAATGCAGTTCACCACGATCAGGGGGATGAACAGGCCCAGGCTGGAGGACAGGTCGGGCAGGAACGCCTGGAGCGCCAGGTCCACCACCGTCACGAAGCCGGCAATGACCACGATGTAGCAGGCGATGCGGATGTTGTTGGGGATGATCCTGCGCAGCAGGGAGATAAAGATGTTGGCCAAAGTCAGAATCACCAGCACAGACAGGCCCATACCGATGCCGTTGAACAGCGTGGTGGTGATGGCCATGGTAGAGCACATGCCCAGCAGCTGTACGGTAACAGGGTTCTGGTGAATCAGGCCGTCCATAAATTGCTTTTTCACATTCATTTCAGTACCCTCCTCAGCCCATGCTCTCGGCAGCGGCCAAGGCGTTGGTGACGGCCTCGGACACGCCGCGGGAGGTGATGGTGGCGCCGGTCAGGGCGTCGATCTCGCCGCCGTCCTTAGCCACCTGGACAGTGCCGGACTTGCCCACAAACTGAGCACGGAAGTAATCCTTGCTGGCGTTTGCTCCCAGACCCGAGGTCTCACCGCTGCTGACGATGGAGATGCCGGAGCAGGCGCCGTCGGCGTCCACGCCCACCATTACAGTCAGGTTGCCGCTGAAAGAGGTGGAGGGCTTCACCTGCACCACCCAGCCTGCATCACCGGCGCTGTAGATATCTTGGATTGTGGGGTCGCCGCCAGCATATCTGTCTGTCATTTTCTCATAATTGTCCGCGGGCAGCACGGCCGCCATGGCATTATTGATGACTTTCTGCTTGTTCTCCTTGATATAGGGCTCGGTGATCATATTGGTCAGGCCCAGCACCAGGGCGACCACCGCGCTGATGGCAAAGAGCACCAGCACCAGCTGAGCCATACCCGCCTCTTTTTTCTTGGCAATTGCACTCTCGCTCATGCTTAGCCCTCCTTTCCGGCCTTTTTGGCCGCCTTCTGCGCCTGGCGCATCTCCTTGGTAACGCCGTAGCGGTTGGGCTTGCCGGCTTTGTCAATGAGCCATACACAGCAGTTCATAATCAGGATGGCATAGGACACACCCTCGGGGTAACCGCCGAAGTAGCGGATGAACACCGTCAGCAGGCCGCAGCCCACGCCGTAGATGACCTCACCCTTAGCCGTCACCGGGCTGGTGACGTAGTCGGTGGCCATGAAGAAGGCGCCCAGCATCAGTCCGCCGCCCAGCAGTTCATAGAGCATCCAGGTCAGGTTGCCGTTGCCGCCGCGGGGGAAGATAAAGGTCAGCACCGCCACGGTGGCGATAAAGGACACGGGAATGCGCAGACGGATCACACCGCGCCAAATCAGGTAGATGCCGCCGATGATGAGCATAATAGCGGAGATCTCGCCGATGGTGCCGCCGATGTTGCCCACCAGCATGTCAGTGAGGCTGGCATCAGGCAGCAGGTGCTGAGCGTTATGCATGAAGTCCGCGGACAGTGGGGTGGCGCCGGTAAAGGCATCGATGTACTCCTGACCCACGCTCATGCCCAGGGGGGCCCAGTTGGACACGCCGGCCTTGGCCCAGGTGGTCATGTCCACCGGGTAGCACAGCATCAGGAAGGCGCGGGCCGCCAGGGCGGGGTTGAGGAAGTTCTTCCCCAGGCCGCCGAAGAGCTGCTTGACCACCACGATGGCGAAGAAGTCGCCGATGATGAGAATCCAGTAGGGCAGGGTAACCGGGCAGACAAAGGCCACCAGGATACCAGTGATCACAGCAGACAGGTCGCCGATGGTGTTGCTCTTCTTCATAATCTTGCGGTACGCCCACTCGAAGAACACGCTGCCGGCCACGGAAATCACCGTGGCGATCAGGGCGCGGGGGCCGAAGAAATAGATGGCGAAGCACAGGGCGGGCACCAGTGCAATGATCACATCCAGCATCAGATTGCGGGTGCCGATGGGGGACGCCACATGGGGCGAGGAAGCGACCTTCAGGTTCAGCTTGTTTCCTTCATTCATGCTTTTGCCGCCTCCTTTGCCGCTTTTTCCTTGGCCGCCAGCTGGCGCAGCTGGCCCTTCGTGTTGCGGAAGGACTGCACCAGATGCAGCCGGGCAGGACAGATATAGTTGCAGGAGCCGCACTCAATGCAGTCCATCACGTTGAGGGCCTCTGCCTCCTTCCACATGCCCTTTTCGGCGTACAGATGCATATACACCGGGGTTAGGTGCATGGGGCAGACGTTGACGCAGCGGGCGCAGCGCAGGCAGGTCTCCTCCTTCTCAACGGGTGCGGCCTCCTTCTTCGTCATGCACAGCACCGCGTTGGTGCCCTTGATGCAGCCCACCTCCAGGGTGAACTGGGCGATGCCCATCATGGGGCCGCCGGTGAGGATGCGGTCGGGGGTCTCTTTGAAGCCCTTACCCTCGTCAATGATATGCTGGAAGGAGGTGCCCAGGGGGACCAGCAGGTTCTTGGGCTCCTTAATGGCGTCGCCGGTGACGGTCAGAATCCGGTGGGTCAGGGGCTTGCCCTCCACTACCGCGTCGTACACGGCCGCAGCCGTGCCCACGTTGAACACCGCGCAGCCCACATGGGCGGGCAGTCCGCCGGGAGCCACCTCGCGGCCGGTGATGCGCTGGATCAGCTGCTTCTCAGCGCCCTGGGGGTAACGGGTGCGCAGGGACTCCACCTTCACGTCCCCCTTGCCGCCCACCAGCGCCTGCAGGTGCTCGATAGCGTCAGGCTTGTTGGCCTCCACGCCGATGGTGGCGCTCTGCAGTCCAAAGGCCTGCATCAGGATGCGCGCGCCGCCGATGACCCGCTCGCCCTGCTCCAGCATCAGCCGGTGGTCGGCGGTTATGTAGGGCTCGCACTCCGCGCCGTTGAGGATTAGCGTATCCACCTTACCGATACCGGAGCTGATCTTCACATGGGTGGGGAAGCCGGCGCCGCCCATGCCTGTGATGCCCGCCTCCTTGACAATCTCCACGATCTCCTCCGCGGACAGGCCGGAATAATCCGGATGGGGCGTCAGCTCGGAGGCAAAGGTATCCTGGAAATCGTTCTCAATCACGACGGACATAACCTTGCTTCCGCCGGGATAGGGCCGCGGCTCCACCGCCACAACCTTGCCGGACACAGACGCGTGCACAGGCGCGCCCAGACCGGCGATCTCCCCGATCTTCTGTCCCACTGCGACCTGGTCTCCCACGGCCACAACAGGCTTGCAGGGCGCGCCGATATGCATGGACATAGCGATCACGACCTGCTTGGGCTGGGTACTCAGCGGAACCACAGCCAGGCGGTTGGTTGCTTCCTTCCGGTCATTGGGATGCACGCCGCCATAAAAGGATTGCTTCATAGATCCACCTCGCAAATTTGGCCCACACACGGGCCATTTTTCAGAAGGGTAATGTTTGACCGGTATACCAAACAGTATCAATAATAACGCACATTTTGTGAATTGTCCATAGAAAATTCAGACTTTTCTCGCTTTTCAAGTCTTTTCCTAAACTCTTTAGTTTATTTATTTCTTTTTTTGTGTTTCTGGAGCCGAATTTATCTCCTTCAGGCCTGCATTTGTGTCCCAAAAACAGGTGTTCCGCCTGGAAAATCCTTGTGAAAAATATGGAAACTTCAAAAAAACGCCGGTTCGGATTGACAAACTTTGACGGGAACGCTATGATAACAGATAATAAAAAAAGCCTGCGGGGCCTTGGTTCCCCGCGGCGTGCAAAACAGCGATGAACGGGATAGTACGGGCAGTGCGCAAGCGCAGAGAGGAAGCGGCTGGTGTAAGCTTCTGTGAGACTGCTTCGGAAGGTCGCCCGGGAGCGGTCCGGCCGAATACAGGTAGGCCGGGACGGGTTTCCCTCCGTTACCGGGGCAACGAGTGCATGGGGCTTCCCATGAAATTAGGTGGTACCACGGAGTAGCGGCTTCGTCCTATCAGGGACGAAGCCGCTTTGCATCTCTTACGTCAAAACCGTCCAAAGGAGGTCTTGTTTCCCATGAGAATGAAAACCGCACAGATCCTGATGGAGTGCCTGCTGGAGCAGGGGGTGGACACGGTGTTCGGCTACCCCGGCGGCACCATTCTGAACGTCTATGACGAATTTGAGCTTCACGGATATAAGGACAAAATCCGCCATATCCTGACCGCCCATGAGCAGGGCGCCTCTCATGCCGCCGACGGCTACGCCCGCTCCACCGGCAAGGTAGGGGTGTGCTTCGCGACCTCCGGTCCGGGCGCCACTAACCTGACCACCGGCATCGCCACCGCCTATTACGACTCCTCTCCCGTGGTGTTCATCACCTGCAACGTCAGCGAGAACCTGATCGGCAAGGACTCCTTCCAGGAGGTGGACATCACCGGCATCTCCATGCCGATTACCAAATGCAACTATCTGGTGAAGGACCCCGCTCAGCTGGCCGACGTGGTGCGGGAGGCCTTTGCCATCGCCCGTTCCGGCCGGCCGGGTCCGGTGCTTATCGACATCGCCAAGAACGTCACCGCGGCCGAGGCGGACTACGAGTACCTACCCCTGTCTGAGCACGCCTCCCACGGCCGTTTGGGGGCCATGCTCCGCCGGGCCAGCCACGACCTAAAGACCCCCGAGCCCGACGCCGGCGACATCCAGACCCTGCTGGATATGATCGAGCAGGCCAGGATGCCCCTGGTGCTGGTGGGTGGCGGCGTGATCCGCTCCAAGGGCGCGGTGCCCGAATTCCGCCGCTTTGTGGAGACTCTCAACGCGCCGGTGGCCTCCACCATTATGGGGGGCGGCGCGCTGCCCGGGGACCACCCTCTGTTTACCGGTATGATCGGCATGCACGGCTCCCACGCCTCCAACTATGCGGTGGACCAGTGTGACCTGCTCATCGCCGTCGGCTGCCGCTTTTCCGACCGGGTGGCCACGGACCCCTCCACCTTTGCCAAGGGCGCCAAGATCGTACATATCGACATCGACCGGGCGGAGATCGACAAGAACGTGCGCACCGACCACCACATCATCGGTGACGCCCGCCGGGTGCTGGAGCTACTCAACGAGAAGCTCCCTGCCCACGACTACCCCACCTGGAAGGAGTGGGTCTTCTCCCACCAGGAGGCGCCCCTCAAGAAGGATGACATTCTGCACCCCCACGAAATTTTGGAAACCATTCAGGATGTGACGGACGGAGACGCCATCGTCGTCACCGACGTGGGCCAGCACCAGATGTGGTCCGCCCAGTACTACCACTTCTCCCGCCCCGGGCAGTTCATCACCTCCGGCGGCTTCGGCACCATGGGCTTCGGCCTGGGGGCCGCCATGGGGGCCGCGGTGGGCAACCCCGGCAAGGTGGTGGTCCACTGCACTGGGGACGGCTGCTTCCGCATGAACTGCCATGAGCTGTGCACCGAGGAGTTCTACCACATCCCGGTCATCACCATTATCTTCAACAACAAGACCCTGGGCATGGTGCGCCAGTGGCAGAATCTGATCTACCAAAAGCGCTTCTCCCAGACCGACCTGGACCGGGGCCCGGACTTTGTGCGCTTGGCCGAAGCCTACGGCGTCCACGGCGCCCGGGCCGTCAGTCAGCAGGAGTTCGAACAGGTCTTCCGCCAGGCAGTCCAGTCCGGCGAGCCCTGGGTGATCGAATGCGCCATTGACAAGGACGCCATGGTTCACCCCATGGTCTCCGCCGGTACGCCGGTCACCGACTTCATTTTGGATTAAGGGGGCGACGACATGACTGATATGAATAATGTGACCCGCCACACCCTCTCTGTCCTGGTGGAAAACGCCGCCGGCGTCCTCTCCCAGGTCTCCCGGCTCTTCTCCCGAAAGGGGTACAACATCGAGTCCTTGGCGGTGGGCACCACCGACGACCCGGATGTCTCCCGCATCACCATTGAGGTGCTCTGCGATGGTCCGATGATCGATCAGATTATGAACCAGCTGCGCAAGCAGTTCTCCGTCTACTCCGTGCAGGAACTCAAGCCGGAGCGCTCCATCCGCCGTGAGCTGGTCATGTTCAAGGTAAAGGCCGAGACCCATGACATCCGCAACGAGGTGATTCAGATCGCCAATATCTTCCGCGCCTCCATCATCGATGTGTCCCTCAAATCCCTCACCCTGGCCCTCATCGGTGACGAGACCAAGGCCGACGCCATGCAGAAGCTGCTGGAGGCCTTCGGTATCCTGGAGCTGGTGCGCACCGGCATGGTGGCCCTGGAGCGGGGCGCTTACACCATTGGCGATGAGACCAAGGAGAAGCAGGAGTTCAATTTGGGCAAAAACTTCCTATAATTGTATCGCGCTTATCATTCTTTTCCACCTGCATGTGTTACCATTAGGGCAAAGGAAGATCACTTATATTTAAAAGGAGTGTTTTACCATGGCAAAGATGTATTATGAAAAGGACTGTGAACTGTCCTACCTGAACGGCAAAAAGATCGCCATCATTGGCTACGGCTCCCAGGGCCACGCCCACGCGCTGAATCTGAAGGATTCCGGCTGCGAGGTGTGCGTGGGCCTGCGCGAGGGCTCCAAGAACTGGGCGGTTGCCGAGAAGGCCGGCCTGCAGGTAAAGAGCGTGCCCGAGGCCGCCAAGTGGGGCGACATCGTAATGCTCCTGATCAACGACGAGGCCCAGGCCGAGGTCTACAAGCGCGATATCGCCCCCTATATGACCGAGGGCAAGGCCCTGGCCTTTGCCCACGGCTTCAACATCCGTTACCAGCAGATCGTGCCCCCCAAGGGGGTGGACGTGTTCATGGCCGCCCCCAAGGGTCCCGGCCATACCGTGCGCTCCCAGTACGTGGCCGGCAAGGGCGTACCCTGCCTGGTGGCCGTGGAGCAGGACGCCACCGGTCACGCCTACCAGATCGCCCTGGCCTACATTGCCGGTATTGGCGGCGCCCGCGCCGGCGTGATGGAGACCACCTTCCACGATGAGACCGAGACCGATCTGTTCGGCGAGCAGGCCGTGCTGTGCGGCGGCGTGGTAGACCTGATGCGCTGCGGTTTCGAGACTCTGGTGGAGGCCGGCTACGAGCCCGAGAACGCCTATTTTGAGTGCATCCACGAGATGAAGCTCATCATCGACCTGATCAACAAGGGCGGCGTGGGCATGATGAACTACTCCATCTCCGACACCGCCGAGTTCGGCGAATACGTCTCCGGCCCCCGCGTGCTGCCCTATGAGGAGACCAAAAAGAACATGCGCAAGGTGCTGGACGACATTCAGGACGGCACCTTCGCCGGCAAGTGGATTGCCGAGAACAAAAATGGACGCACCTTCTTCAACTCCAAGCGGGCCAACCTGGCCAAGCACCAGATGGAGATCGTGGGCGCCGAGCTGCGCAAGAACATGATCTGGGGCGGCGACTCTGACCCCGACACCGCCTCCAACTAAATCCGCAGTCCAAAGCGCCGGAGAGTAATACTCCCCGGCGCTTTCTTTTTGTCCGCCGCTGTGATATGATAGCGTCAGATTGAAAGGAGGCGTCCGCCATGTCCACCCTGCTGATCAAGAACGCCCGGTATATTATTTCCTGTGACGACCGGGACACCCTGTATGAGCGCTGCAACCTCTTCATCCGGGACAATGCCATCGAGTACATCGGCCCCGCCGACCGGCAGGCCGACCAGGTCATCGACGCCTCCCGCATGGCAGTCTACCCGGGCCTGATCAACACCCACCACCACCTGTACCAGATCTTTTCCCGCAACCTGCCCGAGGTGCAGCGGATGGAGCTCTTCCCCTGGCTGGTCACCCTGTATGAGGTGTGGAAAGGCCTGGACGAGGAGGTGATCTCCCTCTCCTCCCAGGTGGGCATGGGCGAGCTGCTGAAAAATGGCTGCACCACCTGCTTCGACCATCACTATGTCTTCCCCGCCCATGCCGGGGATCTGCTCGCCGCCCAGTTCCGGGCCGCCGAGACCCTTGGGATGCGTTTCCACGCCTCCCGGGGCTCCATGGACCTGTCCCAGAAGGACGGCGGCCTGCCCCCGGACAGCGTGGTGCAGACCATCGACGAGATCATGGAAGACTCCCAGCGGCTGGTGCGTGTATGGCACGACCCGGACCGCTTCTCCATGCGGCAGGTAGCTCTGGCCCCCTGCTCCCCCTTCTCGGTTTCCGGCGAGCTGCTGCGGGAGAGCGCCAAGCTGGCCCGCGCCCTGGGGGTGCGGCTGCACACCCATGTGGCGGAAACGAAGGACGAGGAGCAGTTCACTCTGGAGAAATTCGGTCTGCGGCCCCTGGCCTATCTGGACCGCCTGGGCTGGACCGGTCCGGACGTGTGGTACGCCCACGGCATCCACTTCAACGACGAGGAGCTGCGCCGCCTGGCGGTCACCGGCACCGGCGTGGCCCACTGCCCCATCTCCAATATGAAACTCTCCTCCGGCGTGTGCCGCCTGCCAGAGCTTCTGGAGCTGGGGGTCCCCGTGGGGCTGGCGGTGGACGGCTCTGCCTCCAACGACGGCTCCAACCTCCTGGAGGAGCTGCGGGTGGCCTACCTGCTCCACCGGCTGCAAAACAGCAAAACCGCCCCCACCGGCTACGATCTGCTGAAGGTGGCCACCCGGGGCTCGGCCCGGCTGCTGGGCCGAACGGACATCGGCTATCTGGCCGCAGGCATGGCCGCCGACCTGTTCCTGGTGGACCTGGACCGCATCGAGCTGGCGGGTGCCCAATTTGACCCCATGTCCCTGCTGGGCACGGTCGGGCTCAAGGGTCCTGTGGATTACACCATTGTCAACGGACGCCCGGTGGTCCAGCAGGGGCAGCTGGTCACGGTGGATGAGGCCGCCCTTTCCGCACATGCCAACGAGTGTGCCCGCCGCTACCTGGGCCGCATCTGATCGCCGTGTCAAAATCCGAGGGCGCTCCTTCTCGTGAGAAGGAGCGCCCTCGTGCCCGCTTTATGCTTCTTTGCCCCTGACCAGCTTTACAATGGCGGAGGTACCCAGGCGGTCGGCCCCCTGGTCCAAAAACGCCTGTGCATCCTCCAGCGTGCGGATGCCGCCGGCGGCCTTGATTTTCACATTCACGCCGATATGCTCCTTGAATAAGGCCACATCCGCCAAAGTCGCGCCTCCGGTGGAAAAACCGGTGGAGGTCTTGATATAGTCCGCTCCAGCTTCGGTCACCAGCTGACAGAGCTTGATCTTCTCCTCCTCCGTCAGCAGGCAGGTCTCCACAATCACTTTGAGAATCCGCCCCTGGCAGGAGGCCTTTACCGTCCTGAGCTCCTCCAAGATCTGCGGCCAAAGTGCATCCTTTACCCAGCCGAGGTTGATCACCATGTCGATCTCGTCCGCCCCATTGCGGATGGCGTCCTCGGTCTCAAATACCTTCACCTGTGTGGTGGAGTAGCCGTTGGGAAAGCCGATCACCGTACAGATTTTCAGACGGTTACCCACATGCTCCGCCGCCCGGCGCACATAGGCGGCCGGAATGCACACCGAGGCGCAGCCGTATTTCAGCCCATCGTCGCACACCTGGCGAATCTGCTCCCAGGTGGCCTCCGGCTTAAGCAGCGTGTGGTCGCAGTGCGACAGAATTTCATTGATTTGCATCTCTATCCCGCCTTTCAGCCAACGGTGACCAGCTCATAGCTGCGCTGGCCGATACCGATCTTTTCACAGTGGGCCTGACATAGCCGCCAATCCGTGCTGGGCGTGGTGTTGGTGAAGTGGTCCTTGTGGTCCACAAAACCGGGGGCGCGCATATGCTCCGCCAGCAGCGAACCAGGCATAGGCTTCTGTTTCAGGCAGGCATCCACGCAGGCTTGGTCCAAGGCCACCGGGTCAAAGGAGGCGAACATGCCCACATCCGGCAGGATGGGCGCGTCGTTCTCCGCATGGCAGTCGCAGTAGGGAGAGATATCCTGCACCAGGCTGATATGGAAGCAGGGCCGCCCGGCCACCACCGCCTTGGCGTACTCCGCCATGCGGCAGGCCAACTCCTCCGCCGCACAGTCGTAGTCGGGATAGATGGCATTGGCATTGCAGACCGCGATACAGCGGCCGCAGCCCACGCACTTGTTCCAGTCAATAGAGGCCTTGTGCTCCTCCTGGAAGGAAAATGCGCCGTGGGCACACTGTGTAGCACACCGGCGACAGCCCACACATCGCTTCTGGCTCACCTTGGGCTTGCCCGCCGCGTGCTGCTCCATCTTGCCCCGTCGGCTGCCGCAGCCCATTCCAATGTTCTTGATCGCCCCGCCGAAGCCGGTCTGCTCATGGCCCTTGAAGTGGCTCAGGGAGATAAATACGTCGGCCTCCATAATGGCCTTGCCGATCTTGGCGGTCTGGATGTGCTCGGCCCCCTCCACCGGCACCTCCACATCGTCACTGCCCCGCAGGCCGTCGCCGATGATAATCTGGCAGCCTGTGGACAGAGGGGAAAAGCCGTTCTCATAGGCCGCGTCCAGGTGCTCCAGGGCATTTTTCCGGCGGCCCACATACAGGGTGTTGCAGTCGGTCAGGAAGGGCATCCCGCCCAGGCTTTTCACCACATCAGCCACGGTCTTGGCATAGTTGGGCCGCAGAAAGGCCAGATTGCCCGGCTCCCCGAAGTGCATTTTGATTGCCGTCATTTTATTCTGAAAATCGATTTCCCCAATGCCAGCCGTCCGAATCAGCCGCTCCAGTTTGTTGAGCTGATTGGTACCCGGCTTGCACCGGAAATCGGTAAAATAGACCTTGGACGCTTCCATAACGGATATTCCTCCCAGCAAAAGTTTCTTTCAGCTTATTTTATAATGAAATCGCTTGGGACGCAAGTATCTGCATCGCAAAAAGCGGACGGAGATCTCCGTCCGCTTTTTGACCTGCGTTTCAGAAAGGCAGGTTTAATCCGCCGGTCAGCTGGCCCATGGTGGCGGCGGAATCGCTGTCCACCGCCCTCAGCGCCTCGTTGACCGCAGCCATAATCATGTCCTGGAGCATCTCCACATCCTCCGGGTCCACCGCGTCCGGGTCAATGGTCAGGGCAGTCAGCTCCCGTTTACCGGTGACGGTGGCGCTTACTGCGCCGCCCCCCGCCTGGGCGGTGTACTCCTTGGCCTCCAACTCCGCCTGCTTCTTCATCATGTCCTGCTGCATCTTCTGGACCTGCTTCATCATGTTCATATTCATGCCGCCGCCCATGCCGCCTATACCACGGCTGTTGAACCCCTTTGCCATCGCGCTTTCTCCTTTATTCCTTAATGATGATATTGTCAAATTGCTGCCCGAAGGCCAGCAGATCGTCCAAATGGTCGTGGCTGTCCGGTGCGGCGGCGGGCACCGCAAAAGCCGGCGCTTTCCCCACTGTCACCACACATCGCACCGCGCTTCCGGTCAAAGCGGAGGCCTCTCGCTCCACTACCTCCAGGACGCTGCGCTTGCCCACCATATTTTTTACAAAGTCGGATTCCACCCACAGGGTAAGCACGCCGTCCTCCAGCCTCCCCTGGACCATGGCGGCGTTGTTGAGGAAGGTATACTCCCCCATCGGCACCCGCCCCTTCAGCCCGGCGATCAGCCCCGGCCAGAGGTCGGCGGCCGGAGCGGGCGCAGACGCCGGCACTGCGGCCGCCTTCGGCGCGGCGGGCGCGTCACAGACCACAGGGCCCCCCGGCTCTTCCGGCAGGGGCGGCCGCTCCTCCCAGGGCGGGGAATCAGACGCCGGCGGTCTGGAGACCGGATTGCCCCCCTGGGGCACAGCGGCCGCGGGCTTTGGGGCTGGCGACGGGGGAACGGCGCAGACGGTGGGAATCCCTCCCGCCAGCAGGCTCTCCAGCTTGGCCACGCGGGCACTCAGCCCCGCCGCGCTCTCATCCAGGCGCTCATCACACAGGCGGATGAGGCACAGCTCCGCGTCCGTGCGGCGGTTGGTGCTGCGGGCCAGATCCACTGCCGTGGCCTGCAGCCGCCCCAGCATCTGTACCAGCCTCTGGGTGGAAAAGGCGTTGGAGAGCCTGCGCATGGTGTTTTCATCATAGCCGCCGGTGAGCAGCCCCGCGCCCCCCTGGGGGGCCGTCTTGCGCACCAGCAGGTCCCGGGCGAGAGCGGACAACTCGCCCAGCAGGCTGCCCACGTCCTTTCCCGCGCTGTACAGGCGGGCGAGGGTGGCCAGCGCGGCGGCGGTATCCCCTCCGCCGACCTGTTCCATGAGCCTGGCGGTCTCCAGATTGCCCGCCAGGCCCAGGGCGTCCAGCACCTGCTGCTCGCCGATCTCCCCGCCGGGTCCGGCGCACTGGTCCAGCAGAGACAGGGCGTCCCGCATGCCGCCGTCCGCCAGGCGGGCCAGCAGGGCCGCGCCCTCCCCCGTCAGGCCGAGCCCTTCCCGCTCCGCCACGTAGCTCAGCCGGGCGGCGATTTCCCCGGGCAGGATACGCTTGAAGGAAAACTGCTGACAGCGGGACTTGATGGTGGCGGGCACCTTGTGCAGCTCCGTGGTGGCCAAGATAAACATCAGGTGGGCCGGGGGCTCCTCCAGGATCTTCAGCAGGGCGTTGAAGGCGGCGGTGGAGAGCATGTGGACCTCGTCCACAATGTACACCCGCTTTTTTACCGCCGCGGGGGTGTAGACCGCCTCGTCCCGCAGGGCGCGCACCTGGTCCACACCGTTGTTGGAGGCGGCGTCCAGCTCCAGCACGTCCAGGATGGAGCCGTTTTCAATGCCCAGACAGGAGGGACAGGAATTGCAGGGATTGCCGTCCACCGGGTGCTCGCAGTTGACCGCCCGGGAGAGGATTTTGGCGCAGGTGGTCTTGCCCGTGCCCCGCGTACCGGTAAAGAGGTAGGCGTGGCTCAGCCGGCCGGAGGCCACCTGGCGCTTGAGCGTATCCGTAATATGGGCCTGCCCCACCACATCGTCGAAGGTGCGGGGCCGCCATTTGCGGTAGAGGGCCTGATACAAGGCTGTCACCTCAATCCTAAAGCATGGGTTTTGAAAAAGAGAGGGGCGACGATGCGGAAGGCCGCGTCGCTTCGCCCCTCTTATTTTGCCAGCCGACGCGCCCGGCGCGTGGCAAGACCGCACACCGGCCTTTGAACGCTCTGCTCTGTCCGTTACCCCGGCAGCCGGCTCAGGAGCGGGATTCCCGCGGCACACAGCGCGTTCCGCTTAGTGCTGCTCGGTTCCCCGCCTGACACGGTTCACGGTGCCCCGTTGCGCGGGACCGATCCATCATCACTGCTTACCAGGGGCAGACAACACAACAAAGTACCGGGGGCCGGAGTTCATCCCTGCTGTAGCGGATTGCAGGTACAGGGCACCGCTATCTCCCCGACTAGTGCGGCCTTGCCGCGGGCCGGGCTTCCGATCCCGTTCCGCGAGAAAGCTGGTACTGAATATCATACATCATTTCTTTGCGTTTAGCAATAACACTTTTCATCTTTTTCAAAAAAGGTCTTTACAAGTCTCTAAATTATGCTATAATGTCAGGGTGCAAATGGTGCACGGGGGCGTAGCTCAGCTGGGAGAGCCAGCGCGACATAACACGGGCCCAGCAGCAAACCGCACAAATAAACCAGGAAAAAATATACAAAACAACCAAATATGGGCCTATAGCTCAGCTGGGAGAGCGTACGGTTCGCATCCGTAAGGTCGTCGGTTCGATCCCGATTAGGTCCACCAGAAAAAGCCGTGAAATTATAAGTTTCACGGCTTTTTTGCAAAAATGGTGGGCCTGCAGCTCAGCCGTTTCTGCCCTGTTTTTCGTACCAGCCCCCGCTCCGTTCGCATCCCCTATTCAGGACATCAGAAACGATCATTATTTTTGTCCTCCGCCCCTCGAAAAAAGCCGAAAAGATCTGGAAATGAATGATTCCCATCCAAGCATATTGTACAAGACGGTTCGCATTCCCTTTGTGCAGTGCTTCCAGTATCTACGCTGAAATCACCTCAGCGGCATATGGCCTGATTTAGAAAATCTCCATTTCCTCCTGGAACAACAACCCCGATATGATCATAAGAAAAGATATTCATCCGCTCAATCCACTGGCACAAAATCATCTTCCGAATTGAAAATTCCGCTTCCATCGCTTTGTCGTACAGCTTTTGCAGTTCAGGATGGGTATCCACATGACTTTTCAACTGACGCAGCACTTCTTTGTCGATCCGCTCCACTCGATAAGTGCTCTGTGCAGAGCATCGCTCACGGTGCTGAACCCGGTTGTAGCATTTATAGACGGGGATTTTCTCATTGTGCTCCATCACTCGATGGGTTCTTCGCACAGTTGACGCAAATATCCTTCCTTCACAGCAGCCGCAGTAAACATTTCTCGATAACAGCGCTTTTCCCACCAGCTTTTTGGGAAACTGCCCTTGCTTTCTCTTCTCCATTACTTGCTGTGCCTTCTGAAATGTTTCCGGTAAGATGATCTGCAATTCCGAGTTGAGCTGTGAACGAACCCCTCCTCTGCACATGACTCCGGTGAACAACTCTCTGTGCAGAAATGCGTTAATAGAGCCTGGATGGAACACTTCACCATTACGGCCATAGATACCCTGTGCTGCAAGCTCTGTCGCAATTCTTCGCCCGCCATATCCGTATCGGATGTAGTAGTCGAAGACTATACGGATGACCTCTGCTTCACCAGGTTCGATTGCAGGTCATGTACATCGTGTCCCATGGGATTGACCCGCCCTGTTTTGATGAGCTGATAGCCATACGGAGGGTGTCCTCCACAGAAGAGTCCTTCGCTGGTAAGCTACTGCATCTGGGTCTTGGTCCGTTCGGAAATTTTCAAACTTTCACCGGAAGCCTGCCAATAGCGAATGTAATTGATCAGCTTGTCAGCATGGCTCCCAAATCTCTGCTGTCCCTCGCGGGCACTCCAAATCTCAATTCCCAGCATGGAGAGATCATCTACAAAAAACGGAGTCTCCGAATCCCGTCGTCCCAATCGGTCAAACATAAAGACAAGAAGGATGTCAAACTCACGTTGTTTGGCATCCTTCTTGATTTGCTGTAGAGCTCTGCGGTCTGCCGTGGGTGACTTGAATCCGGAGATTCCCTTCTCGTAAAACTCTTCTTCCAGCCTCGGACGGCCGCAAACTCCCGGCACGCCTGCCGCTGCATGGGGATGTCATCCTCATGCAACTGCTGGACAACAGACACCCGGTACAGGCAATAGACTCGATTCATTGTACAATCCTCCTTTGGATAGAATTAAGGAGATTATACAATGACACCGGAGAGCAAAAAATTAGCAATACCAGGATTCCAGCAACTCACGAACTTCTTCGGAATGGACTCTCTCGTTCCAGCATTCTATCTCCCGCTCAATGCGTCGCTTTTATTTTAAATACTTTATGCCAGATACAAGAGGAAGGAGAGAACACAAATAATTAATTCGTTCCTGCATATACGGAATCATACTGCCGCTTCCTCCCCAATGAGAAGGCTCCAAGGGTAGTTGTTTGAAAATGTCTGGATCAGCTCGGTAGGGCAGAGCATTGTTTCTATTATTATGCTAGTTTGCTAATCGCTACAAAAATATTTGATATACTATACCATGTTGGGAAATTTACTTCTCCTGTCTCGGGAAGATCAAATATTTGTTGGAATGTGCGGACCGCCTCGGCTGTACTGGCTCCGTAAACCCCATCAACTACTACCTTTTTTATCAAAGGATAATTGTTGGAAATGGCATTTAATTGCTGTTGTATTGTCTTTACCGCATCGCCTGTTGAACCGGTTTTAAGAACATTTGTAAAGGATAACGGGATTCCCTCCACCTTTTTAGCCTGTTTCAAGACAATATCGGAGCCGTAATAGGTTTTCAGTATTTGTAAAGCATTCAACCCCTGATCTGCCAGCTCTTTAGAGCCCCACTGACTGAGCCAACCTGCCCGTTTTACGCGTTTGCCATCACAGTATTGCGTGAACAGCGGTTGAACCAAATCGGGCCTTGAAATATAGGTTGTAAATATTTCATCAACAACCTCGGAAATTTCGTCAAAAATGTTTCTGCCGAAGGAAAAAGCCTGATCAAACGCCGTTGAGTTTGTTATGGTAAATCCGTATCCCTTTCCCCGATACCACTCTGTGTAAACACGACTCAGGGTAAACGACAGAATCGCAAACACATTCGCTTTAATTGCTTCACGCGGCCAAGTGGAATAAATTTCACAACTGGCCACGTTTTTTATATAATCCTTAAACCCTACCGTATAGTTATTTGCCGATGAATCCTCTGGTCGCCCTTCATGTACTGTTATCAAACTCGGCACAACCGGCTCCGGCAGGACAATCTGCCCGGTCGGTAACGGCAACTTTTTTACCTCCGATTCAGGAATTTTAGGCGGATATGTCCCCCATAAAGTGGGATATGGAATGTCGATGTCGTTGTAGCTTGGTAGCAGAAAAACATTCTGGATTGCAGTTTGTTCCGGGAAAAGCTGAACATTGCTGATATATGCTGACTGATAGTCCTGGTAGATTACCTGTACATCATATTGATTAAAGGGTCTGGGTAAACCATATTGCAGGGAGTACTCAATCGGAGGCGTGATCAGTGCAATATTTTTCACCTGCCCCTGCGCATCAGTTTGAGATTCGCTAACGATCGATTTTGTATCCGAATTTAAAACACGAACAGTTGCCCCTTGCATTGGACTTCCAACACCCTGCAAAAAAGTATTCACTTGCAGATAGCCAAGGCCTCCGCTTGTATTGAAATCCATAAGCGTATTACCATTACTCATGGCAAAAAATCACCTTCTTCAATCATTATATTATAATCCAATGCAGACTCTTTGATCACCTCAAAGGTACCGTATAGATTAACCTTTCCGAAGCCCCATTGTATATTTGGATATGCTAAGTTTCTTTCTCGTTGACACCCACTAATCAAATAACTTCTAATGAGATCTGAATCCATTGCCGGTTTATTTCCGTTGACAATCCCCCACTCGAACAGCAATGCGGTAATGCCTGCCGTTATGGCAGCTGCTACACTGGTTCCTGTCATTGTTCCATAACCTGTAGGATAAATCCCTTTTACATCTACTCCGGGAGCAACAAAATCCGGTGCAATCCGTAATAACCTGGTGGGCCCCCATGATGAGGATACAAGTAGGCTCTGATCCTTGCTGTTATATGCACCACATTTAATGGCGCGTAAAGCTGTAGAGGGAATTACAGTCGTATACTCAGGTGTCGGTCTCAAAAATTCAACAGCGGGACTGATCTGCCCGGTTATCGGAAGCCATGCCCAATATTCGCCGTTGATAATCAGATCACCGTATAGAATAATATTCCAGATTCCCTGAGTGGCATTTTTGAACGAAACAATTACATTATTGTTGTTATCTCGAAAGTATCGAAGGGTGATTCTGGTATTTTCCAAAACAAGCTGATTGCTGAATTCGAGCCCCGATTGAAACGACACTCTGGATACTGCTTCGCCGGTGGGGGATGTGACTCCTGCCGATATTTTATCATATCCTGGGCTGTGAATAATGACTGTAAACGATGCCCCTTGCTCCCCCACCTTGATGCTGATTCGGTCTGCGGCTCTTGTTGCAGGTATTCTCCCTTGGGTATGGTGTTTCGCATTGGCTTCGTTTCCGACTGCTGTGACAAAGGCATATCCCACTCGCTGGGATACGAAGCTGATATACTCCTCGATCAATGAGTTGCCGTCATGTGCGCCATCGTTTGTCCCCATTCCGATACACATAACAATCGGCATATTGAATTTATCCGACATATCAAGAATATATTTCATTCCAAGCATATAATCGGTAGATTCATACAGATTGGGGTTGTCATTTGTAACCAGATAACGATCTATCAAATACTGACTGGCTTTTTTCAGTTTGACAATGAGTAAATATGCTTTGGGTGCCGCACCAATATATTCGCCTGGTTCATTACTTGCCGCCACAGAGGCCAAAAACGTTCCGTGACCATCCTCATCAACCGACGGCACAATGCTGTAGGGATCTGAAGAGCGATTGGCGTTATCAATATCGTCACTTGTATATGTGGAGCCAAAGTATAAATCATCCTGTCTTTTTCCATCAACGGTTTGATCCCAAATTCCCAAGATTTTTGTAGAGCCGTCTTCAAACTTAAAGGCATCTTTTCGATAATCAATTCCCGTATCCACAATGCCAATGATAACACCCCGACCAGACAAATTTAAAAATGGCTGATTAAGAACCTGCGTAATTCCGGATGCATCATTACCCTGACTATCTGTAGGTGACATAATTCGAGGCAAAAAATATAAAAAGTCACCACCCAGGTCATTCACCAGCTGTGTTACATAAGCTTGATTGATATAGCCTACAATATATCTGTTTTCAAATTCCGTTCCAAGACGTATGTAGGGACGACTCCTGGCAAATATTTTAAATCTTTCCGTATTGAGAACTTGAAAATCTACTGTGGTAGGCAATTTTACAAACTCTGAAAGCGGAAGATTCAGTTCGTCATCTATATTTAAAGCCATTGATGATCTCCTCCCCGTTTGTATCGTTCCAAATAACTCATTGTATTACTCAAACATAATGTACCGTAGCCAAACGAGGCATTTGGATAATCCTGATTCTGTCTGCGGTTAGCACCCAGACGTAAAAAAGCTTTCAGCCGTTCACCGTATAGGAAAGGATCATTTTTCAAAACAATTCCCCACTGCATCATTAACGCTGCCGAGCCGGTAACAAACGGCGCTGCCATGCTCGTGCCTGTATAGGCATCATAGCCGCCGCCGTTCTTCGGTGCTAAAATAGAAACAGCCGGGGCTGCCACATCCGGCCTGGGTTCTGCCTCCTCTGCGCTCCCAATTCCAGAGAATTCAGCAATACTTCCAATCCGATCGTTGTAACCTGCGACTTTGATTACCTTCCTGGCTGTAGACGGTATCGTCATGGTCATTGTTTCAATCGGTTGAGTAAAACGAGTACTGGAAGTAACCTCTTCCACCGTCGGCAGCCAGATTTCAACTTTTCCGTTTACAATCGAAGCCGTAACAAAACGCAATTTCCAAAGCCCGGAGGGAATACTTCCGTTAGCAGATTGAATGTTAAAACTAATTTCCTGTCTAACAGAATAATGACTCGGCTGTCTATAAATAACAGTCATGACAGAATTACCAACCCGAATATTCCGAATTTGGTTTTCCAAACTGATGATTCCCGAGGAGAAGCCGTCGGGATAAACCATCTCCACTGAGAATATGTCGGCAAAATCTTTCCAAACGGAAAGGAAACATTTACTGATTTCGTTTGCAACAAAAAATTCAACAGTTTTTACACTGTCAGAACGCAATTTTGTCGAATAATGATGTCCGGCTGCAGCCTCGTTGCCTGTTGGTACAACAATGGATGTTTTCCATTCGCTGCTGATATCTGAAATATAGGTTTCAAATAAGGAATCCCCACGGTGAGAACCGTCATTCATGCCGAAGCTAATATTAATCACGACTGGCTGATTGAGTTGACGGGATTTTTCAATGACATATTTTATTGCGCGCATTAATTCTGTTGTACGGGCAAAAGGACGAAACCCTCTTTGACCAATTTTAACAACTATCAGATCTGACTCAGGAGCAACTCCAATGTTATCAGGATTCTCACTTCCGTTTCCTGCCGCGATCCCGGCAACTGCTGTACCGTGACCTCCGGTATCTATGCTCGGAACCACGGAGTATGGATCCAATGATTGTATCGCCTGATCAATCTGTTCGTTCGAATATTCAGAACCGCCCGAAAAACCATCCGGCGGTGTTCCTGCCACTGTCTGATCCCATAAGTATAATATCCGGCTTTTTCCATCTGCTTTTCGGAAGTCGGGGTGCATATAGTCAATCCCATAGTCAATAACCGATACAATGACTCCTTTACCTGTTAAGCCATAACTGTTTGTGCTTTGAACAGTACGGATACAGGAGGAGGTAAGGTTGTATAAACCTTCAATGTATAGATTCTTTGGGATTTCAATGCTTTCAATTTGCGGATAGGAGTATAACCGCCCGATCTTATTCGGACTTAATGTAATAATGGCATATCCTTTCAGCAAAATTTCCACTTGGGCATCCAAGTCCTGTCTGACAAATTGAATATCGCCGCTGAATTTTACAATTACCTCTGTTAAATCGTTCTGCATAAAATCATTATCAGCACCTTCGAAAAATGTAGGCATAAATTGTGCGTGCAGCAAATGTCCTTGGTTTCGTTAAAAACCGGTCACGTTGATTCCTCCGAACACTAATCCTATTTGGCACCAGGAATTAGTAATATGCATAGATCCGGGATATTGGAATGCGTTGATATATCCATTGACTTTGGATTAAAGCATATCCATCCACGCATCCGTCACGAACCGAGTTAATATGAAACCAAAGCCCTTTTTTGTTTCTCAGCCATATAAATACGATTGTTTTTGAAAGATTTCTTAAATCGTTTAACGCAATTCCAGATAAACAACAATCCGGACTGGGTTTGAAATTTAATAATAGTTTATGAGTACGCGATGCAGCGTATGACTTAATCATGTTGGTCTCCTTCAGTTCTGCACATGAAAAACTCAATGATAAGGGTGCGGATATACGCTCTCTCCTTAATTATTTGTATGCCGTTCTATGGCAAGCTGTTCCTTCTATTGAGTAACCCTACCCGGTCTAAACAAATGCTCGTCATTGTTCAGGCCGGGTAAGGTCGTTTTGCGTATGGAACCCTTGCACTGTAAGGGTTCCATACTTTTTAATAGAGAGCACTCTATGTCACGGGTCGAATACAAACAGAGCAAAATTAAAGTGCAAAACGTGTAATCGGAGGGATTCGATTCCCTGCTGTGTCGCTGGGATGCGATTCTCATTTGCTGCTCATGAACGCATCTTCAACCCAACATGGCGTCAGATTCTTCAATGTGCGATGGGGACGCTGTGTGTTGTAAAACTCGATGTAGGAGGCAAGGCCATGCTTGAAATCTGCCTCAGTTGTATAATCCTTCCCATACAGATTTTTCTTCTTGAGTGTGACAAAGAAGGGTTCAGCAACGGTATTGTCATGAGATCTTCCCAAATTGGAAAAAGATTGTACTACGATGTGCTCGTGGAGCAGAGATATATTGAGCTCCCCGGCCACTGTAAAAGATAAGTTTTGCTTCTGGAGCGCGCTGTGACCATGCCAATTTGAAGGCAGATGTAATTAGTTGGGTACGGCTCTTTCTGGATACTCTGTATGCGATGACCTTGTGTGAAACCAAGCCTAAGGCACAAATGTAGAGATAGAGTTCCTAGCTTAAAGCAGGTGATGTCACTGCCCCAGATTTGATTGGGCCTGTCCATCTGGAATTGCTAGCGGAGGAGATTTTATTTCTTCTCTGGCTCATGTAGTTTCGTGTAGTCTTCGTAAAGCTGTTTCTCCAACGAAGCGTGGACAGTGCACTGAATTGTTTTCAGAGTGGTGAGGATGTTCTCCAGTTTGGTGCCTTTATGCAGAAGGGTATCGTATTCTTTGAGGGGGAAGGTACACTCCTGCTTTGGGGCTGTTTCGTAGCAAGCGGTAAAGCGTTCGCTCGCTGATGTCGCGCTCCGCACAGAGTTCCTGGATTGGTTTGCCCTGTCGGTATTGCGTGACAATGGCGGCTTTTTCTTGTTCTGTATGGGTCATGGGGATGCTCCTATATCATGCTGATAAGCATAACGCAGAAAAGAAAATGAAACTGATTGCTTATTTCGGAAACAAGGATGCCATCTGTGAAAAGCTGGGCATAGATGCATGGGATGAAAACTAGGTAAAAGAGCAGATCGATGTGATTTTAATCCAACCGGATAGCAACCTGTAAATCGAACTGAAATCCGAGAAATATCCCGAACTGCTGCCGAATTGGGTCTATCCATGTAGCAGACTGTCTGGCATAATATCCCTATAGTGGCACGAAGTATCATCGCAGGTGACTGGGAGAAGTTTCTTGCAGAAAAGGAACTTCCTTTTGGGCTGAACTATGAACAAGGTCGCAAGGGTGCTTTACTAAAGTCTGCTACTATTTTAGCCGCCATTTATTTAGCTTCAAAATACGCTAATAATCCCTCTCTGGGAATTAAAATTCCTGTGTTTTTGTTTCGCGCAGATACTGACACGATTGCTTCTATAGCTGGTGGACTATTGGGAACGCTTAGTGTTACAAACTGGATTCCACCAGAATGGAGGACAGTTCAAGATTATGATTGTCTTATTCAAATGGCAGAGTTGCTTTTATCGGACAACAAAAAATGAAGCTACCAGAGAAGAGGTTGCAGAAGCCAACACACAAGATAATCAATGGAGAGTCACACCCATTAGCAAGATGAAATATGTGGATTCGAAAAGTGCATCCAATGGGAAGCACGGCATTGTGATAATTGAAAAATGGAAAACTATGCTTGGGCAAACATTATATATAAAATCTTTTCACCCAAATGTGAGCCAACCACAGCTTCGCCAGCATAGCGATCAAATACAGTTGTACCAACGGCCTTCCCTTTTCGATATGGCTTCACAGTTGCAGGCCAAATCCGTTGTAAACTTAGATGTGCGACCTCAGGCCATTGAACTTGAACAACAGAGTGTTCTTGTACAAAAAACGTCGCGGCAATTTGTCCTGGCTTTAGGGGCCATAGTTGATTTGCCTAGCAGTCCAAAATTTAAGACGAATATTACCGTTGGCAAATTGCTAAAAATTATTAATTGCTTAATGGCTGATAAAAAACTAGCGAATCTGTCGCAAAACAACTTAATGTTGACCAATTAGCTGTCGAGCAAATGGAAAAATATGTAATATTTACTGATTAGATACATGAATGATCCTATCCAATCTGAACAGTTTGTGTGAGACTGGCGGATTGGGTGGGGCATTTTATGGCTAAATCCTGAGAAGATCTGTACCGCAAGGCTTTTGGATGTGTATCTTTTTTGTCGTTACTGTCCATCTTGAGAAAGATCACCGCTTAAAAAGCGGTGATCTTTCTTTTGACCAGGAAGATATCGCAGACGGATCCTATTTCCGGCGATAGCGGCAGTGTCCCTTTGACAAGAGATACCGCCGCCTTTAATTACATGGTCCAGAATCCCAGGTGTTTGAATAGACCAGAGGTAAAAAACGCTTGGGCGTGGATCGCGGATCCACGCCCAGGCGTTTTATGCTTTACCGCGGGTCAGGCGTTTGCCCGATAGAGGAGTGTTACAATCTGCGCACGGGTGCAGTCGGCCGCCGGGCTGAACCCGTGATTGCCCGTACCGTTCGTGACGCCCTCGAAGGCCGCCCAGCTTACGGCGGCGTCATAATAGTCGGCGCTGCTCACATCCGTAAAGCTGTGGTCCGCAGCGGCGGGGGAACCGGCCATCCGGTACAGGAAGGTCACGGCCTGCCCACGGGTCACCTCGGCATCCGGCTCGAACGCCGAGGCGCTGGTACCGGTTGTAATCCCTTGTTCCACGGCCCACAGAACCGCATCGCAGTAGTAGGCGTTGGCAGGCACATCCGTGAAAGGCATCGTTTGGCCCTTAGGCGAGGGGGCGCCGGCGGCACGCCAGAGGAACACGGCCATCTGTGCACGGGTGCAGACCATGTCGGGGCTGAAGGTTGTCGCGCCGGTGCCGCTGGTGATACCCTCGGCCACAGCCCAAGCCACTGCATCGGCGTAGTAGGCGCCGGCAGGGACGTCCGCAAAAGCGGGGATATCCGGGGTGCCCTTGGGCGCAAAGGCGGCCGCCACGGTGACCTTACCGCCGGGCATGGTAAAGGTGAACTTGCCATTGCCCTTATCAGTAAGCTTCAGTTTGTTGCCCTTGCTGTCAGTGACGGTAAGCCTGCTCAGCTCACAGCCCTCATCGGGCTTGACGGTGATGGTCACGGTGTCGCCCCTGCCAGCCCGCTTGGGGCTGACGACAATTGTACCGTTGTCCACATCCGCAGGGGCGGCAATGGCGTAGCTGGGCATGCCGGAACCGCCGCCGCTGTAAACAGTCAAAGTGCCGTCCATATAGCGGATGGTGTAATTGCCTCCTGCGTCTGCTCCGCCGGCCTTGATGGCAAAGGAGCCGGCGGAGCTTGTGTCGGGAGTCCCCTCATAGGACAGCGTGGGGGCGGTTGCCAATTCGTCGGAACCGCACAGGCCGGACACCGTATAGTGCGTTCCGGCAGCCGGCGTTTCCAGAGAAGGCACCGCCGCTCCAACAGGAACGCTCTGGTCAAGTACGGCAATGGTCAGTTCTGCCGGAGCAATTGTAATGACAGCGGAGCCGGCAACCTCTTTTTCTCCCTGAACCGCTTTCCAGTAAACGGTTTTGGTCTCTGCATCCTTCAGGGTAATCGCCGTATCGGCATATGCTCCATCTGCACGGTCGCTATAGGTAACCGCAGCGTCCTCCGGGGCCGTCACGGCAATACTATGTTCCTCGCCGTCATAGACGCCGGTATACCCCTCTGCAGATGCCTCCAGCGCATCGGAGCTCACAGTATAGGAGGTTTCCGCACAGCCGCTGTAGTTTCCGCCAAATGTAATGGTAAACTTATGGTCAGCCGTATTCTGCTCCACCGTGTAATCGGAGCCTTTGGCCAGCACGGAGCCATTGTGGAGCACCTGGATATCCGCTTCCGCCGCCGCTTCATCAGAGGGATATGCGCTGTTGACTCCGGTAATCGTGATATCGTCGGCGGCCAGCGCTTTCGGAGAAACGGTAATACTCCGGCTTGTATAGAATGTTTCACCATTCCAGCGCAGAGAAACCGCATCCGTGCCGACCGCAGTATAGATTACCGTTCCAGCTGCCCCATCCAGCGCCGCGATGTCAGACGCCGCGTCCACGCCGCTCAAAGCGCCGCTGAACAGCGCCTTGGCGTCTCCAAACATACCGTCTGCAAGCTGAGACACATCCATGGCGATAATGCCGCTTAAAACGGAGTCACTCTTATTTCCAACCGCCTTTTCGGCGGAGCGCTTCACATAGGCGCAATTTATGACGGTTCCAACCGCATCCTTACTGCTGCTGCCAATCAGCATCCCCATATTGTTTCCTGTGGTCGGGATTTCTGTGCCGATAAAGACATTTTCAAGCCGAATGCTGTCTTCCTTCGCCGGGACCATACTGCCGATCAATCCGCCCACCGGCTTATTGGCTGCGGCGGCTTTCAGCGAAACTGCATCGCTCAACACAATATTCGCAATTTCTACGACACCGCTGGTGCCTACATAGCCGAACAGCCCGCCCGTGTTGCCGCCGGTCACCTCAAAGGGGCCGGAGATCTCCACATTCGCTGCACGCAGGGCAACGCCGGTGGCGCTGGAGGTCGTCTGATAGCCAAGCAGGATACCGGCCGCATTTGTGCCTTTCAGGGAAATGGTCCCATTGGTGCTGTTTTTCACGTAATACCCGTCAAACTCGTTCGGTGCCCAGGAATACCCCATCACACCGGCGACTTTCGCATTGCTCACGCTGCCTGCATCAATCCCTGTGCCGCCGATAAACGCAACGCTGCCGCCGGAATAGCCCTGACCGGCAAAGCCGCCAAAGTTCAGCGTGCCTCTTGTCCAGTTCGCGGTCATGGTACAGTCAATCCTGGTTGACGGCGCACCCCGGACCAGCCCATTCTCAAAGCCAAAAGCGCCGCCGGCAGACACAGAGCCCCCTCCAGTGGTAAGATCGGCATCAGATTCCGCCTTGGTGAGCGTCATCTTTTTAAGAAGCACATCCACCTTCTCCAGCGTAAGCTGAACCGCCTGTCCGGCAAGGCCGCCAATGTACACCGTTGCGGTGTAGTCCTTTGGCAGCTTAATATCGAAACTGCTCTCAACAGACAGGTTGCGCACCTCAACCACGCCGTCGGTCAGCGGGCTCATATAGCCGAATAGTCCGATATACAGATTTTCCGGCACGTCCGAAACCGTCGTGTCAACCGTCAGCGAAATACTGTGGCCGCCGCCATCAAAATGTCCGCCGAATGTGTAATCCTTATTGCCGATCCCGGTAAACCCGCTCGACGAATCAATCGCCACATTATTTTGCAGTTTGTAATAGGCCGAGCGCAGCACAGTCCGCGCGCTTTCCAGGTCGTCCACGCTGTCTGCTCCGCCCAGCGCATACAGCTTTTGAACGGCCTCCTCATTGCCATCGTTGACCGCCTGCTGCATCCACAGGAAATGATCCGCCGTAGAGATCGGAATAGCCTCTTCCCAGGAGCTGAACGGCAGGGCGCTTACCACGGCATCCGCCGTATTGAGCGTCGTCGAAAAGGTCCTGTTTTCAAGATCAAACAGGTAGAGCCGTTTTGCTCCGTTTACTGAGATGTATTGATTCGCATGATACTGCGCCCACGGTTTAGAGCCATCTTCCAGGTAGTAAACCGGAATATCCAGATACTGCGTACCATTTTCGGAATAGGCCACATCAATACCGGTATCGGCCACCACAGCGCGATCACCCGCCGTACCTGTCAGCGCGACACGGATTGTGTTGCCGTCTGCTGCGGCAGCGTCCTTCTGCATGCCGTTGAACACATTGATGGTGCCCTTCTCCCGGGAGAGGCTTCCAGCGGACACACAGTTCTCCATGTAACCGCCCGATCCGCTGCACAAATCTCCGACAGTCGCAGCCTCGCCGGCCGCGGAAATATTGCCGTAGTTGGCGCAGTTTTCAAACCGAATGCCGGAATAGGCATGGCCGATCAACCCAGAAAGCCGGCTGGGGTTCGTGGATGCCTGTTCGACCCTCATGGACATATCCCCGTTGTTGACACAGCCGCGCAGAATCAGGCATTTATCGCTCTCAAGGGAAGAACTGGCACGCCCGACCATAGCCCCAATATAGGCGGTTTTGCCCTGCGGAATGTCCAGCGTGATGTTTACCGCTACATTTGATGTGATGTTCTCCAGCACGGTATTGCGGTTGGTGCTGGCAATTGTTCCGCCGATCAGCAAACCGGTATCCGCTAAGGAGGCATCGGTCACAAACGTCCCGGCCGCCGAGCCGGAAAGCGTCAGATTGCGAATTTCAGCATCCTGCACGCAAGCAAAGACGCCTCCGATATAGTTCGGAGCAGAAACATCCGGGTACTTGCTGAAATCAATGGCAAGCTCAATCTCGTGGCTGCCGCCGTCGAATACCCCCTTAAAGTTGGGAATTCCATGGAACCCATTGTACTGGTCTGTATTCGCGTCGCAGTTTGTAAGTTTAATATTTTTCGTCAGGCGGTAATTGGCCGTCTGGAGCTTTTCATAAGCGCTGGCATAGCCCTCCTCAAACCCGAAATGCCTGTAGTCCTGTTTTAGCGCGTCCGAAACATCGGCATCCGTCTTCGGCTTTGTTTCCAGGATACGGGCCAGCGCGTAAATATCTCCGGCTGTGCTCAGCTCCAGCGCCTCTCCGCTTTCCGCATAGTGCTTCCAGCGGGCAGTAACGGTGGCATCGGACAGCATATCCCAGGGCTGAAGGGCCGCGCCCTCCGCATCCGTCAGCTGTCTCTCCTCCAGATACCAGCCGGTAAACACATAGTTGGGGCGTGAAGGCACCTCCAACGTATACGAGGGCTCCGCATTCTTTTTATAAACCACCTGTGCGTTAGCGGCAGAGCAGGTTCCGCCGTTTGCATCGTAGGTCAGCGTCAACACCAGCGCTCCCGTGGCAATGGCGTCAATTTGAGCAATGCAGGCGTCCAGCTTCTCCTTCAAGGCCGCTCCGACCCGATTTGCGGCATTCTCAGAGAGTGCGTCATAGGCCGCCTGCGCCGCCGCAACGGATCTGCGGTGCGCAATTGTAATTTCTCCGCTCTCCGGCAGCTGCGTTATGAGCGCCGCGGCGGCATCCGCAGCCTGGGCATCCGCCTGGGAAATTACCGTAATCTTCCTGGTAACTGTCTCTCCGCCTTGAGTTCCAAAGGACAGTGTATAGCCGCCCTCTCTATTCAGCTTCAGAGAGAGGGCGCCGGAATCGTCCAGCGATATGGCAGTCTGGGCTCTCCTCGCCGTGAAATCGTACTCAGTCAGCGGGGTCTCGGCCCCTTCCCCCACCTTCACTGTGCCCGGAATACAATAGGTCTTATCCACATACCGGGCCTGGTCCATGGCCCGGTTCTGTGCGATCTCGTCCGCACTCAGCGCGCGGTTATAAAGGCGTAGCCCGTAAAGCGTTTTAGCGAGATTGATTTTTGTTCCATCGGGCTTTGCCACTAAACTAACGGGAATTGAGACGCTGGAAAAATGATAGGTATCCGCCAAAGAAATGGAGCGGGATACCGCTTTGCCATTCAGGTATGCAAAACGCGTGGTGCTGCCATCACTTGTAAGTGCGAGATGGTAAAGGGTATCGTCTTCCAGCGTAATTCCGGTACTTAAAACCGAGTTCATGCCATTTCCCGTCTGAAACCCATTGTAATTCAGTATGACGCCGTCGGGACGGATGGTGCCGACGCTTGTCAGCAGGGCAAAGGGCGCAAAGTAGGTGCCGCCCGCCCCCTTCGCGTCTCCAACATTGGCCGCGGAAAAAGCGTAATCCAGCGTCATCGTGTCCAGCTGGATTTCTTGGGAGAATGTCTTTTTCTCTACGGCAGTATCCTTAACGGCAAGGCCGCCGCCACTGTTCCACGTTTGGCCGCTGATGGTCAGGTCGCTTCCGGAATCCGTAAGCTCTTTCCATGTGGAAGCGCTGGTATTTGTCTGATTCATCCCTTCGTTATAAATGCCGTCATACATAAGGACCAGCCCGTCCATGACATACCAGTCGTCTGTATCCATATAGCCGCTGATGGTGACCACCCCTCCGCCGACCTCCGGCAACGACACAGGGAATTCCTCGCCGACGGCCGGGTAGCGCTCCCATTCGCCGCCCTTTACCGCCGCCCCATCGACGGCCAGCGCAGGCATGGGCAGAAGTCCCGCCAGCAGGCAAAGGCTTAATAGGCTTGCCAAAATTCGCTTTTTCATTTGCTGCTTTCCTCCTCAATTATTGATTTTGTATGATCAGCGAAGCTGTTTCTCTCAGTGCTCTCTGCTCTGTAAATACTGCTTCGTACCTCCTCAGCCGCTTTGCACTTATGTGGCCTGTGCAGACCGGACAGCCGCACTTCTACGGTCCTGCTCTGGAATGAATCACCGCATTCCAGACATGGCCGTCAGCACACTGCCACCACACCTTCTGATGGCTGCCCGTTGTCACCATCTCCGGGGTCAGCGCACCGTTCAGCACCGGGTGCCACTGGGCGGCAACCTCCGGCTCCAGCGTGGCCAGATCGTTAAAGCCTGCCAGCACGCGTTTTCCGCTGCAGTAAGGGCAGCCGGCGCCAGACTTGGTGCGGGCGCCGATGACCGCCTGGTATTCATGCCCCAGCGCACAGCGCCACCACACTTTCCGGTTGCTGTACGGTGAAGCCTGCTCCGGTGTCAGCGGTCCGTTGCGCCCCCGGTTCCACTGTGCCGCAATGGTCGGGAACCGGCTGGCAAGGTCATTCTCCCCAGGAACAACCTGTCTGCCCGCGCAGAACGGGCAGCCCGCGCCTCTGAACCTGGACACAACAGCGGCCTGCCATTCGTGTCCCTTTTCACACTGCCACCATACCTTGCGGCGGGTACCGGCCGTCACGTCCCGGGGGGTGAGTCCACCGTTTTTTTCGGGGTGCCATTGGGCGGCCAAAGCCGGATGGGACATAAGCAGATCATTTTCGCCCGGTTGAAGCACCCGGTTTGCGCAGACTGGGCAGCCACTGCCGAACACTCTCGTTTTCACCATCGCCCGCCACTGGTGTCCCTTTTCGCAGATCCACCAAACCGCCTTGTGGCTTCCCAATAATACGTGCTCCGGCGTCAGCGGTGCGTTTTTTGTGGGATGCCACTGTACAGCCAGGTCCGGCCGCTGAGAGGCCAGGTCATTTTCGCCTGGCCACACCAGCTTCCCCGCGCAGTAGGGGCAACTGCTTCCTCCGCTGGTGCGGGTGTATATCACGGCCTGCCACATATGGCCGCTGCTGCACTGCCACCATACCTTTTCACCGCTTCCATAGGACAGCTCGGCCGGCGTGCGGTCCCCATTTCTGGTTGGGTGCCACTGCTGAAGCAAGTCAAAATTCTCTGTTCTTACGCAGTAGTCATACAGCGATTGTCTCATTCCACCACTCCTTTCCCCCAGTCCGACGCCATCCGCCGGCCGCGGCGGAAGATTCCGGCACACCATTCCATCCCCAAGCATCGCATACTCTGCGTCAACAAAATTCACATTTTGCCGCTATAGCAGAAATGCCGGGCAAGCCCGACATTTACCAAATTCACATTTTGACCACAGCTGGCATCCAGACTGCCCGAAATTGTACAAAAAATCCCCGGGAAGCAACTTCCCAGGGCATCCAGTTTCTTTGTTCGGGCATATTGGACCAAGGCCGCAAAAAACAGTTTTTCGGCCTGTAATTTTTGTGCCCAAAAACGGGAAAATGTCTTGTTATTTGGGGGAACAAATGGTATAATTGTTCTCGCGATATGTATTCGCCTGTATTTTTCCGTCTGCGCTTACGGCAAAATGTGAAGTTTGCCTACGACACCAATCCCAGTCGGTCCAGCTGTCGGACGTGCTCCGCGCCAGAGGTCACCAGATAGATGCGGGTGGTTTCAATGCTGGAATGGCCCAGCACATCGGCCAGCTTCACGATGTCCCGGCTGGAGCAGTAGAATGTCGTGGCGAACAGGTGGCGCAGATTATGGGGAAAGACCTTTTTCGGCTCCACCCCGGCATATTTGCACAGCCGCTTCATCTCCGCCCAGATCTGGCGGCGGCTCAGTCCTGTCCCGCTTTTGGTGAGAAAGATCTCACCGGAGGCGGTTTTTTGCTTTTTAGCATACTTCAGCAGCTTACGGCACAGCTTGTTGGGCAGCAGAATCACCCGGATTTTCCCCTTCAGACTAATCTCCGCCCGGCCCCGCTGGGCGGCCTCCACGGTAAGATATTTTACCTCGCTGACCCGGACGCCGGTGGCCCCCATGGTCTCGACGAGCAGGGCAAGCCGCTCCTGCCCCCTGCCCCGGGCGGCGGCGATGAGGCGGTCATACTCCGGCCGGGTCAGCTCCCGGGACTGGTCCCGGAACAGCCGCCGCTGGATTTTCAAAAATTTCACCCGGCAGTCACTCCAACCTGCAAACTGAAAAAAGCCGTTCAGCGCTGCCAGCATAGAGTTGATGGTGACCGGAGCGTAGCGGAGAGAAAGCAGGTAATTTTTCCACCCAGCCGGGTCTTCCCTGGTGACCTCGCTCCCCTCCAGCCAGCGTGCGAAGGCTCGCAGATCCCGGAGATATTTCTCCACTGTTCCCGCCGCTCGCTCCTCCTGCTGAAGATATGCGCCGTAGGCGGCAATCTGGTCCGCTGTCAGTCTGTATCCGTTCATAAAAGCCCTCCATTCACAGTATGGATGTATTTTACATGAACGGAGAGTTTCTATACGGGCAATGCGTTTACGGCGGTGTTTCCCTATGGACAGGCAGGACTTGGGGCTCGCCCACGGCACGGCCCTCGCGCTTCCCTGGTCTGGCAAAAATCTGTTGATTTTATTCGGCACTGCGATTACAATAGGAAAGTGGTTTCCTGCAGCTTCTTGTCTGGATCGCGTGAAATGTGTTGTAACAGGAGCATGGAGTATGAAATATCTTTCGGTCACACAGCTTGCTGAAAAGTGGTGTATCTCCACCCGGCGCATACAGATCTTGTGCGGCGAGGACCGTATCCCGGGCGCGGTCCGCATTGGGCATTCCTGGGCCATTCCGGCCGATGCGGAGAAACCCGCTGACGCCAGAATCAAAAGCGGCAAATACGTCAAGCGTAGACCGGCGGCAGAGAAATCGGACGGTCTACCCCCCCGGCAGCCAAACACCAAGCCCTGTGCGTCCCAGGAGGGTTCGGATCCCCAAATGTGTATGGAAGAATTAGGAGAGCAGAGCGATGAATAAACAGCAGTTGGCAAACAGAATCTGGGAATCCGCCAATAAGATGCGGTCCAAAATTGAAGCGAACGAATATAAGGACTATATTCTTGGCTTCATTTTTTACAAATTTCTCTCTGATCAGGAGGTCGAGTTTTTCAGAAAGGACGGCTATCCGGATGCGGATATCAAAGAATCCTTACAGGAAGACCATTCGGAGATCGTAGTTTACTGCCAGCAAAATCGCGGCTATTTCATCGCCTATGAGCATCTGTTTTCCACCTGGCTCGACAAGGGAAGCTCCTTTTCGGTGGCTGACGTAAGGACCGCGCTTTCCGCGTTCAACCGGCTGATCAGCCAGACCCACCAGAAGGTTTTCAGCAAGATTTTCAACACTTTGGAGACCGGCCTGAGCAAGCTCGGCGACAGCGCCAGCAATCAGACAAAAGCGATCCGCGATTTGATCCAGCTGATTAAAGACATCCCCATGGACGGAAGGCAGGACTATGATGTCCTGGGGTTTATTTATGAGTATCTGATCAGCAATTTCGCGGCCAACGCGGGCAAAAAAGCCGGTGAATTCTACACCCCGCACGAGGTGTCCCTGCTGATGTCGGAAATCGTCGCCAACCACCTCAGGGGCAGGGACAAAATTGAGATCTATGACCCGACCAGCGGCTCCGGCTCGCTGCTGATTACCATCGGCAAGAGCATGTCCAAATATATTGCGGATAAGCATAATATCAAATACTACGCCCAGGAACTGAAGGAAAATACATACAATCTGACCCGCATGAATCTGGTCATGCGCGGGATCCGGCCGGACAACATCTATACGCGCTGCGGCGACACCCTGGAGGAGGACTGGCCATTCTCCGATGATGTGGACCCCGCCGCCGCCCACCGCACCGTGTACGTGGATGCGGTGGTATCCAATCCGCCCTATTCCCAGCATTGGGATCCGTCCCATAAGAATAGAGATCCCCGCTACCGCTATGGCGTGGCTCCGAGGGGAAAAGCGGACTATGCTTTTCTGCTCCATGAGCTCTATCACCTCAAGCCGGATGGAATTATGACCATCGTACTGCCCCACGGCGTTTTGTTCCGTGGGGACGCAACCGGCGGCACAGACGGGAAGGGAGAAGGGGAGGGCCGCATCCGCAGAAACCTGATCGAGAACAACAACATTGAGGCCATTATCGGCCTGCCGGCCAATATTTTCTTCGGCACCGGCATTCCCACCATTATCATGGTACTGCGCCAAAAACGGGCTGAATCCGACGTGCTGTTTATCGACGCCTCCAAGGGCTTCACCAAGGCGGGCAAGACCAACAAGCTGACGGCTTCGGACATCAAGAAAATTGCCGACACGGTCGCCGTCCGCCCCCAGAGGGTGGAGAAGTACGCCCGGCTCGTCTCCAAGGCGGAGATACGCCGAAACGGCTATAACCTGAATCTCCCCCGCTACATTGACTCCTCTGAGACATCGGAGACCTGGGACATCTACGCCACCATGTTCGGCGGCACCCCCAACCATGAAATTGACCGGCTGGAGCCCTACTGGACGGCGTTTCCGCAGCTACGGAGCACCCTGTTTTCCTGTGACGGGACCCCCTATTCCGCTCTGGCGGCGGAGAATCTGAAGGAGGCCATCGACAACAGCCCTGACGTAAAGGCGTTTGTCGCCGCCTGTCAGGACGCCTTTGGGGATTTTGACGCCTATCTGGACCGGGAGCTCATCGGCAATATGCGGGAGCTGAATCTCTCCCAGGAGGAGGACACAATTACGCAGGCCATCTTCGACCGAGTGGCTGCCCTCCCCCTGGTGGACAAATACCAGGCCTACCAGCTGCTGGACAACCAGTGGGGAGGCATCTCCGCCGATCTTGAGATGATCCAGACCGAGGGCTTTTCCGCCGCAAGGCAGGTCGACCCCAATCTGGTGCTCAGGAAAAAGGGCGACAAGGAGGAAGAGGTGCAGGACGGCTGGGTCGGCCATATCATTCCCTTCGAGCTGGTGCAGACCACGCTGTTAAAAGCGGATTACGACGCAGTAAAGGCCAAGGAAGCCCGGCAGGAGGCGATTGCGGCGGAACTGGCCGAGCTGATCGACTCTATCGAGGAGGGGGACCGGGGGGCATTCCTCAACGAGGACAACACTGCGTTTGTGCCAAGAGAGTTTTCCATAAAGCTGGCGGAACTCTACGCGGAGGTCTCTTCCCCGGAGCTCTCCGGTCTGCAGGGGTATCTGGAGCTGTTTGACGCGCATTCGGGAAAGGCGGTCCGGCTGCAGTATATTGCCGACCATCCCGAGGTGAATTGGGCGGCAATCGACGGCAATGTCCCCTACGCCAGGGGCAAGGCCGCCCTGTATCGGAAGACCCTGCGGGAGGCCTATGTCTTCCCGGAGGGGTCCTTTGAGGCCAAAATGGTCCGCGCAGGCCAATTGATGGACGAGGAAAAATCCGTCCGAAAGCAGGCCCGGGAGATGGCCGCGGCGCTGCATCTTTTGACGAAGGAGACGATTGAAGCTTTGACGGACGTCCAGGTCCTCGACTTGCTTCGGCTGAAATGGATCGCGCCGCTCTGCGCCTCCCTTCGCGCCATTCCGGAGGCTATTATCGAAACACTGGAGCAGGCGGTCCAGCGCCTGGCGGAGAAATATGCCGTGACCTATCAGGATTTAGGCCGGCAGATTGAGGAATCGGAGCAGGAGCTGTCTTTAATGATCGACCAGTTGACCGGCGATGAATATGATATGAAAGGTCTGGCAGAGTTCCAATCTCTGTTGTCGGGTGAATAAGATGCCGGGAAAAAAAGACTTGCCGCAGATCCGATTCCGGAGCTTTGAGGCGCCCTGGACGCGCAGCGCGCTGGAGGATTGTTTTGAGGAGCGGCAGGAGCGCTCCTCCGAGGGAGATCTGATTTCGGTCACGATCCATTCCGGACTGAAAAAGTTTTCCGAGCTCGGCCGCTATGACAATTCCAGCGAAGATAAGTCCCACTATAAAAAAGTCGAAGTGGGCGACATCGCCTATAACACCATGCGGATGTGGCAGGGCGCCTGTGGCTATTCCCCGTACAGCGGCATCTTAAGCCCCGCATACACGGTGCTTGTTCCAAAAGCCGGGGTGAATTCGCTGTTTTTTTCCTATGCGTTTAAAAAGGCGGCGATGATTCATCAATTCCAGCTTCACTCCCAGGGCATCACCTCCGATACGTGGAATTTGAAATATCCTGTGTTTGGTAAAATTACCTGCGCCATGCCCGCGGAGGCGGAGCAGGCAAAAATTGCGGAGTACCTGGCCTGTCTCGACCGTCTGATCCGCTCCTGTCAGCACAAATGCGGCAAACTCCAGCGCTTCAAAAAATCCTTGCTGGAAAAGATGTTTCCGCAGGAGGGCTCCGACGCGCCGGAACTCCGGTTTCAGGGGTTTCGTGGCGACTGGGAGCGGCGCCCGCTCGGCTTCTACCTGGAGACCGCAAGGGAGAAAAACCTGCAGAACACCTATACAAAGTCCGATGTGCTCTCCGTATCCGGCGAGTACGGCGTGATCAATCAGATCAAGCACAAGGGCAGAAGCTTTGCCGGCGCCGCCGTTACCAATTACGGCATCGTGAAGCAGGGGGATGTGGTCTATACCAAATCTCCCCTAAGGGATACCCCCTATGGCATTATTAAGACCAATATGGGGGCCCCGGGGATCGTATCGGCCCTCTATGCCGTATATCACCCCAAGTCCTGTGTCTATCCCCCCTTTGTCCAGACCTACTTTGAACTGGACCGCCGGCTCAATCAGTACCTGCGCCCCATCATCAGCAAAGGGGCCAAAAACACCATCAACATCAGCGACGACGACGCCCTGCTCGGCACGGTATGCTTTCCAGGCTATGAGGAGCAGCAGGCTATCTCGGGTTTTTTCGCGGCAATGGATCGTCTGATTGCCGCAAGCGCAGAGGAGCTGGAAAAGCTCCAGCTCCTGAAAAAAGCGCTCCTCGAAAAAATGCTGGTGTGACATAGGGAGGCAAGCCATGGCTTTTGAACAGGAGGCCGCCTTTGAGGCCGCCCTCATCCGCCTATTGGTGGAAAAATACAATTGGGAGCCGGATATCCTGCGCTACCAAACAGAAGAAGAGCTAATTGAGAACTGGAAGCAGATTCTGTTTGAGAACAACCGGGATGTGGACCGCCTGAACGACGTTCCACTGACGGACGGCGAAATGCAGCAGATCCTCGATCAGATTGCCCGGCTGCGCACCCCGCTGAAGCTCAACAGCTTCATTAATGGAAAAACCGTGGCGGTCAAGCGGGACAACCCGGCGGACGAGCTCCACATCGGCCGGGAGGTCAGCCTGAAGATCTATGACCGGTGGGAGATTGCCGCCGGCCAGAGCCGCTATCAAATTGCCCAGCAGCCGGTATTCCACGCCAAAAGCGCCGTGCTGCAGGACCGCCGGGGTGATTTTACACTTTTGATAAACGGCATGCCCCTGATCCACTGTGAACTCAAGCGCAGCGGCGTTGACGTCAGCCAGGCGTGCCATCAGATTGAAAGATACACCCGCGAGGGCGTCTTCACCGGCCTGTTTTCCCTGGTCCAGACTTTTATCGCCATGACCCCGGAGGAGACCGTGTACTTTGCCAACCCCGGCCCGGACGGCCGCTTCAACAGGGATTTCTACTTCCATTGGGCGGACGTCAACAACGAACCGGTGAACGACTGGAAGGATGTGGCGCAGTCCCTGCTCTCCATCCCCATGGCCCATCAGCTCATTGGTCTCTATACAGTGGCCGATGATACGGACGGACTGCTGAAGGTCCTGCGCAGCTATCAGTATTACGCCGTTTCCCGCATTACCAGCTGCGTCGCGCTGCGCCGCTGGTCGGAGCCGGATCCCCTCGGCGGCTATATCTGGCACACGACCGGCTCCGGAAAGACCCTGACCAGCTTTAAGTCCGCCCAGCTGATCGCCGACTCCAAAGACGCGGACAAGGTTGTGTTCCTGATGGACCGGGTGGAGCTGGGTACGCAGTCGCTGCTGGATTACCGCGGCTTTGCCGACGACGCGGACGCAGTGCAGGCAACCGAAAACACCAACAGCCTGGTGGCCAAGCTGAAGAGCTCCGACCCGTCCAACACCCTGATTGTCACCTCCATCCAGAAGATGAGCCGGGTGGAGGAGTCCGGCGGCTTCAATGCCCACGATATCAGCCTGATCCAGGCCAAGCGCATTGTATTTATTGTCGATGAGGCCCACCGGGATGTGTTCGGCGAGATGCTGCTTACCATCAAGAGCACCTTCCCCAACGCCATGTTCTTCGGCTTTACCGGCACGCCGATCCACGAGGAAAACCAAAAGAAGATGAATACCACCGCGGATATCTTCGGCAACGAGCTGCACCGATACAGCATCGCCGACGGCATCCGGGACAAAAACGTGCTCGGCTTTGACCCCTATATGGTCCCCACCTATAAGGACCGCGACCTAAGAAGGGCCATCGCCCTGGAAAAGGCGAAGGCGGCCAGCGAGGCCGAGGCTCTGGCCGATCCGGACAAGAAGGCGGTCTATCTGCACTATATGAGCCATACCCAGGTGCCCATGGCGGGCTATGTGCAGAAGAACGGGCGCTACCGGAAAGGGATTGAGGACTATCTCCCCAGCACACAGTATGAGTGCAGACCACACCAGGAACAGGTCGTCCAGGATATTCTGGACAATTGGACCACCCTCAGCCAGGGGAGCAAATTTCACGCGCTCTTCGCAGCCAACAGCATCGCGGAGGCCATTGCGTACTATCAGCTCTTTCAGGAAAAAGACAGCGGCCTGAAGGTGACGGCACTGTTTGATCCCAGCATTGACAACAACGGCAGCGCGGCCTTCAAGGAAGAGTCCATTGCCGCGATTGTCGAGGACTATAACAAGCGCTATGGCACGGATTTCCGGATGTCCAGCTACGCCAGCTTTAAAAGGGATCTCTCCTGCCGGCTGGCCCATAAGGAGCTCTATCGGTCCATTGAGCGCTCTCCCGGGCAGCAGATTGATCTGCTGATTGTGGTGGATCAGATGCTGACCGGGTTTGATTCCAAGTGGATCAATACACTTTATCTGGACAAAATCCTGACCTATGAAAGACTCATTCAGGCCTTCTCCCGCACCAACCGCCTCTATGGGCCGGAAAAACCCTTCGGCACCATCCGCTATTACCGCAAGCCCTATACCATGCGGAACAATGTAGATGCGGCGTTTCATCTCTATTCCGGGGATAAGCCGCTGGGCCTTTTTGCGGACAAGCTGGAGTGCAATCTCAAGGGGATGAACGAATCGTTCGGCAGGATTGACGCGCTCTTCCGCTCCACTGGAATTGAGCATTTTGAACGCCTCCCGGAGGACCCCGCCGAGCGGGGGCAGTTTGCCAAGCTGTTCAAACGGCTCAACAGCTTTCTGGAGGCGGCCAAAATCCAGGGCTTTACCTGGGACAAGCGCTCCCGGAAGGGCAAGCGCGCCGCCGGGAAGCTGCCCATTCCACTACAGCTGGACGAGACCGCCTATCTGATTCTCGCTCTTCGCTATAAGGAGCTCTTCTCCCCCACGGGCGGCGGTTCGATCGGAGACGTCCCATATGAGATTGACACCTACTTAACCGAAATCAACACCGGTGTGATTGACGCCAACTACCTGAACTCCCGTTTCAAAAAATATATGAAGGCCCTGCACTCCGGCGAGGAGCTCTCCGCTGTGCTCGACGAGCTGCATCACTCCTTTGCAGCCCTCACCCGGGAGGAGCAGAAGTTTGCCAATATTTTTCTGCATGACGTGCAGAGCGGGGATATCACGGTTGACGAGGGGAAAACCCTGCGCGACTACATCACAGCATATATGGCCCAGGCGAAAAACGATCAGATTCACCGTTTTTCCACCGCCATCGGCGTCGATGAGGCGGCGTTGCGGGCGTTTATGCAGCAAAAGGTCACTGACGCCAACATCAACGAGTTCGGCCGGTTTGACCGGCTGAAGGCCGCAGTCGACCGGACGGCGGCCCGCGCCTACCTTGAGGCGGTTTCCGGCGCGCCCATTAAGCCCTTCCAGCTCAACATGAAGCTGGAACAGGCTCTGAGGCGCTTTATCCTCACAGGCGGATTTGACGTATAAAAGGGGCGCGTTTTTCGGTCGATTCCACCGAAAACGCGCCCCTTTTCCCGCCATTTGAAGCATCTGGATACCTTCCTTTTACCCTTTGTGTTGATACAGAAATCTCCGGCAGTTTTATCACCGCTCGAAAATGTGGTAGTCATTTCTAAAATCTAGAAAACAGGCTTTTTTTCGTAGGGTATCTGGGTGATAGCGCCCATCTCATGTCCTGTGTCCCTGACGACTCTTCGCAACTTCTCCTCGTGTATAGGCCCCCCGGTCAGGATGACCGTCTCTCCCCTGTTGTGGGAAGAGGTGACCTTTTTTACCCGAAAGGACCGTCGGACCGCCTCATTTATATGGGCTTCGCACATTCCGCACATCATCCCGCCCACTTGAATGGTAACCCGTGTCACATTATAAAGCGACCTCTTTTCTCTGCACTCTGCCGGCGGGCAGGCGCCCCCAGGCGGTAAAAGCATTGATTCCCAACCCATTCTTTTTGCCCGACGGTTAGTTTTAACTAACTATCGTTGAAAAAGAATGCCGGGGCACCGAAACATCCCAGACTTTGCGCACAACCCCAATTTAAGATAGATTAGTTATTGCTAACCAATAGTATAGCACAGCGCGCTGAAATGTCAAGCGTGGGAAAAAATTTTCCATAAATCCGCTTGACAAAGGGGGATGCCTGTGGTATCCTCTGCCCATCGGTTAGATATACCTAACCTCCTATCCCCCCCACCGCCGGTGCGGCATTTTAAACCCCCATCGGTTAGTAATAACTAACCATCTGCAAAGGGAGGTGCACATGGAACACAGCTTTGAAGCGATGCTGGTAGAGCACTGCGCCCCCACCTTAGCCGGAATTAAGCCTGCAAGCCTGTTCCGCTTCCAGGCGGAGAGTTTAGACCTTATCCGACATTCCGTCCAGGTGTGGGACCAATGCTTTGAGCCAAAGGGTATCCGGGTGCAGGTCTTAATGGAGTGCCCGGGCAGCTCGGTCGGCATCATTTATGTCTACCGTGAGAAGTGGGTCATGCATCTGTTGGCGGAAGAATCCCGAAGCACATTTCTGGAACAGATGGGGTATCGCACAGGCTCTGCCGGTGAAATGCTGGCACAGTTATCCAGACGACTGTGCCTGGAAGCGGAATATCCGCATGAAATTGGCATTTTCCTGGGCTATCCGCTACAGGATGTGATTGGCTTTATCCAAAACAAGGCCCGAAACTTCACCTGCTGCGGCTACTGGAAGTGCTACGGCGATCCTGTGGCGGCCCAGAAATGCTTTGAGCGATACCGGATCTGTACGCAGATCTATAAAAAGCGGTACGCGCAGGGAACCCCGGTTGTTCAGCTGGCGACAGCTGCATAATATGAATTCTATTTTCGATTAGAAGGAGACAACACGATGAATAAAGTTGCAATCGTCTACTGGAGCGGCACCGGCAACACGGAAAAAATGGCCTTCTGTATTGCTGAGGGTGTGAAGGAGGCTGGCGGGGAAGCCGTTATGCTCGCGCCCGGCGCGTTTTCCGCCGGCAGCTTTAGAGATTACGGCGCCGTAGCTTTCGGCTGCCCAGCTATGGGCGCCGAGGTTTTGGAGGAGATGGAATTTGATCCCATGTTTACCTCCCTGGAGGGGTCTCTCTCCGGCAAAAAAATTGCTCTTTTCGGCTCCTACGGTTGGGGCGACGGGCAGTGGATGCGCGACTGGTGCGAGCGCTGCGAAAGCGCGGGCGCCAATCTCTTTGACGCAGAAGGCCTGATTGCGAATGAAAGCCCCGATGACGATGCTCAGGATGCCTGTCGGGCACTTGGCCGAAGCCTGGCGCAGTGGTAAGTCCCCCTGCAGAATGATACCTCCATCTCGTTTTACCTCTGAGCGGCATGGACTCCGCTTAGAAGCAGCCTTTTCCCCCCACAGTACAGGGGCCCGACCGGACAAATCCGGCCGGGTCCCTGTACTGTGGCATTACGTTTCCGCTTCTGATCCGCTGATGATCCCCTGTGCTTTGGAAAATGCCACAATCCGCGCAAAGGACTCTGCACTGATGTCATGCTCGATCTTACAGGCATCCGCCGAGGCGGTCTCCCTGCTGACCCCCAGGTACTCCAGAAATTTCGACAGCAACCGGTGACGGGTGTAAATACGCTGGGCGATCTCCAGCCCCGGCGGCAGCAGGGCGATATACCCCTCCTTGTCCATCTCAATATAGCCGTTCTCCCGCAGGCGCTTCATCGCCACGCTGACACTAGGCTTTGCGTAGTTCATCTCATGGACAATGTCAATGGAGCGCACCAGCCCCAGACGCTCCTTCAAAATCAGAATCATCTCCAGATAATCTTCTGCGGATTCGTGAATTTCCATAAAATATCTCCTCCAGTCTGACCCTGTTTTTACAAGGTTATCATAAACTAACCCAATTTGCAAGAAAATTCAAAAAAGGGTATTGACAAAGCTGGTTAGGCGCAGTAAACTCTAGATTGCAAAATGTGGTTAGTAATTTCTAACCGTTATTTTTTAAAATATAGTTAGCTAAAGCTAATTTTTTACGGGAGGATGCCTATGATGCCGCTGACAATGGCAAAGACTGGCGATACCGTGATCATTCGGAAAATCACCGGGAAGGATGGGGTGCGCCAGCACCTGGCTGAGCTGGGGTTTGTCGTTGATGGGACAGTGACGGTCGTCAGCGAAATCGCCGGAAACCTGATTCTTCAGGTAAAGGACAGCCGAATTGCGCTGGACAAGACTATGGCGAACCGCATTATGATCTGAGTGTATCCAAAATTGACTCACACCAATACAACTTTGAGGAGGAGAGGGCGTATGAGAACACTGAAGGATGTGAAGGTTGGCGAAAACGCCACCGTGGTGAAGCTGCACGGTGAGGGCGCCACCAAACGCCGCATTATGGACATGGGCATTACCAGAGGTGTGCAGATCCATGTTCGGAAAGTGGCTCCGCTGGGCGATCCCATGGAGCTCAATGTCCGCGGCTATGAGCTGTCCGTGCGCAAGGCGGACGCCGAGATGATTGAAGTTCAGTAAAAGGGGTTTACAGCGTGTTGGAGTTCCAAGGGGCGGCCGTCTGCCGCTTATTTTAAGAACAAAAGTTAGCTTTTGCTAATATTTGAGGAAGGAGAGAATTATGGCGATCAAAATCGCACTGGCCGGCAACCCGAACTGCGGCAAAACCACTCTGTTCAATGATCTGACCGGCTCCAACCAGTACGTGGGCAACTGGCCCGGCGTCACTGTGGAAAAGAAGGAGGGCAAGCTGAAGGGCCACAAGGATGTGGTCATCCAGGACCTGCCCGGCATCTATTCCCTGTCCCCCTATACGCTGGAGGAAGTGGTCGCCCGCGGATATCTGGTCAATGAGAAGCCGGACGCCATCCTGAACATCGTGGACGGCACAAATATTGAGCGCAACCTTTACCTGACCACTCAGCTGATCGAGCTGGGGCTGCCGGTGGTGGTGGCCGTCAACATGATGGATCTGGTCCGGAAGAACGGCGACAAAATTGACCTGGACCGGCTGGCGGATGCACTGGGCTGCGAGGTCATCGCAATCAGCGCTCTGAAGGGCGAGGGCGGCATGGCTGCCGCGCAAAAAGCCATGGCTCTGGGCCAGGCGAAAAAGGCCGGCGAGCTGCCCCATGTGTTTACCGGCAGTGTGGAGCATGCCATTGCCCATATCGAGGAATCCATTCAAGGCAAGGTGGATAACCGCTATCTGCGCTGGTACGCCATCAAGATTTTTGAGCGGGACGACAAGGTCATGGCGGAGCTGAACCTCCCCGCCGAGCTGAAGGCCCACCTGGAGGAGCATATCGCCGACTGTGAGGCGGAATTAGAGGACGATGCCGAGAGCATCATCACCAACCAGCGCTACGCCTACATCAACACAGTGGTCTCGAAAGCGGTCAAAAAGCAGCGCGCCGGTCACGACCTGTCCACCTCTGACAAGATTGACCGGATCGTGACCAACCGTGTGCTGGCCCTTCCCATCTTCGCGGTGATTATGTTCGCCGTGTACTGGGTCGCCATGGGTCCCCTCGGCTCCTTCCTGACGGACTGGACCAATGACGTATTGGGCAGCGCGTGGCTCACGGACGGCTCCCGCGCCCTTTTGGAGGGTCTGGGCTGTGCCGAGTGGCTCACCGGTCTGGTGTCTGACGGTATCGTCGCCGGCGTGGGCGCGGTGCTCGGCTTCGTGCCCCAGATGCTGGTGCTGTTCCTGATGCTGTCCATTCTGGAGGACATCGGCTACATGGCCCGTGTCGCCTTCATCATGGACCGTATCTTCCGTAAATTCGGTCTGTCCGGCAAGAGCTTTATTCCCATGCTGATCGGCTCCGGCTGCGGGGTCCCCGGCGTCATGGCCTCCCGCACCATTGAGAATGAGCGCGACCGCCGCATGACCATTATGACCACCTGTTTTGTCCCCTGCGGCGCCAAGATGCCCATCATCGGCCTGTTCGCCGGCGCGATCTTCGGCGGCAGCGGCTTGGTGGCTGTATCTGCCTACTTCATCGGCGTGGCCGCTATTGTTGTCTCCGGTATCATTTTGAAGAAGACCAAGGGCTTCTCCGGCGATCCCGCGCCCTTTGTTATGGAGCTGCCCGCCTACCATAAGCCCGCCGCTGGCAATGTGCTGCGTGCCACCTGGGAGCGCGGCTGGTCCTTCATCAAGCGTGCCGGCACTGTAATCGTCGCCTCCTCCATCGTGCTCTGGTTCCTCCAGGGCTTCGGCTTCACCGAGACCGGCTTCGGCATGGTAGCCGACAACAACGACTCCATCCTGGCCGCGATCGGCGGCGCCATCTGCTTTATCTTCGCGCCCCTTGGCTTCGGCGACTGGCAGTCCACCGTGGCCACGATTACCGGCCTTATCGCCAAGGAGAACGTGGTCTCCACCTTCGGCATCCTATTCCAGATCGGTGAAGAAGTTGCGGAAGACGACGCCGCCCTCCAGGCGGCCGTAGCGCTCCACTACACCGGTATCTCCGCCTACAGCTTTATGGTGTTCAACCTGCTGTGCGCCCCCTGCTTCGCGGCCATGGGCGCCATCAAGCGCGAGATGAACAACGCCAAGTGGACCTGGGCCGCGATCGGTTATATGTGCGGCTTCGCCTACCTCATCTCCCTGATGATCTATCAGTTCGGCAAGCTGTTCACCGGCGGTGGATTCGGCATCGGCACAGTGGCCGCGATCATCGCCCTGGTCTTCCTGCTGTATATGCTGTTCCGGAAAAACAAGTACACAGGCGATGAGCTGACCCTCAGCGCGGTAGACGCCGCCAAGGTCGGCGCCCGCTGACACATCTGCCCAAGCAGGCACACATTTTGAAAGGAGCGAGACGCTATGAATCCTCCAACACTGATCGGCGCTCTCATTATTTTCGGTATCTTTGCGGCCATTGTGGGGCGGAGCATCTACAATCACAAGCATGGCAAGAGCGGCTGCTCCTGCGGCGGTGACTGCGGCTCCTGCAGCGCCTGTCACAACAAATAAAAGCACTTGCAAGGCGGGGCGTGGGCGGATCAGTCCACGCTCCCGCTTTCTTGTAAGTGCCACCGGGAGGAAAGGCCCATGGAACAACTCAGCGAGGCGCATCTTCGCTATCTGATGACCATTTATGATCTGGCCCACACCACGCTGGATGTTCGGGCCGCCGAGGTTGCCAAAGTCCTGCAGATTACCAAGCCGTCCGTGACCAAAATGCTGGGAGTGCTGATGGACAAGGGCTTTTTGGTGCGGGAGCGGTACGGAAAGATCTATCTGACAGATAGCGGGTTTCTTCTGGCAAAGGAGTTCAAGAAAAGAGTGGCGCTGCTTCAAACCCTCATTCCTAAAATGGGGCTGGCACTGTCGGAAGAAGAGCTCTCTCTCACCGCAGGCCTTCTGGCCGCCTCGCTTCCCGAGCACGCCTTTTCAGCGCCGGGCGCATAAAGCGGGGCGTACTGATTACCCTCTGACCGCACAGGCAGAGGCCCCGCTCGAACAACAGGCTGAATCCGCTTGTACCGGATAGGAAGCACGCGCTTTGGAGGGAGAACACAAAAAAGCAGGAATTCCATCGGGCTCCCAGAATGGGATTCCCGTCATGCCGGGGGCCGTGTTCCACATCCGTAGCCAAAGGGAATGCCCGGCGCTTTCCGGCGGCATGGACCGGCTGAAGATTGACTATTGTATGGAGGGACACGCCGCCTGGACCTCTCCGCAGGGTGTTAAAGAGCGGCTGTGCCGGGGTGATTTCGGCGTCAATCTGCCGGTTGGTCCGGATTGGAGCGGGCTGTGCCGCCCATTTCACTCATACGCGGCCCTGACCAGGGCTGTCCGTGATTAAAGCTGCTGTAACTTTTGTTTTCACTGCCATTGGGTTGGCGGCAAGTGTTTAATATTATGCTCATGGTCATAAGTTTTTGTTATAACTTCCAGCGCGGTCATTCCATAACCACCAGGTCAAGCAGATCGTTCTAGACAGCGCAGACATTGTCAGGGAAATCGCGGATATTACGATCTTCTCGGACCATCTCTTTGATCTGGTCCTGTTGAAAATGATTGCCGACGGCCTGCTGAAGCGGACCCAGGCCAATTACCGCTTTGTGATCGGCTTTAATGCCGGTCTGATGGCCCTAGGTGTAGCGGGTGTTCTCCCCCCGGCCATGTCGGCCCTGCTACACAACCTGTCCACCCTGGGCATTCGCTTGCACAGCATCACCAATCTGTTGGAATAACCCCTGTTCTCCCCTTCTGTGACCAATGTGAGGCGGCCTTACCGGCCGCCTCACGTTTTCTTTTATTCCTCCAGCTCCAGCCGGTCCAGCAGATCCTCCAGTCCGGTCAGCCCCTCCAGGGAGGCAGCACACTCCACCCGGAGAGTACGGCTCCCCTGCCGGAGGATCAGGCCGCTGCGGTCCCCTGCGGCATAGGTCCAGGCTTCGTCAAAGGGCAGGTCCGCCCGCTGAGGGATCACCGCGCTGTGGAAGTGGGTATCCAGCCGCTTCTCCTCCCCCTCATCCTCCACCAGATCCCGGCAGATCTGCTCCGCCAGCCAGGGAAAGCGGCAGTCATAGTCCTCCGCGTAGAGCCAGTCCCGCTCGTTGAAGCGGCGGTACTCCGTGTGCCGTGCAAAGACGGACACGGTCTCATACCGCATCAGGCCGCCCAGGTCCCCGCTGCGCTTTTCCTCCCCCACGCCGGTCAGGGCGCTGAGGAGCACTGCGGCCAGCAGCGCTGCGGAAACCAGCCCCAGCATCCCCCGTACCCGGGCGCCTCTCCGGCCGGGCACCGGGAAATCCTCACCCGCCCGGGCCGCACGGCGGCAGCGCCCCCGATAGCGAAGCACATACGCGCCACGGACCAGGTCCAGCGCCGTCCAGGCGGTCAGGAACAGGAGCATACGCATTGAGGCGTTGCTCAGCAGCACCTCCCAGGGATGAAAGCCCTGCCCGACAAAGCGCACCACAAAATAAACGGCCCAGAACAGGGTCAGGAAAATGAGGTTATAGGCCCGGTCCCACAGGGCCTTGCGCAGCACGCTCTCCCACTCCACCGCGCCGTCGGTCTGGATGGGAGCGGGATGGGCGCCTTTTTTTCCCCGGAAATAGAACAGGTCGCGGCTCTCCTCCACCAACTCCCAGCCCGCCTCATCGCACAGCTCCAGATACTCCGCCCGGCTGTTCTCGTCCTTGCGCCGGACGCTCTTCCAGCGGGATGACTCCACCCAGCAGCGCCTGGGCTGTTCCGCCCGTCGGAACTTGGCGCAGAGGAGGCCCAGCTCCTCCAGCTCCCAGCCCTGGTCGGCCATGCGGTCCAGCTCCGCCTGGGCCGCCTTCACATCCTCCGCCGCATAGCGAAACCAACGCCAGCAGGTCTCCTTTTCACCCATGGGTCCCATCTCCCTCCAGCATGGCCAGCGTGTCCTCCAGCCACGTCTCGTCCAGGCCCTCCAGTCCGTGGGTCTGCACACGCAGGACGGTGTTCCCCCGGCGGATGACCCAAAGGTCCTCTTTGGGCCCCGTCTCCGGGTCACCGCCCAGGTCGGCCCGGGCCAGCCAGACCTCCTCATAGCCCACCAGCGGAGTTTGACAGCCTGTACCCAGCTCCGCCCGGCAGTGCTCCGTAATCCAGTTCGCCAGCCTGGGGCCGCGTGTAGTCCACATATCCCCCCACAGCCGGCCGTCGTCCCACCCCCGGTCCTCACCCTCCCGGGTCACTTCCCACCAGCGGGTATGGGCGGCCACAAGGGATGCCTCTGTCTCCGGCCCATAGGTCTGCATCGACTCGGGCAGCATTTGGATCTGCTCCACTGGCCCCTTCACATGGAAACTGTCCGTCAGTTGGTCGGGGAGCAGCACGCCAGCCCCCAGGCCCGCCAGGGACACGATCAGCAGAACCGCCGCACCCCGCCGCCGGCGCTGATATTCCGCCCCCTGGCAGCGGAGCAGGACCAGAATCGACCCCAGTGCAAACCCCAGCAGCAGCCCCAGGTTCAGGCGGCCGCCGATCAGGTCCAACCCGATCCCCCACAGCAGAACCGCCGCGTAGAGCCAGCCCAGCAGGCAAAATCCGGAGGCCAGGGCCGCGCTCCGCCGTCCCGGCGTCGGAAAGGGCCGCCCCTCCCGGGCCGCACTGCGCCACTGGATCAGCCGCAGGAGCATCCGCCCCAGCCAGAGCATACCTCCCAGCGCCGGCAACGGCAGCGTGAGCAGCAGGATGGCCGTCAGATCCGACCGGCACAGGGCCGTCGCTACATTCTCCCACTCCCACCAGCCCGGTCCCCCCGTCTGCGACCGGGCCAGCGCAGACAGGAGCAGTACGAACACCAGACAGCATGCCAGGGGCACCACGCCAAGGACCATGCGCCGCAGGACCTTTTTCCGGAAGCGCAGGTATTCCAGCCCGCTGTCCGTCTGAATGGGGGCAGTGCCCTCCGGGGCCTCATAGATGTTCCGGTAGGCAGTCTGCTGGCGCCAGGTCCAGCCGGCCTCCTCGCATAGGGCACGGTAGTTCAGGTCCTCCCGGTTGGGGTCGCACCAGTCCACGCAGTATTGGACTGGCCGCCGGGCCGGCACAAAGGAGGCCAGCAGGCCCAGCCACACCTTTTCCAGCCGCCACCCCACCGCGGCCCTGCGGTTGAGAGCCGCCTCGGCCGCTTTTATATCCATCACCGGATAGGCGAACAAGCTCCAACTGCGTTTCACAGCCCTTCCTCCTCTCTCAGCGCCCGCTCCATATCCTCTGCCTGGCGGCGGAGCCGTTCATACTCCTGATGAAGCGCATGTTCCCCCTCCGGCGTCAGGCAGTAATATTTCCGGGCCTCCTCGGTACGGGTGCGGTCAATCAGTCCATCCTTTTCAAACCGGTCCAGCAGGGCGTACAGCGTGCCCGCCCCCACATTTACCCGCCCGTCCGTCAGCTGGGCGATGTACTGCATCACCCCGTACCCATGCCGCTCCTGCCGCAGAGCCAGGAGCACATAGTACATCTGCTCGGTCAGAGTATCCAGCTTTTTACGTGCCATGTGCCCCGCCCCCTTTATATCGAATATCGCTATAATTATAATATAGCGATATTCGATATATGTCAATCCCCATTCCGGCTGCACACACAAAAAGGCCCCCGGAGCGTAGGCTCCGGGGGCCTTTGGCACATCTGTTTCCCTATTCCTCGCCTTGGAGTGCATCATAGCCCTCCTCACCAGTGCGCACCTTGACCACATTTTCAACGTTGTAAATAAAAATCTTACCGTCGCCGATCTTACCGGTATACAAAGCCCTTTTGGCGGCTGCAATTACCTGGCAAACCGGCACCTTGGATACCACAATATCCACCTGGATCTTCGGCAGCAGATTCATCGACATCTCGACGCCGCGGTAATACTCGGTCCTTCCCTTCTGGATACCGCAGCCAAGCACCTGGGTGACGGTCATGCCGGTGACGCCAATCTCGTTCATCTGGCTCTTAAGATCCTCAAACTTGGCTTGATTACAGAGAATTGTAACTTTGGAAAGCTTGACGTCAGAGGCGGAAATGCCGCTGGGTGCGGACACAACCTGAACCGGAACCGCCTGATCGATTGTCGCCTTTTTTTCAGAGGATTCAACCGTCGGCGCAGGATAGGCGCTCTTCCCCGACACGCTGGTCATGTTGGTGTTCTGCACAAAGTCGGCATAGGCGCTGGGCAGCCCGTGCTCGTGGATGTCCAGGCCCTCCAGCTCCTCCTGGGCGGAGGCTCGCAGACCTATTGTATGCTTTATAACGGTAAAAATAATGGTCATGGTAACTGCCACCCAGGCAATTACGCTGAGCACACCCAGGCACTGAATTCCAAAAAATCGGAACCCACCTGCGTAGAACAGGCCGCCGTCCACCGCAAACAGGCCGGTCAGCAGTGTGCCCATGGCGCCGCATACTCCATGGACCGAGATGGCGCCCACCGGATCGTCAATCTTGAGCACCTTGTCAAAAAATTCTACTGCCAGGGGGAGCACAATACCGGCACAGATTCCTATAATGGCGGAACCCCCGATGGAAACCATGTCGCAGCCTGCGGTAATTGCAACCAGTCCGCCCAGGGCCGCATTAAAGGTCATCGACACATCCGGCTTTTTGAAGCGGATCCAGGTAAAAAGCATCGTCGTCATACAGGCCACAGCGGCCGCCATGTTGGTGGTGCAGAAGATAGAACCGGCGGCCACCAGAGTGTCGTCCCCGGTCATGGACACGGTGGAACAGCCGTTAAAGCCGAACCAGCAGAACCAGAGGATAAACACGCCAAGGGCTGCGATGGAGAGATTATGGCCCAGGATGGCTCTGGGCTTGCCGTCCCGGCCGTACTTGCCGATCCGGGGCCCCAGCATTCTGGCGCCGATCAGAGAGGCCACACCGCCCACCATGTGGACCGCAGTAGAGCCGGCAAAGTCGTGAAAGCCCAGCTGGGCCAGCCAGCCACCGCCCCAGATCCAGTGTCCCGAGATCGGGTATACCACAGCGGAAATCATCAGTGAGTAGATGCAGTAAGAAATAAACTTGGTCCGCTCCGCCATGGCTCCGGAGACAATGGTGGCCGCTGTGGCACAGAACACGGTCTGAAAAATCAGGAAAGCCAGCTTCGGCACCCCCTCCGGCAGGATGCCGGCATAGTCGCCCAGGACAAAGGGATCAAACCCGCCGATCAGCGCGCCGGTGCCGGCGAACATGATCCCGAATCCCAAAAGCCAATAGATGGGCGTGCCGATACAGAAATCCATCAGGTTCTTCATCAAAATATTTCCCGTGTTTTTTGAACGCGTAAAACCCGCTTCGCACATCGCAAACCCCGCCTGCATGAAAAAGACGAGCGCCGCGCCCACCAGGACCCAGATGGTATTAACCGCTGAATACATACAAATTCCTCCCTCAAATACCAAAGGACGCTCGCTCCGCCTTCACTGGCGGAACGAGCGTCCTTGCTTGATGTGGGTAGTTTACAAGAACATTTGCGAAATGTCAATCGTCTCTCTGCATTTTCATCCCTTTTACGGAATCAGGAACAGGTATGCCATCCATTTTATGCAATTTGCATGTCCAAATTATTCATTTCCTCACCCCAAGCACACAGGTAACGGGCCCGCAAGTTCCAGCAGATCCGCCTCCACATGGCATTCTTGGGCAAGAATTCTGACCCCCTGCTCCGCCGCGTGCCGAAGCGCCGCACCGAAGGCCGGATGGGTCCGGTCGTTGGGGGAAAAATCGCTCATGCCAGACATCTGGACCACAAAGCAGATGCAGGCCTCATAGCCCTTCCGCTGGCAGGCGATCAGCTCTTCCAGATGCTTGACCCCCCGCTGGGTGGGGGCGTCCGGGAAACAGGCGCGGCCGTGCTCCTCCAGGGTGACCCCCTTCACCTCCACAAAGCCCTTCCGCTCCCCTGCCTCAAAGTAAAAGTCAAAGCGCGAATTGCCCCACCGGCATTCCGGGCGCAGCAGAGTCAGCCCCGGCAGAAACTGTCCCGCCAGCGCCCACTCCTGGAACACCCGATTGGGGGCCTGGGCATCCATATTGATGAGCAGCGTCCCCCGCTCCGTCGCCTTTTCCACCGCGATCAGGTCGTATTTGGTCTTGCGCTCACTCTTATCCGCTTCTTCTAGGTAGACCACCGCACCCGGAAGCAGCAGCTCCCGGCAGCGCCCTGTGTTTTTCACGTGGCATACCGTAGGCACACCGTTTAACTCCACCTGTGCAACAAAACGGTTGGGGCGCTCTAAAAAAACCGCGCGATGAATGTTGTAATAGCGCATATATACCCACACTTCCTGCATATCCATAAAAAAAGCGGACAGAATTTCTCTGTCCGCTTTTTCATGTTGGCGTTACCTATCTTTCCGGCCCGTCTCCAGGCAAGTATTTTCGGCGCAGGTGAGCTTAACTTCCGTGTTCGGGATGGGAACGGGTGGACCCTCACCGCAATCAACACC